>NZ_CAMYMK010000007.1 GCF_947259545.1 uncultured Marinobacter sp.
CTATCTTCGAGTACATCGAAGTGTTTTATAACCGGAAGAGAAGACACTCCGCTTTGGGCTATCTCAGCCCGGTGGAATACGAGCGCAGATGCGCATAACGAGTGTCTATTTTTCGTGGGTAGGACCAACCGAAAGGGAGTACCGATGCTTCATGGAAGTTGCCTTTGTGGCCTAGTCCAATATGAATACAGTGGCGAGCTTGGCCCTATCGCGATGTGCCATTGCTCGCAGTGTCGTCGAGCCCAGGGTTCTGCGTATGCGACCAATAGCCCTATTCAGGCATCTCAATTTCAATTTGTTGAGGGGCGTGATCTAGTAAAGGAGTTCGAGTCTAAGGCGGGTAAAAAGCGAGCATTTTGTAGTGAATGTGGCAGCCCGTTATACAGCCGGCTGGATTCAAAGCCCGATCGTTTGCGCTTGAGAATCGGTACACTGAAAACACCGATAGAGGCTAAGCCCGAGTACCATATTTTCGCTAGTTCTGCAGCGGAGTGGTACGAGTTCACGGATAATTTGCCACGTTATGCAGAGCTGGAAGATGGCCCGCTGGTATAAACCCGGCGGTCGGACGCCAAAAGCGTGGCGCTTCTGGTTCCCTCCGCTGGCTTTTCGGCGCCGGTCACCTTAGCGTTATAAGGCATCACCTGACTCATGCTTAGAACGCAAAGATTAATACTTCGGCAGTGGGATGACGAAGATTTCTATCCCTTTTCGCAGATGTGTCGGGATAAGGACGTGATGGAGTTCTTCCCGAAGCTTCTGACGGAGGAAGAAAGCTACAGTATGGGAAGAAAAATCAAGTCTCTCATTGCTGAACGTGGGTGGGGGTTCTGGGCTGTAGAGATCCCTGGTCAAAGTAAGTTTGCTGGATTTGTCGGGCTGCACGTTCCCAAAGAAAGCATGCCGTTCTCACCATGTGTTGAGATTGGCTGGCGTCTCGCTAAACGATATTGGGGCATGGGTTACGCGACAGAGGCCGCCAATGAGTCGTTGCGGTATGCTTTTACTCACTTGGGTTTAGAAGAGGTGGTTTCTTTTACGACAGTACGCAACATCCGTTCGCAAGCCGTCATGGAAAAAATCGGGATGTCCTATGCCAGCAAGTTTGAGCATCCGGACCTGGAACCTTCTGACCCGCTTTGTGAGCATGTTTTGTACAAGATAGGCAGAGATCACTGGGAGCTACATGCCTTATAACCAGGCCAGTCACGGCGACAGATACATGCATCACAGGGGATGAACCATGTTTGAGGTATTGTTTCTGACCTCCGGCATTGCTGTTATCGGCGGCGCTCTTCTAATGGTTATCGGTTTTGCCTTTTCCTTGTTCCGTCGCACTCGATTAACAAAACTATTTGCCAATCGCCCCGAATATATCGCTCTGTTTACCTCAATTTTTCTGGCTGTAGCCGGCTTCACGGCGCTGTTGGTTGCGCCTGTGTACCAGGGCACGGAGACACGGGGCGAAATATCAATTGATGCTGGCACGGGAATCACGGTCAGCCAGTCAACAACGAAAGAAACCAGCAAATCCTTTGTAGAAGTTAATGGCATTGAAGTCTTACCGCTTTTTATCGCTCCGGTCTTGATCGCGCTGTTACCCTTGCTGTTCTTTAGCCTTGGAATCCGCCCGTTCGTTGAAGGTTTCTGCGCATTACTGCTTGGCGGGCAAGCCGCGATAGGTATGTCTGGTTACGGTACCTTTTTCGGACCAAGTGCTGTGGTCATGGTCATAGCTGGCATCCTGGCGTTGCGATCACGCAATGCCGCATCACAAGAGTGAGCCCTCCGAGTAATTCTCTGCTGCTTTTCAAATTGTCCGTTGCTGGGCGAAGGGACTCCCAAAACTAATCCCGGTATCACCGGTCAGACTACAGAGACCCTGACGCAGGCGGGCCTGGTTGTTGAGTCAACACTCCCAGCAGTGAGGTAGCTAACGATGACGTACTTTCAGAACCTGGATCAGATCGTCGCATCCCTCGAAGCTGATGAATCTACGAAGGGCGACCCCATCAAGCGGACGTTTGTTTTCGACGGAGAGCATGTGACAGCAAATGTTGGCGTAGTCAGTGATAGCGGCAATGCACTGCACACCCAGAATTACCATGATGAACTGCTCGTCATTATCGAAGGTAATGTGGACTTTAAAGTCGGTGAAGAAACAAAGAAGGTGACAAAGGGTGATCTCGTGTTCATTCCCAAGTCGACGCTTCACGGCCCGATTTTAAAGGAAGGGCAAAGTTTTGCGGCGCTGTCAGTTTTTGCCCCTCACTTTGACCGGACGAAAAACAACATCGAATGGGATAAAGACTCTTGAACGTTTGCCTGACCTGAACAATGAGCCGAGGTGAGATCGAAGCATCTTCATTTCCGTACCCGTATGTCACCTAACGGCTTTTTAATGGAATAAACCCTCTCGCCAACCGTCCTCCTGATGAAAGCCACCCGATAAGGGTAAATCAGGAGGAAGTAACCATGAAAAAACATCTACTGACCATCGCAATCTGTTCCATTCTCTCCGCTGGCGCTCTCGCTGACGAAGGCTCTGGCGCTGCCAATGCCAGCGCCGAGGCCGAGGCCAACATGAGCGCTGAAGCCAGCACCCGCAATGGCGTTTCCGCCAACGGAGATGCGGCGGCCGAGTCCGAAAGCAATGCTGACGGTGAAGTGGCTCGTGATGAAGCCTCCGAGCAGGGAGAGGCAGTCAGTAACCAGGCCCGTCAGAGCGCCAATCAGGCAGTAAGCGCCGGCGTGGAAACCGGTCAGAAGGTTCGCAGCACTGCCACTGCCTCTGCGGATGCAGCTGCTGATAAGGCCGGGGAAATGCGCCAGCAAGCGCAGGAGCGCATGAACGAGGCGCGAAATGCCGAGATTCGGGCTGAAACCCATCAGCAAATCGGCACGTCTGTGTCTGAAAGCGTCAGGAGTGAAGTACAGAACACCGTCAAGGGAACTGTGAAAGGTTCCGGTAGTGGCGGCTTGCTGTAACGTTTCACTCCAGACCGGCCGGGCCACAAGGCCCGGCCCTCTTCTGGCACTACAAATGAGGAGCAGACATGCAGCTGATTCCACGTACTTTGGCCGTGCCTCTGGCACTGGGACTTTTCGCACCATCGTTGGTTGTCCACGCCGAGGATAAAGTCCGGATGAACGGGCACCTTGAGGGCGGTTATCAATATGACAGCAACGTGACCGTGGACGAACTGAATACTTCCTCTGATCAAAGCGATGAGGCCTGGGTGTTTGATGCCGGCCTTGAGGGAGTGCTGAAACCCACCAGGGCGCTGAACGTGACCCTCGGTTATTCATTGTCAGGCAGGCGATACCAGAACCTGGATCAGTTTGATCAGGATATTCACCTGGTGTCGGCTGATATCAGTTACGACTTTGATCCGGTAACCGTGGGCACCAGCTATCACTATTCCCATGCGACCCTGGGCTCGGACCCGTTTCTGGATTTCCGGCGGGCCAGCGTCTACCTGGGACGCCTCATCGGGGAAGACGTATACCTGCTGGCCAGCCTGCAGGACAAGAGTAAAGACTTTGACGACAGCGAGGCCCGGGATGCGGACATTCGCGGTGTCAGCCTGGACTCATTTTTCTTCTTCAATCAGGCCAGAAGCCACCTGTTGGTTGGTCTTGATGGTGACCGCGAGGATGCCGAGGCGGACGCCTATGACAATGACCTGCTGCGGGTTCGGCTGGCACTGGTACACAAATTCACCCTGGGTGGTGAGGATAACAGGCTACGCCTTGGCTGGCGCTACGAGGACCGCGAGTACGACGAGGTCACGGTAACCAGCTCGGATCCCTTGCTGAACGACCCTCTGACCGGTGACTTGACGGAGCGTTCGACAAGCAAACGGGCGGACAGGGCGCGTATTCTGGAGGCGAGCTGGCGGATTGGTCTTAATGAGGTATTCAGCCTGGAGCCCAGCATTTCATGGGGCAATTACACCTCCAATGTGGACTCCGCTGATTACGACAAGACTGTGGCGGGCGTTTCGCTGCGGGCAGCTTTCTGACCATCCCTGGTCACAGGTCGAGGAAGCCGTGACCGAAACTGGTGTCACGGCCTTGCTTGCCCAGATCCAAGGCTTCTTCAGTCAGCGCTTTCATAGCCTGGTCTGCCGACTGATCGCCGCGGCGGCAGGCGAGGGCGGCGGCAACCACCGGTGCTGCCAGCGAGGTGCCGCTGTCGGCGACCATGCCCCCATCGGGATGCGCCACCGCAACAGACACCCCGGGGCCGGCAAACAGCACCTGCTCCCCCCGGTTTGCCCATCGGTAGAGCTCGCCTGAGGTATCCACTGCCGTAACACCCACTACCTCCGGATAGGCCGCCGGATACAATGGCGGAGCGGCGGGCCCCTGATTGCCGACGGCCGCCACCAGCAGGATGCCCTGTTTCCGGAGGGCCTCGACGGCTGCGGCGAGCAGTCGGTTATCCGGGCCTGTCAGGCTGATGTTGACGACGGACAGATCCTGATTGGCCAGCCAGTTCAGCCCTTCCAGCAGATGCCCAAGGGTTGCCCCAGAGAGGCTGCGTTCCCGGTCATAGAATACCGAGGCGTTGAACACTGTGGCGTCCGGCAGCCGGGCTGGCCATTGATCCTCGAGGCTACCCACCATCAGGCTGGCGACGGCGGTGCCATGGTCCCTGGGCTCCCGAAGCTCGCCTTCCACATCGGCCAAAGCCAGAAAGCGTTGCTGCACGATCTGTGCATTTCCGAACACCGGATGATCGGTGGCAATGGCGGTATCCACCATTCCAACGCGAGCGGGCTTATCACAGAGGCTTTTCCACTGCGGACTGTCCGCCTCCGGGCTGGCCGTTTCGGGCCCGGCCTGAGGGGCAAAAATATGGTTTCGGTCGAGCCGGTCGGCCAGTTCCGGTAATGCTTCTTCCAGGGCGTCACGGGAATCCAGCTCAGGTCTTACCCGGAACCGGGCGACGGTCATTCCCAGCCCGGACAGCTCGCGGCGTTCCAGAAGAGTGATTCCCGGGTGGCTGAGGCTGTCCATGTCCGAGGCTGTGCCTGTGACCAGCCACTGACGTTCAACGGCCCGGAAGCCATCGTCCAGCGCTACCTCATTGAACGCTTTCTGTCCTGTGGTCGTGTTTATTGAAAGTGCCCGGGGCAGTTCGGCAAGCCGCTCCCTGACGCTGTTGGCCTTTGCCTCAGCGCGTTTCTCAAGGCGTCTGTCCATGGCCCGCTCTACCACCCGTCCCGCTTTCTGTTCCACCTGCCGGGTGATCTGGGTTGCCTGGGTATCCGGAAGACCGCCTCCACCCAATGCCAGAGCTGGGGTGGCAAGCGAATAGAGAGCAATAACGGGGAGCAAGTGTGTCATGACGTGAGCTTTCATCGTGCCAGTCCGGATTTGAGTGTGTTTCACAGGTTACAACGGCCCGGTGCGGAAAAAATTCCTTTGTTGATGGAATAAACCGGTTGCCGATCCGTTTTACAGGTAACACCGATTGAAAAAGAAGGCTATGCAACAGGAAATCACTGAACTGCTACCCAGGCTCCGACGATTTGCCTATTCGCTGACAGGCTCCATGGCCGATGCCGATGACCTTCTGCAGAATACTGTTGAGCGTTTGCTGACCCGAGGTACCCCGGACGACGCCGACCTCACCAAGTGGGCATTCCGGGTTTGCCGTAATGTCTGGATAGACGAATGCAGGGCCAGAAAGGTTCGGCGGGAAGCATCAGAGCGGCCGGAGCTGAGTGAGGGTCAGGTAGTGAATGGCGAGCATCAGACCACCAAATCGATTGAGTGGAACCGGGTGGATGCGGCCATGTCCCGGCTGCCGGAGGACCAGCGTCAGATCATTTCCCTGGTGGCGATCCAGGGGATGCCCTACAAGATTGTGGCTGAAATCCTGGGGGTGCCCAGGGGCACGGTGATGAGTCGGCTGGCCCGTGCCAGGGCGGCACTGAGTGAGACGTTGTCGCCTGCAACCATGAGGACCGATGCATGAACATAACTGATGAAACCCTGTCGGCTTTCCTCGACAACGAGCTGAACGGCGCAGAGATGGAGGCGGTCCGGGACCAGCTGGCGGAGGATCCGGCACTGGCAGACCGTCTGGCGGAACTGGCATCGGTGGATGCCGAGCTGCAGGCGCATTATGGTTCGATCGACGACCATCCTGTGCCGGCTTCGGTGATCCGAATGCTCGAGGTGGAGTCGCCTGAAAGTGCCGCGCCCGCAGAGGATAATGTTGTCATGTTTCCGTGGTGGCGCAGGGTCAGGGGACACACCGGTAAAGCGATCGCTGCTGCGGTGATTGCGGGAGTGGCGCTGACACAATGGCTGACCCTGCCATCGGACAGAGGTCCGGCGTGGCCCGCGGTCGTGGACATTCTGAATCATCAACCCAGCGGTGAGGTCTATCAGCTTGATAGTGAGACAACACTGACACCGAGGCTGACGTTCCGGAGCCTGGCCGGGGAATGGTGCCGCCAGTTCCGTCTGGACATGGAGGCTTCTGCGTCCGAGCAGATTGCCTGTCGCAGGGATGGTGGCTCCTGGGAACGTGTGGCACAGGTGGAAGCAGAACCTGCCGCCGCGCCCGGTACCTATCAGACGGCCAGTGGCGGAAGCGTACTTGACCAGACGTTGGATCAGATGATGGCAGACGTTCCAATCGGGCCCGCTGCCGAGCGTGCTTTGATCCAACATGAGTGGGGTGACCGCTAACAGCTTGAGCTGACGCCATAGACCCTGAGCGGCCATTGCGAAGTCACAGAGCTAGAAGGTTTCCTTGAAAGGGCGCAGGTCCAGTTCCTGGGTCCAGGCGGAGCGGTGCTGGCGGTGCAGCTGCCAGTAGGCTTCGGCCACCGCGTCGGGTAACAGGCTGCCATCATCGCCTTTGGCCATAAGATAGGCCTTGCCCAGGCCAAAGCCAAATCGGGCGGCGCGATCGCCGTTGACGATGCCATCCACTACCACGTGGGCCACATGAATGCCCTTGGGGCCGAATTCCCTGGCCATGGCCTGGGCATGATTGCGCAGAGCGGCCTTGACGGCAGCGAAGGCTCCGAAACGGGCCTTGCCGCGCAGGGAGGCGCTGGCTCCCGTGAAGATCAGGGTTCCATGACCTTGGGGCAACATCTGCTGAATGGCCTGCTGGCCGACATAGACCCCGCCCAGATAGCAGACCCGCCACAATTGCTCCAGATAAGCCGGGGTCATCTCCAGCAACCCCTTGGGTAAGTTACGCTCGGCGGCATTGAAGATCACCAGCTCCGGCCGGTGGCCCGCTTCTTCTACCTTGGCAAACAGCTCGGTAATGGCTTCCGGGGCGCTGATATCGGCCACCACAGGAGTGATCTCTCCCTCTTCCCCTGGAATGCTGGCCACCAGGCTGGCCAGCTTCTCGGTGTTGCGTCCTACAGCGTAGACCGGCAGGCCTTCGCGGGCGATTCTGGCGCAGAGGGCGCCGCCCAGGCCGTCACGGTGGCCGCTGCCGACCACTACGGCGCAGGGTCGAAGACCTGACACGGTTTTTGTGCGACGGGGTTCCAAGGTCATACTGCTCCTGCGGTTGAGCTCTTCTCGATCTGCACTGGCACATGTTTGTGGAACGGGGTGCGCGACAGAGGATCGCAGTGCTGGCTATCGGTGAGCCGGTTTAGTTCAGGGCCGATCGGCGCACTGTCCTTGTAACGCATGCCAAAGCCGTGGGGCAGGGTGACCATGCCGGTGCGCACGCTGTCATCCACTTCCACCACTACCTCGATGCTGTCCCGGGCGGAACGGCACAGCGCCTTGTCACCATTTTCGATACCCAGCCGCTCGGCATCCTCCGGGTGCATGCGCATGGCGCCATGGGGATCTACTTTACGCCAGGCCGGATCGCGGTAGATCTGGTTAGCGTTGTAGCTGCGCCGCTCGCCGGCCATCAGCACAAAGGGGTAAGCCTGATCGGTGATACTGGCTGTCAGGCCTGCGAGCTCGTCAAGCATTTCCGGTATGGCCAGATGAACTCGGCGATCGTTGTGGGCGATCAGCGACCAGATATCCGTGAAGCGATGTTCGCTGAGGGTGATCCCGGAGCGACCTTTGAGAATCGCCTGGAACAGGTTGGAGCCCAGCGTCAGGCGGTTGCCCTGGTGCCCGGCACGTTTTACTGCCTTGTAGTGCAATTGGGCATAGACGTGGGTGAGGGCCAAAAGCGGTGCGCTGGCGGCGGCGTTGTCCGGCAGGGTTTTGCCGATGGTGCGGTAGACAATCGATGCGGCGTGGGGAATCCATTGACGGTTTCTGGCCAGCAGGGTACCGAGGGCGGCCAGGGTCGCCAGGTACTGACCGCGCTTGGCTTCCAGTCGAGCCAGTCGTTCCAGTTTCGGAAATCGCTCCGGTAGCACGCCCATTTTTTCCAGCAACCGGGTGTAGATTTCTGGCTCCGGCAAAGTGCCTTCTTTCGGCAGAAACAGGGGATGGCGCAGGTGGAAGCCGTTCACCGGGAATTCTAGGTTGAAGCCGGTGGCTTCCCACTTCTCGAACTGGGAGGAAGCGGGTAGCACATAATGGGCGGCGCGCGCCGTTTCGGTCATGGTCACGTCGATCACCACTGACAGCTCCAGGGACGCAAATGCCTTCTCATAGGCCCGGGTGTCCGCCCAGGTCACTAACGGGTTGGCACTGTCCACGAATACTGCTCGAATCCGGTCCTCGCCTTGATGAAGAATTTCGTCCGGCAGGATATTGGGTGGGTAAATGCCCGCAATGGGGAACATCCGGTGGTGGGCGGTGCGCCTGTACTTGGGGTTGCGCTCGTCGGTGTCGCCAAGAATCGGCAGCAGCATCGTGTGCAGGTTGTTACCACCAGGTTTGCCGAAGTTGCCGGTGACCAGATAGAGCAGCTTTTCGAGGTAGCCGTTCAGGGTCGTATTGAGGGTCTGCTGGATGCCGAGGTCGATGCGCACGCAGGCGCTGTCTGCGTTGGCAAAACCCCGAGCAACCTCCTCCAGGGTGGCCAGTGGCACATCGGCGCGGGCGGCGTAGTCGGCAATGGGGATGGCGCGCAGGGCCTTTTCCACCTGATCGAAGCCCCGGCAGTGTTTGGCCAGAAAGTCCCGGTCGTGCAGGCCCTCGGTGACGATGATCGCCAGCATGGCGCTCATCAGGTAAGCGTCGGTGCCGGGGCGCAGTTGCAGGTGAATATCCGCCATTTTGGCGGTTTCGGTGCGGCGCGGATCCACCACCACCATGGTGCGCCCGGGGTCCTTCTTGATGTGCTTCAGGGTGTCGCGGGCATTGGGAATGCCGTGGGCCTGGAAGGGGTTGGTGCCGATGAAAAGCACGTAGTCCGCGTGTTCCACATCTTCAGTGGTGTGGCAGGTCTGCTCACCGAACAGGCGGCCGTTGACCCAGAAATCACCGGTTTTTTCCTGGCCAAGGGAGTTGTAACTGAAGTAGCTCTTCATCGCTGCCAGCAGTTGCCGGCTGTAGGCGCCGCCGAGGTGGTTGCCCTGGCCGCCACCGCCGAGAAAGGCGAAGGCGTTACCGCCGTGCTGATCGCGGATCGCCACCAGTCGTTGGGCGATATCGTCCAGCGCTTCGTCCCAGCTTACCGGCTTGAAGGAGCCATCACTCTGGCGCTGTAGTGGTGTGGTCAGGCGGTCATCGTGGTTCTGGTAATGCTCCAGCCGCGCCGCCTTCTGGCAGATATAGCCCTGGCTGAAGGGGTGTGCCTTATCGCCTTTGATCTTCTTGAAGCGGTTATCGTCGATCTCCACGCTCAGACCACAATTGCGGGAGCAGAGGATACAGGCGGTGGTGTCGGTAGTCGTCATGATGACCTCGTTATAATTCCCTGGTGCCAGAGCGTGGGGATTTGGTTGCCTGGGTAACTCAATGGCCGTTAAATAAACGATCGTTTATTTAACGGCTAAAGGCAAGTCCTGTCCTGTAACAGTGCGATGGTTAGGGCGTGCTAATCAGTGTAATTCGGGCCATTTTTGTCGGCAATGACCATGGCCTGCTCTACACAGGCATTTAATACCTGTTCCTGCAGTGCCGGGTTGTTCTGCGCTCTTGCCAGGGTGATACCGCCTACCGCCATGGCCAGTATCGCCCAGGCTCGGTCCGGATCGGGGGTTGGCATAGCGTCGCTGAGGTTGGCTACCAGCTCTTCAAGGTGGCGTTCATAGGTTGCCTTTACGCAGGCGTTCGCGCGGGCGACTTCGTTGCTTAGCGAGGGCAACGGACAGCCCTGCTCGGGGTGGGTCACGTGGCTGCGGCTCAGGTAGCGTTGCAGCCTGTTCCGTAGTGGGGTCGGGCTTGACCCGTCGTTGAGAAACTGAGCACGGGTCAAGCGCATCTCATTGTCGACTATGGCCTCCAGCAACTCCCCCTTGTTCTTGAAGTGGCCATAGAAGGCACCGCCAGTGAGGCCGACAGTGGCCATCAGGGCGTCGACGCCAGTGGTGCCGAAACCCTCCTTCTTGCTGAGGGCGCCGGCGGCGGCAATCAGTTTTTCGCGTATTTCGGCTTTGTGGCTGACTGAGTAGCGCATGGTTACAGCTTGATGACTGAGTGATCGTTTAGTCTAGCAGGAAAGCAGACCCGGCACGATGAGCCCAATTGGGGTCACCACTAAGAGTCTGATGCACAAGTTGGAGTCATACCGCTCATTTTCACCGATTTGCTTTTTTTTGGAACAAAAACCTTTCGCCGGCCGTTCTCCTTAATGCATACCAACCAGGAAAGGTAAAAAGGAGAACGTACCAATGAAAAAGCATGTACTGACCATCGCAATCTGTTCCATCCTGTCCACCGGGGCTTTGGCTCAAGAAGGTTCAGCCAATGCCAGTGCGGAGGCCAAGACCAACATGAGTGCTGAGGCCAGCGCGCAGAACGGCGTTTCCGCCAAGGGTGGCGCATCGGTCAAGGCGGAAGGTGGTGCTGACGGAAAAGCGATGCGAGATGAAGCCAGTAAGAAGGGAAAGGCGGTTAGTGGCCAGGCTCGCCAGAGCGCCGACCAGGCCGTAAGTGCGGGTGTTGAAACTGGCCAGAAGGTCCGCAGTACTGCCACTGGTTCTGCGAAGGCAGGTGCCGAGAAGGCGGCCGAAAAGCGCCAGCAGGCAAAGGAACGCATGAAAGGATCCGGGAATGCCGAGATCCGGGCTGAATCCAATCAGCAAATAGGGACCTCTGTTTCCGAAGGCGTCAAGGGTGAAATGCAGAACAGCGTCGAGGGATCAGTGAAAGGTTCCGCCAGCGGCGGCATGCTCTAACGGTCGCTTTCGACTGTACCGTTTGCCATAAATGATGTGGTTTCCGAACGGTAATTCGGTACGGTCAGTAGCGTAAGTTCAGGTTTTTCAGGCAGGATAGGCATTGCTTCTCATAATGTGAGTGATGTTGGAGATGGATAACCTGAACTTTCGCCACCTCTATTATTTCTGGGTGATTGCGCGCGATGGGTCCATTGCTCGTGCGGCGGAGAACCTCGGACTGACCCCCCAGACCCTTAGCGGTCAGTTGGCTACATTCGAGTCTGCTTTGGGCAATGCACTGTTTCGTCGTGCCAATCGATCGTTGCAGCTGACAGAATTCGGGCAAACCGTATTCAGTTACGCTGACGAGATGTTCCAGACTGCCCAGGCGCTGACGGATGTACTCCGGCAGCCGCCGGAGAACAGGCCCTTGAGCCTGTCCGTCGGCATTGCCGCGTCTATTCACAAGTTGATTGCCTATCATTTGACTGAACCCGCCCTGTCTCTTTCCCGAGAGGTGCGGTTGAGTTGCCGTACCGGAGATACCACGGAACTGTTGAAGCGTCTTGGTCAGCGGGAGCTGGACATCGTACTGACTGACCGAGAGCTGGCGTCTGCGGAGGCAGGCCAGTTTCGCAGCCATCGTTTGGCGAGTTCTTCCATGTCACTGTTTGCTGCCCCGGATCTGGCCGCCAGTTTGATGGCGGACTTCCCCGTAAGCCTTGACCGGCAGCCGTTTCTGGCGACATCCCTCGATGCCCCCTATATCAGTGCTCTGATGAACTGGTTCTCCAGCCAGAACATTCGGGTGAAAGTGGTGGCCGAGGTGGATGACAGTGCGCTGATCAAGGTCTTCGGCCGGGAGGGGCTGGGGTATTTCGCGGCACCCACCGCCATCAGTGAAGAAGTATGTCGGCAGTACCGGGTGGTTCACGTCGCCAGTATCCAGGAGGTGAGGGATACCCTGTATGCAGTCACACGTGCCCGGGGTAGTCACAACGCGGCTGTGGCGGAACTGCTGAGAGAACGACCGGAGCTGGACGATAAGATCGAAAAAACCGAGCAATAAACCAGAAAAAACTATGTTCCTTTCGATTGATTGATTGTGGATGATGGCATTGTGTTCCACAGAAGGAGAAACGGCCATGAAAACGATTCACAAGTTTCGTCTTGAGTGCGGCAAAGAATCCAATACTCTGAAGCTCCGAAAGGGGTATCGCGTGGTTCGCTGCGAGTACGTAGTGCCTCAGAAGGGTGTTTACCTCTGGGTGGAACAGCCGCTGAATGTCGAGATCCCGGTGGTAGAGCGGCAATTCCTGGTGGTGTATTCGGGTGATCCGGTACCGGCCAGCTACCAGTACCTGGATACCGCACTCGACCCGTTCGGTCCTGAGGCCTACCATGTTTTTGAGGTGGCCGAGGCCACAACTGATTCAGCCCATGCAACGAACCAGCAGGTAAGTCCTGTGCTGTTCCGGCCAACCTATCAGCAGGCGGGGTCTGCGTAGATTTTTTTATGATCTTAATGAGGGCCCTGCGGGGCCCTTTGTTTTAGCGGAGTTCGATAGAAATGCCTGACATCATCGTGATGTTCTTCCTGCTCGGCGTGATTGCCGGAACCCTGCGCTCGGACCTGACGATTCCCAAGGCAGCCTACGATGTTCTCAGTCTGCTGCTGATGCTGACCATCGGTCTCAAAGGTGGCATGGCCCTGCACGGCAACCTGCACTGGGGGCTGGTGACTGAAGTGTTGGCGATCATGGCGCTGGGCTTTGCTATTCCCCTTGTGCTGTTTCCGATGCTGCGGCATCTGGTGCGTTTGAATGTGGCGGATGCTGCCAGCTTCTGTGCCCACTACGGCTCGGTCAGTGCAGGTACCTTTGCGGTTGCATTAGCCTGGGTTGAGGCCCGGGGGTTAGCGACCGGAGGGCAGGTTACCCTTTACCTGGTGTTGCTCGAACTGCCTGCGATCCTGACTGGCCTTTGGTTGTACCGTCGTTTTACTCAGAAGGCTGCCCAGTCCAGCAATGCGGGAACACCACTTTGGCAGGAGACACTGACCAATCGAAGTGTGGTTTTGTTGGTCGGCGGTGTGGTTATCGGAATACTTTACGGACCGGATAAGGGAGACGGTGTTACAGCGCCACTGACGGGCGCTTTCTCTCTGGTACTGTCCCTGTTCCTTCTTGAGATGGGCCTTGTAGCGGCAGAAACCCTGCGCAAAGTGCAACTCCGGCACTGGCGGTTGATCGCATTTGCGCTGTGTATGCCGCCGCTTCTCTCCCTGCCCGGGTTGATAACCGGTTACTGGCTGGGGTTGGAGCCCGGAACTGTTGTGGTGCTGGGCACCCTTACCGCCAGTGCCTCTTATATTGCGGCGCCCGTAGCGGTAAGGCATGCCATTCCCGATGCCGATATCGGACTGGCGATGTTGGCCTCTCTCGGTGTTACCTTTCCGTTCAACGTGTTGATTGGTATCGGGTTGTACAGCTACTTCCTGGAGGTTCTGGCAGGGTGAAAGCCCCCGGCCTCCGGAAGCAGGTTCAGCGAATTTCCTGCCCGACCCGAACAATCTTCATGGTGTTGGTTCCGCCCTGGGCATTCACGTAATCGCCCTTGGTCATCACAACCAGGTCACCTTCCTGGACCACCTGTCGGCTGATCAGTTCGGAGACGGCCAGCGCATTGGTTCGCTCGTTGGGAATCTTCGCTGAATCAAACGGAACGGTCTGAACGCCGCGGAACAGCGCAACCCGGTGCTGGGTGGAGTGGTGGCGGGAAAAGGCAAAGATCGGCAGGCTCGACTTGATGCGGGACATCAGCCGTGGCGTGGCGCCGGTTTCGGTCATGCAGATAATCGCGGATACACCTTCCAGGTGGTTGGCGGCATACATGGCTGACAACGCAATCGCTTCGTCCACCTTCTCCATGCTCTCGTGAATCCGGTGCTTCGACTGGTGCATGGAGGGCTGCTTTTCCGCACCGAGACAGATGCGCACCATGGCTTCCACTGCTTCTTTCGGGTAGTCGCCAACGGCGGTTTCCGCGGACAGCATCACCGCATCAGTGTAATCCATGACCGCGTTTGCCACGTCTGAAACCTCGGCCCGTGTGGGCATCGGGCTGGTAATCATCGATTCCATCATCTGGGTGGCGGTGATGACCGCGCGATTCAGTACCCTGGCGCGGGAGATAATGTGCTTTTGTACGCCGACCAGTTCGGCATCGCCGATCTCCACTGCCAGATCGCCACGGGCGACCATGACCGCATCGGAGGCTTCAATCACAGCGTCCAGAGCGTCCACATCATGGGCGAGTTCCGCACGCTCGATCTTGGCGACCAGTCCCGCATCGGAGCCTGCTTCCTTCAGAAGCCGGCGGGCGGTATGCATGTCTTCTGCGGTTCGAACAAATGACACCGCTACGTAATCCGCACCGAGGCGAGCGGCTGTCACGATGTCCTGCTTGTCCTTCTCGGTCAGGGCATCGGCGGACAGGCCGCCACCGCGCTTGTTCAGGCCCTTGTTGTTGGACAGGGGGCCGCCGATAAGAACCGTCGAGGTAATGCTGCTGGCATCTACGGAAGTCACTTCCATCTCAATGCGGCCGTCATCCAGAACCAGGATATCGCCGGGCTCAACGTCCTGAATGAGTTGCTCGTAATCGATTCCCACCCGCTCTTCAGTGCCGGCTTCTTTATCCATTCCCGCATCCAGAACAAACGTCTGGCCTGCCTTCAGGGTGACCTTATTATCCGTAAAGCGGGCAATGCGGAGCTTGGGGCCCTGAAGATCCGCCAGGAGTGCCACAAAACGGTTCTGACTGGCCGCTGTTTCGCGGACGCGGCGAGCACGGTCGATGTGCTCTTCGGCACTGCCATGGGAAAAATTGAGCCGGGTTACGTCAACGCCCGCCTCTATAATAGCTGCGAGGGATTCGGGGGAATCGGTAGCGGGTCCGAGAGTGGCGACAATTTTGGTACGCCTGAGCATGTGTGGTGTCCTTTGGTTTATGGGTTTACTGGCCGGCTTTGATCAGGGCGATGGCATTATCCAACATTCTGTTCGAAAAACCCCACTCATTGTCGTACCAGGCCATGACTTTTACATGACGGCCCAGCACCCGTGTGTGGTTGGCGTCAAATACGCTGGAAAGCGCGCTATGGTTGAAGTCCACACTGACCAGTTTTTCGGTGTTGTAACCCAGAATCGGGCTGTCCTGAGCAGCGGCCTTGACCGCCTCGTTAATTTCTTCAACGGAGGTTTCCCGCTCGGCAATAAAGCCGAAGTCGACCAGAGAGACGTTGATGGTCGGTACCCTGACGGCCAGTCCGTCCAGTTTTCCGTTAAGCTCGGGAATGACCTTACCGATTGCGGCGGCCGCACCTGTTTTGGTGGGGATCATTGACTGGGTTGCTGAACGGGCCCGGTACAGATCCGAGTGGTATACGTCACTCAGTTTCTGATCATTGGTGTAGGAGTGAATGGTGGTCATCAGGCCACTTTCGATGCCGACGGCCTTATGCAGCGCCTCTGCCACCGGAGCCAGGCAGTTTGTGGTGCAGGAGGCGTTGGAAATGATGTCGTGGCTTGCAGTCAGGCTATCGTGGTTAACTCCGTAAACGACGGTGGCATCGGCGTCGGGCGAGGGCGCTGAAATGATCACCTTGCGAGCGCCGGCGGTCAGATGTGCCTGAGCCTGGGCTCGTTTGGTGAACAGCCCTGTGCACTCGAAGACCACGTCGATATGAAAGTCTTTCCAGGGCAGTTCTTCGGGGTTTCGGATGGCGGAAATAGCGATGCGGTCTCCGTTAACGTTGAGCGACTCTGCATCATGGTTGACCACACCATCAAAACGGCCGTGAACGCTGTCATATTTGAGCAGGTGCGCATTGGTTTCAGCGTCCCCCAGGTCGTTAATGGCAACAACCTGAATCTGACTCCGGTAGTTATTTTCATAAAGGGCGCGAAGGACGTTGCGGCCTATGCGGCCAAAACCGTTGATTGCGATGCGAATAGCCATTTCTGACTCCTCTTGTGGTTGTTTTTTGTTCAATTCATGATAGTGATGTAGTAAATATAACAACAAAAAGAGAAGAAATGAACGATTAATGGGTGAAATCATCCGATAAAGAAAGTAAAATTACGTCTAAAAATGACGATATTAATAATTTTTGCTATGGAGCCCGCCATGCATCCGACCGTTGAGAAGGTGACACAGAGAATTATTGAGCGCAGTCGTGCCAGCCGGCAGGACTACCTCAACCGCATGAATGAACTCAAGGCCCAGTCGCCGCACCGGAGTTCGCTCTCCTGCGGCAACCTGGCCCATGGCTTCGCCGCCTGTAATCAGGGGGACAAGGACACCCTGAAGTTCATGAACAAAGCGAACGTGGCCATGGTTACCGCCTACAACGATATGCTTTCGGCCCATCAGCCTTATGAAAAGTTCCCGGATGTGATTCGTGAAGCGGCCCGTGGTATGGGATCAGTTGCTCAGGTTGCCGGAGGCACCCCGGCCATGTGTGATGGGGTGACCCAGGGGCAGCCCGGTATGGAGCTGAGTCTGTTTTCCCGGGATACCATCGCCATGAGTACAGCGGTGGCCCTGAGCCACAACATGTTTGATGCCACGGTGCTGTTGGGTATTTGTGACAAGATCGTGCCGGGCCTGCTGATTGGCTCCCTGAGCTTTGGCTACCTGCCGACCATCCTGGTGCCTGCTGGCCCGATGCCGTCGGGGCTTCCCAACAAAGAGAAGCAGCGGATTCGCCAGTTGTATGCAGAAGGCAAGGTGGGTAAGGACGAACTGCTTGAGGCCGAGAGCAAGTCCTATCACAGCCCGGGAACCTGTACTTTCTATGGTACCGCCAACAGTAATCAGTTACTGGTGGAAGTGATGGGGCTGCATCTGCCGGGATCGGCTTTTGTTAATCCGAATACGCCGCTGCGTGACCAGCTCACCCGTGCCGCCACGGAGCAGGTCATCAAACTGTCCAAACCCCACGGCGGTGAACTTGGTCTGGGGGACATGGTTGACGAGAAGAGCATTGTGAATGCCCTCGTGGCGTTGCTGGTGACCGGTGGCTCCACCAACCACACCATTCACTGGATCGCCATTGCCCGGGCGGCGGGCATTATTATCGACTGGAACGATTACGCAGAGCTGTCCTCCGTTGTTCCATCGATGACCCGCATTTATCCCAACGGTCAGGAAGATGTAAACGCGTTCCATGAGGCGGGTGGCACGCCGTTCCTGATTCGTGAGCTGCTCGACGCCGGTTACCTTCACAACGATGTGGAAACGGTCGTAGGGCATGGTCTTGAGCGTTATACCCAGATGCCGGAACTTGAAGACGATAAACTGGTCTGGCGCCCAGCTCCGGAAAAAAGCCTGCTGCCTGAGGTACTCAGTTCCGCAGCGGAACCGTTTGCGCCGGATGGCGGCCTGAGGGTATTGGATGGCAACCTCGGTCGGGGCGTCATCAAAGTGTCCGCCGTCGCCCGGGAACATCGGACGGTGGAGGCACCGGCCGTTGTGTTCAATGACCAGAACGAGCTGAAAGCAGCGTTTGAGGCGGGTGATCTGGACAAGGATTGCGTGGTGATTGTCCGCTTCCAGGGGCCAAAATCCAACGGCATGCCTGAGCTCCACAAGCTGACGCCGTACCTCGGGGTCCTGCAGGATCGGGGATTCAAGGTCGGCCTGGTGACCGATGGCCGCATGTCTGGAGCCTCCGGTAAAGTGCCTGCGGCCATTCACGTTTACCCCGAAGCACTGGATGGTGGTCCACTGGCCCGGGTCAGGGATGGTGACCTGGTCTGCCTGGACGCCGAAAGAGGCAGGCTGTCCATCGAAGTGGATCAACAGGAATTTGCCGCCCGTGAGTCTGTAAAAGCGGATCTGACCGGGTATCATCATGGGTACGGTCGGGAGTTGTTTGGCTGGATGCGTCGCGCAGCCGGCAATCCCGAGGAAGGAGCCAGCTTTTTCTGGAATCATGAGGCATGACAGCAACAGATTATTCACTGGTAGGGGACATTGGTGGCACCAATGCCAGGTTTGCTCTTGTGCGTTCCGGCGAGGTCCAGCCGGAAGCCGTAGAGGTTCTTGCCTGCTCCGACTACGACAACCTTGACTCTGCCGTGACCGACTATCTTCAGCGGTCCGGAGTGGAGAAAGTGCAGGATGTTTGCCTGGCAGTGGCTTCTCCGGTTTCAGGCACCCAGATAAGGATGACCAATAACCACTGGCGTTTTGACAGTGAGGACGTTCGGCGCCAGTTTGGCTGGCGTGCGTTCAAGGTTATCAATGATTTCACTGCCATGGCTCTGGGGGTTCCCCATGTACCTGGTGATAAGTTGATCCATGTCTGTGGTGGTCCGGGGGATGCCCGCCGACCGCGCCTGGTGATCGGTCCTGGAACGGGACTGGGGGTCTCCGGCCTGGTGCCGCTGCAGCACGGCTGGGTTCCGCTGATGACCGAAGGCGGTCACGTGGATTTTGCCCCGACGGACGATGCCGAGATGGCGATACTGCGGATACTCAAAGCCAGGTTTGGTCGTGTATCTGTTGAACGGATTCTGTGCGGCCAGGGGCTGCTGAATCTTTACCAGGCCCACGCCGAGATACAGGGCTTGGCAGCGCCACTGGATGCGCCGGAGAAAATAACGGCAGCAGCGCTGGAACAGACGGACTCGCTTGCGCGACAGACCCTCCGTCATTTCTGTGAAATTCTGGGCCGTGTTGCTGGCAACGGCGTGCTGACTCTGGGCAGTACTGGTGGTGTCTACCTGTGTGGCGGCATTCTTCCGCGTTTCATCGATTTTTTCCTGGAAAGTCCATTCCAGAAAGGCTTCGAGGACAAGGGTCGTATGCGGCCTCTGTTGGAGGCAACACCGGTATACGTGGTCACTGAAGGCTATACCGGTCTGCTGGGCGCCGCGGAAGCCCTGACAAATCCGGAAGTGTAGGGTGTAAACGCCGTCGCAACGCTGCGACGGCGCTACTCAGAGGTAATGTACCAGCTCATCCTTGCTGAATCGGTACTGGCGGTTGTAAACCCCTTTGTCAGAACGCTTCCCCGCCGCCAGTACCATGGTTACCAGCCCCTTTTCCGGCAGCTTGAGCAGTCGCCGCACCCGGCATTCATCGAACCCTTCCATGGGGCAGGAATCGTAACCGTGGGCTCTGAGCGCCAGCATCAGGTTCTCGGCAGCAAGGGCGGTTGACTTGGTCGCCCAGACCTTCATTTCGTTGATAGAGTAGGGCCCCCTTGGAACCGGCCGCGAGAGCCCAACGAACAGCCCTGCCGTCTTCTTGGCAATCCCCAGGAGTCCAAATGGGCCCTGGTTGTAATGAATAGGGGCGATTTTCGAATAATACTTTTCCACAATCCCCGGCAGTTTTTCTTCAGGCCATTGCTCCAATGCCATACGCGAATGCTGGCGCCAGGTGTCGGTGCGGGCAACCACCACAATCAGCACCGGGGCGGTTTTCGCGGCATTCTGACCAAGACAGGCCTCGGCGAGACGGTCCTTGAGTTCGGGGGTTCTGACAACGAAGAATTCCCAGGGCTGCAGGTTGCTGGAGTTGGGCGCCAGCATGGCCAGGTCCAGGCAATCGTCCAGCACATGCTGCGGCACCGGCTCATCGGTAAAACGACGAACCGAGCGCCGGCTGCGGACCACTTTGCGGAACTCGTCCAGAGTTGGATTCGGTCCAATGTCAGACTTGGCATTCATAGCGGCCGTCCTTTTAGTCAGGGTGGAAATGGCGGTTTTGTTGGATATGCGAGAGCAGGCTTTAAGGTGACGGTAACCGGATGGTTATGCAAGAGTCTGTTAGTCCTGCCGCGGTGAACCAGTCAAAAGGGGCTGGCAATCTCCCTGGAGGGCTAGCTCTTGTTTTTCGAAGGGACTATTCTGGAGATACAAAGTGTCGAGAACACCTGTGCCTATTACACAACTATCATAACGAGCAGTGTTCCCCTTTTATGGAATTCTTAATTTCCCAGTTTGCCCGCTCATTGTCGGGCGCCGAAAACCTTGAGCAGCTGACCCGCCCCATTCTCGAGCTGTTGCAGCGAATTACCGGACTCGAATCGACCTATCTCACAGTGATTGATGAATCGAAAGGCATTCAAACGATTCTTTTTTCAGACAACTCCGGGAGTATCAACTTGCCTGAGGGAATGGAGGTGCCCTGGGCGGATACTTTGTGCAAGCGTGCAATGGATGAACGGAGATTCTTTACTGATGATGTTGAAAAAATCTGGGGTGACTCCGAGGCTGCACGGGAACTGGGCCTGAAGACTTATCTATCTGTCCCTGTTAATAATCTTGATGGGAGCATCTACGGCACCCTTTGTGGCGCTAGCAGTCATTCTTCAACAGTGGATCCGGAAATACTGGATGTACTGGAGCTCTGTTCCGAACTGATTGCCTACCAGATTGCCAGGGATGCAGTGGCCAGGGATTCGGTCCGGCGAGCGCGCAGGGCCGAGAAAAAGCTGGAGTCATTGTCGCTGATTGCTGAAATCGGCGAGCTGTGTTTCCGGTCGTATACGCTTGATTCCGCCCTGATCGATGCCGCCGGCTTGCTCGAAAAAAGCGGAGAGTGGGTAAGGGCGGTGCCTTTTGTCCAGACCGCGCAAGGAGTCGATGTTCTGGTTGATGGTGGTGACGCGTGGCTGGGCAGGATCCGCGAGGTGGTCGCCCTGATCCCGCTGACGGATTCGCTGAATGGCAGTGCTCACCCTGATCCGTTCATCAGTGCCTATGAAGTGGAAATATTGGAAAGTCTCCAGTCAGAGGCAGGCTTGTCGAGCGGTGCCAGCGCCGCTCTGGTCAGCGTGGAGACGGGTGCCCGCCGGGTGGCGGGAATTTTCCTGATTCAGGAAAAGGCGCTCACCGAACCGGAGAATAACCGTCAGGTTATCATCAGTTGTTCCAATTATCTGTCTCTGCTGGCCGATCGGTTGGAGTATCTCACTCAACTTGAACGTGCCAATCAGGAACTCGTTGTCTACGCTCTCCATGATCCTCTGACCGGGCTTGCTAATCGTCGTTACCTGGTGGAGGAGCTTGCGCGAATGCTGGTCGCTGCGGAGCGTAATGGCAGCTGTGTTTATGTTGCCTTTATCGATCTGGATGGATTCAAGTACATTAACGACCAGCATGGGCACGACGCAGGCGATCACCTTCTCAAGGGCATCGCAACGCGCTTGCGGGAGGCGACTCGTGGAGGGGACCTGGTCAGTCGTTACGGTGGTGACGAATTTGTGGTGTTGTCATCGGCAGGAGCCGAGGAGGAGTCATCGGGACTGGAAGCTTTCCTTGACAGACTCAGATCAGTAACGACCGGCCAGTTCATTTTGCCGGAATTGACACTGGATTATGGCGGCGCGAGCGTGGGCGGTGTTGCCAGTCAGCCCGGGGAAAGGGATCCGGATAAGCTGTTGGCAAGAGCGGACGAGGCCATGTATGTCATTAAAAAAGCCAGGAAGCAGTCGTGACTGAGCCATACTCCTCTCTCTCGTTTGACGAGTTAGTTGCCCGGGTACGCCAATGCACACTGTGCTCGGAGCACTTGCCACTAGGCCCGCGGCCGGTGATTCAGCTGAGCGAATCCTCCAGGATACTGGTGGTTGGGCAGGCACCGGGCCGGCGGGTTCATGAAACCGGGTTGCCGTTCAATGACCCCAGCGGGGATCGTCTCCGCAACTGGATGGGCATTAGCCGGGACGTATTCTACGATGAGAGCAAGCTGGCGATATTGCCCATGGGGTTCTGTTACCCGGGTACCGGTAAGTCCGGTGATCTCCCACCGCGCCCCGAATGTGCGCCAGCCTGGCGAGAGGCACTGCTGGCCAGGTTGAAACACATAGAGCTGACACTGGTCATCGGGCAGTATGCCCATGCCTGGCATTTGTCGGACCCCAAAAAGTCAGTGACCGACAATGTGAAGGACTGGAAAAAAGACTGGCCGAGAGTGTTGCCGCTGCCCCATCCCAGCCCCCGAAACAATATGTGGCTGCGGCGCAGTCCCTGGTTTGAACAGGACGTCATTCCTCAGCTTCAGAGACGGGTTCAGCAGATACTCCAGTGCTGAGTTTGAGGTAGGAAGTCAGTTCCCTGACGTCATCGGTTGTGGCGTAAAGGCCCTGCTTGGTCCGGCGCCACAGGATATCTTCTGCCGTTATGGCCCATTCCCCGGACACCAGGTAATCCACTTCGTTCTGGTAAAGGTTGCCGGTAAACCGTCTGCCCAGGGATTCCAGATCAGTCGCTCCATTCACAACCTGGTGAGTGCGTGTACCGTAGGTTCTCACATAGCGGTTTAAGAGTTCTTCAGGCAGCCATGGCCACCGGGACTCCAGCTGTTCAGCCAGAGCGGCCTGGTCAGTAAAGTCACCACCCGGCAGTACGGCGTTCCGGGTCCAGGCCTGCCCGGTTTCCGGAAAGAACTGGCACAGTTTGTCGGTGGCTGCTTCGGCGAGTTTGCGATAAGTGGTGATCTTGCCGCCGAATACCGAAATAACCGGCGCGTTTTCATCAGACGCATCCACCTCGAACGAATAGTCACGGCTGGCTTTCTGGGCCGGTTGTTGTTCGTCGTCCATCAACGGTCGAACGCCGGAATAGGACCAGACCACATCCTTTGTCGTCAATTGGTGTTTAAAGTGGGCGTTTACGATATCCAGAAGATAGTGGGTTTCTTCCGTTGAAATGGTTGCCTTGCGTGGATCCCCTTCATATTCCACATCGGTCGTGCCGATCAATGAAAAATGATCCTCGTAGGGAATCACGAAGACGATACGGTCGTCTTCATTCTGCAGAATGTAGGCCTCGGTATCCTTGTTCAGGCGCGGCACCACAATATGGCTGCCTTTGACCATGCGGATCATCCGCGGGGAGGGCATGGAGAACGCGTCACTGAACAGACGGCTGACCCAGGGGCCAGAGGCATTGACGACGGCCCGGGCGGAGATGGTCCGGGTTGTGCCGTTGGTTGTGTTTTCCAGCGTAACGCGCCACTGGTCGTTCCCCCGGTCGGCGCGGATGCACTTGGTCCGGGTGAGTATGGTTGCCCCGCACTCCTGTGCTTTAAGGGCAGTCAGAACCACCAGGCGAGCATCGTCCACCCATCCGTCCGAATACTCGAATCCCCGGGTGATTTCAGGTTTCAGGGGGCTGTTGGCGTCGAATCGGATGGAACGGGAGCCTGGGAGGAGTTCGCGTTTGGCCAGATGGTCATACAGGAAAAGGCCAGTGCGAATCATCCAGGCAGGGCGCAGGTGCTCCCGGTAGGGCAGGCGAAAGCGCATGGGCCACATGATATGCGGCGAATTCTTCAGCAGTGCTTCACGCTCGGCCAGAGCCTCGCGTACCAGTCTGAATTCGTAGTGCTCCAGGTATCGCAGCCCTCCGTGAATGAGTTTGCTGCTGTTGGAGGACGTGGCCGAGGCGAGATCGTTCATCTCGCACAGCAAGACCTTCAAGCCACGACCGGCAGCGTCCATGGCGATACCCGTGCCATTAACGCCGCCGCCCACAACGACGACATCGTAATCTGTCTGTAGTGCTTTCATTATCCGGTCGTTCCCTGGCACATCTACTCGTTAATTCACCTGAGTATAACGCTGTTGATCAACAGTAACGATGCCCCTTGTATCAGGCGACAGCCGTTTTGCGAACGGATTCAAGAAGACGGTACCAGAGAGGGCGGGGCAGAGAGCACTGGGTGCCGCGAGTGGCGGAATGGATCCTGTCAGGGTTCATGGACCCGAGCACCGGCACCGGTGATCCGGGAAGCTGGTGCAGCCAGGCAATGGCCAGTGCGGTTTCATCCAGTCCGGTTTCCTCGCGCGCGCTGTCGAGCAGGTCGGCGGGAATCCGCTCCGCCAGGTTACCGCCACCCAGCGGGGACCAGGCCAGCCAGCGCATCCCGTCAGTAAGGTGAGCTTCCAGTGTGCCATCGAACAGTGGATCAGTGTGCGCAATGGACAACTGGCTTTGGTTGCACACCAATGGCAGGTCGGTGTTCCGGGCCAGCCATCGCCACTGTTCCGGCAGGAAGTTGGACACGCCAATCTGGCGTACCTTCCCCGCTGATACCGCATTTTCCAGTACCCGGGCTACGTCCTCAGCCTGCAGCAACGGGTCGGGCCGATGGATCAGAAAGGTATCAAGCTGCTCCACGGCCAGTGACCCCAGGGCCTTGTCGATCGCGTTCGCCAGGTAGCCGGCTTCTGCCTGGTAATGTTTCACCTGCCACGGTGAGCTGTCCTGGCCAGCCGGCACGATACCCGCTTTGGTGATAACGCGAACCCGTTTGGCCAGGGTCGGGTGCGCCCGCAGTGCGTCACCGAACAGCCTTTCACATTCGCCGGTGCCGTAGATGTCGGCGTGGTCGAACACATTCAGCCCTTCATCCACGCGTGCTGATAGCCAATCGGCCAGCTTTGCCGGTTGGGTGAGCTCGGGATGATCGTGGAGTCGCATCATTCCCAGAATCAATGGGATATCCGCTGTGAATGCTTCTGTTGGGGCGCTTTGCACGGTTACTCCTTACCAAAGGCGATGACCACGCGGTCGTCACCATGGGTTCTTGAAAAGACGTAGGGTTCGGTGCTGAGGCGTTTGTGTTTGCCCGCGCCAATGGCCGGATGGCGCGCCCGGAACTGCCCCAGTTTTTTCCAGTGGGACAAGACAGGTGTGGCCTTGCCGTTATCAATATCGGCCCAGTTCATATCCGAACGGGTTCCCTGATGGCCGTCTGAACCGGTGGGCCCGAAGCGTCGACCGGTCTCATCCCCGTAGAAGATCTGGCTGGTTCCCGGTGTGAACAGCAGGGCGCTGGCTGCCCGCTTTTGCAAGACGGGGTCGTTATCGGCAATGCGGCTGAATAACTGGGTGTCGTGGGATGAGATGTAGCTCATTACGTTGAATGGCCGGTCGCTATTCATCGTCTTTGCGTAATCGCTGTAGATGTCCTCCATCTCGGGCAGACAGGCGGCACCGTCACGGGCTTCTTCCTGCAGGTCAAAGTTGATCACTGCATCGAAGCCGGAATCAAAGTAGCTGCTGCGGGTGACGGTGTGCGGGAAAACCTCGGCCACCATCCAGAAATCCTCTGCTGGCAGCGCTTGCCCGGGATTGTTGTTGCGATAGGTCGCCAGCGCTTTCTGGGCCTCGGCTTTCAGTTCCTGCCAGGCTTCCGGCTCCACGTGCTTGGCGGTGTCTACCCGGAAACCATCAACGCCGAATTCGCGCACCCACTCCGTCAGCCAGGTAATCAGGTAATCCCGCACGGTGGCATCATCGAGCTGTCGGGCAAGGGTGTTCTCTTTATTTTGGAGGAACACCGGCAGGTCCACGGCTTTGTCGGATGCAGTCTTGAAGTCTGGCAGGAAGGCCAGCGAGCCGCGTACCGGGTCGATGGAGGCATTCGGCGGTGTATCATAGTCCCCGATGCCGGCGCGGACCCAGTCCTTGCCCCACCAGTTGCGCCAGTCCGGGTGATCATAGTCGATCAGGGCGTGGTAGGCGTGGAAATCCTCCCAGGACTCTGGTTGCCAGTGGCCCCACGATTCCGGTAAGTGTTTCTCGAAGCCTTCGCGCAGCCCGCCGAAGTTGAAGGTTTGCATATCCTGAAGCGTGGCATAGCCGGGGTGGTTCATGACTACATCCATGACCACTCGAATGCCGCGGGCGTGGGCTTGTTCAACCAGGGCGCGGAATTCCTCGCGAGTTCCAAAGTTTGCGTCCGGGCGGGTAAAGTCCCGGGCGTAGTAACCGTGATAGCCATAGTGTTGGAAATCCCCCCGGTCGCCACCGCCAACCCAGCCGTGAATCTGCTCGAAGGGTGGAGTGATCCAGATAGCGTTGACGCCCAGCTCGTCGAGGTAATCCAGCTTTTCGGTCAGGCCCGCGAAGTCGCCGCCGTGGAAGGTGCCGATTTCGTCCATGCCGTCGGGTTTGCGGCCATAGTTCCAATCATTATCGGTGCGGCCGTTGGCGAATCGGTCGGTCACGGTAAAGTAAACAGTGGCACCGGCCCAGTTGAAGCTTTGTTCCGGGGCGTTGGCGGCCTCAATCAGTAACAGGCCTTCGGCTTCCGGGGCGGGTGTCAGGGTGACTTCACCATTTTGCACCTGGGCCCTTTCGCCACTGTAGAAGTCCCGCACCCAATCGCCGTCGGCGAAAACCTCACCCACCGAAACCGTCATCTCGGACTGGGTGGGAGTGCACAGGCGGTCACTGGTTGACGGGGTCCGGTTGTCTGAGGGTGGGGCAGCTGTTTCAAGCTGGCCGCCAGCGCAGCCGGCAAGGGAGAGGCAGGTCACAAGGCTGGCGGTTAACCTGAGTTTTTTCGGGTATGGTTTCATGCAATGGGCTCCGGTTCCGTTTATTGTTGTGGTACCGCAATCAAACCAGACTTGAAGGAAGGGGGGTAGACGGAATTTAGTACGCCTTACTACTCCCCCGTTCTACGCCTCAGTGAATGAAATCAGGGCTGATGCCAGCAACGGCAAATTGCAACACAGTTCGGTTACTCGCAATAGAAAGATTTGCGTTAAGCCCGTCCGGCCAACCTCGTGCCAGGGCGGACAACAAGAATAAGGCTAGAACAAGCAGAGGAATAACCTGATGAATCGTCGAACTTTTATCCGCAGCACGCTCGCCGCTTCCATTGTGGCAGCAACTTTTGGTCTGTCCGCTCCTGCCCACGCCGAGATCGAGGAAGGTAAGCTTCTGATCTGGATCAATGGCGACAAGGGCTACGACGGCCTGCAGGACGTGGGTGATTGGTTTACTGAGGAAACGGGCATCCCCGTTGAAGTGGCACACCCGGACAGCGCCACCGACAAGTTCCAGCAGTCTGCCGCCACCGGCAATGGCCCGGACATCTTTATCTGGGCACATGACCGCTTTGGCGAATGGGCTCAGAGCGGCATTATCTCTGAGGTCAAGCCGTCGCAGGGAGTCATCGATGACAATTTCGATTTCACCTGGGATGCGGTGACTGTCGATGGCAAGATGTATGGTTACCCCATGGCGGTCGAATCTATCGGCCTGATCTACAACAAGGATCTGGTGCCCGAGCCGCCGAAGGCGTTTGAGGACATCCCAGCCATCCACAAGCAGCTTGCGGAAGACGCCAAGCGCGCCATTCTTTGGGACTACAACAACACCTACTTCACCTGGCCGATGCTTGCTGCAGCTGGTGGTTACATCTTCGATCAGAATGAAGATGGTAGCTACGATGTGAAAGATACCGGTGTTAACAACGAAGGTGCCCTGAAAGGCGCCAACATGCTGGCCACGCTCATTGAAGAAGGCGTAATGCCCCGAGGTGCGGACTACAGCGCCATGGAATCCGGCTTCAACAAGGGCGAAGTTGCGATGATGATCAACGGCCCCTGGGCGTGGGGCAACCTGGAGAAAAGCGGTATCAATTTTGGCGTTACCACTCTGCCGACGGTTGATGGCCAGCCAAGCAAGCCAATGGTGGGTGTCATGGCGGCAACGCTGAATTCCGCAAGCCCGAACGAGGCCCTGGCCGTTGAGTTCCTGGAAAGCTACGCGCTGTCGGTCAAGGGGCTGAAGATGGTGAATGACGACGTGCCTCTGGGTGCCGTGGCCAACAAGGAATTCATGGACGAGCTGTCGTCTGACCCGAATATTGCAGCAACCTTCGAAAATGCCGAACTGGGTGAGCCCATGCCAAGTGTTCCCGCCATGGGCGCGTTCTGGTCATCCATGGGGCCGGCTCTACAGAACATCACTTCTGGAAGACAATCCGTTGAGGATGCCCTGAACTCCGCAGCACAGCGCATTACCCGGTAATGCCTCAACCGGATGCGCCGTCAGCCGCCGGGCTGGCGGTGTTTCGGGTTGTGCTGACCTGTTGTTGAAAATCTGCCACCGCCGATCGTGGCGACGGCTTTAAACGGGCTGACTACAATGATTACGGAATCCCTGTCCTCCTACGGACCCGAAAACAGACTTCCAATGATGCGAACAATTCTGAAGTGGAGCGCTCTGGCCGCATTCGTGGGAATGGCGCTCTACCTGATACTGGCGCTCTACGCCCAGCAGGAATTTGTGTTTGCGATGCTGTTCCTGGTGCTGACGGCATCAGCGATATTTGTCTTTGTACACAAAAAGCTTTACGCCCACCGCTACATCTTTCCCGCTGTGGCCGGCATGGGGCTGTTCGTTATTTTCCCGCTGATGTACACCGTAGGTATTGGTTTTACCAACTACAGTGCCAGTAATCTCCTGAGCTTCGAGCAGGTGCAGGATAACCTGCTGGACCGGACCTATCAGTCCGGTTCCATCCGCTATGATTACGGCCTTTACGAAACCGATGCCGGTTATGTGATTTACCTGGAAGGTGAGCACCAGGACCTGGTCACAGCACCTCTTGAGCTGGACGGTTCGGAAGCAAGCGTGCCTGTGCTGCCTGCTTCAGTGAAGCCGGCAGGAGACCCGTTAGGTATGCGGGATATCATTCAGCTCAGATCGGAGCTGTCGCAACTGGATCTGCTGACCGAAGACGGCCGTGCGCTGAGCATGGCCAGCCTGCGTGCGTTTGCAGCCATTAAAGACCAGTTCACATTGCACGACAATGGCAGCATTACCAACAATCAGACGGACGTGACCTATTTCCCGGATCATGACGCCGGCTTTTACCGCAGTGCGGACGGCGAGACCCTGTCGCCGGGGTGGACCGTGAACATTGGTTGGGACAACTATCTGAAGGTCGTTTCCGATCCAACGATTCGCGGGCCGTTTTTCGAGATCTTCGTGTGGACGCTCTCCTTTGCGGTGGCAACGGTGGTGTTTACCCTGGCGCTTGGCCTGCTGTTGGCCAACCTGCTGCAGTGGGACCAGATCCGTGGCAAAGGTTTCTACCGCACCATGCTGATCCTGCCTTATGCCGTCCCGGCATTCATTTCAATCCTGGTATTCAAGGGCCTGTTCAACCAGAACTTCGGTGAAATCAACCTGGTGCTGGAAGGACTGTTCGGAATGCGTCCGGACTGGTTCAGCGACCCGGCACTGGCCCGCACGATGATTCTGATCGTGAATACCTGGCTCGGCTATCCCTACATGATGCTGCTCTGTATGGGCCTGCTGCAGGCGATTCCACGGGATCTTTATGAGGCATCCGCCATGGATGGGGCAGGGCCGGTGAACAACCTGTTCAATGTCACTCTGCCGCTGATTATCAAGCCACTGATGCCGCTGTTGATCGCAAGCTTCGCGTTCAATTTCAACAACTTCGTCCTGATCGCCCTGTTGACCGGTGGTGCGCCCGATATTATCGGCGCCAGCACACCCGCAGGCACCACAGACCTGCTGGTGAGTTACACCTACCGCATTGCGTTCCAGGATTCCGGACAGAACTTTGGCCTGGCGGCTGCCATCGCCACAGCCATCTTCCTGGTGGTTGGCGCCCTGTCGCTGATCAACCTGAAACTGTCCAAAGTCAAAGTATAAGGAGCTACCCATGGCGATGGTTCAACCCCGCTCCACCAAATATCGCGTTCTGGCGTCCCATCTCGGGATGCTCGGATTCATCGTGATCATTCTCTTTCCACTGCTGATGGTGATTTCCATCTCCTTCCGCAGCGGTAACTTTGCGTCCGGCAGCCTGCTGCCGGAGAATCCTTCCCTTGAGCACTGGTACCTGGCGCTTGGTATACCTTATACCGGCGAAGACGGTACCGTGACCCAACCACCGTTTCCGGTGCTGTTGTGGCTGTGGAACTCGATCAAGATTGCGGTGGTTTCGGCAGTACTGATCCTGGCGTTGTCCACCACCAGCGCCTACGCCTTCGCCCGCATGCGGTTCGCGGGCAAGGGTTTTGTGCTCAAGTCCATGCTGATCTTCCAGATGTTTCCGCCGGTGTTGTCCCTGGTGGCACTGTATGCCCTGTTTGACAAGATCGGCAATCACGTCAGCTGGTTGGGGCTCAATACCCACGGGGCGGTGATTGTTGCTTCCCTGGGGGGCATGGCGCTGCATATCTGGACGATCAAAGGCTACTTCGATTCCATCGACCGCTCCCTGGAGGAGGCGGCCATTGTGGACGGGGCGACCACCTGGCAGGCGTTCCGCTACATACTTCTGCCGTTGTCCGTGCCGATCCTGGTGGTGGTGTTCATCCTGGCGTTCATCATGACCATCATGGAGTACCCGATGGCGTCGGTACTGCTGGTCGATACCGACAAGCTGACGCTGGCGGTGGGTGCGCAGCAGTATCTCTATGAGCAGAACTATTTGTGGGGCGATTTCGCAGCGGCGGCGGTGCTTTCCGGCCTGCCTATTACTGTCATTTTCCTCTATTGCCAGAAATGGATTGTCGGCGGTTTGACCGCCGGTGGCGTCAAGGGATAATGCCGTTGTTCTGCTGGTTTCTCTGAAGTCTCTCTCCCAGGCCATGACGGAAGATCCCGCATGGCCTTTCCGCGATCCCTGCGTCTTCCAGCGTTAACTTTCGCGACCCGGTCAGGCTGAATCCCCCCTGCTGACCGGGCTTTTTTATGGCCAAAAAAAGGGGGCTGTTGCAGCCCCCTGGAATGGTGTCAGTAAGGTTCAGAAATCTATGCAAGGTTCCTGGAACAGGCGGGGGCAGGCACTGCCATCCTGACGGAACAGGTGGCACTTGTTGGCATTCATGCCCAACGTAACCGGTGTGCGTTCCTGTACCGGGTTGCCGCCATCAGTCCGCATGGTAATGACACCTTCCACGTTATTCATGACCAGGTGCACCAGCGTCTGATACCCAAGGCGCTCGACCACGTGAACTTCACCTTCCAGGTACATGTCTGCCTCCTGGTTTTCGCTCAGGTGTTCCGGGCGGATACCCAGGGTAACTGTTTCGCCCTCGGTGAGTTCTGATCCGTTTACCGGCAGCTCCAGGTGATGGTTGCCCGGTAATACCACAGTCGCTGACTGGCTGGTCGCAGATGCCACCGTGCAGTCGATGAAGTTCATTTTTGGTGAGCCGATAAACCCGGCAACAAAGCGTGTTGCAGGGTAGTGGTACAGCTCCATGGGCCTGCCGACCTGGGCAATGGCGCCGTTGTCCAGGGCAACGATCTTGTCGGCCATGGTCATGGCCTCCACCTGATCGTGAGTCACATAGATCATGGTCGCGCCCAGGCGCTTGTGCAGTCGGGAAATTTCGATGCGCATTTGAACACGCAACGACGCATCAAGGTTGGACAGCGGCTCATCGAACAGGAATACCGCCGGCTCGCGAACAATGGTGCGGCCAATGGCAACGCGCTGGCGTTGGCCGCCGGACAGGTCCTTGGGTCTGCGTTCAAGCAGCTTGTCCAGCTGTAGCAGATTTGCCGCATCCTGGACGCGGCGTTTGATTTCGGTCTTATTGGTCTTGGCGAGCTTAAGACCGAATGCCATGTTCTCCGCCACGTCCATATGCGGGTAGAGAGCATAGGACTGGAATACCATGCCCACTTCCCGTTCTTTTGGAGGAAGGTTGTTTACCCGGTCGTTGCCAATGTACATGTCGCCTGAAGTAATATCTTCCAGTCCTGCGACCATTCGCAACAGAGTGGATTTGCCGCAGCCCGACGGGCCAACAAAGACCACGAATTCACCGTCTTCAATATCCAGGTTTACATTGCGTGTGACCTGGATGTCGTCATAACTTTTGCAGATATTGCGTAAGGTCACGCTGGCCATAACTAGCCTCTTCTTGTTTGATCTGTGTAATGCTATCTCAGCCCCGGGCGATGTCCACGCCCCAGGCCTCAAGTTGCAGTTTCTGTCCACGCCACTGGCCACCGACGAAGTCCGGGGTTCCTGCCACCTGGGCACTTCCTGACGGGAGGTGGATTGTCACCGGATTGTCGCTGAGGTTCAGGGCAATAAACAGGGTTTCACCCTCATAGCTGCGGGAATACAGCAGAGTGTCCTCAGGCGACTTATGGAACTTTATGTCGCCTTTGAGCAGGACCGGTTGGTTTCGTCGCCAACCCAGGAACGAACGGTAGGCCTCGAGCACCGATTGCTCATCTTCATCCTGAAGAGCGACTGCCGCGCTGTAATGATTTTCATAAACCGGCAACCAGGGTTGGGCATCGGAGAATCCCCCGTGGGCTTTCTGATCGTGCCAGAGCATTGGTGTACGGCAACCGTCCCGGCCTTTGTACTCCGGCCAGAAATTGATTCCGTAGGGATCGACCAGATCCTCATAGGCCAGTTCGGCCTCGGGCAGTCCCAGCTCCTCTCCCTGATAAATGCATACACTGCCGCGGAGGGTCAGCAGCATGGTCATGTAAGCTTTCAGCTGTTGGTCGGTCCTGGCGTCCCAGCGGGTGGTAACCCGGGTCACGTCATGGTTGCCGATTGCCCAGCAGGGCCATCCGTCCGTGAGCTTGTCTTCAATGGTGTTGATCGTCTTTCTGAAAAAGTCCGCACCGTGCTGTTCAGTCAGCAAGTCGAACGAGTAGGCCATGTGGAGTTTGTCACCGTCACTGGTGTAGTCCGCCATGGTCTGTAGCGAATGGTCGTCTCCGATTTCGCCGACGGTGGTTGTGCCTGGGTATTGGTCGAGTAACGCACGCAGTCGCCTGAGGAAATCCAGGTTTTCCGGCTGGGTCTTGTCGTACTTGTGGAACTGATACGCGTATGGATTCTCCTGGCGAACGCCGATGGAGCCTTCCGCGACGGATACACTGGGCGGATTGTCTCTCAACTTGCTGTCATGGAAGCAGAAGTTAATGGCATCAAGGCGGAAACCGTCGACGCCTCGGTCGAGCCAGAACTGCACATCCGAAAGCACCTGATCCTGAACTTCCGGGTTGTGGAAGTTCAAATCGGGCTGGCTGGCCAGGAAGTTGTGCAGATAGTACTGTTTGCGTCGACTGTCCCACGCCCAGGCCGGGCCACCAAAAACAGACAACCAGTTGTTTGGTTCTGTACCGTCGTCTTTCGGGTCTGCCCATACATACCAGTCTGCCTTGGGGTTGTCCCGGCTGGCGCGACTTTCCACAAACCACGGATGCTGATCGGAGGAATGGCTGAGGACCTGATCGATCATGATCTTCAGGCCACGTTTGTGGGCTTCGTCAATCAGGGTGTCGAAGTCTTCCAGGGTGCCAAAGATCGGGTCGACGTTACGGTAGTCGGCCACGTCGTAGCCGAAGTCTTTCATTGGCGATGTGAAGAACGGTGACAGCCAGATCCCATCCACATTCAGGCTGGCGATATAGTCCAGCTTGGCAGTGACACCGGGCAGATCGCCGATACCATCACCGTTCGAGTCGTAGAAGCTGCGTGGATACACTTGATAGATGACGGCGCCGCGCCACCAGTCCGGGTTCCTGATCATTTTTCCTCGCTTACACCCTGATGGTGAAAATTATTATTTACTCCGTATCCGTTCCATAGTGCGTTGGGGCTGGCAAGCGTTCATCCTCCTGTCCGACTTTTTGTTGGCGTAGATGGGGGGAGGAGGGGGGAGTAGTAGGGGGAGGCTGACCGGACACCCGAAACTGACCGGCCAGTTCCGGGAAACTTAAGCGTCCGGTTTCCGTCCGGCGAGGGTCGCCAACAATACGCTGGCAACGGCTGAAAACACCAGTGCGCCGAGGAAGGGGGGCAGGGTCGGAATAGCACCGGGGAAACTGGCTGCCTCCAGGCCGGCGATCAGGGTTCCACCGCCAATCCAGCCGGGCAGAATGGCGCCGACCAGTCCGGCCAGCCCACCACCGACGGCCGCAGTTGTCGACATTCTTTTCCACAGACCCATGAGTACCGGAATTACGGCAGTTGCACATAGTAAATCGGCGATCAGGAACAGTCGGAGGACCGAGATGCCCTGCAGTGCCACCAGCACCACCGGAATCATCAGTAACACGGTGATCCAGCGTGCGGAGGTCAGAGACAAACCTTTCTTTTCGGTGACGGCCAGCGAGGCCAGGGCATTCTGCAGGGTATCCACCGATGACGCGACCAGGGTCAGCGCCAGCACCAGCGCCGGAATGGTCAGCCAGGCCGGTGCGCCCGCCAGCATGGCGAAGAAAGGAATGGGGGGTGAACCCAGGTCGGTGCCGCTCATGGCCGCTGCGATCCCCAGGGACCCGACCACAACCACCACGGCAATGGTGATGATGCCGCCAAAGAACGCGCCGCGCTGCAGGGACGAGGTATCTCGGGCGGACCAGAGACGTTGCCAATACCCTTGATGAAACAGATTGGCTGCGGTGACCGCGATGACCAGGGTCAGCGCCACTCCGAGCGCGCTGGCCACCGGTACAGAAGGCGCGGATGCCATGCTCACTTCCGGCAGCCTGTCCGCTGCCACCATGCCCACGATACCAAGCAGGGCAATCAGCAGAAATGCCTGCCACTGATCGGTAACGATGCTGGCTCGCAACCCTCCCCAGGCGGTATAGATCAGTGTGGCGATAGCCACTCCGACGACGGCAACGTTACCGTTGATCTCAGAGAGCAAAGAGGTGATGGCGCCAATGGCCGTCAACTCCGCGGTCAGGAAGCAGAGCATGTACAGAACGGATATCAGGGATACATAGCGACGAACGGTCTGGCCGTAACAGGCATCGGCAAACTCGCCGATACTGCGGCCCTGCGGCAGTAAGCGCCGGATTGCCGGACCACAAAAAGCAAATACGATGAACGGCAGCGCGGCCCCCAGTGCGTAACCGGCCAGCGCCAGGGGGCCGACCAGGGCGCCAACCTCGGGGGGAGCGAACAGTATCCAGCCGCCCATGCCTGACGCCAGGAAGCTGAAGCCCAGGGCCCGTGCGCCCTGGGAGTTCCTCGCGGTGACAAAGTCATCCAGACCGCCATCCGCCAGTCTTGCCCGAACACCGAGCCAGGTGAACAGAATGAGGGCGACTGCTATTGCCGCTGCGGTTGTGTAAAACATTCGGTTTTCTCCGCCGGAGTGATGGGCGAGATAGTGCCATATCTGAGCCGGCCCAGCGAGGGCGGGGGCAGAGGCAGAAAATTTACTTCGGTTGCAACTTTGACAATCATTCTTTCAGGGTTCAGCTTATCATTTAGGTTTATGGCTCAATGATATAATTGGCTGATAGCCACGGAGGTTTGCCATGACTAACCGACAATCAGAACTTGAAACCCTGCGGGCAGATTTAAAGGCCCGCCTTTCCCGCTTCGAAGCCCACCAACACCGTGAGGATGGCGCCCTGGAAAAGGATTTCGAAGAACAGGCCGTGCAGACCCAGAACGATGAAGTGGTGGATTCTCTGGAAACGGAAACCCGTTCCGAGCTCCGTCAGATTGAGCACGCACTGGATCGTATCCGTCAGGGTATGGGAGATGAGTGCGAGCAGTGTGGAGAAGCAATTGATCCGCGCCGGCTTCAGGTGCTGCCTTATACTACCGTTTGTGTGGAGTGTGCCGACGGCTGACTTTACCTCCGGGATAATACTGGTCACTGAGTCTTCAGAGCAACGATCAACCCTTTCGCAGGGATAGGCGCATGGTAAATCAGCCGGTTTTCCAGACCCGCGGGCTGACCAAGGTTTACGACCAGGGAGAGGTTCAGGTCCATGCCCTTCAGGGTGTGGATCTTGATCTGTACGCGGGTGAACTGGTGGTGATGCTCGGTGCTTCCGGATCGGGAAAATCCACTCTGCTGAATATTCTGGGCGGCCTGGATGTGCCCAGTTCGGGTACTGTTTATTATCGCGATGAACGCCTGGACGGTGCTCGGGAAAAGGATCTGACCCGCTACAGGCGTGATTTCGTCGGCTTTGTGTTCCAGTTCTACAATCTCATCCCCAGCCTGACTGCACGTGAAAATGTAGCGGCAGTGACCGAGATTTCGCGCCACCCCATGGAGCCGGCTCAGGCGCTGACGATGGTCGGTCTCGAGGGAAGAATGGATCATTTTCCTGCTCAGCTATCCGGTGGTGAGCAGCAGCGTGTCGCGATAGCCCGGGCCATTGCAAAGCGTCCGGAGGTGCTGCTGTGTGATGAGCCGACCGGTGCACTGGATTCCGCGACCGGTATCCGGGTTCTTGAGGCGCTGGAAAAAGCCAACCGGGAGACCGGAACGACGACCGTAGTCATTACCCACAACGCCGCCATTGCCAAGATGGCGGATCGGGTGATTACCTTGTCCGATGGCAGGATCAGTGGCGAGTACCGTAACGGAACGCGGCAGGATCCACGGTCGCTGAGCTGGTGAGAATATGAGCGGCCACACACTTCGAACCAAGCTCCTGAGAGAACTGTGGCACCTGAAGGGGCAGGTACTTGCTATTGCTCTGGTGATTGGCGGTGGCGTCGCCGTATGTCTGATGTCGCTGGTTAATTATTCGTCCCTGAACGTCACCCGGGGCGACTACTATGCTGAGCACCGGTTTGCGGATGTCTTCGCATCTCTCAAGCGGGCACCCAATCACGTACAGCAGCAGGTTGCGCGGATTCCCGGCGTCTACAACGTCGGCGCCCGAGTGGAAGGCGCGGCCAAGCTTGATATTGCCGGTTTCGATGAGCCGGTTTCGGCCCGGCTCATCTCGTTACCCGATACCGGTATGCCCGACGTGAACCGGCTTTTTTTGCGACTGGGCCGATTGCCGGAGTCCGGACGCAGCAATGAAGTCGTGGTTATAGGCAGCTTTGCCGATGCCCACGGTCTGGTCCCGGGCGATACCCTTTCAGCCATTATTAACGGCCGGCGTCAGCAGATGACAGTGGTGGGTGTTGCGGAGTCACCCGAGTTTGTCTACATCATTCCACCGGGCGCGATGCTGCCTGATTATGAGCGATACGGAGTCCTCTGGTTACCCCGGAAAGCGCTTGCGGCTGCGCTGGACATGAGGGGGGCTTTCAACAGCCTGGTCCTGCAAACAGAGGAGAATGCCCCGGTAGCCGGTGTTATCGACCAACTGGATCGAATACTGGCGAGATACGGTGGTACTGGTGCATACGGCCGGTCGGAGCAGTTCTCCCACCGATTCCTGAACGATGAACTGAATCAGTTGAAGACCATGGCAACGGTGTTTCCACTGATTTTCATGTCCGTGGCCATGTTTCTGCTAAACGTTGTGATCTCAAGGCTGATCAGTACCCAGCGGGACATCATCGCCGTGTTAAAAGCGTTCGGGTATAGCAATAGACAGGTTGGATGGCACTACAGCCAGATGGTGTTGGTTATTGCTGGCGTTGGTCTTCTACTGGGGACAGGGGCTGGCTTATGGTTGGGGCGCGCTCTGGGCGAACTGTATATGGAGTTCTATCGGTTCCCGAGCCTGCTGTTCATTATCAATCCCTGGTGGGTGATATTGCTCGCAGTCATTACCCTGCTGGTCGCCTTGCTTGGAGGCTGGCGCGCGATACGTGCCGCTGCCACTTTGCCCCCGGCAGAAGCCATGCAGCCGGAAGGTCCCGGCCGGTTTAAAGTGGGGACTTTGGAACGGGCCCTGGGGGGGCTCAGGTTCAGCCAGCCATCCAGGATGATCTTTCGCCAGTTTCTTCGCAGACCCACCCGCACGCTGTTATCGGTCATCGGTGTTGCGATGTCGGCGGCCATCGTTATGGTTGGTAATTTCCAGTTCGACTCCGTTGGCTTGATGGTGCACACCCAGTTCGCCCGGGTTCAGCAACAGGACATATCCGTAAGCTTTGTTGATCCGGTTAATCAGGCCGCGCTGTACGGCCTGGCACGGCAGCCCGGCGTTCTTTACGCCGAGGGCCGGCGATTGGTATCCGCGCGCCTGGTTAACGGTCACCGGGAATGGCGCACAGCGCTCACCGGCATCCCCGGCGATGCCAGAGTTCAGTTTGTGATCGATCAAAACCTGAACTCGGTTCCGCTGCCACCCGCAGGCCTGTTGCTGACCGACTTTCTGGCTGCTGAACTGGGCGTGAAACCGGGTGACACGCTGACTATTGAGGTGCTCGAAGGGGATCGGCGCAGGCTGGAGATTCCGGTGGCTGGCGTTACCAGCGAGTTTCTGGGGGTCGGTGCCTACATGAGGCTTTCCGCGCTCAACCACAGCCTCGGTGACGGGGCCTTGATCAATCAGGCGCTGTTGAATATCGAGGATGAGAAAGCCCCCGGTCTTTACAGGCAGCTCCGGGAAACGCCCGGCGTGCTTGGCATCGGAATCCGACAGGCCATGCTGGACAGTTTTTTTGACACTCTGGCACGGAATTTCCTGACGTTCACGCTGGTGAACAGCATCCTCGGGGGCATCATCGCGTTCGGTGTGATCTATAACACCATACGTATCTCCCTGGCGGAGAAAGGGCGTGAACTGGCAAGCCTGCGCGTGCTGGGTTATACCCACAACGAGGTGTCTCATATCCTTTTGGGTGAGCTCGCATTATTGCTGATATTGGGGGTGCCCCTGGGCTGGGTCATCGGTCATGGTTTGGGTGAACTGATTGTGGCCGCAATGCAGACGGAACTCTATCGCGTCCCCCTACTGATTACGCCTCAGACGTTGGGGATCTCAGCTGCCGTTGTCGTTGTGTCTGCGCTGGGTTCCGGATTTATCGCCTGGTGGCGGCTACGGGGGCTGGATCTGGTGGCAGTGCTGAAAACTCGGGAATAGGTCTGTTTGGCAAGGGGTAAATGATGGAGAAGAAAAAAGGGAGCTCCGGAAAGTATGTGTTCTGGGGCTTGATGGGATTGCTGGCGCTGTCATCGGTAGTGCTTGCACTGCGTCCTGATCCGGTCTGGGTCGACCTTGCCAGGGCTGAGAGAGGTGCGCTGGCTGTGACCATCAAGGAGGAGGGAAAAACCCGGGTCAGGGACCGATATGTAGTATCTTCGCCAGTAGCGGGCTATCTCCATCGGGTGGAGCTGGAAGTCGGTGACGCTGTGATCCCCGGAGAATTGCTCACGGAGGTGGAGCCTATGCCGGCCAGCGTTCTCGATGCCCGAAGCCGGGCGGAAGCGCAGGCACGTGTGGCAGCAGCAAATTCAGCTCTGAATTCGGCAAGGCAGAAAGTGGCCGCAGCTAAGGCGGACGCGCAGTTGGCTCAGAGGGAGTACGAACGGCTGCAGTCCTTGAAAGGCTCTGACTTTGTCTCGACCGAAAGGGTCCAGCAGGCAGAACTGGCAGCGGTCCGATCTGCCGCCATTCTGCGGTCTGCCAAATTCGACGAAGAGGTGGTCGCTCACGAGCTGGAAGTGGCCCGCACTCGCCTCGACGTTTCTGCCGCCCGTTCAGCGGGTGACGTCCCGGTGGAAAGGGTGGCGGTACGTGCTCCCGTAAACGGTGCTGTCTTGAGCGTTTTGCGCAAGAGTGAAGGGGTGGTCCAGGCTGGCGATGCCATTGTGGAGGTCGGTGATCCCGGTGCTCTCGAAGTGGTGGTCGATGTGCTGAGTTTTGATGCCGTGCGATTGCAGCCGGGCGGTCGGGTACGGCTGGATGGATGGGGTGGGCCGGAGCTGGAGGCTGTCGTCAGACGGATTGAGCCGGTCGGGTTCGTGGACATCTCGGCATTGGGGGTGGAAGAGCAGCGTGTTCAGGTGGTGGCTGACATTGTTAGCGCACGGGAAGAGTGGCAGGAGCTTGGTGATGGTTATCGGGTGGATGCCTCGTTTCTGCTATGGCAATCCGACGATGTGCTGCACATTCCTGCCTCCGCGGTGTTTCGCCGTAACGGCGAGCCCTTTGTTTTTCGTGTGGTTGATGGGGTCGCACGTATAACCCCGATTGCGACGGGTGAGAGTAATGGGCTTTTGACCGTTGTAGAAAGTGGTCTTGACGAGGGAGACCAGTTGGTCAGGCATCCGGACCGGCAACTGTCAGATGGGGTGCGGGTCAGAGCTCGCTAGCAGGCATAATTTTGGCGGTCAGAATCAGAATTCCGTTTCCCGGGCTTACTGTGTCTGACTACCCTGTCGCAAATAACCGATAATGTGTTGAAGGAGTCCTGTTCATGCCCGCTGTAACCGAGGCTGAAAAACAGAGCGAGGGTTTGCCGAAAAGTCAGATGATTGGTTTGTTTCTGGGGCCGCTACTTCTGGTGCTGACTCTTGTGCTGCCGGCCCCGGAGGGAATGAGCGATGCCGCCTGGGCTGCAGCCGGATTGATGTTGCTTATGGCGACCTGGTGGTCCACCGAAGCCATTCCCATCCCGGCCACGGCACTGTTGCCAATCCTCTTGGTGCCGGCGTTGGGATTGGGCTCGGTCAAGGACGCCACCGCGCCTTATGCCAACCCGATTATCTTCCTGTTTCTGGGCGGCTTTACACTCGGTCTGGCCATGCAGCGCTGGAACCTGCACCGGCGGATCGCCTTGCTGACTCTGCGTTCCGTGGGGGACAAACCCAAACGCCAGATTGCCGGGTTCATGATCGCCACGGCCTTTCTCAGTATGTGGGTGAGTAACACCGCGACATCCATCATGATGCTGCCCATTGGTCTGTCGGTGATCGCCATGATGGGAAACTCGGAGCCCGAAAGTCAGCGCCGGTATGCGACGGCGCTCCTCCTGGCGATTGCGTACTCTGCCAGCATTGGCGGCATTGCCACCCTCATCGGTACCCCGCCCAATGCGCTTTTGGCCGCTTATCTCAGTGAGAACCAGGGGGTGTCCATCGGGTTTGCCCAATGGATGTTGATCGGTGTTCCGGTCACTTTGCTGATGCTGCTGCTGACCTGGTGGTGGTTGACCCGGAAAGATTTCGGCCTTTCCAGTCAGGGTGACAGCGGCGCTATGATTGATGACGAACTGACGGCCCTGGGTTCGCTGCAGAAAGGGGAGAAGTTGGTGGCAACGGTTTTCATACTCACCGCCGCTGCATGGATCTTCCGGCCGTTGTTGTCTGACGGCCTGATGCCGTGGCTCAGTGATACCGGTATTGCGATTGCGGCAGCGGTGTCCATGTTTCTGATCCCCGTCAATGTGAAAGAGCGGGTATTCGTGATGGATTGGGAAACCGTTCAGGGCATTCCCTGGGGTGTGTTACTGCTGTTTGGGGGTGGCCTGGCGATGGCTGGAGTCATCAGCAGTTCCGGACTGGCGGAATGGATTGCCGAGAGCCTGAGTGTCGCCGGTCATCTTCCTGTCATTGTAATGATTGTCCTGGTTGCCGGTGTCATCATTTTCCTGACGGAAGTGACCAGCAATACTGCCACGGCGGCCGCCTTCCTGCCGCTACTTGGTGCACTGGCAATGTCTCAGGACCTGTCGCCCCTGCTGCTGACCGTACCGGCGGCCATCGCCGCGAGCTGCGCCTTCATGATGCCGGTGGCCACACCACCTAACGCCATTGTGTTCTCCAGTGGACACATGAGGATCCAGGACATGATCCACGCGGGATTTGCGCTCAATCTCATGGGCATCATGGTGGTGACGCTGGCCAGTTATCTGTTGCTCGGGCTGGTGTTCAGCCTGTAATGCCTACTCGCCCTGGATCTTGCTCAGAAGGTCCTTGGCCAGTTCAATGGCCTCTGCACGGTGGCTGATGTTCTGTTTCTGGTACAGGCTGCGAATGTGGGTCTTCACTGTGGTGGAGGCCACCTTCAGGTGTTCCGCGATCTGGTCGTTGGACAGGCCGGCATGAATCAGGCTCAGGATCTGCCATTCCCTGCGGGTGAGGGGGGACGTCCGGATCAGTTCCGGCACATCCGGACGATCGATGATGTCCTGGATAATGGCTTCATCCAGCGAGATGCGAATCGCGCGGCTGAAATCCCTCTGTTGCTGGGCCAGTTGAATCAATCGTTCGGCGCGCTGCAGCTCCATGCCATCAATGGCCTCTTCATTGATCAGTGCTTTCAAAATGACAATCAGCACCTTACCCATGCGCAGAAAACTGCCGACTGCCCCAGTGGTACTGGCCAGGGTCAGCGCTGTTTTCATGTGGACCAGAGCCTGATCCCGATTCTCCATTTGCCAGAAAAGATAGGCGAGGGCGACGTGGTTACGATTGAGATCGGTCTTAAGGCCGATTCTCTCTGCCACTTCTGTCAGTGATTCCAATAACGGCAGGGCCAGTTCGTATTGCCCGAGACTCATAAACGCCCGTGCCCGGTTGCGACCGTTGCACTGATGAAAATGGTTGGTGGCCGATGCCGGGTCACAGTGGGGCGCAATGGTCAGCCAGCGCTGAATTGAATCGTGGTCACGAACGGCATCCCAATACGTCAGCATGGTGGCATGGGCATTGGCGACCCAGTCCAGGTGATAGTCCCCGGCTGCCAGCATTTTCTGGATACGGCTGATGTAGTCGGCGCACAAGCTCTGCCGGCCCCGGGCATGGGCCACCTTGGCCAGTGATGTGTGGCTCTGGACATACCAGCGCTCACCCTGTGCTTCCAGAATCTCGATCCCCTGCAATGCACAGCGCTCGGCGCTCTCCAGGTGATGCCATTCCCACATGATCTGACTGCGGATACGGAACAGGAACTCGAGAATGGGCAGGTGATTGAGATGATTCTCTTCGGCGTACTGAAACGCACGTTCCTGAATATTGTAGGCCTTCTGCAGTAATCCCATCGCCACACTGATTTCGGATTGCTGGCACAACGCCCAGAGCACGTTCTGGTGTGCATCGTGAGTTCGGGCAAGGTGTTCGGTATCCTGCATCCGCGCCAGCGCCTCACCAAGTTGCCCTTGCACGAACAGGGCCTCACCAATGACCGATGCGGCCGCAACCCGCGAGGTGGGCAGGAAACGGGCTTCCTGATTGATGGCTTCTCGTGCCAGCACAAGGGCTCGCTCATGGTCCCCGTAGTTCATCGCGACCTGGGCCCGAATGGCACTGAATTCACCTTCAATCGCGCGCTGGGTGTCGTCATTCATGGAAGCCTGCAGCCGGGCTTCCGCCGCTGACAGCCAGTTTTCCACCTCATCAAACTTGTATTGGCCCTGGGCAACCCAGGCTCGCAGCAGCGTTAATGTGGGATCCTGCGCAATAATGTCCTGGGGTAGGGTATCGAGGCAGCGCTGGAGCAGGGTGAATTGCCCCTCGGTGAAGAATTTGCGGCCGTGGGCGGTCAGGACCCGGGTAATACGTTCCACATCTTTTGCTGCGATAGCGTGCTTTGCGGCTTCCTCCGCATGGTCGAGCTCCAGCCACGCATCGACGGCGCGCTGGTGAAGTTCCTGCTGGTTTTCCTGTGTGGTACAGCTCAGCAGGTGGCGCAGGTACACCGAAAACAGCGGATGATAACGGAACCAGAGGGCGGAACTGTCAATGGGGGTGATAAACAGCCCCATTCCCAGGAGGCTGCTGAGAAGCGCCTGGCCATCGCTGTCATTCATTACCCGCATCACCATGGCGGCATTGAAGCGATCAAGGATGCTGGTTCGCAACAGAAAGGTCCGTTGCTGCTCGGTCAGCCCCTGACCGAGCAGTTCGTCAAAGTAATCGAATATATACTGGTTGCCATGGGCCAGTTGATCTACGAAGTCGCTGAACTCGATGCTGGTGGCCGCTGAGGCGGACAGCAGTTGAAATGCGGATATCCATCCCTCTGAACGCCTCACCGCACGTTCAATACTTTCCCGGGAAACCTCGAAGGGCAGCCGGCTTTCAAAATACTGTTGTGCTTCGTCAGCGCCGAATGCCAGGTCGCGAGTGGTTATTTCACTCATCCGGCCCTGCATTCGCAGCTGAGCCACGCCCACTGGTGGCAAGGTACGGCTGATCAACACCAGGGTCAGGTAGGCAGGAATATGGCGAAGCAGGAAGCGGAGGCTGTCATGGATGTCCGGATTGGTGATCAGGTGATAATCATCAAGGACAACATAAAGCGGTTCGTCGTCCTGGGGTAGCTCAGCCAGCAGGTCGGTCAGAAAGGACTCCAGGCTGGAATAGCCCTCGTTCTGCAGTGTTTCCAGTGTGCCCTGGCAGCATCCCGGCACCTGTACCTCAAGCGCCTGGGCCAGGTAGCCCGCAAACCGGGCGGGATCATTGTCACCACTCTCAAGCCGATACCAGGCCGCCCTGGCTTCCAGTGCGTGGAGTCGGTCGGCCATGGTCGTGGTTTTGCCGTAGCCGGCTGGCGCGTGCACCAGGAGCAGGTTGACGGGGGCCAGTCCATGCAACAGGTCATTGAACTTCTCCCTTGGGAGGAGTGCTGTTGGTGGCTGGGGAGGCTGATTTTTCGCAGCAATAAATGTCAGGTGACCCGGGCTAAGTGTTGTTGTCATCAGGATCTTCAAATTGGGTTACAGGCAAATTCAGTAGGTGTGATACCGGCTTTCGGTCCCGCCGTCAACTCTGTGCTGTTTCGCGGCGATGCCTTGAACCAGTTCTCAAAACCCTGCCCCACGGCCCCTTCTGCAGCGATAGATTTGAGGCACAGTTATCTTTAAGCCCCGTGCCTTTTCGGTATCTTAGCGTAACAACATGTAACTCAATAATGCGTGCGAAATACCGTCATTAATAATAACAGGGACTTCTTCTGACATGCTGCTGGTGCTCGCCGGATCCATCCTTACTTTCACCATGGTGCAGGAAGCAACCGTGGTGGAGCCGTATGACAAGGGAACGATAGTCATCGAACAGGATGTCGACAGCAGCCCGGTCGAGCTGCGCTCAGATGTTCGGGTGGAACCCCTGGTAGAGCAGAAGTTTCGCAACATAGTCCGCCAGGCTTATGACTACAGTTGCGGCAGCGCTGCGCTGACTACCGTGCTGAATTTCTATCTGGGGCGGACACTGAACGAGCGACAGGTAATGGAAGGCCTGCTTCATTACGGGGAGAGCGAACGGATCGTTCAGCGCCGTGCGTTTTCCATGCTGGACATGAAACGCCTGGTGACCGCTCTTGGATATCCCTCCGGCGGATTCAAGGCCAGCATCGAAGATCTGATCGACCTGGATCACCCCGCCATCGTTCCGATTCACCACGCCGGTTTCAAACACTTTGTTGTGCTCCGGACCATCCGGGACGATCGGGTTTATCTCGCTGATCCGGCGGTGGGGAATATTTCCTTCACCCTGGCCCAGTTCGAGGAGAAGTGGGACGACAACGTGTTGTTTATCGTGTTTCCAGGCAGCGACCAGCCGCTGGATTACCTGGAGCTCAAGGAAGAGGACCTGCGTTTCATAGATGACCAGACTATGACGCTGCTGGCGCTCCAGCAAGTGCCCGAGTTCCATGAATCAACCGCCAGGCGCATTCAGAATCTGCTTGAACGCCAGAAGAACAACCCGGATGGCAGCGTGGAGAACACGCGTAAGCAGCTTCATTACCGCCGGAATTAATCGCCCGGATTCAGTCTCCGGGAATCAGGAATAATAAAATCAGAATTTAGGGAGTCAGGATGAATCGTTGGTTTGCGCGAGGTTTTATCCTTTGTTCAATCGCAGCCCTTGTACCGGGGTTCGCTATGGCACAGGAAGGCAATGTCGACCAGGCACGGGAAGCACTGGCGAAGCAGGAAGGTGATGAGGATTCCACCCGTCAACTTGAAGAAGTCTTCCAGGCGTCCGAGAAGAACTACTCCCTGCAGAAAAAAGGCTCCCATGCCCTGAATTATTCGTTTGATTACAGTTATACCGCCGATCAGCGGCTGGACCTGGCGATTACCAACGGTTCGGTTCGCAATCTGGACGTGGTGCCCTCGGCCACCCACAGCTTTACCAATGCCTTTTCCTACGACTATGGCCTTCTGGATAACCTGACAGTGGGAACACGGATTCCGTTGGTGGTGAAGTACGACACTCAGGACGAGCTAAACGTTTACGATTTTGGAGATATCTCCTTTACTGCCCGCTGGCAGCCGTTTGCCTATGTGCCCGGCAAGATGTCCACCACACTGTTCGGCACGCTCTCATCCAAGACCGGAGTGAGCCCCTACGAGATCGATATCAACGAGCAGCTCTCCACTGGCAGTGGCTACTATTCGATGGGCGGTGGGGCAAGCCTGTCCAAGGTACTCGATCCGGTGGTCGTGTTTGGCTCCCTCAGTGCCACCTATAACGTGACCGAGTCGGGTCTTCAGCAGGTCCGGGGTGCGAGGCTGCTGGAGAAGGTAGAGCCGGGTTTCAGCCTCTCGGGCTCCGCCGGGTTTGCCTATTCATTGTCCTACGACATTTCCCTCAGTGTTTCCGCTCAGCTCAGCTACAGCGATGAAACCATCCTCAGTTTCACCAATGGTGACCAGGCGGTCGCCCAGGACCAGATGACCGGTTTTCTCAGCTTCTCACTGGGCACCCGTGTCAGTGACACCACCATCGTGAATACCAGCCTTGGTATTGGCCTTACTGAGGATGCCCCGGACTTTTCTCTGGGCGTGTCCCTGCCCATTAATTTCTCCGGCCTCAAAGAGTGATCGAAGTCGCTGACGTTTTACGGGAAGGGAAGACTCCATGGGAATGACCTGCCACAACAAGAAGATTCTCGGGGCCGTGATCGCCGCGACCATCTCGTGTGGTGCCGAGGCCCAGCTCGCACAGAACCTGACTATTCATCCCAAGGCCCTGGCCCTGGGGAATGCGGTGACGGCAGATCCGCCCGGCATCATGGCGATACACTATAATCCGGCGGGGCTGACCAAGCTGGAAGGACGCCAGCTTGAAGTCAACCTGATGAGTGTTTATCTGGATATCGATGCCGATTTCCATGCCCCGGAGGGCTATGAAATATTCGGTATTGATGGTCTGGAGACCGATCCGCTTACTGGCGAACAGCGGGATCCGGTTGCCAATAGTCACAGTCACACCAACAACGTCGCGCTGTACCTGCCGGGGTATGGCATCCTGCGCGCCCCACCGGGACCGGCCATCGCACCATCGGCCGGCATCAGTATCAATCCGCCCGGGTCAAAGTTGACCTTTGGTAACGCGTTTTATCTTCCTCTGGCGGCAGGATTTTACCGGGACAAGGACGATCCGGGGCGCTATCAGCCGCAGGCAACGGCCCTGCAAAGGACCACCTATCTGGCCCCCACCGTTGGATACGAGATCAATGATGAGTGGTCCGTAGGCGTCGGGATACACCTCTCCCATATGGGCATTGCCGCCGATCAGTACATGCGCGCGCCCAATATGCTGCTGGGGGTGGCGGAAGTGCTGCAGGATGCCTTCAACTGCGAAAGTGGTGATGAGCCACTGCAGCCCTGGCTGGCACTATGTGGCGGTAACGTGGGCCCCTGGGACGATATCGGCGCCTTGAGCATTGATGTTCAGGAAACCCTGTCACCCACTTATAACCTGGGGGTGATCTGGGAGCCGACCGACTGGTTTAGCTGGGGTGCGAGCTATACCTCTGAAGCCGATATGAATCTCAAGGGTACCTTCGAGATTGAATACACCGATGACTGGTCCGGTTTCTGGCAGAGTGTGAACGGCTCGGTACTGGGGGCGATCACCTCCGCCATTCTCAGCTTGCCCTCAGGTGCCCCCCGTGAGGCGGGTAATGTCAGCATGGATCTGGTGTACCCACAGCATTTCCAGACCGGTATCAGTGTGGACGTCCATCCGAAGGTGACGATGAACGTGGATGCCGGCTGGACCGACTACAAGCAGTGGGATGCGTTCGTATTCCGCTTTGACCGCAACCTGGAATTCCTCAATGCGGCGCGGATCCTGTCTCCGGAGAACGCGACGCCGAATACCCTGCGGTTGCCCCTTGGCTTCACTGACCAGTGGAACTGGGCCTTTGGGCTGGAGTTCCATGCCTCATCGCGCCTCGATCTGCGGGCCGGGGTGGAGATCCGTGATTCGGTGATCCCGGATGACCAACGATCCATCATGGCGCCGTTTGGGGGCGCTAACCTGTACAGCGTCGGAATGGGGTACCGGTGGGACAAGGACACCGAAATTGATATGAACCTGAGTTACCTCCACTCCGTTGAGACTATTCCGGCGGATACCAGTTGCAACATCAACTGTGACAATATAACCAATATCATCTACAACCCCTACGCCGGACTGGATGTGAAAACCTCGCTGCGTGTTGTGATGGCGGGGCTCAGTTTCCGGACCAAGTTCTGACGCAGTCCCGGGATTCGGTTGCGTCGTTAAGGTGATCAGAAGGTATGCCCAAAAACCGGTTCCCGTGCGCGGCAATTCTCACTGTAACGATGGCCCTGGCCGCTCTTGTCGGCTGCCAGGCCGATGGAAGCTCACCTTCTTCGCGGGAAGGGTATTTCACCTGGGTAGATGATAAGGGGCGGGTCCAGCACTCCCGGATTATCCGGGAGTCCGAACCGGAGTCCGAAGTGTCCACGCCTGGTAAAGACCATAGCGAGCAATCCGGCTCCGCAGATGACTCGGAGTTCAATCTGGAAAACTATCCGGATGGGAACGAGTTGGAGCGGCGAGGTTATGTCCGCCCGGGAGAGCCTCAGCCCTACTTCACCTGGCAGGACGCCGAAGGCAACATCCGCACAAGCTACTATCAACCAGATACCCGATCTGAGGTGGAAAAAGGGCGCATCAAGCCACCCGTCAAGCTGACTCCTGCCAGTATCTATCAACGCAGCAACTCCTCAGCGCCCGTTGTGGAAAAGGACCGTGGCGACCCGGATGCCTTTGCCATTCTGGGCATTGATAGCGCCGCTGAAGGTTTCCTTGAGCGTTGGTCAGAGCATTGCTGTGAGAATCTCAGTCTGGGGGATGCTGCGGACTGGCACAGTGATCGTGAGTTTGGTCTGACGCTTGATGAAAGCACCCCGGTTCATGAATTTATGACCGGGCGCAGTCCGTATGGGCTGATTCGTATACCTGCTGGAGGGGAGAAGCGGGACTTCATCATGCGACTGCGATCCTTCGCAAGAGATGGGCTGTTTGTGCCCTCAGTTGCCTTTCTGGATGCGAACATGAGGCCGGTGAGAATGGTTACCGACCTGGTGGCGGAGTATGTTCCGGAAACCTGGCACCGCCGTGGTTACCTGGAAGCCTTTATTCCGGTGTTTCCCGGGCACGGTGAACGCTGGATGGTGCTCTTCACCCGGGGCGAGGACCTGCGGGGGCAGACTGTTATAGAGGATAAACGGGGGCCCCGCGCCATCCAGCACGGTCTGCGGGGCGAATTGGGCGTGGCAGAGGTCCGTGAGCGATAGGGTCAGTCTTCCGGCTTGCTCAGGTCCAGCCATTGTTGGGACAGCCAGTAATAACTGCCATCGTCGGCCGGGTGGGTGCAGTTGTAGCGGAAACGCCGACTGTTGAAGGCGTCTGGAGCCGTCACCCTGACCGTGCCGCCGTCCATATTGTCGATGTCGATACGGCCCTGGCCGGATGCGAAGCACGCCAGTCGATTTACGCTCAAGTACTCAGGAAGAGTGAATTCCAGGGTTGGCGGATTGTTGGTGATTACACCCGCAGGCAGCGTACTGGCATCCACCGGCAGTGCCTTGCTGAGCAGCTTGTCTTTCAGGGTGCTGAGCTGGCCATAGGCGTTGGCCATAGGGAACCGGGGCAGTCGGGTGGGGCCGGAGTTTTCCCCAACGGCGCCAGATTGCTGTCCGAAGCCGAACCAGCCTCTTTCTGCCAGTTTTGCTTCGAGCCCGACGTCAAATTCGCCGTAGGGATAGGCAAACAGAGGGGCGTCAGTGCCGAGCGTCTCTTCCAGGACAGACTGGGCGCGATCCAGGCTGGTCTCGACTCTCTGCTCCCATTGGGATTGGCTTTCGTCGGGCCGTTTTGCCAGGTGGCCGTGGTCGTGGCTGTGGTTGGCAATAGTGACCCCGGCCTTTTGCCCGAGTTCCCTCAATTGGGCCCAGGTCATGTAGCCGGCGCCACCCACGGCATTGGTGTTTACGAATATCGTGTAGGGATAGTCTCGGTGCGCGAGTCTGGGTGCCGCTTTCGTATAGACGGATTCATAGGCGTCATCGAAGGTAATGGCTACCTGTTTGCGATCCGTCAATTCGCCGTTGAGTGCCGCTTCTGTTCCGGGCTGCAGCGGGACCACCTCCAACTGCAGGTCCTCGATCATTTCCAACTGCCCGTCGAACAGGGAAATGGACGTGCTGGTTGCTGGCGGTGTGGCATTACTGACGTGGTGATACTGGAGGACCACGAGGTCCGCCTGGGCGCTGAGAGCGCCGCCGGTAAACAGTACACCACATAAAAATCGAGTTGTTATCTTCACCATTGATCCTTCCTGGCTCTGATTATTGAAAGTGTGCTTTGAGGACCGAAAAAGCCTGGTTCAGGCTCTGGATGCTTTCGGTATCGCCACCGCGATCCGGGTGGGCCTGCATGACAGCCCGGCGAAACCGGTGCTTCACCTTGCTGAAACTGTCCGGGAGGTGATCAAACCCCAGGAGCTCGGCCGCCTCTATCGCCTCGTGTCGTTGAGGACGTTTCGGGTAGTGTCCGGTCCAGAAGTCGTTCATCATTTTCTGAATACTGTCCTCTGACATCCGGTACTGGGAAATATCCAGGTAAAACTCCCGCAGTGTATCCACCTCGCCCGCAAACCCCGACCCCGAAACGACCGGGCTCGTCTGCAACTGCAGGCGCATGGGGGAAATATTCAGGGTTTCCCCGTTGTCGTTGAGCTGATCACGCAATCGATACAGGGTATGGAATAGCAGAAAGTGAACCGGGTAGAGCTTCTCCGGTTCACTGAATGAGACCTCGCCAATCAGTTCCCATGGTGGGCTTTGAAGACGCTTGATGAGACTGAGTTCGTTCATACCTTCCGGATGCCGGCGCAGTTCGTGCTCGACCGCGACCAGCATGTGCTGGATTTGCTGGTCCAGCACTGCACCGTGATCGGACGCTGATGGTATTGTTCCGTCGGAAGGAGATGCGTTGGTTTGGGATGGTTCGTTCATGGCTCCATGTTAGGGGACCCGACGCGGTTAGGAAAGCGCGGACAATTGCGTCAGCCCGCCGATAAACAGCGTGGAGGCAAAGTGTGCAGCCTGTCGCGCTTCCTGCTGCCTTTTGTCAGGGGCTTCATGAGCCCTTTCTGCTACGCGCAGACTCATTTCGTAAGCGACGCCGGATAAGGCTGCGCCAAGGTAGTGCTGATCCACGTCTGGCAGAAGCCCCCGTTCGACGGCATGATGGATGTCATCCTCCAGAGATAACATCGCCAGGCCCAGCAGGTCGGATCCAAACAGATCCCGGATGGCATGACCGTTCCGGTGAGCCAGTTGGTAAACCAGGGGATCCTCCGCTGTGGCCCGGAACAGGGCAAGATAGGCTGAATGGATGTAGTCCCTGGTGGTTTCGGATGTCTGCCGATAATGGCTCAGGTTGGCGTTGAGCTGGTCAAGGAAGTCGGTCAGCAGGGCGGCGAAAATGTCCTGTTTGCTGGAGAAATAATTGTAGAAGGTACCGGCGGCCAGACCAGTCCGTCGCACGATATCCCGGATGGTAGAGTTGTCATAGCCCTTTTCCCGGAAACATTCCCGGGCCGCTTTCAGGATGGCGTTGCGGTTGCGGATACGGTTGTTTTCCCGTTTGCCAACGGTATCGTCCGTGGTTTGTAACATATCCATGTCGGTATCCTGTCCCTGAGTGTTTCACACGCGTATAATCCTTTGCCCACCAATCCAGTGAACGTAGTGTTTTATGTCCGATGCAATGACAGCCAACCCAGATTATCCCCTGACGTCCGACGCGGATCGCAGGAAGAAACTGGAACTTAACAAGCTGCAGAAGCGTCTGCGCCGTGAAGTCGGGCAGGCCATTGCAGAGTATTCGATGATCGAAGCCGGTGACAAGGTCATGTGCTGCCTGAGTGGCGGCAAGGATTCCTACGCGATGCTGGATATCCTGATGAACCTGCAGAAAAGTGCGCCGGTCCCCTTTGAACTGATTGCCGTCAACCTTGACCAGAAGCAGCCGGGATTCCCGGAAGAGGTGTTGCCCGCATACCTGCAATCCATGGGTATCGAGTACCACATCATCGAAAAGGACACGTACAGTATTGTTAAGGAAAAAGTGCCGGAAGGGAAGACCACATGCGGTCTTTGTTCCCGTCTACGTCGCGGAATTCTCTATAATTTTGCGGAAGAGCACGGTGTCACCAAGATTGCGTTGGGGCATCATCGGGACGATCTGCTGGAAACCCTGTTCCTGAACATGTTCTACGGCGGCAAGCTCAAGTCGATGCCACCGGTGCTGCACAGCGATGACGGCAGGAACACAGTGATTCGCCCCCTGGCATTCAGCCGCGAAAAGGACATTGCCCGATACGCAGGACTGAGGGAGTTTCCGATCATTCCCTGTAATCTGTGCGGTTCGCAGGAAAACCTGCAGCGTCAGGTGATCAAGGAGATGTTCCAGACCTGGGATAAGCAGCATCCTGGTCGACTGGAAACGATGTTCCGTGCCATGTGCAACGTCGAGCCATCGCACCTGGCGGATAGCTCACTGTATGATTTCCGTGAGGGCAAGCGGCTGAATGGGAAAAACGCGCCGGATGTTGGCACTGTGGAGCCCGAGCCCGCAGACTTCGGTCGGCTGGACGTGCTCAATATCTGAACGGAGATCCTGGCGGGCGACTTTACCCGCCGTGCCCGCCACGCATTACCATGTCGAGAGGCAGGGTCCAGATCCCGAAACCGATCAGCAGCACACCGGTTAGCTGGCGGATCTGTTGCTGGCCCTGAAGCTTTCGTATCCAGGTCGCCGCGTATCCGGTGGCCAGCATGGATGGCAGGGTGCCCAGACCGAAGAAGACCATGGTAAGGGCCGCGCTTCCGACGGAGGGCTGCAATGCGGCCCACCCGAGGGTGCTGTAGATCAGTCCGCATGGCAACCAGCCCCACAGACTCCCCAGGGCAAGTGCCTGCCAGGCATGGTGTACGGGCAGGAAGCGTCGGGTCAGGGGGGAAAGTACCTTCCATACCGGGGCGCCAACACGTTCGATATAACGAATACCCTGCCACCACTGGCCCATCGACAGACCCATCAGAATCAGCAAGACACCCGCGATGCTTCTCAGCACCGGCGCGAGCTGGGCCCACTGGTCGGCAGCGCTGGTGGTCAGCAACGCAATCAGGGTCGCAATCACCGTGTAGCTGCCAATACGCCCGCCATTGAAGGCCAGGAGCATCAAGGTCTGACGCAGGCGAAATCCTCTGCCAACCGGCAGGGCCATGGACAGAGAGGCACTGATGCCACCGCACATGGCCAGGCAATGAGTACTGCCCAACAAGCCGATCAGAAAGGCGCTGGGGTAGCTCAGATACAAGCCTTCTGTCATCAGCTGTCTTTTTTCTCGTTGTCGGTCTCGTCGGAGTCAGCGATCTTCCTTTCACTGGGCGGCTTGGCATCATCCGGAATCATGTCCTTGTCATCGTCATAGAGAATGCGATGTGCCGGCCCTTCCAGGTCGTCGTACTGGCCGTTCTTGACCGCCCAGGAAAAAAGAACGATACCCAGGGCCACAAGGATGAGCATGACGGGGACCAGGATCATTACTATTTGCACAGTGAAACCTCGGATTAACTGGGTGTCCTGACTAACGTATCAGGGAGTGGTCAGGGCGCCAACTGCGTGTTCGGTCTGGCGGTCTTCAGCAGGTACCGTGCGACCTAGTCTGAGGGCATTCAATACCACAACCAGTGAGCTCAGGGACATGCCGATGGCTGCAAGCCATGGTGGCACCATGCCGGCGGCCGCCAGTGGCAGCGCCAGAACATTGTACACCAGAGCCCAGCCCAGGTTCTGACGAATGACCCGGCGGGTCAGGCGACTGGTGTTCATGGCCTCGGCCAGCTGCATCAACTGGCCATTGAGCAGCACGGCATCCGCCTTCAGTTGCGTGAGGTCGGCGGCACTGCCCATGGCCACCGAAATGCCTGCGCCCGCCATGGATGGCAGGTCGTTCAATCCGTCGCCCACCATCATCACGTTGCGGCCTTCAGCCACCAGCTTTTGTAGCGTTTCCAGCTTCTGTTCCGGTGTGGCCTGGCCAATGGCTTCGTCGACGCCCACGCTCCGTGCAATCTGCTCCACATGCCCTGACCGGTCACCACTGAGTAGCAGCGTGTGGATGCCCTGAGCCTTCAGCCTGGCGATGGTCGCCTTCGCGTCGGGCCGCGGCTGGTCGTCCAGCGTGAAGCGCGCCAGCCATTCACTATCGGTGGCCAGCCAGATGTCTATACCCTGACTGGCCGGTGCCGATGGTTGTGGAGCGCGGGTGTGCTCCCTGACAAACTCACTGTGGCCGATATACACCGGTTTACCATCATGAACGCCGGACAGACCGCCACCCAGATGGTTGGTAACAGAGTGCAAAGCAGCGCCGGCGAATGGATGGAAAATCCGTGCAATGGGGTGCTCGGAATGTTTTTCCAGGCCGGCGGCGAGACTGATGCAGGCTGATTCGTTCAGGGATCCGGTCACTCGGGTTTCAATCAGGCTGAGCTCACCGCGGGTGAGGGTGCCGGTCTTGTCGAAGATAACCGTGTCGATATCGTTGAGTGATTCCAGGGTGTGGCCGCGGGTCGGCAGAAACCCCAGCCGGCGAAGTCTGACCGTTGCCGAGGTGATCGCCGTCGGCGTCGCCAGCGATAAGGCACAGGGGCAGGTGACCACCAGCACAGAGAGGGTAATATCAAACGCGTTGTCGGCTCCTGCCAGCCACCAGCCGATCCATACCAGCGGCGTAAGGATAAGCACCCGACTGACAAAGGTGCCCGCGATACGATCGGCCATCCTGGCCACCGGAGGTCTCTCCGCCTGTACGCGGTCGAGAATGCGAAGGATGCCGGAGAGACGGGTCTGGGCCCCGGCACAGCTGACCTCGATATCCAATGGGTTTTCGCCGTTAACGCTGCCGGCATGCACGGTATCGCCGGGCTGGCGGGTTTCTGGCAGGTACTCACCGGTCAACGCGGCTTCGTTGAGAGTGGAATGGCCGCTGATGATGCGACCATCCACTGGCAGCGTCTCTCCGGGACGTACTCTGATGGTGTCTCCCGCACGGAGTTCATGGCTGGCGACAATGGCGGTTGTATCCCCGCTGATACGCGTCGCCACGTCCGGCTGAAAGCCGGCCAGGGCGTTACCGGCGAGCCCCGCGCGATATCTCGCCTGCATCTCGATGTAGCGGCCCAGCAACAGAAAAAACGTAAACATGCACACCGATTCGAAATAGACTTCGTCACCGCCCATGACGGTGACCCAGGCGCTGGCGGCGTAGGCCAGGCCAATGGCAATGGCAACCGGTACATCCATGGTCAGGTGGCGGCTTAGCAGGTCCCGGCGGGCATTGCGGAAAAAGGGCCGGGCACTGAACAGCACCACCGGTGTGGCGACCAGCAGGCTGAACCAGCGGAAAAATGAAATGAAATCCGTGGACAGGTCATTGACCAGCTCAAAATACAGGGGGAACGCCAGCATCATGCTTTGCATTGTGCCAATGCCTGCAACCGCGAGCCGAATCAGCATGGTACGGTGTTCTGCCTTGAGCGCTTTCTCTGCTTCGTCGGCCTGATAGGGCCTGGCGCGGTAGCCAAGTTCGTGGATGGCAATGAGCAGGTCGCTCAGCTTCGCGTGTTCCGCAGACCAGACCAGTCGTGCCCGCTGGGTACTATGGTTCACGGAGAATGACTGCACCCCGGGTTGTTTGGCCATGTGGCTTTCAAGCAACCAGATACACGCAGCGCAGGTGATGCCCTCAATGAGCAGCTGGGCTTCCTGGCCGCCTTTGGTGGCAGCGACGAAGGACGACTGAACCAGTGGATGATCCACTTCGCGAATCCGCTCGAGCTCGTTTCCGGTCAGCTGTTTCGGTGTAACGGCGGGTTCCGTTCGGTACTGGTAAAAGCCGGTCAGACCTTCCGAGCTGATAGTTTCACAGACAGCCTTGCAACCCTGGCAGCAGAATTGCCGGGTTATGCCGTCAAGCTCAAGGGTGATTGGCGGCGAGCCTTCAGCTGCTTCGCCGCAATGGAAACAGGATGGGGTGTTCACGCGAACTAACGGTTTACCGCGCCCACTTGAATGGCGGTATCAGAGGGCAGGGACGTTTCGCCTTTGAGGCGCCAGTCGTTGTCGGGACTGCGCAGATCAAAATACCAACGGCCTTTGATGTCCTGATTCATGGTTGCCCGATAGGTGTTCTGGCCGGTCCGGGTGAACTGAACGATCCTGTCCTTTTCAGCGATGGTCGGGTGGAACAGATTGAGGATCAGGTAAGGGTAATCCGTCTGACCGGAATCGCTGTCCAGCACCAGCTTGATGTTCCGGTCGGAGAATGACAGGTTCGCCTGAAGCCCCAGATCACTGGCTTTCTGGTCGCGGGCAATTTCCATGTTGATGCCGCGACCTTCTTTGGAATAGTCATCGGTCACCATGGAGTTCTCGGTGTTAATTGCGATGGTAATGGCAACCGCGCAATAGGTGATGGAAGCCAACGGAAAAATCGTCAGGAACCAGAACCATGGCTGGCGATACCAGGGCTTAACAGTGTTTTCAGTCATAACTCATTTTCTCTCAAATAGGTCCGTAACAGGTAGCCGGAATGCTAGCGGGTAGGACCGACAAATCGGCTTTCAGTTTCGATAATCAGTGATTCATCGGTTTCCGAGGTGATACGGAACCGGATGACGTTGTTGCTTTGGGAAATGGTCTCGGGGTCGACATCCACGACCGTTGGAAGAGCCCGGTTTTCGCCGCTGTCGACTGTCACCTGGGTATCTGTTAAGACCTGAATGCCCTCCATACCGGAAACCGAAATGTTGAAGGTCTGTGGGACCTCCGTCATATTGGCGATTTTGAGGGTGTATGAGTTCTCGACTCGCCCCTGTCCATTGAAGCCGAACGGTGCGCCGCGGTCTTTGAGGACATCCAGTTGCGCCGGCACCCGGGTTGCCAGGACAAACACAATGGCGCCGATCATCAACGCCAGCGCCGCGCCATAACCGAAGGTGCGGGGGCGCATGAGTTTGGAGGGCTTGCCCTCAAGCTCGTTTTCGGTGGTGTAGCGAATCAACCCTCTCGGGTAATTCATCTTGTCCATCACCTCGTCGCAGGCATCAATGCACAGGGCGCAGCCGATACATTCATACTGAAGTCCGTCCCGGATATCGATGCCGGTGGGGCAGACCTGGACGCACTGGCCGCAGTCGATACAGTCACCCAGCCCAAGTTCAGCCGGATCGGCGTCCTTCTTGCGTCCGCCCCTGGGTTCACCGCGGTTCGGGTCGTAGGACACTACGCGGGTATCTGGGTCAAACATCACCGACTGGAAGCGGGCATAGGGGCACATATACAGGCAGACCTGTTCGCGCATCCAGCCGGCGTTGAGGTAGGTGGCCAGGGTAAAGAAGCCGACCCAGAAATAGGCCCAACCGTTGGCCTGAAGCGTGAATAAATCGGCAATCAGTTCCCGAATGGGATAGAAATAGCCGACGAACGTCAGACCCGTTGCGAGGGCGATCAATAGCCAGGCGGTATGCTTCAGGGACTTTTTCACCACTTTTTGCGTTGATCGCGGTGATTTGTCCAGCTTCATACGCTTGTTGCGGCTGCCCTCGATCCGCTCTTCGACCCACATGAAAATAAAAGTCCATACGGTTTGCGGACAGGTGTATCCACACCAGACTCGTCCAAACAGGGTGGTGATAAAGAACAGACCGAATGCGGCGATGATCAGAAGGCCCGACAGCAGGAAGAAATCCTTCGGGTATAAGGTCAGCCCGTACAGGTGGAATTCCCGGGCGGGAAGGTCGAAGTGAATCAGTGGCTGGCCGTCCAGGGTGAGCCAGACAAACAGGAAATACATACCCATCAACACCAGCAGGCTGACGTTACGGATACGCTGGAAGAAGCCTTCTTTGACTTCCTTGACGTAGATCTTTTTACGGCTGGCGTATAACTCGACGGTTCCGGATTTATTGTTCTTATCGGAGGGGTCAGAGGACGGGTCAATCTGTTTGACCGGTATCTCGTTGCTCATCGCTACCTCCCGATGAAAATTTGCCGCTGAGGAAGCTCAGGGGCATCAGGGTCTGTTCAAGCCTGTGCCCGCAAGGGCAGACACAGGGTTGAGCAGGCCTGGCCGGGCACCCGCAGGCCCCGGCCAGATGATCAGTTGGACAGGCTGTAAACGTACGCAGCCAGAATCTGAATCTGATCTTCGGAGAGACGCTCGCCCTGTGCAGGCATCTGGTTCTGTCTTCCGTTCATAACAGTTTCCTTGATCCACCCGTAAGTAGATCCGTAGAGCCAGGTGTCGTCTGTCAGGTTCGGCGCACCCATGGCCTGGTTCCCCTTGCCATCACTGCCATGGCAGGCGGAACATGCCTGGGCAAAGACTTCCTCACCAGCTTTCGCTGCTTCAGGATCCTTTGCCCGGTCGCTGAACGACAACACGTAGTTAACGACCTGGTCCACCTGATCGGACGTCATGTTTGGCATCATACCTTTGGCAGGCATATTGCCGTTACGTCCCTGACGCAGGGTTGTCAGGATATTCTCAGGCTCGCCGCCGTAGAGCCAGTCGTCATCGGTCAGGTTAGGAAAGCCGAGGGAGCCCCGACCAGCCGAGCCGTGACAAACTGTGCAATTGTTGGCGAACAGGCGCTGGCCCATTTTCATGGCGTCTTCATTCTCGGCGAGCTCCACAACCGGAGTATCGCCGAATTTGGCATAAAGCTCACCATATCGGGCTTCGGCCTGCTGAACTTCCGCTTCCCACTGATTATATGAGGTCCATCCCAACAAGCCCTTAAAGTTCCCCAGGCCCGGATAAAGCGCCAGATAGCCCAGAGAGAAGACACATGTTGCGATAAAGAGATAGAACCACCACTTGGGCAGTGGGTTGTCCAACTCTTCAATGCCATCAAACGAATGGCCTGTAGTCCGGTCTGTTTCGGTGTCCGTGGTCTGACTTTTGCGGGTTGCCAAGAGCAGCCACCAGCACCCGAAAATAGTACCGAGCACGATCACGCTGACCCAGATGCTCCAGAAGGTACTCATTGCTTTTTCTCCGTTTTTTCCTGTTCAAGAGTACGCTTGTCCACTTCATCATCGTCGAAGGGCAGGTGTGCCGCTTCATCGTTTGCCTTCTTGCGGTGGGCGCTGTACGCCCACCAGACGATTCCCAGGAATACCACCATGACAAAAAGGGTGTGAATACCGCGTAACTCGTTTAAATCCATCGGGATCACCGTTTCTCTGAAATCACTGTGCCCAGTTGTTGCAGGTAGGCTACCAGCGCTTCAATTTCGAATTTGCCTTTCACTTCGGCGGCTGCTTCGGCAATCTGCTCATCGCTGTAAGGCACGCCCAGTGTCTGCAGTGTTGTCATCTTTGCTGCTGTGTCGGCATGGTTCACACGATTTTCAAACAGCCACGGGAAAGCCGGCATGTTGGACTCGGGAACAACGCTGCGGGGATCGTACAGATGCTGGCGCTGCCAGGCATCCGAGTAACGACCGCCCACTCGGGCCAGATCCGGCCCGGTGCGCTTGGAACCCCACAGGAACGGGCGGTCGTAAACGAACTCGCCCGCCACGGAGTAGTGGCCATAACGCTCGGTCTCTGCCCGGAACGGACGAATCTGCTGGGTGTGACATACGTGGCAACCCTCGCGGATATAGATATCGCGTCCTTCCAGCTCAAGCGCGGACAGGGGCTCCAGGCCCTCAACCGGCTCATTGGTGTCCTTGCTGAAAAACAGCGGCACCACTTCGGCCAGGAAACCACCACTGATGGTGAGAATGATCAGTACGATCATCAGACCAAGGTTTTTTTCTACAATTTCGTGTTTCATCTTGATTGTCTCCCGTTACGCCGGCTGAGCTGCCGCGTTGTCCTGTGCGACGGCATCTTTCTGGCGAACGGTCATGTAGGTGTTATAAGCCATGACCAGCATGCCGGAGAGGAAAATTGCACCGCCGATGAAGCGGACAAAGTAACCGGGATAGGAAGCCTCAAGCGCTTCGACAAAGCTGTAAGTCAAGGTGCCGTCCTGGTTTACGGCGCGCCACATCAGGCCCTGCATAATACCGTTTACCCACATCGCAACGATGTAGAGGACGGTGCCCACGGTCGCCAGCCAGAAGTGCACGTTGATCAGGCTGGTGCTGTACATGGCAGGAACGCCCCAAAGTTTGGGAATCAGGTGGTAAATGGCGCCGATACTGATCATGGCAACCCAACCCAGCGCGCCGGAGTGCACGTGGCCGATGGTCCAGTCAGTGTTGTGAGAAAGCGCGTTGACGGTCTTGATAGCCATCATCGGGCCTTCGAAGGTGGACATGCCGTAGAACGACAGAGAAACCACCAGGAAACGCAGGATCGGGTCGGTGCGCAGTTTGTGCCACGCGCCAGACAGCGTCATCATGCCGTTGATCATCCCGCCCCAGGACGGTGCCAGCAGGATCAGGGACATCACCATGCCCGCAGTCTGTGCCCAGTCAGGCAGTGCGCTGTAGTGCAGGTGGTGTCCGCCGGCCCAAACATAAGTGGCAATTAGCGCCCAGAAATGGACGATCGACAGGCGATAGGAGTAAACAGGGCGGTTGGCCTGCTTGGGAACGAAGTAGTACATCATGCCCAGGAAGCCAGCGGTCAGGAAGAAGCCTACGGCATTGTGACCGTACCACCACTGCATCATGGCATCGGTTACACCGGCGTAGGCAGAGTAGGATTTGAAAGCCGTTGCTGGCAACGCAAGGTTGTTACCGATGTGCAGAACGGCAACGGTCAGGATAAAGCCGCCGTAGAACCAGTTGGCAACATAAATGTGCGGTGTGCTGCGCTTGGTGACGGTACCGAAGAAAACCAGAGCATAGGTTACCCAGACCAGGGCGATGGCAATATCAATTGGCCATTCAAGCTCGGCGTATTCCTTGGTGGAGGTCAAACCCATTGGCAGGGTGATAATGGCGGCAACCATGATGGCCTGCCAGCCCCAGAAGGTGAAGGCTGCCAATCCATCGGAGATCAGTCGTGCCTGGCAAGTACGCTGTACAACGTAATAGGAGGTAGCAAAGAGGGCTGAACCACCAAACCCGAAGATAACGAGGTTTGTGTGGAGGGGCCTGAGACGACCAAAGTGGGTCCAGGAAAAGTCGAGGTTCATTGATGGCCAGACAAGTTGGGATGCGATCAGCACACCCATGCCCATGCCAACAATGCCCCAGACCAACGTCATGATGGCAAACTGTCTTACCACCTTGTAGTTGTATGTCAGGTTAGCATTTACTGTGCTCATAGCCTTACCAATGGGTTTAGAGTGGGAAAATATGCGGGCGCAAGTATGGAGAAACCATTAGCGCTTTGCAATGACTCAGATCAACTCAGAACGCCCGTCAAATGCGCCAGAATCAGCAACCTGCAAGGGCGCCTGGGGTTTTCTTTTGGTTTGCAGGGAGCTTAGCAGTAAAGTCGGGCTTTTGTTGTTTACCGCCCCTGATAATAGGGGGGAATGCTCACAAGGTGAATTGGATGGAAGTTTATACTACCAAAGGCGGCAACACCGGCACGGGACCGGTTCTCATTCTTGCCCACGGTGCCGGAGCGCCAGCGGACTCTTCCTTTATGATCAAACTGTCTGAGTCGCTTGCGCATCAGGGAGTGACCACCATACGGTTCGAATTTCCCTACATGGCAAGGCGACGCGAAGATGGCAAAAAGCGCCCGCCCGATCGTCAGCCCAGGTTGCTGGATCACTACGAGCAGGTGATTGCAGAGGTCATGGTAGGGCCGTTATCTGATCGTCCACTGTTTATTGGTGGAAAATCCATGGGCGGGCGCATGGCAAGCCTGTTGGCTGCCGATCCCCGGCTGGAGGGGCGCTTCAAAGGTGCCTTGTGTTTCGGCTATCCCTTTCACCCGCCTGGGAAACCGGACCGTTGGCGGGTGGACCACTTTCCGCAGTTCTGGTGTCCGGTGCTCGTTGTTCAGGGGACCCGTGACCCTTTTGGCAAGCCGGAAGAAGTCAGGGAACGGGTGGCGTCTTCAGAGAGACTGGAAATGGCCTGGCTTGAAGGCGGAAATCACGATTTTCAGCCACTGGCGAGGCAGCCGGAAAGCCAGGATGACCTTATCCAGCAGGCGGCCGGGCTGGCGGATTCATTTATGGTGTGTGCACTAAAGTCCTAATGCGCGATTTCCGTATCGAAGATGGCAACCTGATTCCTGCCGGATGCCTTGGCCTGGTAGAGCGCGTCATCAGCGCGCTGGAAAAACGCCTGCTCATGGTCGCCGGGGCCAAGGACGGCAATGCCGGCGCTCAGGGTGAGGATTACGTCGGTGCCGTCATCGGTTCTGATTGGCGTGTGTCGCATGTCATCCAGAATGTGCTGGCACACGCGGTAGGCGCCCTCGCGGCTGGTTCCCGGTAGCAGCAGTGCGAACTCTTCGCCACCAAAACGGATGGCGATATCCCGTGGGCGTTTGACGTGACGGGTTAGAACCTCTGCTATGCGCTGCAGGCAGACATCACCGAAGCCATGTCCCCAGGTGTCATTGATATTCTTGAAATGATCGGCGTCTACCAGTGCCAAAGTCAGGGAATGGCCGGTGCGTCGGGACTCCGCGCACAGCTCGGGCAGCATGTTGTCAAGGTGCCGCCGGTTATAAAGTCCAGTCAAGGCGTCGTTGAGACTCATGGTTGCCAGTTTCCGATTCGCCTTTTCCAGTTCCTTCATGGTGTTTCTCAGTTGTGCGGTCCTTTCATGGACCTTCAGTTCCAGCTCCGAGCGAGCATTGTGCTCCGCGTGCAGGAGTTTCTGGTTGAGTAGCCGCCAGCGCTGCACCATCGCATAGTTGAGCAGGATGACCTGGGCCCCGATGGCAATCAGCATGAAAAACTCCCGGGCAAGAAAGTCCGTTAGGTAACCGAATGCCGCCAGGGAGTAGATCAGGGTGCCGACCAGCATTACCGACCAGGCCAGTACGTACCAGAGCGCCGGAGCATAGCCCTGACGCCACCTGAAAATGCCAATGACAAACAGACTGGAAATGACAATCAACGCCAAAAGGGTATTGAGCAGGATTGATTTGTTGTATGGCAGCAGGAATGTCATTGCCAGAAGGCCTGCTGACGCCCAGCCAAAGGCTGTTAGAATGGTTGCTGACAGGGTGCCGGGCGAGACCTCCAGAAAAGACCGGCCGAACAGAGTCATTGCCAGGGCGCACAGGGCAATGAGCAATGGGATTGAGGTGTTGGCAAACCCGGTGCTGTCCGGCCAGAAGTATTGATTGGCAAAACCGCCCATGGCGAACAGGAAAATGCCCATGCTGGCCATGTAGAACGCGTTGTGAAAGTAATAAGCCGTGCCCGAACTGATAAACAGAAGCAGGTTGAACACCGCAAAGACCAGCAAGGCACCGTAAAACAGACCGTGGGTCAGGGTAAGGTGATTGCTTTCGGCAATAAGGGTGCCGGGGGTCTCCAGCGACAGTGGAACATTGAGGGCGCCGCTGCTCCGAATTCTGAGGGTGATCTCCTGTTTCTCCCCGGAGCCCAGGGTGACGGGGAGGAGAAAATACCGGTAATCTATGCCCCGCGAGAGGAATGAGCGTTGGTCGCCGGTAATCAGCGTGGAGGAAGCCGACGTGCTGTCTTGCCAGAACGTGACATCATCCAGCAGAGGGTAGTTGAGTTTCAGATACCAGAATCCCCCGTTTTCGCTGGTGTTGGTCAGGTGTAAGTGAACCCAGTACACGGAGTTGGTGTGGCTGAATACCAGGTCATGACCGCCGGCTTCTTGCCAGTCGAGTGAGGCAGGTAACTCATTCGGATTGTCTGCCTGATGGGCCGGTTCATCCGGGGCAGCCACGTGGAAACACACGTGATCCATCAGCGTCGCACGCTGGTGATCCATGCTGGCATCAAGAGTCGGGCAAGGGCTTCCCGGGTGGGCACCCAGTGCCGGAGAAGCACCAACCAGTGCCAGAGCCGTCAGCGCGATAAAAATACGCAGGTAAAGCTGCATCAATGGGTTCCTGCCGGGAAGTAGCCTGTCAGTGTACCGGCAGACTGTGATCTTCACTGTTAAACAGTTTCAAATTCTTGAGGATTTCCGTGACGGAAATCCCTATAAGGTATTCCATGGAACACATGATTTTGTTCTGCCGCCCCGGTTTTGAAACAGAAGCGGGGCGGGAAATGACCGATGCAGCCGCCGCAAGGGGTGTCTTCGGCTATTTTGAGCCTCGCGGCAAGCACGGTTACCTGTTTTTTTTCCTGACGGGGCCGGAAGGGAGCGACGAACTGCTCCGGCGACTGAACCTGGACGATATGGTGTTTGTCAGGGACTGGTTTGTCGGGCTTGCCGAGATAGAATTGCCTGCCGCAGACCGGGTCGGAGCCGTGATTCAGGGGCTCCAGGCATTGCCCGCGGGGTTTCCTAATTGCGCAAGGGTCGAGGTTCGGGTGCCCGAGGACAACGAAGATCGTGACCTGGGGAATTTTGCCAGGAAATGGGTTGCCCCGTTATCGCGGGGCTTGCGTGGTGCGGGCCTGATGAAGCCGGACCCCAATGCCGAAGCACCGGCCAGCCTGGAGATTCTCCTTCCGGAGTTTGGGCGAGCGATGATTGGCGTCAGTCCGTCTGGGAACCGCGCCCGCTATGTCGGTGGGATTCTCAGGCTGCGTTTGCCGGCCTCGGCGCCGAGCCGGTCAGCGCTCAAACTTGAAGAAGCCTGGAAGGTCTTCCTTCCGCCGGAGCAGGCTCTCGACTATCTCGGGGGCGGCAAGCAGGCTGTAGATCTGGGGGCTGCGCCTGGAGGCTGGACCTGGCAACTGGTGCGACAAGGCATGATGGTGGCAGCTGTAGACAACGGCCCCATGAATGAAGAGCTGATGGCCACAGGACAGGTTGAGCATGTCGAAGCGGATGGCTACTTCTGGAAACCACGACGTAGTGTCGACTGGATGGTCTGCGATATCGTCGACCATCCTCGCCGCACGTCGCAGATGGTCGTGGACTGGCTGAAGAATGGCCTGTGTCGCTACTGCATTTTCAACCTGAAGCTGCCGATGAAGAAGCGGTATGACGAGTGGCTTATATGCCGGGAAATCCTTGAGACCGGATTGGCTGAGACAGAGATGGCGTATCGTCTCAGGGCGCGCCATCTCTACCACGATCGTGAGGAAATCACCTGTTTCATTGAGCGGGTGATGTAGAGGTGAGCGGTTGCTCAGCTTTGATAGAGCACCGTGATTGACTCGTCCTGGTCCATCATGGGAACCAGCTCGGCCATCAACTCTTTCCGTTCTTCGGAGTGGTACCAATGGTCCCAGTCCATTTCTGAGCGCCAGTTAGACAGCGTCAGGCGGTGGTTCGGGTCGCGGGCGTCCACCAGGGTTTCACCGGATATGAATCCCGGGGCACTGACAGCTTGCTGCAGCACCTTGCGGGCCCGTTCCTCATAGGCGGATTCAAGAGTCTCTGCGATATGACGTTCAATCAATACCCGGATCATGGCTTACCTCGTAACGTTTTGACTGTTATAAACAATAATTTAGCATGTAACTCTCAGAAACACATGCAGAAACACATGAAATGAACCAACGGAGAATCGGCCTTGGACGAGATAACGTTTGACGGAGAGCTGGACGCCCGGGGGCTGTATTGTCCGGAACCTGTGATGATGCTCCATAACCGTATTAATGACGTGCCCGTGGGGGGGGTCCTGAAAGTGGTGGCCACTGATCCGTCCACGACCCGGGATATTCCCCGGTTCTGTCAGTTCCTTGAGCACCAGCTGGTCCACAGTGAAGAGACCGGGGAGGAGTTTCTGTTTTTTATACGTCGAGGGAGTTGAGGTGGCTCAGAAATTGGTCCCTGTCCATCTCACCAAGCACGCGCGCGCCTGATTGCTCACGTCCATTGCTGTCGTAGAACAGAATGGCGGGCGGTCCAAACAGTCCCAGTTCTTCCAGGAAAGCCTGCTGGGCGGGCGTATTGTCGGTCATGTCGATCTGCAGGAGGTGATGGGATTTCAGAGCCTCTACCACAGTTGGATCGGAAAACACGTTACGTTCCATAACCTTACATGAAATGCACCAGTCCGCATAGAAATCCAGCATGGCGGGTCGGCCCTGTTCATGGGCCTTAACCAGTAGGGCTCTGATCTCATCCGGAGTTTCCACCCGGGTGAAGCCTGCATGCATCTGAGTGGACTGCCCCCCTAGCGTTGTGGCTGTTGCAGTATAGGGCGCCAGCGGGTTCAGGGGATCCTGAGCGCCACCGATGGCGCCTGCAAGCAGGGCCAGACCATAGGCGAACATGACCAGCCCCAGGCCTTTGCGGGTCCTCTCCCAGCCGGCCCTGGCTGCGTCAAACGCACCGAGCTGAACCCCGGTAATGGCGACTAGCAGTCCCCACAGGGTCAGTGCCACCCATGCGGGAACCAGACGTTCAATCAGCCAGATGGCAACGGCCATTAACATCACCCCGTAAAAGGCTTTCACCACATTCATCCAGGGGCCGGTGGATGGCAACAGCTTGCGGCCGCCGACGGCGACCAGAATCAGGGGGACGCCCATTCCAAGGCCTAGGGAGAAAAGCGCAACGCCGCCTATAAATGCATCCTGAGTGGTGCTTATGTACAGCAGGCTACCGGCCAGCGGCGCGGATACACAGGGAGACACAATCAGCGCCGATAGAGCGCCAATGCCGAAAATGCTGAATACGCGGGTGCCCGTCAGCTGGTGGCTGGCCTCGTTCAGGGGTTCCCGGATGAAGCGGGGCAGCTGGATTTCAAACAGGTTGAACATTGACAGCGCAAACACCACGAACAGGGTGGCGAACACACCGAGTACCCAGGGAGATTGCAGGTGAGCCTGGACGTTGAAGCTGGCGCCCAGCATGCCGGTAATAACGCCAGCGGCGGCGTAGGTCAATGCCATGCCCAACACATAGCTGGCAGACAGCAAGAGGGCATGACCCGTTGATTGGGTGTTACGGCTGGACACCAGTGAGGAAATGATCGGAACCATCGGTAGCACGCAGGGGGTAAATGTCAGGCCCAGGCCCAGCAGCAGGAAGACGGCGGCGATGGCAAAGGTTGACTGCTCCGAGAGGAATCCTGCCAGACCTGTCGCTGACTCTGTATTGACGCCTGCCGTGGTACCGGAACCTCTGGTGCCGCCGGGCGCTGAGGCGGCTGTATCTGCTTCGTTGGTGACATTGTCAGTGTTGCTGCCGGCGAAATAGAGAACATCCCGGGTCTGGGGTGGGTAGCACAGTCCGGCTTCGGCACAGCCCTGATACGTCACCTGAAGCTCTGCTTCCTGCACTCCGTCGGGCAGGGATACCGGAACCCGCGCTTCCACCGGTTCGTAGAAGACGGTCACTTCGCCGAAATATTCGTCTTCGGTAGTCGTGCCCTGTTGCGAAAACTGTGGTTCGCCGAGGGTAACCCCGTCGGTCATAGGCTCAATGGAGACCCGGGTCTTGTAGAGATAGTGCCCCGGCATCACATCCCAGGTCAGCACCACACCGTTGTTCTCGGTGATGTAGTTAAACGGGAGCGCCTCATCAACGGGCAGGAAGTCGCCATTGTTTCCAAACAGGGAGTTACCCGAGTTTCCAAGCCCCCAGGATGCAGCGGACATCAGCAGAAGAAAGAACGCCATAATGATGCGGCTCGCCAGGGTGTCCATGCGAACGCGTCCGGATATTGGAGCAAACTCGGTCATAGGGGCTGTCGGTTCCTGAATGGGCATGTTCTGGAATATCGCTGATTGGGATTATACCCTTTTTAAGAGCGGGCTACCGGTTGCAGTGGACAAACATAGCACCCTAAAGTTCCCACTGGCATTGCGGGGTTTAAAGACGCACAATAGCGACCCAATGACTCACAATCCAGACGATCTTATCATGCTATTCAATGACCTGTTCCGGGAAAGCTACCGGACGGTCCTGATCAGGGGCAATGATGAGCCCGAATACCTGCCTGCTGCTGAGACAGGTAGCGCTGCACAGATTATTTTTGCTCACGGCTATTATGCAAGCGCGCTGCATGAAGTCAGCCACTGGTGTATTGCCGGATCACATCGCCGGACCCTGAGGGACTATGGTTACTGGTACTGTCCTGACGGCCGTTCCGCGAGCCAGCAGCAGGCATTTGAGCAAGTAGAGGTTAAGCCTCAGGCACTTGAATGGCTTTTTTCCGTGGCTGCGGGTGTCCGCTTTCATATCAGTGTGGACAACCTCTCCGGCGACGGAGCAGCCGATGAAGACGGCTTTCGCCGCAAGGTAAGGGCGCAGGCCAATCGTTACCTGGAGTGTGGGATGCCGGCACGTGCCCGGGCATTCTTTGATACGCTCAGGTCATTCTATGGAACCGTGGAAACGTTTGAACGAGCCTGGCATGAAGAGTCCCGGCGCATACTCCCCACGGATTCCAAAACAGACACAGAGGTAGACTGAATACATATGACATCTGACCCAAGCGAAACCGGCAAGACGCTGTTCAAGGATCTGAACCTCGATCAGCGTCTGCTGGACGCCATCACCGACATTGGTTTCGAGCATTGCACACCGATTCAGGCTGAGACCCTGCCGTTTACCCTGGTTTGCCAGGACCTGATAGGTCAGGCACAGACCGGTACCGGCAAAACCGCCGCCTTCCTGATCACGGCTATCCAGAGTTTGCTGGAAACCCCCATTCCAAAGAAAGATCGCTTTGCCTCTGAACCCCGTGTGCTGGCCCTGGCGCCGACCCGGGAGCTGGCCATGCAGATTGCCAAGGATGCCGAACAACTCTGCGGCTACACCGGGCATAATGTGGTGACCGTGGTCGGTGGTATGAACTACGACAAGCAGCGGGATCAGCTGCAGAATGAGATTGTTGATATTCTGGTCGCTACTCCCGGGCGTTTGATCGATTTTCTGGGTTCCCAGGACGTGTTCCTGGATCAGCTTGACATCCTGATTCTGGATGAAGCGGACCGTATGCTGGACATGGGCTTTATCCCCGACGTCAAGCGGATCATTCGCAAGTGCACTCCGAAGGAAGACCGGCAGACCCTGCTGTTCAGTGCCACGTTCAATCAGGATGTGCTGAATCTGGCTTCCATGTGGACGCGCAATGCCGAGTTCGTGGAAATTGAACCAGAGCAGAAAACCGCTGAGCGGGTCGAGCAGACGGTTTACCTCGTGGGAGAGGACGAAAAGCTGCCGGTATTGGTGAATTACCTGAAGCGACCGGATGTTGAAAAGGCCATTGTCTTTGCCAATCGACGGGACCAGTGCCGGGACCTGGACGAGGATCTCCGCAACCAGGGCGTGAAGGTGGCTCTGATGTCCGGGGAGATCGCACAGAACAAGCGCCTGAAGACCCTTGATCAGTTCAAGAAGGGCACAATCCAGGTGCTGGTGGCGACAGACGTTGCCGGTCGGGGGATTCACGTTAACGGTGTCACCCATGTCTTCAACTACAATCTGCCAGAGAATGCTGAAGATTATGTACACCGTATTGGTCGAACCGGTCGTGCCGGCAAAACCGGTGTATCGGTGAGTTTTGCCAGTGAGGACGATGCCTTCTCGCTGCCGGCGATTGAGGCCTATATCAGTCAGAAGCTTAAAACCACCGTACCGGATGAAGAGCTGATGACAACCATGCCCAATGCGCCCATCACCAGAAAGCGTGGCGGGCGCCGTCCCCAGGGAAACCGGGGGCAGGGCGGGCGTAGTCAGGGCGGACGTCCCCAGCGACAGCGCAGGAACTAACGAGGCCGGAAGATCAGACCATGTTAATCGTAGCGGATGAAAACATTCCCCTGCTGGATTCGTTTTTTGGGGATATAGGCAATATTCGCCGGGTTTCCGGGCGCACTATGTCGCCCGAGGATGTCAATGACGCGGATATCCTGCTGGTGCGTTCGGTCACCAGGGTCAATGAGGCGCTGCTGAAAGACAGTCGGGTGCGCTACGTTGGTACCTCCACCATCGGCACCGATCACGTGGATCAGGCATGGCTGAAATCCCGGGGGATTGCGTTTTCTGCCGCTCCCGGATGCAATGCCAACAGTGTGGCGGAATATGTGCTGTCGGTACTGTCGCTGTATGCTGAAAAGCGGGGGTTGGATGATTGGGAAACCCTGAGTGTTGGTATCGTGGGTGCCGGTAACGTGGGCAGTGAGCTGGCGCGCAAGCTGGATAAGCTGGACTTTACAGTGCGCCTGTGTGATCCGCCGCGAGCCGACCAGGAAGAAAACAGTGAGCAGGTCTTCTGCAGCCTGGACGAGGCGCTGGAGTGTGATGTTGTTACGCTGCACACCCCGCTCACCAAAGAATCCCCGCATGCTACATTCCACATGCTTGACGCCGCCAGGCTTGACCGGCTCACTGCCGGTCAACTACTGATTAACACCAGCCGCGGGGAGGTTATCGACTCGGTTGCCCTTCAGGAACGCCTGGATGGCGCGAATGCACCCACCGTGGTGCTGGATGTGTGGGAGCAGGAGCCGAGAATCAACCCGCAGCTGTTGGATAGGGTCTGGCTCGCCACACCCCACATTGCGGGTTACAGTCTGGAAGGCAAGGTTCAGGGTACGGAAATGATCTATCAGTCCCTGTGCCGTTTTCTGGGCTTGCCGGTACGCAAGAAGGCGGGGCAGTTTCTGCCGGAACCGGCGTTGAGCAAGCTGTCCTTTACCAGTGCAGCGGAAGAGATGGGGGCCGGCAATATTGCCATGCGTTCCTGTTACGACCCTCGCAAGGATGATGCGCGTCTGAGGCTCACCATGGAGCTGCCACCGGAAGAGCGGGGCAGTGCCTTTGACCGGCTGCGGAAGAACTATCCGGTGCGGCGGGAGTTTTCCAGTGTGAAAATTCAGCTCAAGGGCACCAGCAAGTCCCTCCAGGACACGTTCCGTGCCCTGGGGTTCAAGCTCAAGATCTGATCAGAGGTTTGCCTTTTGCAGGGCTTCAATACGGTTCTCAAGTGGCGGGTGTGTCATAAACAGGGCACTGAGACCCGCTCGGGCACCCCGGTTGATACCAAACGCCTGCAGTGAATCCGGCATCTGGTCTGGTACCTCGCTTTCCTGCTTCAACCTTGCCAGGGCACTGATCATGGCGCTGCGACCAGCCAGTTGCGCGCCGGCAATGTCGGCCCGGAATTCCCGGCGACGGGAGAACCAGAAGACAATGGTGCTGGCCAGGATGCCGAGGACAATTTCCGCCGCGATACTGACCACGAAAAAGCCGATACCGTGCCCGCTCTCATTCTTGAACACGACCCGGTCGACGAATGAGCCGATGACCCGCGATGCAAAAATCACAAAGGTGTTCACCACGCCCTGAATCAGTGCCAACGTTATCATGTCGCCGTTGGCCACGTGGCCAATCTCATGGCCAAGCACGGCGCGAATCTCGTCCTTGTTAAAACGATGAAGCAGGCCTTCGCTAACGGCGACCAGTGAATTGTTCTTGTTCCAGCCAGTGGCAAACGCATTGGACTGGGAGGCGGGGAAAATAGCCACCTCAGGCATTCCGATACCGGCATTTTTTGCCAGCTCCGCAACGGTATCCACCAACCAGCGCTCCGCCGGTGTCCGGGGAGAGTCAATTACCTTGGCCTTGGTGCTCCATTTGGCCATTGGCTTGGAAATCAATAAAGACACTATGGCACCGGCAAAGCCGAACACGGCTGCGAAAGCGAGCAGAGAGCCGTATTGGATACCGTTCTGGGCCAGGTAGCTGTCTACACCAAGCAGGCGCAGGGTGATGCTGGCCACAATGATGACTGCCAGGTTGGTGGCGAGAAACAACAGAATGCGCATATTCGGTTCCTTGGTTGCTTCGTTATCCGCGAGCGTGACTGGTTGTTGATGATTTATATATGGGTAGTCGACCCCGGTTCAACGGGGTTACGCGGATTTAATGGTCTGCTGTTGATTAGCAAATTCCGCCAAAGAATATACCTTGCATAACGCGGCTGATGGTCGCGGAACTGCCTTTGCGTAACGCGTTGCGAATCAGGTGGATGTGGGTTGAAAAATCCTGGCGGACCGACTCGGGCAACCCTTCCATTTCCGCGGGAGGCTGGACCTGGAGGTTGTTCAGGAGCTCAGTGCTGGCGGGGGCACTCAGACGGACAAAGGCTTTTTGGGTAAGTACGGCCTGGTCCAGGGCTTCCTGACGGATGGTATCCACATAGCGCAGCAGGCCTTCTTCCTCGAGCCAGAGCAGGGCGCCAAAGCAGGCCATGTGACGCTTGCTGTGCAGCCCGAACTCGTCCGGTTCGTCTGGACCGGCGATGTCCTCCACGAACAGGTTGGTGCGCCTCGGGAATGCGCCATAAAGCTGAACCAGAGCGATGGCGGTATCTTTGTAAAATTCCTCTATGTGTATGTCAGCCATGAACTGCACCAACTATTGCTGATACGTGGAGAGGAAATGGGCCAGGCGCTTCATGGAGTCCTCCAGGGTATCGACCCTTGGCAGGAACACCACCCGCAAGTGCTGTTTGTCATCAATGTTGAACGCCGAACCCTGCACCAGCAGGATCCTTTCCTGCAGCAGCAGGTCAAGCACCAGCTTTTCATCATTCATGATCGGGAAGCGCTTGGGGTCCAGTTTCGGGAACAGGTAGAGAGCGCCTTTAGGTTTCACGCAACTGACACCTGGAATGTCATTAAGCAACTGCCAGGCGGTTTCGCGCTGCTCATAAAGGCGCCCACCCGGAGCCACCAGGTCATCAATGGACTGATAGCCACCGAGGGCGGTCTGAATGGCAAGCTGGGCCGGCACGTTGGCACACAGCCGCATGTTGGAGAGCATTTCGATGCCTTCGACCAGGTCCCGGGCACGATGCTTGGCACCGCTGACGATCATCCAGCCTGAGCGGTAACCGGCGGCCCGGTAATTCTTTGACAAGCCGTTATAGGTGAAGAAGAGCACGTCATCGGCCAGTGCCGCGGTGGATACGTGTTCTGTCCCATCGTAAAGAATTTTATCGTAGATCTCATCGGACAGGATGATGAGGTTGTGTTTACGGGCCAGCTCAATGACCTGTTCCAGCAGTTCGCGGGAATAAACCGCCCCTGTCGGGTTATTTGGATTGATCAGGACGATCGCGCGGGTTCGGCTGGTGATTTTCTTGCGAATATCATCAATGTCCGGGAACCAGTCCTGCTGCTCGTCGCAGTGATAATGCACGGGCTTGCCGCTGGAGAGCGTGACGGCGGCTGTCCAGAGTGGGTAATCCGGCGCGGGGATCAGCACTTCGTCGCCGGTGTTCAGCATGGCCTGCATCGACATGACGATCAGTTCGCTGACGCCATTGCCCAGGAAAATGTCGTCAATATCGACTTTATCAATGCCGCGTTGCTGGCAGTAGTGCATAACCGCCTTACGGGCGGAGAACAGCCCTTTGGATTCTACGTAACCCTGGGCCAGCGGCATGTTGTAGATGACGTCCTGCTGGATTTCCTCCGGGATATCGAGCTCAAAGGCAGCCGGATTGCCGATGTTCAGCTTAAGGACCCGGTGTCCCTCTTCCTCGAGGCGACGTGCCTCGCGCAGAACCACGCCACGTATTTCATAGCACACGTTATCCAGCTTGGCGGACTTGTAGTAATTCTGCATAGGACCCGGGCTTCCTTAACCTTGTAACAGTTATCAGTAAATCAAAACGACAAGCCTGTATTCTAGCGGAGCATGGCCGCCCGGCAACAGGCCAATTGTGATGAATTGTGGCTTAATCATGGAGATTTATGGCGACAAGTTCATCCTGTCTGTAAATTCGCCCGATAACCGAGACAATCGTTACCGAATAATGTATTGTGCACAACCTAATCGAGCAAAATATAAGGGGAGAGGAATGACGGAAAGCATTTACGATTTCAAGGTGCGGGACATCAAAGGTAATGAGCATGACATGGCAGAGTACAAGGGCAAGGTTCTGCTTATTGTGAATACCGCCAGCAAGTGCGGGTTTACCCCTCAGTTTGAAGGCCTGCAGGGCCTGCATAGTGAGCTGGGAGAAAAGGGGTTGGCGGTACTCGGCTTTCCGTGCAATCAGTTCATGAATCAGGACCCGGCGGATGAAGATACGATCAGCCAATTCTGTAGCTTGAATTATGGCGTTGATTTTCCCATGTTTGCCAAGGTCGACGTCAACGGCACGGAAGCTCACCCGCTTTATCGTTTCCTCAAAAAGGAAGCTACCGGGGTAATGGGGTCAGAAAAGGTTAAGTGGAACTTCACCAAGTTCCTGGTCAACCGGGAGGGCAAGGTGATTCGTCGATACCCGCCGACTTCCAAGCCAGAAGCTATCCGTGCCGATATTGAGAAGTTGCTTTAAGCGATGAGCAATACGGACGATATCCTGGGCCTGGATAACCAGCTCTGCTTTGCATTGTATGCCGCGAACCGGGCCATGACGGCCCGTTACAGGCCGCTGCTGACAGAGCTGGGGTTGACCTATCCCCAGTACCTGGTGATGTTGGTGTTGTGGGAGGCAGCGGCTGCCGCTGACATTGTGCGGGTGTCCGGTCTCGGGGAGCGCCTCAGACTTGATTCGGGTACGCTCACGCCGCTGTTAAAGCGCCTTGAGGAGCGCGGGCTGGTCCGGCGCCAGCGGAGCGTCGAGGATGAGCGAGTGGTGACGGTTGTCGCCACAGCTGATGGCCTTGCGATGCGAGAGCAGGCGAGGTCGATTCCCGAGCGTCTTTTGTGTAGTACTGGTGTGGCCCCTGATCGCCTGATGGCGCTCAGGGATGAGCTCAGGTCGGTTCTGGCCCAACTGGAGAGTCGGGCGCCCAGCGCTCGATAGCCGCTTTCAGATCGGCGCGGTTGTAAGGCTTGGTGATGTAGTCATTCATGCCGGAAGCCAGGCAGTCCTCACGGTCGCCCTGCATGACATTCGCGGTGACTGCGATTACCGGTAGAGTTTGCCACTTCGGATTCTCGCGGATTTTTCGGGTTGCCTCGTAACCGTCCATGATCGGCATCTGGCAGTCCATCAACACGAGGTCGTAGTTCTTTTCTTCGAGGGCTTTCAGGGCCAGTTTGCCATTTTCCGCAAGGTCGACGGAGTGTCCCAGTTTTTTCAGCAGGCTGCTGGCCACCAGTTGATTGACCTGATTATCTTCCACCAGAAGGATACTCAGGCTATCAGTTGACGTGTTGGTGTCGGTGATGGGGGTGGACTCTTCCGGCTGTTGAATGCTTTGTGCGTAGACCGGTAGCGGTAGCGTCACGGTGAAATGGGTGCCCTGGCCGACTTCCGAGTCTACCAGTATCTGGCCATGCATCTGCTCCACCAGCTGGCGGCACAATGTCAGACCCAGTCCGGTCCCGCCATACAGTCGTGTGGTGTCAGTGTCTGCCTGTGAGAACGGGGAGAAAATCCGGTGCAGGCCTTCTTTTGACATGCCGATGCCGGTGTCTACCACGTCAATCCGGAGGTTGCCACCAAAGCGGGCAGCATGAATCCTGACGGTGCCTTCCTCGGTAAACTTGATGGCATTGCTCAGAAGGTTGTTGATCACCTGGCGGGTACGGGTTGGATCACCCAGGAACATGTCTGGCAGTTCCGGGTCGATGTCCGTGATCAGTTCAATATTCTTTGTATTTGCCTGTTGGGCATGGAGTGTGGCGCACTCCTGGATCAGGTTTTTAATACTGAACGGAATGTTTTCCAGGCTCAGCTTGCCGGCTTCGACCTTGGAAATGTCGAGAATGTCGTTCAGCAGCCCTAGCAGGCTTTGGCCGGCTGTGAAGGCGATCTCAAGACGAGCGCGTTGCTCCTGATCGAGGTTGCCTTCCAGGGCCAGCCCCAGCATTCCCAGCACACCATTCAGCGGTGTGCGAATTTCATGACTCATGCTGGCCAGGAAATTGGCTCGCGATCTTGCCCGGCGAACCGCATCTTCCTTGGCTTTGACCAGGGCCCTGTTGCCCCGCTGGAGTGCTGAATTTTTCTGTGAAATCTCCCGTGTACGGTCATCGACTTCCTGTTCCAGCTGTGTGGAATAGTTCTTCATGGCGCTTTCAGCCTGACGAAGCTGAGCCAGGGTGGTATCGATGGTGCTCAAGTGTTGGTTGATGACGCCGACCATGGCGCCGATTTCATCGTCCTGGTGATTGACCGGAACCGGCAGGCGTACTTTTTCCGGTGATTCGGCCTGAACCCGACTGAGCGCGTTGATAACGTTCATCATTGGGCGCGTGAGGATAAAATAGAAAATGCCGAGCAGCGCACCGGAGAGGATAAGGCTCTTGAAGAAGCCGCTCACCAGCGTATAACTCGCTCTCTTGAGAAACAGCAACCCGTAATGGTAGGTGTCTATGGTGACATTCAAGGTACCTAACGGAAGGTCCTCCAGTTGCCTGACTCTCAGTTCGTCGCTGAAGGTGCGGTTTGCTCCGAACAGGGCATCGCTGATCCAGCGATAGGGGGAGGATGGGCTGCTTTTACTGGCAGCGGCCATTGTGTGACCATCATTATCGACGATCCTGGCATCAATGGTGGCCGGGTGCCGGAGTAAGCCATCAAGCAGTTCTTCAGCCAACCGGACGTCGATATTGTAGGCTATTTGTGATGCCGGGCTGTGGCTGATTTCGATAAGCGCACGAACTTCCTTTTCCATGGATTCGCGGGCATTGAAATAGTCCAGGGTTACCTGAACCATATTCAGTACCAGCCCCAGCGCCATGGCCAGCAACACCGTATCACGGGTCAGGCGAAAGGAAAGGCGTTTTCTGAATAGCCTAGTCACCAGTGGTCACAATCCTTGTCTCGGGTAGCTTGTCAGGACAGGCTGGCAAGCGTCGGGTTAATCGTCATAGTCCGCCTTTTTCTTCCACTCGTCGTCATGGAGAAACGTGTCCCATTCACGATCCAGTTTGGACTGTCCTTCCTGTGATCCGGGACCTTTTTCGTTTTCCGGTCCCATGGCTTCAAGTTCCTTGATGCGGGTGCGGAAGCTTTTTACGGCTTTCATCGCTAATGGATTATCCCGGGATTTACCCATTTCGGTACTGGCAAGATGATAGGCGTGAATAGCCTTACGAATCTGGTTCTGTCGCACATAGTCCCTTGCCTGAAACACATGGAGGTCGGCATGGGTCTTGTGGACCAGGAACAAAACGTATCTCAGATTTTTCTTGGCCGTCGAGCTGTCGAGTTTTCCCGCCTTGTGCATGCCTTCAATCATTTTGAACAGACTTTGCAGTAACTCTTTGACATAATTTGATTTTTCTGGGGAGTCGATTTTTACCGGCGGCCGGTTGTCGGTGTTTTCCTGCACCGAGCTTTTCAGTTGCCGGGTCGCTTCGAGCCACTGTTTGACCGGAAGATTCGATTTCAACGCACTCAGTTCCTGACAGGCTTCCTCCATATTCTTGATCAGCAGAAGCTTGAGGTCATTGGTCAGGTAGTGGCCAGGGATTTCATCGAGCAACCGGTGAGCGCGGTTGTACTGGTCTTCCTGGGCCGTCATACGCCGCGCCTTTTCAATCCGGGCCCGCTCCCGCATCTGGCTGCCCACGATAATGACAATGGAGACGGTAACGATGGCTGCGAGTATCAGGACGATCGTAGTGGTGTTCATGTTGGCGGCAACGACTCCGGTTTCGGGCCGGGGTGGTGTATTCCGGCCATAAAAATCACAGTGATTCAGCAAGTACCCGAAAGATTAGCAGAAAACCTGTATTGATTCCGTTTTGAAATGTGAATGTGCGATCTATAGTATTTATTTAATGAATCCTAAGGATAATGTACATTATCCGGGTGAATATTTCCGGTCCTGTTCCAGCAGTACCGCGTTATCAGGAGTGTTGAATGGATATTTCCCGGGTCGACCTAAACCTTCTTGTGTATCTCGATGTACTCCTCAGGGAGCGGAACGTGACCAAGGCCGCTAACCACCTGGGCATCACTCAGCCGGCCATGAGCAATGGTCTGCGTCGATTGCGGGATGTGTTCGGAGATCCTCTGCTGGTGCGCACCAGTGAAGGCATGTCGGCCACCGAACGTGCCAGGGAGTTGCAGCCCCTGGTGAGAGGTATTCTCTCGGATATTGAGCAGGCGGTGCAGGAAAAGACACCGTTCTCCGCTATGGAGAGTCAGCGGGTGTTTCGCATCATGGCCAGTGACTACGCCGAGTCCTGTCTGATGCCACGGGTATTGCGGCGCATTCGTCAGGAGGCACCCCACGTGACCCTGGATGTGTTGACGCCCAGTGACGTCAGCTTTCTGGATGTCGAGCAGGGCCGTCTGGACATGGCAATTAACCGTTTTGACAAGATCCCCCAGTCGTTCCACCAGAAGACCCTCTGGATCGAATATTTTGCCTGCCTGATGAACGCCCGCAACCCGATTCTCAGGGAGCCTTTCACTCTGGATACGTATCTGGATGCCAGTCATATCTGGGTGAGCAAAACCGGCTTCGGCGTGGGAGTTGGCGTCAATCCCAAGGACGTCCAGAGGCTGGGCTGGGTGGATGAGGCCTTGTCACGGATGGGGCGCAAGCGGCAGATTTCGGTTTTTACACGGCATTATCAGGTCGCGATGTTGTTGGCGGAGCAGCACGATCTCGTTGCAACCCTGCCAACGCGAGCGGCCTGGTTGCAGAAAGATAACCCCAACCTGGTGGTCAAAGTGCCACCGTTCGAGATTCCGCCTTTTGAACTGAAGATGGCGTGGAGTCCGCTGTTGCAGCACAACGCGGACCATCAATGGTTGAGAAAGCTGATTGTGGAAGTGGCGGAGGAGGTGGACGCCGAATTTGCTCCCTTCGGGGCACAATTCGAGTCCGCGGAGGTTCCACAGGTCTACCATTCAGAGCGGTAGTTCTCTCAACTCCAGAGAGCTGCGGCTGGTGTCCCACATGCGCTGGAAAGCTTCACCGAGCAGCTTGACCCGCCCGCCATCAGCGAAGTTGGCAAAGCCTTCGGGGCTGTTGAAGCTGTGGCGGTACACAACCCCTTCCCGGTCGGCCAACAGGAACGGTCGTTCTTCGAGCGGATAGTCATCGTTAACCAGTCGCAGTTCTATTCGGCTTGGCAGGCGCTTCATTAATTCCACGATTTGGTGCCGCCGTTTGACCAGTGGCTTGTCGTCGTGGATGAGCAGGCGAACCTCGCTAAGTCGGTGGCGGCGGGCGAGGGCGGACAAGAGTTCACGAAACTGGGTACGGTCGTAGAGATCGTGCTCCAGCAGCCGGTCATACAGCCAGAGCCGCTGATTGGCCTGGCCGGTTATGGAGTCCAGCAGGCTGACCAGGCTGGTTTCCGATTTGAACAGCCAGGAATCCCGGTCCTTGCCCAGTATCATCGGATGTTCACGGTGACTCTCTGGCGCTACCAGTTTCGGTGACAGGCAACGCATATCCACATGTGGAATACCGGCATCGTCATAGAGATCGGAACACACATGAAAACCGGAGCGCTGGTAAAAGGGAATGGCATACTCCTGCGCTGACAGTTTCAGCTCTTCGTACCGGGAAGTCTCGGAGATCAGATGGCGTAACAGAGCTTCGCCCACCCCTTTACCTCGGAACTCTGGCAATACGGCCATGCGGCCTATGTGGGCGGTTTCTTCCAGGGTGGAAAAGACTCGGGCGACCGCGGCCGGTTCATTGTCTTCGGTTATCGCCAGGTAGTGATCCGCAATGTCGTCGGTATCGTCCCATTCCAGCTCGGGAGGAATGTTCTGCTCTTCAACAAAAACGCGCTGCCGTATGGCGCGGATGGACGCAGGCGCCAATTGCCAGCTGTATTTGCGGACTCGTATTCTGGTCATTCGAAATAAACGGATCCCTGGTTGTACAAGTTTGCGAGCAGACCGCAGATTGCTTCGTCCTCGACCAGGGGAGTCAAGGCTCCCATGTCGATACGGGCACCCGCACAGAGCAGGGGAGCCAGCGGGCAGGCATCACCTTTTAACAGGTACTGCTCGCCGTCGACAAACAGCGCGGTCTCTTCTCCAATATCATGATAGGCAAAGCGGGAGCCTTCATTCCAGCGTAATTGCGCACCTTCACGTACCAGATCCCGGAAGACCTCTGGCGCAATCGGCTCGTCCGACGGTACGACGATATCCAAACTCTTGGGCGCTGTGGCGTATTGGCCGAACCAGAGGGACAACTGTCTGCGGCCCGACAGCTTCTCGCGAATGACGGACTCCAGGCGATCAATAACTTCAGGAGCAATTGTCCCCGGATTGTCCTGAACTTTGAGGTCGGGATCGCGGAGGTGATCCGCGGCATCGGACTGACTGCAGAGGAAATCCGTAAAGCCGGTCAGGATGTCGTCAATGGTCGGTGCGCGGAAGCCGATGGACAGGGTTATGCAGTCGTCTTCGGCAATGCCATGATGACCAATGCCCGGTGGTAGGTAGAGCATGTCGCCGGGGGCCAGGGTGACCGTTTCTTCTCCCTCCCAGCTACTCAGGATGCGCAACGGGGTGCCCTCCACCCGGGGAGATGTGTGGTCGCAGTGACCGCCGAACGTCCAGCGCCGGTGGCCCTGAGCCTGTAGAAGAAAGACGTCGTATTGATCATAGTGCGGGCCAACACTTCCACCTTTCGGGGCGTAGCTGGCCATAATGTCATCCAGCCGCCAGTTGGGGACAAAGCGGAAGTTGTCCAGCAGGTCGGCAACGTCCGGTACCCAGTGATCCAGCCCCTGTACCAACAGGGTCCAGTCCTGCTCGGGCAAGGTACTGAAACGGTCGGGGCTGAACGGCCCGTTGTGCAGCTGCCAGGGGGCGCCATCGTCATTCTCGACCACGATGCGGGATTCCACGCCTTCCTCGCAGGCAAGGCCTGCCAGCTCGTCGGCGGACACCGGGCACTGGAATCCGGGAAATGCCTGACGAATCACCAGGGGCTTCTTCTGCCAGTATTCCCTGAGAAAGTCTGCCGCTGAAATGCCGCCAAGCATGTCCATAGTTCCGTATCCTGGTATCAGATGTTTTGCGCCTGGTCGATGGCGTTGCCGATGTAGGAGCCCGGGGTCAGTGCCATCAGCTCGGTTTTCGCGGCTTCCGGGATATCCAGGGATTCCACGAAGTTCTTGATTACCTCGGGGGTCATCGCCTTGCCGCGGGTCAGCGCCTTGAGCTTCTCATAGGGCTTCTCGATATTGTAACGACGCATCACGGTCTGGATGGGCTCCGCGAGGACTTCCCAGGCGTGGTTGAGGTCCTCGTCCAGTCGCGCCGGGTTGATCTCCAGCTTGCCCAGCCCTTTCAGGGTCGCCTCAAAGGCGATCAGGCTGTGGGCGAATCCGACGCCAAGGTTACGAAGGACCGTGGAATCGGTCAGATCCCGTTGCCAGCGGGAAATCGGCAACTTGGCAGACAGGTGGCTGAACAGGGCATTGGCGATGCCGAGATTGCCTTCCGAGTTCTCGAAATCAATGGGATTGACCTTGTGGGGCATGGTGGATGAGCCCACTTCCCCTTCCACGGTTTTCTGCTTGAAGTAACCCAGGGATATGTAGCCCCAGATGTCCCGGTCCAGATCGATCAGGATGGTGTTGAAACGGGCAATAGCGTCGTACAGCTCGGCAATGTAATCGTGGGGCTCGATTTGCGTAGTGTACGGGTTCCAGTCGAGGCCGAGGCTTTCGATGAAGTCTTTGGCGTTCTGGGCCCAGTCGATGGATGGGTAGGCCGAGAGGTGCGCATTGTAGTTGCCGACAGCGCCGTTGATCTTGCCCAGCAATTCAGTCGCGCGAATCTGCTTGACCTGCCGGCGTAGCCGGTAAACCACGTTGGCCAGCTCCTTGCCTACCGTGGACGGAGATGCGGTCTGGCCGTGGGTGCGGGACAGCATCGGCTGTTCGGCGTGGTCATGAGCCAGTTGCGCCAGTTTGTCCACAACACGGTCCATGGCGGGCAGCAGACCGTGATCCAGGCCTTCCCTCAGCATCAGCGCGTGGGACAGGTTGTTGATGTCCTCGGAGGTACAGGCGAAGTGCACGAATTCGGTGACCGCGTGCAGTTCAGGAACCTCGGCGATCTTTTCCTTGATGAAGTACTCAACAGCTTTGACGTCGTGGTTGGTGGTGCGCTCAATGTCCTTGATACGCTCGGCGTCCGGCAGGCTGAATTCACGCACCATCTCGTCCAGGAATGCATTGGCTTCCGGGGAGAATGAAGGGACTTCCTTTACTTCGGGGTGGGCAGCCAGTTTTTGCAACCAGCGGATTTCGACGGTCACCCGGTTCCGGATCAGGCCGTATTCACTGAAAATATCGCGGAAGACGCTGACTTTACTGCCATAACGTCCGTCGACCGGGGAAATGGCGGTCAGGGCGGTGAGTTCCATCGAAAACCTCTCAAATCATCAAAGAATGGGTCAATACTGAATTGGGGATGCCTATGATACACCACCGCAAGACGTGAATCAGTCGTAAACCGAGCGGTTAGCCTTCTCCGCGAGGTCCCGCGCAGTGGCAATCACCTTGCGGCGGGAAAAAATCAGCTGCCAGCGACGTCCGCCACTCTGACGCCAGAGCACCGCAGAGCGGATGCCGGCAAGCAGCAGGGCCCTGACCCGGGCGGCGTTCTCCTCCCGTTGCAGCACAGTGGGATCGCCGGTGACCTGAATGCGCATGCGGAAGGTGCTGATGGTGTCGCCGTAGATCGAAGCCAGATTACCCACCAGGTTGCTATGCAGGTAGCCGAAATGGCTGGCGGTGTGCCGGGCCTGGTCGATCCGGCTGCCAATCACGGCCATCATGTCCTTGTCGCGGTTCAGCTTTGATTCGAGATGGATCAGGTTGAGTGCGTAGCGAAGGACTTCGATATCCTGCTGCTTGCTTTGCTGGCTAAGCACGTTGGCCAGGGTGTTCAGGCCCTCACGCAGGTCCTTGAGTTCGCCGCCGTAGACATCGAGGGTAGTGTCGGGATCGGTCGCAAAAAGGGAGCGCATGGACGTTTCGAAACTGGAGTCGGCGCACTGGCCGGTGTGGGCAACCTGCTGGACCTGGGCGGCCGCCTGGAATACGCCGGCCAATGCCAGGGTCTGATCGTACAGCGATCGGCTCATACCTGTGCTCCGTTAGCGACGGCCCTTTCGGGAAGCGCTTCCCCGTCACGCCATGTCTGTTCGATGACGCCGCCACCCAGGCAAACATCGCCGTCATAGAATACAACGGACTGGCCGGGCGTAACTGCACGTTGGGCCTCATCAAACACCACCGTAACACCGCCGTCACACAGGGTAACGAGACAATCCTGGTCTGGCTGGCGATAACGGGTCTTGGCCTTGCAGCGGAATTCCTCGGCGGGCGCATCGCCGGCCACCCAGTCTATGGGGCCGCTGACCAGCCCACGGGAAAACAGCAGTGGGTGTTGCTTGCCCTGAACGGCAATCAGCACGTTGCGACTCAAGTCCTTTTCGGCCACATACCAGGGATCGTCGCCGAATTCGCTGAGCCCGCCGATACCCAGGCCCTGGCGTTGGCCGATAGTGTGATACATGAGCCCCTGATGGCGGCCGATAACCTGACCGTCCGGTGTTTCAATGTTCCCTGGCTGCGCTGGCAGGTATTGCTTGAGGAAATCCCGGAATTTGCGTTCGCCGATAAAACAGATGCCGGTGGAATCCTTCTTGTCGTGGGTGACGAAACCCTGGGCTTCGGCAATCCGCCGGACTTCCGGCTTTTCCAGCTCCCCGACCGGGAACAGCGTACGCGCAATACGGTCGCCGGACACGGCATGGAGGAAATAGCTCTGGTCCTTGTTGGGATCCAGGCCCTTCAATAGCTGTGCCTTGCCGGAGCCGTCGTTGAGAGGTCGCTGGCGCGTGTAGTGGCCGGTGGCGATAAAGTCAGCACCCAGAGTAACGGCGTAGTCCAGAAACGCGCGGAACTTTACTTCCTTGTTGCACAGGATATCCGGATTGGGCGTGCGACCAGCCTTGTACTCCGACAAAAAATGCTCAAAGACGCGATCCCAGTATTCCGCGGCGAAACTCGCCGTATGCAGGGGAATACCAATGTTGTCGGCCACGGCCTGAGCGTCGGCCAGGTCCGTCATGGCGGTACAGTACTCGGTGCCGTCGTCCTCGTCCCAGTTTTTCATGAACAGGCCTTCGACCTGGTAGCCCTGATCTTTCAGGAGCCATGCGGCGACGGACGAATCCACTCCGCCGGACATGCCAACGATAACTCGGATGTTTTCGGGTGCGTCTGTCATAGCCTAACCGTACTGATCAAAGCGCCGCAGTTTAGCATTGTTGGACCGTCACGTCTCAGCGTCGACGATCACATCGAGGGGGAACCGCCGGCCATTTCGGTAATCTTCTATGCACCGGAGTACCAGTGGGCTGCGGAGCTGTCCACCGAGGCTGGCAATTTCGTCTGGCGTCAGCCAATGGGCGGCGATAATGCCGTCGTCCAGTTGGTCTGTGATCTTTTTTACTGCCCTGGCCGAATAGCAGAAGCGGTAATAGGTCACCCCGTTGGCCGGTGCTTTGTAGGTATAGAGGCCGAGGAAGTGCACGGGCTCCACCTGCCAGCCTGTTTCCTCCAGCGTTTCACGCTTTACGGCATCCAGGATAGCTTCGTCTTCCTCGATATGTCCGGCTGGTTGATTGAAAACCACCAGGCCGCCGCTGACTTCTTCCACCAGGAGAAATCGGCCTCGGTCATCCTCCACAATAACTGCAACCGTGGCATGGGGTGTCCAGGTCATGATCAGTTTCTTCTCCGTGTCTTGTTGCTGCTGCCGCGGCGAGCTTTCAGTGGGCGTTTGGGCTGTGTCGGTGCTGCCGGTACATGAACGGCCAGTTCTTGATACTGGCCCGGTGCAAGATTGTCGAGGGTCCAGTCACCAATACGATATCGAATCAGGCGAAGGGTAGGGAAGCCGACAGCAGCGGTCATGCGGCGTACCTGGCGGTTCTTGCCTTCGGTGATGGTAAGTTCGATCCAGGAGGTGGGGACTGACTCCCGGTGGCGCACCGGCGGTACTCTTGGCCACAAAGGGGGCTCGGGCATCACTTTCACAGTGGCCGGCCGGGTTTTGCCATCCTTTAACTGAACGCCTGCCCGCAATCGATCCAGAGCCTCGTCAGTGATGTCGCCCTCCACCTGGGCCCAGTAGGTTTTTGGCATTTTCTGTCGGGGAGAGGCAATGCGATGCTGTAACCCGCCGTCATCGGTGAGCAGGAGGAGCCCTTCTGAATCAAAGTCCAGGCGCCCTGCCGGGTAGACGTGGGGGATATCAATCCAGTCTGCCAATGTCGCTCGTGCAGTTTTGCCATTGCCGGAATCGGTGAACTGGCTCATTACCCTAAAGGGCTTGTTGAAGAGAATCAGGGTCGCCATGCGGTGCTCTGGGCCATGCTCGGGTGTTTTGATGCGGCGTGACTGAAAGCAGTGAGGGTATCTGAACGGCGGGGAGAGGAAAAGTGAAATTGCGTTGGGCCTAACACAGCTAGCCGAAGGTCGTCACTTTCGGAGTGCCGACAGCGGACTCTGAGGTCGGCCCGAAGCAGGGCCGGCCACAGGGTTAACTAATGCCCGTTGACCCGGCAGGCTCAGGTCTCAGGCGTTGACGGCGCGTGGCTCGTGTTGAAACTCGTCCTCACTGCGGCTGCTCTCAGTGGCGGCGTCAGACTTTTTTTCCGTCATTTTCGCCGTGCTGGCCACGCTTTGTTTCCGCGGTTGCTCCTCGGGAACAATGTTCACCGCGTGGATGCCTTTGTCGCTGGGTTTCTTGTCGAAGGTTACTGTTTGACCGGCCTTCAGAGTCTTGTATCCCTCCATCTGTACCGACGAGAAATGGGCGAACAGATCATCACTGCAGCCATCCTCAATGATAAAGCCGTAACCTTTGGCATTGTTAAACCACTTCACTTTGCCCTTTGGCATGATGAACTCCCCTGTTCTTTTGCTGTCAATCACTGTTATTGGTGTTATTGCCGTACCATAGAGCCGGTACGGGTGATATGAGATTACCTGTTACGAGCGCTTCCGTGGATACATTAAGACCACGCCAATTTACATTATTTTACATTGCACTCTTACTGTTGACCAATATCGTCTTTGAGTCAATACCGGACATTGGGGGAATGTATGGTTGAAGGGGGTCCGGAAGCGGTATCATGATCGTATTGATAACCAGCGCACGTCCGGTAGTCTTGTTGGCTTGAAAACCGGACGACTCACAACCATCTTTAACCAAGGGCACCGACTACCGGTAAAGAATCATGAGGACTATCCAGAATTCTCTACTAGTATTTAATCAGGGGGATGAAGAACAGCCGGGGCGTCAGGATGACCTCAGTGTTGCTCCCGAGAAGCCTGCACTGAAACGCCCTGCGCGTTTTCGGGTAGTGCTTCTGAACGATGACTACACCCCCATGGATTTTGTGGTGGATGTACTAATGAAATTCTTCGGGATGAACGAAGAAAAGGCGACGCAGGTGATGCTGCTCGTCCATACGCAGGGAAAAGCCGTATGTGGGGTATATACCCGTGACATCGCAGAAACAAAGGCGGCACAGGTGAATCAGTATTCTTCGGAATGCGAACATCCGCTCCTTTGCGAGATTGAACGTGCGGACTGATAGACCCAGGGGTGGCCCATGCTGAGCAAAGACCTTGAAATTACGCTGAATACGGCCTTCAAAAATGCCCGCGACAAGCGTCATGAATTCATGACGGTGGAGCATTTGTTGCTGGCCCTGTTGGACAACGAATCGGCAGTGGGCGTTCTGAAAGCCTGTGGTGCAGACCTGAAACGGCTTCAGGAAGAACTCATTGAATTTGTAGATTCCACAACCCCGCTGATCCCGAGCAGTGACAGTGAGCGGGAAACCCAGCCGACGCTGGGCTTCCAGCGGGTACTGCAGCGCGCAGTTTTCCATGTACAGTCCTCGGGCAAGAAAGAGGTGACTGGCGCCAACGTGCTGGTTGCGATCTTTAGTGAACAGGAAAGCCAGGCGGTGTATGTGCTCAAGAAGCAGAGCATCGCCCGGATCGACGTGGTGAACTTCGTTTCTCACGGTATCTCCAGGGTGCAGGGGGGAGAGGACCAGGAAGGTCACGACCAGGCGTCCCAGGAAGAAGTCGGGGAAGAGGGCGGCTCAGCACGACCGCTCGAGAGCTACGCGACCAACCTGAATGAGCAGGCTCGTCAGGGGCGTATTGATCCATTGATTGGCCGTGAGCATGAAGTGGAGCGTGTGGTCCAGATCCTGGTCCGTCGCCGAAAGAACAATCCGTTGTTGGTCGGAGAGGCCGGGGTTGGCAAGACGGCCATTGCCGAAGGATTGGCCAAGCGCATTGTGGATGGCCAGGTCCCCGATATTATCTCGGATGCCGTGGTCTATTCACTGGACCTGGGGGCGTTGCTGGCGGGTACCAAGTACCGTGGTGATTTCGAGAAACGGCTGAAAGGCCTGTTGGCGGAACTCAAAAAAGAGCAGCACGCCATCCTGTTTATTGATGAAATTCACACCATCATTGGCGCAGGTTCGGCTTCCGGCGGAGTCATGGATGCCTCCAACCTGTTGAAGCCAATGCTGAGCTCTGGTGAGATTCGCTGCATCGGATCAACCACTTTTACTGAATTCCGGGGCATATTCGAAAAAGACAGTGCGCTTGCCCGGCGATTCCAGAAAATTGATGTCAACGAGCCGAGTGTTGAGGACACCTACCAGATTCTCAAGGGCCTGAAACCCAACTTTGAGAAGCACCATGATCTGAAGTACACCGACAAGGCGTTGAGGGTGGCGGCTGAGCTGGCGGATCGTTATATCACGGACCGTCACTTGCCGGACAAGGCTATCGATGTCATCGACGAGGCGGGCGCCCGTCAGCGCCTGCTGGCAGAAGGCAAGCGCAAGAAAACGGTGGACGTACGGGACATCGAGGATGTGGTGGCCAATATTGCGCGCATCCCCCCGAAGAGTGTGTCCTCCAACGACAAGGATCTGCTGCGGAATCTCGAACGGGATCTCAAGATGGTGGTCTTTGGCCAGGATCCGGCGATCGAATCGCTGTCCACAGCGATCAAGCTTGCGCGCGCTGGTCTCAAGTCTCCGGAAAAGCCGGAGGGGGCTTTCCTGTTTGCCGGCCCGACGGGCGTGGGCAAGACGGAGGTCACCAAACAGCTTGCCAAAGTGTTGGGCATCGAGCTGGAGCGCTTTGACATGTCCGAATACATGGAGCGGCATACAGTGTCCCGACTGATTGGTGCGCCTCCAGGTTATGTTGGTTACGACCAGGGCGGCCTGTTGACGGAAGCTGTCAACAAGCACCCGCACTGTGTGTTGTTGCTGGACGAGATCGAGAAAGCGCACCCTGAAGTCTTTAATCTGCTGCTGCAGGTTATGGACCACGGCACGCTGACGGATAACAATGGCCGCAAGGCCGATTTCCGTCACGTTATCCTGGTGATGACCACCAATGCCGGGGCCGAGAGCATGGCTCGCCGGTCGATCGGCTTCAGTGAGCAGGACCACAGTACCGACGGTATGGAAATAATCACCAAGACGTTCACGCCGGAATTCCGTAACCGTCTTGATGGCATTATCCAGTTTGCGGATCTGCAGAAAGAAACCATCACCCATGTGGTGGACAAGTTCCTCACCGAGCTGCAGGCGCAGCTGGATGAGAAGCATGTGGTGCTGCATGTGGATGAGGCTGCCAAAGTCTGGCTCGCGGAAAAAGGCTATGACGTCACCATGGGTGCGCGGCCAATGTCCCGTTTGATCCAGGATAAGATCAAGCGCCCGCTTGCCGAACAGATACTGTTTGGGCGGCTGTCTGAAAAAGGTGGAGACGTGCATATTCATCTGCGGGATGATGAGTTGGTCTTTGACTACGAGGACGAGCCGGCCGAAGCTGTCTGACAGTTTCTCGCTCCGGTAACTGAAAACCGCGCTGTAACCGGCGCGGTTTTTTTATGCCCGTCCGTTGCGGATTGACCGCGTTTCAGTCATTTGGCTGCCATTGTCGTCAATTCAATCCATGCCGATCTCTGTCAGTTTATCGGGAATCCACCGACTATCCGAAATGTCGGTGGTAAGACCCCTAATAAACAATAATGACAAGGAATCAGGACGAATGAAGTTACGTGCTGCGCTGCTGGCAGGTTTGATGTCTCTGTCTGCCTGGACCCCATTGTCCGCCAATGAGCGGAAAGAATTCTGTGTATTTGACGTCGCCGGTGCCGGTGGCTTTGTTTACCGGACGCTTCAGGAATACCAACGCAAGGCGGTGGGCTCCGGAGTCAGCCTCTCAATGAGCCCTTACACCGACGAAGACGAAGCGGTGGCTGATTTCAGAGCGGGCAAGTGCGATATTGTGGCAGTTACCGACATGGGTGTCCGGCATTTCAACAGTTTTACCGGTTCAATCAGCGCCATCGGGGCTGTGCCCTTTTATGAGGATCTAAGGGTCTTGATGCATATCCTCTCCAGTCCGAGGGTAGACGAGCATATGTCACAGGATGGCTACCAGGTACTCGGCGTAGCACCGATGGGGGCGGCGTACTTATTTGTGAATGATCGGGCCATTAACGATGCAGATGCCCTGAAGGGGAAGCGAGTCACTGTGTTTGAGGGGCACCACGACGCACGTCATATGCTTGAGTACATTGGAGCGATACCAGTGGACGCGAAGATTTCCAACTTCGCACGACTGTTCAATACCGGGCAGGCGGATATCAGCTATGCTCCTGCGGCTGCCTACGAGTTGCTGGAGATGTTCAAGGGCATGGGTGACAAAGGGGGCATCGTAAAGTATCCGGTCGGCCAGGTATCGATCCATCTTGTCGCGAGGGAAGGGGAGTTCGATGATCGCTTTGTGCGGCGGTCACGCAAGATTATGTCGCGGCTGTACCCTGAAGCCATGCGGATTGTCCGGCAGTATGAAGACTCTATTCCGGAAGAACGTTGGGTCGATATTTCTAAAAAAGCCAGGGTCGGCTACCAGGAGATGTTGCGCAACGTGCGTATCGACATGCAGGAAGCAACCGACGCATCCGGGATGCAGGCAGCCGGTGTCTATGACGACAATATGATGACCATTCTGAGAAAGGTGCGCTGCTATACCAACCCGGGGGCGCTGGAGTGTAGTGCCGAGGATCGCGAGTAGGCAGGCCCGGTAACAAAAAAAGCCCCGTTTCCGGGGCTTTTTCAGATGTCACCTGGGCGATTAACGGGCGCGGTAAACAATACGGCCCTTGCTGAGGTCGTAGGGAGTAAGCTCAACTTTCACCTTGTCGCCGGTCAGGATGCGGATGTAGTTCTTGCGCATCTTGCCGGAGATGTGGGCAGTCACAACGTGTCCGTTGCTCAGCTCAACGCGGAACATGGTATTCGGAAGCGTATCAACAATAACGCCTTCCATTTCAATGACATCTGATTTCGCCATTCAGTAAAAACCTCGTTTGGAATTAACTTGCCTTGATTCTAAATTGCGCAATTCTGCCTGATTTGTTGCCATTTAGCAAAATCAGTTGCGTTTCAGTACCTGCCATTGACCGTCCCTGAGGGCTTCGATGGGGGTGAAGCGGGTTTTATAGTTCATCTTCCGACATTCCCTGATCCAGTATCCCAGATATAGGTGGGGCAACTCCCATGATTTTGCGGCTTCGATCTGCCACAGAATCGCAAAGGTGCCCAGGCTTCGACTCTCGTGAGCGGGATCAAAAACGGTATAGATGGCGGACAGACCGTCGTCCAGCATGTCCACGGCTGCAAGGCCAATCAGCCTCTCTTCCAGGCGTATCTCGAGGAACCAGGAGTCCGTGGCGCCTTCCACCAGAAAGGACGTGAACTGTTCCCGGGACGGCGGGTACATATCGCCATCCGCGTGCCGCTGTTCAATGTAATGGGCGTAAAGCTGATAATAACGCTCACTGAAACTGGCCGGTACCAGCTCACAGGTCAGATCCTTATTCTTCTCAAGCACCCGGCGTTGATTGCGGTCGGGGTTGAAATCGTTGACTTTCAGGCGCACCGGAATGCAAGCGTTGCAGTTTTCGCAGTGTGGGCGGTAGTAATGGGAACCGCTGCGGCGAAACCCCAGGGCGGTGAGCTGGCTGTACAGTCTTTTGTCAATGTGCGCCCGGGGATCGACGAACATTGTGGTTGCTTCACGATCCGGCAGGTAACTGCAGTCGTGTGGGGGCGTGGCGAAGAAAACCAGTGTTCTGAGATTGCTCATTCACACCTCCGGGCCGGGCCATTGCCACTGGATTTGCCAGGAGCTCTGCGTTGGAGAGCGGTCTACACTTGCTCTGAGTATAGATAAAAACTCGCGACGGGGGATAGATCGGGCACCCATTTTTAACAGGTGGCCGTTCTCCACCTGGCAGTCCATGATTTTATACCCCCATTCTGCCAGCTGGTGGGCCAGGTGTACCATCAGTACCTTCGACGCGTTGGTTTCCAGTGAGAACATGGATTCACCAAAAAAGCACTGTCCCAGTGCCAGGCCGTACATGCCACCGACGAGCTTGCCTGCCGGGTTCCAGGCCTCAATGGAGTGAGCGACCCCAAGTTCGTGTAGACGAGTGTAGCTGTGAGTCATGTCCTCGGTGATCCAGGTGCCTTCCCGCTCTCGGGTTTCCGCGCACAGACGTATGACGTTGGTAAAGTCCTTGTCTGCGGTTATTGAAAAGTACTGCCGGTTGAGGGTTCGGCGCAGGCTTCGGGATACGTGTATTTCTTCTGGAAACAGAACGCATCGGGGGTCGGGGGACCACCAGAGGATGGGTTGGTCGTCGCTGTACCAGGGAAAGATGCCGTTACGGTAGGCGAGTATCAGGCGGTCGGTGGAGAGGTCGCCGCCCAGTGCCAGCAGGCCATCGGGTTCGTCCAGGGCTTCCTCGGCGGGAGGGAACCAGAGTTGGTCGGGGTCTATCCAGGGTAGTGAGGTCATCCAGGTCCGCTGTTGCTACTTACCCGTATATCGAGTTTTGGAGTGTCGGCTATTGGGCGGGGTGTTCTGAAACACGCTGTTAATACGTCCCTGTACGCTTGGCTCCGCCATCCATGGCTCCGCACAGTTTCAGAACACCCCGCCCAATAGCCTCTTCAGACTTCTGAGTAGCCTTCGATCAGTACAGGTCAGTTCTCGGTTCAGGTCAATCCTGGTCCAGGAACTTCTCTGCATCCAGCGCGGCCATGCAGCCGAAACCGGCAGAGGTTACTGCCTGGCGGTAGACGTGGTCGGCTACGTCGCCGGCCGCGAAGACGCCGGGAATGCTGCTCTGGGTGGCCATGCCTTCCAGGCCGGAGCGGATTTTGATGTAGCCGTTTTCCATGTCCAGCTGGCCGTCGAACAGGTCGGTGTTCGGTTTGTGGCCGATGGCGATGAAGACGCCTGCCAGGTCGAGTTCCTGTGTGGAGTCGTCCTTGGTGCTTTTGATGCGCATGCCAGTGACGCCGGTGCCGTCGCCCAGAACTTCGTCGAGAGTGTGGTCCCACACGATGTTGACGTTGCCGTTTTTGGCCTTTTCGAACAGCTTGTCCTGCAGGATCTTTTCGGCGCGCAGGCTGTCGCGGCGGTGTACCAGGGTGACTTCGTCGGCGATGTTGGAGAGGTAAAGGGCCTCTTCCACGGCAGTGTTACCACCACCGATGACGGCGACTTTCTGTTTCTTGTAGAAGAAGCCATCGCAGGTTGCGCAGGCAGATACGCCCTGGCCTTTGAACTTTTCTTCCGATTCCAGCCCCAGGTACATTGCGGACGCGCCGGTGGAGATGATCAGGGCGTCGCAGGTGTATTCACCACTGTCGCCTTTCAGGCGGAAGGGGCGGTTGCGCAGGTCGGCTTCGTTGATGGTGTCGTAAACCACATTGGTTTCAAAGCGCTCCGCGTGCTTGAGCATGCGCTGCATCAACTCCGGGCCCTGTACGCCGTCGTTGTCGCCTGGCCAGTTGTCAACGTCAGTGGTGGTAGTGAGCTGTCCACCCACTTCGATACCGGTGATCAGGGTTGGCTTGAGGTTTGCGCGGGCTGCATAAACCGCAGCGGTGTAGCCGGCAGGACCGGAGCCAAGGATGATCAGACGGGAATGTTTGGTTTCGCTCATTGTGGGTCTCTCGTCAAAAACTGAAAGTCTACTGGAAAGTGCTGAAGGCTAACATGAACAGGGCTTCGTGCCAGTTGTTTTGGCTAATTTCTGTCATTAAATGATGCTATTTACTCGATGACTCTCTTTATTCAATGACAGATACGGAGGCAAGAAGTTGCCTGACCCGTTCGGCGCTTTTTCCGGATTCTCCCTGTTCCAGCCGGTGTTCCGCAACTGCGGGAAACACGGCCTGGATGTCGTCGGGCAATACGTGATGGCGTCCATCCATCAGCGCCCAGGCTCTGGCGGCGCGAACCAGGCCAAGACCCGCACGGGGTGACAGGCCATAGAGCAGGCCGGGCATGCGTCGGCTGTGTTCCAGCAGGCGCTGGACATAATCCAGCAGGGCGGGGCTGGTCGTTACCCTTCCGACGGCTTCCTGAAGGGTGTCCAGGTCGGCCTGAGTCAGCAGCGTTTGCAGTTTGTCGGTCAGCATGCGGCGATCTTCGCCTTCAAGCAGTTCCCGCTCAGCCTTGGGATCCGGATAGCCAAGGCGAAGCCGCATGAGGAAGCGGTCCAGCTGGGATTCGGGAAGCGGGTAGGTGCCTCCCTGTTCGATGGGGTTCTGGGTCGCGATAACAAAGAACGGGTGAGGCAGCGGGCGAGTCTCTCCTTCGATGGAAACCTGCCGTTCCTCCATGGCCTCAAGGAGTGCGCTTTGTGTGCGCGGCGAGGCCCGGTTGATTTCATCAGCAAGGACGACCTGAGCGAAGATGGGTCCCTTGTGGAATACCAGTGTTCCGGCTTGCTTGTCGTACATTGAGTAGCCGAGTACGTCGGCAGGTAGCAGGTCGTTGGTGAACTGGATGCGCTGATAACTGAGGCCCATAATCCGGGCCAGGGCATGGGAGAGGGTGGTTTTGCCCATGCCGGGAATGTCTTCGATCAACAGGTGGCCGCGGGCCATCAGTCCGCAGATGGCCAGGCGAACCTGTTGTTCCTTGCCCAGCAGTATGGTGTTGAGTTCGTTAACAACGCTATCAATGATTTTCTTCATGCAGGATTCAGTCCCGTACCCTTTTGAGTATGTCGCTGTAGGCGTCAATGCGTCGATCTCTCAGATACGGCCAGATGCGTCGTATCGATTCGCTGCGGTTACGGTCAATGGTGGCGTGCAGGATGGTTTCCGAGCGGTCATCCGCTCTCGCCAGGAACTCGCCCTGGGGGCCACAGATAAAGCTGTTACCCCAAAAACGAATGCCATTGGAGTAGCCGGATGGGTCCGGTTCGGTACCAACCCGGTTCGGAGCAATCACAGGCAGGTTGTTGGCGACGGCGTGTCCGCGCTGTACGGTGACCCAGGCTTCCAGCTGCCTTGCCTGTTCTTCCGGATCGTCGGTTGTGTCCCAGCCAATGGCGGTGGGGTAGATCAGGATTTCGGCGCCGGCGAGTGCCATCAACCGTGCCGCCTCTGGATACCACTGGTCCCAGCACACCAGGACGCCGAGCTTGCCAGCGGAGGTTTCAATCGGGGTAAAGCCGCTACGGCCATCATTGAAGCTGGCGTCGCCGGGGGTAAAGTAGAATTTTTCATAGAATCCGGGGTCATCCGGGATGTGCATTTTGCGATAGATGCCGGCGATGGACCCGTCTCGTTCAAATACCACCGCGGTGTTGTGATACACACCGTTCATGCGCCGTTCGAAGATCGACCCCACCAGCACGATGCCGAGTTCGGCGGCAAGCGCTGAAAGATGGTCGCTGGTAGGACCCGGGATAGGCTCAGCCAACTCAAACACCGAGGTGTCTTCGGTTTGGCAGAAATAAAGGGTAGCGTGCAGCTCCTGTAGAACAATCAGTTGTGCGCCTTCGGATGCAGCCTGCCTGACCAGCTTTTCACTGGTCGCAAGGCTGACTGCTTTGTCCGGGCTGGAAGTCTGCTGAATGGCGGCTACGTTCAGTGCGGAGCGGGTCATGGGGTTACCACTCCTGCGGGCAGTTGCATGGTGACACAGTGCAGGCTGCCGTGTTGTTGGATCAGTTGCCGACAATTGATGGGAATGATTTCCCGCTCCGGGAACAGGCCCTGCATGATGGCAATGGCTTCGTCGTCCTGAGGCACGTCGTAAACAGGCAGTAGCACGGCGCCGTTGATGATCAGGAAATTGGCGTACGTAGCCGGCAGGCGTTGCCCGTCTTCATCCAGGATGGCTTCGGGCCACGGCAGTGGTGTCAGTTTGTAGGGAGAGCCATCTGCCTGATGGAAGTGTTGTAATTCCTCTTCCATGGCTGCCAGGGCGCTGTAATGTTCATCGGCAATGTCCGGACACGCCACATAGCAGATGTGATCGGATGCGCAGAACCGCGCCAGGGTGTCGATATGACTATCGGTGTCGTCGCCGGCCAGGTAGCCATGGTTGAGCCATAAAACACGATCTGCCCCCAGGGTTTCAGACAGCAGGTCTTCTATGGCTGCACGATCCACTGTCGGGTTCCTCGTGGGGGTCAGCATGCACTCGCTGGTGGTTAGGATGGTCCCCTGTCCATCCGATTCGATGGAGCCACCTTCCAGTACGAAATCCACGGGCGTCATGGGTATAGCCCCAAAAACCCCGGCATTATGGAGGTGTTGATTGAGCGCGTTGTCTTTCTCCCAGGGGAACTTGCCACCCCAGGCATTAAACCTGAAATCCAGTATCGCCATGCCGTTCGGCGTTTCCACCGAAATCGGGCCATGGTCTCTGGCCCAGGTGTCGTTGGCAGGGGCCGGTACTGTGATGACACGACCCGGTAGCCCTTCTTCGCTCGCGTAGGCGGACAACTGCTGGCCCAGTTCCTGTAAGCGGGCCACATGTTCACAGCTGATGATCAGGTGTTCGTGTCTGAGCACCGCTTTGGCGATTGCCATAAACACGGGTTCCACTTCCTTGAGAATGCTGAACCAGTCGGTACCGGCGTGCGGCCAGGTCAGCATGACCGCGCTTTGAGGGGCCCATTCGGCGGGCAAAACACGTCTGGAAGTCAATTTATCGCCACCTATTGCAAAAGGTCGTCATTCTAACCAACGAACGACGTTGCGTCAGGATGTGTATGGAGGAATTCTGTGCTACCGATTAGCGGTCCCGTTTCAACACTGTATGGATCACGTGGTTGCCCTCGAAATAGACGACAAAGCCATCGTAATGCCATTGTGAAATGGGCGGGTCGCCAACGGGACCCCGGGTTTCGCGAGGAGTTCCCCAGGATTCGCGGACACTGGCCTGACTCATGCCAGTGCGGGGAAGGTCAGTTTCCGACCGTTCAGCCTGTGATCCCACCGGTATCTTTACTTGTTCGGCCGTGACTGGCGTCAAGGGGGACAGGCCAAGGGCTGCCAACGTTACGACGGCGCCGAGCAGACGGGTTACAGGCTTTTTCATCGGTATTGTACTCCCTGAAATCGTTATGTGCTGTTGTACAGTAAGACATCTTAAGGACATGGATGAAACGTAATATCCGAAAAACGTTAGCAAAAGTCACACGTTTTCGTCAGTTTACACGTTTTGACGTTGCCGGATTTGCCAGCGCATCACATGTCGGGCAATTTGTTGGCGGTCGCTGTCCTGTATTTCGGTAAACTCGGTATGAACCCTGGCGCCGCCGCTTTCATCGGGTATCGTGTGAAGTACTCGGGCGATGGCCTGGGGTTGAAAGAGTTCGGGAGGCAGCGTCATCCTCACTGCCAGAATATCCCCGCCGGACCAGGCGTTCGTGGCACTGTGAAAGGCCAGTCCACCTTCGCTGAGCGTAACATCCTGCCAGTCCTCAGGTTGCAACGGATTTTGCTCAAAGGCCATAATGCGCGCCAGCGTATCCAGCTTCCCGTTCAGTGACTTGATCAGTGAGGTCAGCAGGCGGTCCCGCTCCGCGAGATTGGCCAGTTGAATCCGTACATCCTGGTCCAGTCGTTTCAGGTCTGCGCGAAGGGCGTCCAGATGATCGCCATTGAAAGGATCGTATCCTTGTTTGGCGTTCTCCGGAACCTTGCGGATTTCCAGACCAATGCGGTCTTCGATCCGGAAAAAATCCCGGCGATCCGAAGCCGTCTCTGACGGAGAGGTATCTGGAGAGGTGTTGGGTGTTCGTGACGGCATCACGGCTCCGTAAGCACAGCAATTTTTTGTTTATGTTGAAAAGTTTAGCAGTTTCCAGGCAGTCGTGTGTCCGGAAATCCGAATGACCCGAAGGTAGCAACAGGCACCTCCTCATGTTCAGACCTTTATCGTTGTATGTTGGTTTGCGATACACCGCGGCAAAGCGGCGCAATCACTTTATTTCTTTCATCTCACTCACCTCGATGATCGGGCTGATGCTCGGTGTTGCGGTGTTGATTATTGTCCTCTCGGTGATGAACGGTTTCGACCGTGAGCTGAAGCAGCGCATTCTCGGCATGGTTCCCCATGCTGTTATCCAGGGCGCGGATCAGCTCCGGGACTGGGAAACCGTCGACGCAAAAGTCGAGGAGCATCCCCGGGTTCTTGCTGCCGCTCCCTTCATTCAGGGACAGGGTATGGTCACCGGTGGCGGTGATGTCCGGGGGGTGATGCTAAATGGTGTGTTGCCGGACCAGGAGCGCAGCGTATCCATCATTGAAAACCATATGCTTGAAGGCAGCCTGGACGACCTGAAATCCGGTGAGTTTGGCATGATTGTCGGCCGGTTAATGGCGTCCAGCCTGCGCCTGCAGATCGGTGACAAGGTCACCGTTGTGTTGCCGGAGGCTTCCGTCACACCGGCAGGTGTGTTGCCCAGACTCAAGCGGTTTACAGTCAAGGGAATCTTCAGCGTTGGCGCGGAGCTTGATGGAAATTACACGCTGATCCACATGGATGATGCGGCAAAACTGATGCGAACCGGCGGTCAGGCCCAGGGGGTGAGACTGCTGGTGGATGACCTGTTCGCGGCTCCGAAAGTCGCCGAGCAGGCGGCCCGTGGATTGGATGGCCGCTACTATATCTCCGACTGGACCCGAACCCATGGCAACCTGTTTCAGGCCATTCGCATGGAAAAGACCATGATTGGGCTGCTGTTGATGTTTATCGTGGCGGTAGCTGCCTTCAACATCGTATCAACCCTGGTCATGGTCGTGACCGACAAAACCGCGGATATCGCAATCTTGCGCACCATGGGGGCAACCCCGGGACGGATCATGCGAATCTTTATCATTCAGGGTGGTGTGATTGGCATCTTTGGCACGCTGGTCGGTACCACGCTCGGCGTTGTCGGGGCGTTGAATATCAGTGCATTCATTTCCTGGCTGGAGGCGGCCCTTGGTCACCAGTTCCTCAGCGCGGACGTGTATTTCATCAGTTATCTGCCGTCGCAATTGCAGTGGCAGGACGTGGCAATTATCAGTGGCGCTGGTCTGGCAATGAGTCTGCTGGCGACCATTTACCCCGCCTGGCGGGCATCACGAATCGATCCGGCGGAGGCCCTGCGTTATGAATGATGTGATCACTCCGACGGCTGGTAAATCACTGGTTATCGACTGCCAGCAGGTGACTCGTACCTACAACGAAGGGCCGGAAAAGCTCACGATTTTTTCCGACATTTCTCTGCAGGTTGCGGCTGGCGAAACAGTTGCAATTGTGGGTAGCAGTGGTGCCGGGAAAACCACGTTGCTGAACCTGCTCGGCGGACTTGACCGGCCCTCTTCCGGCCATATCTCCATTTGCGACCAGGATATTCATCGCATGAGTGAGGCTGGTCGGGCACGGTTTCGTAACCGGCATCTTGGGTTCGTCTACCAGTTCCATCATTTGCTCCCGGAATTCACGGCCCTTGAAAACGTGATGATGCCGTGTGCGCTTGGTGGCATGGACGTGAAGGCTGCCGAGGAAAAGGCCAGCGCTGTGCTTACCAAAGTGGGGCTGGGGGAGCGCTTCAGTCATAAGCCGGGAGAGCTCTCGGGCGGTGAGCGTCAGCGGGTGGCGATTGCCCGGGCACTGGTAAACGAACCGGAATGCGTGCTGATGGATGAGCCGACCGGGAATCTGGATGAGCATACCGGAGAGGGTGTACGGCAATTGATCGAGTCCCTGCGGGACCAGTTGGGAATCGCGTTCGTGATGGTGACCCACGACATGCACATGGCTCGGAGTCTCGGGCGGGTATTGCGTCTGGAGCAGGGGCGGCTATTGGTCGAACACGCCGCAGAAAGCTAACGCTTGCGTCGACGAAGGAAGCGCCGGTCCTGCCAGTCAGAGCGTACTTTGCGACGCCACAGGTACTGGATCAACAGGTAGGCGAGGCAGGCGGACAGAGTGGCGACGATCAGTGAACCCAGGTAGAGCGGTATGCCAATGTCCAGGATCCGTTCACTGATCCACTTCCACGACACCTGGAACTCGAAATTGAGTACCGGTCGGTCCAGAATCCAGGCACCGATCTTGTAATTGAAGTAGAACATCGGCGGCATGGTCAGCGGGTTGCTGATCCAGACCAGCACCACGGACAGGGGCAGGTTGGCATTGAACCAGATGGCAAAGAATGCGGCGGCCAGCATCTGGAATGGCATTGGGATAAAACCCAGGAAAATGCCTACCAGGAAGGCGCGGGAAACGCTGTGACGGTTAATGTGCCATAGGTTGGGTTCATGAAGGATGTCGCCGAGAAAGCGCAGCGACTCCATCGCCCTGACTCGATCAGGCGTTGGTAGGTATCGTTTCATGAACTTCTTTGGCATTTGGAAGTTCTGCCTGCTCAGAATGACAGCCCGGGACACGATGTCTTGCCGGAGCTTGGGAATAATCAGGAGGACATGGATTGTCCGGAAGTCTTGTCGCTTTTGCCTGCGGCGTTATCTTACTTTATACCTTCCCGGTCGTGCCACCTCTGAAGTGGCTGATTGTTGCCCTGTTGTCAGTACTTTATGGGGCTTATTCGTTGCCCTCACGGCGGGTGTCCAGACGGGCTCTTTGGCTCGCCTGCCTGCTTGCAGGCCTGACCTGGTCATCCTGGCACGCATCCGAGCGCCTGCAGCACGCTTTTCCTGTCGAACTGGAAGGTGAGGTAGTCGAGGTGTCGGGCTACCTGTGCGAAATTCCCACAGAAGGAAGTTATAACAGCCTGCGGTTCAGCTTTTGTGTCACCCGCTGGCACCTCCCGACAGGTTACGAGGGAGAAGCCACCGCGTTCCCCTCAAGGATTCGGCTCGCATGGTATGGCCGCGAGGAGCAATCCCTTCCGGGGCAACGGCTCCGTCTGAAGGTTGCGCTCAAGCAGCCCCACGGGGCGATCAATCCAACCGGGTTTCGCTACGAATCGTGGCTGTACCGAAAAGGATTCCGGGCGACCGGAACGATCCGGGGTGTGGATTCCGATTCCTCGGTACCGTGTAACCTGCATTGCGACTATATGGTCTGGCGCCAGCAGTTGGCCGATGCGGTCGGCGTCGCCGTGGGTGAAGCCAGGCATTATCCGCTGGTTGCTTCTCTGCTCATCGGGTTTCGGGGAGAAATGACCCCAGGCCACTGGGAGGTGCTGAAGGCTACCGGCACCATTCACCTGGTCGCCATCTCCGGCCTGCATCTTGGCCTGATTGCTCTTGGCGCAGGGTTTCTGGTCCGCAGGTTGCTTCTCTGGTTGCCGGGACCGTTGCTCGGGCCCCGTCACGGGCGTTATCTGGTCTATGTCTCGGTTGCCCTGGTCAGTATCACCTACAGTCTTGCCGCTGGCTTCACCGTTCCGACGCGTCGGGCATTGATTATGGTGCTGGTCGCCGGCTGGATTGTGATCCATGGTCGCCAGGTATCGCCATGGCAGGGATTGGTGCTGGCCCTGTTTTTGGTGTTGCTGGCGGATACTTTTTCCCCGCTGGATCAGGGTTTCTGGTTATCCTTCGGAGCTGTCACGGTGCTGGTGCTGGTTTTTGCCCGGCGCCTGTCTTCCCCAGGCTGGGGCAGCGCCCTGATGCTTGCGCAGGTTGCGGTATTTGCCGGTCTATGGCCGGTGCTTGCCGTACTGGGGCAGGGGCAACCTGTGTCGGGGCTGCTTGCCAACGTGTTTGCCATTCCCTGGGTATCGCTCGTCGTCATGCCGGTATTGATGGTTGGCGCTGCGCTTATATGGCTGCTACCGCAGAGTCAGATGTGGGTGGTGGAGTGTTTTGATCTGGTGTTGGGGGTGCTGTGGAATGTCCTGGTATGGCTGTCCTCCCTGGACCTGCCCAGTGGCAATCCCGGTGTTGCCGCAACCCTGGGGGTCGCTGTGTTAGCGATCCTTTCGCTGGTTGTTCCTTCGTTGCGGATTCGCGCGGTGGTCGCGATCCTGATGGTGCCCTGGTTGCTGATGTCCTTGCTTGCAGAGCGGGATGATAACCGTTGGGTAGAGGTGCCGGAAGTCTGGGTATGGGATGTTGGCCAGGGGTTGTCTTTGCTTGTTCGTCATCAGGATCAGGTGCTGTTGTATGACACCGGACCATCCATTCCCGGTGTCTTTTCCGCCGTTGAGTCAGTCCTGGTGCCTAATCTCGAGAGTCTGGGGGTAAGGACCATCAATACGCTGGTAATCAGCCACGGAGACAGTGATCACGCCGGAGGGCTGCCTCTGTTGTTTGCTACGCTACCGGTAGCGGAGGTCATTTCCGGAGAGCCGGAACGTGTAGGTGCTCGTTCAGGTAAGTCCGCGCCAGCGCCCGAACCTTGTCGCCCGGGACTGGTCCGTCATATTGGTGAGCTCACCCTGAGCTTTTGGCGGAATCCGGAGGCGGCGGATGTGGATTCGAACAATGCTTCCTGCGTAGTGATCGTTACCAGCCCGGACGGGGCCGCCCAGATCCTATTGCCCGGGGATATTTCTGACGATGTGGAGTCCCGGATGCCGGATCAGCCCCTGTTTTCCGAAGGAGCATATGAAGATGCTTTTCGGGTTGTCCTGGCACCCCACCACGGCAGCAAAACCTCTTCCTCACGTTCCTGGGTCCAGTGGCTCGATCCGGATGTGGTGATATACAGTGCGGGCTATCGCCACAGGTTCGGTCATCCTCACCCATCGGTGGTGGACCGCTACCGGATGGCAGGGAGCCAGCAGCTGAATACGGCGTATTCCGGCGCCATCCGGCTGGTGATGGGTAAAAACGGTATCGGGATAGAGGAGCAGCGCCGGTCAACGCCGTTCTGGATACGGCAGCCCGTAACGGATTGGTGGGCATTGTAAAATACCGTGACACAACGGGTGTGGCCTGCGGCGGCAGCTATGCTAAAGTAGCGCGGCTTGTTAACAATCAGGGAGACCAAGCGTGTTCGAGCTGTTGAAAGCCGGTGGCATTCTGATGGTGCCAATTGTAGCCTGTTCCATTCTGGCACTTGCCATAATCCTTGAACGTTTCTGGACGTTGCGGCCCTCCAGGGTAGCGCCTCCTCAGACCATTAATGAACTCTGGCGCTGGATCAAGAAAAAGGAGCTGAACGGCCGCAAACTCAAGGCTCTGCAGGGTTCCTCCCCCCTTGGCAGAATTCTCGCGGGCGGGTTGATGAACGCCAAACATGGTCGCGAGATCATGAAGGAAAGCATTGAGCATGAGGCCAGCCAGGTTATCCATGACCTTGAGCGTTTCCTTAATCCCCTGGGCACCGTAGCCACAATCACGCCACTGCTTGGTCTTCTGGGAACGGTGATCGGGATGATCAAGGTATTTGCCGAGATCCAGTTGGCCGGAGTCGGTAACGCAGGCAACCTGGCCGGTGGTATCTCAGAGGCATTGATTACAACCGCAGCAGGGCTGAGTGTTGCCATCCCGGCGTTGATTGGCCATCGTTATTTCATTCGTCGCGTCGATGAATTGGTGGTGGGTATGGAGCAGGAAGCCATCAAGCTGGTGGAAGTGGTCCATGGTGACCGTGAAATCGACGTGGAAGGAGCCTGAACGCCGTGAAGTTCAAGCGCCAGAGAAGCCAGGAGGTTGGGGTAGACCTGACGCCATTGATTGACGTGGTGTTCTTGCTGCTGATCTTCTTTATGGTTTCCACCACCTTCACGCGCGAAAGCCACCTTGAGGTAGAGTTGCCGGAGGCCAGTGCCGAGGCACGCGCAGAAACCGAAGTGCGGGAAATTGATGTGGTGATCAATGCTGAAGGGCAGTACATTCTCAACAGTCGCACCCTCGTCAATAATCGCCGTGAAACCCTGGAGAAGGCTGTGCGGGAACTCTCGGAGGGGGACAACTCGTTGCCATACGTGATCACGGCGGATGCCCGTACGCCCCATGAATTTGTGGTCAGGGCTATGGACGTGGCGGGCCGTCTCGGCTTTGCGAAGCTGAGTATAACCACTGAGCGGGAGGCTGACGGGCAGTGAGTGAATCCGCCAAAGCTGACGTCAGTGAATTGCAGGATGCTTCCAATTGGGCCACCTATAAGCGCCTGCTGGCCTACGTCAAACCATTCTGGCTGGCGTTCTCGTTGGCAGTGCTTGGTAACGTAATCTATGCCGCGGCCTCCACCGGTATGGCGGCGGCCATGGAGTACGTCATTGAAGCCATTGAGAATCCGACCGATCAGAACCGCATCCTGCTTACCCTGCTGATTGTTGGCGTGTTCGCCTTCCGTGGCTTGGGTACCTTCCTGAGTCAGTATTTCATCAGCTACGTTGGACGTCAGGTTATTAATGCGCTGAGAACCCAGGTGTTCGACCGGCTGATGACGCTGCCATCCCGTTACTTTGATGACAATGCGTCCGGACGCCTGGTCTCGAAGCTGACGTTCAACGTTGAGCAGGTGGCGGAAGCGACCACCAACGCAGTGACGATCACCCTGCGGGAAGGTCTGACCATAGTTGGTCTGCTCGGTTTCATGCTCTACACCAACTGGAAGCTGACCATTGTGTTCCTCGCAGTGGGGCCCATTATCGGGTTTGTGGTCAGCTACGCCAGCAAACGTTTTCGCAGGATCAGCCAACGGATTCAGGGCTCCATGGGCGATATTACCCATGTGGCGTCCGAGTCCATCTCCGGATACCGCGTGGTGCGAACCTTCGGGGGCGAGGACTACGAACGGGAGCGGTTCCGGGAGGTCAGCGAAAAGAACCTGAAACAGAGCCTGAAAATGGCCTCCACCCAGGCCATCAGCGTACCGGTGATTCAGGTCCTGGTGGCGGTGGCAATTGCTGCGCTGGTCTGGACCATGCTGTCACCCGGCATTCGCGGTGAAATGAGCACCGGCGAGCTGATTGCCTTCATCACGGCCGCCACCACCATGGCCAAGCCGATTCGCCAGGTGACATCCGTGCACGCGAAAATCCAGAAGGGTGTCGCTGCAGCTCTTGATGTGTTTGGCACTATAGATGAAGAGCCCGAGCACGATGATGGCACCTTCAGTCCCACGCGGGTCAACGGCGACATTGAATTTGACGATGTGTCCTTCCGTTATCGGGATCAGCTGGATGACGTGCTGACCGGGATCTCACTGGATATCCCGGCGGGCCAGAGCGTGGCGCTGGTAGGCCGGTCCGGCAGTGGCAAGTCCACTCTGGTCAGTTTGTTGCCCCGGTTTTATGAATACACCGGAGGAGACATCCGCATAGACGGGCACTCCCTCAAGGAATTCAGTCTGCAGGCGTTGCGTGCCCAGATCGCTCTGGTCACCCAGAACGTGGTGCTGTTTAACGACACCATTGCCGCCAATATTGGCTATGGGGCCCTGCGCCATTGCAGCCGTGAAGAGATTCGTGAGGCCGCAGCGAAGGCTCATGCCCTGGAGTTCATCGACCGGATGCCCGAAGGATTGGACACCATGATCGGGGACAATGGGGTTATGCTTTCGGGAGGTCAGCGTCAGCGCCTGGCTATTGCCCGGGCGCTACTCAAGGACGCCCCGATCCTGATTCTCGATGAAGCAACCTCCGCCCTGGATACGGAATCCGAGCGCCATATTCAGGAGGCCCTTGAAACAGTGATGCAGGGCAGGACCACGCTGGTTATCGCGCACCGCCTGTCGACCATCGAAAAGGCCGATCGCATCCTGGTAATGGACGGCGGCCAGATTGTTGAGTCCGGCCGTCATGATGAACTTCTCGCGACAGGCGGCGCATACGCCCAGTTGCATCAGATGCAGTTCAGCGAGCAGGCATGACCACACTGACAGACAGGCTCTGGTACGGTCGTAGCCGGCCCTTGTGGCCGCTCTATCCGCTAGCCTGGCTGTATCGAATTGTGGCTGAGGGGCGACGACGTAAAGCCTGGCAGGTCAAGGATGAGCCGCTACCGGTGCCTGTTGTCGTGGTTGGGAATATCACGGCGGGTGGAACGGGGAAGTCCCCGTTGACAGCACTGCTTGTGACTCTGCTGAGAGAGCAGGGCTGGCGACCGGTGATACTGAGCCGGGGGTATGGTGGCCGTTCCAAGGATTATCCCCTGCGGGTTGAGCCGGAAACCAGTCCTGAAATAGCGGGTGATGAGCCGGTTATGCTGGCGCTGGAAACCGGCTGCCCTGTGGTAGTGGATCCCCAAAGGAAGCGCGGTGCCCTGTGGGCTCTTGAGCAACAGCTTGGCGATGTGCTGATCTGTGACGATGGCCTGCAGCATTACCGGTTGCCCCGGGACATCGAGCTGGCGGTGTTTGATGCTGAGAGAGGCATCGGCAACGGCGCCGGCATCCCCGTTGGCCCATTGCGCGAGCCCGTGGACAGACTTTCGGGAGTGGACTTCGTGGTAACCAACGGCGGGACACTGGAAGAGCTGGAGCATCCCGCGCAGTTCACCATGACCCTTGAACCTGCGGAGTTACGTAACCTGAAATCTGGTAAAACCGCTGCCCTCGACTGTCTTCGTGACAAGCCGGTGCATGCGGTCGCGGGTATCGGTAACCCAGGCCGTTTTTTCGCTACACTGGAAACACTTGGAGCCCAGGTTTCGGCGACAGCCTTCGCTGACCACCATAAGTTTCGTGCCTCGGATCTTCGGGTGGGTGACGGTGATTGGCTGCTGATGACGGCCAAGGATGCGGTAAAATGCCGTGAGTTTGCTCCGGATAATGCCTGGGTACTGTCAGTGCAGGCACAACTGCCAGAGGCTTTTGCTGCGGCATTCCTGGCTCGTGTGCAGGAATGCAAGGATTCTTTAACGATTTATGAACCTGTGAGAGCGCATAATGGATAAGAAATTGCTGGCCATGCTGGCTTGCCCTGTCTGTAAAGGGGACCTGAAACTGAACCGGGAAAAAACCGAACTGATTTGCTATCAGGATGCCATGGCGTTTCCGATCCGTGAGGGTATCCCGGTCATGCTGGCAACCGAAGCCCGCACCCTGTCTACTGACGAGCGCCTCGATAAACGCTGATAGGTGAGTTCCATGTCTTTTACGGTGGTGATTCCAGCCCGATACGCCTCCACACGGCTTCCCGGAAAACCATTGGCAGATATAGCCGGGAAACCGATGATCCAGCACGTCTACGAGCGTGCCCGGGACAGCAATGCCGGTCGTGTGGTTATAGCCACTGACGACAACCGTATCGAAGCTGCCTGCCGCGCGTTTGGTGCGGAAGTGGTCATGACCTCGCCCGACCATGCCAGTGGTACGGACCGGTTGGAGGAAGTGGCCCGCAAGCTGGAGTTTGCCCCCGATGACAGGGTGGTCAATGTTCAGGGGGATGAGCCGCTGATCCCGCCATCCCTGATCAATCAGGTGGCGGCCAACCTGGAGCGTTTTCCCGATGCGGCCATTGCCACTCTGTGTGAAAAAATCACGGATGTGGCCAGCGTGTTCAATCCGAATGTGGTGAAAGTGGTCTCAGATCATCAGGGTATGGCCCATTATTTCAGCCGCGCGCCGATCCCCTGGGCGAGGGATGCCTGGAGTGATGGTGACTGGTCATTGTGGACCGCCAGTATACCGGAGGAAGTGGATTACTATCGTCACATCGGTATCTATGGCTACCGCGTACGGTTATTGACGGATTTTGTCCGCTGGGCTCCGGCGCCTACCGAGATGACGGAATCGCTGGAACAACTGAGGGCGCTGTACAACGGTGCTCGCATTCATGTGGAAGAAGCGACTGAGACACCGCCAGCAGGTGTTGATACAGAAGCCGATCTGGAGCGACTGCGGCAATGGATGGAAGCGGAAACACGGGGCCTATGACCATGCAGAAACCGGTTTACGTTCTTTTTGTCTGTCTTGGCAATATCTGCAGGTCACCCAGTGCCGAGGGTGTGTTTCGACGTGCGGTACATGAAGCGGGGCTGGAAGAGATTATCCATATCGACTCCTGTGGCACCGGAGACTGGCACATTGGCAAGGCACCGGATGATCGCGCTCAGCAAAAAGCCCACCAGCGGGGTATCGATATTTCCGGTCTTCGAGCCCGGCAGTTCCGGGCTAGTGATCTTGAGCACTTCGATTATATTCTGGTGATGGATCGACAGAACCTTGCGGACGTAAGGGATGTCTGGCGTCAGAATGGAGGCACGGAACCCGAGTTGTTCCTGAGTTATGGTCTCAGTGAACACGAGGAAGTGCCTGATCCCTATTACGGCGGAGACAAGGGCTTCGAAACCGTGCTGGATCTCATTGAAGAGGCCAGTGAGGGGCTTCTTGATGAGATACGGAGATACCTGGCTTGAGTCTTCCACCAGCGCTTGAAGAGCACGTCAGTCTGGCGGCGATGAACAGTTTGGCTGTTCCGGCCAGTGCCCGTTGGTTCGCGGAAGTGACTTCGGGCCAGGAGCTCGAATCCCTGCTTGAAGTGGCTGAGCAAAGAGACCTGGCCACTTTGATTCTCGGAGGCGGCAGCAACCTGGTGTTTGCCGGTGATTTTGACGGGCTGGTGTTGCACATGGGGATAACCGGGCGTTGCTGGGAACACGTCGATGGGGATTCAGCCATCCTGGTGCTGGGCGCCGGAGAGAACTGGCATGAATCGGTACTCTATGCTGCCTCAGCGGGTTACCGTGGCATTGAAAACCTGGCCCTGATCCCCGGCACGGTCGGCGCGGCCCCGGTGCAGAATATCGGCGCCTATGGCGTGGAACTGAAAGATACCCTGGTGAGTGTTACCGCTCTCGATCGTAAAACCGGGGAATGGGTGGTGCTGGCCAACGAAGACTGCGGGTTCGGCTATCGGGACAGTCTGTTCAAGCATCAGCCTGGACGCTATGTCATCACCGAGTTACGCCTACGGCTCTGCCGCTCCAGGGAGTTGACCCTGGGGTATGCCGATCTGGCCAATTATTTCGATGGCGCAGGCACCTCGAATCTTAAGGCTCTGGATGTTGCCCAGGCCGTCATGGCGGTGCGTCGACGCAAGCTTCCTGATCCCGAGCAGATTCCCAACGCTGGCAGCTTCTTCAAGAATCCGATAGTGGACCGGAAGGTCTGGGGCGAGCTCAAGTTAGCGTACCCGGACATGCCCGGTTATCCGGGCAATGGCACTGCAAAGCTGGCGGCAGCCTGGCTCATTGATCAGTGTGGCTGGAAGGGCTTCCGTAATGATCGCGTAGGGGTCCACAATCGCCAGGCGCTTGTGTTGATCAATCATTCCGGTGGCAGTGGATCGGATGTGTTGGCGCTGGCGGAGCGCATCCGACAGGATGTCCTGGCGAGATTTGGGGTAGCACTGGAAATGGAACCGGGCGTTATCCCGCCGGATCGTGCATTGGGGCGGTAACCCCAATGCACCAGTCTCGAGCCTTCCTCAGAGACCTTTTCGTGGCGAGGCGTTAATCAGGAAAGGCAGGGCTTCATCCAGCGTGACGTCCTGTTTGTCGTCGTCACGACGTCCCTTGTATTCCAGAGTGCCTGCTTCTATGCCACGGTCAGACACCACGAAACGGTGGGGGATGCCGATCAGTTCCATGTCGGCGAATTTGACGCCGGGACGCTCTTTCCGATCGTCCAGAAGGACATCAAAGCCGGCCTGACGCAGTTGGTTGTACAGCTTCTCCCCGGCTTCCGCGACTTTTGGCGATTTGTGGGCGTTCAGTGTGACCACTGCAACTTCAAAGGGCGCAATCGCCTCGGGCCAGATAATGCCTTTGTCGTCGTGGTTCTGCTCGATAGAGGCCGCTACAATCCGGGAAACCCCGATGCCATAGCAACCCATCTCAAGAATCACACTCTTGCCGTTCTCATCCAGCACCGTGGCGTTCATCGCTGTGCTGTATTTGTTGCCCAGCTTGAAGATGTGCCCCACCTCGATACCGCGACGGATTTCCAGGGTGCCCTTGCCATCCGGGCTTGCATCGCCTTCGACCACATTACGGAGATCCTCGACACGGTCAAGTTCTGCATCGCGCCCCCAGTTAACACCGGTGAGGTGGAATCCTTCTTTGTTGGCGCCACAGACAAAGTCCGCCAGGTGCGCTGCACTCCGGTCAACGATCACCGGTACCGGCAGATTGACAGGGCCGATGGAGCCGGCCTTGCAGCCAGTTGCTTTCTCGATTTCTTCATCGGTGGCCATGGTCAGAGGCTCGGCGACACCGGCCAGATTCTCGGCCTTGATCTCGTTCAGGGTGTGATCACCACGGAGGATCAGGGCTACCAGGCCGGACTCGCCGTTCTCATCCTCGTCGGCTTTAACCAGTAACGTTTTCACGGTGCGGTTGGCGTCGATACCAAGGAATTCCGCCACAGCGTCGATGGTCCGCTGATCCGGCGTTGACACTTCCTTAAGTTCTTCTGAAGGGGCAGGGCGATCACCGGCAGGGGCGACTGCTTCGGCTTTCTCTATGTTTGCGGCGTAGTCACTATCGCTGCTGAACACAATGTCGTCCTCGCCGGATGACGCCAGTACGTGAAATTCGTGTGAGGCGCTGCCACCGATAGCGCCGGAGTCAGCCTGAACCGGACGGTAGTCGAGACCAAGACGATCAAAAATGGCGCAATAGGTGCGATGCATAACTTCGTAGGTTTCGTTCAGGGATTCCGCGTTCAGGTGGAAGGAGTATGCGTCCTTCATGATGAATTCCCTGGCGCGCATGACGCCGAATCGCGGACGACGTTCGTCACGGAATTTGGTCTGGATCTGGTAAAAGTTGGAGGGCAGCTCTTTGTAGCTCTTCAACTCGTTACGAATCACGTCCGTAATGACTTCTTCGTGGGTCGGACCGAAACAGAAATCGCGACCGTGGCGATCATTCATCCTCAGCAGTTCGCCGCCGTATTGTTCCCAGCGACCGGATTCCTGCCATAGCTCGGCTGGTTGCACGGCTGGCATTAACACTTCCTGGGCACCACTCTTGTCCATTTCCTCCCGCACGATACGCTCAACTTTACGCAGGGTACGCAGGCCCATCGGCAGCCAGGTGTATAGGCCAGAGGCGAGTTTGCGGATCATGCCGGCCCGGAGCATCAGCTGGTGGCTGATCACTTCGGCGTCCGCGGGTGTTTCTTTCTGGGTAGCAATCAGGAAACGGCTTGCTCGCATTGTGTCTTCCGTATGAGGTTGTGAAGGTTCTTAGACTAATGGACAGGCCCGATATGGCACGTCCGGACCTTTATTTGTCGTAAAGTGGTGGTTATTGTACGGAGCCTGTCACACAAGGTACAGATCGAGTGGCCATATGACCGCAGACAATACAGAAGCACCCATCAGTGTCACCCCGCGCCGGAAGCCGGTTCAGGCTCGCAGTCGCGAGCGTGTGAATACGATCCTCGAGCATGCAGCCGCCATTTTCCATGAAGTTGGCGTGGACAGCACCAGTATGTCCGCCATTGCTCGCCAATCCGGCATGTCGCTGGCATCCCTGTATCGGTATTTCCCGAACAAGGTCGCGATCGTAAAAGCCATTGCGGAACGCCATGTTGAAAAAATGGAGACCGCATTGCGGGAGCGCCTGGGGGAGGTCCTTCTGGTGGATGCGGTGGATGTTCTGATTGAGCTTTTTTATGAGTTCTACAGGACTGAACCTGCCTATGCTGCGATCTGGAGTGGTGTTGAAGCCATGCCGGAATTGCGCGAGCTTGATCTCCGGGAGCTCTATAACAACGCCAGGGATCTGGATGCCCGCTTGAGCGAGGAATACCCTCATATTCCCGATGAGCGGCGCTGGAATGCGTGCCTGGCGGTGCCCAGGTCCGCCGGGTCTGTTTTGAGACTGGCGGCGACATTACCAGAGGAGCAGGCGCGAGCCCTGGTTTTTGAGCTCAAATGCATGGTGAGAGCCTATTTGAAAGAGCTCATTTGTGAATAATGCCCCCTTTTTCAGGATAAATAGCCAAGCGGCAGTGCCGTGCTGTCAATCACCCGGCGTAGTACGAAACTGGAATGGACACCGCTGACCCCCTGAATGCGGGTAATTCGGTTGAGAAGGAAGTGATGGTAGTGGTCCATGTCCGGTACCACGACTTTCAGCATGTAGTCGGCATCCTGGCCAGTTATCAGATAACACTCCTGAACTTCCGGATACTCCGCCACCTGCTCCTCGAAGGCCGCGAAACGTTCAGGCGTGTGGCGATCCATGCCGATCAGTATGACTGCGGTGAGCGATAATCCCAGCTTCTTGTGATCCAGAATGGTCACCTTCCGAACAATGATTCCGGCGCCCTCCATAGCCCTGACTCGCCGTAAACAGGGGGAGGGTGACAGCCCGACCTTGTCGGCGAGTTCCTGATTGGTGAGAGAGCCGTCCTGCTGCAATTGCTCCAGGATTTTGCGGTCAATTTTATCGATTTTTATGAGGGTTTCAGGCATTGGTGGCATAATATTGCGCCCTGAATGAATTGATGGGCAGAAACGACTAAAATACTAGACTAGAAACGAAAAATAGCAATCATTTGTCCCGGAATCCCGGTTAATCTGTACACCATATAGAGATTGTCCCCAGAGAAGCTCAAGGAAAAGACGTCATGGCATTTGATCATCGCAAGTATGTTGCTTTTAAGCCGGTTGCCAAGAAAGATCGTCGCTGGCCGGATCGCGTGATTGAAAAAGCACCTACCTGGTGTGCGGTGGACCTTCGTGATGGTAACCAGGCACTGGTCAAGCCCATGTCAGTTGCCCAGAAGCAGCGTCTGTTCGATTTGCTGGTGAAGCTGGGCTTCAAGGAAATTGAAATCGGCTTCCCGGCAGCCAGTCAGCCGGATTTTGATTTTTGCCGCAAGTTGATTGAAGAGGACCGCATTCCGTCGGATGTGAAAATCCAGGTGTTGACTCAGGCCCGCCCGGAACTCATTGAGCGCACCTATGAGGCGTTGCAGGGGGCGAAGCAGGCCATTGTCCACGTTTATAACTCCACATCCACCGTTCAGCGTGAACAGGTGTTCGGTCTTGACCGTGACGGCATTCGGGATATCGCAGTGAACGGTGCCCGTGTGGTGCAGGAAATTGCCGCACGCCACCCGGAAACGGATTGGACCTTCCAGTACTCCCCGGAAAGCTTCACCGGCACCGAGCTGGATTTTGCCGCCGAGGTGATTGATGCCGTCAATGACGTGTGGCGTCCGGACCAGGGACAGCCGGTGATTATCAATCTGCCGGCTACCGTCGAGATGGCAACACCGAACGTGTTTGCCGACCAGATAGAGTGGATTTGTGACCGGGTCCGTTACCGTGAACACATCAGCATCAGCGTTCACACCCACAATGACCGTGGCTGCGGGGTAGCGGCGGCCGAACTGGCGGTCATGGCCGGTGCTGACCGTGTGGAGGGCACCCTGATGGGGAACGGTGAGCGCACCGGGAATATGGATCTGGTCACCATGGCGATGAACCTGTACTCCCAGGGAATCGATCCGACACTGGATCTGTCCGGCATGGCGGAGATTACCGAGGTTGTAGAGGCCTGTACGGAGATATCGACCCACCCACGCCACCCCTATGCGGGTGAGTTGGTCTTTACGGCTTTCTCCGGCAGCCATCAGGATGCCATTCGCAAGTGTCTTTCCAGGCGCAATGATGGCGATGTCTGGAACGTGGCCTACCTGCCCATCGATCCCCGTGACCTCGGCCGCCGGTATGAAGAGGTGGTTCGTATCAACAGCCAGTCCGGTAAGGGTGGTGTGGCTTATGTATTGGAGCGTGACTACAAGATCACCCTGCCACGCTGGTTGCAGATTGAGTTCAGTAAAGTGGTACAGGGTGAAGCCGAGGTCAACGGTGGTGAGATTGACTCCATGACCATTCACCGCCTGTTTGAAGAGCGATACCTGAAGGTGCACGCAGCATGGGCGTTGACCTCCTACGATCTACACCGTGATGAAGACGGTGTGATGGCTGTCGTCAGCATGGGGCAAGAGCGCCCGGTTCGTCTGGAAGGGCGTGGCCTTGGTGCAGTGGAAGCGGTTTCCGCGGCACTGGAGGAACGGTACGGGGTGAAAATCGCCGTTGAGGCATACGATGAGTTTGCTTTGGGTGAGGGCACTAACGCCAATGCGCTGGCGTGTATCCGTCTGATTGCCAATAACGCTCACTGCAGTGCTGCGGCGCTGGCAGAAGACACTACTTCCGCCACCCTTCAGGCATTGCTTTCAGCGGTTGCGCAAGTAGTCGATGTGCCGGTGAATGCTGCATCCATTGCAGAACCCGCGGAGTCTGCCGGGGTCTGAATCGGTTCCAGATGCCAATAAAAAGCCGGCATGTGCCGGCTTTTTATACTGCCTGGTTATTGCCATTGCCCGTGAGGGGCAAAGGCGGTCGCGTAACCTCAGACCGGGGTTACGTTCTCCGCCTGGGGACCTTTCGGGCCCTGTGTTACGGTGAACTGTACCTGCTGACCTTCGGTCAGGGTACGGAAACCGCTGGCATTGATTGCACTATAGTGAACGAACACGTCACTGCCACCGTCCTGAGCGATGAAGCCAAAGCCCTTGGACTCGTTAAACCACTTAACGTGGCCGGTTTTTGTATCAGACATTGATCTTTCCTGTATTCCTGAAATTTTGCCCTCACGGGACCTTCGGTTTTTTGAAGTTAAACCGATGCTGAGAAATCCGAGCGTACTGAGGAAGGGGCAACGAAGAGCACTGCGGCAGGACGTTGGAACACTTTCACCAAATACCGCTGTATTTTCACAGCAATTTCAGTATAGACCGACTTTCGGGGTCGTCAACGCTTTTTGATGACTTTTCTTGAGGTTTTTAAAGTAGCAAAAACAACGGGTTGTCATAGAATCGTCACCAAATATCCCGGCCCTTGCCGAGCTGGGATATTTGGTTGTTACTGGCGCGGGGTCAGTTTCGGAAGTGCTGGTTGATTTCTTCCAGAATGGCCGGGTCGTCAATGGTGCTGGGCACTACGTAATCTTCTCCGTCCGCTATCTGGCGGATAACCCTTCGGAGTATTTTTCCAGAACGGGTTTTGGGCAGTCGCTCGACAACCATAGCCCGGCGAAAACAGGCAATGGCGCCGATCTTTTCCCTTACCATCTCTACTAATTCTTCCTCCAGCTCATCGTGATCAATGGTTGCACCATCCTTAATGAGCACGAGGCCGACGGGAACCTGCCCCTTCATTTCGTCCTGGGCGCCAACCACGCAGCACTCGGCGATCGCTGGATGAGAGGCAACCACTTCCTCCATTTCCCCGGTCGACAGGCGGTGGCCCGCGACGTTAATGACGTCATCGGTCCGTCCCATGACAAACACATAGCCGTCATCATCAATAAAACCGCCGTCCCCTGAGCTGTAAAAGCCTTCAATGGGTTCAAGGTAGGTCTTTCGGAAGCGCGCATCGTCGCCCCATACCGTCATCATGCAGCCCGGAGGCAAGGGAAGCTTGACCGCGATCTGTCCCTGTTCTTCGGTAGCCATCTGGTTGCCTTCCATGTCCACCACCTGGACATTGAACCCGGGGGAGGGAACCGTGGCGGAGCCGGGCTTGGTAGCCATCATTTCAATGCCGACGGGGTTGCAGCAAATGGCCCAGCCGGTTTCGGTCTGCCACCAGTGGTCCAGCACAGGCAGGCCGGTCTGTTCCCGCAGCCACTCGTACGTCGCGGGATCCAGGCGCTCGCCGGCCAGAAACAGCCGCTTCAGTGAACTGATATCGTATTGCGAGAGCTGGTCTGCTTCCGGGTCTTCCTTGCGCACTGCCCGAAAGGCGGTTGGCGCGGTGAAGAGCATATTAACCTTGTGATCCCGTACCACGCGCCAGAAGGCCCCGGCATCCGGTGTCTTGACCGGTTTGCCCTCATAAAGAATGGTTGTGCAGCCTGCAAACAGGGGGGCATATACGATGTAGCTGTGGCCGACGACCCAGCCCACGTCTGAGGCGGCCCAGTAAACATCGCCGGGTTTAGCATCGTAAACCAGTTTCATGCTGTAACGGAGTGCGACAGCGTGGCCGCCGTTGTCTCTCACCACGCCCTTGGGCTTGCCAGTGGTGCCTGAGGTATAAAGGATGTAAAGCGGATCGGTGGATTTGACCGGGACCGGGTCTACCGGACCGGCGTTGGCTGCCAGCTCTGACCAGTCATAATCCCGTCCCTCCTGCAGCTGTGCTGTGGCCTGAGGGCGCTGATACAGAATGCAGAATTCGGGTTTATGGCTGGCCTGGTTGATGGCTTTGTCCACCAGCGGTTTGTATTCAATGATTTTCGTTACTTCGATTCCGCAGGAAGCGGTAATGATGGCCTTTGGGCGGGCATCGTCGATTCGCACGGCCAGTTCATGGGCAGCAAACCCACCAAATACGACGGAATGTATGGCCCCGATCCGGGCGCAACCGAGCATCGCCACAACCGCTTCGGGTATCATCGGCATGTAGATGATTACGCGATCGCCCTTGGCGATTCCCCGGTCTTTCAACGCACCGGCGAACCTGGCGACATCAGCGGTCAGTTCGTTATAGGTGTAGGATTTCTGGGTATTGGTTACCGGGGAGTCGTAGATAAGGGCAGTCTGATCTCCGCGACCTGCTCGGATATTGGCGTCGAGCGCGACGTCGCAGGAATTGAGCTCGCCGTCGGGGAACCACACGCCGTGACCATTGTCGGTTGCCTGCCAGATGGTCTCAGGGGATTTGAACCAGTCAATGTTCGCAGCCTGCTCGCGCCAGAACTCGTCAGGCCTGTCTATGGAACGCCTGAATTCAGAGTTGTAGTCCATACCATCTACCTCATGAGCCCGTTGTTGTTCTACTGTTGTTAATGACAACTGTAGGCACTTTGAGGGGAAGGACTACTAGACCATAGGCTTAGTCGGGCTATTCCCTGGAAGAATGGACCTCTGTGACGGTGGCGGTGAGATCGCCTTTGGCAAGGCGTGTGTTGATGACGTCGCCGGTAGCAACGTCGTTGGCATCCCTGATAATGGCGCCGTCGCTTTCGCGTCGGGTAATGGCGTAGCCCCGTCCGAGTGTGGCCAGCGGGCTGACCACGTGCAGTGTCTGACTGGTATGGCTCAGCCTTTCCTGGTGGCGATCCAGGCGGTGCCGGATGGCTTTGTCCAGCTTGTCCTGCTGGCGCAGCAAATTGTCCCGGGCCTGGTCGAGCCGGCGCCCGGGGGATTGCATCAGCAGGCGCTGCTTCAAGTGCTCCGCACGCAGCGCGCGCTGCTCCAGGGCGGTGTTCATGGCTTTTCCCAGGCGCATGTCGAGCTCATCCATACGCTGGGCTTTGTCCATCAATTCCCGTCGGGGGTCCCTGAGCCGGGCTGCCAGATGCATCAACTGTGTTTCCTGGCGCTGCAGGGTGCGCCGCACGGCATTGGCAAGGCGGATTGCTTGCTCATCCACTTGCCTGATCCATTCCCGCTGGTCCGGGGAGATTTTCTCGGCTGCGGCGGACGGAGTCGGGGCCCTGAGATCGGCAACAAAATCAGCGATGGTCACGTCCACCTCGTGGCCCACTGCGCTAACCGTGGGGATACGGCAGTTTGCGATCGCCCTCGCGACGGCTTCTTCGTTGAAACACCAGAGATCCTCGAGGGAGCCACCACCGCGACCGATCACAAGCACGTCGGCCACGCCATGGGATTGAGCCTGGTCAATGGCACGGACTATGTCAGCGGTTGCCGCCTTGCCCTGCACAGCCGTGGGATAGAGGGTGACCGGTATGGCAGGGCATCGGCGAGCCAGAACAGTCAGGATGTCGTGAATGGCGGCGCCGGTTGGTGAGGTGACCACGCCAATGTGGTGCGGCACAGTGGGCAGTGTTTTCTTGCGGGCAACGTCGAACAACCCCTCGAGTTGCAGCTTTCTCTTCAGCTCCTCGTACGCCTGTTGAAGCGCGCCCAGACCAGCAGGCTCAAGGTGTTCGACGATAATCTGGAAGTCACCCCGGTTCTCGTACAATGTAACCTTGCCGCGAATTCTTATCTGGTCGCCTTCTTTGGGCAACTCACGGATGCGCTGATTGAAGCCCCTGAACATTGCGCACCGGACCTGGCACTTCCGGTCCTTCAGGGAAAAATACCAATGCCCGGAGGATGGGCGTGAGAAACCTGACAGTTCGCCTTCCACCCAAACCTGCATGAAGCTGGTTTCCAGCAGATGTTTGGCCTGATGATTCAGTTCGCTGACACTCAATGCCCGGGGACGGGAATCCTGAAAGGGGGTGTTCAATGTATGACTCCCTGCTTCTATATACGCAATAGCCGAAAAATGAAGGGCAAAAATAGCGGAATTTCAAAAAGATGCAATGGAAGGTTCAAACAGCGCTGGTTTACTGTCTATCCACGCCCATTTATAATAGTCCGATTAAGGTTTTCGCTTTGCTGCGCCATGCGGGGCGCAGCACGTGAATTCCCAACTTAGCATGTTCAAAAGGCGGATCCCAATGCTGCGAATTGCCGAAGAAGCCCTCACATTTGACGATGTTCTGCTGATCCCCGGATTTTCGGAAGTTCTTCCCCACGAGGTCAGCCTGAAGACCCAACTGACCAAAGGCATCACCCTTAACGTTCCACTGGTGTCGTCAGCAATGGATACGGTGACTGAGGCCGAGCTGGCCATCGCCATGGCGCAGGAAGGCGGTATCGGCATCATGCACAAAAACATGACCGTCGAGCAACAGGCGGCTGCCGTTCGCAAGGTCAAGAAGTTTGAAAGTGGTGTGGTGAAAGACCCCATCACCGTGACCCCGGCAACCACTGTTCGTGAGCTGGTGGACATCACCATGGCCAACAACATCTCCGGTTTGCCGGTGGTGGATGGCCGTGACCTGGTGGGTATTGTCACTGGCCGTGATATCCGTTTTGAGAGCCGCATGGATACGCCGGTGTCAGACATCATGACGCCGAAGGAGAAGCTGGTTACTGTCAAGGAAGGTGCCAGCCTTGATGACGTCAAGGAACTGCTGCACCGCAATCGCATTGAGAAAGTGCTTGTGGTGAATGATGACTTCGAACTCAAGGGTCTGATTACCGTCAAGGATATCCAGAAAGCGAAGGATTACCCGTTGGCCTGTAAGGACGAACAGGGGCGTTTACGGGTTGGTGCCGCTGTAAGTACTGGCGGTGATACCGAGGCGCGCATCACGGCGCTGGCGGAAGCCGGCGTGGATGTAATTGTTGTTGATACGGCCCACGGTCACTCCAAGGGTGTGATTGACCGAGTACGCTGGGTTAAGGATAACTTCCCGGAGGTCCAGGTGGTGGGTGGTAATATTGCCACTGCGGATGCCGCCATTGCGCTCGCTGACGCTGGCGCGGATGCGGTAAAAGTGGGTATTGGTCCTGGTTCCATCTGTACTACCCGCATTGTTGCAGGTATTGGCGTTCCACAGATTTCCGCTGTTTCCAACGTTGCAGCCGCATTGAAAGATCGCGGCGTGCCACTGATCGCCGATGGTGGTGTCCGTTTCTCCGGCGACATTGCCAAGGCCATTGCCGCCGGTGCGCACAGTGTTATGATCGGCAGCCTTCTCGCAGGTACCGATGAAGCTCCGGGTGAGGTTGAACTGTTCCAGGGGCGTAGCTACAAGGCCTATCGTGGCATGGGCTCCCTTGGCGCCATGGGGCAGGGCTCCAGTGACCGTTATTTCCAGGATGCCAGCAAAGGTATTGAGAAGCTGGTGCCGGAGGGCATCGAAGGCCGGGTTGCCTGCAAGGGCCCAATGCGCAACATTGTGCATCAGCTGATGGGTGGTTTGCGGGCCTCCATGGGTTACACCGGCAGTGCCACCATGGAAGACATGCGCACCAGACCGCAATTTGTTCGCATCACCAACGCGGGTATGCGTGAGAGTCACGTTCATGATGTGACCATCACCAAGGAAGCACCCAACTACCGTGTCGGCTAATCATGCCGTTTCGGGCGCGGCTCAGGGGCTGAGCCGCGCTTATTATTTCTGATCCGAGGACTCCATGGCCCAGAACATCCACGACCACCGCATTCTGATTCTCGATTTTGGTTCCCAGTACACCCAGCTGATCGCACGCCGCGTGCGGGAAATCGGGGTTTACTGTGAGATCAAGGCCTTTGATATCACCGACGAAGAACTCGAGTCGTTTAATCCCAAAGGCATCATTCTTGCCGGCGGTCCTGAATCTGTCACACAGCTTGGTGGTCCTCGTGCTCCGGATGGTCTGTTTGATCGTGGCATTCCTATTCTGGGCATTTGCTATGGTATGCAGACCATGGCGGAGCAGCTCGGAGGCCGTGTGGCCAGCTCCGAAAAGCGGGAGTTCGGCTATTCACAGGTCAAGGTAAGGGCAGCCGGGCCACTGTTGCAGGATATCACCGATCACCTGACGGCAACCGGTGAGTCCCTGCTGGATGTGTGGATGAGTCACGGTGACAAGGTGGTGGCCTTGCCTGATGGGTTTGAACTGCTGGCCTCTACCGAAAGTGCCCCGATTTCCGCCATGCAGGATGTCAGCCGTAATCTGTACGGCGTGCAGTTTCATCCGGAGGTGACCCATACCCTTCAGGGCAAGCGTATCCTTGAACATTTCGTGCTGAATATCTCCGGCTGCGAGGCGTTGTGGACGCCCGCCAAGATCGTTGACGATGCGGTACAGCAGATCCGTGATCAGGTGGGTACTGACAAGGTGTTGCTTGGTCTCTCGGGAGGCGTGGATTCGTCCGTGACAGCGGCGCTGCTGCATAAGGCCATCGGTGACCAGCTGACCTGTGTGTTTGTGGATAATGGCCTGTTGCGTTTGCACGAGGGCGATCAGGTCATGGACATGTTCGCCAGCAACATGGGCGTGAAAGTAATCCGTGTGGATGCAGAGGAGTTGTTCCTGTCCAAGCTCAAGGGCGAAGCGGACCCGGAGAAAAAGCGCAAGATTATCGGCAACACCTTCATTGATGTGTTTGATGAAGAAGCTGCCAGCATCCGCGACGTGAACTGGCTGGCTCAGGGCACTATCTACCCGGACGTGATTGAATCCGCAGCGTCCAAGACCGGTAAGGCGCACGTGATCAAGTCCCACCACAATGTGGGTGGCCTGCCGGAAACCATGAAAATGAAGCTGGTGGAGCCGCTGCGAGAGCTGTTCAAGGATGAAGTTCGCCGCATCGGGCTGGAGCTGGGGCTGCCATACGATATGGTGTATCGCCACCCGTTCCCTGGTCCGGGGTTAGGTGTTCGCATCCTGGGTGAAGTGAAGAAAGAATACGCGGATATTCTTCGCCGTGCCGATGCCATCTTCCTGGAGGAGCTGCATCGTGCCGACTTCTATCACAAAACCAGTCAGGCATTTGCCGTATTCCTGCCCGTGAAGTCCGTGGGTGTGGTCGGCGATGCCCGCCGCTATGAATACGTTATCGCTCTGCGTGCCGTAGAAACCATCGATTTCATGACCGCTCGCTGGGCTCACTTGCCCTATGAGCTTCTGGAAACGGTGTCCAACCGGATTATCAATGAGATTACCGGTGTGTCCCGCGTAACCTATGACGTGTCGTCCAAACCACCGGCAACCATTGAGTGGGAATAAACAGGTATCAAGTCGGGCATGAGCGTTGGCGCCGCTACGGATAAGCGTTGGATGGCGCGCGCCCTGGCGCTGGCTGAACAGGCCGCTGCACGGGGTGAGGTGCCGGTTGGTGCTGTCGTTGTTCTTGATGGGCGGGAGATCGGTGCCGGGTTCAACGCACCGATCAGTGATTGTGACCCCACGGCCCATGCCGAGATCCGAGCGCTGAGAGACGCAGCGAGACGGGTTGGCAACTACCGTTTATCCGGCGCTACGCTGTATGTCACGCTTGAGCCTTGTACCATGTGTGTGGGTGCCATTGTTCACAGTCGTATCAGCAGGCTCGTGTACGGTGCCACCGAACCCAAGGCGGGCGCGATTGAATCGGCACGTCACACGTTGGAGGAAGAGCACTTCAACTGGCGGGTTGAAGCTTCTGGTGGCGTGCTCGCCGAGCGTTGTGGCGAAGTGATCAGTCAGTTTTTCAGTCGTCGGCGCGCGGAGATGCGTCGCCAACGGCAGCAAAGAACACACGATTCAGGGAAGGGGCAGGGCAAACCATGAAAGTACTGGTGACCGGCGGAGCCGGCTATATTGGCAGTCATGTTGTAAGGCAGCTCGGTGAAGCCGGGCACGATGTTGTGGTGTTCGATAACCTCTCAACCGGTTACCGATGGGCAGTCACCTGTGGTGAGCTGGTGGTGGGAGACCTGGCGGATGAATCGGCTATCGCCGATCTATTCTCTCGGCATCGCTTCGATGCAGTTCTGCATTTCGCCGCCAATATCGTGGTGCCTGAATCTGTTGAAAACCCCCTCAAGTATTACAGCAATAACACCCGTAATACGCTGAACCTGTTGCGGGCTGTCGAGCAAAACCGTGTGCCCTACATGGTGTTTTCCTCCACCGCTGCCGTTTATGGCATGCCGGATCAAACCGTGTTGACCGAAGATTTGCCGTTGGTGCCGATCAATCCCTATGGTGCCTCCAAGATGATGAGTGAGCGTATGATCATGGATCTTGCGGCGGCCTCTTCACTGAACTATGTCATCCTGCGATATTTCAATGTGGCCGGCGCGAATCCGGATGGTTTGCTGGGGCAGGCGACCCCGGAAGCCACCCATCTGATCAAGGTCGCCAGTGAGTGCGTGACCGGAAAACGTGACGGCATGAGCGTATTTGGTACAGACTACGACACCCGTGACGGCACCTGTATCCGCGACTACATTCATGTGGAAGATTTGGCCAAGGCCCATGTGATGGCCCTGGGTTATATGGCAGATGGCGGTGAATCGCGGGTTCTGAATTGTGGGTATGGGCGTGGTTTCACCGTGCGAGAGGTGATTGACGTGGTCAAGCGGCAGTCCGGTGTGGAGTTTCCGGTGCAGGAAACGGGGCGCCGGGCAGGGGATCCGGCTGCACTGATGGCAGACAACGGGCGCATCAAACAGATACTGGGCTGGCAGCCGGATTACGATGACCTGGAAACCATCGTCGGTACCGCGTTGGCCTGGGAGAAAATCTGGCAGGATCGCCAGGCAGTTGAAAACGCCTGACCCGGCTTATTCTACAACTTTAAATCTATCGGGATTGATTGGATGAAGATTACCATTTTTGGCACCGGTTACGTTGGACTGGTGACAGGCGCCTGTCTGGCTGACGTAGGGCACGAAGTGCTGTGTATGGACGTTGATCGCGGCAAAATCGAAAAGTTGGAGAACGGCCAGATTCCCATCTATGAGCCGGGCCTGGAAAGTATCGTCAGGCACACCGTGGAAGCCGGACGTCTGTCTTTTACCACCGATACCGCAAAAGCCGTCAGCCACGGTGTTTTGCAGTTCATTGCCGTTGGGACGCCGCCGGATGAAGATGGTTCCGCTGATCTTCAGTACGTAACGGCCGTTGCCCGCTCGATCGGTGAGCATATGGACGACTATAAGGTGGTGGTTGATAAATCCACCGTACCTGTTGGCACTGGAGACAAGGTTAAGGCGGCCGTGCGGGCCGAGCTGGATCGTCGCGGCCTGGAGTTGGAGTTTGACGTGGTGTCCAACCCGGAATTTCTCAAGGAAGGGGCCGCGATCAATGACTTCATGAAGCCCGATCGTATTGTCGTTGGTACTGACAGTGACAAGGCGGCGGACATGCTGAGGGAAGTCTATTATCCGTTCAATCGTAGTCACGACCGGATGATCTTCATGGATATCCGCTCAGCTGAGCTGACGAAATACGCGGCTAACTCCATGCTGGCGACCAAAATCAGTTTCATGAACGAGATTGCTAACCTGGCTGAACGTCTTGGGGCGGATATTGAAGCGGTGCGTCGTGGGATTGGCTCTGATCCCCGCATTGGTTACCACTTTATATACCCCGGCTGCGGCTACGGTGGGTCCTGCTTCCCGAAGGATGTTCAGGCCCTGGCCCGGACAGCAAGGGATTGCGACTACGAAGCACGTCTGCTGAACGCCGTGGAATCGGTGAATTACGCCCAGAAGCACGTTCTGTTTGACAAGATCAGTCATTACTTTAATGGTGATCTCAAGGGCAGGGTGGTGGCCCTGTGGGGGCTGGCATTCAAGCCCAACACGGATGACATGCGCGAGGCATCGGCACGAACGCTGATGGAGGATCTCTGGAAAGCGGGCGCCAGCGTGCAAGCCTTCGATCCCGAAGCCATGGAGGAGACTCAGCGGCTTTATGGCGATCAATCCGGTCTTACGCTGTGTGGCACCAAGGAGCAGGCGCTGAAGGGTGCTGACGTTCTGGCCATCTGCACTGAATGGAAGGAATTCCGTTCCCCCGATTTCTCCGTCGTCGCTGCCGCCCTGAAGGAACCAGCGGTGTTCGATGGTCGCAACCTTTACGAGCCTGAGATGTTGAGCCGCAATGGTCTCATCTACTACGCTATTGGCCGTGGTCGTAACCAGTTCCAGTTTGATTGATATGCCTGCAGTCACTGATTTTCAGCTTCACGAGCGCCTTGCCGCTGACACCGTCAGCCTTGGCCGGACCCGATTGTGCGAAGCGCGGTTGATGAATGACTGTACCTGGCCCTGGGTGATCCTGGTGCCGGCAGTGCCCGGGATCCGCGAAATCTATGAGCTTGAAGTGACGGATCAACAGCGCTTGCTGGCAGAGTCGTCTGCTTTGAGTGAAGAGATGATGGCCCGGTTCGGTGGCGACAAAATGAACGTCGCAGCGCTGGGAAACATGGTGCCGCAGTTGCATTTACATCATATTGTCCGCTTTGAGGGTGACCCGGCCTGGCCGGGTCCCGTTTGGGGGAAGCAGTCTCCAGTGCCCTACGACGAGCCCGGATTGACGTCTGCACTTGATAAATTAAGCCTCATTATTGCGTCTTTAGCCTGAACGTCAGTGGCGAGCACTTCCTGGTGGTCGCCACCGGCGTTGTTATGGCCCTCTCTGACACATTTTCCCTTCTTCTTGGGCCAAACGGACCCCTTTCTGCCGGTCTGCCACAGACTTTCGTGAACCGGCGATGCTATTTGGGCGTGTAACATTTGGAAATGTGACGTAGATCCCAAAAAACCAAGTAAAAAAAGAGAGTGGAACTATGGAAAATACCTCCAGTGCTCAGGTGAGTTTGCCGCAGGCGTCCCACGATACTGATGTCGTTAATTATCGATATCTTGCACTTGGACTATTGTCCGCTAGGGTTTACACGGAAGGATCTTTAGAGCTCATAGAAGAGTGTGCTGTGTTGGATTTCGATCGGGATGGTGTAGCGCTGATCCTGTCCGGCGATCAGGTCATGCCAGACCAGAATGTGTGTATCTCTCTGGTGCGTAAGCGTGAGGTGAGGAATCCCCGGGAAGAGCCTGCCATCAGCTTCGTACCCGGTAATGTTCGCTACGTTAACAATATTGGAGGCGGTGTCCGGGCGGGCATTCGGCTGGAGTATTCCCGTAGCAGGGAGTTGGATAGGGCCTTTCGTCATCGTGCCATTGAGGTTGAGAGCTATCTGGAGCGGCACCACGCAGATGCAGCACGCATGGCGTCAACTGTCTATAAGGTGCCGGAAGGATATGAAATTGGGGGGCGGATGAAGTACGCCTTTTAAGGGCTGGAAATAAAAAAGCCCGCCAAGTGGCGGGCTCAAGTCGCCTCTTGGAGGCAACGACTCAACAATAGGATAGGCTCTATCCCAGTAAGCAGACGAGCGTTGAGTCACTAAGGTTCCACTAAATTCAGATAAATCAGAAAAAAATATCTGAAACTCGGGTTCAGGGCTTTCTTGAGTGATTGGCAAGACTTTGAGAGCCCAGAAGAATCATCCGCAATTCCGTTTTCAGTTTAACTTTCAGGTTTTCCTTTTCCTTCGACGTCGCATCCAGAGCTTCCGCCCCCTGATTGAATACCAGCGTGACCATGGCTTCCGCCACCAGCCGTGCATCGGACAACGGTTTGTTCTGTTCATCCGCAAAGCGTTTCAGGTCATCCGCCAGTTCCGTGACGAAGTGATCGATTTCAGCCCTGATGGCAGTTCGGAACGGTTTGGAAACCCCCGTGCGTTCCCGCAACATCAGCCTGAACAGGTTGGCGTTGTTGCCGAGATATTCCATGAAGGTTTCAACCGAGGTGCTGATGGCACTTCCGTCTCTGGCAATTCGCTTGCGTGCGTGGCGCATTAATTGACGTAGCGCGACGCCGCCTTCATCTACCAGTGCCAGGCCCAGTTCGTCCAGTTCAGCAAAATGGCGATAGAACGATGTCGGGGCAATGCCGGCTTCCCGGGCAACTTCCCGGAGACTCAGGCTGCCAAAGCCGCGATCCGCGCTGAGCTGGGCGAGAGCTGCGTCCATCAGGGCGCGACGTGTTTTGAGTTTTTGTTCGGCTCGGGACGACAATACAACGGCTCCGATTGCTGAATAGGGTGCTACATTCTATCGGTCTGTACAGGAGCCGTCACCCACCGTGATTGGAGCCTGATTTTCGCGCTCATTGTGTTTATAATGGGCGGCTTTTCCAGTAGTGTCCGCCGAATCCATATTTCGCACACATTTATGCACACATTTGAAACAACGGGAACCGGTATGCGCAGTCATTATTGCGGTGGTATCAACGAATCTCACATTGATCAGGAAGTAACACTCTGCGGTTGGGTTCACCGTCGCCGTGACCACGGTGGGGTGATTTTCCTCGACCTGCGGGACCGGGACGGTATATCCCAGGTCGTGGTTGATCCGGATACCCCCGAGAGCTTTGCCCTGGCGGAAAAGGTACGCAGTGAGTTTGTTATCAAGGTCACCGGGCGCGTTCGTCGTCGTCCGGCCGGCACCGAGAACAACAACATGCCGACCGGTCAGGTTGAGTTGCTGGGCAAGGAGGTAAGCATCCTGAACGCCGCCGCCACGCCGCCATTCCCGTTGGATGAGCACGTTGACGTTGGTGAGGATGTTCGCCTCAAGTACCGTTTTGTGGACCTGCGTCGTCCGGAAATGCTGAACAGACTGCGCTTTCGCTCCCGCGTGACCAGTTATATCCGCAACTACCTCGATGGCAACGGGTTCATGGATGTGGAAACCCCGATCCTGACCCGTGCAACGCCGGAAGGTGCGCGGGATTATCTGGTGCCAAGCCGGACACATGACGGTTCATTCTTTGCCTTGCCGCAGTCCCCACAGCTGTTCAAGCAGTTGCTCATGGTCTCCGGCGTTGACCGGTATTACCAGATTGCAAAATGTTTCCGTGATGAAGACCTGCGGGCCGACCGTCAGCCAGAGTTTACCCAGGTGGACGTAGAGGCCTCCTTTGTCGATGAAGAAAGCCTGATGTCCCTCAACGAGGATATGATTCGCTCCCTGTTCAAGGATGTCCTCAGTGTCGAACTGCCGGAATTCCCGCGTATGCCATACGCAGAGGCGATGCAGCGCTATGGCAGTGACAAGCCGGATCTGCGGATTCCGCTGGAGTTGCTGGACGTGGGTGATCTGGTCGAAGGTGTGGACTTCAAGGTCTTCGCCGGTCCTGCGAAGGATCCGAAAGGTCGTGTTGCCGCGCTGCGCGTACCCAAGGGTGGTGAGCTGACCCGTAAACAGATTGACGACTACACCAAGTTTGTGGGTATTTACGGAGCCAAGGGCCTTGCCTACATCAAGGTGAACGAGTTGGCCAAGGGTGTTGAAGGCCTGCAATCACCGATCATCAAGTTCCTTGGCGATGATGTGGCGATGGCAATCATCGAGCGTGTTGGCGCGGAAGATGGTGACATCGTTTTCTTTGGTGCGGATAAGGCGACCGTAGTGAATGAAGCCCTGGGCGCCCTGCGCATCAAGGTGGGCCATGACCTCGATATGCTGACCTCCGAGTGGGCACCGCTGTGGGTAGTGGATTTCCCGATGTTTGAGGAAACTCCCGACGGCAGCCTGACGGCTATTCACCACCCGTTCACAGCACCTTCCTGTTCTGCTGAGGAGCTGGCGGCGAACCCGGCAACGGCGCTGTCACGGGCCTATGACATGGTTCTTAACGGCACCGAGTTGGGTGGTGGTTCCATCCGTATTCACAACGAGGATATGCAGGAAGCGGTGTTCCGTATCCTGGGGATTGGCGAGCAGGAAGCCCGCGCCAAGTTTGGCTTCCTGTTGGACGCCCTGAAGTTCGGTTGTCCTCCCCACGGTGGTCTGGCCTTTGGTCTGGACCGGCTGGTGATGCTGATGACCGGCGCCTCGTCCATCCGTGACGTGATCGCCTTCCCGAAAACCCAGAGCGCTACCTGTCTGATGACCCAGGCGCCCGGTGTGGTGGATGAGAAGCAGTTGCGTGAACTTCACATCCGTCTGCGCAAGCCTGCCGCCAAGACCACCGAAGGCAACCCGGCGGAAAGTAATAACGAGTAAGCAATACCCTGGCTGGGCTCCCCGGTTGCGGACCGGGGAGCCCGGAAGATTGATGGAGTAGAGTATGGCTGGTCATAGTAAGTGGGCCAACATCAAGCACCGCAAAGCGGCTCAGGATGCCAAGCGGGGCAAGATCTTCACCAAAATCATCCGTGAGTTGACCGTCGCCGCCCGTCAGGGTGGCGGCAACCCGGACGATAACCCCCGCTTGCGGGCGGTGATCGACAAGGCACTCACTGCCAACATGAAGAAAGACACCATCGAGCGCGCGGTGGAACGTGGCGCCGGGGGTGGCGACGACAACAATTATGAAGAGCTGACCTACGAGGGCTACGGACCTGGTGGCGTTGCCATCTTCATCGAGGCGATGACCGACAACCGAAACCGCACGGTGGCTGAAATTCGCCATGCTTTCAATAAAATGGGCGGCAACCTCGGCACCGATGGTTCTGTGGCATACCTGTTCAGCAAACAGGGGATCATCAGTTACAGTCCCGAAGTGGAAGAGGACAAACTGATGGAGGCGGCTCTGGCAGCGGGTGCGGACGACCTCGCAGAGCAGGATGACGGTTCCTACGAAATCGTGACCACGCCGGAACAGTTTCTGGATGTAAAACAGTCCCTGGTAGAGGCCGGGCTCAAGCCGGACAATGCTGAAGTGACCATGGTGCCTTCAACCCGCGTTGAGCTCGATCGCGATGGTGCCGAAACCATCTTCAAGCTGATCGATATGCTGGAAGATCTGGACGATGTCCAGAACGTCTATTCCAACGCTGACGTGTCGGGCGAGGTGATGGATTCCCTGTAGCAACCAAGGAATTTGATGTGGCCATTATTCTGGGCGTAGATCCGGGGTCCCGCATTACCGGATACGGTATTATCCGGGCGCAGGGGCGCCACATTGAATATATTGACAGTGGTTGTATCCGCGTGGGCGAGAAGCCTATGGCGGAACGCTTGCAGACAATCTTCCACAGTCTTGCCACATTAATTGGGGAATACCGCCCGGAAGAATTTGCCATTGAGCAGGTGTTCATGGCCCGAAATCCGGATTCCGCACTTAAATTGGGGCAGGCTCGTGGTGCCGCCATCGTCAGTGCTGCGAACAGTGGACTCCCGGTTCATGAATACTCGGCCCGCCAGGTCAAGCAGGCCGTGGTAGGCAAGGGCGGTGCTGACAAGTCCCAGGTCCAGCACATGGTCCAGGTGCTTTTATCCCTTTCCCGTACCCCCCAGGCGGATGCCGCCGATGCCCTTGCGATTGCTCTGTGCCACGCCCATATGAACCAGAGCGTTACGCGGTTGGCGGCCGGTGGCAAGGTTCGGAGCGGACGGGTAAGACAACAATAAGCGGCGCGTTTGCGCCTGAGGAGACTCTCGTTGATAGGCCGAATTCGAGGCACGCTGATAGAAAAGTCTCCCGGCCAGGCACTGGTTGAGTGTTCTGGTCTGGGATATGAAGTCGATATTCCCTACACCACCTTCTTTCATCTCCCCGATGCGGGAACGGAAGTGACCCTCCATACCCATTTTGCTGTCCGTGAAGACGCCCAGAGCCTGTTCGGTTTTGCCTCCCGCTTGGATCGCGATCTGTTCCGGTTGCTGATCAAGGTCAATGGCGTGGGGCCCCGGCTGGCGGTGGGGATCCTGTCGGGACTGGATGCACAGCAGTTTATCCGTTGCGTGGAGGCGCGTGATGCAAACGCGTTGGTTAAACTGCCGGGTGTCGGTAAGAAAACTGCCGAGCGGCTGCTTATTGAAATGACGGATCGGATAGGGCAACTTGAGGGACAGTTCGTACCTATGTCGTCCGAGACGACAGGCAGTGGCGCGGGCGCTGACGAGGCACCCGTGGCTGCTCACGATCCCAGGGATGAAGCCGAAGCCGCGCTGATCGCCCTGGGCTATAAGCCACAGGAAGCGACAAAGGCAATCAACAAGGTAGCGGAGAAGGGCATGGCGAGTGAAGAGCTGATCCGCCTGGCGCTCCGCAATATGATCCCCGCGGGATGAAACTGCCGTAATTCGCGACCTGTCTGGCGCCTAATCTGTATAGAGCGTAACGTGACAGCCACTGAGTCGTTTGTACAATTGGGACACCTTGATGCGCAGGCATGATGTATCGTCCCCCTGTTCTGGTAACGCCATGATTGAATCTGATCGTCTGATTTCTGCCCAGGCCGGGCAGTACGAAGAAGTACAGGACCGGGCAATCCGGCCCACCTTGCTCGCCGAGTATGTTGGACAGCCGGCGGTACGGGAGCAGATGGATATCTTCGTATCGGCTGCTCGTGCCCGAGAGGAAGCGTTGGATCATGTCCTGATCTTCGGGCCGCCGGGGCTGGGCAAGACGACACTGGCGAACATTATTGCCAACGAAATGGGTGTGGCCATCAAAACCACATCGGGTCCGGTGCTGGAGAAGGCCGGTGACCTGGCGGCCATGCTGACAAATCTGGAGGAGGGCGACGTCCTCTTTATTGACGAGATTCATCGGCTCAGTGCGGCAGTGGAAGAGGTGCTTTATCCGGCGATGGAAGATTACCAGCTGGATATCATGATCGGTGAAGGGCCTGCGGCGCGATCGATCAAACTGGATCTGCCACCGTTTACCCTGGTGGGCGCCACCACCCGAGCTGGCCTGCTGACATCGCCACTGCGTGATCGTTTCGGGATTGTTCAGCGCCTGGAGTTTTACAACACCCGGGACCTGACCAGCATAATTTTGCGGTCCGCCCGCCTGTCGTCGGTTTCTATTGATGAAGGCGGTGCCTATGAGATTGCGCGGCGTTCCCGGGGTACCCCGCGGATCGCCAACCGGCTGTTGCGCCGGGTTCGCGACTATGCCGAGGTCAAGGCGGACGGTCGTATCAGCGACACCATTGCAGACCAGGCATTGAACATGCTGAAGGTGGATGATCAGGGCTTTGACCATATGGACCGCCGTCTGTTGTTGGCGATGATCGAAAAGTTTGATGGTGGCCCCGTTGGCGTAGAAAGTCTGGCTGCCGCCATCAGCGAGGAGCGGGGCACCATTGAGGATGTTCTTGAGCCGTTCCTGATCCAGCAGGGGTTCATGGTACGCACGCCCAGAGGGCGCATGGTGACGTCCACTGCCTATCAGCACTTCGGTGTGGCACCGGCACGGTCAGGAAAGGAGGATCTCTTTGACTGAAGTGAGTCAGGTTGTCCGGTTCCGTTTGCCGATCAGGGTCTATATTGAGGATACGGATGCCGGTGGCATCGTATTCCATGCCAAGTACCTGCACTATATGGAGCGTGCCCGCACGGAATGGGTACGAACCTGTGGCGTCGGTCTTCGGGCAGGGCTGTCGGATAACATCAGTTATGTGGTCCAGCGGCTGAACATCCACTATGCGGTGCCGGCGAAGCTTGACGATCAATTGCTGGTAACGGCGGAGCCTATCGGTTTTGGTCGGGTGTGGATGGATTTTAGGCAGCGGGTGTTAAGGGCAGAGGATGACGCCCTGCTCGCCTCCGCCGATGTACGGGTTGCCTGTGTGGCACTGGATAGCGGGCGACCGAGAAGGTTGCCGGACAATATGCGTGAACTGTTGGAAAGTGTTCACGAAAACCAATAACCGGAACAAGCCAGGAGTAGAAGGTGGAGTCAGAAGTTTCTGTTTGGTATCTCATCGCCAACGCGGGGGTGCTGGTTCAACTGGTCATGCTGTTGCTGGCCCTGGCTTCCGTGGTGTCATGGGCGCTTATCTTCCAGCGTTATCAGGTTTTCCGTAAGGCACGGCGGGCCCAGCTTGAGTTCGAGGAGCGTTTCTGGTCAGGCATGGATCTGGGACAGCTGTATCGCGAAGTGAACAGCGATCCCACGCCTTTCTCCGGGATGGAATCCCTGTTCCGTTCTGGCTTCAAGGAATTCTCCAGGCTGCGCCAGCAGAGTCGTGATGCCGATGCTGTTATGGAAGGTACCCAGCGCGCCATGCGTGTTGCGTTCTCCCGCGAACAGGAGAGACTGGAAGCATCCTTGCCGTTTCTTGCGAGCGTAGGTTCGACGAGTCCCTACATCGGCCTCTTCGGTACCGTCTGGGGCATCATGAATTCGTTTCGTGGTCTGGCACAGGTTCAGCAGGCCACCCTGGCCACGGTTGCCCCGGGGATTTCCGAGGCACTGATCGCGACGGCCATGGGCCTGTTTGCCGCGATTCCGGCGGTTATTGCCTACAACCGTTTTTCCTCCATGTCCGATGCCTTGTTGAAAAACTACGAAACGTTTGCGGATGAGTTCTCGAGTATTCTCCACCGTCGCGTGCATAGCAGCGAACGGTCGTCAGCAGCGTGATGTTTAAGCCAGTCAGGAGCATGCAGCCATGAAAGGCATGGGGATGATGCCGGCGCACCGCCGGAAACCAATGTCCGAAATCAATGTGGTCCCGTACATCGACGTTATGTTGGTGCTGTTGGTGATCTTTATGGTGACCGCACCAATGCTGACTCAGGGAGTTAAGGTGGATCTGCCGGAAACATCCTCCGATCCGATTCAGTCTGCCAAGGATGTGGAGTCGATTATTGTGTCGGTGGACTCGAATGGCGCTTATTTCATGGAAATCGGTGACGAGGACAGTGACCCGATGACGCTGGGCGAGGTTCGGACGCAGGTGTCCAAAATACTCTCAGAGCGTAGTGCCCGTGAAATTCTGGTACGCGGGGACGAGCACGTGGAGTACGGCACTGTAGTCCGCCTGATGGCGGAACTGCAGGGCGCCGGCGCCACCAGTGTGGGGCTGATTACCGAAGCACCATCCACTGAAAACTGAGCATAGAGCGGGCGGGTTTTTGTGACAGGTCAGGAACGTGATGTAACCAATGTCGGGGAGCAACCATGGAGGTCCCCCGTTGCCTTGTCACTGCTGCTGCACGGGCTGATTGTGGTGGTGGCATTGGCTGGCTGGTCCTGGACTTCTCCAGAGAGCGAACCGGAGCCCCGAAGCATTGCCGCGCGTCTGGTGACGCAGCAGGAGCCAGAGCCCAGCACGGTTGTCGAAGAAGTAGACGAACCGGACCGGGATGAGGAGCGCAGAAAAGAGCAGGAAGAGCAGAAACAACGCGAAGAGGCAGAGCGTAAGGCAGCGGAGGAAGAAAAGGCTCGGGAAGAAGCCCGACGTATCGCGCAGGAAAAAGAGCGGAAAGAGCAGGAAGCTGCCGCGGCTCGTGAACGCGCCGAGCAGAAGGCCCGGGAGGAAGAGGCTGCCAGACAGAAGGCGGAAGCCGAAGCGAAAGAACGTGAACGGCGCAAGGCGGAAGAGGAAAAGCGCCGCCAGGAAGAGGCCAAACGGCGGGCGGAAGAAGAGCGCCGTAAAGCGGAAGAGGAACGACGCAAGCGTGAGGAGGCCGAGAAGCGTAAGCGCGAAGAGCAGGCCCGACGAGAAGCGGAACAGAAACGAAAGGAAGCGGAGCGCCGCCTGAAGGAGCAGCAGTTGGAAGCGTTGGCTGAGGAAGCCAGCCGGGAGCGTGCGGCAGAGGCAAGGCGTCAGCAGGAAGCCGCGGCGGCGAAGGCCAGAGAGGCTCGCATGATGACGGAGAGCGAAAAATACCAGCAGTTAATTCGTGAGCGTTTGAGTCAGGCCTGGTATCCGCCATCGTCGGCAACGGAAGAAATGACCGCAAGGTTGCAGATCTCCTTGTTACCGACAGGCGAACTCCAGTCAGTGAGGCTGGTCAACAGCAGCGGTAATAAGGCGTTCGACAACTCGGCCCTGAGTGCGGTGAAATCGCTTAATCGCTATCCGATTCCGGAGGACCGGGACACTTTTGAGCGCTATTTTCGCCAGTTCACGATCGAATTCAATCCAACGCGGTTGAAATAAGGATAGATGGAAAAGCTGATGACACATCGGACAAAAAATACCCACACCCATAGGGTGCTTGCCCTGGTTGGTTCACTTCTGATCTGGGCACTTGGTGCAGGTTCCGCCTCGGCCGAGTTGACTATCCGAATCACCGAGGGCGCGGATTCCGCTATTCCTGTGGCCATTGTTCCATTCGCGGAGAATGGCGGAATTCCGGCAGGGGACAAGATCAGCAATATCGTTCAGGACGACCTGGCTATGAGCGGGGAGTTCCGGACGTTGCCACCCGAGAAGATGCTCAGTTTGCCGTCCCAGCGGTCGGAGGTGTATTTCCGGGACTGGCGCCTGCTGGGGCAGCGATACGTGCTGGTTGGCCAGATGACTCGTAATGGGGACCGCGTTGAGGCCCGTTATGAGTTGCTGGACGTCAACCGGGAGGAACGTATTCTCGGTGAGTCCGCGAGTGCCAGCGTCAGTAACATGCGTACTCTGGCCCATCACATCAGCGATAAGGTCTATGAGGCGATAACCGGAGTTCCGGGGGCATTCTCAACCAAGCTTGCCTACGTCACTCTGGATTCTGCCAATGGTGAACCCCGTTATCGGCTTCAGGTAAGTGATGTGGATGGCAAGCGTGCGAGTGTGCGCCTGGAAAGCGGGGAGCCAATTCTGTCACCAGCCTGGTCGCCGGATGGCAGGAAGCTGGCGTATGTTTCCTTCGAAACTGGCAAGCCTGCGGTATATATCCACGAACTGGACTCTGGAAATCGTACAAAAATTGCTGATTTTCGTGGGCTGAATTCAGCGCCTGCCTGGTCCAGGGATGGCCGCTCGCTGTTGATGACCCTCTCCAAGGATGGCAATGCCGAAATCTATCGTATGGATATCCAAAGCCGAAATCTGAAACGTCTGACCAACCACTGGTCCATCGATACTGAAGGCGTCTGGGATCACACCGGTGAGGGTATTTTCTTCACCTCTGACCGCTCGGGCGGGCCACAAATCTATCACAAGTCCAGCGAGGCAGCGGAGCCCCGGCGCATTACTTTCGGTAGCCGGTACAATGCCCGTCCACGACCGGACAGTCGGGGAGATTACGTATACTACGTCCATCAGCGAAATGGTGGATTTCATATCGCACGTACGGACCTGAGTAACGGAGAAGAAACGGTTCTGACCCGAACCGCGTCTGACGAGTCTCCATCTCTTGCTCCCAATGGAAGAATGCTGATTTATGCCACTAAACACAGTGGTACCAGCGTACTGACGGTAATTTCAGCGGATGGCGGGGCTGCCTATAGTCTGCCGGCATCCGAAGGTGACGTCAGGGAGCCGGCCTGGTCGCCGGTTATCCGTTAATCGGGAATCGCCTCAATGGCGGCTCTTAATCAAAACATCAAGTAACAGCCAATCAACAGGAAGGAAAGATTATGAAATTGTCAGTTCACCAGAAAGCATTCGCAATGGTTCTGTCCCTGGGGCTGGTGGCCGGTTGTAGTTCCACTGGCGACACCATGGGTGAAGATCAATACGGCTCCGACGTCTCGGCCGTAGACCAGGATGGTGGCAGCACCGTGTACGGTGGCAGTGAAGACGGCGGTGTGTCTGCTTCCGACCTGACCGACGAGGAGTTGCGCGCGCGTGAAGAGCGGGCCGAGATGGAAGCCATGCGTAACATTACGACCTTCTACTTCGACTTCGACACGGCTGAGATCAAAGCCGAAGCGCGTGAAGTGCTGGTAGCCCACGCCCGTTTCCTTGAAAACAACCCCGGCCAGCAGGTACGACTGGAAGGTCATGCCGATGAGCGTGGCACCAAGGAATACAACCTGGCATTGGGTGAGCGTCGTGCCAATGCTGTTGAGCGGTTTCTGATCGTGAATGGCGCTTCCCGTGGTCAGTTGGAAACCGTAAGCTATGGTGAGGAGAAACCGGCGGTCATGGGTTCCAACGAAAGTGCCTGGGCCCAGAACCGTCGCGTAGAACTCGTTTTTGAGTAACCGTTAGACAGCTATAGGATCTCCCATGAGATATTTGCTCATGGCGACGGCCGCTCTCTCGTTGGCCCTAGGGCCGGCGGGAGGCGCGCTGGCGCAATCTGCGACACCGGTGTTTCAGGACAACGCGTCTGCGGCCCGTACGAAGGCGAGCGGCAGTCAGGCAAACGCTGAGTTGTTTTATATGATTCAGCAGCTTCAGGGTGAGGTGCGTCGGCTTCAGGGCGAAGTTGAGGAGCAGCGACACCTGATTGACCGGCTGACCCGCCAATCCCGGGATCGTTACATCGATCTCGACCAGCGGATTCTTGATTTGTCCGAGAAGGTGTCTTCCAGCGGGGCTGCAGCCAGTGATAGCCAGACTGGTACTGCCGGCGCAGCCGATTCGACGACGGCTGAGCAGCCCGTTGCCAAGGTGTATCGTCAGCCGGAAGCCGACGAGCGCAAGGCTTACGAGCAGATTCAGGACTTGATCCACAAGGAAAAGAAATACGACGAGGCGATAAACCGGATATACGATTTTGTCGACAAATATCCGGAAGGTGATTTGACCGTTAATGCTTATTACTGGCTGGGAGAAGTGTATCTGGTCAAGCCTCAGTTGGAGCAGGCAAAGCAGGCATTCACCATAGTGGCTACCCGGTATGCGGATCACCGAAAGGCACCGGACGCAGTATACAAGCTGGGGGTAACGCTGGATCGTCTGAATGAAAAGTCCGAGGCGAAAAGCCGGATGGAATCGGTGGTGCGTAACTATCCGGGGACCAATGCGGCCAATCTGGCGCAAAAGTACCTGGATTCTTTGGGTAGTTAATAACCAGCTCGGAAAGAATGTTGAGAAACCTGAGAAAAAGGGGTTGATCAGCGGCAAAAAATCATTACTATATGCGCCTCGTTTGGGTCGTTAGCTCAGTTGGTAGAGCAGTTGGCTTTTAACCAATTGGTCGAAGGTTCGAATCCTTCACGACCCACCAAATTCGGAACATGGCAGTTGGCTGAGTGGCTGCGGTGTTCGATCCTGACACAGATGCAAAGTTTTGCAGACGTGAAGAGTGGATCAACAGTCAAGGGTCGTTAGCTCAGTTGGTAGAGCAGTTGGCTTTTAACCAATTGGTCGAAGGTTCGAATCCTTCACGACCCACCAATAAGATGAGAAGCCTCGAGCTTGTTGTCTGAAAAAAAGAGCCTTCGGGCTCTTTTTTTTTGCGTGAACGCTCCCAATGGTATAATCCACACGCCAACGAAACACAGAGACGCAGTAATGACACGATCTGAAGACCGGATTCTGGTTCAGGAGCATCTGGCGCACCAGGCTGAACCCAAACCATTGAGTGAGGACGAAAAAGCCGGGCTGGAGGCGCGTATCCGGCAAGCGTTGAAGGACCAGGATGCGGTACTGGTCGCCCATTATTACACTGACCCCGATATTCAGCGTCTGGCTGAGGAAACCGGCGGTTGTGTCGCCGACTCTCTGGAAATGGCGCGGTTTGGAAATCAGCACCCAGCCTCCACGGTCGTTGTTGCCGGGGTTCGTTTCATGGGTGAAACGGCCAAGATCCTGAATCCCGAAAAGCGCGTGCTGATGCCCACCCTTGAGGCGACATGCTCTCTGGACGTGGGGTGTCCTGCGGACGAGTTTGCGGAGTTCTGTGACCAGCACCCCGACCGTACCGTGGTTGTCTACGCGAACACGTCGGCCGCCGTTAAGGCGAGGGCGGACTGGGTCGTTACGTCCAGCTGTGCCCAATCGATTGTGGAATCCCTGGATGCTCGCGGAGAAAAGATCCTGTGGGCTCCGGATAAACATCTGGGGCATTATGTCCAGAAAACCACTGGCGCAGATATGCTGCTGTGGGACGGCTCCTGCATTGTCCATGAGGAGTTCAAGTTCCGTGGTCTGGAAGATCTGAAAGCCATATATCCGGACGCAGCGGTGTTGGTGCATCCGGAGTCACCGGATGCGGTGGTTGAGATGGCGGATGTTGTCGGCTCGACGTCGCAATTGATCCACGCCGTACAGACATTGCCTAATGAGCAGTTCATTGTGGCAACAGATAACGGCATTTTTTACAAGATGCAGCAACTGGCGCCGAACAAAACCCTGATCGAGGCTCCCACGGCGGGCAATGGTGCGACCTGCCGCAGCTGTGCCCATTGCCCCTGGATGGCGATGAACGGCCTGGAGAATCTGCTCCATGTACTGGAAAACGGAACTCAGGAAGTCGTGGTAGGCGATGACCTGCGCGAACAGGCCCTGAGGCCGCTTCAGCGTATGCTGGATTTTACCGCGGGCATGAACCTGAAGGCGGCTGGTAACGCCTGATGGTGGTTCTGCAGCGGGGCATCAGCTCCGCTGCGCATTCAGTCTCTCAGTGATTTCGGCCAGACGTTCAGTGACTACCTGTCGCATAGGGGAGCCTGCCGGAAGCTTTTCCTGTGCCTGTCGGAGCTGTCTTTGGGCCGCTTCAAGATCCCCCATCAGGGCTTCGTACTCCGCCCTGGCCCGGTGGACGCCAACAATGTTTCGCGCCAGCCCTTCCGCTTCTGCCAGCCGGTTCCAGAGATGTTCCTGGCGAGGCATGCGCCTTGTCAGGTCTCGAAGGTATTCGGCCGCCGCTTCACTGTTGCCGTTCGCTGTCTCCAGCCTGGCGAGAGTGAAGATTATAGGGTAGTTGCCGGGATTGCGGGAAAGGCCCTCCCTGAGTACGCTTCCCGCCCGTTCCAGTCGTTGCTGATCGATCAGTGCTTCGGCAAGGGTGACGATATAGGTGATGCGGCCCGGGTTGCCTTTCAGCAGTTCCTCAAGAACTTCAACGGCGCTTCCCGGATCGCTGTTGCGGAGATGAGCCACCGCCAGGCCGTAACGGATGGCGTCGGTCTTTTCGGTATCGGGGCGGTCCAGGTAATCCTGGAAGGTGTCTACCGCCACCTTGGCGGAGCGGGCGTAGTGGACCTGCAGTCGTGAACGGATCAAGTGGTATTCCTGCGTGTCCTGTATGTCGCGCGCCGGATACTGCTCCGCCCGGTTGCGGGTGTCTGATACCCGGCTCTGGGTCAGGGGGTGTGTCGACAGGTATTCCGGCACGCGGCTACCCTGCAGACGGTTCTGTTTCATCATGGTTTCGAACATTTCCGGCATTCCGCGCGGATCCATGCCGGCGTCTGCGAGAATCTCCATGCCTACACGGTCTGCCTCTTGCTCATGGGCGCGGCTATAGGCGAGCATATTCTGTACAGACAGCGCCTGAGTGCCGGCTATGGCCGCAATGCCGATGTCTGATTGGGTGACAGCGGACAGGACGATGCCGGCGAGCATTCCGGCGATCGTCAGCGGGGCGCTGGTTTCCTGTTGTTCCATGCGACGGGCAAAATGCCGTTGGCTCAAGTGTGCAAGTTCGTGCGCCAGTACCGAGGCAAACTGTTGTTCGCTGCTGGCATTGAGCACCAGCCCACCATTGATTCCGACAATGCTGCCGGGTACCGCAAAGGCGTTGATGTCAGGGCTGTCTATGATCGCGAGGGTCAGGTCCCGGTTCTTCAGCGGGGCGGATGGCACCAGGCGATAGATAATATCGTTCAGATAGCTGTATACCAGTGGGTCGGTAATCTGCGGCGCTGAGCGTCGTATGGACACCATGACCTGGCGCCCGATCTCCGACTCCTGTTGTTCCGAAATCAGGCCGCCCCCCGCGCCGCCAATGGAGGGGAGGGGGCTTTCCTGGGCATGGGCGGCACACGGCAGCAGGATCATAAGTGCTACCAGGTAATGGTTCAGCCGCAAACGTGCACGTTTGGGTGATGGAAAAAGCATGCTCATCAATATGGACTACCGTTGTTAAATCGCTTGATATGACTGCATTTTGCCATTAAAAGTTCTGGTACATTTCATTAATTACGTTTGAGGTGCATTCAACCGGGTGTGTCGGCATAATGCCGCCTCATGATTGTAGTTCTGCAAGGTTAACTGTTCCCATGACTGAGCGAATTCTTGATGCATCCGGGCTGCGCTGCCCAATGCCATTGTTAAAAACCAAGCTCGAACTAAGCAGTATGTCACCGGGTGAAGAGTTGGAGGTGATAGCAACTGATGCCGGCTCGGCGCGTGATATTCCGGCCTTCCTGAAGCTCTCGAAACACCAGCTCGTGAGCTCAACAGAAGCGGATGGCTGTTTTCGGTTTGTGATAAAGTGCGGCGGTTGATGGTTCGGCACTAATGCCCCCTGCCGTGATCCCACGGAGATGTACATGGTCAGAATTTTACGCGGTCTTGCCCATAAATACTTTTCAGATGAAGAAGCTGTCATCCTTTTTCTGATTCTTGTTACGGGCACGGTATTCGTTATTTTGTTTGGCGCGATGCTCGCGCCGGCAATCGCCTCAGTCATTATTGCCTTCATCCTGCAGGGGTTGGTGACAAAACTGACACGGATGGGGGTGCCGGAAATAATTTCCATTCTTGGGGTCTTCATCATCTTTCTCGGCATTCTGGTTGGTTTTATCTTCGGCCTGCTGCCGCTGATCTGGACCCAGGTTACATCTCTCGCTGGGGAAGCGCCCCGGATCATCCGTGAAATGCAGTCCTATCTGGAGTTGCTGCCCCAGGAATATCCCACACTGATTTCCATGGAGGCGGTAAACACGATTTATCGGCAGATAAGTACTGAGGCCGGGCACCTGACTCAATGGCTGGTTTCTTTTTCTTTGTCCAGTATTCCCGATCTGGTGGCATTGCTCATTTATATGGTGCTGGTGCCGATCCTGGTGTTCTTTTTTCTCAAGGACCGCAACCTGTTGCTGACATCGATTTCCCACCTTTTGCCTCCGCAGCGTCCAATGATGCTGCGTATCTGGCGTGAGGTGAATCTGCAATGTGCCAACTACGTCAGGGGTAAGGCGGTTGAGATTCTCATCGTAGGCGGAGTCACCTATGTGTCATTCAAGCTTCTGGGTATGCCCTATGCAGCATTGCTGGCATTGCTGGTGGGGCTGAGCGTGGTCATTCCTTACATTGGTGCGGCGGTAGTCACCATTCCTGTGGCGATGATTGCGCTGTTCGCATTCGGGTGGGGGTCCCAGTTTATCTGGGTCATGGTGGCCTATGGCATTATTCAGGGGCTGGACGGGAACGTGCTGGTACCGGTGTTGTTTTCAGAAGTGAATAACCTGCACCCGGTTGCCATCATCGTGGCGGTGCTGTTCTTCGGCGGGATCTGGGGCTTATGGGGCGTGTTCTTTGCCATCCCACTGGCGACCATGCTCAAGGCCGTGTTTTCCGCTTGGCCGGTCAAGGACAGTCCGCCAGTGGAGGATGTTGAGAGGTCTTAAAGATCTCTGACCGCCTCGAGCACCTCATCGGCGTGGCCTTTGACTTTAACGCCTCGCCATTCCTGACGTAGGGTGCCTTCCCTGTCGATCAGGAAGGTGCTCCGGTCAATGCCCATGTACTCTTTGCCGTAGAGCTTTTTGAGCTTGATCACATCGAAATGCTGGCAAACCTTTTCTTCCTTGTCTGAAATGAGGTGGAACGGGAACTGATGTTTGGCGCGGAAGTTCTCGTGGGCTTTCAGTCCATCTCGGGAAACGCCCAGGATGACGGTATCCATCGCCTCGAAGGCCTCCATGCGATCACGAAAGTCCTGGCCCTCGGTGGTGCAACCCGGTGTATTATCCTTGGGATAGAAGTAGATCACGACGTTTTTGCCCCTGAGATCCGATAATCGGATCGTCTGGTCACCGGTTGCCGGTGCTTCAAAATCGTCAACGGGTTGGTTTAGTGCAACTGCTGGCATGACATCTCCTTTAATTCCCTTGTGTCAGTTCGCACCCAACATTACCATATCGGTTTTATTCGGACGGAGCTTTTATGATTACGGGTAGCCTTGTCGCACTGGTCACGCCCATGCATCCCAACGGTGATATCCATTGGGAGGATTTGGACAAGCTGGTGGACTTTCATATTGAAAACGGCACGGATGGTATCGTCGCCGTGGGTACCACTGGCGAATCCGCAACGCTGGACCCGGACGAGCATTGTCGGGTCATCGGCCACATCATAAAACGGGTCAATGGTCGAATCCCCGTAATCGCCGGGACCGGAGGCAACAGCACGCGTGAAGCCATCGAGCTGACCAGTGAAGCCCACAAGCTCGGTGCGGATGCATGCCTTCTGGTGGTGCCGTACTACAACAAGCCCACCCAGGAAGGTCTCTACCAGCATTTCAAGACCATCGCCGAAGCTGTGCCGGGGATGAATCAGATGCTCTACAACGTTCCCGGGCGTACGGCGTGCGACATGCTGAATGAAACCGTTGAGCGCCTGGCGGATATTCCCAATATTATTGGCATCAAGGACGCTACCGGTAATATCCCCCGGGGATCTGAGCTGATCGAAGCCGTCAAGGGCCGTCTTGCCGTCTACTCCGGAGATGATGCAACGGCCGCTGAGCTGATGCTGGCCGGGGCCAAGGGTAACGTTTCGGTCACTGCTAACGTCGCACCCAGGGGGATGTCCGACTTGTGCGCGGCCGCTATTGCTGGTGACCGCGAAGAGACCGAACGCCTCAACGAACTGTTGATGCCCCTGAATCGCAAGCTTTTTCTGGAAGCCAATCCGATTCCCGTGAAGTGGGCGCTGTGTCGCATGGGTATGATTGGAGAGGGGATCCGCCTGCCATTGACGCCACTTAGCGAGAAATTCCACAGTGAAGTGGAAGATGCCCTGAAGGCCTCGGGCGTACTCTGAGTTTTCCGTACCACCAAAAGAACCTGGAGTAGCCTGATGGCGTTCCTTTTCAGGACAGAAGTAAAACGTGTACTGGGCTTGGTTGCACCTGCAACCGGGCTCGCATTTGTATTGGCTGCCAGTGGCTGCAGCTTTCTGGAAGATCGGTCAGAACGCTACGTCAACGCCAAAGAAGGGGATGAGCTCCGTCTCCCCGAGCGCGCGGACGAAAGTCGTTTTGGTCAGGTCATGCCGGTGCGCGATGTGACCACTGCGGATTCCGGTCGTATGTATCGTTCGTCTATCCCAAAGCCACCGGATATGACGTCCGAAATCCTCGATGAGAACTATGTAGTCGAGGAGCTCGATGGTCAGATGTGGCTGCTGATCAACGATGTGCCTGGGCGCGTCTGGCCGTCTGTTTCCTCCTATATGAATGAGCGCGGTTTGGGTGTGGCCTACGACAGTCCGCAGCTTGGCCTCCTGCAGAGTGAGCTGGTGAACTTCAGCAAGCGTGCCAGAGCCTTGCTGGAACTGCAGAATGACCCGGGTCCCGCTGAAGATATGCTGATCGTTCAGGCTCGTGTGGCACCGGGGGTTCGTCGCAAGACAACCGAAGTACAACTGCGGGTTCATGAAGTCGATGGTAACCCTGATGAGCTGCTGGCCTGGCAGGCCGGTGCCAAGCCTACGGAAGAAGGATTGGCCACCAGCAAGAGGCTGCTTAACGACATGCGGGAGTTCCTCCGTGGGCGCGATGAGAGCAAGTCATACTCGCGAGCTGCTCTGGGTATGACAGCCGCGCCACTGGTACGCCTGATATCCGAGAATGAGAACCCGGTCGCTATTGAAATGGATCTGGACTACGGTCGCGCCTGGTCTGAAGTCAGTCGGGCTCTTGATGACGCCGGGGTTCCGGTTCTGGATCTGAACCGCAGTGAAGGCTGGTTTAATGTGGATTTCCGTAGCGAATCGGAGCGGGAGTCTGGCTGGTTCGGCTGGTTCGGTGATGATGAGAAACCGAAGCATACCTTTGACTTGCGTCTTCAGGAAGAAGAGGGCGCCCTGGTGGTGACTGCCTCCCGCGCATCGGGATACAACGGCGATGACCGCTCTCCCGAGCTGCTTTCGGAACTGTTTGAATACCTTTATTAATCATGAGGTGCCGGCACGTGGTCGGCATTTCCGGAGACCTGAAATGGAAAAGCGCGAAGAACTCTACGCGGGTAAAGCCAAATCCGTCTATCGCACCGATGATCCCGAGCGATTTGTCCTTGTATTCCGTGATGACACCTCAGCCTTCGATGGCGAGAAGAAAGAGCAACTGAATCGCAAGGGTATGGTGAACAATCGCTTCAATGCGTTCGTCATGGAAAAGCTTGAAGCGGCAGGCGTACCCACCCATTTTGAGGGGTTGCTTTCACCCACCGAATCCCTGGTCAAGAAACTGGATATGATCCCGGTGGAGTGTGTCGTGCGTAATGTTTCTGCGGGGAGCCTGTGCCGTCGGCTGGGCGTGGAGGAAGGTCAGAACCTGAATCCGCCGACCTTCGAGTTGTTCCTCAAGGATGACGAGCTGCACGATCCTATGGTGAACGAATCCCTGGCGGTCAGCTTTGGCTGGGCAACTGCGGATGAGCTGGCCAGGATGAAAGACCTTACTTACAAAGTGAACGATGTACTCAAGAGTCTCTTTGATGACGCCGGTATGCTGCTGGTGGACTACAAGCTTGAGTTCGGTCGTTCCGGCGGGCAGATCGTACTGGGTGACGAATTCAGCCCGGACGGCTGCCGTATCTGGGACAAGGAAACTCGCAAGAAGATGGACAAGGACCGTTTCCGCCAGGGACTGGGCGATGTAATAGAAACTTATGAAGAGGTGGGTCGTCGGCTGGGCATCCAGTTCGACTGACTGACAAGAACCATACAACAAACAACAGGTGTTTTATGCGTAAACTGATTCTGGCTATGAGCGGCGCAGCGGTTCTGGCAGCGCCACTGGCTCACGCCGACGTGGTTGGCCTGGGAGCGAACGTAAGTTATTGGGATTCTGACCTGTCCGGTAAGGCTGCCTCGAATGGCGATGTGGTAGACGTGGAGAACGACCTGAATCTGGACAGTGATTCCAATGCCAACCTGAGCGCTTACGTTGAGCACCCAGTTCCACTGCTGCCGAATGTTCGCCTGAATTACACCTCGATTGAACAAAGCGGTCGTGGCGAACTCGGTGCCAACTTTGACAATATCATTGTCTTGAGTGGCGTCACTGAAGTCCAATCTGATCTGGACCTGGATCAGTTGGACCTGACCCTTTATTACGAAGTTCTGGATAACTGGGTCAATGTGGATCTGGGCCTGACCGTTCGTGATCTGGACGGCGAGCTGAGGGTTCAGGAAGTGAATGGCACCGCAGTCAGCGAATCCGAAATTGATGCCGTTGTGCCCATGGGTTACCTGGCGGCTCGGTTCGATCTTCCATTCACAGGTGTGTCCGTCGGTGGTGAAGCCAATCTGATCAGCTTTGACGGTGATTCAGTCTACGACTATAACGCCTATGGCCAGTACGAGATTGCCATGCTGCAGCTGCGGGCTGGTTACCGTGAAATCTCCATCGACTACGAAGACGACGATGACAAGCTGGACGTCGACCTGGGTGGCCCCTTCCTGAGTGCTGGCGTTCGCTTCTGACAAGGAGAAAAAGCTTGAAAATCCTGGTTACGGGAACCGCCGGTTTCATCGGCTCTCATCTCGCTCACCGCTTGCTCGACCGCGGTGACGAGGTGATTGGCGTGGATAACGTCAATGACTATTACGACGTTAGCCTGAAAGAAGCCCGCCTGGCGAGGCTGACAGACAAGCCGGGTTTCACCGAGGTGCGCAAGGACGTTGCTGACCGGGCGGCCATGGAAGCGCTGTTGCGTGACCACAAACCGGAGCGTGTAGTTCATCTGGCGGCGCAGGCCGGCGTTCGCTACTCGCTGGAAAATCCGCACGCCTACGTGGATGCCAATCTCGTTGGCTTCATGAACATTCTGGAGGGGTGCCGTCACAATGACGTGAAGCACCTGGTGTACGCTTCCAGCAGCTCCGTATACGGCGCTAACGAGGCCATGCCGTTTTCAGTCCATGATAACGTGGATCATCCCCTCAGCCTGTATGCGGCCTCCAAGAAGGCCAATGAGCTGATGGCCCACACCTACAGCCATCTCTATAATCTGCCGACCACGGGACTCCGTTTCTTCACGGTCTACGGTCCGTGGGGGCGGCCGGACATGGCGTTGTTTATTTTCACCCGGAAGATCCTCGCGGGTGAGCCGATCGACGTCTTCAACCACGGCCATCATAAGCGGGACTTCACCTACATTGATGACATCGTGGAAGGCGTGATCCGCACCCTGGACCATGTGGCCGAGCCCAACGACGACTGGAGTGGCGAGAGGCCGGATCCCGGCACCAGCAAAGGGCCGTATCGTCTCTACAATATTGGCAGTAACAACCCTGTGGAGTTGTCCCGGTTTATCGAGATCATTGAAGAGCGCGTGGGCAAAAAAGCAGAGAAGAATCTGCTGCCACTTCAGCCGGGCGATGTACCGGCTACCTACGCCAACGTGGACGACCTGATCGATGATGTGGGCTACAAGCCCTCAACCACGGTGGAAGAGGGTATAGCCAACTTTGTGGACTGGTACCGGGATTTCTACAAGGTGTAACGGTAAACGGTGTTATGGAAGGGCCAGCTTATGCTGGCCTTTCTGCTATTGGGTGTTTGGTAAAACGCCATTAAGGGTTGGTGGCAGGCGAAGCAGCCGCTTTTTTCGGGTTAAAGGGCAAGTGAAATCCAGCTCAACCGCTATCAGTTGCAGCGGCAGCGTATCCGCCCTGCCGTATAGCCGGTCACCAACAATAGGATGTCCCAGCCCGGCAAGGTGTTGTCGGATCTGGTGTTTTCGTCCGGTTTCAATGATGACTTCGACAACGGTGCTGATTTCAGATGCGTCATTCGCGATCGTAGTAACGTGACTGATGGCTGGCTTGCCATCCACTGGTGTATCAATGGTCTGAGCCTGGGCCTCCAGCTTGCCGCATACCCGGGCATTATAAACCTTCCGCAAAGCTCGCCCCGCAAAGCATTCTGACAGCGCTGCGGCTGCTTTGCCGTCATGGGCAATGAGCATCAGTCCTGCTGCATCCGCATCCAGCCTGTGCACCAGAAAGCAGGGCTTACCCGTTTCTACTTCCGCAACACGCAGAAGGCTGCAGTGATCGCCCCACTGGGAGCCTTGTGCCAGCAGCCCATGCGGTTTGAACCACACGCTGTAGTGGCCAAAATCAGTGAGCAGTTCTGCCGGTTCCGCTTTGCGGGCCAGCACAATGTCATCGTAGAACAGCTGCAGCCGGGTACCCGCCTTCACTTCCCGCTTTGCCTTGCGCAACCGCACCTGCTTGCCTTTGTATGTCCAGCGGCAGGCGCCTTTGGCCATGGCGTCCTTGATGCGCTGCTTGGACAGGCCGGTTGCATCGCTGAGGGCGTCGACAGCGATCTGGGGCTTTTTGAGGGTAAGATCAACAATAGTGCGCATGAGGCTACGTGTTCCGGGTGAGGTAAGGCAGATTGGCTGGGGAGGATTATAGCACTCAGCGGCCGGGCGCGGGGCTGGGGGTTGGGCACAAAAAAAGCCAGTTCTCACGAAGCACGCAAGTAACTGACTTTCTTCGCAGAGTTGGTAGGACCACCCAGATTCGAACTGGGGACCTCTACCATGTCAAATAAGCTTCCTTTGTTCATTAAGTAGCAGTCAGCATTGAGAAGCTGCTGTCAGAGCGTTTGTACACTTCACACGGATCGCGCACTCTGTGAATCAGTGCTTTATGCCAACTCATACGCGGCGAAATTTTTCAGTGGATCCTCCGGATCTGCTCTAGGGGCCGGCCCCTCCGCGAGTTAGCCTGGTAAGTTTTGGTATAGTTGGTTTCTGCTAATTCGCCCCAACCGGCCGTTAGTAGTTTTTTAAGATGCTGGGGCTGCTCCCCTAGCCAACCAGGTCAGCCTCCTGAAGATAATTGAAAAAAGTAGCGATACATGTCAATGTCGCGCGCTGCGAATTCTATCTGACGTATGCCGGTCACGGATAATCGTTATTTTGGTTCCGCACGTTATAGATTGAATATTTGTACAGAGAGGAAAAACGTGTCTAATGATATCAGCCCTACAGGCGCCCCAAAATCAAAATTGAGATTGGACATTCAGGCGCTGCGCGGCTTTGCCGTCTTGCTGGTCTTGTTCTATCACGCGAAGCTACCTGGGTTGGACTATGCAGGGTTTCTTGGCGTAGACCTCTTCTTCGTTATCTCGGGATTCTTGATAACTGGTATTATTCGAGACGGAGTTGAAGCTGGGAGCTTCAGTTTCTTGAATTTTTACTTCCGGCGTGCGAAACGTTTGCTACCTGCCGCATTTGTAGTTCTCGCGTTCGTCGTGGCCTGCGCACCATTTGTGCTCACAGAAATTGCGCTAGATGACCTTAAAGAGCAGATCATTGGGTCATTGTTATTTGTCGCTAACTTCGTTATATGGGGCCAAACCGGCTACTTCGCCGCAGCAGCGGATACTAAGCCACTCCTTCATTTCTGGTCTCTCGCCGTCGAAGAGCAATATTACTTTGTGATGCCGCTCTTATTGTTCTTTGTACCGCGAAAGTCATGGTTTGTTGTTGTGGCGGCAATTTCGGTTGCCAGCTTCGCATTGAGCGTTTACCTTGCACCACGATATCCAGATGCAGCCTTCTATCTCCCGCTCACTCGTATGTGGGAACTTGGGCTAGGTTCAATGGCTGCGATCGCCCATTTGCAGCTCAGCGGTAGCCGGTGGTTGTCCGTTGCTCGTATTCCCGCGATTGCTTTGCTCATCGTTGTTCCTTTTTTTCCAACCGGCTTGCCTCATCCCGGTCTAGACGCATTGCTCGTCTGCGGAGCGACGCTATTGATTATTCTTGGCCACAACGCGTCAGCATGGGAAAGCAGCCTTCCCGTAAGGGTGATTGCCCGCGTCGGCGACATATCGTATTCGCTGTATCTGGTTCATTGGCCGATACTGGTTTTCACGCGAGCGGCTTATCTGGACGAACCGCCACAGACTGCAATTTGGATCGCGGTAGCTTTGTCGATTGTGCTCAGCATTGTTCTTTTCCGCTTCGTTGAGGAACCGTTCCGAAAGTCAAATCCGTCGAAACGACAAAAGTTCGCTGCAGGGCTGGTGGCGTGCTCAGCGGCCATTGCTGTTTCTCCTTCAGTGATAGCGGCGGCTACAGCCTCGGACATAGATTATCAGCACGTCCGACGGACCAACTACGGTCTTGCGTTTGAGTGCTCGCTAAAGGCCGACGAACTATTCAGCATCAAGGACAGTTGTAAAACTACCGATCACCCACGTGTGCTGGTATGGGGGGACTCATACGCAATGGCGTGGACTTCGGCTCTCATGGGGCCGCTCAGGGAGCATGGCATGCAACAGATCACGATGGGAGGGTGTGACCCGCTTTATCGTGTTTCCCGCTTCGCGAAGGCCACAAACAGTAGCTATAACCTCGACTATGCGAAAGCCTGTATGAGTTTTAACTCGAATGTCCTCGCTTACGCGAAGACAAGCGAAGATATAGAGACCGTTGTTATCGCTGGTCGAATGCAAACTCCTTTGAGCAAATCTAATCGACTTCTGACGCAAACAGCGGAGGGAGAATATGAAGTTCGAGAAGTCTCCACCGATATCGTGACGAATGCGCTTGCATCACTTGCCATGGAATTGCACAAGTCCGGCAAGAAGGTTGTATTTATCGCACCGCCGCCCGCTGATGGCTCGAACATTGGCGCCTGTTTAGAGCGTCGAGCGCGGGGGAAAATTAGCCTCGGCCCGCAATCTGACTGCACGATAACAATAGATGCCAATCGCAGATACAGGGGCGATACTCTCGATATGATGGACGATGCTGCCAAGTTAGCGGAAATCGAGCTGCTAGATGTATTCGGATTCCTTTGCGACGACGGCATTTGCAAAACTCAGTTGGACGGGACAATCCTTTATCGTGACTATAGTCACCTGACATATGATGGCGGTGCTTTGCTCGGTGCGCAATCATCTCTCGCGGATGACGTGCTTGAAAAAGCCCGCTGATAGTGCGCTCAACATTAGCAACGGTGCTGAATAGCGGTTTGAAGCTTTTCAACCCATCTGCTTGTTCCGACGCTGCTCATGCCCCAGCTGATAATGCTCGGTCGGTTTATAATCAGCGTGATCCTGATTTCTGAGCTAACTCGACCAGCGCGCGCCTAAGTGATTAGGCTCAGATATAGACCGAAATGGGTGCTTGGGCTAAGTCTTCAGTCAGCGTGTGAGGATGGAGTGAGAGGTGCTCGGTGGTCATCGATGATTGTGGCTGGAGCAGGGGAAATAAAGCTTACTTTAAGGGCAGATCGCTGTGACAGAATATTGTTAATTTACTGCAGGCACAAAAAAGCCAGTTCTCATGAAGCACGCAAGTAACTGACTTTCTTCGCAGAGTTGGTAGGACCACCCAGATTCGAACTGGGGACCTCTACCATGTCAAGGTAGCGCTCTAACCAACTGAGCTATGGTCCTGTCTCTGCAACGGGGAGGAAATATACTGATTCCGGCGGTGCGGGTCAACCACTTTTATACAGTTTCCCGGTGCCGGAGCCAGCCTTTTAATGCCTTGCTGATAACGCCCCACCGATTGACCAATAAAGCAGCAAAAATCAGCCCGCAGCCGGCCAGTTGTGAGGCACTCATGGTTTCGGAGAACCAGCCGGCGGCAAACAGCGCCACCCAAACGGGTTCGAGTACCAGAATCACCACACCGTGGCTGTTGGCAGACAGGCTTTGGGCATAGGTTTGTAGCAGGAAGCGACCGGCGGTGCCAATCACCGCGCTGGCGAAGATCCACCAGGCGAGTATCGCGGAAAAATCTTCGATTACGGGCTGCCATTGCTCAATCACCAGCGACTCTATGAGGGTGAGAGTGCCGACCGTAAGCAGGGCGATGGCGGTTAATGGTAGAGCCGGTACGCGATGCTTCTGTACGGACTCTCCCTGTCGGTTAATAACGGTCCGCTGGTTCGCGGCGCGGGTGTTCAGGGTGAAATACAGGGCGAAAATGAAGGCCGCCGATACGAAGAATAGCTGCCCCAACTCCGGCCGGAAGCCGTTCTTCAGGGACAGCAGGGCAAGGCCGGCTACGGCAATAGGGATGGCAATCCAGGTACTGGCGGGCTGGGGTTCCTTGAAAACGACGCGAGCGATGACCGGAACGATTACCACGCCAAGGCTGGTCAGGAAAGCGCCTTCGCCCACGTGGGTACCGTGAAACAGGCCCATGATCCAGCAACTCATTGCGGTGCCGAACACGAGCCCGACACCCACGCTGCGCCGAACCTGATCCGCGCTGAGCCGTCTGAGGGAGCGGCTTGCCACCAGTGCTAGCAGGGAGCCGGCAAGCAAAAACCGGATCGCCATGAACAATAGTGGCGGCATCAGCAGCACGGCTTCCTTGGAGAACATCCAGCTGATGGCTGCCAGCAGGGTAACAACAATAAGGAAAAGATCGGATTTGTGGGCGTCGGACATCAGCATTGCACTTCATCAGGGGGTTGGAGAGCGAAACAATGTATAGCTTGCGAACTAGAAAATAAAGTGGGGGTTTCACGGAGCCGATTGTGTGTACCGCTATATGTACGATACATTCCCAGATTGATTTATTGATGCGACTTTATCTCAGGATCGGAGTTCCGGACCAGCCGGGGCGTAAGTGGCCTGTCCAGGCAGAGGGATCAAGCTATGCGGTACCTGCAAACCTTTAATCGTCGCCTGCGACAGATCCGGGAAGCCGGGCATCTATCGCGTGAGGATGTGGCGCGGATGTGCGGTGTTGACGAAGCCCGGGTCTCCAGTTGGGAAGCGTCGGACACCAGACGGCGCAGCTACCCCGGTGTGGCGGAGCTGCTGGACGTATGCATTCACACCGAAACCCCGCTCGAAAGTCTGGTGGATCTGGAGGACAGCGCCGACAACGGGCAACTGGAGCTGCCCGGTCTGGCGTTCAGTAACAGTGATGACCTGGGGGTGGCGCTAGCGGAGCTCGAAAAGGAACTGAGCCGCGTACAGCTCTCGGAGGAGGAGTTGGAGCTATTGCGCCGGTTTCGTAAGACTTCCGGAGAAAACCGGCGCATGATTCTGCAGATCCTGGGCCGTTAGTCCGGCCCGATACCTTACTTGCCTTGCTTGTAGATGTTCTCGTAGACGTAATTGGTTGCTTCCACGAAGCCATCAATGCTGCCGCAGTCAAACCGCCGCCCTTTGAATTTATAGGCCAGTACACAACCGTTCTTCGCCTGTTCGAGCAGCGCATCGGTGATCTGTACTTCACCGTTCTTGCCCGGAGGCGTGCGCTCAATGATGTCAAAAATGTCAGGCGTCAGGATGTAACGACCAATGATCGCGAGATTGCTGGGAGCGTCTTCCGGTGCCGGCTTTTCAACCATATCGGTGATGCGGTACAGGCCGTCTTTCATGGACTCACCGGCAATCACGCCGTATTTTTGAGTTTCGTCAGCCGGCACTTCCTCGATAGCCACGATGGAGCAGCGGAACTGATTGTACAGCTTCACCATCTGGGTGAGCACACCTTCGCCACTACCATCTTCCACGCAGAAATCATCTGCAAGAACCACCGCAAAGGGGTTGTCACCCATCAGGTTGCGGCCAGTCAGAATGGCGTGGCCAAGACCTTTCATCTCGTTTTGCCGGGTAAATGCAAAGGTATTGTTATCGATCAGGTCGCGAATGGAGGTTAACAGACCCTCTTTTCCGGAGCCGGCAATCTGATGTTCCAGCTCGTAGCTGATATCGAAATGGTCTTCGAGGGCGCGCTTGCCCCGGCCAGTGACAAAGCCAAATTCATGGATGCCAGCTTCCGCGGCTTCTTCCACGCCATATTGCACCAGTGGTTTGTTAACAATGGGCAGAATCTCTTTGGGCATGGCCTTGGTCGCCGGGAGGAAGCGGGTGCCGTACCCGGCAACGGGGAAGAGGCACTTTTTGATCATAATATTCGTCCTTATTTCGGTTTCGGGCGCTGCCTGTCGCAAAGGCTGAGTCACAAAGTGTGCCAAGTGTAACCAAGATACCGGCTTAAATGGAGGCCAATGTTCAGTTATGTAGTGATTGGTAATTTTGCCAATCAGTCCGAGGTTTGGGTGCGTTATTGATTTTTCTAGAAAAAACATTTGGTGTGCATTTTAAGTTACTGTTTTAAAGAGCTATTAAGTTTGTAAAGTTTAGAAGTCAAGGGTGGATTTGTTTCCGCTACTGCCATACATTTCTCCGCAATGAACTCAAATTAATGTTTGGCCGGGCGAGGCAGCGATTTTGATCCGTTTGTTTCTGTTTGCACTGCTTGGGTGCGTTTTCAGCCACAGTCTTTATGGAAAAGTCTCTGAGCGCGCCCCTGGGAACGGTTGGCAGTCAATGCTGACGTTCTCCGGGCAATCTACCCTCAACAGGGATGGCCTTGACGGTCGATTGGGCGTGGCGGTGGATGATCTGGTTGGCGACCGGCAAGAACTCGGGCTGGATTTCCATGATGCAAAGTCCAACCGGGAGGGCAGGCAATCCCGGGCCTTAAAGCTGGGATACAGTTTTCCGGTTGGTGCCAGTGCACTGAGCCTGACGGCCCGTGATTATCAGTCTGAGCATGCCGTACATGGCGACGGCCAACGATACAATGCCCGGAGTGAATCCAGCGTAATCTCCGTAACCGGGTCCCGATACCTGTTCTCCGGTTATGGCGTTGCTTTCGATGGTGTTGCTCGCCATACGGGACGCGAAAGCCGGGAGTTTGAGCAAGGGAGCCTGGTATCTGACGGGGTCTATCAACTGTCCTCATTAGGTATCAAGGGCAGTTGGAATAATGAGCTTTGGGCCGGTTTGCGGGCCAGTACGAATATGACTGCCCTTGGCGGAAGGGAATTCGCGGCGTCGGATTATCCGGCACAGCCGGATTCCGTTAGCGAGGATCGCTTCTACAAACTGTCTGTCAACGCTTCCCTTGAAAGAGAGATTTTCCGTTGGGGATGGGAATTGCAGGGGCGCTATCAGTTTGCCGATGAGGATCTCCCCGGTTCCGAACGGGTCATGGTGGCGGGGTCATCGTTGCTGACAGGCTTTAACGGCCAGTCCGTCTATACCCATGAAGGTGGGTGGTTACGGATGCGTACAATGAGTCCTTCATGGCAGGTTCCCCTTATGGATCATCTTTGGTCAAACGTCGGGTTTTCGTTGCTACATGGCTGGGCCCCATACTCAGATCCGGACAACCTCCAGGCTGGTAAAGCCGCTGGTGGAGAGGTGTCGATCAAACTGACTGGTCGATCGTTTACTGCCAACGTCAGTGTGGGGCGTGCGTTTAAGGCGTCCAGCCTAGCGATGTCGGTGCCGGACCATCCTGATGTAAGTGTTTCTCTCTCCGTGGGGTTGTGAGTTTGTTAGGCGAAGCCTGTCTACAATACCCCAGTTCTGAAATCATGGATTGTTGACAATAATGTGTATGGGGCGTAAATTTCGCTCTATTAGAGTCACTATTGTTGACAAAATATGCCGGAAGTTATCTCTCAACCCTACACACGCGCCGACGAAGCCTTCGATTGTCTGCAAACAGCTATCGTAAAGGGAGATCTCTCCCCGGGCGAAAAAATCGGCGAAGTCGAGCTGTGTGCCCGCTTCAACCTCACCCGTGGCCCTCTGCGTGAAGCACTGGGGCGTCTTGAATCCCGTGGTCTTCTTGTACGCCGCCCCCATGCCGGGGTGAAGGTGGTGTCCGTCAGCACCGAGGAGCTGATGGAGCTCTATCGTATCCGCGAAGTTATGGAAGGGCTGGCCGCCCGCCAGGCGGCCGAGCGCATGACAGACACAGAAATCGCAGATCTCTACGCCACCCTCGACAGCCACGAAACCATGATTGAGCAGGCTCAGGGGCAGGCCTATTATCAGGCAGAAGGGGATTACGATTTCCACCACCGGATCGCCACCGGCAGCCGCAATACCAAACTCGCACAAATGCTGTTGGGTGATCTTTACTACATGGTCCGGATGTACCGTTATCGACTGAGCACTGCCTCCGGTCGGCCGCATATGGCCCTCGGCGAGCATCGCCGGATTGTGGAGGCGATTGCTCAGAGAGATGGAGAGCTGGCGGAATTTCTGATGAAACGTCACATCAACGCGGCCCGCCAGAATATCGAGAAAAAGATTAAAGAAGGTGGTTTAACCATCTAGAGAAAAATACAGGAAATGTAAGTTGGGTTAGCCGAAGGCGAAATCCGACAAAAAGAATCCACCAGAGAAGAGGCCAACACCATGTCCAAAAAACTCAGCCCCGGCGCCCGCTTTCGCAAGGCCCTGAAAGAAAACACCCCGCTGCAGATTGTCGGAACCATTAACGCCTACTCCGCCATGATGGCCGAGCGGGTAGGGCACCAGGCGATCTACCTGTCCGGCGGCGGCGTGGCAAACGCCTCCTACGGCCTGCCGGATCTTGGCATGACCTCCATGAACGATGTTGTTGAAGACGTTCGCCGTATCACCGCCGCGACTGACGTGCCACTGCTGGTAGACATCGATACCGGCTGGGGCGGCGCTTTTAACATCGGCCGCACCATTCGTGAAATGGAACGTGCCGGCGCTGCGGCGGTTCACATTGAAGATCAGGTCGCCCAGAAGCGTTGTGGTCACCGCCCGAACAAGGAAATCGTTTCCCAGGAAGAAATGGTGGATCGGATCAAGGCTGCCGTGGATGCCCGTGAAGACGACGACTTTTTCATCATGGCCCGTACGGATGCTTTCCAGAAAGAAGGCCTGGAAGCGGCTATTGAGCGAGCCAAGGCCTGCATCGAAGCCGGTGCCGATGGCATTTTCGCCGAAGCGGTGACCGAGCTCGAGCACTACAGGGCATTCTCCGAGGCTCTGGATGTACCGATTCTGGCTAACATCACCGAATTTGGTGCTACGCCTCTATACAACCGTAAGGAGCTCGCCGATGCCGGTGCCGATATGGTGCTGTACCCGCTGAGTGCCTTCCGCGCCATGAACAAGGCAGCACTGATGGTCTACGAGAACATCCTGGAGAAAGGCGACCAGAAAGATGTGGTCGACCTGATGCAGACTCGCATGGAGCTGTATGATTTCCTGAACTATCACGACTTCGAGCAGAAGCTGGACCAGTTGTTCCAGCAGAAGAAAGGTTAACGTCACTTTTATCCCCTCTCCCGCCAGGGGAGAGGGGAGTAAGAATACTCAGGTCGGATTAGGCGAAGCCGTAATCCGACAACCCAAACAAGATGAGGGGGAACAACAATGGCTGAAGCAAAACAACTGAGTGGCGCGGGTCTTCGCGGCCAGGTAGCTGGTGAAACCGCACTGTGTACCGTCGGCAAAAGCGGCGCCGGCCTGACCTACCGTGGTTATGATATCGCCGATCTGGCGGAAAAGGCCCAGTTCGAGGAAATCGCTTACCTGCTGCTTCGCGGCAAACTGCCCAACCAGCAGGAACTGGATGCCTATAAGCAAAAGCTCCAGAGCCTGCGTGGCCTGCCAGCTGCGCTGAAAACCGTTCTGGAGCAGATCCCCAAGGATGCGCACCCGATGGACGTGATGCGCACCGGCTGCTCTATGCTGGGTAACCTGGAAACCGAGCAGGATTTCAGCGAGCAGGACGACAAGATCGACCGCATGCTGGCGGTGTTCCCGTCGATCATTACCTACTGGTACCGCTTCGCCCACGAAGGTGTGCGCATCGAAACCGACAGCGATGTGGACTCCATCGGCGGTCACTTCCTGGAGCTGTTGCACGGCAAGAAGCCCAGTGAACTTCATGAAAAAGTGATGAACGTCTCCCTGATTCTTTACGCGGAGCACGAGTTTAACGCCTCTACCTTCACCGCCCGTGTGTGTGCCTCCACGCTTTCGGATATCCACAGCTGCGTAACCGGTGCCATTGGTTCTCTGCGTGGCCCGCTGCACGGTGGCGCCAACGAGGCTGCCATGGCACTGATCCAGAAGTTCCAGACGCCGGATGAAGCTGAGGAAGGCCTGCTGGGCATGCTGGCACGGAAGGAGAAGATCATGGGCTTCGGCCACGCGGTCTACAAGGATTCCGATCCGCGCAACGCCATCATCAAGCAGTGGTCTAAGAAGCTGGCGGAAGAAGTGGGTGACACCGTGCTGTACCCGGTATCCGAGCGTTGTGAAGCCGTCATGTGGCGCGAGAAGAAGCTGTTCTGTAACGCCGACTTCTTCCACGCGTCCGCGTATCACTTCATGGGAATCCCGACCGAGCTGTTCACCCCGATCTTCGTGATGTCGCGGGTATCCGGCTGGACCGCGCACGTTAAAGAGCAGCGCGAGAACAACCGCATTATCCGCCCGAGCGCCGATTACACCGGCCCGGCGGACGCGAAGTGGGTGCCGATCGACCAACGGCCGTAAGCCTAAATAAAGTTCCCTCTCCCGGTAGCGGGAAGGGAACTACTGTGCGTAAAGCTTTGAGAGAGCCCTCTATAATGAATACCGAATACCGCAAATCACTTCCGGGCACTGACCTGGACTATTTCGACACCCGTCAGGCCGTGGAAGACATCCAGGCCGGGGCGTACGACAAACTCCCGTACACTTCCAAAATCCTGGCGGAACAGTTGGTTCGCCGCTGCGAGCCGGAGATGCTGACGGACTCCCTGAAGCAGCTGATCGAGCGCAAGCGCGACCTGGACTTTCCCTGGTATCCGGCCCGCGTGGTCTGCCACGACATTCTCGGCCAAACCGCGCTGGTGGATCTGGCTGGTCTGCGTGATGCTATCAAGGAGAAGGGTGGGGACCCGGCCAAGGTTAACCCGGTCGTTCCTACCCAGCTGATCGTGGACCACTCCCTGGCCGTGGAAGCACCGGGGTTCGACCCCGATGCATTCGAGAAGAACCGTGCCATCGAAGATCGCCGTAACGATGATCGATTCCACTTCATCAACTGGACCAAGACGGCGTTCAAGAACGTGGACGTGATTCCTCCGGGCAACGGCATCATGCACCAGATCAACCTGGAGAAGATGTCTCCGGTGGTTCAGAATCGCGAGGGCGTTGCCTACCCGGACACATGCGTGGGGACTGACAGCCACACCCCGATGGTGGATGCCCTGGGTGTTATCTCCGTCGGTGTAGGTGGCCTGGAAGCGGAAAGCGTCATGCTGGGTCGCGCTTCCATGATGCGCCTGCCGGATATCGTCGGCGTGGAGCTGACAGGCAAACTGCAACCGGGCATCACCGGTACCGATATGGTTCTGGCGATCACCGAATTCCTGCGTAAGGAGCGAGTGGTGGGTGCCTATCTGGAATTCTACGGCGAAGGCGCCGACAGCCTGACCGTGGGTGACCGCGCCACTATTTCCAACATGACACCGGAATACGGCGCTACCGCCGCCATGTTCTACATCGACGGCCAGACCATCGATTACCTCAAGCTGACCGGTCGTGAAGACGATCAGGTAGCCCTGGTAGAGACGTTTGCGAAAGAAACCGGTCTATGGGCCGACAGCATGAAGAGCGCTGAATACGAGCGTGTGCTGAAGTTTGACCTGTCCACCGTAACCCGGACACTGGCCGGCCCTTCCAACCCGCACGCGCACCTGCCGACCTCCGAGCTGGCCAAGCGTGGCATTGCCGGACAGTGGGAAGAGGAAGAGGGCAAGATGCCGGACGGCGCGTGCATCATCGCCGCCATCACCAGCTGTACCAACACCAGTAACCCTCGCAACATGGTGGCTGCTGGCCTGATTGCCCGTAACGCTAACAAGCTGGGCCTGACTCGCAAGCCTTGGGTAAAAACCTCGCTGGCTCCGGGTTCCAAGACGGTAAAAATGTACCTGGAAGAAGCCGAGTTGATGCCGGAGCTGGAAAAGCTCGGGTTCGGTGTAGTGGCCTTTGCCTGCACCACCTGTAACGGCATGAGCGGCGCCCTGGATCCGAAAATCCAGCAGGAAATCATCGACCGTGACCTATACTCCACGGCGGTACTGTCCGGTAACCGGAACTTCGATGGCCGTATTCACCCGTACGCCAAGCAGGCATTCCTGGCGTCTCCGCCGCTGGTAGTGGCCTATGCGATTGCCGGAACCATCCGCTTCGACATCGAGAAGGATGCCCTGGGCTACGACAAGGACGGCAACCCCGTCACCCTGAAGGACATCTGGCCGGACGATGCGGAAATCGATGCCATCGTGAAATCCAGCGTTAAGCCGGAGCAGTTCCGCAGTACCTACATTCCGATGTTCGATATAACCCGGGATGCCCAGGCCAACACGAACCCGAACTATGACTGGCGTCCGCAGAGTACCTATATCCGTCGCCCGCCATACTGGGAAGGCGGCATGGTTGGTGAGAAAACCCTCAAGGGCATGCGTCCACTGGCGGTGCTGCCGGACAACATCACCACGGATCACCTGTCACCGTCCAACGCTATTTTGATGGACAGCGCCGCCGGGGAATATCTCCACAAGATGGGTGTGCCGGAGGAAGACTTTAACTCCTACGCGACTCATCGGGGCGACCACCTGACCGCGCAGCGTGCCACCTTCGCCAACCCGAAACTGTTCAACGAAATGGTGCGGGATGAAAACGGCGACGTGAAGCAGGGCTCGCTGGCGCGGATCGAGCCGGAAGGCAAGGTTACCCGTATGTGGGAAGCCATCGAAACCTACATGGAACGCAAGCAGCCGTTGATCATCATTGCCGGCGCCGACTACGGACAGGGTTCTTCCCGGGACTGGGCTGCCAAAGGTGTGGCACTGGCCGGTGTTGAAGCCATCGTCGCAGAAGGTTTTGAGCGTATCCACCGTACCAACCTGGTTGGAATGGGCGTGATGCCTTTGCAGTTTGAGGAAGGCACTACCCGCAAGACCCTGGGTATTGATGGAACGGAAACCTTCGACGTGGAGGGCACGCCAGAGCCCCGTGCAATTCTTACACTGATTATCCATCGCAAGAATGGCGACTCCGAACGGGTGCCGGTGATCTGCCGTCTGGATACGGCTGAGGAAGTGTCGATCTACAAAGCCGGTGGCGTGTTGCAGCGCTTTGCCCAGGATTTCCTTGAATCTGAAGGGGCTGCCTAACGATGCCTCATAAACCGCAAATCAAAGTGCCTGCCACGTACATGCGTGGCGGCACCAGCAAAGGCGTATTTTTCCGCCTGCAGGATCTACCGGAGCCATGCCAGGTTCCGGGCGAAGCCCGTGACAAATTACTGCTGCGGGTTATCGGCAGCCCCGATCCCTACCAGAAGCAGATTGACGGCATGGGCGGCGCGACGTCCAGCACCAGCAAAACTGTGATCCTGGCGGAACCCACCCAGCCGGATCACGATGTGGACTACCTGTTTGGCCAGGTATCCATCGACAAGCCGTTTGTAGACTGGAGCGGCAACTGTGGCAACCTGACTGCGGCGGTGGGTGCATTCGCTATCAACGGCGGCTTCGTCGCCAAAGACCGCATCCCGGAAAACGGTACCTGTACTGTCCGCATCTGGCAGGCCAACATCCGTAAAACCATCGTGGCTCATGTGCCGATCACCAATGGTGAAGTCCAGGAAACCGGCGATTTCGAGCTGGACGGAGTGACGTTCCCGGCTGCCGAAGTGCAGGTGGAATTCATGGACCCGGCCGATGGCGAGGGTTCGATGTTTCCCACCGGTAACCTGGTGGACGATCTGGACGTGCCCGGTGTGGGCACCCTGAAAGCCACCATGATCAACGCCGGTATCCCGACCATCTTCGTTAACGCGGAGGACATCGGATACAAGGGGGCTGAGCTGCAGGACGACATCAACGGCGACCCCAAAGCGCTGGCCATGTTCGAGACCATTCGTGCCCATGGCGCGGTGAAAATGGGGCTGATCCAGAATATCGAGGAAGCCGCTAACCGTCAGCACACTCCCAAAGTGGCGTTTGTCGCCAAGCCGGTGGATTACGTGTCCTCCAGTGGCAAGAGCATTGGAGCAGGGGATGTGGATGTACTGGTACGCGCCTTGTCCATGGGTAAGCTTCACCATGCCATGATGGGAACCGCCGCGGTAGCAATTGCCACGGCGTCCGCTGTTCCGGGAACCCTGGTGAACCTGGCCGCTGGTGGCGGTGACCGCACCCACGTGACCTTTGGACATCCGTCCGGCACGCTGCGGGTCGGCGCCGAGGCAAAGGAAGTGGACGGTCAGTGGACCGCGACCAAAGCCATTATGAGCCGCAGTGCGCGGATTCTGATGGAAGGTTGTGTTCGGGTGCCGCAAACCGCTCAGTAATGACCTAGACTTACCTTCATCGGGTAAGTCAGCCGTCATACATGGCCGTCCCTCATCCGCACGGAAAAGGAGAGCGCCAATGAGCAGCAACGTAGACCAGAACGTTCGACCGGATTACGACGAGGTTCTGCAGAAGATCGCGGACTACGTCCTGAGCTACAACGTCGACAGTACAGAAGCCTGGGACACCGCCCGCAACTGCCTGATAGATACTCTGGGATGCGGGTTGCTGGCGTTGCGCTTTCCAGAGTGTACCAAACACCTGGGGCCAATTGTGGAGGGGACTGTTGTTCCCCACGGCGCCAGGGTACCCGGCACATCGTTTCGTCTGGATCCGGTAAAGGCCGCCTGGGATATTGGCTGCATTGTGCGCTGGCTGGATTACAACGACACCTGGCTGGCGGCGGAGTGGGGGCATCCATCGGATAACCTGGGCGGTATCCTTGCGGTCGCGGATCATCTCTCCCAGAAGCGTGTGGCCGGGGGCAAGGACGCTCTCACCATGCGGACCGTGCTGGAAGCCATGATCATGGCCCATGAAATCCAGGGCGTGTTGGCGCTGGAGAATTCCTTTAACCGCGTGGGGTTGGACCACGTCGTTCTGGTCAAGGTGGCGTCAACGGCCGTCACCGCCAGACTCATGGGCGCCAGCCGGGAGCAGTTGTTGTCTGCGCTGTCCCACGCCTGGGTGGATGGGCAGTCCCTCCGCACCTATCGCCATGCGCCCAATGCCGGCTCCCGCAAATCCTGGGCGGCAGGCGATGCCACTTCCAGAGCGGTGCGCCTGGCAGATATCGCCATGCGTGGCGAGATGGGTATTCCCGGCGTACTGACCGCTCCTCAGTGGGGCTTCTACGATGTGCTGTTCGCCAAGACCAACAAGGACCAGAAACTGAAACCAAAGGACCAGCAACGATTTTCTCTGCCTCAGGATTTCGGGTCCTACGTAATGGAAAATATCCTGTTCAAAATTTCCTTCCCGGCGGAGTTCCATGCCCAGACCGCTGCCGAGGCAGCCGTTACCCTACACCCACATGTGAAAGACCGGCTCGACGACATCGATCGGATCGTTATTACCACCCATGAATCTGCCATTCGCATCATTTCCAAGGAAGGCAAGCTCGCCAACGCCGCGGACAGGGATCACTGCCTGCAATATATGGCAACCGTTCCACTGATTTTCGGCAACCTGACGGCCGAGCACTACGAAGATGGTTTTCACGAAGCCAATCCCATCATCGACAAGATCCGCTCGAAAATCGACATTGTGGAAGATGAGAAATACACCCGCGAGTATCTGGAGGAAGACAAACGCTCCATTGCCAACGCCATCCAGGTGTTCTTCAAGGACGGAACCAGCACCGACAAGGTGGCAGTAGAGTATCCCATTGGACACCGGCGCCGCAGGAAGGAAGGGATTCCGTTGCTGGAGGAAAAGTTTCGGAACAACCTGGCGACCCGGTTTCCGGCTGAACGCTGCGGTCAGATTTTTGAGTTGTGCAAAGATCAGAAGGTTCTTGAGGGCACCCCGGTACACGAGTTTGTACAGCTTTTTGTGATCTGACATCCTGTGAGATGCACGTCTCGTAAGTTTACACGGCGTTATGAGCAGGGTGCGCAGTCGTTCCAGTGGTTAATTGCAGTATCATTAAAATGAAGTAAACTTTATCCCTGTCAGTTTTGCAGCATTGGATGCGCAGGCGCTTTTATAAAGAGCAACAAAAGGAGTTGGCGTGGCCCACGTCAGATTGTTCAAACACTACATTCACGTCCCTTTCGTTATTCTGGGCCTTATCGACCTTGTCGTTCTGGCCGTAAGTTTTCTGATCGCTGTCTTTTTTCGCTACTTTGGTGAACTCTCTCTTTTCCTGGACAACATAGAGTTCCTGCTTCCGTCTGCAGTCGCCTTCGGCCTTGTCAATCTTATCGTAATGGTCGCGCTGGGCGTTCACCAGTCGCGCCTCGAAGAAGGCATGTCCGGCATGATGCTGCGGACAATCTTCTCGCTCATTATCGGGGTGCCCGCTTCCGGATTATTCTACATCTTTGGAAATGAATGGCTTTGGTATCTGGGTTTCTCCGACATACTCACATCCGCCTCTGTCTTTGGATTGTTCCTCCTGGGTATCTTTCGCCTGATCTTTTTTGCGATTGCGGGGAAGGAGGCATTCAGAAGGAAAGTCCTGGTTCTGGGCGCGGGATATAGGGCCCGGCAATTGCTTATGGACCTGAAAACTCCGTTTAACCGTCAGGGGTTTGTTTTTACAGGTTTTGTCCCGCTACCGGATGAAACGGTTGAAATTGGTGAAGAACACCTGATTCGATTGCCGGTAACTTTGTTTCAGCACATCCGTAAACATCCGGTGAGCGAAATCGTGGTCGCGGTCGACGACCGCAGGAAAGGCTTGCCAATGGAAGATCTTCTGGAATGCAAGATGCACGGGGTCCGGATTGTGGATGGCGCAACCTTTTACGAGCGGGAGTCCAGAAAAGTCGCCTTGGAAATGGTTACCCGGGGCTGGCTGGTGTTTTCTGACGGGTTCAAAGTGTCGTCGGTGTTTAGCGTTGGCAAGCGTTCGCTGGATATTCTGGCGGCAACCACCTTGTCATTGGTGGGGCTTCCGCTGATGATTCTCACCGTCCTTGCCATCAAAATCGAAGACGGGTTAAAGGCGCCTGTTCTCTATAGCCAGGAGCGGGTAGGACTGAACGGACGTATCTTCAGAGTTTACAAGTTTCGTTCTATGGTCACTGACGCGGAGAAAGGCGGGGCCGTTTGGGCCAGTCAGAACGATAGTCGGGTGACAAGGGTGGGGGAGTTCATCCGTAAGTTGCGTATTGATGAACTGCCACAGATTTTCAATGTGTTGACCGGTTCCATGGCATTCGTTGGCCCGCGGCCGGAGCGCCCGGTATTCGTAAAACAGCTGTCGGAAAAGATTCCATTTTATAGCGAGAGACACAGAGTGAAACCAGGCCTGACGGGCTGGGCTCAGCTATGCTTTGCCTACGCGGACAACGAAGAGGATACCAGGGAAAAACTTCGTTACGATCTTTACTATATTAAGAACCAGAGCTTGTTACTGGATTTGTTGATTATAATTCAGACAGTAGAAGTGGTATTGTTCAAAAAAGGATCAAGGTAGTTTCGGGGTGTGCTGTTCCCGAAACATGGAATGAAGCAAGGACTCGAAGAGAGGAATAAATATGTCACGGAAGTACTCCCTCGCAGGAATTTCCCTGCTACTGGCTGCGGTAGCGTTGGCTACTGGCTGCGCAGGCCCATCTGCCTCCTCACACGATAAAATTCAGCGTGCCTTGCGTCTTGATACCTCTACCGGCGTAGACGAGTACGTGCTCGGTCCTACTGACGTGGTGCAGGTATCAGTCTGGCGAAATGAAGACCTGAGCATTTCCGTTCCGGTGCGCCCTGACGGCATGATTTCCGTCCCTCTTGTTGGCGACGTTCGTGCCAGCGGTCGCACGCCCGCTAATCTTGCCGAGGTAATCGAGAGAGACCTCGCTCAGTACATCCGGGAACCACAAGTCAGCATCGTTGTGACGTCAATGGGCAGTCACGAGTTCAGCGATCGCGTGCGCGTCACCGGGGCTGTGCAGAAACCGGTGTCTGTTCCTCATCGAGCGGGCATGACGGTGCTCGACGTTGTTCTCGGAGCAGGTGGTGCTACCCCGTTCGCCGCACTGAATAAATCCATGTTGTACCGGAAGATGAACGGTGAAGTGGTCGCAATTCCGATTCGGCTTGAGGATATTCTCAACGACGGTGATGTCAAAACCAACTATGCGATACGCCCCGGGGATATTATCAGTGTTCCGGAGCGGAGTTTCTAAGTTTCAGTTATACCAAACCCTATTGTGAGTTTTTCGCTATGGCGTTACCTCTATCACAGCTACCAGTTGAAGTCTTGAGGGAGGTGCGGGCGAGAAAATGGCTCGCTCTCCTGCTTTTCACGGTGGTCAGTTTTGGTGTGCTGGCTGCCGGTTTTCTCTGGCCCTACAAATATCAGTCAGAGACCATAATCTTCATAGACGACCAGAACATAATTCGACCGTTGATGGAAGGCAGTGCGGTCACAACGGAAATTAATGACCGAGCGTCTGCTGCTCAGGAATTGCTCTGGAGTCGAAGCGTGATGGAAAAGATCGCTCGAGATCAATCCATTTTTGGTGAAAAAGCGGCCAGTATGGAACGAGAGCAACTCGAAGAGCGAATTGGCGCATTACGCAGCAATCTCTCTGTACGACCCAGAGGGGATAATTACTTCGCCATTTCCTACCAGTCGGAATCACCAATGAAGGCCTTTCAGGTTGCCCAGCGGATGGGGCAATTGTTTATTGAGGAAACCAATCAGCGCAAACGTGCGGAAAGCCGTGACGCCTATGAGTTCATCGATAGGCAGGTCAAAAGCTATGAAGATCAGCTGGCACAGGTTGAAGAGCAGCTTAAAGAGTTCTTGTCGGAGAATGTAGACGGGACTGAAAGTGAAGCAAACAACCGGATGGCCAACCTGAGAAACCAATTGGAACTGGCGGAACTGGAACGTGCAGAGCTGAGAACCCGGGCCCGCTCCCTGGAAAATGAGCTTAACCGTGTGAATCCGACCTTTCGTGAAGGGGGGGTGGATGCTTTTCAAGGCAGGATCAATGCCCTTGAGGAAAAACTGGATAACCTGCGTTTGCAGTATCACGACAGTTATCCCGACATTGTTATTCTTAAGGAACAATTGAGGGAATTGCGCAGCCAGCGTGCCAGGGCGATGGCCAATCAGGATGATGGTGCACTTTCGATGTCCGGAGAGAGCGTGTCCAATCCCGTGTATCAGGAAATCCAGTCTGAACTTTCCAGAACCAGGGCAGACATCCAGACCGTTAACACGCGGATACGTTCGTTCGAACAATTACTTGCCGAACAGTCAACAAGGATGGAAAGAATCCAGGAGAACAAAGCCCAGTACTCCGAGCTCACCCGTGATATGGAAGTGAACAAGGAGATTTATGATGACCTGCTGAAACGCCGGGAACGGGCACGGGTTTCCATGCACCTGGATGTAGAGGGTCAGGGCCTGAACTACAAAATAAACGAGACAGCACAGTTCCCACTGGGAGCGTCGGGCCCGAAATTCTCGACATTTGCAGCGGCGGGGCTGTTCGTTGGACTGCTTGCGCCGTTTGGTCTTGCGGCCGGACTATTGCAGATTGATCCCAGGGTGCGCGCGAGATATCAGCTTCAAGATGAGCTCGATTTACCGGTCCTGGCTGAGCTCCCGCACGTTAGCACGCCGTTTGAGCAGCGTCGTGATCGCAGAGTGACGGTACTGGTGGGTGCTTTGGCGATCATCGCTGTTGTTGCTTATATTGCTATTGTCGTGGCATCAATGATGGGAGTATTCGGATGACCGAGCAAAACAACAATATAGACGATCCTCCGGAAGGAACGGACTCTTCGCCAACTGCCACCAGCAAGAACAATGGACAAGCTGAGGGTGATGAGAGCTATTGGCTGAAAAGAAAGAATGAGCTGAGCGGAGATGGTGTCCCATACTCCGAGTGGGATGACTCGAGGATGCTGGTCCCCAGTTCGCTGGAGCTGGGGCCGGGCGCTGTTGACAGATATGTCATCAGTAAGCAGATCGCGCGGATGCAGGAACCGCGAATGCTTACCCGCGATGATATGGACGAGCGTCGCATCATTTACCCGGGATCCAAAAACCGGCGCCTGGTAAACCGGTTTCGGGATTTGCGCACCCGATTGCTGGAAACATCCGGGGGGAACAATTTCACAATGGTGGTTACTGGCGCGTCATCCGGTGCTGGTTCCTCATTTGTAGCGCTAAACCTGGCCGCTGCTTTTGCTTTTGATCAATCCAAAACGGCGCTGGTCATAGACTGTAATCTCAGAGATCCTTCACTGCACACGACCCTGGATATCATGCCGGAGTCCGGATTGACGGATTTTCTTGATGACTCGGACTATGACATTGCGCGTATTCTGTACCCGACGGGGATCCCCAGGCTGCGTCTGATACCTGCGGGTAGCCAACGGGAAATTCCTGCGGAGTTTTTTACCTCTTTCCGGATGAAGCAGTTCCTCCAGGCCGTGAGACGACGTTACCCGGATCGTTTCATAATTCTGGACACTGCTTCCATCACCGAGTCTCCTGACGCCCGTATTCTGGCGGAATTGTGCGATTACGCTATGTTGGTGGTACCCCATGGTCGGGTTACCCCGGATCTGGCTGAGCAGGCTGCGACGGCCTTCAATTCCGAAAAGTTTGTGGGAGCAGTTATTAATGGCTAACCGGCAAGGTGCAAGAGTGGTCTGCCCGTTGAACAGGCTAATGATCGGAATTCTGGTAGTAACCCCATCTTCACTCTGGGCTGCGCCCGTTCAGGTTTCTGGGGAACTGAACTCCAGGTATACCGATAACGCTCGGCAATCCAGCGTGAACGAAGAGTCTGATATTGAGTCCCGGGTTTACCTCGGTGTCCGGCATACAGCGGACCCCGGACAGTGTAATTCTGACCTGGCTGCGAGACTTGGTTACGGCTATTGGCTGGATGATACCTTTGATCCTGAGCCCTATGCCAATCTGGATTTTGCCGGCGACTGCCGCATTGTTGACGGTCTTGTATGGCAAGTGACCGATAATTTGAGGAATATTGCCCAGGACAGTCGTTCCAATAACAACCCGAATAACCTAACGCGAAAGAATGTTTTCCGAACCGGGCCTGTGTGGACCTTGAGACTCGGCCCGGTTGATCAGATTTCATTTGCTGCCGAGTACGAAAATACAGAGTTCAGCGAACCTGAGGAAACGGATGGTGAGCGTTATATTGGTACTGTTGCGTTCAAACACTTTTTCAGCTCATCTTTCAGCGGGGGGGTGATGGCTTCTCGGGATGAGGCTGAGCTCGATACCGAGGAAGAAATCGACCGGGAGACACTGAGCCTGACCTTTGGCAAGGAATGGGCAGCGACCAGTCTGAATGGCTCTGCAGGTGTCAGTGAGATTGAAACCACCCTGAATGACACTAGCCGCAGTACCGACGGTTTCGTGGGAAATCTGGAAGTTACCCGTCAGGTGAATCCGACCACTGAGATCGCCCTTGAAGCCAGCCGGGAACTGACAGACGCAACCTCGGACTTTGACATCCGTTTTGGGGAGTTTGTGTTCAGCCAGGAGCAAACCGGTGCAGTAGAGGTGTCAGCAGTGCGTTTGCGCACGGCAACTGAGTTCAGTGCTGGCTCCAGCCTTGGGTTGACTGCGTTCGCCAGCAGATCAGACTACATCGACTTTGGCACGGAAGAGGAAAGTGTTGGCTATAACGTGAGCTACCGCCGGCCTATCACTGCCCAGGTGACCGCGACGCTTGGGGGGGGATATAACTACCTGACCTACAGTGATGATAATACTGCGGACGTGCTATACCGCCTAAATGCGGGACTGGATTTTCAGCTCAGTCGCAAGCTGACTTTGGTGAGCACAATTGGGCACGGTCAGCGTGACAGCGAAATTTCAACGCGGGAATTCGTCGAAAACTGGGTCTTACTCGGCCTGAACTATCAGTTCCTATAGAGCGGGAAAGCTCAGGATTCGACAGGCAGGGATAAACGCCATGAAACCATCGATCACGAATGCGCTCACAATTGATGTTGAGGACTATTTCCAGGTAGCGGCGCTGGCGGAAGCGGTCAGTCGCGATGATTGGGCTTCCATGGAGTATCGTGTCGATAATAACACCGATCGCCTGTTGGCACTTTTTGACGACCGTAATATCCGGGCAACTTTCTTCACACTGGGTTGGGTTGCAGAACGTTCTCCGGCATTGATCCGAAGAATAAGGGACGCCGGCCACGAAATAGGCAGTCACGGGTACAGCCACCAGCTCATCTACAATCAGACACCGGAGGTCTTCCGGGAAGAGACCCGAAAGTCCAAACAGATTCTGGAAGACATCATCGGCGAACCCGTCACAGGTTATCGAGCGGCAAGCTACTCCATTACGGCCCGATCCCGTTGGGCGCTGGATATCCTGTGTGAAGAGGGGTTCACCTGGGACTCCTCCATTTTTCCGGTTCACCATGATCGCTATGGCATGCCCGGTACGCCACACGGGCCATACCTGCTCAAGGCCCCCAAGGGCGGAACGCTCACAGAGTTTCCACTATCTACCTGTCCGATCGGGCAATACCGGTTGCCCATTGCAGGTGGTGGCTATTTCCGTCTGTACCCTTATTGGTTGAGTCGCTGGGGGCTTGGGCGAATCAACAGGGCAGGGCAGCCGTTTATTTTCTACCTGCACCCATGGGAAATTGATACGGAACAACCGCGGCTGAAAGTCAAAGCCTTGTCGCGTTTCCGGCACTATAACAACCTTGATAAGTGCATGAGTCGGCTAGAGGGGTTACTTGCGGATTTCCGCTTCGGTTCTGTCTCCGATGCCCTTTCGGGCGTCAATATATCCCCCAAAGCTGTGGCCGTTTAAGCATTGGTTTTAAGGAAAGTGGAATGGGAATGGAAGCACCTACCGCCAGCCTGGAAAGCGCCAAGGTGCGGCTTGACCAGCTTAAAAGTATAAAAGGCCAGCTCAGTCGCCAGGTCGGAGAAGCTCGAAAATGCGGAGAGAGCCCTGACGGTCTGATAGCTGATTTGCAACATGTGTCGGCAGAAATCAAACGACTCAGCAAGCAGCTCAAAAAACAGCTCAATGAAACACCGGCCAAAGAGAAGTGGACTCCTCCACCCATCGAAATGCCCCTCGCCATTACTGACATGCAGGTAAGTGGTCCCGTCAGGGTAGAAGAATGCACCGACGCTTTGAAATCAGCTGCCGGTGCTTATGTTGATCAGCACCCCGGCGCCTCAATATGGCACAGGCCTGTTATCTCTAATTTCATTGAAAGTACCTATGGCCACAGAACCCGTTACCTGTGTGCTTTGGATCGCAATGGCAGAATGGTTGGCGTGTTGCCGGTTGTTCGGCTCCAAAGTCGTCTTTTTGGTAACTTCCTCGTCTCCATGCCTTACTTTAACTACGGCGGGGTGTTGGCAGACAATAAAGAAGTTGCCAGCATTCTGATAGCCGCAGCCGACCTATGGCGGAAAACCCTTGATAGCGGACATCTGGAGCTGAGATCCGGTCGGGATTACGGCCTGGATTTACCCCAAAAAACGGACAAAGTCACCTTCTGGCTACCTTTGCCTGATAACAGCGACGAATTGTGGGCCAGCTTCCAGCCAAAACTTCGCTCCCAGATTCGCCGCGGGCAACGGGAATTGGCAGGGTTCACTATCGGAGGCCCGGAACTGCTGGATGAGTTTTACCGGGTGTTCTCGGAGAACATGCGTGACCTAGGAACGCCTGTGTACGGCCGGATTTTCTTCCAGAACCTGTTAAGCAGCCTGAAGGGGCACGTCTGGCTGGTGATTGCGAGAATCGATGAGCAGGCTGCCGGGTGTGCCTTCCTGACCAGCTACCGGGGCAGGATGGAAGTTCCCTGGGCATCCACGCTACGCCGCTATAACCACGCCTCCATAAATATGATCATGTATTGGAGGATGCTGGAGTTTGCTATCCAGCAAGGATGCGAGGTGTTTGATTTCGGCCGCTGTAGTCGGGACGCCGGTACTTACCGTTTCAAACAGCAGTGGGGCGCCCATCCGCTCAAACTCTATTGGGATTATGTGTTGCCGGAAGGTAAGGCACTTCCGGCGCTGAATCCAGATAATCCAAAGTTCAAATTGATGATCGCTGTCTGGCAGCGATTACCGGTTTGGGCTGCCAACCTGATCGGTCCCCATATTGTTAAGGTGTTACCGTAATGAGTCTTTTCCAGACGAAAGCCTGGCAAAGTGCGTGGTGGGAAACCTGGGGACAGCAAAAACGTTTTCGGCTTATCCGGAAGTGGGACGGGGAAGTTTCCGGGTTATATGAGTCCAGGTATCGCCTGAAAGGGCTACTGCCAGTCCGCTCTTTACAGTTCGTCGGAACCAGCCATAGAGAGCTTAGAACGCCGAGAACCGAATATAACACGTTCTGCAATGGCTCCCTCACTGGGGCGTCGCTGGTAACCGCGATGGAACAGGTTCTGGAGAGGCATCCATGGACAGAAATCGTCTTTAATGATTTGCTTGGTGGATCCAGGGAAGTCTCCGCGCTGGTAACGATTGCCGCTACCCATCGATGGGCTTTTCGAATTATTGCATCAGACGATGGTTATGCTGTAGCAACAACGGAGGACTTCAGGGACTATCTGGCGTCGCTTGGCGCGAACAGTCGGCGACGTCTCTATAATCGCAGAAGGCTTCTGGAATCTCTGGGGGAGGTGCATCTGGAGAACCTCTGGCCAGGTAGTTCAGAACTTTTTTTCGAGACACTGAACCGATTTCATCGTGCAAGGTGGGATAAAGATTGTGTCACTGACAAGAGTCTGGAATTTCATTTGAAATTCCTTTCCAGGGTAGAGGAGGAGAAAGGAAAACCGCTGTTATCCGTTCTGCGATGCAACAATGAAATAGTGTCGGTTCTTTACAACGTTTGGTATTGCGGAGTGGTTTATAATATACAAGCGGGGTTTGAAGAAAGCTTCCATAAAAAGCTGTCACTCGGGTCGCTTCACTTGGGATATGCGATTGAGGAAGCATTCAAATGCCCAATTACACAAAAGTTCGATTTTCTCGCGGGAGAAGGCAAGAACGAGAACTACAAATCAAGATTTGCGACTGAAAGGTACCAGTTCATATCCGTGATGCTGGTAAAGAGTGTACTTTTCCGGGCCCTTTACTGGATGAGAGGGTAAGCAGGCATGACAGGGACCGCTGGGAAGACCATTCTCCACCTTATTGATACGACCGGGCCGGGTGGGGCAGAAACCGTTTTCATCAGTTTATTGGGTAAACTGGAGGAGACTGAGTTTCAGAATGTTGTGGTATTGCGCGGAGAGGGCTGGGTGGCAGACCAAGTCCGCGGCCTCGGCATTACTCCCCATATCATCGACTCCAAAGGCAGTTTTAACCTGGCGTACATCAGAGCCTTAAGGCATATACTCAACTGCCAGCAGGTGGACCTGATTCACGCCCATCTCCTCGGCTCCAACGTATATGGGGCATTGCTTGCCATCATTAGTCGAACCCCCATGATTGCCACTTTTCATGGCGCTGTGGATGTGTCAGCAGGCGAACGGTTCCTTCGTGCAAAATTTTCCATTATAGGTTGGGGGGCATCTGCCATTGTCTGTGTGTCCAAACGACTCCAGGATGAACTTGCCGAACGCAGTCCTTTACCGAAACATAAGCTCAAACTGATCTACAATGGAGTTAACCCGGAGATTTTTCGTCGTGTTCCTGTCACGGAGTTGAGAGAAGAGCTGGGGGTGTCTCAGGAAGCGACGCTTGTAGTTTCAATCGGCAATGTCCGTCCGGCCAAAGGGTACGAGTATCTTGTGGATGCGGCTGTGAGCATGGCAGAGTTGGACCCGAACACGCACTTTGTTGTGGTAGGCCACCAGCGGGAAGCGTTGTTCGATAAGCTGAAGACACAGATTGCAGAGGCACCCCGGCAACCCAACATTCACTGGCTCGGGTTTAGGCAGGATGCTGCCGACGTGCTCAGGCAGGCAGACATTTTTCTTTTGCCGTCGGTCTCAGAGGGGTTCTCTATCTCCACCGTAGAGGCCATGATGGCAGGCGTGCCGGTTATTGCAACCAGGAGTGGCGGGCCAGAAGAAATCATTGTGAATGGCGAGACAGGGCTTCTCGTACCCATAAGAGATCCTGACGCAATTGTTGCAGCAATCCTGGATCTTAAAAGAACAGTCTTGCACAAGGAGGTTACGGAAAGAGCTCATGAGAGAGCCTGCGATCAGTTTAGCCTGGCGAGTATGTTGCAGGGCTACTTCGGGCTCTACGAGCGTTTAATGGCCCATTGAGGTGTCAGTGTTGGCGGTAGGAAGGAACTCTTCGGCATCTCCGATCAGGGAGGCGGGAATGTGAAGTCTGTTCTGATTAAGTTGGCAAATTTTGTAGGAGAAACTGGTCTGTATCGGTTTCTCTGCCCGGAGCGTTTGCCTGTTTTTATGCTCCATCGGGTCATGGAGGGTAAGCCCGACCTCCCGGGTGCGCTGCCTGCCGATACATTACGCGCCTACCTGGAGTACCTTGCCGCTCGCCATTACCAGGTCCTTTCAATGGATGATCTATGGCGCGTACTCGATGACGGTGAGGAGATCCCGTCAAAGTCAGTTATGTTCACGATCGATGATGGATTCTATGATCATCATGATGTGGCGGCTACCATCTTTGAACAATTTGGCTTTCCTTTGAATTTCTTCGTCATTACGGATTTGTTGGATCGGAAGCTTTGGCCCTGGGACGACCAGATCAACTATGCATTGAACCATTCCCGGATTCGGCACGCGGATATCCAGCTTCCCTCAGGCGAGATACATTCCGTTAACCTGACGCCAGGCACTGTGAGACAGACGGCCCGGGAGGTGAGAAATGCACTAAAGATTGAACGCCAGGAACAGATATATGAATGGCTCCGGGAAGAGCTCTATAAAAAGCTGGACGTTGAATTCCCTACCGATATACCGCAGGAGTACCGGCCGATGTCCTGGGATGATGCGAGGTCCTTGCGGGCCCGGGGGCACGGTGTTTACCCGCATACCTGTTCACACCGGATTCTCTCTACGCTCTCTGCACAGGAAAAGTATCTTGAAATCAATGAATCTCTAAGCAGGGTCAAGAGCGAGTTGGCTTACCTTCCGGATGTTTTCGCCTATCCAACGGGACGACTTTCTGACTACGACAGTTCAGATATAGAAGTCCTCAAGACAGCTGGTTTCAAAATGGCGTTCAATACGGTGTCCGGTTATGTCAGGCGCGGGCAGAGCCGATACCACCTATCGCGATTCTCCCTGCCCGGAGACAAGGTTGAATTCCTGCAGATCATCAATCGTTTTGAAGCACTGAATGATTGGAGAATCCACCACCCCGTGTTGCCATTCAGTTCGTTACCGACCCGGTGATCGGGTATCAATCTCTGAGTGCTAGTATGTATTGTCTTAACTCAAACCAGAATGGCCGCAGGTCATACCATCGATTGACCTCGTGCCGGGTCCGCAGACCTGGTTTGAGAAAGCGCAGGATCTCTATAAATTTCTCAGCCATTGAGTAGGTGGAGGCCGGCGACTTCAGCACCAGATAAAGTCTGTCCAGATCACCAAGCAGCCAGCGCACTCGCCGATGTTGCCAGTCAACCTGAGGAATGGATTTTCCGGTACTGACCAGATACAGCCACCATGGGAAATCGATACCGGAATCTATAGCCAGCTGTAATGATCCCCAGAACCTAGGATTCACCTCCATCAGGTAGCCTGTACCATCCGTGGACACTCGAAACTCGACCATGGCCACACCATGCCACCTGACATGCTGAAGAAGCTTGTTAGCAGCATCCTTGAGCTGTTGATTCACAGGAGCCGATTCGCACAATACACTCACACCACCACCGGGTGGCTTTTCACGGAGCCTCTTGTGAGCGAAGTAACAGACGGGTTCGCCATGATCAAACAGCGCAAAAATACCCTGACCACCGCCCTCTATGAACGACTGCACGGTGAATGGGAAGTCAAAGTACGGGTATTTTTCCAGAACAGCCTTTGCTTGTTTCCTGGATCCGGCCACTGACACCTGCGTTGACAGAATGGAATCCTGCTGCAAGATTTTAGATTTGTAGGGCTTCAATACCACCGGATAACGGTCAATGCGATCCAGTGCCCTTAATCCGTCATCAACGGACTGGCAATATAGGGTCTTTGGTACAGGAATTCCCAGCTTCTGTGCAAGCTTGAAAAGCTCATTTTTGTTCGCTAGTTGCTCGACAGCCTGGTTATCGGGGAAAGGGAGTACTACCTTTTCAGGCAGTTCATCACGATACTGCAAGAGCACGTAAGTGGTCGCTTCCGTGACAGGAAGGAGAAACGAAATACGAAGCTCAAGAATCTGCCGCAGGAGCTCGTCAAAGAACAGCCTGGGAGAACTGAAGGGATCGGGATAGGCAAGGGTGTAGCTGCAGAACCGCGAAAAACCGGCCAGAGACGTTGTTGAACTCTCGCCAACCGCTACCCATAGACCTTTGGATCCGAGAGATCGTACTGCGGCCAGTGATGCACGCTGGTTTCCGTCCAGCACCAGAATTCTGGGTTCCATGGGGGTAGCATCCTTGAGCCTGACGCAACTTTAATTATGGTTACTCGATTATCGGGCATAACCGGAGTAAATTCTATGGCAGTGATCTAGAATCACTAGAGGGTATTGCCTGAGGACTAAAGGCAGAATGCCAAAAAAATCGGGTGGGCATAGCCAGTAATAGGGAGATTATTCGTTGAACCGGTTGGTATATGAGCGGTTTGGATCAAAAAATGGATTTGTCCGATTTCTAGGCCATTCGTTGTTGGCGCAGATTGGAGCTTACCGGCGGTTTTCCGAAAGGCTGCCAGAGAGTTCCCAGCGCCTGGTTTTCGTCTGTAACGGGAACATTTGCCGCAGTCCTCTGGCGGAGGTGTATGCTAGAAGCCTTGGCAGAGAAGCCGCATCCTGCGGCCTGAACTGCAAAGACGGTTTTCCGGCTGACCCACGGGCAGAAAAATTTGCGCGAATTCACGGGCTGGCACTGGCCGCCCACAGAACGGTGAACGTCCAGGAGTTCAGGTTCCGGGACGATGATTTCGTCATAGTGATGGAGCCAGCCCACCTCGCAGCCTTTCGCACCAAGGTAGATGATTGTCATCAGATCGTTCTCGCCGGTAATTACTGTAAAAAGCGGAATCCGTACATACATGACCCCTACAACTGTTGCGATAAATATTTTGATCATTGCGAACAGAGGGTGATGGAGGCGGTCAGGGGGATTTGTGGGTAGGAGCAGTAAAGGAGATTTGATTACTCTCCAAGATTTATTCGAACTTCGTATAAGTACACTGTGGCGTTATTTTAAGTCTGAAAGCTTCGCATTCTGGATGATTTGTGCGTATCTTTTTCTGGAGTATTTTCGTCCCCAATCCATTTACCCGCAGCTTGCATTCTTACCTTGGGCGCAGCTTGCAGTTCTGGGCGCTTTTGTCGGATGTTTTAGTGATAAAAATGTCACGTGGGTAAAGTCTTCGTTGAATGTATGGATGCTGGCTTTTTTTACCGTTATTATCACCTCTAGTGTCCTTGCTTATTGGCCATCTGTTTCATACCAAAATCTGGAGAATTTTTACACCTGGTTTATTATTTATTTTCTGGCAATAAATATAGTTAACACTGAGAAACGATTATTTATATTTTTGTCCATTTTTCTTTTGGCCAGTTTCAAGCTTTCCTTATCACTGGCAATTACTTGGGCAAAACGTGGGTTCTCTTTCACAGATTGGGGGCTTAAGGGACCGCCAGGATTCTTCGAAAACTCCGGTGAACTCGCGATTCAGATGTTGGTCTTCTGGCCCGTTGCGCTGGCATTTGCTATATGTTTGAAGCCGTATGTCAGTAAAGTAAAATTTTATATTCTACTTCTTATGCCGGCTACGGCTATAATGGTTATTATCGGTTCCAGTTCTCGTGGCGCGCAGTTGGCCCTTCTTGCTCAGCTTGTTGTTATTAACTATAAGTCAATATTGAATCCGAAAGTTTTAATAACATGTGCGGTTATAATAGCCATTCTATGGACTGCTCTTCCGGAAGAGCAAAAAGAACGATTTCAGGTTGTTGGAAATGATCGAACATCTCAGCAAAGATTACTGTATTGGACAAACGGTTTTGACATGCTGAACGATCATCCTATTTTTGGGGTTGGGTATTTTAATTTTGTTCCCTATTATGAAAGATTCTACCGTGACGATATGATTTATGGTAATGCTGAGTTGCCACATAATATTTTAGTGCAGGTTGGAACCGATGCTGGATATGTTGGACTCTCAATTTTTGCGATACTAATTTTGTTGGCTATTAATAAGATGAGAAAATTAAAAGATATTACCTCAGTATTTAAAGGGGAAATGTATTTGAATCCCGCTAGCTTAAATATATCTTTGTTAGGTTTCTTCGTTGCCGGCCAGTTTGTCACCGTTGCTTATTATCCTTTTTTATGGATACACTTGGCTTTCGTTGTGGCAGTCTATAATGTATCTTCTAGAAAGAAGTGTAACTAGAGGTTTTTATGGATTTGTCGGTAATAATTCCAGCCCATAATGAAGCGGAATTTATTGAAAAGTGTTGTTCAGCGGTCCATGATCAGTTGAAAGTTTCGGGTTTGTCCTACGAAGTAATTTTGGTCGACAATGGCTCCACTGATGATACTGTTTCTACAGCCTCAAAATTTCAGCCAATTAGTGTCTTTTCTATAAATAGATCGTCTGTATCTACGGCAAGAAATTTTGGTTATGAAAAGTCCTCTGGGCGTATCTTAGCTTTCATCGACGCGGATGTTGCAATTACCGGAACTTGGGTTGAGGAAATTAAGAAACAACTTCAGGAGATATTTAGTCGCCCCGTGGTAACTGGCTGTCAATACTCTATCAGGAAAGATCCAAGTTGGATCGAAAGTAATTGGTTTTCATGCATTAATAGTAATCACATAAATGGTGGTAATCTTATCGTTTCCAAAAGCGCGTTCGAATATTTAGGTGGTTTTAACGATAAATTAAAGACGGGGGAAGACGTAGAATTTTGTAATCGATCTAAAAGCCACAATGAAATATTGTACAAACAAAATGAAGGTTTTGTTGCTGTTCATCTAGGCTACCCGAGAGACTTGGCACACTTCGTGAGGCGTGAGGCTTGGCACGGTGAAGGTGATTTTTCAAGTTTTAGATACTTTATCAGTTCTAAGGTCGCAATTATTTCTGTTTTTTATTTTGTTTCTCAGATTTCCGTAATTTTCCTTTTTGTATTTGGATTTTATAATTATTTTATTGTTTTTTTTATTTTTATTTTTATATTTAACATATTGATAACGATATATAGATTTGGGCCATCCAGTTGCAATGGGTTACTTCCGAAGTCCTTCCTGAACTATTTGTACTTTACTGCGCGATTCTGGTCGCTTTTTCAAGCTTTTCAAAAACGACGCAAAAGCTACTGATCTTATCTGTTTGCGCAAAATAAAGGGACCGACCAGTAGCGGTGGGTCCTTTTATCTGCGAATGTAGGGCAGCTATCAGAAACTCTGATGGAGTCCAAATTGCTTATTCCAAGTGCAACTCTGGAGGATTGGGGCGATTGTCTGATGTCGATCCCGCGCCATCAAGTGGGGATGTGGTATGCACTGCGAAATCATCGACAAACCATTCGGTGTCCTCATCGTATGGATCATTTGCCCATCCCATAAGGTAGCCACGGGAGATCCCTTGCCTGGAACTGCTATCGTCCCATGTGTCGGCGTTTAGTTTCTCATGGATTTTGGCGTAACTATCCTCTCCTTCCCACCGCCGGTAAAATTGTATGACCCCATCATTGGCATTGGCGCTCGAAGCAGCCTTCACTCTGGCTACCACGTGCATCCAGCGACCTCTGTCACCTGGCACGGAAATAAACGGAGTCGGGTCTGTTTCACCTCCGGTAACCCCGCCGTCTTGGTATACGAGGTTTGCACCACCCGATCCGCTTGGGCGAGTTTGCCACGTAACGGTACCTGCAGTGTCATATTCTGCAGGCCAGAGTGCTAAAAATTTATTATTCAGGCGGCCATGGTAGAAGTTGACAGGTACTCTAATCCAGTACGCTAACCAAAGGTCCGGGTAGTGCGTTCCCAGTACAAATCGTTGCTCCGTCATCTCTTGATTGGCCGCGTAACGAAATCTGAGGCTATGCTCACCCGATTTAGGCTCCCAATCTGGGTTGCCAGGTGGGACGTTGTAGATTTCGCCATTGTTGTAAACTGCGGCTTCGCTTGTGACTACGGAAGTCCGGTTGTTTCTTTGCCAGTCAAAACCATCTTCGTTAGTGGCGGACATATCTCCAGATTCGAAGGAATCAAAAAAGACTTGTTCCGCTTGGACCGGTGAGGCCAGTGCGAAGGTAATTGCGGTTGCGACGGAGAGGCTCAGCTTTTTCATGGCGTTGGCTCCAAAAATAGAAACGCTCTTTTAGTCTAGCTCATTTCACAGAAATTTACGTTCATTGCGCTCTTAATTTTGATTAACCCGGTTGAGTAAGTAGTCGACCCTGAAAAAGTAAAAAAATTTAACAAAGGCAATGAGTTGGCCTAATTTCTGGGTATAATGTCCGCCACAAATCTCCCCGTTTCGCCCAAAAAAACTGGAAGTAAACCTATGATCCCACGGGATAAGCGCCAGGCACCACAGCGAGATCTGCTGGAAACCTACCTTTGAAGACATTCTCAACCCCGGCACGAACTCGTGCAGTTGGGCAAGTGGATCGACTGGGCCGCCTGCGAACAACATTTTGGGTCGGTTGTACGCGGTGGAAGCCGGGCGTCCGGGGCTGCCCATCCGGTTACACGTCGGCTTACAGTTGCTCAAACACACGTACGCGCTGTCGGATCGTGATGTTCTGGATCTCTGGGTGGAAGATCCTTACTGGCAGCACTTCTGCGGCGAAGTCATCTTCCAGCATCAGTTCCCCATGGACGAAACCACCACGATGCGGTTTCGGCATCGCACCGGCGAAGACAGAGCCTGCGAGCTTCTGAAAATGAGCATCGCCCTGGGTGCGTAAACCGCTGAAGGTTGCCGCCCATTCCACGTGAAGTCTGCCACCTGGACCGGGGCAAGGCTGCCACCCATCGGAGCGTAGCGACGTGGGGCTTCTCTTCTTACTCCGAAGTCGCAGTGCCCGTCAACTTTGCCTGTCGTTTTCGCATGGATTCACCCCTTAGATTGATCTTGTAAGCGTTGTGAACGAGCCGGTCCAGGATGGCGTCGGCCAGAGTGGCGTCACCGATTACACCATGCCATTCCTGGATGGGGAGTTGGCTGGTGGCGATGGTCAGTTCCCGTAGTAGTCGGGTCAGGCGCACATATTGTGCGGTGTTGACATCCCGGCAGGCCTTGTGTGCCAGGGCGCAGCCAGCCAGGTTTTGCCAACCCCGGTGGGGCCGGTGATAAGTACGTTCAGGTGCTCCTTCACCCACTGGCAGCCAGCCAGTGACTGGATCAGCCCTTTATCCAGGCCACGTGAGTTCCGTTAGTCAATGTCTTCGAGGATGGCATTGTGCCGCAGCCTGGCCCGGCGCAACCGGCTGGTCATGCGTCGGTTTTCCCTCTCGGTCATTTCCCGATCCACCATTAGCCTGAGGCGTTCCTCGAAGCTCAGTTCCTGGATGTCAGTGGTGGCCGATTGGCCGGCCATGCCGGTCAATTTGAGGGTGTGGAGTTTGTCTAGAGTCGGATGATTCAGCATGTCAGATTCCTTCAGTGGTAGTAGGCGGGGCCACGGGTGTTGTCGTGAGTGTCCGGTAAGGCCAGCTCCTGTTGTTCTTCCAGGGGCTGCTGGTCGAGGCGGTGCTTGAGGATGGACTCGATGCTCTTGTAACGGCAACTACCCAGCATTAGCGCGGAGTCTGTCAACGTAGATGTCGCGTTTAAGTCATCAGCTCTTTAACAATTAACCGCCTTTTCCGGACTCAGTGTCACTGATTCCGGCAAGCTGAAGTTTCGGATATCACTGGACCAGGATCTGATCAGCCTCGCCATCATGGCGTTGCTGGGGTGTGACGTAATTCGTCGACCCTGCAAAAGCGCCAGCTTCAAATAACCAGCAAATCACCGGCTTCCCCGCAGCTAACGGTTCTGGCTTTTCGCGAACCAAGCGTTTCTTGGCTTGATTCTCAGATTCACTTCCTGCTATCGGTTAATTCGATAGACCCGATTGTGATTCCGGTCAAGACAATTCACATTCCGCTCGTTTGCAAGAGTGTTATTCCCTCCATGTAACCTTAAGACTGCTCTTCTTGCGGTCTTGTTTTGGTCGCCTATACTGTCAACGGCGAAGAAAAAGTGCAGATGGTTATCAGTCCTAAATCCAATGGGGGCGTGTTCTCTGTTTTCGAGACCAAACGGGCCGCTAGTCCGAACATCTCTGCCATCAATTGATTTTAAACCGCAGTAGGGTATGTATCAGGGAGGAAAATATGTCATTTCGACAAAAAATTAAGTCTATACCGGGACTTGCAAGTTCTTTAAGATTGGCTAGAGGAAATATAAAAGCGATATACTCAAAGCTTGCCGTAAAAAACAAACAAAAATATATATGCCCAATCTGCAATTATCGAGGTCCATTTTCTGACTACAAGGATGATAGCTACCCAATTTTTGACACAGCATGTCCGCGCTGTGATTTATACGAACGCCACCGTTTGCAATTTCTAGTTATGAAAGAGTTGGCAAAACGATATGATTTTAAGCGTATGTCTGCTTTACACTTTGCCCCTGAACCGCAGTTTAGAAAAGCTTATGAGCGATGGTTTGAATCATACGACACCGCTGATATCGAGAACAGTGAAGTTGACTATCGCGTTGATATTCGAAAAATGCAATTTCCTAGTTCCAGTTATCATATTGTTTATGCGTCCCATGTGTTAGAACATGTTGACGACGATGATGCTGCATTAAAAGAAGTTTACCGGATTTTAAAATCAGGTGGATTCGCTGTTCTACCAGTTCCCGTAGTTTCTCCAATAACTGTTGAATATCCTGTGCCGAATAAATATGAATTCGGACATGTTAGGGCACCAGGAGTCGACTATTTCAATCGCTATAAAAATATATTCGATAGAGTTGAAGTTTGGGATTCAAGTCAATTCTGCTACGAGTTCCAGCTTTATACATATGAAGACCGTTCCAAGTACCCCTCCGAAACCTCGCCTTACAGACAACCAATGGAAGGTACACAGTTTATGGATTACGTGCCAGTTTGTTACAAGGTTTGACTTTACAGTGAACAGTTGGCAGCCATAATCAAATTCTCTTGAATTATCGATTAATATTTGCCAAAGTTTAAAAGATGTTACTCAAGGTATGTTTTAGATGGCCAAGATGAACTATTCCGGGCGTGACTTAGCGTTGAAGTTAAGTAGGCGGATTTGCCGGCTTCGAACAATACATTTTGAGAAAAGATTGACGGCGCCAGTGTTTGTTGTTGGCTTCAATAATTCAGGAAAATCCTCCGCAGTCCGTCTATTGAGCCACCAGACAGACCTTGCTGTTTATCCGGGAGAGGGCAACGGCGAGCTTTGGTTTCGCGGTCATTTTCCCTGGATCAGTTCCAGCGTGCCGGTTGCTCCCATCTGGGTCGCCCCGGACGAGTTCATTCGAAGTGTCAAAGACAGGAACGGCCATAGTTTCGAGCGCGCCAGGGCACAGCTGGGCGCCTACCAGTGGTTGACCGGTGCAAAGACCCTGCTGAACGACAGTGGCATGCTGGCCGCGCTGGCGCCAGACATCGCCTCGACTTTTCCCGATGGCAGGTTCATCCATTTTATCCGGGATGGGCGGTTGGCGAGTTATATCACGGCCAGGCTTGAGTGGAGCAGAATAATTCGGTCTCCGGCGAAATACATCGAATTCAATTGCCCGATCCGGTTTCGGGATGTTCTCAGGAAAATGGCGCAGTACTGGGTCTGGACGATTCAACGAATGGACTTGCTCGCTGAAGCCATGCCCGGCTCGGTGCTGGAGCTGCGCTATGACGACTGGTGGCAGAACCCGGCCCCGATGGTGGATACGGTGGCTGACTTTCTGAGGCTTTCAACGCCGCCTCACCCCGAGCTTACCGAGCCGAGAAAAGATCTCACGCGGCATCTGCTGTCGGAAATGTCTGAGGACGAACGCCTTGTGCTGGAGGAGGTACTCGAGCCAACGTTGTTGAAGAAGGGCTATCAGACCGTGCACGACGATTTCGGGGTTACCGAAATGTCTGATCGCAGGCCTTGAGGAACTGCTCACTGCAGACATCCAGGGTGTAGCTGGCATCAGCTTTCGAGCGGGCATTCGAGCCCATTCGCTCCCGCAATCGGGTATCCGCGAGAAGCTTCAGTACGAATTCCGCCGCTTCCCGGGTGCTGTCCCTCCCATAGACAAAGCCCGTTTCACCGTGATCAATGGCCTGTCTGACTGAGGGAATGTCGGGAACCAACACCGGCAGGGACGCGCTCATGTACTCGACGATCGACAGCGAGAATCCCTCACCGAGGGCGGCGTGAATTGCCGCATCGGCAGCCGGGAGTATTTTTCTGGTGTCCGGCCGGAACCCCAGCAACCTGACGGCGTCCTCAAGATTTTTGTCCCGCACGAGCTGCTGCAGCGTACCCATCGCCGGCCCGTCGCCGATCAGCAAGAACATCACCGGTGAATCTGGATGCGCCCTGGCGATCTCTTCCGCAACTCCGATCACAAAATCGAATCGCTTGTACGGATGAGCGCGACCGGTGGTAATGCACACGAAACTGTCTTGCGGGATTCCCAGCATTTGCCGGGATAGCAGCCGTTGTTCGGGAGGGTTCTGAACCGGCGGAGTGCCGTTCTGGACGACTATGCAGCGTTCCGCGGGAATGCGGGCATTGGAGATGCTGCGATGTCTCATGAGCTCGGAAACGTTGAACTGTGTGTCAGCACATACCCAGGGCAACCGCTGGCGTAACGCTTTGGCGAACCCTTTGATGCCATTGACCGGGGGGCGGTCCCCCGGGGTGTGGTCATGAACGACAATATTTTTTACGCCGCAGGCCCGCAGAAACATGTAGTTCGGGCTGAACCAGGGCCGGTCGGTCAAATAGACGTCGGTGATGCGATTGGCTGTGATGTAGGACCGCAACGCTCGGCGTGCCGCAGCCGAATCGCCAACAACCGCCATTTCGGACACCCTGATGTTGCTGTTTTGGATAACCGCGGGAAGACGATTTATTTGCGGGTAGGCCAGAAAGGTTTCTTTGCCGTTTTGGGCAAAGTGTTCGGACAGCAGAACCCAGAAATGCTCCATCAGCCACCAGGCATAGCCCACATCTGAGGGGTAATTGGACACCAATAACAGATTCCCTTTCGTTTTGGCACTCATGTTCGCCTCCATTGCCGACTCACATCACATTGCGCTACAGACACAATTCTGACTAAGTGGTAGCATTTTCAGGCTGCTCGGCGAGCGTTATCATGCCAGAATGGTAAGCAGACAACCACCAGATCGCGGGCTGGATTCTGATAAGGAGATCAGAGTTGAAGGGAAGGTATCTCTATAATCTGAATATTTTCCCTCCGAAGTGGGGGGGGGCAATCACATCCATGTGACAGTTCTTGACGACCCTATGGTGCCGGGAGCCTGGAACTTCAGAAGTAGCGACCCTGAGGCTATCCCTATGTTGTCGCCTGATGATTTCAGAGGACAACCATGCCCCATTACTCACCGGAACGTAAGGAAGCCATTCTCCAGAAGATGGCACCACCTCAAAGCCAGGCAGTAGCCGAGTTGGTCAATCAGGAAGGCATCAGTACCGCTACCTTGTACATTTGGCGTAAAGCTGCCAGAGAACGAGGTGCCGTTTTGCCAACCAGCTTAGCCACGCCCGACAAGTGGAGTAGCGAGGAGAAGTTCCGCATTGTTTTGGAGACCGCCCCGATGATGGAGGCGGAGCTCAGTGAATATTGCCGCAAGCACGGTCTGTATCCGGAACAGATCGATGCCTGGAAGAGCGCCTGCATGGGCGCCAATACGCAGTTGGATGAGCAGGCTAAGCGCTCTCATCAGGCAGCCAAAGCTGAGAAGAAACGTGTCAAAAAGCTCGCATCCGAGTTGCGGTGCAAGGAAAAAGCCCTGGCAGAAACGGCAGCGTTGCTGACGTTGTCAATAAAGCTGAGGTGATCTGGGGCCCCAAAGACGAGGACGAATGATCAGCCTCCCGGATCGCCAGCAGGCGGTTGCTCTGGTCCAACAGGCTTAGAGCAGCGGAGCCCGGCTAGTCAAGGCTTGTGCCCTACTGAACCTGAGTGTGTGCACCTATCAGCGCTGGACGGCTGAAAAAGCCGTCAAAGCGGATCAGAGACCGGTGGTATCCAGGCAGGCACCGAGCAATAAACTCTCGGAGGAGCGCCAAGCCGTGGCGTCGCTTTGCAACCAGCCAGAATACCGAAGCTGTCCGACTTGGGCATTACGCCCTCGAAAAGCCGACCCCGGGTAAGTAATAACAACGCCTACTCGGAATCTTGTTCAAAACGCTGGAGTTCCGACCCGGGTTCCCGGTAAGCGGCTTTACAACGATCTAGGAGGCACGGGACTGGGTAATGTCGTTCGTTCGCTGGTACAACACCGAGCACCGACACAATGCCCTGAATTATGTAACGCCCCCAGCAACGCCGCAACGGCGAGGCTGACCAAATCCTGGTCAAGTGTAAACCGGTTATCGAAGCTGCGAAGGCCGAGAGCCCGCGTCGCTGGTCCGGTGATATCCGAAACTTCAGCTTACCGGAATCAGTGACTCTGAATCCGGAAAAGGCGGCTAATTGTTAAAGAGTTGATGACTTAAACGCGACAACTACGTTGACAGACTCCGCTATCCAAGCTTTTATGAAAGTCATCGACGTTCTCTACATCCGCATAGAGGCCAGATACCTATCGGATTGGCCTCAGGTTCTGAAATCCATGTCTTTGGCGGACGGCCATACTGGTGGTCGGGAAAATCATGCACCAAAATGAGATCACGTTGTTAATAACCTATAATCTATAAAAATGGCCAGAAATATAAATAATATTGTGAGTAGGTTTCCTTGCACAAGGAGTAAGATCATTGAAGATTTTAATTCATGCTGGTAGACACAAAACAGGTACAACATATTTGCAACAGTTTTTTGGCATGAACGCGGCGCGGCTGTTGAAAGATTTCGGTATCTTATATCCAGAAAGTGGGCGAAATCCATATTTTAATTATCATCATGAATTGTTTGAAAATATACTGAAAAATGGCAGAAAAAAGTCCGGAATTATCAACGAATTAAGGCGAGAAGTTAATGAAAATAAATCAGAAATTGTGTTGCTTTCTTCAGAATATTTGTCCAGAGATACAATGCAGAGCGAAGAACTAAAAATTATAAAAGAGAGTTTTTCACCGTATGATGTTGAGATCATTTTTTACCTGCGGCGACAGGATGATTTTCTTTGTTCTCGCTATTCGGAAAGAGTTAAACAAAATAGGTTGGCTTTTCCTGATACTATTTGGTCATTTAATGCCGAGCTTAATTATTTAAAATTTCTAGATCGTTATGCTAGAATTTTCGGTGTCAGCAATATAATTGTTAGGTCCTATAATAAAGCAATAAAAATTGGTCTTATAGAAGATTTTGCTTCCTTTTTGAAGGAGCCGTGTCTCGCTCAGTTACCCAAACCTGAACATGAGGCTAATAAACGCTTGCCATGGAGATATTTGCATGCACTTTGGTACGCAAATTCGAACCCGCTCTCACGAAAGATTTTGGCAAATCGAGGGGCTAGCTATTTCTTTCGAAGAGCCGCAAAGCACTTCCCATCACTATTCGATGGCAATAGACCAATTACAGACTCAGAAGCAAAACTTCTAATGCAACGTTACGCTGATTCGAATAATGCTGTAGCCGAAAAGTATACAGACGGCGACCCTTTATTTGTTTATGAACATTGAAATGTTCGCTAACCCTTCGCATTCGGGCCGTTCAACGGGTCGTGGATGGCGAAAGTCCGGAAGTGGTCATTCAAGCCCTCGGTATGAGCCGCGCCTGTATTTATGAGTGGCGGGCCGCCTACCGGGGGGGAAGGGGGCTATGTTTAAATGCAATTATTTTCAAAGTGTTGCGAACAGGTTGCAATTCCTAAAAACCGGGATGTTTTTGTCTTATGCGACTTAGGAAGAGACAGCTTAAAGTTAGCTTGGCCCCGAAATTTGGCATTATGCAACCGCGCTATTTTGCGAAGTCTCTCAAGAGACCGGTATTTGTCGTTGGCTTTAACAACTCCGGGAAATCCTCCGCTGTGTTGGCCTTGAGTCGTTTGGCAGGCCTTTCTATTTATCCTGGCGAGGGTAATGGGGAGTTATGGTTTCGAGGGCATTTTCCCTGGATCAGTTCGAACGTCTCTGTAGCGCCAATCTGGGTTGCGCCAAATGAATTTATCAGAAGTGTCAAAGACACAAACGGGCATGCCTTTGAGCGGGCGAGGGCACAATTGGGTGCCTACCAGTGGCTAACCGGCGGAGGAAACCCGCTGAACGACAGCGGCATGCTCGCCGCGCTGGCGCCGGATATCACTTCGACTTTTCCTGATGCCAAGTTTATCCATTTCAATCCGCGATGGTCGGTTAGCGAGCTATATCACCGCGCGGCTTGAGTGGAGCAAGATTATTCGCTCCCCGTCGAAGTACATTGAATTCGACTGTCCTATTCGATTCGGGGATGTGTTAAGGAAAATAGCTCAGTACTGGGTCTGGACGACGCAGCGGCTGGACTCGCTGGCCGAGGCTATGCCTGGTTCGGTTCTGGAACTGCGTTATGAAGACTGGTGGCGGAATCCGGAGCCGATGGCGGACGCGGTTGCTGACTTTCTGGGGTTTTCGCCGCCACTTGATCCCTCTCTGGCTGAATCTAAAAAAGACCTCACCCGGCATCTTCTATCGGAAATGTCTGAGGATGAGTGTCTTCTTCTGGATGAGGTGCTGCAGCCAACGTTACTGCACAAAGGTTATCAGGCTGCACCCGACGATTTCGGAGTTACCTGAATGCTCGCATTGCAGCATTGGCAGCCGGGAGCAGTTTTCTGGTGTCGGATCGGAACCCGAGTAGCCGGACCGTGTCCTCAAGATTCTTATTCCGCACAAGTCGTTGCAGATCATCCATCGCCGGCCCGTCGCCGACCGGCAGGAACACCACAGATGAATCAGGGAGTGCCTTGGCAACGAGTTCAGCGGTTCCAATCACAAAATCAAACCGCTTGTAAGCATGAGCACATCCGGTGGTGATGCACACGAAACTTTCCTCCGAGATACCCAGCATCCGGCGTGAAAGTGTCCGTTGGTCAGAGGCATTTTGTACCGGCGGGGAACCATTCTGTACCGCGATGCAGCGGTCGGCGGGAATACAGCCATTGATAATGCTTCGCTGTCTCATGAGCTCAGACACGTTGAATTGTGTGTCTGCGCATACCCAAGGCAGCCGGTGACGGTTCGCTTTTAGGAACCCCCTTGAAGTCATTAACCGGAGGACGATCACCGGGAGTGTGGTCATGAACGACCATGTTCTGTATGTCGCACTTCCTTAGAAACAGGTAGTCCGGTCTGAACCACGGTCGGTCCGTAAAATAGATGTCCGTTACACGATTCGTCTCAATGAATTTATGAAGTGATTGACGTGCCTCTGGTGAGTCGCCCGGAACGGTCATTGTGACAGCTTCGATGCGGCTGTTCTGGATAACGGTGGGCAGGAGGTTTATCTCTGGATAGGCGAGAAATGTGTGCTTACCCCTGCTTTCAAAGTACTCCGTGAGCAGTACCCAGAAGTGTTCCATCAGCCACCAAGCGTAACCTACATCCGAAGGGTAGTTGGATACCAGCAGAAGGTTTCCGTTTGTTTTCGGATTCATGCTCGCTTCCATGGCTGAATCATGTGCACTTTGCACGACAGATGTATTTCGGTCTCAGTTTTAGCATTTCGTGTCTGCCCGGCCAGCGTTATCATGCCATAATGGTTAATAGGCAACCACTGGATTGCAGGCAGAATTCTGATAAGGAGATCAGACTTGAAAATAGGGTACCTCTATAATCTGAACATCTTCCCTCCGAAGGGTGGCAATCAAGTCCATGCTCTTGAACTTACTCAGGGCTTTTTGAACGCAGGCCACCAAGTGGCAGTTCTTGACGACCCAACGGCGCCGGGAGTCTGGAACTTCAGCAGCGTCGAACCCGGGGCAATCCCGGCTTTTATGGAAGTCATCGACGTTCTCTATATCCGAATAGACGCCAGGTACCTATCAGATTGGCCTCAGGCGTTGGAGTGCATGTCTTTGGCGGATGGCATACCGGTGATTTGGGAAATAAATTCACCTGCCAACGAAACACTGGCGTACTCCTGGTTGGGGGGCCGCAAAGCGGGTAAAAAAGAGTCACCGCTGCGGTATGCCCGCCGATGGTTTCATGCCAACCGTAAAAAGCCTGGTATTTTCCGTGAGGAATCTCTGCGAACCTCCCTGGCAAGCAAGGTGAGCGCTGCCATCTGTGTATCCTCCGCGTTGGGACGTTATGCGAAAGAGGCGTTGGGCATTCAGAAGGTCGTGGTCTTGCCTAATGGCGGGCCCTTAATTGCGAAAGAGGATATCCAGACCCGACGGTCGACACGTAACAGTTCGGCATTTACCGTTTTCTACAGTGGCAGTGCCATTTATCCATGGCAGGGTATGGATCTGATGTCTGGTGCTATTACCCTGGCTCAGAAGGATGCGCCGGATATCCGGTTTGTTCTGGCAGTGAATCAACGTACGGACTCCTTGCCATCCGGTCCAAACGTCGAGATCAGAGAGCAGCTTAACCGCCAGGGAATCATCGAGGCTGTCTGTGCCTCAGACGCCTGTGTTGCTCTCCATCCCGACTATTCCTGGTCGCCTTACGGGTTCCATAATTCTCCAATGAAGTTGTTTGAGTACATGGCGTGTATGGTTCCGGTGGTCACGTCCAACCGTGCGCAGATGGCGGAGCTTATCGAGCACCGTCGTAATGGTCTCCTTTGTTCGGATGCACCTGAAGATATTCTGGCACAGTTGCTCTGGCTGAGAGACCATCCCGACGCAGCATCGGACATCGGAAAGAACGGTTGGCGCGACATTCAGACTCGCTTCAGTTGGCCACACAACGTAGATAAGACTCTGCAAGTGTTTGAGCAGGCGGCTCATGCGAGTGTTGCTTATGCTTAGCCGACTTGAAGAAAAGGTATTGATTCTGGCACGGCGTCGACCGCCAGGCCTGTTTTTTTATCGCCGGAATTTCAGGTTTCGTAATTTCGGTGATGAGTTATCGCCGGTGCTTGTTGCGGCGATCCTTCGCAGCAAATTTCCACGAGCCCATTGGGGGTTGGCCTCGGGACAACGAAAGATGCTGGCGATTGGTTCAATCATGCATTTTGCCCGGGACAATGACGTAATCTGGGGTACCGGGGTGAACGGCAAAGCAGCCCGAGACTTATACAAGTTTTCCACGCTGGACGTACGCAGTGTGAGGGGGCCGCGTACCCGAGAGTTTCTGAGCGAACTGGGCATTGACTGCCCTGAAGTTTATGGGGATCCAGCGCTGCTGGCCCCGCGATTTCTCAAGGCGCCGAAGCCTTTTGGGGAGACCAAAGAGTTCATTGTCATACCGCATTACCACGATCAGGCCGAGTTCGAAGGTGTTGAAAACCTGGTCTCTCCGCTTCAGGGTTACACTGAGGTTTTAAGGAGTATCCTGTCGGCCCGGAAGGTCATTTCGTCGTCTCTACACGGTGTTATTCTGGCTGAAGCTTACGGCGTTCCAGCCATTCTGGTGCTGCCAAGACGGGATGAGAAAAAACGGTTCAAATACCTGGATTATTATGAGGGAACCATGAGAAACGATATGGATATTGCCACCAGCTTGGACGAGGCGATCAGAATGAGGGGGGCGTGCTTGCCCAGGGACTATTCGCCGGAAAAACTGGAGGAGGTTTTTCCTGCGGATTTCTATACTAAAACCTAGGTTTCATGCCTTCTTCAGTGGACAGGTGTCCTATGTTCAAGACGTTTCGGCAACTATTCGGCATATTGGATCGTCGAGAACGAGTTCAGGCCGTGTTGGTTTTCCTGTTTTCGATTGTTGTGGCGGGAGCTGAGGTGGTCGGTGTGGCATCCATCTTGCCTTTCATGTCGGCCGTTTCGAATCCTGCATCAATCACCGAAAACCCGTTTCTGGCCGTTTTGCGGGAGTTATTTTCCTTCCTCGAGGATGATGAGTTTATTGTCGCCCTCGGGGTTGGCGTTATAGCGCTGCTGTTGGCGTCATTAGCTATCCGCGCTATCGGTATCTGGGTTCAGGTCAAGTTTTCTACACTTCGTAGCCACTCCATCAGTTACCGGTTAATGAGGGCGTATCTCCACCAACCTTACCAATGGTATCTGAACCAGCACACCGCACGGATGTCGACCAGCGTCCTCTCTGAGGCGGCTCAGGTGGTCAACGGCGCACTGTTTCCGGCCATGCAGATGATTACCAAGCTGCTGATCGTGCTTGCCCTGTTCGCTCTGTTGGTAGCCACTGATCCCGCGCTGGCACTGATCGCAGTGTGTGTGATTGGTTTTGCTTACGGTTTTATATACATGCTTTCGCGGAAGCGACTGGCGATTCTTGGGCAGCGGCGCCATAAAGCCAACCAGAAACGTTATCGGGTGGTTCAGGAAAGCTTTGGTGGTCTGAAAGACCTTTTCATTATAGGGCGAGAGGCTCAGGCGGCGGAGCGATTTCGTCTTGCGTCACAGAGCATGGCGAAACATATTACCGGGGCGCGGGTGACCTCGGAATTGCCGCCTCTGGCAATGCAGGGACTGATTTTCTCTGGAATGATTGCCATCGTGATCTATTTTCTGGGAGTTTACGGCAGCGTTCAGAATGCGTTGCCGGTCTTGTCACTTTTTGCCCTGGCAGGCTATCGGCTAATGCCTGAACTTCAGGCGGTTTACCGTCACCTAACTGAACTACGGGTGACAGGACCAGTTCTCGACTCCGTTTATAACGACCTGAAGCGCCTGGAAAAAACCTCACGGCCAATGCGCGAGGCAAATGTAGCCAAATGGCCCGGCCACGATGAGCCGGTGATTGAGTTTCGCCAGGTTTTTTATTCCTACCCTGAGGCAGAGAGGAGGGCGCTGTCCGGCATAAACCTGACGATTGCCCCTTATTCGACGGTCGGAATTGTCGGTCCGACAGGCTCTGGAAAGACCACGCTTGTCGATGTGTTGTTGGGGCTTCTTTCACCGCAACAAGGCGAATTGGTCGTTGGCGGGGTGCCCGTTGATTCCTCTAATATTCGCTCCTGGCAGGATAAAATCGGCTATGTTCCGCAACAGATTTTTCTGACTGATAACACGGTTGCCGGCAATATTGCATTTGGGATTGATGAAAGAGACATAGACCAATTGGCTGTAGAGAAAGCTGCCAGGATTGCAAATCTTCACGACTTCATCGTAAGTGAGTTGCCTGAGGGCTATCAAACCAGAATTGGCGAAAAAGGTGTTCGATTATCCGGGGGGCAAAGGCAGCGGATTGGAATCGCTCGTGCCCTGTACCATGACCCCAGCGTGCTGATTCTCGATGAGGCGACCAGCGCGCTGGATAATTTGACGGAACGAGCGGTTATGGAGGCGGTAAATCGCTTGAGCAAGAAGAAAACGATCATTCTGATCGCACATCGACTGTCTACTGTACAGGCCTGCGACAAGATCGTTCTGATGGAGGCGGGCAGGGTGTCGGCAATAGGTCGTTATGATGAGCTGGTGGCGAACAATACTGTATTTCGGGAAATGACGTCCCATATCTGAACGTTAACAAGGACGATTGGCATGGCGATAATTTGCAGGGAGCATGGTCTGTTGTTTCTTATGGCCCCACGTACGGGATGCACGGCCATAGGCAGCGTACTCATGGATGAGCTCGGGGGAGAATGGTTACCTGGCGACGATGTAGTGGACGAGAATGGACTGTTTGTGGTGCAGAAGAAACATTGCACACTTCAACAACTGCTCGAACACAACATCATCTCGGAGGGAGAAAGGACTCAGCTCGTCACCTTTACTGCGGTCAGGAATCCGTTCGACTCCTTGGTATCCCTTTATTTCAAAATGCACAAGGGCTATCAGGACGAACTAAACGATCCAGATTCCTGGGTATACAAAGTCCCGGGCTATGCGGACGATCTCAAACTTATCCGCAACATGACATTCGATCAGTGGATCAATCGCTTTTATCCGGACCTTCCGTTTCATCTGGAAAACAGGCCGCTTAATGGGATGCGGAATGTAGCTAAACGATTGGTGGGAAAACAAGTTCATGTGGAAGACGCATTCGTTCAGGGTGTCGATCACGTCATGAGGTTTGAACACCTCCAGGACGACTTTTCGAGAGTATTGCACGTCGCTGGCGTTCGTAATCCGCCTGTCATACCTATGATCAACACTACCAAGGCCCGGTCCGAGAAGGATTATCGGTCCCTGTATACACCCAAAACCCGTCGGAAAGTGGAAGTTTATAAAGAAGGAGTTTTAAAGGAATTTGGATACACGTTCTGAACGGATGAATCTGGAGCTTGCGAACTCAATGACAATGCCTCTCAGAGTGCTTCTTGCGTGCCCGCCCTCGGGAAACCCTTATGTTTCGGAGTTGGTCAGGTCTCTGAATGAGCGTCCCGGCGTAACTTGCGTTCAGAGCCACAGCGAGTTCCTGAACACTGACAGGCTGGACTATGATGTGGTGCATTTCCAATGGCCAGAAGCCATTTTCGGCTGGAAAGCTGGGTGCACTGAGAGAGGTTTGCAACGGCTGAATGAGCAGCTTTCAAAGTGCCGTCTGCAGGGTATAAAACTTGTAGGTACCGTTCATAATGAAACGCCTCACGTTTGGGCAAATCAACTTGATTCCCGCTTATACGAATCCGTTTACCGAAATCTGGATGCTTTTGTGCACCTAGGGCAAACTTCCGTTGCGCTTCTGAAAGCTTCCCGGCAAGCTCTTGATTCTTCGCGGCACCGTGTTATTCCCCACGGAAACTACGGTATTTTCAGGGCCTTGCAGAGTGACGAGGCAATCGGGATAACAAAACGCCAACGTTTCACCCTCTTGTGTTTTGGGGCAGTCAGGAAGCCTGCTGAAGTGAACCTGATTTGCCGTGTTGCCGACTCACTTTCCGCTATCGGTGGGGACTTGGTTGTCGCCGGCAGGGTATACTCGGGAACTCGCAGGAAACTCAGATACTATCAAATGCAGGTGCCACTTTTCGTGCGGCGTAACGTTCGCCTGATTTCCGGAAAAATTCCCGACGAACGTGTAGCTGCGATTGTCTCAGACTGCGATGCGTTGCTCATTCCACGAGTGGATACGCTTAACTCGGGAAACGTTGCTCTTGGCTTTACCTTTGGGAAAGTTGTGGTGGGGCCTGATATTGGTGTGATTGGAGAGGAGCTGAAGCGGAGGGGAAATCCAGTTTTTGACCCGTCGGCTGATTCGGCCTCCCTTAATGGTGCGGTTATGGAAGCGAGACGGCTGGCGGAGACGTCGCTGGGGGCCGAGAATCGATGTTACGCTGAATCAGAGCTTGCGTGGAGTAATGTTGCGGCCTTACATGAAGATCTTTATCGATCCCTTCATCCAAGCGCTCTATAGATTTCCAGGTATTTCTCGGTTTGTGCGGTTCGGTCGAACAGTCGTTGAACCGTCTCAAGACCAGATTGGGTTTTTTTCGTGACGGTCTGCGGGGAGTCGATCAACTCCTGTAATGCGTTTGCATACCCTGTGGGTGAATGGTCGTCCACTAGCCAACCGCCTGCGCCATGAGAAAGCACCTCGGGTATCCCACCAGTGTTGTGTGCCACGATCGGCACTTCTAGTGCCAGTGCCTCCAGCAAGGTCATTGGTAACCCTTCGTGATCCGACGTCATCAACAAGGCTCGGAATGTCTTCAGTTCGGGGTGTACCGGATCGACAAACCCCCTGAAGGTGACTCGGTCCGCAACCCCCCTCCTTGAAGCCAATGCTCGCAAATCATCTTCCAAGGGGCCGTTGCCCACAACAATGCCGTCGCAGAACATCCCCCGCTCATTGAGTAACGCGATGGTTTCAATGAACAGATCCACTCTTTTTACGGGCACCAGGCGCCCTACAATGCCAAACCTAAGGCCTGTTTCCTGATCGGAACCGCCGATTCCCCACGTTGTCCTGAGGTTTTCAACGTCAAGGAAATTGCAAATTTTAAGCACCTTGCCCGGAAAAATGGAACGCAGCTTCTGTTCAAGCTGGCTGGAAACCGCAATCACGGCTTGCTGGCGACTCCTTCCCAGTAAAATATCCAGCTTACTGATCAGCCATTTGTGGGGCTGGGAAAAGGACAATTGGATTTCGGGATTACCGTGGACCGTTCGAACCGAAGCGTGGATTCGGGCAAGATCTTTGCCAATAATACCAAGTACGTTTTCCTTGAAACCATGGGTATGCACGATCCTCGAGTGGTGATTTCTGCAGTGCCGGGCGATGGCCTTCGCCATTGCCCATGGGCCCAGTTTCTTTTCGTCTGCCAGTGAGACGGGAACGCCGAGGGAGAGGAGCTTCTCGTACAGGATGCCGGTATTGAAAACCACGGCGGTAACGGTGGCTTTCCCAGAGGCCTGGAGTGCGAGGCATAGGTTGTAAACCTGTACTTCGGCGCCGGCCCAGAGGTCTCCAGATATGATATGGGTAACGACGGGTGCCTGGTTCTGTTGCTTCACAGCAAACCGCGTCCGATGGTTGCCAGCAACCGCTGTGGACTGAAACTGTTTCCATCATGCAAACTGAAACGATGAAGGTCGTATGGATCACAGCCCGAGCGGTTCCAGCCGGTCTTTATTGTACATGCTGCTCTATAAGCGGATTGCACCAATCTCTGTCCCTTGTGAGTAATATCCCCGTTCGGATAACAGAAAACAGGAACATGTGCTGAACTCAGCGACTTGATGTCATCCATGCATTCCAGTATTTCCGCATTTATCTGATTTTCATCGGTTAGTCGGTTCAGGCGATAGTGGTGCTGTGTGTGGGCACCGTAGTGGGCAAGTCCGCTAGCCGCCATTTCGTCAAGCTCGCTAGAGCTCAAAATGGCTCTGGAGTCCGAATTGGGAGCCAAACACGGGTGTACGTCATAGATGAGCTCAAGGTTTCTGTAGATCGTTTCATCATCCAGGCGCTTGAGTTCTCCGATAACGAGGTTGGCGTCGGCTAGGTCAAGAGGAAAATGCGCGGGCTCGTTAACGACAACATTAATGTAGGGTCTGAGCCAATGAAAGCACTTATCCTCCGACGGCACATTATCTGTCACCAACAATCGGAGTACTTGTTCTGGCCAGAATGTCTTATCGGTATCGATCAGTTTCGAGACAAGAAATATCGTAAAGGGTATCTGGTGTGTCCTGAGCACAGGGTAGGCGTGTTCGTAGTTGTCTCGCCATCCGTCGTCAAAGGTAAAAGCTACTGCCAGTGAAGGTACGCGTTGGCCTTGTCTGTTTTTTTCTAACCATTCGTCCAAATGGACTGGCTCCGCTCCGAGTCGTTTGATTAATTGGATGTGTTTTTGCAGCGTTTCCGGACTGGTCACCATCCCGGCTTGTTCTGAGTTTCGCTGTGGGTCGCCTGGGGGTAAAATCCGGTGGTACGTTAGAATGAGGAGTGTGGGTTTGGCAATTAGTTTAATTCTGACCCAGCCGAATACAGCGAGAATGACTAGTGCGCCTTCCTTGAAAAAAAACTTGCTTAATGCCACGTTTTCCTCCGTAAGCATCGCCGATAGTGTTGGCTCTGTCATCCATGGTATATAGTTAAACTGCCTTTGAATTTTGCCAGTTGAGGCAGGGAAAGTCATCTTCATCAAACTGTGGGGTCTAACTTTAACCACAGAATCAAAAAAAGAATTAAGTGGATGACATGAAGGGACGTAAGGACCTTTAATGCATGTGTCTGATGTTTAAGGAAAGAACATGATGCTCATTATCGTATTCTGGCTTTCGCTTCTAGGGGCAGCCTTCAGTTATTTTCTCTATCCGTTGATTCTGTCGCTTTTTCCTTCTCGCAGGGGTAGTAAGGACGTTCAGCCCTCAGGACTGTGCTCTCCTCGGGTCACACTCATTGTGACTGCCCATAATGAGGAGGGTCGGATCCGGGAAAAGATAGAGAATTGTCTCGCACTGGATTACCGCAACCTGGAGATTCTGATTGCCTCTGATGCGTCCACCGACAGCACGGATCAGATCGTAAAGGAATACGGTACCCGAGGAGTGAAACTCGCCAGGGCAGAGGAGCGTAAGGGCAAGGAGTACGCACAGTTGCAGGCTATATCCTGTGCAACCGGTGACATACTGGTGTTTTCGGATGTAGCGACGTCTATCCCTGAGGACGCCATTGGCCGAATGGTTCGATATTTTGACGATCCGGCGGTGGGAGCTGTCTCCAGTGAAGACCGTTTTATCAGCCGTGATGGGATTGTCGCGGGCGAAGGCGCATATGTGCGTTACGAGATGTGGCTGCGGGGACTGGAATCAAAGAAAGCCGGGTTGGTGGGCCTGAGTGGCTCATTCTTTGCGGCACGCAGATCCGTTTGCGATGAATGGGATATATATTCTCCCAGTGATTTTAATACCGCGCTGAGTTGTGCCCGCCGTGGGATGGTCGCCGTCACCGCACCCAATGTATTTGGGTATTACACGGACGTGTCGGATGCGGCCAAGGAATATCAGCGCAAGGTAAGAACCATTATCCGGGGGCTGACTGCACTGAGCCGTCATCCGGATGTACTGAATCCGGCAACATTTGGTCTTTTTGCCTTCCAGGTTTTCGGCCACAAAGTAATGCGCTGGGCAGCACCATGGTTTCAGGTTGTTTTGTATGTTATATCGCTGATGCTCTCAGTTAATGGGTTTATTTATTCGGTGGTTTTTGCCATACAGTCAGTTTTCTATGGATTAGCCCTTGCCGGGCACGGTTATCCAGAATTGCGTAACTTTACCGTTGTGAAAATCCCCTATTTTTTTGTCCAGGTTAACCTTGCCGTTGCACACGCTAGCGTCAGCTTTGTTTCGGGACACAGGATGACTGTATGGGCACCATCGCAACGTTGATTATGCTGAAGGCGGCGTAGAATGTCTGGAAAGTTAAGGCCCGTTGGAAGTCGAGTGCCACTGCCGACCTCTTCTGTCATGTCGTTGCCCTGGGAGAGGTTCTACGTAGCTGAATACACTGCCTCAGGTACAGAAGCCCTGGCAATGGCTGTGAGTATAGCTGTAGCGGGTAACAGCAAGGTCGAGCAACCAGAGGTGATCATACCTGGTTACGGTTGTCCCGATTTGATTGCAGCAATTCTCGCGCTTGACGCTACTCCGGTTTTGGTAGACCTCTTGCCAGATACCCCATTTATGGATGATACGCTTGTTCGCAAGTCGATAACTGATTCGACAGTAGCAGTGGTTGGTGTAGGGCTTCTGGGTATTCCTGAACGTCTGTCGTTACTGGCCGAGATCTGTCGGGAGAAGAGTATTTTTTTGATTGAGGATTCGGCTCAGTGTTTCCCCCCGTTTAGCACCGAGAAGCCTTTGGCCGATCTTGTGGTTCTGAGCTTTGGTCGGGGCAAACCCATTAATCTGATGGGAGGCGGGGCATTGCTTTATCGGAAGAACCTTTCGGCTGAGCTCAGGGATGTTCTTCTGCAATTTCCTAAGCTGCCACAGACCATTGGGTGGGGTTGGTACCTTAAGAGATTTATTTTCAATTTGTTATTAACCAGGTACGGGTTCTGGATTCTGGAAAAACTACCTTTCATGGATGTTGGCAGAACAAGATTCAATGAGCTTAAGTCGATTTCTCGGCTCGACCTCTCGCTCAGCCTTCTGAATGCCGGCATTCGGGATTACTGGTCTCGGCCACTGCTGTACCATCGCTACACTCGGGAACTGCAATTCCTTGAGCAGCAGGGATGGCGATTACTGGATACCCGAACCTATGGCGAGTTTGGTCTTGCGGACAGCAATCCCAGAATTCGTTTTGGTGTTCTGGCTCCTGACATGGTGACGCGCAACAAGGTGTGGAAAGCGCTTAATGCCTCGGGAATTGGCGCAAATGCCTTGTATGAGGTGGCTTTGCCCTATATCGGTGGGGTTGACCAGGCGTTAATTGGCACGGACTTGCCTGTGGCTCATGATTTTGCTTCTCGGTTGCTCACTCTCCCATGCCACTGCGATGTGAGTGATTCAGACATAACCCGGGTTGTTAATGTCTTGAAAGACGAGTGTGCTGTCTGAGACTGGAATTTATTCTTCCGGATCCGATGTCCGAATTATTTACAGCCTACCATTATTAATCAACTCTGGATTATCGTACGACAACGGATGCCCCTATTGAGAAAGGAAGTTCCTGTCTTGGGCCCGCAGATTGCTTGAAATCATATACTTTAACGGATAGGGAGATCATCATGCGTTTCATCGTCGCTTTCCTGGCGCTTTTTGTTCCAATCAGTGCGTTTGCCAGTACGATCTGGACTTATGATCTTCGAGGTACAGTCGATGGGCCTGATACTGCGGCAAACTACCTTCGGGATATCTCGGTAGGTGATGACTTTCGTATCAGTATGAACATCTGGCTCCTGGACAGTGGCTCCCATGGGGTGAGTTTCTTCGGCAATATCGGGGGCTGGCTATTTGAAGAGCAAGATACGTCAGCCTTTTATTATGCTGGGGACAATTCGAGGGAGCGATTCCTTACCGGAGGCTCCTCTTCATACTTGAGCCCCCCAATCGGCAGCATGGGGGCTATTGATGCCCGGGATATTTACATTCAGATTTTTGGTTCTGATTTGTCGGGGGATGAGAGTTTTTCAGAGGACGACCGGTTGGTAAAGGAAAATGGGTGGATAAACCCTGGCGAGGTGGACTCCGGACGAATTAGTTTTAATTTCTGGGCAATGATTAATCCTGAAACAGGCGAGAGCATCGAAGCCGATATTTCTGGCAGTTTACATTCTTTTGTGGAAGTTCCTGAGTCAGATGCAATCGCTCTTTTCTGCTTAGGATTACTGGGCATATTCATTATCGATTACAAAAAGAAAAAGGCATCCCGCTTCTAAAATTCAAGCGGGCTTCCAGAAGGGGAAACCCGCATTTGTAGCTGTCTTACGTCCATTTTATTCAACCTGACGTATTTTAACTTCCGAGTATTCACTCTTCAGTCCATCTAAATCAACCGCTCTGATCTTGAAATGCCATTCGCCCGCAGATAGACCTTCAATTAAATAACTGTTGTTGTCGCTGCGTTCAACAACGATGAGTTGCTCTTCAGATGGGACCCGGGTGAGCCTGACAGCGTCTGCTATGACATATCCATCAGCATTGTTGTCGATCCTTATGGTTACCGTGGGATCAGCCACCTCAAAGCTGGCCAGTTTTTGCCAAGATCCGCCATTTGCTCGCTGGTCCACTACGGTGTTTGCAACAACTGTTGACTGGTTATTGTCGATGTAAGTGTATTCATACTGTACATTTGATCCCCGGTTGGGGTGAGAGGTCCAGTTGGCGTGCAAGTCGTACACGTTTCCGGCGACCAGATTATAAGCACTCCATTCAGCAGAGATTTCACCTGAGCCTGCCGGCATGGTGAAGTAGTTGTTACCTATGTACCCGCTGGTGCTGCTCGAATCAAATCCGCCACTGCCATAGGAAACGAACACTTCGGATTCGTTGTCAATCAGGACTTCATGTGGCGAGACGTTTTTCCGGTATGAAATTTCATATTGTGCGATCTCCTCTTCGGCCAACGTGGTTCCATCAGTTCTCGTAGTGGGAGTATCCCACGTTAGCAATACAGAACCGGTTGAGCTCACACTAGTGCTGTCGTTTGGATCGGTACTTGACTGATATTCTTTATAGTTGCTTTGGCCATCACCGTCAGAATCTGCGGAAGCGTCTTCAACGGTCGGATCCAGCCCGTACTGAACCTCCCAGCCATCTGGTATGCCATCGCCGTCAGAATCAGGGTTGGTCGGGTCGGTCAGCAACAGAAATTCATCCTGATTGCTGACGCCATCCCCATCTTTGTCAAGAGACGCATCCGATGGATCATTCGGATCCAATCCATACATGGTTTCCCATTCGTCCGGGAGGCCATCACCATCGGTATCTTGCCCCTCTTCGACTGCTGATACGCCCACCTCCCTGAAGAGGATTGCATCAGCTATGACGTATCCGTCTGTATTGTCGTTGACAGTTACTCGTCCGGTGAGGGCGGACATGCGATAGGTGCCCAGCTTGAACCATTGTCCTCCGTTTGCGCGCTGATCAACGGTGACGGTATCCGTCACGAGATTGTCAGCTGAATCCAGGTGATGAATGACGTATGTAACGCTTGAACCTCTATTGGGATGCGACGTCCATTTCGCAAAAACGTCAAAGGTCTTAATAATATTGAGATTCCAGGTTGCAACGCTGTCGCCACTTCCAGAGGGGGCAGCTAAGTAATTCTGGCCTTCATAGCCCGGCGATGCGGTAGAGCTTTTCCAACTCCCTGTGGTGTAGAAAGCAACATCGCTGTTATCGATGATGTGCTCGAAGGAATCACCAGCAGCAGTTGGAGGCAGGTCTTCGATATCGAGCGGTGCTCGGGACGCACAACCCGCAAGCAGGGAGCCAGCTATAGACAGAAGTACCACCGTGTTCGGTCTAACCATGACAGCACCCTCGGCGACAATTGAATTTGATATGACTGGTTTGAATCCACCTTTCCTAAGCATGGCATATACCGGCAATATTCAAAGGTGGAGGCTAGTTTTTGTGATTATATCTGATTATTTTTTATTCAATTAAAAGGGGCTGAATGGCAAGCGATCTGTACACGGAGGTCTTTCCCGCCAAATGACCGGTCATATTATTATGACGGGGGATTAGCCTCGTTTTACATGGCTGTAGGCGGCTAGTCAGGAGTTTCGTTGCTGGCGCATAGGGATACCCTGTATCCGGTCTCGCTTCCATTGCGGAAGGGACGCTGAGTGCGTTTGATCAGATCCTGAGCCCAGTCTGAAATAGACTCGACAACGGCTTTTCTGTCTTCAGGCTCGGAGAGAATATGCGTAGCGTGAGGATAGTGAATCACTGTCAGGTTGTCGCCGAAGACAACGGGCTTAAAGCAGTCCTCGAACTGTTTCTGGTATTTGTAGTATTCATTCCCGAAGAACACATAGAGCATACTCAAACCACGATCGTTCAGCTCTCGAAGGCCCTGCTTCACTTCTTGCCGGGGTGGATAGCCAGCAAAATTCGGTACTTCAAAGTAACGCTCCTCAATACCTGAGACTTCTGCACCCTTTCTAAGCTTAATTAAACCAAGCTTGCGTAATACAAACTGGTACCAACGAGCTGGTGAGAGAACCCTGGGTGCATAGTGCAGCATGTAGCTCTTCCAGGTTTGGTAGCAGTACCCGTCAAGCTGCACTGTGCCGATGACCCTTTCGTCGCTGAGAGCTGTGCGGTATGACGCGAAGGCTCCCGAACACAATCCATAGAGTATGAAACGGTCAAACTGCTTCCATTGATTCAGGTAGTCCATGACCTCCTGAACTTCTTCTACCGCTGCCTGCGCAGCGGTTAAGGTGCCTCGGCGCGCTTCGCTGTCTCCAATGCCGGAAAAGTCGAATCGAAAAGTGGCGAGCCCTGCACGTTCAGACAAGTTACGACCCAGCGTAACTGACAGCCTGCAGGAGCCCACGCGATGTATGACACCTGAATTCAGCAGGATGACAGCAGTATCTGGTGCTGACATCTTTTCCGGATCGGGCTCGGTGAGGACTCCAACCAAAGGAAGGTCATCACCGACCATGACTACTTGTTCGCGCATGGCCTCTCCTTACGCATTAACCCCCCGTCGATCAAAATACGTCGCAATGGCGTCAATCACCGGTTTTGGCCAAAGGATGCCACCGACATGATCTACGTAATTCCAGTCATGAGGGGCCGGTGCCAGTTCATAGTAAAAGTCAGTTCGTTCGGACAGTTGGTAGCTCAGGGAGGTAAATGCTTCGGTTTCGTGGGACACAATCTGGGCGATTGGTACTGATACAGTCGTAGCCAAGTCATTCAGCCGCAGGTTTGAAAGAGTTTCCTGAAATGGTACCGGCATGGAAAAACCGTTGAAGTGAAGGGTACCATCAGGTTCAAGGATTCGTGACCGGCTACCTTGATTTTGAGCTTCTAGGACAGTGGATCTGATATCGTGCAGGTAAGACGATCCATCCACTATCGGGTCCCACATTAGCAGTCGGGACACCTGATTGTTATTCTTTGCGGCTTTTGCTGCAACTAAAGCGCCCAGGCGCAGGCCTATTAATGCAACTTTGGGCACGGCGGCCATGTCGACAGCCTCCTGGATCGCATATTCAACGTCTTCTACCCAGTCGTCAGCCGTTACCCCTGTCAGGTCTCCGGCTGAGTCACCGGTTCCCCGGTAGTCGAATCTGAGCACGGAATATCCGAGTTGGGATAAATTGACAGCCAATCGGCGCATGGATTTGTGAGCCCTCAAATATTCCTGTCCAAAAGGGTTGCACAGGACGACAGCTTCATTTCGGGTCGTGCTTTGCCGGGGGTGGAAAACCCCAAGCAAATAGCTTTCAGATGGTCCAAAGTAAAATGCTTCCAATAGTTACCCGCTCCTAGACCTACCACGGCTCAGCCGATGTTAAACCAATCCTTGAATGTTAACGCTGTCGGTTACAGGGAACCGAAAAGCCGTTTGAAAATGTTCCTTCGGGGAGCCTTGTTTTTTTTCTCTGGCGCCATGTTGTGATCGCTGTTCGGCGCCGGTCGCTTCTGATCAATAAGTTTAGCTAATTGCTCCAGCGTGTTGACCCACAAATCCTGGGGCATAAGCCGTACTCCAAACGCTTTTTCAACGTCGACAATGACTTTGAGCGCCAGAAGGGAATGCCCTCCGACGTCCAGGAACTGATCGTCCAGGGCTACATCGTCGCGCTTGAGCATCACTTTCCAAATTGACATCAACTGCGCCTCAGTATCCGTTGGAGCACGGTGGGAAACTTGATTGGTCGCCGGAGTGCTGCCTGATTGTGCGAGCAACTTGCGATTCACTTTTCCTGAGGGCAGTAACGGTAATTTGTCCTGTGCGGCAAAGTGCTGGGGAATCATATAGTCCGGTAAGTACCGGCGCAGGAACTTGCGCAGTTCACTACTGGTGGGCCGCGTCTGCCCGGAGTACACAATATTGGCTGTCAGTCTCTGGTCATCTGGGCCGAAACTTTGCACCACCACTGCCGTATCGACGATTGCAGGGTGAGTGCGAAGATTGATTTCGATTTCTTCAAGCTCTATCCGATAGCCCCGAATTTTGACCTGGTTATCGATACGGTCTCCAAACTCCACCTGACCATCCAATGTCCAGCGGGCCCAATCTCCCGTGCGGTAAACACGCTGATTGTTGGAAGGTTGGACAAAACGCTCGGCCGTCTGTTCGGGGTTGCACCGGTAGCCATTGGCTAGGCCGGCGCCACCAATACAGAGTTCTCCGAACACGCCAATCGGTAGTGTGTTGCCCTGTGCGTCCAGAATATGCAGCTGGGTGTTAGCTAGTGGCCGTCCTATCAGAATTCGCGGCAGCGCCCCTTCGGTGCCGGCGATGACATGATAGCAGCTGGTCCAGACAGTCGCTTCTGTCGGGCCATACATGTTCCATAGTTCGACACCCTTGGTTATGAGCTGTTCGGCAAGGTCGGCGGGTAACTTCTCGCCTCCGACCAATCCCTTGAGTGATGGTTCGGTATGAAACCCGCTATTCACCAGAAGCCGCCAGGTTGCAGGGGTGGCTTGCAACGTTGTGATACTGTGGCGTTCAAGTAGGGAATTTAGCTGATATGGGTCGATGCTCTGAGCAGAAGACGCGATAACCAAAGTGGCTCCCACCGTCAACGGCAGAAACAGTTCCAGCAAGGAGATATCAAATGCCAATGTCGTGATGGCAAGCAACCGATCATTTTCGTTGAGCCCCGGCGTTTCGGACACGGCTTTGAGGAAGTTATGCAGTGCTCCATGGCTTATCTCAACGCCCTTTGGGACGCCTGTGGAGCCGGAGGTGAATATAACGTAGGCCAGTTGGTCTGGATGCAACGACAATGTGACGTCGCTGTCGTCGAGGCGGGCTATATCCCCGGCATCCGCATCCATGAACACCGTGGTGCCGCCATGTGCGGGCAGGGCCCCTTGATAGCTTGAATACGATATCAGATATTTGGCCTGAGCGACTTCCAGGATGGCCTTGATACGTTCTTGTGGATAGGAGGGATCAAGAGGGACATAAGCCGCGCCCAACTTCCAGAGTCCAATGATCGTTGCCGGAAGGTCGACGTTGCGTTCAAGCAGGAGCGCTACGATGTCGCCGCTCTGAATCCCTTTGTCAGCGAAGTACCGTGCCAGTTGATTCGCTCGCTGATTCAACTGACTAAAGTTGTAGCTAGCCTCGCCTGAGCGACAGGCTGATTTGTCTGGATGTCTGGCGACCTGGCTTTGGAACTCCGAGAGAAAGCCTTGCCCGAAAGGCCAATCATGTGAGGTGCTGTTCCAAGTGGTTATTTTGTCCAGTTCTTCCTGGCTTGCGGTTACCAGCTCTTTGATATTGACGGCATCCTGCTTTTCAGTAAGCGCTTGGATACTGTCTTTGAAACTTGCAACGAAAGCATCAATGGTTTCCTGTTGAAATAACGCTACAGGGTACTCGAAACCGGCTTCGATCCCCTGGGCTTTTCGTTCGAACCAGACGTCCAGGTCAGTTTCCACTCCGGTACGATCTAGGTTGATCTGGGAGAGTTGAATGCCGTCCATCTGGTCCTGACGGTTACGCACATCCTGGTAGTTGAATAACGTCTGGGCAATGGGGTTCCTAGAGGTGTCGCGAGGAGGGTTGATCTCCCGCACAAGTGTTCCAAAGGGGACATCCTGATGATCCATGGCCCCCAGAACCGTTTCCTTGACGTTTTGAACCAGGTCGCCAAATGACTGGTCTGTTGTCAGCCTGAAGCGGCACACCAGAACGTTGATAAACGGTCCCATCAGGCCGCTCAGTTCTTCTTGGTGTCTTGCGTAAACAGGCACGTTGACAATCAGGTCTGATTGGCGGCTGAAGCGATGAAGCATCAGTACGTACAAAGCCATCAACACCATAAAAAAGGTGGTCTGATGACGTAACGCAAGAGATTCCAGTGCTTTGACAGCGGTTTGGTTGATATGGAACTTAACGCCTTTTGAACGGTGAGGTTGAGCGTAAGGCCGCTCAAAATCAAGCGGCAGGTTCAGAATGGGCAGATCACCGCTCAATATTTCTTTCCAATAGGTTAAATGGCTGTCCATGGCCTGGCTCTGCAGCCATTCCTGTTGCCAGTACGCATAATCCTGAAACTGCACCGGCAGAGGAGCCAGCGGGTTTTCCAGACCTTTGGAATACGCGTTGTAGAGTGTGCACATTTCTTTCAGTAACAGGTCAAATGACCAGCCATCAAACACCAGATGGTGAACCAGCAAGAAGAGAATGTGGTCGTCCTCAACGGCCCGGATCAAGCGGGCTCTGAAGAGCGGCTCGGATTCAATATCAAATCCGGTAGCAACGTCGGCCCGAAGCGCGGCTTCAAGATACTCGATATCACTGATCCCATACTCTGACAGTGGTTTTGGCGTCAGACTGATGGACCGTGAATCATTAACCAGGATTTGTATTTGGCCATCGGTATTGACAAAGTTGGCACGCAAGATCTCGTGGCGTCTCAGGATAGTCCGTACGGCCTTTTCCAGGGCGGGAATATCCAGGTCGCCCTGGAGGCGGAATACGGCCGGTAGGTTGAAAGCGTAAGCTTCCGGCGAAATTTTCTCGTACAGGTACCAGACTTGCTGCTGTGGCGTTGCATATACCACTGCGTCCTTTGGTCTGGGCGAGAGGGTGGGGGAACGTTCCTCGCTTACCGTTGATTGCCTGATCAATTCAGCCATGGCGCGAACCGTGCTTGCCTCGAACAGCTTACCCAGGCCTAGAGTGACGCCATACTGGCTGTTGACCTGGGCCAGCATCTGAGTCCCAAGGAGAGAATGCCCGCCCATATCAAAGAAGTCAGCGGTGACACTGACCTTTGATAGTCCGAGAACATCGGACCAGAGCTGACTCAGTTCCGATTCCAGTTGGGTCTCCGGGGCTGCATAGTCAGGGCCGGTAGTCGCAGTAAGGTCGGGCGCGGGCAGGGCTTTACGGTCAACCTTGCCACTTGAAATCAGGGGCAGCGTAGTCAGTTGAATAAAGTGTTGGGGCATCATGTAGTCGGGCAGGGCCTGACTAATATGCGCTTTCAGGTCGGGTAACGAGTTTGTCAATTCCCTATCGGCGACAATATAGGCGACCAGTCGCTGGTCCTTGTCTCGATCTTCCCTGGCAAGTACTGCAACCTGCGTGATACCCGGATAACGTAATATAGTGGATTCAATTTCCCCGAGTTCAATTCGCAAGCCCCTGACCTTGACCTGGAAGTCGTTCCGGCCGATGTATTCCAGCACGCCATCAGACCGCATTTTTACCAGATCCCCGGTGTGATAGGCCTTGAATGCTTCTTCTGAAAAAGGGTCATCCACGAACCTTTCGGCCGTCAGTTCCGGGCGATTGATGTACCCTCTCGCAACTTGCACGCCGCCGATTAACAATTCACCGACCAGTCCCGGTGGAACCAGGTTCATCCGGTTGTCGACGACATAAAGCCGGGTATTCGGCAGAGCCCTGCCTATCGGCACCGTATGTTCAGAGTTCTCCTGGCCACACAGCCAACTGCTGGCGTGCACGGCGGCCTCCGTCGGGCCGTACAGGTTCCAACACTCTGCTTCTGGAAAAGCTTCTTTAAATCGGTTCTCCAGCTCGGTACTGACAGCCTCTCCCGTCAGCAGAAAGCGGCGAAGGCTGGGACATTGAGTCTGGTGGCAGGCGTTGAGGAACAGGTAAGCCAGGGACGGGACAAAATGAATGTGAGTGATTTGGTGCTGGTTAATTAGAGCAATCAGATAATCGGGGTCTTTATGTCCACCGGGCCGGGCAATCACGAGTTCACTGCCGGTCATTAATGGTAAAAACAGCTCGCAGAGTGAGACGTCGAAGGTATAGGGCGTTTTGAGCATGACGGCGTCGGAGCCATCAAGGGGAAAGGTATCCAGCATCCATAACATGTGATTGCAGATGGACCGGTGTTCCAGCATGACGCCCTTGGGTTGGCCAGTGGAACCAGATGTATACATCACATAGGCGAGCTGATCCGGCGAGATGGCAATGTCTGGTCGTGTGTCGTGGTACTTGCTGAGGTCTATTCCATTTCCGTCAATAGGGATGGCTTTGCCGATTTCCGGTACCCGATCCTGCAGAACGGACTGGGTCAGAACGAAGCCGGCCTGTACCTCGTCTATGATAAAGGCCAGGCGATCGTATGGATGCTCCGGATCCAGAGGCAGATAGGCGCCCCCGGCCTTCAGAACACCGTTGATGGCAATCAGCATTTCCATGGACCGATCCATCAGAATCGGAACAATTGTTTCAGCGCCCACGCCCTGTTCAATCAACCAGTGTGCAAGTTGGTTGGCCTTTGCGTCCAGCTCCCGGTAGCGAAGCTGATTACCTTCAAATACCAGGGCGGTGTTATCGGGGAATTGGTCCACGGCTGATTCAATCAGCCCATGCAGACTTTTGGTCTTGAGATCGTAGGGCCGATTGACGGCGTTCCATTCAGAGCGATAGAGCGCCAGATCACTGTCACGTATCAGTTTGAGTTGGCTTAATTCGCTATCCGGATCCGCCAGGATGCCTCGTATAAGCAACAACAGCTCATCCATGCGGCGATCCATTGTGTCCGTATTCCAGAGCTGGAGGTTGTGTGTGCACTCCATCACCGCAGACTGATCCTGCAGGGTGATATTCAGATTCAGGTCAAAATTCTCGAAGGCGCGGGGATTGGATTCAAAGTGTGCATCCAGACCGGAGAAATGGAAATCAGATCCACTGGACTGATTCACATTGAACAGAACCGATACTGGAGATGGTTCTGACCGGTCAGGGGATTTCCCCAGAGTCCGCATTATTGTGCTTAAGGTGACATACTGATGTTCGAAAGCCTCCAGCATGCACTGTTGCGTGCGCTGAAGCAGTGACTTGAAAGAGTCCTGTTCCTCGACGGAAATGTAGAGCGGAATAATGTTGACACATTGCCCTACCAGATTACGTTCTTCTTTTACCCTTTGGCCAGCAAAGGGAATGCCCAGAACGACGTCCGTGCAGCCGGAAATCCGATAGAGATAGGCAGCAAATGCTGCAATCAGGCTTGTGGTGACTGGGATGTTGTTTTCGGCGGACAGTCGCTTGAGTTCATTCACAAGGCTGAAAGGCAGATTCTTGTCCAAGTGGCAGGCATCGAAACGTCGATGTAATGGCCGCGGTCTGTCGTAGGGTAAGTCGAGGCTTGGAATGCCACTGGAAAAACGCTCGGCCCAATAGTTAAGGCTCTGCTCCCGCAGTGGCAGAACCTCCTCGCTGCGCGCCCACTCGGCATAAACGCTAAATGACGGAGGCGTTTCCAGTGGCGCTGACGTCGACGGCCCACATTCGGATGAGTAAAGTTCACCCAGCTCACTGGCCAATGCATAAAGTGACCAGCCATCACACACTGATTGATGCAATGTGAGAAGTATTCGAGTGTCAGTTTCGTCGAACCGGATGACATCAAATCTGGCGAGGGGACCATTCAGAAGGTCGAATGCTTGGACGACAACTTCGTGAGCCAAAGCTTCAAGTTGTTCCTGCTTTGTGCCTGGTGTCATCGACAAGTAGTCGTGAACCTGAATGGGGGCAGGGCGGTCTTTGTATACGGCCATTTCCCGGCCATCGTCGTTGAAGCGACCACGTATTGCGTCGTGGCGATGCCAAAGCGTTGCCAGTGACGACATCAGCGCCGCTTGATTCAGGTCGCCCTGAAGCTTAACGAACACTGACTCATTGAACGCTGCACTGGCCTCCCTACCGAGTTGTGCTGCTAGCCAGATTTCCCGCTGGGACTCGGTGGTCTCGAAGGTACACTCCAGTTCACTGAACTGGCGGGGAGCATGGTCAATGTGGGGCAGTGGGGTGGTTTTCATAAGTAGCTACCCTGTCGATTTCTCAAACTTGTTTTTGTTGGTCTTCGAGGGGACATACCAAGCATGGCTTACCATGCTCAATTCCCTGTTCGGCCAGAAGGAGGTGCAGCATCAGCGGGTTAGGGTTGATTTCCTGAAAGCTAATGTTTGTTTCAGTTGGCCATCGAGCGCCATTTTCCGGACCGTTGAAAACGTTATTCCGAAACGCGTTGAGAAAGCTTGGTTGACCGGGAGAAGACTTGCTGACATTCATCTCATTGGCTTCCTTGTTAGAGATTCATGCGAGGAATCGGCAGGGACTATCGCCGGGCCCTATCAGCTTATGGCTAGCAGAGTGCTAATAAGATGTTACATTATGTAAGCTAGCATAGGGGTGGGCGTTGTGCTAGGAGTCTACGCGTCAGAAGCAGGGAGTGAGATAGCCAACTCTTTGATGAACAGAGTCTGGGTGCCTTCTACAGTCGGTACGAGGGCCGCGGTCGCCGCAACTCGTAGTTTTTCCAAAACGTTGCTTGCACCTTTCCTGAGCATGGAATACTTTTAATAAACAACAATTGTTTTAAGCGCTTGGAAAACCAAGGTCATCCGCAAGGAATTCGCGTCGGGCAACTGCAAATTATTCAGGGAGGAGCCAGGATGAGCTTGTTTAATCTAACCGGAAAGGGAACTCGGAAGACGATTCCGTTCCTTACCGTTACCACCCGTTCAGCATTTGCGCCTTTCGTTGGTCATCAATGCCCCTTCCTGCGGTCCCTCTCACTGGATGGCATCAAAGAAGCACACAGCTATTCGCGCGAGCTTACAAAAAGGGCTCTTTTAGGGGCGCTCCGTATTCCAAAGGCGCACAACTCAAGCTTGGATTGGGGGTGAGAAAATGAAAAAGCTGAAAACCCATATCTCCACGGACGGCCCAGTCGAACGTGTTCAGCGCCAAGCCCTCGGGGAAAGCCCTGAAACTGAACCGGTGAGTGGCCAGAGCCGCGGCTCATACTGCAATTCCGGTGCAGGAATGAGTCGACTGGGAGGCATGCGGGCGATCCGGCGTAAGTACTCGCAGTCAGTGCCTGTCGTTCTCACAGAAATGGATGTTCCGGGGCTTACTCTGGCTCGTCATCTCGGGCGCCGTGGTATTCCGGTGGTTGGCCTCGACAGTTGGCGTACCCGCTGGACTCATTCCACGCGCTACGCCACGATAGCGGCTTCTCCTGACCTCGCCTCCGAACCTCGTTTGTTGGAGGAGCTTGAAAGATTGGCGGATAGTCTGAATGAACGCCCGGTTCTGGTTCCGCTCCACGATGATCATGTGCTGTTCCTATCGAAGCACCGCCAAGCACTTGCCCGCCGGTTCCGTTTTGTCCTTCCGCCTGAACATGTGGTGAATACAGTCGTGGACAAAGCCCAATTTGCGTCATGGTGTCTCGAGCACGATGTCGCTACCCCCGCAACATGGTATCCAGACGGCATCGATTCGCTCCGTGAGGTCGCCGACTCGATACGCTTTCCGGCGATCCTGAAGCCGGTTGAGTCCCGTAGTTGGCAGGACCCGAAGATCGGCCCGGCGGTTGGTTGGCAAAAGGCCATTCTAGTTCGGGACGCCGCCCACCTTTGCAAGGAGTTCGAACGGCTCAGCGTGATCGACGAGCATATGATTCTCCAGGAGGTTGTGCCTGGTCCCGACGCCAACTTGCACTATGTTGTGGCTTACGTCGCTCAGGACGGCACTTGGTGCGGCGGCTTTGTCGGGCGAAAGCTCCGCACGGCCCCGCTCCACTTTGGCCGGGGGTGCTATGTTGAAAGCGTCGATGATCCCAATCTGCTCTCGCATGCTCGGGACATCATCGAAAAGCTCGGATATCGCGGCAACCTAGGTTTGGAATTCAAGCGCGACGACCGGGATGGCAGTTGGAAGCTTTTAGAGATCAATGCTCGGTATGGGTTGTGGGATGGCTTCGCAGCCGACTGTGGTCTTGATTTGGTTGGCGCCGCATACGAAGATGCCCTCGGACACACACCTCAAACCCGATCCGGATATGTGGTCGGTCGACGCTGGGTTAACCTTCCCGACGATTTCTACGCGGCCGTTGACTATGTGCGGCAGGGGGAGCTGAAGCCGGCCGCCTGGATCGCTTCCGTGTTACGGCCTCACGCGTCGCCAAACTTTGCGCTGGACGATCCTCGCCCGGGGATCATCCGGCTTGCAGGTTTCGTACGGGAAGTCACGCGCAGTAGCGCGCGTGTTTTCCTGAGGAACCTGCTCCGCTTGGCACGAAGAGTAGTGCGAGCTTGACGTCGTCGGCAAGAAGGTTGGTCTCGAGGCAGTCAGCCTGAATGTCAAGGGGAGAAACGATTAGTGAAGCTTGAGGCTTAGCGTTTTCGGGGATAAAAGCTGCTGGTTACTAGCCCAATTTGCGTTTTGAGAACCATACAGGGGAGAGCGCAAGGGACGCCGTTGACGCGGGCGTTGAGCCCTTGGCTCGTGCAGTCCAGTCGTATTTCAAGAAGATCCATATAACGCCCAACAAGAACCGAAGTGGCTTTTACTACCGATTCTTTGACACTGAAAGCAACACTGACAGGCGATAGGTCCGGGTAAAGTGAGCGCAAAAGTGTCTGTTCATGGGGGTGCATAATCTGGTCGATGAGCTCTTCGGTCACCTGGCTGGGGTCTTCTATCAAGTCGAGACCGAGCCCTTGCAGTTCTCTATAGAATCCGACAACCGCAGCGCCATACGTGTGGTCATGAGTAATCGAGCCGACGACAGTGTCTGGCCAGATTGGGTTTCCAAGGGGGCCCCGGGGTAGGCAGGTCGATGAAATTCCTGCACGATGCAAGGCTATTCGGGCAAAATGCCGGCCTGAGTAAAACTCCCTTTGCCGCTTTGGGAGGGCGTATAGCATTAACTGCTGTTCTTGCTCGTAGCACGAGACGGAATCAGCCAGCCTGCCTGCTGCAAGGTGGACAGTCGCCTGGGTAAACTTACACAGGTGCTGTTCAATGGCCTCAAATTGCAGATGGTTCTGGCACATGGAGCTTCACTCAGTACTGGCAAGAAAGCGATTAAAGACAGCTCTTTGTTGTTCACAGTCCGAGTCATTGTCTCCGTCACAGCGCCCTGCGAGTACCCATAATGCGCCTCGGCTGTCACCAAAAATTTTGTTTAATGCCCCTGCAACCTTTGCTTCGATCTTCGAATCTGTCAGGACGCCCCCAACATCGTACCAGGACCACAGAATAACCTGGGAACCGTTACTCAGATCTTGAATGATCGTTTCATTGACTCTCGTTGGAGCCGCTGAATAGCGGTTCGCCAAGTCTCGTTTTGTAGTCGATACTAACTGCCACTTTTTTTGGTTGAATAGTTTATTGCCGAAATAAATCAATTCCTTGTTCTGGGTTTGGCGACGGTAGCCTGTGATGTGCAACTGTACCTGCCTCAAATCACTGGAAACGTATACGCCACTTAGCTCGATATCATAATTCTGGTATTCCGGCTGCCAGATGTTTGCATGTGGTAAAGGTCCTCTCCAATCCGAATTGGTTTCAACCAGTTCAGGGTTCCAGGATTCGGATACGCGCCGGGTTTTGGCATCGACTACCAGAGGTATAATGGCGGGCCATAGAATTAACAGTGATGAGATCACAGGCCAGGCGGCGGAGGTGTATCGGGGCCTTGGCCGTTCAATGGCCGCCTTCGCGCTATCATCATCGTTTTGAAAATGAGCCTCAAGCTTCGAAGAAATGTAAAAAAGCGGAATTAGTGTAAAGACAATGAAAACGCCCCAACCGAAAGCCTCATGGTTTTCGATGAGTGAGGTTTCCATATCGGTGTAATGACCTGCTGCAATAACACCAAACACCCGCAGCCAGTTTGCAAACATGGAAAGCAGACCGGCAAAAATAACCAGCAGCAGGGTCAAAAGGTGTGAGCGGTAATACAGCTGCCCGTAAAAGGTGGCAAGAAAAAGCCCGACCATGAGGTAGCGGACCCCGCTGCACCCGCCGGCGACGTAGAAGGTCCCCACGTCCAGAACAATATAGAATTCTTTTATCGTGGCTTGTATATCCACGAATTTAAGAAGGATGTCGTTAAAAAAAACCGTAATATGTTGTAGAAGAGGGGACAAATCATCCCAAATGGGTGCGGCATAAAGCATCAGCAGGATTGGGCCACCGGCAACTTTCGGAAAACCTCGTCCCCATATCGACCAGCCCCACAAAACAATGAGTACGGGGACAAGTATGAGTCGAACAAACCTCACGTCCGCCGCTTGAGCAAACAGTAATACTGCGCTGGCTGCAGCCAGAAGCAAGAGCGCCAGAGGGGAGCCATTAATGGTAAGCGTAGCCAGCTTGTGTCTTCTCAAATAAAGCAAAAACAGGATGCCCGCCAGCACCAGGTAACCATGGCTGTAGATGATCGAGTCGTACCAGAGAAGTACAAAATCTTGCCATTCGGCCCAAAAACCGAAGATCAGCAAGGGAATAGAGAGCAACCAATAATACTGGCCGATTAACCTGGAAGTGGAGCCCATAACATCCTTTTATTTAAATTCCTGTAGCGGCTAAAGCAGTTTGCCTTCCCTGAAACTAGCCTTGCTCACCGAATTTTTCCAGAACTCTTCTCGCTTCGGGGTTTTTGCCAACGGCACGGTAGGCCTCTGCAAGATGTAACGCTATTTCCTCCGAGTCAGGCTCAAGTTCATGGGCTTTCTCCAGTATGGCAATACTTTCCTGATGTTTACCCGATTTAAGCATTATCCAACCATAAGTATCTGCTATCGATGCGTTATCGGGATTCAGTTCATAGGCCTTGCGAGCCAGTGTTAGGGCTCGTTCATCTCCTGTTTCCTGATAGAGCCAAGCCAGGTTGTTCAGCGCGACGGGGTTGTCGGGAATTGCTTCAAGCAACTTCTCATAATTCAATCTTGCGCTTTCCTGTTCGCCTTTGGACTGCTGCAGGATCGCCAAATCGAGACGCAACCTGCTGTTGTCCGGATAGGTGTCGGTCACGGACTCAAGAAAGGAGAGAGCTTCGTCCTTCCGGCCAGACCGTTGTAAATTTTTCGAGTAGCGATTGGCAATGTCGGCATTCGGCTGTTTGTCGAAGGCAAGCCGGTATAGTTCGGCTGCCTGGCTAAAATCACCCTGTTCCTCGAAATATAGCCCCTCGACAGCGTACGGCCTGCCGGAGTCAGGGTGATTTTTCTTCGCCTCCTGCAGCAACTCCCGCGCCTTTTGGGGCTCGCCGTCTGAAAAAGCTGCGCCAGCAGACTGGAGTGCAATCCCCTCATGTTCGGGGAACAAGGCGCGCCCTCGTTCAAGGATAGCGTCTGACTGAGCTTTGTTATCATTCTGACTTAGCCTATTTGCTGCCGCATGATAAATGTCTGCAACAAGAGGTTCAGCTCGGGTGGGAGTATTCTCTTCGGTTCGCTCCAATAACGTCGCAGTGAACTCATCGGCTTCCTGGTTATGGCCTTCAATCAGCGCTGCCTCAAGCAGTAATAGCTTGGGCCCCGTAGCTTCAGGCTGCTTCTCCAGAATCTTGCGCATATAGGCACGGATGTCTGCAGGCTCGGAGATCTCGACAAGGCTTTGCAGGGCTTGGCGGTTGTCCGGGGCATGGCTAACGGCATTACGGAAGTGTCTTCTGGCCTGTTCGACATTCTGTTGGCTTAAGGCGAGGTTACCCAGGGCCAGCTCCGGAGCCGGCTGCTCGGGTGCTTTGCTCCGGGCCTTTTCGAAGTAGTTTCTGGCTTCATCAGGTTTTCCGGTTCTGGCGGCAAGGTTACCGCGTGCGATCAAGGCCGCCGGACTATCTGGTTGCAAGTTGATCCAGGCATCGGCCGTTGCCAGGGCTCTGTCGGTGTCTCCTGAGGCCATGTATGCTTCGATGGTTACGAATTGTGCCTGGCCATGAAAGCCTGAATTCTCGGGAATCCGGCTGGCTTCACTAATGGCTTTTTCAAACTGACCGCGTTGGGTAAGAAAACCAGCGTAGCGCAGGCGGAGCTCATGGTTGTCGGGCGCAAGTGACAGGGCGGTTTCAATCAGCGGCTCTCCTGCTTCCAGATCTCCTGCCGCCAGTGAAGCAATCCCCATAAGGGCCAGCGTCTCCGGATCAGTATCCTTGTCGGAGAGTTGATCCAGAATGTCGCGTGCTTCCTCGGGGTCTTGTAACTGAATGCGTGCGGCAGCAAGAAGTTTACTGGCCGCTTCCGAGTCGCCCATTTCGGCGATCGGCCGGAGCAGGCGCTCGGCCTCTTCAACTTTGCCCTGGCGAAAACGGATCATGCCCAGCATCAAAGTACTTTGTTCGTGGTTAGGGGCTTGCGTCAGCACTTCCTCAAGATAGCCTGCGGCAGACTCAAGGTTGCCGTCCTCAAAGGCATAACGGGCGGCGGCAATGTTGCTCTTGATCGTGCCGGGGCCTGATTTTGCGAGGATTTCTTCGTATACGAATGCTTCTGCGGACTTACCCTGTGCCCGAAGTACCTGGATTAGAGCTGATATGGTCTCGTACTTACGGAAGGTCATGATGTCATATTGACCAATATCTTCCAGAGCCCTTACGTAAGCATCCTCCGCGAGCTGCCATTGCTCGTTTTCATGGGCAAGCTGCGCCTTCCAGAGCCAGAGTTCAGCATTTCCGCTGTCTACCTGTTCGGCGTCCTCTATGTAGCCTTGCACGGCCTCATTGTTACCTGCCGCATGGGCGACACGAGACAGGCCAACAAGGGGCAGGGCGTCGCTGCTGCTGATCGAGTGGGCATGTTCGTAGGCCTGTCGTGCTTCTTCCAGGCGGTTTGAGGCGAGTAATACACGGCCCTTCAAAAGACTGGTCTCCATCTCCAGCGACCGGTCCTGCGAGGATATCTCAGCCAGGTTATTCAGCGCCTTATCGAAATTGCCCTGCATCAGGTTAGCTTCAGCGCGGATCAGTCGGGCCCGGTTTTTTGTTTCGCTGTCCAGCGCCTGCTCGGAAAGGCCCTCCATGAGCTGGTTGAGTTGGCGCTCTGCGTTTACAGCATCGCCAGCTTTCAGCAGATTGTTGATGATAACGAAATAGGGATCGGGGTTGGTCGGCTGAAGCTCAATGGCACTCCGGGCCTCGAGTGTGCTGGCCTTCAACTCGCCCTGGCGCTGAAAAAAGCGGGATTGATCCAGGTGACTCAAATACTGGATCTCTTCCTGGCTCATTTCGTTGTCGTTGCCGCAACCGGCGAGCCCAATGATTACGGCTACCGAGAGAAGGGTGGCGCGTGCTGCGATAACTGCTTTCATGCCCTGTTCCTTTTCCTTAGGTTCTTGTCCTGGTGTCCCTGCCTGTGCGTCAGGCTCCCGAGGCCGGTTGAGGCGCCTCAATATGATATTTGTCCGTCAGGTTATAGAGTGTTGGGCGGGTGATCCCCAGTAACCTGGATGCCTGGGCCATATTAAAGTCACAACTCTGCAGTGCCTGGAGAATTGCCTGGCGTTCGGCCGTCTCCCGGACTTGTCTCAGATTGAGCTGGTTGCCCTCCACCTCTGAGCCCAGTTTCAGTTCAAGATCCAGTGCGGTCACCCTTTTGCCATCCGCCATGATGGTGGCGCGCTTCACCTTGTTGATCATTTCCCGAACGTTGCCAGGCCAGGGGTAAGAATTGATGGCGCTTATGGCGTCTTCTGTATAGGAGAGATTGGGGCGATCCATCTGCCTGCCCAGGCTCTTCAAAAGGGACTGAGCGATGACCAGGGCATCGCCGTCCCGTTCTCTCAGTGGGGGCACATCCAGTGTTATTTCGCTGATCCGGTAATAGAGATCTTCGCGAAATTCCCCCTGTTCGATAATCTGCTGAACATTCCGATGGGTGGCGCAGACAACTCTGACATCAACGGGGATGGGCTTCAGCGAACCCACGCGGTCGACGACGCGCTCTTGTAGAAATCTGAGGAGCTTGGCCTGGAGTGACATCGGCATATCGCCAATCTCATCCAGAAACAGGGTGCCCCCATTAGCGTTCTCGATCTTGCCTTTCTTGCTCTGGGTGGCCCCGGTAAAAGATCCCTTTTCGAAACCGAACAGTTCGCTTTCCAGAAGGTTCTCGGGGATGGCGGCACAGTTGATGGCTGCAAACGGCTTGGCGCTCCTGTGGCCGAGATCATGGAGCGCACGGGCCAGCAACTCCTTGCCGGTACCTGTTTCGCCTGTAATCAGCGTAGTGACGTCAGTTGGAGCGACCTTTTCGAGTGTCCTGCAGATGGCCAGCATTTGGGGGCTGGCGGCTACAATTCCTTTAATGCTGGTGCCGTTTCTATGCTGGGTCAGTTCCCGGTTTTCTTTCTCCAACTCCGCAATCCGGAAAGCTCGATTGACAACAAAGGTCAGAATGTCGGCATCCAGAGGCTTCTGATAGAAATCGCAGGCTCCCATGCCGATGGCCTTGACGGCGTTTTCCTTGTCTTCTCGCCCCGTCACGACAATGACCTTGCTTTGTGGTGACAGCCGGAGAATATCTTCCAGCAGGCTGAAACCCTCGGAAGCGCCGCCGGGATCCGGTGGTAATCCAAGATCAAGGGTAATGACGTCTGGTTCCATGCGCCTGAGGGCCGTCATAGCGGAATCCCGGTCCGCTGCCTGAGCCACCTCAAGGTCGTCGCTGAAACACCAGCGCATTTGGCTCTGAAGGCCAGGGTCGTCTTCTACAATTAACAGTCGTCTACTCACAACAGCTCTAAATCCCTTTCTGTATGGTGACTGTATTGATGCAATTTTGAGCAATCCATCCTTATACTGAGTTTTAACCGATTATTGACACTTTGCAACGTCTGAGTGTATTAAATTCAATAATGGTCAATTATTTGGCGCTCTGGCCGGGATTGGTGAGTTCAATCACCGGACGATCCTGTTCCGTTTCTGGCTCAGGCTGTTCGTTTGCCGCCAGGGGAAAGCGAATGGAAAAGCAGGATCCGACATCGGGCTCGCTGGTGACATCAATATGGCCTCCTACCTTATGGACATACTCCCTTGCCTGGTAGGCACCGATCCCCATACCGGTAAGTCCTTTCGTGCTTTCAAACGGTTTGAAAAGTTGGGTGCGGATAAACTCCTCCGTCATACCTGCCCCCGTGTCCTGGATAAACAGCACAACGTTGTCTTTGGCGGTTTTCAGAGTCAGGGTGATTTCACCTTCCGGTGGTGTCGCATCCTGAGCGTTCTGGATCAGGTGGCCAAGTACACTGCGCAGTTGCTCGCGATCAGCTTTGACTGGTGCCGGTGAGGAGGGGGCGGCAAAGTAAGGGGCAGGGGCGCGGCGGCTGTAATGTTCGGCGAGTTGACGGACCAGCTCACGAAGATCCAGAACTTCATTCGACTCCAAATCCTCGGTCGGTTTGCGGATATGGTCTACCAGATTGGCCATTTTTCGCACGGCGTGATCCGTAGTGTTGATCATATCGTCGATGAAGGCAGGGTTATCTCTATGTCGTGGCGCATTCTTGACCAGCAGGGCCTGTTGGGCGATCAGGGTCTTCAGGTCATGCACCATGAACGCCGAAGCCTTGCTGACTGCTTCGAATTGCATGGCCCTGGAAAGCCGGTTCTGGGCATCGGCCTGGGCGAGCAGGTTGCAAGACTGGCGGGCAACGACTTTTATCAGGTCAAAGTTTTCCCAGTTCAGCTCGACGGGAGCATAGGGGTTGCCAACCAGCGCTATGCCGTAAAGATCGTTTCCCAGGTAAAGCGGAATAATGAGCCAGCCGTCGGGAATACGGGTGATCGCGTCCGGAATCTCCAGCAGGTTGTAGCGTGTAGGATCCTCGCAGTATTCATGTAGATCAACAATCCATTCCCGATCCTTGAAGAACCGGGAAAGTTCTCCGTCACGATCAATAGTGGTAAAGCGTGGTGTCGTCAGGTTGACGGCTGTCTTGAGCACGTAAGCGTCTTGTTCATCTCGAAGCCAGATGGCTCCGGCATTGCTTTCCACCAGGCCTGACAGGATTCGAATGACTCGCTCAGGCAAGGGCGGCTCATCACTCAGGTTGGCCAGTTCCCGGGTCATTCTGAGCCATTCTTCGCGATAGTCGTATTTGTAGTCGAAAAAATTCTGGCTGATAAACACCATGAGCCTCGACCGGACCCGTCGGGATGTCAGGAGCGTGGCCAGGAAGGCAAGGGCAATGGTAAAAAACAGCACCTGAAGTGCCTCGCCCCAGGCCCCTCCCAGTGCCCTGACGTAGTAACCACCAATTGCGAGGAACAGAAGATAGGCGCCGGCGAACATAAAGGTACCGGCGTGGAACACCGCAGACCGCGACAACTGGAACTCCACCGGTTGTTTTCTGGTGTTAAGGGTGTTGATGGCGAATAGTGGGACCAGAGCGGCGTTCACCAAGCCTCGAGCATTCCAGAACGAATCGGAAATCTGTCCGAACAACAGGGCGTCGGCATACATGAAAAAGTCGAACCCGAACATCGTGGCCACTGCGATGCAAATGTACTTCATGCTTGAGCGACCAAACGATACCGAGTTACGCCAGATCTGCTCCACCAGTGACAACCCCATCAGGGACAGGGCAATCTGACCGACCACTTTGGTTTTTCCGTTAAGGAGATCCAGGCCGAAGGTGTATTCCAGTACTCCGAACACAAGGAGGAAGGCAAGCAGGCCTACGGTGGCGATGGCAAGCATCCGACGAAGTCGTCCCACAATGGCTGTTGCCCGAAACGAGCTTCGGAGCAGGGCAAACAGAAGGGTTATCCATGCGGCGTCCCGCAAAAGCTCCAGAATGTAGCGGACAAAGAAGGAGGGTTGGCCCCATAGAACTTGCGCGACGAGGGCACCTGCCCAGATGACAGACACAAGGGAGGCGAGCAGCAACACCCGGTCAATGTCCCTGCGCAGGTAATGGGAAGCGATCAGCACCCCGAGTAGCCCAAACGAAATGGCTGCTGCGGAGTGGCTGATAAGGCTCAGATCATTCAACATGCCGCGCGTCCTGCGTTGTTAAACCGGCTTTTTGTTCTCCCTATAGAATCGGAAGATCTCCTTCAGCGGTCGTTGGGGCCTGAATCCAAATTCCCTGGCAAAAGCTCTGCCGTCAATGACGACAGGATACTTGAAAAAGTGCATCAAGTACGACGGAAAACTTCTCAGGTTCAGCGTTTTCAGTATCAGTTTTGGCAACATCGGCGGCACCGACGGAATCGGCAGGCGACTGCATCCGCAGAGCTTCAACGCATGCTGATAGGCCACCCAGTCCTCTGGCGCAACGTTGAAAACACCCCGTTTGGGTTTGTTATAGGTGAGAACGATCGCATCCGCCATGTCGTCAATGTGGATGAACTGCATCATTGGGGAAAAACCGGCTAACACCGGCGCCCGTTCGCTGGCGAGGAGGGTGCTTATGGAGTTCCTGACGCCGGGGCCGACGATGTTGCAGGGTCTCAGAATAGTGATGTTCAGTTCGGGGTAGCGCCATAGATAAATATTGGCGAGGTTCTCCAGTTCCACGGAATCCACCAGATCCGCGCTCAGGCCCACGCCTTTCAGCGGAGCCTCCTCGTCAATCAGCGCAGGGTTATACGCTACAGCGCCGTATACATGGAAGGTGGAAAGCACCACCACTCGCTTGATGCCATACTTGTGACTGAGGTCCAGCAGTTTCTGGGTTCCCAGAACGTTGGCATTGTAGCGACGCATCCGGGTGAGCTGGCTGGACATGATGCGCCCAAGGTGAATAACGCCGTCAAACCTGTAGCGTCGGAACAGGTCCTCGAAAACCCGTTTGTTGAAGTCGATACAGTAGCTGGGGATGTCGTCACCCAGGTAGACCTGTTCGCGGAAATCCACGGCCACCAGGTCGCAGTGGTCCCGGAGCCTGTCAATCACCTGTTGGGCCAGTGCCCCTGCGACACCGGTAACGAGTATGCGGGGTCTGTGTTGCTCGCTCATCAGAACAGCCTTTTCCTTTCGCTCAGTCCCTTGTCAATCAGCTTGCTGATCTCGGCTTTGACCTGTTCAACACGGTCAGTCACCTTTTCTTCGGGGATTTCCAGGTCGTCAAAATACATGGGGTCGCCAATATTCAGGTGAACCTTTGCCGGTAACACCGCTGGCAGGGCAACAGGTGCGTAGGGAATGCCCAGGGCCCTGGCCAGCGGTTTGATATTGGCGATGGCCGGTATTGTCTCTTCGCAGCCAACTACGCCTACGGGGACAACAGGTGCTTTGTATTTCATGGCCAGGTGCATGAAGCCGTTGCCAAACCGTTTGAGCTGATAGCGATCCTGATACAGCTTGCCCGAGCCCCGTACGCCTTCCGGAAACACGATAATCGCTTCACCGTTGGCCAGCATTTTGGCGCAATTGACCGGGTCACCCAGTACCGCACCCACTTCATTTAATAGATTGCCCAGGTAGGGCACGGTCGGAAAGAAGCGCTCGATCATCGCCCGGGGGATTCTGGGGTTGTCCTTCCTGGACGCCAGGGCGTAGCCGATGAGTATGCCGTCAATGGGTAACTGACCGCTGTGGTTGGCAATGATCAGCACAGGTCCTTCTGCCGGGATCTTGTCTATGCCGCTTGTCTGAACCCGGAAGTATTTCTCGTAGATCAGTCTGGTGAGCGAAAAACCATACTTGATGGCTTCATTGTTATAGCCCCAGGGGTCATACCCGAGACTGCCTATTGGCTTGCGGACACGGTCGATCTGTTCACTTAGCTCCGCAGGAACCAGTTTGGATTTCAGAAATGATGCCAGGCTCATTGTGGATGGTGACTCCCTTTAAATTATACCCGTCCAATCATTACCCCGAGGGTATGGCTTTGTCCCTCATTCAATACCCGATAGTCACTGAGAGCATTGGCGGTTTCGACACACAGCATGGATTTCCAGCCAGTGTCGGGAAAATCGGAAAGTGCCTGCGCTTTTTCGGGGCCGGGATTCCACACCACTGTCGAATCGCTGCCAATGGCTGCCAGTGAGCGGCGTCCACCCGGTGTGGCGACCACCAGTGGGGCACCGGATTCATAGATCCTGTCGGTTTCCCCGTGAAACGTCATATCCCCTTTTTGCTGCCGGTAGCTCCATTCCTCCAGAGTGTCGACATAATCGCAGCCCTCCAAGCCCTCGATGCGGGTACGCTCAATGTCGGATGTTGGCAGATACGTATGCAGTGCCTGTGTAAAGGCCAGTGGCGAATCACTGAGGTTGGTTGTGGTCAGCGCAATCTGACAGCCTTTCACCGAAAAATTGAAGGTCGCCAGCAACAATGCGTGGCCTGTCCAGACATCTGCAAAATCCTCATTGGCCGCCAGCGACAGGCTGACCTCGACTTCGTGGGCAGACTCCCGAACATCCTCCAGTTTCCAGAGTGCGGTCCTGGCAAAACCATGGGAATCGCTCGTCTTGATGCGTTTGCGTACTTCCGGCGGGTTTTTCTCTGGAACGCCGAACCAGGGCCAGCAGATCGGAATGCCGCCCCGTATCGCTCGGCCCGTTTCAAAGCGCGCTGTCTCACTGAGCCAGAGCCAGTCCGGTTTGTCGTGTGTGGCAAAGTGGGCGAGGTGAGCGCCCTGGAGGAACAGTTGTGCGCGAAACAAAGGGTGATGAACTTCAATGGCTTCCAGTTGCCCTACGGTAATCCAGCGGGTAAACGACCAGTGCCCGGGTAGTGTTGTCACTCGATGCCTCATGTTGCGGTATGGCGATCCCCGGCCAGTCAGCCGGGGATTAGGTGTATTTGCTTACCAACAGAGTAAATTAAAAATGTCCCTGCCGCGAGAATCCGGCATAAAATACCGGGCTTGCAGAGGAGCCACGCCATGGACCATCCGGTCGTTACCCCGATCAGGGAAACCCTGAACTCCGACATCGGTCGTCAGTTTGATGCCGTAGCCGGCGAGACCGACATTCCATCAGGCGTCGCTTCCACCGAATTCCGCCTTGAAGGCATCACCGACGAATGGCTGGATCAACTGGCTGAGGGACTGACCGAGTCCGGATGGGTAAGCCTCAATGTCAGCGACCATCTGGGAGATGATCTGCTGGTCGCCCTGCGTGACGAGGTGCGGATACTGGATGTGACCGATGCGATGAAGAAAGCGGGTATCGGTCGCGGGGCGGATCTGACGCAGGACCGCTCGGTGAGGCGAGACAGGATTGCCTGGCTGCAAGGTATTACGCCGCCCCAGCGGGAACTGTTTCGATGTCTGGAGCGGATCCGGGAGGGACTGAACCGCCGCTTGTTTCTGGGGCTCAAGCGCTATGAGGCCCACTACGCGACCTATCAGTCCGGAGATTTCTATCGGAAACATCTGGACAGCTTTGCCGGGCGCGCTTCCCGGGTGGTCAGCCTGGTGCTGTATTTCAACGAGGATTGGCAGCCCGCGGATGGTGGAGAGCTTCAGGTATTCAACCGCGACAATCAGGATGAGGTTTGTGGTCTGATCCTGCCCGAGATGGGCAGGATAGTGCTGTTCCTGAGTGAAGAAATTCCCCATGAAGTGCTGCCCGCAAACCGCGCCCGTTACAGTCTGGCGTGCTGGTTTCGTCAGGACGAGGTGCCGCTGCCTCTTTAAGTCGTTGTAGTCAGCCAACCCTTTTGCTAATATGCGCGCCGCTTTCAGGGAAATGTCCTGAAACGCCGTTATGGTGGCTCCATTGGTGCCTCCGCAACATGAAACCGTGAACCCGGTCAGGCCCGGAAGGGAGCAGCCGCAGCGGTGGAATTGTGTGCCGGAGTGTCGCTGGTGGAGTCACCCCCAGATTTTTCCTTTCGTGCTGTCTTATCCCGCTGAAATCGACGTTTTTTCCAGTCCGAACTGAGGGCCTCGCGGCTTCTTATCAGTTGATGTCCATGCTAAGGTTAAGGCCATTTTCACAGCAGTTGGCAAAACATGAGCTACCAGGTACTTGCCCGTAAATGGCGCCCCCGTACATTTGAGGACATGGTTGGTCAGGAGCACGTGCTTCAGGCATTGATTCACGCTCTGGAAAATCAGCGTCTTCACCATGCTTACCTCTTCACCGGTACCCGTGGCGTGGGTAAAACCACCATCGGCCGCCTGCTGGCCCGGTGCCTGAATTGTGAGACCGGTGTCACGCCAACGCCTTGTGGTGAATGCTCCAGTTGCCAGGAAATTCAGGAAGGCCGGTTTGTCGACCTGATCGAGATTGATGCGGCTTCCCGTACCGGGGTGGACGACATGCGGGAACTGACGGACAACGTTCAGTACGCGCCCACCCGTGGCCGCTTCAAGGTGTACCTCATCGATGAGGTGCACATGCTGACCAATCAGTCCTTCAACGCCTTCCTGAAGACGCTTGAGGAGCCGCCGGAGCATGTGAAATTCCTGCTGGCTACCACCGACCCCCAGAAGCTCCCGGTTACGGTGTTGTCCCGCTGTCTGCAGTTCAACCTGAAACGCATGACGCCGGAACACATAGCCGGCCACCTGAAGTACGTGCTGTCAGAAGAACAGGTCCCGTTTGAAGAGCCGGCACTGTGGTTACTGGCCCGGGCTGCGGATGGCAGCATGCGGGATGCCCTGAGCCTGACAGATCAGGCTATTGCCTTCGGTAATCAGAAGCTGGCAGCCAGTGATGTCAGCAACATGCTGGGTACCATCGACCAGCGGGATATCGAGAAACTGGTGAATGCCCTGGTGGAGAACAACGGGCCGTCGCTGCTTTCAGAGATCCAGCGAATCTCGGACTTTGCACCAGATTACAGCGTGATCCTGGCGGACCTGTTGTCGCTGTTTCATCGCGTCACCATGGAGCAGGTGGTGCCCGGCAGCGTGGATAACGCCCTCGGTGATGCCGCCCAGGTTCAGACACTGGCACGACAGCTGAGTGCTGAAGATGCCCAGCTGTTCTACCAGGCGGCTTTGATGGGGCGGAAGGATCTGGCGGTCACCCCGGATGCCCGCATGGGATTCGAAATGACCCTGCTGCGAATGCTGGCCTTCCGACCTGGCACCGATCGTCGTGAACCGCCGACCGTCAGTTCCGCTGGTCAGTCCGGCTCTGCGGAATCCCGTGACGAGCCCGACCCTGCGCCGGCGCCAGCGGGCCAGCCAGCGGATCCGGTGCATTCAGCGCCGCCACCGGTAGCTGAGCTATCGCAGCCGGAGCCTGAAGCGAAACCCGAAGCCATACCTGAGTCGGCACCTGTTCCCGCCGCAGCGCCAATGCCGGAACCCGAGCCTGAGCCTGAGTTCGAACCGGGCCCGGTGCCTGAGTATCTGGCTGAGGCCGACCCCGTCCACGAATCGGAGCCCAGGCCACAACCACCAGAATCAGGGCCGGAACCAACTGATCCACCGGGAACCACCGAAATGGCCGGGCCTGAACCAGAGGTTGCTGAACCGGTGAGGGAACCCGAGCCCGAACTTTCTGGCGAGTTTGTCTGGGAGCGGGATTTTCGCAGTCTCGGTATTGTCGGCATGCCTGGAAACCTGGCCAGCCACACCGCTTTCACCCGTGACGGAGATGATATCCTGTTAACGATGGAAGAGGGGCATGCCCGTCTGTTGAACGCCCGGCATGAGGAAAAAATTCTCGCCGCCTTGAGAAACCACTTCGGCGACACCATCAACCTGCGTATAGAGCAGGGGGAGACCGGCGGCAAGACTCCGGCAGCGTGGGAAGAGCGACAGCGTCTGGCGCGTCAGCAGGCTGCGGAATCCGCCATCCGGAATGACCCGCTGGTGAAGTCCATTGTTGAACGATTCGAGGGCAGGGTAGTCGAAGACAGTATCCGGCCCGTACAGGGTTCCCGTTGAAGGAGATGAACAAATGATGAATGGCATGGGCGACATGATGAAAAAAGCCCAGAAAATGCAGGAAGAAATGCAGAAGGCCCAGGAAGAGATTGCCAAGGCAGAGGTCACCGGTGAATCTGGTGCCGGACTGGTCAAGGTAGTCATGAACGGGCGCCACGATGTTCGCAAGGTGGAGATTGATCCGTCGCTGATGAGCGAGGAGAAGGACATTCTCGAAGATTTGCTTGCCGCGGCTGTGAACGATGCTGTGCGTCGGGTGGAAGCAAACCAGAAAGATAAAATGTCCGGATTGATGTCCGGAATGGGCATGCCTCCTGGTTTCAAGATGCCATTTTAACCCAAGAGTTTAGAGCTCATTATTAATTGTATGGTTGAGGATTGTTCATGGCGTTTAGCCCGCTGGTAGATGAGCTGGTGGAGTCGCTCCGGTGTCTTCCGGGTGTGGGGCAGAAGACGGCACAGCGTATGGCGTTTCACCTGCTGGAACGGGGACGTTCCGGCGGTGTCCGGCTGTCAGAGGCCTTGAATACCGCCATGTCCGGTGTTCGCCGCTGTGAAAGCTGTCAGAATTTTGCTGATACCCCGCTTTGTGGCATCTGCGAAAACCCCTCCCGCCAGACCGGAACGTTGTGCGTTGTTGAAAGCCCATCCGATCTGCTGGCCATTGAGCAGGCTGGCGATTATCGTGGCAGCTACTTCGTGTTGATGGGCCATCTTTCCCCTATTGATGGTGTGGGGCCAGAAGAGATCGGCATAGAGCGCCTGTTACAGCGCATTGAGGTTGAAGGCGTCAAGGAACTGATCCTTGCAACCAATCCCACCGTTGAGGGTGAAGCTACTGCCCATTACATTGCCGACCGCCTGGACGGTAAAAACGTGCTCATTACCCGACTGGCCCACGGTATTCCTGTGGGCGGAGAACTCGGGTATGTCGACGGATTCACCCTGACTCACGCATTCCGCGGGCGCAAGCCCCTGGCTGACTAAAGACTGATCGAGCATTTTCTATGGCTTTAACCCTTCCTGCCGTGCCGGCTCCGGCGGCTCCAGCCACCGTTCACTGGATACGTGAGCCTGAGGCTCTGGACCAGTGGCTGACGAAAGGCGATGGACAGCCGCTGGCCCTGGATACCGAATTTGAGCGAGTCAGTACCTTTTTCCCGATTCCCGGGCTGGTTCAGCTCGGGCTTGGCAGTGATTACTGCCTCGTCGATCCCGGCGTGGCTGAGCAGTCTGGCGAGTTCCGGCGGATCCTGGCGGATGCGGAGGTACCGAAGCTGTTGTACGCCATGAGTGAGGATCTCGAATTGTTCCGACACTGGCTGCAACTTACTCCTGTCGGCGTGGTGGACTTACAGATCGGCGCCGCGTTGGCCGGTGCCGGGTTTTCAGTTGGTTATGCTCGTCTGGTGGAAACCCTGTTCGGTGAAACCCTGGATAAATCGGCGACGCGCTCGGATTGGGTATCACGCCCCCTGAGCGAAGCGCAGGAACGCTACGCCCTGGACGATATACGTTTTCTTGGGCCGATGTATCAGTGGGTGATGGACAACCTTCGGGAGCGGAATCTGGAACATGCCCTGTTCGAGGAGTCTGACCGCTTTGCCGCCGAGCTCTCCGCTCAGGATGATCCGGAGCACCATTATCTGAAATTGCGTGGTGGCTGGACGTTAAGTCCGCAACAGCAGGCGGTCCTGCAGAAACTGGTCAGTTGGCGTGAGGAGGAGTCTCGTCGACGTGATCGGCCCCGTGGCCGGGTGGTTGCAGATCCGTTACTGATTGCCATCGCGGAACGACTACCGGGTTCTCTCAGGGAGCTATCGAACATCCAGGGGCTGCCTCAGCCAGTGACCCGGCGCTATGGTGATAAGATACTGCAACTGGTGAGTGAAGGCCGCGAGGCTGATGCATCCGATATGCCGTTAATTGCAGCGCCGTTAACGCGGCAGCAACAGGCCTTTTACAAGCAGGTTAAGCGCGTGATTGTGACAGCGGCGGAAAATGCGGATGTGCCCGTGGAACTACTTGCACCCCGAAAAAGACTTGAGGCCGTGGTTCATCAGCTTGACCTGTCGGCTGGCCTTTTTGCCAATGGCTGGCGCAGTCAGATACTTGAACCGGTTCGTGAACAGCTTGAGGAATTATTGACGTCATGACGAATAAACAGTTTGTTTCGGTGTTTCGCAGTAGCAAGAAGGCGGACACCTACATATACGTGCGAAGGGGGCAGGTATGGGACGACCTCCCGGAGAGTCTGCGCGGCATTTTTGGTGCTCCGGTCCACGCCATGGACCTGGTGCTGACGCCCGATCGCAAACTGGCCCGTACCGATGGCAGACAAGTGCTCGATGCCATTGAGGACAAGGACTTTTATCTGCAGATGCCTGAGGAAAAAGAAGGCTACGTCGTCGATTTCCGCAAGAAGCCGGAGCAGCGGCAGTCATGATTGCAGAGATTCCCTTCTGGCAGCGTAAGCACCTGGATGAGATGACGCCTGCTGAATGGGAATCCCTGTGTGACGGCTGTGGCAAATGCTGTCTGGCCAAGCTGGAAGATGAAGACACCGGAGAGGTGTACTACACCGATCTGGTTTGTCGCTACATGGATACGGACAGCTGCCGATGCACTGTCTACCCTCAGCGGCTGGAAAAAGTTCCGGCCTGCACGGTGCTGACCCCCGACACGCTGGCAGATTATCACTGGCTGCCATACACCTGCGCTTACCGTACCCTGGCGGAAAATCGCCCGCTGGCGGACTGGCACCCGCTAAGATCGGGCGACCCGCAGACGGTACATGAAGCCGGGGTCTCCGTTCGCCAGCGGGTCGTATCCGAAGCCGGCGTAGCGGAAGAAGACTGGGAAGAACACATAATTCACTGGATCCTGTAATGATCGATAACGACGCGCAACTCGCATACGGCATTTTCTGGGCTCTCTACGCCGTTTCCTTCGTGGTTTTCTTTTACATGATATCCCGCCTGTTCCGGATGCTGCCGGTTTACGGGCTGCGGACGTTGCTTCAGGCGGCCCTTGTCGTGCTGTTGCTCACGCCGGTTGAGTCCGCTGAGGTCAGCGGTTGGTGGGTGCCTGCCTGGCTGTATGGGGGGTATGAACTGATCCTTGGCGATGCCGAGGCCTCGGGCCGGGCCATCATGAATCTGGGTATTGCATCGCTGATTATGATACTGGTGTGGCTGCTGGATCTGGTCCGGTATCGGTTGGTAAAGCGCTGAATCAAAGTTACATCCACAGAGCGGAGTCATGATGCGCCGGATTTCGAGCGTCCTTTTCGTTGCTATTCTCTGCCTGCCACTGTGGGCAGGCGCGCAAAGCACAGGGGAGCTGGAGCTGCCTGAGGGGGCAGATGTCCGGGTCATTGTGGATGTATCCGGTTCCATGAAAGACAACGACCCGGACAACCTCCGGCAGCCGGCTGTGCGGCTGCTTGCCAGGATGCTCCCTGAAGGTGCCCACGCGGGTCTGTGGACCTTCGGCCAATACGTCAACATGCTGGTTCCCCGTGATCGGGTTGATGATGCCTGGCGTGAGCAGATGATTGACCGATCCGCAGAAATCAGTTCCATTGCGCTGCGTACCAATCTTGGTAAGGCGATTGAGGTCGCCAGCGATGACTATTATACCGATGGGGATCTGAGCCGGACCGATTTCGTTCTGCTGACGGATGGTAAAGTCGATATTTCCGACGATGAGCAAGTCAACCGGGCCGAACGTGAGCGTATCCTGGGGCCGTTACTGGACGAACTGGCTGCCAAGGGGGCCACGTTTCATACCGTGGCACTATCCGCAGAGGCAGATGTCAGCTTTCTCCAGACTCTTGCGCAGGAAACCGGCGGCAGTTATAGCGTTGCGCCTACCGCCGATGCACTCAGCAGGGCATTTGTGAAAGCCCTGAACGCCGCAGTGCCCCAGGAGCAGGTGCCGATCGAGGGTAACCGCTTCAGTGTGGATGCTGCGGTGCAGGAATTTACCGCTTTGATTTTCTGGGGAGAGGAAGAAACCAGTGACACCCGCAAACTCAGCCTGACTGACCCGGACGGGGATACGGGGCGGGTAGATCGTCCCGCCACTGCCATGCGCTGGGCCCGGGAACCCGGCTATGACCTGATTACCGTTACCGACCCGAAAGCCGGGGAGTGGCGGCTGAATGGCGAACTCGGGGAAGGCAGCCGGGTGACCGTGGTCAGTGATATGCGCATGGTGGTGAGTCCGCTGCCCCCGGTCTTCTCTGAAGAAAAGCCGCTACGGCTGCAGATTGCGTTTTTCGAGGACGGGAGCAAACTGACGGATCAGAATTTCCTCGATGTCATGGAGGTGCGAGTCACCATTACCTCAGAAGACGGTCGCAGTGGAACCAAGGTGCTTTCTCAGGGCGAGGGGGCGGACAGCGGTATTTACCAGGACATCATCGGCCGACTGCCCTCGGCCGGGGAATACAAGATCGATGTAATTGCCGATGGGCAGACGTTCTCCCGCAAGTTTTCAGGAATCAGCCGTTTCGATGTTCCGGAAGGCGAGTCGCCAGCGTCAACGACGGAACCATCGCCTTCGGAATCCGAAGAGCCAGCACCAGCGAAAGGCTCAGAACCTGAATCGGTGCCCGAGCCCGAGCAACAGCCTGAGCCAACGCCTGCAGAAGATGATGCCGCGCCCGGTCCCATTGATGTCAGCGCCGTGGAAGAGCCACAAGCTGAGGCTGCTGAAACAGAGGAAGCAGAATCCGGGCTTCCGATCTGGGCCATGATCGCGGGCGGCCTCTTGCTGCTTTCAGCTGTGGCCGGTGCCCTGTTTGCAGTTGCCCGTCGTAAAAGAAAAGCGGCCCCGGAATCCCGGGAAGCCACCGACAAAGAAGACACCTCGGCGACAGAGCCTGAAGATACTGCTGAGGAACAGGCTGCTCCTGAGACTGAGCCCGAACCCGAGGTCGAAAGCGCGCCGGAAGAGGCCATCCCGGTCGCCGATGATGAGGAAGAGGACGGCGCGGAAGAGTTTGGCCTGGAGGATTTCGATTTGTCCGAGTTTGATGATCTTCCGGACTCGGATGGCGATGAACAACAGAAAGCCCGGCCCGCTGACGGCGACAAGCCGGGCCACCGGGACAAACGGGAGCCCTGAGGGTGGGGCAGCAGCCGTAGCCCTTATCACTGGCTGGATGAGGCTTTATACTCCGCGGCGGACAAATTGATAATCGAACAGGAACCAACAGAATGAAGTTTACCGGTACCGAGAAATACGTAGCTACTGATGACCTGCAGATGGCGGTGAATGCGGCTATCTCGCTGCAACGCCCGTTGCTGATTAAAGGCGAGCCCGGGACCGGCAAAACCCTGCTGGCGGAGGAAATGGCTTCTGCTCTGGGCATGAGGCTGATTCCCTGGCATATCAAGTCCACCACCAAGGCGCAACAGGGCCTGTACGAATACGACGCGGTGTCCCGCCTGCGTGACTCCCAGCTGGGGGACGAAAAGGTCAAGGACATCAGTAACTACATCGTCAAGGGCAAGCTCTGGGAAGCCTTCGAGGCCGACGAGCAGGTGGTGCTGCTGATTGACGAGATAGACAAGGCCGATATCGAATTCCCGAACGATCTGCTGCTTGAGCTCGATCGCATGGAGTTCTTCGTGTACGAGACACAGCAGTTTGTGAAGGCAAAGAAACGACCTATCGTTGTGATTACCAGCAACAACGAGAAGGAACTACCGGATGCCTTCCTGCGCCGGTGCTTCTTCCACTACATCAGCTTCCCGGATCACGACACCATGAAGGACATCGTGGATGTGCACTTCCCCGGGTTGCAGCAGGCCATCGTGCGGGATGCTCTGGAAGTGTTCTTTGATGTACGTAAGGTGCCGGGTCTGAAGAAAAAGCCCTCCACTTCCGAGTTGATCGACTGGCTGAAGCTGCTGATGGCGGATGAACTATCTGCCAAAATGTTGCAGGAGAAGGACACCAGCTCTGCGTTGCCGCCGCTGTATGGCGCTCTGGTGAAGAACGAGCAGGACGTTCACCTGTTGCAGAAGCTGGCCTTCATGGCTCGTCGTCGCAGCTGACATTCAGCAAGAGCTACACGTTATGTTGATTGATTTTTTTCTCGAAGTGCGGCGGGCGAAAGTGCCCGCCAGCCTGCGCGAATTCCTGGACCTGCTGGAGGCCCTGCAAAACCGGCTGGCCTTTGCGAATATGGAAGAGTTCTATTACCTGTCACGGTTGTGTCTGGTAAAGGATGAGCGCCACTTCGACAAGTTCGACCGTGCTTTTAAAGCCTACTTCGAGGGGATCGAAAACCTCGAGGACCTGATGGAGATGCTGATTCCCGATGAATGGCTTCGGGCCGAATTCGAGAAGCATCTCAGCGAGGAGGATAAGGCCAAGATTGATTCCCTTGGTGGTCTGGAGGAACTGATCGAGACCTTCAAGAAACGCATGGAAGAGCAACAGGAACGCCATGCCGGTGGTAACAAATGGATTGGTACCGGCGGTACTTCACCGTTCGGTGCCGATGGCTATAACCCGGAAGGCTTCCGTATTGGCCAGAAGAACGGTCGTCAGGGCCGGGCGGTAAAGGTCTGGGAAAAGCGCCAGTTCAAGGATCTGGACGACAGCGTCACCCTCGGTATCCGGAACATCAAAGTCGCCATGCGACGGCTTCGCAAGTTTGCCCGCCAGGGCGCGGCGGACCAGCTGGACATGGACGATACCATTCGCTCCACCGCACGTAATGCCGGCTATCTCGACCTGAAAATGGTTCCGGAGCGGCATAATGCGGTCAAGGTTCTGATTTTCTTTGATGTTGGTGGCTCCATGGATCCCCATGTTCGCGTCTGCGAAGAGTTATTCTCCGCCGCGCGTATGGAGTTCAAGCATATGGAGTACTTCTACTTCCATAACTTCGTTTACGAGAGCGTGTGGAAGAACAATATCCGCCGCATGAACGAAACCACCAGTACATGGGATATCCTCAACAAGTACACACCGGACTACAAAGTGATCTTCGTGGGGGATGCCACCATGGCCCCCTATGAAATCTCTCATCCCGGTGGGTCGATTGAGCACTGGAACGAAGAAGCCGGCGCCACCTGGTTTCAGCGCATCACCGATCACTTCCGCAAAGTGGTGTGGCTCAACCCGCTGCCCGAGAACTATTGGGGAACCGGTGGTTCGTTGGGTATGACCAGGCAACTGGTTAACGATCATATGTATCCGTTAACCATTGATGGCCTGGAGTCGGCCATGAAGCAGTTGAGCAAATAAAAAAAGCCGATGCCGTTGAGGGCATCGGCAAAGCTCGGCATTCCAAACGGGGTTGCTGTTACAGCTCCCCCGTGATTCCCTAGGAGCAATTCCGGGGCCAACTGAATTATTTCCCTTAATTTCAGGGAAGTAGCCTGCCTTTAGTCTTTTTCGCCGTTCGTTTTCGCCAATCTGCCCTGGACGTCTGTCAAATAAGTCGACACTCCGAGTTTTTCAATTGGTGATCTGGATACCGTTCTTGAAAGTAACCGGGTGTTACGCTTCTTGTCATTGTGTAACGGCGCATGACAAGAGGCAGGAAGCGTATGTTCACCGCAGGGCAGGTAACAGACTCCGCTCCGGGTAGAGGGCGGCTCGAGCTCATCGGCATCTTTCTGGTCGTTGTCGGCTATATCCTGATTTTTTCCGACGATGCGATGTCGGACGAACTCGATGCAGAGATCAGCCGCCTACAGGCAGACGTAGCCAGTCTGGCAGGTGAGGTTTTCGCGCTGGAAGAAGGTATTCTCCATCCGGCCGACAGCCAGGTGACGGTATTCCTGACACTTGCCCGTAGAGACGCCCTGACGCTGGACTCTGTCGAATTGTATGTTGATGACACTCCGGTCGCCTCCCACCTGTACACCGACAGGGAATTCGGAGCGCTGCAGCAGGGCGGTGTCCAGCAGTTGTATACCGGAAATCTTCCCCTCGGTGACCATGTCCTTAAAACGGTGTTGACGGCCCGTGCCGCCGACGATCGCTACGTCAGGCGCGAATCCACGCATCGTTTCCGCAAGCCGCCAGGGCAATTCCGTATCCAGATGTCCCTGGATGCAAGGTCGCCGGATTACCAGCCAGAGGTTTCTTTCAGGGAATGGAAGTAAGGGCCATGGTTGTCAGCTTTGTAGACCGTTGTTGGCGGGCGCCTGGTCAATGGCGCAGCTTATCGATTCTGCTTGCGATAACGATGTTATCGTCGGCAGCAGCCAGTGCCCGTACGGCAGAGGATCTGGCAGCTGGTTTGGCCAGATTCGCGTTGGCCTCGGGGTCACCGGAACAGTCCCTGACCTATTCCCGTAATCTGGATGGCTATCCCGGGGCCTGGCTCAAGGCGCAGGCGTTGATGGCGCTGGGGCAGACAGATAGGGCGAGCATACTCCTGCAGCGCCAGATTGAGAGCGAGCACCAACGTGGGGCCGCCGCGCTGCTCCTGGCGCGGATCGCATTGGACGAAGATGAAGAAGCGGTGGCTCAACAGCGTTTCCAGATCGCCGCTGGCGCCGGCTACGGAGAGGTCAGGCAGCAAGCACTCTACGAGTTGGCGGAGCTCGAGCGCCGGGCAGGCCACCGGGACAGGGCTGGGCGAATTCTGTCGGGGATGGAAGCCGGTTACTGGACGGCTCTTGGCTATATGAATCTGGCGGCGGACTACAGCCAACAGGATCTCAATCCGGCCCGGGCGTTGGTTGCGCTTCGTGTAGCTCTGGCGATGTCTGAGCATGACACGGTCAGCGATCGTAATCGCAATCTGCGAAGCCAATTACTGATGCGTGCCGGTTATTTGTCCTATCGAAATGAAGAGTATGAGAAGGCCATCGGCTTTCTCGAGCAGGTACCCCTCGACAGTTACCACACCCCGCGCGCACTGTATTTTCATGGTTTGGCGTTGACGGCCCGGGATAATCACCGTGGGGCAATGCAGTCCTGGCACCGTGCGAAGAAATACCCTCTGGCTTATCCCGGCGTTCAGGATGCCTGGTTGGGCATGGGGCGGGGGTACGATCTGTCCGGTTATCTCGGTCAGGCAGGGGAAGCGTATCTGGCCGCTAGCGCGTCCTATGAAAGTGAGCGCGTGACGTTGCGCAATCTGGCCTCGCAGATTCGACAGCAGGGTGCGTGGCAAACGCTGGTAAAGGATACACGGGATTCGGAGGTGCAGTGGTTTTTGGCGGATAGCCGCACCCTCACACAACCGCGGCTGGCTTATCTGTTGGGATTTCTGGAAGACCCCGCCGCCCAGGATTTGATGGGCAAGGTATCGGATCTGGCGAGTGTCGAGGCCTCGTTGGAAGAAAAGGCGAACAATCTCGAGGTCTTCAGGGCCGCACTCAAAGACAGACTTGAAACGCCGGCCAATCCGGTTAATGGTCGCGCGGAGGCGTTTCTTGCAAGGCTGGAGAGTCTGCGTGACCGGTTAGAGGGCCTGAAAGACAAATCAGGCCGTCCAGCTCAGCTGGAGACCCTCAACCGTTCTGCCAAGACGTTACAGGACGTGGAGGCGTCCCTGGCATTGTTGGGGGGGAGCCTGGCAAACCGGGATGCCAGACTTGAGCTGCTCCTGCGGAAAACAGAAGCTGTCCTGACCAGGATTCGGGGACTTCGGTCGCGAGCGGCCTCAATCCGGCGGCGCGCGGAAGGCAGGCTTGATGGAATGGCGCTGGCGTTCGTGAGCAGGCACGATGATCAGTTGGTGCATGCGTTGGACAAAACCGAACAGCAGATTGCCCATCTGTATGAATACCTCGCCCTGGAAACTCTGGAAAGGGGAGGTCAGTGATGAGGCCGTTGGTGTTTGGTCTGCTGCTAACCATTTGCGCTGGGCCTCTGGCATACGGCCAGGAATCGTTCCGCGTTGAGCTGGGTAGTGACGGTGAAACCATCGCCGATATGCGCCCGGTATTCATGAAGTTTGAGTCCCGTCCAATGCCTGCCATATCACCGGCGGAGGTGGTCCGGCGTTATCAGCGGTTGTTTGACACGTCGGATGAGCCTCAGGTACGGGTTGATGCGCTGAACCGCCTTGCCAACATCCGGCAGGTGTCCGGGCGGGTCACCCAGACTGACGAATCGCGGGAGCGGCAGCGATACCGGGAAGCCCTGGACAGTTACGAATCGATTATCCAGAGCGGCTCGTTTCATGGAAAGCTGGATGAGCTCCTGTACCAGATGGCCAAGGCCCACGCCTATGTGGGGCAGGGGGATGACTCGATTCAACGGTTAAGGCAACTGACCGGGTTATATCCGGCATCCCCGCTGGTTCCCGAAGCCCGCTTTCGAATCGCAGAAGCCGCATTCTCGGCCGGGAATTACACCGACGCAGAGCTGGAGTATGGTCGACTGATCTCCGGGAGTGGCGGAGACCGCCTCAAGCTCAAGGCTCGCTATATGCAGGGCTGGAGCCAGTACAAGCAGGGCAAGAACGCCTGGGATCGCGCCGCAGCCAGCTTTGTTAGTGTGCTTGATCAGCAGTTACCGAATGCCGCGAGTATCAAGCGGGTTTCCGCCAGTGATGTTGAACTGGTTGATGACACCTTGCGGGTGTTGGCATTGATGGCTGCTGACTCCGCAGGCACAGGCTCCCTGACTGACTGGTTGGGCGGTAACGGGGAGAGGCAGTACGACTATCTGTTGTTTGATCGACTGGCGGATCATTACGCCAGCACGGGAAGGTTTGATAGCAGCGTTTCGGTAAGCCGAGCCTATGCTCAGGCCCGTCCGGACCATCCGACCGCACCAGCATTTCTTGCCCAGGTTATCGACGTATGGACGTTGGCCGGGAAAGGCGACCGGGTTCGCGAAGCACGCGCCGACTATGTCTTGGCGTACAGAAGTGATCATCGGTACGAAACCCTTTCTGATACCCACCAGGATCTGTGGCGCACCCTGAGCCGTCAGTTGGGCGACTACTTTTACGAACAGGGGGAGAGAAGGTCCGGAGGGTGGTTTGGCCAGGCAGCAGCTTATTATGAGGGGCTCAGCAAGCGAACCGACGAGCCGGGCGAGATCCTGAGACTGGCGGGTGACGCCAGGTTGCAGGCCGGACAGGACCAGCCCGCTTTGGAGAACTATCGGCAAGCCGCCTATCGAGCCGATGGGTATCGCGATGCGGCCAGTGCGGCATGGGCCGCGATAACCATTCACCGGAACAGCCTGGACGACCGCATAACGTTTGAAACCAGCTTGCAGGCGTTATCATCGGAGGCAGACCGGTTCGCCGACCGTTTCCCGGACGATCTCCGACTTTCCGGACTTAACGCTGATATTGCCAATCGCTGGCTGGAGCAGCAGGCGTATTCGGAGGCCCGTCGATTTGCCCAACGCGCCACTACCCAAACATCCGCAAGCCCCGATGAGCGCTACAGTGCCTGGCTGGTGCTTGGTGAGGTCCATACAGCAACCGGCGACCACGGGTTGGCTGAGCATGCGTGGCACAACGCGGCTACCTTGATCCGCGAACACGCCCTGGACGATGTTGATGCAGCCGAAGCGAATGAGGTGCTGTTACAACTGGCCAGGTCAGTTTACCGCCAGGGGGAAGCCGCACAGCAGGCAGGCGCTACCGATGCGGCCGTAACGCATTTCCAGCGGGTGGGCTCGGTACTTCCTGGCTCGGAAATTGCCATCAAGGGTCTCTATGATGCCGCCAACAGTCTGATGCTGGCGGAACGTTGGCAGGCGGCTATCCATGAATTGAAACGATTCCGCGCTGAATTTCCTGATCACAGCCTGACGGTCGACATCAGCGACAAACTGGTCCTCGCCTACACCCGTTCCGATCAACCTGTTCGTGCCGCGTCGGAACTGATCGATAACTCCTCAATGAGTGAGCCTCATTGGCCCCGACAACTGCGCGCTGCGGAACTGTTTCATCAGGGCGGCGCCATTGATCGTCGTAATGGCATTTACCAGCAATTCCTTGCCGAATCGTCTGAGCCCGTAAGCGCTGCTGAGCACATCCAGGCCCAAACCATGCGTCAACGGCTTGTGGATTCGGGTGTGTCCCCTGATAACTATCGGGAGCAGCTGGTGAGCACCGAGCTCGCCAGTCAATGGCATTCGCCTGACACCCTGAAATGGGCCGCCAGTGCAGCTATGGCTTTGGGGCGCATGAGTGTCAGGAAATTTGAGGCGATAGCACTGCAATATCCCCTGGCAGAGTCGCTGGCACGAAAACAGGCAGCGCTTGAGAAGGCAACGCAGCGGTTTGCAGAGGCGATTCGGCTGGATGCGCAAACCGTTCAGTCCGAAGCGTTATTCCGGCGGGCTGAGCTCTATCGGATGCTGGCAGCGGACCTGATGGCGTCCGAGGTGCCGGACGAACTGAACGATCTTGAGCGTGCACAGTACCTAATGCTCCTTGAGGAAGAGGCTTATCCCTTCGAAGAGAAAGCTATCCGACTGCACGCGCGCAATCATGAGCTGCTGGCAGAAGGGGAGTACACCGAGTGGGTCGGTAAGAGCCTGGAAGTTCTTGCTGAGCTGTTTCCGGGACGCTACGACCGGAATGTGCGTTGGATGACGAGGAATGAGGAGTCCAGTGATGATGCCTGAGTACCGAGTGTTGGTAATGCTGGTTGTGCTCGGTGTCCTGGGCGGTTGTGCTGGCCGACCGGCCCCCGACCAGAGCCGTGGGGAAGTCAGGGTGGAGCCTGTCACCAGGGAGGATGTGGTGCAGATCAACAACCAGGCCCTGTCACTTAAGGAGCAGAGCAGATTTCGCGAAGCCGCAACGTTACTGCGTTCCGGTATTCAATCATCCCCGGACACACCCGAGTTGCATTACAACCTCGCCGTCATTTCTGAACTCTACCTGTTAGACCTCGAAGCCGCGCTGGTTCACTACCGCCAATATCGCGAGCTGTCTGGCAGCGAGGATAAACGGGTGGCCGGATGGATTGCGGACCTGGAACGGAGGCTTCAGTAAATGCTCAAACGAATCTGTCTTGTTGCGTTGGCAGGACTGACAATCATGGTCGGCGGACCAGCCGTAGCAGGCGCCGCCGCCGCGAACCGCTCTGGCGACTCTCCGCCTGTCGAACTGAGAGTGGAAGGCATTACCGCCCATTCGGCTGATGATGATCCCGGTGTGCTGTACATCCTTCCGTGGCAGCCGCCGACCTTGCCGCGTCGGCCCCGGGCAAGGCTGGATGACAGTGCCCCCGATTTGCTTGAACCCCAGGATCCGATGGCCCTTGAGCGCCACCGGATATTTCGTGAAACCCTGAATCCGTCACCGGATTCTTACCTGTCTGTGCAGTAACTGCAGGAGTCTGATTATGCTGGAAACCGTCATTCGCTTTTTTCAGGAAGGTGGTCCGTTTATGTATCCCATCGCCGTGGTTCTGGCGATAGGTCTGGCCATTACCGTGGAACGTTTTCTGTATCTGGGCGCCATGCGTCGTCGCAACCGGCTGGCATTTGAGAGAGGGATACTGCCATTACTGCAGAAACGGGACTATCAGCGTGCGATGAAAGCCGCCAACCGTTCCGACAGTGCCATTGCGTCGATTATGGGGGCGGGAATAGGCCGGCTGCTCAACAATAATCGGCGGGAAGAAATTGAATACGCCATGGAAGAGGGCCTGATGGAGGTGTTGCCGAGACTGGAAAAGCGTACACAGTACCTGGCGACCCTGGCCAACATCGCCACCCTGATGGGCCTGCTGGGTACCATTATTGGTCTGATCTCGGCGTTTACCGCCGTTGCCGCCGCAGATCCGGCCCAGAAAGCGACACTGCTGTCTGAAAGTATCTCGGTGGCGATGAACACCACTGCTTTCGGCCTGATGTCGGCCATCCCCCTGCTCATGTTTCATGCGCTATTGCAGACCCGCACCAATGAGATCGTCGACAGTTTCGAAATGGCGGGTGTGAAGTTGCTTAACATCATTTCAGATCAGGGCGCCGCGGAGTCCGCCGCCTGAGTCAGGGGTCGTAGTATGAGACGCAGACATCGCCGGGTCGCCAGTAGCCCGGAGCTGGACATCACCGCCTTCCTTAACCTGATGATTGTGCTGGTGCCGGTCCTGTTGCTGGGCATGGTGTTCAGTCAGGTTCGTACCATCGAGCTCCACTTCCCGGGCATGGAGCCCGGGAAGGCGCCGTCCGCCGAACAGTTGCGGCTGGTTGTGACCATTATCCCGGAGGGCATCGAGGTATCAGACAGTGAGCGCGGCGTCATTCGCGCCTTACCGTTAAAGGAAAGTGAACAGGACTTTGCCGGGTTGCTTGAAACCCTTAAAGGCATCAAGGCCAGAGTGCCGGACAAGACCGATGTGGTACTCGAAGTCGGGCCGGATATTGACTACCAGACCCTGGTGACCGCGATGGATACCGTGCGTTCCTATCCGGCGGTTGTGGTTGCCAGCCCGGTCGAAGCGGAACTGTTTCCGGATGTGGCCCTGGCGAACGCTCCGGAGGACACATGAAAACCTCCCGTCGTTCCCGCCGCATACAGCGGCATTACCGGCGTATGCATCGCGCTGGCGGGCTGAATCTGGTGTCGTTGATGGACATTTTTACCATTCTGGTGTTCTTCCTGATGGTCAATTCCTCTGATGTAAAGGTGATGCAGAACACCGCAGATGTGCCACTACCGATGTCTTCTGTTCGGCAGGAGGCAGAGGAGACCCTCACCGTGCAGATCAGTGGGCAGTCGGTACTGGTGCAGGGGCGTGAGGTGGCCCGCCTTGACAGTATTGAATCGCAAAGTAGCACAGTGGCGGGCCTGGCCGATGAGTTGGCCTGGCGTCGTGAGCGCCTGAGTGCTGTGCCTGAGCAGGGCCTGGAAGTCACCATCCTGGCCGGTCGCGACATCAGTTACCGGCTATTGCGTAGGATAATGCAGACCTGTGTTGACCAACAGTACCGTCGGGTGAGGCTTGCGGTTGAATCCATCGGGGAGGTTCGAAATGGCTGAACCTTCCGGTTACCGCACGGGTTTACCGTGGTCGTCAGCAAAGGGTGAAAACGGTCGCTTTGGTCTCATATTACTGGCCACATTTGCCCTGTTTATCCCCCTGGCGGCATGGATCCCCGGTCTGGAACTGCCTGAACCAGAGCGCAGTGACAGTGAAGAGGTATCGCCGAGGTTGGCAAAACTGATTGAACAGCGGGAGCCCCCGGCGCCCATCCAGCCCCCTGATCCGATACCGGAACCGCAACCCGAACAGGAGGCAGCAGCGGACGCCCCCGCGACCAAATCGCAGGAAAGCGCACCCCAGCAGCCGAAGCCTGATTCTCCGCCCAAACCGGACCGGCAAACCGTCGAGCAGGCCAGGGAGAGGGCGTCCCGGTCCGGGCTGCTGGCCATGAAAGAGCAATTGGCAGCTCTCCGATCTCCCGGGCCGGAATCGGATCAGCCGTTGGTTGCCAATGTCTCTGACAGAGCCACCGGGGGACAACCGCCGGCGATTGATGATTCTGCCGAGATCCTGCAGGGCAGTGGCGGAGTGACCAGCGAGCGCGGTCCGAAAAAGCAGGTGGATGTTGCAAGCCACGAGGTGCGCGAGGTCAAAGTGGCCCGTGAGCCTGAACCTGCGGCAGCCGCCAAACCAGCACCGGGCCCGGCGGAAAGGGGGATGAGCAATATCCGGAAGGTGTTTAATGCCCAGAAAACCGCCCTTTATTCCCTGTACCGTCGGGAACTGAGGCAGGATCCCACTCTGGAGGGCAAAGTCTTGCTGGAACTGGTGATTGAGCCGGACGGCTCGGTTTCCCGTTGCGACGTAGTCAGTTCCGAGCTGGATAACCCGGAACTTGAGCGCCGCATAGCCATGCGGGTGCAGCTGTTTAACTTCGGGGCCGACAATGTTGCGGCCCGTAAGGTGAAATTTCCGATCGATTTTCTGCCGGGGTAATCAGTACTCGATGATGATGTTTGGCATGCGGGGCGTCTTCAGTGAAACCTTCTTGGTCGGGGCAATCACCTTTGCCTCGCCGCTGACCACTTTCTCATCCCTCTGGTTTCGAACGTCACAATCGAATACAACGCGGTTTTTCGGCTCTTTTTTCTGTACCGTCAGGGTGACTGTCAGGGTATCGTCCAGTTTTACCGGTCGTTTGAAGGACAGGTTTTGTTCCAGGTAAATCGTGCCCGGCCCGGGCATGACTGTGGCCAGTGCAGCGGAAATCAGAGAGCCACTCCACATACCGTGGGCGATGCGCTCTTTGAACATGGATTCGGCAGCGAACTCGGAGTCCAGATGTACCGGGTTTACGTCACCGGATACCGCTGCGAACAGCACTAGCTCGTCCTCGGTCAGCGTTCGGCTGAAGGTGGCGGAGTCACCTTCCTTGAGTTCGTCGTAGGTGAAATTTTCAAGGGTATCCGGTGTTTCACTCATGGTTTGCTCCACAGATTTGTCGATTCAACGGGGCCAGAACAGGTGTGCTCTGAAAACTACCTCATCGTTCACAAAACTGCTATTCTCTGACCCTCATTTTTCGGCTGATACTTTTGTCGAGTTGATTTTTTAATCTATCGACACTGGTAAATCATTATAAACACAAGCGCCAAACAGGAGATGGTGATGGATTTCGAGCAGTTCTATCAGGACAAATACCCCGCTGGTGTCCCCCGCGAGGTTGACCTGAACAAATACAAAAGCATGGTTGATGTATTTGAGCAGGCCGTTAAGAAATACGCGGATCGGCCCGCATTCAGTGCTGTTGGCGCCACTCTGACATACCGAGACCTCGACACCCAGAGCCGCAATTTCGCAGCCTGGCTGCAGAACAAGACCGATCTCAAGCCTGGCGACCGTATCGCCGTGCAGATGCCCAACGTCAGTCAGTACCCGGTTGTGGTGTTCGGCGCCATGCGTGCCGGTCTGATCGTCGTGAACACCAACCCGCTGTACACCACACGGGAAATGGAACACCAGTTCAATGACTCCGGTGCCAAAGCGCTGGTGGTTCTGGCCAACATGGCGGAAAACGCCGAAAAGGTGCTGCCACAGACTGGCATTGAACACGTAATTGTTACCGAAATTGCTGACATGCATTCGCCGATCAAGCGGACTCTGATGAATGCAGTGGTCAAGCACGTCAAGAAGATGGTGCCGCCTTTCAATCTGCCTCAGGCCCACAAACTGCCCGCAGTCCTGAGTGCCGGTGCCCGGGAAAAGTTTACCCCGGTTGATTGCAAGCAGGATGACATTGCCGTGTTGCAGTACACCGGCGGTACCACGGGTGTAGCCAAGGGGGCCATGCTGACCCACGGCAATCTGGTGGCCAACCTGTTGCAAACCCGCCCGATGATGGAAGACATTGTGGTGGAAGGTCAGGAAGTGGTTATCGCACCACTGCCTTTGTACCACATCTATTCCTTTACCCTGAACTGCGGGATTATGCTGGAAGCCGGCGCACACAACGTGCTGATTCCGAACCCCCGCGATATTCCGGGCTTCGTGAAGGAATTGAAAAACCACAAGTTTACAGCCTTCCTGGGTCTGAATACCCTGTTTGTGGCGCTTTGCAATAACGATGACTTCAAGGCTCTGGACTTCAGCGGACTGAAACTGACCTCATCCGGTGGTATGGCGCTGACCAGTGATACTGCCAAGATGTGGCAGCGTGTCACCGGGTGTGAAATCAGTGAAGGCTATGGCATGACCGAGACATCCCCGGTGGTGACGTTCAACCCTCACAGCGCCATTCAGCTGGGCACGATTGGTCTTCCGATTCCCTCGACCATGATCAAGACCATCGACGACGAAGGTAACGAGACTTCGCTGGGCGAGCCTGGTGAGCTTTGCGTCAAGGGACCACAGGTTATGCGTGGTTACTGGCAGCGTCCGGAAGATACCCAGAAGTCCTTCACCGAGGACGGCTACCTCAAGACCGGTGATGTTGCCCTGATCCAGGAAGACGGGTATATCCGCATCGTGGATCGCAAGAAGGACATGATCATCGTGTCTGGCTTCAACGTCTTCCCGAACGAAATCGAAGACGTAGTAAGCAGTCACCCGAAAGTGGTTGAGTGCGCCGCCGTTGGTGTTCCGGATGCCAAGAGTGGCGAGGCCGTGAAGGTATACCTGGTGGCGACTCCCGAAGGTGTTTCCGAGAACGAACTGAAGGAATTCTGTCGCGAGCGTCTGACCGCCTACAAGGTGCCGAAGAACTTCGAGTTCCGGGATGAACTGCCCAAGACCAATGTGGGCAAGATCCTGCGTCGCGAGCTGCGTGACGAAGCGAACGCCTAGTAAAGGTCGAGAGTAGAACCGTACCAGGCCAGAGTTTACTGGCTTTACGGATCAGAAAACCCCGCTTTGGCGGGGTTTTTCCGTTTAACAGGCAGGCAGTTCCCGTTAGACTGACGCCAATTTCCTTTGATCTATATCGAAACTGGTGAATCCTGTTCATGCCCCGGACCCCGTCGCAATCATCATCTGCCACACTGGATACCGCTTCCACACCGGACAATAAGGCCGCCGTCAAAGCCATCATGGAGCAGCTGAACTCGTGCAATCAGCAGGAAGCTGCCCGTATCCACAAATTATTGGCGAGGAAGAAGGGGAAGCCAGGGCAAAAAGACCTTGAGAAAATGGCTGTTTGGCTTGATCGCGGTCTGGCGAGAGTGCAACAACGCCAGGCCCTGCACAAGCCGGCAACCTTTCCGCCGGACCTTCCGGTGTCGGAGCGGGTGGACGACATCCGTGACGCGATCGATAAACATCAGGTGGTGATCATTGCCGGTGAAACCGGCTCCGGTAAAACCACTCAGATTCCGAAAATCTGTCTGAACAGCGGCCGGGGTATCCGAGGACTGATCGGCCATACCCAACCGCGGCGCATTGCTGCACGTAGTGTGGCCGGACGAATTGCCGAGGAACTGGGGGAGCAGACCGGGCAACAAGTGGGCTATCAGGTTCGCTTTACCGATAACACCTCCGAGCAATCCCGCGTCAAGGTGATGACCGATGGGATTCTGCTGGCGGAGGTTCAGCACGACCGATTCCTTGATCGCTACGACACCCTGATAATCGACGAGGCCCATGAACGAAGTCTCAACATCGACTTCCTGTTGGGTTACCTGCGCCAGTTGCTGCCCAAGCGTCCCGACCTGAAGGTCATCATAACCTCGGCAACCATTGAGGTTGAGCGCTTCAGTCATTTCTTTGGTGATGCGCCTGTCATCGAAGTTAGCGGCCGCACTTACCCGGTGGATGTTCGATATCGCCCTTTGGTCGGTGATGAGGATGATCGCGACCAGAGCTGGACGGATGGAGTGATCAGCGCGATCGAGGAAATCGAGCAGCACGAACGTCAGGAGAAAAAGCCACCGGGCGATGTTCTGGTGTTCCTGCCGGGTGAGCGGGAAATCCGCAACCTGAGCAAAGTGCTCCGCCATGTGGATCTCAGGCATACCGAGGTCCTGCCGCTATATTCCCGTTTGAGTAACCAGGAGCAGAACCGGGTGTTCCAGGGGCACCGGGGCCGGCGCATTGTGTTGTCTACCAATGTGGCGGAAACGTCCCTGACGGTGCCGGGCATCCGTTACGTGATCGATACCGGGGTGGCGCGAATCAGTCGCTACAGTGTTCGTTCCAAGATCCAGCGGCTGCCGATTGAGCCCGTTTCCCAGGCCAGCGCCAACCAGCGGGCAGGGCGCTGTGGCCGCGTGGCGCCGGGCATCTGTTTTCGGCTGTATGACGAGACGGATTTTATCAATCGTCCGGAATACACCGATCCCGAGATCCTTCGCACCAACCTGGCCTCCGTCATTCTCCAAATGGCAACGTCCGGACTCGGGGAAATCCGTCATTTCCCGTTTCTGGAGGCCCCGGACCGTCGGTTGATCAATGACGGCTACAAACTGCTCGAAGAGTTAGGTGCCGTTGATGAAAAACGGCGAGTGACCTCTCTGGGCCGCACCATGTCACGGTTGCCGCTGGATCCGCGACTGGCGCGGATGCTGGTTACCGCCGCCGAGCAGGGCAGTCTCGCGGAAACCCTGGTGATTATCGCGGGCCTGAGTATTCAGGATCCGCGGGAGCGCCCACAGGAGAAGCAACAGGCGGCAGACCAGGCCCATGCGCCGTTCAACGATAAGGAATCGGACTTTGCCAGTCTGCTGAATCTGTGGAATTTCTATGAAGAGCAGCGGCAGGAGCTGTCCCAGAACCAGCTCAAGAAGGTGTGCCAGAAAACCTTCCTGTCCTGGATGCGCATGCGGGAATGGCGGGACATCCACCGGCAGCTCACGCTGATTTGCCGTGAGCAGAAGCTGGCTTTTAATACTAAGCCGGCGTCTTATGATTCTCTTCACAAAGCCATATTGGCAGGCCTGTTGGGGCAGGTGGCGTTAAAGGTGGAGAAGCGGGAGTACCTCGCCACCCGTAACCGCAAGGTCACGCTGTTCCCCGGCTCCAAAGTGTCAAAAAGTGCACCCAAATGGATCGTGGCTGCAGAAATCGTCGAAACCAGCCGTGTCTTTGCGCGAATGGTGGCGGCAATCCAGCCGGAATGGATTGAGCCTCTGGCCGGTCATGTGGTGAAACACCATTATTTTGAGCCGCACTGGGAGCAGAAGCGCGCTCAGGTCATGGGCTACGAAAAAGTCACTCTGTATGGCCTCGACGTGGTGCCTCGCCGGCGGATCCCTTACAGCAAGGTAGATCCAAAAGAATGTCGGGAACTGTTTATCCGCCGCGCTCTGGTGGAAGGTGACTACCGATCCCGCGCTCCATTCATTGAGCGCAATCGCGAGTTGCTGGACACCGTCGAGAATCTGGAAAAGAAAACCCGGCGTCGCGATCTGTTGGTGGATGATGAAGCCCTGGTGGCATTCTACGACCAGCGTTTGCCGGAAGACATTGTCAGTGGTCGCCATTTCGAAAGCTGGTGGAAGAGCCTCAGCGCCGAAGGCCTGAAAAACATGGAGCTGACCGAACAGGACATTCTGCAGCGGCCAGTGGATGAGCAGGCGGACTCGTTGTACCCGGATTTTCTTGAGTGGGAAGGCGTGCAATATCCTCTGAGTTACGAATTCGAGCCCACGAGTGAACGGGATGGTGTCACCCTTCAGGTGCCCCTGATGGCCCTCAAGCAGATTCCGGCACGCAGACTGGAGTGGCTGGTGCCAGGGCTGCTACGGGAAAAATGCATCGCCCTGGTCAAAGGGCTTCCCAAGGCCCTGCGCCGGAATTTTGTGCCGGTACCGGATTTTGTAGACGCCGCCCTGGAGAATATGCAGCCGTCCAATCAACCCCTCGCTATTCAGCTCGGTGAGCAGTTGCGGCGAATGACCGGGGTACGGATTGATCCCGACGCCTGGCCGGAAGACGAGTTGCCCCGACATCTGCGAATGAACGTCCGGGTGATGGGGGATGGCGGCAAAGTGATGGCCGAAGGGCGGGAAACCTCAGCGCTGCAGGACCAGCTTGAAGGCAAAGCTGAAGCGGCCCTGGCCTCCGCTGCCCAGGCACCGGATGACTCCCCGTTGGAGCAGGAGTCTGTCGACTGGGATTTCGGATCGCTCCCGGAGTCGGTACAAACCGAAAAAGGCGGTATGCAGGTGACGGTCTATCCAGCGCTGGAAGACCTCGGTAAAGCGGTAAAGCCAGCCCGGCACCTGGATCCGCTGACCGCTGAGGATGCGACCCGCAAGGCGGTCGCCAGGCTCATGCTCAACCGTTTCGGCAATACCCTGGATGATCTGGAGCGTAAACTTCCGTTCTTCAAAGGTTCGGCGTTGATGTTTGCACCGGTGGGGCAGGCCAGGGTGTTACTGGATGACTTGCTGGTGGCGACCGCCATGGAGCACTTTCTGTCGGACGGTCTGCCCCGTGACCGACAGCAGTTCGAAGCTAGGTTTGACAGTAAGCGGGGCGACTTCATTCCAGCGCTGGAGGAGGCGGACGAGCGGCTTCATCAGGCGATGAAGGGCTACCATGCTGTCGCCAAACAGCTAAAAGGCAAAATCAGCCTGGCGCAGGCGAACAGCATGGCCGATCTCAAGTTCCAGCTTCAAAACCTCGTCTATCCCGGTTTTCTGGTTTCCACGCCCACCCCTTGGCTGGAACAGTTTGGCCGCTACTTCGAGGCCGCCGCCATCCGGTTCGAGAAAATGCCCCGGGAAATGGGGCGTGAGCGGGAATTTCTCCACACGATTGAGCCGCTCTGGTCGCGCTATGCCAGCAAACAGGCGGAACAGCAGCGCCAGGGAGTGCGGGATCCGGAACTGGTGCTGTATCGGTGGATGCTGGAGGAGTTCCGGGTGTCTTTCTTTGCCCAGCAACTGGGTACGGTCATTCCAGTGTCCGTAAAACGGCTGGACCGCCAGTGGGAAAAGACCCGTGTCTGAGGCCTCCTTGGGCGCGAGCAAATTGTCAGGACTGTGTTACTATTTGGTGCATAAGCGGAATGTTCTTTCATTTGTTTTCATTACCATGACGTGGGGTTAGCGTGATTAAAGCCGTCATCAGCGGAACCGGTCTGTATACACCGCCTGCAACCATCGACAACGACGAATTGGTGGAGGCGTTCAACGCCTTCGTAGAGATTCATAATAGCCAGCATGCCGACGAGATCGCCCGTGGCGATATGGAAGCGCTACAGCCTTCCTCCTCGAGCTTCATTGAAAAGGCATCCGGCATTAAACGTCGTCACGTGATCGACAAGAGTGGCATTCTTGATCCGGAGCGAATGGCGCCACGTATTCCCGACCGGGGAAACGACGAGCCGTCGGTACAATGTGATATGTCGGTTGCGGCCTGTAAGCAGGCCCTGGAGCAGGCCGGGAAGACTGCCGCGGACGTGGATGCGGTGATCGTTGCCTGTTCCAATATGCAGCGTCCTTATCCGGCCGTTTCCATTGAAGTCCAGGACGCATTGGGGATTGATGGCTTCGCCTACGATATGAATGTGGCATGCAGTTCAGCCACGTTTGGCCTGCAGGCGGCGGTCAATTCCGTGGAAAACGGCAGCGCCCGCGCGGTGCTGGTGGTCAGTCCTGAGATTTGCTCCGGCCACCTGAATTTCAGGGACCGCGACAGTCACTTCATTTTCGGCGATGCCTGTACCGCCATACTGGTGGAGCGTGAGGAAGATACGGCTTCGGGGCAGGGCTTTGAAATTCTTGGTACCAGTCTCAAGACCAAGTTTTCCAACAACATTCGCAATAACTTCGGCTTCCTGAACCGGGGCGACGAGTCAGGAATCGGCAAGCCGGACAAGTTGTTCGTGCAGCAGGGTCGGAAGGTTTTCAAGGAAGTGTCCCCGCTGGTTGCGGAAACGATTCTGAATCAGCTTAAAGGGCTGTCGCTGGCACCTGAGGATCTGCGTCGCATGTGGTTGCATCAGGCAAATCTGAACATGAATCAGTTGATCGCCCGCAAGGTGCTGGGCCGTGACGCGGATACCGATGAGGCCCCGGTAATTCTCGATGAGTACGCCAACACCAGTTCCGCAGGTTCCATCATTGCCTTCCATAAACACAAGGATGACCTGAAGTCCGGTGACCTGGGTGTGATCTGTTCTTTCGGCGCGGGTTACTCTATCGGCAGCGTGGTGGTACGCCGCCGATAACAGAACCTGCCATCTACTCCGCTGCCAGAGCCCTGAGTGTGTCTGGCAGTCGGGTTGATGAGCGGTTCACCCGGTCGAACCAGACAATCTTGGCGTAACCCTCGGCATACAGCTCCCCCGTTTCGGCGTCCGTCAGGGTATGGTACGTATCCAGACTGGAATTACCGGCCTTGTCGGCGTATGTTTTCACCACAACGGTGGCGGGGTGGTTCAGTTCTTTCAGAAAGGTGGCGCTGGTCTTTATAATGATCGGGCCATCGGCTGCCTCGGGACCGCCTAATTCAAGGGATCCTAGCCATACGATCCGGGCTTCCTCGAAGAATCGGAAGAAGACCGTATTGTTGGCGTGGCCGTAAGCATCCATATCTCCCCAGCGAAGGGGGACGGACAAGGTGTTGACTAGATTTCCCGGTACTGACATCGGGTTCCTCCGAACCTGAGAGCGAATAAAAAGAAAAACAGAGCCGGTATTTTCGACGAACTGAAACGGATTTAACAACCTCAGGCTCAAAAATGACAGATTATTTTTCCCGGTGCCGGACGTTTGGAATGGTTTTGGCCGCTCTCATTGGATTTGTGGGAGGTGCTGCGCAGGTGGCCGCCCAGAACGTGCAGGAACCCGCTCCGGAAATGTCCGGTCCGGTGGATGAAAGTGATCCTTATGAAAGCTGGAATCGCAAGGTCTATTCCTTTAATGAGACTATAGATAACTGGTTCCTGAGGCCGGTGGCCCAGACGTACCGGACGGTGATGCCAGGGTTCGCTGACCGTGCCGTGACCAATTTTTTCAATAACCTCACAGAAATTCGGAATTTCGCAAACAGTCTGTTCCAGCTCAAAGCGGAGTCCGCTGTGGTCGCAGCTGGCCGGTTCACCTACAACACTGTGTTCGGACTGGGAGGGTTGATAGACGTCGCTACCGCTTTTGATCTCCCGGAGCGTCCGGAGGATTTCGGTCAGACCCTGGGATACTGGGGCGCCGATTCGGGTCCATACCTGATGCTGCCATTCCTGGGGCCGTCCAATCCCAGGGATTTTGTCGGGCTTGGCACTGACATTCTGGTTCTTCCGTCCGCCTGGGATGCCGTAGAGGAGCCGGACGTTTACTTCGCCAGAGCTGTGCAGATCGTGGATAAACGGGCCGATCTGATCCCGGCGGAAGGCTTTATGTCGGGGGATGGCTATACTTTCGTCAGGAACGCGTATCTGCAACGCAGGGAATACCTGATCAACGATGGTAAGACGATGTCGGACCCGTTTGCAGATGAAGATGATGATCTGATGCTGGAAGATTTCTGACCGCGATGACCGATGACCGCATTCGCAAGTTTCGGAAAATGCTGGCTGAGGCGCCCAATTACGAGGTATGGAAAGCCGCGGCACTCGAACTCGACTTCCTTGAGGGGAACGTGGAGTGGAAAGAGGAATTTGTTTCCGATCTCTATCACTATGAGCTGATCTATGACCGGCTCAGCAACCTTCGCCAGTATCGACAGCAGAATGATTTCGAACGGTTGAAGCGAGCGCTGCGGGAAGGACTTCATCACGATCTCGGCAACATGGGTAACGCAGCCCTCTATAGCCGTTCCCGCGTAGGTACCAAGCACCTGGTGGAGGAGTACATTACCCAGGTGTGTGAAGCGCTGGATTTCCTCTGTGATCATCCTGTGCCCGGCTTCCCGGTGTCCGAGAAACTGCAGTTCTTCCGCGATACCCTGACCAGTTACGGTCGCCCAACGCTGTTGCTCAGCGGCGGGGCGACGCTGGGCATGTTCCATTTTGGGGTGATCAAGGCATTGTGGGAAAAGGGGCTCTTGCCCCAGGTGATAGCGGGCTCCAGTATCGGTGCGATCATCGCCGGAATACTGGGTGTCCATACCGATGCGGAAGTTCCCGAAATGCTGGTCCCGGAGAACCACCACCTGAAAGCCTGGAAGTGGCGCGGTCTGATCAGTGCGATGCAGGGGGACGGGCTTATGGACCAGGACCAGTTGAAAGCCTGTCTGAGAGCGAATATCGGTGAGTACACGTTCGAGGAGGCATTCCAGCGCACCGGTCGCTCCATCAATGTCAGCGTATCGCCGGTGCAGGCGCATCAGAAGGCACGGCTATTGTGCGGATATACTTCGCCCTATCTTCTGGTGTGGAGTGCAGCCCTGGCCAGTGCAGCGGTACCGGGCATTTACCCACCGGTGACCCTGATGAAGAAGGACATGCACGGAAACGAGCTGCCTTACACCTCCCGATTGAAATTCGTGGATGGATCGGTCGTCAGTGACCTGCCCATTGAACGTCTGATGCACCTTTATGACGTGAACTTCACCATTGTCAGCCAGACCAATCCCCACGTTGTGCCGTTCCTCAATCGACGTGGTCGGGACGAAAAGCTAAGTCTCGTAAATCTGCCAATGCACTTGTTGAAATCCGAAATCCAGTTCCACGGGCAGGGACTGTTTGATTATCTCCGGAAACGGGTTCGCCCGGAGATCATGCGCCAGATGTCGGGGCAGCTGTATACCATCATGGCCCAGCGTTATTCCGGTGATGTCACCATCGCACCGTCATACCGGCTGCGGGATTTTCGGCGTATGCTGGCGAACCCGGAGCCTGAGTATGTCCGGGAAATGATCCTGGCCGGTGAACGTGCGACCTGGCCAAAGATTTCGATGATCCGCTCCCATGCCCGTATCTCCAAGACCCTTGAGCGTTGTGTCCGGCGACTCAAACAGCAGCAAAAGCGGGTAAACGCCGAGCTCAGACTGGTAAGCAATGCAGATTCCGGGTCCTCCTGAGATGACATCTCCCGGAGCCGGGCGGTATGATACCGCGATGGCCGGGAAGCCTTCTGGGGAATCGCCCCCACTGACTTCCGCAAGCTCCGTTTGAGCACCTGACTGGACTCTCATGTACTACGAATTTTTCGGTTTTCGGGAACCCCCGTTTTCGATTGCTCCGGACCCCCGTTATCTGTTTCTGAGCGAGCGTCATAAAGAGGCGCTCGCTCACCTGATGTACGGCGTCCAGGGGCAGGGGGGCTTTATTGTGATTACCGGTGAGGTGGGCACCGGTAAGACCACCGTGAGCCGGTGTTTTATCGAGAACGTCCCGGATCATGTCGATATTGCGTTGATCCTCAACCCCCGGCTATCAGCCAGGGAGCTGTTGTCCTCCATTTGTGATGAACTCGAGATTCCCCATCCGGTCGGGGCCAGCATCAAGCAGTTGGTAGACCTGATCAACGCCGACTTGCTCAAGGCCCACGGCGCAGGGCGTCACAAGGTTCTGATGATCGACGAGGCCCAGAACCTGTCTGCCGACGTGCTTGAACAGCTTCGGCTGTTAACCAATCTGGAAACGGCAGAGAAAAAACTGCTTCAGATCGTCCTGCTGGGCCAGCCAGAACTTCAGGAACTGCTGGCGAGGCCGGAACTACGTCAGCTAAATCAGCGTGTTACCGCACGTTACCACCTGGATTCCCTGGGCAGGGATGAGCTTCCGGGGTATCTGAGGTATCGCCTCGGTGTCGCGGGTCTCAGAGCGGATATATTCACCGGCGGTGCTGTTAAAACACTGTTCAAGGTCAGTAACGGCATCCCCCGGTTGATCAACCTGATCAGCGACCGCGCGTTACTCGGAGCTTACGCCGAAGGTGAACATGTCATTACCGCGAAACATATTCGCACCGCGGCGAAAGAGGTCAACGGTGGCCATTTTGCGGCTGCGCAGAAGGTAGCAGGGGGCGGTAATAACCGGTCCCGATATCTTGCCCTGGTTGCGTCGGTGCTGGTCGCCGTTGCCGGCACTGCCTGGTTGTTGGAGCGTTGGCAGGTAGGCGCGGAGGCTTCAACTCCATTAGCCGGGGAGCAGAGCTTAGCCGTTACCGGTACCATTGAGCGTGTAGATACTGAACCCGCCCCGGCACCCAAGACGTCGGAGCCGGAACCAGAACCAGAACCAGAGCCCGTAACGGAACCTATCCTGTCGTTTGAATTCGACACCCACGGTCAGTCACAGGTCAGTGCTTTCCGCGGCTTGTTTGAACTTTGGGGGATTGACTATGTACCTTCCGATAACCCCGATCCCTGCATTTTTGCCCGGATTGAGGGGCTATCCTGTCTTCAGCGACAAGGCACGCGCCGAAGCCTTGAGCGGCTGAATCGACCGGCCATTCTTGAGCTTCGCAACCCGCAAGGGCAGCGTCGATATGTCACCGTCCGACATCTCAAAGAGAAACAGGCTGTTGTGGTGACACCCGGAGGCTCGGAGGTCTTCCCGTTTGATTCCCTTGAAGCCTTCTGGTTCGGCGAATTCACGGTATTGTGGCAGTTACCCCCCTATATGGATGATAGCGATGAGAATACCGACACCAGCACAGAGCAGCTGTGGCTGAGCTCCCGGATGATGGAGCTGGCAGACCTGCTGGCCAGTGGGCGCGAGCAAAGCGACCAGGTCAAGCGTATGGAGACCGAAGAGCAGGTGCGCTGGTATCAGGACCAAAAAGGACTCGTGGTGGATGGTATTGCCGGCGCTATGACTCTCATTCAGATTACCAACGATCTGAATGAAGACGTCCCACGGCTGGTGACGGTTGATGCCTTGTGGGAGGATAACTGATGTCCTACATCCTGGATGCGCTGCGGAAGTCGGAGACAGAACGTCGTCAGGGCAAGGTGCCTGATCTCGGTCAACAGGTGCAACTTATTCATAAGCCCCGAAAGAGGTCGGTATCCGCGGCTGTTTGGGTGGCGATTGCGTTGATCATTAATGCGGCAGTCCTGGCGGTGATTTTCTGGCCGGGGAACATCACCTCGGTCGGTAGCGAGCCAGATGTGTCCGCCGGTGAGCCTGGTGTGCAAGCCGCCGAGCCAGAAACAACGACGGAGCCCCGCCAAACCGCTAGTCAGGATCAGCCCCCTGAGCCAGACACCGCCGAGCCCGTACCAGCTCCGCCCGCTGAAGAGCCGGTGGATGCCATAGCAGAGAGTGGGGGAGGCGAACCCCGTGTTCGTCCGACAGTGATCGTACCCAACCGGACGGTGGTCGATCCCGTTCAAACTCAGCCCGAGCAGGAGCCAGTAGGCCGCGTGCCCCACCTGGTTGAATTACCCTTGCCGTTCCAGAAGAGTATTCCCGATTTGATTTTTAACAGCCATATTTACTCGTCAGAACCCAGTGCCCGACGGGTAATGATCAACAATCAATACATGCGGACCGGCGACAGTTTCTCCGGTATCCGTGTTGAGCGCATCACTGAAGAGGGTGTGGTGCTCAGCAAAAATGGCCGCCAGTTCCGCGTCGGTGTGGTTCGTGACTGGATGAGCCCCCGCTGATGGCCCTGACAGACGACACCAAGCAGCAGATTCAACAGGCTTACCGCGATGTCCTGGCCGGAAAAGACATTCGTGCCCGTTACGGCCAGCGGCTGATGATTGCGGAAATCGCCCGTTACATGGGCGACATCACCGATAATGACGGACAGCGAACGTCGCCGCCGTCCGCCTGTGTTGTGGAGGCTGGAACTGGTACCGGTAAAACCCTGGCGTACCTGATCGCCGCCATCCCTGTGGCCAAAGCCCTGGGCAAGACCCTGGTGATCTCGACCGCGACGGTGGCACTGCAGGACCAGATTGTTCACAAGGACCTGCCGGATCTCAAGAAACACAGCAAGATGGACTTCACCTGGACCCTGGCCAAGGGAAGAGGGCGCTATCTCTGCATGTCCCGCCTGGAAGCCCGTCTCCATGACGAGGGCAACGGCGACAGCGATACCATGCCATTGTTTCTGCTGGACGGCCCTGGTAACGAGGAACCCGGGACCCGTGCCTTCTTCGAAGACATGCTGGCCAGCTACGGTTCCCGGACCTGGGACGGTGACAGGGACCACTGGCCGGATCAGATTCCCGATGATATCTGGCGTCAGGTCACCACCGACCACCGTCAGTGCACCAACCGCCACTGCAGCTACTTTGATAGCTGCGCGTTCTTTGACGCCCGAAAAGACCTGGACGACGCCGATATTGTGGTCGCGAACCACGACCTGGTCCTGGCTGATCTTGCCCTCGGCGGGGGTGCCATCCTGCCCGAGCCGGAGAACGCCCTGTTTATCTTTGACGAGGCCCATCACCTCCCGGACAAGGCGTTGAACCACTTTGCCGCATCGGTTCCGCTGAATGCGACCCGCCAATGGCTCAAACAGCTGTCCCAGGCATTGGGGAAAATGCAGCCTTTCCTGGCGCCGGCCACTCAGGCAGCCAAGACCATTGATCGCGTCAGCGAAGCGTCCCGGGGCGTTGATGTGGCCCTGACCGAGGTTTACAGCGAAGCGGAGCAGAATACTGGCTGGGAGTTCAGCGAAGAGCGCCGCTCGGCACAGTGGCGATATCCGGAAGGCGAGTTGCCGGAAGTCCTGGCCGGCCTGGCCGCCAACGCACGGCTCGCGACGGCAAGCCTGGTGCGACAGCTTGGTGTGTTGGTGGATGAACTGCAGAAGGCATTTGATGAGCGCAAAGAACACGATGTCGACCGGGAGACCGCGGAGTCCTGGTACCCGGTCATCGGCTCGTTTCATGCCCGTGCGGAAGACCAACTCCGTCTCTGGGCGGCTTGGTGCGAAGCCACGGGCCCTCAACCCGTTGAAAGTGAAGACGATGCTCAGGGTGAGGAAATCACCGTAAAACCCAAGCTGAAGAGTCCGCCGCCGGCTCGCTGGGCGGTTCGCCAGAGGTGGGATCACGCCGAGGACATTACCCTGTACAGCAGCCCGGTATTGGCGGACAACCTGCTGTATGCACGGCTGTGGTCCCGGGCTTATGGCGCGGTTCTGACCAGTGCCACGTTGACCGCTCTTGGTCGCTTTGATCGGTTGCAGGCACGAGCTGGTCTTCCTGAGGCCAGTCGTTTCCTCGTGGTTCCCAGTTCCTTTCGCTACGCCGAGATGGCCACTGTGGAGGTGCCCGCCATGACGGCGATGCCGAGTGATGATGCTTTCACCGATGCGCTGGTGTCACGGCTGCCTGATCTTTGGGTCGGCGAGAAGGCAACCCTGGTGCTGTTCACGGCCCGTCGTCAGATGCAACTGGTGCGGGATGCCTTGGCGCCGGAGTATCCTGACCTGATCATTACCCAGGACGATATGGCCAAGGGGGAGGTGCTGCGTCAACACTGCAGCCGTGTGGACGAGGGGCGCCCCAGTGTCCTTTTCGGGGTCGCCAGTTTTGCTGAAGGCATCGACCTGCCGGGTAAATACCTTGGGCACGTGGTTATCACCCGGCTGCCATTCTCCGTGCCGGATGACCCGATAGAAGCCAGTCTGGCCGAATGGGTCTCCCAAAGGGGCGGCAACCCGTTTATGGAAATCACCGTACCGGATGCGTCCATCAAACTGGTTCAGGCGGTCGGTCGTTTGCTGAGGACTGAGCAGGACACCGGTCGGGTAACCATCCTTGACCGGCGTATCGTTACCCGACGCTACGGTCAGTTGCTGTTGGATGCATTGCCACCATTTCGACGTATCATTGAGCAGTAGGCCATAAAAAAAAGAGCCATACCGGTCGGGTATGGCTCTTGTCAAAAGGGTTCTGCTGAACCCGGGCGTCGAAACGCGGAACAAGGATTCTGAAGGCCTGAAGTTTCAGAATTCCTGATGAGGCCTTGCCTCACCCTGAAAAGAATCATAGAAGAAGGTAGGGCGTACCCGGATCGTCCAAAGGGCGTAGTGGGGCGGAATAGTTCGATGAAAATGTGATTCCTGTCACATAACGCTGGCTGTTCGGACCTGGTTTACTCCAGTAGCGCCAGCTCCCGTGCTTTTGCCAGCGCTTCGGTGCGGCGGCTGACGCCCATCTTCCCGTAAAGATTACGGATGTGTGCCTTGACGGTGGCAGGCGCGACGTTCATTCGGCTGGCAATGTCTTTGTTCGCCAGTCCCTCGTTGATCAGGGACAGAACTTCTTTTTCTCTCTGGCTCAGGGGTTCCGCCAGGGCTGCGCTGGCACTGGCGGTCCTTTCTTCATTGCTGTTTCTGGCTACGGCTGGCTCCGGACTCTTCGAACCATCGCCAATAGTGCGGAGCATAGCCAGCAGACTGCTGTTCCATCTTGACGGCGCGCGCAGGGCAGGTAGCTCCATCAATCGCTGACGTACGTTCGGGCTCTCCTCTGCGAATAGCCTCATGAACCCCGCGTCTGATGCCTTCTGTGCCGCCTGGGACAGCATCTGATTGGCCTCAGGGATCTTCCCTTCGACGTAAAGGGCTTCGGAGTAGACTGTGAGAATTTCCACCAGATGACGGAAATGCTGGTCCTTTTCTGCGCTGAGCCTGAGTGGTATGAGTGTCGCTATGGCGTCCGCCGGGCGGCCAGCCGCCACCATCACCCTGGCAATACTGATCTGATTCTGTTCCCGGTTCAGGGGATTGGAAAAGTGCTCATCAGCGACTGATTGAGCCCACCGCTCGGCCTGTTGAAGGCGGCCGGCTGCCAGGTAGCATCGGGCAAGTAACGCCGAGCAGGCCGGGGGTTCGAAGACAATATGATCGCGCCTTCGGCGAGCTACTGTGGCGGCATCCTCCAGTGCTTCGATGGCCTCTTCGAAGCGGCCCTCACTAAAGGCGAGATGGCCACTCACATACTGAATTATCACGTGCTGACCGGGCTCGGTACCGTTGGCCACATGTTCCAGCAGTGGCGCAAGGTGTGAAGTTGCCAGTTCGGGCTCGTTACGTTCCCGGTAAATCTCCGTCAGCGCGCTGTTTTGCCAGCAGGAAATCAGCCTGGGTTGTGCCGGATCGGCATAATGCTGGTCCACCCAGTGCCGGACCGATGTGCAGGTTTCCAGTGCATCGTCGATATCACCACGATTGTATTGGATCCACGCCAGCAAACCGCCACTGGATAGTACCGTATTGGGTTTTCGCTCCAGTTCTCCATAGCGGACAGCGGAACGCAGGGCCTCCCTGGCAGATGGCAGATCCCCCTTGCCGTAATAGTCCAGGCCGATGCCATAGTAGGTGACGGACTTGAGCGGGATGCGGGTGTGATCGATGTCCATGAGCACCTGGCGCGTCAGGTCGCTGGCACTCTTGTCATCACTTCGGGTGCGGGCCAGGTAGGAGCGGATCAGGGAAATTTCACTTTGTAGGCCCAGGGCGCCTTCGGCGTCAGGATGGGAGTCCGCGACGCGCTGATCGAGAATATCTTCGAGATTCGAAAGCAACGGCTCCAGCATGTCAACGCGATTGGCAAAGAACAGCGACCAGATCCGTAGCATCTGAAGTTGGGGGCTATCCTCCACCATGTTAGCAGGGAGGGAATCCAACCAGTTGAGGACGGGGAGATGGTATCCCCCGTGAATCAGGTTGTTGCCGTGTTCTGTGAGTACCTGCGCCAGCCAGATCCAGTCCTGCTGGCGAACAATCTGGGCAATACCTTCCTGGACGTGGTCGTGATTCAACAGCCATGACACCGCCCGCTGCCAGTGTTGTTCCGTGACTTCGGGACGCGAGGTCCAGGCTCGTTGCAGCAGTGCATCCCGGAACAGGTCATGGTACCGGAACCAGTGGTTGCGGGTGTCCAGGGGGATCAGGAACAGGTTCTGCTTCAGTAACTGCTCAAGCATGGACTGACTGTTTGATGCGCCCCGCACGGCATTGCACAGAGGAGCGCAAAGCTTTGGGCAGCAGGCGGTACTGAGCAGGAAGTCACGGATTGCTTCGGGTTGCTGTTCCAGAACTTCACTGAGCACGTAATCATTGATTCGGCGCTCGTCAACGTCGATCGTCATTGGCGGGGACGAGGATTCGCTGGCAGGCGGGCCGACACCGGAGGCTGGTGATAAGAGGGCCGACAACTGCATTGCTGCCACCCAGCCTTCGGTTTTCCGGAAGATTTTGCGGATCTCCTGTTCGGAGACCGCCAACTCCATGGTGTCCCGGAAAAAGCGACGGCATTCTTCTTCGGAGAACGCCAGCAGGTTCGGGTGAATGTCTTCAATCCACTGGCGAACCCGCCAACGCGCCAGAGGCAGGGGAGGCTCTGTCCGTGACGCCAGAGTCAAGGTAATACCTGGCGGCAGATAATCCACAAAGTAGGAAAATTGACGCAGGATGTCCGTATTCCGGATCAGGTGGAAGTCGTCGAGGACCAAAGCCCATTGGGTGCCATCGTCGGCCAGCGCATTAAGAAGGCTGGTAATGGGGCCTTCCAGCTCATGAGTTGAGCAATGGCTGAGTTGCTGGCGGCAAGAGTCCAGACCCGTCATCCCGCTGTATTCCAATGCCCCTGCCAGGTACTGCCAGAAACGCCGGGGCTCATCGTCGTGGTCATCAAGGGAGAGCCATGCGGTTGATGTTCCCTGTTGTGTGCACCACTGACTGACCAGTGTTGTCTTGCCGAAACCCGCTGGCGCAACAACCAGGTTGAGACGTTTAGGGGAGCCGGGTTGCAGCAGACGGCACAAGCGCTCCCGCCACACCGCGCGGGGATCAGAGGTTGGTCTGAGGAACTTCGTGGTCAGCAGCATCGTATCCCTGAATGCACTCGGAGTATCGAACTCGGATTGTGTGCTTTGCGACACTGAAGTCAAGGGTACTTACTGCAAAAAGGGCATTAGCAATGCGGCGTTATTCGATTTTTGGTCTAAACTGAGGGGGAGTCATTATGTATATTAAAAAAGAATGAAAAATAGAATTTTTATGCGTATTCTGTGTTTTATCAGTGTGGGCTGAAGCATAGAGATAACGCAGCCCGAGTTTTCCGGGAATTCAGGGAGCAACAGGGTCGATGAAACTACAACAGTTGCGCTATATCTGGGAAGTTGCGCACCATGATCTGAACGTATCAGCCACTGCCCAGAGTCTTTTTACATCGCAGCCAGGTATTTCCAAACAAATCCGTCTGCTTGAGGATGAATTGGGCCTTGAGGTGTTTGCGCGCAGCGGTAAACACCTCACGCGGATCACCCCGGGTGGTGAAATCATTATCCGCGAGGCGGGGGAAATTCTTCGACGGGTCGAGGGCATCAAAAAGATTGCCCAGGAATTCAGCAATCAGCGCAAGGGCGATCTGAGCATTGCCACCACCCATACCCAGGCCCGTTACGCGCTTCCGCCAGTGATCAGTGGCTTCATTGAGGCCTATCCCGATGTTTCCCTGCATATGCACCAGGGAACGCCAATGCAGATCTCGGAAATGGCTGCCAACGGCGCCGTGGACTTTGCGATTGCCACCGAGGCCATGGAACTGTTTAACGACTTGATCATGATGCCTTGTTACAAGTGGAATCGCAGCGTGATCGTTCCGAAAGATCACCCGTTGGCGAAGCTTCCCGAGCTTACCCTGCCGGAGTTGGCTGAATATCCGCTGGTTACCTACGTTTTTGGTTTTACTGGTCGTTCAAAGCTGGATGAGGCATTCCAGTCCCAGGGGTTGACGCCGAAGGTGGTGTTTACCGCGGCGGATGCGGATGTGATCAAGACATACGTCCGTCTCGGGCTGGGCGTAGGCATCATTGCCAGTATGGCGTTTGATGAGAAGGTCGATACTGATCTGGTGGCCCTGGATGCGCGCAAGCTGTTCCGGCCCAGTGTCACTCGCATCGGATTCCGTAAGGGCACCTTCCTGCGTGGCTATATGTACGAGTTTATCCAGCGGTTTGCGCCCCATCTTACCCGCGAAAGGGTGGATGAGGCGGTTGCGCATCAGGGCAGTCGGTCGGAAATTGAGGAATTGTTCAGGGATGTCGAGCTGCCGACTTACTGATCGTCTTTGGCAATCATATTCCCGACATGCAGGCCACACTCCTTCTGTGTGGCTTCTTCCCACCACCAGCGACCTTCACGTTCGTGCTGGCCTGGCAGCACCGGGCGGGTGCAGGGTTCACAGCCAATACTGACAAAACCTCTGTCGTGCAGCTTGTTGTATGGGGCTTCGGTCATGCGGATGTAGTCCCACACTTCCTTTGACGTCCAGTTCGCCAGGGGATTGAATTTCACCAGCTGGCGTTCTTCGGTGGAGAAGGCTTCGTCGATCTGCACCACAGGGGCATCGTTGCGGGTGCCCGGACTCTGATCCTTGCGTTGCCCGGTAATCCAGGCATCCACGGTGGCCAGTTTGCGGCGCAGCGGATTAACCTTGCGAATGCCACAGCATTCCGAATGGCCATCTTCGTAGAAGCTGAACATACCCTTGCGGGTGACCAGATCCTCTACTTCCTGTGCATCCGGGAACATCACCTCGATGTTAATGCCGTAATGCTTACGCACCCGTTCCACGAACTCATAAGTTTCGGGATGAAGGCGACCGGTATCGAGGGTGAACACCTGAAGGTTATCAGTGAGCTTGTGGGCCATTTCAATCAGGGCAACGTCTTCGGCTCCACTAAAGGAGATGGCAATATTATCGAACTTTGCCAGGGCCGCCTTCAGAATGGCCCGGGGGCTCTGGCCTTCAAGTTCCTGCTGTAATGCGCCAATGTCTGTCATGAAAAGCTTGGTCCTTCATAAATGTGTGATAAATCTACCATTAAGGGGCGCCGGGCTGAAGGAATGTGGTCGTATATCCTTATATCGGGCAAGAAGCACGATGCATTCGGCGACGGATTTTCTTATCATACGGGCCCATTGAAGCCGGAGCGCGCCCGTGCGCAGCCGGAAACACTGAATACGACTATCAGGAGATCACTGTGGAACTCGCGTGCCTTGACCTCGAAGGAGTACTGATCCCGGAAATCTGGATCGCGTTTGCGGAAAAAACCGGAATTGAGGAACTGAGGGCCACCACCCGTGATATTCCTGATTACGACGTGCTCATGAAGCAACGCCTGCGCCTGCTGGATGAGCACGGTTATGGCTTGCCGCAGATTCAGGAAGTCATCGGTGAACTCGACCCGCTGCCGGGTGCCAGTGAGTTTCTGGACTGGCTGCGGGAGCGCTTCCAGGTGGTGATCCTGTCCGATACTTTCTATGAGTTTGCGATGCCATTGATGGCCAAACTGGGGTTCCCGACGCTGTTGTGTCACAAGCTTGAAGTGGCGGACAATGGCCAGATCACCAACTACCTGCTGCGCCAGCGAGATCCCAAGCGTCAGTCCGTACGCGCCTTCCAACTGCTGAACTACCGTGTCATTGCAGCCGGTGATTCCTACAATGACACCACCATGCTGAGTCAGGCGGAAGCCGGTATTCTGTTCCACGCACCGCAGAACGTCATTGACGAGTTCCCGCAGTTCCCGGCGGTTCATACCTTTGACGATCTGAAACAGCAGTTCCTCAAGGCCAGTGCCGTACACAGCGCCTGAGGTCCCGAATTGTGGGTTGATGTAACTCGTGTCGGATTAAGCCTGCGGCTAATCCGACACTCACAAGTCCGACCTACAGTTCCAGTTCTTCCAGAAATTCCATCAGCGGCCGCACCTTGGTCAGCGTCTCCTCATACTCGGCCTGTGGATCGGAATCGGCCACTATCCCTCCGCCACCCCAGCATCGGATGGTGCCCTCGTCATCACAGAGCAGGGTCCGGATCGCGATGTTGCTGTCCAGCACGCCGTTCAGCCCCCAGTAAAATACCGACCCGCAATAGGGCCCGCGCCAGTGGGGTTCCAGCTCGCGGATGATCTCCATGGCCCGTATCTTGGGTGCACCGGTGATGGAACCTCCAGGGAAGGCATCCACAAGTGCTTTTATCGGTGACACATTATCCTTCAGGGTGGCATGGATGTGGCTCACCAGATGATGGACGTTACGATAGGACTCAAGCGCGAATAACTGGTCCACTGCGACGGTTCCGGTCACCGCGCTGACACCCAGGTCGTTCCGGAGCAGGTCCACGATCATCAGGTTTTCGGCGCGGTCCTTCTCCGAAGCCCGTAACTCGTCAGCCAGGGCCGCGTCCTGTTGAGGGGTCGTGCCGCGCGGGCGGGTGCCCTTGATCGGACTGGTGTGAACGGTCTTTCCCCGGATCTCCAGAAAGCGTTCGGGAGAAATCGAAAGAATCGAATGCCTGCCGGCACGAATGAACGCACTGTACGGGGTGGGATTGGCCTCAGAAAGCGCCCGGAAGGCCTGCCATGGGTTGCCCGAATAGCGGCCGGTGAACTCCTGGGACAGATTGGCCTGGTAACAATCGCCAGCCTCTATGTACTGGCGAACTGCGGCTACACTTGCCGTGAATTCGGCCCGGGACTGGGTCGGTGTAAACGGAGCGGTCATACGCCACGTCTCATCCGCTAAGACTGGATTGCCGGTCAGCCAGCCCTGGAGTTTTTTGCGGGTTTTTTTCGGGCAGTCAGGGTGGACCCACAGATAATAGCTGTCGCTTACCCGGTTATGGCTGGCGGACCACAGGTACAGGCCAGCGTGCATAAGCGGCACTTCGAGAGCCGGGCATTGGTCAATCAGGCGTTTCTCTTTTATGTAGCCCAATTCGTACCCCAGAAACCCGATCCAGCCGCCGGTCAGATGTTCCCCGGATTCAGCCTGGGGAATGCTGTAGTGCAGAGATGCTTCCTCCATTTGCCCGGCAAGCTTGCGGAGATTCGCCGCCGCGGACGAGCCGGGGCTGATTTCCAGGGATTGGCAGGCACACGCGGAAAACCCACCTATAACGCCCCGGGACTCGCCGGATCCAACGCTGCCGATATAGGCGAAGTCGGGCTCCGCGCAAGCGTGGTCCAATAAGTGGCTGAACTCTTCGCTGGTAATGGGTCTGGAAACAGGCAGGTTCAAACTAACCCCGTAACAAATGTAGAAGAATGATAATCAGCCCACAAAACGGGCATTGTCGGTTCCGAACGCCCGCTGATCTAATAGATCGGACATTTCGCAGCTCCGGACAGGCTGGTGATCTATTTTAACCGACTTCCGGGGGTGTCGTGTGGAAACCGATTGAAAATAATAAGGAAGATTACGATGACAAGACTCAACAAGTCACTGGTCAACATGGCGTTGACCGCAACTTTACTCACGTCTCCACTTGCGTTATCCGAGGAAAAACAGTTGGCCGTAGAGATACCTGAAAACAGTGTGCTTTCGGATGGAGTGCTTACCAAGGAAGAACTGGCGAGATACGCGATCGTTGGTCAACAACAACTGGTCAGGCTCACAGAGAAAGCTACCGAGGAGTACGCCTACGAGTTAACTGATCAGAATGCCAATATGCCTGCTGCCTGGATGCTGTTGGATGATGGGGAAACTATCAAGAGGATCAACATTGACGAGCAGGCAGATCAGGCACCTGCCCAGATGAGGATCCTGATGTACCGGGCAGCGCTCAAGTCGATCGCACGGCGTGGGAAGATCAATGCGGCCGTCATACTCTATACCGGCAAGGTGAAAGAAGGTGAGGATGCCGAGGCTCTGGTGATAGAGCATGAGCACAGGCTGGGCATCTCGGGGAACAAGGTCGTGCCGTTCCACCTGGAGGGAGGGGACGTTACATTCTCAAAGGCCGTCACGAGGGAAAAGCCCTTCCAGTTATTCTATGACGATAAGACTCAGGCACCGGCTCATCAGGGGTAAAACTGAGAAGTAGTGCGCGTTTGTTTCAGGTTGTAAGCGACTCGTAAAGATCTGTGAATGCAGTCACGGACTAGGACTGTAAAACAATCTTAAATGACGTCGTGGGGTAAGGGACTCCACAACAAAATACAAACTCAGATAACAACAACATGAGTTTATAAGGAGATAATATGAAAGGCCTGAAGAAAATCGCACTCGCAACAGCGGTCGCCGCTGCCCCGTTCGCAGCTCACGCTGACCTAAAGGCAATGGATGACAGCGCAATGGGTAATGTCACCGGTCAGGCCGGTGTAACCATTGAGCTGGAAACCAAAGTAAGCATCGGCCAGTTCAAGTATACGGATGAAGGCTCCTTCGCCGTGAACGACATCGTTCTTGGTGGTGCCGGTGTGACAACTGAAGGTGCGGCAGCCGGCTACAATACGCTGTTGGACCAGCTGAAGATCGATATCGACGTGGCCGATGACGGCGATGCCATCATCCATGTGGGCTCACTTGAGACCGACCCAACCACGGGGGCACCGGTTCCTATCGACTGGGGTATGACCGTTGGTTCCATGGAGCTGCTGGCTGGTAGTACTGGGTCAGACAGCACCACGCTGATCTCCAACATGAGCGGTTACGGTAACCTGGCAGCTCTCGACATGAGCGTTGATACAGCTACCGATCAGCTGAACATTGTTGCTGCGTTCGACATTCAGGATATGGACTTTGATGTCGAGTTCCTGGGCATTGGTGTTCGAGACATGGTGATCACCGGTGCGGGTGACAACTTTGACTACGATGGCGATGGACTCCTCGTGTCTGAAGGTACCGAGACTGAAGAAGGTGGCAATGATCTGACGACCGCTGCTGGCCAGCTGGCATACGGCAAGCTGAGCAAATACGCCAACGTAGACCTGGACGTCTACAAAGGGGCTGGTCTGGGTGCCTCCACAGCTACAGACGTACTGCGTATTGACGTGAACAACGTCTACATGGATATGTCTATCGGTGCGGTTGAAATCGGTGGTACTTCCATTGGTTCGTTCGCCATCGACAACCTGGCGGTCACCGACACCAAGCTGGCTGTTTATGGTAAATAATCTGACCTGATACAGTAGGTGTATAGTAAACGCTCCGCTTCGGCGGGGCGTTTTTTTGTTCCGGACATAAAAAAGACGCCAATAAAGGCGTCGTTTAAATCAGGCAATCCGGTTATTGGGTCTTACTGATCCGGCACCGCTATCGATAAATCAAAGCCACCGCCCGGGCGAGGCGTCAGACTGATTGGCCCCTCGTTGATCGCCTGCGGCACTTCAATACGGTCAATGCCGGGTGGGTTACCGATGGAAAAGTTCACATTCTGGCCGTCGAAGCCGATGCCGAGCTGGTCGTTCAGGAATGTCTGTGTGAAGGGTTCATCCGGAATCTGCGCCTGTTGACCAAAGATGATGGGCGGGATTGTGGGGGTGAAGTCCACTTGGGGCTGGGCACGAGCCAACTCTTCCTGGGGAAGTAGCAGGGCGCGGCGAAGGAATTCTTCCTCGGCCTGTTCCAGGGCGTCGGATTTGCCTTCTTCCTGATACCGCTGCAGGGCCTCGCGATAGGCCTCTTCTTCCGCTTCCGTCACCACCGGTTCACCCGGCGAAATGGTCAGGGAGCGTATGATTCGCTGGCGGTCCGCTGCACTTTTCTGTTGATCTCTGGGAACGACGATGACAGCGGAGTCTTTCACATAGGTATCCACCATTTCATCGGATGTCATGGTTTGCACACCCGCTGACAGCATCGTGCTGAAAACAGCAAACCCGGTAGCGCTGGCGATGGCAATGGAGAGAGGAGATGGGCGTGTCATGGTATAGCCCCTTGGCCTGTGATCCACGAAGATGAGGTGCGTCTGAAGTTACTGCGATCAGCCCGCGCCCTACTAATCAGTATTCGGATTGCCAGACAGAAATTCAAGGGATTTATGGCGGGATTGTGACCGCTATCGGTGTATTTTCAGTATTGTTATAAATATTCTGGTAAAGATGGTTATATAGGCGGCTGATTTTTTTCAGAAGCCCCTCGGGTTGGTAACAGGATCTCTATGTTTCAGGCACTTCGTTCACGCTGGCGGCGCTGGGTCAATCTCAGGATTCCCCGTGCGGATAAGCAGGTACTCAGTCAGCGTAATATTTTCATTCTACCGACCGGGGCGGGCGTCGTGTTCGGGATCCTGCTGTTGGTGATGCTGATTACCGGTATCAACTATCAGAACAGCCTCATCTACCTTCTGACCTTCCTGCTGGGCGCCATTCTGGTGGCCGCGATGCACCAGACTCACCGCAACCTCGCGGGTCTGGAACTGACCCTTGTGCAGGCCGGTGAAGGGTTTGCCGGTGACCGGATTCCGTTCCGTTTTCGTGCGGTGTCCGGCAAACACGACGCTGTAGCGATTTCCCTGAGTTGTGATGATTGCACACTGAGTCAACAGCATGTACCGGCAGGGCAGACTGGCGACCTGGTGTTATCGGTGGCAAGTGTGGAGCGCGGTTATTTTCGTCCTGATCGGGTACGGGTGGAAACCCGCTTTCCATTTGGGCTACTCAAGGCCTGGTCGTGGGTACGACCGGTATCCTTCGGCATTGCCTACCCGCGACCTGTTGCAGCGCCAGACGCAACGAGCACGGTGTCCGATGGTGAAGATCAGGAAACTTCCCGCTCGGTGGAAGGCAACGACCACGCTGACATGAGGCCCTGGCGTGAAGGGGACCTGGCCCAGCGAGTGTTGTGGAAACGTTACGCCCGTACGGGGCAGATGGTCATCGCAGACTGGGAAGGCGAGCAGGGCAGCCCTCACTGGATTGACTACCAGGCATTCCCGGGTGTGGATCAGGAGTTGCGAATCAGCTATCTGACCGCTCTTGTTCTTGATCGCAGCCGGTCGGGAACGCCTTTCGGCCTCAATTTGCCCGGTCAGGTGATTGACCCGGATGCCGGCCCTGCCCACGTCAGTCGCTGCCTTAAAAGTCTGGCGGTGTTTGGTCTGGAGAAACCGCGGGATGATTCTCAGAGCGCTTTCGGTACAAGGAGTCGGGCGACAGGATCGACCGTGGTCGGGGAGGGTGTTCGATGGTAACGCTTTCCAGTCGGAATCACGTGACAGGCTCTCCCGCGGCGGAAACTCCCGTACTCCCAACCAGGGCCCTGGTCTGGGTGATAGCCAGTTTTGCACTGCTACTGGTACCACAATGGGATCGCCTGCCGGTGTGGTTGATCGCCAGCTGTGTTGCCCTTGCGGGCTGGCGTTGGCTGGCTCAGTCCGGTCGCGTCCGTTTGCCCGGTAAATGGCTGAGAAGCGCCATCATGCTGGGGGTGATCGCCGTTTATGTCGCCACGGTTCGGGGGCGGTTTACGGTGGATACGGCCGCCTCTTTCTTTGTCCTCGCGGTAGGGCTCAAGTGGCTGGAAACCCGATCCACCCGGGATTTCTATGTGCTGTTCTTTATTCTGGTCTACCTGGCAACCGTCAACTTCCTGTTTCATCAGGAGATATATTGGACGGTCCTGAACCTGTTGGCGGTCGGTTCATTGCTGGTGGGGCTTCAGGTTCTGAACGCTCCGGATTTACCGGAATCCATGCGATCCGGATGGAGCCGTTTGGGCATGATGCTGCTCAAGACGCTGCCCATTGTTGCCTTGCTGTTCGTCTTCTTTCCGCGTGTGGCTCCATTATGGAGTGTGCCCCTGGTGTCCGGAGAAGCGCGCTCAGGTATCAGTGACACCATGCGCCCCGGGGATATCTCCAGTCTCGCACAGAGCAGTGAGAGAGCTTTCCGCGCCACCTTTGGCGGCGAACTTCCAGCGTATCGGGATCGTTACTGGCGGGGGCTGATCCTGGACTATCTGGATGGCGAAACCTGGCGCCAGGGCCAGGGGGAGCCGTTCAGGCGCCCGGGACGCGTGTCTGTCGATGGCGGTGTGGGCGACCTGACGTCCGGTCAATACGACGTATTGATGGAACCCACAGACAAGCGCTGGGCATTCGTGCTGGAGGATTCCGTAGCGGTCTCCAACAACGTAGTACCCACCGACGAGGGCTTGTTCCGGTTTCGTCGTCCGGCGGACACGACCGTTCGCTATCGTATGGAGTTGAAGGGAGGCGGTCAGGGTAATGCGGTTGGAGAGGATCCGCGAGTACTGCGTCGCTACCTGCAGTTGCCGCGTAGCGGTAACCCGCGAGCACAGGCCCTGGCGGAAGATCTGAGGACAAACAATCCCGACCCCGGAGCCATGATTGAAGCGCTGATGTCCCGGTTCCGGCAGCAGGGATACTATTACACCCTGCGGCCGCCCGCGATGCCGGAAGACGGTATTGATGCCCTGCTGTTCGATGAAAAACGGGGTTTCTGTGCCCACTACGCGGGTGCGACAACATTCCTGTTGCGAGCGGCCGGTATACCTGCCCGTGTGGTTGTGGGTTATCAGGGGGGCGATCCGGGGGCCGGTGACCAGTACCTTGTGGTCCGCCAGTATGACGCCCACGCGTGGGTGGAGGCATGGCTGGATGGTGAAGGCTGGGTGCGGGTCGATCCCACCGCGGCCATTGCGCCTGACCGGATTGAGTCCGGATTGCGGGACGCAGTGGCCGAGGAAGGCTCCTTTCTGGAGAATGACTGGGCGTCGCCCCAACGATACGGCAACATGGCGGTGCTTCAATGGGCTTCTCTGCAACTCGATCGGATCAACTATCAGTGGCAACGCTGGGTGGTGGGCTATCAGGGCCAGTCCCAGATGGATTTGATGTCCCGTTTACCCGGCGGCCTCGGATTGAAAGAGCTGGGCTATGCGACAGCGGGTATTGTCGGGTTTGCTTTGTTGGTAGCGGGTGGCTTTTCCACGTGGCAAATGCGCCGCTCGACTCGTCGTGACCCTGTTGCGCGGCTGATCGGGCGCTGGCACCGGCTTTGCGAGCGTGCCGGTGTTCCGGTGCGCTATGGAGAGACACCCACGCAGCTGGCCGACCGGGTGGGGTCAGCCCGGCCCGGGGCGGCGGGAACCGCCAGGGCCTTTGCCCGAATGGTCAACAAACATTACTATGACAGCGAACCGGAAGAGGATCAGCGTCAGTCCCGCGAAAAAATGAGGCGGCTGCTGATCACTATGCGTAAACAGATGTCTCGGGATACCACACCGTCTCGCGAAACTGCCACCAGAAGGGTAACAGGTTGAATCCATCCGAAGTGTCCATGCCCTGGCTTCACGATGCCTGGGAAAGCCTGCAGAAACGTCTGGGTGAGAACCGGTTGCCCCACGCCTTGCTGGTCACCGGGGAGCGTGGCGTTGGTAAGCGGATGTTTGCCGACGGGGTGGCCGGACTGTTGATCTGTGACCGGCCTGTACACGATGGGGATCATGGTCCCCAGCCTTGTGGTAGTTGCAAACAGTGTGAACTGGTGGCGGCCGGTACCCATCCGGATATTCGCGTTTATAGCCCGGAAAAGTCGCGGATGATCAAAGTCGACCAGATTCGTGCATTGTCCTCGTTCGCGGTATCGTCTCCTCAGGTCGGGCATCGTAAGATTGCGATCGTCGACCGTGCGGATCAATTGAATATCAACTCGGCGAATGCCTTGCTGAAAACGCTGGAAGAGCCTTCCGATGATGTGGTGCTCATACTGCTGCAGGAGAGCGGGCGCCCGGTTCTGCCGACCATTCGCTCGCGGTGCCAGACCCTGTCGATTGCCATTCCTGATGGCGATGCCGCTGCCCGTTGGCTGGCGGCTGAAGTTATGAAGCTGGACGAGTCTGACCGCCCTTCTGCAGAGCTGTGTGGCAAGGCGCTGACGTTGTCTGGCAACACGCCGAGACTCGCCTACGAGTACCTGACCGGGGATTACCTGACATTGCGGGATCAGGCCCTGACCCAGTTTCGCCGGTTCATGAAAGGTCAGTTAACCGTGGGAGAAGCCGCTAAGCCGTTCAAGGCTCTCGGGCTGGAGGGAGCTATGAGTCTGTTCGAAGGTTGGGCGGCGGATCTTGCCAGAATTTCCGCTGGCGGTGCACCAAGGGATACGGACGCGGCGGAGATGCTGACCTATCTTGCCAAATCCAATCCGCCCTGGCGTGCGCATCACATCCTGGATCTGATTCATGAGGCACGTTCCGCAGCGGTATACAACGTCAATCCAGAGCTTGAAGCCGGCAGGCTACTGATCGCCTGGCAGAATTTGATGCCGCGTAAACGGGTGCCGGCCTGAACCGGATATCGCCGTAATGCAGGGAGAGCGATTTTGATCGACTGCTGCTATGATTGCGGAATAACAGATAATTTTCAGTCTCATGCCGCCGGTCGGATTCGCCTCAGGCGTTTTCCGGCGGCGTATTCCTAAGAAGTAACAAGGTTTCACAGCCAGATAGAAAGGTGTTAACTATGGGCCCGGGCTTTGGCGCAAGAAGTGGCATTCTGACCCTTACCATCAAAGACAAAGCCGTACTGTACGCGGCGTATATGCCATACATCCGGCAGGGTGGACTGTTCATTCCGACCCAGAAGCAGTACCAACTGGGAGACGAGGTGTTTCTGCTGCTGAACCTGATGGATGAACCAGAAAAAATACCGGTTGCCGGTAAAGTGATCTGGATTACTCCTAAGGGTGCGCAGGGTAACCGCGCCGCAGGGATTGGAGTCCAGTTCAATGGCGACGATGAAACTGCACGGACCAAGATAGAGTCCTATCTGGCGGGCTCGTTGAGTTCCGATCGCCCGACCCACACCATGTAATCGTAGGTGAACTGATCCTTTAATGAATGACATTGTGTTATCCCCGAAAGCGGCCATAGAGGTGGTGCCTGAAGAGGTAACCTGGCCCCTGAAAAATATCGAACTGGCGGGCCTGCGCTGGCCCGCCCAAGAGGCCGATGGCGACCCGTGTCCGATTCTGATGCTCCATGGCTGGCTGGATAACAGTCTGACATTTGCCCATCTGGCGCCAGAATTGCCGCGTGGGCGGGAAGTGTATGCTATGGATATGGCGGGCCACGGCCACTCCGGGCATCGTCCGGCCGGCCAGAGTTACCTGTTGATGGATTATGTAGCTGATCTGGCGGAATTGATCGAACATCATTTTGACCATGCGCCGGGACATAAGGTCGATCTGATCGGGCACTCCCTTGGCGGGATTGTGTGTGTCCTGTATGCGGCAGCGTTTCCGGAACATGTCCGGAATCTTGTGATGATTGACAGTATCGGCCCTATCAGCCGGCCACCCGAGGACACCGTTCCGCAATTGCGCAAGGCCATCAGGAAACGCATCACCGGTTCGGGCAAGTCTGTGGTCTACCCCGATCCTCAAACCGCTGCCAAAGCGCGGGAAGGGGGGCTGAGCCCACTATCTCCGGAAGCAGCGATGACACTCATCCCGCGCAACATGAGAGCGGTGGATGGCGGCTTTGTCTGGCGTACCGATCCGAGACTCCGTCATCCCTCAATGATGATGCTCGAGGAATCGCAGGTGTTGGCGAGCCTTCGGGAAGTCAGGACCCGTACACTGTTTATCCGTGCCGAGCACGGACTATTGTCCCATCGAAAGGGCTGGGAACCCCGGCTCGAAGCCATTTCCGGGATGGAAACCGTGACGGTGCCTGGCGGCCATCACTGTCATTTTGACGGAGACATTGAACCCGTCAGCCAGGCAATCAGGGAATTTATCAGTCATGATGTTTAGAGGTTTAGTCAGCTATTTTGTCGTTGGATTGCTGGTTTTGGCAGGTGTTCCCGTCGCCGTGGCGCAGTCCGGTGACGATGTTCTGGAGGCGTTCCCGCAAGCATTCCCCCAGTCTTCGCTGGAAACGGAAGTGCCAGTTGTGTCTTCCGGTCATCTGATCCTGTTTAGCCCGGTCAGAGAGGTGAACAATCAGATTCGCTCGGAGAAAAAAGCAAGAATTCCGGTCAGAGGAGATGGGCGACTCTATCAGATCAATAGGGATGCCAGCCGTGGTGAAGCACGCGCACATTATCAGAGTCTGTTACAGGCTCGAGGCGCCCGAGTGCTGTTCGAATGCAGTGGCCGCGCTTGTGGACGCAGTAATGTGTGGGCAAACCAGATTTTTGATCAGGCCACACTCTATGGGCGTGATTCTGATCAGGACTATCTGGTAGCCGCGGCGACTGGAGAGTCCGGCAAGACCTGGCTCACCCTGGTTTATACTGTGACGCGCGGTAGCCAGCGGGAGTATGCCTGGGTAGAGCACCTCGAGGTTGGTGAGGGCGTCGCAATTCCCGGTCTCGGTTCCGCCAGTGCCCGGGTTCGTGGTCCGATCATAGTGCCCTGGCAGGGAGGCGTCACCTATCGCTTTGACTGGACCGCAACGGATCGTCGAATGCTGAATGACTGGGTAGAGGAAGAAGGCGCCCAGGTCGTGTTGACCGGCTTTGCGTCACTTGGGGAAGAGGAGTCCCTCGAGAAAGCCATGGAGCGGGCTCGTGATGCCATGGGTTCGCTGTCCGAGGTGCTTGATAAAATAGGGGTGTCCAGTAGTCGTCAGACTCTGATTACCGTTGGTCCGGCTGTTATTATCCCGTCTCCTGAACGCCAGGGGGATCGAGTCGAAATCGTCGTAATACGAGGTGGACCGGGTGAGTAAGCTAACAGACAACGATTCCGGAAAGACTGATACCCCGGCTGGCGATGTGTCCACAGACGTTCAGGGTTCTGATGTGTCTGCTGCTGAAGTGCCCGCATCCTCTGTTCAGAAACCCAGGAAACCGGGGCAGGGCAAAACCGTGGCGCTTACCCTGGGCAGTGGTGGTGCCCGGGGCTATGCCCATATTGGTGCCATTGAGGTCCTGGAAGAGCGGGGATATGACATTGTTGCTATCTCCGGGTGTTCCATGGGCGCCCTGGTAGGCGGGATGTATGCAGCAGGGAAGATGAAGGACTACAAGGATTGGGTGACCGGGCTCGGTCAGTTTGATGTGCTCAGGCTGTTGGATGTGACCTTCAATTCTGTTGGAGCCATTCGTGGTGACAAAATATTCTCGGTCGTGCGGGACATGTTGGGTGATACCCGCATCGAGGATTTGCCTATTGCCTATACTGCTGTCGCCACGGACTTGCTGGCGCACAAGGAAATTTGGTTTCAGGAAGGTCCGCTGGACCAGGCAATTCGCGCTTCCGTTGCCATTCCTAGCGTGGTGACGCCGCTGGTGCTTAATGGCAGGGTTCTGGTGGATGGTGCGTTACTGAATCCACTGCCCATCATTCCCACGATTTCCTCCCATGCTGACATGATTGTGGCGGTAAACCTTAGTGGTGAGGATGAGCGCCGTCGACGGATTCCCGATGCCGCCTTCAGCGAGTCTGGTGAGGGAGAAGAGGGTGACACGGAAGAATGGGTGGATGTCATCCGTGAAAAAGCGTCCCGCTGGTTTGACTGGGATGCGATCAAGACCTTCAGCGGTCGGAAAGCAGGGGCTTCCCCGGACAGTCCTCAAGACAAGATCAGCAAGGCTGTCGAGAAAAAGCAGGCCGAAAAGATAACGGACGATCCAGAGCCGGTTCACGAAACCATCGATTGGGACAAGCTGGGCATCGGCAAATTCGATGTCATGAACCTGACCATCGAAACCATGCAAAGCGCCCTGGTCCAGTACAAGATTGCCGGTTACCCACCGGATTTGCTGGTCAACGTTCCGAAGAATGCCTCGCGCAGTTACGATTACCACAAGGCTCCGGAGTTGATTCAGCTGGGAAGAGAGCGAATGGCAGCGGCACTGGATCGCTACGAAGAGAGTCGTACCAGTTCCGGACCACTGGCGTTGTGATTGATGGCTGCAGGGCTGCAGTGTACTGGTCAAACAGCGTATAATGCCGGCCAGACACGCACCCTTACACAGGAATCAGAATTTCGTGACCAGCCCTATCGATGACCTGCATACTATCAGGGATTTCCTGCGGTATGTCTCTTCCCGGTTCTCCGCTTCAGAGTTGTATTTTGGCCACGGCACGGACAATGTGTGGGACGAAGCCGTACAGCTGGTGATGCGAAGCCTGCATCTGCCGCTGGAAAACAACACCCTGTTTCTTGATGCTCGTCTTACCCGGGAAGAGCGGGAGCTTATCGTTAGCCGTATGCGCAGGCGCATTGAAGAGCGGGTCCCGATGGCTTATTTGTTGGGTGAAGCCTGGTTTATGGGCATGCCGTTCAACGTGGATGAGCGCGTTCTGGTTCCGCGCTCGCCCATTGGCGAGCTGATTGAACGGGGCCTTCAGCCCTGGCTTGGCGACCGCCCCGTTGGACGTATTCTGGACCTTTGCACGGGCAGCGGTTGCATCGGCATCGGAGCCGCCACAGTTTTTGAAGATGCAGAAGTGGATCTGTCGGATATCTCAACGGATGCCCTGGACGTTGCCCGGTCCAACATCGAGCTTCACGAGTTGACCGAACGGGTACGCACGGTGCAATCCGATGTGTTCGACGGCATTGACGGGCGTTATGACGTTATCCTCAGTAATCCGCCTTACGTCGATGCCGAAGATATAGCCGGCATGCCTGATGAGTACCGCCATGAACCGGAACTCGGGCTGGCTGCCGGAAATGACGGCCTGGATATTGCCCACAGGATCATCGCTGGGGCGGCAGATCATTTGAATCCGGGCGGACTGCTGATTGTTGAAGTGGGCAACAGCTGGGTTGCCCTTGAGCAGGCGTATCCGGATTTGCCACTGACCTGGCTGGATTTTGAAAATGGTGGTGATGGCGTCTTCCTTCTGACCGCCGAGGACCTTCGCCGGTGGCAGGAAAAAACCTGAGAATCTTTTTATAAACCCTGGATAAGATACTGAATCATGTCGGGAAACACCTTCGGAAAGTTGTTCACAGTCACCAGTTTCGGTGAAAGTCACGGGGCCGCGTTGGGGTGCATTATCGATGGCTGCCCTCCGGGGCTGCCACTGTCCGAGGAGGACATGCAGCGAGACCTGGATCGTCGCAAACCGGGTACCTCCCGACACACGACCCAGCGCCGTGAGGCGGATGAGGTGAAAATCCTGTCCGGGGTGTTCGAGGGCAAAACCACGGGTACACCGATTGGGCTGGTGATTGAGAACACCGATCAGCGCTCCAAGGATTACTCCAAAATCTCCGAACAGTTCCGTCCGGCCCATGCCGATTACACCTATGTCCACAAGTACGGTATTCGCGATTACCGGGGCGGTGGTCGTTCGTCGGCCCGTGAGACCGCGATGCGGGTAGCGGCTGGCGCAGTTGCCAGGAAATTCCTTGAGCAGCGCCTGGGCATCCGGATTCGAGGCTATCTGTCGCAACTGGGTCCGATCAAGGCAGAGAAGCTCGATTGGGATCAGGTACACCAGAACCCCTTCTTCTGTCCTGATGCTGACAAGGTGGCGGACATGGAAGCCTACATGGATGCCTTGCGGAAGGAGGGCGATTCCATCGGTGCCAGGATCAATGTGGTCGCTGACGGTGTTCCACCCGGGCTGGGCGAGCCGATTTTTGATCGTCTGGATGCCGATCTTGCCCATGCATTGATGAGCATTAACGCCGTGAAGGGGGTGGAAATCGGTGCCGGCTTTGGGTGTATTGAGCAAAAAGGTACCGAACACCGGGATGAGATGACGCCTGAAGGGTTTGTGTCCAACAACGCCGGTGGCGTGTTGGGGGGCATCTCGTCCGGCCAGCCGATTGTGGCCAGCATTGCTCTGAAGCCGACCTCCAGTCTGCGACTGCCCGGGCGGAGTATTGATGTTCATGGGAACCCCGTGGAGGTGATCACCACCGGGCGTCATGATCCCTGCGTAGGAATCCGGGCGACACCGATTGCCGAGGCGATGATGGCCATTGTCCTGATGGACCACTATTTGCGCCATCGTGGCCAGAATGGCGATGTGGAGGTGTCTACGCCGGTTCTTGGTCAGCTCTGAAGGCAACCCGAAGGGTTATTGTTATCTACTGGCGGCTTTCAAATCTCTATTTCTGGTTCTTTGCCCTCCTTGGAGGGCTTCTTCCCTATTGGTCCCTCTATCTTGAAGGGCAGGGCTTTTCCTACCTCCAAATCGCCACATTGATGGCGACCATTCAGCTCACCAAGATCATTGCACCCAGTGTGTGGGGCTGGTTGGGGGACCGGTCTGGCCAACGGGTACGACTGGTGCGGTTTGGGGCGATTACCGGTTCGCTGTTTTTTGCCGGAGTCTTCCTGGAGCCCGGATTCTACGGGCTGCTGATCGTCATGTTGGCGTTTACCTTTTTCTGGAATGCCATCCTTCCGCTCTACGAGGTAATCACGCTCAGGACGCTGGGTGCCCAAAAGGACAAGTATGGCAGGGTCAGGCTGTGGGGCTCTGTCGGGTTTATCGGCGCTGTGGCACTGGTGGGTGGAATTCTGGAGTTTGTCCCCATTCAGAAACTGCCATGGCTCCTTCTGCCGGTGTTTGCGGGGATAGCGGTGTCTGCCTTTCTGGTTCCGTCTGAACCCGGAGAACGCAAGCCTCCCGCGCCCAGGGGAAGCCTCAAGGCAATTGTCACCCACCCGGCGGTGGTGTCGTTTTTCCTGATGAATTTTCTGCTGCAGGTGTCGCACGGAGCCTATTACACTTTCTTCAGTATTCACCTCGAACAACACGGCTACGGCAAGCTCTCCATTGGCCTGCTGTGGTCCCTTGGGGTGGTGGCGGAGATCGGGTTGTTTCTGGTGATGCATCGGCTATCCAGGAACTTTTCGGTCCGCCAGATTGCTATTGGCGCACTGACGCTCACCATGATCCGCTGGGTGTTAATCGCCGAGTTAACGGACGTGGTGGCTGTGCTGATTTTCGCACAGCTGTTGCACGCGGCCTCATACGGCGCGTTGCATGCCATTTCCGTGCAATATATTCAGGGCTTTTTTGGCCAGCACCATCACGGTCAGGGACAGGCGCTATACAGCGGGCTGACATTTGGTGCCGGCGGCGCCGCAGGTGCGTGGCTGTCGGGTTTCCTGGTGGATGGTATCAGCACCTCAGCGGCATTCTGGGGTGGGGCCGTGGCAATGATGGTGGCTATTGTTATCACCTGGCGGGGGCTCAGGCCCCCACCGAAGGGTGATCACGCCTGACGTCAGGTTATTCCGGTTCGTCTTCTTCGTCTTCTTCGATCTGCAGCGACAAACCGCTTCCGGTGGGTCCGGAAGGCTTGTCAGTGGTCCCGTCCTGACCGTGGAGCTTGATCTTCAGACGAAGGTTGTTGGCTGAGTCAGCGTTCTTCAGGGCTTCATCTTCGGAAATCTTTCCTTCTTTCCAGAGATTGAACAGGGCCAGATCGAAGGTCTGCATGCCAATGTTGGCCGACTTTTCCATGATTTCCTTGATGCTGTCCAGCTCGCCACGGAGGATGAGCTCGGAAATGGTCGGTGTACCCAGCAGAATTTCGATGGCGGCACAGCGCTTTTTGTCCACTGTGGGCACCAGCCGCTGGGAGACAAAGGCCTTCAGGTTCATGGCCAGATCCATCAGTAGCTGCGGGCGCCGTTCCTCCGGGAAGAAGTTGATGATACGGTCCAGGGCCTGGTTGGCGTTGTTGGCGTGGAGTGTGGAAATACACAAGTGACCGGTTTCTGCAAAGGCGAGGGCGTGCTCCATCGTTTCCCGGTCGCGGATCTCACCAATCAGAATGACATCAGGGGCCTGGCGCAGGGTGTTTTTCAGGGCCTTGTGGAAGCTCCGGGTGTCCACACCCACTTCCCGCTGATTCACAATGCATTTCTTGTGACGGTGGATATACTCCACGGGGTCTTCAATAGTGATGATGTGGCCCGAGGAATTGGAATTCCGGTAATCAATCAGGGCCGCCAGTGATGTGGATTTGCCGGAACCAGTAGCGCCGACAAACAACACCAGGCCCCGTTTTGCCATCATCACGTCTTTCAGCACGGGCGGCAGCCCCAGGTCATCCGCATTGGGGATTTCGGTGACAATGTTGCGGGCAACGATGGAGATCTCATTGCGTTGGCGGAAGATATTGACCCGGAACCGCCCGACATTGCGAATGCTATAGGCCAGGTTCATCTCGAGTTCCTGCTCAAATTCCGCAATCTGCTCATCATCCATGACCTGATACGCAATCTCCTTGATCACGCCGGGGCCGAGAGGCGTGCGGTCAATCGGCTTCAGCGCGCCATGAAACTTTGCGCAGGGCGGTGCGCCAGTGCTCAGGTAGAGGTCCGAACCATCATTCTTGGCCAAAACCTTCAGGTAATCATCAAATTCCATTAAAAACTCCCGCAATCCAGGATGGTTGCAATCGCAAACCGGAATGTTGTTATCGACGAAAAAACTGTTCAGGCGCCTTCCTCGGCCCTGACCACCTCAATCAGGGCTCTGGCGGCACTGCTGAGCTGACGGCCGGAAAGACCGACGGCACCGAGTACCCGCGTAACCGGGAACCCGATATCCAGACGATGGATGCTGTTATCCATCATGCTTACTGGCAGAACGCTCCAGCCAAGCCCGACGCTGGTCATCATCTTGATGGTTTCAAGATAATTGGTCGGCATCTGCGGATGCAGGGGCAAGTTGGCCTCCAGAAACAGACGGCTGACCACCCGATAGGTCGCCGTCGTGGTATCCGGCAGCAACGCCGGATGCTTCGCAAGATCCTCCAGCCTGGGCGATGCGATGCCTGCCAGCGGGTGCTCCGGCCCAACCACAAACGCCATGGGGTCGGGCCATTGTTCGTATACCATGAAATTCCCTTCCATACTGTCACTAAGTGTGACAAAGGCCAGCTCCGCGTTACGTTTGCGCATCTGCTCATAGGCTGCATCCGATTCCATGAACTGCAGGTTCAGAGACACATTCGGAAACTCCCGGCTGAACCGGCGCAGCCAGTTGGGGAGGTGGTGAAGCCCGATGTGATGACTGGCAATAATCTGCAGTTCACCCTCCACCTGCCCGGAATCCGGCGACAGTGCCACCCGGGCATTATGAATTTCATCGAGGATCTTGCGGGCATGGGGGAGTAGACGCGCTCCGGCGTCTGTGAGTCGGATTTTCCTATGGCTGCGATCGATCAGCGACGTGCCCAGCTGGTTTTCGAGTGCCGCCAGACGCTTGGAAATAGCAGGCTGCGTCAGGTGGAGGATTTCGGCGGCTTCGGAGAACGATTCCTGATCGACAATTGTTAAAAAAGCCTTTAGTGCATTTGAGTCCACGTTTTTACCCTGTTTGCCTGCTTGTTTAAGGGGAGGTCGCGTGGCGGGCAGGACCTTCCAAAACACGCCATAAATACATCCCTGTAGGCTCGGTCGCGCCATCCCTGGCGCTCCACGGTTTTGGAAGGTCCTGCCCGCCTCGCTCCCCGAACATTTTCAGTGCCTACTGCCTACTGCCGGGTGCCGGGGAGCGGATTGCTATACCAATCTGTGACCTTCACCAAAGCATAGATAATAACCGATTGGAATGCCATAGATGAAAAACATGAATTGAGGTTATCCAGGGCGGAGCGGTAAGATAGCCATATAGAGATTTATAACCAGAAACCCCCAGAGAGTGAGAGAGAACCATGGCGGGCAAGACCTTATACGACAAATTGTGGGACGATCATCTCGTCAAACAGCGGGATGACGGTTCCGCATTGATTTACATTGACCGACAGTTGCTTCACGAAGTCACTTCGCCCCAGGCATTCGAGGGACTGCGCCTCGCCGGACGTAAGCCGTGGCGGATTGATGCCAATATTGCCACGCCGGATCACAACGTACCCACCACCGACCGCGAACGCGGCGTGGAAGGCATCGTCGATCCGGTCTCCCGCATCCAGGTCGAGACCCTCGACAAGAACTGCGATGAATTCGGCATCCTCGAATTCAAGATCAAGGACCAGCGCCAGGGCATCGTCCACGTGATCGGTCCGGAGCAGGGCGCGACTCTGCCGGGCATGTCGATTGTCTGTGGTGACTCTCACACCTCCACCCATGGCGCATTCGGCTGTCTCGCGCATGGTATCGGCACCTCGGAAGTAGAGCATGTATTGGCGACCCAGTGCCTGGTGCAGCAGAAGATGAAAAACATGCTGGTTAAGGTCAACGGCAAGCTTGGGCCAGGCGTCACCGGTAAAGACGTCGTACTGGCGATTATTGGAAAGATTGGTACCGCAGGCGGTACTGGTTACGCCATCGAATTCGGTGGTGAAGCCATTCAGGATCTGAGCATGGAAGCCCGCATGACCATCTGCAACATGGCCATTGAGGCGGGTGCCCGTGTCGGTATGGTGGGCGTGGATGACACCACCATCAACTATGTCAAGGACCGCCCGTTCTCGCCCAGAGGCGATCAGTGGGACGCCGCTGTTGACTACTGGCGTACCTTGCACAGTGACGATGATGCTGTGTTCGACAAGGTTGTGGAACTTGATGGTTCGGCGATTAAACCTCAGGTCAGTTGGGGGACTTCTCCGGAAATGGTGGCCGGGGTCGACGGCAATGTCCCCGACCCGGAGAAAGAGGCAGACCCCATCAAACGCGAGGGCATCGTCCGGGCGCTTAAATACATGGGGCTCCAGCCGAACATGCCCATTACCGACATCAAGCTGGATCGCGTGTTTATTGGCTCCTGCACCAACAGTCGCATTGAGGATCTCCGTGAAGCAGCAGCGGTGGTAAAGGGGCGCAAGGTGTCGCCGACGCTCAAGCAGGCCATGGTGGTTCCCGGATCCGGGCTGGTGAAAGCGCAGGCCGAACAGGAAGGTCTGGACAAGATCTTCATTGAGGCTGGTCTGGAGTGGCGCGATCCGGGTTGCTCCATGTGTCTGGCTATGAATGCAGACAAGCTGGGGCAGGGCGAGCACTGTGCGTCTACCTCGAACCGGAACTTTGAGGGCCGTCAGGGCTTCGGTGGCCGTACCCACCTGGTCAGCCCGGCCATGGCCGCGGCAGCCGCTGTCACCGGCCATTTCATTGATGTCCGCGAATTGATGCACTGATCCACAGGAGAGAACCATGCGCGCATTTACGCAACACCAGGGCATTGTCGCCCCCATGGACCGTTCCAATGTGGATACGGACATGATCATTCCCAAGCAGTTCCTGAAATCGATCAAGCGCACTGGGTTTGGTCCCAACCTGTTCGATGAACTGCGCTATCTGGACGAAGGCAAGCCAGACCAGGATTGTTCTCAGCGGCCAATCAATCCCGACTTCGTGTTGAACCAGGACCGGTATAAAAACGCCAGCGTTCTTCTGGCCCGGGCGAACTTCGGTTGTGGGTCCAGTCGTGAGCATGCCCCCTGGGCGCTGGATGATTACGGCTTCCGGGTGATTATCGCGCCCAGTTTTGCCGATATTTTCTACAACAACTGCTTTAAGAATGGTTTGTTGCCCATTGTTTTAGAAGAGAAAGTAGTTGACCAGCTTTTCCGGGAGGCGGAAGCGCAGGAAGGTTATCAGTTGGCGGTGGATCTTGAGGCAAAAACCGTGACCACACCGTCCGGAGAATCCTTCAGCTTCGATGTGGACGATTTCCGGCGGCACTGCCTGCTTAACGGGCTGGACGACATTGGTGTCACGCTGGAAGATGCAGAGCTGATCAGGTCATACGAAGAAAGCCGCCGCAAAACGGCCCCGTGGTTATTCAAAGCAATTTAAGGAACAACTATGTCCAGAACTGTATTAATGCTGCCGGGTGACGGCATCGGCCCGGAAATCGTCGCTGAAGCTGAGAAGGTGCTCCACAAGATCAACGAAAAATTTGACCTCGGCCTGACCTTTGAGTCCGGGCTGGTTGGTGGCGCTGCCATTGATGAAACGGACAGTCCACTGCCTGACGACACCCTGGAGAAAGCCCGCAAGGCGGATGCCATTGTTCTGGGCGCCGTCGGTGGTCCCAAATGGGACAGTCTGCCGATGGCCAAACGTCCGGAAAAGGGGTTGCTGGGTCTGCGTTCCAGCCTTGAACTGTTTGCCAACCTCCGCCCGGCGATTCTCTACCCGCAGCTTGCATCCGCGTCTTCCCTGAAGCCGGAAGTGGTTTCCGGTCTGGACATCATGATCGTGCGGGAGCTGACCGGAGGCATCTATTTTGGCCAACCCCGCGGTGTGCGTGAGCTGGAAAGCGGTGAACGGCAGGGTTACAACACATACGCCTACACCGAATCGGAAATCCGTCGTATCGGTCGGGTGGCATTTGAGGCGGCGCAGCAGCGTGGCAAAAAACTGTGTTCCGTCGACAAGGCCAACGTTCTGGAGGTGACGGTTCTGTGGCGGGAAATCATGGAAGACTTGCGCCGGGAGTATCCCGACGTTGAGTTGTCCCACATGTATGTTGATAACGCAGCCATGCAGCTGGTTCGTGCCCCCAAACAATTCGACGTGATTGTGACTGGCAACATGTTTGGTGATATTCTTTCGGACGAAGCGGCTATGCTGACTGGCTCGATTGGCATGTTGCCATCGGCATCGCTGAACTCGGAAAAGCAGGGCATGTACGAGCCTTGCCACGGTTCGGCGCCGGACATTGCCGGTCAGGGCGTGGCCAATCCGCTGGCTACAATCCTCAGTGCTGCGATGATGCTGAGATACAGTCTGGGCGAGGAAAAAGCCGCTGAAAGCATCGAGGCGGCAGTCAGCAAAGTACTGGACCAGGGGCTTCGTACTGCGGACATCATGTCTGAAGGTGCGAAGAAAGTGTCCACCCGCGAAATGGGTGAGGCGGTTCTGGCGGCATTGTAAGTCGCACCCCAGGTCACAGCATTTGAGACCCGACGGCAACGGGACGCAGTTGCCGCGGGATCATCCATCCTGTCCCTGCCAGCGATAAAGGTAGAGGGCGGGCATAAAACGAGGTTCAAAGGTCGCACATGAAGCGAGTTGGACTTATTGGTTGGCGTGGCATGGTGGGCTCTGTCCTCATGCAGCGCATGCGTGAAGAAAACGATTTCGCGGATATCGAACCGGTATTCTTTACCACGTCCCAGGCCGGTAAACCGGCGCCGGATGTCGGTAAGGAAGGTGTTCCGCCCCTGCAGGACGCGTTTGATATCGATATCCTGAAAACCGTGGACGTGATCGTTACCTGTCAGGGTGGCGATTACACCGGCGAGGTCTACCAGAAACTGCGCGACGCAGGCTGGGAAGGCTACTGGATTGATGCGGCATCCACGCTGCGGATGGTGGATCATTCCGTGATTGTGCTTGACCCGGTCAACCGCAATGTCATCGACGAGGCGTTGGACAAGGGCGTCAAGGACTACATCGGCGGTAACTGCACGGTCAGTCTGATGATGCTGGCCCTCGGTGGGCTGCTGGAGCAGGACCTGATCGAGTGGGTGTCTCCTATGACCTACCAGGCGGCCTCCGGTTCCGGTGCTCAGAACATGCGCGAGTTGCTCAACCAGATGGGTGAGTTGAACAATAACGTCAAGAGTGAGCTGGACGACCCATCGTCGGCAATCCTGGAAATTGACCGTAAGGTTACCGAAACCATGCGCTCTGAAGGGTTTCCGACCGAGCACTTCCAGGTGCCCCTGGCTGGCAGTCTGATTCCGTTTATCGACAAGCAACTTGATAACGGCATGAGCAAGGAGGAATGGAAAGCGGGCGTCGAGACCAACAAGATTCTTGGTCGTTCCGATAACCCGATTCCCATCGATGGTATCTGTGTCAGGATTGGTGCCATGCGCTCCCACAGTCAGGCGCTGACCATCAAGCTCAAAAAGGACCTGCCGGTTTCCGAGATCGAGTCCATTCTGGCGAAGGCCAATGATTGGGTGAAAGTCATTCCCAATGATCGTGATGCGACCATTGAGGAGCTGACTCCGGCGAAGGTGACAGGAACTCTGAGTGTGCCTATCGGCCGTATCCGCAAACTGACCATGGGGCCGGAGTATATTTCCGCGTTCACCGTTGGGGATCAGTTACTGTGGGGCGCCGCCGAGCCGCTGCGCAGGATGCTCCGGATTCTCCAGGAGCGTTAACTGCCGTGTAACAGTTGGTATTAAATGCCAACTGTGTCCGGTTTCAGAGAACCGGGTAAGGGGCGGAGGCTGAAATCGGTCTCCGCCCCTGTTATTTTTTAACAGCGAAGTTGTCGGTGTCAGTACCTGGGTTAGGCTACTATTTCCTGTATTGATGAGGCAGATCATCGTTCGGTAACAGTAAGTTCCATACCTTTTATAAAAAAATGGTACAACGACTGAAGCTGATTGATTGATAAAAAGGGCTTTATCAACAATACTTGGCCCACTGAAAATTAATAAAATTACACAACAACTATAGAAAACCAGACGGAAGTCATCCAACCTCGTCCGATTCTGTTTGAGAAAGCAGTAACGAATAACGGAGACTGGTAAGGAAAAAGCATGAAGGTACGCAAGCTTGCGGTTGCCCTGGCTCTGGCGGGAGGGCTCGGTTCCGGTGTCGCTCAGGCCCTGGGGCTGGGTGAAATTGAACTGCAGTCCTATCTCAATGAGCCGCTTGAGGCAGATATTAATCTGCGAAAAAGCCAGGGAATTGATCCTGACGATGTATTCGTCAATATCGCCTCTGAGAACGATTATCAGAGAGTGGGTATTGATCGAAACTACTTCCTTACCAAGCTCCAGTTTGAGATTACGACCAGCAGCGACGGTAGTTTGATCGTCAATGTGTCCTCAAGAGAACCCCTTCGGGAACCGTATCTTAATTTTCTGCTGGAAGTGACCTGGCCAAGCGGTCGCTTGATGCGCGAATACTCAGTGTTGGTGGACCCTCCCGTTTACGCCGAAGAGTCGGGAATCCAGGAGCAGGTCACCGCGCCGTCCACCGGTCAGATATCTGCACCTGAATCCAGTACCAGGACTGCCCCGCGTACCGATGGCCCTGCCGCTCCGCAAACGACTGGCAGCCCCCGCACATTTGGCCCTACCGGTTCGTCCGATACGCTTTGGAAAATCGCGCAGAGCGTCCGCCCGAATGACAGCGTATCCATGCAGCAGGTGATGCTCGCCATTCAGGATCTCAATCCGAATGCGTTTATGGGCGACAACATTAACCGGCTCAAACGCGGTGAGGTGCTCCGGATTCCGGATCTGGAGCAGATTCAGCGTCGCAGTCGGTCTGAGGCTAATCGTCAGGTGGCGGTCCAGAACGACGAGTTCTCCAGCCCGACCAGAACCGTTGACGCTACGGACGCGGCAACGCCCGCGCCAGCGCCAGAAACCGGGGTGGCAGGTTCCGACAGTGCCGGCGGTGATGAGCTCAGGCTGATTACAGCGGATGAAGCCGGTGGTCGCGATAGCGAGGAAGGCGGCTCAGCCGGCGGCGATGGTCAAACGGCGGGCGGCGTTGATGCCGGATCCGCAGTCGCTATGGAGGAGCTGGAAAGCGCCCGTCGAGAGAACGAGGAGCTGAATACCCGGGTCGAAGATCTGCAGGATCAGGTGGAAACCCTGCAGCGATTGCTCGAACTGAAGAACAGTCAGCTTGCTGATATGCAGCAGATGACTGGTGAGGATGACGCTCCAGTCGCGGATCAGGAAGCTGACCAGGAAGCGGGCGAAGGTGCCATGGATGAAGAATCCATGGCAGCGGGTGACCTGACAGCCGGTCAGGACGGCGCGGAACAGCCAGACGGCGACGGTCCGGAAGGGGCAGGTGAGCCCGACGGCGTTGAGCCCGATGCGGAGATGGTTGAGTCCGCTGCTGATGAGGCGGTAGCCGAAGATAGCGAGGCGGGTGCCGATGAGGAGATGGTTGCCGGTGATGAATCTGGCATGGCTGCTCAGGATCCGTCTTCAGCGGTAGAGGACGGTGGGGAGCCGGAGGCTGAAACTCCGCCGTCGGTTGCTCCGTCAGACACAGACACTGCCGGACAACCGGCTGCGCCGGCGCAACAGCCGGCCAAGGGTTTTCCCGCGAACATTATTGATGCGATCACGAATAACACGCTGTACCAGATCGCCCTGGGTGGTGGTCTGATCCTGCTGTTGTTGTTACTGCTGCTCCTCGCTCGCCGAAGTGCCAACCGCGAGAAAGAATTCTATGACGAGTTGAACGGCGAGGAAGGTGAGTCGGATTCCTTTGATCTGAGTCTTGATGACGAAGGTAAGGGCGAGGTTGCCGCAGATGATCCCATGGCGGAGGCGGAAACCTACATCGCCTACGGTCAGGAAGACAAAGCTGTACAGACACTGGAGACAGCGATTTCCCACGAGCCCAGTCGTACTGACCTGAGGCTGATGTTGCTGGGCGTTTATGCTGATGCTCAGAACCGGGACTCTTTTGAGAAGCAGTTCCGGGAGATTGAAGCGCTGGAGGATGACAGTGCAATCAGGGAAGCCGGTGCGCTGCGTGAAAAACTCGAAGATGCGGAGGCTACGCCCAGCATTGATGATCTGGAATCCCAGTTGCGTTCCGATTCCTTCGAGCAGAACGTTGAGTCTCGCAATGATCAGGCCGAATCCAGCCAGCCGGAGCAACCTGCGGATGAGCTAGAGGATTTGGACGTTGATTTCTCTGACCTCGAAATAACCGATTCGTTGGACCAGGATTCCGCAGTCGAAGAGGATAAGGCTGAGGCTGAGGCCGAATCCGACAGTGGTATGGTTGAGTACGACCTGTCTGGCCTGGAAGAATCCACTGATGACTCTGCCTCTGATTTCGAGACCCGTGAGGAGGACGAGGCGTTGGACTTCGATCTTGAGAAGTCTGATGACGATACCGCTGATGACCTGGCTGACGAACTGTCGCTTGAGGACTTCGAAAGTCTTGAGACCGATTTCACCACGGATGACTCTTCAGAGCAGGCAAAGGAGTCGGCGTCGTTTGAGGAATCCTCCGAGGAGAAAGAGCCGGAAGATGAAGGGCTTGGAGATCTTGATGAGTCGTTCCTGGATGAGCTGGACGCAGAGCTGGATAAGGTTGCCGGTGAATCCGAGGACGACGAATCCCTGACCAGCGAAGAGTCCGGACTCGACGATCTGGAGTTGGACGTCTCCGATGAAGACTTGGCGCTGATGGAAGAGTTTGCGGATTCCGAGGACACTGATACGACCGAAACCCCGGAGCCCCCCCCAGAGCTTGATGAGGAGCTTGACCTGGAGGATTCGCTGATGGACAAGGACAGTGAGACGCCGGAGGAGCTGGCATCTGCTGAAGAGAGCCTGGAGGCCGCTGAAGGGCGGGAAGAGGAGTTGCCGGACCTTGGCGATTCCGATGAAACCGCTGAAACTGCTGCCCCGGAGGAATCGCCCGCTGAGAGTGACATGGAGCCACCTGTGGCTTCTGACTCGCTGGATTCCAGTGCCAGAAAATCTGCCGCTGATGACATTAATGAGTCCGATCTTGGCGACGATGATGATTTTGATTTCCTCGCAGGCACTGACGAGGCGGCCACCAAGCTTGACCTTGCCAGAGCCTATATTGAGATGGGGGATATGGACGGCGCTCGTGATATCCTCGAAGAAGTAGCGCTGGAAGGAGATGATGAGCAGAAGGCCGAGGCACAGGATCTCCTTAAAAATCTGTCCTGATTCGTTATAATCAGGTTTATCGAACCCAGAACGCCGACTCTCGGGACAGTGTCCCGGTCACAGTCGGCGTTTTGTTTTGTTATACCGGTTAGTCGGATTATCACTTGTTCCTGAACCCTCAAGCACTTACCACTGAAAACGCCATTGGCAATGGTCGCGTCGTACTGGCTTTTGAATACGACGGGCGCTCCTTCCACGGCTGGCAGTTGCAGAAATCCGGTGTACGATCAGTCGAGGCTGAGTTGGCCAGGGCGGTTTCAAAAGTCGCCGATCACGAGGTCGACCTGGTATGTGCGGGACGGACCGATGCTGGTGTCCATGCCAGCTATCAGATCGCGCATTTCGACACCTCGTCGGTACGCAACCTGCGGTCGTGGGTGATGGGCATCAATACGGCGCTGCCTGACGATATAGCCGTACACTGGGCGGGCAATGGTGTTGGCGATTTTCATGCCCGTTTTTCAGCCACCTATCGCCGCTACCGTTACGTAATCTATAACCATCCGGTCAGGCCAGGCATTCAACGAGGGCAAGTCAGCTGGACGTTCCGCCCGCTGGATGCGGAGAGGATGAATGAGGCGGCGCAGTTTCTGCGGGGTGAGCACGACTTCTCATCGTTTCGGGCGGCAGGATGCCAGTCACGTAGCCCCAACCGCTTTATGGAGCACATCCAGGTAAGCCGAAAAGGCGAGTTTGTCGTAATAGATGTACAGGCCAATGCATTCCTGCATCATATGGTAAGGAATATGGCCGGGGCCTTGATGGCGGTTGGTACCGGGAAGCGACCCGTCGACTGGATTCGTGAGATACTGGGGGCCAGGGACCGCACGGTGGCGGGGGTTACCGCCCCGGCGTTCGGATTGTATCTGGTGGATGTAGGGTACCCCGAGCGATTCGGGATACCGCCAGCGCTTTGTGGTCCAGGGTTTCTCCGTCCCTGGTTTGATCTCGGGGACAACTCGCCACGGCAGCCCACGTGGACACACCGAACTAACTGACTCAAGGCCTATGAGAACCCGAGTAAAAATCTGTGGCATAACCCGACCCGAAGATGTTCGAGCTGCTGCACAGGCAGGCGCGGATGCACTGGGCTTCGTATTCTATGAGCCCAGCCCCCGGTCCGTAAGCCCAGCGTCGGCAAAGGAGCTTGTGTCGCTCCTGCCAGCGTTTTCCGGGGCGGTAGGGCTGTTTGTGAATCCGGAACGGGAGTGGGTTGAGCAGGTTCTGAGCTCTGTTCCTCTTGATCTCCTTCAGTTCCATGGCGATGAATCGCCGGAGTTCTGTGCCAGCTTCGGCAGGCGTTGGATCAAGGCGGTTCGTGTTCGTCAGGCCGGTGATATTGAGGCCGCGTATGAGCGCTATCGTAACGCCAGCGGATTGTTGGTCGACGCCTGGGATCCCCAGCGTTATGGCGGCACTGGTAAAAGCTTCAACTGGTCATTGATTCCGACCAGTCGCCCGCTACCACTGATATTGGCCGGCGGGCTGGCATCTGATAATGTTGCCAGCGCCGTAGAGCAGGTTAGGCCCTGGGCTGTGGATGTCAGTGGGGGCGTGGAGAGCAGCAAGGGCGTGAAAGACAGCGCAAAAATTTCCGACTTTATAAACGAGGTTCACCGTGTCGATGAAACTGACTGAAGAAATGCTAAGCGCACTTCCGGATGCACGGGGTCACTTCGGTGCCTACGGCGGACGGTTTGTGTCGGAAACCCTGATGGATTCCCTGATGACGCTGGAAAAAGAATACCTGCGTCTTAAGAACGACCCTGAATTTCAAAAAACGTTTGATGAGGATCTTGCGAACTACGTGGGCCGCCCCAGCCCCCTGTATTTTGCCGAGCGCCTCACCCGGGAAACCGGCGGTGCCCAGATCTGGCTCAAGCGGGAAGACTTGAACCATACTGGCGCCCACAAGGTTAACAACACTATTGGTCAGGCACTGCTGGCGAGCTTCCTTGGGAAAAAGCGGGTCATTGCCGAAACCGGTGCTGGCCAGCATGGCGTTGCAACGGCCACGGTATGCGCACGGCTGGGGCTGGAGTGTCATGTGTTCATGGGGGCAGAAGACGTCAAGCGTCAGTCCCTGAATGTGTATCGGATGAAACTTTTGGGCGCCGAGGTCCACTCGGTACAAAGCGGCACCAAGACGCTGAAGGATGCCATGAACGATGCCATGCGTGACTGGGTGGCCAACGTTGATGATACTTTCTACATCATCGGTACGGTGGCCGGTCCGCATCCTTATCCGTTACTGGTGCGGGATTTCCAGTCGGTGATTGGTCGGGAAACTCGCCGTCAATCGCTCGAGCAGGCTGGAAAGCTCCCGGATGCGCTGGTCGCATGCGTGGGTGGCGGTTCTAACGCCATTGGCATGTTCTATCCGTTCCTCACGGATGAGAGTGTGCAGATGTACGGCGTAGAGGCTGGTGGTCTGGGTATCGACTCCGGCCAGCATGCGGCACCGCTGTGCGCGGGCCGTCCGGGGGTACTCCATGGTAACCGGACCTACCTGATGGAAGACGAGAACGGCCAGATTGCCAGTACCCACTCCGTGAGTGCAGGCCTTGATTACCCGGGCGTTGGCCCTGAGCACAGCTGGCTGAAAGACATCGGTCGCGCCCAGTATGTATCGGTGACGGATGACGAAGCCCTGGATGGCTTCCGCAAGCTTACCCGGGTTGAAGGCATAATGCCCGCCCTGGAAACCGCACACGCTGTCGCCTATGCCCTGAAGCTGGCGCCAACGATGGACAAAGATCAGGTCATCGTGATTAATATCTCAGGCCGTGGCGATAAGGATATACACACCATCGCCCAATTGGATGGCATTGAAGTCTGATCAACCGGTAAACAATCAGCGTACAAGACACAGGAGCAGGCATGAGTCGAATTGAAGGGGTGCTCAAGTCCCTGAAAGGGCAGGGACGCAAGGCGTTGATCCCTTACATTACGGCGGGCGATCCGCACCCGGACCAAACCGTTGGTCTGATGCATACCCTCGTAGAGGCGGGTGCGGATATTATTGAACTGGGTGTGCCGTTCTCCGATCCCATGGCGGATGGCCCGGTGATTCAGATGGCCTGTGAAAGGGCTCTGAAGCACGGTACTTCCCTGCGCCAGGTGATCGCTATGATCAAGCAGTTCAGGGAAACCGATGACACCACGCCTGTGGTTTTGATGGGCTACCTGAACCCGATGGAAGCCATGGGATACGAAGCCTTTGCGGATGCAGCGGCGGATGCCGGTGTTGACGGTATCCTCACTGTGGATCTTCCTCCCGAGGAGGCAGATGAGGTTGCGCCGTTGTTCACCGCCCGTAATCTGGATGCCATTTTCCTGCTGGCCCCCACCACCACGGATGACCGTATTCGTTCAATCAGTGAGCACTCCTCCGGGTATGTGTACTATGTTTCATTCAAGGGTATTACCGGTGCTGGCAAAATAGACGTGGACGAAGTGGCTTCGAGGGTCGCCCACATTCATGAAATCACCGCACTGCCGGTCGGCGTCGGTTTTGGTATTCGTGATGCGGAAACCGCGGCAGCAGTCGGGCGGGTATCCGATGGTGTAATTGTTGGCAGCGTATTGGTCGATACAATAGCCCGAAACCAGGCAGATTCTGATCAGCTGAAACGGGCTCTGACGGATCTGCTCCACCCGATGCGAGAAGCACTGGACGGCCTGGCTTCCTGATTTTCAGGAAAACAGGCGGGCAGGCATCAAAGGACAGGATGAGAACATGAGTAACTGGCTGGACAAAATCATGCCGAGCAAGATCCGCTCGGAATCCAAGCAGCGTACTGGCGTACCTGAAGGTTTGTGGAAGAAGTGCCCCAAATGCGGTGCCTTCCTGTACAAGCCTGAGCTTGAGAAGAATCTGGATGTCTGCCCCAAATGTAATCATCATCTCAGGGTGAACGCCCGTCGCAGACTGGATATCTTCCTGGATGCCGATGGCCGCGAAGAAATTGCGGCAGATCTGGAGCCCTGGGATCGGCTCAAATTCAAGGACAGCAAGCGCTACAAGGACCGTCTCGCTCACGCTCAGAAGGCGACGGGCGAGAAGGACGCCCTGGTTGCCATGAAGGGTACTACTCTTGGGCTGCCTCTGGTGGCGTGTGCCTTTGAGTTCAATTTCCTCGGCGGCTCCATGGGGCAGGTTGTCGGCGAAAAATTCGTGCAGGCGGCGAATGTCTGCCTGGAGGAACGAATTCCCCTGGTCTGTTTTTCTGCCAGTGGGGGGGCGCGCATGCAGGAAGCGATACTCTCCCTGATGCAAATGTCGAAAACTGCGGCAGTGCTTGAGCGCATGAAGCAGGAAGGTATCCCCTATATTTCGGTCATGACCGATCCCGTATTCGGCGGGGTATCCGCGAGTCTGGCCATGCTGGGTGACCTCAATATCGCCGAGCCCAATGCGCTGATCGGGTTTGCCGGTCCCCGGGTCATTGAGCAAACCGTTCGGGAAAAATTGCCGGAAGGTTTCCAGCGCAGTGAATTTCTGCTGGAGCACGGAGCCATCGACATGATTCTTCATCGCCACCAGATGCGTGAGCGCATCACCCATGTGCTGGCGAAGTTTACAGGGCAGGAAAAGCCGGCGAGCGAAGATCCGATAGAGTTTGAAGTCAGCGAAAGACCGGAAACCGATGCCCCCGAAAACTGATCATGTATCCCGGCACCCGGAAGCTCCGGGTGCCGGAGCCACACTGGACCAGTGGCTTTCCTACCTCGAATCGATTCACCCCGCAGAAATTGATCTTGGCCTTGATCGCGTTCTGATGGTGCTGCGGCGGCTTTTTCCGCGCAAACCGAAGGGGCGGATTATCACCGTGGCCGGCACCAATGGAAAGGGCAGCGCCGTTGCCTGCCTCGAGGCCTTGTTGATGGCAGCGGGGCGGACGACCGGCGCCTATACCTCACCACATCTCCAACGATATAACGAACGGGTGCGGGTGAATGGCAAGGACGTTGCGGATGGGGAACTGATTGCTGCTTTCCGTGAGGTGGAGGCCGCCCGAAGGGGCGTCACGCTGACGTACTTCGAGTTTGGCACTCTTGCCGCTTTCGTGTTGTTGGCCGGAGCCGGTGTTGAGGACTGGATTCTGGAGGTTGGACTCGGCGGGCGTCTGGATGCGGTAAATGTGCTTGACCCTGACCTGGCGATTATAACTTCAGTGGATATCGACCATGTTGCCTTTCTCGGCAATGACCGGGAGATTATCGGCTTCGAAAAAGCGGGCATACTCAGGCCCGGGATTCCGGCCATCTACGCGGATACCGATCCACCACGGTCCGTCCTGCAGCAGGTAGCAGCACAACGTGTACCACTGCAGCGGCTGGATGAAACCTATTATGTGGCTGACTCAGGCGAGGAAGTGACCCTTCGCTTCGAAAGCGACGGTCTGGTTGTGTCACTCCCTACAGTGCCGTTACCAGTAAACAGCGTTGCTGCGGCAGTGGTTGCCTTTCGGGAGCTCGAGCCGGAGCTGTCGCTTGATTCGGTAGCCCAGGTGATTGCACGGGTCCGTGCTCCAGGGCGATTCGAGAAATTGGGCAGCCATCCCGCAGTGTACGCGGATGTCGGTCATAATCCCCACGCCGCCCGTTGGCTCGCGGGCCGCCTTGAGGCCATAAAGGCGTCCACAGGGCGGTTGATTGCAGTATACGGAGCGCTCTCGGACAAAGATGTTGAGGGGGTTGTACAGGCTATGTCGTCAGTGGTTGATCAATGGTATCTGGGTGGTCTGGACTGCCCCCGGGGGCTTGCAGTTGGTGAGCTTGGGGAGCGAGTTGCGTCATCCAATCCCGGATTGGATATCACTAACTGCGATACTGTATCCGATGCCCTGCAGTTGGCGCTGAATAACGCTAATCCTGATGACCTGATCATTGCCTTCGGATCCTTCTTTACCGTAGCGGAGGTTCGTCGATTTTTGTTGGCGGAATAACTGGAAGGTGACAGTTCAGTCTTAAAGTTTGGTCATGCCCGGGGAGAGCCTTTGAGTTATCGGTAGCAGGCAGTTAGTATCTGGCCTGATTGCCAACAACCATCGCCGCCAGTGAGATAAACAGGGGACATCAAGACGTGGACGGACTGAAGCAAAGAATAATCGGAGCATTGGTGCTGATTTCTCTCGCGGTTATTTTTGTGCCAATGCTATTTGATGAACCCCATTCTGAACGTACTTCCAGTTCGATTAACATCCCGGAGGAGCCGCCATTCCCGGAAGTTGATGCGCCCGAGCCGCCCGCTGCGGATGCTCCGGCCTATCGCCTGGAGGAATCCGGCGAGCCTGAGCCAGTGTCTGACTCAGATGCCCAACGCCAGGTACAGCGTGTTGACGAACCGCAAGAGCCCGTTTCCCGATCAGAACCTGAGCCGGAGTCCCCGACAGAAACGTCAGAGCCAGTAGAGCAGCCCGTGGCGCAGGAGCCCGAACCCGAGCGCGAACAGCCGGTTCAGGAAAGTAGCCAGCAGGTAGATTCTGCCGAATACGCCGGTTCACTCGATGGCGCCTGGGTGGTTCAGCTTGGCAGCTTTGGCAGTGCCGATAATGCCCGCAACCTTCGCAACAAGGTTCGCGATCAGGGCTACAACTCCCACCTCCAGAAAATCCAGCGTGGCGATACAACCCTGACCAGGGTTTTCAGTGGGCCGTTTGCTGAGAAAGCCGAGGCTGAGCGGGCCAAGCGGGCGCTGGATCGAGAATTCGGTCTGAACAGCCTGGTGACCAGCGGAGGCAAATAAGGTCTCCGGCCGAACGTATAATGGAAAACCGGCGGTTTGGTACGGGGGCGTTTCCTGTTAGAATTCGCGCTTCAATATCACCACCGGGTTTTCCATGGAAGCGCTGATCTGGATTGACTGGGTCATCATTGCCCTAATTTCCGTATCCACTCTTATCAGCCTCAAGCGGGGCTTTGTTAAAGAAGCTCTCTCGCTTGTCACTTGGGTCGGCGCGTTCATTATCGCGCGGACGTTTCATCCCCAGATGCAATCTTTGCTGGAAAGTACTGTCGAAACCCCACTGGTTCGGCTGGTGGCGGCGTTTGCAATACTGTTTTTTGGCACACTGATCATTGGTGCCATTATTAATAACATGATTGGCCATCTTGTCCGCGCCACCGGACTGTCCGCCACTGACCGTGTGCTGGGTATGGGATTTGGCCTGCTTCGAGGTTTGGTGGTGGTGATTGTGGGGATAGCGTTCACCCGTTATACCCCACTGGCTCAGGACACCTGGTGGAGAACCTCCATCATGATTGATCGGCTGGCCGTCGTGGAAGACTGGTCCAGACGTACTCTTGGGGATGAATTTGCCCGATTCCTGGGGCCGGCAGACGAGGGCGCTGCCAGTCCCAATGAACTTCAGCAGAAAGAAGGCGTGGAACCCGTTTCCGCGTCCCGTTAACATTCAGTTATAACGCTTCGGAGATTACCGTATCCATGTGTGGCATTGTCGGCATAGTCAGTACTTCCAACGTGAATCAGACGCTTTATGATGCGCTGACCGTTTTACAGCACCGGGGCCAGGATGCGGCGGGCATTGTTACGTTTCAGAATGATCGGTTTAACCTTCGCAAGGACAACGGGTTGGTGCGGGATGTGTTCCACACCCGACATATGCGCCGTCTGGTCGGTAATGTCGGAATAGGGCATGTGCGGTACCCGACTGCCGGCAGCTCGAGCTCAGCCGAAGCCCAGCCCTTCTATGTCAACAGTCCGTACGGCATCACCCTGGCTCACAATGGTAACCTTACCAACGCCGACGATCTTAGCAAGGATCTGTTCCGTACTGATCTGCGCCACATCAATACCAACTCGGATTCCGAAGTCCTGCTGAACGTGTTTGCCCACGAACTGCAGAAGCTGGGCAAGCTTGACCCCACCAAGGATGAAATCTTCTCGGCGGTGCGTGCGGTGCACAAGCGTTGTCGTGGTGCCTATGCTGTCATTGCCATGATCACCGGGTACGGGATCGTGGGCTTCCGTGACCCCAATGGCATTCGTCCGGCCTGTTACGGTGTGCGCGAAACCGACGATGGCAAGGAATACATGATCGCCTCCGAGAGTGTGGCGCTGAGTGCTGCCGGGTTCACTCTGGTGAGGGACATTGCACCGGGCGAAGCAGTCTATATTGAGACCGACGGTACCCTGTACACCGAACAGTGTTCAGAGAAGGCACACCTGTACCCCTGTATTTTCGAGCACGTTTATTTTGCCCGTCCGGACTCGATCATCGATAAGGTGTCGGTCTACAAGGCACGGCTGCGGATGGGGGAAACCCTGGCGGAAAAAGTCCTGAGGGAGCGCCCTGAGCACGATATTGACGTCGTGATGCCAATCCCGGACACCAGCCGGACATCTGCCATGCAGATGGCTCATCTGCTTGGGGTCAAATTCCGCGAGGGGTTCATCAAAAACCGTTATATTGGCCGGACGTTCATCATGCCTGGCCAGAAAATGCGCAAAAAGTCGGTTCGCCAGAAGCTCAACCCCATCGATCTGGAGTTCCGGGGCAAGAACGTCATGCTGGTGGATGATTCCATTGTTCGCGGTACAACCTGTAAAGAAATTGTACAGATGGCCAGGGACGCTGGTGCCCGTAACGTGTATTTTGCATCGGCTGCGCCTCCCGTTCGGTATCCGAATGTTTACGGAATCGACATGCCGTCGGCCAGCGAGCTCATAGCCCATGACCGTACCGAGGACGAGATCCGTGATCTGATCGGTGCTGATTGGCTCCTGTACCAGGACCTGGGTGACCTGATTACCTGTGTCAGCGATGTAAACCCTGATATTGAAGGCTGGGAATGTTCCGTGTTCACAGGCGAATATGTCACGGGGGATGTTGACGAAGCCTACCTGAGCAAGCTGGAAGCCATGCGGAACGACGAGAATCGCTTCCAGGCAGCGGGAGCGGACCCGGCCGATAACGGCATCATTGATCTGTACAACGATGAAGATTAACTGCCACCCCGCCAATAGCAGGAGCGAACCATGACATTTTGCCGCGATGAACAGGTCTGGATTCCCGAATCGGATCTCGAAGGCATGTCAGTCGACACACTGGCGGTGCGCGCGGGGCAGATCCGCACTGGTCAGTTGGAGCACAGCGACCCGATCTTTCCGACATCGAGCTTTGTCTATGGCAGTGCGGCCCAGGCTGCCGCTCGGTTTGGCGGGGAAGAGCCGGGGAACATCTATTCCAGGTTCACCAACCCGACAGTGCAGGCGTTTGAGAGGCGTATTGCTGCGATGGAGGGTGGTGAGCGGGCTGTCGCCACGTCGTCCGGCATGGCCGCGATCCTCAGTACCTGCATGGCGCTGCTGCAGTCCGGTGATCATGTGATTTGTTCCCGTGGTGTTTTCGGAACAACCAACGTGCTGCTCCAGAAGTACATGGCCAGGTTCGGTGTCGAGACAACGTTCGTCAATCTAACCGATATGGCGCAATGGGAAGCCGCTGTCCGACCGGAAACCCGGATGTTGTTCATTGAAACGCCATCCAATCCACTGTGCGAGATTGCCGATATGAGGGCACTGGCGAACCTTGCCCAAGACAATGACGCCCTGTTTGTCGTGGATAACTGTTTCTGCACGCCGGTATTACAGCGCCCCTTTGAGCATGGTGCTGATGTCGTCATCCATTCGGCCACCAAGTATCTGGATGGTCAGGGTCGCTGTGTCGGCGGTGTCGTGGTCGGATCAGACAAACTGATGGAAGAGGTATACGGGTTCCTGCGTTCTGCCGGCCCCACCATGAGCCCGTTTAATGCGTGGGTGTTCCTTAAGGGATTGGAAACCTTACCAATCCGTATGCGAGCCCATTGCGACAATGCGTTAGAGTTGGCGCAGTGGTTGGAACAGCAGCCGGCCGTTGCCGAGGTGTTTTATGCAGGGCTGAGCAGCCATCCCCAGCATGAGCTGGCCAGGCAGCAACAGAAAGGCTTCGGTGGCGTCTTGTCGTTCCGCCTTAAAGGGGGCAGGGAAGAGGCCTGGGCCTTTATCGACGGTACACGGATGATTTCCATTACGGCCAACCTGGGAGATGTCAAAACGACCATTACCCACCCGGCCACTACCACCCACGGGCGGTTATCCCCTGAAGACAAGGCTCAGGCCGGGATAACAGAGAACCTGGTCCGATTGTCGGTAGGCATAGAAGCGGTCGAGGACCTGAAGATCGATCTTGAGCGCGGTTTCAGGGCCCTTGAAAAATAACAGCAACGGAAACGTCTGAGTATTCATGGCAGAGTCTGCAAAAGCGCAAAAGTCACGGGAACTGACCGATAAACAGCAGCGATTTCGTCGTCTGGCTGCCCAGGGCAGCCGTGAGGGTGCCGTTATTGCCCTGATTGCCCTGTGTATATACATGGCGATGGCGTTGGTAACGTTTAACCCAATGGATCCGGGCTGGGCAAGCATTGGGCATGAAACCAGTGTGCAGAACTATGCCGGTCGCACGGGGGCCTGGATTGCCAGTCTGCTAATGGACTTCTTTGGTCATGTGGCCTTCCTGTTTCCGTTGATGATTGCCGGCTACGCAGTAATGTTGATCCGCCGTCGTAATGATCCGCTGGATTTGCACTGGCCGTTACTGATGATGCGTTTTGGCGGTTTCCTGCTGATTCTGCTGTCGTCGACCAGCCTGTTGTCACTCTATTCCGTGTTCGGGCTTGGCGTTTCCTCCGGTGGGGTTCTGGGAGCCGCCGTATCCGAAGCGATGGTTCGGTTTTTCAACCTGCCGGCGACAACCCTTCTGCTTATTGCGATATTCCTGTTTGCACTCACGGTAACCACGGGTCTGTCGTGGTTCTGGCTGATGGACCAGGTAGGGCTGAACACCATTCGTTTCGGCACCTGGTTGAAAAACCTGTTCAGCGCGGTTGGTAAGCAGGAAAAAACGCAGAAGCCGCAGAAGCCGGAGCCAGCGGCGAAGAAGCAGCCTGAACCACCGGTGGTAAAGGATCGGATTGGTGGCGATGGCGCGGCGAAGAAAGCCGCTGGAGAGCGCTGGTGGCATAAAATTCCCGGACTTGCTCCCAAGAAAGCGGGACCCGGGGCTGACAACGGCAGGACGGACCGTCGTGAGCCGGCGATTGATGGCTTTGAGTCTCCCCAGGATCCGGAACCTGCCCGGCTTGAGAGCTTCAGTTCACGGGATGATGTGGCGGAGCCGGTGGAGCCACCCTCCGTTAATGGTACCCGGAGAAAAGAAAAGGCCGAGCCCAAGGGAGCGGTCTCCCGGGCGTTGAAAATCTCGCCATTCAAGCGCGACGAGCCTGCCAGGAACGATAAGAACAGCAAGGGGAGTCAACCATCCTTGCTTGAGGACGTGGAGAGCCCGATTCCGCCGATCTCTTTGTTGGACCCGCCTGAGGAACATAAGGAAAAGGGCTACTCGGAAGAATCCCTTGAGCACATGTCCCGGTTGCTGGAGGAGAAACTGGCGGACTTTGGCGTTTCCGTGGAGGTCGTTGAAGTCAATCCGGGGCCGGTGATTACGCGCTTTGAGATCAAACCGGCACCTGGCGTCAAAGTCAGCAAAATTTCCAACCTCGCCAAAGACCTTGCCCGCTCCCTTGCGGTGCTGAGTGTCCGGGTTGTGGAAGTTATTCCGGGCAAATCCGTTGTCGGGATCGAGATTCCCAACGAAGAGCGCGAGATGGTGCGTCTGAGTGAAGTGCTGAGTGCCCGGGTGTTTACGGAGTCCTCCTCAGCTCTCACTTTGGCGTTGGGTAACGACATCGGCGGCAATCCAATGGTCGCCAATCTGGCCAAGATGCCGCACCTGTTGGTGGCGGGTACCACGGGTTCCGGTAAATCCGTCGGCGTGAACGCCATGCTGTTGAGCATGCTGCTGAAAGCCACACCGGATGAAGTCCGCTTTATCATGGTCGACCCGAAAATGCTGGAACTCAGCATTTACGATGGTATTCCGCACCTGTTGGCGCCGGTGGTGACGGATATGAAAGAGGCCGCCAACGCCCTGCGCTGGTGTGTGGCTGAAATGGAACGCCGTTATCGGCTGATGGCCAGCCTCGGAGTCCGCAACCTTGCCGGCTACAATCGCAAGATCCGGGACGCTGCGGCGGCCGGCGAACCGATTCTGGACCCGCTCTGGAAACCGGATGAATACCTGGCCAACGATGAGCAGGACCGGCCTGAACTGGAAACCCTGCCGTTTATTGTGGTGGTAATCGACGAATTCGCCGACATGATGATGATCGTCGGCAAGAAGGTGGAAGAATTGATTGCCCGGATCGCTCAGAAGGCGAGGGCGGCAGGTATTCACCTGATACTGGCAACCCAGCGACCTTCGGTGGATGTCATCACCGGCCTGATCAAGGCCAACATCCCGACCCGTATGTCGTTCCAGGTGTCCTCCAAGATCGATTCGCGGACGGTACTGGACCAGGGCGGCGCGGAGCAGCTACTGGGCCACGGTGACATGCTGTACCTGCCACCCGGGTCGGGCCTCCCGGTTCGGGTTCATGGCGCTTTTGTGGACGACGACGAGGTTCACCGGGTGGTCAGTGCCTGGAAAGCACGAGGCGAACCGGTGTATGTGGACGACGTATTGAACGGTGCCGAGGGGGAGAACCTGCCCGGGGTGCCGACGCTGACCGAAGGCGGCGGCGAGGACGGCGATGCCCTGTATGACGAAGCTGTGGCGTTTGTGACCGAAGGGCGGAGGGTCTCGATCTCTTCCGTTCAGCGTAAATTCAAGATCGGGTACAACCGGGCGGCAAACCTGGTTGATGCCATGGAAGCATCGGGTGTGGTCAGTGCCGCCGGCCATAATGGCGCGCGGGAAGTGCTGGCACCGCCACCACCAAGAGACTAGGAGTTAGCTGACGATGAAACAACTTGCCCGACTGTTCTGGATGTCGTTTGTGGTGGCTGTTCTGATGCCGTCATTCGCGGTGCAGGCTGAAGATGGCAGTAAGCAGGATGCCTCTGAACTGGCACAAATGCTGGAAAGCTACGAGTCCTATCAGGCTCGCTTTATCCAGATAGTGGTCAATGAAGGCGGCAGCCGCGTGCAGGAATCCCGCGGCTTCCTGAAAGCCAAACGTCCGGGCCTTTTCTACTGGGAAACCCGTGAGCCGTATCCCCAGTTTATTGTCAGCGATGGTTCGAGCGTTGAGGTCTATGACCCGGACCTGGAGCAGGTGACCGTTCACAGCCTGGATGAGCGTGTGCAGACAACGCCGGCATTATTGCTCAGCGGGGAAGTGGGCAACCTGAACGAAACCTACAAAGTATCCGGTCGCAGCAAGGGTGAGCATACCCAGGAATTTACCCTTGTGCCCAGAAACGCTGATTCTTTGTTCGTGTCTTTGCGGCTGACCTTCTTCAAGGGAGAACTTCAGGAAATGCGCATGGAGGATTCCCTGTCGCAGATCAGTGTGCTCAGCTTTGACGATATCAAGCTGAATCAGACGATTGAAGATACTGCCTTCACCCTCGATTACCCTGATGAGGTGGACGTTATCCGGGACGGGGCCTGATGCAGGACAGCCTGTTTACCGGACAGCAGGGGTTTCGCCCACTGGCAGCCCGCATGCGACCCGGAAACCTGGATGAATATGTGGGCCAGGCCCACCTGGTGGGGCCCGGCAAACCCCTGAGGCGTGCCGTCGAGCAGGGGCAGCTCCACTCCATGATTCTGTGGGGACCGCCCGGCGTTGGTAAGACGACCTTCGCACAGTTACTGGCAAACCTCGGCGACCTCAGCTTTGAGACGGTTTCCGCGGTGCTGAGCGGGGTGAAGGACATTCGTGCCATCGTCGAACGGGCGAAACACCGTAAGCACAGTGAAGGTAGGGACACCCTGTTGTTCGTGGACGAAGTCCACCGCTTCAACAAAAGCCAACAGGACGCTTTTTTACCCCATATTGAAGACGGTACGTTCATTTTCGTGGGTGCTACCACGGAAAACCCCTCCTTTGAACTGAACAGCGCCCTGCTGTCTAGAACCCGGGTCTACGTCCTCAAGAACCTTGAAGAGAGTGATGTGCTGGTTCTGCTTCGGCGCGCACTGGAAGCAAGTGAGGGGCTTGAGGGCCGGGTGGCGGTGGATGAGTCCGTACTGGCTACGATGGCTGCAGCGTCTGGTGGAGATGCCCGCAGAGCGCTCAATGTGCTGGAAGTCGCCGCTGATTTGGCGGAAGAAGATCCGCAGGGAGTCATGCGGATTACCAGTGATCATCTGGAGCAGGTGCTCCAGACCAGCCTGCGTCGCTTCGACAAGGGCGGCGATGTGTTCTATGACCAGATCTCCGCATTGCACAAGTCCGTGCGGGGATCGGATCCCGATGGATCCCTGTACTGGTTGTGCCGCATGCTGGATGGTGGATGTGACCCGCTGTACGTTGCCCGTCGACTGGTCCGCATTGCCAGCGAAGACATTGGCAACGCCGATCCCCGGGCGCTGCAAACTGCCATGGACGCCTGGGAAGCGCAGGAGCGTCTGGGCAGTCCGGAAGGGGAGCTGGCCCTGGCACAGGCGGTGACCTACCTGGCGCTGTCGCCCAAAAGCAATGCGGTGTACAAGGCGTTTAATCAGTGTATGGCGGATATTCGCAATGATCCGGATTATGAGGTGCCGGTGCATCTCCGCAACGCCCCCACCAAACTGTTGAAAAGCCTCGGTCATGGGGATGAGTACCGCTATGCCCACGATGAACCCGAAGCGTTTGCTGCGGGTGAGTCCTATCTCCCGGAAGCCATTCATCAACGTCGCTACTATGAGCCTGTTAACCGGGGCCTGGAAATCAAGCTTGCCGAAAAGCGCCAGCGACTGGATGACCGCAACACCGAAAGCCCCCGTAAACGCTATCCCTGAGCTGGTAGCCACCAGCGCTTGTGCAGGTATAATGGCCTGTCACTCAACACACATCGCTAATCGGAAAAGTCAGGATAACCATGCTCGACCCCAAACGCGTCCGTACTCAGACTGAAGAGATCGCCCGTCGGCTGACCATCAAGAACGTCGAATTTGATACCGCCACCTTCGAGCAGCTTGAAGAGCGCCGTCGTGCCATTCAGGTACGGACGGAAACGTTGCAGGGCGAGCAGAACAAGCGTTCCAAGTCGATTGGCAAGGCCAAGGCAGCTGGCGAGGATATCAAGCCACTGCTGGACGAGGTCGAAAACCTCAAAAAGCAGAAATCTGAAGCTGAAGATGAGCTTCGTAAGCTTCAGGAAGAACTGAATAGCTTTCTCGCCGGAATCCCTAACCTTCCGGATGAGGACGTGCCGGCGGGCGACAGCGAAGATGACAACGTTGAGGTACGGACCTGGGGCACCCCCAAGTCCTTCGAGTTTGAGCCCAAGGACCATGTGGCGCTGGGAGAACAGCTCAAGGGGCTGGACTTCGAAACGGCATCACGGCTGGCGCATTCCCGCTTTGCGATAATGCGGGGGCCGGTCGCACGTCTGCACCGGGCGCTGACCCAGTTCATGCTGGATCTGCACACCGGTGAGCATGGCTACACCGAAACTTATGTACCCTATCTGGTCAATGCCGAGACGTTGTATGGAACAGGACAGCTCCCGAAATTTGAGGAGGATCTGTTCAAGACCGAGGGTGAGAACCCTCTTTACCTGATTCCCACCGCCGAGGTTCCGGCAACCAATCTGGTATCCGATACGATTCTGGATGCCGGGGAACTGCCGCTCAAGATGGTCTGTCATACCCCTTGTTTCCGTAGTGAAGCGGGCTCCTACGGCCGGGATACCCGAGGCATGATTCGCCAGCACCAGTTCGACAAAGTGGAACTGGTTCAGGTTGTCCGTCCGGGTGACTCGGAAGCGGCCCTGGAGGCTCTGACTGGCCATGCGGAGAAAGTCCTGCAACTGCTTGAGTTGCCCTATCGTGTGGTCGCGCTTTGTGGCGGTGATATGGGCTTCTCCGCAGCCAAGACCTACGATCTGGAAGTATGGCTGCCAGGCCAGGACAAATACCGTGAAATTTCCTCCTGTTCCAATACCCGTGATTTTCAGGCACGGCGCATGCATGCACGTTGGCGTAATCCGGAAACCGGTAAGCCCGAGCCCGTTCATACTCTGAATGGTTCAGGCCTTGCGGTTGGCCGCGCACTGATAGCGGTCATGGAGAACTACCAGCAAGCGGATGGCAGCATCGTGGTTCCGGACGTATTGAAGCCATATATGGGAGGTTTGGAAAAGATTCAATGAACGATCGGGACAATGCACCAGGAAAGGGCGTAAGTGCGGGGCGTGCACCAGTTCGGTACCGGACCAATCCGGTTACCCACAACCCCAACACCTCTAGTGGAGAGGTCGCCCTGGTTGGTGCCGGACCGGGTGATCCGGAGCTTCTGACCCTGAAAGCCTGGCGATTGATCAACTCCGCGGAAGTGGTGCTGTATGATCGCCTGGTGTCACCGGAAATCCTGGCCCTCATTCCCGAGTCTGCTGAGCGGGTTCACGTAGGAAAACAGCGCGCCAACCACACACTGCCACAGGAACAGATCAACGATCGGCTGGTGGAGCTGGCACGAAACGGGCGCCGAGTCGTCCGTCTGAAGGGCGGCGATCCATTTATTTTCGGCCGTGGAGGGGAGGAAATAGAAACCCTCGCTGAAGCAGGCATCCGCTTTCAGGTCGTTCCAGGCATCACTGCTGCCTCTGGTTGCGCCGCGTATGCCGGAATACCCCTGACTCATCGGAATTACGCCCAGTCCGTGCGTTTCGTGACCGGTCACCTGAAAAATGATACCTGTGATCTGCCCTGGAAAGACTTCGTCCAGAATAACCAGACACTGGTTTTCTACATGGGATTGGTGGGGTTGCCCATTATCTGTCGGGAGCTGATTGCCCATGGCATGACCCGTGATATGCCCGTTGCTCTGGTGTCCAAAGGCACCACGCCGGATCAGGAGGTGGTCACAGGGGATCTTTCGACCATTGTGGCTCGGGTGAACGAGCGTCAGATTCAGCCACCGACGCTGGTGATTATCGGGCAGGTGGTCGGGTTACGGGATCGCCTCGACTGGATCGGGGCAGTCTCACCAACCCCATAAAAAAGGGAGCCTGATGGCTCCCTTTTTTTCTGCTTACTGTCTGCTCTCAGCCTTTGCGCTTCGGCAGAACGTCCTTCAGCTTTTCGCGCATATCCCGTATGGCTTTCTCGGTGGTCGGCCAGTCAATACAGGCATCGGTGACGGAGACACCGTATTTCAGATCCGCCAGGTTATCCGGGATGGACTGGTTGCCCCAGTTGATATTGCTTTCCACCATCAGGCCCTGAATAGACTGGTTACCTTCCAGAATCTGGTGGGTAATGTCCTGCATGACCAACGGCTGAATGGCCGGGTCCTTGCTGGAGTTGGCGTGGCTGCAGTCCACCATGATGGAATTGCGCAGCCCGGCCTTATCCAGAGCCTGTTCACACAGGGCGACGCTGACGGAATCGTAATTGGGCTTACCGCCGCCACCGCGGAGAACCACGTGGCCGTAGTTGTTACCCTTGGTGCGAATGATCGCGACCTGACCTTTCTGGTTGATACCCAGGAAACTGTGGGGATGGGAAACCGACTTCATGGCGTTTACCGCGACGTCGAGGCTACCATCCGTGCCGTTCTTGAAGCCGATGGCCATGGAAAGCCCGCTGCTCATCTCGCGGTGAGTCTGGGACTCGGTGGTACGGGCGCCAATGGCCGACCACGAAATGCTGTCCTGAAGGTACTGGGGGGAAATCGGATCCAGTGCTTCCGTGGCCGTTGGCAGGCCAATCTCGGCGATGTCCAGAAGCAACCGACGGCCAATGTGCAGCCCCTGTTCAATGTCGAACGTATCGTTCAGGTGGGGATCATTGATCAGACCTTTCCAACCTACGGTCGTGCGTGGCTTCTCAAAATAGACACGCATAACAATCAGCAGTGTGTCGCTGACTTCGTCGGCAAGTTTCTTGAGCCTGGTGGCGTAATCGCGAGCAGCTTCAACGTCATGGATGGAGCAGGGGCCAACGACTACAAATAACCGGTGGTCCTTGCCGTCCATAATGTCATAGATGGCCTGACGTCCTTTTTCCACGGTTTCGGCGGCGGCGCTGGACAATGGCATTTCCTGCTTCAGCGCTTCAGGGGTAATCAGTTGTTCCTGATTCGCCACGTTAATGTTCTCAAGTTTGTTGCCCGACATTCTGTTGTTTTCCCCGGTTCTTAACGTTGCAGCGACCCTTTGGTGTTTCTGATAACCTGAAGGCCGTGCCAATATGAGCTTAACAAGCCGGTTTCCATTGCGGTAAACCCCGGCGAGTTGGTTATACTGCGTCATTTGGTAGCCCATTTCAACGCTTCTTACGTGCGGATGACGGATGTCTCAGAAACGGCCGAAAACGCCCGCAATACTGCCTCGCGAACTGTTTATGGAGAAGATCCCGGACGTCCTCTCGGGCATCCGCGTTCCGGATCTTCCGTATCCGGTCGGAAAAGTGGCGGACGATGCTGCCAGCGACTGGAGACCACTGCTGTCTTCCTGCTGGTCGGAGCAGCGGGATGAGCGGGTCATGGAGCTCGTTCGCTCTGTCTCCCTGAACTGGTCTGTACGGCAGGTTAATTCCGCCTATGTTGCCGACAGGATTATGGATGTCTTTGCCCAGACCAGCGGCCTGCACCCGGAATTGCTCCGGCGAATTGCCCGACTGCGCTTTTTCTTCGCCTGGCGGATGAGCGAGGAAGGTGCCAAGGGATTCAGCGAAGACATTCTGCTCTGGCTGGATGGTCTCCAGGAATTCCGCGGCTGGAGTGCTTCCGGTGGTCGCTCGGCAAAAGCGTTGCTTGATCAGTTGGAATCTCTGGTCATTGCGGTTTCGGCCTGTTTTGAGACAGGGACCAGGGAGCCCCTGGAGGCTTTCTGCAGGGACTGGCAGAAGGACTCGGAGAAGCGCAGTCAGCAAGTGTCACGGCTGCGTCGGCGGCTTCTGGAAACAGAGCAGGGGGCAGCCAGACAGCGGCGTGCCGACCAAACCGCTCGTGCTCTGGTAGGGCGAGCCCTTGAGGGGCGTCAACTGCCCAGATCCATCATCACCTTTATTCTTGATCACTGGATGCATCTGCTTAAGCAGGTCGTGTGGGCCGGTGAGATGGAGAGTGAAGACTGGCGGCACGGCAGAAAACTCCTGGAATGGTTGGTCTGGATCGGAGATCCGGCGCTGTCCGACAAGGATCGCAATCGTCTGTATCACGTTGGTGAACAAATTGGTGATCGTATTCTGGATGTCTGGATGCGTGTTGTGGGTGAACCGCTATCGGTACAGGCTCTTGAAGGCATCCAGTCAGTGATGATGGCACGCCTGCGGGGTGAAACCCCGGAATTGATCGAGGCATTGCCCGTGGGGGCCGGTTTTTCCTGGGACGCTTCCTGGCTGTCCTTCAAGGTGGCGGATCAACAACTGCTGGAGGACCTTGAGGGACAGTGGTTTGTGGAAGGTGAAGGCGCCGCGGAACAGCGTCGATACTTCTTTGCGTTGCTGCCGGACACGGCAGAAATTCTTTGGACCAACGGTGCCGGGGTGAAACTGGGTCTGCAGCCCTGGGCGGAGTTTGAAGCTGCCAGGGCCCGGGGTGACATTCGGCTGTTGCCTGCTCTGAAGCCTTTTGGTCGGGTCCTGACCGAGGCGGTGAGTGCTCTCTCCAGTGTGCTCGAACGGCAGCAGGTATTGCGCGAGAAGGCTGTTAAGGAAGCCAGGAGTAGGGCGGCAGCGCTGAAAAAAGAGAGGGACGCCGAGGAAGCCAAACGTTTGGCCGAGGAGATCGAGCGACTGGCGGAGATTGACAGGCTCAAGCGCCAGGAGCAGGAAAAACAGCTCGCTGATGAGCGTGCCGAAAAGGAGCGACTGGACCAGGAAAACCGGACAGCAGCGCGACAATTGGTGGATAACATCAAACTGGGTGGCTGGATTGTGCTGGATGAGAAGGATGCCAATGGTGATCCGGTAAGGCTGAAGCTTGCAGTCAGAATCAATGCATCGAACAAGCTGGTGTTTGTTGACCGCCTGGGTCTGAACCGCCGGGAGTATCAGGGTGATGAGCTGGTGGAGGCCATCGTTGCGGGCAGCGGAAGGATACTGGGGAGTTCCGCCGAGTTTGACGAAACCTTGAGTCGCGTTGTGGGGCGGATACGGGTAGGCCGAAATTAGCGGGCTGGCAGGTCAATAGTCCACCGGGTGCCGTAACACCCGGTGGGGGCGAAGTCAGTCTTCCAGTTCGCCCATGCCGGTAATGTTGAAACCGGCGTCAACGTACATGATTTCACCGGTAATGCCGCTGGCCAGGTCGGAGCTCAGGAAGGCCGCGGCATTGCCCACTTCCGCCGTGGTCACGTTGCGGCGCAGGGGCGCACGTTTGGCATTTTCTGCCAGCATGCGGCGGAAGCTCTTGATGCCCGAGGCAGCCAGGGTCTTGATTGGGCCAGCGGATATACCGTTCACCCGGATGCCCTCACGACCCAGGCTGGCAGCCATGTAGCGTACGTTGGCTTCGAGAGAAGCCTTGGCCAGCCCCATAACGTTATAGTTCTGCAGGACCTTCTCGGCACCCAGATAGCTTAACGTTAACAGTGAGCTTTTCTCGTGCATCATGCTACGGGCACCCTTGGCGAGCGCGACAAAGCTGTAGGAACTGATGTCGTGGGCGATCTTGAAACCCTCGCGGGTTGTCACATCCACAAAATTGCCGTCAAGCTCATGAGCCGGGGCATAGCCCACTGCATGAATGATGATATCAATGTTATCCCAGTGCTTGCCCAGCTCCTTGAACACATTTTCAATTTCTTCGTCACTGGCAACGTCACAGGGGAAGGTAAGTTGGCTACCCCATCCGTCAGCAAACTTTTCTACCCGGGACTGAAGCTTTTCATTCTGGTAGGTAAAGGCCAGTTCGGCGCCTTCACGGGCGAACGCTTCCGCGATGCCATAGGCGATAGAATGTTTGCTGGCCACGCCAACGATCAGCGCTTTTTTGCCACTGAGTAATCCCATAGGTTTTCTCCCTGTAATCTCGGTTTGCATGCATTATCCCTGAAGTGAATCGATGGGAGTAACGCTCAATTGGTCGTAGGCTTTTGATAGAACAGTGCGGCACTCAACAGCTCCTGAGTGTAGCCCTGTTGCGGTGAATGGAATATGTCCGTCGCATTTCCGTACTCGACCACCTTGCCGTGCTGGAGCACCAGCAGCTTATGGCTCAGTGCCCGAACCACCGAGAGATCGTGACTGATAAAGATATAGCTTAGCTGATATCGGGCCTGGATATCCCGCAGCAGATTGATAACCTGCTTCTGCACGGTGCGATCGAGGGCCGAGGTGGGTTCATCGAGTATGATGATTTCCGGTTGCAACACCAACGCCCGAGCGATGGCTATACGTTGTCGTTGACCTCCCGAGAACTCATGGGGATATCGATGTCTGGCGTCGGGGTCGAGGCCAACATCCAACAGCGCACGGATGACTTTTCGGTCCTGATCCTCCGGGCTGGCCGGGGCGTGGATCTCGAGGCCTTCACGAATGATTTCAGCCACCGACATGCGCGGACTGAGACTGCCAAAAGGATCCTGGAAAACAATCTGCACACGGCTGCGGTAGGGCCGGAACTGCTTCTGGTCCAGGTGTGCCAGCTCCACACCATCAAGGCGAATACTGCCGGTGGCGCCGGTGAGCTTCAGCAAAGCGTGACCGATGGTGGTTTTACCACTGCCGCTCTCGCCAACGATACCCAGGGTTTCCCCCCGTGCAAGCGTGAAGCTGGTCTCGCAGACCGCATGGAAGTAGCTGACGGTGCGACCGAAAAGGCTCTTCTTGGTGGCAAACCGTACATCCAGGTTATCCACTTGAAGCAGCGGCTGCTCCGATCGATCCAGACTGAGCGGGGAGTCTGGAGGCTCGGCATCAAGAAGGCGTTGGGTATAGGGATGTTCAGGAGCGGTAAACAGCTGTTCAGCAGGTGCCAGTTCCACGAGTTTGCCTCGCTCCATAACGGCGACGCGGTCCGCATAGCGGTGCACAATGGACAGATCGTGGGTGATCAGCAGGATCGCCATACCGAATTCCTGTTGCAGGTTCCGCAACAACTCCAGAACCTGGCGTTGCACCGTGACATCCAGCGCCGTCGTGGGCTCGTCGGCAATCAGCAATTCAGGGTCGTTGGCCAGGGCCATCGCGATCATGACCCGCTGTTTCTGGCCGCCGGACAGCTGATGGGGATAACTGGACAGTCGCGATTCTGGCGAGGGAATGCCCACCATCTCCAGCAGCTCGATGCAGCGTTTTCGTGCCTGCGGGCCACGCAGCCCCTTGTGCAGGGCCAGCGTTTCGCTGACTTGCTTTTCCACCGTATGCAGTGGGTTGAGGGACGTCATGGGCTCCTGGAATATCATGCCAATGCGGTGCCCGCGAATCTGTCGCAGCCGCTTGTCGTCGGCTTTCAGTAGGTCCTCGCCATGAAAGTGAATCTGGCCCGACGGATAGCGGGCATGCCGCTCATCCAGCAGTCGCAGGATGGAAAGTGCCGACACGGATTTTCCGGAGCCACTTTCGCCTACCAGCGCCAGCGTCTCTCCCCGGTTGATGTCGATAGAGAGACCATCGACCACCGGTTCGCTCTGGTCGAAATGGATAGAGAGGTCTGAGATTTCCAGCAGTTTGGTCATATCAGTTCTTTCTCGGATCAAAGGCGTCCCGCACGGCTTCGCCTACGAACACCAGAAGGGTGAGCATCACGGAGAGGGACACGAAGGCGGAGATGCCCAGCCAGGGAGCGTGCAGATTGGCTTTGCCCTGGGCAATCAGTTCGCCGAGCGAGGGTGACCCCGAAGGCAGACCAAAGCCGAGAAAATCCAGCGACGTAAGCCCGGTAATGGCGCCGGTAAGGATAAACGGCAGGAATGTGAGCGTGGCTACCATGGCGTTGGGCAGGATATGGCGGAACATGATCTTGCGATTGCCCAGGCCCAGGGCGCGGGCGGCCCGGACGTACTCGAAGTTGCGTGCCCTCAGAAACTCGGCCCGAACGACATCGACCAGCCCCATCCAGCTGAACAGCAGCATGATCCCCAGCAGCCACCAGAAATTGGGCTGGACGATGCTGGACAGGATGATCAACAGATACAAAACCGGAAGACCCGACCAGATTTCAATGAATCGTTGGCCGAGCAGATCGATCTTGCCACCGTAGAAGCCCTGGATAGCGCCTACAGCGACGCCGACAATGCAACTGGCTATGGTCAGTGTCAGACCAAAGAGTACTGAAATCCGGAAGCCGTAGATGACCCGGGCGGCGACATCCCGCCCCTGGTCATCGGTGCCCAGCCAGTTCTCCGCGCTGGGGGGCGCAGGAGAGGGCACATCCAGGTCATAGTTGATGGTGTCATAGCTGAAGCGGATCGGCGGCCAGAGCATCCAGCCATTGGCCTTGATCTCTTCGGCGATGAAGGAATCCCGGTAATCTGCCTCAGAGGGCAGGAAGCCACCAAAGGTTTCCTCGGGAACGGACTCCACCACGGGAAAATAAAGATCGCCTTCATAGGACACCATCAGCGGGGAGTCGTTTGCGATCAGTTCCGCGACCAGGGACAGTCCGAACAACGCCAGGAATAGCCACAGGGACCAGAATCCACGACGATTGTTGCGGAAGTTTCTTAATCTTCGCTTCTGGATAGGGGAGAGTGACGCCATGATTCAGGCTCCCTCCCGGCTTTCGAAGTCGATGCGCGGGTCCACCAGGACGTAGGTGATGTCGCTGATCAGCTTCAGTACCAGCCCCATCAGTGTAAAGATATAGAGTGTGCCGAAAATCACCGGATAGTCCCGGTTCAGAGCGGCTTCAAAACCGAGCAGGCCGAGACCGTCCAGTGAGAAGATCACCTCAATCAGCAGGGAGCCGGTGAAGAACAGCGACACCAACACTCCCGGCATGCTGGCAATTACAATCAGCATGGCGTTGCGGAATACATGGCCATAGAGTACCCGTTTCTCTTCGAGGCCCTTGGCCCTGGCGGTGACGACGTACTGTTTGCTGATCTCGTCCAGGAAGGAGTTCTTGGTCAGTAACGTTAAAGTTGCAAAGCCGCCAATCACGTTAGCGGTTACAGGCAACGCCAGGTGCCAGAAATAATCCCCGATTTTCTGGTACCAGTTGAGTTCATCAAAGTTGGATGAGGTAAGGCCGCGAAGGGGAAACCAGTCGAAGTAGCTGCCACCGGCAAAGAGCACGATCAGCAGGATGGCGAAGAGGAATCCGGGGATGGCGTAGCCGACGACAATGGCGGAACTGCTCCAGACATCAAATCGTGAACCGTCGGTAACCGCCTTGCGAATCCCCAGCGGGATCGAAATCAGGTAAATGATCAGCGTGGACCAGAGGCCGAGGGATATCGAAACCGGCATCTTGTCGATGATCAGTTCCAGGACTGTCCGTTCCCGGAAAAAGGATTCACCAAAGTTGAAGGTTGCGTAATCCCCAAGCATCTTGAAGAAACGCTCATGGGCCGGCTTGTCAAAGCCGTACATGACCTCGATTTCCTTGAGCAGATCTTCGGGGATGCCTCGCGAGCCGCGGCTGTCTCCGCTGGAAGAGGCCACCTCGCCGCCACTGCCCCCGCCGCTGGCGCGGGCCAGGGCGCCGCCGCCATGGCCCTCCATTTCAGCTATGAGCTGCTCAACAGGGCCGCCGGGAGCGGCCTGTACGATAACGAAGTTGAGCAGCATGATTCCGATCAGGGTCGGAATAATCAGCGCCAGCCGTCTTAGTATGTATGCGCCCATCTAGCGGAGTCCCTTCACCGTTGCGTCGATCACAATCATTGGCCGGGGTTGAACCACCAGTTGTCGATATCAATGCCATTCTTGGGTGTTGTTTCAGGGCGTTCGAGGTAGTTCCAGTAGGCAATGCGGTCGCGGGGCAGATACCACTGGGGAATCACGTAGTGGCCATGCAGTAGTACGCGATCCAGCGCCCGTACCCGGTGAACCAGTTCCTCCCGATCGGGAGCCTGGATGACCTTATCGACCAGTTCGTCCACGACCGGGTCATTTACGCCCATGTAGTTCCTTGAGCCCTGCACATCGACATTCGAGGAGTGCCAGTATTCCCGCTGTTCGTTGCCTGGCGAATCGGACTGCGGCAATACCTGGGTAATGACGTCGTAATCAAACTGACGTACCCGCTGGATGTATTGGTTGGTATCGACCAGACGAACGGACACATCGATGCCCAGTCTCGCAAGGTTGTCTTTCAGGGGAAGTACGATGCGTTCAAAGTTTTTCTGGTGCAGTAACACCTCAAACGACAGTGGCTGGCCGTTGTCGGGGTTCACCATTTTGCCGTCACGAACCTCGTAACCTGCCGCTTTAAGCAGTTGCATTGCCTTGCGTAAATTCTTCCGGAGGCCGTTCTTCCCATCGGTAACCGGGGGCTCGTAGATTTCCTTGAAGACATCCTCGGGAAGTTGGTCACGGTATTGCTTGAGAATCTCGAGTTCCCGACCCTCGGGCAGGCCACTCGAAGCCAGCTCACTGTTTTCGAAGAAACTCTTTGTGCGGGTGTACTGACCGTAGAACAGGTTCTTGTTGGCCCACTCGAAATCAAAGGCGTAGGACAGAGCCTCCCGTACCTTTCGGTCCGAAAATTTGGCTTCGCGGGTGTTCAGAACAAACGCCTGCATGCCGGCCGGGCGCTGATGCTCAATGGCCTCCGTGATAATGGTATTGTTCTCGAATTTTTCACCGGTGTAGGCCGTTGCCCAATTCTTGGCAGATGCTTCTATGCGGAAATCAAAGTTGCCGGCCTTGAACGCTTCCAGGGCAACGGTGTCATCGGAATAGTAGTCGAAGCGAATATTGTCGAAATTAAACCGTCCCTTCCGGGTCCCCAGGTCCTCGGCCCAGTAGTCGTCCACCCGTTCAAACGTAATGGAGCGTCCCGCCTCAAATGGGCCAATTTTGTATGGACCACTGCCCACCGGCGGTTTGAGGCCATTGTCGTCAAACTCACGACCGTCCCAGTAATGGGCCGGCATGATCGGCATTTGCCCCAGAATCAGCGGCAGTTCGCGGTTGTTGGTGTCACCGAAGTCGAACCGGATTCGGTGGTCATCCTCCACGGTTACTTTGCTCACGTCGGCATAGTAATTCCGGTAGAACGGATGGCCCTCAGTCGTAAGGGTGTCAAATGAGAACTTGACGTCTTCAGCGGTAATGGGCTTCCCGTCATGAAAGCGTGCTTCCTCACGGAGATTGAAGATGACATAGCGCCGGTCCTCGGGGGTCTCCAGGGACTCGGCAATCAATCCATAGGCGCTGAAGGGTTCATCAGCTGACGACTCAAGGAGGGTGTCATACAGGTAATTGCTCAGACCCGCCGCAGCAACGCCACGGACGACAAACGGGTTAAAGGAGTCATAGCCATTGGCCACAACAGCCATGCGCAATGTGCCACCTTTGGGAGCGTCGGGATTGACGTAGTCAAAGTGGCTGAAACCCTCGGGATATTTGGGAGCATCGTGCATGGCAATAGCGTGGCGGGAGGCGACCGCGGAATCCGCTGCCAGGGCAGGAAGCGGGGCGGTAATAAATCCCACCAGGGCCAGCGTACAAAACGACGTAAGGGTTGAGGCTGTCCGTTTTATTGTCATAGATCTCGCACGTTTTGGTGAATCGTCCAGGAGCAATGATTGTTCTTATTCCCCGGAATTCCTGCCGTTCGCGAGGACTCAGGGGCTGTTCCTGATATCTACGTAGAGTACCAGACTTTGGCCCGGCTGCAGATAACGGGCAGAGTTAAGGTCATTCCAGCTTGCGATGTCGCGCACATTCACCGAGAAACGGCTGGCAATCGCAGACAGGGAATCGCCCTTGCGCACCCGATAGCCGACTTTGCGGACCATGGCCGGGCCCCGGTTATTGCTTGCGACAGTTTTGGGCTGACTGACCTGTGACCAGATGACAATCTTCTTGCCGGGGATCAGGGGATCGCCCGGCGCCATATTGTTCCAGGCAGCTACCTCGCGAACCGTGACCCGATGTTCGCGGGCAATATCCCAAAAGGTATCGCCACGCCGGATAGTGTAGCTAACCCGGTTGCCGCTGCGATTGCGTGACTGTTTTTTCTCAAGACGCTGGCTCGCACTGAGGGCGTACTCGTCGGAACTTTTGCTCGCCGAGGGAATCATCAGACGTTGCCCGACGCGGATCATGTCACTGTTGAGATTGTTGACCCGGCGAATGACCGAGGTTGTGGTGGCGAATTTTCGCGCAATGGTGCTGAGGTTGTCTCCGGAAACCACCTCGTAGTTACGCCAGGAGACACGATCTTTTGCGGGGATCTTGCTCAGTGCGGTCTTGAAAGTGCTGGCGTTCTCTTTGGGGACCAACAGGCGGTGAGGGCCGTCGGGTGCGGTCGCCCAGCGGTTGAACGAGGGGTTGAGCAGGTAGATTTCCTCGACATCAACTCCTGCGAGCTCCGCAGCCTGGGCCAGGTCCATCTGGGAACCGGTTTCCACCACTTCGAAGTAGGGTTCGTCGTTCAGGGCCGGCAGCTCAATGCCATAATCTTCCGGCTTATCAAAAATTTTGGCCAGCGCGATCAGCTTGGGCACATAGTGTGTGGTTTCCCGGGGAAGCCTGAGGGACCAGTAGTCCGTTGCCTTGTTGGCATTACGATTACGGCGCATGGCCTTGGAAACTGTGCCGCCCCCGCTGTTGTACGCAGCAAGGGCCAGGGTGTAATCGCCGTCAAAGCGTTTGGCCAGTCTGTCCAGGTAAGTCAGGGCCGCATCGGTCGCTTCAATGATGTCCCTGCGGTCGTCGTGCCACCAGCTCTGGGTCAGCCCGAAGTACTTACCGGTGCTGGGAATAAATTGCCAGAGTCCTGAAGCCCGACCGTGGGAATAGGCGAAGGGGTCAAATGCGCTTTCGACAACCGGCAGCAATGCCAGCTCGGTCGGCAACCCACGTTTTTCGGTTTCCGAGATGATGTAGTGGAGATACCGGCTGCCGCGCTTGACGACCCGATCAATGTATTTCGGATGTTTTCGATACCAGTCCAGCTGGGTTTTGACTCTTGGGTCGGTAATGTCATGGTCGAGTTCAAAACCGGCCCGAAGCCGATGCCACAGGTCGACGGTCCTGGCAGCGTCGTTGTCGACCTGATTCGATGGGGAATCAAGCTTTGCCCTGGCTTCCTCCGCCGCTGCTTTCAACCCTGGGGAGATGGCTTCGTCAAGTTCGGTGCGGGAAGCGCCCTCACTGTTCCCGGATTCCATGGCTTCCTTGAGTCCCTGGTCACCGGCAGCGACGGTCATCTCTTCCGAATCCAGGGGGCTACCTTCGGCATCCGCGCCGTCGCTTCCAATATAGCTGGTGGGCTTGATCCAGTCCGGGGTATTGTTTTCAAGGCTGGCACAGCCGCCCATCATGGCGCTGGCGAAGACAACTGCAGATATTCGTCTGACCGACATAGTAATGCTTCCGGCTGGCTGGGTATGCCGGCTTATGTATAAATAACCGGCATATATAAGGTGTTATGGCAATAATTTTGAAAAGATTCTATGGGTGCGCCCCAAGGGGGTCAAGAAACCTCTGGTTACGTCATTGAGAGGAATTGTTAACCGCCTTAAAAGTTGTCCTTGCCATGCCGCACGGCGGCAAATACCTCGTCGTGGCTGTTTGCTGACAGGCCCTTGTCGGCGCAATAATCCCGGGCGGCGGCGATGACAGCGGCGTCATCCCACCTCAGGAAAGGGTTCAGGCGTTTCTCATCTCCGAGAACGGAAGGGACGGTTGCCTTGCCTTCATCCCGTAGCAACCGGCATTTGTCCTCAAACTGTCGGAGGTTATCGTCATCCGGAAGCCAGTGTCTGGCAAACTTGAGATTGGCGAGCGTGTACTCATGGGCACAATAAACTTTCGCGTCATCGGGAAGGTTGCGCAGGGTGTCGAGGGACTGTCGCATCTGGGCCGGTGTACCCTCAAACAGTCGGCCACACCCACATACAAACAGGGTGTCGCCACAAAACAGGACCGGATGACCATCGACTCTTGTTTCAGAAAAATAAGCGATATGGTCCAGTGTATGGCCGGGAACACCGAGAACCTGGAATGTGAGAGTATTCCAGGCTACTTCATCGCCGGGGTGCACGGGATTGGTGATTCCCCCGAACGGGGATTCAGCAGGCCCGGTGATTGTGCACCCGGGCACGTCTGAAGTCAGAGCATTGACGCCGCCAACGTGGTCGGGATGATGGTGGGTGACCAGTATGGTGTCCAGCGTCAGGTTGTTCTGCCTGAGATGCTTCCTGACGGGCTCAGCCTGTCCGGGATCAACGACGAGAGCCTTGCCGGAATCGGTGTCCGCCAGGCACCAGATGTAGTTGTCATTGAACGCAGGAATCGCAGTGATGGTCAGCATAGTGCCCTACATGTGCCAGGTGGATGTCCCTGTTATGATAATGCATTACGCAGACCGTCCCAAGGACGGTCAATGTTCGGCCGGGGGCAGACCGTAATGGCATCGAGCGAATCCGTTGATTTTACTTTGCGACATGACAGCTTTGAGCGCTGGTACCAGACGCCTCTTGGTCGTGCGTTGCTGGCAGACCAGCGTGCTTGTGTTGACCGTCATCTTGGAAATCTGACGGGGGCCAGGCAACTGCAAGTGGGGGTCAGTCATCGCGTACCGCTGGCCAGTAGCACCGACTTTTCCCAGAAGATAGTGACGACACCCAACTGGGGACCGGCTATTCCCGATGGTGTGGCGGTGTGTGATGCTGATGAGTTGCCATTCCCCGGCGATTCCATGGATCTGGTGATTCTTCATCACACCGCAGATTTTTCCCCTCATCCTCATCAGGTGTTACGTGAGGCGTCACGGGTTCTGCGGGGAGAGGGCACTATTCTGTTGATCGGGTTCAACCCCGTTAGCCTCTGGGGCTTGCGCCGGCTGCTGTCGCGGTCAGGGGCGGGGCCGTGGGGCGGCCGTTTCCTGATGAAAAGCCGCATGGAAGACTGGCTCAGGTTGCTGGATTTTTCGGTCGAGTGTTCCCGGTCGTGTTTTTATCGTTTGCCTTTGCAGAAGCCTGTCCCTGTGCAGCGCCGGAATATTTTTGAGCGGGTTTTGGGCAACGGGATCCTGCCGGTGGGCGCCTATTACTGTATCGTCGCCAGGAAGCGGGTGTGTTCACGTATTCCCCGTCGCCCCGTGTGGAACAAGCAAAAAGTCATTACACTTCCGGGTTCCGGGCCCGTTGGTGCGTCCCGGGGGTGCGCTAGTCGCTCCAATATCAAATCAAGACAATCAGGGAGTTGTAATGGCCGGTAAGGTAGTTCTGTATACCGATGGCGCCTGCAAGGGTAATCCGGGGCCGGGAGGATGGGGAGTGGTCCTCCGGTATGGAGATGCCAGAAAAACTCTTCATGGCGGTGAACAACAAACCACCAATAATCGGATGGAATTGATGGCGGCAATCCGGGGGCTGGAGACGCTCAAGCGCCCGTGCGAGGTGGAGCTATACACTGATTCACAGTACGTGCGAAAGGGCATTACAGAATGGATGACCGGGTGGAAGCGTAACGGCTGGAAAACGGCTGCAAAGAAACCGGTTAAGAATGAGGACCTGTGGCGGGAGCTGGACGATCAGGTTGCCCGCCACACGGTGAATTGGCATTGGGTCAAAGGACACTCCGGAATTCCGGATAACGAGTTGGCGGATGAGCTGGCGAACCGGGGTGTAGAGGAATTGGCTAATACGTAGTCTGAGACAGGGCGAGCATGAGACAGATAGTACTGGATACTGAAACCACGGGCATTGACCCCTCGGAAGGCCATCGCATCATCGAGATTGGCTGTGTGGAAGTGGTGGAGCGGCAGCTGACCGGTCGTAACTATCATGTGTACATCAATCCCGAGCGGGAGGTTGAGGCAGAAGCCATTACCGTCCACGGCATTACTAATGAATTTCTGGCAGACAAGCCGGTGTTCTCCGAAATCGCCGATGAGTTCTTTGAGTTCATCAAGGATGCTGAGCTGGTCATTCACAACGCAGCGTTTGATGTCGGGTTCATGGATGCCGAGTTCGCAAGACTCAAGCCCGTGCGAAAAACAGCGGACCACTGCGGAATAGTGGATTCCCTCGCCATTGCACGGAAAAAGCATCCGGGGCAGAAAAACAGCCTTGATGCTCTGTGCAAGCGTTATGGAGTCGACAACAGTAACCGTGAGTTGCACGGGGCGCTGCTCGATGCCGAGATCCTCGCCGATGTCTATCTGCTGCTGACCGGCGGTCAGACCGCACTTTCCCTGGACGCAGGAAGTGATGACAACGGCGGAGTGGACGGTATACGTCGTGTGCCGGCAGAGAGAAAACCGCTGAAAGTCCTTAAGGCATCCGGGGAAGAGCAGGCGGCTCACGAAGAGTTTATGGAGGCGCTTGCCAAGCAGGCGGGAGGTACTGTTTGGGATCGGATGGGCAGTCCTGGGGAATAATGGATTAGCAGTGCTACAGAGTGACCGGGAATGAGAACTGGGTCAGCCTGTACTATTTGTTACATTCCCGGTTTCTTGAGCCGCTTGAGTTTTGTGTTATAAGTAATGATAAGTTCGCCAGTTTTTTGCGAACGTTATAAATAGCCGGGCAGGAAATGGCCGGATCATAATAAGACCTGGAATTCCATCCAAAGGGTCCCATTCCAAGAACAGGACGCGGTAGTTTCCGCGAAGTTAACAGGAAGCGTTTATGGTTCAATCGTCTCTGGCGACGAAGTCACAGTCCTTTGATCTGGTCAAAAGTGAAATTGAACAGACGATAAAGCAGGCCGAGTCCAGCCTTGAACGCTTTCAGGAGAATCGTGAGAGTGGCGAAGATCTACAGAACTGCGTGGATTTTCTGAACCAGCTTCGCGGTATCTTCATTCTCGTCGAGCTACGTGGCGGCATCCTGTTGTGCCAGGAAGCTGTCAGCATGGCGAACGACGTCCCCGTCGGAGCCAACGACGACAAGAACATTCTGCTGACCACTCTGAACAGTGCTTTGTTTATCCTGCGCCGGTACGTTGAGTATTATCATCAGCAACGGGTAGATCACCCCGAGCTTTTGTTGCCGGTCATTAACGATCTGCGAGAGGCTCGTAAGGAGAAGCCCTATCCGGAATCGTGCTTCTTTGAAGTCGACGTCAGACAGCGGCCGGACTTCTGCTCCGGAATGTCGTTCCCGCCGTTTGAGGGCAACGAAGCTGAGTACGAGATTCTGGCTCGCCGGATGAGGTTGACGTTTCAGGTGGCTCTGCTGGGGATGTTGCGGGAGCGGAATGAGGTTGTCAGCAAGAAGCTGATTGGTCGCGCTGCCCGGGGGTTGGCACGAGTATGCCAGGGTACGCCGATGGGGCAGATGTGGTGTATGGCAGCTATCGTCGCGGACACTATGCTGGACCGGGCGATGCCTTTCACCAAGGCGCGAAAGCGTATGTTCATGCGTGTCGAAAAATATGCCCGGGAAGTGGTGTACGTAGGGAAGGTGGCGACCTCCAAGGATGCCCCGGACTCACTGATACGTGACATGATCTATGTTCTCTATCGCAGCGGCTCCGGAAACCCGGAGGTGACCGATATTCTCTCAGCGTATCGGTTGACGCCCGCGGAATTTCCGGACTCCATGCTGGAGGCCCATGCCCGCAGGTTATACGGTCCCGGCGCCGACGTTCTCAAGTCCCTGTCAGAAGCCTTGCAGGACGAACTGAATCAGCTCAAGGACAAGCTGGACATTATTGAGCGCGGCATTGAGCCGGACCTGGCAGAATTCTCATCGATTGCAGATTCCCTTGATCGGCTCGGCAATACCCTGGTTATGCTGGATCTCAACCAGCTGGCCGGAAAATGTCGTGGAGAAGCGAGCCGATTGCGTAGCTGGGAATCCGAGTCCCGGTCGCCGAATGAGGAAGAGCTGTACGCGTTGGCGGATTCCGTTCTGGGTATTGAAGATGCAGTCATGCAGATTGTTACGCGGGGCATTACTTCGGAAACCGATTCTCTGGCCGCGGGTGATCGAAAACGTGATGAATCCCTGTATCTTCAGGAGGCGACTTATGTCGTTGCCGATGAGGCCCGAAGCGCACTGACCCTGGCCAAGCGTGCTATTACTGCCTTCATCGAGTCTGATTATGACAGGTTGCACCTCGCCAACCTTCCGGCAACGCTACACAGTATTTGGGGTGGCCTGCATATGGTGGGGGATCCCGGTGCAGCCAGTGTTCTGGAACGTGTGGCCGCGTCGATTCAGGAGCGACTGCTGGATTCCCGGGAAGCGCCGTCGCGCCAGGTGCTGGAAGCGCTGGCGGATGCGCTGACATCGCTGGAATATTACATCGAGAGCATTGGTAAGCGCGAAGATCGTAACGCGGACCTGCTTCGCCTTGCCGAGTCGTCACTGAATGATGTCGGCTTATAGAAAAGCATAAAAAAACCCTGCTGCGAGGCAGGGTTTTTTTCAGGTCTGTCTGTCCGGGCAGGTTTAGCCCATCTTGAACAGTTCCCCAAGCTTGGTTGCCAGCATCATGTCGCCTTCTGCGCGAAGTTGGCCAGCCATGAATGCCTGCATACCATCAGTTTCACCTGACACAATGCCCTGCAGGGTTTCAGCGTTCATGATCAGGGTTACGGAAGGATCGTCGTGGGCACCTTCGTGTAGTTTGCAGGTGCCATCGTTGATGACCAGGTGGTAGGTTTTGTCATCTTCGATATCGAACTGGAATACCAGATCCAGGCCTTCGGCTGCGTCTGCGTTGAAATTCTGTTCGAGTTTGTCAAATACCTGAGCTACAGACATTATTTTACCCTTATTGATGATTGTCTTGGCTTGGCTTGGCGACGGCTTGACGGCCCTGGCAGTGAGCCTGTTCCGGAAGGCCAGGGTTAGCCGACGCAGCCATTCGACTTTATGGTGCCAACATGACAGTGTCAAGCTCGATCGAACGCTTGTTTTAACTTTCCATGTTGCTTACCTCAATGAGACCTGTAAGTTACAATCAGCGCTTTGAAATCAGGCTGGAGAAGCACTTTGGAATTTCTGACAGAGTTCGGTTTATTCGTCGCCAAGGCCGTAACGCTCGTGGTTGCGGTGATCGTGGTTATTACGGTTGTTATGTCAGCGGCCCAGAAGGATAAAGCTGACGACGGTGAAGGGGAGTTGCGGGTACGCAAACTCAACGAAAAGTACCGCAAGCTGAGGGAGTCACTCCAGGCCCGGTTGCTTTCGGATCATGAACGCAAAGCCTGGTCCAAGAAGCAGAAGAAGGAAGAGAAAGCCCGGGCCAAGGCTGAAAAGGAAAAGATGAAAGCCGGGGAAGAGCAGGCCGGGGACAAGAAGCGGGTATTCGTTCTAGACTTCGATGGCGATATCAAGGCCAGCGAAACCGACCCTCTCCGCAGGGCGGTGACAGCAGTGCTGAGCGTGGCTGACCCGGCCACCGATGAAGTCGTCATACGCCTCGAAAGCGGTGGTGGCCTGGTGCATTCCTACGGACTGGCCGCCGCCCAGCTGGACAGAATCCGCAGCAAGGGTATCCACCTGACCGCCTGTGTGGACAAGGTCGCTGCCAGCGGTGGCTACATGATGGCCTGCGTTGCGGACCGCATCGTCGCATCCCCCTTTGCTGTGCTCGGTTCCATTGGTGTTGTCGCCCAGTTGCCGAATTTCCATCGCTTCCTCAAAAAGAATGAAGTGGATTTCGAAGTGCTTACTGCCGGGGAGCACAAGCGTACATTGACGGTGTTTGGTGAGAACACCGATAAAGGCCGGCAAAAATTCCTTGAAGACCTTGAAGACACACATGTGCTTTTCAAGGAATACGTCAGCGAACGTCGGCCGGGGCTCGATATCTCGGCGGTAGCCAATGGCGATATCTGGTTCGGTCGCCGTGCGCTGGACGTGAACCTGGTCGATGAAATCAAAACATCCGACGAATATCTGATTGATGCCTGTGACAGTGCAGACGTAATCTCAGTGACATACCAGCACAAACGAACCTTGCCGGAAAAGCTTGGCCTGGCAACGAGCACCGCCCTTGAGCACACCGTATGGAAAGTGTTGAGCGCGTTTCGGAACCAGAAAATCCAATAGGCTGATACAGAAAAACGGGGACCAGTATGACAACAACTGAATTCAAAGCCTGGCGCGTACAGGAGCAGGATGGAGAATACGTTGGCAGCGAACAGACCCTGTCAACCGGTGACCTGCCGGCGAATGAAGTGCTGATCAGGGTCAGTCACTCGTCCCTGAACTACAAGGATGCACTGTCCGCTTCCGGCAACAAGGGGGTCACCAGAAATTTCCCCCACACGCCGGGTATCGACGCGGCCGGTAAAGTCATTGAATCCGCCACCGGTGAGCCGAGCGTTGGCAGCCAGGTCATTGTCACCGGTTACGACCTCGGCATGAACACCGATGGTGGATTTGGCGAGTACATTCGCGTGCCGGCGTCCTGGTGTGTCGCTCTGCCGAAAGGTTGGGATAGTCGTACCGCCATGATCTACGGCACTGCCGGCCTGACAGCCGGCCTGTGCGTCCAGAAACTGCTCAAAATGGGCGCCACCCCCGATCAGGGTAAAGTCGCCATATCCGGCGCCAGCGGGGCCGTGGGCAGCGTTGCGGTTGAACTGTTATCAACCCTTGGCTTTGAAGTAGTCGCCATCAGCGGTAAACAGGATCACGCCGATGAGCTGAAGACCCTGGGAGCCTCCGAAGTCATCGGCCGTGACGCCCTGGCCGCCGAGAAAAAGCCCATGCTCAAGCCGGTGTTTGCCAACGCCGTGGACACCGTCGGTGGACAACCCCTGGCAGAGCTTCTGAAACAGATCCAGCCGGGTGGTTCCGTATCCTGCTGCGGGCTGGTTGCCGGCCCGCAACTGGAAACCACAGTACTGCCGTTCATCCTGCGGGGTGTGAATCTACTTGGCGTTGATTCAGTGGAAATCCCGCTGGCGGAAAAAGCCGCTGTCTGGGAAAAATTTGCTGGTGAGTGGGCGTGCCCGAAAACCGAAGCCTCCGCCCGCGATATCGGACGTGGTCAACTGGATGACGCCCTGAAGGCGTTTCTCAGAGGAGAGTCGTCAGGAAAGATCGTGCTAGATCACTCTCTTTAAGAGAGTCGATTCTTTTCTTTAGAAGGGACGGCTGCCTGAAGAATCAGCCAGAACAAAGGGGGAATGGGTAACCAAAACTGTGCGGAGCCATGGATGGCGGAGCCCAAGCCGCACAGGGACGTCTCGAGGCGTGTTTTGGTTACCCATTTCCCCTTTGTTCGTTTGGGGAGTAATTAGTAGTCAGGGATTAAGAAGCCCGACGACGAAACAGCGGCACGTCGGTATCCGTGGCAGCCTGATACCCCTGACTGAAAAAGTTCAGAGCACGGGCAGCCTTGGACGCATCCTTGTCTTCCCGCAACGCATAGCTATCAAAACCGCAACGCTTCATGAACTGCAATTGGTCCAGCAGAACATCCCCGATGGCTCGCAGCTCATGCTGGTAGCCAAAGCGTTCCCGCAACAGACGCGCAATGCTGTAACCCCGGCCATCGGCGAACTTGGGGAAATTCACTGCGATCAGTGGCAGCTCATTAACCAGCCCATCAAGCAGCTCAGGCTCGTCGTGGCTGTCGAACCAGACACCTATATCGCGGCCTTCAAAATGTTCCTTGCCAGCCAGCCACAGATCCGCCGGAATCAACGCCGGCTGGTCTGGAATGTCCAGGGACTCACCATCCGCGGGACGGGGAACAACAACCCAGGAGTCCTGCTTGATGGACCCGTCTTTAGTGATAATCTCAGGCATAGACCCGCTCCTTGAATGGCTCAATTCCGATTCGACGATAGGTTTCCAGGAAGGGCTCTTCCTGCTTCCGGTTGTCGACGTAAACATCAATGATCTTGGCGATGACATCTGGCATATCCTCCTGGGCAAACGAGGGCCCGAGGATCTTGCCGATCGTGGCATCGTGATGTGAGGAACCACCCAGGCTCACCTGATAGAATTCCTGGCCTTTCTTGTCGACACCCAGAACACCGATATTGCCAACGTGGTGGTGGCCGCACGCGTTCATGCACCCGGAGATATTCAGGTCAATGTCGCCCAGGTCGTAAAGGAAATCCTTATCGTCAAAGCGACGCTGAATGGACTCGGCAACCGGAATTGACTTGGCGTTGGCCAGGGCGCAGTAATCACCACCCGGGCAGCAGATAACGTCAGTCAGGGTGTTGAGGTTGGCGGTCGCGAAGCCCATGGGCTCAATGCACTGCCAAAGCTCGAACAGCTGGTCCTGGCGAACGTCGGCCAGCACAACATTCTGTTGGTGCGTGACGCGAACCTCGCCAAAACTGAACTGGTCGGCCACCTCGGCAATCTGCTCCAGCTGCGTGTCAGAGACATCACCGGGAGGCGTGCCGGTTTTCTTCATGGTCAGGGTGACAATGGCATAGCCCGGTTTCTTGTGGCTATCGACGTTGTGGCTGAGCCACTGATCGAACTGACGGTTCTCGAACCGCTGGGTCGCCAGAAGTTCGGTGGCATTTTCCAGGCTGTCGTAGGCAGGCTCGGTAAAGTAGCCCTGAATCCGCTCAATGGCTTCGCGGGTCAGGTGAGTGGGGGAGTCCTTGATATGGGCCCACTCGGCCTCGACCTTCTCGGCAAAGCCTTCCGGCGTCAGTGCCTTGACGAGGATCTTGATCCGCGCCTTGAATTTGTTGTCCCGGCGGCCGTAGCGGTTATATACCCGCAGCACAGCCTCCAGGTAGGTCAGCAGGTCCAGTTCCGGAAGGAAGTCGCGAATGACCGGGCCGACCATCGGCGTGCGGCCAAGGCCGCCACCAACATGAACCCGGAACCCAAGCTCACCCTGATCGTTACGAACCATCTGAAGACCGATGTCGTGAACCTGAATGGCGGCACGGTCGGTTTTCTCGGAGGCGTTGACCGCCACCTTGAACTTGCGGGGCAGGAATGCGAACTCCGGATGGAACGTGGACCACTGCCGGATAATCTCACAGTAGGGTCTGGGGTCAGCGATCTCATCGACCTGGACGCCGGAATACTGATCAGTGGTGGTATTACGGATGCAGTTACCACTGGTCTGGTTGGCGTGCATTTCCACTTCAGCAAGTTCCGCGAGGATGTCCGGAACATCCTCCAGAGCCGGCCAGTTCAATTGAACGTTCTGGCGGGTGGTGAAGTGGGCGTAGCCCTTATCGTAGTCCCGGGTAATCCGTGCCAGACGGCGCAGTTGCTCGGACCGAAGCATGCCATAAGGGACGGCGATCCGCAGCATGGGCGCAAGACGCTGAACGTAAAGACCATTCTGGAGGCGAAGCGGGAGGAACTCGTCTTCGCTCAGTTCGCCAGCGAGCGCGCGCTCGGTCTGGTCACGGAATTGGGCAACCCGTTCGGCTGCGATTTGCCGATCGTGTTCGTCGTATACGTACATAGTAAAACGTCCTGCTAAAACGCGTGGTATCAGGCTTTAAAGCCTTTTGAGGAGGGCAGAATATCACCGTGTATATATTCTTAAAATGATTATTTCCAAATATGTTTATCGATTGAAGTGATAACGAATTGCCAAAAAGACTGGACGAATATCAATTCCGTGCTTAACTTTACCCTACAACAAAAACAGGTTTCAGGAGGTTTCCGGAATGAAAAAAGGTACGCACTCGGATAGCAGTGTTGATGCCGTGGCAGCCGTGCTGCTGGTCGCCCTGGTCGTTACATTTGCGGTGGTGTGGGTAAGCGGGCAGTAGACTACTGCCCGGACAGTACCAGCTTTACGACAATTACCAGAGTCACAACAAAGCCAATAGTGAACAGCAGCCCCGCAACGATATAGGGAAGGGGGCTGTGACTGGAGAAGTCCTCCTGCCGGCGTTTGTCCGACTGGACACCGAAAGCGCCGGCGATAATGCTTTGCATGATCTTGAGTACACCTGGATGCCCTGATGAGGGCTTTTCGTTCCTGTCTTCCTCTTTTCCCTCATTTCCCATCAGACTGATCCCGCTAAAGTGAGTTATTCCGCCGGGTCATAGGCCAGGCTAGGAGCCAGCCAACGCTCGGCTTCCGCCTTGGAGATACCCTTGCGCTCAGCATAGTCTTCAACCTGATCCACGCCAATCTTGCCAACCGCAAAGTACTTGGACTCGGGGTGGGCAAAGTACCAGCCAGATACTGCAGCCGTGGGATACATGGCAAAGTGTTCGGTCAGTTCAATTCCGGTTTTGTCGGTTGCTTCGAGCAGGCGGAACAGTGTGGCCTTCTCGGTGTGATCGGGGCAGGCCGGGTATCCTGGCGCCGGTCGGATGCCACGATAACGCTCGCGGATCAGGTCCTCGTTGGCCAGCTTTTCATCCGTGGCGTAGCCCCAGAACTCCTGCCGGACACGCTCATGCATCCGCTCGGCAAACGCTTCCGCTAACCGGTCGGCCAGCGCTTTGACCATAATGGCGTTATAGTCGTCGTTGCGGTCTTTGTACTCTACGGACAGCTCCTCGGCACCAACCCCCGCAGTAACGGCGAAGCCCCCAACGTAATCAGTCTTGTCCGAACCCTCGGGCGCAACAAAATCAGACAGCGCCATCATCGGTTTGCCAGAGGCTTTGTCATCCTGCTGACGCAGGTGGTGCAGGGTGGTCAGCTCTTCGCTTCGCGACTCATCTTTGAATACGACGATATCGTCACCCCGGCGTTGTGCCGGCCAGAAACCGATCACGCCCCTTGCGGAAACCCGTTTCTCGTCAATCATCTGGCGCAGGATCTTCTGGGCGTCATCAAAGAGCGTGCGGGCCGCCTCGCCCCGCTTGGGGTCATCGAAAATAGCCGGGTATTTTCCGGAGATGTCCCAGGAGATGAAGAACGGGGTCCAGTCTATGTAGTCCACCAGTTCGTTCAGGTCATACTCTTCAAATACCCTGACACCGGTAAACGCTGGTTTTGGCGGCTGGTAATCTGTGAAGTCGATCTCCGGTGCACGGCCCCGGGCCTCTTTCAGGGACACCAGTTTGGTGCGCTCTCCCCGGTTCTTGCGACGTTCGCGGATCTCATCGTATTCCTTATGGGCAGCCTCAACAAACGCTGGTTTGGCGGTGTCGCTGAGCAACTGGGAGGCGACGTTCACGCAGCGGGAGGCGTCCGACACATACAGGGCAATATCATTCTTGTACTGCGGTTCGATCTTGACCGCAGTGTGGGCTTTGGAGGTGGTGGCGCCACCGATCATCAACGGAATATGGAAATCCAGACGCTGCATTTCCCGGGCGACATGGACCATCTCGTCCAGGGATGGAGTGATCAGCCCGCTCAGACCGATAATGTCGACGTTTTCCTTTTTGGCCGTTTCAAGAATCTTGTCGCAGGGCACCATCACGCCCATATCGATTACTTCGTAGTTGTTACACTGGAGGACCACCCCTACGATATTCTTCCCGATATCGTGGACATCTCCTTTGACGGTGGCCATCAGGATTTTGCCCTTGGCCTTCTGGCCTTCGCTTTTTTCAGCCTCGATAAACGGAATCAGGTGAGCAACGGCCTGCTTCATTACGCGGGCGCTCTTGACCACCTGGGGCAGGAACATCTTGCCATCGCCGAACAGGTCGCCGACCACGTTCATGCCATCCATTAATGGGCCTTCGATTACCTCAATGGGATGTTCCGCCTCAAGACGGCAGTCCTCAGTGTCCTCAATGATGTAGCTGGTGATGCCCTTGACCAGCGCGTGTTCAAGGCGTTTCTGCACTGGCCACTCGCGCCAGGCCAGGTCTTCTTCCTGAGTCTTGCCGCCTTTGCCCTTGAAGCGCTCAGCGATCTCCAGAAGGCGGTCGGTGCCGTCATCCCGGCGATTGAGTACGACGTCTTCCACCAGCTCCTTGAGCTCGGGATCGATCTCGTCGTAGATGACCAGCTGACCCGGATTCACGATCCCCATGTTCATTCCGGCCTTGATGGCGTGGTAAAGGAACACAGAGTGGATCGCCTCACGGACCACATCGTTGCCGCGGAACGAGAAGGACACGTTACTGACACCGCCGGAGATGCTGGCATGGGGGAGGTTGTCCCGTATCCAGCGGGTGGCGTTGATAAAGTCCACTGCGTAGTTGTTGTGCTCTTCAATGCCGGTGGCGATAGCAAAAATGTTGGGGTCGAATATAATATCCCCGGGATTGAAGCCGATACCCGTCAGCACATCGTAGGAGCGCTTGCAGATCTCGGTTTTGCGCTCGTAAGTGTCTGCCTGGCCCTGTTCGTCAAAGGCCATAACCACCACGGCTGCACCGTAACGCATGCAGTCCCGGGCGCGTTTGATAAACTCCTCTTCGCCTTCCTTCAAACTGATGGAGTTCACCACCGCCTTACCCTGAATGCAGCGCAGACCGGCTTCGATCACATCCCACTTGGACGAGTCGATCATGATGGGCACGCGGGAGATATCCGGCTCAGAGGCGACCAGGTTCAGGAAGGTCACCATGACCTCCTTCGAATCCAGCATGCCTTCGTCCATGTTGATATCGATAATCTGTGCGCCGTTCTCGACCTGGTCACGGGCAACGCTCAGGGCTTCCTCGTACTGTTCTTCCTTGATCAGCCGCAGGAATCGCTTGGAACCGGTCACGTTGGTACGTTCGCCGACGTTGATAAACAGAGTGTTTTCGTCACCGGTGAACGGTTCGAGGCCTGACAGGCGCAGGGCTTTTGGGCGCTCGGGAATCTTGCGGGGCGGGTACTTGGCGACCGCAGTGGCTATGGCTTCGATATGGTCCGGCCGCGAACCGCAACAGCCACCAATGATGTTGAGGAAGCCATCCCGGGCGAAGCCTTCGATGATCTCCGCCATTTCCTCCGGTGTCTGGTCGTACTCGCCGAATTCATTGGGCAGGCCGGCGTTCGGATGGGCACTGACGTAGGTTTCCGCCTTATTGGACAGCTCTTCCACGTACGGGCGCAGGGCGTCGGCACCAAGGGCGCAGTTCAGACCCACGGAAATGGGCTTGGCGTGAGCGATCGAGTTCCAGAAGGCTTCGGTAGTCTGGCCGGACAGAGTACGGCCAGAGGCATCGGTAATGGTTCCGGAAATCATGATCGGCAGGGTAACGCCGCTGTCTTCGAAATATTGTTGGGTGGCGTAAATGGCCGCCTTGGCGTTCAGGGTGTCGAAAATGGTCTCGATCAGAATTAGATCGGAGCCGCCCTCGACCAGGCCTTCCACCGCTTCGTAATAGTTGTCCACCAAGGTCTGGAAATCGACGTTGCGATACCCGGGGTTGTTTACATCCGGGGAAATGGAGGCCGTGCGTGAGGTGGGGCCCACGGCACCGGCAACAAACCGGGGCTTTGCCGGATTCTTCGCTGTAAACTCGTCCGCGATCTCCCGTGCCAGCTTTGCGGCGGCAACGTTCAACTCTTTCGCGATGGATTCCAGCCCGTAATCGGCCTGTGACAGCTGGGTTGAGTTGAAAGTGTTGGTCTCAATGATATCCGCACCAGCGTCCAGATAATCCGCATGGATATTGCGGAGCAGGGCAGGCTGGGTCAGGTTCAGCAGGTCGTTATTGCCCTGGACCTCCCGGTCGTAATCCGCAAAACGATCACCGCGGAACGCTTCCTCGTCCAGCTTCAGGTTCTGGATCATGGTGCCCATGCCCCCATCAAGGACAACAATACGTTCCTGCAGGGCCTTGTGAAGCTGTTCCAGGCGAGTGGTGCGATCGGTCATAGCGTACTTCCGGAAGTCGTGTTTAACGTCGTATTTGATAGAACGGCGCGGAATCATAGCAAAATTGCGAGATTCCGTCCCGGTACTGATGACGATTGTCAATAATCCCCCGGCAATAGGGGAAATTGACTATCACAGTAATGCCCGACTATTTTACTTGGTCTTTCATGTTCAGGCGAACTCCCTTAAAATGAACGCAAACTTTCAAACGGGTTGAAAACATGGCATTGGTTACTGTGACTGATCCCGCACGGGATTATCTGGCACAACTTATCGAAAAGCAGGACGTGGAAGGCATGGGCGTGCGGATCTTCGTGACCCAGCCCGGCACCAAAAATGCCGAAACCTGTCTGGCCTACTGCCCGCCCAACGAGGTTGTTCCCACGGACGAACAACTAGACCTGGGTAAGTTTACTTTGTTCCTGGACCATAACTCGGTGCCTTTCCTTGAGGAAGCGTACGTGGATTATTCCAAGGACCAGATGGGTGGTCAGCTCACCATCAAGGCACCCAATGCCAAGGTGCCGAAAATTGATGACGACGCCCCGCTGCCGGACCGCGTGAATTATATCCTGGCCTCCGAGATCAACCCCAACCTCGCCGCTCACGGTGGCGATGTCTCTCTGGTGGAAATTGTCGATGAGTCCGTTGCGGTGCTTCGCTTCGGTGGTGGTTGCCAGGGGTGCAGTGCGGTCAGCCTGACGCTCAAGCAGGGCGTGGAAAGTACCCTGAAGGAGCGCGTCCCGGAAATTACGGCCGTCAGGGATGTGACGGATCACACCGTTACCGAAAACGCCTACTACCAGTAAGTCCTGGCCGTCATTTAACGTCCGGCTCCCGATCACCAGATTGTCGGGGCCGGGCATCATTGTTAGCTGCTGCATTACCCTCGCTTTATTGGCTACTCGGCCAATGCCCCTGCCTTTCAGTTACTTCATGATCTGTCACACAATCAAGAACTATGGACAGGTATCATGCCTGTCTGACAAATAGGGCGCAGTCGCGGGTAATCTTGCCTGCGACATTTACATTACCGGGGTTAGATTTGTTCGACGTTGCACTTCTTACTGTGCCACTGATGGCGGCTATCGTTGGCTGGTTTACCAACTGGCTTGCCATACAGATGTCTTTTTATCCTGTCCAGTTTATTGGAATCGGCGGTATTGGCTGGCAGGGTGTCATCCCCCGTAAGTCGGAAAAAATGGCGCATATCTGTATTGATCGCACTCTGCAGCAGTTCGGGGATCTCAACGCCGTTTATCGCAAACTCGAACCCCACCGTATCGTCGAACAAGTGGTTGCCCAGGTGAACCCGCGACTGGATGAGTACATTGATGAGGTCATGTACGAGATCCAGCCGGTCCTATGGGATAACCTGCCCCTGTTCCTGAGACACCGGATCTACGAGTGGGCCAGAGAGCAGCTGCCGTCGCGTATTGAATCCCTGGTTGAGGATTTCGGGGACGACCTGAATGACCTGGTGGATCTCAAGACTCTGTTGAGCCGCGAGCTCGAGCATCATCCTGACCTGATGAACCGGATTTTCCAGCAGGCCGGCTCGGTTGAGTTGCGCTCAGTTATAAATCGGGGCGCCATTATCGGTGGCCTTCTCGGTGCCATGCTCGCCCCGCTCTGGGCGAGGTATCCGGAGCCCTGGCTGTTACCGTTGGGCGGCTTTGCTGTCGGGTTCCTGACGAACTGGCTGGCGATTAACCTTATTTTCAGCCCGCTGAAGCCCCGGCGTTTCCTGTTCTGGAAAATTCAGGGTCTATTTCTGCGTCGACAGTCTGAGATCAGTGATGTCTGGGCCCGTCTGGTTGCGGAAGAGCTGATAACCGTTGAAAAGGTTGCCGATGCGATGATCAACGGTAGCCACGGTGACCGCACGAGGGCCATTATCCAGAAGCACCTGCGGCCGTTACTCGATAACTCGGTGACAATGAAACTGACCGCTCAGGTGGCTGTCGGAATGACGGGCTATACAGAGCTTAAAAAGGCGATGAATCAGAAGGCCGTGCTTGCCACCCGGGATGTCTTTGGCGATCCGGCGTTTAACCGTGAGCGGGCTCCCGTGGTTGCAGAGGTCCTGGCCGGGCAGATGAAGTCCCTCAGGCCATCGGAGTTTCAGGACATTCTGCGCCCGGCCTTTCGCGAGGAAGAAGTTCAGTTGATGGTTGTTGGCGGGTTGTTTGGTGCCCTGGCAGGGCTCATGCAGTTTATTGCCCTCAACAACCTGCTATTGTAATTAGCCATAATCTACTCCCCTGGAGCGTTTCTTATGGAATTTGGACTACAGATACTGGCCCAGGTGGTCATCACCGCCCTGGTTGTCCTGGGTGTACTGGCGGGCTTCTGGCTCAAGGTTGTGCGTCCTTATCTGGATCGCAAAGTCGAAGAGCTTATTGAAGCCTCGAAGGACATTGAACCCCGGGTTACACGTGGAGTGAAGGCCGGTGTGGCGGAGAGCCTGCGTGAGCTGCCCGAAAGCACGGTCAAGGAATCCACCCGCCAGTTTCTGAAGTTTGGCTCAGGGTTGTTTGAGAACGGGTTGAGCAGTTTCCTGGGCAGCGCCGCAGACCTGGAGCGCCACTCCCGGGGGAATGGCGTCGATACGCGGGTCGATTAAAGGCAATTCGTCGGCCGGGGCAAGCCTGCGATACGGCAGGCGCTCTTGGCGGGTGTTCCGGGAAACAGCTGCATAAGATAAATGCTGTTTCCTTTTTCCTCTCCTAAGGCCTCCTTTACCGCTTTGACGAACAGGCGGTTAGAAGGGGGTGACATTTCATGTTCTTTGTAAAAATCCCTCAGGAACATGATGATTTCCCAATGGTTTTCAGAAAGATCCATTGCGTCCTCAGCAGCAATTTCCCGCGCTACGTCCTTTGTCCATGCAGAGGCATCTTCCAGAAACCCCTCGTTGTTACGAATGACCGTTGTCATGATTTACCAGCTGATAACCCGTTGTGCCTGTATGGTGAGAGAAACCATATCATCGAAGGTGATGGGAGCGGAAATATCCTGCCCCGCTTCAATCGCCCTGGCGCGAAGGTCCTCCCGCAGCGCATAGACAGTTTCTGGGAGCGTAACGGTTGAATCGGCGAGGGCAGTGACGGCATTGCCGGTCAACAGGATCGCATCCTGTTCACCCGCCATGCCCAGGCATTCGCGGAACCGTGTGTGGCCTGGAGGCTTGCTGAGAATATGAAGTGTGTGCATCGCAGTTGTATCCTGTAATCCGCCGGTGACTCTTAACCTGAAAACACCACGTTTTGGTACTGGTCCAGCGCCTCGCTTGTGTTTTCGACCCGGGTAACGCCACTGATGAGGTTGTCATCAGTGAGGCCAAATCGCTGGCAAGCTGCGGTGTCCGCCAGAAGTGCTTCAACACCGAAAATGCTGGCCGCCGCGAGGTTCCGCTCTACCGACTTCTGATCAATTCCTGCAGGCTCCTGTCCCTTACTGAGCCAGAGTACGCCAGCGTCAATAAACAGCAGCGAGACCGGCTGATCAAAGGCGGCCAGTGAGAAGGCCATGTCCAGGCTCTCCCGTCCTCCCCAGCTACCGTAAGGGGGCTGATCAATGACAATCAGCGTGTGCATGCTTCAGGCTCCACCGTGGAAATAGATAACGCGGGAAGAGTGCGCTGTGCTCTCCACCCACTCGCCGAGACCAGCGATTTCAAAAGGCGCCGCAAGGTTGCTGGCAGGCAACTGGTAACGTTTCCGCTCGGATTCGTTGACCAGTCCTCGCCTGAGCGCTGAGGCGATACAGGCAATAGCGGGTACGGAATGCTCCTGCAGGAGGTCAGCCCAGGCCCGTGTCCAGTTGGTTTCGTCCGACGGAGGTGAAGTCAGTGCTGAGGCCAGGTGCACACCTTCGCCGTACAGGAACACGCGATCAATGGTGTGTCCGGCCCTGAGGACGGCATGGGCGAATCCAAGTGCGGTTTCCGGCGCCTGGGAGCTGTAGGGAGCGCCGGTAATGACCAGCGTAAACGTGTGTTTGTCAGCAGGCATCTGTAACGGTCAGTTCCGATGGGTCAGGGTGTTAAGTGTACCGAAAGCAAAAGCCCCGGCAAATGCCGGGGCTTTCAGGCCAAATCACTGTGTGATTATTGATCAGTCTTCGCCGCTGAACGCCATCAACAGGTGCAGCAGGCTGACGAAGAGGTTGTAGATGGCAACATACAGCCCGACAGTTGCGATGATGTAGTTACGCTCACCACCGTTGATGATCCGGCTTGTCTCGAACAGGATCATGATGGAGGCGAAGATAGTGAAGCCTGCAGAGACTGCGAGGTGCAGTACCGAGCTTTCCATGATGAAGGCCAGAACCATGGCGCCGATCAGCACAAATGCGCCGGCGGTCAGGAAGCTGGACATGAAGCTGAAGTCCTTCTTCGTGATGAGCGCGGTGGCTGACAGGCCAACAAAAGCGACCGCTGTCAGCGTGAGCGCCTGCGCGACGATCTGTGAGGCGCCTGCAGCCACGATAGAGCCGATAATCGGACCCAATGTGTAACCCATGAAGCCGGTCAGGGCGAACGTGGTCAGAATGCCCCAGGGACTGTTCTTCAGCTTATAAGTTGCGAACAGCAGGCCGATGTAGCCGACAATGGTGATGAGGAATCCCGGGTGAGTGCCGTTCATGTTCAGGAAGGCCGTCAGTGCCGAGAAGGCCAGGGTCATGCCAAGCAACATGTAGGTGTTGCGCAACACGTTCATGGCATCTGCACTGATGCCAGTGGTCGTGCGCTCAGTCTGCGGAGCGGAATAGGCTCCCTGATTATTGCGAACGCCGAATCGTCTGTCTTCCATTGTCATCTCCGTTGGTAAAACGTCTGGTCACTGACACCACTATAATGTCGCTACCGCAACTTTCAATCATTTACGACAGAAAAGCACGTAACAGATTCCATTAAAAGCTGTTAATGTTCAAAATTCCGGTAGACTTCATGCAGGGCGTTGACAGGGCAGGCAATTCCGGTATCATGCTCACCGCTGTCGCAATGACGGCGATGGAAAAACGGTGGGCTGGCAGAGTGGCTGAATGCAGCGGTCTTGAAAACCGCCGAAGGTTAGTAGCCTTCCCGGGGTTCGAATCCCTGGCCCACCGCCATTTTTCCTCTTCTTTTAGTCCCATTCCTGAAGACCTTTCCCCGTAGTTATCCCTATTTAACCGGTCTCACTTGGCCCCCATCATCAATATTGAGCCATCGGGAGAACTCACTATGTCAGATCCACGCAGTGCGTCGAAATCGAACACGAAAACTCTGGAACGAAATGACCGGAAATTCTCTGTTACGACCAATCGGGGTAAGGCAAGCCATAAAGTCAGGTATGTCGAGGCTGGAGGTGCGGCAGTCGATCTGGATGAGTGCACGTTTTGTCAGTCAGTGCCGGAGGTCAGTGACGATGGCGAGCGCGGAACCAGAGGCTGAGTTATCTCCAGCTCAATGAATAGCCGTCGGTGTGCCAGCGGGTTTCACTAAAGAAACGGTGAAAAACCACCCGCTCGTTCTGTATATCCGCAACGTTGGCAAAATAGAATTCCAGCTCCTGTCCGGGCAGTCTCTGGGCCAGTTTCCCGGCATCCAGGGCACCGAGGGTGCCTGGTTTCGGATACCCCCCAATCGTCTGGCAGTCATTCAGCAGAACAATGGGGTTGCCATCACCGGGAACCTGCACCGACCCCACAGCGATACCTTCAGAAATAATTCCCTGCGGTACCTGCTCCAGCGCGGGGCCCTCGAGTCTGAATCCCATACGGTCTGATTGGTTGCTGACACGGTAGGTGCTGGTTGTCAGTCTCAACAGGTCGTCCCGTTGGAACAGTGAGTACTGAGCTGCCGGCACCAGTCGCAGGGTCAGCCGGTCAGAATAGCGGCCACGGAAACGTTCCGGGACCTGGCGCGGCTGATATCTGGCGGTAGCGTGCGCAGGTGAGAGGATGTCTCCTTTTCGGATCGCCTCGATGCCCTCAATTTTTTCCCTTACTACGACGGATCGCGAGCCAAACCAGGTTGCTGTATCAAAGCCTCCGGGGGCTGCGAGATAGGTGATCCGTCCAGAGCGGGTGGGATCGACGGCGAGTCTGTCTCCTTTAGCGAGCTGAACAGTCTGCCAGCCATCCCGGGGGCTGCCATTAACACGTACGCTGGTGGCTGCACCTGCCACCCCAACGACGATGTCAGCTTCGGCCTCAGCTTCAAATCCGCCCAGTAATATTTCGACGCACGCGGTATTGGCGGGGTTGTCCAGCAGCTTGTTGGCCCAGCTAAAGCTGTGGATGTCCAGTGCACCACCGGCTGACAGACCGTGCCTACGATACCCCCGCCGACCGGAATCCTGCACGGTGGAGCGGGCGCCGGGGTTGATAATGCGAAGCCCGCTCACAGCTCACCGCCCAGTTCCAGGAACCGCTCGCGGGATACCGGGTGGAATCGCACCAGATCACCGACGTTGAGCAGAGACAGGTTGGTGGGATCAAAGAGGGTTACAGGGCTTCGGCCAATCAGTTGCCAACCGCCCGGGGAAGCCTTGGGGTAAACCGCGGTTTGCCGATTGGCAATCCCCACGCTCCCGGCAGGGACTCGTGATCGAGGAGTGTCCTTTCGGGGTGCTGCTATAGCCGGGTCTACCTCTCCCATAAATCCGAAACCAGGTGCGAAGCCGATGGCGTAAACCGTGTAGGTTTTGCCGGTGTGATAGCTCACCACCTCATCAACGCTGAGGTTTTTTTCTCTGGCAATCCACTCAAGGTCGGGGCCGCTTTCCGGGCTGTAGTATACCGGGATGTCATGGGTGGTCTGATCGGGCAGGTCGGAGGAGGTGCTATGGGGGTCGGTTTCACGCGGCATACGGACCGACCTTTCCAGGTATGCCTCGACCCGGCGGAAATCGATCTCCACGGGGTCATAGATTACCAGCAGCGTCGTGTAAGAAGGCACAAGATCTACCAGCCATTCATTGTGATCCGCCTCTATCCGGTTACACAGGAGGGCAATACGGCGCGGGAGAGTGTCACTGATGGCGTCGGCAAAGGTAACCAGTACGCTGTCTTCTGATACTGCCGTGATCTTCATTGCGCTGACTGCAGGGCGTCTCGTATGGCACGAACCGCTGCCAGTGCACTGTCGTTGTCACCATGGACGCAAAGGCTGTCTGCGGGCAATTCGAGCCATCGTCCGTTGATGCTGGTAATTCCGCCCTGAGTGGAAAACGACAGTGCCTGGTCGACGATGCGCTGTGGGTCGTGATGAACCGCACCTTGCTGTCTTCGGGGCACCAGCTGCCCTTCGTCATCGTAGGCCCGGTCGGCGAAAGCTTCCATCAGGAGGGGGACACCCACTTGTCCTGCCAGCTCCTGATGCTGACGGTAATGGAGGGTGGCCGGTATCATCAGTGGCAGATCGGAACGGTACGTCCGAACGGCTTCCATCACCGCTTGCAGAATTGTGGCATCCTTCATCATGTCATTGTTCAGCGCGCCATGCGGCTTGACGTAACTCAGGGGCAGTCCCTCGGCTCTGCACAGGCCCTCCAGGGCACCGAGCTGGTAGAGCATCAGGGCCTGGATCTCCTCTGGCGAGTGGGCAATGGAGCGTCGTCCAAAGCCGACCAGGTCATGGTAGGAAGGATGGGCGCCGATCTGTACCTGATAACGTGCTGCCAGGGCCACGGTCTGACGGATCACCATGGGGTCTGCTGCGTGGAAGCCGCAGGCCACGTTTGCCATATCGATGAGGGGCATGACGTGCTCATCCTGCCCCATACGCCATGCGCCGTAACTTTCACCGAGGTCGCAGTTCAGTTTCATCGTTAATGCACCTTCAGAGAGTTCTGTCCGGGTACACAGCTTTCTTCTGTTTTTGTGCCAGGGCGTCCCGCTGCTGGAGTGCTTCAGGGTTATTGTCCGGAACAGTCCACCCCTTAAGGTTATCTTCTACCAAACTGACGAGGGCATCAATGTGCCCGGGAGACGCATTCAGGGCAGGGATGTAGCTGAACCCCCTGCCACCGGATTCCATAAAGTACTCCCGGTTCTCTTCATTGATTTCTTCAATGGTCTCAAGGCAATCCGATGAAAAGCCGGGGCAAAATACATCGATCGATTTAATGCCTTTTCCGGGCAACCCCTTGAGGGTTTCATCAGTGTAAGGCTTCAACCATTCCTCCTTGCCGAACCGCGACTGGAAGGTGGTCAGGTAATCATTTTCTTCAAGGCCCAGGCACTGGGCGAGCAATCGCGAAGTCTTGTGGCATTCACAATGGTATGGGTCACCTTTCTTCAGATATTTCAATGGAATGCCATGGTAGGACAGAATCAGTTTCTCGTTCCGTCCATGCTGCTCCCAAAAGGCCCGGATGTGCGCTGCCATTGCTTCAATGTATGGCGGGTAATCCGGATAGTGGGAGATGAAGCGAAGATCGGGTAGCCAACGCCGGCGAGTAAAATCCTTTGCGATTGCGTCGAAGGTTGAAGCCGAGGTTGATGCCGAGTACTGGGGGTAAAGTGGAAGCACGATCAGTTTGCGGACACCCTGGTCCTGCATTTCATTCAGCACATGCGCGATGGAGGGGTTGCCATAACGCATGGCAAAACCGACGACAATGTTATTGCCGTACTTTTTCGACAATGCCTTCCGAATACCTTCAGCCTGGCTCGCGGTATGCGTCAGTAGGGGGGACCCCTCAGGCTGCCACACACCGGCGTAGGCTTTGGCCGACTTCCGTGGCCGTATTCGGAGGATGATGCCGTGCAGTATCAGCCACCAGATGGGTCGGGGAAGCTCCACCACGCGCGGGTCTGACAGGAATTCACCGAGGTAACGTCGAAGCGCGGAAGGGGTCGGAGCATCCGGCGTACCGAGATTGGTAACCAGTACGCCAAGCTTCTCAGGCTGCCTGTGGTTAAAATTCTCAATTCCTTTGTACTGCATCTGCTACTTCCTGGCTGACGATTGATGGCTTGGAGGTAGTTCTGGTCTGCGTTAACCCTGCCTCGATGCCTGCTGTGCAAGCCTGGGGGCCAGGCCACCAATGTCATAACCGGCGTTGCGTGCCTTGGTGAAAATGACCTCAACAGGGGTGTTGCGAGCCGCGCTCAGAGCCCACAGAACCGTGCAGCGGGTCCCTGAACGACAGAAAGCCAATACGGGGGCTTCGGCCTGCTGGATCATGGGCGCAAACTGATCCACATCCTGGTCGGTGATATTGCCGGATTCCACCGGCAGATACACCCAATTGAGGCCATGCTCGCGGGCGGCGGCCTCGATTTCGGCCATGGGTGGCTGCCCCGGCTCCTCCTGGTCTGGACGGTTGGCAACCAGGGTCCGGAATCCCAGTCTGGCAATCTCTGCAACGTCCTCAACGGCAATCTGGGGCGCCACGGTTATCTGATCATCGATCTTTCTCAGGTCCATAATGCAAACAGGCCTTTGGGGGTGATTGGAAAGCGTGCCGCAATGATGACATAGCAGAACGGATTTATCAGAGCGGCAGGGTATTATTTTACCGGAAAATGTTTACTGGGTGCTGCGGCGACTGCTCTCAACCGTTTCAAAGATGACCATACCCGCAATCATCGATGCGACAAATACAGCAGCTTTGATTTCGCCTGCCCCCAGCGCAACCAGCCCTGGGCCCGGGCAGAAACCCGCAATACCCCAGCCAGCGCCGAACATCAGGCTGCCAACCACCAGGCGAGTATCAACTCGGTCGCTGGCAGGTAATTTCATGTGGTACCCGAGAAAACTGAGCGTTCTTTTCCGGGCAATTGCAAAAGCAAAAACCCCAACAAGGATTGCTCCTCCCATAACAAAGGCCAGGGACGGATCCCAAAGGCCAGCAATGTCGAGAAAACCGAGCACTTTCTCGGGATTTGCCATACCTGAAACCAGGAGGCCCAGACCGAATATGAGCCCTGAGCCAAATGCTGCCAGTGAATACTTCATTTACTCAACCTCCGAATGCGTGTCGAATCAGGTATACGGTCACGAAGCCTGTACCCATGAAACACAGAGTGGCCACCAGTGAGCGCGGAGAGAGGCGAGAAAGGCCGCATACGCCATGACCGCTGGTACATCCCGAACCGTAGCGAGTACCGATGCCGACCATTAGCCCGGCTATAACGATGGCGGGGAAACCTGCCTCGATCTGTATTGGGGGAAGTTCGGCCATCATGATCCAGGCGGCAGGCGCGCCAATCAATCCGATCATGAAGGCCGCGCGCCAGCCAATATCCCCGGATCTGGGCACAAGCAGTCCGCCAAGGATCCCGCTGATGCCGGCGATTCGACCATTGAGAAGAATGAAACTGGCGGCTGCCAGCCCGATCAAGACACCGCCCAACAGGGCGGACCATGGAGTAAAGCTGTCCCACGCGATGTCGATCATTAAGCGCTCCTTATAAATGGGTTGTCGCCCATTATAAATGGTATATGGATAGAGTTAACAGATATAAGCGAATCGCCAGGCGAAAAAAAGCCCGGCACTGGTGGCCGGGCAGAGGCGTGCGAGTAGTATCCATGAAAGACTTCCAGACAAACCGGCATCAGCAGGGACACCGGTATAGGGAAGTATTGACTATAATTTGTACACTTCAAGCGAGAGCGGCTTTACTTTGAAAACATTTTTTCATATTGAATGAGTGCTTATACTGCCGCCGGTCGTTGTGCGGGTTACAGGGGAGTACAATCCACTGAAATTCAACATCGCCTGTAATACAATAGTGCCATTATGCAGTTTTGAGCCCTGAGGTTGTTACATGTCCGATGATGAAAACGAAAACAAGTCCCAGAACGATCCGCAACTGGCGGGCAAGATAAAAGATTCCGCGCGCCAGATCTGGCTGGCCGGTCTGGGGGCCTATACCAAGGCGGAAGAAGACGCTGGCCGGTTCTTCGAAAGGCTCGTCCAGGAGGGAGAGCAACTGGAGGACAAAACCCGCGGGGTGGTTGAGAAACAGATCAAGACGGTCGAAGACCGGGTGGGTGATGTTCGTGAACGTGCCACCGGCACGTGGGATAAGCTGGAACATATGTTCGACCAGCGGGTTTCCGGAGCCCTGCGGCGTTTGGGAATACACCGCCGCGAGGAAATTGATGCTCTGGAGCATCGTATCGAAGCTCTTGAGGCTGAGTTACGTCGCTTGCGTGGCGATATCGGGGACGATTCCGAAGAATAATTGAAATAGAAGAGCGCTAAAGGTAATCCTGGCTCATCAGGCAGACCTGCTCTTTCTCTTCGGACCCGAGGTAGGGCAGTAATAACTGCATCATCTGGTAGACACCCCGGCCGGGGTCGACGGCACTCCGGTCATCCAGATGAGAAAGGCTGTCATAACTACTCCAATAACAAGCAGTTAGTGTCAACTGTTCACAAAGAGATGAAAGTTGGCTCTCGCTGATTTCCATCATTCCCTGACGCTGCAGGCTACTGCATATGGTGGCAAACGCCGCTGTTTTCTTTTTCAGTATCCGCTTGAATCTGTTTTGCAGTTGGTCGTACCGGGACAGGACGTTGACCAGGTCCTGGTACAGAAACCGGTACCGCGCGACCGTTTCGAACAGGAGGTGGAGAAAGAAACTCTGTTGATCAAGACTGATCTCCACGTCCTCCGGTACCGCCAGCAAGTCAATCATCTCGTCTTCGTAACGATCAAACAGCTCTCCGACGATATCGCCCTTGCTTTTGAAGTGGTAGTACAGGTTGCCGGGGCTGATCTCCAGTTCGTCGGAGATCAGCAGGGTAGTGACGTTGGGTTCACCAACGCCATTGAACAGCATAAGGCTGGCGTCGAGTATTCGGTCGCGGGTTTTGATTTTTTTCATGTCGCGGCCTGGTTCCGGAATTAAAGGTCGAAGCGGGCCCAGATCGGGCAGTGGTCCGACGGTCGCTCCATGGCACGGATATCGTAAGTCACACCGGCTTCCCTGGCCATGGGCAAGAGGCTGTCGCTGGCCATGATCAGGTCGATGCGCAGGCCCCGTTTGGGCTCCCGTTCAAATCCACGGCTGCGGTAGTCGAACCAGCTGAACGTATCGGCTTCTTCGGGGTGGAGGTGGCGGAAAACGTCGGTATAGCCGCGGCTCTCCACCTGCCCAAGCCATTCACGCTCTTCCGGAAGAAACGAACATTTGCCGGTGCGCAGCCAGCGCTTGGCGTTATCAGCCCCGATGCCAATGTCTTTGTCGGTCGGTGAAATATTCATATCGCCCATGAGCACAACATGGCCGCCTTCCGCTTTCAAGTCATCCAGGTAACGCATCAGGTCACTGTAGAACTTTTCCTTGGCGGGGAACTTGACCGGATGATCCCGGCTTTCACCCTGGGGGAAATAGCCGTTGATGACAGTGATTTTCTCGCCATTATGGGAGAACTGGCCGGTAATCAGGCGACGTTGTGCGTCCTCGCCATCCCAGGGATACCCTTTGGTTACCTTGTCAGGTTCCTGCCGCGACAGCAACGCAACGCCGTAGTGGGTCTTCTGACCGTGGAAATACACGTGATAGCCAAGTTCCCGTATGGCTTCAACCGGGAACTCTTCATCTCTCACCTTGGTTTCCTGAAGGCCGATCACGTCCGGGTTCAGGGTCTTTATCACTTCTTCCAACTGGTGCAGGCGGGTACGAATACTGTTGACGTTGAAGGAAACGAAGGTCATCGGTGAACACTCTCTGATTCGCTGGTTCTGTGGCACAGGCTCGACGCCGGAGTTTACCACAGCCGAACAGAGATTCCGCCTTGGCCGGGAGGCCACTCTCAGGGAGTCAGTTCACAGTCCGGTTGTCGGGTCACTTCATAGCGGATGTGGACGGTATAATTGCCGTCTTCGGATTCCCGGATATTGCTTAAGCCAATGTAATCGGTGAGGGCACCGGAATCGCTGTAGCCCAGAATTATAGGATCTACGAGAAAGCGCGCAATCATTCCTGAAGGCCTTATACGGACAATGTGGGCGGCCTCGGTTCTGTCGGTTGATGCCGGTTCCATCACGAAGCCGTAATGCTCGCCACGGGTCGGGCCGAGAAAACGGAAGTCGACGGAACGCTCCGCTACCACTGAATCCCAGTTGCGGCGTACGAAGTTATCGAAGCCCGCATCCACCACGACGGAATCATTAAAGCTGACATTGAATGCTTCCGTTTTCCCTGAAGGGGTCTGCCAACGGATGGCGAGCGTATTGTCATCAGCCTGTTTCACGATGAGAGATTCGTTGAAGTCCAGCTGCTGGAAGGCCATTTCCGGGCGAAGGGGTGAGTGCTGGTAGTCCAGTTCCTTGGTGGCGAAGGTCCGATCGGTGTCGGGCTTTCTGTAATCCACAGAATGCGTGTCTGGCTGCCAGGTCCCACCGCTACAGGTCCCGGCTACAACATGATGTTCTTCATACACCAGGGAGCCACTGTCGCTGGCCTTGCCAACGAACTGAAATGCCGACTCAGCAGCGAACGCCCCGGTGGCCAGCAGCCAGGCGGCGGCCACTGTGAGGGATTGGTGAGTGTTCATGACGCGAGCTCCGTGTAAAGTGCGTTGCGAACCAGCAATAGCAGGGGGAACACCACCATCCACCCAAGCGCCAGTGCCACCAGAGACAGATTCATCATCGGCAATTCCACCGCTCCAAGCTGGCTGGCCGACCAGTAAGCAAACGGGCCGGCCATCGGGGCGAGGACCCAGGGCAGCCAGCGTTTTCGGCCAACCCATTGCAGGGAGTGGCACAGCGTTGTCATGAATATGGCCCAGATAGCGACCAGCCAGATGGGCGTGAGCATCACGTCGCCCGTGCTGTCGGCCAGTACACCGGTGTGAAACCAGATGCCATCAAGGACACCGCCAACCACGGTACCGAAGCCGATGAATTGAGCTTCGACCCATCTATGTTGGCTAACGAGAATGAAGTGCACGATCAGAAACAGAACGACAACGCCCGCTGCCAGCAGGCCCGGATAAAGCACGCACACCAGCCACCCGGTCTGGAACAACAGGAAGTTCAGGATGTTGCGAGCTGTTTCGGAGCGAATCATAGGCTCAGTATGTTGTCCCGTTTGTTGCCCGGTTTTGCCAGAACCAGCTGCGACACGCCAATCGCGCGCTCGCTGAAGCCAGCCTCACAGTAGGCAAAATAGAAGTGCCAGAGTCGCCGGAATGCCTGGTCGTACCCCATATCATCAAGGGATGCACTGTTGGCCATGAACCTTTCACACCAGTCGTGCAGTGTACGGGCATAGTGAAACCCAATATCCTCCGCATGCGTCAGCACCAGATTGCTGCCTTTGCGAACCGACTCCAGGATTGCGCCGAAAGACGGAATGAAGCTGCCCGGGAAGATGTAGCGCTGGATAAAATCAACATTTCGTAGGGCCCGCTGATAACGCTGTTCCGGCATGTTGATGGCCTGAATCAATGCCAGGCCGTCTGGCTTGAGGAGGTCACTGATCTGGCTAAGGTAGCTGTCGAGGAACTGCGGTCCCACCGCCTCGATCATTTCAATGGACACAAGCTTGTCGAACTGGCCCGCCAGATCCCGGTAATCATCGAACAACAGCGTAATGCGATCGGTCAGGCCTTCCTCGGCAACTCGTTGCTTCGCCAGTGCCAGTTGTTCTTCCGATATGGTGGTCGTGGTCACGTGACAGCCGTAATGCCTGGCAGCATGAATGGCAAATCCGCCCCAGCCAGTGCCAATCTCAATGACCTTGTCACCGGGTTTCAGATCCAGTTTGCGGCAGATGGTATCCAGTTTGTATACAGCGGCTTCGTCGAGGGTGCTTTCCCGGCTTGGATAGATGGCCGAGGAATACATCATGGTTGGATCCAGGAACGTTTCAAACAGGTCGTTACCGAGATCGTAATGGGCACTGATGTTCTTGCGCGAACCCGTTTTGGTATTCCGGTTCAGCCAGTGCAGACTCTTCAGTGCCGGCTTGGTGATCCAGCTGAAGCGGTCTTCGAACTCATTCATCCGATCGACGTTACGGGTAAAGAATCGCAGCAGCGCGACCAGATCCGGCGATTCCCAGTCTCCGGCAACCCAGGACTCGGCGGCCCCAACGCTCCCGCCGGTGAGAAGATCGCGCCAGGTGCTGTGGTGGTGAATAATCAGCTCTGCGGGGGCATGGTTGGTGTTGCCGTCGCCGAAGACGAGGTCGTCAGAATCGCGTTCTCGTACCGTCAGGATGCCGTCTTTCAGCAACGCTAATTGCTGGCAAACCAGTCGCTTGGCGAGGCGGCTGGTAACCGGAACGGACGTACTGCCGACGCCGGTTTCCAGTGAGGTATTCAGGTTCTCCATGAGCTCACCCTTCCACTTGTCTTGTCAGTGTTGTTTATTTCTGTCACATCCAGCCCGCTGTCACTGTTGCCCAGCCGGAACGCGGTATCGGATTCCCGCAACTTGTCCGGGTGGGTGTAAAAAGGCGCTCCCTTGAGCTTGAGTTTCAGGGCATGCCAATAAATACCCGCAGCGACTTTCAATGCTTCCAGAGGGAATTGCCGCAGGCTCTTGTGTAGTTGTTTACGTGTAAACGGGGTACGTTGGACTACCAGAGTGGCATCAAACTGTTTGCGACCTTCCTCGAGCACGTTCATGTGTATCCTCAACTCGGGCCCACGGAAGCTGAAGGTCCACTGGTAGTGCTGGTCCATGCCATTGAATGGTGACACATGAAAGCGCTTGCTGAATCCAAACCGTTCTGAGCGCCAACCCGCCTGGCTTACGTCACTGCCAACGGTTTCCAGGCAATACACATGGCGTTCGTGCCACGGTGTGTTGGTGATCTGGGCAAGAATAACCTTCGGGACCGCGCCGGTTTCAGGCTGGTCGCCCCAGGCGTAACAGAAGTAGAAGCTAACGGGGTTGAATACGTATCCCAGGTAGCGGGGGTGGGTAATCAACTCCACGGGGCCGTCTGGTCGCCATCCGGTCGCGGCCTCAACCTGATTCCTCACGGCACCTGAAAGATCCCCGGCCTCAGGATCAAAGTAATCTTTACGATACAGCGACAACCAATTGAAACGCTCCAGGGAGAACAGCTTACTGACCCGGGTAACACGCTCCCATTCGTCCAGGTTGAGAGCCAGCATCCCGGTGTTATAACAAAACTCATGACCGACCGGGCTTTTACGGCGATGGCGAATGCTGCCTTCAAGCCACTGACTGGACAGCGGGTGAACCGTGGGGTTGGCAGCGTGAGTAGCCATACCTAGAGCTCCACCCCAAAGGCCTCAGTGACGCGAAGGGCGCTGCGGACGCCGTCTTCGTGGAATCCATTGAACCAGTAGGCCCCACAAAAATGACTGCGGTTGCGGTTGCCGATCTCTTCATAGCGGTTCTGAGCAGCCACCGCGTCGAGCGTAAACACCGGATGGGCGTATTCAAAACGTTTGATGATGCGGTCTTCGGCAATATCCCCGCTGCGATTCAAGGTGACGCAGAAGGTTTCCGGTGCATCGTGGAAGTTCTGCAGGATGTTCATGTTATAGGTGACTGAAACCGGTTCAGTCCTGTGCTCTGGCATGTAATAGTTCCAGGCAGCCCAGGCTCGCCGGTTTGATGGCAGTACCGAACTGTCGGTATGCAACACCACGTCGTTTCGCTGGTAGGCGATAGCCCCGAGGATGCTGCGTTCTTCATCTGTCGGGTCGGACAGCATGGCCAGAGCCTGGTCACTGTGACAGGCGAAGATCACCTGATCGAATTCGTGTTCTTCGCCGCCGGTTGTCAGTAGAACCTTATCTGGAAGACGAGTAACGGAGGTAACCGGGCTGTTCAGGTGTGTCCGTTCCCCGAGTCTGTCCATCATTTTTTTCACGTACTGCGCAGAACCTCCCGAAATGACACGCCAGGTCGGACGGTCATCAACTGACAACATTCCGTGATTGTTGAAAAACTGCAGGAAGAAGCGAATCGGGAAACTTTCCAGCACGACTTCCGGAGCAGACCAGATGGCAGCGCCCATGGGTACGATGTAATGATTGCGGAAATAGCGGGAGTAACGGTTACGATTCAGGTACTCGCCAAGCGTTTCTTCATCGGTAATGTCACCGGATTCCAGATCTACACGGGTTTCCTTGTTGAACCGGAGAATTTCACGGACCATTTTCAGGAATGGCAGATTCAGCAGGTTTCTGCGCTGGGCAAACAGGGTGTTGAGGCTGGTTCCGTTGTACTGAAGGCCATTTGCGTGGCAGTCCACGCTGAAACTCATGTCACTGACCTCCGAAGCCACACCAAGCCGATCCATTAATTTGATGAAGTTAGGGTAGGTCCAGTCGTTGAAAACGATAAAGCCCGTGTTCACCGGCCAATCACGTCCTCCTGCCTGAACGTATTCGGTATTGGTATGACCACCTGCATAGTCACCGCTCTCAAAAAGCTGAACATCGTGGTGTTCAGACAAAAGCCAGGCAGCAGTGAGGCCGGAAACTCCGGCACCAATGACAGCAATGCGCTGACGAGGTTCGTTCATCTGGGTAGTTCCTGTTAATTGTCACTTTGCCGGGCCATGGCTGCCGACATTCGATCAATGATTGAGCGGGGCAGAGCGCCGAGCAGGCGCAGTGTCCAGGTAAAACGTTTGGGAAACGCAATCTCATGCTTGCCCGCGGCCAACCCCTTCGTGATTCGTCTGGCGGCCTCTTCGGCGGTGACCAGAAACGGCATCGGGAAATCGTTGCGGTCCGTCAGCGGTGTCTTTACGAAACCCGGTGATACCACCACCACGTCTATGCCTTCGGCAGCCAGATCGGCTCTGAGGGAGTGCGCGAAATAGCTCAGCGCAGCCTTGGAGGCGCCATAACCCTCGGCGCGCCCGAACGGGAACCACCAGGCCGAGGAACTTACAATAACCAGTGTCGCCGGCTGGCCCTTTGCACGGGTCCGGCGAAGAGCGGGCAGGGCAATATCCAGACACCGTGCGGTACCAATGACGTTGGTCCGCAGGTTGTTGGCGATGACATCGCTGTTGTAATCCCGTACGTCCAGGTACTCACAGGTGCCCGAGTTAAGGATTACCATGTTCAGGTCGCCATGACTCTCGAGTTGAGGCGCTATAGTCTCGATCTGCTGGCGATCCGTGGTGTCCGCCGGAGCCACAATAACGCGATCCCGTGACACGGACTGGATGGCCTCCAGGGGTTCACTACGGCGCCCGGTCAGAACGAGCCGATGCCCCTGCTTGAGAAGTGCCCGGGACACGGCCTCACCAATGCCGGATCCGGCACCGGTGATCCAGATATTGGAGGGGGCCTCGAGTCTTCTCATGCCGCGTGCTTCCTGATCGAGCGAATAACCCGGCCGACTAGGGGAAGGTGTTCATACAATAACTGCCCGGCGTCGAAGTAGTCCCGATGATGAGTCACCTTACCGTTATAAATGACCAGGTTGCTGATGCCATCGACGTGGATTTCCCGACCCCGACGAATGCGTTTGTGTCGCAGCCGCATGACCCAGGGTATTGCCACTTTTCCGCCTGCGATGACAGGCTCTCCAAAGTCGAATCGGCAAGACACAACATTGGCGTAAGCACCTGCAAAGTATCGGGTTAGTTGGTCCAGTCCCGATACTGAAGAAAGCGGATCCTGAAACTTTACCGTTTCGCTGTACACTGACGCGAGTTGGTCCAGGTTCCCGGCGTCGAGGGAATTGAATAGCTCACGGAAGTGCTCAAGTGTGGCCTGAACGGAGGAATTCCTTGTGCCAACTTCAATAGCTGGGGCGGTGCTCACGATTGCTTCCTCTTTTGCTCATCAAGTTTTCGGGTTTCTTCCTGAATGTGCTGTGGAATCCGGTTCAGATCCCAGACGATGCCGAGTCTTGAGAGAATCCAGAGCCCATACCAGGTCATATCAATCTCATACCAGCGAAAACCCTGGCGGACCGACTGGGGCCACCGATGATGATTGTTGTGCCAGCCCTCACCGAGAGTGATCAGGGCGAGCCAGAAATTGTTACGACTGTCGTCGGGAGTGTCGAACCGACGCTTACCCCAGACATGCGAGAGCGAGTTGATGGAAACGGTGGCGTGGAACAACGCGACTGTTGAAATAAAGAAGCCCCACACCAGGAGCTGGAAGCCGTTGGTACCGAGGCCGGGAGCCCAGGCAGCAAGGGCTTCCCCAAGGCCATAGATCAAAACGGCCGCTGCCGCTGGTACCAGTGAATCGAATCGATTGACGAACCGTAATTCCGGGTATTTCAACCAGTCCTTCACTCGCCTCTCATCCATGGAGAATCCTGCGTCACAAGTGAACCACCCGGCGTGAGACCACCAGAACCCGCCATGATGAGGCGAGTGCAAGTCTTCTTCCTTGTCGGAATGCTGGTGGTGGTGCCGGTGATGTGCTGCCCACCAGAGTGGACCGCGCTGGGCAGCACTGGCCCCCAGAATGGCAAAGACCAGTTGCGCGGGACGGCTGGTCTTGAAGGTTTTATGGGCAAAGTAACGGTGATAAAAGCCGGTGATGGCGAACATCCGAAGGACAAAAAAGCCGAATGCGAATGCCACAGCAAATCCGCTGACTCCGCTGAAAAAGGCAAGCAGGCAAGCGAGGTGCAAGGCGATAAATGGGATGACCCGCACGACGTTGAATGATCTTGATGTGGAGTCGATGTGATCCGAACCAGCGGAAGAATCGAACCACCTCAGAATGTTTGTTAGCCAGTATTGCGCTCGGGTCATACCCAGACTGCCCTTGTTTCGTGTTTAGTTGTTACTGTTGATAGTTCAAAAATCTGTAAGCTCAAATGCTTGTTTTGAAATACGTTCAAACACCCGTTTCTGGATGCACCACCGATGACGAATAATCTAAATGGTCAGCAAGTTGATATACGCCGAGTAGCGGTAGTTGGTTCAGGTTTGGCCGGCTTGTCTGCTGCAATATTGCTGAAACAGCAAAGCTACAGCGTAGCCGTGTTCGAAAAAAGCCGCGGTCCCGGTGGTCGTTTGGCCGCCAAACGGGTCGCTGGCGGCTCTGTGGACATAGGCGCACAGTACTTCACGATCCGCAACCCGGAGTTCAGGGCTTTCCTTGAAAAGAATGCCGGAAATGAATGTTTTGGCCCATGGAACGGGCGCCTTGGCTTTCAGCAACCGGATGGGGGTTGGCAACCCTTCCCCGAAGAGGCCCGGCACGTTGGCATCCCAAGGATGACGGCGATCAGTCGCGCACTGGCCTCGAATATCGATCTCCAGGCGGAAGTGCGCATTGATACAATGGCCCGGAAAGACAACGAATGGTTCCTGACCGATACATCCTCGCAATGCCATGGGCCATTCGACCAGGTAATAGTCACTGCACCTCCCGCACAGGCTCGCGACCTGTTGGCCAATAGTCAGCTGGCGGATCTGGCTGCCACCCTGGATGCGCCTGTATCCGCCATTCAGCCATGCTGGGCGTTGGCGGTTCATTTTGAGACGGCTGCAGAAATGAAATTCGAAGGAATGCGTCCGCACAGCGGCGTACTGTCGTGGATCGCCAATAATTCCAGCAAGCCAGGCCGGCAGGCCCCTGGGCAGTGGTGGGTTCTCCATGCGACATCGCAATGGTCTGCGGAACAGGTGGAAACACCTGCGGATGAAGTGACTGACGCTATGCTAGACGCCTTCCGGGAGGTCACCGGTTGTACCGCGAAACCTGACGAAACCGTTGCCCACCGCTGGCTGTACGCACGATCCGAAGGAGGCACTCACCCTGATTGCCTCTGGTTTCCTGCGGAGGGCATTGGCCTGGCAGGTGACTGGCTCTCCGGTGGGCGAGTGGAGGGCGCCTTCGATAGTGCCCGCGCACTGGTGACAACCATGACCCGGTAACCGGAGATCGCTTGCGCTGTGTCGTTACCTTTATTTCGTCACATCCGGCTGCAGATAAAAGTGGGTAATGGTGTCGTCGCTGAATTTGCTGAAGAACGCGCTGACTTCCGTGATTTTTCGTAAGGAGCGCTTGCGGTTTATGGGCGCACGGACCAGTACCTTGATGCCGTTGAAGTTATCCTGAATGTTGGAGAATCGGGCACGCATTGAGCAGGTGACAACCCGTTCAGGATCAAGATTGAGTTCTTTCGCCAGCCAATGACTGTGATCCTCGATATCCTGGGCCGTCAGGTCTTCCCGGGTATCGAGGTGGTTAAGCTTGATCCTGTCGACGATGCACCGGGAGAAGCTGCCGGGCTGCTTGCGGGCCACTTTTCGGAATGCTTCCCAGAAAAAGTTGTCCGTCAATTCGGCAAAATACCGCATGTTGCTCAGGCAGGTATCGACCCACTCAAAGCTCTCCGGGTCTTCCAATACTTCGTTGATTGCCTCCCGCAGCAGCCAGTCGAATCCGAGAGCCGTCTTGTGTGCGTAAACCTTGCGGTACATCTGATGGCGACTGTAGACGAAATCCTCCAGCGCACCGAGCCCCTTCTGGGTGATGGCCAGCCCGAGCCACGGCTCTGAAACGTCCCAGCCGAACCGCAGGTTGCTCAGCAGGTGGTCCAGATTAAATCCACCAATCGTCACTGAGGAATGGAAGCCATCCCTGAGCATGTAGTCGGCCCGGTCGGCGTCGATCTCTCCGGACACAATGGAAGAGAGCAGATCCATCACCAGGCGGGGAATGTCAGCGTGACTGAGGGCACCTGAGTGGGCCTCGTCGCCGGCGATAAACGCCCAGAATGTGCGCGCGTGGTTGCAGAAGGCCTCACTGGGCTGCACATCGGTGGTTTCCATAATGCCGATAACGTCCCTGGCATTCAGTCCGGCAGCCTGGATGTCTATGTCGGCCAATACTTCATGGGCAACCCTGACCGAATAGTGTTCGTGTTCCAGCTCCTCCGGTTGACCACTGTGGTAGGCAGAGTAATCCACGCCTTCCCAGAGGTCTTCGAAGCGGTCCGTGCGGGACATCAAGTCGCGGATTCTGCGGGCCTGAGTGAACTGGTGAGAGAAACTTGAGTGCCCGCTGTCGTGGAGCAGGCAGCCCAGGCGGATGGTCTTTGCCAGGTAATCGATGGCATCCAGCTGACTCAGACTGAGATCGGTTTTTTCGCTAAGTTGCTTTTCCCGGAGGTAAGCGTCGATCATGGAACGGAACATGCGGGTGCCGACATGCATGACACCGATACTGTGCAGGAACCGTGAATGAGTCGCCCCGGGGAAAACAAGACTGAGAATGTCGTTCTGGCAAATATTGCGCAGACGTTGGAACAAGGGGTGATCAATGACCCGGATTTCATGGCGATAGAGCGGAATACCGCCATGAACCGGGTCCATGATCAACTTGTCGTAAGCTCCGAGCAGATCGTTTACGGCGCGCCTCATTACCTGATTTCTCCCAAAATCATTAAACTTGCCTTGTTATATCACAGGGTCGTGCCAGAATAGGCGTTAAGTACCCGATTTATCCTTTACCAATGGTAGTTTAGGGCAGTAGCCATGACGTCGCGCACCGAGCGCATACTGATCATTGATGCCGATAAAAAGGCACGCAACGAACTGGGCCGGCACCTTGAAGCCCGGGGCTTCTACGTGAACGGGTGCCAGGACCTCAGCGCAGCGGTCAAGATGTTTGCGCAATCGATACCGGACGTTATTTTTGCGGACCTGCCACCAGACGCGATCCATGAGCTGGCCTCCCGGCTTGAAGACCTGGAAACGTTTACCCCTATTGTGGCTTGTTACAACACGGATGCATCGATTGCAGTGGTGGATGCCCTCCGGGCCGGCGCAGCCGATATTTTCCTGAAGCACGCGCCTAATGATAAGGGCGCACTGGACGATGTCATTGGCAAGCTGTTTGACCGGGTCAGGATCAATCGGCTGAACCAACTGTATCGTCAGGAACTGGAAGAAGCGAACCGGGACCTTCGTAACGGTATTGCTGAATTACGAGCCGACCAGCGCGCAGGGCGCAAGGTGCAGTTGCGCATGCTGCCGGACAATGACCAGCAACTGGCTAAACTCAGCGTTACGCACCTGATCAAGCCATCACTGTATCTGAGCGGCGATTTTCTGGACTACTTCCGGATCTCCGAAGACAAGGTGCTGGTTTACATTGCCGACGTTTCAGGTCATGGCGCCAGCTCAGCGTTCGTCACGGTATTGCTGAAAAACCTCACCAATCGGCTCCAGCGTAACCTCCGTCGCGGCTCCAGTGATGACATCCTGTATCCGGAACGGTTTCTCGAAAGGATCAATTCGGAGTTATTGGATACCGGGCTCGGCAAACACGTAACAGTATTTGTTGGCATAATCTCGGTAAATGAGCGTAAATTGAATTATGCGGTGGGCGCTCATTTCCCAATGCCGATCCTGTCTTTTGAAGGCGGCGAGACAGCTTTCCTGGAGGGCAGTGGGTTGCCGGTAGGACTGTTCGAATCGCCGGAATGGGAAGTATACGAAGTGCCCCTTGAGAAACCTTTCCGACTTATTCTGTTTTCGGATGGCATTCTTGAGGTCATCCCGGCCAAAAGCCTGGATGAAAAGGAGAAGACACTACTTGAACTCGTGTCGGGAGGCCGTCACACTATCGCATCTCTGAACCAGGCTCTGAATCTTGATGCGATTACAGAGTTGCCGGACGATATCGCAATCGTTTCGGTTACCGATATGATATCCGGTTCAGAAAACACGTCGTCGAATTAGTGGCAGTGTAAATATGGCTGGTTACAAGATCCTGCAAGCCGAAAATCAGGGTATTTACCTCCTGAAGTTTATTGGGGAAATCCGGCTGAACCTGTGTTCGACGCTGGATAATCTGGTTGAGTCCATCACCCAGGATCCCGAGTTCAAGACAGTGGTGATTGATCTCACCGAATGCGAGATCATCGATAGCACCACTCTGGGACTGCTGGCAAAGATCGCCATGGCGGCTCAGAAACGAAGCCATTTCCTGCCAACACTGGTTTCTACCAACCCTGACATTACCCGAATCATCACTTCCATGGGTTTCGACAAGATTTTCATCATTGTTCGTGAACCCGCATCCCGGATTGAAGAGCTTGAGGAAATTCCCGTACTGCGTGCCAGTGAACAACAGGTTCGCGACAAGGTACTGGACGCCCATCGCGTCCTGATGGGGCTGAACAGTCGCAACAGGGAAGAGTTCAAGAATCTGGTTCGCGCCCTGGAATGTGAAGAGCTCGGCTGATCACGGCCACGTCTCCTGTGAGCATGGCGGCCGCGACCTCATCTGATCCAATAAAAGAACGGACGAACTATGCCTGATCAAAAAGACCCGCAAACAACAGGGGCGTCCTCCACTGGCCGTGATGTCGCCGTATTGGGTGGTGGCAGCTTTGGTACCGCCATGAGCAAGGTGTTGGCGGACAACGGCCACACCGTGCATTTCTGGATGCGAGACAAAACCCAGGTTGAAGAGATTCGCAATACCGGCATTAACAGCCGTTACATGCCGGGAATCAAGCTGGAAGGCGATGTACAGCCAACCACCGACCTACCAGACGCCGTCCGCAAGGCCGAGGTTGTCTTCCTGGCCATACCGAGCAAGGCATTCAGGGCTGTTATAAGGGAGCACAGCAAGGATTTTGCAGACGATCAGATCGTCATCAGTCTCACCAAGGGTATTGAGGAAGTCGGCTTCAAGTTAATGAGTGAGATTCTCCAGGAAGAGATTCCGCGTTGCCGAATCGGTGTCCTGAGCGGGCCCAACCTGGCAGGCGAGATCGTTAACAAGGATCTGACCGCAACCGTTATTGCTGCAAAGGATCCGGAGGTGCGTCGTGCCGTGCAGGATCTGCTGGGGTGCGAATATTTTCGTGTCTACGCCAACGTGGACGTTTATGGCGTGGAACTCGCTGGTGCCCTCAAGAACATCTATGCGATCGTTTCCGGCCTCGCAGCAGCCCTCGATCTCGGTGAGAATGCCAAGTCCATGTTGATTACCCGCGGGCTGGCGGAAATGAGTCGGTTTGCGGTCAGCCTGGGTGCCAACCCGATGACCTTTATGGGGCTGGCTGGTGTCGGCGACCTGGTAGTGACCTGCACCTCCTCGAAGAGCCGGAATTACCGTGTCGGTTACGCGGTCGGTAAAGGCAAGAAGCTGGACGACGCGGTGGCGGAGCTGGGACAGGTCGCCGAGGGTATTTATACCCTCAAGCTGGTGAAGGAAAAATCGGAAGCGATTGGCATCTACATGCCCCTGGTTCGGGGGTTGTACGAGATTCTGTATGAAGGCGCTTCGATCAGCGCGGTCATCAACAGCTTGATGATGTCAGTCCAGAACTCCGATGTGGAGTTCATTCTGCCCCGGACTATTAGCCAATAGCCCCATGACAGCCGGAGGTGGCCCGTGCATCTGATCGTTATGCGTCATGGTGAAGCCGGGTGGCACACCATCGACCAGGAACGCGAGCTGACTGAGGCAGGACGTGCCTCGGTTGCCTCCGTTGCGGCGGACATTGCCGAATCCCCGTGGCGTCCGGAAATTATCTGGTGCAGCCCTCTGGTCCGGGCCAGACAGACGGCGGCTATCATGTCCGAAATCCTCAACTGCCAGGTGATTGAAAAGGACTTTATAACGCCGGACGACGACCCGGGCCGCTGCCTGGATGAATTGCTGGAAGTGACAACATCGCCGCTGATGCTGGTCTCCCATATGCCGTTTGTTGGTGCGCTGTCCACCTTGCTGGTGGATGGCCACCGCCGTGGCATTCCGTTTATGACCTCTCAGGCGGTCCTTCTGGAAATGCCGGTAGTGGGGCCAGGGTGCGCAGATATCAGGGCCCAGTTCCTGCCCTGATGCAGACCAGTCAAAGCCAAAAAGAGTGCTCAGTTTCTATATGTACAGCTTTCCTATTGATTACGTAGAACCCGTGTTCCGTCCGCCCAGCGAGGCGAAATCCCTCATCCTGCCGGTCACCAACGGCTGTTCCTGGAATAAATGCACATTCTGCGAGATGTACACCCAGCCCCAGAAGAAATTCCGGGCGAGGAAGCCTGAGGAAGTTCGGGCAGATATCGAGAAGGCCGCAAGAAGCCTGGGTGGAGTGCGCCGCGTGTTCCTGGCAGATGGGGACGCCATGGTCTTACCCACCCGCCGTTTGCTGGAGATCCTGGCGGATCTGAAAGCTGCGTTTCCGGATCTCCAGCGCGTATCCAGCTACTGTCTGCCCAGGAATCTCGCGAAAAAGAGCGTCGATGAGCTGATTCAACTGCGAGAGGCGGGCCTGAAGATTTTGTATGTGGGCATGGAGTCCGGAGATGACGAGATTCTGCGCCGGGTGAACAAGGGAGAAACCGGTGAGTCTACCCGTTCTGCGCTCCTGAAGATCCGTGAGGCGGGGCTGACCAGCTCCGTCATGGTCCTGAACGGACTTGGCGGGGAGGTTCTGTCAGAACAGCATGCCATCAATACCGCGAAACTGTGCAATGACACCCAGCCGGATTACCTGTCCACGCTGGTCGTGAGTTTCCCGCAAGGCGAAGAGCGTTTCCGGGCGGGTTTTGGCGATGATTTCGTGCCCCTGGATCAGGACGGTCTGTTCCACGAGATCCGACTTTTCCTGGAGCATCTTGAGCTGGACAGAACCATATTCCGAAGTGATCATGCTTCCAACTACCTGGTGTTGAAAGGCACCCTGGGACGTGACAAGCAGCGGCTTCTGGAAGAAGTTAACCTGGCAATAACCAGCCCCGGCGCGGCGGCATTGCGCCCGGAGTGGATGAGAGGGCTTTAAAACATGGCGCATAATCCGGAAAGCATCGCAAAACAGGTTGAACAGTCAGGCGAATCCGGAAAGGGCCTGCCTCCTCTGGATAAGTGGCACCCGGAGCTGTCCGGGGACATTGATATCCGGATCACGCGCGATGGCCAGTGGATTTACAAAGGTGAACCCCTTGCAAGAGAGGCCATTGTTCGACTGTTCTCAACCATTCTTCGCAGAGAAGACAATGGCAACTATTACCTGGTAACCCCGGTTGAGAAGTGGCGCGTCCAGGTCGAAGATGCACCATTGCTGGCTCATTCGCTGGAAGTGAAGGGGCAGGGGGCTGACCAGATGCTGTACCTGACCACCAATGTGGGTGAAACGCTGGCGGTTGGACCCGAGCACCCCCTGATCGTCGGGCGCTACCCTGACAGTGACGAGCCGCGCCCGGTGATTGTAGTGCGGCACGGCCTGGAAGCGAGGCTGGTCACTGCCGCTTATTACGACCTGGCGGAGCACGTCAGCGAGAGTAAGGCGGATGACGGCTCGTTGGTTCTGGGCGTCTGGAGTGACGGAAATTTTTATGAAATCGGGCAGGGGAGTTGAAAAGACTCACATTGCCCCAAATAACTGACGGTAGAAAACGCAGTCCGACACTTGTTAAACTGTATTTTCGATCTTGTTACCGAGCCTGGCTCTCTAACGAGGCCCGGTGGTCGTTAGTCCCTCTGTGCAGTCTGGCTGTTCATGAATACTTGCGATTACCCAAATTCAATTAAACAGTCATTGCGACACGCAAGGAGATCACATGGCCCAACCTCGTGTTGTCACCATCCATTACACACTCACTAATGACCAGGGCGAGCAGCTAGACTCTTCCCGTGTAGAAGGTCGTGAGCCTCTGTCTTATGTGGAAGGTGCACAGAACATTATCGGCGGACTGGAAAGTGCGCTGAACGAAAAGAACGCCGGTGACCAGGCAAAAGTTACTGTCGAGCCCGGTGAAGGCTACGGTGAAGTTAACGAAGAACTGATCCAGCCGGTTCCCCGTTCTGCATTTGAAGGCGTTGATACTATCGAGCCGGGCATGCAGTTCCAGGCGCAAACTCCGGGCGGCCCTCAGGTTGTTCGTGTAGTTGAAGTTGGCGACGAGACCGTCACCATCGATGCCAACCACCCGCTGGCAGGTCAGACTCTGCACTTCGATGTCGAAGTGGTAGAGACTCGCGATGCGACTGACGAAGAGCAAGAGCACGGCCACGTGCACTAAGCTTTCCGAAGCGCTATCGAAAAACGGCTCCTTGTGAGCCGTTTTTTTATGCCCAAAAAAAACGGCCCGCGAAGGGCCGTTTTCAATTTCGGAAGCCGAACTTACATGTTCGGATAGTTGGGGCCACCGCCCCCTTCCGGAGTCACCCAGTTGATGTTCTGGGCAGGATCCTTGATATCACAGGTCTTGCAGTGAACACAGTTCTGGGCGTTGATCTGGAACTTCTTGCCGCTGCCGTCTTCGGCTTCAACCACCTCGTATACGCCGGCCGGGCAGTAACGCTGCGCGGGCTCGTCGTACTTCGGCAGGTTGTCGCGGATCGGAAGCTCTGAATCGGTCAGTTTCAGGTGAACCGGCTGATCTTCCTCATGGTTGGTGTTGGAAATGAACACCGAGGAGAGGCGGTCGAAGGTCAGGGTGTTATCCGGCTTCGGATAATCGATCTTATTGGCCTCGGAGGCCGGCTTCAGTGTCGCGTAGTCCGGAACCGTGTCATGGAAGGTGATCGGCAGGCTGCGACGCAGGATGTTCTGCTCGAAGAAGGCGATACCACCGCCAACGACGTTGCCGAACTTGTGCATGACCGGGCCAAAGTTACGCTCGTCATACAGCTCTTTGTAGAGCCAGCTGTCCTTGAAGCGATCGGCAAAACTGGTAATTTCCTCACCGGACTTGCCTTCCTTCAGCGCTTCAAACACCGCTTCAGCGCCCAGCAGGCCAGACTTCATGGCCGTGTGGGAGCCCTTGATCTTGGAGCTGTTCAGGGTACCGGCATCACAGCCCAGCAGCAGGCCGCCCGGGAAGCTCATCTTCGGCAACGCATTGAAACCTCCCTTGGAGATGGCACGGGCGCCGTACGAAACGCGCTTGCCGCCTTCCAGGTACTTCTTGATCTCAGGGTGCAGCTTCAGGCGCTGGAATTCCTCAAACGGGCTCAGGTGCGGGTTGCTATAGGACAGATCGGTGATCAGGCCAACATACACCTGGCCATTTTCCAGGTGATAAAGGAAGGAGCCGCCCGTGGAACCGCTTTCGTTCAGCGGCCAGCCAGTGGTGTGAACAACCAGACCTGGCTCATGCTTGGCGGGATCAATGTCCCACAGCTCTTTAATGCCGATACCGTAGTGCTGGGGGTCCTTGCCTTCGTCCAGCTTGAAGTCATTGATCAGGCGCTTGCCCAGGTGACCACGGCAGCCTTCAGTGAACAGAGTGTACTTGGCACGCAGTTCCATGCCCGGCATGTAGCCGTCTTTCTCGCTGCCGTCACGGGCAACGCCCATGTCGCCGGTGATGATGCCTTTCACCTGGCCGTCTTCAACAATGGTCTCGGAAGCGGCAAAACCCGGATAGACTTCCACGCCCAGAGCTTCGGCCTGCTCAGCCAGCCAGCGACACAGGTTGCCCAGGCTGATGATGTAGTTGCCATGGTTGTGCATGTTCTTCGGCACAAAGGCGTTGGGGATCTTGGTGGCCTTTTCCTGGTTCTTCAGCAGGAAAATGTCATCCCGGGTGACCGGGGTGTTCAGCGGCGCGCCTTTCTCTTTCCAGTCCGGAAAGAGCTCGTTCAGCGCGGTCGGCTCGAATACAGTACCGGCCAGGATATGAGCGCCGATTTCGGAGCCCTTCTCAACAACACAGACCGTCAGTTCTTCGCCAGCTTCCTGCGCCAGTTGCATGACCCGGCAAGCTGCCGAAAGGCCAGCGGGCCCACCGCCGACGATAAGAACATCAAATTCCATCGATTCGCGTTCCACGTTGGTCTCCTCATTACTTCTATAATGGATATTATGTGCCCGCAGGCGGATAATTCAGGGGCGTTATCATACCGGTAAAAGTCCGTATAGACGACTCCCCAAAGTCGAATAGCCCGACTTGATAACTCTTTTGACAACCCCAAGGGTATCGCATATCGAAAATCAAACAAACGTTTGTTTGAAATTGAGCCCGACCTTTGGCATTGTTAACAAAGATACTAAACGGGTGTTCTGAGTCATTTTTTAGTATCGTCTCACAGCTTTACTGAGTCAATCCAGAGTCAATTGGCTGTGAAAACGGGACTGGCGTGTCGAACGGGGCTATTGACCCCGTGCACCTTTGCCTGCAGTATAAGTCCGCCGTGACAGCAGGCCCCGCGTGAGGCAGCTGTTTGTAACGTTCGGTCTGAAGCCCCATAATCCCGGCCTCACATCGAAACGACAGGAATCGAGAAACACTCTGTTATCCACTGACGTGGAGTCGTATTGCGGGAGTGTTTCTGATTGCGAGTCATTAAACCCATCGTAGAAGAACGAGGAATCTATGAAGGTTCTGGTCGCTGTAAAACGAGTTATCGACTACAACGTAAAGGTGCGCGTCAAGCCGGACAACACCGGCGTTGATCTCGCCAACGTCAAGATGGCAATGAACCCGTTCTGCGAAATCGCTGTTGAAGAAGCGGTTCGTCTGAAAGAGAAGGGCGTTGCCAGTGAAATCGTGGTGGTATCCATCGGCCCGAAGGCCGCCCAGGAGCAAATCCGTACTGCTCTGGCTCTGGGTGCCGACCGTGGTATCCACATCGAAACAGACGAAGAGGTTCAGTCTCTCGAAGCGGCCAAGCTGCTCAAGTCTGTGGTTGAGAAGGAAGAGCCGAAGCTGGTCATCCTTGGCAAACAGTCCATCGACTCCGACAACAACCAGACAGGCCAGATGCTGGCCGCACTGACCGGTATGGGTCAGGGCACGTTCGCGTCTGAAGTGGTTGTTGAGGGCGAGAAGGTCAACGTCACTCGTGAAATCGACGGCGGCCTGGTCACTGTAGCGCTGAACCTGCCGGCTGTGGTCACCACTGACCTGCGTTTGAATGAGCCGCGCTATGCTTCCCTGCCGAACATCATGAAGGCCAAGAAGAAGCCGCTCGAGTCTATGAGCCCGGCCGATCTGGGTGTCGACATCGCCAATCGTCTGTCCACCCTGAAGGTGGAAGCTCCGGCCTCTCGTCAGGCGGGTGTGAAGGTAGCTGACGTTGCTGAGCTGGTCGATAAACTGAAGAACGAAGCGAAGGTGATCTAAATGAGCATCCTTGTAATTGCTGAACACGACAACAGCAGCCTGAAGCAGGCGACCCTCAACGTAGTCGCTACTGCCAAGGCCATTGGCGGTGACATCGACGTACTGGTGGCCGGCGAGAACTGTGGCGCTGTAGCTGAAGCCGCAGCCAAGGCCGAAGGCGTAAACAAGGTTCTGGTCGCTGACAACGCAGCGTATGGCCACTTCCTCGCGGAAAACCTGGGTGAGCTGGTTGCTGAAGTAGGTAAGGGCTACAGCCATATCCTGGCCGCTGCCGGCACCACCGGTAAGGACTTCATGCCGCGCGTTGCTGCGCTGCTGGACGTGGCTCAGGTTTCTGACATCATGCGTGTCGAGTCAGAAGACACGTTTGTTCGTCCGATCTACGCCGGTAACGCCATTGCCACTGTGAAGGCAAACGATGCCATCAAGGTGATCACCGTACGTCCGACCGCATTTGATCCGGTCGCTGCAGAAGGTGGTTCCGCCTCCGTTGAGCAGCTGGACGTGGTGAAAGACGCCGGCCTGTCCAGCTTCGTCAACGAAGAGCTGGCCAAGTCCGATCGTCCGGACCTTGGTAGCGCCGGTATCGTGGTTTCCGGTGGCCGTGGCATGCAAAACGGTGACAACTTCAAGATGCTGGAGCAGGTTGCTGATTTGCTGGGCGCCGCCGTCGGTGCATCCCGCGCCGCTGTTGACGCCGGCTTCGTACCGAACGACATGCAGGTCGGTCAGACCGGTAAGATCGTTGCCCCGCAGCTGTACATCGCTGTTGGTATTTCCGGTGCTATTCAGCACCTGGCGGGCATGTCCGACTCCAAGGTGATCGTTGCGATCAACAAGGACGAGGAAGCTCCGATCTTCCAGGTTGCCGATTACGGCCTGGTCGCGGACCTGTTCGAAGCGGTTCCGCAGCTTGAGGAAGAGTTGAAGAAGGTTCTGTAACTTTCTGAGCTCTTAGAAAAAAGGCACCTACGGGTGCCTTTTTTTATGCTTCCTTGAAATGATCCGCTTTTCCGCTTGCCCGATGATCAGCGTATCCGCCAGTATATGTAGCGCCCGATTGGTGGTTCGGACACCATGATAGATCTGCTGGCTGGTCTGATCGTGGGTTTCCCGGGCCTTGCGGGCTGTCTGACGGAACTGGTCATCCCGGGAAAAATGATCAATCAGGCCAAACGTGGTCGAGGAAATGGCCTTGTGGACCTTTTCCACGGCAGTTGCGCCGCCGGTCACGGTTTCTTCCAGCAACTTCGCACGGTTACGCACCTCCAGCAGGTCCATCCGGCTTTTCTGGATAGCACTGTGTGCCGCAATGCGATGGGAATTGATCACTCGCAGACGGCGACGGCTGTCCAGCAGCTGCCAGTATGTATAGGACAGTCCGGCTGCGCTTGCTGTCAAAAGGGTAGCAGAGGCAATCAAAGTAGACATGGGTTACCTCAATCAGCGATATTCAATGTGCATTTGCACGTCAATTTCACGTTCATCCAGTTCCCGTTCCAACTCCTTCATCACTTCCTGATACACCATTTTCCGTACCATGACAGGCAGGTGGTCGGCCAGAACACGGGCGGAGCGGGATTCCCGCTTGGCAACGGAAATCGGATCCACAACCCGTAGCGTAAGAATCAGCTCGGGGTCTTGATCCGGTTCTGTGATGTCGTCACTTTCCATCATCTGGGAAATGACTTTACGCTGCTCGCAGACTTGCCAGAATAGAAAGGCACTGAAGATGGCAAGCAACAGGCTCAGAATCAGTAACAGTGTCACCAAGGTAGACCTCCGGGACGTGTGTGATTTTCATTGTGTTTCCTGCAGTGTGCCGGATACATTGTGACAAACGATTGGCCGTGCCGACGGTCCTTTTCAGGAGAATTTACATGGTTTGGTTTAAGGCATTTGTAAGCGGCTTTCTCGCAACCCTGGTTTTCCACCAGGGTCTGTTTGCTTTGTTTTATCTGGGTGGCATGGTGCCAATGGCGCCCTTCAACATGACGCCGGTACCGCCTTTGGGTGTGCCAGCGGTGGTATCCCTGGCATTTTTCGGGGGACTCTGGGGTATTGTCCTTTGGGCCCTTTTGGGGCGTATGGCCGGGGTGAAATTCTGGCTGGGTCATGTCATTGTGGGGGCGATCGGCCCTACTGCGGTTGCCATGCTGGTCGTATTTCCCATCAAAGACCTCGACGTTTCTGCCCAGACCTGGGTTGGCGGGCTGCTTTTGAATGGCTTCTGGGGCCTGGGTGTGGCGATCTTTATGCATTTCCTTCAACGTAAAAAAGGATGACCAATGACGAAATCAACGGACACAACCTATGACCTGGTGGTCTTCGGGGCAACCAGCTTTGTAGGTCAGATACTCACTCGGTATTTGTTTGAGACCTATGGAGTGGGTAAGTCGGTATCCTGGGCCATTGCCGGCCGCTCTGAGAGCAAACTGGGCAAACTCAAGGAAGAACTGGGGGCTGACGCCCGGGAATTGCCCACCATCATTGCAGACGCTGCGAATGAGGCGGATCTGGGGGCCATGTGTGACCAGGCGCGGGTTATCATCTCCACCGTCGGCCCATACGCGTTATATGGAGAACCTCTGGTGCAGGCATGTGCCCGCACGGGTACAGATTACTGCGACCTGACCGGCGAGGTGCAATGGATTCGCAAGATGGTAGAACGCTATGAGGACGAGGCCAAATCCTCCGGTGCACGCATCGTTCATTGCTGCGGGTTTGACTCGATTCCATCGGACATGGGCGTGTGGTTCCTGCAACAGCAGGCAGAGCAGACCTTTGGTGCTCCCTGTCGCGACGTAAGGATGCGGGTAAAGGCTGCGAAGGGGGAATTCTCCGGCGGCACGGTGGCATCCATGATCAATGTTGCTCGGGAAGCGGCTTCCGATCCGAAACTGAGGAAAGAACTGGCAAATCCCTTTTCCATCTGTCCGCCGGATCACCGATCCCAGGCTCGTCAGCCCAGCCTTAAAACAGCGGAATACGATAAGGATTTTGGTGTGTGGCTGGCGCCGTTTGTCATGGGGGCCATCAACACTCGGGTGGTGCATCGCTCCAACGCATTGCAGCAAGCCCGTTACGGTAAGGAATTCACGTACGATGAAGCCATGATGACCGGGCGCGGCATGAAAGGGCGCCTGACGGCGTACGGCATTACCGGTGGGCTGGGGGCGTTCTTCACGGCATCGGCTCTTAAGCCCACACGCTGGTTGGTAGAGAAGTTTGTTCCGGCACCGGGTGAAGGGCCAAGCCCCGAAGCCCAGGAAAATGGCTACTTTGACCTGCGCTTTATTGGCAAAACCGAAGACGGACGTACCCTGATTACCAAAGTCACCGGTGACCGCGATCCAGGCTACGGTTCCACCGGCAAAATGCTGGGCGAGGCGGGTATGTGCCTGGCCTTCGATCTCGACGCAGAGCAGCCGGGCGGTTTCTGGACCCCGGCCTCGTTGCTGGATGGCAAGCTGATGGACCGGTTAACAGGCAAGGCTGGACTGGCCTTTGAACTGGTTGAAACCCGTTAACCCGTAAGGTGAATCACGCGGTCGGTGTCCGGCAGGGCATCCGGCCCGTGAGCCAGGCTGATCACGGTCTTCCCCTCCATAAGCGAGTTCATTCGTTTCGCAATCCGTGTCCGGGTTTTAGCATCCAGCCCGGTAAACGGTTCATCCAGAATTACCACCGGTGCAGGGTTCAACAGCACCCGCGCCAATGCGACACGCCGTGCCTCCCCACCGGATAACCGGCTGCCCGAACTTCCCAGCCAGGTATCAAGCCGGTCAGGCTCCGAGGAGAAACGCTCTGCCAGTTCCACCACCTCCAAAATGCGCCAAAGTTCGGTCTCGCTGGCGTTCGGCGAACCTATCAGCAGGTTCGCTCTCAGGGTATCCTCGAACAGTACGGTTTTCTGGGTGAGATAGACCCGATCCTTCCTGGCCAGCTTGCCTTGGGCCGGTGGCAGAAGACCGGCGAACACATCCGCCAGGGAAGACTTTCCACTACCGGAATGACCAACAATACCGACCCGCTCGCCACTCTTGACCTCAAGGTTGAAGTGCGTAAATAACGGTGCGTAGCCCGCATGTTTTACGGCCAGGTTTGTTGCGAGTAGATCGGTGTTTGATGGCAAGTCCAGGGGAACGGTACTTGCTGTTGATTGTTCTTCCCGGCAATCCCGGTTCAGGCGATTAGCTGAGGCCTGCGTTGCCCCCAACTTGCCAAACGCATCGGGCAGCATGGCATAGATTTCCGCGAGGCCGAGCAGGGCAATGGGCAACAGGACCAGCACTGGCCCGGACACCACCCCGGCACGAAACAGAGCGAAACCCGCCCACAGGGCCAGCACCGCCGAGAGATTAATCATTAGATGAGCGCCGGCCAGGTGCCAGCCTGCCCGCGTGTCCGCCTGCGCCTGTTCAGACGTCACCTGGTGCGCTTGACGCATCAGCCACGCTGCATGTTTGCCGGTTCTACCGGCCGCCGTCAGTTCGGCAAAGCCCTCAATATGCTCGATAACCGCGTTTCGCAATGATTCCTGGCGTTCGCTCTGTCTGGCGGCGAGATGCCTTGTTCTCAGATAGGTACCAATCGTGGCGCTCAGAAATGCGACCAGCAATACAAGCCCCACCAGCGTCGCTGTCCGCATATCAAACAGAACCGCCGTCAGAATCACAACGAGCACAGTGACGAGCGCCGCCAGCGCTGTCGGAGCGATGAGCCGCAGGTATAGGGTATCGAGCGCGTCGACATCGCTGGTAAGCCTGGAGAGCCATTGGGCCCCGGTAAGTTCCTGCCTGTGGCTGCGGCCCGCCGAGGCCAGACTCTGAAACAGTGCCACCCGGATATCGGTAAGCAATCGCAGAACCGTATCGTGATTGTATACCCGCTCCAGATACCGGAAGACCGTCCGTGAAACTGCAAAGAAACGGATCGCCCCACCGGGCACATAAAGATTAATGGACGCGGCAACGCCAGCGGCCAACAGCATCCCGACCAGCGCGGTTTCGGTGATAAACCATCCCGAAACCGCCAGTAACCCAACGCCGGAGAGCAGGGTAGCCAGGATCAGAACGCCCCCCACCACCAGTCTTCCGGGACGCTTGAAAATAAGCTTCAGCCAGGGTTTGAGGTCACCCAATGCGCACCTCCCCACCGGAGACCAGTAGTACCCGATTGGCCAGTGCAAACAGCGCGTGATGATGGGTCGAGAAAATCAGTGTCTTACCGGCTAAGGCCAGCTTGTGCAGGGCCTCCAGCACAAACACCTCGCTATCACTGTCCAGACCAGCTGTGGGCTCATCCAGTAAGATCAGGTCGTAATCCGCCAGAAAGATACGCGCCAGGCTCAAACGCCGGGCCTGTCCGCCGGATAGCCCCTGGCCGTCTTCGGACACGGGACTGCAGATTCCCTCCAGCCTGCTGTCCAGCAGCGGGCCAAGGCCGACATTGCGTAGGGCCGTGTCTATGGCAATGTCTGAGGCATCCGGTGTGGTCAGGCGCAGGTTGTCCGCCCAGGTTCCCTGAACCAGGAAACCTTTTTGCCCCAGCCAGCCGAAATGGAAACTCCCCGGTGGCTCGCCGAATAACTGAATGCTGCCGCCGTCCGGTGACATGAAACCTGCCAGCAGATGCAGAAGGGTCGATTTCCCGCCGCCAGAAGGGCCGGCGAGGGCAATCACTTCGCCTTTGGCAACCACCAACGAAACGTCCCTGAGAACATCCTGGTTCGCCCTGAACGCCACGGAGACTGAGTCCAGTTCAATAACGTCACGCGCGCTGCCGGAATCGGCGATTTCGGGAAGCTGACGATGGCTATCCACCGGCGTGGTCAGTCGTTCCAGAATTTCTGCGCCGGCACCCAGGGCGGCGGCCCGATCATGGTAGTGCTGGGAGAGCGTTCGCAACGGCTGGAAGAACTCCGGTGCCAGCAAAAGAATCAGCAGGCCGGAATACAGGGTCAGTTCCTCTGACGGGCCGTAAGTAATGTAACCCAGCAAACCAAAACCGATATAAATGGCAATCACGGCAATTGCCACGGACGCAAAAAACTCCAGTACCGCCGAGGAGAGAAAGGCCACCCGCAGGGTCTTCATGGTGATACACCGGTAATGATCCGAGCGTTTACGGATAAGCTCGGTGGCGCCGGTCGTCTGGCCAAATAGCTGCAGGGTTGTCAGTCCCCGGACCTTGTCCAGAAATTGCCCGGAGAGGCGGCTGATGGTCTCGAAATGCTGTTGGTTCAGCTTTTCCGCACCCATACCCACCAGGGCCATGAAAAGCGGTATCAGCGGCGCTGACAGCAACAGAAACACCCCGGCCAACCAGTCCAGCCAGAACACCAGAACCAGAATCAGCAACGGTACCACTACCGACAGCATCATCTGCGGGAGAAAGCGGGCAAAGTAACCATGCAGGGCCTCGACATGGTCAATCCATTCCCGGGCCAGGGTACCGGCTGAGGATTGCCCCAGAGCAACCGGCCCGGTCGCCTGCCAGTGCTTGTGAATCTGACGGCGGGCATCACGCCGGACCTGTTCACTGCAACGGGCGGCAAGCCGGGTCTGGAAACCCTGAGCCATGGCGCGGGTAATGATCGCCAGGATAAGCCATAGGAAAAGCGGGGTGAGGTCTGCAACCGGTACTTCGCCGATGACGCCCAGATGGATAATCCGGGCGAGAAAGACCATCTGCAGAATTGTGGCTATGCCGGCAACTATGCCCGCAGCAACCGTACTGCGAATCCACAGACGGTTGCCACGGGCCAGTTGAGACAGCCATTGCCTGACGGCCTGCTGGCTGGTGGGTGAGTTTATGTCACCCGTCTCAGCCACTTAGTGATAGCCCTCGCCGGCGCGAACCTTGCCCCGGAACACCCAGTAAGTCCAGGCGGTATAGACCAGCACAATGGGAATCACGAACAGCAGCCCCAGTAGCAGGAACAATTGGGACTCATAGGCGGAAGCCGCGTCCCAGAGGGTGTACTCCGGCGGCACCACATAGGGCCAGCGGCTGACGATCAGACCCAGGTACGTAAAGATAAACAACCCCATGGTTGCCACGAACGGCATACCTTCGAACCGGTTGCGAACCGAACGGAAAATCTGGAAGGCGCAGAGCAGTGTCAGCACCGGCAGGACCCAGATAACGGACAGGTTGGAGAACCAGCGCTCCCGCACCAGATCATCTACAAACGGCGTCCAGACGCTGATAATGCCAAACACCACCAGTACCGCAGCAAGCAGGGGTAGGGTGACCTTGTAAGCCCACTCCTGAAGTCGGCCCTCGGTCTTCATGATCAGCCAGGTGGAACCGAGCAGGGAGTACCCGGCCAGCATACCCAGGCCTGTAAGCACGGTGAACGGCGTGAGCCAGTCCAGTGCACCCCCGACGTAGACTCCATCCGCCGTTTCAAAGCCCTGAATATAGGCGCCAACCACCGCGCCCTGGGCAAACGCTGCGACGGTCGAGCCGCCCGCAAAGGCCCAGTTCCACAGATAGCGGGAAGTGCGGGCCTTGAACCGGAACTCGAAGGCCACGCCACGGAAGATCAGGCCGGCCAGCAGCAGGAACACGCCGATATAGAGCGCGGGCAGGAAGATGGAATACACCATCGGAAACGCCGCCAACAGGCCGGCGCCACCCAGAACCAACCAGGTTTCGTTGCCGTCCCACACCGGGGCCACGGAATTCATCATGGTGTCACGGTCCCCCTCACTCGGAGCAAAGGGGAAGAGTATGCCAACGCCGAGATCGAACCCGTCCATCAACACATACATGATGATGCCGAAGCCAATAATGAATGCCCATATCAGGGGCAGATCAAACAGTTCCATAATCAGTGACCTCCCTGATTGGCTGGTTTGTTTGGCGTGTCATCGCCGTATTCAAACGGCACGTGAGTGGCCGACAATGGCCGTGCCGGTCGTTCTGCTTCGTGCTCGTCTTCGTCGTGCCGATCTTCCAGTCCCACATACAGCACCCGCATCAGGTAATAGACGCCCGCCGAGAACACCAGGCCGTACACCACGATATAGCCAATGAGTGTAAACAGCGCCATGCCTCCGGTCAGTGATGGTGTAACAGACTGGGCCTGGGTCATCATGCCCTGTACCAGCCAGGGCGCACGCCCGACCTCGGTTACAAACCAGCCGGTGAGCACAGCAAAGAACGGCGCAATACTCATAAAACGCAGACCTTGCAGGTACCAGCCGGTACGCCAGTAGCGGCCACCGGACCGAAGCACCAGCCCGGTCACGGCAAACAGAATCATCAGCATGCCGAGGCCCACCATGATCCGGAATGACCAGAACACAATGGCAACCGGAGGCTGCTCCTCAACCGCCACCTCATTCAGGCCCGGCACCTCGCCGTCCCACTCATGGGTCAGAATGAAGCTGGCCAGACTGGGAATCGCAATCTCGAACCGGTTGGTCTGGTTTTCCTGATCGGGAATCGCAAACAACAACAGCGGCACATTCCGGGACGTTTCCCAGTTGCCCTCCATCGCAGCGACCTTCATGGGCTGATGTTCCAGGGTGTTCAGGCCATGGAAATCACCGACCACCGCCTGAGCCGGAGCAATAATCAGCAATAGCCACAGGCACATGGACAGTGCCTTGCGGTTAGCCTCGACCTCGCGACCTTTGAGCAGGTACCAGGCACTCACGCCTGCCACCACAAACCCGCCGGTGAGGAAGGATGCCAGTGCCATATGGAGGAACCGGTAAGGGAAGGACGGGTTGAATATCGCCTCACTCCATGAAGTTACATAGAACACGCCATCGCGGAGCTCCGTACCGGCCGGGGTCTGCATCCAGCTGTTGGCGGACAGAATCCAGAACGACGAAATAAACGTTCCGGTGGCGACCATGATAGCGGCGAACAGGTGAACCCCCGCAGGCACCTTATCACGGCCGAACAACAGCACCCCGAGGAATGCCGCTTCCAGGAAGAAGGCGGTGACCACCTCATAACTCAGAATCGGCCCGAGATAGTTGGCCGATGCCTGGGCGAAGTTGCTCCAGTTGGTCCCGAACTGGAATGACATCACAATACCGGACACCACACCCATACCGAAGACAACAGCGAAGACCTTGGTCCAGAAGGCCGAGAGCTTTTCCCAGATTGGATTGCGGGTTTTGAAGGCAAGGCTTTCCAGTACAGCTATGAAGGAGGCAAGCCCGATGGTGAACACCGGGAAAATGGCGTGAAAAGACACCACGAACGCGAACTGGATTCGCGATAGGATAAGAGGATCTAGTTCCATGGGAACCCTCCGGTAAAGAGCACATCACAACAAACGAGCTAGCGAACCCGTTCAGCCGCTGCCTTATTTCATTGTGTTATATTGTTATTACCGGCAGATAATCATTATGTTACTAAATATAACGACAACCGCGATAGGGCAGATTGTCGCATCCTTGACATGAAACAAGTATGGGGAAGCATATGAGCTTTTACGAGAACCGCATACTGCCACACATCATAGACCGCGCCTGTTCAATGGGCCAGGTCATGAAGTTGCGCAGTCAGGTAGTGCCCCGCGCCAAAGGCCGGGTACTGGAAGTCGGCATGGGATCTGCTATCAACCTGGAATTCTACAACCCGGACAATGTCAGCCTGGTCTACGGCCTGGAACCCTCAGAGGGGATGAGACGCAAAGCTCTGCCAAATCTTGCGCGTTCCCCCGTTCAGGTTGAATGGCTGGATCTTCCCGGGGAGAAAATTCCTCTGGACGACCACTCCGTGGACACCGTATTGCTGACATTCACCTTGTGTACCATCCCTGACTGGCAGGCTGCGCTGCAGCAGATGTGGCGGGTGCTCAAACCTGGTGGTGAACTGCTGTTCCTGGAGCATGGCGAATCCCCACACGACAGCACACGCAAATGGCAACACCGGATTACCCCCGGATGGAAAAAGCTTGCAGGCGGCTGCCATCTGAACCGCCACATCGCCGACCTGATCCGACACGCAGGTTTCGAAATACTGGAACTGGAAAACCTCTACATTCCCAAAGCACCCAAAATAGCGGGTTACATCTACAAGGGTAGAGCGGTCAAACCGACAGAGGCCTGATTAGCAACAAAAGAGGGCGAGGGCAGATTCCGGATTGCGTTAACTTACGCGGCCTTATACAATTCTGCCCCTCAAAACCTCCCTCCGATGCCCGGATGGTGAAATTGGTAGACACAAGAGACTTAAAATCTCTCGACCGTTAGGTCGTGCCGGTTCGATTCCGGCTCCGGGCACCATCATTTCTTCGCCATAGCCTCCAACATCCGATTAACCGCTTCCAAATGCTCCGGCTCGTTGTGGCACATGCCCTGAAAATTGGCGCACACATCCAGAAAGTCCTTCAGCTCCATCCGTGGTGCCATTTTCATCAGACGCTTGGTCAGGCGCGTTGCCTTCGGCGGTTGGCTGGCCATGCGGTCGGCCATGGTTTTGGCGGCGCCCTGTAGTTGATCGGCGGGTACGACGTCCAGAACGATGCCCAGGTCTTTGGCTTCCTTAGCATCGATGATCCGTCCGGTGAGTGTCAGCTCGAAGGCCTTCTGGTAGCCGATCAGACGTTGCATAAACCAGGCGCCGCCGTCGCCGGGGATGATTCCGAGGTTGAGGAAGGTTTCACCAAACTTAGCCTTTTCCGAGGCAATGCGAATATCGGCCATGTTGGCCAGGTCAAAGCCTGCGCCGATAGCGGGGCCGTTAACGGCCGCGATGATCGGCACTTCGACCGCCTGAAGGGCCAGAGGAATTCTTTGTATGCCTTTGCGGTAACGATCCGCACATTCCGCGACATCGCCTGCGAAATCGCCACTGCGGTTGGCCATGTCGCGAATATTCCCGCCGGCACTGAACGCGGAGCCGGTGCCGGTGATAACCAATACCGATACGTCCTCGCACTGGTTAACCCACTCTGCGGTGGTCACGATGTCCTCGATCAGGTTGGTTCCTGTCAGGGCGTTACGCAGGTCGTGGCGGTTCAGGGTGAGGAAGGCTACCCGGTTCTCCAGGGTCAGTAATGCGTCGCTGAGTTGCGGTAAGGTCGTCATTGTTCTGGTTCCTTGTTATCAATCAGTCGGTATCTTCCCGCGACAGCTCCCGTTTAATCAACCGGCGGTGGCTTGCCGATACCTACGGACTTCGATCCAGCCATGAACGGCGAGTGTGGCGAATACAATCACACCGCCGATCAGGCTGAGTTTGGGTGGCACTTCGCCGAGGAACAGCCAGACGAGGAAGGAGCCCAGCACGGTTTCCAGCAGTAGCATGAGGCTGACTTCCGCCGCCGGAATGTAGCGTGGGCCGATCTGGATCAGAATGCAGGCCATCGGCAGAAACACCAGACAGAGCAGGGCGATAAAGAAACTGTCCCGGGGTGAAAGCATTTGTGCGCCGCCGGCCAGGGCGGCAACGCCAGCTAACCCCAGTGCCCCGAACATTAGCATCACGCTCATATCAGCGTCTGGTTTGGAGCGGGCCATATTGAGGTTGGAAGCAAGGGCGGTGGCGGCCACGGCTGCCATCATCAGGCCGAGCGGGTCGCCCTTACCCCATTCACCAATGGCCATGAACGTGGCACCAGTTACGCACACCAGGATGACAATCCAGGTCCTGAGAGGCAGGGTTTCTTTCCACACCAGCCACGCGATCACCGCGGCGATCACCGGTGCGGTGTTGAGGATCACCAGGACATTGCCAGCGGCGGTGTTTTTCATCCCCACCACAAATCCCAGTGTACTTACGGCGAAGGCGCTGGCGCAGAACAGGCCCTTGCGGCCGCATTTGCGGACCTCGGATACCAGTCGAGACCGATATCTGAGCCAACTAATAACGAAAAAGCTAAAGGCCAGGAGCAGTCCTCGCCAGAACACGAAAACGATCGGTTCGACGGAGGTGATCTTTACAAGGAGTGCGTCCGGAGTAATAAACAGCACACCCAGGGCGGCAATCGTCAGCCCTTTTATACGGGTTGGATCCACGCTCACGCTGCGTAATCCGGAATGCGCTACTGGCTTTCCTGATCCGGCAATGGCTCGATGGTGTTGATGTCTCCGGTCGGTACGGCAGGGTCGTCCCTCATGACCACAAAGATCCCGCCCAGGATAATGGCTATGCCAACAATGATTTTGAAGATCATGGATGTCTGCATGATGGCCCGCTCCCTACTAGTGGTTTCCTTACTCTAATCGTGCGGGCAGAGGATGATAATAGCAACTCAACGCAGGGGCAGCTTGCACTGCCCCTGCGGGTTGTAATTACAGGTCGGCTCTTGGGTTCAGGTCCACCCCAAACGCCGGGGAAGCCCAGCCTGCGACCGTTTCATTGCTGGCAGGTATCGGTTCTCCGCCTGTGGTTACGGTCTCTTCATCGCCATACTGCAACCACGTCATCGTGGGCACTTCGCCGACCGGTGGTTTGCTGTAATCACAGACACCATTCGGGAATATTTCTGCCACTTGTTGTGCGAACTCTTCAGAGTTACTCACGCCTGTGAGCGGGTTTTCCGGATAATCCGCAGGGTCAACGGGTTTCAGCTGGCACTTGTTGTTCAGCGTGGTGATGGAATCACCTGCCACCGTACGCGGCGTACCAAAACGGGTCTGGACCACCAGTTTCTGGACTTCCACCACTTCGTCGGTGATGGGCTGGAGTGGGTCGGTGATGGTCTCGGGGAGCCCCAGGTCACCCAGGTTCAGACCGCAGACTTGTCCAGTGGCAACGTCCAGTATCTGGCCCAGTTCTGCAGGAAGGGTCGGGATCTGTTCCGAGTCCAGCCCGGAGACCTGCGGCTCGGGATACAGCAGGTTACCCGTGTAGGGTGCCTTCGGACCCTCTTCCGAGAACGGCGCCGACAGCGACAGGCAACGATCCCTGGCGGTAACCGGCTTGTTGGCGAGGACCTTGGCCGGGACCGGCGTGGCCTCATTATCTGCTTCAATAGCAGCCAGCCACTGATCCATAACCAGCAGTGCTTCGGTGCTGAAAATGGTGTCACCGGCCAACGGGAATGCGCCGTACCAGATGACCTGGTTCTCGGCATGGCCCTGGGTTTCCTGTAGACGCGCCCGCACCTGCCAGGAGTGGAAGGCATCGTGGGCAATGCCGGGGTCCGGGCCACGCAGGTCTATGATGGGGACGTTGGCGAGGTTTTCCGCGGTATTGACCGCGCCGGTGCGATAGGCGTTTTCCAATGCTTGCGGATCCGCGATCGTGCGTTCGGCCTGGTAGTTGATATCGACGTCAAGACCACCGATGTCGCGGTTGACGGCCAGGAACTGGTCCCCGGTGATAACACCGTTCTGCAGGGCTTTGAGGCCGTATTGGACACCGCTGTTGTCCAGCGGGATTCCGGCGAAACCCCGTGACAGCAGCTGCTCATTGGGAGACCACGCCTCCGGCTGGCGGGTGCCGAACTGGCTGACCATGTAGTCAATCAGGCCGCAGCGCAGGCCGTCGGGACGGGTTTCCGGATCATACACTTCGGCTTGCCCCGCCAGACCCGGGCAGTTCTCCTGATCCGGTTCGGCCGAGGGGAAAAACGCCAGGTCGGACACGATCGGGTTTACCGGAAGGTGGCCGTACAACGCTGGCCACTGAATCGCCAACACGGGTGAGGTAAGGAGGCTTTCAACGAACGCAAGAAGGTCAGCCGGGTCTTCAGAGACCTGGTTACCCAGGTATTCGTTCAACAGATTGTAATCGGCGAACTGGGTGGCCGTGGTCCATACATCCGGGTAGGAACACTGCACGATCAGTCCCTGGTAGATACCCGGATAAGCGTTGGCAATGTGCTGCTGGGCAATCGCACCACCGGAGCAACCAGTACCAATGGTGTAACGCACAGGGCCATACTGCTCAACAATATGCTCCTTGGTCATCACCAGAGATTCAGCCGCAGTCACCAGATTGACGTTATGGCCAAGGTTGGCCTGGGCGGTGGACAGGGTTACAAACCCGCGGGCCAGGGCGACGGAGATACTGTCACCCAGAAGGGTTTCACCACCGTCGGGCGCAGTGCCCGAGATATCGCCATTCGGTGGATTTCCCATGCCATAGCTGACACCAACATTGCCACCGTGATGTATCAGGACCTTACCGTTCCATTGCTCCTGGGGCGACAGTGCTGTCCATTCCTGATCCGGTTGGAACAGGGACATGATCTGGTACCGGTCACGGTTCATCACGCCCTTTTCAACTCGGACAATGAACGGCACGGTGACACCTTCGTCAGTCGTAACCTGGGCAATATCCTCTTCTGGCGGTGGGTTCTCCGGATCGTATGACAGGAAGGCATCCGGTAATCCCGGAGATTCCGGGTCGAAGTTCTCGGCAAACAGGTCAAACTTCGATTCCGGCACGTACTTGAATTCGAAATCCGCTGGCTGGTTGCACTTGTCGTCTACTGGATTGGCGTTGGTGCAGTTCCAGGGTTGGACCTGTGGGCCGGAGAATACCGGGCCGCCTTTGGGATGGTTGATGATGGTTTTGCGTAGCACGCCGCCTTTACCGAGGATGACCTTCAGTTCATTCTCGCCGAGCTCCAGGCCGGAGATCAGCCCAAGAAGCGTACCGTTCTCCATGATGGTCAGGGCATTACTGATGTCTTTACCGTTGAGCAGGACTTTTGCGCCCTTGAGATTCGCTGCTGCCACTTCTACCAGGGCATCACCACCGTTGATCAGGTCAGGGCGGTTTGACAGCACGCGGATTGCGCCCTGGCCAGTCACTTCTTGCTGTTCCGAATCCACCACACTGGGAGTGTCATTGGGTTTGTCTTCGGAGCCGCCACTTCCGCCGCACCCGGCGAGTGCTATTGCGGCTGCCAGGGGCAGAGCTTGCTTGATTAGTCTCATGAATACCTCATTTTGTTATTTTTTTGTGATGTTTTGTCACGCTTTGCCGTCATAAAACCATAATTTTCATCATCTGGGCGTTGGCCACATGGACATTGGGGACTGTCACTTTTGTGAATTAGGTCACATTGAGCTGTGGCGATTGTCTCAGGCGGAGCCCGACGAAAGTCGGCTCGACTTGTGGGTGGCGCCCCGGAATACTGTGAGAAACGCCTGAGGAGTGAAGTCACCATGACTGCGGAAGATATGATTACAGTTGCCACTGATGATGGCATTACAACGCTCACACTCAATCAGCCGGAGAATCGCAACAGCCTCTCCATGTCTATGCTGCGGGCCCTGTCTGATCGCCTTGAAGCCCTGGCGGACGACCCGGAGACCCGGGTGGTGGTGCTTGCCGCCAGTGGCCGGGTGTTCTGTGCAGGCCACGATCTCAAAGAGGTCCGGGAGCAATTTGGTCAGCAGGAACAGCAGAAAGCGCTGTTTGATCAGTGCAGCAAGGTGATGCAACAGATCGTGAATCTGCCAAAACCGGTGATTGCCCGTGTAGCCGGTGTTGCTACAGCCGCTGGCTGCCAGCTCGTGGCCAGTTGTGATCTGGCGGTTGCGGCGGATACGGCGCGTTTCGCCACTCCGGGCGTCAACATAGGGTTATTCTGTTCCACGCCGATGGTGGCCCTGTCTCGTAATGTGCACCGCAAGCACGCTATGGAAATGTTGCTGACTGGCGAGATGATCGGCGCGCTCCGGGCGGAACAGATCGGGCTGGTGAACAAGGTGGTCGATGAGCAGGTACTGGATGAGACGGTTTACAACATGGCACGGGTCATTGCCGGCAAATCGAGCCACACCCTGAAGGTCGGGAAGGAAGCGTTTTACCGACAATTGGAGCTCGGTCTTGCAGATGCCTATGACTATACCTCACAGGTCATGACCGATAACCTGGCCGCAGGCGATGCACGGGAAGGTATCTGCGCATTTCTGGATAAGCGCAAGCCTGAATGGAAGGACAGCTGAAAAGCGACTCATCTTGCCAAGTATCTGTTCCTGCGGGTGATATATAGTTTTTATGTACATCTGTACTACTTTGGCTCTTCCATAGAGGAAATCCGTCTTTTCCACACTCCTTTTTAGCACCAATACTCATAATGTGGTTTGGGAAACCAGGATAGTAGCCACGCTATAAAAGTTAACAAGGAGAGTGGAAATGAGCCCAGGTACTACAACACTTAAAACAGGGGGCATAGCGATCATAGTGGCCGTTGCAATGTGTCTTGCTTCGGCAACGGCCTTGGCTAACCCCAAAACCAAAGATGGTAATAAAGGCGGATCTGAACCGTCCTATATTGGCAGCGCTACCGCGCTGGATGTGTCTGTAAATCTCTTGCTCGTCAACGAAAGAATCGTGCTCTCGGATACAGGCCAGCTTGATAGCAGTGGCGGGAGCAAGGATGAGTCCCTGATCAACGTTGATGAGGGAGTGGTTAAGGCGAGCGTTCTGCACGCCACCACCGTTGGCTCTGGCAATCGCACCGATTCCATGGCCGTTACCGCAGAACTCGGACTGGACCTGACTTCTCTGGGCGTCGATCTGAATATCAACGCGACGGTCCTTCAGGCAGTTGCTTCGGCGGAGTGTACGAACGGTTCGCCGGTTCTGTCGGGGTATTCCGACATTATTGGGTTAACGATCAATGGTATGCCCATTGAGGCGAGCGGCGACCCAAACCAGACCCTGGATATTGGCGGGCTGATCAAAGTGACGATCAATGAGCAGGTGGAGACAGACAAGAGCATTACCGTGACGGCATTGCGCGTGGAAGTTCTTGGCGTTCTGGGTACACCGGTGGCTGAAGTCGCCATCTCCCGGGCCGAGGCAGGTCTGATCTGTGGTAGTGGGCCGAATGGTGAATGCCCGCCCGCAGCGGATTTTGTCACCGGCGGCGGCTTCTTCTCCGATGAGTATGGCCAGCGGGTGAACTTCGGCATGAACGGTGGCGTGTTCCCCAACGGCGACTTGAAAGGCCGTTTCAACCTGGTTGCGCCGGGCCATCATATACGGGGCAGTTCAGTCGTCGACTATCGTATTATCGACGATACGACCCGCGAGTTGGATTACGTCGCCGATGACAACGGCACGACTTTCTGCACCGTAACCGTTGCCGATAATGGCGAACCGGGACGATCCGATACGTTTGGCATCAGTTGTGACTCTGGCTACTCGGCCAGTGGAACACTGAGCCAGGGCGGAAATATCCAGCTTCACAAACCGAAGTCATGCAAGACAGACGATGACAGCAAGGGTGGTAACGGCAACAAAGGAGGTAAGAAGAAATAACCACCTTTCTTTGGCCGGCCCGGGCCTGAAGTCCGGGCTGGCTTTCGGATTCTCAATGTTTACAGATCGACTCGCTGGTTGAAACCCGATCTCCCACCGAAATACCGTTATTTCTGAAAAAGAACTGGTTCATTTCCAGGGCGCCAGAAAAACTGACGCCAGCTCGATACACCGGGCAGCCCGATTCCAGCGTGGACTTACAGGGGAACATCTGTTTGATCGCCTTAATGGTGCCCTGGTCATCCAGGTAGGCGATATCCAGGGGGATCAGTGTCCGGTGCATCCAGAATCCGCGCTCAGGCTCCCTGGGCTCCTCATAGATGAACAGCATGCCGGTATTGGGCGCCAGCGATGTTCGTCCCATCAGGCCCTTTCGACGTTCGGATTCGGTGATCGCCATTTCCACCCTGATTGGGGTGATCCCGTGGCTTGAAATCAGGCATGCCTCACGGATCGGCAATGAATCCTCCGCTTTGGTTTGCCCGACGACAAGCGCCGGTATGAACAGGGTCGTGATCAGAGCCAGAGCGGTCCTGCTCATGAACGCAGTCGATAGCCCGTTTTAAAGATCCACCAGACGGTCATCATGCAGGCGGTCAGGAACACCAGGATCATGCCGGCACTGATGCCAACGTGGATATCGGATACGCCATAGAAAGCCCAGCGGAAACCACTGATCAGATAAACCACGGGGTTGAACAGGCTGATGGTCTGCCAGATGTCCGGCAACATGTCGATGGAATAGAAGGTACCACCCAGAAACACCAGCGGCGTTACGATCATCATCGGGATAATCTGAAGTTTCTCGAAACCGTCGGCCCAGATGCCAATAATAAAGCCGAACAAACTGAAGGTGATGGAGGTGAGCACCAGGAAGAAAAACATCCAGAACGGGTGCAGTACGCTGTAATCCACAAACAGTTTGGCGGTGGCCAGTATGATAAGTCCGAGGATGACCGACTTCGTGGCTGCGGCCCCCACATAGCCGAGAACGACTTCCACATAGGATACGGGAGCGGAAAGCACTTCATAGATGGTGCCCGAGAACTTCGGCATATAGATCCCGAAGGAGGCGTTGGAGATGCTTTGCATCAGCAGCGAGAGCATCACCAGGCCCGGGATAATGTAGGCGCCATAACTGATGTTATCGATGGCGCCCATGCGGCTACCAATGGCAGACCCGAAGACCACAAAATACAGCGATGTCGAAATGACAGGTGACGCCACGCTTTGCATCAGCGTGCGCCGCATACGGGCCATCTCAAAATTATAAATTGCACGGATACCATATAAGTTCATGGGTTGCTCCAGTATGTCGGCGGCACTATTCGTGAACCAGGCCGACGAAAATCTCTTCCAGCGAACTTTCCCGGGTCTTCAGGTCCCGGTAATCGATGCCGATATCCCCCAGCGTACGGAGCAAACGGGCTACTCCGGCCTGTTCCTGTTGGGAGTCGAAAGTGTAGATCAGTTCGTAACCGTCATCGGACAGCTCGATCGGTTCCAGCACCAGTTCACCAGGCACTTTCTCCAGCGGTGAATGAAGTTGCAGGCGCAGTTCTTTTTTGCCGAGTTTGCTCATCAGCTGGTCCTTTTCCTCGACCAGGATAATCTCACCCTGACGGATAACGCCGATCCGGTCTGCCATCTCCTCGGCTTCTTCGATGTAGTGGGTGGTCAGGATAATGGTGACACCGTCTTCCCGAAGGTGGCGCACCATCTCCCACATATCCCGGCGCAGCTCTACATCCACCCCGGCTGTGGGTTCGTCCAGAAACAGGATCCTGGGTTCATGGGACAGGGCTTTGGCGATCATAACCCGACGTTTCATGCCACCGGAGAGAGACATGATGCGGTTATCCCGTTTATCCCAGAGCGAAAGATCCTTCAGGACTTTCTTGATGTGCGACGGTTTTGGCGGCTTACCGAACAGACCCCGGCTGAATGACACCGCGTCCCAGACCGTCTCAAAAGAGTCGGTATTCAGCTCCTGGGGGACCAGGCCGATGCTTTCACGGGCCTTGCGATAATCCCGCACGATGTCGTGGCCGGCGGCTTTTACTTCGCCGCTGGACAGGTTAACGATGCCGCAAATGATGCTGATCAACGTAGTCTTACCGGCACCGTTGGGACCCAGCAGGGCGAAAATCTCACCGGGGGTGATGTCCAGGTTGATATCCTTCAGGGCCTGAAATCCATCGGCGTATACTTTGTTCAGGTGCTTAACGGAAATGTCCGGCTGCACTGGCGTATCCTGTAGGTGGTGAATCAAAGCGCCGTATTTTCTCACGACGGGCAGTGGTTTAGAAACCTTTGCGTTCCTGTTGTGAATGACCATAATGCCACTTTTGCCTGGGGGAAATGGAATTGATACGAGCGGCGGCGGTTATTGTATTAATCATAGGGATGGTGGCAGTGGCCGTTTTTGGGCCTGGGTGGTTGATGTCCGATGGCGCGGAAAAATCGTCGGAAACACCGGTATGTGATCTTAATGCGGGCCCTTGCCAATGGAAGATGAATGGCAAGCCATGGGTGGCGGAGCTAGAACGGGGCAAATCAGGAGAGCAGGGGCAGGAATACCTGCTGCGGATTCACACCAGTTACGACCCCGACCGGTTCCTGGCGGTATTGAAAGGCGAGTCCATGTACCTGGGCGAGTACCCGGTGCCCCTCAGTCGTACTGAAACAGATGCGGGAATCCATGTATGGCAGGCGACATTCGTTGCTCCTTTCTGTACTACTGATCCCGACATGCTTTGGCGCATAGACTTCCAGCAGAGCAATAATGATCTCGATGAACTCCCAGTCAAACTGGTTTTTCAGGGTGTGGGGCGTGGCGCCTGAGACCATGACAGTCCGACAGGATTGTGTAGAATGGCCAGGATAACAACGATTGCCAGGGACGATGCGATGGATTACAGCGACAGTGTTCAGAAAGTCCTTCTCCGTAAGATCATCAAGGCCGAACAGGACCTTCTCCAGCTCAAGCTGGATTATTGCCGGTTTATTTTCGGGCTGACCCACCGGACACGGGTGCAGGTTGAGGGAAAATCGTACCTGGTGCGTTCGGTGGACGTTGAAGCCATGACCCGCCAGAGTGACGGAAGCTTCAGTAAGCCTGTAATTGCCGGCGTGGCTGCAGAGGCCAACGGTTCGGGGCAACCCATCGACCTTGGCACCGATTGGGAGTTGGAACGATCCACCTCCGCATAAGCAGACAAGGGCTTCAGCAGGTCGGCATGGTCTGCAGCGCCAGTTTGCGACGGATGTAACGACCCAGAATGTCGATACCAATATTCAGCAGTGCCGTGATCAGGATAAGTACCATGGCACGATCGAAGCGGATTTGCTGGATAGCACTGTCCACGTAGAACCCCAGGGTGTAGATACCCAATATCCCCAGAATGGCAGTTTCCCGCATAATGATTTCCCAGCGATAGAACAGGAAAGCGAGGAAGGACCGGTAGACCCTTGGCACCAGCTCCCAACTGTATCGGCGATAACCGGTAGGGGCATCCGGGCGCAGATGTATGGCGTTGGTCTGACGCCCAATCAGATGGCCGATAATACCGCCATTGTGAAGGGCAAGGGCAACCACCGCCGGTAACATGGACGGCCCCCAGAGCTGGAGCAGGATGTACGCAAGGATGTACTCAGGTGTAGAGCGTGCAATGACCAGGAACACGTGACCGGATGTGCGCCTGATTGGCCCGCCAAAGTGATTTGAAATCAGTGGAAACGCCAGCAAGGTCAATATCCCGGTAGCGACCAGGGCGATCTGCGTCAGTATCAGGGTGTTCCATATTCCGGGCATAGCTTCGGTGAGCATCAGGTCACTGAACCAGGGCCCCAGCCCGGCAAGACCCTCACCATCCCGAAGTGGCGCCGGAATAATGTCCTGGGTAAAAAAACGTTCCACGTTGCCCCAGATTATGGGCATACCATCCCCGAGGAAAAACGGCGCGCCCAGGATATACACTGGCAGCAGTTTCGGTTTTACCCAAAGAGGAATGGTGGCGATCAACACATAAAACAGGATCAGCATTGCGCCGGCCTGGGAGTACAATCCCTGGGAGAACGAGGTTTCCAGATAGAAACCCAGGGTTGGCAGGCCGACAAACCCTAGGATTGCGCTGGAGCGAAGGCCGCATTCCAGACGGTATGCGGTATACGTTCGAAGTTGTACCCAGCAATCCGGTATCCGGGTGTACAGGAAGGTGGAAATAATACCGGTACTCGGGGGCAAGAGACGAGCCGGCCCCGGGTCTGCCTCGTCCAGAATCTCCGAATAGACTTTGGCAAAGATGCCTGAGTAGGGAATGGCGATTGCCAGTACACCTGTCAGCGGGTGGAAGCCAAAAAACTGCAGGAAGATCAGGGCCCAGAACAGTTCGTGAATGGCGCGGATGAAGGCGCAGAATATCCGCACCGGGTAAAACCGATAGATCAGGGACAGAAGGAAGCCGCAGGCACTGCCCAGTGCCACACCCACAAAAGCGAAAGCCACCGTTCTCAGTAGCGCGGTCGCCAGGCCTTCAGTACTGAAGAAATCCGGTGTTGCCACCCCCAGGAAAAAGCGCCCGAGATCCCGCCAGGGATTGGCCGTGGTGATGGCGATGTCCGCAAAGAACAGCGCGGCGATGGCAATCACCAGGAAAAGCAGGCTGACTCTCAGGGTGGGGGAGAAATGCATAAAGTTGCAGTCGCCCTTTAGTAAAGCGGCATGATATCAGCCGCGGATAGCCGGTTGCTGGCTTCATCCAGGGCAATCTGACCATCCTGGATACCGATAATTCGCGTGGCATAGGCCAACGCCATCTCCACATCATGAAGCGCGATGACGCTGGTCGCAAATCGCTGGCTGAGTGCCTTCATAACTTGATGGGCCAACGGACCATCAAGAGCCGAAATCGGTTCGTCTGCCAGTAACAAATCAGCATTACGGTAGATCGCGCGGGCGACGGCCACGCGCTGCCGTTGACCGCCAGAGAGGGAGGCGGTCGGCGTCCAGAATTTGTCGGCCATGCCCAGTTCCCGTAACAGGTCTTTGACAGCTTCTCTGTCCTTGCGGAAGGGGCGAACCAGGGTAACAGTGTTGTACCACGCAGGATGCGCATCGAGTTGACCCATAAACACGTTATGGAACACGGGTAGGGCATTCACCAACCCCAGGTCTTGTGGTACCAGAGAGGCGTGACCGTCAACGCGCTCATGGATCAACTTGATCAGCGTTGACTTGCCGGCTCCGCTCTTGCCGACCAGTGCCACATGTTCGCCTTCTTTTACATCCAGGCTGAGCGGGCCGATGACCCGCTCTCCGCCATAGGACGCTGTCAGTCCAGACAGTTCAAATCCTGACATTAATCCAGAATTCCAATCTGTTCGGCAACTGAGCGAATAGGCTCGTAGTTTTCATTAGCTGTCGGGATGAACCCTGAACGGGGGAAGCTTTCCAGCAGTTCCGGATCATCCATGTCCAACAGGGCTTGGCGGACCTTGTCGGTGAAGCCTTCACCATAACGGTCGTCTACATCACCACGGATGGTCCACTGGTAATCGGGATAAGCGGGAGTCTTCCAGATGACGCTAACCTCGTCAGTATTCACGTTACCGTTTTCCAGTTCTTTTTCCCAAACGGCATAGTTGAGGGCGCCCACCTCGTAGGTGCCGGCTTCCACCAGACGCAGGGTCCGTGTGTGGTTGCCACTGAAACCGACCCTGGAAAATACGTCTTCAGGAGCCTCAGAAAATGTCTGGCGAATATAGTGCTCCGGCATTACACGGCCAGAAGTGGAACCCTTGGAACCGAACGTGAAGGTTTTGCCCCGTATACCTTCCGGCAGCGTATCGGATTCCTCAAGGCCGGTACTTTGGTGCGCGATAAAGTAGGTGTAAAAGTCAACATCCTCAACGCCTTGAGCCAGAGCCTCGGAACCGGGAACAAGAGATCGGGCCTGAACACCTGACAATCCGCCAAACCAGGCAAGCTGTACCTGATTGTTACGGAAGGCGGAAACAGCCGCTGCATAAGATTTCACAGGAATGTATCGTACCTCTACACCCAGTTTTTCCTGCAGGTAATCGGCGATCCCCTTAAAGCGCTCCATCAGTTTGGTTTCATCTTCATCGGGAATCGCTGTGAAGACAAAAGTCTGGGCGGAAACGGCAAGAGAAGTGAAAGCAAGCAGGCTGCCAAGCAATATTTTCCGTATATAGCTCATGGCCATTGGATTCCTTGTTTAATGATGGGTTTTTCAGTGCGTTAGAACACGGACGTTCAGGATACCCTGATTTACCTCCGGCATGAACATCTATACGATTGACCTGCGCAAACAGGTCAGCGCTCATGGATCAGAAACACCAACAAGAATCAGTCGATGCGGAACGCTTGATAATGCACATCCAGATTCTGACGCCCGCACCACCGGGGTCACGGGCCGGCAACCGGGCCACGGCGGAACGTTGGGCGACCTTGTTGCGTAACGCCGGGCACACAGTGTCTGTCGTCACCGGATTATCGTCAGAAGACTGCGATGTCTTCATTGCCCTTCACGCGTGGCGCAGCCATGAGGCCATCCGGGAGTTCCACCAGGTTAAGCCGTCGGTTCCTGTGATTACCGTACTGACGGGGACGGACATATACCATCATCAACTGGAATACCCACAAGATACTCATCGCTCGATGGCGTTGGCGGATGCCCTGATCGGGCTTCACCATCTGGTCGCCCAGGATATTCCCGAAGTTTACCGGTCAAAATTGATCACGGTGTTGCAATCCGCCGGGACAATCACTCCATCACGAACCGACCCGGGCTATTTCGACGTCTGCGTGATTGGCCATTTACGAGATGAAAAAGACTCGCTGCGCGCGGCGCTTGCTTGCCACTACCTGCCGGAGAGTTCCCGGGTACGCGTATTCAATGCCGGTAAACCCCATACCGAACATTGGCAACGTCAGGCAGAAGCCGAGCAGGCCAGAAATCCCCGCTTTCAATGGCTCGGCGAACTGGACAAACCGGCCACCGATGCGCTCATGGCCCGCTCGAAGGTGATGGTCATCAGTTCTGTGATGGAAGGTGGTGCCAACGTGGTGTCGGAAGCCTGCCGCGCGGGTCTTCCCATTATTGCCTCGGATATCCCCGGAAATCGGGGACTGCTGGGAAGCGACTATCCCGGCTATTTTCGGGTGATGGATGAACAACACCTTGCTCAGGTGCTATACCGTGCGGAAAGCTCGCCACATTATCTGTCGCAACTTCAGCAGTGGGTATCAAAGCTGGCCGGTGAGTTTGTTCCGGAAGCGGAACAGAAGGCCTTGCTGAAGGCGATAGAGGTGGCCATCGCCAACAGCAAGAAGAGACTCAGCCCCTAAGGCTGATCGGCTCAATGGGTCCGCTTTCGTCCTGCGGTTTGACCCTGCCGATAATGGCCGTGTGGGGATAGCCGATGGCTTTGAGCTCGCGCACACAGTCATCCGCAACGTCCGACGGAACGCTGGCCAGCAATCCTCCGGCGGTTTGGGGATCAAAGATCAGAGGATAGCGGGGATGATTCACCCATCTTTCCTGATCCTGAATACCCCGGCGAAGCCGGATATTGGCGGGCTGAAGCGAGCTCAAAATGCCGGCCGCAGCCGTTTCCTCGGCGCCAGGCAGGATCGGAATGGCAGACAGGTCCAGCTCGGCATCCACGCCCGAGGGCCTGGTCATTTCCACCAGGTGTCCCAGCAGGCCAAATCCGGTCACGTCCGTGCAGGCTTTGGAGCCGTACTTCCGCAAGCACTGGGCTGCGTTCTTGTTGGACTGGATCATTGAGGCAAGCGCCGAATCAATCCAGCGGCCTTTCGCTGCGAGCTTTGCATGGGCTGCAAACAGGGTGCCGGTGCCAATGGGCTTGGTGAGGATCAGCACATCGCCAGCCTTGAGCCCACCCTTGCTCATGACTTCTTCCGGATCAATCAGGCCATTGACGGCAAACCCCAGGGCCAGTTCCCGGCCCTCACCGGTATGACCACCCACCAGGGCACAGCCGGCATCGTTCAACACCTCAACAGCGCCTGACATCATCTGGTACACCACATCCTCCACCTTGGACTCGATGCCATAGGGCACAGTCGCAACAGCGGTGGCGCTTTGGGCTTCGGCGCCCATGGCGAACACATCACCGAGGCTATGGTTGGCCGCGACCTGGCCAAAGATGTAGGGATCATCGATGAACGCTCGGAAGAAGTCGACGGTATGAACCACGGCTTTTCCTGGCGGAACTCGGAGCACAGCGGCGTCATCCGGCGCGTGCAGACCGATGATAATGTCATCCCGCTCGATAGGTTTCAGTTCACCGAGCGCCCGCGACAGGACCGTGCTGCCGACCTTGGCGCCACACCCCCCGCATCGCATGGCAACTGCGGAAATCGCCTGAGATGCTTCCTCGGCGCTCTGTGCAGCGGCAGTATCCGGTAATTTTCCGGTGTCTTCCATCGGGGGAAGGTCGCTGAACTTGTCCATGAAGCGGCGATCAATCCAGTCTTTCCACCGCCACACCCATGAACCCGAAAAGGAAACATCACCTCGGGAGGCAACGGCGTACTGATCACCTGTACTGATCAGTGCCAGCCACTTCTTCTGAGGCTGAAAGTTCTTCGCCGACTTACCCGTCGCCACACGTTTGAGATTGTCGGCCAGGGGAGGCCCCTGTCTGACGGCAAAGACACCAGCCTTCTCCCGGGGATGATTGACTACATTGGCTATATCACCGGCGGCGAAGATTGTGTCATCGCTTTCCGTCTGCAGGGTATCCCTGACCCGGATAAATCCACCCTCGTCGAGCGCAAGGCCGGTTTCCTTCAGCCAGGCAGGACCTCCCGCACGGGTGACCCAGAGCACTTCGTCGACGTCGAACGATTCACCGTTCTCGGTTTGTAGCCTTCCCGCGTCCACCTGAGAGACAGGGGAGGAGAGATGCACCTTAACACCCCGACTGCTAAGCGTTTCAGCAAACACCGCACGCACCTTGGCGTTATGGGTGGGCAGGATCTCAGCGGCGGCATCAAACAGGTGGAAGTGCAACTGGTCCGGATCGAGGCCCCGCTGTTCCAGCTCGTTCCGCAAGCGGAACTGCATGGCAAGAGTCAGTTCAACACCACCAGCGCCGGCACCCACCACAGCCACAGTCATGGGCCCCCGGTGGTTCTCAAGCCTTGACAGCAAGCCCAACCAGCGGCTGTTGAAACCGTTGATGGGTTTCACGGGCACGGCATATTCCGCCGCCCCGGAGACTTCTTCAACGCGCGGGGACGAACCAATGTTGATGGACAGGAGGTCGTAGGGCACATCCGGTCGGGTTTTACAGATGACCCGCTTACGGTCCCGGTCCAGGCCCACAGCTTCATCGCGATAGAACCGCGCGCCGGCGTACTCAGCGAGTCGGCTCAGATCGATGTGTACATCGTCGTAGGAATAATGCCCAGCCACGTACCCCGGAAGCATTCCGGAGTAGGGGGTATGGGTATCACGGCAAATCAGCGTCAACCGGACACCCGGTACCGGATTCATGGCGAATCGCTTAAGAACCCCAACGTGGCTGTGCCCGCCGCCAATCAGGACAATATCCCGTAATACAGGCTGCTCAGGCGTTCGCATCAGAGAACTTTCTTGGCTTCGTCAGACAGCGTCGCGAACCCTTTCATTTTTGAGAAGGCTTGCAGCTTTTCCTTGTCAGCGTCGGAGGGAGAGGCGATCTGCTCAATGGAGTTAATGCCCGCTTCCTGCATTTTCTTGGCCGTGGCCGGGCCGATACCTTTAACGCGGGTCAGATCGTTCTTGTTCGCAGGCTTTGCTGCCTTTTTGGCCGGTGCTTTTTTGGCAGCGGTCTTGGGCTTAGCGGCGGTCTTGGCTTTAGCCGTTGTTTTAGCCGGGGCCTTTTTAGCGGTACTCTTGGCCGCCGGTTTAGTGCTGGCCGCCTTGGACTTGGCCTTGTCGACCTTGGCAGAAGCAGTGTCTGCCGTTTTCTTTACTTCATCTTTCAGTTCTTTGCTGGCAATGCCCAGACGTTCCAGGATGCTGTTCTGCAACTCATGAAATTCATTCAGGCGACGCTCAAATTCCTCATTGAAGCGCTTCATTTCCCGATCGCGCAGCTCATCAACCTCCTTCAACAGCTTACGAACCGGGTCTTGAATCTGGTTCTGAAGGCTGTCGAATTGTTTGAGTGCGTCGTTGATCAGGCTTTCGATCTGGGAAGAGGTTTTGTTGAATTCCTTGTTCACTTTTTTAACGATTTTATCCACGCTTGGCTTGGCTTTTTTGGCCATGAAGACTATCTCCTTGCGGTTTGAACGAGGTGAGGGTGGTGCTTGATCAGGCCGTTTGCTGTAATCCAGAACCTGGCCCGGAGGAACGTCGTGATTTCAGCGACTGCTTCTTGATGACCACATCCCGGATGCGCCGCAGTTTGTCGGCCGCTGGAGAAGCATCTGAATCGCCTATTTCAATGAAATCAATTGAATAAAAGAAATTGCTACAGTGTTTTCTGCGCTCTGTGACAAGACCGGATATGCCTTCCGCCTGAATGTTTTCAAAAGGCATATCCATAATCAGGTCCAGCGTGACCGTGTCGCCCGGATTGAAAACCTTGTCCGTTTTCATGACACAGCCAAAGTTGTCCAGTTCGAACAGTGCCGCTTCAACCATTTCCTTGCGAAACAGGCCGCGTTTGATGCGAAAGCGTGCGATAAGATCCGGTAGTGCTTCGTTCATGAAAAATTGTCTCAGGTTTTCAGGGGCCAGAGTGCCATCTGACCCACATACCGTTGGTGATTGATTAAACAATAGTCACACATAGAAGATTTGGCAACGGCGTCAGCGCTATACGATAGCCCTCTCAGGCAGTTCATCAACTGTATGCCGAGTCTATCCAGGCCAAATCAGCGGGTTTTAATCTCATACATGTCGATTCGGCGGTCTTTGAGGTTGGTCACGGATCCCTCATTACGCACCAGTTTGAGTTTTTCCAGGTCCATGTCTGAAAACATGATCATCTCCGTGTTGGGTGTGGTTTCAGCCATCACCGCATCATGGGGAAACGCAAAGTCGGATGGTGAGAATACCGATGACTGGGCGTACTGGACGTCCAGGTTCTCCACCTTCGGCAGGTTGCCCACACTGCCGGTAATCACGACGTAACATTCGTTTTCGATGGCACGCGCCTGGGCACAGTGACGAACCCTCAAATAGCCATTTTTAGTGTCGGTCCAGAAGGGCACGCAGATGATATCGACATCCTGATCGGCTGCAATACGCCCGAGCTCCGGGAACTCGATGTCATAGCAGATCATGATGGCGACACGGCCGGCATCGGTATCGAATACCTGGAACTGGTTGCCGCCCTCAATCACCCAGTCCCGGCGCTCGTGCGGGGTGATGTGAATCTTTCTCTGCTCGTCAACCCGACCGTCGCGATGGCACAGGTACGACACGTTATAAACCCGGTCGTTCTCCAGCAACGGCATTGAACCGGTGACGATGTTGATGTTGTAACTCACCGCCATTTCGGACATCTCATTACGGAACTGTTCCGTGAACCCCGCCAGGAAACGAATGGCGCGGGTCTGATCCATCTGGTCCGTCAGCCCCATCAAGGGTGCATTGAAAAACTCGGGGAACAGGGCAATGTCACTCTTGTAGTCGGACAGCGCATCAACGAAGTACTCCACCTGCTTGAGGACTTCTTCCACCGAGGTGAACTCGCGCATCTGCCATTGAACAGCACCGAGGCGAACCTGGGTCTTTTTCACATCCAGCACGGGCGAGGGCGGGGTATAGAGAATGTTCCGCCATTCCAGCAATGTCGCGTATCCGAGGGACTTCTCGTCTTCCGGCAGATATTTGTGCATCAGCCGGGTGACCTGGAAATCATTGGAGAGCTGGAACGTGAGAATCGGATCGTAGATTTCTTTCCGATCCACTCGCTGAATGTACTCCGCCGGAGAGTACTGGTCAGAGTACTTGTGATAACCGGGAATCCGGCCTCCGGCAAGAATAGCGCGCAGGTTCATGGAGCGACACAGCTCCTTGCGGGCTTCATACAGCCGGCGGCCCAGTCGATAGCCGCGGTATTCCGGATGAATAAATACATCCAGCCCGTAAAGAGAATCCCCCTTGGGGTTATGCCAGATCTTTTCGTTGCGGAGAATCAGGTCGTCATAGGTATGAGGATTGCTGAAGCGCTCGTATTTCACGCACACGGTCAGCGCAACGGCAATCAACTCCCCGGAGTCTTCGATGCATATCTGGCCATCGGGGAACTGTTCAACCAGCGCCTTGATGGTGTCCTTGGGCCAGGCTCCGCCTATATCATCATAGATGCGGTCCATCAGCTGCTGAAGCTGTTCGTAATCGTCCAGGGTAAGGTTGCGGAGATTGAGATGCAGCTCTTCGTGGGCCATACAGAGAGGCTCCCGTATCAAGTGATGGAGTGGATCGACTCAGGTTTGGATCACTATACATTAAGCAATAGCGGGCATTTTACCAGAAGGCATTAAAGACTTCGCATTCGCCGCCGTAAGATAGAGTAACTTTTACCGGAGGCCTCCCTGTGCAACTGACGTTTGGTCAAAAACTGCTTACCGCTTTTGGTGTTCTGCTCATTCTGGTCATGGTGGCGTTTACGCTGTCTGGAAACCTGCGATTACAGCACACCACGGACACCTATGTTGATGCCCTCATAGACGAAGCCGTCGCGCAGAGTACGTCAGCGATAGCCGATTGGCTCAACACCCGGCTGGCAATGACCGAAGCAACGGCAGAATCCATGACGCAAATGCGCACCGACCGGCAGGCGAGGGTGCTGCTGCAATCCGCCACCTCCGGTGGGGGGTTCAAGGACGTTTACGTTGGGCGTGATGACGGTTACATGCTGATGAAAACCGAGAAGGACAATGCCGGCTTACCCTCTGATTATGATCCCAGAACCCGCCCCTGGTACCAGATTGCCATGGACCTCGGTCGTGGTTCGTTTACTGAGCCATATCGCGACGCCAGCACCGGAGACACGATCATCTCCACGCTCGCACCAGTCAAGGCTGGCCGCTACGCCGGCGTGGTGGGGGGCGACATTACACTCAAGGCGATTGAGGATTCCCTGTCCGACGTCACTTTGGCGGGCAATGGCTACGCATCCCTGATCAGCTCTGATGGCACAGTGCTGTTCCATCCCGATGAAGCGCTGATTGGCAAGGGAGTTAATGAACTGATTGGCCAACCCCTGAAACTCGATGGTACCGATCACGATTACCAGGTAGACGGTGAGAACTGGAGTGCCAGTTTTCATGCTATCAGTGGCGCCCGTGGTGTGGATTGGTATCTCGGCACATTTGTAAACCAGGACTTGATCCACGAGCCGGTCGCGGCTGCCCGGGTGACAGGTATCATCATCGCACTGGCCGGTTTGGCAATTTCACTGATTGTCCTGCATTTTGGCATTCGCGTGCTAATGGCCCCGGTCCGCCGACTGAACGGTGCGATGGAGGATATTGCCAGCGGTGATGCCGACCTGACACAGAGGCTGGACGACAGCGCCAAGGATGAATTTGGCAAGCTGGCCCGGAGCTTTAACAGGTTTGTGGCGAACATCCAGGGTGTGGTTCGTGATGTGCAGAAGGGCACCTCAGAACTCAAGGACAGTGTAACGTCTCTTCGCCAGACCGCGAGCACCAGCCGCACCAGCGTTGAAAGTCAGCAGGCAGAAGTGGACATGGTCGCCACAGCGATTAATGAAATGTCCGCGGCTGCCGGCGAGATTGCTCAGAATGCCCAGCAAACTGCCGATGCGGCCAACACGGCTGACAAGGATAGCCGTGGGTCGCTGGAAACGGTTGAGGCCTCCCGCGATGCGGTGCAGAAGCTGGCCCGGGAAATCACCTCCGCTGCGGAGGTGATCGATACCCTGGGTAAAGATGTTGGCAGTATCACCTCTGTGCTGGAGGTTATCCAGGGTATTGCCGAACAAACCAACCTGCTTGCTCTCAATGCCGCCATTGAGGCAGCGCGGGCCGGCGAAGCGGGGCGTGGCTTTGCCGTAGTCGCGGACGAGGTTCGTAACCTCGCCAGCCGAACCCAGGACAGCACTGAAGAGATCAACAACATGATTGAGCGCCTGCAGAAGGGCGCGAACAAGGCCGTTGAGGTCATGAAGGCATCGACCGCCGTCTCCAACGTCAGCATGGAGAAAGCCCAGGATGCCATGGAAGCACTGAACCGCATTGCCGAGGCGATCACCTCAATCAGTCAGATGACGACGCAAATTGCCACCGCATCCGAAGAGCAGACTTCGGTAACGGAAGAGCTGAACTCCTCCATTACGCGGATTGCGGATCAAGGTCAGGAAGCGGCCTCCGCTGCCAGTGAAAATGACGTCTACAGTAGTCAGATTGAGTCGATCGGCAATACGTTAAACCGGAACGTATCGCGGTTTCGGGTCTAGGTGCTCCTTTTCTGACACTACTGGCTCAGGAGCTGAAGCCTGCGCTGCAGGTTGTCCAGGGTCTGGCGCCCCACTGTGCGCGATTCTTCGCTCAGGAAAGGATTCCTGAGTACGATAACAGTGCGACTATCCAGCGCCAGGGTTTCAATCGCTTTTCCGTAGTAAGTCGCGAGAAACTGCGCAAAGCTACCGTCCCGGATGGCACGCTCCATTCCCAGTTGAACGCGGTGCGCCGTCAGATAATCGTAGGGAGAGGTGAAGAAATAGGATGGCATGGGATAGGCCAGCATTATTGACGGCTCAATCACCAGATCCGGGTCATTCTCAATGGCCAGATCGTACATGACTTCGCTCACGCCCCGGGCAAAACAGTCAAACCGATCATTGCGAAGCATTCGAAACAGAATCTCATAGCGGGTGTGGGTGACCACCGGAATATCATTCACCTTCAGGATATCAGTGTCGGGCCAATGAAGGCCCTGCCCGATACGGATGCCCCGGTCCCTCAGATCCTCAACCGAACGAACTCCTTCAAAGAGCGGCAGGGCCTGGGGAAGTACCACGCAGACCCGGAATCCGAGCAGGCCACCGTCAATTGGAATGGGAATGGCCAACATTTGTGACTCCCGCTCGCTGCTGCTCGCGACGTTGGCAATATCAATCAGCGTGGTGCGGCCATGGGCCAGTTCCCGAAGCACCCGCCCCTGACCCATTTCCTCACTGCGGATGATCCGGAAGTCCCCATACTCGGGCGTTTTCTTCAGGGCGAGCTCGAGCAATGCCCGGATGGCGGGACTATCGTAGTTCCGGTACCAGAGTATGTATTCCTTTAACGGAGGGGGCTGATAAGCAGCATTCCTGACCTCTGCGAGACATTGAGCTGTGCCTGCCAGGAAGCTCAAAAGTATCCCGAACAGGAACCGCAATGGGTAGGGGCTCCGTGCCGGAGGAAGGTGGGAGCTACATGCCATACAGTCTTTCTCCGTGCTTCCATGTTTCGGGAAAGTAAGTTCGCGTCCAGTTTAGATCATAAACTGAAGAAAGAGCTGTACCTAATTCTAAAAAACTGTAAAAGAATCGGGGGAAGGAATGCCCCCGCCTACATTGATTCAAGGATGCTTTTCACCTAATTTAAACCCATTGCACTCCAATAACACTAATAAAAACACCTAATCGGGGCATAGCATTATGGCGCTAATTGATAGCCTTATCAGCGCGACCGGCCAGTGGGTTTCCAGCAGTGATCCCAAGGCATCCTTCTCCAAACCCGGGGCCTGGTTGAAGAAAGCCAGCGGGTATGCCGTCGTCAACCGGATCATCGGAATGTCTATCCCGTTTGCACCGCGGAATGGGTTCAGTGTGGAGGAAATCCGCCCGGGATTCGTCAAGGCCCGGATTCGTTTGAAAGGTAACAAAAATCATTTCGGTAGCTTATACGCGGGCGCTTATTTTCTGGTGGCAGAAATCCCGGGGGGCGTGCTTACACTCTTCGACCTTGGGCCGGCCTATGTCCCTATCCTGAAAGAAATGACCCTGCAGTTCCTGCAGCCGGCCAACACTGACGTGACTGTGACTTTCGAACTGGATGCAGCCACCGTTGAGAGCGTCAAGGCGGAAGCCGATCAAACCGGCCGTGCGGCTTTCTCGCTGCAGGGCTTCCTTTACGATGACGACGGTAACCATGTCGCTACCTCCATCGCCCAGTACCGGGTTCGAAAGAAAGGATTCAGTTCCGGTTAAGATCGGCCAGTGCCTGAAGGATTATCTCACCGTACTTTTCAAGTTTTGCCGCGCCGACACCGTTCACTTCCGCCAGTTCGGATAAGGTAGTGGGGCGCCTTTCCAGCATGTCGAACAAGGTCGTGTCGTGGAATATCACGTAAGGTGGAACACCCTGTTGTTCTGCCAGAGACTTGCGGCAGGCTCTTAATGCTTCCCATCCGGCCTGGTCGGTGATCTGCTCACTGATTTTTGCCCGGGCACCGCCAGAAGCGTTACGTCCCGAGGATTTGACCGGTGCAGGATCCTTGCGCAACTGAATCGGCTCTTTGCCTTTAAGGAGTGGGCGGCACTGCTCCGTGAGCTGAAGCGAGCCATACCCCTCCGGGTCAGCTCGAAGGTAGCCGTTTGCGACCAGCTGCCGAAACACGGATTTCCATTCGTTGACCGAGAGTTCCGTACCGATGCCATAGGTCGAGACCTTGTCATGGCCAAACTGGAGAATACGTTCGTTTTCGGAGCCTCTGAGCACATCAATAAGATAAGTGACACCATAGCGCTGGCCCGTCCTGAAGACGCAGGACAAAGCCTTCTGAACGGCGACGGTGCCGTCCCAGGTGTCCGGCGGATTAAGGCAGGTATCGCAGTTGCCGCAAGCCTCTTCAAGGACATCGCCAAAGTACCGCAGCAGAACCTGCCGACGACAACTGGTGACTTCGCAAAGCCCGAGCATGGCGTCCAGTTTCTGCCGCTCGACCCGCTTGAAATGGTCATTCCCCATGGACGCTTCCAGCATTTGCCGGAGCTTGATGACATCCTGCAGGCCGTAGACCATCCAGGCGGTCGAGGGCTTGCCATCACGTCCGGCGCGACCGGTTTCCTGGTAATAGGCTTCCAGGCTCTTGGGGAGATCCAGGTGGGCAACAAACCGCACGTCAGGCTTGTCGATGCCCATGCCAAACGCGATGGTGGCCACCACAATGACGCCGTCTTCCCGTAGAAACCGTTCCTGGTTTCGAGCCCGTTCCGTGGCATTCAGGCCGGCATGATAGGGCAGAGCGGTATAGCCTTTGTCCGCCAACATACGCGCGGTGGCATCCACCTTATTGCGGGACAGGCAATAAACAATACCGCAATCGCCGTCATGTTCTGCTTTAATAAAATCCAGTAACTGTTTATTAGCATTAACTTTTGGAGAAATACGATACTGAATATTCGGGCGATCGAAACCGCTGACGAAGTGTCGGGCACTGGTCAGTGATAACCGCTCGGCGATTTCCTTGCGGGTCCGCTCATCCGCGGTCGCTGTCAGAGCGATTCGGGGCACACCGGGGAATTGCTCCGCCAGCAGACTCAGCTCCAGGTAATCGGAACGGAAATCATGGCCCCACTGGGATACACAGTGGGCTTCGTCGATGGCGAACAGCGAAATTGACGCGTTGTGCAGCAGGTCAATCGTTCGCGGCTGTATAAGTCGTTCCGGCGCGCAATAGAGCAGGTCCAGTTCGCCAGTCATCAGGGCGTTTTCGGTATCCCTGGCCTGGGCAAAATCCATGGTGGAATTCAGGAACGCCGCCCGCACCCCCAACTCATTCAGTGCGGCTACCTGATCCTGCATCAATGCGATCAACGGGGAAATCACCACCGCCGTACCCGGACGCACCAGTGCCGGAACCTGATAGCACAGGGATTTACCGCCACCGGTTGGCATCAATACAAGGGCATCACCACCATTGACCACTTCGTGGATAATGTCTCCCTGAAGCGGCCGGAAGGTTTCATACCCGAAAACCTCATGCAGGACCTGTTCAGGGTCTTTCCGGGAGAGGGTTGGGCGTTCTGTGCTCAGTTGTTCAAAGTCCATGGATGCCGCTGCCGGGGTACAGGAATGGTCGGTGTCAGGTTATTCGAGGGTCGAAATCATACCAGATTAGCGGGCACAGTAGAGGCAAAACCCCCGGATAAACGCTACAATACCGCGATTTTTAACGTCATCACCACAGAACTTCGGACCTTGACTGACACTGAAAACAACAGGAACTCCATGCAGGAATTTGATGCCATCCGTCCCTATGCGGACGAAGAAACCGGTTCTGCCATCAAGCGTCTGGTGAGTGATCCGGAATTTCTGGACATGATCGCCCGTTTCAAATCTCCCACGCTGGCACGCTGGGCTCCGGGCGTGCTGCGCCTATGGGTTAAACGCTGGCTCGTCAGGAACTTTGGCCATTTGAACCGAGTTGATGACCTGCAAGCCACGGTTTCCGAGTATGTCGGGGATTTGGTTGAGCACACAACCACCCGCGTGACTCAGAGTGGTCTGGAGCATCTCGATAAACATACAGCACACCTTTTTATTTCCAACCATCGGGACATCGTGTTTGACCCTATGGTGGTAAACCACCTGCTGTTCGCTAACGGCTTCAACACCACACGCATCGCGATTGGGGACAACCTGCTCGCCAATCGGGTATTTGCCGAGATGATGCGCCTGAACAAGAGTTTTGTCGTTCGCCGGAATATTACCAGCCCGCGGGAAATGCGGGACGCCTATATCACGCTCTCGAGCTTTATCAATCACAGCATTGATACCAATCACAGTATCTGGATTGCCCAGCGGGAAGGTCGGGCGAAGGACGGCCTGGATTTCACCGACCCGGCCATTATCAAGATGTTCTATATGAGCAAGAAAAAGAGTGGGCTGGGTTTCGCTGAAGCGATGAATCGCCTGCATATCGTGCCGGTGTCCATTGCTTATGAATACGACCCCTGCGACGCAGACAAGGCACGCGAGCTCGAAACCCGGGCCCGGACCGGAAGCTATACCAAGGCGTCGGGCGAAGATACCGAGCAGATCATGAAAGGGCTGACGGGCTTCAAGGGCCATGTGCATGTGCATTTTGGCGCCCCGATTGCGGACTCCCCGGATAACGCCAGGGATCTCGCAGCGAAAATCGACCGTGAAATGCATGCGAACTACCACTTGCATGCCTCCAATCTGGTGGCTTACCGACAAAGGGGAATTCATCCGGACGCCCACGCCGTGCCAGAAACGGTGAGCGATTCGGTGGTAACGGCGGAAACCTGGTCACCGGCTGAACTTGAAGCTGCCGAAGCGGAAATGGAACGAAGGCTGGACAGCTGCGACGCGGCGATTCGCCCCTACCTGCTGGACATGTACGCAAACCCGGTTGTGACAGCGTTGCAGGCAAACGATCCCGACGAAAACACACTTGGCACCCACGATTGAGGTAATTTGTGCAGGAACTTGAGTATATCGAACTTGAAACCAACCCCAACCCGACGGCTGCGGTGATCTGGCTACACGGACTGGGAGCCAGCGGTCACGATTTTGAGCCGATAGTCCCAGAGCTCGGACTGCCCGCGGATGCGGCGGTGCGATTTGTGTTTCCCCACGCACCGGTCATGCCCGTTACCGTAAACGGCGGCATGAGCATGCCCGCCTGGTACGACATAAAAGCCATGGACATCGACCGGGTGGTCGACACAGAGCAGCTTAAAGCGTCTGCCGACGCGGTTGCCCAATTGATAGAGCGTGAGATCGGGCGTGGAATTTCCTCCGAGAACATCATCATTGCCGGCTTTTCCCAGGGTGGGGCGGTGGCGTATGAGCTCGGCCTGAGTTACCCGAAACGTCTTGCCGGTATCCTGGCGCTTTCTACCTATTTTGCAACGGCCGATACCGTTGAGCTATCCAGTGCGAACCGGACCATTCCCATCAATGTCTATCATGGCACCTTTGATCCAATGGTCCCGGAAGCACTGGGCCAGCGGAGTATCGAGCAACTTGATGCCAAGGGATACCAGCCCCGATACGAAACCTACCCGATGGAGCACAGCGTTTGCCTGGAAGAAGTTCAGAGCATTGGTCGCTTCATTCGCCGGCACGTGCTTTAAGCTCGGATAGAGCCACTCAAAGCCAGATCATGGCACCCATCTCCAGGGGATGGGTCAGTCCCTCATGGAAGGGGTACATCCGGATCTTCAGAGACTGAAGTCCCGGATAGGGCGGCAGTATGCTTGCCGAAAAGAGCGTGCCGCCGCCTGCCTCTTCATCGGATCCCGGTACATACTCCAGCAGAATGCGATCAGAACCGGTGCATTCGTGGGTGCCAGTGCATTCCGGTGTCACCAGACATTCCACGCGCACATCTTCCGGCTTCAAGCCATTGAGTTGCGCCCTCACTGTGAGATTTATCTCCTCATCATGCAAACACTCTCCGACCATGTGCTGAAGGGCCTGTAAACTCACGCCCTCCCAATCACGGCGAATTCTTTCTTTCCATTCCGCCAGCTCCGTTGCCAGTTGATTGTTGTTGGCAGCGAGCTTTTTGCCCTGAGTGCAGGCAGGTTGGTAATAGCGTTCGACATAGTCCATAACCATGCGCTGACTGTTGAATCGGGGAGTAATGGATTTCATGGAGGCTTTCGAGCGTTGCACCCAGCCCTTGGAATAGCCCTGGGAGGCTCGGTTGTAATATAACGGGATGACCTCAAACTCCAGCAGATCAAGCAGATCCCGTGCCTCCTCCCGGTTCCGGAACTCCGCATCAAGGTCGGAACTGCGTGGGTTAATAGTCCAACCGTTTTTGCCGTTGTAGCCTTCCCCCCACCAGCCATCCAGAACGCTCAGATTCAGGGCGCCATTCAGGGCTGCTTTTTCGCCAGAGGTTCCACTGGCTTCTTTGGGATATTCTGGCGTATTCAGCCAGACATCCACACCACTGAGCAGCCGGCGCGCCATTGCCTGATCGTAGTCTTCCAGCAGGATGATGTGCCCCATCAAGGCCGGCTGCATTGCCAGGTCGTGGATAACCCGAATCATTTGTTGGCCTGGCTTGTCTTTCGGGTGGGCTTTGCCTGCAAAAACCAGTACAACCGGACGTTCGGTGTCTGTCAGGAGCCGCTCCAGGCGGTCCAGGTCAGAAAAAATCAGTGTCGCTCGCTTATAAGTGGCGAAACGGCGTGCAAATCCGATGACCATGGTGTCTTTTTCCGGTGACACCAGGTGCCGTGTCATACGTGCGGTCGCCGAGTGGCCGGTACCGTTACGGCGGTGTTGGCGCCTTAGGCATCTCACGATGTATTCGCCCATCTGCTGCTTCAGGGCTTTGTGAACACTCCAGTAATGGTAGTCGGGAATCTTGTCGACAAACTCCCAGAAATCGGGGTTTCGAAGCTCGCTCTTCCATGTGGGGGCCTGAATATCGAACAGGCTGGACCATTCGGGTGCCAGGAAGGTAGGAACGTGAACACCGTTGGTGATGTAGCCGATCGGATTATCTTCAGGGGGCACCTGGGGCCAGATTTCACCCTCCATTTTTGAAGCAACGTTCCCATGAATCCGGCTGACACCATTATGGAAGCGCGAACCGCGCAATCCGAGGCTGGTCATATTGAAGGAATCGCCAGAGTTCTTTGAGCCAAGCCTGAACACGGTGTCAAAATCCAGGCCGGCCTCTGCAAGGTATTCCCCCAAACTGTGCTGGACCAGCTCTCGGGAAAAAATGTCATGGCCCGCCGGCACCGGCGTGTGAGTGGTGAACAGAGTGGATCCGGCGTTCAGCTCGAGAGCAGCATCAAACCGGAGGCCCGAGGCCATTGCCTTACAGCAGCGCTCAAGGATCAGAAAAGCCGCATGGCCTTCGTTGATATGCCAGACGGTGGGCGAGAGTCCAAGCGCCTCCAGCACCCGGACACCACCAATTCCCAACAGCATTTCCTGGCTGATTCGGGTGGTCTCATCTCCGCCGTAAAGCTGTAGTGTGAGCTCCCGGTCTTCCGGACTGTTCTCCTCAACATGGGTGTCCAGAAGATAAAGTCGAATGTGCCCCACGCGGGCTTCCCAGACTTTGGCGTATACCTGACGGCCAGGGAAGGGCACAGACACCAGCAACGGAACCTCTCCGCTTTCTACCATCGAAATCGGGAGTTCATCACTGAAATGGGATTCATAGCGGGCTACTTGCTGACCCTGGGCATTGATTGTCTGGATAAAATAGCCCTGCTGATAAAGCAGACCCACCGCAACAAACGGTAAACCCAGATCACTGGCCGCTTTACAGTGATCACCAGCGAGAATCCCCAGACCACCCGAGTAAATCGGAAAGCTTTCGTGAAAACCGAATTCGGCACAAAAATAAGCGACCAGCGCGGTTTCCGGATCGAGTTGAGTGGTTACCTCCGGCCCCGGCTCAGTTTCCAGATAGGCATCGTAGGTACTCAGAATTCGGCGGTATTCTGAGAGAAATGCCCGATCTTCGGCAGCCTCTTCGAGCCGATCCTGTGCCACGCGCCGAAGAAACAGTTTCGGATTATGGGCCACTTTCTGCCATAGACGCAGATCAATGCGCGCAAACAGGCTGCGAACGCCGTGGTCCCAGCTATAAAACAAATCGTTCGCCAATTCCTCCAGACGCCCGAGGGCTTCCGGAATACAGGGCCGGGCTTCCAGCTTGAATTCAGTTGGATTGTGCATGTTCATTGCCTCCTACGAAGGCTTTTCCTGTCAGTTCTGAATAATGCTCTGTCGGTCGGACAGAATCTGACGGTAAATAGCGATATATTCCTCGGCGCGAACCTGCCAGGAATAATCTCCGGTCATACCTTTACGCTGAAGCTGCTGCCGGTATTTCGGCCGGCCAAGGCAATCGAGTGCCCGTTCAATCGCCGCCTGCAGCGCCAGCGGCTCCGGCCTATCGAAAGCAAAGCCGTTAGCCTGTTTAACCGGGACATTCTGTGAATCGAATACCGAATCCCTTAGCCCCCCAACGCGGTGCACAATCGGGAGAGTTCCGTACCGCAGGCTGTACATCTGATTCAGACCACAGGGCTCATAACGGGAGGGCATAACAAAAAGATCAGCACCGGCGGTAATGCGATGGGCGAGGGCTTCGTCGTACCCCAGAGTGACCGATAGGCTGCGGGGGTACTGTTTTGCAAGTTCCAGTGCCGCTTGCTCATACTCCTGAAGCCCGGAGCCCAGAATCACACACTGACAGCCTTTATCGAGAAAATCTGGCAGCACACTGAGCAGTAGATCTATGCCTTTTTGCTCGACAAACCGACCAATAAAACCGAGCAATGGAGCCTCGCTGTTCGCCTCCAGTTTGACCTGGTGCTGAAGATCCATGCGGCATTGTCGCTTGTCGACAAGGTGATCGACGTCATAGTGATGATCAAGGTACGGATCGGATTCCGGGTTCCACTGATGGGTATCGATACCGTTGAGAATTCCGGTCAGGACGTGTTCACGATGGCGTAGCAGGCCGTCAAGGCCGCAGCCAAGTTGCGGGCTCAGGATTTCATCCGCGTAACCGGGACTGACCGTCGTCAGATGGTCACTGAATACCAACCCGCCTTTAATAAACGACAGTTGGCCATGAAATTCCAACTTGTCAAAGCGCCACAGGGAATCCGGTAATCCCAGAGCCCGGAACGTTTCGTGGGAGAAGAGGCCCTGATAGGAAAGATTATGGATGGTGAATACCGTCGCCGGACGTTTATGGCCGCTATTCATCAACACGGGCACCAGCCCGGTTTGCCAGTCATTGCAGTGAACCACATCCGGAATCCAGTTCAGTCCCGCCTGACCAAGCCCCATCATTGCCGCCACCCGGGCGAACAGGTAATACCGATGGGCGTTATCCCACCAGTCGCTACCTTCCTCGTTCTGATAGGGGTTGCCGGGACGGTCAAAGAGAGGCGCGCAATCCACAAGCCACAACATCACCGGTGAGCCGGGTAGTTGTGTCTGCCAGAGCGTTACCGGGTGGACACCGATTCTCAGCTGCGCCTTTCGCACGGAACCGTTGGATTTTGCGGCGGCCATTGCAGCCGGATAACCGGGCAGCAGAATGTGCACATCCTGATCCTGCTGACACAGGGCCTCGGGTAAGCTGGCAGAAACATCCGCAAGCCCGCCCGTCTTGATAACGGGATATACTTCGCTGGTAACGAACAACACCCGGATCATGGCTTGCGCTCCAGCACGATGGCCCCCAACGGTGGTAGTGTCAGGCTGACCGAATGAGGTCTGTCCATCCATGGCTGCTCATCGGCTGTCACAGGCAGGGGATTGCCCAGATTACTTCCGCCGTAATAGGTGGAGTCCGAATTCAATCGCTCCTGCCACTGCCCACCACAAGGTACTCCGATGCGATAGTTAAAGCGGGGCACCGGAGTAAAGTTGATGATAACGACAATAAACCGGTCTTCGGCCTTTCTCAGATAGCTGATCACCGACTGGGGCGAATCGTGGCAGTCGATCCACTCAAAACCATCCGGGCGATAATTGGCCCGGTGGAGGGCAGCCTGCTCCTTTAACAGGTGGTTCAGGTCCCTGACCAGATGCTGCAGCCCACGATGCGCGTCCTGTTCCAGGAGGCTCCAGTCGAGTTCGCGCTTTTCACTCCACTCCCGGCGCTGGCCGAATTCCCCACCCATGAACAGCAGTTTGGCACCGGGGTAGGTGTAGAGGTAAGTGAACAGAAGCCGCAGATTGGCCCGCTGCTGCCAGTCATCGCCAGGCATTTTATTCAGCAGGCTGCCTTTCTCATGTACCACCTCATCATGTGACAGTGGCAACAGAAAGCGCTCGTTGAAAGCGTAGATCAACCCGAAGGTCAGTTTGTCGTGATGAAACTGCCGGTAAACAGGATCCTGGCTAAGGTAATCCAGCGTATCGTGCATCCACCCCATGTTCCATTTAAGGCAGAAATCCAAACCTCCGACCGATGCCGGCCGGGTCACTTGCGGCCAGGATGTGGACTCCTCAGCAATGATCAGTGCGCCGGGATAACGCTCACGGCATACCTGGTTCAGTTCCCGTAAAAATTCGATGGCTTCCAGGTTTTCATGGCCACCGTGGATGTTCGGAAGCCAGTTGCCCTCAGTTCGCGAGTAGTTCAGGTACAGCATGGATGCGACCGCATCCACCCGCAGCCCATCTATGTGAAAGGTGTCCAGCCAGAACAGTGCACTGCCAATGAGGAAATTGCGCACCTCGTGTCGGCCGTAATTATAAATCAGCGTGCCCCAATCCTGATGTTCACCCTGGCGGGGGTCCTCGTGTTCATACAGAGCCGAACCGTCAAAGCGCGCCAGGGCATGTTCGTCGCGCGGGAAATGGCCAGGTACCCAGTCCAGTATTACCCCGATGTTATTGCGATGACAGCAATCCACGAAGTATCGGAAGTCATCGGGACTGCCAAACCGGCTGGTCGGCGCATAGTAGCCCGTAGTCTGATAGCCCCAGGATTCATCCAGTGGATGCTCGGTCACCGGTAGCAGCTCAATGTGGGTAAACCCCAGATCCCGGACATAGGGCACCAGTTGCTCTGCCAGCTCCCGATAATTCAACCAGCGACCGGAACCATGCAGGCGCCAGGAACCGACATGAACCTCATACACCGATAAAGGCTGCTCTTGCCAGTTCAAGCGGCTGCGATTGAACATCCAATCCCCATCGCCCCAACTGAAATGACTGCGTCGGGTGACAACAGCCGCCGTCGCCGGGCGGGGCTCGAACGCCTGGCCGTAGGGATCGGTTTTCACCAGCACGGCACCACTGGCGGAAGTGATAGAGAACTTATAGAGCCCACCCTCTGGTACATCCGGAACAAACAGTTCCCAGACTCCGCTTTGCCCGTGCCTATCCATTATATTGGCGCTGGGGTCCCAACTGTTAAAGTCGCCAACCACACTGACGGCAGTCGCGGCGGGCGCCCAGACGGCAAAGCGAACGCCTTCTGTGCCTTTCTTTCGGCACAGGTGAGCACCCATCACATTGTATATGTGCCAGTGCTTCCCCTGACCGAAGAGGTGCAAATCAAACTCACTGAGGCTTGGGTTCTCCATAATCCAACCTGTTCGCTCCTGAAACAGAACCACTCCATTGGACGCCAATCAGGCTGACCAAATAATGACCTATGACAAGTTTGCGTCATCTTCTTGGTGCTAGAATTCTATAGTTAATAGGTTCGTCAAAATATAGTCGCTCCTCCACTATAGGATAGTAGGAAGAGCCAGAAGACCTGCAAGGTTTTCAGGGAAGCTGCTATGCAAACTACGAAACGCTTCGTCAGCCGACTTACACGACAGACACTTGCGCTCGTGTTGGCCGGGGGTAGGGGGACACGCCTCTACGATCTCACCAAATGGCGCGCAAAACCGGCAGTGCCCTTCGGAGGCAAGTTCCGAATCATCGATTTTCCTTTATCCAACTGTATCAATTCGGGAATTGGTCAGGTGGGCGTCATCACCCAGTACAAATCCCATTCTCTGATGCGCCATATCCAGCGAGGCTGGGGATTCCTGAGAGGGGAGTTGGGCGAATTTGTAGAGCTACTGCCGGCGCAACAACGAATCGAAACCTCATGGTACGAGGGCACGGCAGATGCGGTGTTGCAGAATCTCGATATCATTCGCAGCCACGATCCCGAGTATGTGCTGATACTGGCGGGCGACCACGTTTACAAGATGGACTACGGCACCATGCTGGCTTACCACGTTGAGAATGATGCGGATGTCACAGTGGGGTGTATTGAAGTTCCGATTGAGGAAGCGAGCGCTTTTGGGGTGATGTCGGTTAACGACGAATTCCGTATTACCGAATTCATCGAGAAGCCGGAACACCCAAAGCCTCTGCCCAAACAGCCGGGTAGGGCGCTGGCATCCATGGGAATTTATGTGTTCAGTACGCGGGTTCTATTTGATGAATTGCTGCGGGACCATGAGCTCGTATCGGATTCCTCTCACGATTTCGGCAAGGATATCATTCCCTCGATTATTTCCCGGTTACGGGTCGTGGCGTTTCCGTTCCGCAATCCTATCCGCAATTGTCCGGCTTACTGGCGGGATGTAGGGACTATCGATTCTCTCTGGCAGGCGAATCTTGAACTGATTGGCGTCAGCCCGGAGCTGAATCTGTATGACCCTGATTGGCCGATCTGGACTTACCAGGAACAGCAGCCGCCGGCGAAGTTTGTATTTGACGACGATGACCGCCGTGGTATGGCCGTAGACACCATGCTTGCAGGAGGCTGCATTGTGTCGGGTGCACTGGTCCGACACTCATTGCTGTTCTCCCAGGTGAAGGTGCATTCCTACAGCACGGTTTCTGATACCGTGATATTTCCAGATGTGGATGTCGGTCGCCACTGCGAAATTCACCGGGCAATTATCGATCGGGGTTGTCGCATCCCGGCTGGCACCAAAATCGGCGTAGATCTCGAGAAAGACCGCGAGCGATTCTACGTCTCTCCAAAAGGCGTTGTGCTCGTCACTCCCGAGATGCTCGGGCAGGATTATCCCCATGGCCTCTGACAATCGCACTCCGGTTGTTTTCTGCTGGCACATGCACCAACCCGGGTACCGCGATCTTAGAACCGGTACCTTCCTGTTTCCCTGGGTGTATCTGCACGCTCTGAAAGATTACAGCGATATGGCCGCGCACCTCGAGGCCCACCCCCATGCAAAAGCCGTGGTGAACTTTGCCCCGATCCTGCTGGAACAGATCGAAATCTACCTGGTGGATATGGAGCGCTGGCGACATGGCGCCGGGGAAATCGGCGATCCTTTGTTGGCTGCGTTGGTAGCCTCACGGTTGCCTGACCCCGGAACGCCGGGGTTTCTCGACATAATGGAGAAATGCCTGCGCGCCAACGATGAACGTATCATTCAACGTTTTCCCGCTTACGCTCGGCTGGCGCAACTTGCGGAATTCTATCGCTCAAAACCGCAAATACAGCGCTATATCGCACCGGCATTTCTATCGGACTTGCTTGTCTGGTATCACCTCGGCTGGATGGGAGAAGCCATTCGCCGCACTAATAGCTGCATCCAGGCGTTGCAGGAGAAAGCCACCGGGTTCAGCCCTGACGACCGTGTCGCACTGTTCGATGTCATTTTTGAAACACTGGCGGGCATCGGGCCCAGATACCGCCATCTTGCTCAGACAGGACAGGTGGAGCTGTCTGTCAGCCCTTTCACCCATGCCATGGTGCCACTACTGATTGATCTCGGCAGTGCACGGGAGGCAATGCCGGAGATACCATTGCCGCAACACGCCAGTTATCCCGGCGGAGACGCCCGGGCACAATGGCAACTCGAAAAGGCCAGGGAGGTCTTCCATCGCTTTTTCAGCACCGATCCCACGGGCTGCTGGGCATCAGAGGGCGGCCTCAGCCAGCAAACACTCCACTATCTGCAGCAGTCGGGTTATCAATGGACCGCCAGTGGAGATTCGGTGCTACACAACAGCCTGTCGCGAGCGCAGGCTGACGGGCAGGAAACGTTGGACAACTCGGTTCACCAGCCTTACCGGTTTGGCGATACCAGCGTCACCGTTTTCTTCCGCGATGACGGGTTGTCAGACCTGATTGGCTTTACTTATGCAGACTGGCACGCGGAGGACGCGGTCGGTGACCTTGTCCATCACATGGAGAATATTGCTTCCCACGCTGATGCCTTCGGTAATCGAGTTATTTCGGTCATTCTGGATGGTGAGAATGCCTGGGAATACTACCCGGAGAATGCCTTTTACTTTCTGGACGAACTTTATCAGGTGCTTGAAAACCACCCCCGCCTGGCATTGACTACCTATCGGGATTTAATGGAGAAGGGTGCCGCTATTCCGCAAGAGTTACCAACAATAGTGGCCGGCAGCTGGATTTACGGCACTTTTTCTACCTGGATCGGGGACCCCGACAAGAATCGCGCCTGGGACTTGCTCTGCGAAGCCAAGCACCATTTTGACCGTGCCATGGATAATGGTTCTCTGACCGCCGAGCAGAAATTGGCAGCGATGGATCAACTGGCGATCTGCGAGGGCTCGGACTGGTTCTGGTGGTTTGGAGATTATAATCCCGCACAGGTAGTGAGCGATTTTGAGCACCTGTATCGGCGGCACCTGGTTAATCTGTACGACATGATTGGCTATCCAGCCCCTCCGTCTGTGTTCCAGAAGCTCAGTCAGGGCAGCGGCGCTCCTGTTCGTGGGGGGGCAATGCGGCCAGGCCACGATTCTGATGGTGCGGTATGAGCGTGCACCATAAGTTGTCAGAAGCGTTGGCGCACCGGCGCGCCGGCGTATTGCTTCACCCAACCTGCCTGCCGTCACAGCACGGCCTGCTCGGCAACAGTGCTCGCCGCTTTGTCGACTTTATGACAGAAGCTGGCTTGTCTGTGTGGCAAACCCTGCCGCTGGGCCCTACTCACGCTGATCTTTCTCCCTATCAATCCTTATCCGCACACGCCGGTAATCAGGACTTTATTGGTCTGGAGGACCTGGTTCATGCGGGTCTGATCAGCGAAACCGAACTGGACGGCGCCGAAAGCAGAATTCAGCGGCAATCGGTTATTGCCACGGCCTGTGAGCGTTTTTTTAATCACACAGAAGGGCGGTTCCATGGGCTCACACTGGCCGAATTCGAGGCTTTTCGTACCGCAAATGACGATTGGCTTGAGGACTACTGTCTGTTCTGTGCCATTCGCAAGGTTTATCCTGAAGGAAGCTGGCTGTCGTGGCCTCCGGAACTTAGAAACAGGGACCCTGTTGCTCTTGAGCATTTTGCGGCGACCCATGCCGAAACGCTACGCAGGCTGCAGTTTGAGCAATTCCTATTTGATTTCCAATGGAGTCGCTTACGAGAGTACGCCCACGAGCGCGGCATTCTGATGTTTGGGGATATTCCCATCTTTGTCGCCCACGACAGTGCTGATGTGTGGGCCGCGCCCCATCTGTTCAAACTCAAAGTCTCGGGTGAGCCGGAGTTCGTGGCTGGCGTGCCGCCGGACTATTTTTCTCCCGAGGGGCAACACTGGGGCAATCCGCTCTACGATTGGCCGGCCATGGCGCAGGATGGGTATCAGTGGTGGATGTCCAGGCTTGAAACCCAGCGACATTTTTTCGATCTGATTCGCATCGATCACTTCCGGGGGCTGCAAGCGTACTGGGAAATACCCGCTGCACATCCGACTCCGAAGAATGGCTATTGGGCGGCGGGCCCGGGAGCCGATTTTCTTGACGCCTGCTTCCAGCAATTTCCTGATCTTCCGCTGGTGGCAGAGAATCTGGGCATGATCAGCGATGATGTCGAAACTCTCCGACACCACTTCCGCTTACCGGGCATGACCGTCATACAGTTCGGTTTTGATGGCAGTGCTGCCAATCCCCATTTAGTGCACAACCACCACCGAGGTGATCTTGTCTATTCCGGCACCCACGACAATGACACTACGCTGGGCTGGTATCTGAGTCTTGATGAACACACAAGGGAATACGTGGACAACTATCTGGGTCATTCAAGTGAGCCCATGCCCTGGCCGGCTATTCGAACGGCGTTTCAGTCGGTCTGCCAACTTGCGGTGATACCCATGCAGGATCTGCTGGGTCTGGATAGCAGGGGGAGGTTCAACACACCAGGAACCATCACTGGCAACTGGGCCTGGAAGCTGGACTGGGGCTCTTGCCCTGCGAGCCTCGCCGGGCATATCCACCACCTGGTCAGACTTTACGGACGACTCCCCTGACTTTGATAGGGCGCAGCCACTCGGGCGGTCAATTTTTGATCTGAATCAAGAGCGGATTTTGAAAAATGACGCTATGATTTGAACATTATTCGTTCAACCAGGCTGGATGTTCAGCCGATAGTGGGAGGCCCTATGGAACACAGGCTCAGCAAACGTATTTTGGGGAAACTCGGGCTGCTGGTTTACAGGCGAGGTATGCCAGTTGCGACAGGGCAGATCCGGGATGCCAGTATACGTGGCCTTTTTATCGCCACCGACTACACCGACGTACAGGTGAATCAGACACTCGAGCTGGAGTTCCGATTCCCGGACAAAAAAGAGAACGCTTTTCGCCGCATCAAGGCGCAAGTGGTAAGAAAATCCGATGACGGCCTGGGTGTGGATTTTGAAGGCATGGACAATGACGGCTTCACCATATCAGCATTGTTATCCTGGCTTCAGAAAAACAATTACATTGTCACTTACTTTCCCCCCATTCGTCAGAACTACCCTTATTGAACGTATCAAATTCATCCAGCAGGAATTCGCATCATGGAACGATACCGCACGCTGACGTCGCGAATCGAAGGATAGTCAGGCCATGCCGGAACCTGCGGGAACGTATCTGCATTGGAAATTACCCGGGGAACTGACCGGGCTCGCCGATCTCGCGCTGGATCTCCGATGGACGTGGCATCATGGGAGTGATGTACTGTGGCGAACCATTGACCAGGAATGCTGGGACGCCACGCATAACGCCTGGCTGGTGCTCAACAGTGTGCCAGGCAAACAGCTGCAGACCCTTGCCTCAGACCCTGATTTCATCGCCCTTTTAAAGGCGCAACTTGCCGCCTACAGGGAGTTTCACCAATCTGCTACCTGGCTTGGCGAATCCCATCGGGAAGCACTGAAGGGCCAGGTCGCCTACTTTTGCATGGAATACGGATTAGCCGCCTGCTTGCCGCTATACTCGGGCGGGCTTGGTGTCCTGGCCGGCGATTCTCTGAAAGCTGCAAGTGACCTTGGTGTTCCGGTAATTGCAGTGGGTTTGCTGTACCAGCAGGGCTATTTCCGCCAGGAAATAAATACAGAGGGGGATCAGGTCGAGTTTTATCCCTACAACGACCCCACTATGCTGCCTCTGGTGCCCCTCAGAGATGAGCAGGAGGAGTGGGTGAGGGTGGCTGTCGATCTCCCTGGTCGCTCAGTCCGTCTGCGTGTCTGGATCGCCCGGATCGGACGCTGCCGCCTCTTGTTACTCGACAGCAACGATCCCCGCAACGAACCCAAGGACCGCGGTATCACCAGCGAACTTTATAGTGGCGACGGGGAAAAACGGCTGCAACAGGAAATGATGCTCGGGCTGGGAGGGTGGCGCTTACTTCAGCGAATGGGAGTTCAGCCATCGGTGGTGCACATCAACGAAGGCCATTGCGCCTTTGCACTGCTGGAGCAAATCCGCGTTCTGTGCAAATCTACCGGGATGGGTTTCGAAGCCGCCCGACTGGCCACGCGCGCTCGCAATCTGTTCACCACTCACACCTCGGTTGCTTCCGGTTTCGATCTATTTCCTGTGAAGCTTATCAGCCAGTATTTCTCAGACTATCTGAATGACCTCGGGCTGGACCTGAATGGTTTTTTACAGTTGGGCCAGGCTGACGGTCGCGCCTCTGATAACTTCAATATGAGTTACCTGGCCATTCGCCTGAGCGGTCGCGTGAATGCCGTTAGCCGCATCCATCAGGAAGTATCACGCCATATCTTCAGTGACCTTTTTCCGCAATGGCCCCTGCAGGACATCCCGGTAGAGTTTGTGACGAATGGTATACACACCCCCAGCTGGGACTCTCCTGAAGCTGATGCTATCTGGACCGAAGCCTGCGGAAAAGGCCGATGGTGTGGCGCTCTGGAGAAGATCTGCATTCCTTCGGTGACCATCAGCGATGAACGCTTGTGGCAAATGCGAAGCAAACAGCGTCACCGTCTGATTCGCTTTCTCCGGGAACGGCTCCATACCCAGCATTGTGAACATGAAAACGGGAGAGATGCAGAAGCCTCTTGCGGGCTGCTTCTTGATAGTGAGGCGCTGACGCTCGGGTTCGCCCGCCGTTTTACCGATTACAAACGCCCGGACCTGCTACTGAAAGATGAATCCCGCCTGCTCAGGTTGCTCAATGACCGGGATCGACCACTGCAAGTCGTAATGGCAGGTAAGGCGCATCCGAACGACCTTCATGGCAAGGCTCTCATCCGGCGCTGGAAACAGTTCATCAGACGCTCCGACATGCACGGCCGGGTCGTATTCATCGATGATTACGATCTGGACGTGGCAACCCAGCTGATCCAGGGCGTGGATGTCTGGCTCAATACCCCGAGGCATCCGTGGGAAGCCTGTGGAACCAGCGGCATGAAGGTGCTGGTTAATGGCGGCCTGAACCTGTCTCAGTTCGATGGTTGGTGGGCAGAAGCCTGGAGGCCCGAAGTCGGCTGGGCGATACGACGGGACGCATCCCTGTCCCGGCTGAGCAATTCGTCGGAATACGATGAGGAAGACGCAACAGAGCTTTTCACGTTATTGGAGCAAGAGGTCATACCAGGTTTTTACGACTTTGATTCAAGTGGCCTGCCCAGAAAGTGGTTAGCGATGATCCGTAACAGCATGGAAACACTCACCCCCTTATATTCTGCCAACCGGATGGTTCGGGAATACACCGAACAATTCTATATACCAATGGAACAAAGGCATCGGGAACGGTCCGCACAACAAACCCAATCCCTGGCACTTCAACTGCATCAGCTGCAGAAACACTGGCCACTGCTCAGGTTTGGTCTAATGGATTGTGTCGAACACGGGAACGACCTTGAAGTCTCCGTTCAGGTTTATCTGGACGAGCTTGACCCCGGGTTGTTGAAACTGGAACTGGTGGCGGACGAATCTGACTATGGTGGTCGTGTCGTTGAGGAGATGTTTGGGGAACCGGCCATGAGTGGAAACTATTTATATCACTGCCGTGTGCCAAACAGACCCCTGGAGCACTATACGCCGCGGCTGGTGATAGGCGACCGCCGGCTGAACCTGCCTCTGGAAGATCCCCGAATTCTCTGGCGGTGATTGGTCAATCAGCTTCGCCAGAAAGCAGGGGACAGCACAATCACCACACTCAGGATTTCCAGGCGTCCCATCAACATACCCACCGAAAGCACCCACTTGGCGGCTTCAGGTAAGCTTGAGAAGTTGCCTGCAGGTCCAATGGTGTCACCCAGGGCGGGCCCCACATTGGTCAGAACCGTCAGGGCGCCTGAAAGACTGGTAATGAAGTCCAGCTGTAAGGCGGCCAGGATGATGGTGATAATGAGCAGACATAGCAGGAATATGAAGGTATAGGCGATCATGGACGCGATGATCTCGTCACTTACCGCCCGGCCATTGTAGTTCCGGGTGAACACTGCTCTCGGGTGAAGCAGCCGCATTAGCTGCTCACGCAGTACGATCAGTGACAGCTGGAACCGGAAAATCTTCATGCCTCCGGAAGTCGAACCGGAGCACCCTCCAACAAACATCAGAAAGAAGAACAGCACGAATGCCAGCGGCCCCCAGGCGGAATAGTCCTCGGAGGCGTAGCCGGTGGTCGTGACCACCGAGGTCACGTTGAACAGGGTGGCGACGTAGCCGTGTGCGAGATCGAAATCCGTTGGAGACACATACCAGCGGTACAATGTCAGTAAAGCAGGAACGATCAGCAAAATAGAAAGGAAAAGCCTGACCTGTTGGTCCCGGAACAGGACCCCGTGCTGCCCGTGCATCTCACGAACAAACAGAAAGAACGGAATACTGCCGATGATCATGAACAGAGTGGCTTGCAGCAGGATCAGGTCTGAATCGAATTTGCCCATCGACGCATCGGAGGTGGAGAATCCTCCTGTGGCGATACTGGTCAGCCCATGATTGAAAGCGTCAAACAGGGTCATACCAGATAACCAATAGGTCGTAACCGCTATCAGTGAAAACGCCACGTAGACAAACAAAAGGCCCCGACTGAGTGTTTTCATTCTGGGCAGCGCCTTATCGGTCCATTCGGACGATTCCGTCGCAAACAGCCTCATGCCACCCACACGAAGGAATGGAAGGACGGCGACGAACATACCAATAATCCCGATTCCCCCGATCCATTGGAGAATGGAGCGCCACAGCAGAAGATCCTGATCCATGGTGTCCAGGCCGGTCAGCACGGTTGCGCCCGTGGTTGTAATACCTGACGTCCCCTCAAAGATCGCGTCAGCGATGGTGATGTCCAGGTCACTCAGGTAGAAAGGCAATGACGAGAGGACGGCGATGATAAACCAGCTGGATACCGTAAGCACAAACATGAATCGGGGTTTCAGGTCACGGGCCTGGCGATAGGTGGTCACAATCCCGAGAAGACCGAGGCCAAATACAATAGCGGCGGACTCCGCAAACGCCATCGCATTAGGCGCTTCAGAACCTGATAGAAGTAAGACTGGTAACGTCATGAAAATACTCAAGAGTACGAACATGACGCTGACAATAAAGATTACGGGGTTAAGGTTTCTCAAAGGAAGCTCAAGTCGACTGAACAGAGAGACGGCGTCAGAATACATGCGGCCTGACGCATTCGCAAGGTAACAAGGGCCTGCGGCAACGCCGTTACCGGGGAATTAATTCACTGTAAATATCGGGTAAATCCGGATCTTTACTATGGATAAATTCGTTGGTGTAGTGCAATTTCGTAAAAACAACGATGAAATCCAGCAAGGAGCATAAAAGATATGAAAACCTCACGTGCATTGGTATTTGGACTGACCGCACTCGCAGGCAGTATGGCTGCGGCCCCCGCATTGGCGAATGACATGTACAAGTCAGGCGTCGGTGGTCTGTACGCCGGCCTGAACTACACCTTCTTCAATATCGAGGAAGGCTCCGACGATGTGGATGTTGGCACTTTATCTGCCAAAGTGGGCGCACTGGCGACGCCTTACTTCGGCGTGGAGGCTCGGGCAGGTTTTGGCGTTGACGACGACAGACTTGATGGCGTCGATTTCTCCCTCGATAACTTTTTTGGTGGTTACGCCACACTGAATCTTGCTAACGAGTCGCCTGCCACGCCTTATGTTATTTTGGGCTTTACCCGGGTGGAACTGGAAGCTGAAGGTCCACTCGGAACCGCCAGCGAGGATGATTCCGACTTTTCCTATGGTATCGGCGTCAACGTGGAAATGGCGCCCCAGTTGTCCGGTAACCTTGAGTATATGCGTTATTATGATCAGGACAACGTTACTGTCGATGGCCTCGGCCTGGGCGTGACCTTTAATTTCTGATCGGGTAAGCCTCCCGGGATGGCTGGTTTACCCGCCATCGATTGTTATCGGGAGGCTGTTTGAATCATCTGGCCCATGTTTTCCTCGCACCGGACTCACCTGAGGCCCGCATTGGCAGCGTGATGGGGGATTTCGCCAGAGGACTGCAAGTCCGGGAACTCCCACCAACGGTCCGCGTTGGCATCCACCATCATCGCGCTGTGGATAGCTTCACAGACAGCCACCCCGACGTACTTGCCAGCAAACGACTGTTCTCTCGACAACGGCGCCGTTTTGCAGGCGTTGCGCTTGATATCCTCTATGATCACTACCTGTTAAGACATTGGCAAGGATTCAGCAATGTTGATTCTGATACGTTCATCGCCACTGCTTACCAGGAGTTCCGGGACTACGAATACTTGATGCCCGATAAAATGAAAAGGGTGACCCGGAATATGGTAGAGAATGACTGGTTCGGTACTTATGCTGACCTCGATAGCGTGGGTTTTGCACTGAACCGCGTTGCTCAGCGTATCCGTTTCCAGCATCAGTTTTTCGATATCATCGACGAGATAAAAGAGCACGACCGGGAGCTGGAACGCCGGTTCCTGACATTTTTCCCAGACCTGATTAAATTCGCCGGAGAAGTTTCATGAAGTTTGCTGTAGGACTCACCTTCGCAGCCCTTATTGCTTCAATCAGCCCCGTCCTGGCAGAGGACAATCAGAATCAGCAGCGCCCACCGGAATCCCTGGGCTTTGTGGAGTGGATTGTACTTCAGGACACCGGCTTGCGCCTGAAGGCTCGGCTGGATACCGGGGCAAGAACTTCCTCCCTGCACGCGGTTAATATCGAACCCTTTGAGAAGGGAGATGAGAAGTGGGTGAGCTTTCAGGTCCCCCTTGCTGATCACCGCGATCAGGAAAAGGGCGAAGAGGGAACCGAGGTTGAAGACGTCATCCTGGAATTTGAGCGCCCGGTGGACCGGACTGTCAGGATCAAACGAAAGGGGGCACCTTCCCAAAGGCGGTATGTGGTGCGTATGGAGTTCTGTATTGCTGGGTCTACCCATGAAACCGAGTTTTCCCTCGCCGACCGTGGGCGCTTCTCCTATCCAGCTTTGTTGGGCCGACGCTTCCTGAGTGACGACAACATTCTAGTGACGTCATCAGAGAGTTTCATGGCTGAAAATGACTGCGAACATAACAACCTGGACGAACTGGCGCAGAGCGGGCAAAACCTGGCGAAATAGCGAGCTAGCAACCACACCCACAAGGATTGTGAGTGTGGTGCCCGCTAAAGCTTACCCTTTCTGGGCGGCAAAGCTCTGCATCAGGTTTGCGTAGTGCGGCAGATGCTTGGCGAGGATGCCGCCAAAGCCTTCGATATCGTTGCGCCAGTCACGGTGCAACTCGCAGCCAACGCTGAACCAGTTCATCATTTGTGCACCGGCCTGTTCCATGCGGCTCCACGAAGCGTCGCGGGTGGTCTGGTTGAAGGTGCCTGAAGCATCGGTGACAACAAAGACCTCATAGCCTTCTTCCAGCGCAGACAGAGTCGGGAAAGCCACGCATACGTCGGTAACCACACCGGCAATCAACAGCTGCTTCTTGCCAGTGGCTTTCACGGCTTTGAGGAAGTCCTCGTTGTCCCAGCAGTTAATCTGGCCGGGACGGGGAAAGTAGGGCGCATCCGGGAACATTTCCTTGAGTTCCGGCACCATCGGACCGTTAGGGCCATCCTCAAAGCTGGTGGTCAGAATGGTCGGTATATTGAAGAACTTGGCGATGTCCGCCAGCGCCAGCACGTTGTTCTTGAAATCGTCCGGAGAGAAGTCCCGTACGAGAGAGAGCAGCCCTGACTGATGGTCCACCATCAGCAGAGCAACATCGTCCTTATCCAATCGGTTGTATTTAAAAGCCATTTTCCTTCTCCTTCGTTTCAGGTGGATTTTATTGACCGGCCCCGGATCGAGCGAGAGGCCGGTTTCAACCGCTGGCCATCACCTGTCCTGGCTAGCGGTGAAGCATGCCGAACTTTCCGTTCTGAAAGTCCGCGATTGCCTGATGGATTTCAGCCTCTGAATTCATGACAAAGGGGCCGTGTCCAACAACTGGCTCGTTAATCGGTTCACCGGTGAGCACCAGCAACCGGGCATCGTTGTTTGATTCAAACTGCAGTTCCTGGCCCTGACGCTCGAAGCAGGCAACTTCCGCTTCTCGCAGCACTTCCGATCCATTTGACTGCACCGTGCCCTTCAGCACCACGATAATGGCGGTGTGTCCTTCCGGGACTGTTAGAACGACATCGGCTCCCGGTTCCAGCTTCAGGTCCCAGACGTTCATGGGTGTATGGGTCTTCGCTGGGCCCGTGTGGCCCTGGTATTCACCGGCGATTACCCGCAGACTCCCAACGTAATCGCCCAGCGAGATGCCTGGAATGTCTTTATTCAGCAAGGTTTGATAGGCAGCGGGCACGTCTTTTGCCCGGGCAGGGAGGTTGACCCAGAGTTGGACCATCTCCAGGACACCGCCGCGCTCAGTGAATTCACCGGAATGAAACTCCTCGTGAACGATACCGGCGCCAGCGGTCATCCACTGCACGTCACCTTCACCTATTAAACCGCCGCTGCCGGTAGAGTCCCGGTGCTCCAGTTCGCCCTGCAGAACCAGGGTGACGGTCTCAAAACCACGGTGGGGGTGCTGGCCGACTCCGCGCCGATGGGAGCCAGGCTGAAACTGTGCGGGCCCGGCATAGTCCAGGAGCAGGAAAGGGCTGATATTGTTGGCGCCCATGCGATCGTAGGACAACAGCGAACGAACGGGAAAACCATCACCCACCCAGTGACCATTGGGCGTGCTATAGGTGGTCATTATCTGTTTCATGCGTTCCCCCTTATCTGAATACTAGATCGGCGTTGAATAGGCTCAAGATAGGGGAACGGAGTTGGCCTGAGTAGGTAGCAAAAATTATAATCTGTGTTCTATATATAGGACTCTGAACTATGCAGGACTTGAACGACCTCTATTATTTCGTGCAGGTAGTGGAAAATGGGGGCTTTGCACCGGCCGGGCGGGCGCTGGGAGTACCCAAATCCAAACTGAGCCGACGTATTGCGCTGCTCGAAGAACGCCTCGATACACGGCTGATTAACCGCTCAACACGCCGATTCAGCGTGACGGAGCTGGGCAAGGAGTATTATCGCCACTGTGTCGCCATGCTGGTTGAGGCCGATGCCGCGCAGGAACTGATTGATCGCTCTCACTCGGAACCCCGCGGATGTATCCGGATGTCCTGCCCACCAGGGTTGATCTATTTTCTGGTGGTGCCGCTGGTCGTGAAGTTCATGGAGATCTACCCGGAGGTCAAGATAGAACTGGTGGCCACCAGCCGCCGGGTTGATGTCATTAAAGAGGGCATCGATCTCGCGCTCCGGGTCCGGTATCCGCCCATTGAAGACAGTGGGCTGACCATGAAAGTCCTTTCCAGGAGCCCCCAATGCCTGATGGCCTCGAAGGCTCTGGTGGAGCGTTTCCCGGAAATCGGATCGCCTGAAGACCTGACTCGATTGCCCAGCATCGACTTCGAGCAAACCGATGGCCAGCACATCTGGTGCCTGGATGGCCCGGAAGGCGTATCGGTTCAGGTTCACCACAAGCCACGCCTGGTGACGGACGACGTATTTACGCTCAGACAGGCTGCAATCGCCGGTCTGGGCGTGGTCAAGATGCCGTTGATTGTCGGTGGGCGTGACCTGATCGAAGGGCGACTGATCAATGTACTACCAGGCTGGCAGCCACGCGGTGGTATTTTCCACGCCGTCTTCCCGTCACGCCGTGGTTTGCTCCCGGCAATTCGTGCATTTCTTGATTACCTGTCAGAGCAGGTGGATGAGGTGGACTTTCCAGAGCCTGAGCAGAATATTACGCGGATGTCTTAAATCTGGGTATCGTTGTTATCGATGGCGATGCCCGCTTCGTGTAATGCCTGCCGAACGGCCACCGGGGCCTCCTTGGTTGCTGACTGGAAAACCCGATGGCGTCGCCCGGGATCCATCATGTTGTAGCCAATAGCCTGCAAAACGTCGGTTGAGGGCTCCAGTCTGATGACCTGTTTTCCCGCGGATTGCAACAACGCTACTTCCCGGTCCACAATCCGCGTCATGTAACGACGCGCCACGCGTTCAATGCGCGCAAACAGTGACGGATTGGCCTCAATGGTGCGCGATGACATGGGCGCTACCACAATCACAACGTCGAGATCGCTGTCCGCCAGCAAATCCGCGGAGACGGGAGAGGTAATTCCGCCATCCAGATAAGTTCTGCCGCCTATCTCAACAGGTGGACACCAGGCAGGCACACCGTAGGAAGCGCATACAGCATCGACCAGTGATGCATCTGGGGCGTCTGGACGACCGAAGCCCACACGCTCGCCACTGTCATTATCGACGGCCATGATCCAGCAGTTATCGTGCGGCGACCACTGGCCCTCCGGTACATGCGTATTAATCAGTTGCCGGAACGGTGTCATGTCGAACTGCCCCTGCGGCAGCACCCCACAGATGGCCGTTAATGGAGGCACTTCACCTCGCAATCCCTTTCTCAACAACGGTAACCCGGAAAACTGCAGCTTTGGCAATGGCGGATACCAGGGTCCCCAGGATGTATCGTGATTCCAGTCGCAACCGGAAGACTGGGATTTACTGCCCAGCGAGCCTTCCATCTCATCAATCGATACGCCTGTCGACAGCAGGGCAGCCAGCACTGCGCCTACAGAGGTTCCAACAAGGACATCCGCCGAACGAGCGTCCCAGGCGAGTTGTCGCTGCAATTCTGCCAGCACCGGGACCGACCAAGCTGCACCTGCGACCGCACCGCAACCCAGTGCCAGGCCGACTTTCTTATTGCTCAAACTAACATTGGAATTCACGATCAGTTTCCCCTTTGCTGGAAAGTGTAGGCATGCTTATCCCAGCGACTCAGCAGTGATCGCATTTTCATGGTGTGCCAGGGGAAGCCCACGGAGTTCTTGCCATTGGCGTCCAGGTAATAACTGGAACATCCACCGGTATTCCAGACCGTTGTTTGAAGCTCTTTCTGAACGACGGCGTTATACCGGCGCTGCACCTCCGGCCGAACATCGAAGCGGGCAATGTTTTTGCGGCGCATGTTCTTCAAGGTATCCATGATGTACTGGATCTGGGATTCGATAACGATGTACGCCGAGTTGTGACCGATACCCAGGTTCGGACCAAGCATCAGGAAGAAGTTGGGAAACCCGCTGACAGTGGTGCCTTTGTAGGCTTCGGGGCTACCTTGCCATTTCTCCGCCAGGGTCTGGCCATCGGCGCCCGTTACCTGTTTAGCAATCGGTACATCGGTCACGTGAAAACCAGTGGCCAGGATAATGACATCAACCTCGCGCTCACTACCGTCGCTACCCACTACCACGTTGCCACGAATTTCCTGGACGCCGGTGGCCAGCACTTCAACATTCTCTTTTGCCAGCGCAGGGTAGTAGTCATTCGACATCAACACCCGCTTACAGCCCATGGTGTAATCCGGGGTGAGCTTTTGGCGAAGATTTTCATCCTTGATGTAATAGCCAATATGGGCTTTCGCTATCCTCTGCGCCTGCTTGAGTATGGCCGGATAACGGAAACCAACCCCCATCAGTTCAAACGCGCTGTACAAGGTCTGACGCACGCCATTCAGCGCAAATGGCCATTGATACATCCGTTTCTCGAGCTTCGCCGTGGTGCGGTTAGGCTTTGGCAAAACCCATTGCGGCGTACGCTGGTAAACGATCAGTTCTTTGGTTAAGGGCTGGATTTCCGGGACAAACTGGATCGCTGACGCACCAGTTCCAATGACCGCGACCCGTTTCCCGGTCAGGTCAGCTTCATGATTCCAACGGGAAGAATGGAACCATTCCCCGGTATATTCCTGGAGCCCAGACAGCTCCGGAATGATGGGTTCGTGCAAGTAACCCACACAGGAAATCAATTTATTTGCGTAGCAGACTCCCTGTGCCGTTTTAACCTCCCACTGACAACGCTCCTCCAGCCAACGAGAATGTTCAACTGGCGCCTTGAAGCGGATATAAGGTACCACTCCGTAGTGTTCTGCAGTGCGACGCACATAGGACAAAATTTCTGTCTGACCAGCAAAGGTGCGGCTCCAGGAAGGGTTCTGAGCAAAAGAGAACGAATAGAGTGCTGACGGCACATCGCATTCACAGCCAGGGTAGGTATTGTCGCGCCAGGTGCCGCCAAGGCCCGATGCTTTTTCCAGAACGACAAAGTCGCGGTTTCCGGACTCAAGCAATTTTATGGCTGCTCCTATGCCGCTGATTCCGGCTCCGATGATCAACACATCATAAGTTCCAGGCACTGTACCTCGTGAATGTGGCGGGACTACTGCTTCAATGGCAGTCATTGCGATTATCCTATGCTAAAGGTGTTCAAATTTCCGCATACGGTTTCGTATGTGGACTAATCTGAACGCATACGGTATCGTATGTCAATGGCTTATCGAGTAACGAACAAGGCATGCGCATGACATCCTCAAAATCTGCACCGTCTCGTGAAGCTGCCAAAAAGGCGAGCAAGGAAGCCCTGGTAAAATCCGCCATGGCGTTATTTCCCGTCAAGGGGTTGGACGTCAGTCTGGACGACATCTGCGCTCACGCCGGTTATACCCGGGGAGCCTTCTATGTGCATTTCAGGAACCGTGACGAGCTGACCTTTGAGGTCATGGGGCGGGTGGGGGAAGAGTGGCTGGATTCCATCTTTGAGGATGCCAGGGAGAAGGAGGGCGATCTGATAGGGCTAATGCAACGGTTCCTTGGCGAGCTGATGCGCGGGACCTATCCCATTTCCCGCAACGGGATCAGGCCTTACCAATTGCTTGACGCTTGCGCCAGATCGCCCGCAATTCACGACCGTTATATAGAATTCGTGCGCGATAGCATTCGTCGCCTGGCCGTGTACGTCACCAACAGTCAGATGAAAAAGCAGATCAGGCCGGACCTGGATTCCGAGCAACTGGCTTCGATAATGATTACGGTCGTTATTGGGACACACACGCTGTACGACCTGGATTATCCCATCGATTTAGCGCGTACTTCTGCCACGCTGTTGCAGTTGTTGGCAGTTAACAACTAAACCATTAGAAGGTGTCCCATCGACGCCTTCCGCCTTCAGCTTTTCGGCAATCTCCAGGGACCGGTCGTTCAGACGGATAAAGTCCCATGGGATAAAAGGTATCTTGTTTGCAGTACAGAAATCCGCAGCCCAATCCGGAGCAACAACTATATAGCGGCGGTCAAACTGTTGCGCAGCCTTGATCGCATTGACGCTCCAACCAAGCAGGGCGATGTAACCTTTGCTTGGGTCCTTGGGAGTCTCGGTTCCTTTAACCGAGTCCATATCGGGGTCAAGCCAGGCTGCTACCTCTTTGGGTAACTCTTTCTCCGATGCCATAGACATTTGATCTTCTCCTTGCTGGTTTACCCGGACAAACTGCGCCGACATTGGAGCGCACCAGACAAACTGAGCGTTGAGGAAATGTCGTTTAAAAAGGATCAAGACATCCCAACCATCAACCTCAATATAGTCACTCCGGTTACCAATGGAATCGAAAGCCCCGGTAGGTATCGTTTGCTTCTGAATTGTCTTAAGAGCATCTTTGGGTTTGGGCGATTCCAAATGGCACATTAAAACAGGCAAGGACGATATTGTGACTATTCCCGGTTCTGATCCAGATACCAACGCCTCTGTTGCGACGTTTGACGGGGCCCTGCAAGAGCTTGCGTTTGCTCGCCTGAGCGACCCTGCAGCGCCAAACACAAAGGTACTGGAAGCGGCACTTCACGTTATGGAAGCTCCCGACGGGCTGGACGCGTTGTACGCCCGAGTACCAGCTATCGAAGCCAAGGGCGTATTTACCCACAGTGACTGGGACCGGCCTGCCATTCTTCGGCCTGCACTGGCCGTGCGAACGTTACGCCAGGGAGCTCCGGCCTACACGGTCATCGAGGCCCTCAGTGAGCTTCGCCTGCTTGCCGTGGCCATGGGGGATTATCTCCACCCAGGGATTTCAGCGGAGCAGGCCAGACACTTCCTGACCCAGGTGACAGCACTGAACCTGGACCTGCTATCAGGCCAGATGAGCGAAGCGGATAGGGAGCGGCCACAGGGGCTAGGGCACATAGCCACTTCACTTTATCAGTACCTGCTCAACAGGCTGGGCTACGAGAGTATTCTCGACAGCCTGGTGGACGAAGTGCACCGTTTGCTGGCCCAGCGCCCGATACAAACGGACAGCATCAAGCAGATGGTCAGCCAGATTGCCAAATGCCTGTTTGATCCGGACATCGAAACCTCGGGCATGGACAAAGCGGCGGGCCTTGTCAGCGCTTTGTTCGGTCCAACTACCGGCTGCCGTGATGACCCCGGCTTTGCCGTTTACGGCAAGCGCCTGGCCGCCATGGACGAAGTCGCACTAGCCGAAGAGGCGCAAGGATTTGCCATCAGGATGCACGAAACGGGCATGGTTTCACCTTATCACCCCATGCTGATACGGCACCTGCGTGGACACCGGGATGATCTGATACCTCTGGCTCTGGGCCTGAGTATTACCGGCAACGATGTGCTCCAATGCTACCGTCAGATTGTGCTCGAACTGATTGACCAGGTTGTTCATCCGGAAACCAGTCAGGCCGTTTATGGCCTGGCCATGTTCCTGGAGCGTGGCTCTCTTTTCACGCCGCCAGTGGCTTCAGCCCTGTGGCGGCAACTGGAACTGAAATTGAGCCAAGCCGCATCGGATAAACTGAGCGCGGTTTTCGGCAATGCGCACCCTCCGCGGGTGTTTTTGCTGGCCGGTGTACTGAGCCTTCTGGGACAGCCGCTGGGTGTTGGCCAGGGTAATAACCCGACTTGCCAGTCGGTCATCGGCCTTTCCATGTGGTCCTTCAACGATGTTGATTATCTGTTACAGCTGGTCGCTTGGGGTGCTCGTGATGACGATGTCATCATGCGTTTTGAGGGCCAACACATCAGATCGCAGCACCTGGAGGCAGGCCTTGCAAAAGAACCTCCAATCGATGTGGATCCGGTTTCATTGATTCTGGCGCCTCATCTTGACCGCATTTATCGCGAGATGGGGCGATTGTGCGGAGTACGCGAGGATGACCTGCACCGCTGGATCAACCCTGAGATGTATGGCTGGTGGGTAGGGCATGGTTTTCTCAGTGTCATTAGCCGGACAACAGGAAAGATCCATGATTATGACAATTTCATCCGCCATTTTTATCCCAGTTATCACCCTTATTACAACGGCAACATACCTGTCATCCATCCTCAACCTGCGGGTATCGCTGTCACTGACAGTGGAGGGCGCCTCGTTGGACGCCACGCCATAACCATCATCCGGGCCAATCTTGATCGTGTTGGCGAGATGCGCATCTACTTCTTCAATCCCAACAATGACAGCGGCCAGGATTGGGGCCAGGGTATCAACTGCTCAACAGAGAGTAATGGTGAGCGCCATGGCGAAGCATCGCTGCCGTTCGCTGAGTTTGCTTCACGTTTGTGTGTCTTTCATTACGATCCGAGGGAACTGGGGGACATTTCGGTGGTTCCTGAAACAGACGTTGACCGTGCCATAGAGCTTGGTCGCACCAGTTGGACCGCGAGTTATGAGTAAGTGGGTTGGCTCTAAAGGAGGGAGATTCCGAACTCAGCTGCACGCATCATATATCGTATTTAACATAATATACATTATGCGCAGTTGTGGAAGAATCACGGCGCTGTCCGATGCCTTGATGTGGACGACCACAGAAAGTGCTAAAGAATAGCCACAGGAAGTACTAAATTCGTCGCCCACCTTTCTATATCCATGAGACTCCCAGTCGTTGCGAAACTTCGGCGACGGTATAGCCTCGCTCCAGCACTTGTCGGACTGCTTCATCTTTGAATTCCGGGGGGTAACGTTGGCTGCTCATGACAATTCCTCCTATGCTCTAATCATAGGCCAGGTCAAAACCATCCGTGGAAACAGCGTAGAACCCCTTCGCACCCGGTCGTTCCTGGTCTGCACCAAGCAACCAATTCTCTCGGGCACGAGGCTCTCAGCCCAAACCCAGGCCCAAATTTTCGGTGTGCAGATCCCTTCTTTTTTCGTGGCCGTAAAATAACGAAAATACTTGTTTTGTTTTCAGGACCGAGGTGCTATAGCTCGTCAAGAGCCTCCCTGGGGTTGTCCTGGGGACGGTCGCGCCCTTGGGAGGGTGTTATCATGAAAAGCACAGTTTTCTTTACCGCTGTTGCTGTAGGGATAGGCATCGCGGCTGGCCCGGCCACCGCAGAGATCCTGGCCATCATGAACTACGAGAGTAAGCCGGAAGGTCAACTCAAAAGTCTCAAGTTGTCGGGTGATGTGCCGCGAAGAGAGGGTCTGGCCATCATCGACGTCGATCCGGAGAGCCCGGACTTCGGGCGTATCATTTCGGATATCCCGATCGACCCCGCGACGGTCGCGCACCACATCTTCTACGACCGGACAATGAGCAAGGCATATATCACCGGCTTGCAGGAGCCACCGCTTCAGGTGCTCGATCTTACGAAGAATCCCTACCGTCTCTCCACGATCGAGACGCCGCCCTGCAAGGTGGCAGAGGACCTCATCCTGGATGAAGCGAACGAGCGCTGGTACCTGACCTGCATGGGGTCCGGCAAAGTGATCGTCGGTGACGTCGCGACCGACGAGGTGGTGGGTGAAATCGTTCTGCCGGGCACCTACCCGCATGGCCTGGCCGTCAATAGCGCGATCGACCGCATACTGGTGACCTCAACCATCACGCCAGATCTGACCAGCCCTGATGAGTTCGTCTCGGTGGTACGTGCCTCCGATCTCCAGTCGCTTGGCAAGATTAAGATGTCGGATGCCGAGTCACCTTCCAAGGTCGCGCCCGTCGAGGTGTTCTTCGTGCCCGGCGCAGAGCCGGCGACAGCGATCGTGACCAATATGTTCGGACATACGCTCGAGGCGCTGGTCTGGGATGCGGACGCGCAGGAGTTTGATCGCGAGACGATCTTCGACTTCGCCAAGCAGGGTGCCAGCGTGCCGTTGGAGATCTACTTCAACAGCGACCAAAACCCTGATCGCATGTATGTCACGACGGCGATGAAACCGGGTCATCTGCATATTTTCGATATCTCGGAAGGCCCGACGAAGCCTAAGCTCCTGAAGCAGGTTGCCACAGCGGACGGCGCTCACCACGTCGGATTCACGCCCGATTTTAAGTACGGGTTCGTCCAAAACTCGTTCATCAACTTGCCGGACATGAGCGACGGCTCAGTTTCGGTGGTGGATCTCGAAAGCGGCGAGGTGATCGCTTCAATGGATACTCTAAAGAATGCCGGGTTCAATCCGAACTCGCTCACCCTCCTGCCGGAGTGGAACCACTTGGCAGGCCACTAGGAGACGCACGGGGTGCAGGATGCACTGGCGCGCTACGATCGTAGTGCTGTTGGTTCTGGTAGGGGCGCGGGCTCAGGCTCATGCCTTTGGCGCGCGCTACGACCTGCCGCTGCCGCTCGAGCTGTATCTTGCCGCAGCGGGGATGGCGGTCGCGGCTTCGTTTGCGGGAGCGCTGATCTTCCTCCGCGCTAGGCACTTGCGCACGGTGCATCTGGATATCACGATTCCCGCCAAAGCCGGACGGGTGCTTTCAACCATACTGGGCATTGTCGGCGTACTCGGCTTGGCAATACTGCTCGGTGCCGCATTCTCTGGGCCACAGGAGGCTGTGCGCAATCTCGCCACGGTCTGGGTCTGGGTGATCTGGTGGGTAGGTTTTCTGCTTTTTTCGGCCCTGGTGGTCTGCCTCTGGCCGCAGATCGACCCGTTCCGGCGGCTTTCGGCGCTCCTGGCATCGGCGGCCGGACGGCCTTGGACGGGCACTGGGGATACTCTGCCGTCGGCTGCCGGCTTGCTTGCGCCGGCTGGGCTGCTGGCAATCGCCTGGATTGAGCTGGTTTCGGACTGGTCGGAAGATCCGGGCGCGGTGGGCGTGCTGGTGATCACCTACCTCGTGGTGGCGCTCCTCGGCGGGCTTGCCTGGGGGCAAGAGTGGTTTCGTGTAGCAGATCCTCTTAGCCGCATTTTCGCGATGCTCGGTCGGGTTGCGCCTCTCTCGGTGGCCCGCCGCACAGTCCTGCGCGTGCGTCCGCCGGGCGACGGTTTGCTGGAGAGGTCTGAGCCGATTCGCGGCGAGGTGGCGCTCGTCACCGGTCTCATCGGGATAGTGCTCTTCGATGGCCTGTCCGAGACGCCCGCCTGGGTCGCAGTGCTGGACTTCGTAAGCGAGTCGCAATCCCTGCGCCCGGCGCTGCTCTGGCTGCGCGATCAGGGCGCGGACCTAATCAAAGTGGTCCGAACCGTCGGCCTCTTTGCTACTATTGCGAGCTTCTACGGGGTCTACTGGCTTCTGATCGTGTTGATGCGGGTGCTAACCGACGGCGGGCTCACGATCGGTCAGCTCCAGCGGGGCTTCGTCGGCACGCTTCTGCCCATTGCAGTCGCCTACCATCTGTCGCACTACATCTCATACCTACTGATCGCCGGACAGCTGTTCTTCCCCGCTGCGTCCGACCCGTTTGGCTTGGGATGGGACCTCTTCGGTACGCGGAACTGGTCCATCGAAATCAGCATCATTGGGGCCGAGCAAATCTGGTGGATCGCCTTCACGGCGTTAATCATAGGGCACGCACTCTCGGTTCTAATTGCCCACCGGCGCGCACTCCAACTCTTCAGAGACGCACGGCGCGCTGCGATATCGCAGGTCCCGATGACAATTGCTATGGTCGGGCTGACGGTGCTCAGCCTGTGGGTTCTGTCGCAGCCGATAACCGAATAATCGACTGCCACAGTTTCGGCCTGACCTGCCCCCGGTATTTTGTGTGGAAAATAAAACGAGCGCCCTATTCTAGAATTTCCTCTAAGTTTGTTTAGCACTTTGTGTGGTCATCCAGCCCATCACGACGAGCAACTATAATGCGACGCCCCACCAACCTCAAAGAGCTCCGGCGGCTTCAGCCTGTAGTATTTCCTCTCTACGTCCTCCGACTGCTCGGCGTATGGCTGCGTTATCACGTTCTGCAGTTCTCGTAGCAAAGCGTAGTTACCCTCTGCCGCTTTCTGATAAGCAGGCACAACGAACCACTCCCGCAAACTGTACTTTGGACTGACCAGCTTCATCTGACTCGAAAGCTCCTCAGGAGCGCGAGATTGAGTGAGCGATTGCCATTTTGTGAGCCACGCTGACCAGCGCTTGTCTATCTCTTCGGGGTCTGCAGCGTAAGTCGGGCCCCTGTAGAAGCTCTTCTTGAGGGGCTCAATGTCATTCGGCAACGACGAGAGTTCCCGGAAGAATATGGTGTAATCAACAGGCGTTTGCATCATCAGCGTTGCGAGCTCGCGGAACAAAACCGTGTCAAAAGTGTCCAATCCAAGCTTGGCCGCCCACATCTTCTCCAGTTGCTCTTGCATCACCTTCGGAAAATCATTCTGAATCTCCGCAAGCTGTCGCAGACAGTCTGGATGCCCTGCCAGCAACGGCTGAACCGCCGAACAAAACGAGTGGAAGTTACGTTCGGCCGCTGCCGGTTGGTTGAGAAACGCAAAGTGATGCCCGCCACCCGTCCATGGTTGGAACTGTGGATCAAACACATCGCAGAATCCAAAGGGGCCATAATCGAGCGTGAAGCCGCCCGCCGCACAGTTGTCGCTGTTGAAATTACCCTGGCAGTAGCCAACACGGATCCAGTTCGCCACGAGCGACGTCAGTCGGCTGCGGAACTCACGTGCAAGTAACACCACTTTTTCGGTGGTGGCCAGTGATTGGTCGATAACGTCACCGTACTCACGATCGATCAGGTGCAAGACGATCTTCTCGAGTTCCTCCATCGCCTGCGGGTGTTCCTGCTTGCGGGCACGACGACTAAAGAGCTCGAGCTGCCCTACCCGAATGAACGACGGCGCAACCCGCGTAGAGATGGCAACAGGCTCGGATATTAGAATATCGGGTTCTATTGAGCGAGAGCCCTCCGAATACCATGGACGTCTGACTTTCTCGGTTTTCGACACGTACAGACTCAGAGACCTTGATGTGGGCACACCGAGCGCATGCATGTGCTCCTGGGCCAGGAACTCCCGAACACTGGACCGCAAAACAGCACGGCCGTCCGCGCCGCGGCAGTAGGGTGTTCGCCCTGCCCCTTTCAACTGCATTTCCCAGCGTTGTCCGTTGATGACGGCCTCAAGCACGGAAATCGCACGACCGTCGCCGTAGCCATTGCCGGTCTGGAACGGGCACTGCTGGTAGAATTCGGTGCCGTAGATAGAGAGTGCGTAGCCACACGCCCACCCGACGTTGCGCAGAGGCTCCGGAACCCGGGATAAGTCGCCGGAGAACATGCGGAGAAAGTCACTGGACTGGGCCATGCTGTCGTCGAAACCCAGTTCGTGAAACAGATTCTTCCCATGCGCGACGTATTCTGGGTTTTCGATTGGCGTGGGTTTGACCGGAACATAGTGGCCCGAGAAGACTTGTCTTGGCGCGTAGTCAGCTCCGTTTGCTTTCCCCTCAGGATCGCAGTTGAGCGTGTCCATGAATGAATAGTCTGCCAAAGGTGCGAGATCGTCGAGGGTCGCGACCGTTGTGGGCGTTTCCCGGTGACGTCGCTCTATCATTGGGACTCCTCATACGTTGGTTTGATTATGGGCAGCAGTGTGAGTGCGCATGCCGTAACTCAGTCCACTTTACGCTTCCTATGACAGCACTGAAACCGGCTACACCAGTTAGGCTTGTTTAAAGTCAGTGAACGTGTATCCAATGATCTTGCGCATCAATAAAACGGCCCTGCCCCAAACCGCCATTCGGGGCAATAATAGATAGTACTTCTTCCATCAGGGCATCACTGCCAGAGAACTTCACATAATAATCACATATCCAACCAGGCTGGCCTTCTTGCGCAGCAGCGCAGTCGAGGTTTTCGAAATGGGTCATCTTGAAGGACAAATTGCATCGACCTTGGGAAGCTACACATAGGCTCATGCACTGCGTGGCTAGAATTGGGTTATTCCCGAACTCTCTGGCGCGGCATTTACGACCCAACTCTTTATAACCAGCGTTCATTTGATCAATTGTCGTTGCCAAGGCAACGCACACATCGCGATCCGAAGGCTCGTCGGTGGCTTTTTCGTGTCCTCTGAAACGTTCACAGTAAGTGCTGTTTAATGCCGCTTTCTGTTGTTTGCTCAAAAGTTGCTGCCGACGTTGGTCAATGCTGCTCCAAACGGTTCCAAGGGTCGATTCGCTTCGGTCACGTGGCAAGCCAATATAAGTAGCCACTAGCTGATCCAGTCTTCCAACGTTATCTACTTCTTGAACGTTTTGAATCAGCTGGGATTCTGTGCTCTTCAGGAGAAACCTGCGTTGCAAACGAAATTTTTGCTTGGCTTGAGAAATGCTAGCTCCATCCAGGCCCCTATATTTACTTTGAAAAGCCCGAAACCACTCGGTTGATTGAGCCAACCCTTCCAGATCCGGCGAAATGCCGGATAGTGCCTCGAGATCACTGGAAACTTCGGAACCAAGCAGTTGCTCCTGTCGCCGGGCGATGATGTTTCTATGTTGGACCAACTGGTCATGAGTTACCGAATCAAAAAGTAATTTATTCTCTTCCAGTAGTTTGCGGAGGCGTGATATTGCCGCAAAATCTGTAGCCTCCGCGACAGCACGAGTTATACGGCCATTGAGTACTTCCGGAGCAAGGCGGACTAGTGCGTTATTCAGGCTTTGCTCAAACTCATCTCGCTCACTGGGCCATAGATCCGCAAGTTGTTCATCTGAAGCCGCACGTATTTCTTCCCATGAAGCATAACCAGCTTCATTTGCGGGCAACTGTTTCAGATCTGACGAGTGATCGTGCAACCACTGCCGTTGCTGAGAAGTAATGTGGGCTCTCAGAACGACTTCTGAATGGGAAAACTCACCACGTTCCATTATAAACGGGCGGGTGACGATGTGGTCGTACCCCTCGAAATAACCGCTCAGATCCCGGCGCTTTAAGCAAGGATCCAAAATATCGTAGTAAATCCGTTTGCGTTCGTCCTTACTGTACTCTGCGAACGACTTTCCCCAGACCGGTTTGAAGTCGGCATCGGAAAATAGCGGTCCTGCTTTTGAAAAAATCTGGTTGAGTGGCGTATGTTTCAAGTCCAGGTCAGGGTATTCCGCTTTAAGTCGTGAGGCCCATTTGGCAATTGCTATGCACCGATGCGCTTCATTCTCGGCGTCTGCCAACGCATTCGGCGCCTCTTTCCAAAGCTGCTTTGAGCGCTGGCTCTGTGCCAGCAATCCCTCAGTACGCTCAAGATCCTTCGTAACCTGGAAATTGCCACATTGATTGAAGGAGATCGTACCTGTGATCTGATTGCCCTCATGCTGACCGCTGAGGCCGACAGCAGTAAAGCCGATGGGACGTTTTTGCCATTCCCCTGGTTCCAGGACCAACGTACCTGCATCTTCATCGATCTGACCCGATAAAGTATAGGCTCCGCTGGGTGTATCTCCGCTACTCAGGTAGAACATGAATAGGCCTTGAAGCTGGGCATCTTGATGATCCAAAACGAGATCCAGGCGAATCGGTGTATTGCTGCACCGGTAGTACCCCGACCATACGCCTGTTAGAGATTCACTGGCGTATATGTCGAAGGTGCAAAGCATCAACCAGATAACCACCAAACGTTTCATCACAACCCCCATTCAGCTTCAGGGCATTGCCAATGGCGGTGGAGCATGCTCATTGACGAATTAATTGTAAAACGTGAAAACATGCATCGATAAGAAAAATTATAGACAGCCAGTGTGCATCAACAACTTTTGATAGAGGGAAATGAAGCTCTCAAAATTTCCGATTCATCAGCCTATGTCGTTAAAATTGCCACACCTTCTATCTATACTTTTTTAAGCTGAAATCCGTCTAGCAATTCGTTGAGCAATCGTCCATCAAGGCACATAATTTTGTGGAGAAAAATTGGAAAAATACTGTTGAGGAGGGCATGCGATGCCTTATGACGACAGTGAGCAGCAAAAGCTGAACGATTACCTGACAGGTCAAGCGTTTGGGGTTGGCTATAACACTCATAGCAGCCTGGGCGCTCAGCACTATAAATCTAATTTCTCTCCCGCGCCATCAACCGTCACTGACCGAAACACCGATAAATCAGCCATAAAGCTGACCAGAGCGGAACGCAAAGCGCTCAGGAAAGAACAGTCGCAAATGCAGGCAATTACAAACGACCAAAGTTTTTCCGGGCTACTTTTTCTCGGGAGCCTGGCGGGGATTGCCTACCTTGATTACCTATATCTACCTGAGATGCCCTGGTGGGCACATGTCCTTATCGTACTGCCCATCCCCTTGCTTCTGGTAACAATCCTTAAACGGTACCCCAAATTTGTACGGGGACTTAGATATACGATCATGGGCTGCATAGGCCTTGCAGTTGCTGCCATAGTGGCTTTTCGCCTGGATTTACTGCCGATTGGATAGGAAATTCACATTAGCGATTTTCGGATTAAAAGAGATAGAAGCTATTCAATGGAGGAATGGCCATGATGAATTCATTGATCAGGTGTGTTTCTACCGCCTTCGTTATCGCTTTGCTGTCACTCGGCATGACTTCTGCGAATGCCGGCCTTTTCGATGACCTTGCGGAATCCGCAGATCAGTTGCGGCAAACAGCTGAGGACCTATCACAGCTTGGCAAGAACCGAGATACAGAACCAGATCCAAAGCCGAACCCAGAATACAAAGCGGAGGAATCGGGCAAAATCAAACCACCCTCCGTTAACCCAGAAAATGGCTCCTTGCCTGCAAACGATTATAACAATAGCCCCAGTCATGTATTAACCGCCCAGAGGATGCTCAATCAGCTTGGATACAATGTAGGGCGTGCCGATGGTGTCTATGGCCGAAACACTGAAAGCGGGATCCGCGCTTTTCAGGCGGATAAAGGGTTACCTGTTCATGGAAATGTCACAGCTAGGTTGTTAGGCGAGCTGAGCCAAGAAAGCCAGCAAGCATCAAGCAGACTCTCGTCAACATCCCAGGCGACACAACGCGTAAAGAGTGCGGAAGAAGGAACTCGAACCAATCCACAAAACGAACGAGCTAGAATTAGTACCAAGGGTTTCCCGCCAGAACTCGTGTTTGACCGCCCTACTTCAGGAAAATCATGCATTGAACTTCATTCGAATTGCCGTGGTACAACTCTTGAAAAACAAAAGAAAGGAGAGATTAACATAAACCAAGCTGTAAATTGGGACAACATCTGTACTCAGCAATTGCAAGAATGCTTCGCATTCGAAAATAGCAACGAAACTTCCGAATCACCCACTTTAATATCGCGACACATAATGGAGATGATTGATCAATGTCGGTATGGATCCTCTACTTCTAGAAGATTTGACTGTGACTGTATAGAGCAAGAATACAAGAATATACATTCCGGTAAGCCGAATAACCAAGAATACAACGACTATAATGCAGCATTGGCACAGTGTGTTGATCCCAGGAAAACCTACAATTATGCCTATGAGAGTTGCATAAGTTCCGCCGACCTTATTCTTAAACAGCAGACAGGTAACAAGTCATCTAAAAAGGACTTCTGTGAATGCACGGCAGTAGAATACCGAGCCGGCCTGCTTGCCGCAGCCAATGTACCGTCGGCAAACGTTGGGGACAGTCAGTTCAACCGTAGGCTACTGACTTCATCATTTGATAAATGCTTGTAGCCTAGATATATGTATCTGTGGACAAAGGGCGTATTAGTGACCCCAAACTTAGCAAGTTAGCGGCAGGTCAGGGTTGGCCAATTACGCGGCACAGAAACTTAGCGCAAACTTGTGTCGGGTCGGTTCTGCGCCTGTTCCCCAACAAGGATAGACGACCACCGTTAGCCGTTAGGTTTGCTGGCCAGCTCCTTCAGTGCCGCCATCGCCTCATCGGTTCGATCGCTGGGTACGAACATGTGGTCGTGATAAAACCCTGCGATGACATTGGTGGTAATGCCCCGCTCGGCCAGCAGGCTCGTTACCACGGATGTTAGACCCAGAGCCTCAAGACTGGAGTGGCCCTCAAGGGTTATGCGACGGAAAATTCTGTAGTAGTCCAGGCCTTCGGCTTTGGCCTCCTCAAGAGGAATAACCAGAGTAAGGCCTTCCAGTTCGGCAATGCTGACGATGGGCTTCAGGTGTTCCAATTCGCCGTATTTTGCCTTTGGCACTGTGCAGTAGACATAGGTCGTCGAGTCCAGTTTCGGCGAGAGCTGCTTGATCAAATCCTGGAGAAACTGTGTTCGGTTCATGTCTGACTATCCCTTGGTCGAAGGTCGTGAGTATAAGGATACAGTAGATCAAAGTGATCCTTCATGCTCACTGTCTTTCGCGGCCCGACGAGCCTAGACCGATGTGGTGTGGTGTATCGGGCCCAGTTCAACCTCCACAAAATGCTCCTGGCGGTCGTCGACCAATGGAATGAGCGTGTCGGGACACTCATTCCCATCCACAGTCACGCGGCTTCCCTGCCCTGATGATTCACCCAGGTTCCTGACAGTGATGTGATAGACAGTGTCGCGAAAACGGTAGTGAATCTTGTAGCTTTCCCAGTCGGTGGGGACACAGGGCGAAATGCGCAGGTGGTCTACTTCCAGCTGCAGTCCGAGCAGGGTTTCCACTGTCAGCCGGTACATCCAGCCCGCGGCCCCTGTATACCAGGTCCAGCCGCCGCGTCCGATATGTGGTGCCACGCCATAGATGTCCGCGCACATAACGTAGGGCTCGACTTTATAGCGCTCGATGGAGTCAGGCGTGCTGCCATGGTTAACAGGGTTGAGCATGCCGTAAAACTCCCAGGCACGTTCGGTATCACCGAGCATGGCAAAGGCCATCGTGGTCCATATTGCGGCATGGGTGTATTGGCCGCCGTTCTCTCGCACGCCGGGGATATAACCCTTGATGTAGCCGGGTTCCAGATCTGATGTATCAAAAGGTGGGTCGAGCAACTGGATAATCTGCTTTTCGCGCCGAACCAGGCGCTGATCCACCGACTTCATGGCCTCACGGGCCCGCAGCGGGTTACCGGCTTTCGAGATGACTGACCAGCTTTGGCTGATCGAATCAATCTGGCATTCGTCGTTTCTGCTTGAGCCCAACGGTGTGCCATCGTCGAACCAGGCGCGGCAGTACCACTCGCCATCCCATGCCTGTGCCTCGATATTACTTTGCAGTTTTGCCGCCTGGGCGCGGCACAAATCAGCAAATGCCTGATCATTGCGTTCGCGAGCCAGATTACCGAACAGGTTGAGATTTTCGACCAGGAACCAGGCCAGCCATACACTCTCTCCACGACCGTCCTTGCCAACCAGATTCATGCCGTCATTCCAGTCGCCGCAGCCCATCAACGGCAAATGGTGAGCGCCAAACTTCAGGCCGTATTTCAGAGCGCGCACGCAGTGCTCATACAGGCTGGCGGCTTCCGGCGAACGTTGCGGCTGATCGTAGTAGGCCTCTTCTCCCGCACTCAGTTCACGCCCTTCCAGAAAATGAATGGGCTCGTCGAGCACGCCGGTGTCCCCGGTCGCCCGCACATAGCGGCATGTGGCATACGGCAGCCATAGATAATCATCGGAAAATGTCGTGCGTACGCCCTGCCCATTGGGTGGATGCCACCAATGCTGGACGTCTCCCTTAAGGAACTGGCGACCGGCATGGCGGATCAACTGCTCACGGGCGAGCCATGGCGTTGCATGGATCAGCGCCATAGTATCCTGAAGCTGGTCTCGGAAGCCGTAGGCGCCGCCTGACTGGTAGTAGCCGCTGCGCGCCCACAGCCTGCATGACAGGGTCTGGTAAACCAGCCAGCCGTTGGCCAGCACGTTCAGAGCCACATCCGGCGTGTCGACGTTGACCGCGCCAAGGGTACGGTTCCAGTATTCCCATACCGCTTCCAGCGCCTGCCGCGCGCCCCCCTGCCCGCCAAATTGCTGGATGAGTTGCCGAGCCTCATCAGCGTTGCCGGCTGCCCCGAAGATGAACACAACCTCCCGTTCCTCGCCGGCGTCGAGTTCGACCCGGGTCTGGAGGGCGGCGCACGGATCAAGGCCGGCCCCGATCGTGCCTGACAGGCGGTTTCGGCGCATCGCTGCAGGATTGGCAAGCGCGCCGTTACGACCAATAAACTCGGTGCGGTTTCCGCTCATTGAACGATCGCGCTCGCTGGTATGAGCAAACACCACCCGATTGCCACATTCGCGACCGTAAGCATTGCGGGCGAGCAGTGCCCCCGTGTGAAGATCGGTTTCGGTGACGATGTGCATCATATTGGCGTGCCGCCACTCGCCGAGCACCAGCTCCCAGTACCCCGTGAGCGACAGGCTGCGGGCTCTCGGTGAGTGGTTGTGCAGTTTGACCACCAGAAACTTGACCGGCGCGTCCATGGCGACATAGGTGAATAGTTTCGACTCGATATCGGCTTCAAGGTGCTCGAATACGCTGTAACCAAAACCGTGCCGGCATACGTAGCCGGAGCGGCCACCGGCGGGCAACGGCGTCGGTGACCAGAACGCACCGGTTTGTTCGTCGCGGATATAGAGTGCTTCACCGCAGCTGTCCGAGAGTGGATCGTTGTGCCAGGGCGTGAGGCGAAATTCGTGGGCGTTTTCTACCCAGGTATAGGCACTGCCGCTTTCGCTGACGGCGGTGCCGATGTAGGGGCTGGCAATTACGTTCGCCCATGGCATCGGCGTAGTCTGACCCGGTTCAAGGGTGACAACGTATTCGTGGCCGTCGGGCGTGAAGCCACCCAGGCCATTACAGAAAATACGCTGGCGCGGCTCAAGGGGGTAAACCTGTTGAGCGACCGGCTTCAGCGATGGTGCCAACAAGTCTGATGCACGTTCCGGCGACACGCGGCGTTCCACCTGCTCAATCAGGGTCTCGGCGGTGTCGCTGAAGACGATTCGGGAAACGGTCTGCAGCAGAACACGCTCATCCTCGGACAGCTCTTCTGTGCGCCGAACGAAGATCCCTCCCGGCTTATCAATCACTTGTGCTTCGGGCCCTGCGTTAACGATGCCCATGATCAAATCCTGCAGCACTGCCCTGTAACCTGAGAAGCCCTCGTTGACGATCACCAGGTCAGCAGCCAGGCCCTTCATACGCCAATAGGCATGCGCCTGTACTACCTGTTTGACCAGATCGATGCGATTAACGTCCCCGATGAGGAGCAATACGATTGGCAGATCACCTGAGATGGCAAATCGCCACAATCCGGACTGCCCCAGCTGATTACGGGCGATAATGCCAGGAGAAGCGCGCCTCAGACCATTTCCGTATATGACAGAGTTGGCCAGGCGGCCAAAGATCTGGGCATCGGCTTCGGTTGCGTTTAGGTGGCGCAGCACTTCCTGACTCTGGAACCAGGCCATCTCGAATGCGCGTTCGACAAAGTGGCGGTCGCAGTATTTCTCGATCAAGGCCAGTGCTGCCTCGCGCGTGTCGGCTACACCGGTAATAATCTGCACGCTCGCCGACTCATCGGCCGGCAAGGTCAGCGTGCTGCGGATCGCCACGCAGGGGTCAAGCACGGCGCCCTGCGTGTTGGACAAGGACGAGGGGCGCTCTCCATTATCCAGCACCACCGGGTTGGCCGCCGTGCGACCACGCCCAATGAACCGGGCCCGGTCGGTCTCATAGGACGCCTTGTTTGCCACCGAACCCGGTGCAGCCAACAGGTGAAACATCCAGGGTACCTGCTCACCCGGGGTGCGGGGGCGTCGGGTACACAGGATGGCCTGTTGCCCGGGCAGGATTTCAGTTTGCACAAACAGATTGCTGAACGAACGATGGGCAAGATCGGCGCTCAACGGAGCCAGCACGACTTCCGCGAAGCTCGTTACTTCAATGTTGCGGGCGCGTGGCGACTGGTTGGTTAGAGTAACACGACGGATTTCGACGTCGTCTTCCGGCGAGACGCTGATCTCGGTGTGCGCCTCGATTGATTGGTCGCCGCGCCGGTACTCTGCACGTCCCTGTACAAAAATCGCTTCGTAGTAATCGGCCGGGCGCAGGGTCGGCTGGTACGCAGTGGACCAGTATTCTCCGTTATCACGGTCGCGCAGGTAAATGAAGGTTCCCCAGCTGTCACAAGTAGCGTCCTCGCGCCAACGGGTGATGGCAAGATCAAGCCACCGACTGGTGCTTCCGCCCGCATGGGTCGCCATAACGTGATAGCGACCGTTCGACAACAGATGAACTTCGGGGATTCGGGTATCGGGGTCCGTGAACACCCGCATGATGTCGCCGGTGTCGGCACTGGGTGGCCGTGCGGCAGCACTCACCTCAGCCGCGTGGGGGTGTAAAGTGTCGCCCCTTTTCGGCACTCGTTCCTGCAACAGCAATTCCGTCGCCCTGGAAAGGGGGTCAGACATAAAGCGGCGCTGCATCGGCTGGTCCATCAGGACATGGGCAAAAGCCAGCAGGCTCATGCCCTGGTGGTGTGCCATGAAACTCTGCACGATGGCGTGCGGTTTGCCCCGCGGCACACGGGTCGGGGTGAAATCGATGGCCTCGTAAAAGCCATAGCCACCGAGGAACCCCTGCTCAGCCAGCGCCTGCAGATTGCGGCAGGCTTCCCGCGGCAACACCGTCAGCGCCAGCGCACTGGCGTAGGGTGCGATCACCAGGTCATCTCCCAACCCACGCTTGAATCCCAGCCCGGGAACACCGAATGCCCGGTATTGGTACACCTGATCAAAGTCAGTGGCATTGTAGCAGGATTCGGAAATCCCCCAGGGCACAGCCCGTTGGCGACCATACTCAATCTGCCGTGACACAGCTGCCTTGCAGGTCTGTTCCAGCAGAGTATTCGGGTAGCTCGGCATAATCAGCTGCGGCATCAGGTACTCGAACATCGAGCCACTCCACGAAATCAGACTGACATCGCCACCATGACTGGTCAGCGAGCGCCCTAGCGCAAACCAGTGCTTCTGGGGCACCTGCCCCTGTGCAATCAACAGAAAACTGGCCAGGCGTGCTTCTGATGCCAGGAGGTCATAGCAGGCAGGATCGCGACGCCGTTCGCTGACGTCGTAGCCGATGGTCAAAAGACCACTACTGGCATCGTAGAGAAAGCTGAAATCCATCTCTGCCAGTTCCCGGCAACGATCCACCAGATCATCGATGAGATCGAGCTGTGACTGCGCACCGGTACCATCGGAGCCGGCCAGCTCCATCCGGGAGGGGATCGCAGTGCCCTGCCACGACTCCGGCACCAGAAATCCCACTTCATCACGAAGCGCACCGAATTGCTCGTCGAATGCCTTCGTCCAGTAGACCAGTTCGCCATCCATATCTGCATCCGCCGGGAGCATCGCAAAGAGTTCGCCACCAGTGCTAGCAATCTGGTCCAGAACGTTAACAACAGCAGCCAGCGTCTGAGGCGGGCCTGCCAGCGTGAGGGCCCGCAGGGTGTCCTGCAATACCCGGACGTTCTCTGCCAGCTCTGTGGCTGGTGAGGCGGACAGATGTTCGGATAACACCTCCACAGTGTCCTGCAATCCTTGCAGCGCGTTCGAAGCCAGAATCGGCTGGTTTTTCAGCTCGGCCAGTCCCTCCTGCAGAGTGAGCAGACTTCCGGCCAGGTTGCCGCTGTCCACTGACGAGACGTATTTCGGATGAAGGGGATGCAGCGTTCGGGTGTCATACCAGTTGAATAAGTGGCCGCGGTAACGTTCAAGTTTTTCCATTGCGGTAAGGGTGTTGCCAATACGGTGCAGGCACTCCCCTACCGTGAGATAACCGAAATCGACCGCTGCCAGATCCGCCAGCAACGACATGCCAATGTTGGTAGGCGAGGTGCGCGAAGCAATGGCAGGCGCAGGATAAGCCTGGAAATTATCGGGCGGCAGCCAATTGTCTTCCGGTCCGACGAAATCGGCGAAGTAGCGCCAGGTGCGGCGGGCCGCTGCTCGAAGGAAGGCTTGTTGCTGCAGGCTGAGGTGGGGCCTGGGAGTTACCAGCGGTCGGCTGATCCACCAGCCGATGACCGGTGACACCAGCCACAATAGAAGAATGGGGCCCGTGGCTAACCACGTCGCCAATGTGCTCCCGGACAGGACCAGCGCGACGCCCAACCCAACCGAAAGGACCGGTGCGATCCACATTTCCCGGAAAAAATCAGCGAGTGACCGGCTTGCGTTGCGCCGTGCATAGCCCGGCAACTGCCACAGCAACAAACCGCGCCTTGTGAACGGAAGCCTCGCACCTGACCGCCAGATCGCTCCCAGGCAGATCCGGGTGTCATAGGGCAGAAAAGCCAGAGCCAGAACTGCCAGCGCGATCGGTCGGCCCGCCGATTGTCCGGCCAGGTTCAGATGGACCATCCAATCTAGATCTGCAGGCTTGCGAACCAGCTCGATCAGGGTGGAAAGCAGTGCAGGCAGGAACACCACCGCTAATACAAACAGGGTCCATGACCACATGGGCCCTGGGCCAAAGAACCACCCTACCACCAGCAGCATCAGTAGCGCTGGCGCCACGAGACTGCGTCTCAGGTTGTCAAAAATCTTCCACAGCGACAAAGCCGACAGCGGGTTCGCCTGCCGGCTGGACTTGGCGCCGTTCTCTCCGGGCGGCCCTGGCACCCGCGGCATGAGCCAGCCAGCAAGCTGCCAATCCCCTCGTATCCAGCGGTGACGACGGCTGGACTCGATGGCGACACTGGCCGGTTGCTCTTCGATAAGGTCGACGTCGGTCACCAGGGCCGAACGCGCGTAGCCGCTTTCCAGCAAGTCGTGACTGAGTATGAGATTATCCGGGAAACGACCATCGACGGCCTGACGAAAGGCATCAACGTCGTAAATGCCCTTGCCGATGAACGAGCCCTCCCCGAACACATCCTGGTAAACGTCTGACACCTCGCGGGTATAGGGGTCAAGACCCGAGTTACCAGAGAACAGCCTGGTAAAGCGTGACTGGCCAGCACTGATCAGGCTGATTGATGCCCGCGGTTGCAGAATCGCGTAACCTTCAACAATTCGCCCCTTCGCGGCATCGTATACTGGCCGGTTGAGTGGATGCGCCAGATTGCCGACCAGGGCGCGTGCTGCATCTCGCGGAAGCTGCGTGTCGGTATCGAGGGTGATCACGTATTGGATGGAATCCAGTATGGACTGATCGCCAACGATGTCCGAGAACGCGTTGTGCGCCTCGCCCCGAAGCCGGGCGTTGAACTGCTCGAGTTTACCGCGCTTTCGTTCATATCCCATCCACACCCGCTCGACCGGGTTCCAAAGCCTTGGCCGGTGAAAGAGGTAAAAGATACAGGGGCGATCGTCGCGGTATGTTTCGTTGAGAGCTTCAATCCCTTCCCGTATCCGGGCGAGCAAGGCGTCGTCTTCCGGCAGCGTTTCTTCGGGAGCATCGGCAAAATCCGTCAGCAAGGCAAAGAACACATTTGCATCGCGATTACCGAGATAGCGTATCTCCAGGGCTTCGAGCAGTTTGTCGATTTCCCGCTGACTGCTCAGCAGTGTGGGCACCACCGCTATGGTCCGGTGAACCGTGGGAATACCCTGAGAGAAATCCAGTCGTGGCAATACACGCGGCGGCATGAACAGCGTGACTATGAGGTTTACCAGCGAGATCGTCAGTGCAGAGGCGCCAATCACGCCGGTGATCCCAATAAACCAGTAGCGCCAGTCAGACGGTGCAAATCCATCAAACGTAGAAAGAACACCGGCTATCATGAGCAGCGTCAGAGATACAATAGCGCCGAGATACAGAGGGAGCCGGATCTGGCGGCACCTCCGGTTCAGGCGGGTTTTCCAGGACAGGCGGCAGCCTACCGCACGCTCCAGACGCGAGCGTCCCTGATCAATCAGGTAGTAACCGACATGTGCGCTACGTTCGTCCGAGCTTCCTTGTGCGGCAGCCGCCTGGGCGAGAACGATGGCTTCGCGAGCCACCGCCAATTCGCCACATGCACTACCCCGCGCAAGGTCTTCAATGACATGCCGGTAGCGATCGCGGGTCGCGAAATCCTGGCGGGAGTGCATTCCGGACGGATCTTCGCGCAAGATCTTCTCAACGCCACTGAGCGACTCGACGTAATGCTTCCAGTCCATAGCACTGATGAAACGCAAACTGCCGATGCTGTTGGCGATGGATATCTGGTTGGCCGCGTCCGTTCGCCCTGCTGCCTCAGACAACTTCGTCGCGGTGACTCCCTGTTCCAGCAGTTTCTGCTCGACCCAGGTCTGTACGAAGGCCATGACCGCCCCCTGTGCCTGAAGCCGGTCGTAAAACTCTTCTACAAACGGAGCCGTCAGCGGTACATCGGCGTGGGCAAATTCGGACAACAAATGGATCAACTGCTTCGGATCGCTCTCTGCCGCGGAAAGCATACGGTCCGCCCACGCGATGGCCACATCGCGTTCCTCGCGCCGCTGGGCAATGCGCACACCAACGCGGCGCAGATTCTCCAGCAGCGCCAGCTGCAACATGATCGGGAAGGCCCACAGTTCACCCAGTTTCAAGGGTTCCGCGGTCTGGTAGGCGGCGACGAATTGGGTCACATTGTCGCTGTCGACCCGGCCGTCCATGTGCGAGATCAACTCCAGCGCCAGGTCGTAAATACGGGGGAAACCGGCTGAGGGGCCTTCGGCCAGACGCGGTAGCTGGCGGCTGTAACCGCGCGGAAGATGTCGGCGTGCCAGACCGATCTGCTGCTCAATGAGGTAGAAGTTGTCGAGCAGCCAGGCTTCAGTAGGCGGGATCCGTTGTCCCGGCGTGGCAACCGCCGTAACAACGTCGTAGGCCGCCATCAGAACCCGCGCGTTGTCTTTCAACCGCGGTAGCAGCTTGTCCGCACCCGGACGCGAGTCGATTCGATGACGGTCCGCCAGAATGACCGCATGACGCTTCAGCTGCTCGATGCTGAACAGTTCCGCCCGCAACAATGCGGTATCCCGGTCATGGCGCAACTCATTCCGTGTATGTGCCGAGAACCTGAATGTTTTAATGACTATTGCTCCTTGCTGACCCTTTAGATGGTCGGGGCAGCTCTGGCTGAATCACCAGTGAAAACAATTGTCATTAAGTTGAACGGAGTTGTCTGTGCGATAACGAACGCTCAGTAAGCAGTTTTCCAGGTTCCTCGATTTCGATCATGGTGGCTTTAAAAGCTCAAGCAAGTTATCCCCACGACTTCGTATACCAACGCCAGATCCACGCCCGCTTCATCGATCAGCGCATGGGCGAATGCCTGATGCGTTATGGATTCGACCTCATTAGGCCTCGGGTTGGATTATCCCCAACCGTTTATTGACTGCATCGCGAATCTCCCGGTAACGGGCAGGATCATTGATCAACGTCTCCAGATCATGCTCGGGAAACATCTCATTCAGCTTTTTTCTGGCTTCATCTTTGGTAAGAATAGTCGGCAGCAATTGCTCCAGACAGCGCAACATGACTTCCGGCGACACCGATGCCCCGGGCGATGCCCCCAGTAAAGTCCCAAAGGATTCCTCCGGGGACACGACAATTTCTGTGCCCATCTGCAAATCCCCGTCTTTGATAATCTGCACTCGCTGGCCGGCTTGAACCGGTTTCCAGTCGAACTTTTTGCTCAAGCCAGGAGCAAAGCTCTCAAGTTCCTCGAACATGCTCTTCTTGCCCTTGAAAGTCTCCGAAACCAGGTACTTAACCAAGGGGAAATGCTCCAGGGCGACACTCAGCAAGCTCGGAATATCGTGCAGACGAATTGAACCAAGGTAATCGAGAAAGCCCCGACCTTTCTCTAGGAGAGGTTTGAATGATGCAAAAGGTCCAAATAACAGGTAGTACTGACCGTCCACCAGCCGCAAATCCAGGTGCGGCACGGACATGGGTGGCGCGCCAACTTTCGCTTTGCCATAGGTTTTGGCACTGTAATGCCTGGCCTGTTCTTCGCTGATCGGAGCCTGCAAAAACCGCCCGCCAACCGGAAACCCGGTGTACCGGCTACGGAAGGGTAAGTGGCTTCTTTTCAGGATCGGGAATGCCCCCCCACCTGCGCCTACAAACAACACATCCGCCTTATACTGAACTGCGGATCCCCTGCTTGCAGTTTCAACAAGCCAACTTCCGGCAGGGCTGCGATGTACGCGCTTAACATGAGTGCCGTACTCAATTTTAACGCCGAGATCATTCACGGCATGCGCAGCCATTTGTTCTGTAAGAGCCCCAAAATTAACATCGGTGCCTGTTTCAATGGCGGTAGCTGCCATCTTTTCATGACGAGGCCGTTCCTCCATGGTGTAAGGAATCCAGCTTTTTATTTCATCGAAGTCTTCCGAGTAACGCATGTGCTCGAAAAAGTGATGAGCCGACATTTCCTTGAATCGCAATTTCAGTTCTTCGATTGAAGGTTCGGAAACAATGGTGCAGTGCTTTGTTTGATGAATGAACGTTTGAGGGTCTTTGATCGCGCCCTTTTCAACCAGATAAGCCCAAAACTGTTTGGCCACATTGAATTGAGCATGGATCTTCTCGGCTTTTTCTACCGAAATGACCTCTTCATCCACCGGGGTATAGTTAAGCTCACAGTTCGCTTCATGCCCTGTACCGGCGTTGTTAAATGCCCATGAGTTTCCAGCCCCGGCACCGTCCAGTCTCTCCAGGATGGTGATATCCAGGTTCGGTGCCAGCTCCTTTGCCAGAGTGGCAAAAGTGGTTCCCATAATCCCCGCGCCGATGATAATTACGTTCATAAAGTCTACCCGCCAGCCTCAAATTGTTGATTATAGTCAATCGATTCGCCGAGCTTGAAGGTAACATGCCTGGCGCAAATACCGGAAACCTACCACGGAGCCTGGCCCTTCCTGCGGCCAACTAGTGAGGAAAACCGTCTTCGGGCCCACCAAATTGACTCGAATCAATCTTGCAGGGATTAGTCCACTGCCGGCACAGGAACTGACATATACTCATCTAACGAACATTAACGAAATCATAGCTGCTGGAGCGTAATTTCTGTTACTGAGGTGTGCAATGTATGGGCGCACGAAAAAGCAGTCGGAGATCTCTCCGTTTTGCCCTCTCCTGCCTTCTGATCATCGGGATCTATGTTGCCATAGGATTTGGCCTTCGCGAGCCGCTTGAGCCAATCCGCATTGGCGCCCTGCACTCGCTGACGGGTACCATGGCCTCGAGCGAAATTCAGGAGGTAGAAACACTTCGCGCCCTCGTCGCGGCGACTAATCGTCAAGGTGGTCTTCTTGGCCGTCCCCTTGAGCTGATCATAGCGGACGGAGCGTCCGATCCTTCCATTTTCGCCAGGCACGCAGAATCTCTTATCAAGGAACAAGCAGTATCGGTGATATTTGGTTGCTGGCTGTCTTCTGCACGTAAAGCGGTTAAGCCCGTTATCGAGCGCTACGATTCCTTACTGATGTACCCTGCCCAACATGAAGGGCTGGAACGATCCGAGCACATCATCTATGCCGGCGCCACGCCGAACCAACAACTATTCCCATCATTAATCTGGGCGCAACAAACTTTCGGCAACAAGCTCTTCCTGGTCGGGTCGGACTACGTCTACCCGAAGAGTTTGAACCTCATAACGCGTATTCTCGCGCCCAAGATTGGCCTGGAAGTGATTAACGAACGCTATCTGGATCTCGTTGATCACGATGCGGCCAAGGCCCTGGCCGAGGAGATCGTTCTTTCCGGTGCGGACTTTGTCCTGAACAGTATTAACGGAGACGGCAATGAAGCGTTTTTCCGAGCCATGGACCAAATCTACGGTACAAAACCGAATAAGCCCCTTCCTGCAGTTATTTCTTTAAGCCTTGACGAGAATGCGGCCAGATCACTCCCCAACCTTCAAGGTCATAGCTATCTGTCATGGAGCTATATCTATAACCCCGAACACTGGATACAACCAAATGACCCTGTCATTGCGGACGCCTTGAGCCACGAGCTATCAGGGTACCCAATCAGTGCAACCATGGCCGCGACCATTATTAGCTATACGCTGTGGCGAACGGCGGTCGAGCACATCGGTACCCCCCAACCCAGGGCGGTCAACGCCAGCATCAGAAATCGCGGCATTCGGCTACTCGGCGGCCATATTTTTGCGGATCCGGAAACCGGGCACCTATATCAATTCAGCCAGATCGCAGCCCATCAGAACCGGATCCCTTTACCGATCGTGTGGGAATCCGATTCTGTCATTCCGCCAGAACCCTATCCGCTCGGCTTCTCCGTGACGGAATGGGAACGCATGCTTCATAAAGCGAAGGCGGAATGACATGTGGAATAGCCTGACACTCCGCAGCAAGCTACTAATAACGTTTGTAGCTGTAGCACTGGTACCGGCGTTGTTGATTGGCTTGTACGGCCTGGAGGCAGAAAGGGAGCGAATGAAGGCTGAAACTCTCAGTCAGCTGTCGACAACCATGGATCACCGAGCCTCTCAATTGATGTCGTTTATCAGGGAGAAAAAACGTCATTTAGCGACGTTAGCTCAAGATCCCGAAATCCAGAGCCTTTTTGTGGAATTACAGGAAGCCTCGGAGAACGCTTCCGACAGTGCCCTGTACCGGAATCTGGTTGATTCAAAAATAGAGGAAATAACGATCCATCTAAGGTCATTAGACTACTACGACCTGTTTTTCATAAAAGGAAATGGAGACATTTTCGTTACGTTGAAACAGGAGAGCGATTTTCGCGATAACCTGTTAACCGGAACCCTGACAGAGTCAGCGCTATCAAAGGTTTTCCGGGTTTCCCAATCATCCATTTCAACCGTCTCTTCGAATATTGAGTTCTACCCCCCTTCAGAGCGCTGGGCGATGTTTCTGGCCTCGCCAATGATTGCGCAAGATCGGATACTTGGTGTGATCGCACTTCAGCTCAATATTGATAAAGCCGTGTCTACGCTACTGCTCGACGCATCCTACGGTAAGGCCGAAGTCAGCACGATTGTATACGGGAATTCAGGTAGTCAGTTACTCGGGCTGAACGCTTCGAATATCAACCAGCCGGCTCTTTTACCCGAAAGTGATAGTGACATTAAAGAGCGTTTGATTCGCCACCTCTCAGAACAGGACCTCCTTACGGTACAAAACGGAAACTACAGTACGTTCAACTTTGAGGAAAAAACGTACCTGGTTTTCTATCGGGAAATCCCCCTCCTCGGCGCTGGTCTGGCGGTCGGCTTTGATCAAAGTACGGCGTATCATGCTATCGGTCAGAAACTCATTGTCTGGCTGTATTTCCTGGCTGGCATAGTAGCGCTGGCTATTTTTGTCAGCCTCTATTTCGCACACAACCTGACCCGACCGATACGTACTCTGACAAAAGCCAGCGCAGAATTCGCAGCGGGCAATCTTGAGCATCAGATCAAGGTTTCCGGCCGCGATGAACTTGCACAGTTGGGCGATTCCTTTAACCAAATGGCCGATGATTTGAGAGCCGACAGGGTTCAGTTGGAAGACGAACGGGAGCAACTTCAGAAAATTCTGGACAGTAGTCCAATTGGCCTGGGCATATCGGCGAACGGAAAGCTTCTCTTCGCCAATCCCAGGCTGCAGGAAATGCTTGGCGCACGCGTTGGTATGGACATTGATGCTCTTTACGTTCAACCCAACAATCGCACTTCTTTAAGCAAGGAACGTGAGACCAAACAGAGCCTGATGGACCATGAGGCACAGTTCCTCGCCAAGGACGGCACCGTCCGGGATGCTCTTGCCAACTATGTCACTATGACCTTTGGCGGTGCAGAGAGCATTCTGGCCTGGGTTGTAGATATTACGGATCAAAAACGGATCGAACGGGACATTCAGGCCAAAGAGGAAAGGCTCCGCAGCATCATCAATAGTGCAATCGATGGTATTGTGGTGATCAATGAACACGGTATCGTCCAGGAATTCAGCCCGGCAGCAGAATCAATTTTTGGCTACAAAGCCAGCGAGGTCATCGGGCAGAATATCTCCCTGTTAACGCCCTCCCCCCACAGAGAGAAACACGACGCCTATATCCAGAAGTATCTGGAGACCCGTGAATCCGCGATTGTTGGCTCGGGTCGTGAAGTTGTCGCTGTGCACAAAGATGGCAGCCAGTTTCCTCTGTACCTTGCAGTGTCCGAGACCCCTATCCGCGATCAGCTGTTCTTTACCGCCATTGTTCGGGATATTACCCGGGAAAAACAGGTTGAGGAGGAGTTGCACTCAGCCAAACAACGGGCGGAGGCCGCAAGCCAGGCGAAGTCGGCATTCATCGCCAATATGAGCCATGAAATTCGAACCCCCATGAACGCCATTATGGGGTTTGCTGAACTGCTGATGAATACGACGGGCCTGCCGTCGGAAGCCCGAAATCAATCGGAAATCATCTGGACCGCGAGCAACTCCTTGCTGTCGATCATCGACGACATTCTCGATTTCTCGAAACTCGAAGCCGGTCAGATGTCCATCGAGACAACCACCTTTCACCTGCCGAGCCTTCTTCACGATACGATCTCCATGATGAGCAGAAGAGCCGCTGAAAAGGGGTTGGACATTCGTCTGGACATTGCCTCGGATGCGGAGGAGAACGTGTTGGGCGATCCGACCAGAATAAGGCAGATCATCCTTAACCTGCTCAGTAATGCCGTAAAGTTTACCGATTCCGGTGGTGTGACGGTCTATCTCTATGCGAAAGACCATTTAACGTGCATTACCGTAAAAGATACCGGTATCGGTATGAATGAAGATCAGATTCAACAGGTTTTTGATCCATTCAGTCAGGCCGACGCTTCCATAACCCGCCGATTCGGTGGTACCGGGCTGGGACTTTCCATATGCAAGCAGCTGGCAGAGAGAATGTCGGGGCAAATCTTCGCAGAGAGTGAGTTAGGTCATGGAACTTGCTTTACTCTCGAGCTTCCTCTGGAATCAGCGCCAGCCGGCACAGCGAACGAGTATCAGGCTGCTTTCATGCAACCACTCGAACCCGTATCGCACAGACGCTTCAATATCCTGTTGGCCGAAGACATTGAAACCAACGCTCAGCTAGTGACCACACGATTATCGTCCGAGGGCCATCGAATTACGTGGGTCCGGGATGGTAAGGAGGCGTTGGAGGCCTACAAGAGCGGAAAGTTCCACCTCATCCTGATGGACATGATGATGCCGGTCATGGATGGACTGGAGGCGACTCGGAGAATACGGGCCATCGAGGGTGAAAGCGAACACATCCCAATCATTGCCCTGACCGCAAGCGTGACTGAAGAAGACCGCGCAAACTGCCTGGCCGCGGGCATGGATGCAGTAGAACGCAAACCAATTAACGCCCTTAAGCTCTTGAGGCGCATGGAGTTCCTTGTGCCGCAAGGCCAGGGAACAACATTGCAGAGCGACCGGCATTCCCCGGAAAGTTCCGACATAGATTTCGGCCCGCTGGCTGCTTTAGCCGATGTATCGTCAGCACTGACTATGTGGGGAAACGAAAAGGAGTATGCCAGTGGGCTTTGTCTGTTTGCGAGCCAGCTGTCCAAATACGATGCTGAGTTGCAGAGACTGGCCTCACTGAAAACTCTTTCCAAAGATGACAAAAAAGCACTGAAAGACGTTGCGCACCTACTGAAAGGATCTGCCGCAAATCTGGGGCTAATGCCCCTTAGCCGCGCGTCTGAAGCCCTTGAATCAACCGTGGAAGCCGCACCGACAACGGTTCCCGCTGCAGCGATTCGTGCTGTCCGTGATGCAGTTGTCGCGATAAAGTCAACATTGAGTAAGTGGCCACCCTGTCTTGCCCCGGATGAGTACCCAGAGGTCCTTAACGTCAACCGGGAACTGGCGACCCTCCGGGTAAGGGAATTGATTACATCCCTGAACTATCTTAATCCTGACCGGTCAGAATCAATCCTGCAGGACCTGTCTGAATGCTGGCACTTGCAAGACGTACTACCAATACGGAAGGCGCTGGGTCAGTTTGATTTTGTATTAGCTAGTCGCCTTGCTTCCAGGCTTCTTGTCTCCATTGGTGAAAGTGAGGATTCGCGGGATGAAGAAGATTCTGATTGTTGATGATGAACCCAATAACCTGGAGGTTCTTCGCCAGATTCTCAGGCAGGATTATGACCTGCTGTTTGCCCTCAACGGTGAGCTCGCCAAAGACGCGGCCATAAAGCATCGACCCGATCTGATACTACTCGATGTTTCCATGCCACAGATCAGCGGGTTTGAGGTTTGCCGCTGGCTCAAGCAACAGCCCGCCACCCATCGTATTCCCGTGATCTTCATCACAGCGTTAACCAAGGTCGAGGAAGAGCTTAAAGGCTTCAACTTGGGCGCCGTTGATTACATCCACAAACCGTTCTCTGCCCCTATTGTGAAGCGCCGCGTACAAACCCACCTGCTCCTTGTGCATCAGGACGAATTGAAACGAAGCTATAAAGAAACGGTGTTCATGCTGGGACGCGCGGGACATTACAATGATACGGATACAGGCGTGCATATTTGGCGAATGGCTGAATACTCCCGCCATATTGCCCTCACGTTGGGCTGGAACAAGGAGCAGGCTGAGTTGCTTGAAATGGCCGCGCCACTCCATGACACAGGAAAAATCGGCATTCCCGACAGCATTCTGAAAGCCCCCAGAAAGCTCGATCCCCAGGAGTGGGAGATTATGAAAACTCACACTACTGTTGGTTATGACATTCTCAGTGAAGCTAACTGTGAACTCATGACAATGGCAGCCGAAATCGCTCTGTATCATCACGAAAAGTGGGATGGTACCGGCTACCCTGAGGGCCTGGCCGGAGAAGACATCCCTCAATCAGCCCAGATAGTTGCGGTGGCCGATGTTTTTGACGCCTTGTCCGTGAGTCGTCCCTATAAAACTGCCTGGCCCGTAGACGACTGCATAGAGTTTATAAAGAGCCAGTCAAACAAGCACTTTAATCCATCGGTTGTCGAGGCCTTCTTATCATGCCTGCCTGAAATATTGGCGACCCTTGACTACTACGCGTCAGAAGAAATAGAAACAACTCAATAAGCGCGCAGAAGCCCTGTATTGAGAAAGCCAGCGCTCCAAATACCTCACAGGTATATCACCGGAACCAGCCTAATGTTCGTTCAACACACCGTGAGCTGACAGCAACTCCGTTACCCATTTCTGGAACACCCGAACCCTCAACGGCACGTTTCGGCGGCTCGGATACAATAAGGAAATTGGCACCGAAGGCGCTTCGTAGCCGTTCAACACCTGGACGAGGGTTCCTTCTTCAAGGGCATCCGCGACGTCAAACCTCGGGACCTGGATAATGCCCATGCGAGCCATTGCGCTGGCGATATAAGCTTCCGCATTATCCACAGTGATCCTGCTTTGCATTTTTACCGTCCATTCCCTCTCTTCATCGAGATATTCCCATTCCGCAGCAAATGCAGGCAGATTCGGCGAGTAGTTTACGAGTACGTGATCCTCCGCCAGATCACCTGCTGACTTCGGCATTCCGTGCTTCGACAAATACGCATGGCAAGATCTGCACCATCGTCACTTCCCTACTCGGTGCGTACACACCCTTTTACTCCGCCTATGCCGGACTGAAAGCCCCGGTGGAGCATTTTACCCGCGCGGCTTCCAAGGAGTTCGGTGAACGCGGCATTTCGGTCACAGCCATTGGCCCCGGCCCGATGGATACACCGTTCTTCTACCCCGCGGAAAGTGATGAGGCCGTGGCTTTCCACAAAACGGCGGCCGCCCTTTCACCCTTTTCCAGATCCGGGCTGACGGAAATCGAGGATATCGTCCCGTATGTCCGCTTTATGGTGTCTGAAGGTTGGTGGATGACTGGTCAAACGATTCTCGTTAATGGCGGCTACACTACCAAGTAAGCCTGAAATCGACAGGAGGCGATGTTACCGCCTCCTCAATCGTTTGTGACAACGGAGAACTCACTAAATGCACACCTTTCTTGTCATTCTCGGTGGTTTCGTATTACTGGCACTCACCATAGCTGGTGCCAGGACTGCGGGCCGCACGTTCAGCGCCGCGCTGCCGCTCTACCTGGTAGTCTGGTTTGTGTTATCAGCGCTCAATATGGGGGTCGGCATTTATCACGCCGGCTACTCCTTTATGGATGAGCTCCCCATCTTCATCCTCGTATTCGGCCTGCCAGCAGCCACCGCGGCTATCCTGGCGAGGAAGTTCTAAGGAAATTGGTTCAGCTGAGAAATTGCCACGTCACCACCTTTCCTTCATTGGACACCTGAGTCCTGAAGCTCAAGAAGTTAGCTGCTCCACAAACTCCGAGGCCTCCTGGCGTGTAAAGAAACGCCCCAATCGAACGAACCCTGAAATGACAGTGGCTTTAAGCTCTACAACATTGCCCGTCAGGTCCCTGTTGGTTGTCCATTCGTCAGGCAAGCCATCTACCAGATGAAATGGTGCAGGACGACCGTCGCGATATCGGGATATTACTACCTGGCCGGTATAAGAGTCTTTAAAGGCTGGAACAAAACGGACATGGGCGTTGTTTTCGCTCAAACCGCCGGTTCCGGCATATTGCCGATTCTCTTTTACCAAAAATGATGGACGTTGTTGGATTAACATCATGCCACCCTCTGGAACGTAACGATTCGGTTCTAAACTCCTTACCTATACAGATATACGGTTCCTTCACGATTTTAATTTACCCGGATTGTGTTTTTTTTGATCTATTCAAAACGAACGGATCTGACCATCTTTTCGCACTAGTACCAAGGGAGTACTTTGCGGGCCTCCGAGAGAACATCCCTGTCGCAAATCTTCGATCCCATGTCGGGCCCGAGCATATCGACAATCTCCGATAGGCCTACTATTGAGTTAGCCCCCATTTAATAACTGATGCCTGGTTCGTCAGGTTCTTTTAGCGACCAGCAGCGGAGAGTTCATCATGGCCATCAGTCTGTTTGATATGTTGAAAATCGGCATTGGGCCATCCAGCTCCCACACCGTGGGTCCGATGCAGGCCGCCTGTCGGTTCGTCGGTGGACTGAAAGAATCCGGGCGGCTGAGCGGCGTCGCCCGTGTCGACATTCAGCTGTATGGTTCGCTGGGTGCGACCGGTAAAGGTCACGGTACGGGCCCGGCGGTATTGCTCGGGCTTGAAGGCCATCGGCCGGATACCGTTGATCCCGATATCCTGCGACCCAGAACGGACGAAATAAACGCGAAGGGCGAGCTTTGCCTGCAGGGAGAACATCCCATTGCCTTCAATGAAAAGACCGACCTGACCTACCACCGTAAGGAATCCCTGCCCTACCACCCGAACGGTATGATGTTCACGGCCTTCGATGCTGACGGCGCGGTGGTACGCCAACGTACCTACTACTCCGTAGGCGGCGGTTTCGTGGTTAATGATGAGGCCGCCGGCGCGGACCGGATTGTGGAAGATAAGACGTCCCTGCCGTACCCGTTCAAGAGTGGCGCCGACTTGCTTAGTCAGTGCAAGGTCCACGGGTTGAGCATCGCCGAGCTGATGATGGCCAACGAGCAGGTCTGGCGAAGCAAGGCCCAGATCCGGACGGGGATCCTTCAGATCTGGCAAGTAATGCAGGAGTGCGTACAAAACGGTATCACGAACCAAGGCATCCTGCCGGGCGGACTCAAGGTTAAACGACGGGCGGCGGATCTCTACGCATCCCTGATGGAAATGAACCGCCAGGACCTGATCTCGCCCTCACTGAGCGCCATGGATTGGGTCAATCTCTATGCGCTGGCGGTGAATGAAGAAAACGCCGCCGGTGGTCGCATGGTGACTGCTCCCACCAACGGCGCCGCCGGCATCATTCCGGCTGTCCTGCACTATTACTGGAACTGGTGCCCCAATGCCAACGAAGACGGCGTCATCAACTTCCTTCTCACAGCAGCGGCCATCGGCATCCTGTTCAAGGAAAATGCCTCGATTTCCGGTGCCGAAGTGGGCTGCCAGGGCGAAGTCGGCTCCGCCTGCGCGATGGCGGCGGCAGGGCTGGCCGCCGTGACCGGAGGCACACCGGAACAGGTTGAGAACGCCGCGGAGATCGGTATGGAGCATCACCTCGGGCTGACCTGTGATCCGATCGGCGGGTTGGTGCAAGTGCCCTGCATCGAACGCAACGCCGTAGCGGCAGTCGATGCGATAAACGCCGCCATCATGGCGCTACGCGGCGATGGCTCGCACTTTGTCTCTCTGGACAAGGTGATACGCACCATGCGGGAAACCGGGCGGGATATGCTCGATAAGTACAAAGAGACGTCACGAGGGGGCCTGGCAGTCAACGTGATCGAGTGCTAACCACGAAGGAATTTGACGAGCTGCCACCACAGCCCGTCAGAATCAGCGCCAGCCCAATAGACATTATCAGGCCAGCGGACTTACTCCAGGAACTCAGGGACGCACCTCCAGAACAATATTGAACGGAGTTTCCGCTGCCCTTCGTACCTTGCTGAAACCACCCTCCTTGATAACGGCTGTGAGTTTGCGCTCTCCCGCCTGGGCCCCGAGCGCAAAGCCGGTCCTCTGTGCCAGTGCCGTAGGTACACAGATACTCGTTGAGGCAGCGTAGAACAGCCGTCCTACCGGGTTAAAGTTGTCGCTCAGTTCATCGGCTGCCATGGGCTCCACCACCATCCAGGTGCCATCCGGCTTAAGCTGATTCCGCACGTGGCACGCAGTTCCGATCGGATCCCCCATATCATGCAATGCGTCAAAGCAGGTCACGAGATCAAAATCACCGCCGTCGAAATCCGTGGCCGTGGCCTGCTCAAACCGGACTCGATCCGGGGCCAGACCATGTTCATCACGATGCGCATTCGCGGAATCGATAGACCCACCGTGAAAGTCGTAGCCAATAAACGTGGAGTTCGGGAACGCCGCCGCCATCAATAATGTGGAATGGCCGTGACCGCAGCCGAGGTCCGCAACGCGCGCGCCACGCTCCAGTTTTTCGACCATTCCATCCAGCGCAGGAAGCCAATGCTGCACAAGATTATGGACATAGCCCGGGCGGAAGAACTTGGCGACTGCACAGAACATACAATGGGCCTGATCGCCCCACGCTACGCCCTCACCGGTGCGAAACCCTTCGCTTACTTTGGGCTCATTCTCAAATGTGGTATACGCATTCTCAAATCCGCCGATCATGTAAACCGGGCTGTCCTCATCAGCGAACACCATCGCTTGCTCCGGGGGTAACCAGAACCGCTTGGTTGTCCTGTCATACGCGAGATAGTTCGAAGCTGCATGGTGCGCCAGCCATTCCCGAAGGTAGCGTTCGGAATAGCCGGTCCGCTCGGCAAGTTCCAACGAGGTTGCAGGCCCCCTGCTCTTTAGTTCGCGATACAGACCCAGCCGATCGCCAATCTTGACCAAAGCAGCGCTGTAGGCACCACCCAGATCGCCAAGTACCTGCCCCACAAAGGCATTCAGTTTATCTTCATCAAATGTTTGCATTGCTTCCATCATGTTTCTTCCATATCAGGTAGAGATGTGAGGTTGTCCCTGTGGACATAGTCATGATGGGAGCATCGGCATTGTGGATGAATGATCATTCGTCCAGCGTTGATGACTGAAATACCTGAGTTCAGTAAAGGGCCGGCGGAACCGAACGCTCACGACGCCAGGCAGCGGGAGATAAGCCTACAGCGCGCTTGAATGAACGGCTAAACGCTTCTTCGGATTCATATCCCACCTCGCCGGCAATAGTTGCTATCTTCGCTTTGGATTCGACCAGCAAGTTGGAAGCGACCTGCATCCGCCAGCTTCTGAGGTATTGCATGGGCGGTTGTCCGACCAGTTCCGCAAATCTGTCCTGTAACGCAGATCGGGAGAGGCCCGCATGATCTGAAAGCTTCTCCAGCGTCCAGGCGTCAGCCGGGGATTGGTGCATCAGCCCCAGCACCCGACCAACATGACGATCACGCAGTCCCGCCAACCAGCCGGTCTGGCTTTCCGGCATTTTGCTGAGGTAAAAACGGATCAGGTCCACAAACATCATTTCGCTCATACGCTCAAGGATCGCTTCACCACCTGGTCTTTTTGAGCGCGACTCGGCTTCAACCAGTCTGGCAAGCTGCCCGGCCCAGTTACCGTCAGTCAGTTCGTTGGCACGAGCGTGCATCACTCGTGGTAATGCGGTCAGCAACGGGTTGAATGGCCCCTTGTCGCATCCCAGAAAACCACAGAGCAACACAGCGCCAGAGGCACTATCCGGCCCTTGTTGTGCCGCTGTTGCAGGCCGAGCCCGAAAGTCATCCTCCTGGCAAAGCATGAACGGCAATCCCGAACACTGTTTCAGCGTAGCAACCAGATATTCGAGATCCGGTTCCGCTCGCAGTCCCGGGATACTGGACATCACATGAGGGTCGCCGTGAGGAAAGAGGATCACATCCCCTTCATTCATTTCAAACGGTGCCTCGCCCGTTATACCTGCCCAACAAGATCCGTTTAACACCACGTGATATTCCATCATGTGTTCGGAAGCTGGCATCACGGCATGGGCAATCAGATGAGCGGCCGGCGCCTCAGTCACCCAGGCGCCGACGCATTCGACGTGAAAGAATAATGCTCCGCGCAAACGGACACAGCGCAGCAGGCCGGAGAGCGTATCTTCATTCATGACGGCTGCACCGGTAGATGAGAAATAGTCCGGGTTGTTGAAGCATCCCGGATACCGTTCTACTCAACTTTATTAAAGACGGAAAATCGCCGAATAACCAGAGAACAACATGATTGAACTACCGGAATACTTGATTGCACGTCTGTAATTGGCCAATTACACAGGGTCTGTATATGCTGATTTAAGGCGTGCGAAAGGAGGAAACACTATGCGTTATCTAGCTGCACTACTATTTGGGCTGTTCCTTGCCGGCACTGTGGCAGCTTCGCAGTGCCCCGCTCTAGTCGCCCAGGTAGATTCAAAACTGGAATCCGCCGAACTCGACGGTGCCACAGAAAGTAACATCGAAGCGCTCCGTGATCAGGGGCAAACCCTGCACGAGCAGGGCAAGCACGGCGAGTCAGTCAGGGTCCTGAAGGAGGCCCTTTCGATGTTCCCGGATAAATCCTGAGCCCGAAATATAGTGGCAAATGATCCGCTCACCCAGATGGTCGGGTGAGCGGAACTCAATGATTGTCAGCCACACCCCGCCGGCAGCAGCTTGGCTTTCACATTCTGCCCAAAGCAAACCCATGGAACCGGGATCATTGAGGTGCTTCCGTGCAGTAGACTACGGAAGTATAGGCTAATTGACTATTCCCGGTCAGGTGCAGTGCATTCAGACGCTGTCGGATTACTGCTGCAGCGAATCCTTGCCATCAACGCCAGCGTTTTGGGGTCATAGACCGTTGGCGCTCCGTTGGTACCGTCCCGCATCTGGATTCGGTTCTGGCGGAACATTTCCTGATACCCCTCAATATCTTTCTCAGAGATCGAAATCCAGCTCTCTTCGGGAATGGCTGATTCCTGTCCCCCTATTAGCTCCATGGTCTGCGGAAACATGGACCAGGCAACACTTCTGGCTTTTTGGGCGGTTTCATCGTCAACCATCTCATCATGGACAATAAGCTGAACCGTTAACTGAGCCAGCGCGTAATCAACGATACCGCCGTTTGGCTCGAGTCCCTTGTAGAGCTCCAGCGCTTCATACGCAAAGGCCGGCGCATAGGCGGTGTCGACGGAGCCATTGTTAAACTTTCCCGCGAAATTGGTGATATCGGAGGGAACCACGGTGGCCTTAACGTAGTTCACCATGTGGATGGCGTCTTTCTGATAATCCAGCGTGGCCATCCGTTTGCCGGCCAGCGCGGCGGCGGAATTGATACTGCGATCGTCGACGAACAGATACCCTGCCCCAATCGGAAAAATACCAAGCACTTCAAAGCCACCGGATTTCATGAGAGGCGCTGCTTTCGGTTGCGCCAGCGTGGCCAGCATGGTTTTCAGGTCATCGTAGGTTGGCAGAGCGCCAACGGCACTGATGGACCCGGTGAAACGGTTGAAAGGCCTGGTTCGCAGATCCGTGGCTGCGACGGCATCGCATTGCCCTGCGTTAAAATCACCAACTGCGACACCTTCATCGGTGTATGGCTTCAGTTTGAGATCCAGTCCGATGGACTTTGCTTCCAGTGAGAAGTCCTTCATCAGGTTATACACATCACCATTGGCGCCGATGACATCGAATACACAGACAGAAAGCGTGTTTGCTGAGGCGAAAGGAACAACACACGATAAAGTCAGGGCACTGATAAATTTACGCATTTTTCTTTCCTTTTGTTGTTTATGGACTTATTGGTTTGCATGTTTCATAAGCGCAGGAATGCGACTCCTGGCATTGGCCTGCGATGCCAGGACGCGCTCTTCCGAAGAGGCATATTTCTCATCCCACTCAAGGACTTTTGGTGTCATGAGCTTGTGCCAGAGCGGCGGAATCATTGCGACCACAATGGTGGTGAGGTAACCGCTGATCATCATCGGTGAGTCCGGGAACGGTTTCAGATCCTGGTACGGCACCTCGCCCTGGGCGTGATGGTGGGAATGGCGTGTCAGATTAAACATGGTCCAGGAGCTGATGCGTTTGTTGGTATTCCAGGAATGCCGCGGTTGCACCGGCGTTTCCGGATGACGGACCATGCCGTAATGCTCCATGTAGTTAACAATCTCAAGCAAGGCCTTGCCCCACAGAGCGCAGGCTATGAAATACACCATGGCGCCAACGCCTCCCATGGCGAAGGCAGCAGCCACGAGCATTGCGCTCATCAGGTGTCCCCGGATCACCGCATTCCGCCAGGACAAGGCCGAGTGACCTTTACGCCTGAGGCGCCGTTGCTCGATATTCCAGGCGCTGGCATTGCCTTTCAGGGTGGATACCACAACGTGGTAATAAACGTTGCGCCCACGGGGGGCCGTCGCCGGATCCTCGGTGGTCGACACGTAGCGGTGGTGCCCGTAGACATGTTCAATCGAAAACACCGTGTCGAAACTGAATGCCAGCAACCAGCGTCCAATCAGCATGGATACCGGGTCCCAGGTTCTGTGCGTCAGTTCGTGGCCGGTAATGGTGCCGATGATTCCGATCATCAGTCCTGTCAGCACCACACCTGAGAGGTGGTGTATGAAGGGAGTGGCATCGCGAGCCAGGACCGCATCGTATCCCGTCAGTTCGGTAACCAGGGCACCAAACCCGGCGACATCCGTTGAACTGACGCTCCAGACGGAGGCGAAAACGACCAGACACAACAACGGCAGTGCCATCCATAATTGCACCGTCAGTACAGTGGGGCGCCTGAATTCTGGTGTCGTTGTGTCATCACCGCAAAGTGCGTCACCGACAATGTAGATCACCAGGACCGCCAACAGCCCCAGACTGATCCAATGGCCGCCAGCCACCAGAGACACCAAAGCCAGGAGCCCGATTCCGTGGAAGAGAAAGAACTTCAAGTAATGTAATAAGATCATCTTTTACCCTCTTGTTTTTAATATTATTGATTATATGGCCAAGGCTGAGGCGTCAGCGTCCAGTGCATCCCGCGTGGTCGTAAATCTGTCTGCATAAATGTTTGTCCGGCTGACGCCCCCTTCAATTAACCTGGCTTCGGCGGCATCGATCATTCCTGGCGGACCGCACAGATAGGCCTCCGATCCCTGCAATGACAGCCCGGGGATGACGTCGGTCACCCGTCCACGGGCGCCCGTCCAATCCGAATTCTCGGCTTCCTGGGATAAAACAGGGATGAAGGTGAAGGCTGCTGACCATTTGAGCGCGAGATCCCGAATGTCATCCAACCGGTAAAGATCCTGCTGAGACCTGGCGCCGAACAACAAAGTTACCGGCCGGTGGCTCTGCCCTTCCACAGCGTCTTTCAGCAGCGCCAGGATCGGCGCGAGACCGCTGCCACCGGCGATCAGAATCAATGGGGCATCTGATGGGCGTAACCAGAATTTCCCTGCCGGGCCGTCCACCATAACGGTGTGACCCAGCAAGTCCTTTTCATTCACTGCTGTTGAGAATTGGCCACCGGGCACTTTGCGAACGAAGAAGGAAAGCGTCGCATCTGTCCGACAGGGGGTGGCAAAGGAGTAGCTCCTGGCCCGCCCCGGTAGGGAATCCAGGGTCAGGTCCGCGTACTGGCCGGCTTTGTAGTTCAGCGCCTGGTCGAGTTGTAATTTCAGGTGGGTAATATCGTGGGTTAACCGCTCCTGCAGCACCACCCGTCCCGGAACCGTCCTACGCTGTTTCTGCGCCGTCACGTCCACTTCAATGGTGACGTCACTCGTCGGGACACTCTGGCACGCCAGAATGTAACCCTGATCCAGTTCATCGTCATTGAGGATATAACCAATGTCCGTCAACTCTTTCACGGTCCCTTCGACCAGACGGCATTTGCAGGATGCACAGCCCCCGACGCGGCAACTGTGGGGAAAATCGATGTTCTCCCTCAGTGCCGCGTGCAGGATCGTTTCCTTGTGAACTACCCGGACGGCTTCCCCGTTGATCTCTGCCCAATGTTCTTTCGGTACACGCTTGCGGAATAAAGAAAACATCATCGGCCCCCTTTTTTTGTTCGCACGGATACATGCTAATGTTCCTCACCGAACATCGCGGGGTCATTTATTGACATCCATGGGTGATAAATTGACAATCATCAAATGCCCAAATCCAGAATCACCCTGCCCAATCACTACATCCTCCAGATCATCGACATTGTCGCGACTCTTGGCGTGCCGACAGAGGGCTGGCTGCGGCATCTGAAAATTGACCCGAATGAGTCCGAGGAATCCCTGATCACCATGCCCTGGGCAACATTCCGGCAACTGCTGCTGGACGCCGGCCGATTCTGCAATGACAAGGCGCTGGGACTGCTGATCGGAGAACGGCTGCTGATCAATACCCACGGCATCCTTGGCTACGCAGCATTAAGCAGTGGCACTACCCGGCAAGTGATTGAATTACTGGAGCGATATCTGGTTCTCAGGACCGATATGGTGACGATGGAGTCCGCCCAGCAGGGTGACCGGTTATGGGTGAGCTTCTACGAGAACAGACCGCTGGAGGACGTTCGCCGACCGGTTACCGAAGCCATTGTTCTGGCCATTCGGAACATTCTGGACTTCACGACCATGGGGACCTGCGACATCCGGGAGGTCACCTTTCCTTTTGATGGCGATGCAAAGCTGGCGGAAGCGATGTTTCGCTGCCCGGTTGCCTACAATCAGGACTCAGCCGGCTTTTCCCTGCCCCTGGCAACCATTGACCAACCCCTGAAACTTGCAAATACCGTCAGTTTTCAGGAAGGGCTGAAAGTCTGCCAGCAGGAACTGGAGAAGCTGTCTTCTGAACAAACCTGGGGGGTCCGAGTTCGCAGGATCATGTTGCAAAGTACCCATGGATTCCCGTCGCTGGAAATGACGGCGAGGCGGTTCCATGTCACACCGAGAACCCTCCATCGCCGACTGATTGAAGAAGGCACATCGTACAGGGACATTCTTGAGGATGTTCGCCACCAGCTCGCAACGCGATACCTGGAAACCGGTCAGATGACCGTTCAGGAAATCTCGTACGCGTTGGGCTACTCGGATATTGCCAATTTCCGGAAGGCCTTCAAGCGCTGGGAATCGGTGCCACCGTCCATGTATAAAGCGCCGCTAGCGCCGTAGACGCGCACCTTTGTCATTTTTTAACCCCAAACTGTCATTTAATAACCCAACGCCATCGTCATGGAGTCGATACCATATGGTAGGACCAGTTTGGTCTGCCATTTTTCAAGACCACGAGTCACCACAAGTCCAACAATTGGCGTGCGCCAGAGGCTTTATCCCCCCAAAGGAGGATTCCAGAAATGGAAATGGTTAAACAAGACATTCCCACACTTGAATTATCGGCCACTAATCCGGCCAACGGCCAGACGTTGGGCTCCCTGCCCTACACGCCAGCTCACCAGATTCCTGAAATGTTCAGTCAGGCAAGGAAGGCTCAGGCCATATGGGCGGAGAAGTCGTTTGCACAGCGCCGCCAGCACATGAAGAAAATGCGGAACTATATCCGTGACAATGCCGACGAGCTGGCCCGCATCGTCAGCGACAGTAACGGCAAAACACGTATGGACGCGCTGGCAACAGAGGTATTGCCCTGTCTGATGGCGTGTGACTGGTACGGCAAGCACGCCGAAGGGGTGCTGAAGCCAGAATACCGGGGCCCCTCCAGCCTGCTCTGGATCGGCAAGCGGTCGGAGATTCGTAACGAACCGCTGGGCGTAGTCGGCATCGTCAGCCCCTGGAACTACCCATTATCCATTCCGTTCGGCGAAGTCGTTATGGGGCTGATGGCCGGTAATGCCATTATCCTGAAAGTGGCTGCCGCAACACCGCTGGTTGGCAAAGCCATCGAGGATATCGTGGCCGCCGCCGAATTGCCGGATGGCCTGTTCCACCATATCGTCGGCTCAGGTGGACAGGTGTCCAGCGCGATGTTTGACAACGGAATCAACAAGCTGTTTTTCACCGGTTCGGTGCCTACGGGTAAACAGATCATGGCCCAGGCCGCTGCTACGCTGACCCCGGTGTCGCTGGAGCTGGGCGGGAAGGACCCGATGATTGTTCTGGACGATGCCGACCTGGAGCGGGCCGCCAATGGCGCCGCCTGGGCGGGCTATCAGAATGCCGGTCAATCCTGCGGTGGCGTTGAACGGGTCTATCTTCATGAGTCGGTGTATCACCAGTTTGTGGAGCTGATGGCAGAGAAAACAAAGGCGTTACGCCACGGTGTTCCCGATGACAAGTGTTCCGTGGACATTGGTTCGATGACCACAGCCAAACAACGCCAGTTCGTTGAAGGGCAGCTGGCCGACGCAGTCAGGGATGGTGCAAAAATTGTGGCCCAGTCACAGGCTATCAGTGATCAGGAAGGCGAATTCCATCCTGCTACCCTGGTGACGGATGTGCATCACGACACGGCCCTGATGCGTGAGGAAACCTTTGGGCCCGTGATTCCCGTCATGTCCTTCAAGACCGAGGACGAAGCGGTGGCTCTGGCCAATGACTGCACAATGGCTCTGACCGCTTCCATCTGGACACGCAATACAGCTCGGGGCAAGAAACTGGCGGATCGCATCAAAGGTGGCGTGGTCGCTATTAACGATCACCTCTACACCCACGGTATGTCCGATCTGCCCTGGGGCGGTCCCGGTGAGTCCGGGATTGGTCGCACCCACGGCCCGGAGGGGCTTCTGGAGATGACCCATCCCAAAGTAGTCAACTGGGACTGGCTGAAAGCCAAACGCAATCTGTGGTGGTACCCGCAGGATGAGGCCAGCAACAACGCCATTCATAGCGCGCTACATCTGGTGGCCCCCCGTTCGCCAGTCGACTTTGTACGGGCAAGCCTGCGTGTCATGCCGGCGATGATCCGAAAGATGTACTTCTGACGATTACCCACCTCGGTGAGTAATGGAACGGATCATGGTTTCCTCCTGATCCGTCCCTCGCTACACCGTTTGTATCTGGGGACTTTCCTCGCCCAGTATCTCAGCCAATACCGAGATCGCCAGACGTTGCGGATCCTTCATGGGGCCAACCAGTCCTATGGGGCCGTGAATGCGATTCAACTCAGTGGCGCTGTAGCCCAGATCCTGCAACGCTACCAATCGGGCTTCATGGGTGCGATGACTGCCCATGGCGCCGATGTAGAAAGCCCTGCTTGCCAATGCCTTACCCAGTAAAGGGATTTCATAGTCGTGATCGTGAAACATCGCGACAAACGCGGTTCTGTTATCCAGCGATGCTCCGTCAAATGCTGTGGGGCTGATAATTTGAGCGTCAATCCCCTGAGCGGCCAACCGCGCCACCTCCTCTGATTCTGGCAGATACACCTTCACGCCAAAGCCTGAGCTTTGTGCCAGGTGGGCAAGGGCCACGGGTTCGGCGCCCCGACCGCAAATTGCCAGTTGCAGGCGCGGCTGATATTGAATCCGTGGGTAAGATTCGGCGAGTTCCAGGTTTCCAGGCAGAAGATCCCGCAGATCAAGGTCAAAACGTTTCCGGCTGTGAAGGCAGGTGATGGCCCTATCCAGCCAGGTTGGCGAAGGATCGGGAATAATCAGGAGAACGACCGCACCGCCGCAAGGCAGCTGGATATCCAGATAATCACTCCCGGCACCATAACGAATACGTCTCACCTGATTCGCTGCCATGGTTTCCTGTGCTTGGGACACAACATCGGACTCCAGACAGCCATTCGACAGGGATCCAACGTACTCTCCGTTGTCCCTCACCGCCATGAGGGTCCCGGGAGATCGCGAAGCCGGCCCTTCCACTGAGACCAGGACCACCAGTGCACAGGGGGAACCAGCGTTCCGCGCAGTGGCGAGGTACTCAAGCACTGAGAGCGGATCACTTGTAATCTGGCCGAACATGGGCAAAGCAAACCTCCGGGCCCGCGGGGTAGGAACGAGATGTAGCTGACACCGGCCTATTCTGCCATTCGATTCCCCTTAATTCACGATGTAATGTCCCGGCTTTTTACCGGTCTGTTCGCAAACACGACCCCGACCATTAGCAATGCCACGCCACCCCATACGGCCCAGCCAAAGGATTCGTTAAAAAACAGAATCCCGAACAGCAAACCTGCCGGTGTGATCACAAACCCGAGCTGGCTCAGGAAGGTGGGTGAAGAGCGTTTCTGTAAATGACCGCAAGTATCAGGATCGCGCCGCCCAGAAGCATGCCCGGAGCCAACTGTTCCGGAGAGGCTCCCCTTGGCCAGTGTGTCGTGCGGTAGATATTGCCAATTGCCAGTGATAGCGGGATAAGCAGGCCCAACATCAGCGCAATCAACGCCCCTACTCCCAGGAGCAGGACCAGAGATACGGCGTCCGGTTGAAAATTCTCGATGGCAGCTTCGGATCTCATACGGCGTTCTCCTCATCAGAAGATCGCCATGATCCATGAACCGATACGGTCGATCAGCCCCCATTTCGTGAAAACTCATTTCGCGATTCCGGGGTCGATCCGCATCGCCCGTTTGGGCGATCGTTACCGGGAGCATTCACCCCAAGAACGTAAGGAGAACATCATGGACTTTCTAGAAGCTTTGCATTGGCGCTACGCCACGAAACGAATGAGTGGTCAACGCATTCCTGAAGCGCCGCTCAATCGCATCCTGGAGGCAACTCACCTGGCACCCTCTTCCTATGGCCTGCAGCCTTATGTGGTGAAGGTGGTATCCGACCGATCGCTACTCGCCCAAATCCGTGAGGAGGCGGCTCCGCAACCCCAAGTCACGGAGTGCTCACACCTGTTGGTGTTCGCGACCATGACCAACCTGAATGATCCGTTGGTCGATCAGTTCATCCAACTGACTGCCGAACAACGGGGTATTGGCGTCGACAATCTGCAGGAGTACGGAGACGCCATCAAGGGAACCATCAATGGATTCGAGTCTGAGGAAATCAAACGGGCCTGGGCTGCCCGACAGGCCTACATTGCCCTGGGTTTCGCACTGAGCGCAGCAGCCATAGAAGGAGTGGATGCCTCACCAATGGAAGGTTTCGAGCCACCCGCCCTGGACAACCTTCTGGGACTTGGGGAACAGGGTTTGAATAGCGTGGTTATTGCTGCACTCGGATACCGGGATACCGAAAAGGATACATACGCCGCGCTTCCCAAGGTTCGTCGTCCCCGCCCGCAACTCATACAAGCAGTCTGATCCTACCCCTGTATAATGGCGGCCATCGTCCAATCAACAGCATGGAGTCTGGGCATGGACCGCCTCAAGGGTTTGGAATACTTCAAACGAATCTATGAACTGGGATCCTTCACAGCGGCAGCTGAGGAATTCCAGTGTTCAAATGCAGTGATCTCCAAGTACGTCAAGTTCCTGGAGTCCTGGACCGGCGCCAAACTGATTCTCCGCAACACCCGTACGATCAGTTTCACCGACGAGGGGCACCGATTCTACGAGTATTGCCGGGCCATTACCGAGCAGACCGAGCACCTGTTGGATTCTGTCGTGAATACCGGGGACATCGCCGGCCAACTGGTGATTGCCAGCCCGGTTTCCCTGACCATGAAGGTACTGGCGCCGCTTATTTTCCAGTTCCAGAGGGAGCATCCTCAGATTAGCATTCGGATGCAGATGAGCGATCAGATCACGGATCCGGTGGCGGCGGGGGTAGATCTGGCGATTCGTGGCATTGAGGCCCCGGAAGCTTCCTCGCTGATTGCCGTTCGCCTCGGCACCCTCGAGCGAATTCTGGTGGCCTCCCCCGACTATCTTGACCGTGCCGGCACCCCAGAAACGGTCGGAGCGCTTGATCAGCATCAATGTCTGATCTACAGCTTGAGTTCGGATGCCAACCGCTGGGAATTCTCATCGTCGAAGGATGACACCGCCGAGCCGCTATCGGTCGCAGTTTCCGGTCCGGTCACTGCGGATAATTCGCTGATCCTGGCTGACGCCGCAAAGGCTGGTATTGGCATTGGACTGGTACCCAGGGCTTATGTCCAACAGGAACTGATGCAGGGAGAACTTCAGGAATTGCACCTGGACGCCCGTCCAAATCCCCGGTCAATCTATGCTGTTTATTCAGACCGCCAGTATCTCCCGAAACGGGCACGGCTCTTTACCGAGTTTCTAAAGACCGCCTTCAGCTAGCCTGCCGTATCCTGGAAGCTCAGAACTTCCAGAAAGGCGTTCTCAGGCGCTGTTCAACAACTTCTGGCGGATAACCTGCGTCCATGAGCAGGCGAGGCTCTGTGGTATGAATGAGGTGGAGGAAGTTACGTTTCATTCTCCACCCTTTGTACAGTGATGCAGCTTTTTTCATAGTAACCATCCATTTATAGGTAACGACAAAGGGCAAGCCATGACCGGCTTTTATTAGTTACCTATTTTATGAAAAAAGCCTTTCCACACCCATACTTGGAAACCACTACGCCGCCCGTCTCCTGAGCCGGAAGAACTAACTATTTATACTTATCCCTGGCCGTTGGATTTCTGCAATAGTGTCTGGTAGATGTCATCTTTGAGTTGCAGACGCTGTTGCTTCATCCGATGCAGCTTGTCGTCACCTATCGGTGCATCCCTAAGCTCCAGCCCTTCTATTTCCTGATCCAGCGCCGTATACCTTTTGAAGTGTTCCTGGAACTTCGGATCATTCCTGTTCAACTCGTCGATCAGATCTCCAAACTGGGGAAATTCGTTGTGAAGCTCGTGGCTCGTAATGCCCATTACCTCGTCTCCTTTTTCTCGCAGCGTGTTTAGTCAGAATGCCATTCTTACTCCGGATTTGGGAATAGGCTCGGAAGCCTCAATTCCTTCACCCTAAAGTTCCGATTCCAGGCGCTCCAGACCCAGTGAGGCCTTGAAACTCTGGTATTCATCCCGGTACACAATAGCCCCCAGCGCCATCACTGCCTTGGTTGTCATGCGGTCAAAGCTCTCCCGTATCAGCACGGGAATATTTGGCTTCAACCTCACGCTGGCAGTTTCAATCAGCACTGCGCCCATCACCAGCAGGGCATCAATCCTCCGGTTATTCCTGTCACCATCCATAATATGGCGCGCCAGTACCCGGGCATCCTCCAGTATGACCCTCTCCTCCTGGTTCAGGCTTGCACCATCGAACATCATGAAGCTCTGATAGCGCCGAGCCCGCTTAAGCATGAAGGATTCCCGAACGGCAGGGTCTGGTTCGTCTTCTGACGGTCTGGTGTTAAGAATGCCGTGGAGCCGGAAGTCGATCTCTCCTGCCGCCCGTTTCTGTTCAAATACGTGCCTGAGATCTGCCCGGGCCACCTCCGACGTACTCTCCATGGCCTCTGCGATGACCGCATCAAACGTGGTTTTCTCAACCATATCCAGGACCCGGCGAATGGTATGGATGGCTTTCATGACATCCGGCCACAAGCGGGGATCCGCTTCTTCCGGCTCTTCCGGCAGACGATTCCCGATTGACCGGGCGCTAAAGAACGCCTTCTCAACGTCACCAATAGCAACACCAGATTCGTTGGCCACCCATCTGACGCCATAATCATTGAGGTCTTCAATCAGGCTGGAGGTGAGGATTAGCAGGTAATACTTCATGCCGAGTGGAAGGTCTGTCATCAACACTCCTTCACATCAAGGGTTCCTCTCTACAGGTATAGCCTATTATGGCCCGAGTACCAGCTTAGTGCATTACAGCCAGCGTGCTGGCCTTTGACAAACCGCTAATAGCTCGGGCCCATCAAGAGGGTATAGGATGATTAAAAGAACCTGAGCATTGATCTGTTTACCCCGAGGAAGATTGCACATGACGTACGCGCGAATTGTCGGCACGGGCTCATATCTGCCCCAAAATGTCATGACCAACGAAGATATGGAAAAAATAGTCGACACCAGCGATCAATGGATCCGCGAGCGTACCGGAATTGAGCAGCGACATATTGCCGTCGAAGGGGAAACCACCGTTGACCTCGCGGAAAAAGCCTCACGACTCGCCATCGAGGCAGCCGGGCTTACTCCGGATGAGATCGACCTGATCATCTTTGCCACCTCGACGCCCGACAAGATATTCCCCAGCTCCGCATGCATCCTCCAGGCCCGGCTTGATATTCATGGCTGCCCTGCGTTCGATATTCAGGCGGTGTGTAGCGGGTTTGTCTATGCCCTTTCCGTGGCTGACAAGTTCATCAAGACCGGCAGCAGCAAAAAGGCCCTGGTGGTGGGCGCAGAGCTGTTCTCCCGCATTCTGGACTGGGAAGATCGTGGCACATGCGTGCTCTTTGGCGATGGTGCGGGTGCCGTGGTACTGGAAGCCAGCGAGGAAACCGGCATTCTGTCTACTCATATCCATGCCGATGGCCAGTATGAAGATCTGCTGCATGTGCCCTATGGCATCGGCGACGGCTTTGACCAGGTACGGGCCGGTAAAGGCCATGTGCACATGAAAGGCAACGAGGTCTTCAAAATCGCCGTCAACACCCTGGGCAAGATTGTCGATGAAACCCTGGAAGCAAACCAGATGCAGAAGTCGGATATCGACTGGCTGGTTCCGCACCAGGCGAACCTGCGCATCATCGCCGCGACAGCCAGGAAACTGAACATGTCCATGGACCAGGTCGTAGTCACCGTCAACAAGCACGGTAATACGTCCGCCGCCTCCATTCCCCTCGCCCTGGACGTCGCCGTTCGTGATGGTCGCATCAAGAAGAACGAAGTCGTTTTACTGGAAGCCTTCGGTGGCGGTTTCACCTGGGGATCGGCCCTGCTCCGTTATTGATCGTTCTGACTACCCGGTTTGCACACATTAGCCATCCCTGAAGCCCTGCTGGCTCTATATACTCGTTATTATTAGATGTAGCGCCAATAACAAACAGGGTCCAGGTGATGACGAACAAGGCAAGTGCAAAGAAGCCATCGGTGATAATTATCGGAACCGGCTTTGGTGGTCTCTGTATGGCCATCCAGTTAAAGCAGGCTGGTTACGACAACTTCACCATGCTGGAGAAAGCCGGAAACGTCGGCGGAACCTGGCGGGACAACACCTACCCCGGTGCTGCCTGTGACGTGCAGTCACACTTTTATTCCTATTCCTTTGAACCGAAACACGACTGGTCCCGCAAGTTCGGACTCCAGAAGGAGTTGCTGGGCTATATGGAAAACTGCGTGGACAAGTACGGTCTGGCGGCTCATATCCAGTTTCACCAGGAAGTCACCAGCGCCAGATTTGATGAGGCCAGCAACACATGGACCGTGACTACTCAGGATGGGCAGCAGCGCATCGCTGATGTGGTGGTGTCCGCCACAGGACAGCTGAACCAGCCCGCCTACCCGAAAATACAGGGCATGGACCGTTTTAAGGGGAAGCTGTTTCACTCCGCGCGCTGGGATCATGACTACGATCTGACCGACAAGCGGGTTGCCGTCATCGGCACCGGGGCAAGCGCCATCCAGTTTGTACCGGAAATCATAAAACAGGTGAGCTCACTCAGCCTGTTCCAGCGCTCCGCTGCCTGGGTATTGCCCAAGGCCGACCGGCCGTTCAAGGCCTGGGAACAGGCACTGTTCAAGTCCGTGCCGGCATGGGATCGCATTTATCGCTACATGATCTACTGGAAAAACGAGAGCCGCGCGCTGGCTTTCACCCGCTTCAGCGGCCTGCTGGAACTGTTTGCCCGCCAGGCCAGAAAAGAAGCCCGAAAGCATGTGACCGATCCGGACAAGCTCAAGCGCATCATTCCCGATTACAAGATCGGCTGTAAGCGCATTCTGATTTCCAATGACTGGTATCCAGCCATCAACCAGTCCCATCTGGATCTGGTGACCACATCGATAGACCATATTGACGAGTCGGGTGTGGTGACTTCCGATGGCAAGCACCATGACGTCGATGCGATTATTCTGGGCACCGGCTTTGCGGCGTCAGAATTTCTGGCACCAATGACCATCACCGGTCGTGACAACACCACCCTCAACGAAGCCTGGGCGAAGGGTGTCGAAGCCTACAAAGGCATTTCAGTCACCGGGTTCCCTAACCTTTTCGTGCTGTACGGCCCCAACACAAACCTGGCCCATAACTCGATTGTGTACATGCTGGAGTCTCAGGTCCGCTACGTTATGAGTTGTCTCGATACCCTGGAGAAATACCCGGGATCAGCCATGGATGTATTGCCCGAACGCCAGAAAGCGTTTTCAGACTCCGTCCAGACCGGGCTTGAAGACAGTGTCTGGAACGCCGGCTGCACCTCCTGGTATCTGGATAAAAACGGCCGCAACACCATCAACTGGCCAGGCTTCACCTTCAGCTACCGGCTGGCCACACGCCGTGTGGATACCACGGATTATCAGCTTCTGTACCCCGCCGAAGCGCACTGAACAGCCTACGATTACCCCGACAACTCCCGCCCCGACCGGCGGGAGTTGACGTTTTCCTATATTCATAGGATGATTGGGTCATCTTTTGATTGGATCATAGACATGCCCCTTGTACCCATAAAGAAAGGCTCCCTGGTCGAAACCGCCATTGAAAGTCTGCGCTGCGCCATTGAGCAAGGCCAATGGCCCATGGGCTCTCGACTTCCCGTGGAAGCAGACCTGTCTGAAGCGCTGGGCGTCAGCCGCAATACGGTGCGGGAGGCCGTGCGCGTGCTGGTGCACGTCGGCATGCTTGAAACGCGCCAGGGGGACGGTACTTACGTGCGGTCAACAAAGGACGCCGGGGAAACCCTGCGCCGAATCGGCCGGGCACAGCTGGGGGATCAGCTGGAAGTGAGAATCATGCTGGAAACCGAGGCGTCCCGACTTGCCGCCCATCGACGTACGGAGTCTGATCTGGTGGCGATGACCAGAGCGCTGGATGCCCGTGCAAAGGCCGGTGACAACGTAGTGGATCGCATCCGCCACGATGAGACGTTCCACCATGCTCTGGTAGCCGCATCCCATAATCCCGCGTTGACCGAGCTGTACGATTACTTCGCCCATGCAGTGTCTCGTACTATTGAAGGCACGGAAACCGAACCTGACCTGCCCGAGCCCTCCCAGGAAGATCATGAGTTACTGTTGGCAGCTATCCGCCGTCAGGACGAGGAAAAGGCGGAAACCCTGGCAAAAGCGCTGCTTAAGCCCAGTCTGGACACCCTGCGGGAACGTCGTTGATGAAACTGAGGGTCGATACATTCACCCTGCTGTTGTTGGGCGCCATTGTTCTGGCCTCCTTTCTACCCGTTAAAGGCGGGGCAGCAGACCTGCTGGCAACCGTTGGTACGCTGGCTGTGGCGCTACTGTTTTTCTTTCATGGGGCAGCACTGTCCCGAGAGCAGATCGTCGCCGGGGCAACCCACTGGCGACTGCACATACTGATCACTTCCCTCACCTTCGTGTTCTTCCCCCTGGCCGTGCTTCCGATCAACAGCATGAGTGATTTTGCCCCCCAGTGGATGCCGGAAGACCTGGGCCTGGGCTTCCTGTACCTGGGAGTCCTGCCGTCGGCGGTGTCCTCTTCCATTGCATATACCGCCATGGCGAAAGGAAATGTGCCAGCGGCCATATGCAGCGCCGCAGCCTCCAATGTCTTTGGCATGATGTTGACGCCATTCCTGTTGTTACTGCTGGTCAGTACATCCGGGGGGAGCAACTTTTCGGTGGCCGAAGCCCTCAAGGACATTGTGTTGCAGCTGTTATTGCCGTTTGCAGCCGGGCACTCCCTGAGACCACTGCTGGGGGGATTTCTGGCCCGTAACGAAGGTTTGATGTCGCGGTATGATCAGTGCGTTATCTGGCTCATCGTATACTCCGCATTCTCCCACTCAGTGGAGAGCGGCCTGTGGCAGAACCTGCCGGTTCTTGCGATCGTGCTGACCGTCGTGTTGTGCTTTGCCCTGCTCGGCTTCTTTATGATGATGGCGCGCTTCCTGGTAAGGCGTTTCGGTTTCAGCCTGGAGGATGAAGCAGCGGTGGTTTTCTGCGGGTCCAAGAAGAGCCTGGCGTCAGGATTACCCATGGCCAAAGTGTTGTTCTCCGGCCACCCGGGCTTTGGCATGATCGTGCTGCCGATTATGTGCTACAACCAGATTCAGGTGATTGTCGGGGCCATTCTGGCCCAGAAGTACCGCGAAAAGATCGAGGCAGCCTCAGCCGCCGCCTCCCATGCCCCCGAATAGAGTCGCCAGAACGGCAAGCCCGACGATCCAGCCAATAACCGCAGGCCAGAAGTTAACCATTTGGGGCGGCTGCTCCTCTGCCGCTTCCTGTTCCTGCGCATCACGCACAGCTTCCTCTTCTTCCCGGTTTTTCCTGGCCATCTCGGTCAGACTGTTCCAGCCGAACCACTCGCCCAGGAATCTGGCAACCGGAGGCGGGAAGCTGTCATTCTCAGCCATTGGCCGCACCTGCTGTTCCAGGGATCTGCCTATCTCACGCCTTAACCTGGGATTATCCGCCGGAGGCTCGCTCAGGATCGCTTTCCAGATTTGTGGATCATTGCTGCGCCGAGAGTCGTTCAACAGTGCGTTCACCTGAATCACGACTTCGCGAACGACTTGCTGCTCGTTGGCATCCAGCGGCTGCTCATCGGAAACGGCCACAATCGGCTCAATATCCCCGGCAGCGACCGAAGCGGTATCTTCAGGCTGTGGCTGCTCACCCTGTGGTGCGGGCTCCCGGCCCATCGCTTCCCGGTATGCCTGCTTCAGGCGCTCGGCTTCTTCGCCGCTGGCAAACTTGCTCTGCTTCTCATAGGCGGCTTCAATCTGCCGAGTATCGCGGGTCGGCTCAATACCGAGGATTTCCCAACATGTCATAGACGCATAACGCTCATATCAGAGATTCATTACAATTTTGAGAGACAAATGCAGTGCGGTCACCTACGATACACAAAAGGCATTCATGCAAAACACCGTCCATCCCTTACTCAGCCGATTATAAAACGACTGCCATGCCTGTTACGAACTCTGTTACCAAAACTTCACCCGGCCTGCATAAATCCGTCGCTCCGCTATCCTGTCTGGCCATGGTTTTGTCAGGCTCCCTGTTGGCCCCTACCCCGATCCTCGCGGACGACCAGCAGCCTGAGATGGATTTCACCGGACTGTCCTCCATGGAGCCTCCCTTGCCGGAGGTTCTGACGACGACCCGGCTCCGCCAGCCAAAATCCCGGGTTCCCGGCACTACCACGATTATCGAAGGCGACCTGATCAGGACTCTTGGCGTAATGAATCTCGTTGAGGTGTTCCGACTGGTACCCGGCATGACGGTTGCCGAAGTGGGCAGCAACAACCCGGTGACGAGCTACCACGGCACCGTGCATTACGAGCAGCGACGGCTTCAGGTTCTGGTGGACGGCCGCACCTCATACCGTGCCAGCCTCTCAGATACCGACTGGCATACCATGCCCGTGCCCCTGGAGCTCATAGAACGAATCGAAGTCAGTCGCGGTCCCAACGCGGCAGCTGATGGCATCAACGCTTTTCTGGGTACCATCAACATTATTACCCGCTCGCCTGAAGACACGGCGGGTGTTCAGCTCGGTGCCGTCTCCGGATCCCGCGGTCACCTGAGGACCTTTGGTTCCGTCGGCGATGCCAGCGATATCTACAGCTGGCGACTGGCCTATGAGAAACGCAAATCCGACGGTTTTGACCGGCAGTTCGATAACGACCAGTTTTTCCCTTTTCATGACGGGTTCGACATCAATACCTTCGGTTATGACGGCATTGTCCGCACCTCCGACAGCACGAATTTTGAGCTCCGGGGCGGAGTTGTAGACGGTATCAATGAGGAAGACCTGAGAAAGAACGGTAAGCTGGGCGCCACGGATCACCCGGATATCATCGTTGATGATTACTATCTGCAAACCCGACTGAACGTGAGCACGTCCGAGAACCATTTCTTTCATTTTCAGGTCAGTTACCAGAATTACCAGCGTCGCCAACGTTGGCCTGTGTGCATTGCAGGACCAGTGATTGACGATCTGATCGCCGGCAACTCTCCCGAGTTCGATTTCGAGCCAGGCGATTGCATGCCGGAAGACAGCCCGGCGCCTTTCATTGCCGATCTCAATGAAGATATCGAAGAATCCCGACTCGAGTTCGAGATTCAGGACACCCTGTACTTTAACCCTGATCTCAAACTGGTTTCAGGATTGGGGTACCGTAAAGACACCTATCGTTCCGAGACATTCTTCAATGGCCGGGGCAACAATTACCAGTCCAGGGTGTTTGCCAACGTGGAATACACGCCGCTGGACTGGGTCACCTTCAATGCCGGCGGAAACTGGGAAAGCACCACCACCACCCATGACAACCATTTATCGCCACGGGTTGCGGCCAACTTCCATCTCACCAACACTCAGGCCCTGAGGTTCGTGTATTCGGAGGCTGTGCGCACCCCGGATGCCTTCGAGCAAACACCGGACTGGGGATATCGAGCTGAAAACATACGCCCACCCTACGAGTTTCTGGAGGGTACAAGGTTCGAGGTCGCAGATCTGGTGGATCCGGAAACCTCAACTTTTGGGGAAGAGCTTGAAGAAGAGCGTATAATTTCTCGGGAAATAAGCTATTTTGGTCAGTTTTATGTAAACCAGGCTCTGCTGTCCCTGGAGATTCGCTATTTCAACGACCACCTGAAAGACATGATCAGCGGCGTTATCAATGAGGAGGATTTTTTCATCGCCAACAATGTCGGCCTGGACCAGGAAGGGTTCGAGGTAGAGTCATCGATCGATTATGCCGGCACCAAACTCCGAGCTACCTATGCCTACCTTGATCAGGATGGACGCTACACCGGTGACCCCAACAAGCTTGACGCCGGGGATCAGGAGTACGTGGTTGCACTTCTTGGACGGTTGTCCGTTCGACACTCCGGAAGTTTTGCCTGGATACAACAGTTACCGTTCAACTTGACATCGGCTGCCACGTTCTACTGGGCGGACGAATTTCGGAGAGCCCAGTTCGAACGTGCGGATTTCAGAATTGCGCGTAGAATATTCGCCTCAAACTACAGTTACGAACTGGCTTTTACCATGCAACACTATCTCAACAGAGTTCCGGACCTGAGTCCGGATAATATAATTCGGAATCACAACCAATTTTTTGTCGAAGCTGGTGTCCGCTTCTGATCCAGCCAATGGAATGCACTGAACCCAGGACGGTATGAGACCAACAATTCAGTCAATCAACGCCTCGTTTACAGGCAGGATGCCTGTATACGTCGCTCTTTGCCTGCTCCTTTTCTGCGCGCTGGTGCTATCGAGACCCGCGCTAAGCCAAACGCCTCCTGCGACAGTCGTTTACATTGCTGGCACCGATAACAATGTCGCGTTGACACAACACATGACTGGCCTTTTGCGAGACGAACTCGGCGACGGGTTCAGTTTACGGCCGTTCAAACCCGGTCAAACCTCCCAGGACGACAACAGCCTGATCATTACCCTGGGGCCTGATGCTTTTACGCTTGTCCGCCAGGAAAGCCGTAACGTTCCCGTTCTTGCCCTGCTCGTGGATGAACCTTTCATCAAAGGGTATACCAATGGCCATGAGGAACAGCAGCTCAGTGCCATTTTCTATGCTCCACCAATGATTCGTCAGGCGGTGGCCGGCAAGGTGATTCTTCCACACGCAACACGGGTTTCCATGCTTGCCACACCCGACAGCGCGGTATTATATGAACATCTGAAAGAGCAACTGCCTGCCTTTGGCATGGATAGCCAGATATTTGTTGTCAGCAGTAACGACGACCTGATTCCCACACTGATTCGGGCGCTGGAGTATGGGGACTTTCTCCTCGCTGCGCCCGATAGCAGCATCTATAACCCGCGGACTATCAAACATATCCTGTTGACGACCTACCGACGAAACCGAATTGTCATCGGCCCGAGTCAGGCTTATGTCAAGGCGGGCGCGCTGGCTTCCACCTACACACCCTTTACGATTATTGCCGCGCTGGCCGCAGACGTCATCAATGAATATCAGGTTTCAAACCAGTTCCCGCCTCCCTTTTATCCGGAGGAATTCAGGCTGGCGGTCAATGAACAGGTTGCCCGGTCACTGAACATCCCGCTTCCTTCCAGGCAAGAGCTTGTCGATGCCATCAAAGCCCGGCTCTCATCATCCACGGAGGATGATCATGACTGAGCCAACAAACAAGCCCGCTCCTCTTGTCAGAAAGCTGATGCTCCTCGGAGCAGCGCCCGCCATTGTCATGTTCATTGTACTGATGGCTTTCTTTACCACTGCCCGATTGGATGACGCCCGAAAGGATCTGGCGAACAGCAGTCAGATGCTCGCCAATAGCCTTGCTCCGGCAGTGGAATATGCCGTTTTGTCAGGCAATACCGTCGCCTTGCAACAGATTCTTAGCCAATCACTGCAACAGAGCCAGGCACAATGGATACGCGTATCCGACGTGACGGGAGACGAAGTGGGATTCGTGACCAGTGGCGAAGACGAATCCGCGGACGTCAATGAGACCTTTGACATTTTTGAGGCCGAGATCCTGCAACAGCCACTGGATCTGGGCGGTAGCCGCCAAACCGAATGGTTCGAACCGGATTACACCTTCGGCAACGGTGCCCTGAGAGTGGGAACCGTTCAGGTGGGCGTCAGCAAGGAGCTGCTTGCCGCCCGACGTAACGATATTCTCTGGACGTCCCTGGCGGTTGGCATCGCCTTGCTGCTGTTTACCATGCTGATTGTAAAACAGACCTTGTCCGGCATATTGGCTCCAATACGCAGCTTGTCCGATCGCGTTACAAAGCTCATCAATCGGGACTACAGCCAGGTCTCTGTGAGCAAAAACCATAACACCCTGGAAATCCAGGAACTTGAAAAAAATCTGAATGCCCTGGCCGCCCACCTCACTAGCCTGGAAGAGTCCAGAACCCAAACACTGGCGGCTTCCGAGAGCGCCCGCGCCAAAGCCGAATCCGCCAACCAGGCCAAGTCTGAGTTTCTGGCCACCATGAGTCACGAACTGCGAACCCCACTGAATGGCGTGCTCGGCATGATTGACCTGGTTTCCGAAGAAGCTCTCTCATCGCGCCAGAGGGACTATTTGCTGACAGCCAGGCAGTCGACAGAAGATCTGTTGATGGTGATCGGGGATATTCTCGATTATTCAAAGGTTGATAGTGGTCACCTGAAGCTGGAGAACAGTGAGTTCGACCTTCGCCAACTCCTGGCAAACTGCACCGCCAGCTACCGATTACTGGCAGACCAGCAAGGGCTTGAACTGACCATGGCGTTCCAGGGTAACTGGCCGGAGAAACCCTATGTGATCGGAGATGCGCCCCGACTCCGACAAATCCTCGCGGGACTGACTGACAATGCCATCAAGTTTACCAACTCCGGTTACGTCAAAATCCAGGCCGATTGGATAGCGAACGAAGAGAACTGCATGGTACTGAGTTGCTCGGTCAAGGATTCCGGAGCCGGCATTCCGGTCGATCGTCTGAACGATATTTTCAACTCCTTCGAGCAACTCGACAGTAGTGATAGCCGCGATTACGGCGGTACCGGCATAGGGCTGTCACTGGTGCAGAGGCTGGTTGAACTCATGGGAGGGCATATTCATGTGGAAACGGATCCTGGCAAAGGATCGTCGTTCAGGTTTGAGTTGCCATTCGAGCTAAGCAATGTGGCGCCGCTAACACGTCCCACTAGCCGTGACATAAAAACACCCGCCAGTGAGGGGGCCATCTCGAAGGCGTTGGTGGTTGAAGACAACCCCGTCAACCAGAGAGTCGCCACCGCCCTTCTTGAGCGCCTGGGATTCGAAACTGATGCCGCCAGTAACGGCAAGGAGGCACTGGAGTTGGTCCAGACTAACCATCAAGGTTATGACGTCATTCTGATGGATTGCCAGATGCCCATCATGGATGGTTATGAGACCACTCGGTGTATACGGGAATGGGAACACAGCAACGGCCAGTGCGATACACCGATCATCGCACTGACTGCGGATGCCCTGCCCGGCACAGAAGCCAACTGCCATCGCGCGGGCATGAACGATTACCTGGCCAAACCCATTCGCAAGGAAAGCCTGAGAGCGACGCTCAACCGCTGGATAAACATCTGACCAGCGGCAGGCAAGCATCGGATCGGCTCAGGCAACCGGCTCCCGCATGGTGACAAACTCTTCTGCGGATGTCGGATGAATCCCCAGGGTACTGTCGAACTGGGCCTTGGTGGCACCCGCCTTCATGGCAACCGCAAGTCCCTGGGTGATCTCACCAGCGTCCGGCCCAACCATATGGGCGCCGAGGACCTTGTCACTCTCTTTGTCGACCACCAGTTTCATCAGGCAACGTTCCTGCCGGCCACTCAGGGTGTGCTTCATCGGCCGGAATTCTGAGCGATAAACGCTGACATTGTGGCCGGCCTCTCTGGCCTCGGCTTCCGTTAGCCCGACCGTTCCAATATTGGGCTGGCAGAAGACAGCCGTCGGGATACAGTGATAGTCCATCTCGCCCTGACCATCGCCAAACAGGCGGCGTGAGAGGACCATGGCCTGTGCAAGAGCAACCGGAGTCAGCTGCGGCGTACCGATTACATCACCCAAGGCAGTGATTGACGGCACGGAAGTCTGGAAATGATCATCCACCACCACATGGCCTTTCTCACTCAGCTGGACGCCCAAGGCTTCCAGGCCTAGCCCCTCAACGAGTGCACGGCGGCCGGTAGCCGCCATCACCAGGCCAGTCGTCAGGTGAGTGCCGTCATTCAGTGTGACGTCATAATGGGTGCCATCACTCTCAACCGCTTCAATGGTGGTTCCGAACCTTAGATCCACACCTTTTCTGCGCATTTCGGTAGCGGTGAATTCGCGGACATCTTCGTCAAACCCCCGCAGGAACAGGTCTCCCCGGTACAACAGGGTGGTTTCAACACCAAGCCCGGCCAGGATGCCGGCAAACTCCACGGCAATATATCCACCGCCCCAGACCACCGCGTGCCGCGGCAACTGGGGCAGATAGAACATTTCGTTGGAGGTGAGAATGCTTTCTTTACCCGGAATATCCGGAATCACCGGCCAACTCCCTGTCGCCACGGTGATATGCCCAGTGGTGTAGCGCTTTTCACCCACAACCACGGTATTGGCATCGGCGAGCGTCGCCGTGCCCTCTATGATGGTCACACCGGCATTTTCCAGGAGGCGGCCATAGATACCGTTCAACCTTTCTATCTCGGTGTTTTTGTTGGCGACGAGCGTGGGCCAGTCAAAACGGACCTGATCAAGCGGAACGTTCCAGCCATAACCAGCTGCGTCTTCAAGATCCTCACCAACATGGGAGCCGTAAACAAACAGCTTCTTGGGAACGCACCCGACATTGACACAGGTGCCACCAAGGTATCGGGACTCAACAATCGCGACCCGGGCGCCCCTCTGAGCGGACATTCTCGCCAGCCGTACACCTCCCGAACCAGCGCCAATTACTATCAGATCGAAATCGTGGTTGTCAGACACAGCGTCTCCTGAACGAATGGTAAATCAATGAAGTCAACCGGGAGATGCCTGTGCTTCCGCAGGGCGTACTTCCCGGAACAATACATGGTCCTCGAAGTCTCCCAGGCGGATTTTTCCGAGACTGCGGAATCCTTCGGACTCGTAAAACGGTAGATAGCGGCTGTTACCGGTATCCAGCACCAGACCACTGCCACGGGGGTTGTCCGCGCATAGGCGCTCAACCGTCGACAACAGCAGACGGCCAAAGCCACGATGCTGGTACTGGGGGTTCACCCCCATCAGCGGTAATTGGTGGGCCAGAGGCTGAGGCAACATTTCCGCTATTTTCCGGTGGTAATCAAGATAGCGGCGCGTACAGGCGAAACCCGCCGTCAGCACCATGCGTATACGCCAGCTGAGCTGCTCCGTCAGGTTCAGGCGCAATTCGGGCTCCCCAATAAATGCCACGGCGACCAGTGTATCATCCAGCATGACACCAATAGCTTCCTGATCCAGCTCCAGATAAAGATCAATCAGCTCACGAATGGTGGCCCGAACTCTTTGTTCATACCCGGGTCGCCGATGATCAAACAGATACTGGAACGTTGGCTCTCGAAGGTAGGCATGAAAAAGTATGGACCTCGCCTCATTACGTGCACTTTCGTCGAGACGGACAATTACCGGCTCCGGATTGCTTTTATTGTCTTTGCCGTCACTCATCAGGTTTCTCCTGTTTACCCACCGTTCACATTCAAACCCTGCCCGGCTCAAGTGCTCAGATTGTAAGGGTTAGCCGTACTGACACTATGCCCGGATCATTCTTTCCGTCCATCGCAGCCTGATCGATCACCACGCCATGATCGCTATTCAGTCTTTCCAGCCATGCTGCGACGTCTGCGAACGGGACGTCTTCAAGCCAGACACGAATAGCACTGCTTCCACTGGGTTCAAATCGTTGCAGGGACAATCCGGCTTCGCCGGCGCTACGGGTGACCAGCGCCATCAGTGCACGCCCGTCTTGCGGTGCATTGGACGCAGGGCGGCCAGCCCCTTCACTGTCGGCGAGCCGCTCAATATCAGACTGGTTTGCGCGCATCCAGGCCAGGAGCTCTTCGGCGTTCTCCCGCGAATCTACGGCCTGGTCGTGAAACCCGGTAATGGGCTGCCAAATCAGGAAGTACAAGAGCCCAAGAAACACTGCAACCACCAGGACAGCCAGTGCCTGCTGGTCCCTGCGCGGAAGCTGGTCATATTGGGCTATCAGTTTGCCTACGGAAGGCTGATCTTTCAGTTTCGTCAGCATCGTCTCAGCCTCCCGATACGGTCAGACGCCCGCGGGCGCCACTGGATTCATTAACAACGGAACCGATCTGGGCTTCCAGACCCTGCTGCGCCAAACCATTACGCAAGGCACTCATGCGGTTATAGGTGTCCGCCCGGATATCCACGACCAGCTCTCCCCGAGAGCGACTGTAATTTATAGAATTAAACGTCAAGGACTGGTTTTGCGGTACCTTGCTGTATTGATCTCCGGTGTACTTCATCAACGTAATGAAATCTGCAGCCGGTCCACCGGATCCAATGGAGCGCAGCTGCCCCTCCACGACCCGTCGAACATTGCCCGCGTGGGTACGGCGGTCATCAGGAAACGCTTCGCGATAGATCGCCATGGCTTGCTCGCGGGTGACATCGGCCTTCTGCTGATGATAAAAGCCCATTCCCAGTTCAACGCCCATCTGAATGACAAACCACACACTGGCAACCGCGATCAGAGGCTTCCACGCCCGCAAGGGACTGGCCTGACCACTGTTGACGCCATAACTGCCCTGACACAGGTTAATCGGGTGCGACAGGTGGTGGTGATGAGCATGTGCCAACAATTCCAGTGGCATGAGTTCAATGGCTTCGAGCTTCACCACGAGCCGGCCGGCGGAACGAAGCTCACTGATCGCGGATTGTTGTTGATCCAGTTCCTGCTCGGTACCAAAAATCGTCACCGGCACTTCCGCAACGACGTCTTCGGACGGCGGAGTAGCCAGTGTGTGTGCAAACATACCGAGATTCCGCGACTGAATACTGAGCCACTCTCCGCGATCACTGATCAGCATAGAGTTTTCGCCGTCCAGGCAAATGGACCAGCCACCGTCCGTTTCTGGCAACAGGGCAGCATCGGGGTAGATAGCATCCAGCCGGGCATGCTCCCAGTCACTGAAGAGGTCTACCCAATCCGACATCCGGTTCCGATCGATAGCGGCTACCCTGAAACCGTTGTCCGTTCTGCTTCCCAGCGCCAGGTGCACGGTGTCAATATCCTGGGCAATTTGCTCCTCTACCGCATACGGCAAAGCCTGAAGAATGAACCGGCTTTGCTTCGCAGGAATATCTGCGAGGCAGAACAACGCCTCGTCCCCGGGCACCAGGCCAATCAACAGAACATTGTCCAGGGCGTTCTGGCCAAGGGTTTGCTCAATCAGGTCCCGGGAGTCCCCTCGCCCATGGGCTTGAGTGTCGCCACTGGCATCATGGAGAACCCAGTTAAAAAGCTGCGCATCCGGTGTTTGCCCGGGGTCGGCAAAGGGTGGCAGAGGCCTGACATAAAGGCGGTAAGACATGTCTATCCTTCTGAAGCAGTAAAGGGCTCTTTGGTAATCCGGTTCTTTTGCCCGGTATCGCGGTGAACCGTATACAGCTCACCTTCCGGACTCCGGAATACCGTGCTGACCAGATTCGCAACCCGGTCATCATAGGTAATCCGAGAAACGACCTCAAAAAAACGGGTTTGCACCCCCAATCCGGAGGACTTCAGCCCAAGGCCTGAAAACTCTGGCAGGGCCAGAAAATCCTGAATATTTTCAAACCGCTCTTCTTGCCTTTTCTCAAGAATAGACTCTGCCTGGGCCTGCGTCAGCTCTTCGTGTAAGGAACGCAGAACCGGCATGGTCGCGGTGTTCACATTGATCCCGACTCCATTTACCGGCAGTGCTGCCACGTGCGGCTTCAGCCTACGGTAAACCTCTTCGGTCATACCCTCAATAAGTCTTAGCTCGGTCACACTGACAAAAGGCTGGTTGGCCGCCCTGAAACCGGGATCCGCCATCAGGTACTGTCCATCCTCCGCACCATAGGCACTCACCGTCTGATCATTCGGATCAATCCAGTCTATCAGGGCGTCAACCGAGATTTCGGAGATATCCAATGCGACCAGCAGGCGTGCAACCTGGTCCCGGACAAGCGGATTCACCTGACCGTTGGCCGACACCAGATCGTTCAGGTTAATCCGCCCCCCCAGATCATCAATCTGGATCTCGACCACGCCATTATCATCCAGCGGCAAAACAGCCGAATTCGCAGCCCAGAACTCATCCAGGCTGTCTACCATCAGGTTGTCTTCCTTATCCTGCTCAAAGTCCCGGTACAGGATCTGTCGTGCAAACGCCTCCGCACCAAGGGCAATGCTTTGTCCCTGCTGCTGAGCCAGATAGTGCCCTGCCCGAAAAATCCTCACGCTCTGCTGTTGCGTCATACCCGTGGCAAGCATCACCACCAGAGCCATGGCCAGCAAGACCATAATCAGAGCAACACCGCGCTGACGACGGAATCGAATGGTAACCCGGCTCACGGTCATTGCGGATCTCCCAGGGCAGATGGACCACTCGGGCCCTGCTGGGGCTGGCTTTCTTCCTCTTCTTCGTTATCGGTATCCGTTTCCGAGCGGGCTTCGTTGCTGGTATTAACCATTCCCTGGGCCTCACTGCCATCAAATTCGGGCAGCGCGAATGTGCGGGTCAGCTCGCCGAATCGTTCGTGTTCCAGGGTAACTTCGATGCCCAGCGGCAGGGGCAGCTCCGGCCTTGTTCCCGGAGTCAGGGTTGCCATGGCTTCCGCTGTGGGCCAGCCGTCAGTCCAGGCCCGCTGCTGGTCAAGAAAGCGGATCTCAAACGATGTCACGTCTGACAGCAGCAACACATCCTGACTGTTTTCTTCCTGGCCCTGATCCAGAGTAACCCAGCGCCTGCGACGCAGTTCCTCACCGGTGTACTCCCAGCCGGCTCTCTGCAGAGAACTTCGTCGGGTTCCCAGAGGGTTTCTCCACCCCTGTCGCGTCAGAACCAGGGCAAAACTGTCTTCCCGGCTGGTCAGCGCTGGTTTGTAATCTCCGTACATATCCCGCACCGGGCGGTTAACAACCTGTATCAGGTCCCGTTCCAGCAACAACATAGTGCGTTGTATCTGGTCAAACTCATCAGCAACCTCGTTCACCCGGTCCCGGGACAACACCACACCACTGAGAACCTGCCACACACCCAGCCCGATGACTGCGGTTATTGTCACCGCAATCAGCACCTCCATCAGAGTAAAGCCCCGTTGCGACATCAGTGCTCTCCAATGAAGGCGGAAAGCGTATGAACCGGAACCGGGTCGCTGCCATCATCCCTGAAACGCGCGACCGTCACTTCAATACGTCGCATGGTAGGGTCCTCCGTACCGAGAACAGCGGTGGTTACCTGCCAGCGAAAGGGGCCGTAATCCAGGTCATCGGAATTCTCGGATATCCCGGGTACCTCCTCCTGAAGGCGGAGTTCATTGATCCGATTGTCGGCAATCCACCCAGCCATCGTTTTATCGCGGATACGCTCATAACTGGCGATGTACTGACTCCCGACTTCGGCGGCGGCTGTAGCGATCAGCCCGAACACCAGGAGCGCCACCAGCACTTCGATCAGGGTAAAGCCGCGCTGATTGCTCACCATTCGTCCTCATCGCTGCCCGGACGGCGCCACTCCAGGGGAGACACGCCATCAGAGGCTAGTACGTGCATATAGGAACTGTCACTGCCGATGGTGAATTCCACTTCAAACGGTGTCGTTTCCCCGCTGGAGAAAAACACGATATCCGGTCGCAGCTTGTCTTCTTCGGAAGCAAGTCTTGGCGTATCACTTTCGATGAACTCGGTCATCACCAACCACTCAGGGAAACTGCGTTGTTGGAACATCCGTTCCCCAGACTCCCCCCACTCATTCGCCTGCTCGTCAAACAGTACGAACCGATAACCGTCCTCTTCAAGCGCCAGCCCCAATTCCTTGTTGTTCAGTACGGCTTGCTCGGAGGCGGTTTGCATCAACAGAAACATCTCGCGGACATGGTTTTCCAGTTCCCGCTGCTGAGATCCGCCACCCAGGTTCATTACCGCCAGGGCAGCCAGCAAGCCGACAACGATCAGCACCACTAATATTTCGATCAGCGTAAAACCCGAGACCGTTGCCCGCTTCTGCATAGTCCGTTAATCCCGGGTCTTCCAGACGCTGATATCAGCTGCATCGCCTTCACCACCTTCCTGGCCGTCGGAGCCAAAGGAATAAAGATCGTAGGGCCCTTCTGTGCCCGGGCTGACGTACTGGTACTCAGTGCCCCAGGGGTCTTCCGGTACATTTTTCAGGTAACCATCCGGGTTCCAGTTCTTGGGTTCCGGGCTACCGCTGGGCTTGCTGACCAGCGCCTCCAGTCCCTGCTGGGTCGATGGGTAATGGCTGTTATCAAGGCGATAAAGATCCAGCGCGTTGGCAATGTTGCTCAACTGGGTTTCAGCTACGGTCACTTTGGCCTGGTCGCTACGCCCCATGATATTCGGAGCAACGATCGCCACCAGCAGACCGAGAATGACCATCACCACCATAATCTCGATCAGTGTGAAACCGCCCTGCTTGCGGTGATTGTTGCGTAGATTCCGGGTAGCGTCTGGCTTCATAGTTGTGCTCGTCATTTGTATAGACTCTCTTTCCATTGTCCAAAGGGGGTAAAGCTTTTGAGGTCAGCCGACCAGATTGCTCATGTTGAGAATCGGCAGCATGATGGCCAATACGATGATGAGGACCACCACACCCATCAATAACAGCATCATCGGTTCGAAAAGACCGACAATGGCTGCAATTTTTGACTGCAGGGTGTTTTCCTGCATTTTCGCGGTTCGCTCCAGCATACTGTCCAGTTCACCACTCGCCTCACCACTGGCAATCATATGGAGCATCATCGGCGGGAAATATCCCGTCTGGTCGAGGGAACGATGAAGGGATCCACCCTCACTGACTTTTCGGGCAGCGTCCCGCAGTTCCCGACGCAGATAGTCGTTGGACAGCACCTCGCCCGCAATACGCATGGCGTCCACCAGGGGCACGCCGCTGGTGGTCAAGATACTGAGTGTGCTGGCGTACCGGGCGGTGTTGACCCCTCGCACCATGCCGGAAAACAGAGGCATATTCAGTAACCAGCGGTGAAACTCCAGTCGGAACGAGGGCTTGCGCAGGGCCATCCGGAACCCGATGATGCCAACGATTAGCAGTATGAGAAGGTAGACACCAAAGTCGCCGAGAAATTCCGATACCGCCAGCATGGCAACGGTGAGTCCGGGCAGATCCTGCCCCTGTTTGACAAACACTTCGATAATGTCCGGCACCACATAAGTGAGCAGGAACACCACAATAGCAATAGCCACCACACTCAGAATGATGGGATAGATCGCGGCAAGCTGAATCTTCTGGCGGGCCTCCTGCCTGGCTTCTGTGTAGTCCGCCAGCCGATTGAGAACCAGGTCGAGGTGCCCCGCATGTTCACCGGCGGCAACAGTCGATCGATACAATCGGGGAAACGCCCGGGGGAACTCGCCGAGACTGTCCGCAAAACTGTAGCCTTCCATGACTTTGGCACGAATGGCAATCAGCATGCTGCGGATACGCGGCTTTGTGGACTGCTGAGCGGCCGCAGACAGGGCCTGCTCGACCGGGATGCCGGACTGGATCAGCGTAGACAGCTGTCTGGTAACCAGTGCCAGGTCCGCTGCCGCCAGACTGCCCCGACTGCTTAGCGGGTTGCTCCCGTGGGCCTGCTTTTCAGTCGATGCAGCCACTTCCAGAGGGGTCAGTCCACGCTCCCTGAGCTGCTGCCTGACCGCACGGGGGGCATCCGCCTCCACCACACCCTGCTTTTGCTTGCCCCGCGCATCAAGGGCCTTGTATTCGAATGCCGGCATGAGGTTATTGGCTCCGGTGGGTCACGCGAAGAACCTCTTCAACGGTGGTGACACCGTCCAGAATCTTCTGTACACCGTCAGCGTGGATACTGGGGCCGGACAACCGGGCCTCATGCTCCAGATCCAGCTCCCCTGCCCGCTTGTGGATGAGCGCACTGATTTCATCAGTGATCTCCACCACCTCATAAATACCGATTCGACCGCGATAGCCCAGCTGATTGCAGTGTTCACAACCTTTCGCCCGGTATATGGTTGGTGGGTTATCTGCATCCTGCTGCAGGAATTCACAGTGCTCTTCGGTTGGCGTATAAGGCTCACAACAATCCTTGCACAGTACCCGCACCAGGCGCTGTGCCACGATACCCACCAGACTTGACGAGATCAGGAACGGCTCGATGCCCATGTCCATCAAACGGGTTATGGCACCGACCGCCGTATTGGTGTGCAGGGTCGACAGGACCAGGTGGCCCGTCAGACTTGCCTGCACAGCAATTTCAGCGGTTTCAAGGTCGCGGATCTCACCGATCATGACTACGTCGGGGTCCTGGCGCAGGATCGCGCGCAACCCACGGGCAAAGGTCATATCCACCTTGGTGTTGACCTGAGTCTGCCCAATTCCCGGCAGGTTGTATTCAATAGGATCCTCAACCGTAAGGATGTTACGGCTGCGGTCGTTGATCTCCTGAAGTGACGCGTACAGGGTGGTGGATTTACCGGAACCGGTAGGCCCCGTCACCAGAAGAATCCCGTAAGGGCGGTAAATCAGCTTGCGAAGAACCTTGAGGTCCCGCCCCGCCATACCGAGCGATTCCAGGCGGATATTCCCCGCCTGCTTATCCAGCAAACGAAGCACCACGCGCTCGCCGCTGGACGAAGGCATTGTGGATACCCGGATGTCCACTTCCCGACCGGCCACCCGCAAGGCAATACGGCCATCCTGAGGCACACGCTTCTCTGCAATATCCAGCTTGGCCATAACCTTGATACGGGAGACCAGCAGCGGCGCCAGCGCTCGCTTGGGCTGGACGACCTCCCGCAACACGCCATCAACACGGAACCGGACAACCAGGCGCTTCTCGTAGGTTTCAATGTGTACGTCAGAGGCGTTGGTCTTGACCGCCTCAGTAAGAATGGCATTGATAAGACGGATGATCGGGGCGTCGTCTTCCTGCTCCAGAAGATCTTCCGTCTCAGGCACGGAGTCCGCCAGCGAGGCCAGATCCATGTCATCGCCAATGCCTTCCACCATCTGCATCGCTTCGGCGGAGTCGTTCTGGTAGGCCGCATTCAGGGCTGCATCAAAGCGCTCCGGGTCGATCGTGGAGAACCGGGCCCGGCCCCCACTGACGCGATTGGCTTCGGCCAGGGCCGAATGGCTGGCCCCAGGGCGGACCAGAATAACCGGCTCACCGTCTTCCTCGCGGGTCAGTATCACGCCATTACGTTTGGCGAAGGCGAAAGGAAGACGGCCCAGCGGAGCATCCTGCGGCTGAAGTTCGTGTTCTGTTTCCAAGGTCGTCCCCGTTTTGTTGCCAGGTGCGGATGAAATATCCGTAAACCCTTTTTATTCAATTAATTCAGAAAGGCTACCATAGGATTTGGAACCGCTGAATAACTCTATACACTATACTGCCATTTAACCGTTGCAGTCTGATAACCTGTGATCTTTTTACAGGGTCGTAAACTCATTGTCGGGATATCCAATGTCTTTTAACAACACCCGGTTACCCATGCTCCTGGCCCTCGCCACCGTTGTGGCCATGATCGCCCTGACATCATGGCAGGCCTACCGGTTCTGGCAGCAGGAATCGCAACGGGGCAGCCAGCAAATGCGTGCAGCCGCTGACATGAAAGAAATCTCGGATGAGCAGAAAGTACCAGAAGTGACACTGGCCTCTATTGACCTGTTTGGCAAGGCCGGAGAATCCGCGGCCGACCAGCAGATCGACACTGAGAATCTTCCCGAAACCAACCTGAGACTATTCCTGCGCGGCGTACTCGCCGCAAGCGGCGATTTTCCCGGCAGCGCCCTGATTGAAGACGACAAAAACCAGACTGAAGCCTATCTGGTCGGAGATGAACTTCCCGGCAACGCCAAACTGCGTTCGGTACATGCCAACCGGGTTATCATCCAGCGCAATGGAAAACTTGAGAACCTGTATTTCCCGGAATCCGAAGACCGCACCGGGCTGGAGTTTGCCGCCGGCAGTTCCGCCACTCCCGAATCAGGGGGAGGTCAACCCGACAGTTCTCCAGCCAGCGCACCCCCCTCCCCGGCTGCCGACGATCAGCGCCGAGAAGAAATTCGCCGCCGGCTTGAACAACTCCGCGAACGCCTGCGGAACAACAACAGCTGAGGCTGACCATGGAAACGGCAGCCCGGACGTTTCGCCGCCGCAGCCTGCTGTTCCCCGTGTTGCTTCTGGTAACCGCTGTAGCAGCCTTTGATCTCAGCGACCGCCTGCTGAATTATGTAATGGAGGAGTTTGGCCAGGAGGCTCACAGCCGCCTCGAGAACTGGCAAAATCTTAATCGTATAGCCCAGAATGCGCCAAGGAAACGGCAACTGGCCCTGGTGAACTCATTCTTCAACCGTGCCCGCTTCGTTTCCGACATGGAACATTGGGGCGAGGAAGATTATTGGGCGACGCCGGTGGAACTACTGACCACCAACGGCGGTGACTGTGAAGACTTCTCCATCGCCAAGTACCTGACGCTGAAATCCATGGGTGTTCCTGACGAAGAGCTCCGAATTGTCTACGTCAAGGCACTGGAATTGAACCAGGCGCACATGGTCCTGGCCTGGTACCCGACGCCGGACGCGGACCCGCTCATCCTCGATAACCTGATCAACCAGATCAAGCCCGCATCACAACGAAACGACCTGGAGCCAGTCTACAGCTTTAATGGCGAAGGTCTGTGGCTGAATCAATCCGGCGGAAGACAAAAGCGGGTAGGAGAAGCTGGCAAGCTGGCGCATTGGCAGGACATGAACAAACGGCTGACTGAAGCTTTGCGCTAACACGCGCTGTGTTATTTTCGACTATTTCCGCTATAATGTGAATATTAGACATTAATGGCGGAGGGCCTATGACCACCGTTTCCGGCATCAAACCACACACCACCGACCGCGCACTGTTGGGCAAAGCCGTCGTCAATGCTGGCAAGGCGATGGGCCTTACCCAGGCAGACGTGGCTGAAATCGTGGGCCGTAACCGCTCCGGCCTGATCCGGGACGGAATCGATCCTTCCAGCAAGGCTGGCGAACTTGCCCTGCTCCTCATCCGCCTGTACCGCAGCGTATATGCGCTAGTGGGAGGCGATGAGGACGCCATGCAGCATTGGCTCAACACCGAAAACCGGTATTTTTCAGATGTTCCAAGGGAGCTGGTACGCAGTGCCGAGGGGCTGGTGCGGGTGCTGTATTACCTTGACGCCATGCGGGGCAAGATTTGAGTCTCCGCAATCGCATTGAATCCAGCATCACAGTGGTTCAGGGCACCACTTACCGGGTTGTTGAATCCCAGGAAGAAATAGCCACGACAGAACTGGTGGACAACATCCAGGAACAGATGAGGCTCGAGGAACTACTGGAGCAAAGCAAGCCGCCACGCCCCGAAGGCACCGAGGGCCTTCACTACTTGCTGGCAACGCCCTTTCGCTACCCGCCCCTGAAATACGGTTCCCGCTTCGGCCGACCATTCGAAAAAAGCCTGTTTTACGGCGCCATGACCGTAAATACCGCCCTGGCGGAAGCTGCATTTTACCGCTTTGTATTTATCAACGATATGGTCGTACCCTACCCCAGGCCCCTGAAAACCCTCCACACCCTGTTCGCCACCCGTCTGCGTACCAGCTGGGGCATTCGCCTGCAGGATCCCGAGTGGGCAGATCTCCACGAGGCACTGACCAACCCCGCCAGCTACGATACCTGCCAGAGCCTCGGTACGACCATGAGAGAAACCGGCATTGAGGGTTTCCAGTTTCTGTCGGCCAGGGCCCGCCAGGCCCACCTATACCAACTGCCATACTCACCCACAAATGGCATGGAAGGCGTTAACGCAGCGCTTTTTTCGCCACGAGCCCTGAAAGACAGGAAACCCAGGGGTCGCTACCGCCTGATTATGATGGCGGATCCGACCACCGTGACCATGAGCCTGACCAACGAAGAGGGCCTGAAAACAGCCTCCGCATTCAGCCGGGACACCTTTCTGGTTGATGGCAGGTTGCCGTGCCCGGCGAGCTAAGAACCTGCCCCACTCTCGCATTGCACACAGTATTGGCGAGCCAAATGTGGTATATATGCTTTGGCCTGTCATTTCCCTTGCACAGCCCACGCCAGACGTTGCTCCAGACCCACTTACGGCTAACCAGAAAGGTTTTATGAAAGTACCGAAGAGATTACAGCCCCTTGTCGATGACGGCATGGTGGACGAAGTGATGTACCAGCTTATGAGTGGCAAGGAAGCGCAGGTTTATGTAGTGCGCTGCGGTGACGATCTGCGCTGCGCCAAAGTGTTCAAAGAGGCCCAGAAACGTAGCTTCAAGCAAGCCGTGGAATACCAGGAAGGCCGCAAAGTTCGGAACAGCCGACGCGCCAGAGCCATGAGCAAGAAAACACGCTATGGCCAGAAAGAGCAGGAAGATGCCTGGCTCAACGCTGAGGTCGACGCCTTGTACCGACTGGAATCAGCCGGCGTGCGGGTGCCCCAGCCTTTGGGATTTGTGGATGGCGTGCTGTTGATGGAAATGATTGCCGATGAGGACGGCAAAGCCGCACCACGGCTCGATGACGTCACGCTTACTCCGGACCTCGCCCGACTTTACCACGACCGCATCATGACCGAGATCGTCCGCATGCTTGCCGCTGGCCTTATCCATGGCGACCTGTCCGAGTTCAATGTGCTTGTGGATGCCCAGGGTCCGGTGATCATTGACCTGCCCCAGGCCGTCAACGCATCAGGCAATAATAATGCCCAGCGTATGCTACTGCGGGATGTCGACAACATGCGCCGCCACTTCGGCAAGTACGCACCAGACCTGCTGGCAACGGATTACGGCCAGGAGATCTGGGCGCTCTATGAGAGCGGCGAACTAAGCGCTGATAGCAAGCTCACCGGCTGTTTCGAGCACGATACTCACAGCGCGGATGTCGATGACCTGTTGGCGGTGATCGATGCCGCGAGACTGGAAGAGATGGAGCGGCAGGAAAGAACGTTAATGGAAGACGATGATTGAACTGCGCGACAAGAATCACGGGGCCACAGACATCCGCAACAGGAAATAAGCTCTATTACAAGCTAGTGTAATATCAAATCAGAACAGGAAAAATTGGAGGCGCGGGTCGGAATCGAACCGGCGTACACGGAGTTGCAGTCCGCTGCATAACCACTCTGCCACCGCGCCGGGGAAAAGTCCGAAGTATTTTAAGGACTTTCATGCTCTCAGGTGGGCTGTGAGAGACTGTGTTGACTTTTAAACCAGTTAAACTGGAAAAATTGGAGCGGGAAACGAGATTCGAACTCGCGACCCCAACCTTGGCAAGGTTGTGCTCTACCAACTGAGCTATTCCCGCTTGGTCAACGAGGGCGTATTCTACGGATTCGACCGTTTGCGTCAACCACTTTTTTCAACTTTTTGTTTTACCAGTGTTTTATGGATAATATTTGAGCAGCCCCAAGGAGCGCCATGACGTCAAAATCTCCGTCCAGTTCCGCCAGAACAACCGCTACACCCGGCAATCCGGGTGGCATTCTGGCGAACGGCAGTCAATTGACGGTCCAGGGGGATTGGGTACTCGAACACTATTCCGAATTACAGGCAATCGTTGGCCGCGCCCTGGGAAGCCACTCCCCCAACGCCATGCAGGGTGATCTATCCAGCCTTGGCCGTGTCGATACCGCTGGCGCCGCCTTACTGGCTGAGCTGCTTGGGGCGCAGACACTCACAGATCTGGCGGATAACACCCCCCAACTCACGGACGAAAGGCGCGCCCTGCTCCGCGCCGTGGCGACGGCCATGGGCAATCGGGGCGAGCCCACACCTCCCTCCTACAGCGCGGTGAAACAGTTCCTTGCTATGATCGGGCAACAGGTTGAAGCACTGTATGACCTGCTCCGGCTCCTTCTGGCCTTTATTGGTGAAACACTGACCGCACTGGCCTACAACCTTCCGCGGCCCCATCGCTGGCGGATGACCGCCTTTGTGGCGTCGGTTCAGGATACCGGCCTCAACGCGTTACCCATCGTGGCCTTACTGACCTTCCTGGTCGGTGCCGTCGTGGCGTTTCTCGGCGCCACCGTGCTGGAATCGTTCGGAGCCACCATATATACCGTGAATCTAGTCGCCTTTTCATTTCTGCGGGAATTTGGGGTTCTGCTGGCAGCGATTCTGCTGGCGGGCCGCACAGCAAGCTCTTTCACTGCCCACATCGGCGCCATGAAAGTGAACGAAGAGCTGGATGCCATCCGCACCCTTGGCCTCAGTCCGGTCGAGTTGCTGGTGCTTCCGAGGGTTCTGGCGATGATGGTCAGCCTCCCCATACTGACCTTCGTCGGAATGATATCCGGAATGATTGGCGGTGCGGCTGTGTGTGCCCTGGTACTGGACATTTCCCCTACCCAGTTCCTGGCCATTGTTGAGCAGGATATCGCCGTCAAACACTTCCTGGTGGGTCTCAGCAAGGCTCCGGTCTTTGCCTTCCTGATTGCCGTCATCGGATGCCTCGAAGGTTTCAAGGTCAGCGGCAGCGCGCAATCTGTCGGCGAACACACCACGTCCAGCGTGGTGCAATCGATCTTCATGGTCATTCTGCTGGATTCAATCGCTGCGCTATTCTTCATGGAGATGGGCTGGTGAGCATGACAGACGAAGACATTCCGGTGAACGTCCGGGGGTTGGGAAACCGGTTCGGCCCCAATATCGTGCACGACGGACTGGACCTCGATATCCGGCGAGGCGAGATTCTCGGTGTCGTTGGCGGGTCAGGCACCGGTAAATCAGTACTGCTGCGCAGCATCGTTGGTTTGCACCATCCCTCATCGGGTGACATTCAGGTATTTGGCGAAAATCTGTGGGCATTATCAGACAGAGAGCGTTCCCGCATAGAACAACGTTTCGGGATTCTGTTCCAGGGGGGCGCCCTGTTTACGTCCCTGAACCTTCGGGAGAACATTGCCGTGCCCCTGATTGAGCACGCAGGCCTGACACGTCCGATGGCGGAACACCTGGCGCAAATGAAGCTGGCGCTGACAGGGTTGCCTCCCGAGGCCGGGCTTCAGTACCCGGCGGAGCTGTCCGGCGGCATGGTCAAACGCGCCGCCCTCGCTCGGGCACTGGCCCTGGACCCGGAAATACTGTTCCTGGATGAGCCCACAGCCGGTCTGGACCCCATCGGTGCGGCCGCCTTTGACCGGTTGATCAAAACCTTGCGGGATGCCCTGGGGCTCACAGTGTTCATGGTGACCCACGATCTGGACACCCTGTACAGCACCTGTGACCGGGTTGCAGTTCTGTCACAGAAAAAGGTACTGGTAGCGGATAGTCTGGAGATCGTCGAAGCAACCGACGATGAGTGGATCAGGGAGTACTTTCACGGCCCGCGGGGCCGTGCAGCTGCACATTCAGCAACAGGCGGGATGCAGGAGCAGTAAATATGGAACCCAGAGCCCACCATATTATTATCGGACTGTTTACGGTGGCGATCGCCGCCGCAGCACTGGTATTTACGCTCTGGCTGGGTAAGACAGCAACCGATCGGGAGTGGGCCTGGTATGAAATCGGATTTGATCACCCCGTCAGCGGCCTCTCCAAAGGTAATCCGGTGCAGTACAGTGGCGTGGAGGTTGGTGAAGTCATGGAGCTGACCCTGGATCCCGACAACCCGAGTCACGTCAGGGTTCTGATCCGTGTTGATGAAAGCGTCAAAATCCGCGAAAACACCCGGGTGGGCCTCGTGCTTGCCAATATTACCGGCAGTATGAGCGTGCGCTTCCGGGGCGGCACGAGTGACAGCCCCGTCATTGAAGGCAGCCGCAAAGACCCGCCATTGATCATGGCCGAGCCTTCGGTATTTACCTCACTACTGGATAATGGCGAAGCGCTTCTGAGCAAGGCGGAGCGCCTGCTGACAAATGCCAACGCGCTGTTTTCCCCGGAAAACAGCGAAAACCTGACCATCATCCTGCGTAACACCCGGATAGCGACCGATGGGCTCCTGGCTAGAAGGGGGGAGCTTGAAGAACTGATGGAGCGCATGAATGACGCCAGCGTAAGCGCTGCGGAGGCCGCAGAGCGGGTATCCGCGTTTGCGGATAATGCCGACAACCTGCTACAGAACGAGGGCCAGCAGACGCTGGCGGCACTTCAAGGCGCCATAGCTTCCATCCAGACCACGGCGACGAGAATTGACCAACTGACCGCCAACAATGAAGGCTCGCTGGATGAGGGTCTCCAGGGACTGGGTGAACTGTCCCCCGCCCTGCGCGAACTGCGGAGCACGCTCAGGAACCTCAATCATTTTACCCGGCGCCTTGAGGACGATCCCACCAGCACAATCTGGGACCGGGAAACTATTCAGGAGGTGCCACAATGACAGCCCGCCTGGTCGTCACCATGGCCGCGATTGCAATGATTGGCATGACAGCAGGATGCACCGTCTTCCCTGATCACGAACCACACCGGGTGATGGACATTCCGACACCGAAAGTGTCAGGAGAGGACGGTTACTCAAGCCTGAATGAAACCCTGCGTATCGACACACCCCAAGCCACGGAGCCCTTCGACAGCTCGCGGATCCTGAACAAACCCACTCCCGACGAGTACCGGATTTACGGCGGCGTCCGTTGGCGTGATACTGCTCCGGTGCTACTGCGGGAAATGCTGATCGCCACACTACGCCAGGATGGGCGCTTCCAGGGCGTGGTCAACGAAACCAGCCCCATCGGCAGTGACCTGACCCTCATCAGTGATCTCTATGGTTTCCACAGCGAATCCGGGGAGAACGGTGTCCAGGTGAATGTCTCCCTGTATGCCCAGCTCATGGACAACCGCTCCCGGGCAACTCTGTGCACCGAGAATTTTCGGATAAAGACCGACGCCACCGGTGGAAATATCGACCAGGTAGTGGCGGCATTTGGCCAAGGCAGTGCGGAGTTGAGCCAGCAACTGCTTGGCTGGCTCAGTGAATGCCTGAAAAACTAGGACTCTTGCTTGGGAAACAGGTCCGCCCAGGCAGCCTGGAGGTAAAGTATCATGGACCAGAACGTCAGTACGGCGGCGACGTATAGCAGGCCGACACCCACCCATGACCACAGAACGCCCGGTGGGAAAGCCAGCAGCGTAATAATCGACACCATCTGGGCCGTGGTTTTGATCTTGCCGATGTAGGAAACAGCCACACTGGCACGACTGCCGATCTCGGCCATCCATTCTCGCAAAGCGGATATGACGATTTCCCGGCCAATAATCACAGTGGCGGGAATGGTCAGGACAACGCTGGCATGTTCTTCAATCAATACCGTCAGGGCGACTGCCACCATCAGTTTGTCCGCAACCGGGTCCAGAAACGCTCCAAAGGGTGTGCTTTGGTCAAGCTTTCTCGCGAGATAGCCATCCAGCCAGTCGGTGGCACCGGCAAGGGCAAAAATGGCCGCACTGACCAGATAGCTCCATTGCACCGGCAAGTAAAATATCACCACAAAAACCGGGATCATCACAATGCGGGATAGCGTCAATAGGTTCGGTAAATTCATGCTGTCCTTACTCGTCGTGCAATGCTGCGTATATGGTTTCCGCCAGTGACTTGCTGATGCCCTGGACCTTGGCCATCTCATCAACGCTGGCTTTACGAAGTTCCTGTATGCCACCGAAGTAGCGAATGAGATCTCGGCGGCGCTTTGGCCCCACTCCCTCAATACCTTCGAGAGTGGATTGACGGCGTTTTTTGTCCCGCCGCGCACGGTGCCCGGTGATTGCGAAGCGATGGGACTCGTCCCGAATGTGCTGAATCAGGTGCAAAGCGGGTGAGTCCGCCGGTATCCGAAACACATCCCCCGTCATGGCATCGATCAATTGCTCCATACCTGCCCGACGGGTCACGCCCTTGGCGACACCGATCAGCGGTATATCGGAAATACCCTGCTCTTCAAAGACTTCCCGGGCAATGTTCAACTGACCCTTACCACCGTCGATAAACACCAGGTCCGGACGCTTACCCTCTCCGGAGACCATCCGTTTATAACGGCGCGTCAGCACCTGGCGCATGGCGGCATAATCATCGCCTGCGGTAACGCCCTCAATGTTATACAGCCGGTAATCACTTTTAAGCGGACCATTTTCATCGAAAACCACGCAAGATGCGACCGTGTTTTCACCATGACTGTGGCTAATGTCGAAACATTCCATCCGCGACGGCGTCTCCGCCAGCTCCAACAAGTCCCGCAACGCCAGTAATCGGCGATACACGGTTTCCTTGCTGGCCAGGTGGCTCAACAGGGTCTGACGCGCATTGGTCATGGCCAGTTCCAGCCATTTACGACGTTCGCCACGAACGTTGCGGCGGATTCGGGTATCCCGGCCGGCCGACTCGCTTAATGCCTGCGCCAGCAACGATTCACCCTCGACCTCTACCGGCACCAGGATATCCTGGGGAATTTCCCGGCGAGTACTGCCACCGAAATAGTACTGGCCCAGGAATGCGCTCAGCAGCTCACCTTCCGACTGTTCAATCGAGTAACGGGGAAAGTAGTCCTTGGTGCCCAGTACCCGGCCACCGCGGACGACAATCACCACGATGCAGACAATACCGGCGTCCTGGGCAATCGCAACCACGTCGGCATCACCGCCCTCTCCGTCTACGGACTGCTGCTCCTGCACGTGGCGGAGGTGGTTAATCTGGTCGCGATAGGCGGCGGCTTTCTCGAATTCCAGGTTTCGTGAGGCCGTTTCCATTGCTTCCATCAGGTCGTGAATGATGGCGGGGTTTTTCCCTTCCAGAAACATCGTGGCGTGACGGACATCCTCCCGATAGTCTTCGGGCGATATATATTCCACACACGGCGCCGTACAGCGATTGATCTGATACTGTAGACAGGGTCGTGTTCTGTTTCTGAAATAACTTTCACTACAGGATCTTATACGGAAAACCTTTTGCAATATATTAAGACTTTCCTTGACTGCACCCGAGCTGGGAAAGGGGCCAAACCAGGTGCCGCCCCCCTTTTTTGTACGCCCCCGGCGAAACGTCAGCGACGGGTAATCCTCGTGGGATGACAGGTAGATATACGGGTAGGACTTATCGTCCCGAAGAAGGATATTGTAAGGCGGTCTCAGGGACTTGATGAGGTTCTGTTCCAGCAGCAGGGCTTCGGTTTCACTGCCGGTAATAGTGACCTCTATGGATGCGATCCTGGCCACCAGAGCTTCAGTCTTTGGTGCCAGACCAGACTTGCGGAAGTAGCTGCCGACACGCTTCCTCAGATTGCGGGCCTTACCCACATACAGCACCGAACCCTCTTCGTCGTACATTCGGTAGACGCCAGGCCGTTCGGTGAGCTGCTTCAGGAAGCTTTTTGAGTCGAATTCAGACCTTGTCGGCATCGAGCAATCCGAGCCGCACCGCCATCAAAGCGAGCTCAACGTCACTGGAGATTTCCAGCTTCTCGAATATCCGGTAACGGTAACTGTTGACGGTTTTTGGACTGAGACAGAGCTTGTCGGAGATGTCCTGAACTTTCTGACAATCCACCACCATCATAGCGATCTGCATTTCCCGCTCTGAAAGGCGATCAAACAGGGAGAGATCACCGTCTTCACCGTTAACATCGCCCCCCATCTGCTTGAGCGCCATTTTCTGGGCAATCTCGGGACTGATGTAGCGCTGACCGGAATGTGCCATACGAATGGCTCGTACCATTTCCTTGATATCAGCGCCCTTGGTGATATAGGCCGATGCACCACTCTGCATCACACGAGTGGGATAGGGATCGTCGGCGCAGGCTGTCACCACGATGACCCGAATGCTGTCATCAATCCGCAGGATCCGGCGTGTCGCTTCCAGACCGCCAATACCGGGCATACGGATATCCATCAGAACAATGTCCGGTGTTTGCTTACGCACGAACTCAATGGCGTCCTCACCGGCCGAGGCCTGGCCGATGACGTCTATGTCGGGGTTATCTGCCAGCATCCGGGTAATCCCGGAACGCACCAGCTCATGGTCATCAACAACCAATACCCTGATCAAAACTCACCTCGCACACGGCTTCTGGTAAAAACAGCGGGATTGTACCGTTTAAAAGAATTCCGGGGTAGGTGTTCCCGCGGATTCATCAAACATGAACAACCACTCAAGACGGTACTCCGAGACCGGCGGTGTTTTCCACCGGATCAAACCACACCACCAGATCACCCTGTTTAACGGCGGCTTTCACTCTCCCCCGTTCGTCCAACGGGTTCTCAGTATCATTCAGGCCGTGATAACGGGTGCAGTATTCATCTACAAGCCCGTCTATCTGATCATCGGACAGCAGTTCCGTATCAACCACGAATTTTTCCTGCCTGGGGTCGGCCTGGGATTGCTGACTGGCATCGTCGATCATGATTCCTCCGTTTCTGGGACTTATCATCATAAGGCCTGGGGAGGTATCAGTGAAGGCTAGCTGGGCTGCCCTTCCAGGTTAGCGACCAGTCGTGAGTCTTTAAGCGCAGCCGTGCGATGCTTTACAACGCCCTTGTACTCAGGACTTTCGATCATTGTCAGAAAAGCATCAATCGAGGGATACCGAACCAGCAATACCTGGTCCCAGGATTCATCCGGAGGTGCAATCAGCGACCCGACACCACGACCGGACCAGATCACCTCGGCGCCAACCGCACGAACGCAATCCGCAGCCTCCTGCATATACAACGAATACGCCTCCCTGCCTGAGCGATCTGCAGAATCGTCCTCGTAGTCGGCACGCTCTCGAAAACGCAACAGGTTCAACATGACGACCGGTTGATCCTTTGGGGTGTTCGCCAGCACTTTCTGAAGTTGTTCCGGAGTCGGGTTAACGGTTTCCATGAGTATCCTTGGTTCGTCAGGCTCTGAACATTCGTTATATTTTGGCAATTATCGGGTAACTATAGCCCAGCATGCCCCCTCACGACCAAACCCTTTCAATTACATTTCTTTCAGCCGGAATGGCCCGGCAAGTCTCACCATGGGATCCTGTCCGGATAATCTGTATGCTTTCTACCATTTTCTCTCCTGAGAACAGAAACATGACGCTCCTGGACATCTTCCGCCAAACTCTGGAAACCACCCTGCCTGTATTCGCCATGGTGTTTATCGGACTGGGGCTGAGACGGGTTGGATGGATCAATGACGAGTTCGTCAATACGGCTTCGGCCCTCGTCTTCAAGGCCACCCTGCCGACCCTGGTGTTTCTGAGCATCATTCGGGCGGATCTGGAAACAGCCCTGAACCTTCACCTGTTGGGGTTCTTTCTGGCGGCCACCCTGGCAAGCTTTATGCTGGCCTGGGGCTGGGCTGCATGGCGGGTGCCGCACGAAGACCGCGGGGTCTACGTCCAAGGTGCGTTCAGGGGTAATTGCGGCATTGTGGGGCTTGCCCTGGCAGCCAATCTGTATGGCGACTATGGGCTGTCCGCCGGCGGCATTCTGCTGGGTCTGGTGATTATTTCCTACAACGCGCTTTCGGTGACAGTGCTGCTGGCATACCAACCCGGGAAATCGGCCAGCTGGCGCGGCATCCTCAAGGACATTGCCCGCAACCCGCTAATTATCTCGGTTGTCCTGGCCATCCCCTTTGCCTGGTGGCAGGTTTCCTTCCCGACCTGGATCATGACCAGCGGCGACTACTTTGCCTCCCTGACACTTCCCCTGGCCCTGCTATGCATAGGGGCGACCGTCTCCCTCAGCGCCATTCGCAGCGACAGCCGTGTCGCCATCAGTTCCAGCCTGATGAAGATGGTCACCCTTCCCGCGCTGTGTACCGGTGCCGCCTGGCTGTCAGGCTTTCGGGGAGCCGAGCTCGGATTGATGTTCCTTTTCTTTGCCAGCCCCACGGCAGCCGCCAGTTTTGTTATGGTCAAGGCACTCGGCGGGAATGATCGACTGGCCGCCAACATCATTGCGCTAACCACGTTGATGGCCAGTGTCACGGTAACCTTCGGAGTGTTCCTGTTACGGAGCCAGGGGCTGATCTAGCGGCCATACCACACAAAACAGAGGCGACTCATGCACCAGGAAAAGCCCTACTCACAGGCGTGCGAGAACAACAAAGCATTCATTCTTGAGAAACTGAGCCTGGTCTTCCAAACGTCGGGCACGATTCTCGAAGTGGGCACGGGAACCGGTCAGCATGCGGTTCACTTTGCCAGGCATTTACCGCACCTGACCTGGCAACCCAGTGACCACCCTGACAATTACCGGCTTTGCCTACCCTGGCTTGAAGACGCGAGGCTGACCAACATCCTGCCCCCCGCTCCGCTGGACGTTAGTGACACTGAATGGCCAATACCGGATATACAAGGCGCCTTTTCCGCAAATACCGCACATATCATGGCCTGGAAGGAAGTCGAGGCCATGTTTTCGGGACTGGCCGAGAGACTGGGGACGGGTGAAGCATTCTGCCTTTACGGCCCTTTCAACTACAACGGTACCTGGACCAGCGAGAGCAACCGCCAGTTCGATCAGCACCTGAGGGCCCGCAATGCCCACATGGGTATTCGCCATATCGAGGACATGGAAGCAATGGCTGCCCACCGCGGCCTGACGCTGGAAAGCGATTTCGACATGCCGGCCAATAACCGGTTCCTGGTCTGGCGCAAGCGCTGATCAGCAGATAGCCGACACAACCTCAAAGCCCCGACGGCAGCCTTCCAGATAACTCCCTCCGAAAAGGTTGTAATGATTCAGATAGTGGTAGAGGTTGTAGATGTCCCTTTTCAACGGGTAATCAGCGCTGCGGGGCCAGACGGAATCGTAAGCTTTGTAGAATGCAGCGCCGAACCCACCAAACATTTCCGTCATCGCCACATCCGCTTCACGGTCCCCAAAATACACCGCCGGGTCAATTAACCACGGGGTCCGCCCATCAAACAGGGCATTGCCACCCCACAAATCACCGTGCAACAGGCTCGGGTGTTCACAGCGAGCATTCAGCCAGGATTCCAGGGCCGTTGCGCTGCTATCCAGAACAGACTCGAACTCCTGGCGCAGAGTTTCGTTCCGAATCAGCTGCACCTGGTAACCAAGCCGCTGCTTCACAAAGAAATGCCCCCACTGCTCTGAGCGACCATTGATCTGTGGCGACAAGCCGATGTAGTTGTTGCAATCCAACCCATAGAACGGCTGCGGCACCCGGTGCAGGCTGGCAAGCCCTTCCCCAAGCATTGCCAGCGTAGCGTCGCCCGCAGACCCTGCCTGGATCGCCTCCATTTCCATCACTGTATCGTCGACGTGAAAAACCTCCGGTACACGAATCCCTGGCGACGGGTCCACAGCCTTCAACCCGGAACGCAGTAACTCCAGCCCTTCCGCCTCACGGATCAGGGCATCCGGATATTTGGAGTGATTGCATTTGCGATAAACAGTCATTCCCTGTCACTTCCAGTCTTGAGATTTACCAATAAGGACTTGTACATTGATCAGGAGCGTACCACGCCATTAGACACAGGAAAGACCATCATGCACAAACGCTGGACAATGTTGGTTTCAGGTAAGGTACAGGGGGTGTGCTACCGCGCCTCGACCGAGGACGTAGCCCACCAGCTGCGACTCACCGGATACGCAAGAAATCTTCCTGACGGTCGTGTTGAGGTCGTCGCGGAAGGAGCGCACGAGGACCTTCAGGCGCTCAGGGACTGGTGCGAAGAGGGCCCGCCAGCGGCGGTCGTCGACACCATAAATGCAACGGAAGGGCCAGCAACCGGCGAGTTTACCAACTTTGGCATTCGGTAACCGCTGGCTGAACGGCACTACTCGGAATACTATTTCATACGTCACTCACTCATAAGGCCATCAACACCGAAGGTCAGCGGGATATTCAACCCCATTGAGAAGGCTGAGCCGACGCCGCTCAGACCGACGGCCACGGTCGGTTGCAGGTAAATGCCGCGTGCGACCTGGGCAGTCAACCCGAGTTGCAGAGTGGAAAAATCGTTTTCTCGCAGAGTCGTATTGGTAAATACTGTCTTGCTTTGGTAAGAGGTTTCCACCCGAGTGTTCAACGACAGTCTGTCGTTCAGTGCGAACGCATAACCAAAGCTCAGAGCTGTCGTGTGTTCCGGTTCCAGAAGGGTAATATCGTCGAAATCGCGGCTGTCTGTGTATTTATAAGACACCGCACCGAACAATACGGCAGGGTCCAGGCTTTTTAAAAAGGTAACACTACCGCCGAGCGCCGGGGATGTTTTGTTGGTGCGGACCTGCCCTTCCAATCCCAGAACCACTTGAGGCCTGCCGATGTATTCATCCAGCGCCACGTGGCGTAAACCAATGTCAACGTCGCCCCGTGTACTCCGCGATGTATCGCCGACCTGGGATCCAAAAAGATACACTTCACTTTCCTGGTTGAGGCCAGCAGCTCTGGCGTAGATTTCGGTATCATCGCTGAGGCTGTATCTCGCCACTCCCTGCAGTGTGGCTGTGCGATTCTCGACAGTCGCCAGCCTTGAAGGCGCTGGACCAAGTATGACCTGGTTGTCCTGACGGGTGTAAAACAAACCAATGTCGAAGGCAAAGTTGTTTTTCGCCAGCAGTACGCCCTGTTCGCGTAAGAACGTTTCCGTGGCCGTTTGGCCCATTGGTTCAGCGCCGATGGAGCCAGTCTGCTGTTTCTTGTCAGCGCCTGTCGGCACTGCAGGCGCAGCGCGCCTTTCCAGCCAGGCCATAAGAGCTTCGCGGCTGAACCGCCACGAGTTCGAATTACCTCCGGTGGACACACGCCGCCCAGGTATAGTCCCGGCCCTAACCATGAGTTCTACCGTCTGTTTGTCGGTGCGCAACAGTTCAGCCGTTTCCTGCAGCGTTAGCACATCGGGCACAGGTTCTTCCGCGTGGCTGAAGGGAATAAACAGGAACCCGACTAGCAGCGGAACTACTCCTTTGAAAAAGGCAAGGGATAAGTTCATCGTGTCAACATCCTGGCGGGGGTAGACAGTGCGGCCGCGGGTAACAGTGAACGGACATCCATCAGAGCCGGGGCGTAGCCTTCTCCGGGCTGAAGGCGCATACCGCCAGCATCGACCGTCGTTGTCGTGGCGTACAGCGGCTCCACCGCGAAAATGATTCCATCGCCACCGTCACCTTCCCACCAGTCTAAAAAGCGATACAGAGGAACGGTGATATTACCCCGGGACGGATCCGCGAGCACGGCGCGCTCACCCACCACGCCTCGCAGGACGGCAAAGTGCTTGTAGCCGTACGGTTCTATGAACACGATCACCGGCCCCTTCAATTTCGACAGTTGCGGCGATTTCATTCGGAACCCCTGAGCCTGGTAACCTCGGGAGCGAGCAACCTGTTGTAGATCAAGCAATGTAAAGCCGCTACTCCGTCGCTGGGCCAATTCCTCTGCCGAAGTAATGCGAGATAAGGTCTCAAGGATGTCACGCTCCGAGACCGGGTCGTGCCACTGAAAGGTCATTACAGTGGCGAGAGCGGCGGCGCCACACGAAAAATCCAGGCTCTGCCGCACTACCCCGGAATCGCGCAATTCAGCGAACGACGAGAGTTCTGTAATCCCCCGGGCTGGGCCTTCACGCTCCTGTGGCAAGCGTTCGGCGTCCACGCTTGACGCCCACAAAACCACTGCTCCGGCGACCACAAGATGTGTTAGAAAAGGACGCATCAGCAAAAAGGATAGCCCAAAGCCCTCGCGAGCTATGGGCTACCCCACCGTCATCTTTTTCTTAGGAGCCAGGAACTTGTGCCTTGCCCAGTGCTCGGTCCGGGCTGAGGCCTAAATTCCATGCTGGCTTATCCGCGATGTTCCCGTTGGTGTTGTCGAATACAAGTGCACCCAGTGGGAAATTGGTGTGGGCCATGCCCTCAACTTCAGACATCTGTTCGACGCTCAGGGGAGTGACTTTTGCGTCGCCAACAGTGGCAAGCTGATTCTCGGTGGCCAGCTGATTCTCGGTTCCGAAAGCAGCCCCACTAAACGCAAGCGAAGAACTAAATGCCAGAAAGATAGCAAGTTTTGTATTCATTGCGAGTCTCCGTACTGTTGAAGTGAACCTCCGATCACTTCCACAACGAGCGAATACGCATCGCAAAGTGGATACTTCAGATCGCAGATCTGACAGCCAATTTCCGGCTGTTGAGGAAATACGGACGAATGGAGGGGTTGGTTTCATTAAAACCAAATTTTTTTTCAGGTACCGGCAGGAGTATATTTCTGGACATTTGGACAGAGAGGGATTATTCGGGCCTTCGGCCCTCACCCCTTCGGGGCCGTCGTCGCTTTGCTCCGACGTTCCTCAGCCTGCGCTGCAGGCTTCGGTCGAACCCGCAAGGGTTCTTCTTACCCTGCCAATCGGCCAATAAAAAACCCCAGCGATGCTGGGGTTTTGTATTGGCGGAGAGGGAGGGATTCGAACCCTCGAAACGCTATTAACGTTTACACACTTTCCAGGCGTGCGCCTTCAGCCACTCGGCCACCTCTCCAATAAACTGTTCCAAATCAGTGATGTCGTCACTCATTTGAGGGCGCAAACTCTAATGAATTTTCAGGCGTTTGGCAACTCTCTTTCGAAAAATCATGGAAAAAATTAAACTGCAGGGCGACATCGGTTAACGATTGAGCGCTTTCCGGGCTATCGTTACTTTAAAAACCGTAGCGAGAAAACGAACAGCCCCACACCTCAGCCTCGTATAAGGAGAACAACAATGCTGATGAAAGCCGACCAGTCCATTCTGATACTCGTCGATCTGCAGGAGAAGTTGATGCCGTCGATTACCCATGGTGGAGACGTCATCAGCCAATGTCTGACGCTGGCCACCATCGCCGGTTTGCTGGAGGTTCCTGTCATGGGGACAGAGCAGCTACCGGAAAAACTGGGGCATAGTGTCCCGGACGTTCGTGAACTGTGTGACCAGGTCGTTGAGAAATATCACTTCGACGCCTGTCCTGACGGTCTCATTGATGAATTACCCGAAGGACGCCAGCAGATCGTCATAGGTGGCTGTGAGACCCATGTCTGCATGATGCAGACTGCCCTGAGTCTGGTGGATGCAGGCTACAAGGTCTGGGTCGTTGCAGACGCCACGGGTTCCCGCAATGAGCTGGATCGGGATATAGCCCTGGATCGACTGCACCAGAGCGGCGCCCGGATCGTAACGGTCGAGATGGTGGCCTTTGAATGGCTACGTCATTGCAAACACCCGCGCTTCCGTGACATCCAGAGGCTGATCAAATAGGCCGGTCAGTTGTTGATTCGGGGGTGCCCGGTGCCCTGGATCGGAAAAGCCAGACTCCCATCAGCACCGCGTGCAGTATCAAGAAGGGAATCGCAACCAGCAGCAACCCCGCCCATCCGACAGCCGTCAGGACCATCCCCGCAGTCAGGGCAGCGGTCGCCTGGGAGCTGAAGACCATCAGATCGTTCAGACCCTGGACACGAAAACGCTCTTCATCCCGGTAACCTCTGGGTAACAAGGTGGTACCGCCAACAAACAGGAAGTTCCAACCAATCCCCAACATGATCAACGCGAACAGATAATGGTGGAAAGTAATGCCACTGAATGCCAGAAGAATGCACGCCAGGTAGGCAAGCAATCCACCAGCCATCATCAGGGGAATCCCCACCCTGCTTGTCAGCCAGCCGCTGATCAATGATGGCAGGTACATGGCAACAATATGAATCTGGATCACCCGCTTGGCATCGTCCAGTTCATGGCCAGCCATCTCGGTCATACTGAGCGGGGTCGCCGTCATGATAAAGCTCATCACCGCGTAACCGATAGCAGCTCCGCTGATTGCGGTCCATACCACCGGCGCGCGCAGGATCTCCCGTAACGGACGGCCTCCGCCGACTGGGGTTTCACTGGTCAGTTCACCTTTCGCCCGATAACCCAGAGCCAAGACAACCATGGCCAGAAGCTGAACAACACCCAGGCTCAGCCAGCCCTCAAGAAAGGGATACGCCCCCTGCCCGGCACTCCCGACGAGCGCAATCTCAGGCCCCAGCCAGGCAGCAATCAAACCGCCCAGCAAGACCCGGGCGGCTGCCGAGCCGGCTAACGCTGGCTTGACGGACTCCATCGCCGCAAAACGGTACTGATGAACGACGGCTAACCCCGCTCCCCCGATCACGGCAGCGAGACACAACAGTGGAAAGCTGGATAACCAGGAGGAGGCGCCACCCGTCAGGCCAGACAGCACCCCCATCAGTGCGCCCAGAAGCATGACCGGCTTGCGGCCAATACGCTCCATCAGCCAGGTAGCGGGTTTGATGGCAAGCACGGTACCGACCACCACAAGCCCAACCGGCAAGGTGGCCAGCTCGGGAGACGGCGCCAGAATCCGGCCATGGATACTGCCGATAAAGACAATGAAAGGTGCCGTACACATGGCCAGTGCCTGGGCGGCGACCAGTATCCAGACGTTTATAGGCATGGGCGGGTTATTTCTTCCTGTAAATAATGCCCGGGTGGCACTGCACCATTTCGTACAGGTGGGGCAATCCATTGAGTGATTCTGACGCGCCCAGAATAAGGTAACCGCCCGGATTCAGGGTGGCGTGGATGCGAGTCAGGATGTCCTTTTTGAGCTCCGCGGAGAAATAGATCAACACATTACGGCACATGACGATGTCGAACTTGCCGAACATGTAGCGCTCCAGCAGGTTAAGCTCCTTGAACTCGACCATGCTTTTGATCTGCGGCCGTATCTGCCAACCGCCGTTCAGGGAGGGCGTGAAAAACTGTTTCTGGCGCTCCGGCGACAGGCCACGCCCAATGGCAATCATTTCGTATTCGCCCCTGCGGGCCACTTCCAACACGCTCTTCGAGATATCGGTCGCGGTCAACTTCACGTCCCGCAGTTTTCCAGGCCGCTGGCGCCGGAACTCTTCAATGATCATCGCAACCGAATAGGGTTCCTGCCCGGTGGAACAGGCGGAAGACCAGATCCGCAAAGGCTGCATCGAATTCCGCTCGGCGAACTCCGGTAGCAGTTTCTCCTGAAGAATCCGAAACGGGTGATTGTCGCGAAACCACAGCGTCTCGTTGGTCGTCATCGCATCAATGACCACTTCCTTGAGATTGCTGTGGCCGGCACGATTAAGACGGTTCAGAAGCTCACCGAGGGTGGTAAGCTGGTGTTCCTCGAGAATGCGACGCAGACGGCTCTTCACCAGATACTGCTTGTTGTCACCGAGCAGAATGCCACACGCATCCTGCAGGAACGTCTTAAAAGCCTCGTATTCCTGTGGCGTAATATCCGCTTTCATTGAATCCCTGCGTCAGGTGAATCCGGACTGATCGCCGGCACTAGGCCCGATCAATGATCTCCATAACCTTTTCAGCCAGTTCGTCTGCACTGAACTTGGCCATGAACTCGTCAGCACCCACCTTCTGCACCATCGCGGTGTTGAACACGCCGCTTAGTGAGGTGTGGAGCATGATAAATATATCCCGTAACGCCGGATCGTTCTTGCACCGGGTGACCAGAGTGTAGCCATCCATTTCAGGCATTTCGACATCGGAGATCACAAGAGACAGATGATCACTGGCTTTTGAACCATCCTCAGTAATTTTCTTGAGGTAATCCAGAGCCTGCTTGCCATCGTCCCGGGTGATGACTTCCATGCCGATCGCCGTCAGGCATCGCTCCATCTGTCGCCTCGCCACACTGGAATCATCTACCACAAGCACAGGCAGGTGCGCCTGAACACGTGCGGCGCTTCGAGACACCAACTCTTCGTTGACATCTTCCCTGAGCGGAGAAACTTCTGCAAGAATCTTTTCTACGTCGATGATTTCCACCAACTTGTCTTCAATTCTGGTTACCGCAGTCAGGTAAACTTCGCTCCCGGCGCCTCTCGGGGGCGGCAGAATATCTTCCCAGTTCATGTTCACGATCTGGTCCACGCCCGTCACCATGAATCCCTGGGTTTTGCGATTGTACTCCGTGATGATGACAAAACTGTTGGCCAACTCTTCCTTTGGTATACCCGGAAGGCCAATAGCCATAGCCAGATCAATGACTGGAATGGTTTCACCCCGGATGTGAGCCACACCCCGAACTACGTTGCGGCTCCGGGGAATCGAAGACAATTTCGGGCACTGCAGGACCTCCTTGACCTTGAACACATTGATACCGTACATCTGTCTGCCCCGAAGACGGAACAACAGGAGTTCCAGGCGATTCTGCCCTACCAGCTGCGTGCGCTGATTTACACTGTCGAGTACCCCTGCCATGACTTTATCTCCCGGGACTGCCGCCACTATGCCGGCATGCATTTTGCTGATTAACTGTTGAGAGCTATTGAAACCGGCACTTCGCCAGTATTTTGACTCATTGTTTGGGTTTAACGGCTGATTCCCCGTTTCCTGAAGTATTCAGGGTTTTGCCAGATTAAAGACAGCATAGGACAAACCGCTGCGTATGCGCACCACCATTTTTGTCGTCACACTGTTAATGTCTGTCGCCGGCCCGGCTCAGGCGGAAAACACCACGGCCGAGCAGATCCAGCATGCTGCGGCCTCGTTTCTGGAGGCGTTCGCCAAAAAACAGGCGGAAAACGGCTTCGACGTCACACACAAAACCGGCCGCCTGGACAGTCGCCTGTCCCTGGCAACCTGTGAACACCCACTGGCCGTCAGCTTCAGCAGCGACCCCTGGCATACCACCCAACCGACGCTCGAGGTTGCGTGCCGGGGTGAGCGTCCCTGGCGGATGTTCCTGAGCGCCTCCGTATCCATTCGCGGCGAAGGACTCGTGGCTGCCCGCCCACTGGCTCGGGGCGAACGCGTCATGGCGAGCATGATTGAAGCGGAATCAGTGGTGGTTAACGCAACCCGTAAAGGCGTAATCACTGATGCCGATCAACTGGTGGGAATGGAGATGCGTCGCGGTGTTAATACCGGCACGCTGATGACACCTGACCTACTCTCTGCGCCAGCTGCGGTCACCAGGGGAGACCATGTTATTATTACCGCCCGCAAGGGGAGCTTTTCCGTCAATTCACGAGGCAAAGCCATGGCCGATGCAGGTGTAGGGGATCAGGTCCTGGTTGAAAACCTGTCCTCGTCGCGGACGATTAAAGCGCTGGTAACGGCCCCCGGACAGGTGGAGATCCCGATGTAAGTCATCGGAATATGGCCAGCGGCGCCTTTTTTCCGCAGGCGGCAGTTGTTTGCCACTCTCACTACCAAAAATGACAAACGTGTAATTTTTTGTAGCTAAAATTTCCTAAAGCTTTCGATTCAACCGCCGATATCCAAGTATAAAATTCGCGAACGCTGTCTCCGGACAGTCTTAAAGGTAAGCAGGTACCGATATGTCAGTTGACTTTAATGGAATTGGTCCCGGCCAGGTCAACACCCAGAGAACCACGGCCGACAAGTCTGGCTCCACGCAAAACACCCAGGCGCCAGAGCAGGCAAAAAGCCAGGCTCAGGGTGCGCGGGGGGAAAACGTTAACCTCAGCAGCCAGGCCAAGAACCTGAAACAGCTGGAACAGAAGCTGGGCGATTATCCGGAGATGGATGACGGCCGCATTGAACAGATCCGTGCGGCTCTGGCCGATGGTTCATACAAGATTGATGCAGAAAAACTGGCCCAGAAAATGCTTGAGATGGATGAAAGCATTTTCGGGTGAGTAGATCATGGCCGCAATCGATGAACTGAAAGACCTTCTTTCCCAGGATATCCGCCAGCTGGAGTCACTGGCGGATATCCTGGAACAGGAAAAATCCTGCCTCTCCTCTTCGGATGTGCAGGCACTGCAATCAATAATGACCGAGAAAAATACGATTCTCGATCAGGTTCGTGCACGCGCCAAACAGAAGATCCACGTATTGGTTGCCATGGGCTACCGCCCCGAGGGTGGTGCACCTTCCCGCTTCATTCGAAGTGCGGGCTTATCCGATCTGGCTGAACTGTGGTCGCAAGCCAATGAGCGGTTGGCGGTCTGCCAGGAAATTAACCGTAACAACGGTCGCGTCATCAGTCATATGCAGAAACGCCTGTCACGCCTGACGGACATCTTCCGCGGCGCCAGCGGCCAGCAAAAGCTTTATGGCGCCCATGGCGAACAGACCGGCAATTCCCAAAGAACCATCCTGGCCAGCGCCTGATCCGCTAACAGGCGCCCGGGTTTTCTTTTGTCATCTTGTGTATACCGTCATCCGTGAATCCGGATCAAAGCGGATATCACTGATGCTGACGTTGCCAAGAGGAGGCGTGTGTCCACCGCTGACACGGATATTGTCCATGCGAATCTCTTCGATTCGTTCGGGGAATGCCAACGTCAGTCTGCCATCGTCATCCACGCGGTGACGAACGCCATCATCGCGGTAATGCACCCCGGTTATTGTCAGATCGGAATCCAGGAAGTTCAGTACCGGTACAAAGATATGGGCCGTCAGCTTGATGCCTTCCAGCACATCGGGCTCCGCGTCGGCATCTCCTTGCTTCGGAACCATAGCACCAACCGCAGCAATACGGTCCACGAGTGTCTGATCCCCCTGCCCCGAAACCCTGGCCAGATCAGCATCGCTCAGCGGTGAAATGCCCTTGCCCTGTTGCATTAGTTCCGCTGACTCCGGAAGGGTATCCTGGGCAGCGCTTGCCGATGGACCGGCTGCAAAACTTACCAGGGGCTGCAGCGGCAAAGTCACCACGGTAAACAATGCGGCTGCATTGCGGTAACGAGACTGCTGCTTCAGAACCCTGAAAAGCTCACGCTCGGTGATCCATCCGGCCTGAATCAGCGCCTCCCCGAGACGCTGACCGGTTTCCCGCTGTAAGCGCAACCCCTCTTCCAGCTGTTGGGAAGACAAATACCCCCGATTAACGAGCAGTCGACCCAGCCTCGATTTTTCTTCAAATCCCTGACGGATATCCACTTGCGCCCTCCATTCCATGAATGCTGCGGCCGTACAACTCAGCGCGCCACGCCTTTGTTAAACAATCTTATGACAGGTTAGACGATCACTGTTCAATATGCATGAGGAATAGCCGTTACCTGCGGAATTTCTGTTAATATCCCGACAAACCCGTGTCTTCCGCTGCACCATTGCCAGCGTTATCGAAGGAGTTAACAAGGTGACCTCATCACGTACTGCCCACCATCTTTTACTGGTTTTGCTTTCCGCCCTACTGATCAGCTCGCCCGCTATGGCCGGCAGCGACACTTCAGAGCAAACACTGCCCCAGGTGCGCATGGAAACCAGCGAAGGTGTCATTGAGATCAGGCTGCGGCCGGACGTTGCCCCGGAAACCGTGGAGAACTTTCTCGATTATGTGGAAAGTGGTTTCTATCAGGGCACGGTCTTCCATCGGGTTATTCCCGGGTTCATGATTCAGGGCGGTGGTTTTGACGGTAACCTGAACCGCAAGGACACCAGCAGCCCGGTTCAGAACGAAGCCAGCCCCACGCTCAAAAACCTTCGGGGCACCATTGCCATGGCACGGACCGGCCAGCCCCACTCGGCCACCTCCCAGTTCTTTATCAATGTGGTCGACAACCCCTATCTGAACGCGTCCGACAACCCCCAAAAATGGGGCTATGCGGTGTTTGGCAAAGTGACCGAAGGCATGGGCGTGGTGGATGCCATTGCCCGCAAGAAAACCGGCTACTCCGGCGGCATGGGCGATGTTCCAGTTGACCCCATTACCATTCGGAACATCACCGTCATCAATAACGGCGACGCATCCGGGAAGTAATGACCGAAGTGACGGCGCCGGCCATAGAGCCGGCTGACATTCTCTGGCAAGACGGAGTGCCGGAATCAAGACTGTTCGGTGATGTCTACTTCAACCGTGACAACGGTCTGGAAGAAACCAGGTATGTGTTTATCAGGCCCAATCGGTTATCCGAGCGCTTCGCCAGGCTGCCGGACAATTCGGCGTTTGTGATTGCGGAGTCCGGCTTTGGCACCGGTCTGAATTTCCTTGCTGCCTGGCAGTCCTGGCGGAACAGCCCCGCCAGCCACCGCACCACCCTGCATTTTGTCTCCGCCGAACGCTACCCTCTGAGCAAAGATGACCTGGCGCGTGCACTGACACTCTGGCCGGAGCTGCAAGAACTCGGTGATGAACTGATCCAACACTATCCGCCGCTGGTAAGAGGCGTTCACCGTGTGCTGCTCGACGGTGGGCGGGTCCGGCTAACCCTGTATTTTGGTGACGTACTCGACGCGTGGCGGGAGCTGGAGTTCGCTGCCGATGCCTGGTTCCTGGACGGCTTCGCCCCTTCCCTGAACCCGGGCATGTGGCTGGATGATGCTATTCACCAGATCCGTCGCCATAGCAAACCCGGAACCACCCTGTCCACCTTCACTGCCGTCGGTCGCATTCGTCGAGCCCTGGCAGATACGGGCTTTACGATGACCAAGGTGGCCGGGTTTGGGCGCAAGCGGGACATGCTCGCCGGCATGATCCCGGAATCCGCCTCTGGAACCCCGGAAGCGGGTAGCGAAAAGCCCGGCTCAGTGGCCATTATCGGTGCAGGCATCGCCGGTAGCTTGCTGGCTCACAACCTTGCGAAGCGTGGCGTGCAAGTCACACTGGTAGACGGGGCCAGGGATGCAGGTACCGCGGCGTCCGGCAACCTGCAAGGCGCGCTTTACGTGAAACTTGGGGTGGAGTTCAATGCCCAGACACAGCTGGCGCTGTCTTCACTCCTGTTCAGCCAGCGTTTCTACGAACCCTTCCGGAATAGTGGCTGGCATCCCACCGGTCTGCTGCAAATGGCCTGGGGCCCTCAGGAACGACAACGCCAGGAACGTTTTCTGGGCCGTAACCAATACCCTCCAGAGATTCTGGCGCCCGTGGATACGGACGAAGCCCGCAGACTGACCGGTACGCCTGTTGAAACCGGCGGCCTCTGGTACACCCATAGCGGTTGGCTTGAGCCGGCCGCGCTCTGCAAGACCCTGGCAAACCATCCCAATATCCAGCGCTGCTTCGGCATGGAGGTTCAGGAACTGGTGACACGGGACGGTCAGTGGATCATCAAAGGCGCCGGGGGTGACATCCAGGTCGACAGGGTCGTTCTCTGCTCAGGGCACAGGACACCGGAGCTTGTGCCACCTGAAGGCATGGGCGGTGCTTTCCGTTTCAAGGCAATAAGGGGCCAGGTCAGCCATCTGCCGGAAGAACGTATCCATGCTCCGAAGGCGGTGATTTGTGGCCCCCGCTACCTCAACCCCGCCCACAATGGACTCTGCGTGACAGGCGCCACCTTTGATCTCCATGATCTGTCGCCCAGGGAAAGCCGCACCAGCCACCGTGAAAACCTGACCGAACTGACCACCATGCTTCCCGGACTCTGGAAAAAAGAGCCACCAACCGACTCAGAAACGGAAATGCTTGAGGGCCGTGTCGGATTTCGCTGTACTACCCATGATTACCAACCCGTGGCCGGGAGTCTGAACAACCTCGAAAGTAATAAGCTCGACGGACTCTTCCTGTTCACCGGTCTGGGCAGTAAAGGACTGACTTACGCCCCGTTGCTGGCCGAGTTTCTTGCGGATAAGCTTACCGGTCAGCCAGTGTGTCTGCCTCATTCGCTGGCAAAGCGGGTGGACCCGCATCGATGCTACAAAAGGGAAGATGCTAAAGCTTCATGACGAGCTTAAGATTTCTCAACGAAGGCCGATAACTGTTTAAAGGGCGTTATACCCCGGAGATATTCATGGCCATTTTTGTCAGTGAACCCGGCAGACCTGTCGGAACCCGCCTACCGGAAATATTCCGGGGGCGGCGCGTGGGCAACGTCACCGAAATGACCGAATCCCATGCCATCAACACCGGGCACAGTGAAGTCACAGACGCGGAATTCCAGCAGGCCAGTTACGCTTCCGGCCTTCACCGGGCCATGGAAGAGTATGGCTCCGCCGCATACGACGAACCCAGGGAGCAGCGCAGTTATCTCCCGGTCTCAACTATCTGTACGCCGGCACTCTATTCACTGCCGGCAACCGCCACCCTCTCCGAAGCCCTGACAATGATGGATGATCATGGGGTTCACCATCTGGTCATCACCTCTCAGGAGAACGTTGCCGGGCTCATCGACCTGCGCTGGCTGCTGGCCTGGCTGCACGAGAACAATGCCAATGCGATGAGTCACAGCATGATTCACATCGAACTGCCGGCCTTTCTGACGGCTTCCCCCGAAACCGACGCCCATCAGCTGGCCCGACTGATGTTAGCGCATCAGCTCAACGCAGCTCTGGTGGTCGACAAATACGGCGCCCCCGCTGGCATTGTGACCAGCACCGACTATCTCAAGCTTTACGCCAACGCCGGTCGCCAGCAGGGCACGGTTTAATTCAGCCGCACACCTTCACCCGAGAACAGAATGGCTTTCCATTCATTCTCAGCCCCCACTGTCTCCCGTACCAAAGTGACAATCTCGTCATCCCGGTAGTTGGCCAGGGCGGTAATGTTCGCGCCATCGAGGCCCGGCTGAACCCGCCAGATATCCCACCCGTCGGATTCTTCATCGCCGCTGGCCTCGGAGCCTGCCGTGGATATCCGCGCGATAATGGGCTGCTGTATGCCACTGTCCACCGCATCGTCGGCAAAGGCCCCGGTAGTGGCGCCTGCTGCAATCAGATCATCATCAAACGCCAGTAATGCGGCAAAGGCCTCTTTACCGGTGCGGGCCTCATCCGCGTAGGAAAACGCAAAATTCACGTCACCGGAAGAAGAATAACCGAATACGAAGCCGGTGGTACCGGCCACCGGCTCACTGTTAAGGCTCTTCGTGTCAGCGGTGTCTTCAATGGCGTACAAGCGATCACTGTTCCCCAGCAACCAAAGGTTGTTGAGGTCACTAAGACCATCCACCACTGCCTCATTGCCGTCGGTCCCGCGCTGATACACATTGATGGTGCTGTCAGCGCCGGAGGCATTAAAGAAAAACGCGTCTGAAGAACCGGCACTGTTCTGGGTCGCGACCGCCCCCGCTGTCGCACCAAACAGGTAGGGGCTGGCGCTCACCGTACTGCCGGATACCACGGCCTCATCCTGGCTGGAACCGATCTGCCGCGTCCAGGCGAGTCCGGGGACCTGGTTATCACCGTCGGTTTCGGTATCGATCCGCTGCAGGAAGCTGTCTATTCCGCCGGCCCGGGTCTCACCCGGCCATCGCCCTCTGGTTTCCCCGGCAATCACCACAAATCCGTTATCCGGGTTGATGCCGACCCACCGGGGTACGTCATCCGCTGACGTGCCCGAGCGCAAGGTCCAAACTTCCGAGTACTCATTGCCTTCGGTTGCGGCCGAGTCGAACCAGTAAAGGCTGGTCACGACATCCTTTCCTCCAAGGGAGCTGTGACCGGGTATGTCAACGTCAGTAGCAAAGGCCACTGCAAACTCAAAACGATCCACCCGAGTGCTGCCCCGGGTCACCTGACGCCGGGCAAAGTAAATGACGGGTTGAGGTTTGTTCAGCGCCGTCGCACCATCTGTTACCGCCACTTCCTGCAATAACACTCCCTTCTGATCAAAAATACGCACCAACACCTGGTCATTATTGAGGTCATCATACCCGGCGACATACAACCGCCCCTGATGGCCCACAGCAATATCGGTCGGGATGAAATCATCCACATCATTGAAAATCAGCGGCGCGACCAGTTCATTGAAGTTGATTCGAATTTCACCGCCCTCTGCAAACCCGGCAAATCCAGGTCTCCCTGCCTGGTAATCCTGGTCAACACCAAGCAACAGGAAACGGTCATCCATGCCGGCATTGCTGTAACCCTCATCGGGAACCGTCACCCGGAAGCGAACCCTTGCCACACCTTCCGGGAACTGGAGAATGTCGTTATCCTGCCATTCACCGTTGCCATCCAGGGTCTGGATAACGTATTCCCCAGCCTTGGCAAGTGAGTCCTCGGTCTCCCCTAGCCTGGCCTGAACGGTTCCGTCCCGATCACCAGAGAGAACGGCCACGTACTGACGTTCGGTTCCCACACTGAGGGCATCTCGCTGACGACCGCCAACGGTCTCCAGGCGCACCAGCGGTTCGTTGTCATCGATCGTTAGCGAGACTTTCATTCCACTGTCCGATGGCCCCAGAGCCGCAAGGCCGCTACGTATTTCAGTCAGGGTCAACTGCAGTGATTCAGAAGGTTCCGGCAGGGTGTCATCCACCACTTCCAGACGGATGTAACACTCGGTGATGCCGGGTTCCAGTGTAATGACGCCCTTTGAGTAGAAGCCATTCTCGTCCTGCTGGTAATTCAGGTAGTCGGGTACCGGCAGCGCCCCTTCACTGCCGCTACCCAGGGCCACTATATCCCTGCCAATGACCGCTTCATCGTGATTGGCATCGCCCTCTTCGCAGCGCTGATGGTCGGGGTCAATCCCCTGGTCACAAACAGAGGGATCAAAATCGGAGGAAAGCTCGAACGCCACAGCAACGCGGGTGACCGATGGTTGATCCAGCAGGACTCTGACCAACACGGGCTGGGTGTCCGTGGTACGGTCCTCGGTCCCCGTTACAATGCCGTCACTGTCGAAAAGATTCGCGGTGTAAGTGTGTGAGCCAGTGTCACCCAACTCTGGCGCCTCGCACCGGTTATCGCTGGCTTCCGGGCTGTCTGAGGCCTGGCCTTCAGCGAACGTGTCTGCATCCAGGGATAACGGGTTCCGTTTCACCTCAATATCGAACGGCTGAATTCCCGCCCTTTCGCCATCAGTGGTAATCAGATTGATGTCTTCAATCTTGCCCAGGTCCGCGTCACCACGGTTACCGCCACTCAATCCGGGCACACCGCGTATGATAATGCCTGGGCGGGCCTTGTTGCTGGTCTCCTCCAGCGCCAGCCAGGACGGCGTATTGGTCAGTGAAAAGTCCAGTATCCGCTCACCACCGTAAGCCCCGAAATTATAGTAATACTCGACTCCAAGGTAGGCTTCCGTGGGGGGCACACCCAGCACGGTAGGATCATCGGAGCTCTTTTCGGTTTTGCATCCGGTAGTGACCAATGCCAGGACCAGCAACAGACCATAGCATCTGACCAGGGAAGCAAGGCGGGTTAGCGATTCGGCGCGCATGGAAAAGTCCGTTTCAAAGCGTTGTTATTATGGGTGCTCAGGCAGGACAACCGGTCCGCTTTACACACCGTTACAGAACAACGCCATGGTAATCAATTTGTACACGGGGGGATCTGCGCGAGTTCTCAGATTCACAGGCCGGAGTCCTGTTAAGGATCCCGGCCTGATTGGCTATACGCCGTGGGATTCCAGCAGGGTGCGAAAACCGTCTTCATCCAGCACTTTGACGCCAAGAGACTCTGCCTTGGTCAGCTTGGAGCCGGCGGCTTCTCCGGCGACGACACAGGAGGTTTTTTTGGAAACGCTACCGGCAACCTTGGCACCCAGTTTTTCCAGGCGCTCTTTGGCCTCATCCCGGGTCATTTCCGTCAGCGTTCCTGTTAATACCCAGGTTTCTCCATGCAATGGCTTTGGCTCAGCGGTGATTTCTTCCGTCTGCCACTGAACACCCGCCTCCTTCAGGGAAGCAATCGTTTCCTGGTTGTGGGGCTGGTCGAAGAAGCTTCGAATATGGCCGGCGACGATGGGGCCGACATCCGGCACTTGCTGCAGCGCCTCTTCATCGGCTTCAGCAATTACCTCCAGGCTACCGAAATGACTGGCGAGGGACTTCGCAGTCGCCTCCCCGACTTCGCGTATCCCCAAAGCGTAGACAAAGCGCCAAAGTACCGGCTGCCGAGACTTATCAATGGCCGCCAGCAGGTTGGTGGCTGATTTGTCACCCATGCGCTCCAGCCCGGTGAGGTCTTCCTTGGTCAGTCCGTACAGATCCGCCACGGTCTTCACCATGTCCCGGTCCACCAGGATATCGATCCACTTATCGCCCAGACCTTCAATATCCAGGGCCTTGCGGGACGCATAATGCCGGATCGCTTCCTTGCGCTGGGCGGGACAGTACAAACCACCGGAGCAGCGAGCCACAGCTTCGCCTTCGATCTGAATAACGTCTGAATCGCAGACCGGGCAGGTTTTCGGAAGCTCCACCTCTCGGGCGTTTTCTGGCCGCTTATCCAGCACCACCTTGACGACCTGCGGAATGACATCACCTGCACGCCTTATAAACACCGTATCGCCGATTCGGGCGTCAAGGCGACGAATCTCATCCATATTATGCAAAGTGGCATTACTGACCGTCACGCCACCCACAAACACCGGCTTGAGGCGGGCCACCGGGGTCACTGCCCCGGTTCGCCCCACCTGGAACTCCACGTCCTCGATAACGGTAAGCTCTTCCTGTGCCGGAAACTTATGGGCAATCGCCCAGCGTGGCGCCCGGGAAACAAAACCCAACGACTGCTGCAACGCCAGGCTGTTGACCTTGAAAACGATTCCGTCGATTTCGTAAGGGAGTTCGCCACGCTTGTCCATCAACGCCTGATAGGCCGCCAGGCATTCCTCTACCCCGCATGCCTTGCGCATTTCCGGGTTGATCCGGAAGCCCCACTGTCCAACCTGTTGCAGGCAGTCCCAATGGGTGTCAGGCAATAAAGAGTCGTCGGTCACAGCGACGCTGTACGCGCACATTTCCAGGGGCCGGCGGGCAGTCACCGACGGTTTTTTCTGCCTGAGGCTGCCGGCGGCAGCGTTGCGCGGGTTGACAAAGGTTTTGTCGCCCTGATTGGCCAACGTCCGGTTCAGCTTCTCGAAACCGGCTTTGGGCATATAGACCTCGCCCCGGACTTCCACCGTGTCAGGCACATCGCTTCCTCTAAGCTTCAGGGGAACCGACGGGATGGTACGGATGTTGGCGGTAATGTCCTCGCCCGCGTAGCCATCGCCCCGCGTGGCAGCCCGAATGAGGACGCCCTGCTCGTAATGCAGGCTGACAGCGAGGCCGTCGAGCTTGGGCTCACAAACGTATTCGATGTCGTCCCCGGTTTTCAGGCGGTCCTTCACCCGACGGTCAAAATCCCGCAGTTCATCGTCGCTGAACGCATTGTCCAGTGACAACATGGGTATCCGATGCACCACTTCCTCAAAACTGGTTTCTGCATTGGCACCGACCCGACGTGTTGGCGAGTCCCCGGTGATCAATTCGGGGTGACTGGTCTCCAGTTCCTGGAGCTCGCGGAACAACCGATCGTACTCGGCATCCGGCACCTGGGGATCGTCCAGCACATAATAACGATAGTTATGCTCGTCTATTATGTCCCGCAGTTCCTGTACCCGATTTACCGTTTCGGGAGTTGCTGTGCTCATACCTGTAATCCTTGGACCTACAAAAAAATACCCGGATTCCACCGGGTATTTTACTCGCAACAATGGCGGTGTGCGTCAGTGCCGGGGCGACCGTTGCTTGCGCTCAAACTCACGGATGCGCTGACGGCAATGCTCGATGGTTTGCGGTGTCATCACACTGCGCCGCTCGTCTTTCAGCTCTCCGCCCATATTACGAACCACACACTGAGCGGTTTCGAGCATGAACTCGAAAGCCTGGAGGGCGTTGGATGGCCCCGGCATGCTCATGAAAAAGCTGATGCCCGGTGTCGACAGAGTCGGCATGTCCTGCGGACGGAAGGTTCCCGGTTCTACGGCACTGGCCACGCTGAACTGGACCGGACTGGTGGTATCTGATTCCTCGTGGCGGTGGTAGATATCCATGTCGCCGTATTCCAGGCCACAGGCCTCAAACAGCTCTTTCAGAACACTGCCTTTGAAATCCTCACCGTTACGCGCCAGCACGTTGATGACAACAACCTCTCTGGCTTCCGGGCGGTTGGCGCCCGCCAGCGGTTGACCGGAACGCTTCGGTGATTGATCACGCCGTGCGGTGTCCTCCTGGACTTCGCTGGTCACCGTTGGAGGTGGTGTCGAAGCCGGTGGCTCCACTTGCTCCGCCGGCTGCGGCTCACTGACGATCCCTTCATCAGGCTCGGGCTCGTCGTCATTTGCGCCCCAGCCAGTATCAGGGGCTTCATAATCGTCCCAGGCATCAGTCTGGAAGGTTGTGTCGCTTTCCCCGGATTCCGGTTGTGACGGCTCTTCTTCAGCCACCGCCGATTTCGCCTCGTCACTGATAATCGGACGCGTTGGCTTCTGAACCGGATTGCCAAAGCGGCTGGGACGCTCCCGCTTCAGATAACCCCGCTCTTCAAGCGTGTCCCTGGAGATTGTCCGTGCCCCACCGTTCGGTAGCTCCGGATTGTATTCCTCGTCCAGGGGCGATTCATCCAGGTCATTGGCCCCCATTCCTGATGAAATCGCGATGGATTCCTTGCGTGCCCGGCGCATTCGACGAAAACCGTCGATGACAATGCCGATGATAACCAGGGTACCTATGGCAATTAACCATTCCCTTAGTGACATAGTGATGCTGTCCTGTTTGCAGATCGGATATCGTTGCTACTCTAAGAAAAGCCTGTAATGAATACAACGCACAGGCGGGCCATATGGCCTTTTTGTCATCTTTGACGGCATTCTGAACACCCTGACAACGGGTGCCTTACGCCTCCGCCAGAGCGGCCGCTTCGTCCACATCAACAGACACCAGCCGCGAACAACCAGGTTCGTGCATGGTAACCCCCATCAACTGATCCCCCATTTCCATGGCAATCTTGTTATGGGTAATGTAGATGAACTGAACCTGCTTTGACATTTCCTTGACCATATTGGCATAGCGGCCCACGTTGGCGTCGTCCAGTGGCGCATCCACCTCATCCAGCATACAGAACGGCGCCGGATTGAGCTGGAATATGGAGAACACCAGTGCGATGGCCGTCAGTGCCTTTTCACCACCGGAAAGCAAGTGAATGGTACTGTTCTTCTTGCCCGGCGGCCTTGCCATGATGGCAACACCGGTTTCCAGCAGGTCTTCGCCAGTAAGCTCCAGTGACGCATTACCACCCCCGAAAACCTTCGGGAACAGCGCCTGCAAGCCACCATTCACCTGATCAAACGTTTCCTTGAATCGTTGGCGCGTCTCCCGGTCAATCCGGCGAATCGCATTATCCAGCGTCTCCAGGGCTTCCATCAGGTCTTCGTGCTGGCTGTCCAGATAGGTCTTCCGCTCACTCTGGACCTGGTATTCCTCAATGGCTGCCAGGTTGATGGCACCCAGTCGCTGGATCCGGTTGCCAATCTTCTCCAGCTCATCAGTCCACGCCTGCTCGGTGGCGTCCTCGGGCAACTGATCCAGTACCTCCTGTAACTTCACATCCAGCTCCTTGAGCTGTTCAATGTGGTTACCCGAGCGGATTTCCAGGGCCTGACACTCCATCTTCAGTTTTTCCAGCCGGGCGCGAATATCCTGAACCTCATGCTCCGTGCGGCTGCGGCCCTGTTCCTTCTCACGTACCTCACGATCGATTTCTTCCAACGCATCCCTGGCGACGCCCAGCTTCTCTTCTTCCGCCAGGCGGCGATCCAGCAACCCTTCCAGTTGCATCTGCAGATCTTCAACCGGCTCTTCGGCGTTCTCCCGGGATTCGCGGAGAATTTCAAGCCGCTCTTCCAGCCGCTCCTTCTGCATTTGCATACGGTCGATGGTCTGGCGCAAGCCATCTCTCTGGCTGTTCAGGGACTGCAATTGCAATTGAAGCTGATGAGCCCGGTCCCGGTCGTGGCGGGCCTCCTGGCGCAGGTGATCGAGGTTTTCGCGAAGCGAGTCCCGGCGCTCGAGGAGCTGTTCTTTCTCTTCATCATTGTCTTCGGTGGACGCCAGGGCTTCCTGCCATTCTTCCCGGACTTCCTGCAATTGTTCGAGCTGTTCTTCCAGGCTCAGAGCTACATCCTCGGCATCTTCGCGGATCCTCTGGAGCCGGGCATCGATCTGTTCTGCCCTGGCCTTCAGACCGCTGATCCTGGAAGAAAGTCCGCCAAGCTCCCGCTCCGCGTCGCTGAGACGGCCCTGAGCTTCATCCCGGTTGGCTTCCGCCCTTTCCGATTTCTCCTGAAGACTTTCCAGCGTCTCACTGGCCTCCTGCAACAACGCCTCAGCCTCGTCCAATTCTTCAGACAGCTGGCTGACCTTCTTCTGGCGCTCAATCACCCCCACCTGGGCGGCGTCGGAGTCCGGCATCAGAATCCAGTCCCGGGATACCCAAACCCCTTCCCGGGTAATAACGCTCTCTCCCGGGGCCAGGCTACCCTGCCCGGCGAGCGCATCGTCCAGCGCATCCGCCGTATCTATGCCGGCTAAAAGCCCATGGATGGCCGCAGCTCCGGAGACCCGGGCTGCAAGGCCGGAGGCCTGCTCCGCACCGGGACTGTCAGAGTTGACCAGCGCCAACCCCTTGGGGGCTCCTGACATGGCGTGATGGAGCGAGTCCATACCCGGCACGCTCACCCCCTGACTGAAACGGCTGATCACCTGTTCAACGGCAAACTCCCAACCATTATCGATGGTCAGCTGCTGGGCAACCCTGGGAGCGGATTCCAGCCCGAACTCATGAAGCCAGGATTGAAGTGCATCGTCCTGGCCTCCCATCTGCTCATCGAGCATTGCTTGCTGGGATTCCAGGGAAGCGCGAAGGCTCTGTACCTTCTGACGATAATCAGACACCTTCTGCTCGGCATCTTTCTGCTGCTGACGGGCGTCAAACAGCTCGTCCTGAACCGCCGTGATCCGGTCGGCAGCTTCCTCGCGCTGCAGTTCGAGGGTTTCCTGCTGCTCCAGCAACTCATCCAGCTCAGCACGATCCACTTGCCCCTCAAGCAGGTCCTGCTCGTCCCTCAGGCGCTGCTGACGGGTCTTGAGCTGAGTAATGGCGTCTTCCAGGGAGTTTATGCGCGACTGGGCCAGTTCAGCCTGACGCCGGGCATCCGCAGAACGGGAGCTGAACTGCTCCCAACTGTGTTGCCACTCGCTCATGGCGTCTTCTGCAAGTTGAAGCTTCTCGCCGGACTCCTCGGCCCGGATCGCCAGCGCTTCCTGCTCCGGCTCGATCATATCCAGCTCTTCCTGAATGCCGGAGAGCTTCTCTTCATCCTGCTCCAGTTCCCGCGCAAGCTCCCGCTGGTTCGCCATGGCCTGGTCCAGCTCGGTGGCAATCTGCCGGCCGCGCTCGCGCTGATGTTCCAGGCTTTGCTCGATACGGGCGATATCGGCGCCCGCCTCATAGTAACGAGCCTGGGCCCGGTTAAAGTGCTCGGTCCGCTCCTGATGACTGTCCCGCAGGGACTCCAGTGAGGTTTCCAGGTTGACGCGATCGGTCAGGTATTTTTCCAGCTCCAGCTCGGTGTCGCGAATTCTGGTGCGCCAGGTCTGCAAATCGTTATCCAGCGACTTCCAGCGCAGTACCGTCAGCTCTGCCTTTTTCTGACGCTCTTCCTGCTTGTAGGTCTTGTACTTTTCTGCCGCCGCAGCCTGACGCTCCAGATGCTGCAACTGACGGCCGAGTTCGTCCCGGAGATCGGTGAGTCGCTCCAGGTTTTCCTGAGTGCGTCGAATGCGGTTTTCAGTTTCCCGGCGCCGTTCCTTGTACTTGGAAATACCGGCAGCCTCTTCAATGTAGACCCGCAGCTCCTCCGGTTTGGCCTCAATAAGCCGGGATATCATCCCCTGCTCAATGATTGCGTAACTTCTTGGCCCCAAACCGGTTCCCATGAACAGATCGGTAATATCACGACGGCGGCATTTTGAGCCATTGAGGAAGTATTCAGACTGACCTTCGCGGGAAACTCGACGGCGAACGGAAATCTCATTGAATTTGACAAACTCTCCGGGCGCAGAGCCGTCGCTGTTATCAAATACCAACTCAATTGACGCCTGCCCGACCGGTTTGCGGGCGCTGGACCCATTGAAGATAACGTCGGTCATGGATTCGCCACGCAGATATTTGGCGGAACTTTCCCCCATGACCCAGCGCACCGCATCAATAATATTGGACTTCCCGCATCCGTTAGGACCGACCACCGCCGTCATATTGGTGGGAAAAGGCACCGTGGTCGGATCAACGAAGGATTTGAAACCGGACAGTTTGATGGACTTCAGGCGCATATCAGGCGCTTGCCTCCTCCCTGAGTATTCTTAACACCTGTTCACGCTGATGCTCGCCAAACCTGATTATTGCCGACTCAACCCTGGCAGCATCGCCGCTGGCAGCAGCATCGGCAACATCGGTAAAGAACCGGCCGGTTTCCGTCAGCTCATCGCGGAAATGCTCCAGAGCAACATAGTAGGTTCGGCTGATAGCCGGGCGGAAGTTCTCCAGGGTTTCTTCCAGGAATGGATTATCCACCAGGGTGTAGGCGTAACGCATCACACCGAATCCGGCTTCGATGACCTGCTCACCGGCGTCGCTGCCGGAAGAGTTGAGGGCATCTGTCACAGCCTGGAGTTCCCGGGCGTGGCTCACGATACCCGCCAACTCCTGTGCGGACCAGCGTTCCATGACCTTGCGGCCCAACATGCACAGCAGATCGATGTAGATATCATAAAGGCTGTTGACCAGTTCCGGCGTCAGTCTCGACACCACCGCGCCCCGACGTGGGAAGATTTCAATCAGATGGCGGCGCTGGAGAATCAACAATGCCTCACGGACGGAACCACGACTGACATTCAGTTCACCGGCCACTTTGAGTTCCTGCACTCGTTCGCCGGGCTGGAGATCACCGGTCATGATCCGCTGACCCAGGTGCTGGGCAATTTGCTCGGAAAGACTTTCGGGAGCCTGAAACCTCATATAATTGGTCGCTCACTTGCTGCAGACGGCACGATCATAAGCGCAAAAGTTTACCACAGGGATTGGCTGACCCCATCCCCTTGTCTGACATTTCGACCACACCCTGAAGGGCAGGCAAATAATCGCCGGAATTCTGACACTTCATCGCAAATGAAGAACAGGCGTTATAAAGTATATCAAAAGAATGTTGTAGTCGATTGACTATATTGCCGTTTAAATTTAGGGCATGGTTTGTGCTTGTCAAGGAAAAACACTTGAACAGGTTCATTCCCAGTGAAGCAAACACCATCATTCGCAAAATCCGGCCCGCAGCCTCAAAAACTTGCCGCCCTGCGACAGGCCCACCGGGACTGGAATGAGTCGCCTGATCCAATGACACGCCTGACCAGGCGACTATCAACGACGCTTTCCCTGGAAAATCAGCTCGCCATTCTGGCTGGAGAGGTCAGCGAGATTGTACCGGTCGACGCACTACACTACCGCCATCAGATTGGCGGAACTGATTTTGTGTTCAGCTCAGGCATGGGGGGCCCGCATAGCTGCGAGTATCGCCTCACTCTGGAGGGCGAGAGCTATGGCACACTCTCATTCAAGCGCCGGAAGAAGTTCACAGAACAGGAACTGGAAGCTATCGAACTGATGCTGGGAGCAGCAATTTGCCCCATCCGAAATGCCTGTCAGTTCCTTGCCATCGAACACGCAGCGTTAACCGACTCGCTGACCGGAATCCCCAACAAGCGAGCAATGGAAAGCGCCTTACAGCAGGCCTGCCAGCTGTCAGATCGACACGGAGATCAATACTCTCTGATTCTCTGCGATCTGGACCACTTCAAAGCCGTCAATGACAGATACGGTCATGTGGTAGGCGACCACCTGCTCAAACTGGCCGCCCGGGCACTGGAAAAAGCGGTAAGAAGTTCGGACTCAGTCTACCGCTTCGGCGGTGAGGAATTTGCGATACTTTTGCCACATACCGGTGAAATGGAAGCGCGCCATGTGGCGGAAAGGATACGCGAATACATTGGCACCATTTCGGTCAATTGCGGCAATACCAACGTCTCCGTAACAACCAGTTGCGGAGTAGCCATGCACCTGACCGGTGAAGCCTCAGACCAATGGCTTGCCCGCGCTGATGAGGCCCTTTACCGGGCCAAAGACCACGGACGCAACTGCACCCGGGTCTTTGCCAGTATCAGCTAGCTTTTCTTGACGCTTTTCGCGGGTTTTCGTGCGGGCTTCTTGCCCTGATTGGCTGGTTTGGTCGAGCTCACATCCCATTTGCGGCCCCCGGACTTACGTGCCGGCCGACCGGGTTGCTTATTGCGCTTGCGATCCAGCGCTGCCTGTTCATTGGGCGTCTTGGCGGGTATAGCGACGGACTCCAGACCCACGGCCTTGCTGAGCATATCGACGCCCTTCTGATCCAGCTCTTCCCATTTACCAACCGTCAAACGGCTTGGAAGGAAGACCGGCCCGTATCGAACCCGCTTCAACCGACTGACTCTCACGCCCTGGGATTCCCATAGACGGCGAACTTCACGATTCCGGCCTTCCAGCAGGGTGACATGAAACCATCGGTTGATCCCGCTGCCACCGGCCGGCGTGATGTCGGTGAACTTGGCCATGCCATCTTCCAGCAACACGCCATCCATCAGGCGCTGCAGCATCGCATCGTCCACTTCGCCGAACACCCGGACAGCATATTCCCGGTCAATTTCTCTGGATGGGTGCATCAGCCGGTTGGCGAGCTCTCCATCGGTGGTGAAAAGAACCAGCCCAGTAGTGTTGATATCCAGACGGCCGATGGAGATCCAGCGATGATCCTTGAGCCTCGGCAAACTATCGAACACTGTCGGCCGCCCTTCCGGATCACGGCGGGTGGTCACTTCCCCTTCGGGCTTGTTGTAGATCAGCACGCGGCGGACGACTTCCGAGCCGGAGGCCAGGTCAAGACGCTTGCCGTCCAGTTCTATGCGATCACCGATGGTCACCTTCTGGCCCGGTTCCGGCAGTTGTCCGTTGACCGTTAAACGGCCGGCTTCCACCCAACCTTCCACCTCACGACGGGAACCAACGCCCGCACGGGACAGGAGTTTCTGAATTCTTTCGGGGCCACCAGCGGCAGCCGTCGGTGCTTTCGAAGAAGTGGAGGGTTTGCCTCCAGGCTTACCGGGGCGCTCTGACGCCATGAACTTATCCTTTCAGTGGGCTGATGCGGGTCTATGCCCGCGGCATCAGTGAATTGTCTGATTCGATGGGGCGTCCGGCTCCGATTCACCGGAACCAGCTTCCCCATCATTGGCAGAAGATCCGGATTCAAACTCGATCTCCGCCTGCATGTTCTTTTCAATTTCCCGTCCGATCTCTTCCAGATCCCGCACTTCCGACAAGGGCGGTAACTGGTCCAGACCCTGCAGGTTGAAGTAGTCGAGAAACTGGCGCGTCGTAGCGTACATGGCAGGCCTGCCGGGCACATCCCGATGGCCGACCACCCTCACCCACTCACGCTCCAACAGGGTTCGCACGATGTTACTGCTGACAGTAACCCCGCGAATATCCTCGATTTCACCTCGGGTTATCGGCTGGCGATAGGCGATCAGCGCCAGGGTCTCCAGCAAGGCCCGCGAGTAACGCTGAGGCTTCTCTTCAAACAACCGCCCGACCCAGGGAGCAAACTCTTCACGCACCTGCAGCCGATACCCACTGGCAACTTTTTTCAACTCAAAGCCACGGCCTTCACAGGCTGCCTCCAGCAATACCAGGACATGCTCCATGATCTGGCGGGGAGGCCGTTCATCTTCCGGGAAAAGCTCTCTGAGCTGATCAAATGACAGCGGTCTTCCTGCCGCCAGCAGTGCGGCCTCGGTAATCGCCTGGATCTTTTTCAGGTTCTCTTCGTTCATGGAACTCGTGCTTTCGCTTAACTGGACGCTCTGGCCCTGACATGAATGGGACCAAGGACTTCCCCCTGGACAACCTCAATCAGCTGTTCCTTCACCAACTCAAGCGTCGCCAGGAAGCTGACAACCACGCCCAGACGACCCTCCTCCGGCGTGAACAGACTTTCAAACTTAACAAAGCGATCATCCTGAAGCACCGAGAGAATAGCTGACATGCGCTCCCGGGTAGACAGCTTTTCCCGCTCGACATGGTGGCTGGTGAACAGATCGGCCCGTTTGAGCACGCCCTGAAGTGCAAGCAGCAGCTCCGAGAGCTCCACGTCCGGATGGGGCTGGCTCGACGGTAGTTTCGGCAACGCTGCCGACCCGACAAAGGTATCCCGCTCCTGCCGTGGCAGTTGATCCAGATCCTCCGCCGCCTTCTTGAAGCGTTCATACTGCTGCAATCGGCGTATCAGCTCAGCTCGCGGGTCCACCTCTTCTTCGTCATCACTTTCCTGCCGAGGCAGCAACATGCGGGACTTGATTTCCGCCAGGGTGGCTGCCATGACCAGGTACTCAGCCGCCAGCTCGAAGCGCATGGCTTCCACGGCACCGATGTAGTCCATGTACTGACGGGTAATTTCGCTGACATCGATATCCAGAATGTCCATATTCTGGCGCCGGATCAGGTACAACAACAGATCCAGAGGTCCCTCGAAGGCCTCCAGGAACACCGCCAGCGCATCGGGTGGAATGTACAGGTCCTTTGGCAGATCCACCACTGGCTTACCGGACACCAGAGCCAGGGGCACCTGCTCGGGAGCGGTTGATGGCGCGTCCTCACCCGTCTCGGCCTGCGATGTGCTCACAGTGTCATCAGTCATACTTTCTCCAGCATGCGGCTGAGGGCTCATCCAGTGGACACCGATTCTAACGGTAGTTCAGACCCATGGCTGCGCGAACTTCATCCAGGGTATCCCTGGCCGAATCACGGGCCTGCTCGCAGCCCTCCTCAATAATCGAGCGTACCAGATCGGGGTTGCCTTCGTACTCACGGGCGCGCTCATGGAGGGGGCGCTGCTCCTCAATGATTGCGTCGATAAGCGGCTTCTTGCATTCCAGACAGCCAATCCCGGCGCTTCGACAGCCGGCCTGCACCCATTCCTGGGTGTCCGCATCGGAATAGATCTTGTGCATACCCCACACCGGACATTTCTCAGGCTCCCCCGGATCGGTACGGCGGACCCGCTGGGGGTCAGTCTGCATGGTGCGAACTTTCTGGGCGACCGAATCCTGATCTTCCCGAAGACCAATATAATTATTGTAGGACTTGGACATTTTCTGTCCGTCCAGCCCCGGCATTTTTGATTCCGGGGTCAGCAGCGGCTGGGGTTCTGGCAGAATCACCTTGCCACCGCCTTCGATGTAACCGTACAGACGCTCACGATCGCCCAGGGAAATGTTCTGCTGCTCTTTCAGCAAGGCCCTGGCGGTTTCCAGGGCTTCCAGATCGCCCTCTTCCTGATACCGTTTCTTGAGATTGCGGTACAGTTTGGCGTTTTTCTTGCCCATCTTCACGATGGCGCCTTCCGCCTGTTCTTCGAAACCGGGCTCGCGACCATAGATATGATTAAAGCGACGGGCGACTTCACGGGTAATCTCCACGTGGGATACCTGATCGGCTCCGACCGGGACTTTACCGGCACGGTACATCAGGATGTCCGCACTTTGCAGCAGCGGATACCCCAGGAATCCGTAAGTGGCCAGATCCTTTTCCCGCAGCTTTTCCTGCTGGTCCTTGTAGGTAGGAATGCGCTCCAGCCACCCCAGGGGGGTGATCATGGAGAGCAGCAGGTGCAGCTCTGCATGCTCCGGCACACGGGACTGGATAAACATGGTCGATGACCCGGGATTTACCCCGGCCGCCAGCCAGTCGATGACCATATCCCAGACACTCTGCTCGATACCCGCTGTGTCTTCGTAGTCGGTGGTTAACGCATGCCAGTCAGCGACAAAGAAGAAGCACTCATACTCGTGCTGGAGTTTCACCCAGTTTTTCAGAACACCGTGGTAGTGGCCAAGGTGAAGCTTGCCGGTCGGACGCATCCCGGACAAAACCCGTTGCTGGGAATCTACAGAACTCAAAGCACGAACTCCTTCTGGTGATATTAAACCAGCCCATCTTAGAGCAGGCTGACCGGGCATTATAGTCTTATGTGGCGCTGGCGTTAAGAAGCCTTTGGAAAACAGCCACAAGGCACCCGCTACAACAACGCAAAAGCCCCCGGCGCCTTACGGCAGACCCGGGGGCTTTTGTGACTGACGGTAATGACTTACCAGCCAGTTGCTTCCTTCAACGCCTTACCAATTTCGGCCAGGCTGCGCACGGTTCTGACACCGGCGTCGTTCAGGGCAGCAAACTTCTCGTCTGCGGTACCCTTACCACCGGAGATGATCGCACCGGCATGGCCCATACGTTTGCCAGGAGGCGCAGTCACACCAGCGATGTAGGAAACCACCGGCTTGGTGACGTTATCCTTGATAAACGCAGCGGCTTCTTCCTCCGCGGTACCACCGATTTCACCAATCATCACGATGGCTTCAGTCTGCGGATCGTCCTGCAGCAACTGCAGGATATCGATGAAGTTGGAACCCGGAATCGGGTCACCACCGATACCGATACAGGTGGACTGACCGTAGCCGAAGTCCGTGGTCTGCTTGACCGCTTCGTATGTCAGGGTGCCTGAACGGGAAACGATACCCACCTTGCCCGGCTTGTGGATGTGGCCCGGCATGATGCCGATCTTGCACTCACCCGGCGTGATCACGCCCGGACAGTTCGGACCGATCATGCGTACGCCCTTGCGATCCACGTACTCTTTGGCGTAGAGCATGTCGATGGTCGGGATACCCTCGGTGATGCACACAATCAGCTGAATACCAGCATCTGCGGCTTCAATGATGGCGTCCTTACAGAACGGAGCGGGTACGTAGATCACCGTCGCTTCCGCACCGGTTTTCTCGACCGCTTCACGTACAGTGTTGAACACCGGCAGACCCAGGTGCTCGGTTCCGCCCTTACCCGGGCTCACGCCACCAACCATTTTGGTGCCATATTCAATCGCCTGCTCAGAGTGGAAAGTACCCTGTGCGCCGGTAAAGCCCTGGCAGATAACCTTGGTGTCTTTGTTGATCAGGATGCTCATTATTTACCCCCTGCGGCTTTAACGACTTGCTGTGCAGCATCCGCCAGACTGGTGGCGGCAATGATGTTCAGGCCACTGTCAGCGAGTACTTTGGTGCCGACTTCGGCGTTGTTACCTTCAAGGCGAACAACCACGGGAACCTTGACGCCCACTTCCTTGACCGCACCGATGATGCCCTCTGCGATCATGTCGCAGCGGACAATACCGCCGAAGATGTTAACCAGAACCGCCTGTACATTGTCGTCAGACAGGATGATCTTGAACGCTTCGGACACGCGCTCTTTGGTCGCGCCGCCGCCTACGTCCAGGAAGTTGGCTGGCTGGCCACCGGACAGCTTGATGATGTCCATGGTGCCCATGGCCAGACCAGCGCCGTTAACCATACAGCCGATGTTGCCTTCCAGGGCCACGTAGTTGAGTTCCCACTTGGCTGCTTCCGCCTCACGGGAATCTTCCTGTGAAGGATCGTGCATCTCGTGGATTTTCTTCTGACGGTACAGAGCGTTGCCATCCACACCGATCTTGGCGTCCAGGCAGTGCAGGTCGCCGGCCGGGGTAATCACCAGCGGGTTGATCTCGACCAGAGCCAGATCACATTCTTCAAACAGCTTTGCCAGACCCAGGAAGATCTTGGTGAACTGACCAATCTGCTTGCCTTCCAGGCCCAGCTTGAACGCCAGCTCACGACCCTGGTACGGCTGACCGCCGACCAGCGGATCGATCTCTGCCTTGAGGATCTTTTCCGGAGTTTCTTCGGCAACCTTTTCGATCTCGACACCGCCTTCGGTGGAGGCCATAAACACGATGCGACGGGTACCACGGTCTACAACCGCGCCCAGATACAGCTCCTGGTCGATATCAGTGAGGGATTCAACCAGAATCTTGCTGACCGGCTGACCGTTTTCGTCGGTCTGGTAGGTCACCAGGTTCTTGCCCAGCCAATGCTCGGCGAATTCGCGAATCTCGTCTTTGCTCTTGACCAGCTTTACACCGCCAGCCTTACCACGGCCACCTGCGTGAACCTGTGCCTTGACAACCCAGGCATCGCCGCCGATTTCACCGGCCGCGTCAACTGCTTCTTTCGGAGTATCGCAGGCAATGCCCTTGGATACTGGCAGGCCATATTCAGCGAACAGCTGCTTGCCCTGATATTCATGCAAATTCATAGTTAATGTCCCGCTTTTTGATGGAGGATAACCACGTACGGAAATGAACCCGCCGGATCCTGTCGGATTTAGGCCATAAATCCGACAACAACCTGGTGCGAATTCGGCTAGGCGTGCCGGGGATCACCTCAGCACACCACTGACGCAGTCAGAAACCAACCGTTTAATGGCAGCGGGGCGCCCTCATTGGCGCCCCTGTTTCCTGTTCTGCGTTACTTCTTTTTGCGACGGTTGGCGATATGAATCGCCCCGCCATCGACAGCCAATGCTGCTTCATGCACCGACTCGGACAGTGTCGGATGCGCAAAGCAGGTCAGAGCCAGATCTTCTGCACTGGAACCAAACTCCATGGCAATCACGCCCTGCGCCACAATCTCGGATGCCTGTGGTCCGACAACGTGGAAACCGAGGATGCGGTCGGTCTTTTCATCGGCAATGATCTTCACCAGACCGGACGCTGCGTTGGCTGCCATGGCACGGCCGTTGGCCGCAAATGGGAACGTACCCACCTTGTAAGCCTCGCCCTCGGCCTTCAGCTCTTCCTCTGACTTGCCAACCCAGGCCACTTCCGGCGCTGTATAGATGACGTTCGGAATGCAGTCGTAATTAACCTGGGGCTTGTGGCCGGCAATCCGCTCGGCAACCATGACACCCTCTTCGGATGCCTTATGGGCCAGCATCGGACCACGAACCACGTCACCAATCGCCCAGACACCCGGTGCTTCGGTCTTACAGTTGTCGTCCACGAAAATGAAGCCGCGCTCATCCATCTGTACGCCGGAATCCTCGGCCAGCAGATTGTCGGTGTAAGGACGACGGCCTACTGCCACGATCAGCTTGTCGAACTTCTTCTCTTGCTTGCCGTTGGAATCTTCAAAGGTCACGTTAACCAGCTTGCGCTTGACTTCAGCACCGGTCATGCGTGCGCCCATGACTATGTCCAGCCCCTGCTTCTTGAACTGCTTCTGTGCATCCTTGGCTACCTGCTGATCAACCACCGGCAGGAACGTGTCCTGGGCTTCGATCACAGTCACTTCCGATCCCAGACGGGCCCAAACACTGCCCAACTCAAGGCCGATAACGCCGGCGCCAATCACGCCCAGACGCTTTGGTACTTCGGTGAATTCCAGTGCGCCTTCGGAATCCACAATGTAATCACCGTCAAAGGGTGCCGGTGGAATCTCGATCGGCTTGGAACCGGTGGCCAGGATGACGTTCTCCGCTTCGTAAGTAGTGGCCTTGCCATCCTTGTCGGTAACTTCAACCTGACGATTGGCCAGCAACTTGCCATGGCCATGAATAGGGGTAACGCCGTTGGCCTTGAACAGACCGGCGATACCGCCGGTCAGCTGCTTCACGATACCGCTCTTCCGTTCCATCATCTTCGCGATGTCGATTTTGACATCCTTGGCGATGATGCCCTGCATCTCGTAACCGTGGCTGGCTTCCTCAAACTTGTGGGAAATTTCCAGCAGGGCCTTGGAAGGAATGCAGCCCACGTTCAGGCAGGTGCCGCCAAGCACTTGCGCTTTGCCGTCTTCAGAGGTCCAGGATTCCACACACGCAGTCTTCAGACCGAGCTGGGCAGCTTTGATTGCAGCCACGTAGCCACCAGGGCCTGCACCAATGACAATGACGTCGTACTTATCAGACATATTTGATCCCGTTTTCCGATTCGTTAAGTGGCAGCTCAGACGTCCAGCAGAATTCGCGCCGGATCCTCAAGCATTTCCTTGATAGCAACCAGGAACTGCACCGCTTCCTTGCCATCGATCATGCGGTGGTCATAAGACAGCGCCAGGTACATCATAGGCAGGATTTCGACCTTGCCGTTGACCGCCATCGGACGCTCCTGAATCTTGTGCATACCCAGGATCGCAGTTTGCGGCGGATTCAGGATCGGCGTGGAAATCAGGGAACCGAAGATACCGCCGTTGGTAATGGTGAAAGTACCACCGGTCATTTCTTCGATACCCAGCTTGCCATCTTTGGCCTTGGTGCCATATTCGACGATTTTCTTCTCGATATCCGCCAGACCCAGCGCGTCGACATCACGAACCACCGGCACCACCAGACCACGATCCGTGGATACAGCAACACCAATATCCTGGTAGCCGTGGTACACCATGTCATTGCCATCGATGGAGGCGTTCACAGCCGGGAAGCGCTTCAGAGCCTCGGTGGCTGCCTTGGTGAAGAAAGACATAAAGCCAAGCTTGATGCCATGACGCTTCACGAAGCTGTCCTGATACTGTTTGCGCAGCTCCATGATGGGAGCCATGTTCACCTCATTGAAGGTGGTGAGCATCGCAGCATTCTGCTGGGCACTGACCAGACGCTTGGCAATGCTGGAACGCAGACGCGTCATCGGAACGCGCTTTTCCGGGCGTTCGCCGGAGGCCAGATCCACCTGAGGCATATCGTCAGCCGGCTTCGGAGCTGAAGCAGGCGCTGAAGACTTCGCGCTATCTACATGATTCTGGACATCTTCCTTGGTAACACGGCCATCTTTTCCGGTACCTTTAACGGCATTCGGATCAACGTCATTCTCTTCAGCCAGCTTACGGGCCGCAGGGCTGAGAATTGCGTCGCCGGACGGCGCCTCGCTCTTGGTTTCTTCCTTGGGAGCCTCTTCTTTCTTGCTCTCAGCCGGCTTGGACTCACCAGCTGCACCTTCCTTGAACTTGCCGATCACTTCACCGCTTTCCACGGTGTCGCCTTCGCCTTTCACAACTTCTTCAATCACGCCATCTGCCGGTGCGACCACTTCCAGAACGACCTTGTCAGTTTCAATATCGACAATAAGTTCATCACGGGAACAGGCTTCACCCGGCTGTTTGTGCCAGGTCGCGACGGTACCCTCTGCGACCGACTCTGGGAAAACGGGGGCTTTAATCTCAGTTGACATCTCGGATCCTTAGTTCGGTAGCTCGTCAGATTTCAAACGCATCGTTAACCAGTTTCTTCTGCTCTTCAATGTGAACGGACATGTGTCCACACGCAGGAGCAGCAGAAGCATCACGACCGGCATACTGAAGATACAATTTCGGATTCTTGCGGTGCAGTGCGTTCCGCATATGGTGCTGACTGCAGTACCAGGCACCTTGGTTCATCGGTTCTTCCTGGCACCAGACCACATGCTTGAGCTTGGGGTACAGGGCCAGAACCTCGTCCAGGTCATCTCCCGGGAACGGATACAGTTGTTCGATACGAACAATCGCAACGTCATCCCGCTCGTCAGCCTTTTTCCTCTCCAGCAAATCGAAGTAAACCTTCCCGCTACACATGATCAGGCGGGTGATCTTTTTCGGATCAGACGGCTCTTTCTCCTGAAGCACGGTCTGGAAGGTTCCAGAAGTCAGATCGTCCAGATCCGAGGTCGCTTCCTTGTGGCGCAACAGACTCTTCGGAGTAATCGCCACCAGCGGCTTGCGCAGCGGACGCTTCACCTGACGGCGCAGCATATGGAACACCTGGGATGGCGTTGTCGGAACACATACCTGGATATTGTGCTCGGCACACATCTGCAGGAAGCGCTCGAGGCGTGCGGAACTGTGTTCCGGCCCCTGCCCTTCGTAACCGTGTGGCAGCAGCAACGTCAGGCCACACAGACGGCCCCACTTGTGCTCCCCACTGGTCAGGAACTGGTCAATAACCACCTGGGCACCGTTGGCAAAGTCACCAAACTGGGCTTCCCAGACTACCAGCCCATTGGGAGCCGTTGTGGAGTAGCCATACTCAAACGCCATGACCGCTTCTTCCGACAGCAGCGAGTCATAGATTTCGAACTTCGGCTGATCCTCGGACAGATTCTCCAGGGCGGTATAGGTGGATCCACCTTTCTGGTTATGCAGTACCGCATGACGATGCGAGAAGGTGCCGCGCCCCACGTCCTGCCCGGTCAGACGAATCGGGTGGCCCTCTTCCAGCAAGGTGGCGTAGGCCATGACCTCGCCGTAGCCCCAGTTGATACCCAACGCGCCGGCCGTCATTTTCTCGCGGTCGCTGATGATCTTGGACACCTGGCGCTGGACACTGAAGCCCTCCGGAACGTGGGTGAGTTTCTTACCCAGTTTCTGGATGGTTTTGAGTGCCACACTGGACTTACACTTGGCCGTCCACTCGTGACCGAGATACGGCGTCCAGTCGACGTAAAGCTCCTTGTTCGGTTCCTTGACCAGTGACTTGACCACGTGGTCGCCTTCATCAAGCGCGTCACGATAGTCCAGGTCCATTTGCTTCGACTCATCTTCAGAGATGATGCCGTCAGCGATCAAGGCGTCGGCATAGAGGGCGCGAGTAGTTTTCAGCTTGCGGATCTTTTCATACATGACCGGCTGGGTGGCCGCCGGCTCATCCGCCTCGTTGTGACCACGGCGACGATAGCAGACCAGATCAATCACCACGTCCCGCTTGAACTCATTGCGGTAGTCCATGGCCATCTGGGTCACAAACATGACCGCTTCCGGGTCATCCGCATTCACATGCAGAATGGGCGCCTGAACCATCTTGGCGACGTCGGTACAGTATTCCGTCGACCGCGCATCTTCCTGCCTGCTGGTGGTGAAACCAACCTGGTTATTGATCACGATATGGATCGTACCGCCGATGCCATAGCCCCGTGTCTGGGACATCTGGAAGGTTTCCATCACCACGCCCTGGCCGGCGAACGCCGCATCGCCGTGCATGATGATCGGCACTACCTGAGTCCCATCGTTGTCGTTACGACGGGTCTGTCGAGCCCGGACCGAGCCCTCGACAACCGGAGAGACAATCTCCAGATGAGAGGGGTTGAAGGCCATGGCCAGGTGAACTTCGCCGCCCGGGGTCATCACGTTGGATGAGAAGCCCTGGTGGTACTTCACGTCACCGGAGCCGGAATCGGCCAGTTTCTTGCCTTCGAACTCGTCAAAAAGTTCTTTCGGGTTCTTGCCGAGAGTGTTCACCAGCACATTCAGGCGACCGCGGTGGGCCATACCAAGGACGATTTCCTTGGCACCGTATGAACCGGCACGCTGAATCAGTTCATCAAGGCAGGGAATCAGGCTCTCGCCGCCTTCAAGGCCAAAACGCTTGACGCCCGGATAACGGGATCCCAGATACTTTTCCAGGCCTTCCGCGGCTGTCAGGCGTTCCAGAAGATGTTTACGGGTTTTCGCTTCGTACTCGGGCCGTGAGCGGACCGGTTCCATGCGTTGCTGGAACCAACGCTTGATTCGGGTGTCGACCACGTGCATGTACTCGGCACCAACACTTTCACAGTACGTCTGGCGCAGACCTTTGATGATATCGCCGAGCTTCATGGTTTCGGAACCAAAGCTCAGGGACCCGGTCTGGAATTCCAGATCATTGTCGGCATCAGAAAGCTCGTGGAAGGCCGGATCGAGGTCTTCTACCGTGGGACGCTGCCATACGCCAAGCGGATCCAGCTTTGATTCCTGGTGACCACGGAATCGAAAGGCATTGATCAGCTGCAGAACACGAATCTGCTTTTTATCAGCATCGGAGGTTGCACTGGCGGGAACGCCACTGGCCAGGAAACGCTGATTACGGGAGATGTGTTCGAACTGTTCGCGGATGGAAGAGTGGACAATATCGCGACCTTTATAGCCGTCAACACTGGGAAGCTTGTCGAAGTAGCTGCGCCACTCTTCGGGAACGGCATTGGGGTCTGTCAGGTAGGTTTCAAAAAGCTGTTCAACATAGGCAAGATTTCCCCCCTGCAAGTGGGAAGTCTGCCATAACTGCTCCATTATGCTTTCGTGCATTTTGAATAGCTCACCTTGGGCTGGTGCGGGGAGCTCAGTATGGTCGGCCAGGGGTAAATCTCAGTCAATACGGGTTTTTACGGGATCGACTTTGGCCACCACACCTAGCAAGGATGTTTTCCGTTCCCCGGTGGTTTTGTACTCAGCGAAACCGCGAGACAACCTTATAAGTTCCCATCACGGCATGCGTAGTGTGCATCCTCTTAAGACTTTTGACTATAAGCCTTTGGTTGAAGGCCCCGCGCCGTTGCAGGGCCTTCAGGATGCTAGCTGCATCAGAACAGTATAGCGTTTGTTTTGAATTCTGCTTTTAAGTCGCCCGCTGGAGCAGAAGATTCCGGATATGGCCGATTGCCCTTGTGGGGTTCAGGCCTTTCGGACAAACACTGACACAGTTCATGATACCCCGACAGCGGAAGACACTGAACGGGTCATCGAGATTGGCAAGACGCTCGGCTTGAGCGGTATCGCGGCTGTCCGCCAGGAAGCGGTAAGCCTGAAGCAGGCCGGCCGGCCCAATGAACTTGTCCGGGTTCCACCAGAACGACGGGCAGGAAGTGGAACAGCACGCACAGAGAATACACTCGTACAGGCCGTCCAGCTTCTCCCGGTCCTCGGGAGACTGCAGACGCTCAATGGCAGGCGCGGGCTGATCGTTCACAAGGTACGGCATGACTTTTTCGTACTGCTTGTAGAACAGACCCATATCCACCACCAGGTCACGGATAACCGGCAGCCCTGGCAGCGGGCGAAGAACAAGCTTGTTGTTCTTGAGCACCTGGGACATGGGCGTGATGCACGCCAGACCATTCTTGCCATTCATGTTCATGCCGTCAGAGCCACAAACACCCTCACGACAGGAGCGCCGATAGGCGATAGACGGATCCTTTTCCTTCAGCAGGTTCAGGACATCCAGGACCATCAGATCCTTGCCTTCCGGAAGCTCCAGCTCCACGTCCTGCATGTAGGGCGCGTTGTCAGTTTCCGGGTTATAACGGTAAAGGCTTACCAACATTTTGTGCGTCCCCCTTAGTAAGTCCGGATCTTCGGCTGGAAGGTGTCGACGGTCTTCGGTGCGAAGTTCACGTCACGCTTGCCAACACGCTTCTCGAGCGGGAAGTATACGGAGTGCTTCAGCCAGTTCTCGTCATCACGCTCGGTGAAGTCGTTACGGGCATGGGCGCCGCGGCTTTCCTTACGCTCGAAAGCAGAAATGGCCGTGGCCAGGGCAACTTCGTACAGGTTGTCCAGCTCCAGCGCTTCAATCCGTGCGGTGTTAAACGCATGGCTGGTATCAGCCAGCTTGGTCTTGCGTACACGTTCACCGATGGCCTCGAGCTTCTTCAAGCCCTCTTCCATACTATTACCATCACGGAACACACCAAAGTACAACTGCATGCAGTTCTGCAGATCCTTGCGGACCTCGGCAACGCTCTCACCTTCAGAGGCGGAGTTCAGGCGGTCAAGGCGAGCCATGGCGCGCTTGATGTCATCCTCGCTGGCACCGTCAACCTCAAAGCCACCGCGAAGCTGCTCTTCAATGTGCAGACCCGCCGCACGACCGAAGACCACCAGATCCAGCAGGGAGTTACCACCCAGACGGTTGGCACCGTGAACAGACACACAAGCCGCCTCACCACAGGCGAACAGGCCGGGAATCGGCTTGTCGTTGCCATTCTCGTCCTGGGTCAGCGCCTGACCACCAACGTTGGTCGGAATACCACCCATCATGTAGTGACAGGTCGGAACAACCGGAATCGGCTCTTTCACCGGATCCACGTGAGCGAAGGTGCGGGACAGTTCACAGATACCCGGCAGACGCAGGTTCAGGGTTTCTTCACCCAAATGATCCAGCTTCAGCAGTACGTGATCCTTGTCGGGACCGCAACCACGACCCTCGAGGATTTCGATAACCATGGAGCGGGCAACCACATCACGACCAGCCAGGTCCTTCGCGTTCGGCGCGTAGCGCTCCATGAAACGCTCGCCTTCGGCGTTGATGAGGTAACCACCCTCACCCCGGCAACCTTCTGTTACCAGTGTACCGGCACCGTGGATACCAGTCGGATGGAACTGCCACATCTCCATGTCCTGCACCGGATAGCCTGCGCGCAGAGCCATACCGATACCGTCACCGGTGTTGATCAGGGCATTGGTGGTAGAGGCGTAGATACGACCGGCACCGCCAGTGGCGAGAACGGTTGCCTTACACTTGATGTAGGCCACTTCACCAGTTTCGATTTCAATGGCGACAACACCAACGACTTCGTCCTTGCTGTTCTTGACCAGATCGACCGCGTACCACTCGTTGAGGAACGTGGTGCCGCCCTTCAGGTTGGCCTGATAAAGCGTGTGCAGCAGTGCATGACCGGTACGGTCGGCAGCGGCACAGGTACGGGCAGCCTGACCGCCCTTACCATAATCCTTGGACTGACCACCGAACGGGCGCTGGTAAATACGGCCCTGTTCGGTACGGGAGAACGGCAACCCCATGTGCTCCAGCTCGAAAACGGCCTGAGGGCCAACCGAGCACATGTACTCAATGGCATCCTGATCACCGATGTAGTCTGAGCCCTTGACCGTGTCATACATGTGCCAGCGCCAGTCATCGTTGGGATCGGCGCTCGCAATGGCGCAGGTGATACCACCCTGGGCAGACACCGTATGGGAACGGGTCGGAAAAACTTTTGTGATGCACGCAGTATTGACGCCTGACTCGGTCAGCTGCAGGGCGGCTCGCATACCGGCACCGCCACCACCGATAACAATCGCGTCGTAAGACATGGTCTTGATATTAGCCATTGATTAAAGCCCCCAAAGAATCTGAATGCCCCAGACCACATAGACGAACATGGTCAGACCACAAGCCGCCTGCACCAGGAAACGCGGCGCCATGGCCTTGATGTAGTCGGTTGTGACGGTCCAGAGCCCTACCCAGGCGTGAGCGCCAATAGAAAGCAACGCCATCAGGGTAAAGATGCGGAACCAGGTCTGTCCGAACAACGCCGACCAGGTTTCGTAATTTACGTCGCTGAACACCAAAAAGCCCAGCAGGAACAGTGTGTAGAGTGCCAGCACGTAAGCGGTGACCCGCTGGATCAACCAGTCATAAACGCCACTACGGCCCAGATTCGTTACGCTGTTTACGCTGCCCATACCCAGACTCCTGCCAGAACGATGAGAATGACGGAAACCACAATCGTGATCTTCGCGGCGAGGCGGCCACTTTCAAGCTCTTCACCAATGCCCATATCCATCAACAGGTGTTTGATACCTGCCACCAGGTGGTAAAGCAGAGCAGACAAGATGCCCCAGATGATCAGCTTTGCAAGGAAGCTGTCCAGCAATTCATTGACGCGACTGAAGCCCTCTTCCCCGGACAGGGAAAGCTGAAGTCCGTAGAGCAGGAACGCAACACCAACAAAAATGATGATGCCGCTGATACGATGCAATATGGACGTAATGGCTGGCAGCGGAAAATGAAACTTGCTGAGATCGAGATTAACTGGTCGTTTGCTATTCACAGCGCTCTCACACTCTCTCTTGGTTCCACAATCGGTCGAAGTGACCGGTGCAGATAGTTGGTATGTAAGGATCGGTGTGCTGATACGAAACCGGCACACGATTGGCTCAGGAGGGAGAATACACCCTGCCCACTCGGCGCTACCGACATTGGAAAGCGCCCAGACAGAGTTATCCTCGATTCCGGGCTAGGGATTATAAGGAGTACCCCTGTTAATTACAAACGCGCAACTCGCCTAAGCGCCTGTAATTAGCGGCCTCGCACCGGCTATAAGAATTATTGACAAACTTAATTTTACCCTGAAAACAGCCTTATTCGTGTATTCCCTCATTTACTTGGAATGTCAAATAATGGTTTTTCCGCCCTCCTCCATTGACAAAAAAAGCCAACGCCCTATATTTTGCCGCCAGTTTTGCGATAATACGCGCCTTCTAGCGCATCCAAATACTGAAAAGCTGTCAAAGCTGATATATAGGAGAGCACCATGACCGACAGGAAAGCCACGCTCTCGGTGGGTGACAAGTCCATTGAGCTACCGGTTTACTCAGGCACCGTCGGCCCCGACGTTATCGACGTACGGAGTCTGGTCCAGGAAGGCGTATTTACCTACGACCCAGGTTTTGTATCCACCGCAGCCTGCGAATCCAAGATTACCTACATCGATGGCGCCAATGGCGTGCTGCTTCACCGCGGCTACCCCATCGAACAACTTGCGGAAAACTCCGATTACCTGGAAGTCTGCTACCTCCTGCTGAAAGGCGAACTGCCGACCGCAGAAGAGAACAAGAAGTTCCACGACACCATCAAAAACCACACGATGCTGCACGACCAGATGCGCAACTTCTTCCAGGGCTTTCGCCGGGATGCGCATCCGATGGCGATCATGTGTGGTGTTGTGGGCGCCCTGTCCGCCTTCTACCACGACCAGATGGACGTTACTGACGCACAACAGCGTGAGATCACTGCGCACCGCCTGATTGCCAAAATGCCGACCATCGCGGCATGGTGCTACAAGTACAGCATCGGTCAGCCGTTCATGTACCCGCGCAACGACCTCTCCTATTCCGAGAACTTCCTGCAGATGATGTTTGGCGTACCCTGTGAAGAGTACAAGCCGAACCCGATCCTGGCGAAAGCCATGGACAAGATCTTCATCCTGCACGCCGATCACGAGCAGAACGCGTCAACCTCTACCGTGCGTCTGGCCGGCTCCACCGGTGCCAACCCATACGCCTGTATCGCTTCCGGCATTGCTGCTCTGTGGGGCCCTGCTCACGGCGGCGCCAACGAAGCTGTTCTGGACATGCTGGCGGAAATCGGCGACGAGAAAAACATCGAGAAGTTCATCGCCAAGGCCAAGGACAAAGACGACCCCTTCCGCCTGATGGGCTTCGGCCACCGGGTTTACAAGAACTTCGACCCGCGCGCCAAGGTAATGGCAGAGACCGCTCACGAAGTACTGACCGAGCTGGGCCTGGAAAACGATCCGCTGCTGAAGATCGCCCAGCGCCTGGAGAAGATCGCTCTGGAAGACGAATACTTCGTCAAGCGCAAGCTGTACCCGAATGTGGACTTCTATTCCGGCCTGATCCTGAAGGCTATCGGTATCCCGACCTCCATGTTCACCGTGATATTTGCCCTGTCACGCACCATCGGCTGGTTCTCCCACTGGAACGAGATGGTGTCCGGGGACTACCGCATTGGCCGTCCGCGCCAGCTGTATACCGGTCCCGAAAGCCGCGATTACGAGAAGAAGTAATCCTCCGGAAAGCCGGAACCCCGAAAAGGCCGCTGACTCAGCGGCCTTTTTTGTGCGCAGGATAACGAGCCTGTGATAAGTTAGCCCAATCAAAACCACGTTCAGGAGAGGATGAATGACCACCACAGCTGCCTTCATTGGACTGGGTGTCATGGGCTATCCCATGGCAGGACACCTGGCAAATGCCGGTTATGACGTCAGGGTTTGGAACCGAACTTTCTCCAAGGCCGAGGCCTGGAAAAGGGATTATTCGGGAACCGCCTGCCAGTCTATCGCCGAAACCGTCCGGAATGCCGACATCGTGCTGACATGCGTAGGTGCTGACAAGGATCTTTTAGCCGTTTATGAGGGCAGTGAGGGTATCATTTCAAATGCTCCCGAGGGCGCCATCCTGGTGGATCACACCACGGCATCCGCAGGCATTGCTGAACAACTCGCACAATCATCGAAAGCAAAAAGCCAGAGCTTTATCGACGCACCGGTTTCCGGCGGTCAGCAAGGTGCCGAGAATGGCCAGCTCACCATAATGTGCGGTGGTGAACCGGAGATTTTTGAGCGCGCCAAATCCGTTCTGGAGTGCTACTCCAAGGCCCTTAACCTGATGGGGCCGGCCGGCAGCGGCCAGAAAACCAAGATGGTCAATCAGATTGCCATTGCGGGACTGGTACAGGGCTTATCTGAAGCCCTGCATTTCGCCGAGCAGGCCGAGCTTGATGTACGCAAGGTAGTGGATGTGATTTCCAAGGGCGCAGCCCAATCCTGGCAGATGGAAAACCGCTCAGGCACGATGATTGACGGCAAATTCGATTATGGCTTTGCCGTAGACTGGATGCGCAAGGATCTTGGGATCTGCCTCGAGGAAGCCCGCCAGAACGGCGCCAAGCTGCCTGTAGCGGCATTAGTGGACCAGTTCTATGGGGATGTCCAGGATATGGGAGGACGCCGCTGGGATACTTCCTCGCTGATTCAGCGCTTGCGGAAGTCTCGATAGCCCCCTCTCCCCAAACCCCTCTCCCGCGAGGGGAGAGGGGCTTTCCGGAGTTGGGCTTGAATTGGTGAGTAACCTCCCCTCTCCCCTCGCGGGAGAGGGGCCGGGGGAGAGGGGGGAGAACTCCTACTTCTTTTCCTTCGGCTGCCACTTCCCGTTCACATACCACGCCGACCAGCCTGTCGCCTTGCCCTCTTTCTCGGACATGACGTACTGCTCCTTGCTCTTGCGGCTGTAGCGAATCACCGTTGGGTTGCCCTCGGGGTCACGCTCGGGCGCGTCCATCAGGTAGTCGTATTTCGGGTCGATTTCCTTGCGGTGCGGCTTGATCTCCATCACCAGTGGTGGCCGGGTTTCCCGATTCTTCGGGAACTTGCTGGCAGCGAGGAACAGACCGGAAGCCCCGTCCCGCAGCACATAGGTGTCATCCACCTTCTGGCACTGCAGTTCCGGCATCGGCACCGGATCCATCTTGGGTGGCGCCGGCTCTCCGCTCTTTAGCAGTTTGCGGGTGTTCTTACACTCGGTGTTGGTGCAGCCAAAATACTTGCCGAAACGGCCGGTCTTCAGCTGCATTTCCGAACCGCACTTGTCGCACTCCAGTGTCGGCCCTTCGTAGCCCTTGATGCGGAAGGTGCCCTTCTCCACCTCGAATCCTGAGCAGTCGGGGTTGTTACCACACACATGCAGCTTGCGGCCTTCGTCCACCAGGTAGCTGTCCATGGCGGTGCCGCATTTCGGACACCGGCGCTTCTTGCGAAGCAGGCGGGATTCGCCCTCGCCTTCCACGTCATCATCGGCGCTGACCACTTCATCCCCTGACACCAGGTTGATGGTGGTTTTGCAGCGTTCCTTGGGCGGCAGGGAATAACCGGAACACCCGAGGAATACACCAGTGCTGGCAACGCGAATCTGCATCGGACGGCTGCAGGTCGGACACGGGATGTCCGTTTCCGTCGGTGTATTGGCCCGCATACTCCCGTCTTCACTACCCTCGGCGGTTTCCAGCTGCTTGCGGAAACGGCCGTAGAAGTCATTCAGAACCTTTTTCCAGTCCACCTCACCTTCGGCGATCTCGTCCAGTTCGTCTTCCATCTTCGCGGTAAAATCAAAGTCCATCAGGTTCGGGAAGGACTCGGACAGCCGCTCAGTGACGATCTCACCCATTTTCTCGGCGTAGAAACGGCGGTTCTGGAGCCGCACGTAGCCACGATCCTGAATGGTGGAGATGATCGAGGCGTAAGTGGACGGACGGCCAATCCCCTGCTTCTCCAGCTCCTTGACCAGGCTCGCTTCCGTATATCGGGGCGCCGGCTTGGTGAAGTGCTGGCTGGGGTCCAGTTTGGCCAGATCCAGGACTTCATCAACCTTGATGTCCGGCAGCGCCACATCTTCGTCTTTCTTCGAAGACTGGGGCGCCGCCTTGAGAAAACCGTCAAACTTGATGATGCGGCCACGGGTACGCAGCTCGTAGTCTCCGTTGGCCACGACTATGGACGTACTCAGGAATTCAGCATCCGCCATCTGACACGCCATAAACTGGCGCCAGATCAGGTCGTAGAGCTTCTCAGCATCCTTTTCCAGACCACTGATGTCGGAGGGCCGCCGACTCACTTCCGTCGGGCGGATTGCCTCGTGGGCCTCCTGAGCGCCTTCCTTGCTGCCATAGACCCGGGGCTGCTCAGGCAGATACCGGTCACCGAACTGTTTCTTGATGAAGTCCCGGCAGCTGGCGACGGCGTCCTGGCTCAGGTTGGTCGAGTCCGTCCGCATGTAGGTGATGTAACCAGCTTCATACAAGCGCTGCGCCAGCATCATGGTTTTCTTGACGCTAAAGCCCATGCGGTTACTGGCCGCCTGCTGCAGCGTGGACGTAATGAAAGGCGCGGACGGCCGGGATTTCGTCGGCTTGTCTTCCCGCTTGGCAACGCGGAACGAACCGCCTTTCAGGCGGTCGACATGCTCGTTGCTTTGCTGTTCGTTCACAGGACGGTAGGGCTTATCCTGAAAACGGGTCACTTCGAAGCGCACAGGCTCCTTTGCCTGCCTGGCACCAAGATCAGCATGCAATTGCCAGAATTCTTCCGGGATGAACTTGCGTATCTCGCGCTCACGCTCGACGATCAATCGCACCGCCACAGACTGGACACGACCGGCAGACAGCCCCCGCGCAATCTTGGCCCACAGCAGCGGCGACACCATGTAACCCACCACGCGGTCCAGGAAACGCCGCGCCTGCTGGGCATTCACCCGATTATTATCCAGGGCACCCGGATCTTCGAACGCCGCCTGAATGGCGCGCTTGGTGATCTCGTTGAAGACAACACGGCGGTACTTGTCAGATTCACCGCCAATGGTTTGCTGAAGGTGCCAGGCGATCGCCTCCCCTTCCCGGTCCAAATCCGTTGCCAGATAGATGTGGTCAGCGGATTTTGCCAGGCGCTTGAGCTCACTGACGACCTTTTCCTTGCCGGGCAGGATCTCATAGCGAGCGCTCCAGTCATGATCCGGGTCCACCCCCATACGGGCAACCAGCTGCTCGCGGGCCTTGCGTTTCTTGTGCGCAGCCTTTTCTTCCGGGCTCATCTTGCGCGTTGCCGCCGCTTGCTTCGCACGTTCTTTGGGATCTGACTGAGAGCCACTGCCGCTAACCGGAAGATCACGAATATGCCCGACGCTCGACTTCACAATGAAGTCAGAGCCCAGATATTTGTTGATGGTCTTCGCTTTCGCTGGCGACTCGACAATAACGAGACTTTTACCCATATCGGAGATCTGTATCCTTGGCGATAATCGGTTAAAAAATCAGCAAACCGTAAACTCGCTGTAAAATCAGTCGGCTAGAAAACACTCAATAGCCGCCACATTGTATAAGTGCATTGTTTTACAGGGTCAAGAAAAGCAAGACAACCCATTCTTTAACTTCCGCCCTGCTTTTTTAAAGGAAGCATAAACAGAAAGGCCCGGCAATTGCCGGGCCTCCAGGACAGCGTTACCGATTCGGCCTAGCGAATCAGAGACGCTCCCATACCGTCGCGATGCCCTGACCGAGACCGATACACATGGTGGATACACCAAGCTTACCGCCCTTGGCCTGCATAACGTTCAGCAGGGTTGTGGAGATACGTGCACCGGAGCAGCCCAGCGGATGGCCCAGGGCAATCGCGCCGCCGTTCAGGTTCACTTTCTCTTCCATCACGCCCAGCAGCTTCAGGTCTTTCAGAACCGGCAGGGACTGGCCAGCAAAGGCTTCGTTCAGTTCCCAGAAGTCGATGTCTTCGACTTTCAGGCCTGCACGCTTCAGAGCCTTCTTGGTGGCCGGAACCGGACCGTAACCCATGATCGCGGGATCACAGCCGGCAACCGCCATGCTGCGAATCTTGGCGATCGGCTTCAGGCCCAGCGCTTCAGCCCGCTCTGCAGACATCAGTACCATGGCAGCCGCACCATCGGTCAACTGGGAAGACGTACCGGCTGTTACGGTACCGTTCTTCGGATCGAACGCCGGCTTCAGCTGGCCCAGGGACTCAGCAGTAGTCTCCGGACGAATGGTTTCGTCGTTTTCGATCAGCACCTTGAAGCCATTCTCATCGTGGCCTTCAACCGGCACGATTTCGTTCTTGAAGCGGCCTTCTACCGTCGCTTCGTGGGCCAGGCGGTGAGAACGCGCACCAAACTCGTCCTGCTGCTCACGGGTAATGCCGTGCATCTTCGCCAGCATTTCCGCAGTCAGGCCCATCATGTTGGAGGCCTTGGCAGAATACTTGGAAGCAGCCGGGTTGTGATCGAAACCGGCGGTCATGGGCACGTGACCCATGTGCTCAACACCACCAGCCACAAACACATCACCGTTGCCGGTCTGGATCGCCTGGGCGGCGGTGTGGATCGCGCTCATGGCGGAACCACACAGACGGTTAACGGTCTGTGCCGCGGATTCGTGCGGGATGCGGGTCAGCAGTGAAATCTGACGCGCCACGTTAAAGCCCTGTTCTTTGGTCTGGTTTACACAGCCCCAAATCACGTCTTCAACTTCTTTCGCGTCGAGCTTCGGGTTGCGCTCAAACAGTGCTTCGATCAGCGTGGCAGACAGTGTCTCGGCACGCACGTTGCGGAAGCAGCCATTTTTGGCACGCCCCATCGGAGTCCGCACGCAATCGACGACGACAACGTCTCTCGGATTAAGGCTCATAGATCTTTCTCCGTTCGGAAATCTCGTTCAGGGTTAGGCAAAGAACTTTTCGCCAGTCTTGGCCATTTCACGCAGCTTCTCGGTCGGATGGTACAGAGGACCAAGGTCTGCAAACTTGTCTGCCAGTTCGACGAACTTGTCTACACCCATATCGTCGATATAGCGCAGGGCACCACCACGGAACGGCGGGAAGCCGATACCGAAGATCAGACCCATATCAGCATCTGCCGGATCCTCGACAATGCCATCTTCCAGGCAGCGAACGGTTTCCAGACACAGAGGAATCATCATGCGGGCGATGATATCTTCGTCGCTGAAATCGTTCTTACCCTGAACAACCGGCTCAAGCAGCTTGTAGACTTCTTCGTCGACAACCTTCTTCTGCTTGCCCTTGCGGTCCAGTTCGTACTTGTAGAAGCCCTTGTCGTTCTTCTGTCCGTAACGGTCGTTCTCGAACATCACTTCGACACCGGACTTGAAGTCGGACTTCATGCGATCCGGGAAGCCTTCCGCCATCACCTCGTCGGCGTGCTTGGCGGTATCCATGCCAACAACGTCCAGCAGGTACGCGGGACCCATCGGCCAACCGAACTTTTCCATGACCTTGTCGACTTTCTGGAAGTCGGCGCCGTCACGCAGCAGGCCAGCAAAGCCGCCAAAGTACGGGAACAGAACACGGTTAACCAGGAAGCCCGGGCAATCGTTAACCACGATCGGAGTCTTGCCCATGGCCTTGGCGTAAGCCACGGTGGTCGCGATAGCACGGTCACTGGTCTTCGAGCCACGGATAACCTCAACCAGCGGCATCATGTGAACCGGGTTGAAGAAGTGCATGCCACAGAAGTTCTCCGGACGCTTCAGGTTCTTGGCCAGAAGGTCGATGGAGATCGTAGAGGTGTTGGAGGTCAGGATGGCGTCATCACGAACCATTTCCTCGGTCTCACGCAGAACCGCGTCTTTCACCTTCGGGTTCTCGACAACAGCTTCAACAACCAGATCTACGTTCTTGAAATCACCGTAGTTCAGGGTAGGAGTAATGCTGTTGAGTACGTCGGCCATTTTGCCGGCGTCCATCTTGCCCTTGTCAACACGCTTGGACAGAAGCTTCTTGGCTTCCTTCAGACCCAGGGCGATACCCTCCTGGGCGATGTCCTTCATGATGATCGGTGTGCCTTTCAGTGCGGACTGATAAGCCACGCCACCGCCCATGATACCGGCACCCAGCACGGCTGCCAGATTCACGTCGGAAGCTTCTTTTTCCCAGGCGCTGGCTTTCTTCTTGAGCGCCTGATCGTTCAGGAACAAACCAACCAGGCAGGCCGCAACATTGGTCTTGGCCATTTTGGCGAAACCTTTGGCTTCCACCTCGATGGCTTTGTCACGGGTCATGCCGGCATGCTTCTGCATGGTCTTGATGGCTTCCACCGGCGCCGGATAGTTCTTGCCAGCCTTGCCGGCAACGAACGCCTTGGAAATCTCGAACGCCATCATGCTCTCCATGGCGTTGAGCTTGATCTTGCCCTTCTTCTCTTCGCGACGGGCTTCGTTGTTCAGCTTGCCTTCGTTGCACTGGTTGATAATGGTAACAGCCGCTTCAACCAACTTGTCAGCTTCAACAACGGCATCAACCGCGCCAATTTTCAGAGCAGCATCCGCACGGTTCTCGGTACCACCGCTGATCCATTCAATGGCGTTATCCACGCCCACCAGACGGGACAGACGCACAGTGCCACCGAAGCCAGGGAAGATACCCAGCTTGACTTCCGGCAGACCTACCTTGGCTTTCGGAGCCATAACACGGTAGTCGGTCGCCAGACACATCTCGAAACCACCGCCCAGTGCGATACCGTTGATGGCGGTAACCGTCGGGAACGGCAGGTCTTCAATAGCGTTGAAAACTTCATTGGCCTTCAGGTTGTTGGCAACGAGGTCTTCTTCGGTACCGGCAAACAGCTCGGTAAACTCGGTGATGTCAGCACCGACAATAAAACTGTCTTTGGAGCTGGTTACAACCAGACCCTTCAGATTCTTCTGGGATTTGAGTGCGTCAGCTGCGGCGCCCAGTTCTTCGATGGTGAGACGGTTGAACTTGTTGACTGACTCGCCCTGCAAGTCAAAGTTCAACTGAGCGATCCCGCCTTCGATCTCTTTAACCGTGATGGCTTTACCTTCGTAAATCATCAACTGATCTCCAGTCTGTGTTTGGAACTGCTTGCAGACCTCTCGCCATTTCAGATACTGGCAAGCGCCTGCGGATGCAGCGAGATTTCGGTCACTGCCCGATTAACCGATTCAAAATTCATACAGTCGTTTGAATCGTGAGGGCACACGATGAAAAAAAACAGCTCATTTGTCAATTTGTTTCTGGAAGAATCGGTGCAAAAGTCTTCAGCATAGGTGAAGGCACCGGGAAACTGATGAATTGAAATTATTGTTTTTCAGTGCGGTACATCCGTGTCTTAACAAAAACCGGAACTGCGTCACACAAATTTGGCAGCACTTTACATTTGCCCGGGTTACAGGCCGTAAAACCGCTTGATCGGCTGGCTGAGTTACTTTACCTTCGGACCGAGACTTTAGTCCACAATAATAAAACACACGTACGGAGATCCATCCGATGACCGACGCTCGCCTTCGGGTCCGCTCACTCGTTGCAGCCCTGGTACTGCTCGCTCTTACTTCCCTCGCGGCGCGAGCGGAAACCGCAGACGGATTCCTTTCCGACTTGCACAAGTTCCGCGTAAGCAACTACCTGGCGCTCGACGCCTACTATCGTTTCAGCGCCAATGGCGACAGCAACACCCTGAATGAGATCGTGGGCAACATTAATAACGCCAATACCTCCATGAACAATCTTGCGGACAGCACAGCGGGCGTTCTGAGCAATGAAGATATCGGAAAACTGAACAGTGAGTTCGATTCCTTCAAGAGTCTGATGCGCGATAACATCAATGATGTGCGAAACACCGGCTATCCGGATTTGCGACTGGTTTCCGATATGGCCAACCAGGCACTGACAATGAGCGAAATGGCAACGGAGCTTTACGACACTTCCCGGGAAAGCAGCGAGACGGCCACCAAGTCCCGCGTGGAAGCCGCCCGATCCGCGGCCATCACCCTCGCCCAGATGATGGCCAAATATTCCGCCCGGACATACTCTTCGGTCTCCCAGACATTCCAGGGCTCTGCAACAGAGGAATCCCTCGATCAACAGGCCCTCAGATTTGACTCACTGCTGGCCGAAATCAACAAGGGCGGCAAAAAAGGTGAGCTGAAGAGCACTCTGGAGGATGTTACCTCCAAGTGGCAGTTTATTCGCGGCTCCTACATCAATTACAACGAAAACAATGTGGCATTCGTCATTGATCGCTACTCCAAAGGCATCCTCCAGGGCCTGGACACGACCATCACACTGCTCCAGAACAACACCTGAGATTCGAGTGGGCGGGACCGCCATCCTGCGTCCCGTCCCCGTAGCTCCGAGCCCACTGCCCTAACCTCTTTTTTGATGCCTGTCAGTTCCGAAAATTCGTTTTTCGACTATCCTGAAATGATGGTTACGCTGTAGAACCACTTGTCCGCTAAGGAGCAATGCAATGTCGACGTATCAGAAGATGCTGGTGGCCATAGATCTGACCGAGGAGGCCCCACAGGTTCTTAACAAAGCACAGGAAATCAGTCAGGCCCATGGCGCTGATTTGCTATTGGTACACGTCGTGGAGCCCGTTGGGTATGCCTATGGTGGTGACATCCCGATGGATCTCACAGAATTGCAGGATCAACTGGACAAGGCGGCCCGGGAGCAACTGGCTGCCTATGGCAAACAATACGGTGTGAGCACCGGCAATCAGGTTATAACGGTTGGCAGGCCAGAGTCAGAAATACACAGGCTGGCTAAAGAACAGGGGGTAGACCTTATTATTGTTGGCAGCCATGGGCGCAAGGGCTTTCAGCTGTTGCTGGGCTCAACCGCCAATGGCGTGCTTCACGGCACCGAGTGTGACGTCCTGGCAGTCCGGATTCGCTGACGCCCGCCCCACTCACCGGCCCCAGGACCCTCCAGGCGGGCCGGTGAGTCTGAGCCTTGACTTATTCCCCACCCGCCATCTTGCTTTCAAGCTTTCGTAACTGGCTCTCCAGAGAAAAACTGACGCTGGACGCCATGGAAAAGAAGTTCAGCAATGCCTTCAGATTGCTGTCTCCTTTACATACCGAATGTATCCTTTGCCATAGCGCCTGATTGACCAGCTGCAGTCGCTGATTCCTTTCCACCAGGCCCTGCAGTTCCCAGTCAGGCTCCTGATGATTACGCTTGGCAAAATATTGCTGAAGCAGGTAATGAGAAACACTTCTCATGATGAATTCATCGGTACTGGCAAACGGCAGGTGATTAACAGCCATTGATTTAAGCTCTCCCAAAACCGGACAGCCGCTGGTTGCCATCTTCAACCCCAGCAATGATCGCAACGCCTCTTCAAGTGACGTTGATTTGGAATAGGTGCGACGCTCATCGGTGACACTTACATCGACTTTCTGATACGCCTCATCTGCCTGGAAGGCATTCACCACCGGCAGAATCTCTGTCGCGGCAGGGCAATGAGGTGAATCCGCCGGTTTCAGCGGACAGTTTGAACACTGACAATGTTCAAGGCGAGCCCACGACGGCAATGGTGAAACCACCTCGGCGGGCTGGTTCGTCACTTTGAACTCGATCTGCCGCCCATCCTGAAGCCTGAAAAGGTAATTAACGTTCATTGATTGGCCTGTTCTTCCAACTCCATCCACCGCTCGATGACTTTTTCCAGCTGGGCTTCCCTGGTCGAAAACTCAGCCAGCGTAGCCGAGACTTCCTCCGGCGGGCCTGAATAGAATTCCGGATCCGAGATTCGATCCTGAAGCGCAGCAACCTCCGCTTCCAGCGATTCAATCTTGGCCGGTAATTCCTCAAGCTCCAGTTTAAGCTTATAACTTAGCTTTGTGGGTTTCGATTTTGTGGATTCCGCCACAGCCGCGACATTTGGCTGGCTCGACTCTACCGGTTTTGACGGTTTTGACGGTTTTGCCGGTTTCTCTGAACGAGTAGCTTTGCGCTCCGCCGGGAAAAAACCACCCTGCCGACGCCAGTCACTATAGCCACCGACATATTCCCTGACGGCTCCGGAACCATCCAGGAAGATGGTGTCCGTTACCACGTTATCCAGGAATTCCCGATCGTGACTGATGACAATAACGGTGCCCTTGAACTCCACCAGCTGGGCTTCAAGCAATTCCAGGGTTTCAACGTCCAGATCGTTGGTTGGCTCATCAAGCACTAGTATATTGGCCGGTTTGCTAAACAGCTTGGCGAGCAACAAACGCGCCCTCTCCCCCCCGGAGAAAACGCTGACGGGCGATCGGGCGCGCTGAGGGCTGAACAGGAACTCCTGGAGATAACCAAGGACATGCTTGCTCTGCCCGTTGATCTCAATGAACTCCCGCCCCTCAGAGAGGTTATCCAGGGCATTGCGCTCCAGATCCAGCTCGCCCCTAAGCTGATCAAAGTACGCCACCTCAAGATTCGTACCCAGGCGAATCGAACCTTCTGTGGGTTTCAGATTGCCGAGCAGAAGCCTCACCAGCGTGGTCTTGCCAGTACCGTTCTCGCCCACCAGTCCGATCTTGTCGCCGCGAAGTATCGTCAGGTTCATATCTTCGATCACCGGACTGCCATCCGGGTAGTGGAACCCGGCCTCTTTCGCTTCGACCACCAGCTTGCCTGACCGGTCCGCATCCTCCACAACAAAGCTGGCAGTGCCACCCCGGACCCGACGTTGGCGATGCTCCTCACGCATCGCCTTCAGCGCCCTGACCCGCCCCATGTTGCGGGTTCTCCGCGCCTTGATTCCCTGCCTGATCCAGGCCTCCTCCTGCTTCAAACGCTTGTCGAACAGTGCGTTCTGGCGCTCCTCTTCCTCGAGGGCTTTCTCTTTCAGCTCCAGGTACTTGTCATAAGTCGCCGAGAAACTGACCAGTTTCCCCCGATCCAGCTCCACAATCCGGGTCGCCATCTTGCGGATAAAGGCCCGGTCGTGGCTGACAAACAGAATGGCTCCACGGAACTGTCCAAGCGCTTCTTCGAGCCAGGCAATCGCGGGTACATCGAGATGGTTGGTGGGCTCATCCAGCAACAGGATTTCCGGTTCCGCTACCAGCGCTTTCGCCAGCAACACCCGGCGCTGCCAGCCCCCGGAAAGCGTATTCAGGGTCTGCTCCGGATCAATGCTGTACTGCTCAAGAATGGCATTCACCTTCTGATCCAGCCGCCACCCATCCAGTGCCTCCAGACGCTCCTGAACCTTCATCATCTGATCCAGGCTTGCCTCGTCCGCCTGCTGCGACAGGGTGTGAAAACGCGCCAACAATTCACCGGTTTCCGGGAACGCGCTGGCAACGACCTCATAAGCCGTGCGATGGTCTTCCGCAGGCAGTGTCTGTGGTAATACTGCCAGCTTCGCTCCTTCATCGAGACGCACGATGCCTCCCTCCGGTGTCACTTCCCCACTGACAATCCTGAGCAGCGTGGATTTACCCTCTCCGTTACGACCCAGCAGACACACCCGCTCTCCCGCCTCGATATTCAGCGAGGCCTTATCCAGCAGCGGCTGCATCCCAAAAGCCAGGGAAATGGCATCCAGCGATAACAATGGCACCGTGTTTTTACTCCTTATTAAGCAGGTTACTGATCAGCATTTCTGTTGATGACCGGATCGCCGGCACGAACAGTGCCATGCGCCTCGTGAATGGCGTTCATGCCAAAAATGACCCCATCAATGGTGCGGCGATACTTTCCAAGGGTTCGCAACGGCTGAAGATCCGACCCTTTCACACCGGTATCCGGATCAACCGTGGTCATAACACACCGGGAACAGGGCTTAACCAGATTGAACATCTGCTCACCGATCAACAGTTGCTGCCAATCGTCTTCGGCCCAGGCCGCAGCCCCTTCAATCACGATATTGGGGCGGAAGCGACGCATCTCCACCGGCGTCTCGAGCCGGCCATTCAATTCCTCCAGGGAGGCAAGATTGGTAACCAGGAACGGAAATCCATCCGCAAAGCTCACTCTGCGCTCCTCGGTCACCCGACCGGCGTCCACTCTCCGAAAGGACGTGTCCGGCATGTAGACAAAACGGAAATCAACTCCGCAGAACCGGCTCAGGGCTTCGGAGGCCTCTGCCTTGCCGTAAACAGCCTTGACCCAGTCACGCCACACCAGCACTCGGGCCTCTTCATCGCCCGGCTGCAACAGGTAGTCCCCCTCACCCGGGATGCTCACCCTAACACAATCCCCGTCAAGCGCCGTATGAACCCTGGCCAGCATGGGATAGTCGCGCTGGGTCACAAATCGCCGCTCAGCATCGACAATCATCCAGCGCCGATCGTGGCTGGGTCCGAAATCATCCATATTGAAGGAACTGACCGGAATACCAGCAAGAGACTTCACCGGATAGATATACAGGGAATGGACTCGCACAATACCTCCCGCAGCCGCAGATACTTGAAGATCGGGGGATGAGTATAACCGAGTTAAACCGGGAAACGACGGAATGCAGTGCCTGAAAACGAAGAAACCCGGCCGTTTAAAGGGCCGGGTTTCCGGAATCTGGAGCGGGAAACGAGATTCGAACTCGCGACCCCAACCTTGGCAAGGTTGTGCTCTACCAACTGAGCTATTCCCGCTTGTGGTTGCAGGCTTGATGCCGACAACGGAGGCGTATTCTACGGATTCGTTCGCAGGCGTCAACCACTTTTTGCCAACTTTTTAACCCCGATCATTCCGGGTGATCAGCTATTATCCAATCCGCTCTTTGTGGCGCTCGCAACCCGGCCAGTCTCGCAGTTCAGATACCCGGATGACTGAAGCCATTTCTGATCCGGATAATACTTGAATACCAGCTGGCCGCCTTTCAGGTTATCCACCACCTGCCGGATCACTTGCTGGTCGACTGCTGGGCAACCATGACTGCGTCCGATCCGACCATAGTCACGAACCCAGTTGTCATTAACGTAATCGGCGCCATGAATCACTATGGCACGCTGTCGTGCCAGGTCATTGATACCCGGCTCCAACCCGTCAAGCCGCAGGGAATATCCATGCTTGCCGCGGTAGGATTCACTGGCCTTGAACAGACCAATACTGGACTGGTGGCTTCCCTCAATATTGGAGAACGCGGTGGACTCCAGGTTTCCGGAGTTCTTGCCATGGGCAACCAGATCCCTGAGAACAAGTTGGCCGCTGGCCAGATCGAAAATCCACAGACGTTCCTCACTGGACGGCAGCGAGAAATCAATCACTGCCAGCCGCTCCGGCATTTCAACACCGTTCAATACTGCACATGAAGAGGCTTTCAATGCCTGTTGCAGAACTTCCACATTCAGCTTGGGGGCTGCACTGGAAAGTCTGGTCAGAAGTGCGCTGTCGAAGGATGACGCCGTACCCTGCGAGGGAAGAAAAAGCGCTGTTGCCAGCACAAGACCGAAACCCAAACGACCAGCAGTTCGATTTTTCAACATTCTATAAACCCTGTCAGATCAGCTCAATAAATAGCAAAGCAGGCAAATGGCCCGCGCCTGAGCTCAAGTGTCGGGTATTCTAACAGGGAAAATCGGGAGGTCCGTCAAATCGTACGTTTTTTATACAAATCACCACATACAGCGACGTCCGGCCTCTATACTCCCAGGATCATGCAAATGATCCTGTGAACCGACTGCTCCAGGGCTTTTGCGTCCGCCACTCTCCGGTTCAACAAGGTATCGTATCCAAGGCCAAGCACCACGTTGACCAGCAACGAAGCATCCCTGGCGGGCGCCGGCGAGTCGAGTCTGTGAAGAATCTGCTCCAGGCCGGCTGTCCAGGCACTGCGATAGGTCCGCGCCAGGTCCGCCAACCTTTCGTCCCGCAGCGATTCCATCAGGAATACCTGTTCTGCCAGTACCTGCTCCCGTCGTTCGGAGAACTGTTGCGTCAGGTACGCCGTGGTGATCGACGTCAGGCGACCTGCCAATTCAAGGCGCCCTTGACCACCGCGATGAAGCGTATCTTCCGGAATGTTGTCGAGTACCAGATTTATGGTGTCATAGAAACGACTGAGGTCCTCCCGGGCCTTTTCCGCAAACAGCATGAAAGAATCACTGATCAGCTCGTTGATGTCGCGGAAATAGTAGGTCGTCGACGCCAGCGGCACCCTGGCTTCACGGGCAACGGCCCGATGTTTGATTCCCCGCAAACCGTCCCGGGCTGCGATGCGCAGGGTAGCCTCAAGAATCTGCAGGCGCCGGAACTCGCTTTTCGCCCGCGCGGCCTTACGCCCGCTGTAGTGTATCGATTCCCGCAAGGATCGATCCTCGGGAAGTTCGCCCGATTTCCATAGACTCAGTACCGGTGCGTGCCCCATGGTTGCCACCTTTTTTCGTCATCCTGACGCCCGGCGCGAGCCGGTCGCATGGCGGGATTACCCCGATGTTTTGTTACATTTTGTAAATGGTGACGGAAATCGGGGTCACAAACGTTGACGGAGTCGACATTTTTAGCGGACAAATTGTGCTTGGGGGCTCGGCCAAAAAAACATTATTGACCGAAACGACGCCCCTTCTGCAGATATTCCTCTTCCGCGGGGGTGGAAGGACGTTTGAGCGCTGAGTTGCGATGGGGAAAGCGGCCAAACTCGCCAATAATCTCCCGGTGATCGTGTGCTGCCTGCACAAAGCTCTCCATGAACTCGCCCAGGATGCCGTCGACGGACGCAGCCAGTTGTTCGTAGCATTCAACGGACAGGTCCTGATCCTCAGGGCGTTCCGAGTGCTGCAGCGGCATATACAGAAAGGCTCTCTGCACCGGCGGCAACATCATATCCTGGCCTTTATTCATGGCCTGCCTGGTCAGTATTCTTGCGGTTTTGTCATGCTCGTAAGCAAGCGCACTGCCACGGTAGATATTCCGGGAAAACTGATCCAGCAAAATGATCTCCGCCAGTGCGCCCCCCGCCTGCTTCCTCCAGTGCGCAAGGCCACTCTCGGAGGCAAACAATACAAGGGACAGGAATCGGTAACGGATTTCCTGATCAAACCTGCGGTCAGAGCGGAACCACCGATCACGATGAAAGCGGTCAGGTAATCCCTCCTCGTCAAGTTCACCGAACCAGAAATCCAGAATGTCATTCCAATCGAACATATAAAGCTACACCCCCACGCCAGTCAGGAGCCCTATCCTGCTACACTTTATGACATTGGGGCCAGTACTGTTTACAGGAGAGATCATGCCCGACGAACACCGGATTATTCTTCTTGCACACGGCAGCAGCGACAAGCGCTGGTGCGACACCTTCGAACAATTGGCCGCACCAACCGTCAGTTCGGTCCCAGGCTCCCGTATTGCCTACATGGAACTGGCCACGCCCTCCATGGAACAGGTGGTCGAGCAGGGCGTGAATGAAGGCGTCCGTAACTTTACCGTCGTCCCCCTTTTTCTGGCCGCCGGGCGCCACCTCCGCAAGGATGTACCGGCCATGATCCGGTCGCTGGAGGAAAACCACGGCATTTCCATCCATCTCGCACCACCAATCGGAGAAAATCCCCAACTTGGTGAAGCCATTCGCGATGTGGTTACTCAGGGATTGGCGAAATAAACAGGTCCGGCACTCAGGGACCGCGATAAGGGAGTTATCCAATGAGCCATCGTATTCTAGTCACGGGAGGCACCGGATTCATCGGTCAGGTGCTGTGCCCGAAACTGATCGCCAAGGGCTACAGCCTGACGGTGCTCAGCCGCCAGGGTGAGACAGACGTTCGGGCCGCCTGCGGCCGGGTGGAGGCGATTTCAAACCTGGATCTGCTGAAAGGGCACCCTGGCTTTGACGGCATCATCAATCTGGCCGGCGAAGGCATCGCGGACAAACGCTGGAGCCACCAGCGCAAACAGGCGCTGAGGGATAGCCGCATTGGCCTGACCCGCCAACTGGTGTCCGTGGTCAAAAGCTGGGGCGTCAAACCCGGGGTACTGGTTTCAGGATCGGCGGTGGGGTTCTACGGCAACCAGGAAGGCATCCGTGTTACCGAAGACACCCCTCCAAACGACGAGTTTACCCATCGTCTCTGTAGAGACTGGGAAGCTGAAGCGGTAAAACTTGAGGCAGAAGGCGTCCGGGTCTGTCTGTCCCGAACCGGCGTGGTCGCAGGTCCTGGGGGCGGCTTCCTCCAACGCATGCTGTTACCGTTCCGCCTCGGCCTCGGTGGGCGCCTGGGGAGCGGAGATCAGTACATGCCATGGGTTCACCGGGACGATGTCGTTGCGGCACTGATTTTCATGCTGGAATCTGAGAATGCAACCGGCCCTTATAATGTGGTCAGCCCCAATCCAGTGACCAACCGGGACTTCACCCGCTGCCTGGCCAGGGTCCTCAAAAGGCCAGCCATTTTCCCGGCGCCCGCACCGGTGCTGAAACTGGCCCTGGGTGAAATGTCCCGTCTCCTGTTAACCGGACAACAGGCCATTCCACAACGGCTGATGCAACAGGACTTCCAGTTTACCTATCCCGACTTAACGGAAGCATTGAAGGACTGCGTCCGATGAATTCATTGCCCGCATGGAGCCAAAATGTAACTTTTTTGGAAAAACTGTTTGACAGCGAATAAAGCCTTACTTAATATACGCGCCACCTCGACGAGGCAAGTCAGTAAGAACGTTGCGTCCCCTTCGTCTAGTGGCCTAGGACTCCGCCCTTTCACGGCGGCAACAGGGGTTCGAACCCCCTAGGGGACGCCAATTTTTACCGACTCTAAACAGTCTTTCCGGACTGGTGAGTACCCCCTTTTAAACCCTTTCCGCTGTGGCGCTTGGCATCCTTCATCACGAAGATCCCTACACCCACAAAAAAAGCCAAAATCAGCAATACTGTCAAAATCCCGGCAATCACAACCGCGTCCATATACATAATCCGATCTCCCTTAATCATTTCACCTGATTAGCCTCAGATTACGCGTTACACGCGGATGCCTTATTGACCTGAATCAAACCAACGGACACCACGCATTCTTTTTAAAAGCCGGAACCACACCACATTTCTCCAGGGTTTTCCTTTATCAACAAGGCACTTGAGACGAACTGCTGCTATAGTCCTCAGGATAAGGAACCGTTCGTCCCACGAATACCTCGTCAGGGTGGCTGAAGTAACGACATGCAGAAACTGTCGACACGTCTCCAACGTTTTCGAACGGGCTCTCCCCTGTCGTTCCGGCTACTCGCCTGGATACTTCTCTTCAGCTCTGCGTTCACACTGATTGCCTCTGCCATACAACTCTATTCTGACTACAGCAAAGATCTTCTGCGAATCGACAACCGCATGAATGTGGTAGAAACCGGTTACGCCTCCAGCCTTGCCCGCAGCCTGTGGGCATTGGACCAGAAACTGCTCCAGACCCAAATGGAAGGTATTCTCAGCCTTCCGGACATTGTCCACCTGAGACTCCGCATTGAGCCCGATTCAGAACTGGTCATGGGCAAAGTGCCGCCGGACGCACGAACCACCTCCCACAGCTTTGAGCTCATCCACCAGGGGGATGAAATGTTCAAGCTCGGAGAACTGACCGTGACCGCGGACCTTGACCGCGTGTACGGCGAAATGAAACGAAAGGTCGGGGTTATCCTCATCACCCAGTTCTTCAAAACATTTCTGGTTTCCATTCTTATTATCTGGATTTTCCAGTATTTCGTGGCCCGCCACCTTTCCACCATGGCGAACTATGCCCGCCATTTTTCACTGACCAATCTTGCCGAACCACTCAAGCTTGATCGGCCGGACACCCCGTTGAACCGCAGGGACGAGCTGGCTCAGGTCACCGATGCCATTAACCAGATGCGTGACCGATTGAATGAGGATGTCGCCCGCCAGGAACGGGATGCCGCGCAAATCCGGAAGTTCTCCAAGGCCCTTGAGCAGAGCCCCTCGTCAGTGCTGATCTGTGACCGCCAATGGCGCATTGAATTTGCCAACCAGAAATTCACCCAGCTGACCGGCCATGACGCCAAAGACATCATCGGCAAACACCCCGGCGCCATCTCCGATAACACGACGGACCACAGGGAAACACGGCACATGTGGCAATCCATTCGTCTTCAGGTCCAGCGGGTTGGCGTCTGGCAAGGGGAAGTCAACAGCGTGCGGCGCAATGGCGAGCGTTTCTGGGAACAGCTGATAGTAACGCCCATCAAGAACTCCAAGGGTGAAGCAACAGGCTATCTCATTCTTGGTGAAGACATCAGCATCCGTAAACGGTACGAGCAGCAACTGCTACGCCAGGCCAACTATGACATCCTCACCGGTCTGCCAAACCGGATGCTTGCCCTTGATCGCCTGAAGCTGGCGCTTGCCCAGGCCAGACGGGAAAATTCACTGGTTGGCGTCATGTTTCTGGACCTCGATAACTTCAAGCATATCAATGACACCATGGGGCACGATGCCGGCGACAACCTGTTGATCGAGGCGGCCCGCCGTATTTCCAGCTGCCTCCGTGGCACCAGCACGGTTGCCCGACTTGGCGGCGATGAATTTCTGGTGATCCTGCCAGGGCTGACGGGCGCCGACGCCACATCCCAGGTGGCAGAGCGGATACTGAAGACCTTCGAACCAGCCTACCTGCTCAGCAATCAGGAAGTCTTTGTTACGACCAGTATTGGCATCGCGATTTTCCCGACCGACTCGGATAACAGTGGCACCCTGCTGCAACACGCTGACGCTGCCATGTACCAGGCCAAGCACCGGGGCAAGAGCTCCTACTCCCATTTTGTCCCCGAGATGACAGAAGTGTCTCACGACCGGCTGCAGATGGAATCCCGAATGCGCCGCGCACTGGAGCAGAACGAATTCGAACTCTACTTCCAGCCTATCGTCCAGACAGACACTGGCGCCCTTTCCTCCGCGGAGGCACTGATTCGATGGAACAATGCCAGCATGGGCATGGTTATGCCGGATCGCTTCATCCCGCTGGCCGAAGAAACCGGGCTGATCATTCCTATTGGTGAATGGGTGCTCCATGAGGCTTGTCACAAGGCCATGAGATGGCGTGAAATCACTGGCACCAAAGTCGGTGTCTCGGTTAATGTATCCCCTCGCCAGTTCCGTGACCCAAGCTTCAGCAACACTGTCCTGAACGCACTCGAAGCCAGCGGCCTCGAGGCCGAATGCCTTGAGCTGGAAATCACAGAGCGACTGATACTCGATAACACCATTGAAACCGCAGAGATCCTGAAGCACCTGGACCATGCCGGAATCCGACTTTCGGTGGACGATTTCGGCACAGGATACTCCGCCCTGAGCTATCTCAAGAGCTACCCCTTCGATACCCTGAAAATTGACAAATCCTTTGTCCAGGATGTCCTCAAGGAGCAGGACGACGCATCCCTGGTCAGGGCCATCATTAACATGGCCCACAGCCTCGGGTTGAGGGTCATCGCCGAGGGGGTGGAAGAAGAAGAACAGACCCACTTCCTGCAGCGTGAAGGTTGTGACTACTCCCAGGGTTATTTCTATAGCCGTCCGATGCCGGAAGAAGAATTCGAAAAGTGGCTAAGCACCAATCATCGCGCTAAAGCCTGACACGTACCAGAACGGACCCACCCATGTCAGACACCATACTTGTTGTAAACTGTGGCAGCTCTTCCCTGAAAGTTGCCCTGTTTGATCTTAACCTCAATCAACTGACGTCGGCACTGGCCGAAAGACTTGGCAAACAGGATGCTTTCGCCAGCGTTCCGGGCTATTCCGGGGACATTCCACTAGCAGGCGAAGGCGGACATCGGGAAGCCTTTCAGGCCATCGTATCGACATTCCGGGATCTCAATCTGCTGACCTCACCTCCTGTGGCCATTGGTCATCGCGTGGTGCACGGCGGAGAGACCTTCCGCGAGGCCGCGCTGATAAACGATGACGTCCGGCGGGCCATTGAGGAATGCGCAGGCCTGGCCCCGCTTCACAACCCGGTTAACCTCACAGGCATAGAAGCCACCACCGAACTGTTCCCTGAGGCCCCTCAGGTGGCGGTGTTCGATACCGCCTTCCACCAGACACTGCCGCGGCACGCCTATCTATATGCGGTACCATACCGGTTCTACCGCGACTGGGGTGTTCGCCGGTACGGTTTCCACGGCACCAGTCACAACTTCATGGCCACGGAAGCAGCCCGCCTACTGGGTAAGGTACCGGGTGAAACGTCCATCATCTCGGCGCACCTGGGCAACGGTTGCAGCATCACTGCCATCCGCGATGGCCGCAGTGTGGATACCAGTATGGGGCTCACTCCACTCGAAGGTCTGGTAATGGGCACCCGTAGTGGTGACATCGACCCCGGGCTGTTCGATTTCCTGAAAACCAAGGAGATCAGCGCCGAGGACCTCCACCGGATTCTCAATAACGAAAGCGGCTTATTGGGGCTCTCGGAAAAGACCAATGACATGAGAACGCTCAGCGAACTGGCCGAACAGGGCCATGAACCCTCCCTTGTGGCCATTGAGGTGTTCTGCTTTCGCCTGGCACGGTACATCAGTGCGATGATGGCCTCACTCAGTGAGCTGGACGCCCTGGTATTCACCGGTGGGATCGGGGAAAACAGCGCCATGGTCAGGATCAGAACCCTCAGCCATCTCAAACTGGCCGGTTTCGCCATTGAGCCTTCCCTCAATCAGCAGCACGGTAAGCAAACGAATGGCCGTATCGACCGGGAGGACAGCCGTTTCAAGGTGATGGTCATTCCGACCAACGAAGAACGGGTCATCGCCAGCGAAGCCCTGCAAACCAGCGGCGCCATTCGCCAACGTTGAATACGCAACACCTGCAAGGAAATCTGTATGGCAAAGAACCTGTTTATAGCGCCGACCTCTATGGATTCAGGCCTGACATCCGTTTGCCTTGGCCTGCTCAGGGCTTTGGAGCGGGTAGGCGTCAGCGTCGGCTTCTACAAGCCGTTCAGCCAGTCGGTCCATGAGGGAGAGTCCCACCATAACGATGGCAAGGATCCCTCGGTGGCCTTTGTGCGGGCGCGCAGCCACCTCGAGCCACCGGCGCCCATGAGCCTCAGGGAAGCGCAACAGCTACTGAACAAGGGCAAGGCTGATCTGTTGATGGAGACCGTCGTTGGGGAATATCAGAAGGTCGCCACGACCGTTGATGTTGTCATAATTGAAGGCCTGGTACCGGACAGGAGCGAAGCCTACATCGCCCGACTGAACGTGGAGCTCGCGCGCAACCTGGGTTCGGAAGTTGTGCTGGTGAGTACACCAAAGAATTCGACGGCGGAAGAGCTGGACGAAGAACTGGATTTCTCGTCACGCCTGTTTGCAAACCCTTCGGATCCCGATGTGATCGGCATCATCCTGAACAAAGTGGGGGAACCTGAAAAATCCGACTTCACACCCCGGGTCAATTCACAGCCAGCCATCACCCCGATCGATTTCCAGAATGACTGCAAGGTGTTCGCCGAAGGGCGATTCCGGTTACTGGCATGCATTCCCTGGCAGCCGGAACTGCTGGCCGTTCGGGTGTCGGACATTGCCAGGGAAATGCAGGTATCGGTGCTGCACGAGGGCCAGATGCAATCCCGCAGGGTCCAGAATGTCTCAGTATGTGCACGCACCATCAGGAACATGATCGATACCCTGAAACCGGGTACGCTGATGGTGACGCCCGGTGACCGGGAAGATGTCATTGTGACCACGGCAGTGGCGGCACTTAACGGGGTTCCGCTGGCGGGACTGATGCTTACCGGCGGCCTGATGCCCGATGACCGGGTGGTCGACCTGTGCCGACGAGCCCTGGATACCGGACTGCCGGTGCTCCGTACGGAAACCAATACCTACGAGACGGCCCACCGCCTTGCTAACCTGTCAGCGGCCATTCCGATTGACGACCCCGATCGCATCGAGAAAGCGATGGAAGCAGTCGCTATCCGGGTGGATACCGACTGGCTCCAGGAACACCTGAAGGTTCAACGCCAGAGCCGACTTTCGCCCCCTGCCTTCCGTTACCTGCTGTCCCAGCGCTCGAGAGCCGCGGCGAAGCGCATCGTGCTGCCGGAAGGCAACGAACCCAGAACCGTCGAGGCGGCGATCATCTGCCACCAGCGGGGGCTGGCACACTGCGTCCTGATCGGCGCCCCCGGTGAGATAGAGAACGTCGCGCAATCCCGGGGGCTGACCCTGCCCGACGACATCGAGATCATTGATCCCGCCAAGGTTCGCGACCAGTACATTCAACCGATGGTGGACCTCCGCAAGCACAAGGGCCTGGCCCCCGACATGGCTGAAGCCATGCTCGAGGACAATGTCGTGCTCGGCACCATGATGGTGGCCATGGACGAAGCCGATGGGTTGGTGTCAGGCGCCATCCACACCACCGCGAACACCGTGCGCCCTGCCCTCCAGCTGATCAAGACTCACGACGAAGCCAAAGTGGTATCGTCCGTCTTCTTTATGCTGTTGCCCCAGCAGGTCGTGGTCTACGGCGACTGTGCGATCAACCCCGACCCGAACGCCGAGGAGCTGGCAGACATTGCCATTCAGAGTGCCCAGTCAGCAGAAGCGTTTGGTATTGAGCCTGTGGTGGCGATGATCAGCTACAGTACCGGAGAATCCGGCAGCGGTCAGGACGTGGAGAAAGTGAGGGAAGCGACCCGCATTGCCCGGGAACGCCGTCCGGATCTGCTGATCGACGGTCCGTTGCAATACGATGCGGCGGCCATCGAGAGCGTTGCAAAGAGCAAGGCACCGAACAGCAAGGTAGCCGGTCGCGCAACGGTGTTTATCTTCCCGGATCTGAACACCGGCAATACCACTTATAAAGCGGTGCAGCGCAGTGCAAATGTGGTGAGTATCGGCCCGATGCTTCAGGGTCTGAGAAAGCCGGTCAATGACCTGTCACGGGGGGCGTTGGTGGAGGATATCGTCTTTACCATCGCCATTACGGCGGTTCAGGCAAAGCAGGTTGAGAACGCGGGGCTGGCTTGACAGCCCCGTCGTCTTTTACCGTTTCTTGCTCTTCATCCGCTGTTTCTTCGGACGACGGCCAGCTTTCAGGTCGTTGTCTTTCTTCACCTTCTGGCGCGGCGTCAGGCGATCAACCTTGCCTGCGAAGGGGTTCTCACTGGAGCGGAACTCAAAGCGGATCGGTGACCCAGTAACATTTAGCACCTTGCGGAAGGTGTTTTCCAGGTAGCGTTTGTAGGAGCCGGGAAGTGCATCCGTCTGGTTACCATGAACCACGATAACCGGTGGATTCGAGCCGCCCTGGTGCGCGTAACGCAGCTTGATACGCCGACCCTGAACCATCGGCGGCTGGTGTTGCGCGATGGCGTCCTGAAGGATGGCGGTGAGCCGGTTGGTTGGCCACTTCGCCATCGCCGATTCGTAACAGGCCTGCACAGATTCATACATCACGCCGACGCCTGAACCGTGCAGCGCTGAGATATAATGCTTGTCCGCATAGTCCAGGAAGTCGAGCCGACGCCGAACCTGTTCCTTCACGCGCGCGCGCTCCTCAGGATCCATACCATCCCATTTGTTCACTGCAATCACCAGTGACCGGCCGGCATCCAGCACAAACCCGATCAGATGCAGGTCCTGGTCCACCAGTCCTTCCCGGGCATCGATGACGAGGAGCACCACATGGGCATCCTCAATGGCCTTCAGGGTCTTGATAATGGAAAACTTCTCGACCACTTCCCGGACGTTCTTGCGGCGGCGAACCCCGGCGGTATCAATCAGCGTGTACTGACTGCCCTGGCGCTCATAGGGGATATAAACACTGTCACGCGTGGTGCCCGGCATGTCGTAAACCACAACCCGGTCCTCACCCAGCATGCGGTTGACCAGGGTCGACTTGCCCACATTCGGACGTCCTACCACCCCAATGCGGATACCCGGATAACGTTCGGCGCGATCCTGCTCTTCCCGATCTTCTTCCGAAGGAAGCAGGCTTTCAAGCAGAGACCGTATGCCACGGTTGTGGGACGCGGCAATCTGAAACGTTGATTCAAATCCCAGGCTGTAAAAGTCGGCCGCTGCAATGTCCGGGTCCTGGCCATCGGTTTTATTGACGACCAGGTGCGCCTGCTTGCCGGTCTTGCGGAGATTATTGGCAATCAGCTCATCACCGCTGGTCAGGCCGGCTCGGCCGTCCACCAGGAACAAAACAATGTCCGCTTCCTCAACTGCCTGAAGGGACTGGCGCGCCATTTCCGCATCCAGCCCCTCCTCATCCCCGGTCAGGCCGCCGGTATCGATTACGATAAACCGCTGGCCCTCATAGGTGCCCTCACCGTACTTACGGTCACGGGTCAGCCCGGGGAAATCCGCAACCAGCGCATCCCGGGACCGCGTCATCTGATTGAAAAGTGTCGATTTACCAACGTTTGGACGACCGACAAGGGCAATTACAGGGATCATATAGTTTCGCTACAAAAGATTGACCGGGCCCTCGTGGGCCCGGAGAAGGACGCGCTCAATCGCGTTCCTTGAGTTCAAAAACGGTCATCTTACCGCTATTTCCATAGACCAGCAGATTACCGTTACGCAGCCGCTGGGCCGGCACGCGCAGGCCGTCATCGTCAAATTCCAGCTGTCCCTGCAGTGAACCGTCCTCCAGGGACATTATGTGAATGTACCCCTCGAAGTCACCCACGAGCAGGTAGTCATCGTAGACAACCGGCTGGGTAGTCTGGCGCCAGGACAACCGATCCTGGGTCCACAGTTCACGACGGTCAGATCCCCGAAAGGCCCTGATATCTCCATTCGCAGAGGACACATAGATGCTACCGGCGCCGACCATCGGGGAGTGCAGACTCGATGCCTCGCGGCTCCAGATTTCGTCACCGTTGCGCAAATTCACCAGGGCCAACTTGCCCTGATAGCCAACAACCAGTGCCGCGTTCTCCAGAATCAGGGGCTGACTGGTCACATCCACCAGACGTTCAAGCTCCGTGCGCCCTTTCGGCTGGCCCACCTCATATTGCCAGACCGGCTGGCCACTATCCGCAGCCAATCCAAGCAATTTGCCATTGGCAAAACCGGCCAGTACCAATTCACTACCAACCAATGGCGGAGCTGCCGCCCGCATGGACAAAACGGGTACCACGCTGTCGTATTGCCAGGCCTTTTCGCCGTTCTTCGTGTCGAATGACAACACCTTGCCGTCCGTAGTCTGAACGACAACGATTGTTCCATTGGACTGCGGTGTGGCCAGAACCTCATTTGGAAGCGGCGTGTCCCACAGCACCTCCCCGTCTTCTCGGGACAGGGCCATAAGACGGGCATCACGAGTCACCAGATAGAGCTGTTCCCGGTCACCACCAACGCCGGCGAATACCTGGGCATCCACTTCCCTGTACCAGACAACCTTTCCATTGCCTGACTCAACAGCATATACCTCACCGTCTGCCGAAGCAGCGTAGAGCAAGTCGCCCGTATTCAGCGGCGCCAGATAAAGAAACTGATCCACATGTCCGTCGCCAACGTGCATGGTCCAGACCGGCTCGAGCTCAACTGTGTCCTCTATGTCAGGCACCGGCGCCGGTTCTTCAAACGGCTCTTTGGTGCTGCACCCGGCAAAAACAAACACCAACGCAGCAAGAGTAGCAAGGCGCACAAGCGATGACCCACTAGGCAAGCCGGGCATCAGGCACCCCCCTGCACACCAAGGTCAGACAGCTTCAGTTCCAGAACACCGCTGCGACCCTGCTGGCTTTGTTCCCTGGCAGCCAGATAGGCTTCGCGAGCACCGTCACGGTCGCCCTTGGCCAGCAGGATGTCACCTCTGAGCTCGGAATAGATGGCGGCGAAAGACTCATTGGTACCGGCACTCTCAAGGGTGCTCAGCGCTTTGTCATACTGCTCCGCAGCAAACTGTGCCCGGGCCAGACGACTGCGAATGATATAAGACAGACCACTGCCGTCCTCCACGTTTTCGCTGGCCCACTCCAGGGACGCAATGGCGGACTCGGTATCACCCTCATCATGCAGCTGCTGACGGGCAAGAATAAGCATTCCGTAGGCGGCATAAGCGCTGTCCGGGTACTCTTCCTGAAGTTTGTTGGCAACGAACGCTACCGTTTCACCACGATTCTCATCGGACTGGTCACTGTATGCGTTCAGCAAGTTGGCAAACTGATTGGCGGCTTCAGTGCGTTGCTGCATCTGATGGTTCTGCCAGGCCTGCCAGCCAAACACGATCGCCAGCGCAGCACCGATACCGATCAGTAGGGAACTGCCGTTCTTCTTCCACCAGTCCTTGATCGCCTGAATCTGTTCTTCCTCGGTACGCATTTCGGCCATGATGACTCCTGTAGTCAGCTTTTTGTAAGTTTGCCCGGGTGCGCCGATCAGGCGCCCAGCAATTTATCCAGTGTATTGGCAAGCTCGGTCTGCCCCAGCTCCTGCTGCCCTTCATCGGAACGAAGGGGTTTCAGACCAACGGTGCCGCTGTTAATTTCGTTTTCGCCAAGAATGACCGCATAACGGGCTCCGCTGCGATCGGCTTTCTTCATCTGGCTCTTGAAGCTACCGCCACCACAGTGAGTGACAATAACCTTGCCAGGCAAAGCCTGCCTCAGGGATTCTGACAGCCCCAACGCCACTGGAACGGCCTGATCGCCCATCGCCGTAACGTAGACATCGGCATTGGCGTTGACGTAGTCGGGGATCAATTCCAGCGTTTCCAGCAGCAGGATCAGCCGCTCCAGACCCATGGCAAAACCGACCGCAACCGTGGGCTTTCCCCCCAGCTGCTCCACCAGTCCATCATAACGGCCACCCGCACAGACAGTGCCTTGCGCGCCCAGGCTATCGGTAATCCACTCAAAGACCGTCTTGCCGTAATAATCCAGCCCACGAACCAGCCGGGGGTTTACGGTGTACGCTATTCCGGCCGCATCCAGCAGCTCCCGCAGACGACGGAAGTGCTCCAGGGATTCCTCATCCAGATAGTCATCCAGCTTCGGAGCTTCTTCCAGAATCTTCTGGGTGTCGGGACTCTTGCTGTCCAGGATTCGCAGCGGATTGCTCTCGAGGCGACGCTGGCTGTCGCCATCAAGCTGGTCGCGATACCCGGACAGATAGCTGACCAGAGCCTCGCGATATTCCCGACGGGCAGCCGAAGTACCAATGGAATTGATTTCCAGCCGGGTGTGAGCTTCCAGCCCCAGCTCCTTCCAGAGTCGCGCAGTCAGAATCAGCAGCTCGGCGTCAATATCCGGCCCGCTCATCCCGAAACATTCCACTCCGATCTGGTGAAACTGGCGATAACGCCCCTTCTGGGGCCGTTCATGGCGGAACATCGGGCCGGTATACCAGAGCCGGCGAGTCTGGTTGAAAAGCAGACCATGCTCTTCCGCAGCACGCACACAGCCTGCAGTACCCTCGGGGCGAAGCGTCAGGCTATCGCCGTTGCGGTCCTCGAAGGTATACATTTCCTTTTCGACAATATCGGTCACTTCACCGATGGAACGCTTGAACAGATCCGTCTGCTCCACGATGGGCATACGGATTTCCTGGTAGCCATACCCGGAAAGAACCTCACGAACCTTGCCTTCCACAAACTGCCATACGGGAGTCTGATCCGGCAGGATATCGTTCATCCCGCGAATTGCCTGAATCTTAGCCAAGTTAAACCCTTAATCTCGAATCATTGAATGGGACGGTAGCCGATTACTCACCGGAACGGGCGATAATCGCGTCTTCCTGTTCCTTGCGGCGCGCGACCTCTTCCCGGATCAGACGCTCCAGGTCTTCTGTCAGGGTCGAGTTATCCAGTTTCTGGTTCGGCTTGCCGTCCATATAAAACAGGTTCTTGGGGCTACCCCCGGTCAAACCGATATCCGCAACTTTTGCTTCGCCGGGACCATTCACGATACAGCCTATAATCGCCACATCCAGGGAGGTGTTCACATCCTCCAGGCGGGCTTCCAGGTCATTCATGGTCTGGATTACATCGAAGTTCTGGCGGGAACAGCTCGGGCAGGCGATAAAATTGATACCGTGGCTGCGCAGGCGGAGACTTTTCAGAATATCGTAGCCAACTTTGATTTCCTGCACCGGATCAGCAGCCAGGGAAACCCGGATCGTGTCGCCAATACCATCCATCAGCAGCATCCCGAGGCCAATGGATGATTTAACCGTGCCAGAACGGAAACCGCCGGCTTCGGTGATCCCAAGGTGCAATGGCTGCTCTATCTGGGAAGCGATCTGACGATAAGCCGCCACCGTCATAAACACTTCCGATGCTTTGAGGCTGACCTTGAAGTCCTGGAAATCGTGACGGTCCAGGATATCGATATGACGCATGGCGGATTCCACCAGCGCCTCCGCCGTCGGCTCACCGTATTTGCGTTGCAGCGCCTTTTCCAGAGAGCCGGCATTAACGCCAATCCGGATCGGAATACCACGATCCCGTGCGGAGCTTATAACGGCGCTTACCCGATCATCACGACCAATGTTCCCCGGGTTGATTCGCAGGCAATCAACACCAAGCTCGGCGACTCTCAGGGCAATCTTGTGGTCAAAGTGGATATCCGCCACCAGCGGCAGGGATACGCGGGAGCGAATCTGGCCGAACGCTTCGGCCGCCTCCATGCTGGGCACCGAAACCCGGACAATATCGGCCCCGGCTTCCTGCAATGCCTGAATCTGTCCAACGGTAGCTTCCACATCGCAAGTGTTGGTATTGGTCATGCTCTGAACAGCAATCGGCGCATCACCACCTACCGGCACATTGCCCACCATGATTTGGCGGGATTGACGTCTTTTAATCGGAGATTCCTGTTTCATCTCGTGCTAACCAACATTAGTGTGTTCGGGAGATTCAGATTTCCAGCGTGAACTGGGCACGGTTGTTCACAACCGGATAATCCGACAAATCAACCGGTTCGCCCTGGAAACTGATGTCAGCGACCGCGTTTACAGCACCAATCACCACATTCAACGGCATCTTTCCGGAAACATCGATACGATCCCCTTCCTGCTGGATGGAGCTTACCAGCCTGATGCCTGCAGCGTCGGTAACCCGAATCCAGCAGTCACCGGAAAATGTCACCTGCAGGCGACCGGTGCCAATGGCCTCCGATTCCGGGGAGCTCTCTTCCAACGCGGAATCAGCGGCATCAGTCACCGCAGGTTCCGCGACTTCTTCCGGCTCACTAACAGTTACTGCGTCATCGGGAGCCGTTACCGGCGTTTCTGTTCCGGTGTCGTCCCCGCCCGATTCCGGAAGGGAGTACGTTCCCTCGACCACGTCGGTCGCAGGTACTTCATCCGGCTCGCCGGAATCCGCGTCCAGCGCGGGCTGGTCTAATTCGCCGGTCGATATTTCGGTTTCATTATCGACAGTGAGCCCGCCTTCCGGTTCCTGAAGGTCGCCTGACTCCTGCTCTCCATTCGGTGTAGCCTCGGTGCCTACTGAGCCGTCGTCAACAAATCGGAACACCAGATAGGCGGCCACCAGCAGCGCAACCAATACAATCAGAATCTTTGCAAAACGACGTTTTTGCCGACGCCGGCGCTCAATATCGACCAGTGGGTTCGCTTCCAGTGCCTCAGCTCTCCTCAGACGAAGAGGCTCCAGTTCCTTGTCCAGGATCGCAACCACCGAATCAGCTTCCAGCCCTACTTGTTTTGCATAGGCCCTGACATAGCCTTTCAGGAAAAGCTCACTGTCAATCTGCTGATAGTCACCATCTTCTATCGCCTGTATAACGGCGGGCCGGAGATGTTGAGAATCCGCAATATCCGATACACTCAGGCCCTTCTTTTCCCTGCCCTGCCTGAGCAGACTACCTGCCGACTCACCGGCGGATTGTTGAGAGCTTTCTTCACTAGTCATTAGAAATCAGCACCTTATATTGTTGGTATTCGACTGACTCCGGGAAGTTATTCTTCAGTTGGAGAGCAAGACTGGATTCCCGATCCCGCTCATCAAAATAGCGGGCAATCCGGATACCGGTGAACAGGCTTTCAGGAGAATGCCGGTATCTCGGATTCTTTTGCATAAGCCTGATCAGGCGGTCGTAATAACGAGAGGCAGATGAATAATCCCCCTCCTTCACCAGTGTTCGGGAGAGTGCCAACAGGGATTTCGCATCCCCTCTCGACAATTCCACCGAGCGACGGTAGGCAGCAACCGCAGAGTCATTATTGCCCAGACGTTCTTCACTCATGCCCAGGTTAAAGAAAACCGAGGCCCTGTCTTCATATTTGGTGTCCTTCGACGCCATCAGGAACTGATCACGGGCTTCCTCGAAACGCTGCTCACCATACAGGAAGGCACCATAATAGACACGGCCCCGAGTGTAGTCCCCGTCACTGGAAAGAGCGTTACGGAAGGATTTTTCAGCCAACTCCGGCTCACCGTCGTTGTTAAGCAATAGTCCCATGGCGGAAAGTGCACCGGGATCATCCGGCGACAATGTCAGGGCGCGATCCAAATGTTTCTCTGCGCGGTCCAGATTACCCTGGCCAATGTAGGCGGTTGCGAGCTGCACATAGTTGTGGACCGCCTTGTCGCGGTCCTCTTCACGGGAAAAGCGACTGTCGGAAACCGTGACACAACCTGAGACGAAGAACATTACCAGTACAACGGCCAACACCGCACGGACACGAATCACTGGAGTAAATGCCACGGTTCTCAATTCCTCACCTTGTCTGTTCGTTTCAATACAGTCAGGGGTTAACCTGCTGAACCGCTATGTAACGCTGACTGCGCTTGGTCCGATCCTCAACCCGTCCGACCAGCTGGCCGCACGCGGCGTCAATATCATCTCCCCGTGTGGTGCGCACGGTCGAAATATAACCTGCTTCATTCAGAATGTTCTGAAACCGCCGGGTCGCAGACATTTTCGGGCGACGGAAGTCACTTTCCGGGAACGGATTGAAAGGAATGAGGTTAATCTTGCAGGGCAGACCGCGAAGAATCTTCGCAAGTTCACGGGCGTGCTCAGGCTGATCATTCACTCCTTCGATCACCGTGTACTCGATGGTGGCTTTGCGCTTGTCCGGCAACCGGGCCAGGTACCGCTTTGTCGCTGCCAGCAATTCCGCGATCGGGTACTTTTTATTCAATGGCACCAATTGGTTACGCAACTCATCATTAGGGGCATGGAGCGAAATGGCCAGTGAAACATCTGTAACCTCGCCCAGTCGGTCGAGGGCAGGCACCACACCGGAAGTGCTGACAGTCACCCGGCGCTTCGATATACCATAAGCCAGGTCTTCCATCATCAGATTCATGGCGTCGACGACGTTTTCGAAGTTCAGCAGGGGCTCCCCCATACCCATCATCACCACGTTGGTAATTGGGCGATCCGGGCCCGGCTCAAACGGCATGAAGGCCTTTCGGGCCACCCATACCTGGCCGATGATCTCGGCAGCCGTCAGGTTGCGGTTGAAGCCGCGCTTGCCGGTCGAGCAGAAGGTACAATCAAGACTGCAACCGATCTGGGAAGACACACACAGAGTGCCCCGCTCGCCATCGGGAATCAGTACGGTTTCAACGCTGTTGCCGTTGTCCATACGCATCACCCATTTGCGGGTACCGTCCTTGGAGGTCTCGTCATAGACCACCTCCGGCCCGCGAATTTCGGCGACTTCCTTGAGCTTTTCCCGCAGGACCTTGCTCATATTGGTCATTTGATCGAAGTCATCAGCACCCCGCTGGTGAATCCACTGCAGCACCTGGGTGGCACGGAAACGCTTTTCCCCCAGGGTTTCAAAGAAAGCCTCCATCTTGGCTTTCGGCATCCCCAGCAGGTTGGTTTTTTCAGCGGCCGCTGTCATTTCATAACCTCGATCAGATAACCAATCCGAAGCGGGAGAACATCCCCCGCTTCGGCAACAAAATCAACCGCGCGGGCAGATTTCGCTGTCATTGAAAAAGTATGCGATTTCGCGCTCTGCGGAAGCGGCAGAATCGGAACCGTGTACGGCATTAGCGTCAATAGAAGTCGCAAAGTCGGCACGGATAGTACCGGCTTCGGCTTCTTTCGGGTTGGTCGCGCCCATCAGGTCGCGGTTCTTCAGGATGGCGCCTTCGCCTTCCAGAGCCTGAACCACAACAGGACCAGAGGTCATGAAAGCAACCAGGTCGTTGAAGAAAGGACGTTCTTTATGCTCAGCGTAGAAGCCTTCCGCCTGCTCCTGGGTCAGGTGCATCATCTTGGCAGCAACGATGTTGAGACCGGCTTTCTCAAAACGGGTATAGATTTCACCGATCACATTCTTTGCTACTGCGTCGGGCTTGATAATCGAGAGCGTGCGCTCATTTGCCATGTCATTTCTCCAGTATGGGTTCAGGTTAAAAATTCAGGGTTGGGATTATACGCAGTCCGGAGGCTACTGCCTACCGCACGGAACGGAGACGCCCAACAACTTCAATGATTTGTGACGTCGCAAAGTCGACGTCTTCTTCCGTGGTGAACCGCCCGAGCGAGAATCGCAGGGCGCGGTGGGCGTGTTCATCATCAAGCCCTATTCCACGGAGCACAAACGAGGGCTCGATGGTCGCCGATGCACAGGCCGATCCCGAAGACACGGCCAGCTCCCGCAAGCCAAGCATCAGGGATTCAGCATCAACACCGGCAAACGACAGATTCATGATTCCCGGGACCCGCGCATCAGCGCTGCCATTGAAAGACACGCCATCCAGAGCGGAAAGCCCATCCAGAAAACGGGACCTCAGTGCCTCCAGCGCTGCCATATCGTCATCCAGCAGATCCGCGGCCAGGGCAAACGCGGTGCCCATGCCGACAATCTGGTGAGTCGGCAATGTCCCGGACCGCATGCCTCGCTCGTGCCCACCACCGTGAATCTGGGCATCAATCTTCACGTCCGGTGAACGGCGGACATACAGCGCCCCCACACCTTTGGGGCCATAGACCTTGTGGCCGGACAGCGACAACAGGTCAACCGGCATAGCTGTCACATCCACCGGCATCTTCCCGGCCGCCTGGGCCGCATCTACGTGGAACAGTATCCCGCGCTCTCGCAACAGGCGACCGATAGTGGCGATATCAGTGACACAACCGAGCTCATTGTTCACCATCATCAGGCTGACGAGCACGGTTTCCGGCCTGATCGCTTCCTCGACCTGCTCCGGATCAATGCGACCATCCGGTTGCGGCTTCAGCCAGGTCACTTCAACGCCCTGCCCCTCGAGCCACTTGCAGGTATCCAGCACCGCTTTATGCTCGATCATCGACGTGATGACATGGGCCCCATGCTTCCCGGACACCGCACCTTTGATGGCAAGGTTGTCTGACTCTGTTGCTCCGGACGTCCATACGATTTCCCGGGGGTCGGCATGGATCAGCCCTGCCACTTGCTTGCGGGCATTCTCGACTGCCGCTTCGGCTTGCCAGCCATAGACGTGGGAACGGGAGGCGGGGTTTCCGAATACCCCATCGAGGGTCAGGTACTTGACCATCTCTTCAGCAACAGCAGGATCAACGGGCGTCGTCGCCGCGTAATCCAGATAGACGGGCTTCTTCATAGTGGTATCAGATTAATTGGGTTCAGGCCGGCGACTGCTCTGTCAGGCGCTCGGTGTTGATCGTCTGGGAGTCAGCATCAGACTGACGGCGATCCTGTCGATCCGCCACCATCTGGATTTCCCGTTTTTTCATCAGGTCAGCAAGACTGATCTCGCTGAGAAACTGGTGGATCTGATCGCTCAGGTCCGACCACAGGTGATGGGTCAGGCATTTCTCGCCATTCTGGCAATCGCCCTTATTCCCACAACGTGTTGTGTCCAGGGACTCGCTGACCGCATCCACCACCTCGGCAATGAACACGGCCCCAGCATCACGACTCAGGCGATAACCACCGCCAGGCCCACGAATACTGACGACCAGCTTATGCCTGCGCAGACGGGAAAACAGTTGCTCGAGATACGAGAGGGAGATTTCCTGCCGGGCTGAAATATCCGCAAGACTGACCGGCCCCTGATCCCCGTGAAGGGCGAGATCCAGCATCGCCGTAACGGCATAGCGGCCTTTGGTGGTCAGTTTCATAGTCTCAACCCCGACAAGGGAATGAATCAGAATTCACAGCGCCGAGTATGAATTGACCCACCAAAACAGTCAAGTATTCACTTGTCCTCAGGCTGATCCTCCCGGACGCAGTCAAAATCCTCTTCCTGCAACGGGGGCAGCTCACCATTCTGGTATTCGCTGTTGACCTTTCGCAGTGCCTTGCACATGTTCTCAATGCGGTCATCCACTGCGTGCATATGATCCAGCAAACTGCGCATGGCCCGGGCGACAGGGTCCGGCATCTCTTCGGTCACGCCATAGGCGTCGAAGCCCATGCGCTCCTCCATTTCCTTACGGCGTGTTTCGTCGCCCTCTTCAACCGGCGGGCGCTTCACAATGACCCGACCAGGAATACCAACAACCGTCGCACCCGCTGGAACTGCTTTGGTCACCACCGAGTTCGAGCCTATTTTGGCGCCTTCACCCACATCGAACGGCCCGAGAATCTTGGCTCCGGCACCCACCACAACGCCATTACCGATCGTGGGGTGGCGCTTACCCTTGTTCCAGCTGGTTCCGCCCAGGGTCACACCCTGATAAAGGGTGACATCGTCACCAATCACAGCCGTTTCGCCGATGACCACCCCCATTCCATGGTCGATAAAGAATCGTCGACCAATGGTTGCGCCCGGGTGTATTTCCACACCGGTAAGCCAGCGCGCCACGGTTGAGATGGTTCGGGCCAGCCATTTCAGGCCCAGACTCCATAACCAGTGCGAAAAACGGTGGAAAAGCAGCGCGTGCAGCCCCGGATAGTTGGTCAACACTTCAAACGTATTTCTGGCGGCGGGGTCCCGGTGGAACACACTGCCAATATCTTCCCTTAATCGTTCAAACATGATCTTTATTCCCGGCCAGTGGCGGCTTCATCAGCCTCTGAAGCAATCTCAGGGGAGGCGTTGCCTGCCGAAGATTTCTGCACCGCCGTCAGGATGCCTCTGAGAATATTGATTTCCATCTGATCCAGTCTGGCCCTCTGAAAAAGGCGGCGCAAACGGGTCATCAGTTGACGCGGGTTTTCCCGGCGATGGAAGTCAATATCCACAAGCACCTGCTCAAGGTGCGCGAAAAAACCCTCCACATCGTTCACCGGTGCGGGAGGAACATCCCAACCGGCATCACCCGGCGCAGTCATGGCTTTTAGGTATGGGCTGCCTTCGCCTCCTTCAAGCCCCCGCAGGTAATGCATGCGCAATTCGTAGCAGACAACCTGAACGGCCATCGCCAGATTCAGGGAACTGTAGTCCGGATTGGACGGGATATGGATATGGAAGTGACAGCGCTGCAACTCATCATTACTGAGCCCATGATTCTCACGACCAAACACCAGGGCAACCGGGCCGGCGGATGCATGCTCTGACGCCTTCATGGCCGCATCGGGCGGCGCAATCACTGGCCAGGGAACCTTCCGCCCCCTCGCACTGGTACCCATCACCAAAACACAATCGGCAATGGCTTCGTCCAGTGAAGACACCACATGGGCCTTATCAAGCACATCGGACGCACCGGAAGACCGCGCATAGGACGCCTCATCGGGAAACGAAGCCGGATTCACCAACCAGAGGTTCCCCAGCCCCATATTCTTCATGGCACGTGCCACTGCACCGATATTTCCCGAGTGGGAGGTTTCGACCAGGACGATCCGAACCTGATCCTGAAACGTGTCGTTGCCTTCCTGGGGAAGTGCAGATTTATGCATGGGGCATGGTCTCTATCAATGACTTGGAGATCGCAATCATAGCAGATTTTACCTCGCCCTTGCCTCTCCGGACATCCCGAAACCCTCTGTTATCCGTGACATTGCTGAGGTAAAAAACATACAAGCGGGGGTTTATTTTGCTATCATACGCGACCTTCACACACCCGGATAATGATCACTTAGATGCAACCAGCAATTAAAATGGCTCTGCGCGTAGCGCGTCAGGGGTCTGACTATCTGAAAGCACATTTCGAGCGCCAGGAACCCAGCGGCAAGGACCAGTCCGATCGTCGCGGCCAACTGGAACGTGTGGAAACGTCTATCTACGACAACTTCACGGAACAGCTCGAAAAAGCCTACAAAGACCACACCATCGCACCCATGGGCGAATCAGACGCCAACGGCAGTGAAAAGAGCTGGCATATATTCCCGCTCCTGGGGCGTGACAATTTCCTGCGCGGCATTCCGGACTTTGCCCTGGCACTGGTCCAGAAAAAGAACAACCGGGCAGAAAACCTGCTGCTGGTCAACCCGATTACCGGCGAGGAATACTCCGCCAGCCGTGGCCACGGCGCCGCACTGAACAGCCGCCGGGTACGCACCAGTGACATCAAGCACATCCAACAGTCTGCCGTTTGCAGCAATCTGCTCGATCAGGCACGTACTGGTGATGATCCCCTGCTCTGGGGTGAAATGGCTTCCATGATTGCCCGGGAATCCGGCATGTTCCGCACCTCAGGGTGCGTGGCTCTGGACATTGCACGTGTGTCCGCCGGACATCTGGATGCCGCTATCATTTTCAAACCGGAAACTGCGGACCTGGACATTGGCGTCACGCTCGCCATGGAATCCGGCGCCCTGACCGGTGACTTTTCCGGCAACCCGTCCACCGAAAAAGCACGGCAACTGGTCGTGGCCAACCCGAAGCTTTTCCGGGAAGTGCTGAAAGTCCTCCACCCGTTCCGTGGACGCCTGCCGCGCTAGTCTCTGGCAGCCTTTCAGCAGAAACGAAAAAAGCCGCAACCCGTATGGGCTGCGGCTTTTTTGTGCCTGAGATCGCTGCCGATCACATCCGGTTGAGCCACTCCGGTGGCTCCTCCTGCTCTTCCTCGCCAACGACCCCCTCTTTTGCGGGGACCATCAGGTCTTCACGAGAGATGTTCAGCACCATCAACATGTTGGCGGACACGTAGATCGATGAATAGGTACCGACGACCACACCAATCATCAGTGCCAGGGCAAAGTTATTGATCGCCTCGCCACCAAAGAAGTAAAGCGCCAACAACACCACCAAGGTAGTACCGGACGTGTTAATGGTACGGCTGATGGTCTGATGGATGGATTCGTTAATGATGTGCCAGGAATCCCCTTCCCTCATTTTACGGAAGTTTTCCCGGATTCGGTCCGCCACCACAATGGTATCGTTCAGCGAGTAACCAATCACCGCCAGCAATGCTGCCAGCACCGACAGATCAAACGTCCACTGGAACAGCGAAAACACACCCAGGACGATAATCACATCGTGGGCCAGTGGCAGTACGGAGGCAATCCCGAACTTGAACTGGAAGCGCATGCCGACATAGATCAACACCACAGCCAGCGCCAGCAGCAGCCCCAGGCCACTGTCTTCCCTCAGCTCCTCACCAACCTGAGAGCCAACGAATTCCGAACTCACCAGCTCAAGCTCAGCACCACTACTGGTCAGCGCGCCAACCACTTCCCGGCCAAGTTTGTCGTTTCCGGATTCCCGCATCCGGATCAGCACCGTGGTGTCGGCACCAAAGTTCTGCACCACAAAGTTGCTGTAGCCAGCTTCCGTCAGCTGGCTCCGTATATCACCCAGCGCTGGCGCTTCCTGATACTCCAGCTCAACCGACGTACCGCCGGTGAAATCCATACCCAGGTTCAGTCCACGGACGGCCAGGAGGGCGATAGAGACAATAATCAGTGCTATGGAGACGGCGGAAGCAATCTTCCGCACGCCCATGAAATCAATTGGCTTTCTCTGCGCATCAGACATTAGCCAGCTTCCCCCCGATCGACAACTTCTGAATCCTGCGACCACCGTAAACGAAATTCACGATGCTGCGGCTGACCATCAGCCCCGAGAACATCGATGTGAGAATGCCCAGTGACAGGGTAATGGCGAAGCCTTTCACGGGGCCGGAGCCCATGGCGAACAGGATAACCGCCACCAACAACGTCGTGATGTTGGCATCAACAATGGACACAAAGGCCCGGGAATAACCCGAGTTAATGGCTGACTGCGGGGGCACCCCTGTTTTCAGTTCTTCCCTGATACGCTCGAAGATGAGTACGTTGGCGTCTACCGCCATACCGACCGTCAGGACAATACCGGCAATACCCGGCAGCGTCAGTGTCGCCGACAGGATCGACATACAGGCGATCAACATCATCAGGTTAAGCGTGAGAGCAACGTTGGCGATCAGACCAAAGCCCCGGTAGTAGAGCGCCATGTAGATCAGTACCAGCGCGAAACCAAGAGCCACGGACATCATGCCGGCGTCGATGTTCTTCTGACCAAGGCTGGGGCCAATGGTCCGTTCCTGCACGAAATACATCGGCGCGGCCAGAGAGCCTGCCCGCAGCAACAGGGCAAGTTCCGCTGCCTCCGGAATGGAATCCAGACCGGTGATCCGGAAGCTGCTACCGAGCGCGGACTGGATCGTTGCGAGACTGATAATACCCTTCTCGACGACCCGGTTTTCTACCGTTTGAATCTCACCATCGACCATTTTTTCCTCGGTCTCAGTGCGATATTCGATAAACAGCACCGCCATCCGACGCTTGATCGCATTGCGGGTCGCCCGGTTCATCAGATCGCCACCCACCGAATCCATGGTGATGTTGACCTGCGGCTGGCCGTTTTCATCAAAGGCCTGCTGGGCATTGGATACATTGTTACCGGTGACGATGATTTCCCGCTCAAGACGCGCGGTACGCTGCGGCTGATCACGAAACGGGAAGACTTCAGTTTCGGAAGACGGCGCATCCTGCCTTGCCTCGAGACGGAACTCCAGATTGGCAGTCGCCCCCAGAACACGTTTCGCCTGCGCGGTATCCTGAACCCCTGGCAGCTCCACGATGATGCGATCCGCACCCTGGCGCTGGACCAGCGGCTCGGCCACACCCAGTTCGTTTACACGGTTCCGGATCGTTGTCAGGTTCTGCTCCAGGGCATAGTCCTGGATTGCTTTCACTTCCTGCTCGGACAGGGAGAGGACCAGCTTGAACTCGTCACCATCGGTCTGCTCGTCCAGCAGGAACTGGTTGTACTGATCACGGACCAGGTCAAAGGCTTCGCCGCGGGCGCCCTCGTCACGGAAACTCAGGACGATTTCCCGCCCCTCAAGGTCACCACCACGGTAGCGGATCCGCTCTTCCCGGAGCTCTCGCTTGATCTGCCCGGACAGGGCTTCAAGGCGCTGCTCCACCGCGGTTTCCATGTCCACTTCCAGCAGGAAGTGAACGCCGCCACGGAGGTCGAGGCCGAGTTTCATGGGGCCTGCGCCGAGGCTGCGCAACCAGTCCGGAGTGGACGGCGCCATATTCAGGGCCACGAGGTAGTCCCTGCCCAGCGCATTCTGAACAATCGGGCGCGCCTTGAGCTGATCCTCGCCGTTCAGTACCCGGATCAACCCGTTGCGATCCTGCAGATTACTGCTTTTGATCTCAATTCCTTCAGACTGGAGGGCCTCAACCGCGCGGTTGAGTGTGTTCTCGTTGATCTCGGTACTGCTCCTCGCGCCGGTAATCTGTACCGCGTGATCGTCAGGAAACAGGTTGGGTAATGCATAGACAAACCCGATCACCAGGGCGATCAGGATAATCAGGTTTTTCCAGAGCGGGTACTTGTTCAGCATGGGTTTCCTATTAGCCAGCTCAGATATCTTTCAGGGTGCCTTTAGGCAGGGCAGCAGCTACGGCCACTTTCTGAACCTTGATTTCGACATTGTCAGCGACTTCAACCACGATGAAATCGTCAGTCACCTTGGTGATACGACCGGCAACACCGCCGGATGTCACGACCTCATCACCCTTGTTCAGACCGGACATCAGGGCTTTATGCTCTTTCGCGCGCTTGGACTGCGGGCGCCAGATCAGGAAGTAGAAAATCAGGATGAAGCCGGCGAAAAAGATAACCTGCCCCATCACACCCATGCCCTGGGCACCCGGATCCTGTGCCAGCGCCAGCGACGGCATGGCGGCGATAAATGCAGCAACGAGCAGCTTGATAGTGTTCATTCAATATCTCCGTGGTTTCAGATAACTGTTCAAATATGAATTCGGCCTGCCTGGATGAAGGTCGTCAGTCCGCCAGCGGCGGCACAGTTTCCCCTCGGCGGGCGTAGAAGTCGCTGATAAAGTCCGACAATGTACCTGCTTCAATTGCGCCACGCAATCCAGCCATCAGGTTCTGGTAGAACCTGAGGTTGTGGATTGTGTTCAGCTGGGAACCAAGCATTTCTCCACACTTATCGAGATGATGCAGATAACTTCTCGAAAAATTCTGGCAGGTGTAACAGTCGCACCGCTCGTCCAGAGGCCCGGTATCGTGACGGTTCTTCGCGTTACGGATTTTCACGATCCCGGTGGACGTAAACAGGTAGCCATTACGGGCATTCCGGGTTGGCATGACACAGTCGAACATGTCCACACCGCGACGAACGGCCTCAACAATATCTTCCGGCCGCCCTACGCCCATCAGGTAACGGGGTTTGTCCTGCGGCATACGGGGCGGCAAGTGATCAAGGATACGAATCATATCCTCTTTGGGCTCACCCACCGACAGACCACCGATGGCATAGCCATCAAAACCGATGTCGGTCAGTCCGTCCAGGGAGCGATCCCTCAGGGATTCATACATACCACCCTGGACGATACCGAACAGTGCCGCCGGATTCCCCTCGTGAGCCTGCTTACTCCGCTCGGCCCAGCGCAGTGACATCTCCATGGATTCCCTCGCCTCCTTTTCCGTGGCGGGGTATGGCGTGCATTCATCGAAGATCATCACAATGTCCGACCCAAGATCACGCTGAACCTGCATCGCGATCTCGGGGTTGAGCTTGACCGGTGAACCATCAACCGGCGAGCGAAAGGTGACGCCCTCTTCGGTAATCTTGCGCATGTCACCAAGGCTGAACACCTGGAACCCACCAGAATCGGTCAGAATCGGGCCATGCCACTGAGTAAAATCATGGAGATCCCCGTGGGCTTTCACCACCTCGGTGCCGGGCCGGTGCATCAGGTGAAAGGTATTGCCCAGAATGATCTCGGCTCCGATCTCCTTGATATCCCGCGGCAACATCCCCTTGACGGTACCGTAGGTCCCAACTGGCATGAACGCCGGCGTCTCAACGGTTCCGCGCGGAAAGGTCAGTCGCCCCCGGCGGGCACGGCCGTCTTCACCGAGCTTTTCAAACGACATAAAGCAGGACTGGCTCACGATTTCACTCCGCTTTCCTGACTGGTTTCCCCAGCATAACCTTTCAGCATACCGAGGCTGGGCTCCTGGCCCGTAATAAACATGGCATCGCCATAGCTGAAGAAGCGGTACTTCTCCCGCACGGCTTCAGCGTAGGCCGCCATGACATTGTTGTATCCGGCAAACGCGCTGACCAGCATGATCAACGTGGACTCCGGCAAATGGAAGTTGGTGATCATGGCGTCAACGGTCTGGAAACGGTACCCCGGATGGATAAAGATATCGGTCTCATCACGGAATGGTCGCAGCACCCCGCCACGGCTGGCTGATTCAAGCGAACGTACCGATGTGGTACCAACCGCTACCACCCGGCCACCACGGGCACGGGTACGATTGACAGCGTCGACCGTCTGCTCCGGTACATGGGCCACTTCACTGTGCATGACATGGTCTTCAATACGATCCACTCGTACCGGCTGAAAGGTGCCCGCCCCGACATGAAGGGTGACCCAGGCAACGTCCACGCCGCGGGCCTTCAGCCGCTCCAGCATTGGTTCATCAAAATGTAACCCCGCCGTCGGAGCCGCAACCGCGCCTGCCTCACGGGCATACACCGTCTGGTAACGTTCACGATCCGAGGACTCATCGGGGCGATCCACATAGGGCGGCAATGGCATGTGACCGATGCGCTCCAGAACGTCCAGCACCGCCTCATCGCTGTCACAGAAGAGGTGAAACAGCGCATCGTCGCGCCCCGTCATCCGTAACGCGGTGCCATCTTCAAGCAGGACCTTCTGGCCGGTTTTCAGGGCCTTGGACGCCCTCACATGGGCCAGGATCTCGTGTTCACCCAGTACCCGCTCGACCAGCACTTCCACCTGCCCGCCGGTTTCCTTGCGACCAAACAGGCGCGCGGGAATCACTCGCGTATCATTGAATACCAGCAAGTCGCCGGGCTGAAGCAGGTCTGGCAAATCAGTGAACTGGAGGTGTTCGGTATCCCCGGACAAGCCGTTCAGGCTCAACAGGCGGGATGCGCTACGTTCTTTGAGAGGATACCGGGCAATGAGTTCATCCGGCAGATCAAAGTGGAAATCGGAGACGTTCATTGGATGGACTGTTCACGACACCGCATCGAGCGGCTTGTAAGTGGTAGCGGCGGGCGGACTCGAACCGCCACGGGTTTTACCCCAACGGATTTTGAATCCGTCGTGTCTACCAATTTCACCACGCCGCCATCGGAGAGTGGTGGGGATTATACTGAGGTTTACTCTGAAAGCAATAACAAGCGCCGGACTTCCTTGTTCCGGCGGCCTTTTTTATAAACGATCGAACAGCGACAGGCGCGAAACCTGGGCAAATGACTGCTGCGCGGCCTGCAACACAAAGCTCTGGAAGCTCAGGTTACTGATCGCTTCGGCATAATCCACATCCTGCAGTTGTGAACGGATTTCGTTGCTGTAAACCGAGGAGTCTTCCAGGAAAGACTGAGTAGATTCCACCGCATTCATTCGCCCACCCAACTCGGTCTGTTTCTGAATAATGCTTTCCTGGGCAAAGTCCAGATTGGTCAGGGAATTGCCAATCAGGTCATCGTAAGCCTCCTGGCCACCCGGTGCCGACTTGTCGATGTTTTCAAGGCCGTAGATCAGTTTTTCAATGGAGGTAAACATCGACTGCTTCTGGGCTGTTTTCAGGGTGAATTCGTCACCGATGGCAGCATCAAAGATCTCCACCTGAGCACCGGCCACCTCAAAGCTTCCGCCACTGGTATACGCCGGGGGATCCACAACCAGGGGGTCGTCCGTGCGTCGGTTAAAGGCCTGCACCTCCAGGCCGCCGGCACCGTCATCAACCACGGATATCGAAATGTCATCCGGATACACCAGGTCGAATTCAGCACGATCCACCACCATTCCGGAGCTGATCCGCGCCCCGGAGGTATTGGTAGACGACGCCTCGGCAAAGAACGTGGGTTCGGCTGCCTGCACATCCACATAAATACCCTTGCCATGGTCGCTGATCGGAACGGTGACACCGTCATCGATTTCCAGCACGCGCTGACCTTCATCACCACGGTAAACCCAATCCCCGGACACATTCTTTGTGAACGCCTGCTGATTGCCCTGAAAACCGCTGAAGATATACTCACCCGAGGCGTCTTTGGTATTGGCAATCGTGGCCAACTGATCCAACCGCTCCTTCAGCTCCGAAGCAATGGAATTACGGTCATTCTGGCTCAGCGATCCATTACCTGCCTGGACCGTCAGCTCCCTGACCCGCTGAACCACATCAATGGAACTGGCCAGGGCGTTTTCTTCCTGCTTGAGGCGGTTATCCGCAAGCTGGGCATTACGCTGATAGGTATCCACACGGGCAAGCTCCTGATCAAGCTTGAGGATACGGGCCGCCGCCACGGGATCATCGGAAGGCCGATTCACCCGCTTACCAGTGGATATCTGCTCGGACGTTTTGTTCAGACCAACATTAAGGTCCTGGAGGCGGTTGATGCCACCGGAGAAAACCTGCTGTGACGATATTCTGATCATCTCACCTACCCCCTGTTACCGGAAAGTCTGCAACAGTGTCGTAAACAAATCCTGAGCCACACTCATAACCTGGGCCGAGGCGTTATAGGCAGCCTGGTACTGAATGAGCCTACCGGCTTCCTCATCAAGATTGACGCCCGACACCGATTCCCGCTGGTTGGTTGACTGCTCCAGCAGCGTCTGACTGGCATCCTTGTCCAGCTGACTCTGGCGGGTTTTCACACCGACAGCCTCCACCACCCCGGCGTAGCCCTCGGTGAAGCTCTGGGTGCCGTTGTTCATGGTGTTGGCCGTACCCAGCGCCGCCAGGAACTCGGCGTTGCGGTTATCGGATACACCGTTCTGGTTGAAATCAATGGTGAACACGTCACCAACTTCCGGGTTACCGGAAATTTCAAACTGGAAGCCCTGGTACTCCGCACCGTCACTGGGGTCTTCACTGAACAACTTGTTGGAGATCCCGCTCTGGTACGGCTTGTCAGCAATAATGGCATCGCCGTTATTGTCGAAGACGCTGAATACAAGGTTGCCAGCGCCATCGTCAGCAAACTCGACCTCGAGAGGGCCGTTGGTCAGTTCCCCCTCGGTCCGGAAACCCGGTAACAGCGAGTTGGTAAAAGGGTTACGGACATTCAGCATCTTGCCCTGATTGATCTGCGCAGTGCCGCTGTTGCCCAGATCCGATTCGGCACGAACGGGACTGGCGAACGCCAGGTCTTCTTCCCGTTCCACTTCAAGGCCAAAGTTAGCAGCAGCGTGTCGCGTCGGCTGGATCAGATATTTGTCGCCGGCGTTAAAAGTGCCACCTTCGATGCGAATGTTGAATCCGGGCATGGAGATCTCTGAGTTCACCGGGTCCGGCAACCTACCCTGATTCACAATCTTTCCCGTCTCGCTTTCGATCAGCTCGTAACTGCGGCCATCCCCACTGAACTGAAGGGACCAGCTTCCTGATTCCAGCAGCGAGCTATCGGTAATTTCGACCGCCAGTTGCGCATCCTTGGGCGCCAGGTTGTTGGCATTGGCCACCACCCGGCCGCGCTGTGCCGCAATGTTATTAACGTCGGTGAAGAACAGGCCACCCAGCTCACCCTCAAGATCGAGACCGATCTCATGCTGATGGTTCATGGTATCCGCCAGCGCAATAGCAACTCGGCCCAGTTCATCAAAAGCGGGCTTCAGAGCCTCGGCCTCGAATCGGCGCAACCCGCCAAGCTTGCCACCGTTGATCTGCTCATCCACCGCCAGGGTGCGTCCGCCATTGGTCAGGGTAAATTCCAGCGAGGTTGGCTCCGAAGGACTCTCACGGGTACCGAACTGTGCGGCATTGCTGCCAACGACCAGCGCCAGGCCATTATTCAATGCCACATTGACCTGACTTCCCTCGGCCTGGGTCACCTTGATACCCACCAGATTCGACAGTTCCCTGAGTGCCTCGTCACGCTTATCCAGCAATTCATTCGGCATTTTTCCCTGGGCAATCCCCGGGGATTCGGAAATAGCCAGGTTCAGCTCAGCAATACTCTTCAACAGAGTGTTGGCGTCTTTCACCCCCTGCTGCATCTGGGTTTTCACAGACTCGCGCTGTTGAATGAACTCCTGGTTCAGGGCCTGAAAGCGATTGACCACCTGCTGCGCCTCACTCAGAACAAGCTGGCGTTGCGGTAACGAGGCCGGATCTTCCGCGGCGTTCTGCAGGCTGGCAAAAAAGTTGTTCAGCGCACCGCTGAGCCCGGTCGTTTCCCCTCCAAGGAGGTTGTCGAGGCGGGTCAGCTCGGAATTCAGTGTTTGCTGCTCACCGTTCAGCGTGGTGTCTTCACGCACCTGCTGAGTGAGGAACTCATTGGCCAGCCGCCGGATATTGGAGATGCTGACCCCACTGCCAATAGTCCCGGCCCCGGTTTGCTGCCCCGGCTGGGTCTCGAACTGGACTTCCTGCCGACTGTAACCGGGCGTGTTGGCATTGGTAATGTTGTTGCCAGTGGTGTTCAGCGCCGCCTGGTGGCTAAGGACGCCTGTCAGACCAATATTGATCAGTCCTGCCATAACCGTTACTCCTCAGCCTCTGTATTGTCCGGGGAGCCTGCATTACCCATGGACACTGTCATCAGGGAATCGCCGTTCATGATCCGGCGGATCTTGGCACCGTATTGCGGGTCAGTGGCGTAGCCGGCGTCCTGCAGTTTCTGTGCAAACACTTCGGGCTGATCGGCGGACGCCAGAACATCCCGGTACCTGGGGTTGGACTCCAGGAACGACACATAGTCCCGGAAACTGGATTCGTAATCCGGATACGCCCGGAAGGATGCCCGCTCGCTCATTGGCAGGCCTTCCCGGTATTCGGTGGTGGCGATGTCGACCGAATCGCCCTGCCAGCGTTGGTCGGCCTTGATACCAAACAGGTTATAGCTGGGCGAGTCGCCTTCACCTTCGATCATGTGCTTGCCCCAGCCGGTTTCCAGCGCTGCCTGGGCAATCATCACCCGCGGATCAAGTCCGCTCTCGGCAGCCACGCGCCTGGCAACCGGCAGTAGCTCCCGGACAAACTCAACAGGGCTGTTAAAGTTCCGCGGCAACAGTGCAGCCTCGGCTTTGGCCGGAGCACTGGCAGCCACTTCCGGCTCAGCCGCAGCCATCCGCTCCACTTCCTTTACCTGCTCCGGAAGCTTTCCGGACAGAGGCGGAAGGCTGCGATCGTAATCCGCCAGGGTCGCCTTGTGGTCAGAAAGCCTCTGACCTGACTCGCCCATGCCGGGAATCTGGCGACTCAGCTGGCGAACCAGTGCTTCTGCCAGACCTGTACCGCCGCCCTGCCCCGACATTGTCAGGCTGAGCTGGTTATCAAACATGTCGCGGTAGTGCTGGGATTCATTGCTGTTCAGATAATTATCTTCAGAGAACACATCTCCGGCTTTACGCATGGACTTCAGCATTTCACCAAGAAACAGACTCTCGAACTGCCGAGCCACCTCGGCCAGAGCCGCTTTCTTGTCAGTCCTGGCCTGGCTTTTCAGCTCGTTGAGACCGCTGAAATCGGTGTAAATCCGGGCCTGTTGAACGCTGGAATCCTGCATCACGTCACCTAAATCACAATCAGCTCGGCACGCAGTGCACCGGCCTGTTTCAGTGCTTCAAGAACCGCCATCACATCCCCTGGCGCAGCACCCACCTGGTTGACCGCCTGGACAATCTCGTTAAGGGTCACCGCCGGGCCAAACTGGAACATACGGGCCGGGTCCTCGGTGACAGCGATCTGGGATCTGGGCACAACAGCAGTTTCGCCACCCGCAAAGGGATTGGGCTGCTCCACCTCGGGATTCTCTTCAATAGTCACTGTCAGGTTGCCATGGGTGACTGCTGCCGGGCTGACCTTGACGTTCTGGCCCACCACAATGGTCCCCGTGCGGCTGTTGATTACCACCTTCGCGGCATCCTCAGCGGGATCCACTTCGATGTTCTCCAGGATCGACAGGAAGCTGACCCGTTGATCCGCATCCCGCGGCGCCTTCACCGACACCGACGTGGCATCGTGGGCATAAGCCATACCCGGGCCAAGCATGCCATTGATGGCCTCAACCACCCGGCGTGCCGTGGTGAAGTCGGCACGGAGCAGGTTGAACGTGATGGTGTCACCCTTGCTGAACGGGGAAAGCACCTCCCGCTCAATGGTGGCACCGTTGGGAATCCTGCCAACGGACGGAACATTCACGGTAATGCGTGAACCATCCTGCCCCTCAGCACCAAAGCCACCGACCACGAGGCTACCCTGGGCCATGGCGTAGATCTGGTCATCCGCCCCCTTCAATGGTGTCATCAACAGCGTTCCACCCCGGAGACTATCGGCGTTACCGATGGACGAGACCGTGATATCCAGCTCCTGGCCGGGCTTGGCAAAAGGTGGCAGGGTAGCGCTGACCGTCACCGCTGCCACATTGGCCAGTCTCGGGTTGACCCCTTCCGGCAAGGTGATACCAAACTGATTCATCATGTTGCGGAAGGTCTGGTTGGTGAACGGCGCCTTGTCACCGGTACCGTCGAGACCAACCACCAGCCCGTAGCCCACCAATTGGTTGTTACGCACGCCCTTGATTCTGGCGAGATCCTTCAGGCGATCCGCCAGCACCGGCGACGCCACTACCGACAGCGCAAGCACAACAATCCAGAACCGCATCAGCCTCATAACGGCCACCACTCACTGTTAAAGAAACGGGACAACCAGCCCATCTGGTTAGCCTGATCGAAATCACCGGTGCCGCCATAGGCAAAACGGGCATTGGCAATACGGTTGGAGGCAACGGTGTTATCAGGAGCAATATCTTCGGGGCGAACGAGGCCTGTCAGGCGGATGTACTCATCACCGTTGGTCAGGGACAACCATTTCTCACCGCGAATATGCAGCACGCCATTGGGCAGAACTTCGGTCACCGTCACGGTGATACTGCCGGCCAGGCTATTGCTCTGGTCCGCTTCGGCCTGACCCTCAAAGTCCCGTTCCTGATTGATATTGGTCGCCACATTCAGATTGGTCAGCCCCAGGATGCCAGGTTCCGGCAGGGAGATTTCCTGATCCTTGGTAATGCTGGTCTCCGCATTCTTGCTGGCGCGGGTGGACTCCTCGAGGTTCACCGTCAGAACATCGCCCACATTCAGCGCCACGGTATCGCCGTAGAGGTTATGATTACGCCTGCTCTGGAAGATGGCCCCGGATTCGGGATCACGCTGTATCATCGCCTCGGCGCGAACCGGTGCGTAGGCCGGATCATCCGGAACCGCCCTTGGCCGGCTCATGGCCGTGCATCCCTGCAGCACGATCAGCATGCCCACCAGCGCCAGAGTGCTGACCGGGGTTTTGCTACCTGTTATCGCGATGCGTTTCATGTCTTAATCCCCTCAGCTATCCGCTCAAAAAGCGACGACCGGATCAGCCGATGTTGTTCGTAATAAACTGCAGCATCTGGTCGGTGGAGGACACGACCTTGGAATTCATTTCGTAGGCACGCTGGGTAGTAATCATGCTCACCAGTTCCTCGACCACTTCCACGTTGGACGACTCGATCGCACCCTGCTCCAGAGTACCCAGCCCGCCAATGCCGGGTTCACCTTCAGCCGGATCACCACTGGCATTGGTTTCCTTGTAAAGGTTGTTGCCGATCGCCTGCAGACCCTGAGGGTTGATGAAATCCACCAGGGTAATCTCACCCAGGTTGACCGGCGCGGCCTGGTCGTCCACCACAGCGGTAACGGTGCCGTCCTTGCCAATCGTGATATTCGTGGCGTTCTCGGGAACGTTGATGTTCGGTTCCAGCGTATACCCGTCGGGATTGACGATGTCCCCGTCGGAGTTGAGCTGAAACTGGCCATCACGGGTGTAGGCAACCTGCCCGTCCGGCAACAGAACCTGCAGGAAACCACGGCCGTTAACCGCCATATCCAACGGTTGCTCGGTCACTTCCAGGTTGCCCTGGGAAAACTGCTTGGTCGTGCCGACAACACGTACACCGGTACCGAGCTGAAGGCCGGATGGCAGTTCGGAGTTCTCGCTACTCAGGCCGCCAGGCTGTCGATTCACCTGGTACAACAGATCCTGGAACACCGCACGGTCACGCTTGAAGCCGGTGGTGTTGACGTTTGCCAGGTTGTTGGAAATCGTGGACATCTTGGTGTCCATTGCGCTTAACCCGGTTTTACTGACCCAAAGTGCTGGATGCATGGTTCTACTCCTTGCCGGGGGACTTTGTCAGGCGGCCATGTTTTGCCGCTTTCTTGCCCGTCCGACGACTGTTCACAAGGTTTATCAGAGGTTCTGCAACAGGCGTGCCGAAGCCTCGGAATTCTCATTTGCGGTACTCATAACCTTCACCTGCATCTCGTACTGTCGCGACAGCTGCAGGTTGGCGATCATTTCCTCAACGGCATTCACATTGGAGCTTTCAAGAAAACCGGATGCCACGCGCATGTTTCCATCTGGCGGTTCCGGGCCGTCCAGGGCCTGGTCCGGCTTGCGGCGCATATAGCCGTCTTCGCCTTTCTCAAGGGCACCGGGCGGAGGGTTCACCAGCTTCAGGCGGTCCACTTCCACCAACTGATCCGGCGGCCCCCCAACAGGAATGACAGAAATGGTGCCGTCGGCGCCGATCTGCACATTGTCAAAGGGCGGCAAGGCAACCGGGCCACCGTTACCCATGACCATGTCACCGTTGGCGTTACGAACCAGTCCGTTCACATCAATCTGCAAACTGCCGGACCGGGTGAAGACCTCCTCGCCCCGCTGGTTCTGTACCGCCAGCCAGCCATCACCTTCAACAGCAACGTCCAGTTTGCGGCCGGTTTCCATCAGCGCACCGGCGGACAGATCCGTCCCCGGTCGTTCGGTCATGGCAAAGGCGCGTGTCGGGTGATGCTCACCAAACACCGGCATACTGCGGGCCTGGGCGAAGTCTTTCTTGAATGCGGTGGTGCTGACATTCGCCAGGTTATTGGCATGGGCACGCTGGGCCAGCATGTTCTGCTTGGCGCCAGACATTCCGATGTATAGGGCTTTATCCATGGGAAAACTCCTGCCGGAATTTTGACTGTTACCAGTCTTCCTGCAGGAGTTGTGCCAGAATTGAGTTTTGCGGATTACCTCAGGTTGATGATGGTCTGGGTGACCGCATCAGAGGTTTCAATGGTTTTCGCGTTTGCCTGGTAATTGCGCTGGGCAATGATCAGGTTCACCAATTCGGCAGACAGGTCCACGTTGGAATCCTCCACCGAACTGGCCTTGATCGATCCCAGGGTTCCGGTATCCGGGGCACCGATAATCGGCTGACCGGACTCGAAGGTCTCCACCCAGGTTGTCTCCCCTACCGGCGACAGCCCGTCGGTGTTGTTGAATGCGGCCAGAGCCACCTGCCCCAATGCCTGGGACTGGCCATTGGTGTAACGGGCAAACAACACACCCTGGTCGGATACATCCAGACCCGACAAACGGCCCGTGGTGTAACCGTTCTGATTCTGGTCATTCACGCCAAAAGCACTGCCGTATTGGGTGGTTTCGCTCAGATCCACCACGAACGCAGAACTTGTCGGTGGCTCGGGAATGGGCGTAACTACTTCCTCCCCGGGAGCGGGAGGACCATCCGCGCCATTGGGCAGACCAGCAGCGTCTTTCGGCACCCAATCATCAACCACAACCTCGCCGTTGGGGTCGCCATTGATCGATTGCAGCTCGCCATCCTGGTTGAACCGGGCAGTGAACGGTGTTTCGTCAGTCCCGGCAACCATTTCACCGTCAATCTGCAGGTAAATGGACCATTCACTCTGGCCCACGCCATCGCCCGGCGAGGGCTCCTTCACGAAGAACTGTGTCAGCTCGTGGGAGTTGCCCAGGCTGTCATAGATCGTGGTGGATGTGGCGTGATTGTAGGTGCGCTGATCCAGCGGATTGAACTCATTGGTAATCCGGGTTTCGCCCGCAGCATACGCCGCTTCAAGCGCACCGGTTCCGGACGAATCCGTCAGTACCCCTGTCACCTCGCGCTCCGTGGTGACGAAAAGATTACCACGCTCGGGAGCAGTAAAGGACTGACTTCCAGCAGCGCCGGTCGTGTAGGCCATATCGACGGTGAAACCGCGACTGTCGGTAATCGAAATATCATCACCGGTGTCCGAAACCTGCGCCTGCAGAGTGTTCAGCTCAGAGTCATTGATGGCAGCAGCCAGGGAATCCAGATCGGAAATGCCATCGCTGCTGCGAAAGGTCACGTTGTCACTGCCGTTCAGGGATATGGTCAGCTCGAAGTCCGGATCGGACAAGTCACTGGCCAGCTGAGCCATATCAAATTGCCCGGACAGATCAAACTGAGTCCTGGCGGAGGCGTTGACGCCTTTCTGCGAACCCAGAAGTTCGGCGACCTCATTGGCGGGCTGATCCGTACCAACGGTGATCAGCTGCGACGTTGTGCCATCGGAATATTCGAGCTGGAAAGCGTCACCGTCCAGGTCCGCGGCGTTCAGGTTCTCTCCCAGATCACGTATCCGGTTTTCCAGCACGCTCTCTCTGGAATCCAGATTGAGATCAGTGCTCAGGTTGGTGGTCCGTCTCGGCGCCAGGTTATCTGTCTCAACCTGCAGGTCGCCACGGATGCCGGACAGATTGCCATCTTCATCGGCGGTGAAGCCCTGCACCCGCATGTTCTGGTTATTGGTGACGAACCCGTCTTTGTCGATACCGAACTGGCCGGCACGGGAATAACGGATTTCCCCGCCGTTGTTCAGGACAAAGAAGCCATCACCGTTGATCGCCATGTCCAGGCCGTTATCGGTGAAGCTGATGTTGCCCTGACCAAAAGACTGCTTGACGTCCTGAACCCGCACACCATCACCCACCGGGTTGTTGCCGGAACTCAGGAAACCGCTGGCATAAAGGTCGCCAAATTGCGCACTGCTGCTTTTGAAACCGACGGTACTGGCATTGGCAATATTATTACCGGTGACGTCCAGATCAACAGACGCTGCCCTCAAACCGCTAAGCCCTGTGTTAAAAGCCATAATTCACCTCGTGGTTCCGCACCGGTCGTTCAGTTGATTTGTTCGACGTCCGACAGAGCGATAGAGCCCATGCCCGACAGATTCAGTGTGACCTTGCCGCCCTGACCCAGGGAGACGCTGTCCACATTTGCACTCACCATGGTCGCCAGTTGCTCTGTGCCACCGGGGTATGAACCCTCAGCAACAATGCGGTATGGGCCGGGTGGCAAGGCATTGCCGTTGCCGTCCGTGCCGTCCCACTGGAACGAGGCAATACCCGCCTGGCTGGCGCCGAGATCGATCTGGCGAACCCGTTCGCCGTTCTGACTCTCAATGGACACCCGCAGACCGCCGGTGGAAGCCGGCACCTGAATTGTGCCGGTGATCTCGCCTTCGTTACCCAGGATGCCGATCTGCGATGGCGCCAGAACGGTCCGACCTACCATGGCCGACGCCTGCAGCGCCTGAGTGGAGCGGAACTGGCTGCCCAGATCATCCACACTGCGGGCCACGCCCTGCATTTCCTCCAGAGAGCTGAACTGGGCAAGCTGGGAAATGAACTCGCCATTGTCCTGGGGCTCAAGGGGGTTCTGATTTTTCAGCTGGGCAATCATCAGCTCCATGAACTCGTTCTTGCCGAGCTCATTATTACCCGCACCCGCTTTATCCTTCTGGTGACGGAAACCCCCAAGTACATCCGAGACTTCTGTCGGGTTAATCGCGCTCATCGGTCAATCCTCGCCCGGTTACTGCTGCCCAAGTGTAAGAATGCGCTGCATCATCGATTTGGCCGTGTTCATAATGTCCACGTTCATCTGGAAACTGCGGGAGGACGACATCATGTCGGCCATTTCCTCAACCACATTCACGTTGGGATAAAACACGTAGCCGTCCTCGTTGGCAGCAGGATGGTTCGGCTCGTAGCGCATTTGCAGCTCCGCATCGCTCTCGACAATGCCATCCACACGAACGCCCGCTCCGGGGCCGTCTTCACTACTGAACGCCATCCCCTGCTGGTCAGGGTTCAGCATGGACTGCTGGATGGTCGCAAACACCGGCTTACGGGCCCGATAGGTCGTCTCGGTACTGGAGCTGGCCGTTTCCGCATTGGCGATGTTGGACGCAGTGGTATTCAACCGCAGTGACTGTGCAGTCATGCCGGAACCGGCAATATCAAAAATGTTACCCAGGGACATAATGCTGCTCCTCTAAAAGCTGTTAGCTGCGCCCGGTTACTGACCGGAGAGGGCTTTCTTCAGCCCTGAGAATTTACCGTCCAGGAACTGGAAACTCGCCTGATAGTCCATAGCGTTTCTCATGAACCGGCTCTGTTCCTGCTGAGTTTCCACGGTGTTGCCATCCACGGAAGGCTGATGCGGCATACGGTAGAGCAACTCGTTGTCCTGGCCACCGGGCGTGGTATCCATATGGGCATCGTGGGTCCGCTCCATGTTGAAGCCGCTGCCACTCTGCTGCTGCGCCCTCTCCAACATCGCGCGGAAATCCACGTCCCGGGCCTTGAAGCCGGGGGTATCCGCATTTGCGAGGTTGTTCGCCAACACTTCACCGCGCTTTACCCTGGCCTCCAGGGCGTGCTGGTGAATACCCAGTGCTTTATCAAAGGAAATTGCCATACTGCCTCCCGAACCTTGTGCCCGGCTCTGCATTGGTTTGCCGGTTCACCTCTTTGCAGTGGACAAAGCAACGTCAATGCCAGTTTTCCGGAGGCTGCGGATTCAGTGGGCTGGAGAGTAATGAGTGGAATTTTTTTCCGGGGCTGACGAGCCCGACGAAAGCGGAAGCGGCAATCGCTTTCCCCTACCGGCTAGCGGAAGGCTGTTCAGATAGGCCCCATCAGAATTGTGGGGTTTCTGTATAACTGTTAACCTTTAGTCTTACATCCGCCTATTAAAAAATTATAAAGAGTCGGTAGCAGAATCATGAGTGAACAAAGCGCTTTTCAGAACTTTTCGGAATTCTATCCGTACTACCTGGAAGAACACAGTGATATCACTTGCCGGAGGCTCCATTTCGTAGGCAGTCTCCTGGTCATCGTCGTTGCGCTTTATGCCATTTTAACCGCCAAACTGGCTTGGCTCCTGCTGGTGCCCGTTATCGGTTACGGCTTTGCCTGGGTTGGCCATTTCTTCTTTGAGAAGAACCGCCCGGCCACGTTCAAGTACCCATTGTACAGTCTGATGGGTGACTGGGTGATGTTTCGCGACATCCTCATCGGCCGGATCCGATTCTGATATGTTGAGTGCCTCCGTGGATCTGCGCAAGGCCGGCAATGGTGCCGCCAAGTCCACGGTTGTGGATGCCCAGATAGATCCCGTCGCCATTCCGCCGATGCCGGACTACAACGGCCGTATACTCGCTTACACGGCGACAGCGGCCATTATTGGTGCCGGCGTTTTTGAGGGGGCGTTTCCTGACTGGATGCTATGGCTGATTGGCGCAGCTTTGGCCTGGCCCCATATTGCCCACCTCCTGACCCGCCATACCTTGCTCAGACAATCCCCACGAATCCGTCAGAAAATGCTCATAGCGGATTGCGTCATCGGGGGAGGTTTTGTCGGCACCATAGGGGTGGTCGCCATTCCATCGGTATCCATCATGATGATGCTGATGTTCAGCTGCCTGATCGTAGGCGGCTTTCGTCAATGGGTGTTCGGTTCCGCGTTCATGGCTGCCTCGCTGTTCATCGGGCTGGCCATTTTCGGTCCGGCCGAAAGCTTCCAGGCGCCACTGCTCACCAGCATTCTATCGTTACTGGCAACCGGTCTATACATTTGTGTCACCGCCTATTACTCCCACCAGCAGGCACGGGCGCTGATGATGGCCAAGACCCAGATCCAGAATCAACGGGAACAGTCCATTGCTCTCTCCCACAAGTTGTCCAAGTACCTATCACCCCAGGTCTGGCAATCGATCTTTACCGGAGAGCGGGATGTGCGCCTTGAAACCCAGCGCAAGAAACTGGCCGTTTTCTTCTCCGACATCAAAGGCTTTACCGAATTGTCAGAGGAAATGGAGCCGGAAGCACTGACCGAACTGCTCAACCACTACTTCAATGGCATGTCGGAGGTGGCGTTGAAGTACGGCGGCACCATCGACAAGTTCGTCGGCGATTCGATCATGGTGTTCTTTGGCGACCCCACCAGCCGGGGCCAGAGAGAAGACGCCTTTGCCTGCGTGTCCATGGCCATTGAGATGCGCAAGCACATGAAAATCATGCGGCAGAAATGGCGCAGCCAGGGCATCAAGACCCCGCTGGAAATCCGCATGGGCATCAGTACCGGCTACACCACCGTCGGCAACTTTGGTGCCGAGAACCGCATGGATTACACCATTATCGGCAAGGAAGTGAACCTCGCCAGCCGCCTGGAATCCCTGGCCGATCCGGGTGAAATCCTGGTGTCCTATGAAACCTTCTCACTGATCAAGGACCGCATCATGTGTCGGGACAAGGGTGAGATTACGGTGAAAGGGTTTGGCAAGCCGGTACCGATTTATGAAGTGGTGGACTTCCGCCGCGACATGGGTCCGAACCGCAGTTTCCTGGAACACGAGCACAGCGGATTTGCCATGTACCTGGATTCCGAGAAGATCTCCGAGAGGGAACGCCACGCGATCCTGACCGCCCTGGAAGACGCCGCCGACCGCCTGCGGCAGGAAGAGGAAATCCGCTGATTCCCTCCCCTTGCGAACTTACTGGCGAATCAGCCGGGCCCCGGAACCATCTTCCGGGTCGGTACTGCGCCAGGGATTGATGTCGAGCCCGCCCCTGCGGGTATAGCGGGCACACACCATCAACGCTTCCGGTTTGCACCTTGCCATGATGTCGGTAAACAGGGTTTCCACGCAGTGCTCATGGAAGTCCTGCTTCTGGCGAAAGCTCACGATGTAGCGAAGCAATCCCCTGCGATCCAGTTTTGGCCCGGTGTAGCGGATCATCACCGTGGCCCAGTCAGGCTGACCGGTGACCGGGCAATTGCTTTTCAGCAAGTGAGAACAAAGGTTTTCCGATACCACCTCGCCAGACGCCGAAAGGGATTCCGGCGCGTAATCGTAGGTCACATCGTCCACGGTTTCGCCGTCGATCAGTTCATAGCCTTGCGGTCGGCCTTCCGCCATGGCGCCCTCATCCACACTGCGCATGGTCACCTGCACCGCAGCGCCACTGCCACTGGACAGGTCCCGGGTGATCACATCCGCGACCTGCTCAGGTGACGAAAACACCGCCTGGTTCAGCGAGTTCAGGTACAGCTTCAGGGACTTGGATTCAATAATGCACGGCGAAGCCGCGGGGAACCGAATCTCCGCCCAGGCCACGACCGGCACGCCATCAGCACGCAACCAGGACACCTCCCAGGCCTGCCAGAGATCCTCCCCGAACCAGGGCCAGCGCCCGTCCGACAGACCAATGCGGCGACGATTTTCCTCCCGGGGCACGGGGAAAAGCAGGTCCGGATTGTAGCGGTCCGGATACTCACTGGATTTGCCCAGGGGGGCATCGTTAAGTGCCATGAAGTGTCCTGTTCAAAAGGTGCTGAAAGTTAATGGCGAATGCCTTTGCCGCGCTTGAGCATTTGTAACGAAATCGCGGTCAGCAAGGCAATGAACACCAGGATCATACCCAGTGCCACAAAGGGATTCACGTCCGACACACCCAGAATACCAAACCGGAAGGCATTCACCATGTACAGAATCGGATTGATCATGGACACGCCCTGCCAGAAGTCCGGCAACATATTGATGCTGTAGAACACCCCACCCAGATAGGTCAGCGGTGTAAGCACGAACGTGGGCACGATGGAAATATCATCAAACTTGGTAGCCAGCATGGCGTTGATAAACCCGCCCAGGGCAAACAGCGCCGAGGTCAAAAATACCGTGAGCACCACCATCGGCAGGTTGTGAATGTCCAGCCGGGTAAACCCCAGCGACAGCAGCGTCACGATCAGCCCGATTCCCAGGCCGCGGGCCATACCGCCGCAGACATACCCGGCCAGAATGATCCAGTTGGGCACTGGCGATACCAGTAGCTCCTCAATGCTTCGCTGGAACTTCATTGAAAAGAACGACGACACCACATTGGCGTAGGAACTGGTGATCACCGCCATCATGATCAGCCCGGGCACAATGAAGGACATATAATCGAAGCCCCCCATGTCACCGATCCGGGAACCAATCAGGTTGCCGAAAATGATGAAGTACAGCGTCATGGTGACCGCCGGTGGTAACAGGGTCTGGGGCCAGATCCGGGTGAACCGGCGGATCTCCCGGATCACGATAGTGTTGAACGCCGTGACCATTGCCTGGACCTTCATGCGACACCTCCCTGAGCTTCCCGGGCATTCTCTTCCACCATCCGGATAAACAGCTCCTCCAGACGGTTGGCCTTGGTCCGCATACTCACCACCTTGATTCCCCGCTGCTCCAGTTGCACAAACACCTGGTTCAGGCCCTGACCTTTCTGGACCTCCACTTCCAGTGCGCCCTCCTCACTCAGGCGGCACGGAAAGCCGTCCAGCGCAGGCGCACCCTCCAGTGTGGTTTCCGTATCCAGCACAAAGGTTTCCACATGCAGCTGCTGCAGCAGCTCACGCTTGCTGGTGTGTTTCAGGATCCGCCCATGGTCAATGATCGCAATGTTGCGACACAGGGCCTCGGCTTCTTCCAGATAGTGGGTCGTGAGGATAATCGTGGTGCCCTGACGGTTCATTTCCTCCAGGAACGTCCACATGGACCGGCGCAGTTCAATATCGACACCCGCAGTCGGTTCGTCCAGGATCAGCAGCTTTGGCTCATGCACCAGGGCGCGGGCAATCATCAGCCGGCGCTTCATACCGCCGGACAGCATCCGTGCCGGGGTGTCTTTTTTGTCCCAGAGCCCCAGCTTGCGCAGGTATTTTTCAGCCGACACCTTTGCCTGCTTCAGCGGGATGCCGTAGTAACCCGCCTGGGTAGTGACAATGTCAAAGACCTTCTCAAACTGATTGAAATTGAACTCCTGGGGCACCACCCCGAGGTTCAGTTTGGCGTCAGAGAGATGGGTATCGATGTCATAACCAAACACCCGAACCTTGCCCCCGGTCTTGTTCACCAGGGAACACACGATGCCCAGTGTGGTGGATTTACCAGCCCCGTTGGGCCCCAGCAGAGCGAAAAAATCCCCCTGCCTGACGTTCATGTCGATACCCTTGAGGGCGTGGAAACCATCACCGTAGGTTTTGGTCAGCCCCTCGATCTCCAGTGCGTTGGTCATAAATTACCCAGAAGTGTGGCATGTCAGGCACAAAGGCCCGGCCCATTACATGATCCGTTAAACCAGAAATGTTTTAAGTTGTGGCAACCATGGAATTTTCAAGTCACGGCAGCGGATTTGCCCGCCCCGGAAAAGGTTCAAACTGCGACAGGATTCCCGATATCCCCTCGCGCCCCTCCCTATAATGCCGGTTACAACAATTTACAAAAGGCCCGGCGAAGCAGACGCTTCCTCACGGCAGGCCGCACGACCAGGGAATGCAGGCAACACCATGAGATCCGTTCACCTTACTCGATTGTCCCTGCCATTGATGGCAGTGCTGTTCTTATCTGGCTGCCTCGGTGGCGGCGGAGGCAGCAGCGACGACACCCGAACCGGCTCACTGACATACAACGGCATCAGTGGCCTGCACTACACCACTGCCAGCCGCAGCGAACAAACCGACAGTGCCGGACAGTTCCGCTATTACCCCGGTGAGCGTATCTCATTCCGGGTTGGCAACCTGCCCCTCGCCACTGACGTGCCCACCGACCAATACCTTACCCCACTGGAATTCCTTGCGGATATCCGGAAAAGCCTGAATAACCCGGGCACCGATCACGAAGGGTTGCAGACACACCAGATCACCGAACAGCAATTGTTGTCCGACACCACGCTGCTCAATCTCACCCGATTCCTGCTCGCCCTGAACTGGAACGAAAGGATCACCGAAGGCAACGGAATAGAGATCCGTGACCGGGTGGTGCAACAACTGAATGACGCCTTACCCGATTTGACGGCGCCGATCGACTTCACTGTCAGCGAAACCGATTTTACCGCACTGGGGAGCACACCCTCCCCGGCCAACCAGCTGCTGGCAGGCATCTGCTTCTACCCGGAAGAGGATGAACTCTGTCAGACACCGCCCAGCCAGGAAGAGATCAACAACGCCCCACCCCGGCCGGAGGACGAAGACCTGCGCGACCCTGAAATGGACTACCAGGAAGACCTGCAGAGCAGACGTGATCGCATTCTGGATGCGACCCGCAGCCTGGAGGATTTCGACACCGAAGCGGCTCAGGACTACCTGACGCGGGAACTCAACGCCATAACCACCGACATCGGTAACCGCTACTATCTGGACAACGAAACCGCCAACCACCCGGCCAGCGACACCGGAATCAAAGACGTGAGCATCCGCCGTATCAACGGGGAAACGGACCTGGACAAGGTCGAGGCCATCAGCACGCGCAACCAGGATGTGGTGATTCATGCCTTCGGCTGGCAGACGGCAACGGTGGAGTACTTCATTGCGGGCGACAGCGGAGGCGAATCAGAAGTCATCGTCAACTTTCGCCCGCGGAACAGCTATCGCTGGGTAAGAAAAAGCCTCAGGGTCATCATTGACTGACAACGCCTGAGGCTTGCTGGAAAATCAGGAGCCGACCAGTCGGGACAGGTTCCAGCGCGATTCCGTTCCGGTGACATCAAAGTGCTCAGGGTTGAGCCCTTCCGTACCATGAGGCAGGCACTCGGAAATGGACAGGGTTTCCGCCGGCCCCTTGCCTTCATTGAAGCTTGCCAGATCAATAATCTTGGCGGACTTCAGCGGCTCCTGGTATTGATTGGTCATCACCATCACCTGCGGCCACAAACGACGATCGGCAGAATGGGATACGACAATTCCCCGCTGTCCGTCATTGAGCTGCACCAGACTGCCGGTGGGATAGATCCCGACGGCCTGGATAAACTTCTCGATCAGGTCTCCCTGGAACTCGATGTTGCGCATGTCATACAGCAGGTTGACGGCTTTTGCCGGGGTCAGGGGCTCGGAGTTGTCCCGTGGGGCAATCACCGTTTCGAAGAACTCGGCCAGCCCGGCGATCTTGGCCAGCAGTGGAATGCGGTCGCCGCGGACGCCTTCCGGGAAGCCCGATCCGTTATGACGCTCACGGTGCCCCTGCACCACACTGACCACAGCGCGAGACACACCGGTACCATCCAGCATGGCCACGCCCCGCTCAACATAGCCACGGTAACGCGCGAATTCATCCGCATCCAGCTTGCCTTCCTTTTGCAGCAGCTCAAGGGGAAGCTCTGTCTTACCCACCTGTGACAACAGGCACCCGAGGCCCAGATGGTTGAGCAGCCCTTCGTTCAGGCCCAGATGGCGACCACATATCAGAGCCCACACCGCCGTATTCATGGCATGGCGGTAGGTGAAGTCATCGTGCTCCCGGGTACGACTCAGCCACAGCAACGCATTCGGGTTGCGAATCACACTGGACACCATCTTGCGGGTGACCCTGGCCACTTCCCTCAGATCCGGGGTTTCCTCACGATGGACAGACACGACTACCCGACTCAGGGCGGTTTCGGCATCAGCCAGGACCGTTCCCGAAAGCTTGAGTTCCTTTTTGAGGGTCGACGAGTTTTCGTACCGGACCGGATCCTTGATCTGCAACGGCGGCAGCTGGATCACTTCCCGATTGTCGCCATACTTCCTGTTGGAGCGCTTGCCGAATACCGTGCCTGACGGATTGACCGCATCAAGCCTGTCGCGCGCTTCCGCTACGTCGATCACAACCCACTTGCAGTGGGACATCACTGACCGGATGTCATCCTGGGAACGAATGTGAAAGCCCTGAATAGGGAAAGGTGTCTGGTGCCAAGGCCGATCCAGATCGGATACGAACATCCCTACCTGCAGATCATGTACGGCGATTTTCCTTTGACGAACGCCCACGACGCACCCCTTATATCAAAATTATCGATACTTACTATTCTGACGCAGCCAGCGAAAGAGTCCATTACATTTCTGTAGTGCAAAGTAACCGGGAAGCAACATGGCGTAACCATTGCTATCACGGAGCAACAAAATGTAGCAGTGTGATGGAGCTCACACTTCTGGTACAAAAGTGTCAATCTGCGTCACATATCGAGTCATCGATAACCGGAGGCCCCGCATCCAGTGCGGCTCGGGGAGCTGTACGAAGATGGACCCTGTACGGCACAGACGATGGACGGAGGTAATCGGTTCCATCCAGATCGTCTCCCTCACCACGATGAGTCGCAACGGGCCGGCAGGACACCCTCAGCTCCAGTGAGGTGCCGATATCCACCACCCTGGCTTGCTCATTACCGGGATCGATCACCATACAGGCCGTTTGCTCGCTGGCAGGTTCGCCACTGTCGGCGACAATATCCTGGTCCGACAGGCCACAGGCACGAATCCCACCGGCGCACTCCCCCGCACCGGCATGGGAGTCGTCCGCAAGGCGCCAGATGCGGCTACTGCATTGGGTAGTCAGGATTATCGGCGTGGACTTGTCCGCCACCACCCACCAGTCCGGATAGTCTGCTGTTTGCCAGCTGAGAAGGACCTGGCGCACCTCACCTCCGGAGTTTTCTGCCGGAAACAGGCCGTAGTGGGTATAGTATGAAGCACATCCGGTCAAACCGAATGGCAGGCAAAGAAAGCACAGTAAGAGAAAACGAAAGTTAGTCATTCTGGCGGATTCGCTGCTGGAAATGGGTAATCAGGACCCGCCATTATCCATACAGAAGGGACAGAAACCGTTTATTGATCCGCAAATTGCAAACCGAAACCATCATTGCTCCGGCGCACCACTGTCATCTCCAGCACCGGCGCCGGGACCGGCAACCCCTGGACCTGTACCTCCACCCTGTCACCTATCTCCGGATCAAAAAACTCCTCGCCAACAACAATAAAGATACCGCCATCGGATATATCCCGGGTCGAGAACAGGAACTCCCCGAAAACACCATGGCGCACCATCACCTGCGCACTCATCGCCGTACGACCGTGCTCTCTCCGGTCATTCTCTCCCATAGACTGCAAATCCACCGAATTTACTTGGTTTTTAGGGTCTTCCGAAGCATAGCACCATTCATCCAGAAAATTGCAATACTCAACTTGACATAACCGTGAACACAAATGAGAATGGTTGACGTTTCTAGTTCCGCAATCACCAAAAGATAGTGGAAACCCCTCCGCTTGAGAAAGGATGTCATAGTATGCGAATGAAACTGGCTGCTGCCGCCACCGTGGCACTTTCCGTCATGCCTCTGAGCGCTTCCGCTGACGGCGAAGTTAATATCTATTCCTACCGTCAGGCTTACCTGCTCGAACCCCTGCTCAACGCATTTGAAGAGGAAACCGGTATCAAGGCCAATGTGGTCTTCGCCAAAAAGGGCCTCGCCGAACGCCTGGAGCGTGAGGGTCGCAACAGCCCGGCAGATATCGTGATGACCGTCGATATCTCCCGGATCCACGAACTGGTCGAGCGTGACCTGGTCGCCAGCGTGGATAATGACACCCTGGAAAACAACATTCCGGAGAACCTGCGTCACCCGGATGGCAAGTGGTTTGCGCTGACTACCCGCGGGCGTCTGATCTTTGCTTCAAAGGACCGCGTTGAAGAGGGTGAAATCACCACCTACGAGCAGTTGGCCGACGACAAGTGGGACAACCGCATCTGTACCCGCAGCGGCAAGCACCCTTACAACATCGCCCTGATCTCCTCCATGATCGCCCACCACGGCGAGGAAGAAACCGAGAAGTGGCTGGAAGGCGTAAAAGACAACCTGGCCCGCAAGCCCCAGGGTGGCGATCGTGACCAGATCAAAGCCATCGCCGAAGGCGTATGCGACCTGGCCATCGGCAACAGCTACTACTACGGCAACATGCTGAACGATGAAAACCAGCGTCCGGCCGCTGAAGCTGTACGCCTGGTATTTCCGAATGCAGACGGTCGTGGCACCCACGTCAACATCAGCGGCATCCAGTTGACCAAGAGCGCGCCCAACCGCGACAACGCTATCAAGCTGATGGAGTTCCTCTCTACCGAGGAAGCCCAGCGCATTTACGCTGAAGCGAACACCGAATACCCGGCAAACCCGAACGTCAGCCCGTCTGGCCAGGTGGCCGAATGGGGTGACATCACCCCTGACCAGCTGTCACTGCAGGAAATTGCCGAAAACCGCAATGCAGCCGTCAAACTGGTTGACCGGGTCGATTACGACAACCTGTAAACCGGTCTCTCGCGAAAAAGGGTGGGCCTGGCCCACCCTTTTTTGTCTGCAAAGGCCATAAAACCCGCTCTCAGGCCACCCCAGTCATTGCAGCGACCGCCGCAGGTGACTAGAATCGTGGCTCTTTTCAGGAGAGCAAAAGGAACGACATGACCGAGGCAGCCTCCAGCGGTGAAACCGGGCTAGGTCAGCCCCTGCTGGCGAAACGCACCTCAAAGCGGTGGCTTATATCAGCTGCCCTTACCACTGCGATCGTTGCACTCCCGGTTGTATCGGTTCTTTTCCTGGCCCTGTTCCCGGATGAAAACATCTGGCCCCACCTGCTGGATACCACACTCCCCCGTTACCTGATCACAACGTTCAAGCTGATGCTTGGCGTGGCCGCTATTACCCTGGTGATCGGGCTGGCAACGGCCTGGGCGGTGACGATGTGCGAGTTCCCGGGGCGTCGTTTCTTTGAATGGGCCATGCTGCTGCCCTTCGCCGTCCCTGCCTACGTTATCGCCTATGTGTATACCAGCCTGCTGGACTACGCCGGGCCGGTCCAGAAAGCATTACGGGAAATCTTCGGCTGGGAAAGCGCCAGGGATTACTGGTTTCCGGAGATCCGCTCCCTGGAAGGCGCCACCCTGATGATCGGACTGGTCCTCTACCCCTACGTTTACCTGTTGGCCCGCGCCGCCTTTCTGGAGCAATCCCCTTCGTTGTTTGCCGTCAGCCGCAGCCTGGGGCATTCCGCCATCAGTACGTTTTTCCGGGTGGTTCTGCCCATCGCCCGGCCCGCCATTGCCGTGGGGCTGTCCCTGGTGCTGATGGAGACCCTCAACGATTTCGGCACCGTTGATTTCTTCGCCGTCCAGACCCTGACGGCCGGCCTGTTCGATACCTGGATGAACCTGGGCAACCTTGGCGGCGCGGCACAGATAGCCACCACCATGCTGGTCTTCGTGGTGATCCTGGTCACACTGGAGCGGTACTCCCGTCGCCGGCAACAACAGTTTGCCGCCCGGGACAACCGGGACCCGATTCGCCGTTTCACCTTGACCCGGCCCCGGCAACTGATCTGCATTGCCGTCTGTATCCTGCCGGTCACCCTCGGCTTTGTGGTCCCGGCGATAACGCTGGGCCAGTATGCCTGGGAATACTTTGACGAGAGCTGGAACTCCGAGTTTATCCGCAACACCCTGAACAGCCTGTTCCTGTCCGGTACCGCAGCCCTGACCACCCTGTTGATTGGCGTGACCCTCGCTTACAGCCGGCGCCTGCACGATACCCGGGGCATGCAGATCATGATGCGTCTCTCCAGCCTGGGCTACGCCATGCCCGGCGCGGTACTGGCCGTGGGTGTCATCATCCCCCTGGCGGGTTTCGACAACTGGTTGGACGGATTAATGCGCGACACCTTCAACATCAGCACTGGCCTGCTGCTGAGCGGCTCAGCCTTTGCCCTGGTGTTTGCCTACACGGTTCGTTTCCTGGCGGTATCAGCGGGTAGCGTGGAAAGCGCACTGCAGAAGATTACCCCCAGTATGGACATGGCATCCCGCTCCATGGGGCACTCACCCGGCAGCACCCTGTTACGGGTGCACCTGCCCATGCTTCGGGGAACCCTGATTACTGCGGCGCTGGTGGTGTTCGTGGACTGCATGAAGGAACTGCCGGCAACGCTGATCCTGAGGCCGTTCAATTTCGAGACCCTGGCCACCTACGTGTACCAGTTCGCCTCGGATGAAAAGCTTGCACACAGTGCGCTACCGGCTTTGATTATTGTACTGGCGGGCATTATCCCCATCATTTTGATGAGTCGATCCATATCCAACACCCGAAGCATCGCCTAACACTAGGACAGAGCCGATCAGATGATGGGGCGTGAACTGGCGTCCTGTACCACAAAGCGCCCCTGGAAGGTGGCTACCGGGGCGCCCTTCGGATCGGTCGTCGGTTCCCCGCAATAGACATCCGCATGCAGGGCTATACGAGCCTTGCCATGGCGCGCCAGACTCTTTCTGAAGCGATCAGGGATCTCTCCGCCGGGAAGGCGGCACAGGGCGTAGAAGTCCCCCTCCACTGGCATCAGATAATCCATGTTTCCGCTCTGAACCATCACATTGCCTCTCAGCCCCATATCCGCAATAGCCAGCTCGACCAGCCCCCAGGCTGCGGTAACCGCTACCGAATAGACGCTACCCCCGAAACCGGTGCCCTGGTGATTATGGTTGGGCTCCAGCGGTGCACTCACTAACAGCGCATGGCCGTCATAGGAAAGCACCTCAAGGCCCAGGGCCCGGGTCAGGGGAATGGATTCATGAATGTGTTTCAGGAAACGGGCTAACTGAGTCATACTCCCTCCTCGATTGCACTCAGTTTATTCCCTTGCCCCCGATCGCCCTATGCGACTTATGTAGCCTTTTTGTGACCAATAATTAAAAAGGCCCGGAAAAATCCGGGCCTTTTCTCGGTCACCAGGTGCGGGTTAATCCGCACCCCAATGGCAGGTGTTACTGCCAGATCACGGGCTGACGCTTGGCGTACCAGCTGTCCACCTTCTCCTGGTAGGCATCCTCCACCACATTGCGCTTCAGCTTCAGCGTTGGCGTCAGGAAGCTGTTCTCGATGGACCATTCATCGCTGACAACCGTAATGAACGCCAGCTGCTCGTGCGGATCCACCGTCTTGTTCACTTCCTTGATAAGGTCCTTGAAGCTGGCTTCCAGATCCTTACGGAAAGCCTCATCTGCCAGTTTCGGACGGGTTTCCTCGCCCAGCATCACCAGCGCATGGGGCTGGGTCTGGTTGGCGCCGGACACACACACCATCTCGATGGCGTCATGGGACATCAGGCGGTTTTCGATAGGCGCCGGGGCAATGTACTTGCCCTTACTGGTCTTGAAGATTTCCTTGATGCGGCCGGTGATCTTGAGGCGGCCCATGTTGTCAATCTCACCCTTGTCACCGGTTTTCAGGAAACCGTCTTCGGTGAAGGTTTCGCGGGTTTTCTCTTCGTCCTTGTAGTAACCCATCATGGTGGCCGGGCTCTTGACCAGGATCTCGCCCATGTCACTGATCTTCACTTCCACGCCGGGCGCAGCTTCGCCCACATAACCGGTGCGGGAACGGCCAGGCTTACTCATGTGGGAATAGGCAAAGTTCTCGGACATGCCATAACCTTCCAGCAGTTCCAGGCCCAGGTTGCGATACCAGTCCAGTACATCGTGGGACAGCGGCGCTGAACCACTGCCGGCCAGCTTCACCTTGTCCAGACCAAGACCTTTAAGAACTTTCTTTTTAATCAGGCCACTTACGACAGGAATCTTAAGCAGTCTATCAAGCTTCTTCTTGGGCATCTTCTGCAAGACACCGTGCTGGAATTTCACCCACAGGCGCGGCACGGACAGGAACAGTGTTGGCTGCGCACGCTGCAGATCCTGAACAAAGGTGTCGAGGGATTCTGCAAAGAACAGCTGGAACCCGGAGTACAGAGACCCCAGCTCCACAAAAGTACGCTCAAACACGTGAGCCAGCGGCAGATAGGACAGCATACGCTCATCCGGCCCCACACCCAGCACCTCGGCACCACCGGTGGCGGCGAAGGCCATGTTCTCAAAGCTCAGCATCACGCCTTTCGGGCGACCGGTGCTGCCGGACGTATAAACGATGGTTGCCAGCTCATCCGCATCCCGGGTGGTGTTCTCTTCCATGGGCGGAAACTTGGCCACCAGATCATTCCAGGTCTCGAAGTCGTTGGGCGGGCTCACCGGATAGGACACACACCGAACGCTCTCGGGCACACCGGGCTTCATCGTATCCCAGTCATCCAGCTTGCCAACGAACAACACCTCACACTCGCTGTGGTTGAGGATGTAGTTGACGGTGTCCGCATTCAGGGTTGGATACAGCGGTACGGAAATGTGGCCAGCCATCCAGATCGCCCAGTCGGACATGATCCAGTGCGCACAGTTCTTGGAAATAATCCCCACCCTGCTCTTTTCCGGCAGGTCCAGAGACTTCAGGTACGACGCCATGCGGCGGGCTTCGTCAACGGCGCGCTTCCAGGTGAACTCATCCACCTCACCGTTACCCATTGGCTGCGTCATATAAAGGGAATTGGCCTTGGCCTTTTCCCAGTAATAGACCATATCCAGAGGAAGTTTGTTTGTTGTGTCCATCGACCGTTCCTTGCTTGCAAGTTATTTGAGTTATTGGGATGACCTGTGTCCTGTGAGAGCCGGCCTCTTTGCGGGCTTTTTAGACTTTCGTAGCGTATTGCAACACACCACCTTTCGTCAAAACGTGATAGCGGTAAAACAATTGCACTTCTCATATTTTTACAGATTTTCAGCAACGCTTTGATACGAATCAGGTAACTTCCCCTACCCCGCTCTCTGTTTCCCTATGGTAAACTTGCGCCCCTTTAAAACCTTGAAATCAAAACCTTGAAATCACCGCTCAATACACTCGGGAGAAAGGGCTTATGGCCAAGAAGACTCTGCGAACCCTGATTGGTGCAACCCTGCTGGCCGCAGCGGGACTGGCACAAGGCGAAGAACCACGGGTAGTTGCCGTTACCCAGATTGTGGAACATCCGGCTCTGGATGCGGTTTACCAGGGGGTCAGGGATGAACTGGCCGAAGAGGGATTCACCGAAGGCGATAACCTCAAGCTCATGCACGAGAGCGCCCAGGGCAATGCCGCCATTGCCTCCCAGATTGCCCGCAAATTCGTTGGCGAAGGCCCGGACGTCATCGTCGCCATCGCGACGCCGTCTGCCCAGACCATGGCGGCCGCGGCCCGCAACATCCCGGTTATCTTTTCCGCGGTAACCGATCCGGTCGGTGCCAAGCTAGTGAAAAGTCTGGAAGCGCCCGGCGCTAATATCACCGGCGTTACCGATATGCTGCCGATCGAGCGCCACATTGATCTGCTGGAGCGCCTGGTACCGAACGCCAAGGCCATCGGTACCGTTTATAACCCCGGCGAAGCCAACGCTGTGGCCCTGGTGGAACTGCTGGAAGAGCGCCTGCAGGCCCGTGGCATGACCCTGGTCAAGGCCGCCGCCACCAAGACCTCCGAAGTGCTGGGTGCCGCCCGCTCGCTGGTGGGCAAGGCAGACGCCATCTACCTGACCACCGACAACACCGTGATCAGCGCCGCAGAAGCGGTGGTTTCCGTGGGTGAGCGTGCCAAGATTCCGGTATTCGCCGCGGATACCGCCACCGTCAGCCGTGGCGCGGTTGCCGCCCTCGGATTTGATTACTACGATCACGGCCGCCAGACCGGCAACATGGTGGCGCGTGTGCTGAACGGCGCCAACCCCGGCGACATGGCGGTGGAATCCGTGGATACGCTGAACCTGTTTGTGAATCCCGCAGCAGCCGAGCGCATGGGCATTACCCTGTCCGACGATGTGCTCAACGATGCCCAGGAAATCGTCAAAAGCGATAAGTAACACCTGACCCAATACGGGCGGGCCTCACAAGGGCCCGCCCGTATTCTTTTACAGCGAATATTACCCATGCTCAGTGACATTGCTCTATACGGCGCCATTGAAACCGGTCTGATTTACGGTCTGGTCGCCTTCGGTATCTACATCTCTTTCCGGGTCCTGGACTTTCCGGACCTGACCGTGGACGGCAGCTTCCCCCTCGGGGCCGCCGTCGCCGCCATGCTGATCCTCGCCGGCTGGAATCCCTGGATTGCCACCGGTGCCGCAATACTGGCCGGCATGGCCGCCGGTGCGGTCACCGCCCTGCTGAACGTCAAGCTGAATATTCTTAACCTGCTGGCGTCCATCCTCACCATGATCGCGCTCTATTCCGTGAACCTTCGCATCATGGGCCGCCCCAACGTGGCGCTGTTGACCGAGGAAACCGTGCTCACCCCCTGGTACGACCTGGGCCTGGCCTACCACCAGGTGCCAGTGGTGCTGTTCGTGATTGTGGTGCTGGTCTCCCTGATTTTGCTGTGGCGTTTCATGAAATCCGAAACCGGCCTGGCAATGCGCGCCACCGGCGCCAATGCCCGCATGGCCCGGGCCCAGGGTATTGCCACCGGCGGCATGATCGTCCTTGGTGTCGCCCTTTCCAACGGCCTGGTGGGCCTGGCCGGCGCCCTGTTTGCCCAGAGCCAGGGCGCGGCGGACGTCACCATGGGTGTGGGTGTGATTGTTATCGGCCTGGCGTCCCTGATTGGTGGCGAAGCGGTAATTACGCCGTCCACCGTGGTTCGGGCACTGATCGCGTGCGTGGCAGGCGCCATCATCTACCGGCTGGCCATTGCCTTCGCACTGAACGCCGAGTTCCTCGGGTTGCAGTCCCAGGACCTGAACCTGATCACGGCGGTACTGGTTACCCTGGCGATCGTCCTCCCTGGCGTTCGCACCTCGGTCGCCGCCAAGCTCACCCGCAAAAAAGCCTGAGAGGTACAGCATGATTAGCGCAACGGATCTCAGACTGACGTTTGGCAAGGGCACGCCCCTGGAAAACCCCGCGCTGCGGGGCATGAGCCTGACCGTCAACCAGGGTGAGTTTGTCACCGTGATCGGCAGTAACGGCGCCGGCAAATCCACCTTCCTGAACGCCCTCGCCGGCGAAGTGATGGTGGACAGCGGCAAGATCATTGTCGACAACCAGGACGTCACCAAGCTGCCAACACACAAGCGCGCGGGCCGTGTTGCCCGGGTGTTCCAGGACCCGTTGGCCGGCACCTGCGAAGGGCTGACCATTGAGGAAAACCTGGCCCTGGCCATCAAACGTGGCCAGCGCCGTGGGCTGACCGCCGCCGTAAAGAAGGAATACATGGAGCGATTCCGCAACAGCCTGTCCTCCCTCAAGCTGGGGCTGGAAAACCGCCTGGGTGACAAGATGGGCCTGTTGTCTGGTGGTCAGCGCCAGGCCGTCAGCCTGCTGATGGCAAGCCTGACGCCTTCTGCCATCCTGCTGCTGGACGAGCACACCGCCGCGCTGGACCCGAAAACCGCCGCCTTCGTGCTGGAGCTCACCACCCAGATCATCGAGGAGCAGAAGCTAACCGCGCTGATGGTTACCCACAGCATGAAGCAGGCACTGGAGGTCGGTGACCGCACCGTGATGCTGCACCAGGGTGAAGTGGTGTTTGATATCGAAGGTGAGAAACGCGAAGGGCTGGAGGTCAAAGACCTGCTGGGACTGTTCGAGAAGCAACGGGGGCTGGAGATCGACGACGACAGCCTGCTGCTGGACTGACCGACACCCTACCCCAGAACCACAAAAGGCGGGACATGATCCCGCCTTTTGCTTTTTCACACTACGGATCAGTGACCGTACACCCTCATGGCGGTATCGGTGATTGCCAGGTCGTCCACGAACACCTGACCAATCGACTGCTGACCAATAATCACCTCTTCGATCCCCACATCCGCGCGGAACGATGGCATATCAATCGCCAGTGACGAGCCACCACCGGAGAGCCGTACCCCCTGGTAGATGTACAGGTCCACTTCCGCGAACAGGTCCAGCGGGCTTGCGAACGTCGGGTCGTAGTCGGCCCCGGTGATCTGCAAACCACGCACGCCCATGGCCAGGAACGGCACATCGAAATCCATGGTCTCAATGGCGAACGCGGTGCGTAAGCGCATCACATCGGTAGCGGTATCCACGTGGACCGATCCCCGAGCCATCAAGCCCTCGGCGTAGAAGTTGTCGACCAACCGTGTGTAGTCACCGCTGCCATCGGTGGCCAGCAATTCCCACGCGCCGGTGGTGATCCGAAAATCCACCGCTGCAAAGTTGATTGGCACGATGTTGATGGCGGCATCGCCATCGGCCAGCACATCCACATCAATACGGATGTTATCCAGGCGGTTAGTGGCGGTAGGCCCAGCAATCCCGGCAAAGCCGAAAAAGTCGGTCCGTTCCGCACCACCGATGCTGATGTCATTGACGGCAAACGCCCCCTCATCAACGTACAGGAAACGGTCGATATCAACCCTGGTTTCCAGCTCAATGGAGACACCCGCCTGGCCGGTGATCTCCCCCATGGCGCTGTCATCCAGCAACTGGATATCAGCCAGCCCCATGGCGGGCACCACTGCAATACCCAGCGCAAGCACTTTCGGTTTCAGGCCTTTCATTATTATGTTCCTTTTTATTCTGTTCCTTATTGAGTCGTCATCACTTCCTGTGGGCCACTGCTGTATTCGACGCCACCCCGCTACTTTAGCGACACGTCCATGACGGGTACGTGCACTGGTCACAATTGCTTGAGTTGGTGAACGGAACGCCCCACTTTTTTCGGCCAATTTTTAACCACTACATCTTGTGCTTTGTAGGCCAAACGTCCAACTTGGCGATTTTACGGGCAATTCCCCGGATTCAAGCCCTTATCCATTGATTTTCTTTGCCCCAGAGACACAAGCGATAGTTGTCTTCTTATTCACAGACCACTATATCCTGTTATACTCATTCGAAAGAGGCCCATATATAGGGTTAAGTGGGTATTTTCTGACCATCGCCCAAATAAGCCGTCCGGGGCGCCGCGGCTGCCGCCTGCAGCCACCGCCTTTCCCCGGAAAACGGCAAAACGTCTGGCGAAGTCAACACCACATGTAGTGGTTTTATCCAACAAGAGCGCAATCCGGCCAGGGCACGCAGCCTGGCCAGTAAAAATCAGCACGTTCCAACTGGGGTATGGTTGTATTCGGGGTCACCGGCAGCCATTTATTAAGACATACTGGAAGATTGAGGGTGGCAATGAACGCTAAAGCACAGGCAGTGGTAACAACAATTCCAATGCAGGAAGCTTCGCTTGATATCTGGAGCAGCAAGTATCAGCTCAAGACCAAGACCGGCGAACCTGTCGATAAGGACATCAACGCTACCTACGAACGCGTAGCGACTGCCCTTTCCCAGGTGGAAGCCAAGGCCAACCGCGCCAAGCACATGAAGGACTTCATCTGGGCCCTTAAGCACGGCGCGATCCCGGCGGGTCGTATTACCTCCAACGCCGGCGCCGAGGCCCACAAACCGGCTACCTCCACCATTAACTGCACCGTGTCCGGCTCTGTTCAGGATTCCATGAACGACATCCTGGAAAAGAACCACGAAGCCGGCCTGACCCTGAAAGCCGGCTGTGGCATCGGCTACGAATTCTCCACCCTGCGCCCCCGTGGCGCTTACGTCGCTGGCGCCGGTGCCACCACCTCCGGCCCGCTGTCCTTCATGGATATCTTCGACCGCATGTGCTTCACCGTGTCTTCCGCCGGTGGCCGCCGCGGTGCCCAGATGGCCACCTTCGACGTTCACCACCCGGACATCATCGACTTCATCCAGGCCAAGCGTGAAGACGGCCGCCTGCGCCAGTTCAACCTGTCGCTGCTGATCACCGAAGACTTCATCGAAGCCGTGCGCAACGGTGACGACTGGCACCTGTCCTTCCCGGTCACCGAGAAGGAAGTGGAAGAAGAAGGCCTGGACCTGAACGATCCGGCACAGTTCGTCTACCGTGACTTCCCGATCCTGGAAGGCTACGTGGTCAATGATGAAGGCAAGGTTGCGTGCCGCATCTACCGCACCCTGAAAGCCCAGTTCATCTGGGACACCATCATGACCAGCACCTACGACTACGCAGAGCCCGGCTTCATCCTGATCGACAAGGTCAACCAGATGAACAACAACTGGTTCTGCGAAGACATCCGCGCCACCAACCCCTGTGGCGAGCAGCCCCTGCCCCCGTACGGCAGCTGCCTGCTGGGCTCGGTGAACCTGACCAAGTTCGTGGACTACCCGTTCACCGACAAGGCCAGCTTCAACTATGAGAAGTACCGCAAGGTGGTGGGCATCTTCACCCGCATGCTGGACAACGTGGTAGAAATCAACGGCCTGCCGCTGGAAGAACAGCGCCACGAAATCACCTACAAGCGTCGCCACGGCATGGGCATCCTGGGCCTGGGTTCCACCCTCGCCATGCTGCGCATGCCTTACGGTTCTGACGAATCCGTACAGTTCACCGAAGAAGTGGTCCGCGAGATGGCCGTGGAAGGCTGGCGCCAGTCCCTGGCCCTGGCCGAAGAGAAAGGCCCGGCGCCGATCATGGACGACGAGTTCGAGATTACCCCCAAGATGCTGTCCAAGTGCCCGCAGCTGAGCGAAGACGGCTACAAGCTGGGCGACAAGCTCAAAGGTAAAGTGCTGCACGCCAAGTACAGCCGCTACATGCAGCAGATTGCCGGCGTGGAACCCGAACTGGTCGAGCAACTGGCCGATAAAGGTGGCCGCTTCACGCACCACACTTCCATCGCGCCCACCGGCACCATCAGCCTGTCACTGGCCAACAACGCCAGTAACGGAATTGAGCCGAGCTTCTCGCACCACTACGCCCGGAACATCATCCGCGAAGGCCGCAAGACCAAGGAAAAGGTAGACGTGTTCTCCTTCGAACTTCTGGCCTACCGCCACCTGGTGAACCAGGGCGCGATGCCGTTCTCTGAGGACGAAGACAAGAAGCTGCCAAGCTACTTCACCACCTCCGATGACGTTACGCCGACGCAGCACGTGGACATCCAGGCCGCAGCGCAGAAGTGGGTGGATTCCTCCATCTCCAAGACCGCCAACGTGCCTACGGACTTCGCCTACCCGGACTTCAAGGGCATCTACATGTACGCCTACGACAAGGGCCTGAAGGGTTGCACCACTTTCCGCTTCAACCCCGAGGCGTTCCAGGGCGTACTGGTGAAAGAGAAGGATCTGGAGAACACCCTCTACGAATTCACGCTGGACGACGGCAGCAAGGTAAGCCTGAAGGGCAACGAACAGGTCGAGTATGATGGCGAGATCCACAACGCCGCCAACCTGTTTGACGCGCTGAAAGAAGGCACCTACGGCAAATACTGATCCGGGAACCGACACAGGAAAACGAACATGACAGTTAAAATTACCAACAAAATCGTCGGCTACCGCGTAAAGAAAGCCGACCCCGAAGCCACCGAACACCAGGCACCGGTGCACGCAGAAACCAAGCCCGTTGAGATGAACGAATACATCGAACGGCCGGACTTCCTGCTGGGCACCACCTACAAGATCAAGCCGCCGGTGGCCGAGCACGCGATGTACATCACCATCAACGACATCCTGCTCAACGAAGGCACCGACCACGAAAGCCGGCAGCCGTACGAAGTGTTCATCAACTCCAAGTCGATGGAACACTTCCAGTGGGTAATCGCCCTCACCCGCGTTATCTCCGCGGTATTCCGCAAGGGTGGCGACGTGACCTTCCTGGTGGAAGAGCTGCGCAGCGTGTACGACCCCAACGGCGGCTACTTCAAGAAAGGCGGCGTATTCATGCCGTCCCTGGTGGCTGAAATCGGCGCCGTGATTGAGAAGCACCTGAAGGCCATCGGCCTGCTGGAAAACGAGGAAATGAGCGAAACCACCAAGCGCATCCTCGCCGAAAAGCGCGCCGAGTTCGAAGCCAGCCACACCACGGCCACGAACGACGAAAAGGCCAGCGACTACCCCGCCAACGCCACCATGTGCGGCAAGTGCAGCACCAAGGCGGTGATCGTGATGGACGGGTGTGCGACTTGCCTGTCTTGTGGCGATAGTAAGTGCGGTTGAGGTGATTGACCGGTGATTGATGAGAAGGCCTGGAGTGAAAGCTTCGGGCCTTTTTTTGTTTGGGGCTCCTAATCATTGGACCGCTTCGTTATTGCAGGAACGCGACAGCTTCGTTATTACGCCACATTGTGCAGAATTGATGGTCCCAGCTTTGCAAGGTTCTGTTTTTAGGTCTATTTTTAACAGGTATTGCGGCGGTTAATGGAACCATGCAGCGTAATGACGCTGCAGTCAAATTTATGGCGGGGATTTGGCTTCGGTCTAATCACTGCTATGCAGAAGGGAGACATTGCGGTGCTAAGTAGCCGAGACAAGAAAACTGTTCGGTTCGCGGCGGAACACCCGTGGCTTGCACCGTGGAGTTTGTGGCTATTATCTTCGATGTTCCTCGTTTTTTCTGTGGGTCAACTCTATATCGCAGATCAGCTTGCTGAATCAGCCGGTCTCTCCATAGCTGAACTGGTTCGTCTTTGGTTTGGTGGGCTTGATCCGAGCGGTAGTTACGCAGGTATAACAGCGTCTGCTGTTTTGCGCGTCGAGCGAGCCTTCGGAATGTTCTGCTTAGCTATCCTATCGGTAGGGATAGCGTTCGCAGGAAGTGTCTGGATTGGTCGCATGCGGCGGTTTCGGGCAGAGATCGTAAAACGTGAGGAGGCCGTTACCAATGCATAACCATGCCAGTCACGGCGACGGCTTTTACATTGCGGCTTCGCCTCCATTTCAAAGCCGCGCGTGCTGAGCGGCGTTAGCTGAACGAAGGAGGAAGCTTTGAGTTGCTATTTTCAAGGATGTAGAAAGGTTGGGACTACCAGAGAGCACATTCCGCCAAGGTCTTTTTTTCCTGATGGCGAAAAAGAGCAGCTAATGACTGTTAGATCATGCGAAGAGCACAACAACTCGAAATCTAAAGACGATATATATGTTCTAGCGCAAATATGCATGAATGCATCTCCCAGCAATCGGGCGAGGGAGGTGTTCCAAAATAAAGTCGCACCGCAATTGGAGTTCAACAATGGCGCGTTGCGAAAAAGATTGGCCAAGGGCGCTGTTAATCTCGGAAACGGTGCCGTTAGATATCCAGTTGATGTACCAAGGCTAGATAGTTTTTTTACTGCTTTATCTTGCGGGGTTGTTTTTAAATCATGCGGCTCAGCTTTGCCTGAGAACTATAAAGTGAAAAACATTTACCATTGCCTGGAAGGGAATTCGAGTCCGTTCTTAACAGCCATTGAAAACGGAATTGATAGCTTCTATTCAGGTGAGCCAATGGCTCTCATGGAATTTGGTGATCCTGGCGCAAAGAATGAAAGAATATATACGGTTAAGGTGTTTGGCATCCCGGGCTTCGGGTCGAGCATAACCGTCGTCCATGAGTTCTTTGGCAAATTTAAAGTTACATCAATGCTCACCCATAAGCTGGTAATGAAATCCAGCTAAAAGGCGTTAAATTGCACCCACAGACCTTGAGCAAGGAGTACAAGATGGGGCTTTTCAGTTCTTTCGAGTCAAAGACCATCAAGATCGCAATGGAAGCGCTACAAGAGACAACCAACATGGTGCCTGAGAACTCTACTGAATACTTTCCTACTCCGACAGAAATGAAGGCAACGCTGAAGGAGAATTTCTTCCCAGAGCAGATGAAAGCCTCGTTAAAAAGGGATTACGGAGAAGCCAAGCCAGAATATGCCGCCTATCATCTCTTGGATATCGTTGGTCATCTCTTCGTTCATAACTCAAAGAGAGACATAGGGATGTGGTGTGTTCATGCTTCCCTGCACCTAGGCAAGAACATTCCGGCCCGCTAGGTCTCCGCCGGACGGCGCATTTTCCGCTTCGCTAAGGAAAAGCCGCCGTTTTTTATGCAAAAGCGTTAGCCGCTAAACAACTATGAGGAAGACAATGTCGAGCGAGTTAGAACAGTTCAATGCTCACCAAGAAGATGTCAGGCGACGCGTGGATTCGTTGGTACGATCGATCTTCCTACTGAGCGGCGGGGCTCTTACACTCTCAATCGGTTTGTTCGCTGGAGGAAAGGTCCAACTGCACGATCAGGCCCTCCTAGAATGCTTACGTCAATCTTGGTGGGCACTTTTTGTTTCCATAACTCTTCTGACGGCCGCCTTGGTTTCAATAATCATTCGAGACTACGCTTTTGGCGAACGCTGGCGCAGGCAGCTAGATGGTGGGCCAGAAGCAGCACATTACATGTGGCAGGAGTGGTTGATTGTGACGCTCGCTATTCTTGGGATCCTTGTATTTCTTGGAGGCATGCTCGGCCTCGCATGGGTAGCTACAGGCTACCTCGTCAGAACTAACTAGGCGTTCTACAGCCGACGGCTTAGCTTACGCGTTATGCATATAGGGATGTTATCGAGTGAGTGAAATCGTATTTATTCTCGGTGCTGGAGCATCAAAAGACTGCGGCGCTCCATTAATGAACGATTTTCTTGATACGGCCTCAAGGCTTTTAGGTACGAATCAAGTCTCAGGAAAAAACGACGATTTCAAAAGGGTTTTTCGGGCTATTGCGTCCTTGCAATCAGTCCACTCAAAATCCCAGCTTGATTTGAACAATATTGAATCGATTTTTACGGCTCTAGAAATCGCGAATGCTCTTGGAAAGCTACCAGGATTCGATCCAGAGGAAATCCCTCAAGTCATCGCGTCACTAAAAGAGCTGATAGTTGTAACGCTGGAGCAGACAATCGATTTCCCTACAAGAAAAAGTCACATTTTGGCACCAAGTAGTTACTCAAAATTCTCAGAACTACTTCTATATTTGAGTAAAGACGCGAATCCATCGATTGTTCCGGCAATCGTTTCCTTCAACTACGATATTGCTCTCGACGTTGCTATGCATAGGACTGGCCTCGGTCCCATCTATGGATTCGGACCAGACAGTAATGCTCAGTACCCAGTGCCGCTTCTTAAGCTCCATGGTTCATTAAACTGGGCTGTGCGCAAGAGTTCAGGCACAGTTGAGCCGCTAACTGTACAGCAGTACTTCAGCAAATATTCATACAGCGGCTTTGAAGAAATGAACACGTGCAAGATGCCGGTGGGCAGCCAATTGCAGGAATATTACTCCAAATTTACCGATGTAGAAGTTAATCCGGAGCCCGTAATTGTACCTCCGGCCTGGAACAAAGCTGACTATCATCAAACACTAGCGAGCATTTGGAGCGATACAGCCAAACATCTCGGAGAAGCAGAGTATATTTTCATCATTGGTTATTCACTGCCCGAGACAGATGCATTTTTCAGGCTCTTATACGGACTTGGTACCGTTGGCGAAGCGCTTCTAAAAAAGGTTATCGTTTACAACCCGGATCAGTCCGGCGCCACGGAAGATCGATTTAGAGACATGCTCGGCCCTGGCGCTCTGGCTCGCTTCGAATATAAGCCCATGGTCTTTTCTGAGGCAATTAGTGATATTCGTAAATTTTTCCCAGGTCGCAAGTGATGCATCACCAAAGCATGCACTGCGACGCGGCTGAGGCTAACCCACGAGTTGGGGTGCAGCCCCTAGTGGGAAGTCATAATTTCTTGCCTAAAAAGGAAGGTAATTTTGGCAGTACGTAGAAGATTACGACCACCAGCACCTCATGTCCTGGAAATACAAAAGAACATGAGTGAGGTTGCTAGACTCATGGATATTCACAAAGCAGTAGCAGGGGCTGGGGCAGGGAGAAAACGAGATGTTCAAGTTCTTAATAAAAGCGCCATTATTATAACATTGGCATGTTGGGAAGCATACGTGGAAGATCTGGCAAAGAATGCATTCGAGCACATGATTAACGTTGCCGAATCACCATCTGTTTTCCCTGAACATGTATTGGCCATCGCAGGAAAACGAATCACAAAGTCTGGCTCTTTGGATGTCTGGTCACTAGCTGACGATGGATGGAAATCTGCGTTAAGTGCCCATAAAGACGAAATTCTGAATAAGTATGTAGTCAAAGGTAGTTTCAATACACCAAGTTGCGATAATATCGATAAACTTTTCTCTGAGCTCGTAGGGTTAACGTCTGCTTCCAGAGAGTTTTACTGGCCTGGAATGAGTAATGACCGGGCAAAACTGAAGTTGCAAGATTTGATAGAGCTTAGAGGTGAGATAGCCCATAGAGTCGAGTCAAGCTCGCCTGTTTATAAAAAAGATGTAGAAGCCTACTTAAAGCTCATTAAACGGTTAGGCACGATACTACACAATAGAACCGTTGCACTTATATACGCCCGAACTAACACGATCCCATGGCGTCGCTATCGCCATGGGAAAACGCGCTAGTAATGCATCATATCCTAAAAGGAGATTATGTGGATTTCCTGAGCTTACTTATTGGAGTAGGAGGCTTTTCGCTTACTGCTATTGCTATGGTTTTAACATTCATTTTCCATAAAAGCGTTCGTCCTTTGTATTTATTCGACATTTCCAAATTTGGGGGGATAGAGCACCCCGAAATTGGGATTACGTTCAAAGGGAATCCCGTTTCCAACCTCTACGTTTTACGGTTTGTTTTATGGAATGCAGGAAAGAAAGAAATTAGAAAAGAGGATTTACCTAATGAAAAAGCAGCCCCACGAATTAGCTTCGATTATAGCTCTAAGGTTTTAAGCAATCTGGCTTACTCCTCAACCGGAGATGATACAGGGAATATTACATTTTCTGATCAGAATGAGGCATGCCTGAATTTTGACTATCTCAATAAAGGTGATGCAGTTATTGGGGAAATATATTTTTCAAGTGACGATGAGGATAATGCTCAATTTGAGTTTCTTGGAGCAGTTAAAGGTGCCAAAGTTAAACAAGGAAATAAGGAAATCCGGAACGCTACTAATATTATTTGGCCTCTTGTCCTTTCTGCTCTTCTGGTATTTGTGGCTTTTGGTTCCGCTTCGACAACCTACACCAACTTCGTAAATCATGAGTTTTGGGCAGCTACTTATGGCGTAGGTTTTTCCTCGGCAGTAGCCGTAGCTTCTTTTTTATGTATCAGATTCAATGTACTAATCATTCCTTATATGGTGCCAGAGCAATACGGAGAATTCCTCGAAGATGGTTTGGATAGTAAGTTAGGGAAATACCTTTATGACAAGGCGCTTCAACAGACCGCTAATGCGGCCGATGAGGCTGTAGAAAACCCTGAAATCCCCGCTACCGAAAAATGAGGGCGGGCCTGTTTTCGGGGCTGGACAAACTCTACAGGTGTTTTTAAGGGACAATTCGAAAGGAATAATCAGCTCCGCCGCCGAAGGCTACCAACCAGGAAACGAATGCCCATGAACAAGGCTTCAAAAGCACTAATAGTCTGGCTAAGCATCCTCGCCCTGGCCATCGCTAACGGCCTGTTTCGGGAGGCTGTGCTTCTGCCAGCGTTTGGCATTCCGGCGGCATTCATACTAAGCGGTCTGCTGCTGTCAGCCCTGATTATTGGCGTGGCGTGGGTATCGCTTCCCTGGTTGCGCCTGCGCCGCCCCGGGCAATTCTGGCTGGTGGGATTTGGCTGGCTCGCACTCACGCTTGCGTTCGAGTTTTCCTTTGGGCTTGCACAGGGAAAATCCTGGCCAGTGATGCTTGAAGCCTACACCTTCAAGGATGGTAACCTCTGGCCGCTCGTGCTTGCGGTGACGGCTTGTGCGCCGTTTATCGCGGCAAAGATGAGGCGCAAGGCCTAGCGCTGATCGCGGAAGGTCCACAATCCTATGATGTCAAAGCAGCCTTTCCAGTACCTTCGTAACAACCTGGGCTAGGGTCTTCTGCCCTCCCCTATTTGGCCAAAAAGGCTGATGAATGCCGTTACTCAATACCAGGTTAAAGGTCTCCCACCTGGCGATACCTGTCCGGTGTCATCCCGCTCCAACGCTTGAATGCACGCCGGAAGCTGGCGCTGTCATGGTAGTTCAGTAACGTGGCAATGGCTTCAACCGAGAGCCTTCCATCCCGCAGATAACTCCTGGCCTGTCGCGCCAGAATCTCATCACGAATCTGACGGAAACCCACGCCCTCTTGCTTCAAACGCCGCGACAGCGTGCGTTTGCTGATAAACAGCGCCGCCGCTGCGTCCTCTTCGGTCAGGGTGCCGATCGGAAGCGAGAGCATCATGGTTTCGATTTGCCGACGGCAGCTGTCCGGCTCTCCGCTCAGGTTTGCGAGAATTGCCTCGCATTGCTCCCTCGCCAGAGCGTAGCTCTCATGATTGGCCGACACGTTGGGAATCCTGCAAAGCTCAATCGGCGCACGCACGAGCAGCTCGTCGCCAGAAAAACTGAATTTACCGGGGATGTGGTCCGCATAACCTGCGTCTGGTCCCGGGTCCGGGTGCATGAAACAGGTCTCGAACTCGTGGGCAGGTCGACCAATTATGAATTCGGCACATGAGAGCATAGCCAGCGCGCAGATTTCACCCATGAAACGGCTGGCCTCAGGGCTCATCTCCGCATCAATATTGCAACGGATGATCAACTGGCCATTACTTTGGCTCAGATCCAGCCGGACAAAACTGACGCGTGTCGGCAGAAAGGCCTGGAACGCCTCGATGGCAGCGAGCAGGTTCGGGCTGCTGCTGGCGAGATAACCCATGGGTCCATGGGCGGCCGGTGTCAGTCGCTTGCCAATGCGTAACCCGAGCCTGTCATCCTCCGAGAGGCGCAGGGCATTTTCAATGATCTGAATCTGCTGTTGGGCGGTGAGCCGGGTGGCTTCATCCAGCAGCTGTTCTACGGTGAGGTGCGTTCCTCGCAGCAATTCGGGCAGATTGCTCGCGTGCATGCCCAGTTCCTGCGCGATCAGGCGTGTATAGCTGGTTGGAATGCTGGCCAGAGCGGTGGAATTTGCCTGTGTCATCTGATTCATTGTTTTAATTCTTGTCGGACGATCTGGCAATTGTCTTGTTATGTCCCCCTCCTGTCAATTGATGACCTGTTGAGTCCCGCCACCACAGGGCAATCTGACAACCATGAACATCAGCCAGCTCCAGCTGGCCTCCAGCCATCAACAGAGTCCGAGGGATTTATGGGATACATGACTTTTATCGAACATGACGGTACCCGGCACAAGGTGGAAATCGAGGCGGACAAATCGCTGATGCAGCACGCAGCGGACAACATGGTGCCCGGCATTGATGCTGACTGCGGCGGCGAATGCGCCTGCGGCACCTGCCATGTGATCGTTGACGAGGCGTGGTACGCGAAGACCGGCAAGATCAACAGCAGCGAGCAGCAGATGCTGGAAATGACACCGGAGGGCGCGCCGACCTCTCGCCTGGCCTGCCAGATCGAGATCACCGATGCCCTCGACGGCCTGGTGGTCCACCTGCCCGAATTCCAGATGTAAGGGAGACACCCGATGAATATTCAAACCCGCGCGATGAATCTGAGTGCCCGTCTGGTTCCCATGCATTGGCAAGTCAGGGCTGCCCACCTTGCGCAGCAGGCACTGGACAGAGTCGGTCTGGCTCCGAAGACCCCGGAATTCACGGAATCACCCCTGCCCGATGTGTCCACTCTGGCGATTGAAGACATTGATGTCAGCAACCCTTTCCTTTGGCGTCAGGGTTTGTGGGGCTCCTATTTCAAACGATTGAGGGATGAGCAGCCGGTGCACTTCCAGAAGAGCAGCGCTTTCGGGCCCTTCTGGTCAGTCACCCGCTTCGACGATATCCTCTTTGTCGACAAACGCCATGATCTGTTTTCAGCGGAACCCATCATCACCCTGGGTGATCAGCCCGCGGGGCTGGCGATCGAAACCTTTATTGCCATGGACCCGCCAAAGCACGATAAACAGCGTCAGGCGGTTCAGGGTGTAGTGGCCCCCAGGAACCTCAAGGAAATGGAAAGCCTGATCCGACAGCGCACCCGGGATGTACTGGACCACCTGCCGGTCGATAAACCTTTCGATTGGGTGAGCAACGTCTCCATTGAGCTGACGGCTCGAATGCTGGCGACGCTGCTTGATTTTCCCTACGAACAGCGGCGCAAACTGGTGTACTGGTCCGATGTGGCGGCGGCCAGCCCGGAGACCACCGGAGGTCAGGTGGAGCGTGACGAGTTCTTCCCGGCTGTCGCCGAGGTCGCCCGATCGTTCTCTGAGCTTTGGCGGGAGAAAGAGGCTCGCCGCGACGCGGGGGAAGAGCCGGGCTTTGACGTGATCAGCATGATGGTCAACAACGAAGACACAAAGGACCTGATCCATCGCCCCATGGAGTTTCTGGGCAACCTGGCGCTGCTGATCATTGGCGGCAACGACACCACTCGTAACTCGATGACCGGCGGCGTGCTGGCGCTGAACCGGTTCCCGCAGGAATTCGACAAGCTGAAAGCCAATCCGGCCCTTATTCCCAACATGGTGTCTGAAATTATTCGCTGGCAGACACCGCTGGCTTACATGCGCCGGGTTGCAAAGCAGGACGTGGAGCTGAACGGTGAAACGATCCGCAAGGGTGACAAGGTTGTGATGTGGTACGCCTCAGGCAACCGCGACGAGCGCGCGATCGATAAACCGGATGAGTTCATCATTGACCGCAAGGGTGCCCGTAATCATTTGTCTTTCGGTTTTGGTGTCCACCGTTGCATGGGTAACCGCCTGGCGGAGATGCAGCTCAGGATTCTCTGGGAAGAGCTGCTGGCGCGTTTTGACCGGATTGACGTTCAGGGAGAGCCGGAATACGTTCAGTCGAACTTTGTACGGGGTTATACCCGCATGATGGTGAAGCTGACCAGGAAGAACCAGGGCTGAGCGATGAAAAATTCAACGTCCAATTCCGGTCAGGACCAGGTATGTGTGATCGTCGGGGCGAGTCATGCGGCAGCGCAGCTCGCCACGAGCCTGCGGCAGAAAGGCTGGGCGGGTGCCATTCGGATGATCAGCGACGAAGGCAGGCTGCCTTACCAGCGACCACCGTTGTCGAAGGCGTTTCTGGCCGGTGAAACCGATGCCGACAGCCTGGCCATTCGCCCTCCCGCATTTTATGCGAAACACCAGATCGAATGTGTCTCCGGCAAGGTGACTGCGATCAACCGCAGGGAAAAGACACTGACGCTCGCCGATGGCAACGAGCAACGCTACGACAAGCTTGCCCTGTGCACCGGCACCCGTGTCATTCGGTTACCGATTCAGGGTAAAGAGCTTGCTGGTGTGCACGACTTGCGCAGCCTGGCCGATGTAGAAGGTATTCGGCGGGACCTGCCCCGGACCCGCCGCGCCGTTATCATAGGCGGGGGCTATATTGGCCTGGAAACGGCAGCATCCTTGCGTAAGCAAGGCATTGAGGTGGTGGTGCTGGAGAGGGCTGAACGTGTTTTTCAGCGTGTAACAGCACCGGCAGTTTCGGCGTTTTACCAACGCATTCACGAGGAAGCCGGTGTCGTCATTCACACTGACATAGCCGCCACAGCATTTGAGGGCGAGGAACGCGTTGAACGAGTCGTTTGTGCCGATGGCACCTCATACCCTGCGGACATGGTGATCGTGGGTATTGGCGTGACCCCGAATAGCGAGCTTGCCGAGGCGGCCGGACTGGAGACCAATAACGGCATCGTTGTGGATGAATACTGCCAGACGAAGGATCGCGATATCGTTGCGGCCGGGGATTGTGCCAATCAATGGGATCCGCACTCTGGTCAGTGGCGGCGACTGGAGTCCGTTCCCAACGCGATGGAGCAGGCCAAGACCGCCGCTGCGACTTTGTGTGGGGAAAGGTCACCGCAGAACAGTCTGCCCTGGTTCTGGTCCGATCAATACGACCTCAAACTGCAAATAGCCGGCTTGAGTCAGGGGTACGATCAGGTTGTGATTCGTGGCAACCCGGACTCGGGTCGAAGCTTTGCGGCGTTCTATTTCAGGGAGGGGCAACTGATCGCCGCTGACTGTGTTAATCGCTCGCCTGAATTCATGTTTGCCAAAAAACTGCTCAGCCAAAAAACAACGCCCGATCCCACGCGGCTTGCAGACGATACAATCACAGTCAGAAATTTGATGGAAGAGGTGACCGGTTGAGGGAAAAAGTGTGACCCGACGGCGATGAAACAGGGAGCGAATGCCCATGACCAAGGCTTCGTTGTAACCAAAAGAACGAGGCAGATTTATTCTGCAACCGGGTCTAGCTCGTCGGAGAATACTGTGGCTTGGCCCCGCCCGGCATTCTTTGAGCGGTACAGAGCAATGTCTGCCTCGCGTATCAGCATATCGGCCGATGTGGTTGGGTCGTCTACAAGGCAGATGCCGACGCTGCATCCCACATGGGTGGTGATCTCATCATCAATCAGAATCGGCTCGCTGATACCGGCAATCAGTTTTTCGGCGAGTGCATGAACATCTTCGGCCTGATTCACATTTAGCTGAATGACTGCAAACTCGTCGCCCCCGAGACGCGCGATTGTATCGGTTTCACGCAAGACCTTCTTCATGCGGGCGGCCGTGTGTCGGAGGACTTCATCGCCGACCAAGTGCCCATGCTTATCGTTGCACTGTTTGAAGCCGTCCAGATCGAGCAAATGCAGCGCAAACGGTTTACCGGTGCGCCGCAGTGCCTTGCGCGCCAGGTCAAGGCGTTCGGCAAACAGGACACGGTTGGGTAGATCGGTCAATGGGTCGTGTAACGCTTGATGCGTGATGGCGGCCTGTGCCTCGCGTTCAGTGGTCACGTCGACGTTGCTGCCGACGACGCGCAGTGCGGTTCCGTCTTCACCACGCACGATTGATGCACGGCTAATGACCTCTACGTAGTGGCCATCCCGGTGACGCAAGCGGTACTCCAACTCATAGTGCTCGCCCTCCCCTGCAAGTTGACTCTCGGTTTCACTGGTCACGGCATCGCGCTGTGACGGGTCAATGGAACTGATCCAGGTCTCAAGGGTGTTGTCGAGTTCATGATCGGCGTAGCCCAGCATGCGTTTCCAGCCAGGGGAAAAGAAGACTTCGCCGGTAACCAGATTCCAGTCGAACAGCCCTTCACTGGTGGCACGCATCGCCAACCTGAAACGCTCTTCAGACGACATTAACGTCAGATTCGCCTGTTCCAGTTCGTTTTTAGCCCGATTCAGCTCACGGGTACGTGATTCAACGCGCTGTTCAAGGGTGTTCAGCAGCCGCGCCTTCTCGATCGCGACGATTGCCTGCGCTGCAAGAATTTCCACAACCCTGGTACTGCTCGGTGAAAAAGCTCGTGGTGTCCGCCGGTTCTCCAGATAGAGCAATCCGCCCATTTCATCGCCGTGTAGAAGCGGAACACACAGTACCGAAGCCACTGCGTGGACATCAAAATACGGATCCTTCCCGATGTCACCGGGCTCGGCCGTATCGTCCAACACCAGGCTCTCCCGCCGGCGCATGACGTGATCGAGTACGATATGCGGCACGTCGGTCACATCCTGCAGTGATTTTTCCACGGCTCGCGCGCCCCGCTCATCAAATTCCGCGGCCAGCATCCATGCGCAATCGTCCTTGAGCACAAGGAGTCCGCGCTGGGCACCGGCGCTTTCTGCCAGAATACGCATCAACCTGCACTCGAGCGCGTTGACATCGGTTTCCTGAGAAATAGCCAGGGAAGCGCGCAATGCAGACTGCGCATCGAAATTCACGGCCGCGATACCGGTGTCGGTCGTCAGCTGGTTATAGCTTTCGGATGCCACCTGCAGTTCGTCGGCATACCGTCTGCGCAGCTGGCGCACTTTTTCGTGTGCTTGCCAACGCTCGTACAACCGCAACGCCTGGCGTATCAGGTCGCCTCCGACGGAGATACTGCCTAGCTCCATCATGTACTCGCCGTACAACTCCGTTGCCAGCGCCTGATCATTCAAATAGTAAGTTTCCAGTGCACCCCGAATCGCCTGTTCATAGAAGGTGGCCGCCCGCTGCGGTCGGGAGGAACGGCGTAAACGCTCGGCCTCTACGAGCTTCCACTTATGCAGGAAATTCATCGGCGCATGCTCGGCCCAGAATTTGAGCTGGCGCTGATTGAGCGCAACCTGGCGCAACAAGCGGCGATTGTGAAGGGCAGCTTTGGGTTCAAGCGCAGCCAACAGACACAGCGAGTGATAAAAGTTGTGCTCGGCGATTTCCGCCATCCCCGATACATATTCGACGTACTGCTTCGCCGAGGCAGCCGCTGCCAGCGCTTCATCCTTGCGACCCAGCAAATAAGCCAGCATGGTTTGCGTACAGTAGATATTGAAAACCAGGAAATTGCTGGACTGTGCGATCAACCGCGGAATCAGCGCTTCGGCGTCGTAGTCATCGCCAGCCAATACCAGTGGATCTTTGGCTCGACCGTTGAGGTTGAGCGCCAGCTGTCGCCAGATATGCGCAAACTCAAGGTGGTAGCCCATCTTCAGCCGATCAATAACATGGATATAGGCGTTTTGTTGTTCGATGACTTCATCGAGCGGACAACCGCAGATGACCTGATGTTTGCCATGCTGAATGGCGTTATAGCTGCCGTATTCAAAGTCACCGTAATCAATGCCGCTTTGCAGGCCACGCGGTAGCTCCTCGAGAGATTTCCGCAAGTGCTCCTTCCAATGGCGCACGAAAACGTCGAACAGATTGATGATCTTGGCTTGAAGCGGTTCCGCGCCATAGTGCTCCAACAATCGCGTCGACAATCGGCCATAGGCATAGCCCTTGTCGATCTCCTGGTAGACACTCGCTAAAAGAACGCCATAGAACCCGTAGGCGAAAGCAGCCAACGGTGAGCTGCCGTGCTTCAGCGTTGTTTGCACCATCTGCAGCGTCAGCACCCTCCAAAGATCGGGGCGCATAACATACGCCGCACCAGCGACGCTGACCATAATGCGAATTGCAGCCAACTGTTCGGGGTCTGCCATCTCCGGCTGCTCGGCCAGTGCCGGTATACCTTCGGACGGCAACCGGATCGCTACGCGCAATTTTTCGGCCTGTTTTTTAAGGCCCTGCACATCCGCCGCAAAACGGATATCCAGCAGCTTTAGAGCCTCCAATGCCAGATTGATCGCTGTGTTCAAGTCGTTGCGGGCAATGGCGAACTGGCACTCCAGCTCGAACAAAACCACCTGTTCCAATGGGGTTTTCGCATGGGCCGCCGCCAACCCAAGCATCTCCTCGACCTTATCGTGGTTGGCGTTGATGAATTCGCTCTGAATCGCTTCAAGATAAAGCGCCCAGTGTCTCTGAGGGTCGTCCTGCCATCCCCCCTCCCCGGCCAACGTCAGGGCGAAGCGGTAGTAACGCAAGGCGACGTCATGCGCGCTGGCGGTTTGAGCCCGGCGCGCGGCTTCTGCAGCCAGTTCGGCTATTCGCCGGCGCTCGGCTGGTTCAACGAGTAAAACATGGTTGGGTTCGAAGTGGGCAATGATGTCAAACAGTTGCCGTCCGGACAGCGATCGGGCCTGCGCCGCCAATAGCTGACGGCCAATGTGTAAATGCAGTGCGGCGCGCGAATGCGGCTCAATCAGGTTGTAGGCGGCTTGTTGGACCCGGTCATGTGTGAACTTGAAACCGTGCGCCTCCCGCCTCAGCAAGCCCTCTTTCAGCACAATCTCCAGTGCTGTTTCGGCATACTCCCTGGAGTAACCCGCCACGGTGGCCAGCACAGCCAATTCAAATCTATTACCGATGGAGGCGCCCAGTGATAACAACTCCTGAGTCTGTTCTGGAAGCTCACGCAATCGCTCCAGCAGCAGGTCGATCACATTATCGGCTGGCGGCATGGCATTGAGCAGTTCGACGTCCCACACCCAGCCCGACTGGACTTCGTCAAAACGCAACACACGCTGATCCGCCAGGCGCTTGAGCAGCTGGTGGCTGTAGAACGGATTCCCAGCCGTCTTGGCATGAACTGCGCCAGCCAATGAGTCGGCAGCCTCGCGCGCCATGTTCAGGTTTTTAGCGCACATCTCAGCGAGATCGGCCGCTGAGAGATTATCCAGCGTGGTGGCGCGTAGTACTTCGGGTGTTTCCTTTCGTACCAGGGTTAACGCCTTTTGCAGCGGGTGCGCTGCATCGACCTCGTTATCCCGATAGGCTCCGGCAATCAGCAAGTGCCGGGTTTCTTCTGATTGCGTGATCCTCTGGAGCAGGTCCAGCGAAGCACCATCCATCCACTGTAAGTCGTCGAGAAAGATAACAAGCGGCGGAAACTCGCCTGCCAGGCTGCCGAGAAAAACCGAAAACACGTAGCCCAAGCGGTTCTGGGCTTCTCGGGCCGCCAATTGGCTGACCTTCGGCTGGGGGCCGATCAGATCCACCAACGATGGGACGATCTCGGTGAGCAGCCCGCCGTTGCTTCCGACCGTCGCCAGAATCTTCTCTTTGACCCCATCGCGCTGGCTTTGCGGTCTTGCCATAATTTGCGCCACGACGGAATCCAAAGCCCGAGCCCACACCGAATAAGGCTGCAGGCGCTGGTATTGGTCGCACTTGCCTTCGGCGTAGATGCCGCCGGCCAACAGCGTCGGCGCTCGCAATTGATGAATCAGCGCGGTTTTACCGATCCCCGAATGGCCGCTGATGACATAGAGCAGACGCCCGCCATCACGCACATGATCCATGGCTTCCAGAAGCGCGATCCGGTCAGCATCGCGACCATACAAGCCGGCCCCCGGACGGTAGCGATCAGAGATATCGTGGCGCCCCAGCTCAAAGTCGGCTGCTGCGCCTGCTCGCGCCAACGCCTTCTGCACAAGACCCAGATCAAACTCCAATCCGCGTGCACTCTGATATCGCCGGCCCGGCGATTTCTCCAGCAGCTTCAAGATAATCGACGACAAAATTCTGGGAATATCCGCACGGCATTCATGCGGTGGAACTGGCGCTTTCGTCATGTGCTGGTGGATCAATTCCAGCGGATCGGTGGCGGTGAAGGGACACTCGCCCAAGAGGAGTTCGTAAAGCGTGACGCCCAGCGAGTATAAATCGCTACGCTCGTCTACGCCGATATTCATCCGCCCGGTCGCTTCGGGCGCGGTATAGGGCAGCGTTGCCTTCAGGTGCTGATGATCAATCGGGTTGGCCTCTGCGTGTATAAGCGGCACCGCCAACTCGAAGTCGATCAGCGCCACCTGCTCAGTATCAGAGTTCCATAACAGATTGTCTGGCCGCACGTCGCGGTGCAGCACGCCGAGCGCATGAAGTTCCTTGAGCTGCTGGCTGGCCGCCCTCGCTATCTTGAGCCAGGCACCTAATGGCAATGCCTCCGGCGACTTCAGCGAGTCGCGTAAAGCTACCCCCGCCGAGACAGGCACGACCAGCATCGGCAAACCCATGTGGCTATCCAGCTCGATCTCACCTTGACCAAGGGCCCGTCGATATCGCGCCTCTTTGGCATAATTGGCCTTGAGCTCATCCCCGCGCTGCCCCGGCTGAGGCACTTTGAGCACGACAGTGGCACCGTTATCGCGCCGACAGGCCAACACCACCAGCGTTCGCGAGCTCGCATGGATGTTTGACAGTAGGCGGTAACGCTCAAAGTGCGGTTGCATCGATTTTTACTCAACTTGCCTAACAACATACTAACAGCAATGAAAACCCCGAAAACCGAGACAGATCAATTTTCCCAGAGAAATATCATCGTGGGCGATATGGGCATTACCTGTGGCTACGCCTATGTGCTCTCCCGGTCTATCTGGGTGCCAGTGATCATTCATTGGGTTACAGTGACGGTTTGGGTGCTTTTTCTTGGCGGCAGAAATCTAGTACTGGAGCTGTAATCGCTATGACGGAATCGAAACAGGTCACCGGCCTTTCATCAGGTCACCTTACTCACATCGAAGACCATCTTGACCGGCGCTATATCCAACCGGGGAAATTGCCCGGTGCGCTGACTCTGGTTGCCCGGCGTGGGGAAATTGCCTATCTGAAAGCTCAGGGGCTGATGGATGTGGAGCGCAACAAACCGGTCAGCCGGGATACGGTGTTCCGCATTTATTCCATGACCAAGCCGATTACGTCTATCGCCATGATGCAGCTCTATGAGCAGGGGCGGTTTTTGCTGGATGATCCCGTACACAAGTATATTCCGGCCTGGAAAAACCTGCGGGTTTACAACAGCGGTGTCTATCCCAACTTCCTGACGACACCTGCAACCAGCACCATGACCATTCGCGACCTGTTCACCCATATGTCAGGCCTGACTTACGGGTTCATGAACCGCACCAACGTGGACGCCGCCTACCGGGAGCTGAAGCTGGATGGCGGCCGGAATCTGACACTGGAAGCGCTGGTCAGTCATCTGGCGGAACTGCCGCTGGAATTCTCACCGGGTACCGCCTGGAACTATTCGGTCAGCACGGATGTGCTGGGGTATCTGGTGCAGTTGCTGGCTGATAAGCCGTTTGATGAGTACCTGCGCGAGCATATCTTTGAACCATTGGCCATGCCCGACACCGGCTTCCATGTTCGTGACGATCAGCTGGACCGTTTCGCCGCCTGCTATCAGTTCGATCCTGTCGATCAGTTCAAGCTGCAGGACGATCCGCAGACCTCCCCTTTCCGGGACGAAAGGAGGTTTCTGTCTGGCGGCGGCGGGTTGGTTTCCACCATTGACGATTATTTCCACTTTGCCCAGGCACTCTGTCAGGGCGGCGAGTTTGGCGGGCAGCGGATTATTGGCCGAAAGACTCTGGAATTCATGCGTCGCAATCATCTACCCGGCAATCAGGACCTGCCTAGCCTCTCTGTCGGTCCGTTCAGCGAAACACCTTATGCCGGGACCGGCTTCGGTCTGGGCTTTTCGGTAAAGACTGACGTCGCCAAATCCCAGATCAATGGCTCTGTCGGCGAGTATGGTTGGGGTGGCCTGGCCAGCACCAACTTTATTATCGATCCGGTGGAGGAGCTGGTGGTGATCTTCATGACGCAACTGATCCCCTCCTCAACCTACCCGATCCGTCAGGAATTGCGGGCTATTGTGAATGGGGCGTTGGTTTAGAGGTTGCCAACGTGCTGCAGAACGCTGGGCCGGAGATGACGCCGTTTGACCCAGACCGTCGCGGCTTTTGGTCCCACCACCAGGCTCGCGTAATCGTCGGGGGGGAGTCTCAGCCAGGATTGAGGTTCGTAGTCTTCGCCGTCAACGGTGAGTGTTCCATCAACCACCAGCATTTCGAAGCCCCCGGGGTCGCCGATCCTGAACGACGCCTCAGGGGCTATGGTTTCCAATTGAACCGTCTCCCGCTCATCTTCGAACAAGGGTGAGACGGCAACATCCGGCCTCTCGGGGTCGGTAATGCGGCCGATTCTGTGCGTATCGATTCTGACGAACGTGCGATCGTCAGGATCAAACTGGTGCAGCTTCACGAACATCAGGCAGCCCTGCTCAGCCCCGGGCGTATGGCGTGACGTCGGCGGGTTGCGCACGTAGGTTCCCGCCGGATAGTCGCCGTGCTCGTCCTGGAAAACCCCATGCAGAATCAGGAACTCTTCACCGCCGTCATGGGTGTGGGGTGAGAATGCACTGCCCTCCGCGTAGCGCACGATGGAGGTGGCCCGTGCCACCTCTTCTCCAATCCGGTCGAGCATCCGCCGGTCGACACCGGCCATGGGGGACGGAACCCAGTCCTGGCGTGCTCCGTGCACCACTGCGCGTTTGTTGAAATCCGCATTGATCAGCATAGGATGCCGTTCCCCCAACAGGTCGTAAGATCCAGTGTATTCACGCGGCAGGCGGCCAGACGAAGTCGGGCCGCAGCCCCTCATAAACGGGACGACCATCATCCGGACGGGACTCGCCCTTGGACTCGTCAAAAAACGCATGGTAAGTCGCGGGCAGGCTCTCTGGATCGTACCCCATAAGGTTCGGAACAATCGCGCGGATCCGTCTTTGCTTGTCGTCCAGCATGATGGGGGTGCCGCACGTAGCGCAGGTGCACAGCTCGAGCGGTCCATCCGGATTCTGATCGTTGAACGGTTGTCGGTTCAGGCCGTCCAGATTGTCCACTGTCAGGTCACGGTGGTTGAAGAAGACGACATGGGTCGTCTCTTGCCCGGTGACACGTTTACAGACGGAACAATGGCAGATGTGGTTGTCTATCGGATCATTGCTTGAATGGGTGTGGATATGATCACAACCCCCGGCATATTTCTGTGACATGGCTCGTTCCCCTCTGGTTGAGGTTATACGCCGTGGATCCCAGGAAAGGGATCCTGAGATTTAAAGTATGGAACCTTGTAGCCTGTGCCACAAGGTCCATGAAAATGAGAGACTGGTCCCTATCCGTTTTTAATCAGTGAGTGATTGATGAAGAAGATTGACGCGATGAACGTGCCTGACAGTGACGTGACATGCGCTACATGCGAAGCAAACTGTTGCCGCCTGGAGGTCATGTTGATTACGGATACGGGGGTGCCTGAAAAGTACGTCGAGTTGGACAAGTGGGGTGGAATGACCATGGCCCGCCTGGACGACGGATGGTGTGCCGCTTTAGATCGCTCCACAATGCTTTGCAGTATTTATGATCACCGCCCACTGATCTGCCGTGAATTTGAAATGGGCGGCTACGACTGCCTCGCTGAACGAGCCTCGCTGCCAGGTTAGGTGTGCGGTTTGCTGTCCGCAAACACACTTCGCCCCAACCACTGCCAGAGCTCCTGGCAATCCCGTCCGCTGCCCCGGACCAGAAGGCGGCGCGCCTCCTGCTCCGTCTTCGGATCACTGTCACCCGTCCAGATCTCGGTCAGGCTGGCGACGCTGGCCTCTACGATCAGGGTCAGCTCGTGGCCCGGATCTTCGCGGCACAAGTCTATCTCTCCGTCGGTAACAACAAGCCACCAGTGCCGCTCTCGCTGCCCGGCATCGTTCAGAAAAAAGTGGATGACAACCCGGCGGTCGGTGGGAAACTGGTCGATCCTCGCGAAGCGGCGGATATCCCACATCAGGAAGCCGGCGTCCAGTTGGTTTTCCTGTAACCGGCTACCAATCCATCTCGCGCCCCAGTGACCAATGGCCAGGATGATCGGGCGCAACTCCTCCCCGGCCGGTGTGAGCCGGTATTCCGGATTACCATCTCCCTCGACGCGCTCGAGCACACCCACCGCTTCAAGTTTTTTCAGGCGCTGGGCCAGAAGCGTCGCCGACATTCGCGGCAAGCCCCGTCGAATCTCATTGAAGTGGGTGCTGCCGCACAGTAGCTCCCGTACCACCAGGGGGGTCCATCGTTCTCCGAGTATTTCCGAACCTCGGGCGACGGTGCAGAACTGTCCATAGTTGGTCATAGATGTCGACTCCATGGGAGGCATTCGCGCCCCGAACTTTCATCCTAGCCCTTTACGGTTGCTGGCGCTCCATTTTCTGGACTATCGCCTTTTGCCGGTAAGGCGGATAGTGGTATCAGGCTCAGCTGTCGATGGAATGCGAGGTTACTCCGTAGCCGAGGCGAAAGTGTTACTGCAACGAATACCGCTGATAAGGACAGGATCATGACCAGGATAGCGATTGTTCAGGAACCCCCGGTTTTTCTGGACCGGGAAAAAACCATAGAAAAGGCGGTGCAACTGGTTCGTGACGCCGCCCACAAGGGAGCCGAGCTGGTGGTTTTCTCGGAAGCCTTCATCCCGGGCTATCCCACCTGGATCTGGCGACTGAAACCGGGCGGCGACTGGGGTTTGTCGGAGCAGCTGCATGGCCGCCTGCTGGACAACTCGGTGCAGCTGGGATCGGACCAGCTGCGCCCTCTCCTGGATGTCGCAAAGGAGATGCGCGTGACCATTGTCTGTGGCATAGAAGAGCGCGACGGGGATACCAGCCGGACCACGCTTTATAATTCGGTGTTAACCATCAGCCTGGACGGCACGGTGCAGAACTGCCATCGAAAGCTCATGCCCACGAACCCGGAACGGATGGTTTGGGGATTCGGCGATGCCAGCGGGCTGAAAGTCGTCGACACCCCTGTTGGCCGGGTCGGTTCTCTGGTGTGCTGGGAAAATTACATGCCGCTGGCGCGCTATGCGATGTTCGCACAGGGCATCGACATTTATATCGCACCGACCTACGACAGCGGAGACCGCTGGATTCGGACCCTGCAACACATCGCTCGGGAGGGCGGTTGCTGGGTTCTGGGTGCGGGCAACGTGTTGCGTGGCGGGGATTTACCGGATGACTTCCCGGACTTCGACCGCCTGTATCCGGACAAGGAGGAGTGGATCAACTCCGGTGACTCGGTGGTCATCTCCCCCGACGGGGAGATAGCGGCCGGCCCCTTGCGGAAGGAAACCGGCTTACTGCTGGCCGATATCGACGTAGGTGCTGTGAATGCCGCAAGGCGCAGCCTGGATATCGTGGGCCACTATGCCCGACCGGACATCTTTTCACTGCAGGTAAACATCCAGCAGCAAAGGCCGGTCACCTTCAACGAATAGACCCTGCGGTGGTCACCTATTAACCGAATGCCAGCCGATACTCCCCGGGTGTCATCTTTGTTATCCGCTTGAAGCTGCGGCGCAGACTGGTGTCATCGGCGAAGCCCATTTCTTCACTGATGCGGTATATCGACTTGCTGGTGCTGATCAATTGCTCGCTTATCTGATTGAGTTTTATCAACCGCATGAGCTGGGCACTGTTATAGCCGGTCATACTGACGACTTTTCTGCTGAGCGTGCGCGGGGTGATGTGCAGGTGCTCCGCGAGGGCTGTTGTCTTCAGCCGGGTGTAAGGCGTTTGCTCAACCCAGTGAAATACTTCCCGTATAAAGGGGTTTTGCTGGATCAGTTCGGGTAACTCCTGAAAGGGTGTGTTGCGCTCAATGGGGCGTGGCAAAACCATGTATTGTTGGATGTCATTGGCAACCTGTTTGCCGCACTGCTGTTCGATCAGGGATAACGCGATAGGCAGGTGGCCGTTAACGCCAGCGGCCGTTGCATTACCTTGATCCATAACGAAGGTGCGATTGAGCTGCCATTGCACCTTGGGAAACTGCTCGCGCATGGTCTCCAGAAGCCACCATGTGGTGGTCGCGGTTTGGTGGTTGAGTCGGCCGGCACTGGCGGCCAAATAAACGCCCGTGCAGTAGCTCAGTATGGCCGTCTTCTTACCCTGCTTTTTATCTGAGGTCTCTCCAAATGCTTTGAGGGCTTGAACCAGGCTTTCGTCGTTCGGGTTATGGATACTCGACTGGTCACGCCAGGCCCCCGGTATCAGTAAGGCATCTACATCAGCGCGTTCCAGCATGCTGGCAGGCAACTCCACGCCATTGGCACAGTTCACAGGCTTGCCTTGGTGACTCAACCAACACCATTCGAATACTGATGTCCCCATGCGCAAGTTCGCTGCGAGCAGCAGATCTGAAAAGGCAAACAAACCGGAGGGGATACAGTCAGGGTAGAGCAGCAAGCCGATCTTCATGGGCTAAAAATGCCTGTTTTATGTCATTTACAGACATGCTAGCAACACGATGGGAGACCTACAATGGCGCTCGTACTCTACAGGAGAAGACCATGAAGATTACTCAATTGCGCAATGCCACCGTCATTATTGAGGCAAGCAACAGGGTTATTCTGCTTGACCCCATGTTAGCGCCCAGGGGCTCGATTCCCGCGTTGAAGTATCTCACCCGAAGCCGTCGAAGAAATCCGTTGGTGGAGCTGCCACAGGAAACGGGCGCATTGCTGGAACGTGTGACGCACTGCCTGATTACCCATTGCCAGAAAGGTCATTTCGATCACCTGGACAGAGCCGCCGTGAAGTGGTTGCGCGAACACCAGGTGCCCACTATCTGTATGCAGGGCGACGCTGATTACCTGGCCCGGAAAGGGTTGAACGTGTCGGCCCTGAAAGCTAAAAGCGAGGAGCAGGCGTTTCTGAGGGGTACTATTGTGCCCATTCCGTGTGTTCACGGTCAGGGCCTTGTCGGTCGCATGATGGCCCACGGCCATGGCTTTTTCATTCAGCTTCCGGGAGAGCCGTCACTGTATATCGCAGGTGATACTGTCCTGACCGAGGACGTCAAGAACTGCCTGACGCAACGCCAGCCGGATGTCGCGGTATTACCTGCTGGTGGAGCCCGGTTTGATCTGGGTGGTGAAATCATTATGGGTGAAGATGACGTTATTGCTGCCAGTCATCTCAGCTCAGGGGTCGTTGTCGCCAACCACCTGGAAGCTCTGGACCATTGCCCTGTTAGCCGTAAAGAACTGGCCAGCCTCTGTCAGCGCGAGAATCTTGAGGGTAAATTGCTGATTCCCGCGGATGGGCAAACACTGACGTTTGCAGTGGCTGGCCGGGGGTGTGTAGACGGCATTCACCAGCCCAGCCCCGACGTTGTTGAAAGCACACCAACACGGGAGGATCATGGAGTGTAAGCGTTTGACCCTTTACGAAAGAAGGAGGGACACCATGGCCTTCGCACTGTCCTCCATGACGGTAACCTGCCCTGACTTCGGTCCGGATGGCCAGCTCCACAACCGGCATACAGGAGAAGGCGCCGACCTCTCGCCCGCCTTGTCCTGGAGCGGCGAGCCCAGGGGAACCCAATCCTTTGCGGTGATCTGTCACGACCCCGACGCTCCGCAGGTGAAAAACGGCTCCTACGGCTTTGTGCACTGGGTACTGTACAACCTGCCGACCTCGACACCCCATCTGGATGAGGGCTCCGACAAGGGCACCCACGGCACCAACGATTTCGGAACCAGCGGCTATGGCGGCCCTATGCCTCCCAGGGGCCATGGCCGGCATCACTATTATTTCTGGGTATTGGCCCTGGACCAGCAACTGGACCTGCCCGCCGGCCTCACCCTGGGCGAGCTGCTCGAGAAGGTGGAGCCTCATCTGATGGGCATGAACCGGCTGGTGGGGGTCTATGAGCGCGGCTGATCTACCAGATACTGATCCAGGACCTCGAAGAAATGATTCAGTTTTAGTGGTTTGGTCAGATAGTCGTCGAAACCAGCGGCCTTTCCGCGGTGGATGTCCTCCGGCAAGGCATAAGCGCTCATGGCAATAATGGGTATGCCTGCCAGTTCCGGTTTCGCCTTCAGTATCTCCAACACCTGAAAGCCGTCCATACCGGGCATGCTAAGGTCGAGCAGGATAACCGCGGGCTTGAGTGTGGAAGCCAGCTCAATGCCTTTTTCCGGAGTATCGGCAGGCACCATACGGGCCTTGCCGTGCCGGCGGACAAATTGCTCCACCAGCTTGAGATTGACGGGGTTGTCCTCGATGTACAACACAATGTCCGATCGCGGCTCTCGTGCACTGGTGTCAGCCGCAGGCTTCTCCACCAGGGTTTCTGGTGCCGGTCCCATTGGCTGGCACTCCGGCAGCTCTATCCAGAAGGTGCTGCCTACGCCTACCTCGCTGCTTATCCCCAGCGTCCCGTCCATGGCTTCGACAATCTGCCGGGTAATGCTCAGCCCGATGCCTGTGCCTTCGATGCTGTTTTCCTCTCGCTGGAGGCGATTGAAGGGTGTGGCCAATCCGGATAAATCCTCTGGTTCAATGCCCGGCCCTGTATCGGTAACAGAGAGTCGCACCCGATGGTCGCCGTCGTCTTGAACCCGCTCAACATCCACGATGACCTCGCCTCCCGAGCGGTTGTACTTGATGGCATTGGAGACCAGGTTCAACAGCACCTGTTTCAGGCGAGTACGGTCGGCTTTCACACTCAGGCATTCGGTGGCGTTAAGGCGGCACTTTATTTCACGTTCATCGGCCAGCGGCCGGACCAGGCTCAGCACGTCTTCAATGGACGTGGTGACCTGAACCGGCTCCAGTGACACGTCTATCTGCCCAGCCTCCACTCGCGCCAGGTCCAGAACCTCGTTGATCAGTTCAAGCAAATGATGACCGGCTTTGATGATTTCATCGACACTGCTCACGTCATTTTCGGGCAGAGCAGGATCGGCTTTCATTATCTGGCTGAATCCAAGAATGGCGTTCATCGGGGTGCGCAACTCATGGCTCATGTTGGACAAAAAGCGGGATTTTGCGCGACTCGCCTGCTCAGCCAGATCCCGAGTCTGGTTCAGCTCTTTGTATAGCTTGTCCCGCTGAACCGCCCGGAACAGGCTCCAATAAATGTACTTCTCCCCCGGCCCCTCCATTACGGCATTCGCCACCACAGGGATGTGCGCGTCATCGGAGCTGAGCACCTCTAGCAGAATCTCTTCGACTTTCCCTTCATGTTTGAGCATCGGCAGAATAAAACTGTCGAGAATGATGCAGGATGCGGGCGTCAGCAAAGAAGCGAGGGAGTGTCCCAGCAGGGAGCCGCGGTAGAAACCCAGCCGCTTATAAAAATACCGGTTCGCAAATACGATTGTGCGCTCACCGGGCGTACCCGGGCCCGTGGTCACCATGCAACCACAGGGGAACTTTTCAGGGCCGGGGTCGGAAAATTCCTGCATTCAGTGCCTCCGGTCATCGCAGAAGCGCTCGATACGGTCCGCTACGTCGGCAGGGTGAGTCATGTGGAGGCAGTGGCCTTCCCCCTTGATCAACGAAAACTTACTGCCGGGCATCCGCTCATGCATATAATGACCGATCCTTTGATCGGCCAGAGCGTCAGTTTCGCTCTGCAGGATCAGCGTGGGGTGCCTGGCGTCGGGAAGGATGTGGCGATAATCCGAAAAGAACGTGGCCCGGGCGAAAACCCTGGCAGCCCTGATATCGGTTGAGCAGAAGGTTTTGGCCATATCATCAATCATATCCTGCGGTGCCTCGCGTCCCATGACCAGCGGGGCCAGGAAGCTGGCCCACCCCAGATAATTTCGCTCCATCAAGTCGAGGAGTTCCTGGAGATCCTCCCGTTCAAAGCCGCCCAGATAGTCGGGGGATATGTTCAGAAAACAGGGAGAGGGACAGATCATCACCAACCGCTCAAAGAGGGCCGGATTTGCCTGGCAGGCAAGAAGACCGATCATGCTGCTTACCGAGTGGCCCACGAGAATCACGTCCTGAAGCTCAAGCGCCTCACAAATCTCCGTGACGTCCCTCGCATAGCCTTCCAGTGCAGCATAGCGATGCGGATCAAACGCCGATATGTCCGAGCCGCCTGAGCCGACATAATCAAAAAGCACCAGCGTGTAGCACTCCGGCAATCGCGGCACCAGATACCTCCACATGGTCTGATCGCAACCAAACCCATTGGCAAGCATCATGGTGCGAGCACCATCCCCAATCAGGTGGACGTTGTTCCTGCGGACAACTTTCTGGCGGTTCATCAGCCACTCCTTGTGCCGATGGCTCAAGTCGGGCACCTATGAATTAAGCATAGCCCCAAGGAAACGGGGCGTCCAAGGCGGAAATGGGGATTCAGTTAAGTAGGTTGACAGAGGGGGAGCCTCCCCTCACCGATCAAGCCGCGTTACCTTAACCTCACCCCGCAGCCGATCGACCATTTCCTTATCGAATAACTCGGTACCCGGCTTCATCACGGTTGCAGCACTGCAGGCAATGCCTTCCCGCAAAACATCTTCGGGCGATGCACCCTGTGCCAATAACGCCGCCATACCGGCCAACATCGAATCACCGGCCCCGACCGATGAGGCGACGGGAACCCGGAGCGCCTCGCCCTTCAGGACACTGGACGATGTCACCAGCAATGCGCCCTCCGCGCCCAGGGAGACACACACCCAGGTCACGCCCAGTTCATGCAAACGGCGGGCTTCACGAACGATATCCTGATGCTCATTCAAAGACTGCCCGACCAGGTTTTCCAGTTCGAAACGGTTAGGCTTGATCAGGAAAGGTTGTGCATCAATTGCATTTCGGAGCAGCTCATCATGGGAGTCGACCATAGCACGCCCGCCAGCCGCCCTTACCCGTCGCACCGCTTCTGCGTACAAATCTGTCGGTAAACTTTGCTGCAACGAGCCGGTGATGATTCCCAGCCCATCGCCACAATGGATCACGAACCGGTCGAGTAGTTGTTCCCATTGCGTCGTCGATACCGTGGGACCGACACCACTGACCTCAAACTGGGCTCCCGTGACGCTCTCGAGAATGGTGCCATTGATCCGGGTCTCGCCATCCACCGTCAGGTAACTGACCTGATCCAGCTGCGCATCGAGCTGATGGCGCAGGAAGCGACCGATTTCACCGGCGATAACGCAAAAGGTACAGGCTTGCACACCTAGCCGTTTGAGACCCCGGCCGACGTTGATCCCGTTACCGCCAGGATCGTAGCGCGATTTCAGAGCACGGACCTTCTGATCAGCAATCAGTTGGGGGATTTCATAAGTGATATCCACCGCCGGATTCAGGCTCAGAACGGCCACGGGCAGTTTGCCAAAAGCATCGACCATCAAGTGCTCCTGAGTGATTTCAGGCGCGCCTCCACTTCAAGCACATGGCGGGTGGTATTGAGGATCGCGTCGGGATTGAGGCTCATGGAATCGATACCCAATTCCACCAGGTATTCGGCCATTTCCGGGTAGTCGGATGGAGCCTGGCCACACAGTCCGGAATGGATCCCGTTACGGCGGCAGCCTTCCACTGCCAATCGGATCATCTCCTTGACCCCGTCATCGCGCTCGTCGTAGTCAAAGGCGACGATGTCGCTGTCCCGGTCCACGCCGAGGGTGAGCTGGGTAAGGTCATTGGAACCGATCGAAAAGCCATCAAAACGAAGGGCAAACTGGTCGATGAGAATCACATTATTGGGAATCTCGCACATGGCATAGATCTGCAGGCCATTTTCCCCGCGCTTAAGTCCGAACTCCGCCATTTTTGCCAGCACTCTATCCGCTTCCGCTATCCGGCGTACGAAGGGCACCATCAGGATGACATTGGTCAGCCCCATCTCATCACGCACGCGTTTCATGGCGCGGCATTCCAGCCGGAAACCTTCTTCATAGGCTGGGTGGGCATAGCGTGACGCTCCGCGGAAGCCAATCATCGGGTTGGCTTCCTCCGGCTCGAACGGCGCCCCACCCAACAGGCTTGCGTATTCATTGGACTTGAAGTCGGAAAGCCGCACGACCACGGGTTTGGGCCAGAAGGCCGCGGCAATGGTTCCGATCCCCTCTGCAAGCCGCTGAACGAAGAAGGTTTCTCCATCCGGGGCGCCGAGGGTGAGTTTTTCAATGGCTTCACTAACGCGGGCGTCGGTGATCCGGTCTGGGTACAGCAGGGCCAGTGGATGCGCCTTGATGTATTCCGTAATAATGAATTCCATGCGCGCCAGGCCAACCCCGTCGTTGGGCAGGAAGGACGTCTTGAAGGCCAGTTCAGGATTGCCAAGATTGATCATTATCTCTGTGTCCGGGCGCTCGATATCGCCAACGTCGGTAAGGTCCCGGTGAAACGGGACTTCCCCCCGGTAGACATGACCGTTATCGCCTTCGGCGCAGGAGACGGTGACGGTCTCACCGTCCGGAATGGCAGTAGTTGCACTACCGGTGCCAACCACGGCGGGAATGCCCAGCTCCCGGGCGATGATGGCGGCATGGCAGGTGCGCCCTCCCCGGTTGGTGATGATGGCAGCGGCAGTTTTCATTACCGGTTCCCAGTCGGGTGCGGTGTTATCGGCGACCAGTACTTCACCCGGGATGAAGTCGTCCAGATAGGCGGCAGAAGTGATGACCCGGCTGCGACCGGCGGCGATCCGTTCGCCCACGGCATGACCGGTCACGATAACCTCGCCCTTGCCATCCAGGATGTCTGTTTCCAGCACGTTCACCTGACGCTGGGAGGTAACCGTTTCGGGGCGCGCCTGGACGATATACAACTTGCCATCAAGACCGTCTTTCGCCCATTCAATATCCATGGGCCGTTGATAATGCTGCTCGATGCTAAGGGCATAATCTGCCAGCTTCAGGACGTCGGTGTCGTCAAGGCAATAGCGCTCACGCTCCGCCTTTGGGGTGGGGGTATTACGCGTTGTTTGGCGCGTTTCGCCTTCCAGATAGACCATTTTCAGCGCCTTTTCCCCAAGACGCCGGCGCAGCACGGTTCTGTGACCTTTCGCAAAGGTCGGCTTGTGGACATAGAACTCGTCAGGCTCCACCGAACCCTGGACAATATTTTCCCCTAAACCATAAGCCCCCGTTATAAACACAACATCCCGGAAGCCCGATTCCGTATCCAGCGTAAACATGACACCGGCGGAGGCAAGGTCGGACCGGACCATCTTCATGACGCCAATGGACAGTGACACCTTGAAATGGTCAAAACCCTGGTTCATCCGGTAATGGATGGCGCGATCCGTAAACAGGCTGGCAAAGTCCCGGCGACAGGCATCAAGCAGGCTCTCATCCCCCCGGATGTTGAGATAGGTGTCCTGCTGTCCGGCAAAACTGGCGGTGGGTAAGTCTTCTGCAGTGGCGGAGCTGCGCACGGCGAGACTCAGATCCTCCCCATACTCGTCCTGCAGAAGCCGGTAGGCGGAAATAATTTCGGCAGCGAGATCCCGGGGCAATCCGGCACCGTAAACAATCTCCCGTGCTCGCTTACCTCTTTTGGCAAGGTCGACCATGTTGGTGGGATCCAGGTCGTCCAGCGCCTCATGCAGTTTCTCCCAGGCGCCGGCTTCGTCCAACATGTATCGGTAAGCCGCGGCGGTGGTCGCAAAACCGTTCGGCACAGACACACCCTGCCCCGACAACGTACGGTACATTTCACCAAGCGAGGCATTTTTGCCGCCTACAAGCGGCACATCATTGTTATCGAGTTCGTTGAAAAACCGGATGTACTTGAAACCGTCCATGTTATTCTCCCTGGCTCACGCAGCCAATTGATCACCTTTCATCCAATATAGCCTGCTACCGCAGCAATTATTCCGGCTAAGTCCAACAGACTTGACGTGCATCAGGAAACCGGGGCAGATCCGTTTTTTGGGCGAGCTGCTTGAGGAGTTGGGGTGAGCGCCTATCAGCGCGGCTGATGCTGCAGCGCCTTTCGCAGGTCGAGAAGCGAGTCGTACATCATGCCCTGGATATCCAGTAGCGCCTTCACGGGATTGCCGGCTATCCGGCGACGGGCATCGATGACGAACTGAAGTCCACGCAGCCGGCGTTGGTTGCACCTCGGGCAGCAGCGAATACAGTCGTCAATCAATTTCCCGCGCAAGTTCTCAAAGCCTTCCGGGTCACGCTGGTGCAGCTCCCTGAGCTCATCGAACGGGGGCACATCCATACCTTTCCTCCTTTGCCGGATTCAAGCAGTCAGTGCGGCACCTTTCTATACTATAGGCCGCTCTGGAGCAGTAGGAAACCTCTCCAGGCGGCATTAACCGGCGTGACAGCAAGGACAGCCAGCTCCGGTAACTCAAAAAGTACGGTACCTGCGCGGAATATAAGGTGTGGGTACTAGGGCACTGGGTTCATGTCCGGTCAGAGCACCAACGAGGTTGCAAGGAACAGCATTAGCCCCATACCGATAATGTCGGTAAAGGTCGTCAGAAAGATACTGCTGGCGGTAGCCGGGTCGGCGCCGAAGCGTTTGAGCATCAATGGCACCGCTACCCCGAAGATACCGCTGCCCATGCAGGCGCCGATCATGGCAATGAAGATGACGAGGCCGAGCATGGCCGGGTTGGCGGAATCGATGGACAGGGCGTACGCGAACATGGCGATTCCGGCAATGACGCCTACGGCAGCACCATTGAGTGCGCCCAGCAGAATTTCCTTGCGCAGCAATCGCCTGATTGGATAGTCATTGATTTGCCCCAGGGTGATCCCCCGCAGAGTAATCGCCAGCGCCTGACAGCCGGTGTTGCCACTTTGCCCGGCGAGGACGGGCAGGAAGGCCGCCAAAGCAACAATCTGAGCGATGGTGTTCTCGAACATGCCAACCACGAAGGCAGCGGCGAAAGCGGTGATCAGATTCACCTGCAGCCAGGGGTGGCGCATGCGGAAAGCCAACAGTACCGGCGTGTTGATTTGCTCTTCCTTCGCCACACCGTATTGGGACCCGGCCTGGGCACTGAGTTCCGAGGCAATGCGTTCGTACAGTTTCCAACCACGCACCTCGCCCATCACGTGCCGCTGCTCGTCCACCACCGGGTACATGCGGTAGTGCCGGTAAAGCACCTCGCTCACCGCTTCTTTCACCGGCGTGTCTTCCTGAAAAGCAAAGGGCTCAAGCACCATGATGGAGGACAAGGCATCAGAGGGCTTGGCAAGAATCAGGTCCCGCATGCCCACTACACCCACCAGGCGATCACTTTCAGTCACGAAAATGTAACTGATTTCGGAAACGTCGGCGCTTTTTACCATGAAGGTCAGCGCCTCTGCGACGGTATTGCTGGCCGGTAATGTTGCTGTTACCGGCGTCATCAGTTCGCCAACGGTTTCTTCCATGCCGGATAGCACCGCGCGGGTGGCTGCATCGTCCGGTGCGGCCATGTTGGCCAGGTGAGAGGCGATCATCTGGGCCTGTTCCGCAGGCAATCGCGAAAGAATGAACTGAACATCGTCTGAAGGCGACTGAATCAGCTCTTCAGCGGCATCGAGCGCATTGAGTTCCCGGATACGCTCAATCCGCTCGATCAGTTCCATATTCTGAGTCATTTCGCGCTCCGGCATCAGTGCTTGTTATCTGACTATAGCAACACTGAATCAACAACACAGAATGGCCTGCCGGTCCGAGAGCGTTCTTATCAAGCACGTCTCAGCGCGGATGCCGCAGCTTGTCCAGGCGTCGAATCATCGCCCGCACAAACTCGCTCCGGGCCCTGCGCTGATCCCGCCTTACCTGCTCAAGATTAACGCCTCCCATCCTGTTCCGATATCTGCGCGGGATGCTATTCCCTGGCAAACGGTCTGCTACCTCATCGTTTTCGCGAAGCGCTACCGGATGGCTGCCGTGAAAGTACGTCATCTCTTGTGAAATCAACATGTCTCTGTCCTCCCGGCGCCGTAACGGGTAGCGGGGCGCCCTGGTTATCTTGTGAGTTCGGGTACATGCTAATATTGTTCTAAACTGCAAACTATTCCCTAAATGTGAGAACAGACTTTGCAAAAACGAACAGACAAAAAGTCCGAGAAATCCTCTGCTGCTAGCCAGAAAACACGGAGCAATCTGGCGTGGAATGACTTTGAGCTGGTGCTCGCCATTGCGACTACGGGCTCCCTGTCTGGCGCGTCACGGGCATTGGGCGTCAGCCACGCCACGGTGTTCCGGCGGCTGGGTGATGTTGAACAGCGCCTGGGGGTGATTCTGTTTGAGAGAAGCCGGACCGGTTACCGGCCGACGCTGGCAGGGGAAGAGCTGGCAGACACCGCCAGGGTTATGGACGAGGCTGCCCTGGCCGCCGAGCGTAAAGTGGCCGGCCGTGATCTGGAGCCCAGTGGTGAGATCTGGACCACCACAACGGACTCGCTGCTGATGGGGGTGCTGGCGCCACTGTTCACGCAGTTCCGGCATAAATACCCCGGCATTGTGCTGGACGTGGCCGTCTCCAACCAGCTGTTCAACCTCACACGCCGGGAGGCCGACGTCGCCATCCGCCCGTCCAACCGCCCTCCTGAAAACCTGATTGGCCGGCCGCTGACCACTATTGGCCAGGCCGTCTATGGGCACAAAGACCTTGGCCTGACTCCGGGCACACCCATTGAGGCCCTCGCCAGCCACCCCTGGATTGGCGCCGGGCCACGGCTGCAAGACTCATCCGTCGACCATTGGATGGACAGTAACGCGTTGAAGCAAGCCTGTGTTTACCGTGTGGATACCCTGGTCAGTATCCTCAGCGCCATTCGTTCCCGCATGGGGCTGGCCGTCATTCCCTGTTATCTCGCTGACGAAGATCCCGATATTATCCAGCTCACGGACCCCATCCCCGAGCTGGAATACGGCCTGTGGTTCCTGATGCACCCGGATCTGCGGGGTGTGGTGAGGATTCATGCGCTGATGGACTTTCTGACGGACGCCATCCGGGCGCAGAAGGAGCGCCTGGCCGGGCGGCGTTTAGGCTAGGTTATGTCACTGATATCTGAATTTACTCGGCACAGTCACGGCGGTTTTCTTCAGCAAAGTCCATGACGCTATCAGCTGTCAGCTTGAACGTTGGCGACAGCTCCATTCCCGCACTCTTCAAGGCCTTGGCGGCCCATTTGTTACTGGTATTGAGCAAGTGGTAACGGCCCTCGCCATCATAGAACTGGCTGTCGCCATAGATACCGCGTTTGAGTTCACTCAGGTTCCCGCTCTCATCCTGGGTAAAGCTGTTGGCCAAATATCGTGTTAGAGAATCGCTTTCTTCAGCGGTGAGGCAAGTATCGACAACGTCGCTCCAGGGGAAGTACTCAACGGGAGACACTGGCAGAGCGACAACGTGGACTACGGCGCCCTGTGACCATATGATGGCCTGCAGAGTCACCGCTGTCGTAATCTCCCGGGCCTGGTAATACCCCGCATCGCCCCACCCCAGTTCGTAATACTCAGCGCCTGCAAACCGCTCCTTCAGATCCGGAATCACCGGGTTGAGTTCTTCAGCGGCGATTGCGAGCCCCACATGCCAACCGTGGCTCACGACATACAGTTTGCTCGCACGGGAATTATCAGCCTCGACCTCCGGCTGAACGACATGGGGTTTTCCGGAGCATCCATAAATGGCAAATAACACGAAAAGTAGGCCAATGGTTTTCATCCTGATGCCCTATTGAGCGAGACTGCAGTAACCTACAATACTGCTTAACCCAACCCATTCGCCACTGCTTCCAGATCGCTCCAGAGGAACAAGCGCTGCGTGAACTGTTCGGAGAATCCTTCCGGGATTATGAGCATCGGGTTCGCCGCTGGCTCTGAGGAACGGAGGGCCTCCGAAGCTTTCCGATGCGTCGGAAGTTAGCTCTGTGACTTTCACATGAAGCCCGGATCTAGAACCCATTTTTCGGGACAGGGAATGGCCGGGTTCCGCAGCGAAAGAAATACGGGAGCTCATCGATTGCCGTAAGAATGAACTTTGTCTGGGGGCCGTGCACCGTCTCACTGGTTTCTGGATGTCGCCAGCAACCCGATGGGAAATAGACGTCACGCCCTTCTGTACCCGGAGACACCACAGGCGCCACGAGCACGTCTGATCCCAGCATGAACTGCTGGTCCTGACGGCCGGCCTCCGGGTCATCGGGGAATTCAAGCCATAGTGGGCGAGTGATCGGTATGCCTGTCTTTAAGGCTTCCTGCCATAACCGATAAATCAGCGGTTGCGCAGCGATGTGTCGCTGCATTGCTGTGCGATACTGCTCCACAATCTCAGGATCGTCGAAACGCCAGGGCATTGGGGTGCCATTCACGGGGCCACCGTGTTGACGGAATACCGGCATCAGTGATGCGTGATTGGCCCAGCGAATCAGCAATTCGGAATTGATGGAGCCCAACGTATCAATGTAACCGCCGATTTCGGTCACGAAACCATAGGCCCCGCCCACACTGCGATTGAGCATGTCAGGAATGACGGAACCGATGCCTGAAGCACGGCTCCAGTCGGCGGTATTGTCACCGGGCCAACTTGCCGACTCATAGTGCGCTGATCCTCGACGACCCGAATTGCCGAAACGGACAAAAAACCAGGGTTCCCTGGACGGGTTCTCGGCGACAAACTCATCAAAGGCTTCTCGGGTTGCCTGATGAAAAAGCGCGGCATTTCGATTGTGCATGGCAATACCTGAACTGCCATCATGAAACACCATATCGACCTGCACCTGTTCACCAAAGTCCTGCATAAAACCTTCACTGCCCTCTGCCAGCCCTTTCTTGATGCGGGTCTTCCACCACTCGAACGCTTCCGGGTTGGTGAAATCGATCAGCGCGGCAACGCCGCCCATCAGCGGTGAACCGAAGGTGTATGGCAGTCCCAGTGCATTTTGCGCGACATAACCTCGCGAGACAGCTTCTGAATAGACTTCTGGCTCTTCCAGTTCGTCCTCTGTCTGACCAACGAAAGCCCTGTAGTAGGTCACGGGTTTTATGTCCTGCTCGCGAAGTCGTTGAATAATATCGTCGAAAGCACCCGTCTCCTTGGTACCCACCCATCCCTCAAAGGCAAATGCGGTGATCGGCAGCTCCAGTTGGTCAATCTGATCCAGGGACTCCATGACTTTGGCGGTGTAATTTTCCGGCGTATCCGTAAATTCCTGAATGGTTTCGGAGAGCATCGGACCCAGCGACCAACGAGGCGGCACCCGATGTCGACCATTAATTCCGGACAACTGGCTGACGGCGTGTTTCGCATCCCCGGGGACCACAAGAAAATCCAGTTCGCCACCCGCGACTTCCACGCGCCACGCATCATCCCGGTCAGAGGCCATACGCCAGTGAGAGAGTTCATCGCGATCCAGTAAAAAGCCATAGCCCTGATCTGAAATGAAAAGCGACTGGATGTAATAAGCACCCTGGGGGCCGGTCGGGAACTGGTAGGCGTCACCAAAGTTATTGCCAATCAATGGCTCAAGCTGTTCCGGCGTTTGCGAGAACTCCTCAGCCCAATTCAGAAACGCCTCGTTGCGCTGATCAATTTTGTTTCGTCGCCCGCCAAAGCCTCTGAACGCCTCATCCGGAGCAGCATCAAAGCTGGCCGATACCAAAGGCACTTCCTGCAAGATACGATCAATTCTGACTGAGACTTTAAAACTGCTGTTCTCGTCCGCTGACACCGTCACTCGTGCAGTGCGCCCGCTCGGGTCAGACGTTCCCACTCGCAATGACAATTGGTTATCGGCAACAGTCACCTCCTCGATATCGGTTAACCGATATTCGATTCCGGTGGAGGTTGAGGCCAGCATGTTTCCAACCCAGAATGTGGCCGGAAACTGGAGGTTGACGGGGGCACCAACCATAAAAGTAAACGGTGCGTACAAGGCGGGCGCTTGTGGCATAACCTGAGACCATCCCCCCAAAAGACGGGTTGGTAAAGGTACTCGCGACAGCCAAGGCGCCAGGGGTTCCTGGCTCATACTGCTCAACACTTTCTTGCCGGCCTCATCATAAAAATGCATGGCCAATGGTTCCCGCTCAATGTCCACCCGGCCGTAGTTTGTTCGTATGGTCATCACCTCATCATCGGCATTGATGCGAACATTCGTCGGCTGAACTGTCGGGGGCGTCTGGTTCGCAGCCGAGGGTGGCTGGAGTGATGCGGGCGGCGGGTAGTTCGGCTCTGCGCTCGGTGGTGAAGACGTCTCGTTATTTTCACCCCCACATCCAGACAGAAGCCCAAAGATAAAAATAAAAAGGAGAGGGACACATGCTTTCATGACGATTTTAACCTTTGTTTTTTTAGTTGTTAAAAGCTAATAAAAGGAGAACCGGGGCAGAACTATTTTTCCCGGCTTATTGATGAAACCACTTCCCTCGCCGCACGGATGCCAGACTGAAGCGCACCATCCAGGTAGCCCATCCATTCGGTAGCCGTTTCCGTGCCTGCCCAGTGAATCCTCCCGCAGGGTTCGCGGATGATGTCTCCGAACGAGGTCATCACCCCCGGAGGCATATGGGCCACATAGCAACCCTGGCTCCAGCGCTCTTTCATCCAATCCTGCTCCACATAGGCAAGCGGGTTTGCAGCGTCCGAACCAAAATAATGCACCAGATCCCTGATCACCTGTTGCCGGCGAGTGGGTTCATCTTCAGCGCTCATCGCGATGGCGTGATCCCCATCGATAAAACCCACCAGCACACCCAGACTTTCGTCCTCGGGAGTCTGGTCAAAAACCACATTGAAATGCCGGTCATTACTGACAACCGCTCCGTTGAGCCCTCTCTCGCGCCAGAAAGGGCGCTGATAGGCTACGTGAATCTTGATAACAGAGCCCATGGGCATGCGTTCGTGCAAAGCATTCCGTTTCGCAGGCAACGGCGGGTTGTATACCACCTTCGACGCCATAACCGGTGGTACTGCCATGATCAGGCGGCTGGCCTGATACTCCTGATCCGCTGTGAATACCTTTACGCACTCAGTGGTCTGTTCCACAGCAATCACGGGCGAGTTCAGTTCTATGCAATTACCCAGTTGATCAGCCATGCGTTTGGGGATTTGCCATGCCCCACCCCGGAATTTTGACTGCTGGGCTCCACCTTCTGTGCCGATAAGCGTTTCAAGTCCATGCCCCTGCCGCAGGTACTCCAGGAAGTACAGGTAAGAGACATGGTGTGATTCGGCACACAGCACAGCGCGGGATATGATACGGGCAAATTCCCGGGCGTCTGCCGTACGCACATGCTGCAGAATCCAGCTTTCCAGGGTGTGAGCATCCCATTCGCCGGATCTCACTGCAGCCCAGGGTTCCCCTGTTACCGGCAGGCTTTTGATTTCCTTTTTCCAGCGGCGCTCAAGCAGTCCAAGTTCCAGTAGCGAGACCAGTGGCAGCGGGGGGATGTCCGATTTGTAGCTGCTGACTTTGCCATTGAATGACAGCAGGCTGGCTCCGCGTGTGTACTGAGGATAGGTTTTTACCTCCAGTTCCCGGGCCTGTGCCTGCAGTAATTTCTGTTGCGGGCCCACCCACTGGCCACCGAGGTCGATGGGTTGCCCGCAGATTTCGCCAGGCATGGAACGGCCGCCCACCCGATCCCGGGCTTCAAGCACAACCACTTTTTTGCCCGCTTGCTGTAACTCCAGGGCAGCCTTGAGACCAGCCAGACCAGCCCCGACAATAATGACATCCTGCTTGTTACCGGTCGGATTCATCGTGGATTGGACCTGTTTTTTTTCACTCCAGCGACTGCCGAAGGCGGTTAGAAGCCCTCAGCAACAGGGCTTCTTCCGCGCTGATGGCCGTCATGCCCTGGGTCTTTTTCAACAAGGCGAGAGCCTCTTTCTCCTCATCGACTTTCAGCTTTGCCCGTGCGTATTCGTAGTACACGCCCGGATAATCCGGAGATAGCCGCATGGCCTTGTTAAACAGATCTTCCATTGACGACTCTTTTGCGCCGTAGGTCAACCGGGCAATCAGGCCTCCGGCTTTTTCGATAATACCGGACTGCACCCCACCGAATAATGTGACGGCATAGATATTATCGGGATCGTCTTCCAAAAGTTCTTCCAATGTATCGATAACTTCTGAGGTGTACCCGGTTCCCATGGCCTCAGAGGCGGACAGGTTCTCAAGTATGCGTGCCTTGCCGTAGGCGTTGCCGAACCGGATCATCGGGTGGTCAGGCGCCATGGGCATGATGTCCTCGGTCAGGGTGATGACCTCTTTGAGTAGCTGCCGGCGCGTGTCCTCATCGGTTTCGATCAGCGTTGCGTGGAGGGCCTGAGCGTAAAGCCCCGGAAAGTAGCCGGCCGGCCCCAGGGCCAGGCCCAGGTCCCGCGCTTCCCGGAACTCGCCGTTAAACAGCAGCGCCCAGGCGCGGCGTAACTCTCGGGCGTAGGCATCGAAGGAATTACTCAGCTCGCCTTCCGAGAGGGGCGCCAGATCCGGGTGGGAACGGGCGATCGTCTGTAGATGGTTCTGGGTGAAATCGTACATTTCGGGCCAGCGTTCAGCGTCTGCCCGCAGGCTCTCAGCCGTTGGCAGGGGGCCACGAAATCCGTCGGTCAGTTCCTGCCAGTGTTCAGCAAGATCCTGTTCTGTGTAGCTGAAAGACTGGAGGTCTTGCGGGTAGGATTGCCAGGCTTGTTCAGCGAATATCTGGGGGCTCGCGATAACAAGGATAACCAGTGAAAGGGCTTTTTTGAGCATCATTTTTACTCCATGGTTTAGGCAATTCCACCATAGGAGAGAATGCCGCCCATTGGCCCAGATTCCGGTGCCCTTTGCATAAACGTCAATTTTGATCTTGGAGAACAGGTATGGTTATCTTCCAAATGGCAACGAACCCAACGAGATTCCCATGCACCTACCCTTCTGGCTGACCACCGCCCTACTCTTCCCGATTCTCCTGTATCAGGGCAAACGCGCCCGGAGGAATACGCCGCGGCTGCCAGAGGCCCAGGGTTGCCCCTCCGGCCAGTATGGTGAGGGTGCGCCTGATTTGCGTTTTCTGGTCCTTGGTGAGTCCACGGCGGCAGGCGTGGGCGTGTCCCGCCATGAGCAGGGCCTTGCGAGCCAGCTGGCTCTGCAATTGCACGAACGCACGGGCCGTGCCATTGCCTGGCACACCTTTGGCATCAACGGTATTCGTATGGCACAGCTCAATCGGAAATTGGCCAGTATGGATTTGCCTGAAGCCGATGTGGTTCTGCTGAGCATGGGCGTCAACGACACCACCGGCTTCACGCCCCGGTATCAGTTTCGGCTCCAGCTGCTGGCGCTTCGCGACATCCTTGCCCCACGTTACCCGGGGCCGGTTTACCTGCTGAGTTTGCCGCCCATGCACCTGTTCACGGCGTTGCCCGCCCCGCTGCGGCAAATCATGGGGTGGCGAGCCCGGCAGTTGAATCGGGTGTACGAGCGACTCGCCAAACAGGCACCGGAAGATTTCCGGTACCGGAGTTACCCGGCACTCACCGATGTTTCGCTACTTGCCAGCGATGGCTATCATCCAAGCGACAGGGGCTACCGGGCCATTGCGGAGGTTCTGGCCGTAGAAAGCTGGCTTACGAATTGTCAGCGTGCCGAATGCTGCTATCCATCTAAAAACTGACTTTGTTGTCCTGCATCAATTCGACGACCTCCGACACTTTCTATAATCCCCTCAGTACTAGGTCGAAGTCCCGCTATATGACGCTGTTATAACGGAGAAGGCAATGCACGTACTTGTTACCGGTGGCGCCGGCTTTATTGGCTCTCACATTGCTGAATATCACCTGGCCCGGGGCGATAAGGTACATGTGGTGGATAACCTCAGCACCGGTTCCCGGGCAAACGTTGAGGACTTCCTGAAGAGTCCACGCTTTCATTTCGATGAAGCCGATATCGTCACGTGGGAGGGATTGGACAAAGCCGTTGCCTGGGCCGATCGTGTCTATCATATGGCCGCGGTTGTGGGCGTTTACCGGGTGTTGAGTGAACCGGTAGGCACCATGGCGACCAATATTGCCGGTACTGAACGTGTGTTGCGAGCAGTACACCATGGAGGCTGGTCACCCAGAGTGGTTCTGGCTTCCAGTTCTGAGGTTTATGGTCCCCACAGCGAACCACTTCTGAGCGAAGAGGATTCCCTGATCATCCAGTCCGGCGCCCCGCTGCGCTGGAACTACGCCATCAGCAAGCTCGCGGACGAAGGTTTTGGCCTGGCGTACGCCCGGGAGCACAACATTCCGGTCATCATTGCCCGTTTTTTCAATACGGTCGGTCCTCGACAAACGGGGCGTTACGGCATGGTGGTGCCCCGCTTCGTGCAGAGTGCGGTGGCAAATGAAGCGATTACCGTGTTCGGAGATGGCCAACAGTCCCGGTCCTTTTGCGACGTACGCGATACGGTCGCCATTCTCGATCGGCTGGCCTCCATGCCGGATATGCCAAACGGTGAAATCGTCAACGTGGGTAGCGACCATGAGATCAGCATTAATGAACTGGCCCGCCAGGTGATCGACTGCGCGGGGAGCCAGTCCGCTATCCAACACATCCCCTACAAGGAAGCCTACGGAGCGGAGTTTGAGGATATTCGCCACCGCCGCCCGTCGCTGGATAAATTACGCCGGTTGACCGGCTTCGAGCGCGCCTGGGATCTGGAGTCCACCCTCAAGGACCTGATCCGAAGGGCCCGTAATCAGAAGGCTGAGGGAGACCAATAAGATGGCGACTACGCCTTATTTTGTAATTGGTCCCAGCACTCTGCTGTCCTTCATCGGACTGTTACGCGGACCGGACAAAACCCCGCCAGAGTCGGCGGAAGATCCCACCAACGCCAAAGTGGATGTGGTTATTCCGGCACTGAACGAAGAGCAGAACATTCTGCTGGCGCTCAGTTCCATTGCCCGCCAGACACTCCAGCCCCGTAAGATCATTCTGGTAGATGACGGCAGCACCGATAAAACCGCAGATTACGCCCGCGCCTACGGCGATGAGCTCGGGCTGAAGCTCGAGGTTATCCGCCGCCGCGCCCCTATCGGCAAGACTCCGACCCTCAAGCGGGAGTCGCGGGAGCTGGATGCCGACGTGGAAGTCATCCTCGACGGCGACACCTTCCTGGAATCGGAGAATTACATTGAACGGCTGGTGGAGGAGCTCTACAAGGCACCAGGCATCGCCTCCGCCTGTGGTATCGTGCAACCCATGCGCCAGAAAGACCGCAAAGCCGTTTGCGATACCGCGCCCCTGAAAGACTTTCTGGACGCCCATCAGGATTTCGCACCACACCCGCAAAGCCTGCGACAGCGGTTCAACCGGGCCATTACGAACTTCTACCGGGGTATTCTGTACACTTTTCTGCAGCGCTTTATCTACCGCGGCCAGATGACGGTGTTTGGCAGCATCATCAACCCGGTTGGCTGTGCTGTCGCCTACCGCCGCAAGTATCTCAAAGAGCTGTTCGACTGTTACGAGCCGATTCTGGGGGACGACCTGACCAATTCCGAAGATATCTTCATCGGCTTCGCCATGCTCAACGAAGGCTATCGCAATGTACAACTTCAGGACGTAACCGTTCGTTCCCTCGAGCCGGAGTTCCCCAGGCTGGCACACCAGCTCTACTTCTGGTCCTCTAGCTTCCTGCAAAGCTGTTATTACTTCGATGGCCTGCTGCGTAGCCCGTTCAAGGGTCTGCGGCGTTACCGGCAAAAGCAGGAAGCAAAGCATTACGACGAGACCCACCCCGACAGCCCCCGCCATCGCCGCCGGGACGAACCCTACCGCCAGCCCTGGGGTCAGGGGCATACCAGGCAATTTGGCCGGCCCATGGGCTGGGCCGTGTTCATGTCTGCCCTTGAGAAAATCGCCTTCCCTACGGCCCTGCTGATCATGTTGATCCTGCAACTGTGGGAGCCTTTGCTGATCACCTTCCTGGCGGAAATGGCACTGGTGATCTTTATCCTCATGGCCAACGCGCCAGGCCAACGCTTCCGGGCGTTCTGGGAGGCCATTGCGGTAACCCCGCTACGCTATGGCAGTTTGTTGTTTGACGCGGTCAATATCGGTCGCTTTGCCACTGATCTTTGGATTACCCGTAACCGGAGGTGGCGCAAATGAAACGAATCCTGACCGGAATACTGTTTTCGCTCTGGGCCGGATTGCTCGTTGCGGCCCCCGCGGTGCCTGATGAAGGTCTGAAAGCTGAGATGGCCGGGGACTGGAACGGCGCCCTGAGTGTCTACCAATCGGTCTTGGAGCAACAGCCCGGGCGGGCTGATCTGTGGTTGCGTATGGCAGATATTTACCACCACCTGGATCAAGAGGCCGACAAACTTCATGCCCTGGAGCAGGCCGCCCGCCTGCGCCCCGACAACGCTGAGATCGCATTCCGCCTGTCCCTGGCCTACTCCATGGCTGGCCGACCCACTGACGCAGTGCAACAGTGCTTGCGCGCGGCTGAATTGGAACCGGGCAATCAGGACTATCTGCATGCCTGCCTCAAGCAAGCCAATTGGGCGGGTGATCAAATGGCTGCTGAGCAGGCGCTTGAGGACTACCTCACCCGCTTTGGCAACACCGAAAACTACCAGCGCGCCCAAGCCAACCTGTTGCTGCAGCGTGGCCACTTCTACGCTGCCTCGGATTTGCTGGATCCTCTGGTAGAAGACCACCCGGATGATTACGACACCCACTTCGCACGGGTTCTGGCTACCCGCGCCTCTGGTCAGCCATCGGCCGCACTGGAAAGCGTAAAGGCCATGGAACGACTGAAGCCAGAGCAACTGGACACGGTCGAAGTGGCCAGAGTAACCCGAGCGCCACTGCGGTCGCTGATCGGCGTGTACGGTGACTACCAGTTTGATGCCGACGACATTCGCACCGCCAGCATACATACCCGCGGAGAACTGGCCCTGCGTCCGGAAACCCGTGTATTGCTCGGTTATAACGCCCGCCGGGTCAGCACTCGCCAAAGCTCTGCATTCATTGCAGACGATGGTGATCGCTCGACCATGGATTACTACGGCTGGCTCGGCATTCGGCACCAACTGCACCGCCGTCTGGAAGTAGAAGGACGGGTTGGCCGGGGCAACGTGGAAAGTGGTGGCGACTACGGCTACTACAAGCTCGAAGGCAACTACCATCCTCACGACGATGTGATGCTGCAATTCACCCGTGAGCGGGCGCTGTATGCGCTGTCACCCCTGGCGGTCTCGCGGGAGATTAAAGAAACCCGTAACCGGCTGCGCACATTGTGGCGGCCCGCCCCCCTCTATCAGGTGGAGGGCTGGCTCAGCGCATCAGACTTTTCCGATGACAACAGCCGACAGGAAGTCTTCCTCGCCCCCAGTCGCAACGTGTACTCCAACGGTCCCTGGGGCGTTAATCTCGGCCTGTCAGGCCAGTGGTTCAGTTTCGATGAGGATCTGGACCATGGCTACTACGACCCCGATTATTTCCGCCGCTATGCCGGCACCTTCTTAATCTACTGGAGCCCGAACGCCGACGACTGGGTCGGCCTCCGATCCAGCCTTGGCTGGCACAAAGACAATACCTTTACCAGCTACGAATTTGGCTCTGACGTTGAACTGGAAGCCCTGTTTGGCCGCTACCGGGACTGGCAGCTCCACGGCCGCATAGCCTATGCCGACCGCCTGTTGGAAACCGGTCGCTACTACGGGACCTCCATTCACCTGGGGGCGCTCCGTCGGTTCTGAGCGCCCCGCCGCTTCTACTGGTCGATGGCAACGACCAATGGCCCTGTCAAACTCGTCGGGAGCCATATTGACCTGCGTTAAGGACACTCCTCCGTTCAAACAGTATGTTTATTGTGTCGACATATTTAACACCCCCGTAATGACGGCCTCTCATTCCGCTTTCCCCCACGCTGTTTTCATGAAACTTCTTACTCCGTGGCGCTCATTTTGCCTGCAACTCTTTACTGGCAGGCGTGTCGGGTACTGACCGAGGGTTTCACTATGACCTGGATATCAAAGGGGGCTGGCATCCTGGCTCTGGTCGTGACATTGAGCGGCTGTAGTGCGTCGTCATCCGATGGCCCCTCATCGGAAAATTCAGGTGAGGTGGCCGGCGATCAGTTGGTGACATTGTCGGGGCGTGCTGCGGTTGGCGCTCCCATCACCAACGCACCGGTGGTTGCGCGATGTGAAGAAGGGGAAGGCTTTATCGGATTTGTAACCACCAATGATTCCGGTGGTTTTCTGGGACAAGTCCAGACGTCTTCTTTACCTTGTGCCTTACGGGTTACTGGCAGTAGTGAGGATCAAATCCTGCACAGCTATGCCAACTCGGGCGGTACCATTAACATCACCCCGTTTACAGATTTGATTATTGCCTTATCGTCCTCTATGGCGCCAATGGACTGGTTTGAACAAACTCAGCCATCTTCGGCCGTGGGGAACCTGAACATGGCCAGGGACGAGTTCCTGGCCGCGCTACGGAACGCAAACTATACCCTGCCGGACGACGGGTTTGATCCATTCAAATCCAGCTTCCAGATCAACGATGCCGTGGACCGGCTCATTGATACTTTCTCAGCCACAGTGAGAGCCACGCCCGATATTGATAGCTATCAGGCATTTGTAGACCTGATCTCAAGTGGGAACCTTGCGGCCATTCCCCCAGCACCCACATCACCGGAGGATGATTCAGGAAGCGGCGATGATGGGGGCACTGGTGATGACAGCGGCGCAGGAGATGACGACGGCACTGGCGATGATAGCGGCACTGGCGATGACGGCGGCACTGGCGATGACGGCGGCACCGGTGATGGTGACGACGGTTTAACTGCAGCTGACCTGTGTGCGCCTCCCCAGATTGCGCCAACAGGCACACTGATCGAATTCAGCCAACAACTTTATGATACGCAGTCCGGAGACGAAATAGGCGTTGTCAGTATAAGACAGGAGGTTCTCGGACCGAGGGAGTTCCGGGGCGAAGAAACCCATGCGATATTGGTGGAGGATGTCTCTGAGGGTGTTAACGACGAATCCCGGAATACTACGTATGTTTCCATCGATACGACTGAAAGGGTGGAACGTACTCACGGTTCAACCAGCGTTGACCCTGACACCGGAGAAGAGACAACCCTCTGGTTTGAGCCAACCTTCAACTATCCCTATGCATTAGCGATTGATGAAGAATACAATCAGTCGGTTTCCCAGTTCGCCTCAACCGAAGGTGGACCAAGCATCCTGCTCTTTGAGCTTGACCACACTATTCAGTTCAAAGGCGTAGAGACTGTCACCGTACCGGCAGGCACTTTTGATGCCTGCAAATACCTTGAAACCAGCAGTACCAAATCACAACCCACTCCCTCGACATCCGCAGTCTGGTTCAATGTTGAGGACGGCATATCGGTAAAATCCGCCGTCGTGGAAGGTGGCGAGGAAAAAACAGAGGTCGAATTATTGTCGTATTCGATTAATGGCGCTCAGCAAGCGCCCTAGCAGCCTGCTGATCGTTTGATGTCAGGGTGCCTCAAGAACAAGGTCGCCCATAATAATTGTGTCGACATATTATACATCCCTGCAGTAACAGGTCCTCATCCCGCCTGATTTCAGGAGACTTCTTATCCTGTGGCGTTCATTTTGCGTACAAACTTGGACCGGTAAAAGTGTCAGGTACTGACAGAGGGTTTGACGATGAGATGGATATCAATACGGGCAGGAGTCCTGGCTCTGGCAGTAGTGCTAAACGCATGTAGTCCGTCGGGGCCCTCCGATGGTTCAAGTAATGTTGCTGGCGATCAGTTGGTGACGCTATCAGGTCGGGCTGCGATTGGTGCCCCGATTGCCAATGCACAGGTGGATGTACAGTGTGAGGGAGGAGAAGGCTTTATCGGATCTGTAAACACCGACGATTCGGGCGGGTTTCTGGGGCAGGTGCCGACCTCTGCCTTACCTTGTGCTTTACGGGTCACCGGCATCGGTGAGGATAAACTCCTTCATAGTTATACCGACTCGGGAGGTACCGTCAACATTACCCCGCTTACGGATTTGATCATTGCCTTGTCGGCGTCTATGGCGCCAATGGACTGGATCGAAAGAGAACAGCCGTCGTCGGCCGTGGGGAGCCTGAATATGGCCAGAGAGGAATTTCTGGATGCGCTACGGAGGAAAAACTACAACCTGCCGGCCGACGGATTTGATCCGTTTAAAGCCAGCTTTGAGATCAACGATGCCGTGGACCAGCTCATTGAAACTTTCTCAGCCGCAGTGAGAGCCACGCCGAATGTTAATAGCTACCAGGAATTTGTAGACCTGATCTCAAGTGGAAACCTTGAGGCCATTCCCCAGGCGCCGGAGGAGGATGGCTCAGGAAACGGCGGCGGTACTGGCGGTGGCGGCGACGGCGACAATGACAATGACGATGACGATGACGATGACGACGACGATGATGATGATGACAGGCGCGGAGGTCTGGTTGATATCATCTTCGGTTAGTGGTGCTTTTTAACTCACTCTCGCGGACCAGTCTCAGAATACGATAACGTCTGAACTGGTCCTGGATCGGAGAACCACCTTGGCCATCGCCGTCTGGTTCGTGTTGATCGGAAGCCTGTTGATCATGATGGGTTTGCGGTCGTCCATTCTGCAGCGTTTCAACCTGACACAGCCCATGGTTTACCTGGCTGTTGGGGTGGTGCTCGGGCCGACGGTGTTCGGGGCCTTCCATTTCAACCCCCTGAAAGAAGCCCACTTGTTGGAGGTGCTCGCCGAAGTTGCGGTGCTGGTGTCTCTGTTCATTGCCGGCATGAAAATGCCCTTACCGTTTCGTTGGCGGGAGTGGCGCGCGCCTGTTCGACTCGCCTTCCTCTCCATGTCCATCAGTGTCGCCCTGACCGCGGCTTTTGCTCATTATGTGCTGGCTCTGCCTCTGGGTGCGTCTATTCTGCTGGGCGGCATTCTGGCACCCACCGATCCAGTGCTGGCAACGGAGGTTCAGGTTCGCCACGTGGGCGACACAGATCCATTGCGATTCACCCTGACCAGTGAAGCCGGCATGAACGACGGCAGTGCATTCCCGTTTATCATGCTGGGGCTGGCGCTGATGAGTGCACCGGTGAGTTACGAACTGCTGGGCACCTGGGTGCTGAAGGATGTGTTGTGGTCGACGCTGTCCGCCCTGGTTGTTGGGTTGGTTATGGGGCAATTGTTGGCGAAACTTGTACAGAAACAGCGCCTCCTGGACAGTACAGGCCCATTGCTGGACGACTTTCTTGGTCTGGGCCTTATCGGTGTGGTTTACGGTGTCTGCCTGGCGCTTGAAGCCTGGGGGTTTATCGCGGTGTTTGTGGCGGCCATTTCTCTTCGGCAAACAGAGCTCAAGCTGGCGGGCATGGACTCCGCCAACAAAAAGACTCACGCGATAACGGATACTGCAAGTCACACCGCAATGCCGACACCGCAGCACAGCCCCCAGGTGTCCCAAGGGTCACTGCTATTCAAGGAACCCCTGGAGCGGCTGTCCGAGCTGGTGCTCGTTGTGTTGCTGGGTGGAATGCTGTTTCTTGACTCCTGGAGTTTCAGAGCGGTTGGCCTGGCGCTGTTCCTGTTTCTGGTGGTTCGCCCCGCCAGCGTCTTACTCGGCCTGCTTGGCTCCGGAACCCCCATCAGGCTGCAGATGCTGGTCGGCTGGTTCGGCGTGCGCGGTATCGGCTCGATCTATTACCTGATGTTCGCGATCGTCTTTGGCCTGCCAGAGGAGCTGGCCGTGGAATTCATCCACATTACATTGGTTGTTATCGTGCTCTCGATCATCATCCATGGCTTAACCGTCAGGCCGATGATCCTGAAATGGTGGCCGTAGATATGACCGTTTTGTATCAACTGGCAACGCCCCTGCCCGAGGCCGAGCGCAACGCCAGGCTCTACCGGGGGGAGCTGATCGTTTTTCGGAGTTTTGATGCGATGGCCCAGCTTACCGATAAGTTACGCGCACATTGCTTCAGCCATCTCGGCAATGATCCGACCCGTGCCCATCAATCGATGTCACCCATCAAAATCGAACACGCCTCCGAGGCATTGCGCACAGCCGTGAGAAACGACAGCGATGTGGATCTGGCATGGCGTCAGGTACTGTCCGAACTCCATACCGATCTGGACGACACATACGGCGACGGGACTTTCATTCGTGTCCAGCCACCCAGGTCGGGTGAAGAAGGCGAACGTACCGGGCCGCTTCGCGCTCACAGGGATACCTGGGGCTCCAATCTACCGGCACAGATTAACTGGTGGACGCCACTCTATGACACCACGCCGGAGAGAACCCTTGCCCTATTCCCCGGTTACTTCACACAGATCATCGAGAATGACAGCGCTGACTGGAACTTTCAGGAGATGGTGCGGGCGTACCGGGCGAAAAACGCCCCGGATTACCCATTGCTGCCGACTGCTACCAAGGTTCCATGCTGGGAAGACGCCCTGGTAGTCAGCCTGTTGCCAGGTGATCTCCTCTGCTTTTCAGGTGCTCACCTCCATGCGAGCGTTCCCAACACGACACGTCTTACAAGGCTGTCTTTTGAAACCCGGACCGTGAATCGGAGTGATATGTCTGCAGGCTCTGGCGCGCCCAACGTGGATGGTTCGGCACCATTCATGACACCCCAGATATTTCGGCATTTGCTGAATGGGCAGAGGCTCGGGGAGCTGGCTCTGGTGTCACCCACTCGATAAGCGCAGCTGTTCGCGATAGCGGGCAGGTGTTATCCCCTGCCAGCGCCGGAAAGCGCGGATAAAAGCACTTTCTTCGGAGAACCCAAGTTCCAGGGACACCTGGCCAATGGTCGCGGTCGTATTGAGAAGCCGGCGGGCTTCCTCCCAGAGCAGGTTTTCACGCAATACCTTGAACGATATCCCTTCCTCGGAAAGCCGTCGGGCCAGATGCCGGCCACTGAAGCCGAGCTCCAGGCCCAGCCTTTCTTTTCCCCACCCCGGATTGGCCAGAATCAGGCGGCGCACCTTCTGAATCAGTGCACTATGTCCTAACTGCTCCAGGGTGTGATCGGCAAGATTACGCAGATGCTCCCGTAATGGCTCGTTGGCCTGAATCAGCGGCAGTTCCAACTGCGACTCTCTGAACCTCAGTGCATTGCCGGAGCAGCCGAAATTCACCTTCACACCCAACAGTTCTGCATAGACATCACGATGGCGGGAGTCCGTCCGACACAGCTCCAGCGCCTGGGGCCGAAAGGCCTGCCCGCTGGCCCAGCGGGCCAGCTTGATCAGGGAGGTCATAACCGCATCGACACGCTCATTCTGCTGCACCAGGTAATAAGGGCGATAGCTGATCGATGCAGCCCCGTTCTGGTTCGTCAGGGAAAACTCGCCGCCGTCTCCAACAATGGCGGCATAGTCTACCAGCGTGTCCAATCCTTCCCCCAGAGTCTCACAGGTCACCAGTAACATTCCGGCGCTATCGAGGTGGCCAATTTCCAGATCCAGGCCAACCTGCACTCCGGGCAGCGGATCGTCGCACGCCTGACAATACGCGTCCCAAAGCGCGTCCTGGGCATTCAGGGGAATTCGCCCATCGTCCGCGTCCGGCAAGGGAATAGTGCTCAGATCCAGACCACGCCGTCGCGCCGACTGCATGATCGCTCTGCTATAAAGACTGGAGACGCTCTGAAAACTGGGGTCTATGGCTTGCATTGCCGGTTCTGTGTCCTGAGTGGTCGGGTGCGGGGCACAACAATCTGGGTAGACTTATCGCAATTCCATAACAAATATCAAGGAATACTATGTACGCAGTCATTGGCGCAGGCCCGATGGGACTGGCTACGGCCCGCAATCTTCAGAAGCTGGGCATTCCATTCCGGGGCTTTGAGTTACACCAGTCGGTCGGTGGGCTCTGGGATATCGATAACCCGCACAGCACCATGTACGATTCGGCGCACCTGATTTCTTCCAAGCGCATGACTGAATTCGCCGAATTCCCCATGAAGGAAGACGTGGCACCCTACCCTCACCATAGCGAACTAAAAACCTACTTCCAGGACTACAGCGCCCATTTCGGTCTGGATGAACACTTCGAGTTCAACACCCGGGTGACCCGCGTGGAACCGGAAGGAAATCAGTGGCGGGTAACAACCGAGAAAGACGGCGAAAGTCAGTCACGTCTCTTCAACGGTGTACTCATCGCCAATGGCACCCTGCACAAACCCAACATACCGGAGCTTCCCGGTGACTTCAGCGGCCGCTTGATCCATTCGGCGGATTACCGCAGCCCGGAGGTATTTGCCAGGCAACGGGTACTGATTGTCGGCTGCGGCAATTCCGGCGCGGATATCACCGTGGATGCCGTGCATCAGGCCACCTCCGTGGACATGAGTGTACGCCGGGGCTATTACTTCGTGCCGAAGTTCCTCAAAGGGCGTCCCATCGACACCATCGGCGGTAAGCTGACGCTACCCCGCCCCCTCAAGCAACGGCTGGACGCCCTCCTGCTCCGTGCTGTCGTGGGTAAACCCTCGGATTACGGTCTGCCCGATCCGGACTACCGCCTGTACGAATCGCACCCCGTGATCAACTCCCTGTTGCTGAACCACCTGGGCCACGGCGACGTGAAACCCCGCCCCGACATTGGCCATATCGAGGGCAAGGAGGTGCAGTTTACGGACGGAAGCCGGGGCACCTATGACCTGATCCTGATGGCCACGGGCTACAAGCTCCATTACCCGTTCATCGACCGGAAATACCTGAACTGGCCGCAGGATCAGGACGCTCCCCAGCTGTACCTTAATTGCCTTCACCCGGAATACGACAATCTCTTTGTCATGGGTATGGTCGAGGCGACCGGACTGGGCTGGGAGGGTCGTTTCCAGCAGGCGCGACTGGCCGCCCTCTATATCAGGGCCCGGGAAACTGACAGCCCACAAGGCAAAAAACTGGCGGAGCGTAAACGCCGCCATGCCGGCGAACGACTGGACGGCGGTTACGACTACATCAAGCTGCCCCGGATGGCTTACTACGTCGATAAAGGCGAATATCTCAAGACGCTGGCCAGCCATATACGGCAGCTGGAGCATGCATGAACGGGTCGCTGCCTATTGTCTTTGACAGCAACAGTCTGATTGCGCTCAACGTCATTCTGGCTTTAATGATGTTTGCGGTTTCCCTGAACCTCACGCCGGCTGACTTCAGGCGTGTGGCGACGATTCCACGGGCGCCTCTGGCGGGACTGGCTGCGCAGTTTATCCTGCTTCCGGCGGCCACCTGTCTGGCCACCTGGTTGCTCCGGATCGACCCGGAGCTGGCTCTCGGGATGATTCTGGTGGCCTCCTGCCCCGGCGGGAGCTTTTCCAACATCATGACCTGGCTGGGCCGGGGCAATGTCGCAGTCTCAGTGACCATGACCGGCATTTCCAGCCTGGCCGCCACCATCATGACGCCGGTCAACTTTGCCTTCTATGGCTGGGCCAATCCCTATACCCGCGCCTACCTTACGCAGATCGACGTGCCTGCCGGGCAGCTGTTGCTACTGGTCCTTTTGGTACTGGCCGTGCCGCTTATTCTTGGCATGCTGACCGGGCGGCGCCACCCCAAACTAGCTGCCCGGAGCGAAAAGCCCATGCGTGTGATTTCCCTGCTGATTTTCCTGGGGTTTGTCGCAATTGCTTTCAGTAACAACCTGGACCTTTTTCTGGATCGGTTCCACAGCTTTTTCTGGCTGGTTGTGGGTCACAATCTGCTGGCGCTCGGGGTCGGTTACGGCCTGGCACGGCTACTGTTCCTCTCCGTGCCGGACCGGCGGGCCGTGACCATGGAAGTGGGTATCCAAAATTCCGCCCTGGGGCTGGTGATCCTTTTTACCTTCTTTCCGGATGCCGGGGCCATGATGCTGATCACAGCCTTCTGGGGCGTCTGGCATCTGGTATCAGGCGTTGTTCTCTCGCAAATCTGGGCGTACCAAACCAATGATTAAACGCATACTGATTACCGGCGCCGCCGGCTACATCGGCCATCAGCTCGGCAATCAGCTGGCGGTAGACTCTGATGTGCTGGGCATCGATATCCGTTCCAATCCTCAGGCTGATTTTCCTATTGAGCACAGAGATATCCGTGATCCGAAGATCGGCGAATTCATGAAAGAAGCTGGCATCACACACGTGGTGCACCTGGCCTCCATCCTGCAATCCTCACAGGATCCGGAACGGGACTACGATATTGATGTGAACGGCACGCAAAATCTGCTGGAAGCCTGTATCGACGCCGGTGTCCGACACCTGACGGTCACCAGTTCCGGCGCTGCCTACGGTTACCACCCGGATAACCCGCCCTGGATCGACGAAAACGATCCTTTGCGCGGTAACCAGGAATTCCCTTACGCCTATCACAAGCGCCTGGTCGAGCAACTTCTCGCCAGTTACCGTGACAAACATCCCGAGCTGGAACAGCTGATCTTCCGCCCCGGGACCGTGCTTGGCGCCCATACCCGTAACCAGATCACCGGCCTTTTCCTGGCGCCTCGTGTGCTGCGTTTGAGGGGCAGTGACTCTCCCTTTGTCTTTATCTGGGATCAGGACGTCATACGTGCCATGGAACAGGGCATCCGCCAGGATCAGAGCGGTATCTTCAACATGGCCGGCGACGGCGCCCTGACCATCCGGGAGATAGCCGATAAGCTGGGCAAGCCGGTCATCACACTGCCGGTGCCCCTGGTGCGCACTGGCCTGCGTATTGCTCGCCTGATGGGACGTCCGGTAGGGCCGGAACAGGTCAACTTCCTTCGTTACCGACCGGTGCTCGATAACCGGCGCCTGAAGGAAGAGTTTGGCTACCAACCGGAAAAAACTTCGGCCCAGACGCTGGAATTTTTCATCGAGCAGGCTCGCCTTGCAGGAGAGCTCTGATGCTGCCAGACCCGTGGCTACTACTGGGCCTGTTCATCCTGACGGCGTACACCATTGAGACCATCACCGGTTTCGGCAGCATCGTGATTGCCCTGTCCCTCGGCGCTCTTGTGTTACCCATTCCTCAGCTTCTGCCGGTGTTGGTGCCACTGAATATGGTCATGACCGGTTTTCTCGTCGTTCAGCACCGGCGGGACCTGGACGTCAGGCTACTGTTGGGGCTGATTCTGCCGCTGATGCTCACCGGCACAGTGGCCGGCTATCTATTGGTGCCATGGCTGGGCAGCCACTCGCTGCAGGTCGTTCTCGGAGGGCTGCTGGTCTGGTTTGCCGGGCGCCAACTATGGATGATCCAGCGCGGCCTGAGCCACACCCCCCATCCTCCGCTGATCACCCGAGGGCTGGTGTTCAGTGCCGGCATTACCCACGGCATGTTCGCCTCCGGTGGTCCACTGCTCGTCTATGCCATGGCGGGCATCGCCCCATCCAAGACACGCTTCCGCGCCACCCTGCTGGCGGTGTGGTTTATCCTTAACACCTCCCTCTCAGCACTATACCTCTGGGACGGTACTTTGCTGGCCAGTCTGGACCGGACCGTGCTTTACCTGCCACTGTTGGCATTAGGTATTGTGATCGGGAACTGGGTACACCACTGGCTGAATGAGGACTATTTCAAGGTCGTGGTATTTGCTCTGCTGGGAGTCACCGGTATGGTGCTGGTGTTCGGGCGCGCCTGATGGTGAGAATATAAGCTAGCCCCAGCGCTCAATGATGACAGCCAGGGACAATGCCCTTGTGACTGGCCCCTGACCACACAGTTTTTTATCCTTAGCTTTTTGTTACCTTGCTTGTATGATCAATTATGAGTTGATTTCAACCAATGGCACAAGGAGAGATTCGCCATGCATGCACCATTCAAGATCTCGCTGATCAGTATTCTGTTTACCACCGGCATTTTGCTACAGGGCTGTTCCGATAGCAGTGAGGAAACAGAACCCATGGCACAGGACCAGGCAGCCATGGACGAAAGCAAAGGCGCAACCGAAACCCCGTCTACTGAGCGCGCGAGCGCACCAGCAAACGCGGAGGTCACCATACTGCCCCCAAGGGACGGGGACTCCGTTACCAGTCCGGTGACTGTGGAATTCGGTCTGGAAGGTATGGAAGTCGCCAAGGCAGGCACTGACGAGGCGAATACCGGTCACCACCATCTGTTGCTCGATCTGGATCAGTTGCCACCCATGGATGCGCCGCTGCCGTCGACGGATCAGGTTATTCACTTTGGCGGTGGCCAGACCAGCACCGAGCTGGAACTGGAGCCGGGTGAACATACCCTGCAGTTGCTGTTGGGCGACTACATGCACGTGCCCCACGAGCCGCCGATTATGTCGGAAAAGATCACCATTACGGTTGAATAGTGATCAGAAGTAAACGGGAAATTTTGACACGGAGGTTGTGAATGAAAACCGTCGGACTGGTCGGCGGGATGAGCTGGGAATCGACCCAAACCTATTATGATTGATCACCTACCCAACTGGTTACCTGTAGACGACTCCCAGGCCACTCTTAATATCATCTTCCTGGGCGTCATTCTGTCCGCCAGCATATTTGCAGATACCCTTGCCTGCCGCACCCGAATTCCGCGCATCTCGATTCTGATGCTGGTGGGCATTTGTATCGCCTTCGCTCAACAGGTATGGCCAGGTGATCAGAACGGTGATTTGCTGGGCGGACTGAGCGAGCCACTGATTCAGTTGGCGCTTGTAATGGTCGCTTTTCTGCTGGGTAGTGAGCTGACGATGGATCGACTGCGCAACACCGGTCCTCTGATTCTGGTTGTTTCGTTGTTCGTCATTATAGGCGGCGGGCTTCTTGTCGGCGCCGGATTGCTGGTGCTGGGTTTTCCCCTTGTGGTTGCAGTATCGCTGGCAGCCATTTCAGTGGCAACGGACCCTGCTGCCGTCAGTGAAACTGTGCGGGAGAACGGGAGCACCGGAAAGCTGCCCAGGCTGTTACTGGGTATCGTGGCTATTGATGACGGCTGGGGTATTGTCATGTTCGGGCTCAGTATGTCGATGCTCGGCTGGGTACTTGGTGGTGACGGAGAAATAGCCCTGTTGCATGCAGTGTGGGAACTGGGGGGCGCGATCCTTCTCGGGATCGCAATCGGGCTGCCAGCCGCCTGGCTGACTGGCCGCCTCAGGCCGGGGGAGCCCACACAAGTCGAAGCAATCGCGTTGATTTTACTACTGGCTGGGCTGTCTTCATTGCTGGGTGTGTCCGCCCTGCTGGCGTCCATGATTGCCGGTAGCCTGGTAGCATCCCTGTCCCGCCACCACACCCGGTCATTCCGGGAAATTGAGCATATTGAATGGCCATTTCTTGTGTTCTTCTTTGTATTGTCCGGGGCAAGTATTGATTTGTACAAGGTGGATGATGCAATACTACTGACTCTGGCCTATATCTTTCTTCGTGTGGCTGGCCGGGTGTTGGGCGGATATTTCGCAGCGATGTTCAATAGAGTGAAACATCAGGCAGTCCCAAGGAATATTGGCCTGGCGCTGACGCCACAGGCGGGCGTAGCGATTGGTATGGCATTGCTGGCAGCCGAGCGATTTCCAGAACTCCACAACACCATTCTTCCAGTGGTCGTTGCTTCCACTATACTTTTTGAGCTGATTGGGCCGGTGCTTGTAAGACGGGTTCTGCGTTGATCGTCGTCTCAAACAGTGCCGCATCTCAGCTTACTGTTATCTTTCCCTGAGGGCCGTGTGATTTCATCCCTGACTTTCAATATTGTCGCGTTTGTTATCGCCGCCGTGGTCATTACCACCGCCGGCAGCCGGCTGGCACGGGTGGCGGATGAACTGGCTGATCGAACGGGGCTGGGTGAGGCCCTGTTCGGTATCTTCCTGCTGGCCGGCGTGACCTCACTGCCGGACTTTGCCGCTACCCTGAGCGCCGCACTGGATGCCAGGCCCGACCTTGCCATGAGTAACGTTATGGGCAGCATGGCGGCGAACCTGGTGTTCCTGGGCATCGCGGATATCATTTACCGCAAGGCCAACCTCGAACATGCGGCGGCATCGTCCACCAACCTGATGCTGGCTGCACTGTTGATCGTGCTTCTGGCGCTGCCCCTGCTGGCAATTGCCAGCCCGCCGGTTTCCCTTTGGGGAGTCCACCCGATCACGCCGGTAATTGTTGGCGCCTATCTGTTCGGTCTGCACCTGGTGCGCAGCACAGACAACAAGCCCATGTGGATTCCCCGCCTGACTCACCATACAGTGCCAGACAAACCCGATATGAATCTCCAGGGGAGCCTCACAAGGGCCTGGTTCAGTTTCGTCGGCTTGGCTGCCGTCACAGGACTTGCCGGCTGGGTGCTGATGGAAAGCGCCAAAGTGATCAGTGACGAGACCGGGCTGTCGGACACACTCATTGGTGGTCTGTTTACAGCACTGGCCACCTCATCACCCGAGCTGGTCACGACCATTGCCGCCATTCGTCGGGGCGCACTTACCCTGGCGGTGAGTAACATTTTTGGCACTAACTGCTTCAATATGCTGGTGGTGGCTTCAGCTGATGCCGGCTATCCCGGGGGCTCTATCTATCACGATATGGCGCCAATACAAATGACCTGGGGCCTGATCAGTATTCTGATGACCGCGATCCTGCTGATGGGCATGGTGCGGCGACAGCTCTATGGCATCGGGCGAATCGGGTTTGAGAGTGCGTTGATACTGGCGGTATATACCGTGGCACTGGGCATTGTGGTGACTAGCGGGTGACTTTTAACACTGATGCTCTGAATGGCAAGAGCCACCGGGAACCATCTTGACCTGCATCATAGACAATCACCCGTTCAGAGAACACATTGGAACTCGCGCAGGTTCGGTATTGGACCCGGCGCCGCCTTCAGGATGAATAGCCCAATGAGGTTTGCAGAATTCGTTGTCGCAAGGGCCTACTCCTGGTGGCATTTATAACGCGACTCATCAGGACAGAGGGCATTCAAATGAACATTAATCAAGTCATGGTCAGCGAGGTGGCCAGCTGCACAGCACAAACCTCACTGCAAGACATCGCCATGCTGATGTGGAACAACGACTGTGGCGCCATTCCATTGGTCGATGGCGAGGAGCATCCGGTGGGCATCATCACCGACCGGGATATCGCCATGGGTGCTGCAATGCAGCATAAACCGTTGTGGGAGCTACGCGGCGAGGATATTTCCAGGGATCGGGAGCTGTTTTGCTGCCGTCCGGACGACAGTATTCAGAAAGCGCTACAGCTGATGGAAGAGCATGAAGTCAGGCGCCTTCCCGTGGTCAATCAGTACAACCAGCTTTGCGGCATGGTGAGCCTGGGGGACATTGTCTCGTTCACGGGCGCGGGGAAAGCGAAGAAGGCTGCAGATAAACAGATTTCTCCGATGGAGACCATGGAGTTTCTCCGGCACATCAGCGCACATCACCCCAGCCATAAGGCCGCTGCTGCTCTATAGCGGCTCCAGGCAGACAGCAGTCGACCGCATGCTCTAGCGGCGACTGCGTCAATGGTTAAGATGCTAAGGCTTAATATGCCCCAGAACACAGCAGCCGGCTTGACACAGCTCAAAAATCAACCACTAACAGCCAAAGGTTTCGCCTTCCAGCCTGGCGGTTAACTGCTAGGCTAAGAGGAAGACTCAGTCAGTCTCCTTCGTAGATTCAACCTGCCATCAGGAGGAGGTTTCCCATGAGTAGTCAAACCCTTGATAATGAAAAAGCAGAGGCCTTCGCCGGGCATATGCTGGACGTTCTCAACCACGCCGCGCTCGCCCAGATGGCCAGTATCGGTCACCAGCTCGGCTTGTTCGATGTCATGGCAGATTTACCACCTGCGAGCGACAGACGAATCGCAGAAGTGGCCGGGCTGAACCAACGCTATGTACGGGAATGGCTCGGCGCAATGGTGACCGGGCAGGTAATAGACTTTGCCCCCGAGAACGCGACGTATTCACTGCCACCCGAGCACGCCGCTGCTCTTACCCGACACGCCGGGCCGGACAACCTGGCTCAACCCACGCAATTCCTCCCTCTGTTGGCGCAAGTCGAGGAATCCATCGTTGAGTGCTTCCGCAAAGGCGGAGGCTTGCCCTACTCTGCCTATCCACAATTTCACCAATTGATGGCGGAAGACAGCGCCGCCATTCATGATGCCGCGCTGGTAGATTCGATGCTGCCACTTGTGCCCGGACTGATTGAACGATTGAACAGCGGTATCGAGGTGGCTGATATCGGGTGTGGATGTGGACACGCAATCAATCTAATGGCGCAGGCGTTTCCCAGTAGTCAATTTGTCGGCTACGACATTTCCGGGGAAGGACTTCAGGAAGGCCGCAGGGAATCGCAAGAGCTTGGGCTGACCAATGCGCACTTCGAGTTGCGCGACGCAAGCTCGTTGGACGTCAAGAACCGGTTTGACTTCATCACTGCATTTGACGCGATCCACGACCAGGCCGAACCGGCTCGCGTATTGGAGGGTATTGCCGACGCGCTAAGGCCGCAGGGTGTGTTTCTGATGGTTGATTTTGGCGCCTCCAGTCATGTCCACGAGAATATAGAGTTCCCGGCGGGGCCTTTCATGTATACGATCTCCTGCATGCACTGTGTGCCGGTATCAATGGGACTCGACGGACCGGGTCTCGGCGCAATGTGGGGAGAACAGACCGCGCGGAAAATGCTTACGGAAGCGGGGTTTACTCGGATTGAAGTCAAACAGGTCGAGGGAGATATCTTCAATAACTACTTCATCGCCTCAAAAAACTGAAGGATACTACCCTGGAATCCATGACTTCCATTTGAAAAGACCAGGTTCGGGATATGACCTACTTGTTCGTAGCTGCTGTATTCATCGCTCTGGTGCTTCTGGCACTCCGTAACGTCCGCAATACAGATCCGGCGAAACAGTCCTGTGCCAATGACATTGGCCAGCTCATCCGGCAAGACAGAAACGCTACTCCGGAAGACATAGCGAAGGTTTTTGTCAGACATAAAATCCCCCGGTCTGACAGCTCGAAAGTCGGCAGACTGGTTATGCCACAGTTGATGAAAATAGGCCTGGAATCGGAGGAGGCAATGATGATTATGCATCAGGTCCGGCAGGCCTATGCCTTCGTGCCAGAGGCCTATTCTGACTGATAGCGCATGTATTCCCGATCACACTGCCTCAACCACAACATAGACTCCCATCCAGATCATGCATACGAGCTGGATAAAGAAAAACAGGAAACGAACGGTGGCCGCAAGGTCCGAATGCTGAAAGCCGATGTGCACACTCGTCTGGGCTATACGTGCGATCAGAAGGACCACAGCGAGTACATTAAGCACGGGGCTGCTGATACCCGTAGCAACGATAGCAATCACAATCGCACCGTACACCGGCAGGTTCTCGACACAGTTGGCGTGTGCCCTTAGTGCGCGCTTGTACCAGCCCTGCCCCTCGATACGGTACTCACTGAATTCTGCAATGCGGTTGTGGCCGCTCAGTATGTGAAACCAGCGGTAGGTGCCCACAGTCAGGGCCATTGATAGCAGCGTCCAGCCTGCGAACGCCAGTAATACCAATACAGGGATGGACATGGTTACTCCCTCCTTCCAGTCATGCCGTCAGGGTTGTGATCCGGAGCCCCGCCTTCCATGGCACCGCCTGGAGCTCGGATAACGCCGTTTTTTTAGCTCAACCCGGCCGTATATTCTGATTCACCCGGAAGAAGTTCTCCGGATCGTACCGGGTCTTGATTCGCGCCAGTCGCGGGTAATTGGGCCCATAGGTGGCCTGCACCCGCTCGTCGCCTTCTTCCATCATGAAATTGATGTAGGCGCCGCTGGCGTTGTATGGGTGAATCGCCTCCCAGTAATCACGCGCCCATTGGGTGACGGTTTCTGCGTTTTCCGGCTCGGGATCGATGCCGGCAATGACCATGGACCAGTTTGCGTCACGGCAGCTCCAGGCCATGGCGTTGCTGTCTGTGTCGTGCACCGCACCATTGATCGGGTACAGATGCATCAACGACAACCCGTCCGGCGCCTGCGAAGCGTGCTCAATGTGACGTTCGATAGCTTCGTCGGGCAGTTCTTTCACAAAGTCACCCTTCCAGTACCACTGTAGCCCTTTGGGCAGGATGGGGTCGAAGGCGGACTGCCACATGGGAAATGGCATTTGCGTCATCCCGTCCAGCAGCGGTTCGGGCAGCGCCTCCCGTACCGGTCGCATCGCTTCGATACCCTCTTCTTCCGTGCCGTTGTAGCAGGTCATGAGAGCAACTATGGGCCGGCCCCAGAGTGCTTCGGGAAAGAGTTCCACCTTCGGTACTCGCTTGAGCCCCAGGAACATGCCCAGCTCACGGGGCGCCGTAGGCAGGAAATCACGGTACCACGCCATGATCTGCCGGGCGTCGGCCAGGTCCCAGAATATGGGGCCGGCGTAGACATCCTTCACCGGATGCGCCTGGAAGAGAAAACTGGTCACGACTCCGAAGTTTCCGCCTCCGCCACGAATGGCCCAGAACAGGTCCTCATGCTGATTGATGTTGGCGGTTACGATTCGCCCGTCAGCCAGAACAACCTCGGCTTCCAGCAAATTGTCCACAGTCAGGCCATGCAACCGGCTCAGATAGCCGTGGCCTCCCCCCAGGGTGAGGCCCGAAATCCCGGTGGTGCTGACAATGCCAGCCGGAACGGCCAGCCCATAGGCGTGGGTGGCATGATCCACGTCGCCCTGTTCACACCCCGGCTGAGCCCGCACCGTGGCATTGTCAGGGTCGACGTAGACTCCTTTCATCAGTGAAAGGTCTATCAGCAGCCCGTCGTTACAACTGCCCAGGCCAGGCCCGTTATGGCCGCATCCACGCAGCGCAACGAGCAGGCCCTGATCACGCCCGAAACGCACTGCTGTGACCACGTCTGCCGTATCACAGCAGCGGGCGATGAGTCGGGGACGTTTGTCGATCATGGCGTTGTAGAGGGCGCGGACATCGTCGTATTCGGCATCACCCGGCTCCAGAATGTCGCCCCGGAAGGTGCTCTTCAGTTGATTGATGGCTTCGGTATCCATGGTGATCACCTCTCAGGTCACCGGTAATATTTAGTGCCCGGCCAACTGCGGGTGGCCTCAATGATCACGCTACGCGCAGCCACAACCACCGTCATGAGGTGGTTGTCCCGAATGGTTTGATGAAATGAACGTAAGCGGGACAGTTGTCCTAGTGGTCGCCAAATCCCGCTTCCCGGGCCCTGACGATCAGTTGGGATCGGCTGGTGATGTCCAGCTTGCTGCAGATATTACTGACATGATTGCGCGCCGTTTTGGGGGCGATGGACAGGTGTTCCGCAATGGCTTGATTCGATAATCCCCGGGCAACGACTTCCAGTACGGCGCGCTCGCGACCAGTGAGGGATTTGAACTCCGGAGGTGGCGCAGGCTGATCTGCGCCCTGGTTGGTGAGAAAACGGCGGAACTCCGATACAAAAATGGGCCAGCCCGGATCATCGGGCTGCAGTATGTGGCTCTTACCTTCGAGCGGTAAAAAATGGGCGTCAGCTATGTGAGAGGCGAGTTCACGGCCCATTTCGAAGGGGACCATCTGATCTCCCTTGATGTGCACAACCAGTGTGGGTGTTCGCAGCTTCTCCAGTTGATCTCTGATATCGACCGCATGAAATGCGTGCCAGAGCCGCGCGGCACTCTCCGGCTCCGTAGTGATCCGTTGCAGTTCCGCCCACCAGGCGACCTGGTCTGGTGCGTCACAGGGCGACATCAGACGGGCAAATACCTCTCGAAACGCTCCGTGGTGCCGGCCCCAACCGACCTCAATCATTGTTTCCAGAGCGCGGGCTTCTTCCGTCTTGTACTTGGGTGTATCGCTGGTATATCCACCATGAGCATAGGCGTTATACAGTACGAGACGGCTGACTCGCTCGGGGTGGCGAGCGGCATAAGCCGCCGCAACGGCCCCGCCCTGGCAGATACCGAGTAGCGGAAACCTTCGCCACCCCAGGGCATTGGCCACGGCTTCCAGATCCTGAATCCAGACTTCCACTCCCTGCTCGGTCACCTCGTGGTCCGACAACCCTGAGCCTCGCATGTCAAATCGTGCGAGCGTATGCTCCCGCGTCAGCTCTCTCAGCCAGTGCTGCCAGATCGGGCTGTCCCAGTCATGTTCCACATGGGTCATCCAGCCGCCAACACGCATCAATGGCGGGCCTCGCCCTGCCGTCGCGTAGGCGATGCACACTCCGTCCTGACTTGTGCAAAAATTGATCTTCTGTCTCATATACAGACAGTAGACCAGTTCCAGTTAGCTTTTCAATAAACCCACACTACGAGCCGGCTGGCAAATCAAGCACGATAGGAGTAATTTCGGGTTTATAAGCTGCGCATGCAGGGCCAGTGACTGGTAGTCCCTATTCAGTCACTGACCGTTGTAGAACATGCCGGCTCCATCAGCAAAACCACTGGAGTCCTGTCATGAACACAACGTTTCGCTTTGCAATTCTTGCGGTCACTCTAAGCCTGTCCCTTCCCTCTTTGGCGTATCAGGGATACACGAACGGTGGAACTTCAAACAGTACCGAAGATTCCATCGGCACAATCAATTTCCATGCAAACTGCGATGACGATGTGCGCGCTGACGTCGACCACGCGCTGGGAATGATGCATCACATGATGTACACCCAGGCCCGCGCCGAGTTCGGGACCATTACCCAGACCGACCCAGACTGCGCCATGGCCCACTGGGGCATCGCCACGACTCTGTTCCAACCACTATGGGGCACCACACCGAGCGCGGGGGATATCACCCAGGGGCGCCAGGCTATCCAGAGTGCCCGTGATGCGGCCGGGAATGAGCGGGAACGGCTTCTGATCAACGCTACCGCAGCCTTCTTCGAGCCCGACACCGATCAGCTCCGGGAGCGCCTGGCCGGCTGGATTAAAGGCATGGACAAAGCCTATCAAGCCTTCCCGGATGATCTGAACGTGGCCACGCTTTATGCGCTGTCGCGCCTGACCCTGGCGCTATCCGCCGAAGACCGGAAAGCATTGCTCGACGAGGCAGAAAGGGTGTTGCGCGCGGCCTGGGAGGCCGAACCCACCCACCCCGGAGCGGTTCATTATTCCATCCACGCCACTGACGCTGACGGTCGTGCTGCCAATGCGACTGAAATCGTGGATTCCTATACAGAGATTGCCCCCAGTGTCCCCCATGCACTGCATATGCCTTCACATATTTACGTCCGGCTGGGCGACTGGCCCCGGATGATCGACTGGAATCAGCAGTCATCAGAGGTGGCGGTTAATCACAAGGTCGATGGCGCTACGTCGTTCCATTACATCCATGCTCTGGACTATCTGGTCTATGGTCACCTCCAGCGCGGTGAAGACAGTGCTGCCCGGGATGTCTGGGAATCCGCCCGGAACAACGGTCCGCACCAGGGGAACTTCCCCGGCGCGTTTCACCTGGCTTCCATCCCGGCACGATTGGCCGTGGAAACACGGGATTGGAAGGCGGCTGCCGCCATTACTCCGCGTGCCGTGGACTATATAAGCTGGGATCAATTTCCATGGCCTGAGGGCCTGAGTTGGTTTGCCCGTGGACTGGGAGCCGTTCACACCGATGACCTGGACACCGCGCTGGAGGCCGAACAACGGTTGGCTAAACTGGCGGAAACCGCCAAGTCCGCCGCCGATCCGCGTTTTGCTACCTATATTGAGGTTGATCGGAGGATCCTTGCCGGCTGGATTGCGAACGCCGAAGGTGAGCCTGAGCGCGCCATTGAACTGATGCGCTCAGCCGGAGAACTGGAAGCCACCGTCGAGAAGCATCCGGTCACCCCGGGTGCCCTGCTCCCGCCCTACGAGGCCCTTGGCGACCTGCTGCTTGCCCTGGATCGCCCGGCAGAGGCCCTGGCCGCATACCAACAGTCCAATCGCACCTGGCCACAACGCTATAATACTCTGGAAGGAGCTGCCCGCGCGGCCGATGCATCCGGAAATGCCGAATCCGCCGCGCTCTGGTCCCGTCGGCTGCTGGAAACCGCCCCGGGAACCGAGCGCAAATCAATCAACCAAATAAAGACACTGGCAGGGAGGTCTTAGGATCCCTCATACGAGAAAAGGAGATATTCCATGAGTCATTTGAGCGTTCAGGAACTTGAGAAGGTTGCGGAGGCTTACGAGCAATTGCTGGCCCCCGCATTGTTCGAGCAATGGGCAGACCGGCTGGCAGATGCCGCAGAGATCCAGCCTGGTCAACGCGTACTGGATGTTGCCTGCGGCACTGGCATATTGGCCCGAACGTTGGCCTCACGGGTTGGCGAAAGTGGCGCCGTCTCCGGTGTGGACATCAACCCCGGTATGCTGGCTGTGGCCAAACGCAACTCGCCGGGCATTGAATGGCAAGAAGGTTCCGCAGAGGCGTTGCCCTATGATGACGATCAGTTCGATGCCGTACTCTGCCAGCTAGGACTGATGCTCTTCTCCGCCCCGGAGACCGCGCTCCGGGAGATGAAACGTGTCTTGAAGCCCGGCGGACACCTGGCGCTGGCGGTTTTCGGGTCCTTCGACCAGCTACCAGCCTACGCGACTATGGCAAGCATCTATGAGCGCCTTATCGACCCAGGTGTGGGCAATGCACTTCAACTCCCCTTCTCGATGGGCAATAAGGACCGGCTTGCTTCCTTGTTCGAAGAAGCGGGCATCCAGGCGCCAGTGATCATTACCCATGAGGGCACAGCGCACTTTGACAGCGTCAGGAACATGGTGCTTGCCGATATCAAGGGCTGGTTCCCCTTCGCGGGCATTGAACTTGGGGAGAGCGCGACAGAAGCGGTGGTGAAGGAAGCCAGCAAGGAACTGGCGTCATTCCAGACCTCACAGGGAGCCGTGGAGTTCAAGCTGCCTGTTCATTTCATTACTGCGACCAAGGCCTGAGTCGTAGGGTTGGACATAAGACCCGTCCACCAGGCGGGTCTTATGTCGTTGGAGGCCTCGTGATCGTCTTTTAAGGGAGTAAAAGTCATGTACGATCGAGCGAAGAAGCTTGTGCGTCGCTTCGAAAAAATTCCTGCCATCAATAACGCACTGAACCGACGTTATGCAAAAGAGTTCGCTACTGCCACGAATGTAAACTGGTTCAAGGGTGTGTACCCGGATTTTGCAACGGCAAGTGCGGATGCCCCCGCTAGTAAACCGCTTGGTTATGACAACGATGCCCCTGCGTCCGCCGACATGTATCGATTTCGTATGCAGGCGATCTCACCCTGCGATTACCCGGTCGCGTTCTGGCTCAACAGGTTAATGCAACCCAATCAGAAGCTGATCGATTTTGGTGGTCACGTCGGTGTGTTGTACTACGCACTCACCAAATACCTCACGTTTCCGGAGCCGTTCGAGTGGGAGATTTACGACGTTCCGGCCGTCATCAGGGAAGCCCGGAAATTTGCCGCCGAAAATGGCAATTCCGCCCCGTTGAGTTTCTCTGAAGATCTGACCCAGTCGACTCCCAGTGATTGGGTATTGTTCTCCGGTTCATTGCAATACGTAGAAGATTCGCTGAGCTCGATCATCAGCCAGTTACGGAGCCGGCCAACCTATATATTGATTAACATGCTGCCCGTCCACCCGGATAAAAGCTACGTGACCCTGCAAAACATCAGCACTGCGATCTGTCCCTACAGAATCCACAGCGCGAGTGAACTCCTGGAGGAGATTGAGAAACTCGACGGCGAAGTCATTGACCAGTGGAAAAATGCTGACAAGGCCTGCCAGATTCCATACCACCCTGACCACTCTCTGGATTATTACTACGGTATGTTGGTAAGGCTAAACCCTGCTCAAGACACCACTAACCAGGCCCCACCGGAAATGAGCACTACGCCGAGGCCATAGTCCAGCCAGTTGCCGGTAGGGATTGTTTTCTCGATCAGCACGTAGACCGCCAACCCGGCGATCCAGTACAGGTTCATAACGCCACCAAAGAACAGCAGCAGCATAAGCACCCAACAACAGCCCAGGCAAAAAACGCCGTGCTGCAGGCCCATGATGAACGCGCCACGGGTGCCCGGCCGCCAGTGAGTGGCTATGTACATGGCTGGCATCCGGCAATGCCGAAGGCAGGCCTGCTTGAGTGGGGTGAGTTGATAGATCCCGGCGACTATCAATATCCCTGCCCCCAGCAGCTGACTGGTTAACGCCATGTCCGCCAGCAATCCTGCCTGTTTGATCCCCCAGTGCAGTCCTGTCGCCAGCAAACTGAAACCCGCCCAGGCCAGCAGGTAGCTCACCGTAAACAATGTGGTCGGTACATAGGGATTGCCACTGTTACGGTGCCTGCGATTCACAGCAGCGAACAGCAGGATCATTGGGGTCGCACCGGGCAGCATCATCGCGATCATCATGATCCACCACATAAGGAACATGATGGTTGCGTAGCCGGGTGACCAGTCAGTTGACGCCATGGCAGACATATCCATGCCTGCACCGGCGAGCAGATAGCTCCAGCTGGCCACGATGACGACGGCGAGAAGCGCCAGCACGACCCACCGATCTCTGTGAAGTAAACGTTCCAGGCCTTGATCAGATTTAACACCAATTTCCATTACAGGCTTGTAACTCCCAGTTCGAAAACTATTCTTAAGTATAGGTAGTAACCGAGGTACGCAACGTTTTGCCTATCTATTCGTTGAACAATTGCGATGTATGTACCACCTCCTGCGAGGTCGTCAGGGCTTTGCACGCGGCTTTGTTGCTGCACTTTTTCAAACCCTATTCCCCTACTCCCTACAAGGAGGAACAATCATGAGGAAGCTAACATCAGTCGCAATGCTTTGTGCATTATCCGTTCCCGGATTCGCTCAGGCGGACTGCGGAGAAGTATCCATCACCGAGATGAACTGGGCTTCCAACACGGTGGTGACCAGCGTTGCCAAGTTCATCATGGAGCAGGGCTACGGCTGTGATGTCACCGTGGTGCCCTCTGATACCATTCCCGCTGTGACGTCGGTTGCCGAGAACGGCGAGCCGGACATTGTCACCGAACTCTGGCTCAACTCCGCTGGCGAGGCCTACCTGAAGCTGGAAGAACAGGGCAAGGTAGAGCGTCTTGGTAAAGTACTGGATCCGGGTGGCGTCGAGGGTTGGTGGATTCCCACCTATCTCGCGGAAAAACACCCGGAACTGACCACCATCGAAGGCGTCATGGCTAACCCCGAGCTGGTGGACAACCGCTTTAACAACTGCCCGAGCGGTTGGGGCTGCCGTGTGGTCAGTGACAATCTGATCCGGGCCCTTGATCTGGAAGCCTCTGGTATCGAAGTGTTCAACCACGGTTCCGGCGAGACACTGGCGTCTTCCATGGCGTCTGCCGTACAGGACGAAGAGCCCTGGTTCGGCTACTACTGGGGGCCCACCGTTCCCCTCGGCAAATTCGATATGACTCGCGTCGAATTGGGTGACTACAAACCCGATGTCCACACCCGCAATCAGACCCAGGATGTCGATAATCCTGGCGTATCCGAGTTTCCGGCGGCCCCGGTGCTGACTTCCGTCACCACCGACTTCAAGGAGCGTGAACCGGAAGTGGCCGAGATGCTCAGTAAGCTGACGTTCAAGACCGACACCATGAGCGCCCTTCTGGCGTGGATGGATAAGAGCAATGCATCAGCGGAAGAAGCGGCGGTTTATTTCCTGAACAACAACAGTGACGAGTGGTCCAGCTGGCTGAATGATGACGCCAGGGAGCGCCTTGCTTCTGTACTGGAATAATATCCGGACCTTGAGGGCAGAGTCGGAACACTGACTCTGCCCTCGAGCAACCCTGTGCAGCGCCACAATCCTGACGACTCAGGGGAAACTGAACCCACATGGCTACCTACGACTTTCTGTTCTCATCGCTGGGACTTGAAGAGTGGTGCGCTGGAGACACCAGCGATAGTCCCCTGTCCATGGCGGATTTGCTTAGAAAAACCAAAGGCACAGAAGCTGAACCTGACTCCCTCTGGGATCTGCCCTTCCCTTCAATGGATGCGCTCCACGAATCCTGCGCCTCCTTCCCACAATCAAGGGACCTGACCAAAGGGCTCGAGCAAGGCTTTCTGGACATCAAGGACAACCTGAGCGTTGTGCTGGACCCGCTGACGCAACCCCTGAGCTGGTTCCTCGACGGCACCCTCTACGGCATGCTCAATACCCCCTGGTGGATCGTCATTCCGATACTGCTGGCGGTGGTGTTTGTGGTTTCCAAGTCCTGGAAGCTGGTGGTCTTTGTCGGTGTCAGCCTGGCTCTGCTGGCATTTATCGACTATTACGAATACGCGATGCAGACGCTGGCCATCATTTTTGTCTGTGCCTTCCTGTGCGTCATCTTCGGCGTTCCCATCGGTATCGCCATGTCCCGAAGCGACATGATGCAGCGGCTGACGATCCCTGTGCTGGATATGCTGCAAACGCTGCCACCGTTCGTATACCTGATTCCGTTGATTTTCCTGTTCAGCGTGACCGAATCCAAGCTGTACGGCATCGCCATCATTCTCTACGCCATAGTGCCGGTGATCCGTCTCACTAATCTCGGCATTCGCCTGGTGGACAAGGATGTGATTGAGGCCGCCGATGCCTTTGGCATGACCAGCCGGCAGAAACTCTACAAGGTTCAGATCCCACTGGCATTGCCCAACATCATGGCTGGCGTGAATCAGACCATCATGATGAGCCTGGCGATGGTGGTCATCGCCTCCCTGGTGTCCGCGCCCGGCCTTGGCGTACTGGTACTGCAGGGCATTCGCAACCTCGAGCTTGGTGTCGGGCTTGTGGCAGGGCTGGGTATCGTGATTCTGGCGGTGATCCTTGATCGGGTAACGAAGGCTTCGCTGGCACGTATTAACGCTGCACAGAAACAGTAAGGGAGCGAATTGTGGATCGGGGTATCAAGATTTCCATCCGGAACCTGTACAAGATTTTTGGCCCCACGCCCGAGATCGCTCTGACCTACGTTCGACAGGGCATGGGCAAGGCCGAGTTGCTGGAGAAGCACAATCATGTGCTGGGCCTTCAGGATATCAATGTGGACGTCCACGAGGGCGAGATTACCGTCATTATGGGGCTGTCGGGTTCCGGCAAATCCACCCTGATTCGTCACCTGAACCGGTTGATCGAACCAACCGCTGGAGAAATCGAGGTCGACGGCGAAGACGTGCTGCAGTTCGATGAAAACAAACTACGTAAGCTGCGGCGGGAACGGATGTCGATGGTGTTCCAGAAGTTCGCCCTGCTACCCCACAAGACCGTGCTGGAAAACGCCGGAATGGCCTTGTTGGTGCGTGGTTATAAAGTGCAGGATTTTGAGGCGGAGGCTAGAAAGTGGCTCGCCCGTGTGGGCCTGGAGGGCAACGAGAACCAGTACCCGCACCAGTTGTCCGGCGGCATGCAGCAGCGAGTGGGCATTGCCCGTGCCCTGGCGTCAAATTCACCAATCATGCTGATGGACGAAGCGTTCTCAGCCCTGGACCCGCTAATCCGTTCCGACATGCAGGACCTGCTACTGGAACTGCAGGGCGAGCTCGAAAAAACCATTGTATTTATCACCCACGATCTGGACGAAGCACTGAAACTGGCGGATCACCTGGTTATCCTCAAGGATGGCTACGTTGTCCAGCAGGGCGAGCCCCAGGACATCCTGATGCACCCCAACGACCCTTATATCATCGACTTTATCAGCGACATCAACCGCGCGCGGGTGCTCAGGGTTCGCTCCATCATGGAGAAAACAACCGAGGCCCCGGAACACTGCGCTGGCGATATTTCCGAACGGGATAATCTGGAATCGGTGATTGCCATGTCCGAGGGTGATACCGACCACACCTACCGGGTAATGCGTAAAGGCAAACAGGTGGGCGTGCTCGACATGAAAGAACTGGTGAAAGCTCTGGTGCCCACGGATGCTGCGGAAGGCAATGAACGGGCCCGGTATTGATCGGTCAGTTACCCGTTTTCTGCCGCCAACTCTCTGACTCGTTGGAAGTCCTCCTCACTGAACACCCCGTTCACCCCTGAGATGGCCGCCAGCTTCATGCCGTGCCTGAGGCCGAGTTTGTAGATTTCCCGCACTTTTTCCCATTCAATGTTACGGCCCAGAGTGAAGTTCTCGAATCGCGCTTCCAGTGCCAGCACAATGGTTTCCGCCAGGCAGGCATAGACCACCCCGTCGGACAGGCCAATGTCCTTCATGGCCACCTCTCCGGGTAACTGGATTTCACCGGATTCGATCACCAGCACATCCGGACGTTGGGCGACATCTTCCGCTGAAATATCCAGGGGTCGTGCAACGTCGGTAATCACACAGCCGGGTTTGACCTTCATGATGTCCAGAATGCGTTTGCCTGCTCCGGATGTGGCCGTGACAATCATGTCCATGTCCGCCAGGTCACGTTCAGCAGAGCCTGCCACATGCACGATGGCCCCTGGCGTTTCCTGCTCGATACTTTCCTTCAGGGCCAACAGCTTCGCCGGTTCTGGGGCCGCGAGATACACTTCATCAACCGCTTTGGCCAGTAACCGCGCACATACCGACCCGATCGCTCCGGTAGCACCTACCACCATCGCTTTACCGGCGGCCTTGCCACTGGGCCCGATGCTTACCCGCCCTATTATTTTCATGGCATCATGGGCTGCCCAGAGTGCGCCAGAGGCACTGTAACTGTTGCCGGTGGTAATCGGCAGTGGCGCGCGTTTGGCTACCGTAATGCCCGCATCACCGACCACCTTGGTGAAAGCGCCGAGGCCCATGATCTGAGCCCCCAGCTTTTTGGCCAGTTTCGCCGCCTGCAGCAGTCTTGCGTAGGTGAACTCCGGACCATGGGCCATGATCTCCCGGGGCGTACCACCCACAGTAATCAGCCAGCCTTCCACTTCATCCCCGGTAGGCGACCGGATACCCGACACCCGGGAATAAACAAACGGGGGTGTGTAAGCCACCGCCTTCTCAACCAGGTTCATGATGACCGGTGGTGAGACGCTGGCGATCCAGTCCAGCGGCGGTGTTTTGGTAAGGTATTGCTGTGACAGCGGGTGAATAACAAAGGCAAATCGATTCACCCGGCGGTAGCCGTCTGGATACAGAATTCTGGGCTCTATGCCCAGCCTCTGAATCACATCCAGGTAATCATCCGGCCCCAGTTGTTCCGGTGTCCTTGAAAGAGCCGTACTGATCATGGCGTCCAGGACATTGACTCCAATCGGCCGCCCCTCCAACCAGGGACTGTAATCCACCACCATGGCTACGCGACGGGAGCGCATCCAGTCCAGAACGGTATCGGTCACGCGCGAGGTGATCACGGTTTTGCCATCCAGCTCATTCGGACCGAAAGATTCAAGATCGCCGATGGACGCAACGATAACGTGGGCGTCGGACGCAGCCTGGCGCAAAGACCCCTTAACCAGGCTCTCACCAAGCCGCATGAGTGGCGTGTGCACGATGCTTTCCACGGCTTTTACCGCCGCCGGTCGAAACATAATGGATGCCGTCAGCGAGGTATAGGTTTCCAGTTGCTTCAGGGACGTAAGCAACCGCGGCACGCCAAAGTCCATGTAGGGATCTGCAAAGAACAGGTTGTCGGTATGCTCTGACAATGCTTTGGCAATCCGATAGCCTGCCTGACCATTCATGAACAGCACACGGGCATTATCGAAGAAGTGCCCCAATTCTGACTGTGTGTGACGAACCGCCCACTCCTGCAGGATGCCCCGCAGGCCAGCACCAGTGGTCACCGGCTTGTCCGGAATCCAGGCCTCCAGGCGGGCGGTATCCGGATGTTCAAGCTGTTCACGCCCGACTTCATAGTGGTCATGAACCATACTCAGACCGATGGCGTCTGCCTGATCATGAATGGACTCCAATACCGCTTCGGCCTTTGACAGGTCCCCGTCTGTTCCAATGCGGATGATGCGGAAAGGCTGGCCCAGAAATTCCGTTTCCATATGGTAGTCGTACTCGGATGAACCCTGGCTGACGCTGACGACGGTTTTCATACAGGCCTCCCCCTCTCGCTGTCGCTATGAATAACAGATTAGACCACTGCATCGTTCACCGTCTTAGCCCAGATCAAGTTCAGAAGCACTAACGACCGTCTACAATGAAAGAACAAACCCAAACCCTACTCTGACCGCTAATGGATTACTCAGGAGCTCGCCATGACACTTCAGGAAGAACTAAGCGCAACCGTTGGGGAACTGGTACAGGCCGGCAAGGGCATTCTCGCGGCGGATGAGAGCCACCCCACCATCGCCAAACGTTTCAACGCGGTTGGCGTGGAGTCCAGCGAAGAGAAACGTCGTGAGTACCGCAGTCTCATATTCTCAACATCCGGTCTGGGGGAATTCATCAGCGGCGTGATTCTGTTTGAAGAAACTCTGGGCCAGACCAGCCTCGACAACCAGCGAATACCAGAGCTTCTTGCGAAACAGGGCATTGTTCCGGGCATCAAGGTGGACAAGGGCAAAAAACCGCTGATCAATGCCCCGGGCGACGAGATAACAGTGGGTCTGGATGGCCTCGAAGACCGGCTGGAAATCTACCGGAATCAGGGAGCCCGGTTCGCCAAGTGGCGGGATGTGTTTCATATCTCCGACACCCTTCCCTCTCCCCAGGCCGTGGAAGCTAATGCGGAAGTGCTGGCGCGCTATGCGGCCATATGCCAATCCGTGGGAATTGTTCCCATCGTGGAGCCAGAGGTGTTGATTGATGGCAACCACACCATAGAACGCTGCGCGGAGGTGAGCGAAGCGGTTCTCAGAGAAGTGTTTCACGCCCTTTACCGGCACAAAGTCGAGCTGGAGCAGATGATTCTGAAACCGAGCATGGTGACCCCCGGTAAGGACAACCCGAAGGCCACGCCTGAAGAAGTGGCTCAGGCAACGATTGGGGTATTCCGTCGCGCCGTGCCTGCCGCCGTGCCCGGCATCTGCTTTCTGTCCGGCGGCCAGACCCCCGAAGAGGCAACCGCCAACCTGAATGCGATGAACGCCATGGGCGCGCAGCCCTGGGAACTCAGTTTTTCTTATGGACGCGCGCTACAGGAGCCCGCCCAGAAGGCATGGGCCGGCAATCTGGAAAACGGACCGGCGGCACAGGAAGCATTGCTCAAACGGGCCAGGCTCAACGGCGCTGCGCGCAACGGTAGCTACGCCCCGGACATGGAGGGCTGAACGCCCTCCTCTCCTCTGACGATCCCGGTTCACTTACTGGCAACCGAACGTACAGTTGGCGTCGCCATCGAAAGACATGGTCCGGCCGCTGAGCGGCAGGTGTACCGGCACGGAAGTCAGTGCGGTAAACATTGCCGTGCGGGTACCCTTGCGCACCTCACCGCCCTCGGTGGCCGCTTCATTGGCATGCGAGGCAATGACCGCTTTTGGAGCGATCAGGTCATTGATTACGTAGGCCGCTTCTTTGGGACCGGTCGTGAAGGTGTCGCCGATGTTCATCACCACCAGTTCAGCGCCGTAATGCTCTTTCACCACCAGTTTCTGTTCAGCGGTAATCCCGGTATCGCCTGACAGGTACACCACCAGGCCGTTACTGAAAGTCAGCACGTAACCGGTGGGCGGACCGACACTGGCGCCAACGCCGGCTGCCTGCAGGTGTTCCGCCAGCGGCCCTGTCAGGAAAGACGGTGACACGCCATTGCTGTGGACAGCCGGCACCGTGGTGATCTTCACGCCGCCCGTTTCATGCTCGCCTCCGAAGCGGACCAGCACGGAGTTGGCGGGGTCGCCCCCGGCCTCTTTCAGTTTCGCGGCGAAAAACGCCGGCATTTCGCTGCCGGTGACGATACGCGCCTTTTTCCCTACGGCAATATCAACGGTATTCGATTGCGGCAAGGTGCCAACGGACGTATCCGGCGAAACACAGCTACCGGCATTGGTCTTGCTAATTCGCTGATCGCCGACGTGATCGCCATGCATATGGGACACCAGGATCACATCAATCTCACGAAGCCTGGGGTCGTCTGGACCGGCGACGGTGCGCCCGGCATCGTAGAGGATGCGGGTGCCGTTGGGGTCTTCCAGCACCAGGGCGCGGTCACGGCTGCAGAATTCGCCATCGTGACTGCCCAGGGGGGTGATCCTGACAGGCTCTTCAGCCAAGGCCCAGGGCGCGGCCAGAGCCAATCCGGCTGTCAGGGCGGTTATCAATCCAGAACGTTTCATCGGTTCCCTCTCCGCTGTTTGTTATTCGATAGTAATTAACGAGTACGAACAGCGCCTCATTCCGTACCAGTGTAGTCGGCGGAACAGAATCAGGGACGGAAACGGGGATAAATCAGGCCGCGCAGGAAACCGGAACCGGCTGCTGCAGACAGGCCAGCATTGGTTCAACCTGGCGGATTTTTCGGGCTTCCGGCCAGAGCATGTCAGCTTCGCGGAAGCCCTGACGCAGGTAGTTGAGCCATTGCTTGATGCGGCCGGTGACAAACCGGTCTTCCAGGCGCTGCTGCAGGGCAAAGGCGTATTCACGCACCAGGGACACCGCTTCCGGCCAAGTCATGTCCGGCACGGATTCACCATTCTGACTGGCGCGGATCTTACGGGCCAGGTCCGGGCGGGCGATCAGCCCCCGCCCGATCATCACGTCATCACAACCCGAGACTTCACGGCAACGCCAGTAGTCGTCCACAGTCCAGATTTCGCCATTGGCAATCACATGGGTGTTGACCGTTTCCCGGACCCTGGCGATTTCTTCCCAGTAAGCGGGTGGCTTGTAGCCATCCACCTTGCTGCGGGCATGAATAACAATCTCTTCAGCGCCTGCCGCTTCCAGGGCCTGGGCGCAGGCCACACCCATGGAGCGGTCGTCATAACCCAGACGCATCTTGGCAGTGACCGGGATGTCCGCTGGTACCGCCTTGCGGACTGCCGCGACGATCTCATGCATCAGCTCCGGCTCTCGCATCAGCACACAACCGCCTTTGTGTCTGTTGACGGTTTTGGCCGGGCATCCAAAATTGATATCCACCTGCCCCGCCCCCAGCTCGACCGCTTTGGCACCGTGTCGGCCCATCATTTCGGGGTTTGAACCCAGAAGCTGGACGGCTACCGGCGTACCGACTTCGGTCAGGGCTCCGTTATGCAGCTCCGGTGCGTACTTGTAGAAAATTCTGGGGGGCAGCATGCCGTGGGTCACGCGAATGAACTCGGTTACGCACCGGTCAATACCGCCAACTTTCGTCAGGGTTTCACGAATGGGTGCGTCTACCAGCCCTTCCATTGGGGCAAGAATAATTCGCATGAAGGCTCCGGAGGATGAATGGAAAATCAGTCAGCATCTGATCAAAAATCAGCCGGAGAGGATTGTAAGGAATCTGGCGGAAAGTTGGTAGCCGGGCATCCCGAAATCAGGATGCCCGGCCTGTTGCTTTCGACTTACTTCTTCACGTCGAAACGGTCGTTGTTCATGACCTTGGCCCAAGCGGCAACGAAGTCATTCACAAACTTCTCATCGTTATCATCCTGGGCGTACACCTCAGAGTAGGCACGGAGGATGGAGTTGGAGCCGAACACCAGGTCTACCCGGGTGGCGGTCCACTTCACCTTGTCAGTCTTTCGGTCACGAATCTCGTAGAGATTCTTATCCGCCGGCTTCCAGCTGTAGGCCATGTCGGTCAGATTGACGAAGAAGTCGTTCGTCAACTGGCCTACGCGGTCCGTGAGTACACCGTGTTTGGTGCCACCATGGTTGGTGCCAAGCACACGCATGCCACCGAGCAGAACAGTCATTTCGGGAGCTGTCAGGCCAAGCAGCTGGGCGCGGTCGAGCAGCAGCTCTTCCGGCTTGACCACATATTCCTTCTTCTGCCAGTTCCGGAAGCCATCGGCGACCGGCTCCAGTGGGTCGAAGGATTCCGCATCCGTCATCGCGTCAGTGGCGTCACCACGGCCCTTCAGGAAGGGAACGTGTACGTCATAGCCTGCAGCTTTCGCGGCCTTCTCGACACCCAGGTTGCCACCCAGCACGATGACGTCGGCAATACTGGCGCCGGTTTCGGCAGCGATCTTCTCATAGACGCCCAGCACCTTGGACAGACGTTCCGGCTCGTTGCCCTCCCAGTTCTTCTGCGGCGCCAGGCGAATGCGAGCGCCGTTGGCGCCACCGCGCATGTCAGACCCCCGGAAGGTACGGGCGCTGTCCCAGGCGGTACTGACCAGCTCGCTGATACTCAAGCCGGCGTCGTCGATTTTCTCCTTGACCACTTCTTCGATGTAGTTGGTCTCGCCCTGTGGCACCGGGTCCTGCCAGATCAGGTCTTCAGCGGGCACTTCCGGGCCAATGTAACGGCTCTTCGGCCCCATATCCCGGTGAGTCAGCTTGAACCAGGCCCGGGCGAAGCAGTCCCGGAAGTATTCGGGATCCGCCATGAACTTCTCGCAGATCGCGCGGTACTTGGGATCCATCTTCATCGCCATATCCGCATCGGTCATCATCGGATTGTGGCGAATGGACGGGTCGGTCGCGTCAACGGGCTTGTCTTCTTCCTTGATGTCCACGGGCTCCCACTGGTTCGCACCGGCTGGGCTCTTCTTGAGTTCCCATTCATGACCGAACAGCAGGTCGAAATAGCCCATGTCGAACTTGGTCGGGTTGGTTGTCCAGGCGCCTTCAAGGCCCGAAGAAACGGCATTGGCGGCTTTCCCCTTCATGTTGGGGTTGTTCCACCCCAGGCCCTGTTCATGAACGTCAGCGCCTTCGGGCTCGGGACCAAGGGCATCGGCATCGCCATTGCCGTGGGTCTTACCGACGGTATGGCCGCCGGCGGTAAGTGCTGCGGTTTCCTCATCATTCATGGCCATGCGGGCGAAGGTTTCCCGCACCTGCTCGGCTGTCTTGAGCGGATCAGGCTGACCGTTGACGCCTTCCGGGTTCACATAGATAAGCCCCATCTGCACAGCGGCAAGTGGGTTTTCCATGGTATCCGGCTTGTCCACGTCCTCGTATCGGGTGTCGGATGGGGCCAGCCATTCTTTCTCCGCGCCCCAATAAATGTCTTTTTCCGGGTGCCAGATGTCTTTACGACCGAAGGAAAAACCAAAGGTTTTCAGACCCATCGATTCGTAGGCCGCGTTGCCGGCCAGAATCATCAGATCCGCCCAGCTCAGCTTGTTGCCGTACTTCTTCTTGATTGGCCACAACAGACGGCGGGCCTTGTCGAGACTGACGTTATCGGGCCACGAACCGATCGGCGCAAAACGCTGGTTACCGGTACCACCGCCACCACGACCATCGGCAAGACGATAAGTACCTGCAGCGTGCCAGGCCATACGAATCATCAGGCCGCCATAATGGCCCCAATCCGCCGGCCACCAGTCCTGGCTCTCGGTCATCAATGCGTAAAGGTCTTGCTTCAGGGCGTCATAGTCCAGTTTCTTGACTTCCTCACGGTAGTCAAAGTCCTCACCCAGCGGGTCGGATTTGCGATCATGCTGGTGAAGGATGTCGAGGTTCAGGGCTTCAGGCCACCAGCTGGTGTTGTCCTGGCTGGCCAGAGTGCTGCCACCGTGCATAACCGGACATTTACCACCGGAATCAGTGTTCTCTCTCATCGTACTCTCCTGTTTCTGCGTCGTTGGCAAAAAACGTATCTACGGGGACACCATTCAATATAGATCAACCACAGTTGGCTGCTTGAATGTTTCCTAATGTCAGGATAGAGAACGGCTATGGATTGGGAGGATGAGTTTTAGATTATCGGCAATCAGAGTCGCTCGATGGAAGCAAACTTGCCGTCATTGTCGAACAGGATGCGGAAGCTGCCGCGAACGCCGTCGCGGAGATAAAAACGGGAGAGAATACGGGCCGGGAAGCGGACGGAGCGCCCGTCCCGGGCCGTGGTGTGAACATCGGTGGCCACGCCCTGATAGAGTTTGATCCACTCTTCAGGGCTGATGTTGATATCCACAATAATCTGCTGCATGGACTCTTAGTTCGCCAGTTCCAGCAACAGACGGTTCAGACGGGTTACATAAGCCCCCGGATCTGCCAGCTGCTCGCCGCTGGCCAGGGTGGCCTGATCCAGCAGAACAGCAGACAGCTCGCCGAAACGCTCATCGCCCTTCTCGTTCTCCAGGCGCTGCACCAGCGGGTGATCCACGTTGATTTCGAAGATCGGCTTGCTGTCCGGCACTTTCTGGCCGGCGGCTTCCATGATCTTCTTCATCTGGGCGCCCATGTCAAAGTCACCCACGACCAGGCAGGCCGGAGAGTCGGTCAGACGATTGGTAACCCGTACCTCCTGGACACGATCCTCAAGCGCCTTCTTGATGCGCTCAAGCAGGTCCTTGTGCTCCTCAGCTGCCTCCTCCTTGTGCTTCTTGTCTTCCTCGGTTTCCACTTCGCCAAGGTCGAGATCACCACGGGCAACGTCCTGGAACTGCTTGCCGTCGTATTCGTTGAGGTAACCCATCATCCACTCGTCGATGCGGTCGGACAGGATCAGCACCTCAATGCCCTTCTTGCGGAAAACTTCCAGATGCGGGCTGCTCTTGGCGGCCATGAAGTTGTCGGCGGTGATGTAGTAGATCTTGCTCTGGCCTTCTTTCATGCGGCCGATGTAGTCATCCAGGGATACATTCTGAGTCTGCTCACCGGTATGGGTCGTGGCAAAACGCAGCAGGCCAGCAATCTTCTCGCGGTTGCTGAAGTCTTCCGCCGGGCCTTCCTTGATGACTGTGCCGAACTCGCCCCAGAACTTCTGATACTGCTCGGGATCTTTCTTCGCCAGCTTGGAGAGCATGTCGAGTACACGCTTGGTGAGCGCGGTACGTATGCTTTCCACGGTGCTGTCGTTCTGCAGAATCTCCCGGGAAACGTTCAGGGACAGATCGTTGGAATCGATCACACCCTTGGCGAAACGCAGGTACAGCGGCAGGAACTGCTCGGCGTCGTCCATGATGAATACGCGCTGCACATACAGCTTCAGGCCACGGGGTGCTTCCCGGTTGTACAGGTCAAACGGCGCACGGGCCGGAATGTACAGCAGGCTGGTGTAGTCCAGCTTGCCTTCCACCTTGTTGTGGGACCAGGTCAGCGGGTCTTCAAAATCATGGGCGATGTGCTTGTAGAACTCCTTGTACTCCTCGTCCTTGATCTCGGTACGAGGCAGTGTCCAAAGCGCGGTAGCATCGTTGACGGTTTCGTCCTTGCCCTTTTCTTCCTCTTCCTCGGATTCGGATTTCATCACCACCGGGAAGGAAATGTGATCGGAGTACTTCTTCACCAGGCCGCGCAGGCGGAATCCGTCAGCGAATTCTTTCGCATCGGACTTCAGATGCAGGACGATTTCAGTGCCACGATTCTCACGGTTAACCTGCTCGATGGTGAACTCGCCGTCACCGTTGGATTCCCAGTGCACACCCTCTTCAGGCGCAGCGCCGGCGCGGCGGGTAAACACTTCCACCTTGTCGGACACAATAAACGCGGAATAGAAACCCACACCGAACTGACCGATCAGCTTGCTGTCCTTCTTCTCGTCACCCGACAGCTGCTGCAGGAATTCGGCAGTGCCGGAGCGGGCGATGGTACCCAGGTTCTCGATCACGTCATCACGGGTCATGCCGATGCCGTTATCAGTCAGGGTGACAGTGTTCTTTTCCTGGTCGTAGTCCAGGCGGATTTTCAGCTCGGGATCGCCTTCATACAGGCCGTCATCCTTCAATGCCGCGAAACGCAGTTTGTCTTCGGCGTCCGAGGCGTTCGAGATCAGCTCACGAAGGAAGATTTCCTTGTTGGAATACAGGGAATGGATCATCAGGTGAAGCAGTTGCTTCACTTCGGTCTGAAAACCCAGGGTCTCTTTTTGCGCTTCTACCGTCATGGCTTTTTTATCTCCTGCTGTTTACGTTCGGTGGAGCGGTGCGGTCGGGTAGTCCTGTCCAAAACACGCTGTGAATACGTCCCTGTACGCTCCGCTCCGCCATCCATGGCTCCGCAGGGTTTTGGACAGGACTACCCGACCACACCACCCGATTGTCAATGTAGTGTTGCAGTGGGAAATGGGGGCAAGCCGGGGCATTTCAAGCCCCGGATCAAAGGGAAAATCAGTCTTCGAGGAGGAAGTGAGCCCTGGCAGTGGCAATCGGTTGGGAGCGGGATTTCTGCCAGGCGGTGATCATCACGTTGGCCACACGGTTGCCCTGGCGGGTCAGGCGGCACTCGGCGAAGGTTTCGCGGTTCAGGCCTGCGCGCAGGTAATCCAGGGAGAAGTCCACGATCCGGGGCATGCTCATGCTGTCCTGGGACATCATCAGGTAGATCGCGGCAGACATTTCCATAAAGCCGCCGATGACGCCACCGTGAATGGCGGGCAGGATCGGATTGCCGAGGTTTTCTTCTTTCTTCGGCAAGCGGAAGATCAGATCGTCGCCAAAACGGTCACATTCCAGGCCAATAAAGCGGGCGTAAGGAACGCTTTCCAGCAGCCGCGAAAAATCGCCGCTTTCGCGGGTGTGGCGGAGGATTTCAGGGTCGGTCATTCTTCACCTCCGGTAATCAGATCCCGATAGCCTTTCGGTGTGGCTTCCTTGCCAATGCGCATGAAGGTACCGACGCAGTTGGCGATGGTTTCGCCGCCTTCCTGGTAGGCCTCGCACCGGGTAAAGATGATGTTGCGGGTGATCTTGTAGGTTTCCGCGCGGGCAAACACCGGTTTGTGGGGTTCCGCCGGACGCATGTAATCGACCCTCAGGTCCAGCGTCGGGCACAGCTCAAAATCCTCCAGGGCGCAGATGATCACTGAACCCGAGGTCGTGTCCATCAGCGTGGTAATGGCGCCGCCGTGGATCACGCCGGTATCCGGGTTACCAATAATCCGGTCACTGTACGGCAGGCACATGGTCAATACGCCATCGCCTGCGGCTTCAACAGTCAGGCCCAGTTCCCGCGCCTGATTCAGGGTTTCAAGAAACCGGCGAACCCGGTTCAGTCGGATATCATCAGTCATTCAGTGTCGCCAGATCGGTTAACTGTTGGATTTCGAGGCAGCATCGGATTTCCCCGCCGGCTCTTCAAACACTTTTCCGCCACGCAGGGCCTCCAGGGCGTTGGAACGGAATTCCCGGCGGTACAGAACGATGACAACCAGTGTGGAGCCCGCGATGAACGCCACCGGATGGATAAACCATGTCACCACCGCCATGGCGTAATAATAGGATCTCAAGCCAAGGTTGAAAGCATCCCCCGCCAGGTTGCATACCCGCGCCGCGCTCTGGGCAAAGGCTTCTCGCGCTGCCGGGCTGACTTTGGTGTCCTCCGGTAATGGTGCGCTCCCGATGAGCACAGCCACAAAGTTGTACATGCGCATAGACCAGGTGAACTTGAAGAAGGCATAGATAAACACCATCAGCAAAACCACCATGCGCAACTCCCAGATCGCACGACTGGGCAAATTGCCAAACGGCAGGGTACTGAACACCTCCATCACTTCCTGAGTGTAGCCCAGTGCTGTGATGATACCCGCCAGGATCAGCAGGCAGCTCGACGCAAAGAAAGCACCGTTGCGTTCCAGGTTGCCCACGACCGATGCATCCGGAATGCGGTTATCCCGGCGCAGCATCCCCCGCATCCAATCCTCCCGGTACAGGTCGAGGGTGTTGGACAGACAAGGTCGGTCATTGGCTTTGCGTCTGGAATACTCGGTGTAGCCAATCCAGCACACCAGAAACCAGGCCAACGCAGTCAGTTCCAGATAATCAACCATGGAGGTTCCATTTGCGGAATCAGAAAAAGGAAGGTTAACAAGGGCGTTATCATACACTTCGCAGGGAATTCTCTCCAGATTACAAGGGCACGGTGGCTATAACCGCAGATCATCGGATGTGGTATAAACTGACCCTAATCACCCGGGGTTACGTACATCCCGGATCAAGGACTGATAACAGGAGTTTACCGTGACGAACCGGCTGTTCTTTCGCTATCTGCCTCTGATCGCCCTGCTCTTTGCCATGGCAGGATGTTCCGTAAACCCGGTCACCGGGGAAAAGCAGCTGTCACTGATACCCGAAAGCCAGGAGCTTTCCATAGGCGCAGAACAGTACATACCTACCCAGCAGACCCAGGGTGGCCAGTTCTATCTGGACCCGGACCTGACGGTTTATGTGAACGAAGTGGGTCAGAAGTTGGCCAGGGTCAGCGATCGCCCCGACCTGCCCTATGAATTCGTCGTGCTGAATAGCAGTGTTCCCAACGCCTGGGCACTACCGGGCGGGAAAATCGCCATTAACCGGGGACTGTTGACCGAACTGGAAGACGAAGCCCAACTTGCGTCTGTGCTCGGCCATGAGATTGTCCACGCTGCGGCACGTCACAGTGTACAGCGCATGCAACAGAGCATGCTGATCAGCGCGGGCGTTGCCGGGCTGGGATTCGCACTGTCGGATAATGAGTGGACTGGTCTGCTCATGGGCGGCGCCGCTCTTGGCGCACAGATCATTCAGGCTCAGTACAGCCAGGGCGACGAACTGGAATCCGACCGCTTTGGTATCGAGTACATGGTCGAGGCCGGCTACGATCCCCAGGCTGCGGTGGAGCTTCAGGAATTGTTTGTAAAACTGTCGGAAGGGCGCCAGTCGAGCTTTATTGACGGCCTGTTCGCCAGCCACCCCCCTTCACAGAAGCGGGTCGAGGCGAACCGCAAACTGGTTCAAGAATATGGCGCCGGTGGATACCGCGGCAAGGATGTCTACGACAGAAAACTGGCCAAGGCCAGAAAGCTCCAACCCGCTTACGATGCCCATGACGAGGCCATGAAACTGGCCAGCGAGGGAGAGATGGAAGCAGCGCTGGCCAAAATCAACGAAGCTATCCGCATAGAGCCGGAGGAAGCCCTGTTTTATGCGCTCAGGGGGCGCATTTACGAGGCACAGGAAAAGAAAGCCAAGGCCGAGGCGGACTTCGAGAAAGCGGTGTCCCTCTACCCTGAAATGTTCAGTTACCGCCTGCACAACGGCCTGAATGCGCTGTCCCGGAACAAGCTTGATAAAGCCCGGACCAACCTCACAAAGGCCAACGAGGTGGTTCCGACCTCCATCGCCTTCCTTCGCCTCGGTGATGTGGCGGTGAAACAGAACCGTCGCGAAGACGCCATCAGGTACTACCAGACAGCGGCGGAAGCCGGTGGCCCAGTGGCTGAAGAGGCCAAAAAGAAGCTTGCCAATCTCTCTCAATAAACGCTGGAAAATTCCTTTCAAAGGCCCGGATCCACTCCGGGCCATTCTGTATCCACCTGACCACTACAACGTCCCTTCCCTGAGTTTTGCCGTGGTGACAGCCCATTGCCGTCAATGATTGCATTGACTTTTAGAGCAATAACTCTAAAAATCAGATGACATCAACAACAATCGGACGATTGCCATGTTAGCGAAACGTATCCAACCGATGGCTTTCCAGGCACGACGACTGTACGTGGAGCTGATGTTCCAGGTAATGGGTCGCGCCCTTCAGGCCGTCAGTGAAGTGGATGAGACAGTCCAACAGGAAGCCATTGCCCTTCCGGAAGGTTTTCTGTTTGAAATGATGGTGATGCCAAACGGCTCCAGCCTCATCGTCGAACATACCGGTAACGGGCGCTTCCACTACCACGGCAGTACCGCCCCACGACCGGTGGATCTGTCGATACAGTTCAAGCACATTGCCCACGCGTTCATGGTGCTGTCATTTCAGGAAAAGACTTCCGTGGCCTTCGCCAATGACAGAATGCTGGTGGATGGCGATATCAGCTACGCCATCCGTATGACACGGGTACTGAACCGGCTGGAAGCGTTCATTCTTCCGAAGCTGATCGCTAAGCGGGCCGTCAAGGAATACCCCGCCAACCTGCACCTGCCGGAAAAACTGATCAGTGCCGCACGGATCTACCTCAAGGTCGCAACCAATTTTGTCGAAACGGTGAGAGCATAATGACTAACAAATACTATGAGTTCTTTTGCCCGGTTAAGGTGATCGCCGGCAAGGCTGCCCTGGAGCATATCCCTTACGAGCTGACCGGTATGGCGGCAAAACGCCCGATGATTGTGACTGACAAAGGCGTTCGCGCCGCTGGCCTGCTCGACCCAGTGATCGCCGCGTGCGAGGAAAGCGGGCTGGAAATTGTCAGTATCTACGATGATGTGCCGCCGGATTCCTCTACCGGTGTGGTCCGCGATATTGCCGGCATCTACCGCGCTGAAAAGTGTGATTCCATTATTGCTGTCGGTGGCGGGTCCGCAATTGATACCGCCAAGGCCGTCAACATCCTGGTGTCCGAAGGTGGCGACGATATTGCCGCGTATTCCGGCGCTGGTGTACTCAAGCACCCACTCAAGCCTTTCTTCGTCGTACCAACAACGGCGGGCACCGGGTCCGAAGTAACCGCCGTGGCCGTGATTGCCGATACTGAAAAGCACGTAAAGCTGCCATTCACATCATCATTCCTGCTGCCGAACGCGGCGATCATCGATCCCCGCATGACGCTGACACTGCCGCCTCATATCACTGCGGCAACCGCCATGGATGCGATGACCCACGCGACCGAAGCCTTCACCTGCATGGCGAAGAACCCGCTCAGCGATGCCTACGCCACGGCCGCAATCAAGAAAATCAGCACCTCCCTGCTGTCGGTGATGGAAAACCCGAAAGACGCCGATGGCCGTCTTGAGCTGGCTCAGGCATCCACCATGGCCGGTATCGCTTTCTCCAACTCCATGGTCGGCCTGGTGCACGCGCTTGGTCACGCAACCGGCGCCATCTGCCAACTGCCCCATGGCCTGTGCATGAGCCTGTACCTGCCCTACGTACTGGAGTACAACATTGAATCCATCCGCGAGCCGCTGGGCGAATTGCTGCTCTATCTGGACGGCCCGGATGTCTACGCGGCCACGCCGGCAGCCCGTCGCGCCGAAGCCAGTATCTCCACCATCCGCCGTATGCGGGACGCACTGTACAAGCATTGTCAGTTGCCTCGTACCCTGAAGGAAACCGGCAAGGTCGTTGAGGAGCAACTGGATCAGATCGCCGAACTGGCGCTGGACGATGGCGCCATCATGTTCAATCCGAAAGAAGTTACCCTGGAGGATGCCCGCGAGGTTCTGCGCCGTGCCTGGGCTTAACCCAGAGTGAGACTGGCAATCGGTGCAGAGCTCCCGGCAAAGCCGGGGCCTGCACCGATATCGGTCAGAGTAAGTATTTGCAAAACATATAAATCAAATTATTGAAAAGACCTTACAAAAAAGTAACAATTGCCGAAAAGCTGGCAAGGATGTGCCGGGTTAGACCTTGTTTCCGACTTCAGAGCCGTCCCTGTATGCCAAACCGAACATCCAGCCATCCAGCGCTGTTCCCTGTCCTCTTGCTCCCGCTACTCATTTCCAGCTTTGTGCTGACAGGCTTGGCATACGCGGCCAACAGTGCTCCAACAAGCAATGCCAAAACCCTGCATTTTAATGTCTCTCCCAATGGCTACCCGCCATACCTTATTGTGGAAGGACAGCAACCTTCGGGCATCATGTGGGATGTCGTCACTCTTATCGCGGAGCGTATTGGTTATGAGGTTGTCCCGGAGCAGATTCCCCGCAAACGCGTGGACGAGATGCTGCTGACGGGCTACATCGATGCCACGTCACGGGCAGTGGAATGGACAGACAACCCAGAGCAGTTCCTGTTTACCGATGCCATTGTCGAAGTCGAGGAGGTTGTTTTCATCCCAACCGACTCTGACCTGACATACCAGACGCCGGAAGATCTGTTCTCCCAAACCGTGGTGACTCACCTTGGTTACCTCTATCCTTTAATGGAACCTCATTTCCAGTCCGGTGCAATCAAACGCTTTGACGTATCCCGCGACCGGGACATGTTCGCGTTTTTACTCCACGGTGAGCACTTTGATGCCGCCATTGCCGATCGACTGGTCGGTCAGTGGATCCTCAGAAATGAGGGTTGGCGGAAGGATTTTCGCATCTCCAAAGAGAGTCTCAGCAATTATGGCTTCCGCCTCATGCTTCGCAAGGACCAGGAAAATTTTGCCAGGCGGTTCAATGCCGAGCTGGCCAACATCCGCGAAAACGGCGAACTCGACGCCATTCTCTCCCAATACCGCTGAGCGTCCGCTTACTCCAGGCGTCTCAGCAACAGCATGGGCGATACGCTTAACACCGGCCTGAGCTGCCAGCGGCCGAACAGAGCAAGAACCACAGCGCTCAAGAGCGGAATCGGCAGCACAATGGCCCAGTGCCACTGGAACTCGCCCTCGAACATCCGGAACTGCAGGGCCCAGACAGCGGCCTCTGCCGCTGCCACACCCAGCACACCCGCAAACAGCCCCAGCAATGCGAACTCCAGCATGGTGCTACGCACCAGGAGGGACTGACGGCCACCCAGTGTACGCAGTAGCGCCCCCTCCCGCTGACGGTCCCGAAGCGTAGCACTGACTACAGCCGCCATCACCACCAGCGCTGCGGCCAGGATCAGCACCAGTATGGCTTCAATGGCCTGAGTCACCTGGCGCACAATGTCCTGTATACGCTCGATGATATGATCAATTTCCAGTACCGAGATGGTCGGATACCGACGCGAAAACTCATTGAGGGCATTCTTATTGACGGGCGGCAGGTAGAAACTGGTGATCCAGGTGGCCGGCATCTCCTCCAAGCCGCCTCCCGGCGGAAAGGCCATGTAGAAATTGGGCTTCATGCTGTCCCATTGTACCGTGCGAATGCTGGTAACCGCCTCAGTGACTTTCTCCGATCCGATGGTAAAGGTCAGTTCATCACCGACTTTCAGTCCCAGCTTTTCCGCCAGCTCCGCCTCAACGGAAACACCGCGGGTCTGGCCCGGACTGAACCACTCACCGTCCACGATTTCATTGTCTGCCGGCAGCGACTCCATCCAGGTCAGGTTCAGCTCCCGGTTCAGGGCGCCTACCCTCTCGTCCTTTGTTACCGCTTCCTTGACCGGCGCGCCATTCAGCTCAGTAAACCGGCCACGCACCATGGGATAAAGCTGATCCAGCGGTTGCCCCCGATCCTGCCAAAAGGCGTCAACGTCTTCGACCACATCCGGGGCAATATTGATCAGAAAGTGGTTGGGTGTATTCTCCGGCAACTGCGCCTGCCAGTCTGCCAGCAGTGAAGTTCGAACCAGGATCAGCGTAGCCGCCAGCATCAGCGTCATCGCGAACACGGAAATTTGCGACAGGCTGGCCCGGCGATGCCGGTAGAGCCCCACCAACGCCAGGCGCCAGGCATTGCCGCCCCCCCTGATCTTGCGTAATCCCAAAACCATTAGCCACCCAAGCAATGCAAGAGTGCCCAATAACAGGATCAGCCCACCCAGCAACGCCAGAACCAGAGACACTTCGCCAGCGTACATCCACACCAGCCCGAAAATCGCCACCAGGGCAACAGTCAGGTCGGGCAGCGCTTCGCGACCGGATTCTCCGGGCTGGGAACGCAACACGCGCATGGCCGGTACGTTGCGTAAGCGCCGGATGGGCGGATAGGCAAAAGCAAACAGGGACACCAGAGCGGTCAGCAGCGACGGCGCCAGTGCGGCAGGATCAAGCTGGTAATCCACCGGTCGCTCCAGCACATCGCTGAGCAGGCGGGACAGCAACCAATACAGAGGCAACGCAATCACCAGCCCCCCGACAGCGCCGGCCAGCCCCCAGAGGCCCAGGCGTTGCAGGTACAGTCTGCCAATACCCTGACTGCTCACTCCGAGAGTCTTCAGCAGTGCCACAGTATCCCGCTGCGACAGGGCATACTGACGGCTGGCCACGGCCACCGCGACGGCAGCCAGCATGACCGCCAGACTACCACCAAGCAGCAGGAAGCGCTCGGCACGTTCCAGGGAGCGGGAGAAGGTTTCTCCGTCCCGCACGCCTTCCCATTCATGGCTGGGTTCCAGTTGCGGTTGCAGCCAGCGGTAATAGCCTTCCAGTGCTGCTTCTTCGCCGGCGAACAGATAGACGTATTCCACCCGGCTGCCTTCCTGTATCACGCCGGTGTCCGGTACGTCGTCCGCGTGCATCATCACCCGGGGCGCCAGCGCCGACAGGCGGAAGCCGCCATCAGGTTCACGCACCAGCAGGCCGGATATTTCCAGCTCCAGATTACCGACCTCCAGGGTGTCGCCCACGTTGGTGTCCAACAACCGGAGCAGCCGCGGGTTGATCCAGACCTCACCGGGCGCCGGCCCGGACGACACCAGTTGCCGTGGTTCATCCGGACCCAGCTGAATTTCGACCTGGCCACGCAACGGATACTCATTGCTGACCGCCTTGATTGATACCAGCTGGAAATTGTCCGCCCCGAACACCATGGTAGAAAATTCCACCATCTGTCCGGTTTTCAATTGGCGACTCTGCGCTTCCGTCAGCCAGGCGTCAGGAATGGGGCGACCGTTTTCGGCTTCCAGTTGCCGGTCCGCCGCCAGAAAGGAGCTGGCCGAAGACACCAGCGTACGTTGAAGCTGGCTGGCGAACAGAGCGATGGTGGCGACCGTGGCAACCGCAATCATCAAGGCCGCCAGCACAACGCGTACGTCCCGTTCACGCCAGTCGCGGCGTATGGACATTAATTTACGTGAGGCCACCATCAGATGACTGGCTCCTCGTCAGTGTGGGTATCGGGTTCGGTGAGAACGCCCGCCTCAATGTTGAACTGGCGGCCACAGCGTGCGGCCAGGTGTTCGTCGTGGGTGACCATCACCAGCGTTGTGCCCTGCTCATGGTTCAGTGCCATTAACAGGTCCGACACTGCCTGCCCGGTGCGGTTGTCCAGGTTGCCCGTAGGTTCGTCCGCGAACAGCACCACCGGATCCGACGCAAACGCCCGGGCAATGGCAACCCGCTGCTGTTCACCGCCGGATAGCTGGCGCGGCGTATGGGTGAGGCGCTCGCCAAGACCCACGCGCTCCAGCAATTCCCGCGCTTTTTTCTCCGGAGCCTCGTGCCCACCCAGTTCCAGCGGTAACATCACGTTCTCCAGCGCTGTCAGTGCCGGCAACAATTGGAAAGACTGAAATACAAAACCGACCCGCTGTGCACGCAACTTGGCACGCTCATCCTCAGACAGTTTGCTGATGACCGCTCCGTCCAGTTCGACGGTGCCTTCGGTGGGGGTATCCAGCCCGGCCAGTAACCCCAGCAGTGTGGTCTTGCCCGATCCGGAACGCCCGACGATCGCGACGGACTCACCACGATTGATTTCCAGACTGACCCCCTGCAAGATCGTCAACGTATCAGTCTCCAGACTGACACGATGCGTCAGGCCACTGACTTTCAGCATGGCTGACTGACGGCCCTCTGGATAATGCTCGGTCTGGTCGTTCACGGGGTCTCCAACATTTTAAAGTGGTTACAGGTTGTCTATGGATACGGTATTTTTACGTCTGAGATCAATACTTTTCATCTCTTTTCTTTGTGTCTTTACACAAGTTCAGGCTGATCAGAATCAGGCATCAAACACCGTACTGATTGTCGGGGACAGCCTGAGTGCGGCCTATGGTGTGCAAACGGACGAGGCCTGGGTGGCTCTGCTGCGCGCGCGCCTCGAAGCTGAGGGTCTGGAAAACTGGCAGGTCGTCAATGCCAGCATCAGCGGCGAAACCACCGACGGCGGGCTGCGTCGCCTGCCGGCGTTGCTTGAGGAATATGAGCCCGAAGTAGTGGTCATCGAACTGGGCGGCAACGATGGCTTGCGGGGTTTCCCGCCCAATGTCATCGAGAATAACCTGGCCAAAATGATCGAACATGTCCGCGATGCCGGCGCCCACCCGCTGCTTGTGGGCATGCAAATTCCTCCCAACTACGGTGAGCGCTACACCCGGATCTTCGCCGGAATTTTTCCCAAACTGGCGAAACGGTACGACACCGGCCTGGTTGAGTTCTTTCTGGAAGGCATCTACGACCAGGAGGACATGATGCAGTCTGACGGCATACATCCCACCGCTGAAGCCCAAAACCAGCTACTGGCCAACCTCTGGCCGGAACTTGAGCCGCTGCTCAAATAAGCCAGGCTACCCAGCCACCGACTGGATATGGGCGATTGCACGGCGCTCAGACCAGTAGTATCCATCCCGGGCGTGCTCAACAAACCCCACGTGGCCACCCCAACGCGGTGCTTCCAGATGGACATGCTGACCCAACAGCTCTCTTGATTCCGGGAAGCACCGGGGTGAGAGGAAGGGATCATCGGCAGCATTCACCATCAGCGACGGCACCCGGATGTCCCTCAGCTTGCCAAGAGCGGAGCAACTGGCCCAGTAATCCCGGGCGTCACGGAAACCATGCAGTGGCGCTGTATAGCGGTTATCAAACTCGTGAAAGCTGCGAATGTTCTCGAAGCCGTTCACATCAATAAGCTCCGGAAAGCGCCGGGCTTTCTCTTCCATCTTGACATGCAGGTCCCTCAGGAAGCGCTGCATGTAGATCTTCCGGCTGGGTTTGGCCAGTTCATCCGCACTGCCGGCCAGGTCACAGGGTACGGAATAGGCAACCGCGCCACAGATGCGGCTGTCCACTCTTTCCGACTGTTGAGCAAGATACAACAGTGTCAGGTTCCCTCCCATACTGAAGCCGGAAAGGAACAACGTGCGGTAATCCCGGGACAACCCGTGACGCACCACGCGATCCAGATCCTCCGTTGCGCCACTGTGATAGAACCGGGGCTGCAGGTTCATCACTCCACCGCAGGAACGAAAATTCCAGGCCAGCACATCCCACCCTGCTGTCAGCAGGGCACGGGTCAGACCGAGGATGTAAGGCCTCCGGCTGTGACCTTCAAGTCCGTGGGACAATATTGCCAGCCGGTCACTGCCCTGGCGGTACCAATCCAGGTGCAGTTCGTCGTTGTCGCAGGTAGTGAGCACTTCCGACTCCGGCTCGGCCAGGGCCACTTTACGAAACAGCGTTGGCCACACCGATTGCAGGTGACCGTTACGAAGCCACGGTGGCGGCCGATAACGGAATACCTGCTTACCAATATCCGGCGGCACAGGATGGGGAGCAGACTGATAGTACAATTTTTAACCTTCTAATTCAGAGGGTTGACCCCAACGAATAAAGTCCTTATTATTCGCGCCACTTAGCTGTTCCCCGATAGCTCAGTTGGTAGAGCAACGGACTGTTAATCCGTTTGTCGCTGGTTCGAGCCCAGCTCGGGGAGCCACTTATTCCGAAATGCCGCTGTTTCTTCTGAAACCAGCGGCATTTTTCGTTCCGGATCTCAGAAAATCTGAGGCCGCTGCATAAACGCCTGCATCACACGATACAGTGTATAACCGTCTTCCGTTCCGGTCATCTCACGAATCGAGTGCATACCCAGCTGGGGCACACCGATGTCCAGCGTCGTTACCCCCAGATTTCCCGCCGTCAGCGGACCGATGGTACTGCCACAGCCCATATCGCTGCGCACCACAAATGTCTGGTAAGGCAAACCCAACTCGTCACTGATATGGCGATACACTCCGGCGGAACGACTGTTGGTGGCATATCGCTGGTTGTGGTTGACCTTGATAACCGGCCCCTGATTGATCAGCGGGCCGTGGTTCTCATCGTGACGATCCATGTAATTGGGATGGATTCCATGGGCGTTGTCCGCCGAGATCATCATCGAGCGTGCCATCACACGGGACTTTGCTGCCCCACACCAACGGTCCAGAAGAGCCGACAGGAATGGCCCCTGAGCCCCCTCAGCGGACACACTGCCCACCTCTTCATGATCATTACAGACCAGCAGCGCGGGCTCGTCACTGGATGAGTCCAGCAGCGCCTGCAGACCAATGTAACAGCTCAGCAGATTGTCCAGTCGTGCCGAGGCAATGAACTCGTCCCGCAATCCCACGAATGAGGCACCCCGGGCGTCGTAAAAGCTCAGCTCATAGCCCAGCACCTTGCGAACCCCGATACCGGACTCGGTCGCTATCTGGCGTTCCAGCAAGGAAGCGAAGGTTGTGGTATCAGAATCCGGCACCTGCATCAGTACCGGTGGCAGATCAGTCTGGGCATTGACAGAGCGGTTGCTGTTGGCCTCGCGGTCCAGATGAATCGCCAGACTGGGAATAAATGCGACCGGCTTACGGAAGTTAACCAGTACATCCTTTACGGCTCCGGCTTCGTCCAGAGCCGTGACACGGCCGGCCAGGGACAGATCGCGGTCAAACCATGGATTGAGCAATACACCGCCGTAGACTTCCACCCCAACCTGGAAAAACCCTTTGCGACGCAGTTCCGGGTTCGGCTTTACTTTCAGACAGGGACTGTCGGTGTGGGCGCCGACCATACGGATGCCGCTTTCCGCAACATCGCCCTTACCGGTCCGGAAGGCCACAATCGAAGAGCCATTGCGAATCACGTAGTAGCCCCTGGCCTCGTCGAGCGACCACTCGTCTTTCTCGTCCAGCTCGGTAAAACCGGCCTCATCGAGACGGGCCTTCATCGTGGCGACTGCGTGCCAGGGAGTTGGGGAGGAATCGAGAAAATTCAGCAAATCGTGATTAAACTGCGCGTGTTCCATGATGCTCCTGATTACCTGATAATACGGCTGACAGTATGGCATGAAGCCAATAACCGTCATACTGGTGTCCTGAAACTCAATGGCACCAGACGACACCGGGAGTTTACCTTGCCGTTACCACGATTTCTCGACATCGAATACTGCCAGACCGACGACACCGTCTTTCCCACGGCCATCTCCTGGTCACTGGAAGACGGACGCCTGAAAACCGTTGTTATTGCTCCGGAAGACAGCTGGATACCCGAAGACGGTGACCTGGGCGACGTCGACCTGCTCTACCTGGAAGAACAGGGTGTGCCGCTGATCGAACTGGCCAGGGAACTCCACCAGGACCTGCCGGACCAGACCGTCTTTACCGATGGTATGGACCCGGACGACATCCTGGTGGACCTGATCTTCACCGCAGTCAACATGGAGGCCCCGTTCGAGCTCGCCCCCATCACCGAGTTGATCACCACCTTCGATACCGACAGTCTCGAAGACCGCCGCCGCCAGTTGCTGTTCGACGAAGGATTGGAACCCACACGCGCAGAAAACTGTGTCTATGCCCTCCTCCTGCTGGCCCGGGAAGAAGGCCAACTGGAAGACTAAGCTGTAATCCCGGGCTCCCTGAGGGAAGTGTGACGCGGGTCGACGTAACACACCGTTACAAAAGGCAGAATCTGCCCGAACCCGCAATCGTCAGGAAAGCCCAAAACAATGAACAAGGTGTTGCGACAAGCTCTTCCGGCAGCCCTGCTGCCCCTCGTCCTGCTCGGCGCTGATTTCGCCTTGGCCGAAGAGAAAGCACGAGAAGACATGCACTACGTTGGCCTTTACGCCACCGCGCTGAACCATCGCAGTATTGCCGAAATCAGCAACAAATCCGCCTGGGGCCAGGTTGGCAGCGTTGTCGTTGGCGGTCACATCACCGACCGGTTCCACGCCGAAGTCCGCGCCGGCGGCGGCTACAAAGACGCCAAAACCGGCGACCTGACGCTCTCCATCGACTACTTCGCGAGCTGGTACATCGGGCTGCATTACCCTGTCACCAGCTACGCCAACGTCTACGCTCAGGCCGGTTTTTCCCACATCAGTGGCGATGCGGAACTGGTTAATCCCGACGCAGACGAGAACCGCCAGTTTCGCGACATTGAGGGAGACTTCCCCGACAGCAGTTTCAGCATCAGCTGGCTGGCCGGGGTGGACTTTGAAGTGATCGACAACGGCTATCTGCTGTTTGAGGGTGGCCGGTTATTCAAGGATACCGGTTCAGGTGCCAACACCTTCCAGTTCTCCGGCGGCATCCGTTACGAATTTTGATGGCGAATATGCCAGCACCGGTGAATCCGGGCATTGCGCTGGAAGTCCTTGTCGATGGTGTCCCGTGACACTTCCTCGATGGCAAACTCCTGCTCCAGCGCCTCATCCAGCTTAAAGCGGCGGAAGTTGTTGGAGAAAATCAGCAACCCCTCGGACGTCAGCCGCTGCATCGCCTGTCGTATCAGCTTGCCGTGATCCTTCTGGATATCCAGCACCCCAGCCATACGAGCCGAATTGGAAAACGTGGGCGGGTCCATGAAAATCAGATCGAACCGCTGGTCCGGAGTCGGCTTCGCCGCCAGCCAGGCCAGACAATCGGCCTGCTCCACCTTGTGATGGCGGGCATCTATCCGGTTCAGCGCCAGATTGTCCTCGGCCCACTTCACATAGGTCTTTGACATATCCAGACTCAGGGACCGGCTGGCACCACCCACCGCAGCATGCACTGTGGCTGCCCCGGTATAACAGAACAGGTTCAGGAACCGCTTGCCGGAGGCATGCTGCTGAATCCAGTGCCTCACCGGACGGTGATCAAGGAACAGACCGGTATCCAGATAATCCTTGAGGTTTACCTTCAGCGTACAGCCATGCTCATGCACATTGAAAAATTCACCACTGGCCGCCTGCTTTTCATATTGCGACGTGCCGGTCTGCCGCTGCCGTTGTTTGCAGACCATATCCTCGCGCTCGATGCCGAGAGCTTCCGGAATGACCGCCAGCGCTTCCGCCAGCCGTTCACGCGCCGCACGCTCATCCACCGATTTGGGCGCTGCGTATTCCTGCACATGAACCAGCCCATCGTAGATATCGATCGCCAGCGCAAACTCGGGCATATCCGCGTCATACAGCCGGTAGCATTCAATGCCCTGTTTGCGGGCCCACTGGCCAATGGTCTTCAAGTTCTTCTTCAAACGGTTGCCCAGCATCGCCGCCCGTTCTTCATTGGCAATGCGGGGCTGAACCTCACCGGGTATGCCTGGCTCCCGGGGCGTCATGGAACTGACGTCATCCACCGAGAATAACAGCAACTGTGCAGGCAGCTTGCCGTTGAACAGCTTGTACTGCTTGTAACTGCGCAGGCCGATGGATTTTCCGAACTCCGGCGCGCCGGTAAACACCCCCAGACGCCAACCGGGGACCGCGGCCTTTACAGCTTCTCCCAGGGAACGGTACAGCGCCCCCAGTTCCTTGCGTTCGCTCAAACGCTCGCCGTAGGGAGGGTTGGTCAGTACCAGCCCCTGCTCAGCCCATTCGCCATCAAGGGCAAAGGATTCAACCGGGCGGCATTCAACGTGAACCAGGCCTTCAAGCCCTGCCCGCTGAATATTCTTCCAGGCCGTAGCAATCACACGGCTGTCCTGATCATAGCCGGCAATACGGGGCAACTGGCCCTGCTTGCCTTCGTGGGCACGGCGTTCGGCTTCCTGGCGCAATTGCAGCCACAATTCCGGCTGATGACCGGGCCACATTTCAAAGCCGAACCGGTCCGTGTTCCGGCCCGGGGCAATATCCAGCGCCATCAATGCGGCTTCGATCGCCAACGTGCCGGAGCCACACATGGGATCGATGAAATCACCGCCGGACTTTGCCAGTTCCGGCCAGCCTGCACGTAACAGCAATGCGGCCGCCAGATTTTCCTTGAGCGGCGCAACGCCCTTCTCGGTACGGTAGCCCCGCATATGGAGACTGTGACCACTGAGGTCCAGCCCCACAGACAGACGACCACGATTCAGGCGCGCCGAAATAGTGACATCCGGTGTTTTTGCATCTACCGAAGGACGCTGCCCGCTGCTCGAGCGCATGCGATCAACAATGCCATCCTTCACCCGTTGAGCACCAAACTGGGTGTTTCGAATGGCCTCGTTCTGCCCCAGGAACATCACCCGGAAGCTGCCATTGGCTGGGATGTGCTGCTGCCAGTCGAGGTGCACCACGCCGTCATAGAGTTCGTCGCCGCTGGTAGCGCTGACCTCGTCGATGTGAAGGATGACGCGATTCGCCAGCCGCGACCAGAGGCAGGCCCGGTAGCCGCTTTCCAGGGGCCCTTCTGCCCACACGCCAGCAGGCGCATTTCGCACCGGTTCCATACCGAATGTGCGAAGTTCATCCGCCAGAAGGTACTCGACGCCTTTTGGGCAGGTTACGAAAAAGACAGAATCAGACAAGTTCTACTCCCGGGAGTTTCGGTATTCGGCTAACTACATGGAAATGGCGCATTTTCTCTGGACCAATACACCTTCGTTATGTCACACAACTATAAGAGAAGCTTCATATAGATGAAATAAATAGTGTACATCGGCTCAATGTTCGACTTACCTTGTAAGAGACGCGTCGTTCGGGAGAGCTTACGAGCTTCTCCGTTAACAGGATCCTGACTGCTCTGGCCAGAACTGGCAATAGTGAGTTACCCCGTCGGATTTATTTCCGGGGCAACCGTATGCCAGGGCTACAGCAGAAGTGTACACGCTTGTTCTGTTAATCCATCAGTGAGGAACGGCATGAAAAGACAGAAGAGAGATATGTACGCTCGTGCATTTAAACGGGGTTATCTGGCCGGTGTGTCCGGTAAATCCAAAGACAGTTGCCCGTTAGAGCAGGCGGAAATCCGCCAGGAATGGTTGAACGGGTGGCGAGAAGGCCGCACAGATCAATGGGAGGGCATGACCGGTGTATCCGGCATCCATAAGCTCGCAAATGTCACCACCGCGTGACACAGTCCATAAACCCCGATCTTTAATCTGATCTTTCAACACTTACAATTTGACGCAACACCTTAAATAACCCAGACGGGTCCTCCCGACCCGTATCATGCGAAGAAGCGCCACGGGGTTTATTCCCCGCAAGGGCCCGCTCAGCGGGCCCACCTTCGTTCTGGGCCGGTAAAAATCCTGCGCCTTTATCCCAATCCCCGGCATCACCGACTCACTGCAGTTTGCGAATCGCCTCGACTGCCTCTTTGATCAATGCCGGCCCCCGGTAGATAAACCCGGTATAGATCTGCACCAGTTTTGCTCCGGCCCGGATCTTCTCAGCCGCGCTCTCGCCGTCTGTTATTCCGCCAACCCCGATGATGGGCAGATCCTCTCCCAGCTCCGCGTACAGCCCTTTAATCACTCTCAGGGAAGGCTCTCGCACTGGCGCACCACTCAGCCCGCCAGCCTCATCCGCGTGGGGATGCCCCTGGACCGCATCACGGCTGATGGTGGTATTGGTGGCGATTACGCCATCCAGCCCCGAGTTTCGCAACGCCTCGGCAACAAAACGGATGCCTTCGTCATCCATATCCGGTGCAATCTTGACCGCAATAGGAACGTAGCGCGAGGTGTTGGCTACGCACTTGCCCTGCTCGTCCTTGATGGCATCCAGCAGGCGCTTCAGGGAATCTCCGAATTGCAGGTCCCGCAACCCTGGCGTATTGGGCGAGGAGACATTCACGGTGATGTAGTCGGCCCGGGAATAGACAGCGGAAATACCTTTGCGGTAGTCGGATTCAGACTCTTCGTTTGGCGTGTCCTTGTTCTTCCCCACATTAATTCCGAGAATGCCCTGATACCGGCGTTTGTCGATTCTTGCGAGCATGTGCTCAAGGCCTTCGTTATTGAAGCCCATGCGGTTAATGATGGCCTGGTGCTCGGGCAGCCGAAACATGCGCGGCTTCGGGTTGCCGGGCTGAGCCAGTGGCGTCACGGTTCCCACTTCGATGAACCCGAAGCCCAGGGCGCCGAGGGCATCCACATGGTCGGCATTCTTGTCGAGGCCGGCAGCCAACCCAACCGGATTGGGGAATTCCAGCCCCATAACATTCACCGGGCATGCATCAAACTTCGGTGCCAATGCCTTCAGCAATCCGAATCGGTCAGCCAGGTCCAATCCGGAAAGTGCAAAATTGTGAGCCTGTTCCGGAGGCAACCGGAATAGCAGATTGCGAATAGCACCGTACATCGAAAAAACTCCTTGCGTTTTGGGTGACGCGGAGTATACCGGAAGTTGTCCACAGCATCTTCTAACTTACTTATTTCACCCGTAAATGCCTGTCACGTGGACGTCTGGTAAGCTTTTCCACGGTTTCTGTGGATAAACCTGTTGAAAATCGATGGGCAACGGTTGCCATCCCTTGATAACTGCGCCAGCCTACAGATTGGTTATTTTTTGATCAGTTATTTTTTTCTTTATTATCAATGCATTATAGAGTTTTTGCATTACGGGCCAACACGGGAAAACAAAACGTTACAGATTCACCGTTTTGTCACCATGTGCATAAATCAGACAGAAGTACCGTTTATACCCTTTTGCTCGGAAAGTCCTCTATTACGGCTATAATGGTCCCAGAACTTTCCGGAGACTGGCCCGAAATGTCCGAAAATCAAAAAGCGTCAGTTCATCACAGCCCTGACCTGGACGCTGAACGACACTCTGCTTCACGTGTCACCGTCATCGGCATGATTCTGGATGCGGTGCTTGGTGCCATTAAAGTCATCGCCGGTGCTCTTTTTCATTCCCAGGCCCTGATCGTCGACGGTATTCATTCGTTCACTGACGTCGCATCGGATTTAGTGGTTCTCGGCGTAATGCGGGTTTCACGTCAGGCCCCGGACCAGAACCATCCATACGGCCACCAGCGTATCGAAACCATTGGCACTCTCGCTCTGGGCAGCATCCTGATTGCCGTCGGCGCCGTTCTGGCCTGGGATAATATTCTGCGACTGATAGCTGGCGGAGCCGATCATGTGCCCGAATGGCCGGTGCTGGTTGCTGCAGCAGTGTCTGTGGGCAGTAAGGAGTGGATTTATCACTACACCCGACATGTCGGCCAGACAATACGATCAGACCTGATTATTGCCAACGCCTGGCACAGTCGCACAGACGCCTTTTCCTCTGTCATCGTTCTGTTCTCCACCATTGGTGCAATGGTTGGCTTTATCTGGCTGGATATTCTGGCCGCGGTGGTGATTGCTGCCATCGTTATGCACATCGGCTGGAAATTCACCTGGGACAGCGTCAAAGAACTGGTCGACACGGGACTGTCCGCGGAAGACACCAGGATGCTGAAGACCATCGCCAACGATACCGACGGTGTACGTAACGTGCACGAACTCCGCAGCCGCCGGATGGGGCACGACATCCTGCTGGATATCCATCTGCTGGTGCGCCCGGAAATCAGTGTGTCGGAAGGACATCAGATCGGCATGCAGGTGGTGTCCAACATGCGGGACGCCCTGGGCAACATTCGGGACATCAACTTCCATATTGATGCCGAGAACGACGAGGACCACCTCCCCACCTCGGAAAAGCTTCCATCCAGGCAGGACATTCTCGACGTTCTCACCAGACACATGGGTGAACTGCCGTCCCATACCCGCCTGCGACTGCACTATCTGAAGAACAAGGTTCATATGGAATTGTTTTTTGACAACCCGGAGCAGAAGCCAGCGATTTCAAACAGCGAGATCAGAGACCAGCTATCCCGCTATCCCTGGTTCGGCAGTCTGCGCACCTGGTACGGCACCCATTAACGGCGCCGGTTATCCTCCATGCGGGAAAGAAATTCCTGCATGATCAGGGTGTAGAGCTCACCACCCAGGAAACGGTCCTCGACGCCCGCATCGATGCTGGGGTTGTCGTTGACCTCAATCACCGCGACCCGGTTCCCGGACTGTTTGATGTCGACCCCGTAGAGGCCATTGCCGATCAACCGTGTAGCGTTCAGGGCGGCCTGAATGACATTTCGCGGCACCTCATAGGTCGGCATGGTCTCGAATCCGCCGCTGTCCACTTCGGCTCCGCCGTGCTGGTAGATCTGCCAATGCCCTTTCACCATGTAGTATTTGCAGGCGTAGATGGCCCGGCCACCCAGTACGCCGATACGCCAATCGTAATCGGTGTAGAGGTATTCCTGGGCCAGCACCAGGGCGGATTGTTTGAAAAGCTCCTTCAGGCCCGCCTTCAGCGATTTCTCATCTACCGCCTTGGTTACCCCTCGTGAAAAGGCGCCGTCTGGAATCTTGATCACCGCCGGAAAGCCGAGCTCGCGGACCACATGCTCCACGCTGTCTTTCTGGTCTTTCGACAGAATCAGGGTTTTGGGAGTGGGCACCTTGTTGTTCTTGAGCAGATCGGCGAGGAACACCTTGTTGGTGCAGCGCAGGATCGATACCGGATCATCAATCACCACCATGCCTTCGGCTTCTGCCTTGCGGGCAAAGCGGTAGGTATGGTGATCAATCGCCGTGGTCTCCCGGATGAACAGACCATCGTATTCCGGCAGGCGCATGTATTCGCGACGGGTAATCTGTTCCACATTGATACCGAGCTTACGTCCGGCCTTCTCAAAACGGCTGAGGGCGACCTTGTCGCTGGGGGGCATTTCCTCTTCCGGATTCACCAGTACCGCCAGATCAAAGCGATAGCGCCGACGCGTTCTGGGCTTGCGCCAGACCATGCTGCTAAAGCGGTCAAAGGCCGTTGCGAAGACGTCCTGCTCCTTCTCATCCAGGTCCGCCGGTGCCGCCGGTTTCATGGATTCAATCTGCCAGGCCTTGCGGCGCTTGAAGACGATCTCCAGGATCGGGCACGGAAATCGCTCAAACAGGGCGCGCGCGACCGGCTTCAGGTCCGGGTGCTCTGCGTGGCCAAAGTAGGTGCGGATACGCACTTCGTGCGTAGCGTGGCGTTCGTCGCTGGCCGGATCAATCTCGGAACCCGCCGCGTCCAGCCAGTTAATGACGCTGACATCCAGCTCTTCCAGCTCCAGGGAAAACAGCCCTTTGCGACTCAGGTCGTTCAGGGTCATCACCGAAGGCACAACATGGTGACCGCGGGCTTCCGCCAGCAGCGAGCAGTAATAGCCCCGGCTCAGGTACTTCGCGCTCTGACACAGGTTGATGACCCGCACCCGGCTCGAAGCCGGCGCCGAGAACTGGAGGTACTGGTCAAAGGTGAGGACGTCCTCACTGGGATAGTACGGTGCCCAGTCTTTGGCGCGATCCACAACAATGAGCAAACGGGACATGGCATTCCTCCCTGAGGGTAAAGCCAGATAGAATTCCGGCAACAATACGCCGGCCCCCATACCTGCACAATCCTTTCAGAATGCGTGCTTTTACGCATGGTGGCACTATTTGCGCTTGTTGAACTCTCTACCATAATAGCCTCATACGGGAAGCACGCGAGCACACCCGACCACGATGTACCCAGGCACCACGATTATGCCCGATCTGATCCTTCGCCAAGCCACCCATGATGACCTGGATGCCCTGATACAGCTGGAGCACCGATGCTTCCGCGATGACCGCCTGTCCCGTCGGAGTTTCCGGCGTTTTCTGGAAATGCCCCGGGACCGGTTGATTATTGCCGAACAGGAAAATGAACTGGCGGGCTACTGCCTGGTGTTGATGAGCGCCGCAACCCGACTTGCCCGCATCTATTCCATCGCCGTCTCCCCTGACGTACGAGGCCAGGGTCTTGGTGAAAAGCTGGTGCAGGAAGCTGAAAAGGAGGCAGTGGAAGCGGATCGCATCGTGATGCGGCTGGAAGTGCGGGAGGACAACGCTGCTGCGATTAATCTCTACAGACGCCTGGGCTATCGTCAGTTCGGAACCTACCGGGACTACTATGAAGATCACGGCGACGCCCTGCGTTTCGAGCGTCGTATTCTGTTCTATGAACCGTCCCGTGAGTTCCCGAAAGTGCCCTACTACCCGCAAACCACGGAATTTTCCTGTGGGCCGGCGGCACTGATCATGGCGATGGCAACCCTGGACGATCACCAGCCGGTAACCACCCTGGAAGAACTGAAACTGTGGCGCGAAGCCACCACCATCTTCATGTTGGCCGGTCACGGCGGCTGTGGCCCCCACGGACTGGCGCTGTCAGCCTGGAGCCGCGGCTTCCACGCCAGTGCCTGGATCAGCAAGGAAGGAGCGCTATTCAAGGATACCGTCAGAAACGACGACAAGAAACGGGTACTGGAGCTGGTGCACGAGGGTTTTCTGTACGACATCGGCCAGACCGGCATCCAGCTTCACCATGATCCGCTGACGCTCGACGGCCTGGAATCTGCCCTGCACGAAGGCCGCGTCCCGGTGATCCTGATCAGCACCTGGCAACTGAACCGCAGCCGCGTTCCCCACTGGGTCACCGTCTGCGCCATTGACGACCAGTTCGTCTACATTCACGATCCGGAAATCGACGTCGAAGCCGGTGAAACCGTCGCCGACAAACAATACCTGCCCATTGATCGCCGGGTCTTTGACAAGATGTCCCGTTATGGCCGCAATCAGCCATTACAGGCGGCAGTGATCGTCGGCCCGAAACGCTAAGCCTGGGCCAGGCCGGCCACTATCCAGTCCGCAGGGCCGCTTCCTTCAGCTCGGAGATATCATCCCGCAAGCGGGCAGCGGTTTCGAAATCCAGTTCCGAAGCGGCCTTGTACATCTCGTCTTCCAGCCGCGCCACTTCCTTGAGGACTTCCTGGGGTGACTTGTTACCGGTCCTGGCGCGGTACTGCTCGGCTTCTTCCGCCGCTTTCTCTCCCGGCCGTTCCGCCTTCCTGCGACCGCGACCGCCGCCGCCAGCACCTTCCATGATATCGGCAATCTTCTTGTTCAGCCCCTGCGGGGTAATGCCCTGTTCCAGATTATGGGCTTCCTGTTTGGCACGCCGGCGTTCGGTCTCATCAATGGCCCTCTGCATGGAGCCGGTGATCCGATCACCATACAGAATGGCCTTGCCATGAATGTTCCGGGCGGCACGACCGATGGTCTGGATCAGGGAGCGTTCGGAACGCAGGAAACCTTCCTTGTCCGCATCCAGAATGGACACCAGGGATACTTCCGGCATATCCAGACCTTCCCTCAGCAGGTTAATACCCACCAGCACATCAAACTCACCCCGGCGCAGGTCGCGAATGATTTCCACCCGCTCCACGGTGTCGATGTCCGAGTGCAGATAACGAACCCTGATATCGTGCTCCATCAGGAAGTCCGTCAGATCCTCGGCCATACGCTTGGTCAGGGTGGTGACCAGCACACGCTCGTTAACCGCGGTGCGGGCACGGATTTCCGACAGCAGATCGTCCACCTGGGTGGACGCCGGGCGAACCTCGATTTCCGGATCCAGCAACCCGGTCGGCCGCACCACCTGCTCAACCACCTGCCCGGCATGCTCGGCCTCGTAGTTACCGGGCGTTGCAGAGACGAAGATCATCTGGGGGGCAATCCGTTCCCACTCATCGAACCGCATAGGGCGGTTATCCAGTGCCGAGGGCAACCGGAAGCCGTATTCCACCAGGGTTTCCTTCCGTGACCGGTCGCCTTTATACATGGCACCAATCTGCGGAATGGTGACGTGAGATTCGTCTACCACCAGCAAGGCGTTGGGAGGCAGGTAATCAAACAACGTGGGCGGCGCCTCACCGGGACGGCGGCCCGACAGATAGCGGGAGTAGTTCTCGATGCCGTTACAGTAGCCCAACTCCATCATCATCTCGATGTCGTAGCGGGTACGTTCTTCCAGGCGCTGCGCTTCCACCAGACGGTTGTTGTCCCGCAACTGTTGCAGTCGTTCGTCCAGTTCCACCTTGATTCGTTCAACCGCGTCCAGCACGGTCTGCCTGGGTGTAACATAGTGGGACTTGGGGTAGATCGTAACCCGCGGCACCCGGCGCAGCACTTCTCCGGTAAGCGGGTCGAAATAGCTGAGGTTCTCCACCTCGTCATCAAACAACTCGATGCGGATCGCTTCTTTCTCGGATTCCGCCGGGAACACATCAATCACATCGCCCCTGACCCGGTAATTGGCCCGGTGGAATTCCACATCATTGCGTGTGTACTGCAACTCGGCCAGCCGGCGCAGGATGTCACGCTGATCGATCTGATCCCCCCGATCCAGGTGCAGCATCATTTTCAGGTAGGACTGCGGATCACCCAGACCATAAATCGAGGAGACCGTGGCCACGATGATGGCATCCGGCCGTTCCAGCAACGCCTTGGTGGCGGACAGGCGCATCTGTTCTATGTGCTCGTTGATGGACGCGTCCTTCTCGATAAACGTGTCCGAGGACGGCACATACGCTTCCGGCTGGTAGTAATCGTAGTAGGAAACGAAGTACTCAACGGCGTTGTCCGGAAAAAATTCCCTGAACTCCCCATACAACTGCGCCGCCAGGGTTTTGTTGTGCGCCATGATGATGGTGGGCCGCTGCACCTGCTGGATCACATTGGCAATGCTGAATGTCTTGCCCGAGCCGGTAACCCCCAACAGCGTCTGGTGTGCCAGCCCCGACTGAATACCATCCACCAGTTCGGCAATCGCCTTGGGCTGATCCCCGGCGGGCTGGAAGGGAGAATCGACCTTGAACGCACCGTCTTTCATAAGGGCGCCGGTTTCTGAAGTGGCCATGATTGGCAGACAACCTCCACTGAATGGTTCGAAAATTCTATTGATGCATACTACAGAGAAATTTATCGTTGCGCTGGCTTCATGGTACCATCACTGCGATCGACGACCGCCCGCAAACTAACCGGAACAATGGTATGCCGGCGCGTCGGAGCCCTATCAGACGCAGCTTTAAGGAGCGCAAGTTTGGACCTTCAACTTTCCAGCCGAGTACAGGCAATCAAGCCCTCTCCCACCCTCGCTGTCACCAACAAAGCAGCCGAATTACGCGCTGCTGGCCAGGACATTATCGGCCTCGGTGCCGGCGAGCCGGACTTCGACACCCCTGAACACATCAAGCAGGCAGCCATGGAGGCCATCAAAAACGGCCAGACCAAGTACACTGCCGTAGATGGTACGCCCGCGCTGAAAAAGGCGATTATTGCGAAGTTCAAACGGGACAACGGCCTGGAATACGAAGCCAACCAGATCCTGGTAAGCAGTGGTGGCAAACAGAGCTTTTTCAACCTCGCTCTCGCCACCCTGAATGCCGGTGACGAAGCCATCATCCCGGCTCCGTACTGGGTATCCTACCCGGATATGGTGCTGGTAGCCGAAGGCAAGCCGGTGATCATCGAAACCACCGCGGACACCCGCTTCAAGATCACCCCGGAACAGCTGGAAAACGCCATCACCGAGCGTACCCGCCTGTTCGTGATCAACAGCCCGTCCAACCCCAGCGGCATGGCCTACACCCAGGAAGAGCTTCAGGCCATCGGCGACGTGCTGAAAAAGCACCCGCAGATCATGATCGCCACCGACGACATGTACGAGCCAATCCTGTGGACCGGTAAGCCGTTTTGCAACATCCTGAACGCCACACCGGAGCTGTATGACCGCACGTTCGTTCTGAACGGTGTGTCCAAGGCCTACTCCATGACGGGCTGGCGTATCGGCTACGCCGCTGGCCCGGCGAAAATCATCGGCGCCATGAAGAAGATCCAGTCCCAGAGCACGTCCAACCCCGCGTCAATCTCCCAGGCTGCCGCCCAGGCTGCTCTGGAAGGCCCGCAGGACTGCGTTGGTGAGATGGTCAAAGCGTTCAAGGAACGTCATGACTGGCTGGTAGAGGCCCTGAACAAGCTACCAGGCGTTGAGTGCCTGAACGGCGACGGCACTTTCTATGTGTTCCCGAGCTTCCAGGGTGCTATTGATGCCGACAGCAGCGTCAGCACCGATGTTGAGTTTGCCGAGAAGCTGCTGACCGAAGCAGGCGTAGCCCTGGTTCCGGGTTCAGCGTTCGGCTGCCCGGGCCATATGCGCCTGAGTTTTGCGACCAGCATGGATAACCTGAAAAAGGCCATCGAGCGGTTGCAGAAAGCCCTCGGCTAAAAAGTTTTGGCCAGGGGTTGACGGGGCGGTATAGCCACCTTAATATACGCGCCTCGTCACACGACGACGTTCCCCGATAGCTCAGTTGGTAGAGCAACGGACTGTTAATCCGTTTGTCGCTGGTTCGAGCCCAGCTCGGGGAGCCACTATTCTGAAAGCCCGCTAATTCTATGAGTTAGCGGGTTTTTTCGTTTTTGGCCTTTATGGTTTGTATTCCTGGCTGGATTGGTGGTTGCTGTTTTGGTTCTGCCCTAGCCTTTTAGCTTGGCGGGAATGGTGCGGATGGAACCCCCTCCCAAAAACCGCTACAAGCACATCCGTGTGCGCTTCTCTCCGGCCATCCATGGCCTCCGAAATTTTTGGGAGGGGGCTCCATCCGCACCACTTTGACAATATTGCGATAGTCATCAACGTAGGTCGGATTAGGCGCAGCCGTAATCCGACAATTTTGGTCGCACATACGGTGTGAAACGCTTTGCCGGATTAACATAGCCTCGGCCAATAATCATGCCCGCGCACTGGGTACAAATGTCATGTCGGATTACGGCTGCGCCTAATCCGACCTACGCGTTCCGAGACTATATCTCTGAAGCTTAATTGGGGTGATGGGGCCTTTCTCCCAAAAATTTTGAGGGCCAAGGATGGCCCGAAAGAAGCGCACATGGATGTGCTCGTAGCGGTTTTTGGGAGAAAGGCCCCATCACCCCTGACACCAAACCTCAAAGGCTAGGGCCGAACTAGAACGCCAGGCACCAAGGTCAGAGGGCCACGACCTCAGAGTGAATAGCTTCCAACGCCGCCAGAGGATCAGCCGCCTGGGTAATCGGACGGCCGATAACCAGGTAATCGGACCCGGCCTTGAGGGCATCTGTGGGGGTCATGATGCGTTGCTGGTCGCCTTTGGCGGCGCTCAGGGGGCGGATGCCCGGGGTGATCAGTTTGAAGTCGGTGCCCTGCTCGGCTTTCAGCTTGGGGGCTTCCTGGGCGGAGCAGACGACGCCGTCGAGGCCGCAGTTTTTGGTGAGGGTGGCCAGGCGGGAGACGTGAGCCTCCGGGCTTTCGGTGATGCCGATACCGGCCAGGTCGTTGGCGGACATGCTGGTCAGCACAGTGACTGCGATCAGCAGCGGGCGGTCAGCGCCGAAGGCTTCCAGGCGCTCGCGGCAGGCAACCATCATGTTTTCGCCGCCGGAGGCGTGGACGTTCACCATCCACACGCCAAGATCCGCCGCCGCCGCTACTGCTGCAGAGGTGGTATTGGGGATATCGTGGAATTTAAGATCCAGGAACACATCGAAACCACGGTCCTGCAGACTACGTACCAGCGACGGGCCGGAACGGGTGAACAGCTCCTTGCCGACTTTCAGGCGACACTTGGCCGGGTCCAGTTGATCCACCAGCGCCAGCGCCGGGTTTTCTGAGGGAAAATCGAGAGCGACGATGATCTTCGGGTCATTGTTGGCTTGCACGGTCGGGTCCTGCGGGTAATCGGGTTAAATGGGCTTCAAAGGGGCTATTCGGCTTCCACGCCCTGGATCGGGCGAACGGTTTCCCACTGTTTGCAGCTGGGGCATAGCCAGTGCAGCTGACGGCCAGAGAAACCACAGTTGACGCATCGGTATACCGGACGGTTGGCCAGAATCAGGTGGCCAATACGACTGACGAGGCGACCTTCGTCAGTCGTCATGCCTTTCTCGTAACCAGCCAGCTCCACCAGGCGCAACAACCCCCGGACACTGGGCCGAACTTCCAGTTCCAGGCGCAACAAATCGATGGCGGCTGGCCGGCCGGACGCCCGCTCCACCGACTCCACCAGCGCCAACAGTAGGCTGGTGCTGGGCCATGCTTCGTACAACTTACGGAGTTTCTTTACCAAACGACCGATGTCACCGTGTTCATGCTCCAGCTTCATCAGGCGATCAACGGCCTCGGAACCAAACTCCGGGTTCTGATCGAATACCTTAAGGCTCTGGTTGGCGGCCTCCTTGAAGCTACCCTGCCGCACCTGCAATCTCATGATGATAAACGTGGCGCGGACGCAGGACCGGTCATACTCCAGTGCTTCTTTGGCCAGCTTCTGGGCACCCCAACGGTCATCACTCTTGAGGGCTTCATCCGCAAGCTCACAGGTGATGTAGGCCAGCGATTTCAGGACAGCCGGGTCAGTCTGGCCACTTGTCAGGGTTCGGGCGACCTGGGCGGCTTTCTCCCACTCTTTTTCCTGCTGATACAGTTCAATCAGCTGTAAAGCCGATTTCCGACCGTATTCCCGATCCCCCATCAATTCATGCAGCAATGCTTCGGCCCTGTCCAGAAGACCGGCGTTCAGATAATCCAAAGCGAGCTCTAAGGTTACTTGTGGGGAAAATCGGGTTGGAAGCTCGGGACGGGCAAGCAGGTTTTGGTGAATCAGAATCGCCCTGTCGGTTTCGCCCTTGTGGCGGAAATGAGCACCGATGGATAGGTGCAGGCTAACTGTGTCGCGATTTACGGCCAGGGACTGGACAAAGTTCTCTACCGCCTGGTCGGAATAGTTGGTGAACAGAAACTGAAGACGATCCCGCACCGACTCTTCATCTGAAATGGCTTTCTTTGAACGCCGTGAGGAACTGCCAAGGCGCCCGGCAAACCAGCCAGCCGCGACCGCAATTGTCAGAAGCAGCCATTGAAGCACTATGTCCATTAAAGAGTCCGGTCGTTCTCGGCCCTGGATTTCTCCAATGCCTGCTCGGTACGAGCAAGTCGTTTCTCAAGGTTTCGGCGGGAAACAGACGTTCGGAAAGTCGCCAGCATGGTAATCAGAACACCAATCAGTGTGCCAATAACAAAGGACATGATAATCCAGACAGCAACGCCATGAGGTTGGGTTTCAAAAATCAGGAAATTCAGGGAAACCGCCATCTGGTTATTCAGGGAAAAGACCAACGCCAGGAGAACCAGGAACACAACCAACAGAACAATAAGAATTTTCTGCAATCCTGCCATCGATGTATCGCTCCCCAAGGGTGATTGCCCCGGCCAGTGTTTTTCCCTGCGAAAGGCGATCAGAAGCCCTTCTTCAGACTGTCGTTAACCTGCTCGCGCAGTTCCTTGCCCGGCTTGAAATGCGGCACAAACTTGGCCGGCAACTGTACGGCCTCGCCGGTTTTCGGATTTCGGCCGGTTCTCGCCGCACGATGATGCAGGGAGAAACTGCCAAATCCGCGAATCTCAATCCTTTGGCCATTGGACAGCGACTGAGACATATGTTCAATGATCGTTTTTACGGCCAGCTCCACATCTTTCACGGAAAGCTGTGTTTGCTTGGATGCAATCAGCTCCACCAGTTCGGACTTCGTCATGAGGCGCTTCCCTCTTCTTTATTATTGGATAGCCGGTTACCAGCTCCATGCCCCTAGTTTAGCCAAACCAGAAAAAAACACAAAAAAAACGGGCTCTTAGAGCCCGTTTTTTTACACCAACCGGAAAACTTATTCCTTGTTGGCGTTTTGCTGTTGCATCTGCTCCTTGATGAGATCACCGATGGTGGTCGCACCAGAAGTTTCAGCGGTCTTGCTGCGCACGCTCTCAAGTGCCTGCTTGTCGTCCTCAACATCCTTGGACTTCACAGACAGGTTGATAATGCGGTTCTTGCGATCGATGCTAATGATCTTCGCTTCAACTTCTTCGCCTTCCTTCAGCGCGTTACGGGCGTCTTCTACCTTGTCGCGGCTGATTTCGGAAGCCTTCAGAACAGCTTCAACTTCGTCGTTCAGGGAGATAGTGGCTGCCTTGGCGTCAACGGCGGATACGGTGCCCTTAACAATAGAGCCCTTATCGTTCAGCTGAACAAACTCGGCGAACGGATCGCTTTCCAGCTGCTTGATGCCCAGGGAGATGCGCTCGCGCTCGGGATCAACAGACAGGATAACGGTTTCAACTTCGTCGCCCTTCTTGTATTCACGAACGGCTTCTTCGCCAGTTTCGTTCCAGCTGATGTCAGACAGGTGAACCAGACCATCGATGCCACCGTCCAGACCGATGAAGATACCAAAGTCAGTGATTGACTTGATCTTGCCGGAGATACGGTCGCCTTTGTTGAACTTGCTGGAGAAATCTTCCCACGGGTTGGATACACACTGCTTGATACCCAGGGAAATACGACGACGCTCTTCGTCGATATCCAGAATCATCACGCCTACTTCGTCGCCAACCTGAACGACTTTGGACGGATGGATGTTCTTGTTGGTCCAATCCATTTCGGATACGTGAACCAGACCTTCAACGCCTTCTTCCAGCTCAGCAAAGCAGCCGTAGTCGGTCAGATTGGTGACACGAGCGGTGACCTTGCTGTTTTCCGGATAGCGACCCTTGATATCAACCCAGGGATCTTCACCCAGTTGCTTCAGACCCAGCGATACACGGTTACGCTCACGATCAAACTTCAGTACCTTGACGTTGATCTCGTCGCCCACATTGACGATTTCGCTCGGATGCTTGATGCGCTTCCAGGCCATATCGGTGATGTGCAGCAGGCCGTCAACACCACCCAGATCCACGAACGCGCCGTAGTCGGTCAGGTTCTTGACGATACCCTTGATTTCCAGACCTTCGGTCAGGGTTTCGAGCAGAGCTTCACGCTCGGCACTGTTTTCAGCTTCCAGAACGGCGCGGCGGGAAACAACCACGTTGTTACGCTTCTGGTCCAGCTTGATAACCTTGAATTCCAGCTCTTTGTTCTCCAGGTGCGCGGTGTCGCGAACCGGACGAACGTCTACCAGAGAGCCTGGCAGGAAGGCGCGGATGCCGGACAGATCGACGGTGAAACCACCCTTGACCTTGCCGTTGATAACACCCTTGACCACTTCTTCAGCTTCGAAGGACTTCTCGAGTACCTTCCAGGCTTCAGCGCGCTTGGCCTTCTCACGGGACAGACGGGTTTCACCGAAACCGTCTTCAACAGCGTCGAGAGCTACATCGACAACGTCGCCAATAGCAACTTCCAACTCGCCTTTTTCGTTCAGAAACTGGGAGGCGGGGATAACGCCTTCGGACTTCAGTCCGGCGTTAACGGTGACCCAGTCGTTGTCGACGTCAACTACGGTTCCCTGGACGATGGAACCCGGTTGCATGTCAATTTCTTTTAGGCTTTCTTCAAAAAGATCCGCAAAGCTCTCGCTCATTATGTGTCCTATATGATCAACGCAAGTGTGCTCCGTGCCACCAGCAACACGGTCTGTTAGTAAGTTCCGGACGCAGCCTGTGGCTGGCAGATAACGCTACAACCGGCATTTCAACAACAAAAAGGTGTGGTCAGGCCTGGCCTGCTGCGGCCATACACCTACCCAACACCTCTTCTATACTCAACCCCGTAGAATCAATGACTTGCGCATCATCTGCGGGCTTGAGAGGGGCTGCGGAACGGTTCATATCCCGTTCATCACGAACCCGTATCTCCTCTAAAAGGGCGTCAATATTAACATTGACACCTGCGTCCTTCAACTGGCTGTAGCGCCGTCTGGCTCTCTCCTCGGCGCTGGCCGTCAGGAAAATCTTGACCGGGGCGTCCGGAAATACCACGGTGCCCATGTCGCGGCCATCGGCCACCAGGCCGGGAGCCTGCCGGAAGTCCCGCTGCCGCTGCAACAGGGCATCACGCACCGGCTGCATCACCGCAACCCTGGAGGCATTATCACCGGTCGTTTCTGTACGTATATCTGCGGTTACGTCCTTGCCGGCGAGGATTACTTTAACCGGCTCACCTGGCGCCGTTGGCTCAAAAGCTACATCCAGACCAGCAGCCACCTTGACCAGACCCGCTTCATCGTCCAGGGATACACCCTGACGCACTGCGGCCAGGGCCGTCAGGCGATAAAGCGCGCCGCTGTCCAGCAGGTGCCAACCCAGCTTACGGGCGAGCATCTGGGTGACCGTCCCCTTACCGGACCCTCCCGGGCCGTCAATAGTGATGACCGGAGCCTTGGTACTGGACATCATTCCTCCCCTTCGGTGGTGATCAGGATACCGGTGTCGCGGGCAAGCTCCACAAACCCGGGAAATGACGTCGCGACATTGGCGCAATCGGTCACTTCAATGTCTCCGGTTGCACGCAGGGACGCCACGGCAAACGACATCGCAATGCGGTGATCTCCGTGACTATCGACCTTGCCACCGCCGATCGGCTGACCACCGTCGATAATAATGCCATCGGGCGTCACCGTTGTTTCCACGCCAAGTGCCGCCAGGCCATCCGCCATCACCTGAATCCGATCACTCTCCTTGACCCGCAGCTCTTCCGCGCCACGCAGGACCGTACGGCCATCAGCACAGGCAGCGGCAATGAACAGTACCGGGAACTCATCGATTGCCAGAGGCACCTGATCTTCCGGGATATCGATACCCTTGAGCTGCGCGGAACGCACCTTCAGATCCGCCACCGGCTCCCCACCGATTTCACGCTCCTCCAGGACTTCGATATCGGCACCCATCTGCCGCAGGATATTAATAACGCCAACCCGCGTCGGATTCATACCAACGTGGCGCAGGGTCAGCTCGGAATCCGGCGCAATGCTGGCCGCCACCAGGAAAAAGGCCGCAGAGGAAATATCAGCCGGCACATCAATGGCGGCAGCCGTCAGCCTGCCACCACCGGAAACACTGGCTGTGGCACCATCCCGATGCACATGATAGCCAAACCCGGCCAGCATGCGTTCGGTATGGTCGCGGGTCGGTGCGGGCTCGGTGACCGAGGTGACACCCTCAGCGTACAGGCCCGCCAGCAACAGGCAGGACTTGACCTGGGCGGACGCCACCGGCATTTCGTAATGGATACCGGTCAGCGGCTGCCCACCATGAATCTTCAACGGCGGACGACCACCGTCAGCGGTATCGATCACCGCCCCCATAGCGCGAAGAGGGTCAGCAACACGCCCCATCGGACGCTTGGAGAGGCTGCTGTCTCCAGTCAACTCGGAATCAAACGGCTGCGCCGCCAACAACCCCGAGAACAGGCGCATGGCAGTGCCGGAATTGCCCAGGTACAGCGGCCCACGGGGCGCCTGCAGGCCGTTGACCCCCACGCCGTGAATACGCACGAACCCGTCATCCGGGCCTTCAATGGTCACCCCCATATCACGGAACGCCTGTAGCGTCGCGAGGCTGTCCTCACCTTCAAGGAACCCCTTCACTTCGGTGATTCCATCGGCCAGGGCGCCCAGCATGATGGAACGATGGGAAATGGATTTATCGCCCGGTACCCGGATATCCCCGGCGATGCTGCCGCCGGGCTGAAGATGGAACGTTACCTGTTTCTGACTGTTGTTTGTCACGTAAGCCTGTCCTGAAAGCATTTTCGAAAAATGTTCCCGCGCCGCCTTGGCGCGACTGAAAACCCTGAGCATGGTTGCACCGTCTCCGTCGGCAATGGCGGTACGGAGACGGTCGAGATCGTGCGTAAAGTGGTCGATGACCCGCAGCACGGCATCCCGGTTGGAGAGAAAGATGTCGTGCCACATCACCGGATCACTGGCGGCGATTCGCGTAAAGTCCCGGAAACCACCCGCCGCGTAGCGAAAAATATCCAGATTCTCGTCTTCGCCGGCCAGGGTGTCCACCAGCGAAAACGCAATTAGGTGCGGCAGGTGACTGGTCGCCGCCAGCACTTCATCGTGATAGGCCACGGACATGGTCAGGACGGTAGCGCCACATCCCTCCCACAGCGCCTTCAAACGCGCCAGATCCCCGGCATGAACATTATCCGGCGGGGTAAGGATCACCTTGTGATTGGCGAACATCCCGGAATTCGCTGCCCGGATACCGCTTTTCTCAGACCCCGCAATCGGGTGACCGGGGATCACTCGGGGTGAAAGGTCGCCGAAAACCGCCTTTACATCCTCAACAAAGCTGGTCTTGGTACTGCCCACATCCGTAAGAATGGCGTCGGCGGGCAGGTGGGGCTTTAACTCCTCCAGGACCACACGGGTTGCGCGCACCGGCACAGCGAGGATCACCAGCTCACAACCGGAAACCGCCTCGGCAATGGTGCTGGCAGCCTGATCAATGACACCCAGTTCAACGCCCAGCGACAGTTCGTCCTCTCGCTTGTCGGTGCCGATAACGGTGTCGGCCAGGCCGTTCTCACGCATGGCTTTTGCCAGTGAGCCACCAATCAACCCCAAACCAATAACGGCAACCCGACGGAACAGTGGCTTGGTCGTTGCCACGTTACGCCCCCTGCCCCGTCTGGCCGAGAGCATGGGCCAGGGCCGTCAACAACTTTGCATTTTCCTGCTCGAGGCCGATGGACACCCGTAGGTGCCGGGGCATGCCATAACCGGCAATCGGACGCACAATGACGCCCTGTTCCAGCAATGACTGGTAAATACCCATGGCGTTATTTCCAACATCCACCGCGATGAAGTTGCCCGCAGAGGGAATAAATGACAGGCCAAGCTCGCGAAAGCCGGCTTCCAGTTGCGTCATACCACTGGCATTGACCTCGCGGGAACGCTGGACGTAGGCCTCATCTTCCAATACGGCTGTCGCGGCGGCCAGCGCAATGGTATCCACATTGAACGGCTGGCGTACCCGGTTAAGGATATCCGCGATTTCAGGGGAACTGATACTGTAACCAACCCGCAATGCCGCCAGCCCCCAGGCCTTGGAGAAAGTGCGGCAAACGATCAGATTCGGGAACCGGGACAGCAATTCAACTCCGTCAGCGGAGCCCTCACCCTGAAGATATTCGCAGTAAGCTTCGTCCAATACCACGACAACCCGCGCGGGGATCTTTTCCAGAAACGCCAGAATGGCTTCAGAGTTATGCACCGTACCCGTCGGGTTATTGGGGTTGGCCACAAACACCAGCTTTGTGCGGTCCGTGACGGCCGCCGCCATGGCTTCCAGGTCGTGGCCCCAGTCTTTCGCAGGCACGGACACACCTTTGGCGCCAATCGCCTGAGTTACCAACTGATAAATCGCAAACGCGTACTGGGAGAAAACCACCTCCGACTCCCCATCCGCAAAGCAGCGGGCAATCACCTCGAGCAAATCATTGGAGCCATTGCCCAGGGTAATCTGCGACATATCAACGCCGAAGCGGGCCGCCAGTGCCTGCTTGAGGTCAAAGCCGTTACCGTCAGGGTAAAGGCACAGCTCGCTGAGGGCATCCCGGGCTGCGGCCAGCGCTTTTTCGCTGGGACCCAGCGGATTCTCGTTACTGGCAAGCTTGATGATATCGGCGGGATCCAGCCCAAGCTCGCGGGCCAGTTCATCGATGGGCTTGCCGGGCTGATAGGGGGACAGTGCCTGCACTCCCCTGACCGCCAGACTCTGATAATCAATCGACATCACACCTTCCTCAACGCTTGGCCGAACCGTTTCGCCGTCAACACTTTCTCTAGAGCACTCCAATGGGGTAAGAGCCCAGACGCTTGAGCTCAACCGCTTCGTCGTCCACGTCTGCCAGCACCTTGCGCACCTTTTCGTCTTCCACGTGCCCCTCGAAATCGATGTAGAAGACGTAGGCCCAGGTACCACTGGGTGATGGCCGGGTTTCGATACGCGTCAGGCTGAGACCGTGACGATGGAATGGTTCCAGCAATTGATACAACGCCCCGGGCTTGTTGCGCATGGACACCAGGATGGAGGACTTGTCGTGACCGCTGGCGGGCACCTCTTCCCGACCGATAATCAAAAACCGGGTGGTGTTATCCGGACGATCTTCAATACTGTTGGCCACCACCTCAAGCCCGTACAACTCCGCCGCCATATCACCGGCGATAGCTGCTGTTCCAGGCTCTTCCGCAGCCCGACGTGCGGCCTCGGCATTACTGCTCACCGTCACCCGCTCAATACCGTAGCGGTGGGTGTCCAGCCACTGACGACACTGGGCGAACGACTGCTGGTGGGAATAAATCCGGGTGATTTCCTCGTTCTCATTCGCAGGCGACACCAGTAGGTGATGGTGAATTCGCAGCTGCACTTCCCCACAGATTTTCAGGGGCGACGACATGAACATGTCGAGCGTGTGGTTGATCATACCTTCGGTGGAATTTTCCACCGGCACTACTCCGTAATGGGCCGCGCCGGATTCCACTTCCCGGAAGACAGCATCAATGGCCGGCAGCGGCACGCTGATGACCGAGTGGCCGAAATGCTTGAGCGCTGCCGCCTGGGTGAAGGTGCCAACCGGCCCCAGGAAGGCAATGTGCATGGGCTTTTCCAGCGCCAGGCAGGCGGACATGATCTCACGGAACAACCGGGCCATTTCCTCGCCGGACAAGGGGCCGGGATTCTGCTCCTTGATACGGCGCAACACCTGGGCTTCACGCTCCGGGCGGTAGAAGAACACGTCCTGCCCCGAATTGGCTTTCAGCTTTACATTTGCCACTTCCTGAGCACATTTGGCACGCGCACTGATCAACTCCATGATCTTCTGGTCGAGCTGGTCGATCTCGTCCCTCAGTTCACCCAGACGGGTTTGCTCGTCGGTCATGATCAGCCCCGCTCCTTCGCAAATTCCGCCATATAGGCGATCAGGGCATCAACGCCAGCTTCCGGCATTGCGTTGTAGATACTGGCGCGCATGCCACCCACCGAGCGGTGCCCTTTGAGGTTAAGCAACCCACGTGCATCCGCACCTTTCAGGAAGTCACCGTTCAGGGCATCGTCCCCCAGTGTGAACGGCACGTTCATCCACGAGCGGAAGCGGGGATCGATGGGGTTGGCGTAGAAATCATTGTCGTCAATGAAATCGTAGAGCTTTTTCGCCTTGCGCAGGTTGATCTCTCCCATGGCCTGCACCCCGCCCTGGGCTTTCAGCCACTTGAACACCAGCCCGGCCAGGTACCAGGAATAGGTCGCCGGGGTGTTGTACATGGAGTTGTTATCGGCGATGACCTGATAGTTCATCATCGTCGGGGTTTCCTTGCGAGCCTTGCCCAGCAAGTCCTTGCGAATGATGACCACCACCAGACCGGACGGCCCGATATTTTTCTGGGCGCCGGCGTAGATCAGGCCGAACTTCGACACATCCAACGGGCGTGACAACATGGTGGATGACAGGTCCGCCACCAAGGGAACGCTGCCGCTGTCAGGCACGAAGTCGAACTCCAGGCCACCGATGGTCTCGTTCGGCGTGTAGTGCAGGTACGCGGCGTCGGCACGGGTTTCCCAGCGGCTCTGGTCGGGAATGGTGGTGAAACCGTCCGCCTCGCTGCTGGCCGCTACATTAACGGTTCCATACCGGCTGGCTTCCGCAATGGCCTTCTTGGACCAGATACCGGTGTTCACGTAATCCGCGGAGGTTTTGTCTCCCAGCAGGTTCAGAGGAATGGTCGAGAATTGACTGGAAGCTCCACCCTGCATGAAGAGTACGGCGTAATCGTCTGAAATTCCGGCCAATTCACGAAGATCATTTTCGGCCGTCTCGGCAATTTCCAGGAACTCGTCACTGCGATGGCTCATTTCCATCACCGACATTCCCGAACCGCGCCAGTCGAGCATTTCATCCCGTGCCTGTTGCAGCACGCTTTCCGGCAAGGTTGCCGGGCCTGCACAAAAATTATACGCCCTACTCATGATCCTGTGATCTCTCAAGTCTTACCAATCGTTCGTTCTGCGAGGCACCGGCTTATTCCTCGCCGGCGCCCTCATCTGTGTTATCGCCTTCTGCGGCAGGACTTTCCTCGCCTTCGACGTCTTCGTCATCGCTTTCAGCGATACGCTCAACACCGACCAGACGTTCATCTTCCTGGCTCAGTTTGATCAGGCGAACACCCTGGGTATTCCGGCTCAGCACCGATACCTCGTCAGTACGGGTACGAACCAGCGTGCCCTTGTCCGAGATCAGCATCATTTCGTCGCCGTCGAACAGCTGCAGCGCCGTCACCAGGTTACCGTTACGCTCGGAGCACTGCATGGCGATAACGCCCTGACTGCCACGACTGTAGGTTGGGAACTCGTCAATAGCGGTGCGTTTGCCATAGCCGTTCTCGCTGGCAGTCAGGAGCACGCCGCCTTCCTGCGGGATGATCAGGGACACCACGTGGTGACCTTCCGGCATCCTGATACCACGAACCCCGCGGGCCGTACGGCTCATCGGACGAACGGCTTCCTCATTAAAGCGAACGGCTTTGCCGGCGGTGGAGAACAGCATGACCTCAGCATCGCCCTTGGTGATGGCCGCGCCAATCAGGGTATCGCCTTCGTCCAGAGACAGGGCGATCAGACCGCTGCTGCGCGGACGGGAGAAGTTCGGCAGCGGGGTCTTCTTGACCACACCGGCAGAGGTGGCCATCAATACATACTGGTCTTCCGGATAATCTCGGACCGGCAGGAAGGTGGTGATGCGCTCACCCTCGTCCAGCGGCAGGATGTTGACCATCGGACGGCCACGGGAAGCGCGGCTGGCACGGGGAATCTCGAACACCCGTAGCCAGTACACCTTGCCACGGTTGGAGAAACACAAAATGGTGTCGTGGGAGTTGGCGACCAGCAGTTTCTCGACGAAATCCTCGTCCTTCATGGACGTTGCCGCCTTGCCCCGGCCACCACGGCGCTGGGCCTGATAGTCTTCGACCGCCTGGGTCTTGGCATAACCACCGTGGGAAATGGTGACTACCAGGTCTTCTTCATCGATCAGATCAGCGATGGTCAGGTCACGCTGGGAGCTGGTGATTTCGGTACGGCGCTCGTCACCGAACTCGGATACCACCGCTTCCAGTTCTTCGCGGATTACCTGCATGAGACGATCCGGATCCGCCAGGATTTCCAGCAGGCCGGCAATTTTCTCAAGGATGTCCTTGTATTCGTTCTGGAGCTTTTCGGTTTCCAGACCGGTCAGGCGGTGCAGACGCATATCCAGGATCGCCTGGGTCTGCTCCGGCGACATATGGTACAGCCCATCGCGCAGACCGTAGATTTCCGGCAGGTCATCGGGACGGCAGGCGTCTTCACCGGCACGCTCCAGCATCGCCAGTACGTCACCTGGCGCCCAGCCCTTGGCCATCAGCTTCTCTTTCGCTTCGACCGACGTCGGAGAAGACTTGATCAGCTCAATCATCTCATCGATGTTGGCCAGGGCAACGGTCAGGCCTTCCAGGATATGGCCACGTTCCCGGGCCTTGCGCAGCTCGTAGATGGTCCGGCGGGTCACCACTTCACGACGGTGACGCACGAACGCGTCGAGCATTTCCTTCAGGTTGAGAATCTTCGGCTCGCCGTTGATCAGCGCCACCATGTTGATACCAAACACGGTCTGCAACTGGGTATGGGCGAACAGGTTGTTGACGACCACTTCCGGGTTTTCACCACGGCGCAGCTCGATCACAACCCGGATGCCTTCCTTGTTGGACTCGTCCCGCAGCTCGGTAATGCCTTCCAGACGCTTTTCCTTGACCAGCTCGGCGATCTTCTCGATCAGACGCGCCTTGTTCAGCTGGTACGGCAGCTCGGTAATGATGATGGCATCGCGATTGGTCTTCTTGTCGTGCTCGATTTCGTGGCGGGCACGAATATAGATACGACCACGGCCGGTGCGATACGCCTCAACTATACCGGCACGACCATTAATAATGCCCTGGGTCGGGAAATCGGGGCCAGGAATGAACTCCATGAGCTCATCCACGGTCAGATCCGGATTATCAATCAGCGCCAGACACCCGCTGACCACCTCGGTCAGGTTGTGAGGCGGAATATTGGTGGCCATACCCACGGCAATACCGGAGGAACCGTTCACCAGCAGGTTCGGCACCCGGGTGGGCAGCACATCGGGAATCCGCTCGGTGCCGTCGTAATTGTCGACGAAATCCACGGTTTCCTTGTCCAGGTCCGCCAGCAGCGAGTGCGCGACCTTCTCCATACGGATCTCGGTGTAACGCATGGCGGCGGCGTTATCGCCGTCGATGGAACCGAAGTTACCCTGACCATCGACCAGCGGGTACCGCAGGGAGAATGGCTGGGCCATACGAACGATGGTGTCGTAAACCGCCGAGTCACCGTGGGGGTGGTATTTACCGATGACATCACCGACCACACGGGCGGATTTCTTGTAGGCCTTGTTCCAGTCATTGCCCAGCTCGGACATGGCGAACAGAACACGACGGTGAACCGGCTTGAGGCCGTCACGGACATCCGGAAGGGCCCGCCCGACGATGACGCTCATGGCGTAATCGAGGTAGGACTGCTTCAACTCATCTTCAATATTTACCGGCAGGATCTCTTTGGCTAACTCACCCATCGAGAAAGGTTCCTTTGCGTTTGCTGGAAGTCGTTTCAGGGCTTTTTCTACGCCCCATAGTTATTCTTTAACAAGCGGCCAATACTAACACAGTCAGCCCTTTACGGGGGCATACAGCGACCCTGCGTTAATTAAAAACCACCGTCTTGTTTTCGTAGGTGATGACCCGATCCTCGATATGAGACCGCAGGCCACGGGCCAGAACGTTCTTTTCCACGTCCTTGCCGAGACGGACCATGTCTTCAATGGAGTCGCTATGGCTGATGCGGATCACGTCCTGCTCAATGATCGGACCTTCGTCCAGGTCCTGAGTCACATAGTGGCAGGTTGCACCGATGAGCTTTACCCCACGGCTGTAGGCCTGGTGATACGGCCGCGCACCGGCGAAAGACGGCAGGAAGCTGTGGTGAATATTGATCACCTTGCCGGCGAACTTTTCACACAGGCTCGCTGGCAGGATCTGCATGTAGCGGGCAAGCACCACCACATCCGTATTATAACCCTCGATCAGGCCCTCGATTTCACCAAAGGCCTCGTCCCGGTTGTCCCGGGAAACCGGGATATAGTGATAGGGTATCTCATGCCATTCGACCATGCGGCGCAGGTCCTCATGGTTGGAGATCACTGCAACGATTTCGGCGTTGATCTCACGGCTGTGCCAGCGATGCAGCAGGTCCGCCACGCAGTGGGATTCCTTGCTGCACATCAGGACGACCTTCTTGGGCTGGGCCGAATCCGCAATGTGCCAGTTCATGCCAAACTCGCGGGCAATCGGCTCAAAGGCCGTCCGAAACTGGTCCAGACCGAAGGGAATCGAGCTGGCCTTGATCTCATGGCGCATGAAAAACCAGCCGGTCTGTGTATCGGAATGGTGGCTCGCCTCGGTAATCCAGCCATTGTAGGTGGATAGAAAGTTACTCACCTTGGCGACAATTCCCACCCGATCCGGGCAGGAAATCACAAGACGATAGGTATGCTCCATGAAAACCTTTCCTTAACTGAAATCCGGGAAAGCAGGTGCGTCGGGGAATCACCACCAACATTAACGGCACGCACCTATTAAAATGACCGGCTATCATAGCCTATCTGAACGCCAGAAACGAGGAATGGAGATATGGACAGAGGCCTCTACCACCGCACAAACAAAAACCCCGCCAGGAGGTGCTCAGGCCGCCTTTCAGTTGTGGCGGCGCTGACGTTTCTTGTGGCCATCGGGCCCGCGCATGGGCAAGCCATTCTTGAGGGCGAACGGTTTCACCCGGTCTCTGCAAAAGAGGGCATGGTAGCGACCAGCCACACGCTTGCCACGGAGGTGGCCCTTGAGGTCCTGGAAAATGGCGGCAATGCCGTGGATGCAGCTGTGACGGCAGGCTTTGCCTTGGCGGTGACCCAGCCCCGATCCGGCAATATTGGTGGCGGTGGTTTTATGCTGATTGCCAAAGGGGATGGCTCGGAACCAGAAGCCATTGATTACCGTGAAAAAGCGCCCGCCGACGCCTCAGAGACCATGTTTCAGGATGAATCCGGCAATGTCGTCCGTGATCGCAGCCGCTTCACCCACCTGGCTGCCGGCGTACCGGGAACCGTGGCGGGCCTGGCTTTGGCCCTGGAGCGGCACGGCACCCTCTCGCTGCAACAGGCTTTGGCACCTGCTATCAAGCTGGCCCGGGAAGGCTTTATTGTACCCCGGCGCTTTACGGAGGGTCTGGAGCAGGCCCGGGAAAGGCTACAGCGTTGGCCCGCCAGCCGAAATGCTTTCTATAAAGAGGACGGCAGCGCCTGGCAGCCCGGCGAACGCTTTCGTCAGCCTGAGCTGGCCGACACCTTACAGCGGATTGCGAATAACGGCGTGAAAGGCTTTTATGAGGGCGAAACCGCCACACTCATCGCCGAAGAAATGGCCCGGCATGGCGGCCTGATTACCCGGGAGGATTTGAGAAATTACCGCCCCGCAATCCGCACTCCGGTTCATGGCACGTATCGCGGATACGACATTTACTCCATGTCGCCCCCCTCCTCCGGCGGTACCCACATTGTTCAGATCCTCAACATACTGAAAGGCTTCCCCATGGCGGAATTCGGCCACAACTCCGCTGATGCGATCCACCATATGGCCGAGGCCATGAAGCTCGCCTATGCCGACCGCTCGAAATACCTCGGTGACACCGATTATGTAGACGTACCGCTGACGGGCCTGACCAGCAAAGGTTACGCCGAAGAACTCCGCAAGAGCATCGATCCCGACAAGGCACGCCCCGCCAGCGACATCAATCCCGGCCAGCCGGCGGCCTGGGAAAGCCCGGAGACCACCCACTTCTCCGTGGTGGACAAATGGGGCAACGCGGTGTCCAACACCTACACCATCAATTTCAGTTACGGCTCCGGCATCACCGTAAAGGGCGCCGGCTTTCTGCTTAATAATGAGATGGATGACTTCAGTGCCAAACCTGGCGTCCCCAACGCCTACGGGCTGATCGGTGGTGAAGCCAACAAGGTGGAGCCCGGCAAGAGGATGCTCAGCTCGATGTCACCGACCATTGTCAGAAAAGATGGCCAGAATGTGCTGGTAACGGGCAGCCCGGGTGGCTCGCGGATCATTACCACCACCTTGCAGGTCATCCTGAATGTGATTGATCACGGCATGAACATCCAGACCGCCGTGAGTGCGCCACGCATGCACCATCAGTGGCTGCCGGACGAGATCCGGGTTGAGCAGGGCATCAGCCCGGACACAATCCGCCTGCTGGAAGATCGGGGGCACAAAGTAAACCATGGTTCGGCCATGGGCGCGATCCAGAGCATACTGATCGACAACGAAGGCATGCTGCATGGCGGCGCAGACCCGCGCCGCAGTACATCGTCAGCCATGGGCTACTGAACCGGGAGGTTTTATGGACTTATCCGCGCAACCAACAGGCGGAAATCAACCAGATCCCCCTTCAACGTCCCTGCGACAACGGCTCAGGATTTTTTTGCGGAAATGGCAATACAGATACATTTGCTCTACCCCACTCGGCGTTATATGCAGCGTCTTGTGGTGACGTTGCAATTCAAACTCCCGGCCGAAAGTGCTTTCTAACTGTTCCGGACTGTATCTTCGCACCGGGAGACCACTGCATTTGGGCGGAGCCTCTGGCGCAAAGGTACCGATAATCACATGCCCACCCGGATTTAGCGCTTTTAGGAGGTTGTCACGATACGTCTGCTGCTGCTCAGGCCGGGTTAGAAAGTGAAACACAGCTCGATCGTGCCACAATTCATAATAATGCATTGGCATATCGATCGCGGTGATATCGCCGGTTAACCACGTGACCAGCCCTGCCCTTTTGCCCAATCGTGTTTTAACGGAGGTCAGGGCATGGTCTGATAGATCAAGCACTGAGACCAAACGATAACCTGCATCCAACAGGTCGTCGACCAATGTAGACGCTCCCCCACCGACGTCGATGATCGGAGCGTCGGAGGGCAGACCAAGCCCCTTGATCCAATCTAACGAGATCTGTAAATGGGGCTCATACCAACCCAGTTTTTCAGTGGGATTGATCGAGTAGACCTGATCCCAATGATCTTTATCGCTCATTTAATGTCAGCTCTTGACCGTGCTTAAGGATCTGCTTCAACCCCCCATCACATGGCCCTTGCAAATAGCCCGAAGGGCAAGGCCTTTAACACGTAACTCAGAGGCGTCCAGGGCCACCAGGGCACATAGGCGCGGCGCTTCTCGGATTCGATGGCCTTGACCAGAGCTTTGACTCCAGTCTCTAAGTCGACCCGGAAAGGCGCATTTTTGGTATCGCGATTGATGTCCGTCAGAATGTAGCCGGGCAGAACGTTGCTGACGTTGATGGGTTTGTTATGGGTATCCAGTTGCAGCCCCTCCGCCAGCGAGGCCACAGCAGCTTTGGTAGCGGCATAAACGTTAAGGGGGCCGCGGAAACCACGAATCCCACTTACCGAAGACATCAGCACCAGATGGCCACTGTTCTGTTCCCTGAAAATCTCCATGGCCGCCTCGCTCTGGGCAATGGCTGCAATAAAGTTGGTTTCTGCGGTGTGACGGTTGGCGGCAAAGTGTCCTCGGCCAATCGGTTGGGAACTGCCGACACCCGCATTCACAACCACCCGGTCCAGACTGCCCAACTCATCCCTGAAGCCCCGGAACACCTCAAAGACCTGATCGTAGTCACACACATCCAGGCCCCGGACCAGCACCCGAATGTTCGGGTAAGCTTGCTGCAATTCCCGCTGCAGAGCTTCCAGTTTATCGGCTCGCCGCGCACACAGTGCCAGATTACAGCCCTTGGCCGCCCATTCCCTCGCCATACCTTCACCGAGACCGGTGCTGGCACCGGTAATCAGAATGTTCTTTCGCATCAGTCGTGCCTTATTTTATTGAGATATTTTATACTCAGACTATCACGATTGGCCTTGTACGGTAGGTTAAAGGCTCGGTGACACAAGGTTGCCAGAGAGTCGGCCATGGGTTATTGATGACAGTCATTGACCAGAGTCACTGACTTCACAGGAGGCACTATGTATCTTTCTGTACAACTGAGCTGTTATCCCCTGAAAGACGACTACAAACAGCCAATATGGGATCTCATCACACGGTTGGAGCAAACCGGTCTGGAAGTCCACTCGGGACGTATGAGCACGGAAATTTTTGGCGACTATGATGAGGTTATGAAGGTACTCTCGGAGACCATGAAGTGGTCATTCGAGACGTACGGTAAATCCGTCTTCGTGGCGAAGATCATGGAGGGCGACCGGAGACCCAGATGACAGCACCCAACGGGCCAGGAAACCAGCAAAAGCCGGAGAACAATCCGCAACCGGCTCTTCCCAACCGCTACTCGTTCCTGTGGCTCAGCGCCGCCATCTTCCTGATGATGCTCTGGCTGCAGGACAGCGGGCAGCCCCGGCTTCAGGAACTGGCCTACTCCGACTTCAAGACAGCGGTGGCGAACGATCAGGTCGCAGAGGTCACGCTCAAGGAAGAATCGATTACCGGCCTGTTCACAGACAGCGGTGCTGCGTCCTTCAGCTCGGAGAGCCCCGCCCGGCTCAGCAGCCCGGGATTCCACACCATACGTCCGCCGATGGAAGATCCGTCACTGCTGACTCTGCTGGAAGAACACGAAGTGACCATCAAGGCGACACCCTCGGGGCTACCCTGGTGGCAGGAGATGATCCGTGGTTTCCTGCCCTGGCTCCTGCTACTGGCGTTGATGTTCTGGTTCTGGGGTGCGGCGCAGAAAAAGATGACCCAGGGCGGCGGCCCCTTTGATTTCAGCCGCTCGAAAGCCCGAAGGGCCCGCAAGGAAACCTCCACGGCCACACTGGACGATGTCGCCGGGATCGAATCCGCCAAGCGGGAAATCGCCGAGATCATCGATTTCCTCAAATCTCCCGAGAAGTACCGGGCTCTCGGGGCCGTAATGCCCAAAGGGGTCTTGCTGGTTGGTCCGCCGGGAACCGGCAAGACCCTACTGGCGCGGGCTATTGCCGGTGAAGCGGAGGTGCCCTTCTACAGCATCAGCGCGTCGGAATTTATTGAGATGTTTGTAGGCGTAGGTGCGGCCCGGGTGCGGGATATGTTCCAGGAGGCACGCAAGGAAGCGCCGGCACTGATCTTCATCGACGAACTGGACGCCATTGGTCGCTCCCGGGGCGCCGGCCTCGGCGGGGGCCACGACGAACGGGAACAGACGCTGAACCAGATCCTCACCGAGATGGACGGCTTCGAGGCCCACGAGAATGTCCTGGTGCTGGCCGCCACCAACCGGCCGGACGTACTGGACAGCGCCCTGCTCCGTCCGGGACGATTCGACCGCAAAATAACCCTGGACCGCCCCCACAAGGAAGCCCGCACGGCCATCCTTCAGGTCCATGTCCGCAAGGTACCCCTGGCAGAGGATGTGAACCTTGAACAACTGGCGGCCCGGACCATCGGATTTTCTGGCGCGGACCTGAAAAACCTGGTGAATGAAGCAGCGTTGACGGCAGCCCGGGAGAATCTCCATGAGGTAAATGAGCACTGTTTTGAACTGGCCCGGGACCGGATTATTCTGGGCGAAGAACGGGACGCCCATCTTACTCCGCAGGAACGGGAAGCCGTGGCGTATCACGAATGCGGCCACGCCATCATGGCCTATTACATGCCGAATGCGGACCCGCTGACCAAGGTGACTATCATTCCCCACGGCATGGCCATGGGTGTCACTGAGCAAACTCCGCGGGAAGACCATTACACCTACACGGAAAGCTACCTGAAGGACCGCATCAAGGTGATGCTTGGTGGGCGGTGTTCCGAAAAACTTATTTACGGCGAAGTGAGTACCGGCGCCCAGAACGACCTGAAGGAAGCCACCACCCTGGTTCGCCGGATGATCGGTCAGTGGGGCATGAGTGAAAAAATCGGCCCCCTGGGCCTGAGCATCGGCGAAGAACACGTGTTCCTTGGTCGGGAAATGGGCCTGCCAAGGGAGTTCAGCGAAAAGATGGCCGAGCTGATCGACACGGAAATCCAGGCACAGCTGATGGCCCTGGAAAAAGCCACCCACGACTTCCTCAGCGAACACCGTGACCAGCTTGAAGCCCTGACCAGAGCGGTACTGAAAAAGGAAACCCTGTCAGCCGAGGAGATCGAGGAAATTCTGCGCAAGGAAGACGCCCGTAACATTGCCTGAGCCGCCCCGAACGCCAAATATCAGGGTGTAACTGTCACGGGCAGGCTTAGGGCAATCAGCAACTGGTCAGCCCCCGGTTCAGTGAACAGCGAACATTCCCGGCTGACCACAAGCTGCGCGGCCCGCTCCTCTCGCAACACCCTCGCGACCGTGTCCGGATCCGTGGCAGGTAACACACGCACACGAGTGCCCGCTCCCAGGACGTCCAGGTCTTGCCTGATCGCCTCAAGTTGGTCTGCCGATATATCGTTCTCAGACCGTAACAACACGGTAACTGGCAACTGATGATAACGAGAGGCTTCTGTGGCCGCCTGAAGAGCCCGGTGATTGGCATCCGCATGGTCATTCAGAAATACAATGATCCGGTTACGGGGCGAGACCATTCCTTCAGACCATAACAACACCCTGGAGGACGACTTGCGAATCAACCCGCGGGCCGTGGAACCAAGACGGGATCCAGGCACCAGTGACCAGCCGACTCGACCAAGTACGAGCAGATCCTGCGGGCCCGCCAACGCCAGCACCTCATCAACAACCCGACCTCGGGCGACACTCAGCTCGTGACGCCCACCACGGCTGCTAACCTTGCGAGCCAATGCCTCCTCGACTTCCTGCGCCAGACGTCGCATGCGTCGTTCGAGCATGGCTGAATCCAAAGGCCGACTGATACCTGATGCGGCCCCGACTTCCCGGGAAAAACCATAGCCGGCACTGCGCAGCAGATTCAGTTCTTCAACAAAAATCCCCAGCACATCGGCTCCGGTGCGTGCCGCAATGTCTGCCGCCGCATCAAGAGCGGCATAGCCCATCCTGGATCCATCCAGAAGAACCAGTACCCGCCCTGTTAACATGCCGTGGCCGCTCTGATCATCCGCTAAGTCAGTCACTGCTCCTGCCCCCGCCGTTATTACTGCCTCCGTTTTCATCCTGTTTTTTGCTGACTTCAGCGAACCTCGTCAGCCGCTCGGCCACCTGCCGGTTGAAGCTATGCTCCGGATATTCCCCGTTACTGTCCGGCTCACCGGCTTCCAGGCCGGTTAAAAGTTCAATGGCCTGGTTGATGTCGGAAATCGGGTAAATCCGGAACCGGTCCTCGGCGATCGCCTGCCGCACATCGGCTCTGAGCATCAGGTGTTCAACATTACTGGCTGGCAGTAAAACGCCCTGCCCCCGGATCTCGCCCGCTTCCCGGCAGACGTCAAAGAACCCTTCTATCTTCTCATTAACCCCGCCAACGGCCTGAATTTCACCGTGCTGGTTCATGGATCCGGTGACCGCAAAGGACTGTTTCAGGGGAATCCGGGCAATGGCCGAAAGCAGCACACAGGTTTCAGCCACCGACGCGGAATCCCCCTCTACCCCACCATAGGATTGTTCAAAGGCCAGACTTGCCGACAGGGACAACTCCCCTTCACCCGCATAACGGCTTGCCAGAAACCGCGAAAGAATCATCACTGCCTTGCTGTGAATGGGACCACCGAGTTTGGCTTCCCGCTCGATATCCGCAACCTGGCCCTTGCCCGGGCGAGCCGTCGCGGTAATCCGCGTGGGCTGCCCGAACATGGAGGCACCCAGTCTGAGCACCGACAAGCCATTGATCTGCGCCACCTCCTCACCTTCCGTAGCGATCATCACCACACCCCGGGTTATTTGCTCCCGGCTTCGCTCGCGAACCCGGCTGGCCCGGTATTCCCGCTCATCGATGGCCTGCTGAATGTGACTGGCTTCGACCGTATCTGCACCAGACTGGCCGGCCCAGTGGTCCGCCTCGCTCAGAATGTCCCGAAGCACGCGATCGTGGGCGGTCAACTTGCGTTGATCCGCGGCCAGACGACTGGCGTGCTCAATCAGCCGGGCCACCGCATCACGCTCCAGAGGCCGCATTTTCAGCGCGCGGGCCATGGTGGCGATCATCCGGGAGTAGAGTTCGTAACAGTCGTCGCTGCGATCGAGGTCGTCCTCGAAATCCGCTTCTACCTTGAACAGATCCAGAAAATCGGGGTCGTAATGGGAGAGCAGGTAATACAGCATCCGATCCCCGAGCAGCACCACCTTGACCGAAACCGGTATCGGCTCGGGCTGCTGGCTGACGGTACTAACCAGGCCATAAAGCCGTTCCAGCGACTCAATACGGATTTCACCCGAGAACAGAATCCGCTTGAGGCTCTCCCACGCCATTGGCTGGGTAAGTACACGCCGGGCGTCCAGGATCAGATACCCGCCGTTGGCGCGATGCATGGAGCCACCGCGGATCAGAGTAAAATCGGTGTAGAGGTTGCCCTGGCGAGCCCGGTGTTCAATCTGGCCGGTCAGGTGCTGGTGATTGGGAAGGTCCTCATAGATAACGGGCGCTCCCACGGTATCGGCGTTGTCTATCAGTAGATTGACCTTGTAGCGGGCCAGCAGGCCGACCGGAGGGCCTTCATCGCTGTCCTGGAACGCTTCGGCATGCTCAACCACGTCTTCACGAACCGCATCCAGGTAATCGACAACCGTAGGAAGATGCGACCATTTCTCCCGCAGTTCGCCAATGGGTCCGCCCAGCGTCAGCTGAACCATTTCTTCGTTCAGGGCATGGACTCGTTGCCGCACTTCCTTGCGCAATCTGGGAATCTGCTGGATGGTCTGCTGGAGTTTTTTCTGTAATTCCTCGACCTTGGCTTCAATCAGTTGTTTCTCTTCGTCAGATAAGGTCTTGTACTCTTCCGGGTCAATCACCTCACCCTTACGCATCGGCGCAAAGGTAAAACCCGCCGGGGTGGTGATCATCGCGATGTTGTTGGCGTTCGCCTCCTCCTGAATGCCAGACAGGCCCTGGTGCTGGCGCCTGGCCATTTCTTCCTGAAGTTCCTGGAGCCGGGCCTGATATTCCTCGCTCTCAAAGGCTGCCGGAATGGCGGTGCGCAGTTCCTCGGCCAGGTCGCTCATGTCCCCCTTGAACTGCTGCCCCTCCCCTGCCGATAGCTGAATGACATTCGGTCGGTCCGAATACCGGAAGTTGAAAACATGGCACCAGTCGGGGGGTACCGGCTGCCGGGCCGCCTGTTGCGAGAGAAAACGCTGCACCAGTTCGTGCTTTTCCGCCCCTGAAGGCCCGAGAACAAAGAGGTTGAAGCCATCGGCCTGCATATTGGCACCGAACTCCAGCGCCCTCAGAACCCGATCCTGTCCGCAGGGCTGCTCCAGGTCTTCAAGATCCTCCGTGGTAATGAAATCCAGCTTTTCCGGCGGACAACGGTAGTAGACCTGCTCTCCGGTCAAAGGTGCGGGTAACGGCATTACATCCTCCTGATGGTTTCAACGGTAAAGCGAGATGCCTTGGTGCCAGACCGATTGATACACTGTCATGAGGAAACTATAGATGATCCGGTGCCATTCAGACGCGGATTTTCGGGATCAGACGACCAGGCTGGCAGCCCGGCCCTATCACATACGACCCACGAACAGGGAAACCACGAGTATCGTACCGAGGAATGCCACGATCATATTGACTGTCAGCCCCCAGCGGAATCCATAGCCTTCCGGGAACTCCGCAGGGGTCAGGGTGCGCAACAGCGCCCGGAACTGGCGTGACGACCAGATCGCCGCGAACGCTCCCAGCAAAATAAACAGTATGCCGATCCAGAACGTCAGCACCGAGTTAATGGCCCCCACGACGTCCGGAGCCAGGGCGTGTAACAACAAACCAGCCCGCTCGATCAGGAACCCGAAGGCGATAAAGGACAAACTGGTCCGATTCCATGCCAGCAGGGTACGTTCGGCGGCAAACAACACTCGCGGGTCTTTCAGGTCTGACATCAGGTGCTTTCCTTTCCGTCCAGAAGCGGGTTCTCGGGTGCGTGCCCGTAACAGGTAATGCGTATATCCACGGTTACCGTCAGGGAGTCCAGCGCGGCGGCACGCTCAAGTCCCTCTGCACTCGCCCGGTACAGATGCGGCGTCATTGCCAGCAAATCGGCGATCCGGTCCTGGCTGTTGAGCGCCAGGGTAAATCGCTCTGTTGTGGTATTCAGGGCAATGAAGCCCTCCGGGGCTTTGGCGGCCACGTTCTTTTCTGGCTTCAATGCAGGATAAATAATCTCCCGCAGCTCCAGCAGGTGCTCCGACCCCGCATCCACCTGGATCAGCTGACCACCCGGTTTCAGAACCCGGGAAAACTCGGAATACACCGGAAACCCGAACAAGCATAGCACCCGGTCCACGGAATCAGATAACACCGGCAATCTGGCGTTGGTGCCCACCACCCATGCCGGTCGTTTGTCCTGTTTCGCGGCCGCCAGCACCGCCCACTTGGAAATATCCACGCCCAGCAGTTCAAGGGAGTATCGTTCTCCGGCCGCAGCCGCCAGCTGCCTCAGGTAATACCCTTCCCCGCAACCAGCATCCAGGCAGCTGATGGAGCCTTCACCAGGAGCTTCCGCCAACACCGCACGATTCACCGCAGCGGCGATGGGTTGATAGAAGTCACCATTCAGGAGGTTGCGGCGTGCCGCTACCATCTCCTTGCTGTCGCCAGGGTTGCGGGAGCGCTTGTTCTGCACCGGTAACAGGTGCGTGTAGCCCTGACGGGCGATATCAAAGTTGTGACCTGACGGGCAGCGCCAGGCCGTGTCAGTCCGGGTCAGCGGGTCGCCATCCAACGGGCAGGCCAGAGCCTGAAACGGGGTAACGGGCATGCAGTATCCGCCTGAGTTCATCTGTGTACGGGGATGCAAGGCTAACCCAAACGCCCCCGATGGTCTAAATTTAAAGCCACGCCTGTCACCAAACCAGCCCGTTGCGTGTTTATGAGCAACCCGTTCGCCAAGCTGCTCAACATCAACCGCGAGGAAATCCTCCCGGTCATGCTCGCGGTGTTTTTCTTTTTCTGTGTACTCACCGCGCTGATGGTTCTGCGCCCCGCGCGGGAGGCCCTTGGTATCCAGGGTGGCATTGAAACCGTACGCTGGCTGTTTATCGGCACCGCGGTCATTACCCTGATGATCAATCCGGTGTTCGGGCTGCTGGTCAGCCGCCTGCGCCGCCTGACCTTCATCACCACGACCTACGTGTTTTTCGGGTTAAGCCTGGTGGCGTTTTATCTGGTCATGACGCGGGCCCCCAACGTCATCGGCGTCACCACCGGGCAGATTTTCTATGTCTGGTTCAGCGTGTTCAATCTGTTCATCACCATGGTGTTCTGGGCGGTGATGGCGGATCGCTTCACCCTCGATCAGGGCAAACGCTTTTTCGGTGTCATCGCCGTGGGCGGTACCTGCGGGGCCATTTTCGGGCCCTGGCTGACGTCCGTGCTGGCTGAGCCCCTGGGGACCCCGGCCCTGCTTCTTGTCAGCACCGGGTTTCTGGCTCTGGCGCTGGCTGCCTGCTGGGCTGTTACCCACGTACAGCCGGACCGGATCGGTCGCACACACGATACCCGGCCAGCCATCGACGAGCGCGAACTGATCGGTGGTAAAGCCTGGGAAGGCTTTCGGGCAGTGTTTCGTTCCCGTTACCTGTCGGGCATAGCCACCTACGTCATCATCCTGGCGATCGTGGTTACGTTCATTTATTTCACGCGGTTGCAGATGGTGGCCGAACTCGGTGAAAGCACCGACCAGAGAACCACCCTGTTTGCCAGAATCGATCTGATCACCCAGGCGGCCACGCTCATCATGCAGGCACTGGTAGCCGGCCACCTGATGAAACGGCTCGGCGTACACATCACCCTGGCTCTGCTACCTTTAACTACAGTGTTGGGCTTTATCGGCCTGGCCATGGTCGGCTCCCTGGCGGCGCTGATTACCCTGGAAGCTTCCTTCCGTGCGGTACAGCGCGCCATTATGCGCCCGGCCCGGGAAACCCTGTATACCGTGGCAAGCCGGGAGGACAAATACAAAGCCAAGGCCTTTATTGATACCTTCGTCTATCGTGGTGGTGATGTGGTGGGCGCGCAGGTAGAAGGCCTGCTCGGGCGCCTGGGTATGGGGCTGGCCGCCGTGGCCAGCGTCGCGGTTCCCCTGGCATTGATGTGGGCCCTACTGGGGCTGTGGTTGGGCAGGACGCAACAGTCCATCGCGACCGCTCTGGAATCGGAGGACGCCACCGAAAAGAGGACATCACCATGATTTCCCGCAGAGACTACCTGAAACTCACCCTCGCCGCCGGCGCTACACTGGCCCTGAATCCCGGCATGCTCTGGGCCGAGGACAAACAACTGGAACTGATCACCCGTGCCATCCCGTCCTCCGGCGAACGCCTGCCAGTGGTGGGGCTGGGCAGCTCCGCCACTTTCGCCAGTGTGTCCCGCAGTGACGACCGGAATGCCTTACGGAACGTTCTGAAAACACTGGTCGAGAAAGGCGGCAACGTCTTCGACACTGCCCCGAGCTATGGCGCTTCGGAAGCAGTGGCCGGGCAAATCGCCGAGGAACTGAACATCACCGATGACCTGTTCTGGGCCACCAAGGTGAACGTTGCCGGATGGGGTGGCGGCAAGGCCAATCCCGACACTGCGAGAGAGCAGATCGAAACTTCCTTCCGGCGCATCGGTACACCGGTCATCGACCTGATACAGGTCCATAACCTCGGGGACGTACCCACGCAACTCGGCATTCTCAAGGAGATGCGGGAAGAACAGCGGGTGCGTTATATCGGCGTAACCACCACCTTCCCCCGCCAGTATGAAAGCCTGGAGAGCATCATGGCGCGGGAACCCCTGGACTTCATCGGCATCGATTACGCCGTCGACAACCTAACGATGGAGCAGCGGATACTGCCACTGGCCAGGGAAAAAGGCATAGGCGTACTGGTCTACGCTCCTTTCGGCCGAACCCGGCTCTGGGACAAAGTGAAGGGCAAAGATGTGCCCACCTGGGCGGCGGAATTCGACGCTTATTCCTGGGGTCAGTTCTTCCTGAAGTTCGTCGTCGCCCACCCGGCAGTCACCACGGCCACACCGGCAACCAGTAAGGCCCGTCACATGGCGGACAATATGGGTGCTGCCATGGGGGCTCTACCCGACGAGGAAATGCGTCAGAGGATGATCCACCATATCGCTGGCCTGTGATCACAACGGACCGGAACGTTGCTGATCAGCCCTCGTAGGCGGCATCGGTGCGCGCCGCCATGATGAAGTCGTTCCTGTGCAGACCACCGATCTTGTGGGTCCACCAGCGTACGGTCACCTTACCCCATTCCAGCAGGATGGCAGGATGATGGCCCTCCGCTTCGGCCAGTTCCCCGATCGTGTTAGTAAACGCCAGGGCCTTGGCAAAATTGCTGAACTTGAAAACCCGCTTCAGCTGCTCTTCGCCATCCAGTTCAATAAGCTGCCACTCCGGAACTTCTCGCTGCAGGCTCTGCTTCTCTTCGTCGGTGGCTTTCGGGGCATCCGCACGACAGGCTTCGCAGGATTGCGTGGTCAGTGAACTCATGGTTCAACCTCCCTGATTAATGACTGGTACTACAAGCGTGGGTGCCGGGCTCTACATTATCAAGCCCGCTATTGAAATCCCCGCCTTTTCGGAATACTGTATATTTAAACAGTATTTCGAGAGTTTTCATCATGAGCGAGCTTCTGAACACGCTGATGCAGGATGCCCGTGTCTGGCAGGGGCACCGTCACGTACAGACCACACAGACTGCGGAACCAACCGGGTATCAGGTGCTGGATAACCAGCTTGGTGGCCTGGGCTGGCCCCGGGGCGCCCTGAGTGAATGTCTTCTTGATGCACCGGGTATCGGGGAGCTGCATTTGCTGCTACCACTGATGCAACGGGTGTGTGCTGAGGGTAGAACCGTGTTCTGGCTGAATCCGCCGCACACGCCCTATGCACCGGCCCTGGCCCGGGCAGGTGTCAATCTGGACCAGGTAGTGCTGATCCAAACCGAAGACGAAGGCGACTTTCTGTGGACACTGGAAAACTGCCTGCGCTCACCGGTGACCGGGCTGGTTGTGGCCTGGCCCGGGAAACTGGCCTCCCGGGAAGTCCGGCGCCTGCAGCTGGCTGCTGAAGCCGGCAGCAATGTGTGCGTACTGTTCCGGGAACGGCGTTACGCCGAGCAGAACTCTCCGGCTGCCCTGCGTCTGGAGCTGGAACCCGATGAGCAACAGGCCCTCAAGGTGAATGTGCTGAAGCGCCGGGGCAGCTGGCCCGGGCAACGCTGCTCACTGGCCATGGCCCAGCGGGCCGACCTGTCATTCCGTGAAACCACCCGGATCGTCCGGGGCCCCTGGTCGGGTTCAACCGGGTAATCATTCGTCATGCTGTGGCTGTATCTGCATTTCCCGCACCTGTTGCTGGACCACATTCGCCGTTCCCGTGAAGATCAGGGCGCTCTGGTCATTGTGGAAGGCTCTGGCCAAAGGGTTATCCAGGCCTGCCCTGAGGCCAGGACCCAGGGCATCCGTACTGGTATGCGCCTGAAAACCGCCATCAGCCTGGCGCCGGATCTGGGCATGGTCCGGGCCGATGCCTCCCGGGAAGCCGGAATCCTGGAAGACCAGGCCCGCTGGCTTTACCGCTACGCGGCCCACATTGTGCTGGTTCCTCCCGATGGCATGCTGGCCGAGGTCGGCAGCCTGCAGAAGCTGTATGGTGGGTTGCCCGCCGTTTGGCAAACGGTGGAACAGGGGCTGAATGAACGTCAGCTGAATGCCTGGATCGGGATTGGCTACACGCCCCTGGCAGCCCGCCTGATTGCTCGTGCAGGCAAGGGGGAATGCACGTCAGACAAGGGCCACATTCAGCGAGCCCTGAGCCAAATGCCCCTGCTTGCGGCGGAATTCGATGAGAAAGCCTGCACCCGACTACAGCGGCTGGGACTGAACACACTGGGAGAGGTTTTTGATTTGCCGCCCGGCGAACTGGCCCGCCGTCTCTCACCCGAACTGCTGGCTTACATCCAGAAGATCCAGGGCACCCGGCCAGACCCGCGAACACCCTGGCAGCCGCCCCACTCTTTCCGCCAACAGGCGGATTTCGTGCAGGAGATCGAGCACACCCAGGGGCTGCTGTTTCCGCTCCAGCGAATGCTCACGGAACTGGAAGAGGATCTTTGCTGGCGTCAGCAGGATACCGACAGCCTGCGGCTGGTGCTGAAACACCGGCACTCGGAACCTACACGTTTACACATCCGCACTTCCGGACCGGAGCACCGGGCCGACAATTTCCTCAACCTGATTCGCCTGCGGCTGGAGCAGCACTCGCTGCAGGCGCCGGTGATTTCTCTGACGTTGTCGGTGAAGCGCTTCCTGTCCCGGGAGGCGCCCTCCGGCCAGGATTTGCTGGGCGAAACACAGGATCTGAACGAGGCCTGGCATACACTGATCAGCCGCTTGCAGGCCCGGCTCGGGGCAAAAGCGCTCAGACAGCTCTCGCCCCAGGCCGATCATCGCCCCGAGCGGGCATGGTCTGCTTCGGAAGTTCTGCGCAAGAACGGCACAGCATTAAAGCCTGGGACAGAACTTCCAAGGCGCCCCCTCTGGCTGCTGAAAGGCCCGCAACCGCTGACCGAGGCGCCAGTCGCCTGGTTTGCTGGCCCGGAGCGCATCAGTGGTGGCTGGTGGGATGGCCAGCGGGTGCACCGGGATTACTACATTGCCCAGTTGAACAGCGGCCAGTTGGCCTGGGTCTTCCGGGATGCCCGGGAGGGCTGGTTTGTGCATGGGTGGTTTGGCTGATGTCCGAGCGTCAGTACGCGGAACTGTTCTGCTTCAGCAACTTCACGTTTCTGACCGGGGCCTCTCACCCTCAGGAGCTGGCCGAGCGGGCACACGAACTTGGCTACACGGCCCTGGCCATCACCGATGCCTGTTCCGTTGCCGGTATCCCCCGGGCCTGGGCGGCACTGGCAGCAAGCCCGGTCCAATTGATTACCGGCAGCTGGTTTGAGCTGTCCGATGTGCTGCCCGGCGCCACCACTCCCCGCTTCATCCTGCTGGCCCGCACCCGCAAGGGCTATGGCCAGCTCTGCCAGTTGATCACCACCGGCCGTCGCCGGGCCGAGAAAGGCCAGTACCAGCTGTTCTGCCGTGACATTGAGACTCACACGCTGGATGACTGCCTGTGCCTGTGGCTGCCACCCTCACCGGCCGAGGCGGCGTCCGATCAGGCCCTGGCCTGCGGCGAATGGCTGGGCCGCCTGTTTGATCTGCGGCTCTGGATTGCCGCCGCCCGCACCCTGGAATCCGGCGAGGAACAGCGGCTTGCCCGGATACACTGGCTGGCTGACCAGTTACGCATCCCGGTTGCCGCCGTTGGTGAAGTACACATGCACAGCCGGGAGCGCCAGCCTCTGCAGGATGTGCTCACGGCCCTGCGCAATCACACCAACCTGGAAAATGCCGGCCACTGCCTGTTCCAGAATGGGGAGCGATACCTGCGCCCATTACCCGTGCTGCAACGGCTGTTTCCACAAACCTGGCTGAATGAAACCCTGACCATTGCCCGAGAGTGCACCTTCGAGCCCGGCAGCCTGCGCTACGAATACCCGCCGGATCTGGTACCGGAAGGCGAAACCCCTGCCGCTTACCTGAAGCGGCTGACCAGTGAGGGCGAGCGCCGGCGTTATCCGGAAGGCACGCCGCTGCAGGTCCAGAGCCTGATCCGCAAGGAGCTGGGCCTGATCTCCGAGATGAAGTACGAGCACTATTTCCTGACCATCCACGACATCGTGGCCTTTGCCCGCAGCCGGGGGATTCTCTGCCAGGGCCGGGGTTCGGCGGCCAACTCTGCGGTCTGTTATTGCCTGGGCATCACCGAAGTGAACCCGGCCCGGGTGGAACTGCTGTTCGAGCGGTTTATTTCCAAAGACCGGAACGAGCCCCCGGATATTGATGTGGATTTCGAGCACGAACGGCGGGAAGAAGTCATCCAGTATATCTACCGGCGCTACAGCCGCGAGCGGGCCGCCCTGGCCGCCACGGTGATCCGTTACCGGCCCCGCAGCGCCATTCGCGACGTCGGTAAGGCCCTCGGCTTTGATCCCGCCCTGGTAGAACAACTGCTGGAAGGTATTGACTGGCGAGACCAGGCCACCAACTGGCGCCAGCAGATCCTGGACAAGAAAATCACCCGTAACCCGCAGGTGGCAGACCAGTTCTTTAGCCTGGTCAACACCCTGCTGGGCTTCCCACGGCACCTGTCCCAGCATGTGGGCGGTTTTGTCATCAGCGCCGGGCCGCTGGCCGAGCTGGTACCGGTGGAAAACGCCACCATGGCCGACCGCACTGTGATCCAGTGGGACAAGGACGACCTGGAAAGCCTGGGCCTGATGAAAGTGGATGTGCTGGCCCTCGGTATGCTCTCTGCCATACGCAAGGCCCTGGAGTTAATCAGCGAGGAAAAGGGCCAGCCATTCCGCATGCAGGACATCCCCCAGGAAGACCGGGCCACCTACGCCATGCTCCAGACAGGTGACAGCATCGGCGTATTCCAGGTGGAATCCCGGGCCCAGATCAACATGCTGCCGCGCCTGAAACCGGAGACCTATTACGACCTGGTGATCGAAGTGGCCATCGTACGACCCGGGCCCATCCAGGGCGACATGGTGCATCCGTACCTGCGCCGTAAACACGGCCTGGAACCAGTGGACTACCCGAATGATGCCGTACGCAACGTTCTCGAACGTACTCTTGGCGTGCCTATCTTTCAGGAACAGGTCATCAAACTGGCCATGGTGGCGGCCGGTTTCTCCGCCGGCGAAGCTGACCAGCTGCGCCGGGCCATGGCCGCCTGGAAATCCCATGGTGACCTCACCCCGTTCCGGGAAAAACTGATTACCGGTATGCTCGAACGCGGCCACGATGCCGACTTCGCCGAACGGCTCTACCAGCAAATCTGTGGCTTCGGTGGCTACGGTTTCCCGGAATCCCACGCCGCCAGCTTTGCCTTGCTGGTGTACGTCTCCGCCTGGATCAAACGGCATTATCCCGCGGCCTTTTACTGCGCCCTGCTCAACAGTCAGCCCATGGGATTCTATTCCCCCTCACAACTGGTGCAGGACGCCCGGCGGCACGACGTTACCGTCCTTCCGCCGGACGTGAATTTCAGCCAATGGAACCACACACTGGAGAGCAAAGAACGCCACCTGCGTCTGGGCCTGAGGATCATCCAGGGCCTATCCGCCAACGGCGCCGAACGCATCCACCAGAACCGCCCGGCAACCGGCTACCGCTCCGCCAGCGAACTCCGCCATCTGGCCGCCCTGAATCAGCGGGATATGGAACTGCTTGCCGGCGCCAACGCCATGCCCGGATTCACCGCCAACCGGCATCAGGCTTACTGGCAACTGCTCGACCACGAACAGCCTACAGAACTGTTCGCCGAGGAAACTTCGGTTGAATACCAACCGGAATACTGCACCCAGCTACCGGAGCCCACGGAAGGCCAGAACGTCCTCGCCGACTACGCCAGCCAGGGTCTGACCCTGCAACGCCACCCGCTGGCCCTGCTGCGGGAACAGGGTCACCTGACGTTCTGTCTGAGCGCCGAGCAACTCAGAACCACCAAAGCCGGCATCCCCGTCCAGGTCGCCGGTCTCGTCACCGGCCGACAGCGCCCCGGCTCCGCCTCCGGCGTGACCTTTGTGACCCTGGAAGACGAGACCGGCAATGTGAACGTGGTGGTGTGGCTGGAAACCGCGCGGCGGCAGCGCAAGCCGTTATTGACTGCCCGGTTACTGCATGTGAAGGGGATTCTGGAGAGAGAGGGAGACATTGTGCATGTGATGGCGGGGAAGCTTTCCGATCTGAGCCACCTGATTCAGTCGTTGCCCGTTCATTCCAGGAATTTTCATTAAAAACAAAAAAACCCCGCACAAAGGCGGGGTTTTCGGTACTGCGATAAGAGGATCAGCTCAACAGCTTGATCATCACACCGGCAGCAACCGCAGAGCCGATAACACCGGCCACGTTCGGACCCATGGCGTGCATCAGCAGGAAGTTCTGCGGGTTGGCCTCAAGGCCTACCTTGTTGGAGACCCGCGCTGCCATCGGCACCGCAGATACACCGGCAGAACCGATCAGCGGGTTGATGGGCTCCTTGGTGAAGCGATTCATAAGCTTCGCCATCAGAACACCGCAGGCAGTACCCACACCGAAGGCCACAATACCCAGGCCCAGGATACCCAGCGTCTGGCCATCCAGGAACTTGTCTGCCATCAGCTTGGAGCCAACCGACAGGCCCAGGAAAATGGTGGTGATGTTAATCAGTGCATTCTGGGCAGTATCGCTCAGACGCTCGACCACACCACACTCACGCATCAGGTTACCAAAGCAGAACATACCCAGCAGCGGAGCCGCGTCTGGCAGGAAGAGAACAACCGCAATCAGAACCACCAACGGGAAAGTGATCTTCTCTCTCTTGCTCACCGGGCGGAGCTGGGACATCTTGATGGCCCGCTCTTTCTGACTGGTCAGCGCCTTCATGATCGGCGGCTGGATCATCGGAACCATCGCCATATAAGCATAGGCGGAGACCGCAATGGCACCAAGCAGATGCGGAGCCAGCACGCTGGACACGTAGATGGAAGTTGGACCATCCGCACCACCGATAATACCAATCGCAGCGGCTTCCAGAATGGTGAAATCCAGAATACCGAGCCAGTCGAGCAGAGCCGCACCCAATACAGTACCGAAGATACCGAACTGGGCCGCAGCACCCAGCAGCATTGTCTTAGGGTTAGCCAGCAGCGGACCGAAGTCCGTCATCGCGCCAACACCCATGAAGATCACCAGCGGCCCGATGGTGCTGCCGATAACTACCGAGTAGAAGTTATACAGCATGCCATTGCCGTATCCGAAATCCTGGGCAATAGAGTTTGCCATCGCCATTTCGGAATAGCTGGCCTCTTTCACCGCTACCTTGAAGGCTTCTTTCAGCTCAGGCGTTATTGCCTGACCGGCCTGGTAAGCCACGTCCAGCGGCGCCGCCAGCGCTGCAAGAATCTCGGCGCTTCCGCCTTTCAGGGCGAAGTGGATCGCATTTTCCGCCGCAGTCAGGGCAAGCCCCGCCTCCGGAATGTTCGCCAGAATACCGCCAAACCCGATGGGGACCAGCAGCAATGGCTCAAAACCCTTGCGAATCGCAAGGAACAGAAGAAGAAGGCCAACGGCGATCATGATCACCTGGCCGATCTCGATATTGAACAGGCCACTACCCGTCCAGAGAGTCAGTAATTTATCCATGGAATGCTGGCCCTTATGCGATTGTCAGCATTTCATCATCAGGGGAGACGGCATCACCGACCTTGATGAAGACTTCACCGATGGTACCGGCCTTCGGTGCGCGAACCTCGGTTTCCATCTTCATGGCTTCGAGGATGATCATCACATCGCCTTCTTCTACGGTGTCACCCGGAGAAACCAGAACCTTGAAGATGTTACCGCCAAGAGGTGCGACCACAGGCTCACCTTCGCCAGCAGCAGGTGCTGGAGCTGCGGATGCAGCCGGTGCAGAAGCAGCACCGCCCTCGCCCTGGATCTGGGTGATTTCGCCACCCTCGGATACTGCCACCACGAACTTCTTGCCGTTCACATCAACGGTGTAAGTCTCGGGGCCTTCAGCCTTCTTGGCAGGTGCGGCATCTTCAGCGGTCGGAACCGGCTCAAATGCATCCGGGTTGTCGCGGTTTTCCAGGAATTTGAGACCAATCTGCGGGAACAGAGCGTAGGTCAGAACGTCGTCTACGGTGTTCTCTGCCAGTTTGATGCCTTTCTCATCAGCCAGCTTCTTGAGTTCGTCGGTCAGCTTGTCCATTTCCGGCTCAAGCAGATCCGCCGGACGGCAGGTCACTGGCTCTTTCCCGTCCAGAACACGCTCCTGCAGCTCCTTGTTCATTGGCGCCGGTGCTGCACCGTACTCGCCCTTCAGGATCGCAGAGGTTTCCTTGGAGATGGACTTGTAGCGTTCACCGGTCAGAACGTTCAGTACCGCCTGGGTACCCACGATCTGTGAGGTCGGAGTTACCAGCGGGATGAAGCCCAGGTCTTCGCGGACCTTGGGAATCTCGTCCAGAACCTGGTCGAACTTGTCGCTTGCGTTCTGCTCGCGCAGCTGGTTTTCCATGTTGGTCAGCATACCGCCCGGTACCTGGGCAATCAGGATGCGGGAATCGGTACCACGGAGGCTGCCTTCAAACTTCGCGTACTTCTTACGTACCTGACGGAAGTAGCTGGCGATCTCTTCGAGCAGGTTCAGGTCAAGACCGGTGTCGCGGTCAGTACCTTCGAGGATGGCAACCACGGCCTCGGTGGGCGAGTGACCATAGGTCATGCTCATGGAAGAGATGGCAGTATCCACGTTATCAATGCCGGCTTCCGCCGCTTTGATCGCGGTGGCGGTAGACATGCCAGTGGTCGCGTGGCACTGCATGTGAATCGGAATATCCAGTTCTTTCTTCAGACGGCTGACCAGGTCAAAAGCCACATAAGGCTTGAGAATACCCGCCATATCCTTGATGGCAATGGAGTCCGCACCCATATCGGCGACTTCCTTTGCCAGCTCTACCCACATGTCGATGGTGTGCACCGGGCTGGTTGTGTAGGCAATGGTGCCCTGAGCGTGCTTTCCGGTCTTGCGTACGGCCTTGATGGCGCGATCCAGGTTACGGGGATCGTTCATCGCATCAAAAATACGGAACACGTCGACGCCATTCTCGGCAGCGCGCTCGCAGAAACGGTCCACAACATCATCCGCGTAATGACGGTAACCCAAAAGGTTCTGGCCCCGCAGAAGCATCTGCTGCTGAGTGTTGGGCATGGCCTTTTTCAGTTCGCGGATACGCTCCCAGGGGTCTTCGCCCAGGTAACGGATGCAGGAATCAAAGGTAGCTCCACCCCAGGATTCCAGAGACCAGAAACCGACTTTGTCGAGTTTCTCGGCAATGGGCAGCATGTCGTCAAGCCGCATACGGGTGGCGAGCAGGGACTGGTGGGCGTCACGCAGGATAACGTCCGTAATCCCCAGCGGTTTCTTTGTGTCAGTCATCGTGTCAGCCTTCTGTTTAAAGGTTCTATCTTTTACCGGGTCACTTCTTGTGGCGCGACCGGAATTGTGCAATCGCCTTCTTGATGGCCTCGGCGGTGTCAGGGTCAACCGACGTTGGCGCCTTGGGCTTGGCACGTGGCGTTCTGGCCGGGGTTGCCGGCTCTGGCGGCGCAAACCGAGAAATGAGTTTGGACATGAGCAGCGTGGCAAAAACCAGCACTATCAGGAACGAAAACACGAATCCCATGCCTGCAATCATCAAATCTACGGCTTGTGACATCAGGTCATTCATATCGAATAGCTACCTGTTCTGGTTTGTGTGATTTCCCCGATCTGCCCGGCACAACCGCGTTGGACCAAAGTCGTAGGCCCAACGAAAACAAATCGGGAGGCAAAATCCTGCGTAATTTACCGGTTTAGATTGCTTCGGGCAACCTGAATGCGAATTACTATACGCGCTTTCCGAGCCTCAAGACCCATTATGACAGACATAAGGCCCGCTATAATCCACCTCCACTCAGGCATATCGGACGCGCATTTTACGGCCTTTTATCCTGCCATTCTCCAGCCTATTCAGCGCCTCTCCGGCGACACTACGGTCAACTGCCACAAAGCACTGGAAGTCAAACAGATCAATCTTGCCAACGGCTTTGCCCGGAATACCTGCCTCTCCGGTGAGCGCTCCCAATACATCTCCCGGCCGGACCTTGTCCTTGCGGCCACCAGAAATGCATAACGTACGCATGGTCGGCACAACTGGCCTGTCAGGATTGGCTAACAGTTTTTCGGTATCTCCCCACCGCACTTCCTCGTCACGCTGGGATTCCAGACGGGAAATCTTATGGCCCTGGGAGGGTGTACACAGAGTTACTGCCAGACCCGCCTCACCTGCCCGGCCGGTTCGGCCAACGCGGTGGGTGTGAACCTCCGGATCTCTGGCCGGCTCGACATTCACCACCAGCGGCAACGCCTTGATGTCCAACCCACGGGCAGCGACATCCGTTGCCACCAGGACCGAGCAACTCTGGTTCCCGAAGCGAACCAGCACGCTGTCACGATCCCTCTGCTCGAGATCTCCGTGCAGGGGCAAAGCCGAGAAACCACGATCACCCAGAGCCGCGGCCAATTCATCACACTGCTGCTTGGTGGTGCAGAAGGCAATACAGGAGGCAGGCTGGAGATCCGACAGCAGCGCCGCCAGTGCATCCGCCTGCTGGCCGGAGGCAATCTCATAGAAGATTTCACGAATGTCGGGCTTTTCAATATGCCCTTCAACCCGGATATCCACAGGATTCGATTGGTAACGCTCACTGAGCGTGCGAATAGCGGCCGGCCAGGTTGCCGAGAACATCAGAGTCTGACGCTGCGATGGCGCCTGACTGATGATATCTTCCACCGCATCCTGAAAGCCCATATCCAGCATGCGATCAGCTTCATCCAGCACCAGGGTTTGTAGCCTATTCAGGGTCAGTGTGCCCTTGCGCAGATGATCCTGGATTCGTCCTGGTGTGCCGACAATGATATGGGCGCCATGACTCAGGGAGCCAATCTGCGGCCCGATGGCAACACCCCCACACAGCGTCAACACCTTCACATTGGTCTTTGCCCGTGCCAGCTCCCGCAGGGCCTTGGCTACCTGATCGGCGAGCTCCCGGGTCGGACACAAAACCAGCCCCTGGACCGAAAACTGCCGGGTCCTGAGCTTCTCAATCAACCCGATACCAAACGCCGCTGTTTTACCACTGCCTGTTTGCGCCATGGCAATAACATCCTTCCCAGCGATGGCAGCAGGCAACGCCCTGGCCTGTATGGGCGTGGGTTGCTGGAATCCCAACTGTGCAAGATTGGAGACCATGGCCTGGGAAAGGCCAAGCTGGTTAAAGGAAGACATAAATAGAAAATCCTGAAATGAATAATGCTGGTTATGGCGGAGTTTGCGGTGCGCGTATACTACCTTATCAGCGAGCGCCCCGTCTGGTTAATTCATCACCAGGACGAGGCATCAGAGTCAGCAACTATTTACGGAGTCGTCGATGGCATCACTTCAGGACCAGTTATTGAAGGCCGGACTTGCCGATGAAAAAAAGGCCAAGGCCATTCGCAACGAAAAGAAGAAGCAACGGAAACAGCAACCCAAAGGAACCGTGCAAGTCAGCGAGGCTGAAATTCGCGCCCGCAAGGCCCGGGAAGAGAAAGCCGAGCGTGACCGCCAGCTGAACCTGGAACGCCAGAAGGAAGCCGAGAAAAAAGCCATTCAGGCGCAGATTCGCCAATTGGTGGATACCAACCGCCTCGACCGTTCCCGGGGAGAAACCTCCTACCAGTTTGTTCACGACAAGAAAATCAAGAAAATCTTCGTGGACGACAAAATGGTCGACCAGCTCTCCCGCGGACGCCTGGCCATTGTGTTCGTCAACGACCAGTACGAGATTGTCGCCGAAGGCGTCGCACGGAAAATTCAGGAGCGGGATGAAAATGCCGTCGTTGTCCTCCATGATCGCCACAAAGATGATGCTGGGGAAGACGACCCCTATGCCGGGTACGAGATTCCTGATGACCTGATGTGGTGATCATCGAGGTATTCTCCGGGCCAGATTGCTGTTTTTTCACCATGAGGTGCATCTGATTTGCCACTTCATGCGAATAACCCTATGCGGCTTACCGCAAAAAAACAGCAAAAACCAAGGAGAACACCGATGAAATCATCCAGCGTAAAAACCTTGATGGCAGCGACTCTTACCTGTGCCGCCATGGGCGTATCGTCTGCGGCCATGGCGGGTCACACTAACCATGTGCTGACCACCCAGTTAAGCGCCAAGGAGATGGTAGGTAGCAAGGGCGACCCCAACGGCAAGGGCCATGGCCACGTTTTCGGCGTCGATGGTGACCCCAAGACGCTGTGCTATATCGTTCAGGTGGAAGGTATTCAGACTGTACCGGTAGGTGAAGGCATGGCTGCCCATATCCATGAAGCTGCCAAGGGTAAGAATGGCGCCCCGATTGCCATGCTCGCCGGCCCGGAAGACGGAGACGCAGCTGACTGCCTGACAGAAGGCGAAGAAGGCAAGTTTCCTACTGGTGAAAGCGGCATCGTTAAGCGCATTCTCGAGAACCCGTCCGATTTTTACATCAATGTGCACAACCCGGAGCATCCCAATGGCGCCCTTCGTGGACAGCTGATGGGGGCAGATCATAAAGGCAAGATGTAAGAAGACAGATCGCGAGGACCAAATCCTCGGCTGATCCTCAGATCTGTAAACAAAAAACCCCGCTCAAGGCGGGGTTTTTTGTTTGATATGGCGCGGCTGGGAGGATTAGGCGGGCCTGCGGCCCTTCCCCTTCGGGGCCGCCGTCGCTGCGCTCCCGCGTTCCTTCGCACACTGCGTGTGCTGCGGTCGAACCTCTTTCGGTTCAAATCCTCCCAGCTATACAAAGCAAAACGCCTCAGCCTGTGGGGTACACAAACTGAGGCGTTCTGATCTTGATATGGCGCGGCTGGGAGGATTCGAACCTCCGACCGCCTGGTTCGTAGCCAGGTACTCTATCCAGCTGAGCTACAGCCGCTTAAAACTTTGTATGGCGAAAATGGCGCGGCTGGGAGGATTCGAACCTCCGACCGCCTGGTTCGTAGCCAGGTACTCTATCCAGCTGAGCTACAGCCGCGCATCTTGTCGCTCTGGTTGAGTGCCAAATCAACCTGCTCTCTTTTCCGGTGAGGGAAAATGGCGGAGAGGGAGGGATTCGAACCCTCGGTACGATTGCTCGTACGGTTCCTTAGCAGGGAACTGGTTTCAGCCACTCACCCACCTCTCCTTGAGAACGGGGCGTATACTACCATAATTTTTCTGTTTTCATAGGGTTGACACAAGTTTTTTGCATCTCATTTTTACCAGGCAGAAAAAAAGCCGTTCAGGTTTCCCCTGAACGGCTTTTTAAGGCCTCTCAGCTATTGCCAGGTTCTGGCTCATCAGAATCTTTCTCGCTCTGAATGCGCTGATAAATCTCTTCACGGTGTACTGCTACTTCCTTGGGAGCGTTAACACCGATACGCACCTGGTTTCCCTTAACTCCGAGCACGGTAACGGTGATTTCGTCACCCACCATCAGAGTTTCGCCAACACGGCGAGTCAAAATCAACATATCCTGTTCTCCCTTGTCCAGAGCTACCTGTTCCGAAAATAACGTTCTACTTTTGTGTAGTCACTTTTATAGTGGGACTACTTGCTACTCAAAAGGCGCATAGTTCCTTATACGGAAACCTGCGCTAACGGGAGCAACAAATAACACCCTTTTTTTCAGACAGCCTGAGCGAACCGACCTGTGCTTCGCTTGATCAGGCTTCTTCAACCCCGGACTTGTCCAGCTCGAAAGCACTGTGAAGTGCACGAACTGCAAGCTCGAGATACTTCTCATCAATCACCACGGAAATCTTGATTTCGGACGTGGAGATCATCTGAATATTGATACCCTCATTGGAGAGAGCTTCGAACATCCGGGTGGCAACGCCGGCATGTGAGCGCATGCCAACACCAACGATACTAACCTTGGCAATTTTACTGTCACCGCCAACTTCACGAGCTCCCAGCTCGTCTGCGACACCCCGGAGCACTTCCTGCGCCCGCTTGAAGTCATTGCGATGGACCGTAAAGGTGAAGGACGTGTGATTATCCTCCCCCACGTTCTGCACAATCATATCAACTTCAATATTAGCGTCGCTAACAGGTTTCAGTATACGCAAAGCACTGCCAGGTGTATCGGGCACACCGGAAATAGTGACTTTGGCTTCGTCACGGTTGAAAGCGATGCCGGAGACGACCGGTTGTTCCATGGCGTTATCATCCTCAAGAGTAATCAGGGTGCCTTCACCTTCCTGGAAGCTGGAAAGAACCCTTAAAGGAACATTGTACTTACCTGCAAACTCAACGGCACGAATCTGCAATACCTTTGAACCCAGGCTGGCCATTTCCAGCATTTCCTCAAAGGTAATTCGCTCAAGCCGCTGCGCACTGTCAACAACCCGGGGATCGGTCGTGTAAACCCCATCCACGTCGGTATAGATCTGACATTCGTCGGCTTTCAATGCCGCTGCCAATGCAACGGCTGTGGTATCCGAGCCACCACGGCCAAGCGTGGTGATATTGCCGTTGTCATCAATACCCTGGAAACCAGCGACCACAACCACTCTCCCCGCGTCCAGATCTTCGCGCATACGCTGCTCATCGATCTGCTTGATGCGGGCCTTGGTATGGGAACTGTCGGTCACGATACGGACCTGCGAACCGGTATAGGAACGCGCGGTGCACCCTAACTTCTGCAGGGCCATGGACAGCAACGCAATGGTGACCTGCTCGCCGGTAGAGACCAGCACATCCATTTCCCGGGGCGTGGGCTCTTCCATGATATCGTTTGCCAATGCGATCAGGCGATTGGTTTCGCCGCTCATGGCGGACACCACCACAACCACCTCATGCCCCTCACGACGGAAGCGAGCCACTTTCTCGGCCACCGCCTGAATACGCTCGGTAGTTCCTACCGACGTACCACCGAATTTCTGAACCAACAGAGCCATTTTCTTCCCGGTATCCTGAAGAGGACAAAGGCGGAGCCAAAGCCCCGCCGGTTAAAAATCAAACGGGCAGGATTATAAACGTCTGCCCGCTATCGCAACAGTTGCTTATGCAATATTTTCTTTCACCCAGTCAGGAACGCCTGCCAGGGCATCAGCCAATCGAGAGGGATCGTTTCCACCACCCTGAGCCATATCCGGACGACCGCCGCCCTTACCATCCACCTGGGCCGCGAGATGCTTCATCAGGTCACCGGCTTTGATCCTGCCGGTGGCCGACTTGGTGACACCAGCAACCAACGTGACTTTGCCGTCCTCCACACTGGCAAGCACCACAACCCCTTCACCGAGCTTGTTCTTCAACTGATCCGCTGTTTCCATCAATGACTTGCGATCAGCGCCTTCCAGCTCGGAAGCGACGACTTTCAAGCCGGCCACGTCAACAGCGGAACTGGCCAGGTCAGTCCCGGCAGAGCTGGCCAGTTTGGCCTTTAGGGCTGTCACTTCTTTTTCCAGCTGACGATTACGATCCACAGTCTGCTGAACTTTCTCGATCAGCGATTCCCTGGTTCCTTTCACCAGCCCGGCGGCTTGCTTCAACGTTTGCTCGGTTTCGTCCACCCACTCCAGAGCACCGAAACCAGTGACTGCCTCAATACGACGAACCCCTGAGGAGATACCGCTTTCCGAGGTGATCCGGAACAGACCGATATCCCCGGTGCGCGCCACATGCGTACCGCCACACAGCTCGACGGAAAAGTTATCGGAGCCCATGCTCAGTACTCGCACAGTATCTCCATACTTTTCACCGAACAGAGCCACCGCACCTTTTGCCTGGGCCTGCTCCATGTCGGTGACTTCCGTCTGTACCGGTGTATTGGCAAGAATCTGCTCGTTTACCTGACGCTCGATTTCCTTCAACTGTTCCAACGTAACAGCCTCGAAGTGCGAGAAATCGAAACGCAGTTTATCCGGATCCACCAGTGAACCCTTCTGGGTGACATGCTCGCCCAGCACATTGCGCAGTGCGGCATGCAGCAGGTGGGTGGCAGAATGGTTGCGTTTGGTGCGCTCACGGCGGGCGTGATCTATGCGGGCGTCCACTTCCAGCCCGGAAAACAGCTCGCCTTCAATGACGGTGCCGATATGAAGGTGGTTATCCCCTTCCTTGCGGGTATCGGTTACCTGGAAGCGGCCACCACTCCAGGTCAACAGGCCGGTATCACCCACCTGACCGCCGGATTCCGCATAAAACGGCGTACGTTCCAGCACGACAACCGCCTCGTCCCCGGCTTCGGCCGCCTTCTCTTCATCGCCGACAATCACGGTGCGAATCGTCTCATGGCCATCGATATGCTCGTAGCCGGTAAACTCAGTCTTGCCTTCAATGGACAGGCCGGCGGCATTGTAATCAATGCCGAACTTGCTGGCGGCACGGGCGCGCTCACGTTGGCTTTCCATCGCCTTTTCGTATCCCTCGTAGTCCAGTGTCAGGCCACGCTCACGGGCGATGTCATTGGTGAGGTCCACCGGAAATCCGTAGGTGTCATACAGGGTGAAAATCGTCTCGCCAGGGATAACACTTCCCTTCAGCTCAGCAATGTCCTGCTCCAGCAGACGCAGCCCCTTGTCCAGCGTTTTGGCAAACTGCTCTTCTTCCTGCAACAGCACCTTTTCGATCTGCTTTCGGCTGCTGATCAGCTGTGGATAGGCATCCCCCATCAGCTCAACCAGGGCACCGGTAAGCTTGTAGAAGAAAGGCTGGGTGGCACCCAGTTTGTTGCCATGGCGGGCGGCACGGCGAATGATCCGGCGCAAAACAAACCCGCGACCTTCATTGGAAGGCATAACGCCGTCGGAAATAAGAAACGCACATGAACGGATGTGGTCGGCAACCACCCGTAACGATGCCTCGGTCGTATCGACACCGCCCAGAATACTGGAAGCCGCTGTCAGCAGGTCCTGCATCAGGTCGATTTCGTAGTTGCTGTGAACACCCTGGAGAACAGCGGTGATGCGCTCAAGCCCCATCCCGGTATCCACCGACGGCTTTGGCAGATTCAGCATTTCTCCGTCAGACGTGCGGTTGTACTGCATGAAGACCACGTTCCAGATTTCAATGTAACGGTCGCCGTCTTCTTCGGGGCTGCCAGGAGGGCCACCGGCCACGTCAGGACCATGGTCATAGAAAATCTCGGTACAGGGACCGCAAGGTCCAGTGTCACCCATCTGCCAGAAGTTGTCGGACGCATAGGGTGCGCCCTTGTTATCACCAATGCGCACAATTCGCTCAGCCGGAACACCGATTTCCTTGTTCCAGATATCATAGGCCTCGTCGTCCGACGCATAAACGGTGACCCACAGCTTGTCTTTGGACAGCTTGAGCCAGTCGTCACCGGTCAGAAAGGTCCATGCGTAGTTAATCGCTTCGCGCTTGAAGTAGTCACCAAAGCTGAAGTTGCCCAGCATTTCAAAAAAGGTATGGTGACGCGCGGTGTAACCGACGTTCTCAAGATCGTTATGTTTGCCGCCGGCACGCACGCATTTCTGGGAGGTCGTCGCGCGGGTGTAATCGCGCTCTTCACGGCCAAGGAACAGATCCTTGAACTGGTTCATCCCCGCGTTGGTAAACAGCAGGGTGGGATCGTCCGCCGGTACCAGCGAACTGCTCGGCACAATGGTGTGCCCCTGCTGCTTGAAATAGTCCAGAAACGCCTGTCGCAACTCTGCGGTTTTCATAGCCCTTTGATACCCTTCTATAAACCCGTCGGGGTCCACGATTGAGAACACATACTTACATGCGTGTGCAAATCCGCTACTCTAGCACACGCCGAGAACAGGAAAAACGTGAAACATCACAGGAGACCCCATGCCCCGACGCTTTCATGACGCCGAGGAATTGCTACCCCCCGCCACGTTTATCAAACGACTTCTGACCATTATTTACGATGGCTTGATCTGCATTGCCGTGCTGTTGGTGGCAACCTGGATTTACACCATGATAGCCGGATGGCTGACGGGATGGGATCGTTACCAGGACATGGCTGAAAGCGGGACCCTGGGCGGTGATCCGCTGCTGACGTTTATCCTGTTCCTGGTGCTGTATCTGTTTTTCGCCTATTTCTGGACGCATACCGGCCAGACACTGGCCATGCAGGTCTGGCGCATTCGCATCGAGAACCTGGATGGCACTTCCGTGAGCTGGTCCCAGGCGCTTCTACGTTATGCTACTGCCGCAGCGGTTTTCTTCGTAACTCTGCTGGCCTCTTATTACCTTGGGACGATTACCCTGGCGATCACCATACCCGCCATGCTGTCCCTGTTCTGGCCGATTAACGGCCTGTCCGTCACAGACCGGATTTCCGGTAGCGTGGTGGTACAGGTACCCAAACCGACTAAGAAGTAGCGCCACTCTTCTTATCCTCGCCTTACCCCGCCCGTCGCATCAACACCGCACCAACGGCGGCATTGATTGCGATGGGCAACAGAATGGCCAGAACCGGATTAAAGCCGAAGACAAGACTCATCGGGCCAAGCAGATCCTGCATGTACTTGAACAACAACCCGACGATCAGACCGGTAAAAACCCGGAAACCCATGGTCACCGAGCGCAACGGCCCAAAAATGAAGGAAATGGCTACCAGCACCATCACTGCCGTACCCAGCGGCATCAGCACCTTCTTCCAGAACGCCAGCCAATAATTGGCCGAGCTCAGCCCCTGCTGATCCAGGTAACTGGCGTAGGTGTATAGCCCGGTCATCGGCAGATTTTCCGGCTTGACGATCAGCACACTCAGCACGCCAGGGGAAAGCCCCGTCTCCCAGCGCAGGGTTTCGCGGGTTTCCTGAGTCAGCCGCTCTTCACCCATCACGGTGGTGGTCACGTTCTGCAATTGCCAGTGATCGCCCTGGTAAGTCGCACGCTCGGAAAAGCTGGCCGAGAGCATCCAGCGGTCGGCATCAAAACGAAACAGGGACACACCCTGCAATTCGCCATTCGGACGGACAGCGTTGAGGTGCATGAACACATCCCCCTCCCGATGCCAGATGCCCGATGCCGTAGCAATGTTTTCCCCCGCCCCCCGGGCAATCGCTTTCTGGCTCTGGGCCATGCGCTCTGCTGGCGGCGCCACGTACTCTCCGATCACCAGTCCGATCATCACCACAATCAGCGTGGGCTTCATTGCAGACCAGACAATGCGCTTGATGGATACCCCGGCGGCTCGGATAACCGTCAGCTCTGAGGAACTGGCCATCGCCCCCAGGCCCACAAGACACCCCATAAAGGCGCCCAGGGGCAGATAATCATAGATACGGCGGGGCAGCGTCATAAACACGTACCATAACGCCTGCAGTGTCTGGTAATCGTTACGGGTGTCATCCAGTTCGGCGATGAACCCGAAAATCAGGTCCAGGGACAGCACCACCACCATGACCAGGAACATCGCTCCGCCCACGGTACGCATGACGTATTGATCGATCTTACGCACGGGCCTGGCCCTCCCGAATCAGACGCCGCTTATACAGCCAGGCGGGACCAAACTGGAGCCACAGCCCCAGGGCAAGGAAAATGGCATGTACCCACAACAGGCCGATCCATTCCGGCACCTTGCCTCCGGCGAGCGCATCCCGGGCCACGATCAACAGGCCGAGATAGGTAATGTAAACCAGCATCGCGGGAAGCAAATGGAAGAAACGGCCCTGGCGGGGATTCACCCGGCTCAGCCGGACCGCCAGCAAGGTGACAATGGGAACAATCAGGGGCAAGGTGAATCGCCAGTGCAGCAATGCCCGGTCGTCCGGGTCATCCGAGGCCATCAGGTCCAGGGTGCTGACCCCCTCTTCCAGCTCCTTGTCACGGCCACCACCACTCTGAACTTTCAGGCCGTAGGCATCAAAACCGGTCATCTGGTATTCAAGCTGACCGGGCTGCCCCTCAAAACGCCCACCCTCTTCCAATATCAGAAAACGACTACCCGTTTCCTGATCAATCAACTGGGAGCCGGATTCCGCCGTGATGATGGTCAACCCCTCACGACCGTATTCTGCGATGAACACACCTTCAAGAACCCGCTTGTCGTCACTCAGACCTTCGGTGTAGGTCACCCGGCCGCCAGAGGCCAGATCCTGAAAACGACCGGGCGCCAGCATTTCAAACTCGGTCGCCTTTCGCTGCTCATTGAAAATCGCCTCCACCTGTTTCATACCCCAGGGCGAAACATACAGACTCATCGCCCCCACAGTCAGCATCACCGGTATGCTGGCTATCAGAGTTTTGCCAAGCACCTGGCGGTCACTCATGCCACAGGCAAACAGGACCGTCATTTCGCTCTCAAGGTACATACGACCGTAGGCCAGCAGGATACCGATGAAGAATCCAAGGGGCAGGATCAGCTCCAGGAAACCGGGGAAACGGTATGCCATGATCTGAAACAGCACATCACCCGCCAGCTCGCCTGCGGCAGCATCCGCCAGATATTTGATAAACCGGCCGCTCATGAATACCAGCAGTAAAACACCGGAAACGGCGAGCATACTGATCATGGTCTGGCGGGTAAGGTATCGGAAAACGATGCTCAAAACGTTGTCTCTGGCCGGAACGGATCGTTGTCAGTGGATGGAAAAACGACGGGGCTATTCTATGTAACCTTTGCACTGAATGACAGTACCGGAAGTTAAGGAGCTGTCAACGCTTGATAAATCCGTCCGAAACCTCAATCCTAGGAACATTAGTTCGCAAGGTTACAGCACCGACTCGCAGTTAATCTGAATCGCACTCAACCAGAATCAAACAAGGGAGTTGCCATGAACTTCAGCCTGAGCAGTAAATCGATCACCAGCACCAAGGCCGATTGTCTCGTCGTCGCCCTTCCTGAAAAAGGCAACTGGCCTGACACCACCACCCAGGCGGATGAAGCTCTGGGAGGTCTGATAAAGAAACTGGAGAAGTCCGGCGACATCACCGGCAAAAACGCCACCACCACAATGATCCCGGTTGATGACCAGCCATGGAGCCGGATTCTGGTGATTGGTACTGGCAAGGACAGCGATCGTACACCGGCCAATTATCGCAAAGCCCTGATCGCCATGATGGGACAGCTGAAGGATGGCGCCTCGAAAACCGCACTGATCGCCCTGGCGGATACGCCCGTAACCGGCGACGACGCGGTAACCTCTGAAAGCGCACGCCTTAACCTGATTGGCCGAACCCTCGAGGAACAGCTTTACACGTTCAATGAGTTCAAGAGCGAAAAGCCCAGTGCGCGCAAGCTGAATAAAGTGGTTGTGGCGGCATCAGGCGCTGGCAAGGCACTGAAAGATGCCTTCAATCTCGGACTGGCTACCGGTCGCGGTATGAACTTCACCCGCGATCTGGGGAACACACCACCGAATGTTTGCCACCCCTCCTGGCTGGGCGAGCGCGCCGAACAACTGGCCAAGGACCATGACGTCATCAAGACCGAGATCCTTGACGAGAAACAGATGAAAAAGCTGGGCATGCACAGCCTGCTGTCGGTTTCCGCAGGCAGCGCGCAACCCGCCAAGCTGATCGTCATGGAATACCGTGGCGGCAAGGCCAAGGACAAACCCTACGTCCTGGTCGGTAAAGGCATCACCTTCGATACCGGCGGTATCAGCCTCAAGCCAGGCGAAGGCATGGATGAAATGAAATACGACATGGGCGGTGCCGCTGCCGTATTCGGCGCCATGCAGACGATTGCCGAAACCAAACCGAACATCAACGTCGTCGCGGTGATCGCCGCTGCCGAAAACATGCCCAGCGGCACCGCAACCCGCCCTGGCGACATTGTCACTTCTATGTCGGGGCAGACCATCGAAATCCTCAACACCGACGCCGAAGGCCGCCTGGTGTTGTGTGACGCCCTCACCTACGTGAAAAAGTTCGACCCAGAAGTCGTCGTCGACATGGCTACCCTCACCGGTGCCTGCATCATCGCCCTGGGCAACCACGCTACCGGCCTGCTGAGCAATAACGACGAACTGGCCAACGAACTGCTGGCCGCAGGTGAACGCGCCGGCGACCGCGCCTGGCGCCTGCCGCTGTGGGACGAATACCAGAGCCAGCTCGACAGCAACTTTGCCGACATGCAGAACATCGGCGGCCGCCCTGCCGGCACCATCACCGCCGCGTGCTTCCTGTCGCGCTTCACCAAGGAATACCGCTGGGCCCACCTCGACATCGCCGGAACCGCCTGGAACTCCGGCAAAGCCAAAGGCTCCACCGGCCGCCCGGTACCCATGCTGGTCGACTACCTGATGTCCCATGCAGGAAAATAAACCCGAAAACCGCCCGGAACCCGGCAGCACCGCTGCCGGTCCCTCCGGACAGGGCGACCGCAACCAACGATACTGGTTCCACATCCTCGCCCAGAACACCCCCGCCGCCCGCAACCTCCACGCTGCCAAACTGGTGGACAAAGCCTGGCAACAGGGCGACCGCGTGTGCGTCGTCTGCGACACCGCACGTCACGCAGAAGAACTGGACGACCTGCTGTGGAACTTCAGCCCGGACGCGTTCATTCCCCACAGCGTTGTACCCGACTCCGCCACCACCTGCACCGACCCCGTTGGCATCCTGCTTTGCCCGCCGGTGGCTGAGGACTGGGATACAGTGATCATCCTATCGGCTACCCTGCCGGCAGATGCCGATCGGTTCAAGCGACTGGCTTTAGTTGCTCACAATGATCCGAATGTTCTCAATCAGGCGCGGTCGCACTTCAAGCAGCTGAGGGCGCTGGGGATCGAACCGAAGGTGCATGATCAGAGGAAACGGGGATAAGTTCGGCCCCGGTTGTCGGGTTACGCTGCGCTAATCCGACCTACGTTTGCAGCTGCCCTGGAACTCCCGCGAAATGCAAAATGTCAGATCTGCGGAGTCGGAACAGGCTTCCCAAAAATTTCGAAGGCCATGGATGGCCTGAGAGAAGCGCACATGGATGTGCTCGTAGCGGTTTTTGGGAAGCCTGTTCCGACTCCGCAAGGCACCAAATCAGCAGGCTACGTGCATACAGAGGTTCGCCGCAGCGAGGGCGAGCATGTATAATCAGGCGTCTTAATTTTCCCTTGTGAATCAACCAAACGGTCACCAGCAGAAACCCATGGAAAAAACCTACCAGCCAGAAAACATCGAGCGCCAGTGGTACGAGAACTGGGAATCCAAAGGGTACTTCCGCCCCAGCGGTGAAGGCCAGTCCTACAGCATTGCCATCCCGCCGCCCAACGTCACCGGCAGCCTCCACATGGGCCATGCGTTCCAGCACACCATCATGGACACCCTCACCCGCTACAAACGCATGCAGGGCAACAATACCCTGTGGCAGGTAGGCACCGACCACGCCGGCATCGCCACGCAAATGGTTGTTGAGCGCAAACTGGCAGCCGAAGAAGGCAAAACCCGCCACGACCTGGGCCGGGAAGAATTCATCAAGCGCATCTGGGACTGGAAAGATCATTCCGGCGGCACCATCACCCGCCAGATCCGCCGCCTGGGCAACTCCGTAGACTGGGACAACGAACGCTTCACCATGGATGACGGCTTCTACAAAGCCGTACAGGAAGTGTTCATCCGCCTGTACGACGAAGGCCTGGTCTATCGCGGCAAGCGCCTGGTCAACTGGGATCCGAAACTGCACACCGCCATATCCGACCTGGAAGTGGAAAACAAGGAAGAAAAAGGCTTCTTCTGGCACCTGCGTTACCCGCTGGCTGACGGCGCCAAAACCCAGGACGGCAAAGACTACGTCGTCGTGGCCACCACCCGCCCGGAAACCATGCTCGGCGACACCGCCGTGGCGGTACATCCGGACGACGAGCGCTACCAGCACCTGATCGGCAAACACGTCATGCTGCCGCTGGTGAACCGCCGCATTCCGATTGTGGCCGATCACCACGCCGATCCCGAAAAAGGCTCTGGCTGCGTAAAGATCACCCCGGCCCACGATTTCAACGATTACGCCGTTGGCAAACGCAACAACCTGCCGATGATCAACGTCATGACCCAGGATGCCAACATCCGGGCCATGGCCGAAGTCTTCAACAGCGACGGCACCGAGAACAACGAACTCGATGGCACCATGCCCGCCGCCTACGCCGGCCTGACCCGGGAAGATGCGCGCAAAGCCATCGTCGCGGATCTGAAAGAAGCCGGTCTGCTGGAGCGCGAAGAGGACCACGTGCTGAGCGTGCCTCGTGGCGACCGCTCCGGCCTGATCATAGAGCCCATGCTGACCGACCAGTGGTTTGCCGACGCCAAGACCCTGGCCAAGCCTGCCATCGAAGCGGTGGAAGATGGTCGCATCCAGTTTGTCCCCAAACAGTACGAAAACATGTACTTCGCCTGGATGCGTGACATTCAGGACTGGTGCATCTCCCGCCAGCTGTGGTGGGGTCACCGGATTCCGGCCTGGTACGATGCCGAGGGCAACATCTACGTGGGGCGCAGTGAAGAGGAAGTGCGCCAGAAGCACAACCTGGCCGCCGACCTCGAGCTGAACCAGGACGACGACGTACTGGACACCTGGTTCAGCTCCGCCCTGTGGACCTTCGGCACCCTGGGCTGGCCGGAAATCACCGAACGCCTGAAAACCTTCCACCCGACGGACGTGCTGGTCACCGGCTTCGACATCATCTTCTTCTGGGTTGCCCGGATGATCATGATGACCATGCACTTCATGAAGAACGAGGACGGCACCCCGCAGGTACCGTTCAAGACCGTCTACGTCACCGGTCTGATCCGCGACGAACACGGCGACAAGATGTCCAAGTCCAAGGGTAACGTCATCGACCCGCTGGACATGATTGACGGCATCGGCCTGGACGACCTGCTGGAGAAGCGTACCGGCAACCTGATGCAGCCCAAGCTGGCCGAAAAGATCGGCAAGCGCACGAAGAAAGAGTTCCCGGAGGGCATTGCTGCCCACGGCACTGACGCCCTGCGTTTCACCCTGGCCGCCATGGCCACCACCGGCCGCGATATCAACTGGGACATGAAGCGCCTGGAAGGCTACCGCAACTTCTGCAACAAGCTGTGGAATGCCGCCCGTTACGTGCTGATGAACACCGAAGGGGAAGACTGCGGCGTCAACGACGAGCCGGTGGAACTTTCCCTGGCAGATCGCTGGATCATCAGCGAGCTGCAGAAGTGCGAGCAGGATGTCACCCGCCACCTGGAACAGTACCGTTTCGACCTGGCCGCCTACGCCCTGTACGAGTTCATCTGGAACGAGTACTGCGACTGGTATCTGGAACTGTCCAAGCCGGCATTGAGCGATGATAATGCCAGCGCGGAGGCCAAGCGCGGCACCCGACGCACCCTCGTGCGGGTACTGGAAGCCGTTCTGCGACTGGCCCATCCGATCATGCCGTTTATTACCGAGGAAATCTGGCAGCGTATTGCGCCGCTGGCAGGAAAATCCGGTGACAGCATCATGTTGCAGCCCTTCCCGCAACCGGACAGCAGCAAGCAGGACGCGGCTGTGGCAGCGGACATCGAATGGCTGAAGGGGGTTATCGTTGCCGTCCGCAACATTCGTGGCGAGATGAACATCTCCCCGGCGAAGAAAATCCCGGTACTGCTGCGCGGCAAAGACGCCGAAGACAAACGCCGCATGGACGACAACCGCCAGTTCCTGAGCTCACTTGCCAAGCTGGAAAGGCTGGAATGGTTTGAAGGCAACAAGGCACCCATGTCGGCCACTCAACTGGTCGGAGAAATGGAAGTACTGGTCCCGATGGCCGGCCTGATTGACAAGGACGCCGAACTGAAGCGCCTGGACAAGGAGCTGGAGCGCCTGCAGAAAGAGATTGGCCGCCTGGAAGGCAAGCTGGGCAATGAGAAGTTCACCGCCAAGGCCCCTGCCGAAGTGGTCGAGAAGGAACAGGAAAAGCTGCGGGATGCGCAGGGCAGCCTGACCCGCCTCAGTGAGCAGCGGGCTGACATCGAGGCCATGTAACCCATGGCCGACGCCCGGCATCAAGCACAAAGCGCTCCCGGGAATGGCCGGATAGCGATTCTCGGGGCCGGCTCCCTCGGTCGGCTCTGGGCCGCCCTGCTCCCCGCAGGAACGACCACTTTCATCCCTCGCCAGTATGGTTCGGAAAAAAATGATCCGGGCCTGACATATCGCTTTCAAGACAGGCACGGGTACGAATACCCGATCTCAGTGCCATTACTGGACTGGAGCACCGAATCCCCCGGCGCGGTAATCGTCACCACCAAAGCGGGTGACACGCTGGGGGCGCTGGAAGCCAACCTGCCGAACCTGAAACCATCCGTTCCCGTGGTGTTATTCCAGAACGGCATGGGTAGCCAACAAGCTGTTGCTGAACGATGGCCTGACCGCCCCATCATGGCCGCCAGCACGACCGAGGGCGCCAATCGCCCCGATGCGCGGACAACGGTTCATGCCGGCGAGGGAGAAACCTGGATCGGCGCCCTGACAGCCAGCGCATCACCACTTGTTGCCGGCGTCGTCGCTCAATTGAATGCCTCTGGTCTGGTCATCCATGAAGAACCGGGCATTCTGAAGCGGCTCTGGGGCAAACTGATCATCAATGCCGGGATCAACCCGTATACCGCCATTCTCGATTGCGCCAACGGGGACATACTCGACGCACCGCTATTCCGGAACACTGTTGGGGCGCTGTGTCTTGAGCTGGTGAGTGTGATGCACCATGAGGGCCTGTCTCCCCCATCTCCGGAAGAGATGCAGGCGCAGATCGAAGCCGTTGCCAGAAAAACCGCGAAGAACACCTCGTCCATGTGCAGTGATGTGCACCGGGGCAAGCCCACGGAAATCGACTACATCAACGGCTATATTGTCAGCCGGGCACGTGCCCATAACCTTCCGGCACCAGTGAACCAAATGCTGACGGAACGGGTAAAACTTCGGACAGCGACACAGCAAGAAACTAAACCGGACACTCCAGGAGCAACCTGATGGGCAACCGCCTTTCCAAGATCTATACCCGCACCGGCGACGACGGCTCGACCGGTCTTGCCGACGGCAACCGCATTGCCAAGAACGCACAACGGGTTGAAGCGATGGGAACCGCTGATGAGCTGAACTGCCATCTTGGACTGCTAATTGAGTGCCTGGAGAGCGATGACGGCCTGGTGGAAACCCTGCGTCGGATACAGCACCATCTGTTTGACCTGGGAGGGGAGTTTGCCATTCCGGGCAGTCACATGATTGGCGATGAACACATTGAGTGGCTGGAGGCGACTCTCGATCAGCACAACGAAGATCTGCCACCATTGAAGAACTTCATCCTTCCCGGTGGCACGCCGGCGGCTGCCCAGTGCCATCTCGCCCGATCCGTGTGCCGCAGAGCGGAGCGAGTTGTTGTCGCCCTCAGTCATGAGGACTCGATAAACGCCGCGTCCCGACAGTATCTCAACCGATTGTCTGATCTGTTGTTCGTGGTCGCCAGGGTTCTGGCGCGCCGGGGTGGCGGAACGGAGATCCTGTGGGAACAGAAAAAGTCCGGCCTCTGAGGCCGGACCTTGAGCATCAGACCTTGAACGCCTCCACCAGGCGTTGAAGGGACGCGGTCAGCTCCGACATCTGTCGCGCCGAGCCCAGCGTCTCGTCCGCGTTCTCGGCGGTGACCTGCCCCAGATCGCTTATCCGTTCAACGTTCGTGTTGACGTTCTTGGCCACCGCTGATTGCTCCTCAGCCGCCTGGGCAATCTGATGACTCATATCCACGATCGTGGAAATACCGCCGGCAATGCGATCCAGTGCTTCGGTGACTTCTGAAGATTTTCGAACCGTTGTCTCAGTGACATCATGGCTGTTGGTCATGGCCCCAACGGCATCCTTTACACCGTTCTGCAACCGGGAAATCATGCCTTCGATTTCCTCGGTGGACTTGTGGGTCCGCTGGGACAAAGACCGGACCTCGTCAGCCACAACCGCAAACCCGCGCCCATGTTCACCAGCACGCGCAGCCTCAATGGCGGCATTCAACGCTAACAGGTTGGTTTGCTCAGCAATGGCCTTGATCTCAACCAGCACCTGACTGATGTTGTCGCTGTCTGCACTCACGCGGTTGATCACTTCCACCGCACCGGAAATCTCGGTTGCCAGGCGATTGATGGTTTCCACCGTGTCCGCCACCACCTGGCGACCGGCCTCCGTATCACGCTCTGCGGTACCCGCACTGTCAGAGACCCTGTGGGCGCTCTCAGTAACCTCATGAACCGCCTCCACCATCTGGGTCATGGCCTCATTAATCTGGCCGGATTCGTCCATCTGGTGAGCGACAGCCTCACTGTTGGCCGTAGCCGTATCTTTTACCCGGATGGCCTGCTGATCTACATCCAGGGTTGTGCGGCCCACCGAGCGAATCAGGCCCGCGATGCGGTCCGTCATGTTATTGAACTCAGTCGTCAACTCACCAAGCTCATCACGGTTATCAAGCTGAATGTGCGCTGTCATGTCACCGGCGGCCACGGTCCTTGCCGCCTCACTGAAGCGGTTAATTGCCGTACGCACCGACATGAAAAATCCTATATACAGGTAGACCACGACCAGCAAAACAAGAACCAGGGCAACAATGATCAGCTGCCGCTGCCGCATTTCTCCCTGCAACCTGGCCGACATGTTGTTTCCCACCACATCAAAGACGGTCTCGGTCAACGCGTCGTAGTGTGCAAGCTGCTTCGCCACCAGTGCATCAAATTCCTGCCACGGCATTTCGAGACGCATGGGGGTGATAATCTTGACGTCCAGTTCATCCCTGACAACCGACAGACTGTCAGTGATGCTATCCATGGTGTCACCGGCTTCCGCCGCCAGTTCCGGAGACGCATTCCTGGCGACAGACAAAGCGGGGGCCAGCAGTGAAGCGCGGTTTGTCAGGGCATCGTATATCTCGTTAAGCGCCTCACTCAGGTTATATCCCACCTGCCCGTCTACCAGCGCATAGGTCCCGAAAGCCCTGGCACGACCAATGACGTGGCGTGCCTCCGGAAGAGATTCCCTCAACAGGCCCAGCAGCAACAGATTCTCGCGGGACGAATCCTGCCCCATGCCGGAAATCTCAATGGTTGCCGACTGTATGGCCCGAACCTTCTGGACAAATTCCTGATAGTACTTGAACTGCGGGTCAAGGTTGCTCTGGTAACTGTCCTCGCGGCGCAAGGTCTCCCACTCTTCCTGCAACTGAACCAACTGCTCATTCCAGTTACCGGAAACATCGAATGCCAACTCGCGGGTAGCCAGGTCTTTCAGGATACGGCTGATGGTCTCGGCAGCCTGGTCGGATTTTGCCAGGAGCTCAGAATTATCCCGGACCTTTGCGGGGGCACGATAGTCCCGGTAATCAAATGAGGCATTCAGCAGGCGATCCACTTGCTCCAGTTGTTCCAGTCCCTCGACACTCCGGGTCATGGTTTCCACGGATCGGTTCAGTTCGCCGATCACCAGCCAGGAGAGACCACCAATGGGAAGCAGGAACAGCACGCTGATCAGGCTGAACTTGTAGAACATCGGCAACCGGTTCATCAGCGCGACTGCTGGATTGATAAATTGCTTCACTGTTTGCCCCTGCCAGGTTTTTCAAAGAAAGGATGATTTATTCTTTGTTTATATTGTCGCCTAAAGTATTAAAAACTTTAGGCCTTATTGTTGTTATTCTGTAAATTCCTGGAAAAATCGGGACGTCAAACCACCCCGGCAATCACCAACAGGGCGATGCCACACACCCACACCAGCATGCTTCGGTTCAGCAAATCACGAATAGCTTTCAGACTCCTGCCACCGAATGCAGTCCACTCGTCCGGATGAATCCTGGCAAAACGCGCGGGATCCAGAGCGTATCCGGTCAGTGCGCCATTGGCCGCCTGGATTAACATCCGGTCGGCTGCCAGCCCGGAGGAAAACAACACGCCCCGGGCCGTCTTCAACCAACCCGCGAGATCCCCCGCCAAACCAAAAGTACAGGCAAGCAGCCGTGCGGGTAGCCATTTCGCCAGTCCGGCGATGCGGGCATAGCGTGGACGCGCAGCCGCCTGCGGCCAATGTTCCTGTAATGCCACCAATCCCCTGGCCAAAAAAGCCAGACCAATACCACCCACCACGTACCAGAATGCCACCAGGAAGAAACGTTCAAACACGGCAACCAACAGTTGTTTGGACAACGCCCGATGCATTTCATCCGGCGAAACCGCCTGCCCTCGCTCGTCAGCGGGCAGGCAATCCTTGATATGATGCCAGGCTGCCTGCATGTCCCCCCTACTCCAGGCCTCACTGTATGCCCTGAGTAGAGGCTTCCATCCCGGCGCCCCCATCAGCCCCAGCAACAACAGAAATTCCAGCGGATACACCGCCATGCGCCAGCCATGGGCAGACGCCGTCCAGACCAGCCCCACCAGCAGCAATGCCGGCACAAGGACCCGCAACAAGCCCCAGCGGATCTCCATTTCATGACCAGCCTTCGCCGCGCGGCCGGAGTGGAACCATACTCGCCACACCCGATCACCGGACAATGTGTCGGACAGATCCAGCCGACGACGGACCAGCCAGGCCAAGAGAAACACCACCAGCACCATCAGGGCATCTCCCGGGTCATTGCATCCAGATCGGACAAACACTGGTGGTAGTAATCCCAGTCAAATGCCGGGCCGGGGTCGGTTTTGCGGCCCGGCGCTATATCACAGTGACCGGTAATCCTGTCTGCAGTGATCCTGGGCCACGCCTGCATGATCAGCTTCGACAGTTCCGCCAGCCGAGCGTACTGCGCCGGCGTATAGGGAATATCATCGCTCCCTTCCAGCTCGATACCGATGGAGAAATCGTTGCATTCCTCTTCGCCACGAAAACAGGAGCGCCCGGCGTGCCAGGCCCGCTCCAGCAGGCTGACAAACTGTACAACGTCACCATCACGCCGGATCAGGGCGTGCGCGGATACCTTGAGCTCAGCAATGGTTTCAAAATAGGGGTGTTCAGAGGCATCCAGACAATTACAGAAGAACCGCTCAATAGCATTTCCGCCGAACTGGCCCGGGGGCAGGCTTATATTATGAACAACGAGCAGCGATATATTGGCGCCCTCGGGCCTCGGCCCGAAATTCGGCGATGGACACCAGCGCACTCCGGAAATGCGACCGGTCTCGCGCAAATGGCTGATGGAATCGTGGCTACAAAGGATAGCGTTCTGGCTTTGAATCGAGTCAGGCAAGGTAAATCCAGCAGGTTTGTCGCTGTTGATATTTGCACTGATTGAAGCACAAAGTTGCCCGCGTTGCTACGGCGGGTCAATCCTTGCGGCTGCTGCGCAGGTTATCAATAATCGACTCCAGCGCACGGTCAAAGATCAGACCATCGTCCAGCATCGTGATCTCCTTGCAAGCCATGGCCTGAGCCAGAGATTCCCTGTGATACTCGGCCACTTTCGCACCACTGCGATTGACAAAGATGTACTTACCAGTTGCCTTGATAAAGGCCGCCAGCTTGCAACGGATCTTGGTGGCGTCCCTGGTCAATTCGATCCAGGAGCCCACTCGCAGGGTATCCGCGCGATCAAGCCAGGCCGCTTCCACCTTCGGTTCAGCCGCGACTTCCGTTTCAGCCACAGCCTCCTCGACTGCGGGCTGCCCCCCGGACAACTCGGCTTCGCGACGGGCGTTGACGGCGTCAGCCGTTTGTTCGCCAGTGACATCCCGGGACGTGGCGGCTTTGGACGTCACTAATCGCTGGAAAACATCAACATGGGCCAGTTCAAGATCACGAATAGCCGCGTCCGTAGCAAACGGATCCCAGGAGATTTCCTGAAGCGCATGGCGCAGGTCATCCACAATCGAGGGAATGGACCGCAACAGATCAGTACGGGTACTGTCAGTCACAGGCCGGGGGTCCACACTCCAGACCAGTTTGCGCGTCAATTCAACGGCAGACGCCCAGCCGTCGCTGCCCTCTCCCTCTCTGAGCACCTTCCACTGCAGGTACTTGTTCCAGGCTTCCCGCATCAGATTGCTGACTGGGTCCGGCAGGTCCCGCCCCGCCGTTATGTCATCCAGCATCTGACGGGCGGCCTGCGCTGCCCGTTCCTGTTTCGCGCGGCCCTCTTCCGCATCCCTCAGGCGTTGTTCCACCAGTTCCCTGCGCCGACGGTCAAGGTCCATGAAATGACTGAAATCCGAGAGCAACTCGCCAAACAAATCTACATTATCGGTAAATTCATTCAGAACCCGATTCACCACGGATTCGATCTTCTCTCTCAGGGGATCCCGCTGGCCATTTTTCTTTTCAGTCCAGCCAATGGCTGACAGGGCCAGCTCATTGAGAAGCTTGCGAACGGGGTGTCCGCCCCGATTGAAAAAGTTCTTGTCACTGAGGGCAACTTTCAGGACCGGAATCTGCAAACGGCCAATCAGGGCCTTCATGACCGGATGCAACTGACGATCTTCCAGGATGAAATCAAACAGCATGGACACCAGGTTGATCACGTCGCTGTCCACCTGACCTACATTAGCCGCCCGGCCATTGTCGATTGTCAGTACGGGTTGCAGCTGTTCAGCCAGCGAAACCACTCGCCCCTGAGCCCAGTCCCCGGGCAAAGACTGAATTTCATTCAGTCGTGCCATAAGGTCCCCGGTATCCAGAAAACCATCACCACCAGTAAAGCTTTGTCCCTCGCTGCTGCGCCCCTGATGGAGCAGCGCACTGAGTTCAGAAAAGGTTCCTCCTGACTGACTGGCTGATGAAGTGCCTGCAACGCCCTGGGCACTTTTAGCGTCAGCGGCCCGCGCCGGCTTGGAAACCTGCTCAGACTTTGACGGGGACGGGCGCGAACTATCGCCAACAGGTGGGCGCTTCATATCCGGCAGCACACCCTCGGCAATCAGCGTGCGGTTCGCTGCCTGATAAAAATCGCCGAGGGTATCGGCCAACAAGCGATCAAACAGTTTCAGCACCACCAGCTTGGCGCGAATATCTATTTCCAGGTCTGAGCAGGCTTCGGCCAGGCCACCACAGATCACTTCAGGACTCAGCGGCATCTGGCTGTCACTGAGCCGTACAGAAGGTACCAGGTGGTGTACCCGCGCATTCAGCATGCGGATGGCATTCGCATGCCTGCTACGCAATTTGCTGACCAGGCTTTCAATGGCCACGCGCTGTTCCAGCTCTGAGTGATCCAGCAGACTTAGTGAATCCTGATCAACTTCATCCAGACTGGCGCTGGTTCTGGCATTGTCGGGGTGGAACTTGCCAATATCATTGAAGGCACGACTGATGTACTGGAGAATGGAGACGGTCATCAACTTGCGGCGCAGCCGCAGTTCACGCATGGCATCAAAGTAGGCGGTCTGGTCCTGAGTCGAGCCGGCTTTATCGGCGAGCTCGAACAAAGCATCGTCCGAGTTGTCAAAAAAACCCGCCAATACAGACTTCAGCGACTGCCCCGATGCGTCACGCAGTCGCACCAACGCATGGGGCAAGGCAAACCGGCCGCCGGGTACCCGTGCTGAAAAACTGACCACCTTGCTTTCCTGCGCCATTACGCTACTCCGGGTAGTAAGTGACAAACCAATCGACTCTGCTTCACTGCATATCCTATGTCGTTTCAACGTCACCTTGTGTCAGATTTTGTCACCTTTTGTGACCAGTAGATTCAGTTCACACTTTAGCAGGCAATCAGGTTCCCGTTTGGCGATTCTGCTGGCTGGCTATAGAATCACGCCCCAGATACTGACAACTCTCTTTTTTACCGGACTGTTACCATGATCCCAGCTGAACTGCTTCGCCAATCCCGTGTTGAATCCGTCGCTCACAGTCTGCGAGAAGATATAGGCGATGGAGACATCACGGCACAGCTAATCCCGGCGGACAAAATCAGCACTGGCCGCGTAATTACCCGTGAAACCGCTGTGATCGCAGGGGTCCAATGGGTCGACGAAGTGTTCCGCCAGGTAGATCCATCCCTTGAACTGACCTGGCACGTTAAGGACGGCGACCACGTTGAGCCCAACCACGTGCTGTTCAGCTTCCAGGGGCCGGCACGGGGCCTGCTGACTGCCGAACGGGCGGCCCTGAACTGGCTACAAACTCTCTCGGGAACAGCAACCGCCTGCGCAGCGTTGGCGGAACAGGTTGCTCACACCGGCGTTAAATTGCTGGACACACGCAAAACACTTCCCGGTTTACGTCTGGCACAGAAATACGCGGTAAGCTGCGGCGGCTGTTACAACCACCGTATCGGCCTGTGGGACGCCTTTCTGATCAAGGAAAACCATATCGCTGCCTGCGGCTCCATTGCCCAGGCAATCAGCGAAGCACGTCGCATCGCCCCCGGGCGACCCGTAGAGGTAGAAACCGAAAATCTGGACGAGCTGGATCAGGCACTGAAAGCAGGTGCCGACATCATCATGCTTGACGAGTTTTCACTGGAGGACATGGCCAGGGCTGTCACCATCACGGCTGGCAAGGCAAAGCTGGAAGCGTCCGGCGGAATCAACGCCAACACCCTGGTCCCCATCGCGGAAACGGGCGTTGATTATATCTCCATTGGCGCATTGACCAAGGACATCCGGGCCGTCGACCTTTCCATGCGCCTTGACTGAGATCGCTTCAGGACTGTCCCGACAACAACTGGTCCATGACCTCCAACTCCCGAATCAGGCCCTCCCCTGGTTCGGAGCGCCCACGGAAATGCTCCTCTGCCATGGGCGCAATGCCCGATACCGACGGTAGAGGGTGATCAGCCTCAATAAGGATCTTCAGGCGAGCAACAAACACAAACTGCAACCACTGGGTGAACTCCAGAGTGTCGATACAGAATGGCTGGGTGCTATGAAAAGCCTCGGGGGGCGGTGCTTCGCTCTCCCACACCCCAATCTGGCGAAGCTCCATTTCTATTCTGAGCAGACTGTCTGCAACTTCGGCAATCTGAGCGGATGACTGTGACATAAACTCCCCGAAATCAGTCCGCAAGGGGCTCCAGTTCCACGGCCTCGCCATGCAACACCCGGAACAGGTCTTCGTACTGCCTGGTTAATGCGTGTTTCGGGGCCATGTGAATCAAGGGCTGCCGACTCTGATGGGACTCCTTCATTTTAACGGAGCTCGACAACCGCACCGGCAACATGGGCAACCCCTCTTCGGTCAACTCACGGACCAATTGCTTCGGCAGACTTGCGCGGGGCTGGAACTGGTTGGCGATAATGCCCTCGACCACCAGGTCCTCGTTATGATCTTCCTGCAGATCGCGGATTTCATTGAGAATATTGTAAAGCGCCTGACGGGAGAAATCGTCGCAGTCAAAGGGAATAAGGCATCGCTGAGCGGCGATCAACGCTGAGCGGGTATAAAAATTCAGGGCCGGCGCCGTATCGATGTATATGGCGTCGAATGACTCCTCAAGTTTCTTCAGCGCTTCCCGGAGCTTGTAAATTTTGTGCTTGGCTTCCAGCTTCCGCTCAAGGAAATCCAGTTCGGGGCTCGAAGGCATCACAAAAAGATTATTAAACGGCGAGGCGTGAACAAACTCGTCAGGACGACGGTTGAATACCGTAAAGGCAACCGTTTGCTCCAGCATATCGGCCACGGTATCTTTCAGGTCAGCCGCAGGTTTGCCCAGAAGATAATGTGTAGAGTTACCCTGGGGATCCAGATCCACCACCAATGTCCGCTTCCCCCGGGCCGCACTGATAGCCGCCAGGTTACAGGTAATGCTGGACTTACCGACACCACCTTTCTGATTGAAAACGACTCGCCTCATCTCTTCCCCCCGAAGTATCTCTGCGGCATTCGACGCTTGTCGAACCTGCTGTTTCTGATGTTATTGTAAATATTTCAAGCCCTTCACCAGCCCATAACGGACTTGACGAAGGGTATGGTCAACCTGCGCTGGGCCTGCAGGGAGTTCTCATCGAGGCGATCAAGGATCGCCAGCAGCTCCCCCAGTCTGCGCGGTGCACGGCGCAAAATAAAACCAGCTACGTCATCCCCCATGACCAGTCCGCGCTTCTCCGCTCTGGCCATCAGGATTTTCAGGCGATCATCGTCCCGGTAAATTCCCAGTTGGATCAACAAGCCATGAGCAAGCCGTGACACCAGGTCAGGCAACACAAACGGCAGGGAACCCGGCACTTCCGACAGACTGACGACCAACAAATGGCCGTTATCGAGTACGCGATTGTACAGATGAAACACCGCCTCTTCCCAGTCTTCCCTACCCGCGATCAGGTCGACATCATCCAGACAGATCAGAGCCTGATTCTCAAGACCCGACAAGGCTTCTGGCCCAAATGGCAACAGCTCCTGAATGCTGACACAAACCACTGTATCGCCCCGGCTTTCGAGGAAGTGACAGGCAGCCTGTAAAAGGTGGCTTTTTCCGGTATCCGAATCGCCGCACACTGCCACGACCGGGACCCGATTCAGGTCACCGCAAATAGCTTCCAGGCGGACAGCCGCCTCGGCATTCCGGTCACCATGAAAATTATCAAATCGCGCGTCATCCCGGAGTTTGACCCCCAGAGCCATCTGTGACGAACTCACTGTCGCTTTGCCCTCCAGGCCCGAACGCTCCAGACGATGAGATAGTGCCCTCCACTGATAATCGCCGAAACTGCCACCAGAAGAATGCCCACTTCCAGCACCCAGGGCGGCATGGGCAATCCTGCAAGCAGGACAATGATTGCGAGTACCACCAGAATCTGAATCAGTGTATTGAATTTCCCCGGGATACTGGGCTCCATATCAAAGCGACCGACACCATAATGATACGCCAGCCCGCCAATAACAATCAGGATATCCCGACCGAGCACCAGGGCAAACAGCCAAAGCGGAAAGACCTCCGTCCATGTCAGCATAAGGTAGGCTGTGATGAGCAGAGCCTTGTCTGCCAGAGGATCCGCTATGGCCCCCAGGCGGGATTTCCAGTTGAACTGCCTGGCGAGAAAGCCATCAAAGGCATCCGAGGCAGCCGCTATAAAAAATATCCCCAAAGCCAGGCGGTATTCGCTGGCCAGTAGCGCGGAGGCAAATGGAACAATCAGCACGAAGCGCAAAAACGTCAGGGCATTGGGTATCCAGCGCCACCGTTCTGACATTAGCAGGCTCCCTCTACCCTTGAGTTACTCGGCATCATCCGTACTGATCACCGATGCTGGCTGCCAGCGATAATGGAGAATTTCATAGAGCGATTCAAAAGTCTCCTCGGCCTCCTCACTGCCACTCAGAAGCGGCTGGTAGGAATACAGCGGATCTGACATGGCATCCGGAGCTTCCTGCACCGTGCCGACTGTAGGCTGTTCCGGGCTCTGCTCCGCAGAAGGCTGCGCGACTGGCTCACTGCTCAGCACTTCTGCGCTGGATAACGGAACGAAGCGCGTATCCAGTGCTATGTATTCCCGAAGTTGTTCAAGCTCACCCGAAAATGCAACCCTGAGGGTGAGCTTATCCCCGGCAACCCTGGAAGCCCCCACATCCTGCACTGGAGTCAGATTATCCAGTACACCGATAATGTTGCCATAGTCCTGCAAGGTGCTGACACCCTGAACAATAATTTCGACCCGGGGCAAATCTCCAACATCACCGGCGGCCACTGCGTAACGACTGGCAAAGGCGTCAGCCCAACGATCAATGACCTTTTCGGCCAGCTCACTCTCGGTTCCGGCGGTCACGGACTGCTCACCTTCGTCCATCCCCATACCGTCGAAAATCCAACCGGCGCGCCACTGGCCTCCGGAACGGCTCACCCGAACCAATGCCATCAGATCATGATCGAGCGCTTCGGAAGCCGATTTCACACGACGGGTAAACTGCCCCCAGATATCCGACAGCAGTTCACGGTCACCCGCTATTGACCTGGGCGGAAGATTGATTGGCAATCCACGATCAGCAGCGGCCTGACGGAAGGCCGCAGACCATTGGCTGTCCGCACCATCAGTATCCGCACCGGAAGTCAGCAACGCCCGGGAGCCCCGCTCCTCGACCGCAATCCAGGCCAGCGTCAGGGGCCGGTTTGCCCCCCAAACCGGGGCGTCGACCGATGCGAGCGCCCTGTTCACTCCCACGGCACCGAAACTCATCCGCAGGCGATCACCGTCTTCGCCGCGAAGCAATTGATAAGACTGAAGCAGGGACTCGGCGTCATCAAGAAGCGATTGCACGCCTGTTTTACTGCCAATATTGCTGCTTCCGGATACCCGGATAAAGACCTTTTCGAGGCCATCGGCGTACCCTTGACGGAGTTCACCGGGCTGACCTCCCGCAACAGGTACCTCCACCGTATACAGTCCGCTCACGGTCACTGCCCCGGCGGGAAAGGCCGCCAGTAGCGCCAGAGCAGCGGCTAACGGCAAGATGCGCCGAAACATACGCGCTGCCCGTGTCGAAATTCGTCCTGATAATGACATGAAACACCCTGCAATTCGCCTGAATGGCGCATAGGATACACCAAGGCCCAAGTTGTGAGTAGCTAAGGGGGATTTCGGAAAATCAATTTGGAGCACCACCGCTCACCTGTTAAAATCCGGCGCCTGACCCACTGGCCAAACGGTTAAGCACACCATGAGCGAACAGAAGCCCTCCCTCACTTATCGCGATGCCGGCGTTGATATCGACGCAGGTAACGAACTCGTCAACCGCATCAAGGACACCGCTGCCCGCACGCGTCGCCCGGAAGTGCTTGGAGGTCTGGGCGGTTTTGGCGCCATGGTGTCCATTCCCGCCGGTTACCGTGAACCGGTACTGGTATCCGGCACTGACGGCGTTGGTACAAAGCTTCGGCTGGCCATGCAACTGCAAAAACACGACAGCATCGGCATCGATCTTGTCGCCATGTGTGTGAACGATCTCGTGGTCGGCGGTGCCGAGCCACTGTTCTTTCTCGATTACTACGCCACTGGCAAGCTGAACGTCGATGTTGCCGCTCAGGTGGTCGAAGGCATCGGTGAAGGCTGTGAGCAGGCGGGCTGCGCGCTGGTGGGCGGCGAAACCGCTGAAATGCCGGGGATGTACGAAGGCGACGACTATGACCTGGCCGGATTCTGTGTCGGTGTGGCTGAGCGCAGCGAAATTATTGATGGCAGCCGGGTACAGAATGGCGATGCGCTTATCGCTCTGGGGTCCTCAGGCCCGCACTCAAACGGTTATTCACTCATTCGCAAAATCATTGAAGTCAGCAACGCCGACCTTAGCCAGCCCCTGGGCGACAGCACCCTGGCTGACGCACTGATGGCGCCCACACGCATCTACGTCAAGAACCTGCTGCAACTTTTCCGTGAAGTGGATGTACGCGCACTGTCCCACATTACCGGTGGCGGCTTGCCGGAGAACATTCCCAGGGTGCTGCCGGACGGCTCTGTTGCCGCCATCGACACCTCGAGCTGGACCCTCCCACCGGTCTTCCAGTGGCTTCAGAATGCCGGAGGTGTTGCCAGCGAGGAAATGTATCGCACCTTTAACTGCGGCGTCGGCATGATCGTCTGTGTACCTGCCAATCAGAAAGACCTCGCGCTCGACACACTCAACTCCATGGGCGAAAAAGCCTGGCAGATTGGCATCATCGAAAACGCAGACGATGCCTCCGCCAAATCTGTCGTCCGCTATGCTCCGGGGCTGCTTGCCGAATGAATGCCGATCCAGCACCAAAGCCCCGCATTCTGGTTCTCGCCTCTGGCAGCGGAACCAACCTTCAGGCGTTGATTGATGCCAGCCGCGAACGGGACTTCCCGGGACAGATTGTGGCCGTTGGCTGCAACCGCCCGCAGGCATTTGCGCTGGAGCGTGCAGCCCAGGCCAATATCGATACGTTTGTGGTGAACCACAAGGATTATGAATCACGGGAAGAGTTTGATGGCGCGCTGATGGCGGAAATTCGCCGCCACAACCCGGATCTTGTCCTTCTGGCCGGGTTCATGCGCATCCTGACAACCGATTTTGTACGCGCATTGCGGGGCACCATGCTGAACATCCACCCCTCGCTACTTCCCAAATACACCGGGCTGAATACCCACCAGCGCGCGCTTGAAGCTGGTGACAAGGTACACGGCGTTTCAATCCATTTCGTGACCGAGGAACTGGATGGTGGCCCCGTCATTGCCCAGGCAGAAGTCACGATCGATCCGGATGACACCCCGGAATCCCTCGCGGAAAAAGTTCAGGCAAAAGAGCACCTGCTCTATCCGATTGTGGTTCGCTGGTTCTGCGAGGGACGCATCCAGCTTGGCAGCGACTACGTCCTGTTTGATGGCGAACTGCTGAAACAACCCATGCGACTACCTGATGAGCGGGTAACTCACTAAACAGATTGTCATCCTCCCGAATGAACGTACAGGCTACACTGGTCACATCATGTAGCCGTGCGCAACAGGAGTGAACCATGACTGCACCCATCCGGGTCAGATTGCCCGCCGTCTTTATCGCCTGGGTGACGATAACGCTTTTGCCCACCCCGGCTTGTGCGCAGGACGCGCAGGACAGTGCCGGGGCCCCTCAGCAGCAATCTCGCACCCAGACCACGGAATACCCTCCGCTCCTTCCGCTGAAGGCCAGCTATAACGCGTCCATGGACAAAGGCATTACCCTGAGCGGCACCGCCAGCCGAAGCCTGATCAAGCAGGAGGACGGCACCTGGCTCTATCGAACCGATGTCGACTCCTTTATCGCGGATATCAGGGAATCTCTGATCCTGCGATGGGAGAACAATCAGGTCGTTCCCATCCGATATCGTTATGAACTGTCAGGCTTCCTGATCAGGGATCGCGCAGAGGCGATTGACTTCGACTGGGACAAGGGAGTTGCGACCGGCCATCACGAGGGTGACCGGTTCTCTCTGGAACTTGAAGAGGGCGCCCTGGACCCAATGGGCTACCAGCTCCAGCTCCACCAGGACCTACGCGCAGGCAAGACAGAAATGGTGTACCGCGTAGTCGACGAGGGTGACTATGACACTGACCGCTTTGCGGTCGTTGGCGAGGAAATCCTGCAAACAGACCGGGGCGAGATCGCTACAGTCAAGGCGGAGAAAGTCCGCGACGACAGCAAACGCCAGACCCTGATGTGGTTCGCCCCGGACATGGAACACCTGTTGATTCAGCTATTGCAGGTTGAGCCGGATGGCGGCCGCTATAAAATCACCATCGATAAGGCAGACATCCGCCGCTAGCCTTGCTGGGCAGCCCACACCGCTTTGACTTCATCCGCAATAATGCGCAAACCTTCCGCTACCCGCTCGTCGTCCTGGGAGTATGTGACCCGCAGGCACTCGTGACGGTGCTTCCAGCTTTCATCCGGCAATCCCGGGAAAAAATAATGACCGGATACCACTAACACGCCCCGAGCCTTGAGGCGCTGATAGAGCTCCAGACTGCTGATCGGCAAATCCGGGAACCATAGCCACAGGAACATAGCCCCCTCGGGTTTGTGAACATACCAGTGGCAACCAGCGTCACCCATGGCTTCCCGGAAAACAGCCACTGCCCTTTCCATCTTGGCCTTATAAAACGGGCACACCACATCCCGACTCAGGGACAGAATCTCACCGGAGCGCACCATAGGCTCCGCCAGCATGGCACCGAAGCTACCGGTGGCCAGGTTCATGATGGCATTGATGCCGGAAAGCGCCTTGATGACCGGCTCGGAGGCAATAACAATCCCCGTGCGGGCTGCCGGCAGACCGAGCTTGGACAAGCTCAGGCAAAGAATGACCTGTTCATTCCAGGTCGGCGTCGCGTCCACAAACAAAAGGCTCGGGAACGGGGTACCGTAGGCGCCATCCACGATAAGTGGCACATCGTGCTGGCGAGCCAGCTGTTCAAGCCTGGCCAACTCTTCGTCGGTGATGACGTTGCCGGTTGGATTGGTGGGCCTGGATACGCAGATTGCGCCGGTTTCTCCGGTCACCTCGACCGCATCAAAATCCACCCGGTACTTGAACTCATGGGCGTCGGTGAACGAGATATCCGGCTGCACGGCATGGAACAGGCCCGGCTCGATACCAGCGTCCGCGTAACCGATGTACTCCGGCGCCAGCGGCAGCAGGATGTGTTTTTTGAGGCCGTCGCCGTACTCTCCGCCGAACATATTGAAGAGCATGAAGAAGGCGGCCTGGCTGCCATTGGTGAGCGCGATATTCTCGGGCTTGAGCCCCCAGCCATACTCGCGGTTGAGCAAATCCGCCAGCGAGGCGATAAACTGCTTTTCGCCCTGGGGTGGATCGTAGATTCCCACCAGGCGACGCATGTCCGCCGGTGTCTGACAGATATCCGCCAGTATTTCCTGAACCCTCTGCTGAATTTCCGGGATATGTCCCGGGTTACCTCCCCCCATCATGATCATATCGTCGCCAGAGGCCAGCGCATTACCCAGGTCATCCATCAATGAGGTAATGCCGGCATCGGCGGTGAATTTCCGACCAAAAGCTGAAAGTTTCATGAGGCTTCCCAAATTTAACAGGGGGTTACGGATTCAGTGTAGGACAGGAGCGACACAATCGCAGACTAACGGTTCAGCCTTCCAGAGAAACACCCAGGTTGCTCACGCCATCGTTGGCCGCCTGCTGGCGCAAGCGCTCGACAAACTGACTGGTGGGTGTGCGCTGGCGCTTGAGGTCGAGCACCAGATCCCGCTGGAATGCCTTGTCTTCCTTCATGAGCGGGTGCTGGTCCAGCAGCCTGACCAGCTCGTCCTCATCGAGATCGTCGCCTTCGGACATTTCCACGAAGTTCATGACGGTTGTGGTGGCGATCCCGGAGGCTTCGGTTGCCCGGTGCTTGCCCGGATTGAGCCGGTTCAGCAGCGCCTGTTCCAGCAACTGGCAAAAATCAAACGCCGGATAGACACCGTAGGCATCGTAGGCATTCACGTCCGGGGACAGGGCTTCCAGCTTCGCCAGTAACTGTGGGATAGCCGCTTCCGAGGCATCCTTTTGCAGCATGTCCCAGGCCAGGTCCATGAGCTGGCGCATCTTGGCACCGGTTTTCAGTTCCACCGCATCTGCAAACAGGGCGTAATTGGGAAAGGAGCGTTCCGCCAGTGCCAGCAGGAAAGCGCATTCCCGCCAGCCCTGGAGTTGTGAGACCGCTTTGAGAAACTGATTGGCGTTCAAGTCAGCCTCCGGTATTGCTCGGAAAATCGGCAGGATTTTCTCATGTCTTGGGCAACGTTACGCCGGTCTGGCCAAGGTATTTGCCGCCCCGATCCTTGTAACTGGTTTCGCAGATTTCGTCGGACTCGAAGAACAGCATCTGGGCCACGCCTTCGTTGGCGTAGATTTTCGCCGGCAGGTTGGTGGTGTTGGAAAATTCCAGGGTCACCTGACCTTCCCACTCGGGTTCCAGCGGGGTGACGTTGACGATGATGCCACAGCGTGCGTAGGTGGATTTGCCCAGGCAGATGGTGAGTACGCTGCGGGGGATGCGGAAGTATTCTACGGTCCGCGCCAATGCGAAGGAGTTTGGCGGGATGATGCAGACGTCACCGGTGTAGTTCACGAAGCTGTTGTCGTCGAAGTTTTTGGGGTCGACGGTGGCTGAGTGGACGTTGGTGAATATCTTGAATTCGTTGCTGCAGCGTACGTCGTAGCCGTAGCTGGAAGTGCCGTAGGAGATGACACGGCCTTTTTCGGTTTCACGGACCTGGCCGGCCTCGAAGGGCTCGATCATGCAGTGTTCTGCGGACATCCGGCGAATCCACTTATCGGATTTGATGCTCATGGGTGAAGGTCTCGTATCCACTGGGAAAAATTGACGCCGTAGTTTACCTGTTACTTGGGAGGCTGTCGAAGCCTCTGGGGGTTCCGCCCTTAGGCCTGTGAGTGCGGGGGTTGCGGCGTCAGGCCGTCCGTTCCAAAAACCGCTACAAGCACATCCATGTGCGCTTCTCTCAGGCCATCCTTGGCCTTCGAAATTTTTGGAACGGACGGCCTGACGCCGCGGTCGTACTTCCGTGTTGTCCGCTACTAATCGACGAATCTAGTGCTCGGTTACCGATACGCTGGAGATTGATCCGCTCAGGTTACGCTCTCTGGTGGACAGCTCTGCCCCAACACGACGGGCAATATCCCGGTAACGGCGGGCCACTTCCGAGTCCGGTTCGGCGACCACGGACGGGATGCCGCCATCAGTCTGTTCGCGGATAGTCATGTGCAGAGGCAACTGGCCAAGGAGCGTTGTGTCGTATTCCTCGGCGATGCGTTCGCCGCCGCCGTGACCGAACAAGGGCTCTTCGTGGCCGCAGTTGCTGCAGATGTGGACGCTCATGTTTTCCACTACGCCCAGCACCGGAATGTCGACTTTGCGGAACATTTCGATGCCTTTTTTGCCGTCCAGCAACGCGATGTCCTGCGGGGTGGTGACGATGACGGCGCCGGTGACGGGGACTTTCTGGGCCAGGGTGAGCTGGATGTCGCCGGTGCCGGGGGGCATGTCGACGATGAGGTAGTCCAGTTCGTTCCACAGGGTCTGTTGCAGCAGTTGCATGACAGCACCGCTGACCATGGGGCCACGCCAGACCATGGGGGTTTTCTCAGTGACGACGAAGGCCATGGAGTTGGCCTGCAACCCGTGGGCTTCCATGGGGACGAAGTATTTGTTTTCGCGGGTGTCGGGGCGTTTACCTTCGGGCACGCCGAGCATCATGCCGATGCTGGGGCCGTAGATGTCGGCGTCGAGGATACCGACTCTGGCGCCTTCGGCCTGCAGGGCCAGGGCGAGGTTGACCGCGGTGGTGGATTTGCCGACGCCGCCCTTGCCGGAAGCCACGGCAATGATGTTTTTCACGCCAGGCACTGAGGGCAGGTCTTTCTGGACTTTGTACGAGTGGATTTTCTGGCCAACGTGGACGTCGGCGCTTTCAACGCCTTCGACGTCTTCCAGGGCGTGGGTGACCAGTTGTTTCAGCGCGCCAGCAATGCCTTTTGACGGGTAAGGCAGTTCCACCATGAGGGTTACTTTGCCGTTGTCGTCGGCGGTCAGGGACTTGACTGCGCCTAGGTCGTATAGGTCCTGGTTGCGGTATGGGTCACGGTACTCGCGAACCGCCGCCTGCAGGGCCTGTTCTGAAATCTGGGTCATCGGGTTCTCCGGAATAAGCTCATGCTTGATTTGAAGCACGGAAACAGGTGTTTCGGATGAAAAATATCTGTCCGGAAGGTATCATCTGTGCCCGTTTCTGGCCATACAGAGTCTTTACCCGGATCAAGGGGTATCTCTGTTTCACTGATTAACGCCAAATCCTTATTCATTAAAGGTTCGGATATCAACATGACGCAAGCGAGTTCAAAGCAACAGCGCGATATTCTGGTCACCAGCGCCCTGCCTTATGCCAATGGCCCCATTCACCTGGGTCATCTGCTGGAATACATTCAGACGGACATCTGGGTGCGTTACCAGAACATGCGAGGCCAGAACTGTTACTACGTTTGCGCCGACGATGCCCATGGTACCGCGATCATGCTGCGTGCCGAGCGTGAGGGCATTACGTCCGAGCAACTGATCGATCGCATCCGTGAGGAGCATCAGCAGGATTTCCGCGGTTTCCATATCCGCTTTGACAACTATTACACCACGCATTCCGAGGAAAACCGTCAGTTCTCGGAATATATTTACCGGCAGCTGCAGGAAAACGGGCACATTGCGACCCGCAAGATTACCCAGTCCTTTGATCCGGAAAAGAATATGTTTCTGGCGGACCGGTTTATCAAGGGCACCTGCCCGAAATGCAAGACCGAGGACCAGTACGGCGACAACTGCGAAGCCTGCGGTGCGACCTATACGCCAGCCGAGCTGATTAATCCGCGCTCTGCGGTGTCCGGTGCCACGCCGATCGAGAAAGAATCCGAGCACTATTTCTTCAAACTACCGGACTTTGCGGATTTCCTGGCGAAGTGGACCCGTAGCGGCACCCTGCAGCCGCAGGTGGCCAACAAACTGGCCGAGTGGCTGGACGCAGGCCTGCAGGAGTGGGACATCAGCCGCGATGCGCCCTACTTCGGGTTCGAGATTCCGGACGCTCCGGGCAAGTATTTCTATGTCTGGCTGGACGCACCGATCGGGTACCTGGCCAGCTTCAAGAACCTGTGCAACCGGGAAGGCATCAACTTCGAGCATTTCTGGAAAGCGGATTCCACGGCCGAGGTGTACCATTTCATCGGCAAGGACATTATCAATTTCCACGCACTGTTCTGGCCGTCCATGCTGCACGATGCCGGTTTCCGCACGCCGACAGCGGTCTGGGCCCACGGCTTTGTCACCGTTAACGGCAAGAAGATGTCCAAGTCCCGGGGCACGTTCATCATGGCCCGCACCTACCTGGACCATCTGAACCCGGAGTACCTGCGTTATTACTTCGCCGCCAAACTGACCAGTGGCGTGGATGACATGGACCTGAACCTGGAGGACTTCGCCTCGCGGGTGAATTCGGACCTGGTCGGCAAGGTGGTCAATATCGCCAGTCGCAGTGCCGGCTTTATCACCAAGCGTTTCGATGGCCAGCTAGGCAAGGTCACCGAGCACGACAAGCTTAAAGAGTTTATCGATGCCGGCAACGACATCGCCGACTTTTATGAGGCCCGTGAGTTTGGCCGCGCCATGCGTCGCATCATGGAACTGGCGGATATCGCCAACCAGTATGTAAACGACGAACAGCCGTGGGTGATTGCCAAGCAGGAAGGTCAGGAAGACAACCTGCAGGCTATCTGTACCAACGCCATCAACATGTTCCACCTGTTGATGACCTATCTGGCCCCGGTGCTTCCGGAAACCGCGAAAGCCTCCGAGGCGTTCCTGAATGCGCGTCTCGACTGGAATAACCGCGGCGAGCGCCTGGAAAACCACGGTATCAACAAATTCAAGCCGCTGATGAACCGCGTGGATATGGCGCAGATCGAAAAAATGCTGGACGCGTCCAGGGAAGAAATGCCCGCAGCGACCGCGAAACCCGCTGAGACCGCCAATCTCGAACCGGTCGCGGAAGAGATAGAATTCGGAGACTTTGCGAAAGTGGATCTTCGGGTCGCAAAGATTGTCAAAGCGGAACATGTGGACGGTGCCGACAAACTGCTGCGGCTGACACTGGATATCGGGCATGGTGACCGGAACGTGTTTGCTGGTATCAAATCCGCCTACAAGCCCGAGGAACTGGAAGGCCGTCTGACGGTTATGGTTGCCAACCTGAAGCCGCGTAAAATGAAGTTCGGAATGTCCGAGGGTATGGTTCTGGCAGCCGGTCCCGGCGGCAAGGACATCTTTATCCTGTCACCGGACTCCGGGGCCACCCCGGGCATGCGGATCATGTAAGGCACCTGCGTAAAGGCAGCGTGATGGAGCAAAGCGAATGACCGAGTATTTGCTGATTCTGGTCAGCACCATTCTGGTGAACAACTTCGTACTGGTTCAGTTCCTGGGACTGTGCCCGTTCATGGGGGTGTCCGGCAAGCTGGAGACCGCCATGGGTATGTCCCTGGCCACCACCTTTGTGCTGACCCTTGCTTCGGTATGCAGCTATCTGGCGTACACCTACCTGCTGGAGCCCCTGAACCTCGCGTTCCTGAAAACCATCACCTTTATCCTTGTGATTGCGGTGGTGGTTCAGTTCACTGAAATGGTGGTACGTAAGACGAGCCCCCTGCTCTATCGGGTTCTGGGTATTTTCCTGCCGCTGATCACCACCAACTGTGCGGTGCTCGGTGTGGCGCTGCTTAATCTGAACAAGAACAACAACTTCGTGGAGTCTGTCCTGTATGGCTTTGGCGCGGCCGCCGGCTTCTCGCTGGTTCTGGTGCTGTTTGCCGCCATGCGTGAGCGCATTGCCGTGGCCGATGTACCCGTGGCTTTCCGTGGCGCCGCCATTGGCATGGTGACGGCGGGGCTGATGTCATTGGCATTCCTGGGCTTTACCGGCCTCGTCGGCGTTTGACGGGGTAAGGTTTTAGGGGTATCGATTTTATGTGGACAAGCATCCTTATCGCTGTTGTTGTTCTGCTGGCTCTGGCTGTGGTGTTCGGCGGCTTGCTGGGCTTCGCCGCTGAGCGCTTCCGGGTGGAAGGCAATCCCCTGGTCGAACAGATCGACTCTCTGCTACCACAAACCCAGTGTGGCCAGTGTGGCTACCCCGGCTGCCGCCCCTATGCCGAGTCCATTGCCGAAGGTGGCCCCATCAATAAATGCCCCCCGGGCGGTGAAGGTACGATCAAGTCCTTGGCCGACTTGCTGGATGTGGAACCCGAGCCGCTGGACGCCGAGCACGGTGTCGAGCAGGAGAAGCGGGTGGCGGTCATTCGCGAGGATGAATGCATTGGCTGTACCAAATGCATCCAGGCCTGCCCCGTCGACGCCATTCTGGGTTCCGCCAAGCACATGCATACGGTCATCGAAAGCGAATGCACCGGCTGTGACCTGTGCGTGGATCCCTGCCCGGTCGACTGCATTGATATGGTCACCATCGAACCGGACATCCGGGCGTGGACCTGGAACCCGCCACAGACCAATCTCATTGCCACCGATCGCCAGGGGGCCAGCGCCTGATGACACAACTCTGGGATTTCGCCGGCGGTATTCATCCGGCAGAGAACAAGCATCAGTCAACCAGTCGCCCCATTCGTCAGGCAGGTACTCCGGAGCGATTGGTATTGCCCCTGCAACAACACATTGGCGAGCCTGCCGAAGCCATTGTGGCCGAGGGCGAGCGCGTCCTTAAAGGACAAAGGATTGCCGAGGTACCCAATGGCATGGGCGTTCCCGTGCATGCACCGACCTCCGGAACCGTTGAGTCTATCGCCCGCTTGCCGGTACCCCATCCCTCCGGCATGGACGACTGGTGCATTACCCTCATTCCCGACGGTGAGGACCAGTGGTGCCAGCGTCATCCGGTTTTGGACTATCGCAAACTGGAGCGGGACGAGGTGCTGGAAGCCATCCGTAACGCGGGCATCTCGGGTCTGGGCGGTGCCGGCTTCCCCACCAATATCAAACTGAGACCGCCCAAGGACCGTAAGGTCAGCACCCTGATCCTCAACGGGGCAGAATGTGAGCCGTACATCACCGCCGATGACATGACCATGCGCGAACGGTCGGACGAAATTATCGCCGGCCTGAAGATCATGGCGTGGATTCTGCGCCCCGAGCGTTGTGTTATTGCGATTGAGGACAACAAGCCAGAAGCGGCCGCAGCCATGAAAAAAGCGGCCGAGGGCACACAGATTGAAGTGGTAGTGGTGCCGACGAAGTACCCGTCCGGCGGCGAAAAACAACTGATCCAGATTCTCACCGGCATGGAAGTGCCCAGTGGTGGCATCCCCGCAGACATTGGCGTTATGTGCCAGAACGTGGGAACCGCCATCGCCGTGGCCCGGGCTATCCTTGAGGGCGAACCGCTGATCAGACGTGTGGTCACCATTACCGGCGAGGCCGTTACCGAGCCCGGCAACTTTGAAGCGCTCCTGGGCACCCCGATCGACTACCTGCTGAGTCGGGCCGGACTGCAGGAGGCAAAACTCCACCGGCTGGTTCTCGGTGGGCCGATGATGGGGTATACACTGAACACCCCTGATATACCGGTGGTCAAGACCAGCAACTGCGTGATCGCCGCCACTGCGCAAGAGCTGCCTGACCCGGAACCGGAACAGGCCTGTATCCGTTGTGGTCAGTGTTCCGAAGCCTGCCCCATGGAGCTGTTACCGCAACAACTGTTCTGGTACGCCAAAGCCGGCGAATTCGAAAAAGCCGAACACCTGAACCTGTTCGACTGCATTGAGTGCGGCATCTGTTCTTATGTATGTCCCAGCTCCATTCCCCTGGTGCAGTATTACCGTTTTGCGAAGGGCGAAATCCGGGTTCAGCAGGCTGAGCAACTGAAAGCCGATCGTGCCCGGGAACGCTTTGAGGCTCGCCAGGCACGTCTGGAGCGGGAACAGCAGGAGAAGGAACTGCGCCGCAAAGAACGCGCCAAGGCCGCAGCGGAAGCCCAGGAAAAAAAGAAAGCGGAAGCAGAACAAGCAACAGCCAAAGGCGAAGCGGTTGATGAAAAGGCCGCCAAGGCCGCTCTGGTCCAGGAAGCATTGGCTCGCAAGAAAGCCGGGGCAGCAACGGCATCCGAAACTCAGACCACCGACGCGGAGAACTCCTCGCCGGCACCGGACATTCCTGCTCTGGAAAAACAGTTGACCCAGGCGAAATCCAAGCTGGAAACCATGCAATCGATGCTTGAGGACGCCAAGGCCCAACAGGCCGACAACGTCGACAAACTTGAGCGCGCGGTTGCCAAGAACCATGAACGGGTAAAACGGGCGGAAGAAGCACTGGCTGAAGCTGGTGCGGACACAATCCCGGCCACCCAATCCACCGAATAACGGACATCAGGGCCAAGTCTTCATGGCATTAGCACAACAGTCTTCTCCCCATGCCCGCAAAGCCCGGTCAACCTCCCGGCTCATGCTCTGGGTGATTCTGGCCACCGTGCCCGGCCTGCTGGCACAGACAATCTTCTTCGGCTGGGGCAACCTGATCAATGTGGTGTGGTGTATTGTTATCGCCCTCGCGGCGGAAGCCGCCATGCTGTCGATTCGCAAGAAACCACTGGCGTTTTTCCTCAAGGACAATACCGCCGCCGTCACCGGCCTGTTGCTGGGGCTGTCGCTGCCCCAGTTTGTGCCCTTGTGGGTATCGGCCATCGCCGTGATCTCTGCCATTGTCATGGCCAAGCAGTTGTATGGCGGGCTCGGCTCCAATCCTTTCAACCCGGCCATGGTGGGTTACGCGCTGGTGCTGATTTCCTTTCCCGTGGCGATGACGACCAACTGGGCCCAGCCCGGCCTGCTCTGGGAGTCCGCTCCCGGGTTTGGTGAAACTCTCAACCTGCTGGCGTCCGGTCAGCAGACCGTTGTGGATGGCTACACCATGGCCACCCCCCTGGACGAGTACAAACACAAGATCGCGACCCACACGGCTGCGGAAGTACTGGAGCATCCCACCTTCGGTGAGGGCGTCGCCCGGGGCTGGGAGTGGGTTAACGCAGCCTTTCTGCTGGGCGGCCTGGTACTGATCGGCCTCAAGATCATTACCTGGCACATTCCCGTCAGCATGCTGGCCGCCATTGCCGTGATGAGCCTTGCCTTTGGCAGCAACCCCGACCAGTACGCTCCGGTCACCCTGCATATGCTGGCTGGCGGGACCATGCTCGGTGCCTTCTTTATTGCCACTGACCCGGTATCCGCCGCCACCAGCCATCAGGGCAAGCTCATTTACGGGGCCGCTATCGGTGTACTCGTATACGTCATCCGCAGCTGGGGCAATTATCCCGACGCGGTTGCTTTCAGCGTACTGTTGATGAACTTCGCTGTACCCTTTATCGATCACTACACGCCGCCCCGCACTTATGGGCACCACAAGGCCCGGCGCGGCGTGCCCGGCAAGACTCAGGGGTAATCCATGGCAGCCATCGCACAGTCCATCCGTCGTAGTGCCATTGGGCTCGGCCTGTTTGCGGTCATCACCGGCGGCACCATCGCTGTCACCCAGGTTCTGACCGCTGATCGCATTGCCGAGCAGGCCGCCCGCGCCGAAGCCAGGGCCCTGTTCGAAATCATTCCCGAGAGCCGTCATGACAACGACCTGCTGAGGGATACCGTGCAATTGCCGGCAAGTGATCGCCTGCCCCAATCCGGCCCTATAACGGCCTGGGTCGCACGCTCCAATGGGCAACCGGTCGGGGTGATTCTTCCCGCTGTCGCGCCCGACGGCTATTCTGGGGATATTCGCCTGCTGGTCGGTATCGACCTTGAAGGCAACGTCCTGGGTGTACGGGTGACAAGTCACAAAGAGACACCAGGCCTTGGTGACCGCATCGAAACCAAGAAGTCCGACTGGATTTATTCCTTTGAAGGGCGCAACCTCAGGGACCCGGTTCCCAGGCGCTGGAACGTGAAAAAGAACGGCGGTGTGTTTGACCAGTTTACCGGCGCCACCATCACCCCCAGGGCCGTGGTAAAGGCCGTTCAGAAGACACTGATCTACTTTCGCCAGAACCGGCAGGAACTGCGGAAAATTCTCAATGAGACTCCGGAAAAGCGGAGCGCGCCCATCATTCCCGACGCCGTCGCTGGCCAACATCAAGACGCGGAGCACTCCTGATCATGGCAACCAAGACCAACTCGGAAATCGTTCGTGAAGGCCTTTGGACCAACAACCCCGCCCTGGTCCAGGTACTCGGACTGTGCCCCTTGCTGGCAGTCACCAGCACCGTGGTTAATGCCATCGGACTGGGGCTGGCGACCCTTATGGTATTGATGGGATCAAACCTGGCAGTCTCCCTTATCCGGAACTTCGTCAGCGAATCCGTGCGCCTGCCCGCGTTCGTGATGATCATCGCCTCCTTTGTCACCTGTGCCGAATTACTGATGCAGGCTTTCACTTACGAGCTGTACCAGATTCTCGGCATTTTTATCCCGCTGATCGTCACCAACTGCGCCATCCTCGGCCGTGCCGATGCTTTCGCGTCAAAGAACACGCCGGTTCCAGCGTTGCTGGACGGTGTCATGATGGGATTGGGCTTCCTTGCCGTATTGATCGTTCTTGGCGCCATGCGTGAACTGATTGGCCAGGGCACCCTGTTTACCGATATGGATTTGCTGCTCGGTCCCATGGCCGCAGACTGGGGCATACGGCCCCTGGAAAATTATCCGGATATGCTGTTCATGGTGCTGCCACCGGGGGCATTCGTCGGGCTCGGCCTGTTGATTGCCCTCAAGAACAGCATCGATAATCAGATCAAGGAGCGCCGCAGCGCCAGGGTCACCGAGCCGGTCACCAGTGGCAGCAAGCGGGTGCGGGTCACGGGGCAGGTTTCCTGATATGAACCGTGAAAAGCGAATTGAGATTTTCACTCGCCTGCGGGACAACAATCCCAACCCTACGACCGAGCTGAACTACTCGACGCCCTTTGAGCTGCTGGTCGCCGTGATACTGTCCGCCCAGGCTACCGATGTCGGGGTCAACAAGGCCACCGACAAGCTGTTTCCGGTTGCCAATACGCCTGCCACCATCCTCGCCCTGGGTGTCGATGGCCTGAAGGAATACATCAAGACCATCGGCCTGTTTAACAGCAAGGCGGAGAATGTCATCAAGACTTGCCGGATCCTGCTGGAAAAACACGGGGGCGAGGTGCCCGATAATCGTGAGGATCTGGAAGCCCTCCCCGGGGTTGGCCGAAAAACAGCGAATGTAGTGCTCAATACCGCATTTGGCCAACCAGCCATGGCCGTCGATACTCACATTTTCCGGGTATCCAACCGAACCGGTATCGCTCCGGGGAAGAACGTTCTGGAAGTGGAAAAGCGTTTAATGCGCCTGGTGCCCAAGGAGTTTCTTCTGGATGCCCACCATTGGCTGATTCTTCACGGCCGTTACATTTGTACCGCGAGAAAGCCCAAGTGTGGGGCCTGTCCCATTGAGGATCTGTGCGAGTTCAAACTGAAGCGGGATTACCTGTAGCGGGCAAGTCACGGGAGTGATGGGCAGCCGCCAGGACAAAGCGCCCGGCGGCTGAACTACCCTGGTGGATTAACGTAGGCCCAGCATGCTGGCTTTCAGGTCTTTCTGGGCAGGCTTATTGGACAACCAGATGCCAAACAGCGCCTTCTTGAACTCCAGATCACCCACAGTATCGCGGATTTCCCCATTTTTGAGGACACGTACCCCTTCTGACGGGAGATAGACGAGATCAAATACGTCCCCCGCCTTGATCTCTTCCTCAAAGACCGACATGAACTGATCCACATCGCCCTGGATCGCTGACAGATCCCCATCGTTCGCATTTTTGAAGCCTTCCAGGGTGGCCTCCGTCATACGCTCACTGGTAATCATGTCGGAAATGATATGCAGTGTAATGGCCTGCGGTTCGTTGGCATCAATAACAGCCTGACCATCATCAATGCTTTCCGGCACATACAGCCCGCCCACGTATAGATCCATGAACCATTTTGAGCGGGTGCCGGCACCGTTTAGCGTAAGCTCGGTGTCCATGGCGGAATAGGTATCCGGGACATCCACGCCTTCCACCGTAAGAGCCGACGCTGGAGCCGACAGCGCAGCAGACAGTGCCAATGGCACCAAACCTGTTGATAGAGCCTTTTTCATCATCCTTTCCTTTTCAGTCGTCATTATTGAGTTATTTTATTTTTATACCGGGTTTCGACAGCCTATCCCTGCCCGGAAAACCATTCTAACAGGGCAGATATGGGCCATTACGCAACCTGGTTCTCATTTGAGGGCGTACTGAAACAGAAAAGCCGGCCATTTTCCATGGCCGGCTTTCGAAGATGATAAAGCTCTAATGGTTACGGGTTACATGAACAGCAATGAGCCAGACAGACCTTCCTTCTCCAGAATCTCACGGAGACGACGCAGAGCCTCGACCTGAATCTGGCGTACACGCTCGCGGGTCAGGCCTATCTCCTGCCCTACTTCCTCCAGGGTACTGACGGGATAGCCACGTAAGCCAAAGCGACGGGAAAGCACTTCCTGCTGCTTCTCACTGAGTTGATCAATCCATTTCTCGACACAGGAACACATGTTGTTGTCCTGTAGGAGATCGGCGGGATCCGAGGCACCTTCATCTGCAACGGTGTCCAGCAGGGATTTCTCGCCGCCAGCCCCAATTGGGGTGTCCATGGAAGCCACCCGCTCATTCAACCCAAGCATGCGCTTTACATCACCCACGGGCTTATCGACCATACGGGCGATTTCTTCCGCTGAAGGTTCGTGATCCAGCTTCTGGGTCAACTCACGGGCTGCACGCAGATAAAGGTTAAGTTCCTTGACGACGTGAATGGGCAACCGGATGGTGCGGGTCTGGTTCATGATGGCCCGCTCAATCGTCTGGCGAATCCACCAGGTTGCGTAGGTAGAGAACCGAAACCCACGCTCAGGATCAAACTTTTCCACCGCACGGATCAAACCGAGGTTACCCTCCTCAATCAGATCCAGCAGGGTCAGGCCCCGATTGACGTACCTGCGGGCAATTTTTACCACTAACCGCAGGTTACTTTCGATCATACGTTTACGTCCGGACTCTTCACCCTTTCGGGCCAGTCTGGCGAAATACACTTCTTCTTCGGGAGTAAGCAGTGGGGAGAAACCAATCTCGTTCAGATACAACTGGGTTGCATCGAGTTGTTTCTGGCTTGTGAAATATCGGCCCTGGGCCGGTATACCATCTTCAACTTCCGCTACTTCCGTGTCAGAAGATTCCTTTTCGACCTTGTCTTCTGCCAGAAGCTGCTCCTCAGCCTCTTCGACGTCACTTACACGGTCGATGATGAGTTCTTCTTGCTCTGCTGACATATCTTTGCCCCGCCTCTCAATAATCCTGGTTGTCCGCTCACGACTTCTTATTATTGTGAGCACCTGCTGTATTCGCGTTCTTGTTCAGGACATTTAGCTATTGGCTGGCTACTACCGTAACCATTATTTTTGTTCTTTGCTGTCGGCTTTCTTGTCAGTGCCGGGATCTGGCAAGCTCCCTGCTCAGCGTGGCGGTAAGTAGTGCCTTGGGTCAACCGGATTGCCATTTTTCCGAATCTCAAAATGCAATTTGGGTCGATCCGAACCGCTGCTTCCAAGCTCTGCAATTACTTGCCCGGCTTTTACATCCTCCCCTTCCTGCACCAGAATCTTCCGGTTGTGGGCGTAAGCACTCAAATAGTGCTCATTATGGTTCACAATAACCAGATTACCGTATCCAAGCAATCCGCTGCCGGCGTAGACCACATTACCACCCGCAGCAGCCCTCACAGCATCTCCCGGATTTCCAGCAATATCAACACCTTTATTGACTTTCCCGGATGTTGAATAACCTGCAATTACGGTGCCAACGTGAGGCCAACGCCAATTGACATTCGACACTGTCTGCGTCTGTGTGTTCAATGGCGACTTTCGGTCCGGGGCCCGGGAAACCGTCGGCCTGGGCTCGGTTTTCCGGGCCGGCGCCGTACTAACCGGTTGTGACGGTGGCTTTGTCGGTGCTGCCCTGGAACGCCCATTATTCTGCACCGATGATGTGACAGTTCCGCGAAGATCCAGGCGTAAAACCTGGCCGGCTTTCAAATGCCATGGCGCACTCATGCCATTCGCATTGCCCAGTTCACGGTAATCCCGGCCATACCGCCAGGCTATGCTGTAGAGCGTTTCCCCGGGTTTTACCACATGCCGCCCCCAATAAACCGGAGGATTGTAGCGGTCGTCCTGATAAATCGCGTTGGTATTGCAGCCACTGATCAGCGGGGGCACAAAGAGAAGGGCCAGAAGCAGAGGTAGCCAGGAGAGAGTGTGAATGGACTTCTCAGACCATAAGGATACCGGGGTACCGGAGGGGAACCGCAGAAATGCTGCAAAATAAGCCTTGGGGAACCCAGGTAAACATCTCACAGGTATAAGAATAACCCCATTATAAAAAATCCGTATTAAAAATACGGCAGTTTCTAAAGTTCTTGGAGTAACTTGCTAATATATTGCACATTTTATGCTCAATGCCAAGTTACCCCCTCGCCATATCTGTTACCGGGCGAAACATCAACGGTGACTAAAAAGTAACAATCCCGGGGAGTCATGCCCTGCTTTGGCTGCCCATCCACTCCACCAGTAACACCACGGCAAAGCCGAGAATGGCTACGCTTATTGCCAGCGGCCATTGAGAATCCAGTCCGGTCAGTTCGGTGTAGTAGCCGGGAGTGACACTGACCTCGTTGAGGGGAACCCGCTCACCGGAACTGCTGGTACGCCAGCTCAGCGTTTCCTTCCAGGGCCACACCTTGTTGAGCGCACCGATCATGAAGCCGGTCAATAACGCCAGCACAGGGTCGTGGAAGCGATGAAATGCCCAGGTGATCAGCCGCGCGATGGATAGCAGTCCGATCATACAACCCAGGACAAACAGTAACAGGGTGCCCGCTTCAATGTTTCGTATCGCATCCAGTACCGGTGCGTACATGCCGATAATCACCAGTATGAAACTGCCAGAGATACCCGGCAGGATCATCGCACAGATTGCCAGCGCACCGGCCCCCAGGAACCACAAGCCGGAAGGGTCCACCTGGCCCGCGGGCAACGTGGTCACCCACCAGGCAAAAGCGATACCGGCAAGAAGTGGGACGAGTAGAATCGGTGAGAGCTCACGCACCTGACGCCCAACATGCCAGACCGATGCAATGATCAACCCGAAAAAGAAGCTCCAGATCAGGATGGGGTATGCCTCAAGGCCATAGCTGATGACCGAAGCCAACGTCGCTATGCTGACCAGAATTCCAATCAGCAGACTGATCAGGAAGGTACCGTCACACCGGAACCAGAACCCCTTCAGGTCGCCCCGAAACAAGTGACGTAACACAGCCTCCGGAATGGAATTAATCGCTTCCAGCAGCCGGAAATAGATGCCGGTAATGAATGCAATGGTACCGCCGGACACCCCCGGTACAATGTCCGCGGCTCCCATAGCGATACCCCGGATAAACACCGCAAACGGATGATGCTGACGAAGATCCTCTGTCACCGCACGACCCCGCCCAGCAGGGGCACAAAGTTCACCGCCTCAATTTCAGTGGTTTCAAACCTGTCGCCGTTACGCACCATTTTCACCAGTGTCTGCTCTTCTTCCCCGATCGGTGCAACGATCACCCCACCGTCAGCTAGCTGGGCACGGAGTTCGACGGGAATTTCCTTGGGGGCCGCCGTCAGCATGATGCCGTCGAACGGGCCTTTATCCGGCCATCCCATGCCGCCATCGGCGTGCTTCAGCAGCGAATTGCGTAATTCCAGCTGACGCAATCGGTCCCGAGCCCGGTCCTGCAACGGCTTGATTCGTTCCACACTGAACACCTGATCCACCAACCGTGCGAGGATCGCGGTCTGGTAGCCGGACCCGGTGCCCAGCTCCAGCACTCGCGAGGGCGCATGTTGCATCAGGATTTCGGTCATCCTCGCGACGATATAGGGCTGGGAAAGCGTCTGGCTGTATCCGATTGGCAGGGAAGTATCCTCATAGGCCCGGTGTGACAGGGCCTCATCCAGAAAAATATGGCGCGGTACGTCCGCCATCACATCCAGTACACGCTGGTCAGTGATGCCCGCATCCCTGAGGCGCTGAATCAGTCGCATGCGGGTCCTGCGGGAGGTCATGCCAATACCCTGAAGCTCCGCAACCATCACTGTCCCTCCCCCGACGCCATATCATCAATCCACTCCCGGAGAGAAGACAACGCTTCATGACGAGTCATATCGACATGGACTGGGGTAATGGAAACGTAACCCTCTCGAACGGCATGAAAATCAGTGCCTGGCCCAGCATCACTGCCCTTCCCGGCGGCCCCGATCCAGTATCGTTCCTTGCCACGTGGGCATGTCATGGGGACGGCGCCCTCTGCCAGGTCACGATGGCCCAGTCGGGTCACACGAATGCCCGCAATGTCTTCCCATGGCACGTCCGGAACATTGACGTTCAGGATGCATCTTGGGCCGAGCGCCAGAGGTTTCCGGCCTTCAAGGAGAAGACGAACCACTCTGGCGGCAGTGTCGTAGTGAAAATGACCGTCGTTGACAAGGGACACAGCAATGGCCGGCAGACCTAGGTTGCGCCCTTCCGTCGCCGCCGCGACCGTTCCGGAATAGATGATGTCATCGCCCAGATTGGCGTGGGTGTTAATGCCGGACACGACCCGGTCAAACGGCTCCTTGAACAGGCCATTAACCGCCAGGTGAACACAATCCGTGGGGGTTCCGTCCACGGATCGGAACCCGTTTGGGTGCTGCTCCACCGTCAGAGGGCGGTTCAGTGTCAGGGCGTTGCTGGCCCCACTGTGATCCCTGTCGGGAGCAACCACCTCCAGCTCTCCAAGGCCTTCCAGCCCTTCGTAGAGAGCCTGGAGCCCCGGTGAATGAACACCGTCATCATTGGATAACAGTATACGCACAATTTTCTCCGCTAGCCTTTACGCACCGGATCATCACACCTGACAGCGCAGGTTGTCCGCCCGGACACTTTATTGTTCGGGGTCTTTTGCCCCTTCATGCAATTCAAAAATATCTGCCAGGATTGTGGTGGCGTATTGCCCCGGCGCGAGCCAGAAGCTGACCGAAAGAATGTCCTCTGCCAACCACTGCCAATGCAGCTGCCCCGGTATGGCAATCAGGGGGCGACGCTCCGGCTTCATCCTGGTGACCGAAAACAACGCTTCCAACCCGGGGGTTTCGGCAACCACTTCGCGCTCGAAGGCGCCCTGCTCCGATACCGCTTCGGTACCGCCATCTCCCCATAGGGGGCCGGTTGCAACCGGGTCCGAATCGGGGCTGAATCCCGGCTCCCCATCCAGAACTTTTCGCCAGTTGCCAGCCGCTACCCGGCGGCCAAGCACCTCATTGAACAGCCATGATCGGGCTGCAGAAAAGTACAATACGTTTTTACTGTCCTGACTGCCAGAGCCCGAACGTCCACCCCCTCGCTTTTTCCCACCTTTCCGGCCGCCACGGTTGAGTTTCGATGGGTCGATGGTCAGGGCGCGATCAAGGTTGGCGCCGCCATGGCCGAACCGCTGGGGGCCGAAATAGTTCGGGGCTCCCAACGTGCTCAGCTCATACAAGGCGTCATCAATGTCTTCTACGGTGCCGGCCACCCGGCGAAGGGTTATCTCGAAGTGATTGCCCCGGTGGTCTCCACGGCGGAGTTTACGGGCAGAACGGGTCCACGCCAGAACAGGCCAACGATCCACCACCTGTGCGATGAAGGCTTCGTCATCAGCTTCCATACCCGGGCGATAGATACTGAACCACTGACGCGTTACGGCGTGACGGTCTTTCAGGCCGCAGAAGCTCACATCGAAATGGCGGCAGCCAGACAACAACGCCAGTTGGCGGGCGACATACTCGGTATTGTCACCGGTCTTTTCCAGTAACAGACAGAGGTGCTCGCCACCGTTGACGTTCCCCCCAGACGAACCCTCAACGGGAAACCCCGGCAACCCCAGGTCTTCAAAAACCCGAAAGTCCTCCGGCGTACGCTTCAACTCGGCCCGGGCAATCCGATCCCCTCGTGACGTGGGCCAATCCAATGTCCAGTTACCGGCTCCCCCTGTATTTTCACTCACGAGGCTGCCGACTCCAGCAGGCAAACTGCCTGGCAGGCAATACCCTCGCCACGGCCGGTAAAGCCCAGCTTTTCGGTGGTGGTGGCTTTCACACTGACCCGGCTGGCAGATATGCCCAGATCTTCAGCAATATTCAACCGCATGGCTTCCACGTGGGGCGCCATTTTAGGCGCCTGGGCGATGAGCGTGGTGTCGACATTCACCACGGAAAAACCTTCTTCGCCAATCCGGATCATGACGCGACGCAACAGGTCCCGGCTGTCGGCTCCGGCCCATTCGTCACTGGTATCGGGAAACAGATGTCCGATATCACCAAGTGCCACCGCCCCCAGAAGCGCATCCGCCAGAGCGTGCAGGAGCACGTCACCGTCAGAATGGGCTTTCAGGCCGTGACTGTGGGGAATCCGGACACCGCCGAGAGTAACAAAGCTGCCTTCGCAGAAGGCGTGGACATCGAAGCCCTGACCAATACGCATAGAGACTTTCCCGAGACCGTGCAGGCAAATTCAGAATTGGCTGAGGATAAATCCCGCCAGGGCGAGATCCGCCGGGACAGTCACCTTGATATTGTCCGGACGCCCTTCCACCAGTACCGGCATGTTACCTGAAAATTCCATCGCAGAGGATTCATCCGTCACAGGCTGCGCATTTTCCGCAGCCAACTCCAGCGCGGACACCAGTTTGGCATACCGGAACATCTGGGGGGTCAGGGCTCGCCACAGGGAACTCCGGTCCACCGTCTCCAGTACTTCCGCGGGTGTGGCGCTATTGCCCTTCTTGAGGGTGTCGGCAACGGGAGAAGCCAGCAGGCCTCCGACCTCGTGCTTCTGCAGCGAGGATATCAACCGAACCAGGTCATCCCGATGGAGGCACGGTCGGGCAGCATCGTGGACCAGCACCCAGTCATCCGCATCGGCCTGTGGGGCCAGTGCTCGAAGCGCTGCCAGAACCGAATCTGCCCGCTCGGAGCCACCACGACAGGTCTGAATCCGGGAATCACCACTGGCTTCGGTATCCGGCCACCAGCGGTCGTCCGGGTGGAGCGCAACCACGCAGCCATCAAACGGGGCTGAGTCGAGGGTACGTGACAGGGTAATGTCGAGAATAAAGCGGCGATCAATACGGAGGTACTGCTTGGGGCACTCAGCCTGCATGCGCTGGCCGATGCCGGCAGCCGGCACGATCAGCCAGAATCGGGGATTCGTCATTGGCTTGTATCAGTTCTCAACAACCAGGAAGAAGGTTTCGTCGTCACGGATCAGCCCCAGGTTCATTCTCGCACGCTCTTCCACCGCGCCTTGCTCGTTATGCAGGTTCCGGACTTCAGCGTAAAGGCGTTCGTTGCGGGCAGACAGTTCGGCATTCTCTTCACGCTGCTCGGAAATGGACTGCTCCAGAGCCCATACCTGCGCAAAGCTGCCCTCCCCGACCCACAGGCGTACCTGCAGCAGGAGTATCAGCACAGCCATGATGGACCAGAGCAACTTCATTGCTAATTCCGTTTAATGAAAGCCGAACAAAAAACCAACACCGAGTGTTGAGTATAGACCTTAGAGTAGATTAACAACAAATTATGCTAAATGGTTGTGTAGAAAGGCCATCGTGAATGAATTTTCATTCGGAACACGATGGCCTTAACATTTTGTTACCTGAAATGAGCGCTAATACAGGCAACAAACAACTCCGTCGGGCTTCAGCCCTGACCCTTGATCTCGGTCAGGCCACGGTAAGGTGCCTTACCATCCAGAGCTTCCTCAATACGCAGAAGCTGGTTGTACTTGGCAACACGATCCGAACGGCACAGGGAGCCGGTCTTGATCTGGCCGGCGCAGGTCGCGACCGCCAGGTCGGCAATGGTGGTATCTTCCGTTTCACCGGAACGGTGGGAAATCACCGCCGTGAAGCCTGCGTCCTGAGCCATCTTGATGGCGTCGAGGGTTTCACTCAGGCTACCAATCTGGTTGAACTTGATCAGGATGGAATTGCCAACGCCCTTGTCGATACCTTGCTTCAGGATTTTGGTATTGGTTACGAACAGGTCATCACCCACCAACTGCACCTTGCTGCCCAGCTTGTCGGTCAGAACCTTCCAGCCGTCCCAGTCGCTCTCGTCCATACCGTCTTCGATGGAGACGATCGGATACCGCTCACACAAGCCCGCCAGGTAATCCGCAAAGCCTTCTGAATCAAAGCTCTTGCCCTCACCGGACAGCTGATATTGGCCGTCCTTGTAGAATTCGGAAGAGGCGCAGTCCAGGGCCAGGGTCACGTCGGAACCCAATTTGTAACCAGCGTTCTCGACCGCTTCCTGAATCACCGCCAGTGCCGCTTCGTTGGATGGCAGGTTCGGAGCAAAGCCACCTTCGTCACCTACCGCGGTGTTCAGGCCCTGGGCCTTCAGCACCTTCTTCAGGCTATGGAAGATCTCGGCACCGATACGCAGGGCTTCCGCAAAGCTCTTGGCCGCCACCGGCTGAACCATGAACTCCTGAATATCGACGTTGTTGTCCGCGTGTTCGCCACCGTTGAGGATGTTCATCATCGGTACCGGCATGGAGAACTTACCGGAAGTGCCGTTGATGTCCGCAATGTGCTCATAGAGCGGCTTACCCAGAGAAATCGCAGCTGCCTTGGCCGCAGCCAGAGACACCGCAAGAATCGCGTTGGCGCCCAGATTGGCTTTGTTCTCGGTGCCATCCAGTTCCAGCATCACGTTATCGAGGGCCCGCTGGTCGGATGCATCTTTGCCGATCAGGGCTTCACGGATTTTGGTGTTCACCGCCTCAACGGCTTTCAGTACGCCTTTACCCAGATAGCGGTTAGCGTCCTTGTCCCGAAGCTCCAGGGCTTCACGGGATCCGGTGGACGCTCCGGAGGGCGCACAGGCACTGCCAATGGTGCCGTCTTCAAGAATCACATCCGCTTCAACCGTGGGGTTCCCGCGGGAATCCAGTACTTCACGGCCTTTGATGTTGGCAATTTTGGTCATTCGTCCGAATCTCCATATTTTCAATGTCTAGAAGGTTATGACTTATAGTTCGATCAAGAGCAGTCGGGGGTATGACTGCTCGCTCCCCCCAAGCAATACAAAAACAAACACCGCCGATCAGGCGGTGTCGATAGGTTTAAAGCTTTTAACAAGGTCATCAACGGCCTTCACCCGCGCCAGGAACGGCTCGAGCTGACTCAGGCGCAAGGCACATGGGCCATCGCACTTGGCCTGATCCGGGTCGGGGTGAGCTTCCAGGAACAGGCCGGCCAGCCCCTGGGACATGCCCGCCAGCGCCAGGTCTGTCACCTGCGCACGACGACCGCCAGCAGAGTCAGCTCGCCCACCCGGCATTTGCAGTGAATGCGTCACGTCAAACATCACCGGGACATTCATGGACTTCATGATGCCAAAGCCGAGCATATCGACTACCAGGTTGTTGTAACCAAAACTGCTACCGCGCTCGCACAGGATGACCCTGTCATTACCGGCCTCTTCGCACTTGGTGATAATGTGCTTCATTTCCTGGGGCGCGAGGAACTGGGCTTTTTTGATGTTGATCACGGCGCCGGTCTTTGCCATGGCAACCACCAGATCGGTCTGGCGGCTCAGGAAGGCGGGCAGTTGAATGATGTCGCATACCTCTGCGGCAGGCGCTGCCTGTGCCGGCTCATGGACATCGGAAATAATGGGGACACCAAACTTGCTCTTGATGTCCGCCAGTATCTGCAACCCTTTCTCCAGGCCTGGCCCACGGAAAGAGTTCACGGATGAACGGTTGGCCTTGTCGAAGGATGCCTTGAACACATAGGGAATACCCAGCTTGCCAGTGGCCTCCACGTACGCCTCGGCCACTTCCATGGCCAGCTCAGGGGATTCCAGCACATTCATGCCACCAAACAGCACGAACGGCTTATCGTTGGCGACCTCAATTCCGGAGACGTTAACCGTACTCTGCGCCATGCTCAGGATTCCTTCTTATGCGCCAGTGCCGCCTGGACAAAGCCTTTGAACAGGGGATGCCCGTCACGGGGCGTTGACGTGAATTCCGGGTGGAACTGACACGCCACAAACCAGGGATGATCCGGAGCCTCAACAACTTCCACCAGACGACCATCCGTTGAGCGACCGGAAATCTTCAATCCGGCGCCTTCCAGATTTGGCAGGAAATGGTTGTTCACTTCGTAACGGTGACGATGACGCTCACGGATGGTTTTCTTGCCGTAGCAGTTGGCAATGGTGGAACCTTCGGTCAGCACACAGTCCTGCGCGCCCAGGCGCATGGTGCCACCCAGATCGGATTCCTCAGTGCGCTCCTCACGCTCGCCGCTGGCATCAAGCCACTCGGTAATCAGGCCAACCACCGGTTCCGGGGTGTGTTGACGGAATTCGGTACTGTGGGCGTCCTTGAGACCGGCCACATTGCGGGCATATTCAATAACGGCCACCTGCATACCGAGACAGATACCCAGGTAAGGCACCTTGTTTTCGCGGGCATACTGCACCGTACGAATCTTGCCTTCCACGCCTCGCTCACCAAAGCCGCCCGGCACCAGGATAGCATCAGCACTATCGAGCGCTCCCGTACCGTCACGCTCGATGTCCTCGGAATCAATGTAGTTGATCTTCACCTTGGTACGGGTCTTGATACCGGCGTGCAACAAGGACTCAATCAGCGACTTGTAGGCCTCCAGAAGCTCCATGTACTTGCCGACCATGGCGATGGTCACTTCGTCTTCCGGGTTCATCAGGGATTCGACAACGGCGTCCCACTCACTCAGGTCAGCGGCCCGTGCATCCAGGCTGAAGCGTTCAATCACCAGTTGATCGAGCCCATGCTCATAAAGCATGCGGGGAATGGCGTAAATGGACTTGGCGTCCTGCAACGGAATGACCGCCCGCTCTTCCACGTTGGTGAACAAAGCAATCTTGCGGCGGGAGCTGGCATCGACCTCATGCTCCGAGCGGCACAACAGGATATCCGGCTGCAGGCCGATAGAACGCATTTCCTTCACAGAATGCTGGGTGGGTTTGGTCTTGATTTCACCGGCAGTGGCAATGTATGGCACCAGTGTCAGGTGCATGAACAGCGCCCGCTGCGGGCCGACTTCCACCTTCAACTGACGGCAGGCTTCCAGGAACGGCAGGGACTCGATATCGCCCACGGTCCCGCCAATTTCGATCAGCGCCACGTCATAACCGGCTGCGCCCTCCACAACACGACGTTTGATTTCGTCTGTGATATGGGGAATGACCTGCACGGTTCCGCCCAGATAGTCTCCGCGACGCTCTTTGCGAATCACCTCTTCATAAACACGGCCAGTGGTGAAATTGTTGCGACGACTCATGCGGCTACGAATGAATCGCTCGTAGTGTCCCAGGTCGAGGTCGGTTTCCGCGCCATCTTCGGTGACAAATACTTCACCGTGCTGAAACGGGCTCATGGTGCCGGGGTCCACGTTGATGTACGGGTCCAGCTTGAGAATGGTGACCTTCAGGCCGCGTGCCTCGAGGATCGCAGCCAGTGAAGCGGATGCGATACCTTTCCCCAAGGAGGACACGACACCGCCGGTGACGAAAATATAACGCGTCATGCAGATTCCATGATTGTCTGGTTCGGTGAAGGAGGGAGATTGTCATCTCAAGATGGGACGCCAGACTACCAGAAACCCCCACCTTACTCAATCAAATTCCCGCTCTACAACAATGCGCCAGCCGGCGGCTGGGGCCTCCCCACAGTATTTACCGGAAAGCCACAGATCACCAACGGCAACCAGTTCCTCGTGGCCTTCCTGACCCTCGAAAACCAGGGGAATCCGCGCCCTTTCCCAGGGTGGCACCCGCTGTTCCTGCAACCATTTCTTCAGTGGTTTCGACGGCCCATCGGGGCGGGTTCGTATGCGCTCGCCACCCTGCCTCGTAGATATTCGTATTGTCGGAGGAGCATTGCCTGGGGTAACGGTGGCGCTCAGGGTGAACCGCCAGGAACCAACCTGAACCGTATGCCCGGGCACCAGGGATTGCGGCACCGGCAGGTCCTCGGGCTGATCAGGCACCAGGTAAATCCAGCCATGGAAGCGGCGCAGCGAGAATCCTTCACCACGGAACTCAGGCTCCCTGTCCGCAGCCGAGAGCAACAGCTCATCAAGTACCTGCTGCCAGTTTGCCACTGCCGGATAACGGTACCCCGACCGGGTAACCCACCAGTGCACCAGATTTTTCTGCTCGGCAAGACTGAGACCCAGCATCTGGGTGACGCGCAGCCGCCCTTCTCCCCCCGCCACCGAAGCGTAATGAATCTGTGCCAGGGACTCTGCCAACTCCCCCTGGTCATGGCAGGCCGCAGCACTGTGCCCGAGCCGCTTGATCAGTGATGGCCAGCGGGACTTGAGCAAAGGCATGACCGAATGGCGCAGAAAGTTACGGTCGTATTTAAGATCGTTGTTGCTGGGGTCTTCCACCCACCTCAGACCTGCCTGTTGCGCCCAATCCTGAATCTGCTGGCGGCTGAAGGCCAGAAGCGGCCGATGCAACTGCCCCTTGCCAAGAGCCCGGCTGGACGGCATGCCCGCAAGGCCAGCCACGCCACTACCCCGCAGCAAACGGAACAACACGGTTTCGGCCTGATCATCACCATGATGCGCCATCAACAACAACTGACCAGGTTCCAGGATGCTCTCGAATACATCATAACGGGCCTGGCGCGCGGCTTCCTCGACACCACCGGTCGTCGACTCTTTGGTGGCGTTAACCTCGACGGACACACGCCTGACGGTCAGTGGAATCGCCAGCTTTTTACACTGGTCCCTGCAGAAGCGCTCCGTCTCTTCAGCGTTGGGCTGGAGCTGATGATTGACGTGGATCGCTGCGACCGACCGGTCACGACCCAAACACCGGGAAACCAGATGGAGAAGAAGGACCGAATCGAGTCCGCCACTGAGGGCAACCCACACGCAGGAGGCATCGGGAAGGTGCCTGACCGACTCACACAATTCCGCCGGCCAGGAGAGATCCGGGGCGGATTTACCGCCCGGTGTCATATCGGGTCAGCCGCTCGTAACGGCGGGACACCAATTCGTCTTCGGGAAGACGGCTCAGCTCGGCAACCCCCCTTTTCAGGGTCTCACGCAGCGACTCGGACATCTTCTCGGGATTCCGGTGAGCGCCGCCCAGAGGCTCCTTGATGACATTGTCAGCCAGCCCGAGGTCTTTCAAACGATCCGCCGTCACTCCCATCGCTTCCGCAGCCTGGGCTGCGTACTCGGCGCTCTTCCATAGAATGGACGCACAGCCTTCCGGAGAAATCACAGCGTAGGTGGAGTACTGCAACATATTGAGCTGATCACACACGCCAATGGCCAGCGCACCACCGGAGCCGCCCTCGCCAATAACCGTGGAAATAATCGGCGTTTTAAGACGCGACATCACCGCCAGGTTGAAGGCGATGGCCTCACTCTGGCCCCGCTCTTCGGCGCCGATACCGGGATAGGCTCCCGGTGTATCAATAAAGGTCAGGATCGGCATTTTAAAACGCTCAGCCATCTCCATCAGACGCAACGCCTTTCGATATCCCTCTGGACGCGGCATGCCAAAGTTACGCTTTACCTTGTCACGCACTTCCCGACCCTTCTGATGACCAATGATCATCACTGGCTTGTCGTCCAGACGGGCTGTCCCGCCGACAATCGACAGATCATCTGCATACCGGCGGTCGCCATGCAACTCGTCAAAATCATCGAAGATCATTTCGATGTAGTCGAGTGTATAGGGGCGGCGGGGATGACGCGCCAGACGCGCCACGTCCCAGGGCTGAAGATCGGAAAATATACTTTCCGTCAGGCTGACGCTTTTGCTTTTCAGCCGGTTGATTTCATCGGAGATGTTGATGTCGGTGTCATTGCCTACCATGCGAAGCTCTTCGATTTTCGCTTCCAGGTCGGCAATAGGCTGTTCGAAATCCAGATAGTTAGGGTTCATGATGTTCCATCATTTGATTGCAGGACGGAAATTTATCCCGTCAAACCAGAATTTTGGACAAAGATAGCAGTGCCCGCTCCGAGGCTAAAGCGGACATTGGTATGAGTCCGCAGTCTGACAAACATTTAACGAAAAACTTGCTGCATGCCTCTCAATCATAGACCAGTTCCACGGACTGGTCGCCCACGAGGTAGCGTAACTCCAGTAACAGGTCGTCATCTGGCTGGATTCTCCACGCTTCTCCCAGCTCAATGCGAGTTTTTGCTTCCGCGCTACTGTACTCGATCCACACCGGACTACCTTCGCAACGGAAGGGGTCGAGAGTGTGACCCAATTTGTCCAGCAGCCCGTTCTGCAGCTGGTCGGCATGCAGTGACAACTTCAGCCCACGGCTGAACTGTTGGCGCGCGGTCCCAACGTCCATGACGGAATTGACACGCATCTTCATTTGCCCGGAATAATCATCGTGGCTGACCTGACCTTCCACCACAATCACCTGATCCGACTGCAGAAGTTCGCGGTTCTCGAAAAACGCTTCCGAAAACAGCGTGGCCTCTATACGGGCACTGCGATCATCCAGGGTGATGAAACACATGGTGGACCCCGTGCGGGTTTTCATGGTGCGCTGGGCCACCACCAGGCCGGCCACCCGCTGGGGTGACTTATTGGGTTTGAGATCGGAGATGGACGAACGCACGAACCGGCGTACTTCTTTTTCGTATTCATCAAACGGGTGTCCGGTGAGGTAGAGCCCCAGGGTATCTTTCTCGCCCTTCAGCCGCTCTTTTTCCGGCCACTCCCGGACATTGGCAACGTCCTCATACGGATCGGTGTCACCGCCTGCTTCCAGGGTCTCCCCGAACATGTCCATCATGCCCACGGCGTCGTTGCGTGACTGCTGCCCGGCCTGTTGCACCGCCTTGTCGATACTCGCCATAAGCTGCGCCCGGCTTGCCCCGAGCTTGTCCATGGCACCAGAGCGGATCAGGGCTTCCATGGCCCGTTTATTCACTTTCTTCGGATCCACCCGGCGGCAGAAATCAAAGATATCCTGATAGGGTTCGCCATCGGCCCGACCTTCCACAATGCTCTGGATCGGACCTTCACCCAGCCCCTTGATGGCGCCGAGACCGTAAACGATCTGACCTTCGTCGTTAACAGTAAAGGTATATTCCGAGCGGCTGACGTCCGGCACCAGAAGGTCCAGCTTCATGTTCCGGCACTCTTCCACCAGCGTCACGACCTTGTCGGTGTTCTGCATATCGGCAGTGAGTACCGCGGCCATGAACTCCGCCGGGTAATGGGCTTTCAGCCACAGGGTTTGATAGGACACCAGCGCGTAGGCGGCAGAGTGGGATTTGTTGAAACCGTAGCCGGCGAACTTTTCCACCAGATCGAAGATATTCTCAGCGAGCGTCTTGTCGATGCTGTTTTTCTCACAGCCATCGAGGAAGATCTGCTTCTGCTTGGCCATTTCCTCGGGCTTTTTCTTACCCATGGCCCGTCGCAGCATGTCCGCACCACCCAGGGTGTACCCGGCCATGACCTGGGCAATCTGCATGACCTGCTCCTGATACAGGATGACCCCGTAAGTCGGCTCCAGCACCGGTTTCAGGCCTTCATACTGATAGTCTGGGTGCGGGAAGGACATGGGCTGTCGACCGTGCTTCCGGTCGATGAAATCGTCCACCATGCCCGACTGCAGCGGGCCCGGACGGAACAGCGCCACCAGGGCGATCATATCCTCCAGGGAATCCGGCTGCAGACGCCGGATCAGGTCTTTCATACCGCGGGATTCCAGCTGGAATACCGCGGTGGTTTCCGCCTTTTTCAGCATGTCGAAAGACGGCACGTCGTCCAGCGGAATCTCGTTGATATCCAATGGTGACAATTCGCGCTTTTCACGGCGCGGGTTAATCATTTTCAGGGCCCAGTCGATGATAGTCAGGGTCCGCAGGCCCAGGAAGTCGAACTTCACCAGACCGGCGTCTTCCACATCGCCCTTGTCGAACTGGGTCACCAGGCTGCCGCCTTCGTCATCGCAATACAGCGGCGAGAAGTCGGTGATCTTGGTGGGTGCAATGACCACGCCCCCGGCATGCTTACCGGCGTTCCGGCACACACCTTCCAGCTTCAGGGCCATATCCCAGATTTCCTGGGCTTCCTCGTCCTGCTCGAGAAAATCGGTCAGCTGGGGTTCCTGCTCAAGGGCCTTCTCCAGGGTCATTCCCGGCTCGAACGGAATCATCTTGGACAGTTTGTCCGCCAGCCCGTAGGACTTACCCTGAACCCGGGCCACGTCACGCACCACCGCCTTCGCGGCCATGGTGCCGAAAGTAATAATCTGGGAAACGGCTTCACGACCGTACTTTTCCGCAACGTAGGCAATCACCCGGTCCCGCCCTTCCATGCAGAAGTCGACGTCAAAGTCAGGCATGGATACCCGCTCCGGGTTCAGGAAGCGCTCGAACAGAAGGTCGTATTCCAACGGGTCCAGATCGGTAATCAGCTGGGCGTAGGCCACCAGGGAGCCGGCGCCGGAACCCCGCCCCGGACCCACCGGCACACCGTTATTCTTGGCCCACTTGATAAAGTCCATAACGATGAGGAAGTAGCCCGGGAATCCCATCTGGGTGATGATGTCCAGCTCGAAATTCAGGCGCTTGTAATAAGCTTCCCGCTTGGCGTCGTACTCGGGGTCGTCCTTGCTCAGGGTCTTCGCCAACCGCTCCTCAAGGCCGTCTTCCGACACCTTGCGGAAATACTCATCCATCGTCATCCCTTCCGGGATCGGATAATTCGGCAGAAAGTATTCGCCCATGCGCACGGTTACCGAGCAGCGGCGGGCAATCTCTACGGTGTTTTCCACAGCCTCGGGGATATCGGAAAACAGGTCGATCATTTCATCCGCACTGCGGAGATACTGCTGGTCACTGAACCGGCGGTCGCGGCGGGGGTCGTCCAGAGTCCGGCTCTCGCCAATACACACCCGGGCTTCGTGGGCTTCGAAATCCTCGGTCTGAAGGAAATGAACATCGTTCGTGGCCACCACCGGGATCTCCAGGGAATCCGCCAGCTCGACGCTCAGGTGAAGGCAGTCTTCGTCGCCGGCGCGGCCGGTGCGCTGTAGCTCCAGGTAATAGGCATCCGGATAGAGATTCGTCCAGTATTCGGCCCGTTCCCGGGCCAGTTCCTGCTTGCCCGCCATCAACGCCCTGCCCACGTCACCGAGCTTGCCGCCCGAAAGAGCGATCAGGCCTCCTGAACGGGCTTCCAGCCACGCCCGCTGAATGATGGGCTTACCAAAACGTTGGCCTTCGGTGTAACCCTGGCTGATGATTTCCGTCAGGTGCAGATAACCGTCATTGTTACGGGCCAGTAGCGTCAGACGGAACGGATTTTCCGGCTCCTCAGGATTCTCCAGCCACAGGTCGGCACCAATAATGGGCTTGACGCCAGCTCCGGTGGCGGCCTTGTAGAAGCGCACAAGCGCGCACATGTTCGACTGATCGGTGAGACCCACGGCCGGCATACCGAGCTCCGCAACCCGGCTGACCAGCGGTTTAACCCGCACCAGTCCATCCACCATGGAGTATTCGGAATGTACGCGAAGGTGTACAAAGGTTTGCGCCATAACGTCAGGCTATTCCTGCTGTTGAATTCCAGTTGCGGTCGGCATCAGCCGCCCGTCAGTTGTCTCAGTTCTTCTTCAGTCTGGGGGCCAAAACGGGTTTCGCGCAGCTCACCGTCCGGTCCCACCACAAAAGTGGCGGGTAGTGCCACCGGGGTTTTCCAGCCAAATTCAGGGCCCGGATCTTCCGCCAGCATGGTATAGCGGATACCCATGGATTTGCCCAGATCGACCAGCGCCTGCCCCTTGATATCGTCAAAGTTCACGCCCAGCACTGTGATACGGCTATTGCGATCCAGCTTGTTCAGTTCGGGAATCTCTTCCAGACAGGGCTTGCACCACTCAGCCCAGTAGTTCACCAGGACCCACTGCCCCCGCAGGCTGTCCCAGTCGACAGGCTCACCCTGAGCCTGTTCGAACGCCACCTTTTCACAACCAGACAGCGCCAACAAAAAGATCACCACGACCAGGGGTGAAAAGAGAGTGCGACAACGGGACCTTGCAGGGTACTGCACGGGGAGTCCTCCTGTTAGACTACGGGGCATCCGAAATTCAGGAAAGCCATTTAAAACTCAGGCCAGAAGATGACAGAACCGACCCGCATTTTCCACAACCCCCGCTGCTCAAAATCCAGACAAACCCTTGAACTGCTTACTGATCGCGGTATTGAGCCGGAGATTATACGCTACCTTGAAACCCCACCGACAGAGCAGGAACTCATACACATCCTCGATGTGCTTGGTTATGAGCCCCGCCAGCTGATGCGCACCAAGGAAAAGGAGTACAAGGAACTTGGCCTGGATAGCCCGGACCTGGATCGTGATGCGCTGGTCAATGCCATGGTGGCCAATCCCAAACTGATTGAACGCCCGATCGTGATCCATGGCGAAAAGGTTGCCCTGGGTCGTCCACCGGAAAACGTGCTGGCCATTCTCTGACCGGAGCCTGTTGATGTCGTCTGACAAACCTTATGTATTGGTGCTCTACTACAGCCGAACCGGTCAAACCGCCGAAATGGCTACGCAAATTGGCCGCGGTGTATCGCGGGTAAACGGCATGGAAGTTCGCATTCGAACGGTCCCACCGGTTTCTCCGGATACCGAGTCATCCCTGCCTCCGGTTCCCGACAGCGGTGCCCCCTACGCCAGCAAGGACGACCTTGGTGGCTGCGCCGGCCTGGCCATTGGCAGCCCAACCCGTTTCGGCAACATGGCGGCGCCGCTCAAGCATTTTTTGGACAACACAGGGGATCTCTGGCTGAACGGCACCCTGTCCGGCAAACCCGCCGGAGCGTTTACCTCCACAGGCAGCCTCCACGGCGGCCAGGAAGCCACCCTGCTCAGCATGATGCTGCCTCTTTTGCACCATGGCATGGTGTTATGTGGTGTACCCTATTCAGAGTCAGCACTGAATGAAACCTCATCCGGGGGGACGCCCTATGGCCCTTCTCACTGGGCCGGCACCGGCGAGCAACAACCACTGACCAGCCATGAAAAAACCGTCTGCCAAAGTTTTGGTGAGCGGCTCGGCACACTGGCCCAGAAACTGGGCTGAGACAGAACACCAGACATTGACCCGATCATTAACGGAAAGCACCCATGCTCCACAACCCGAAAGCACGCGTAACTGCCAGATTGACCATCGGCCTGTACATTGCGGTACTGGCAACACTCCTGATCACCACCTTTTACCCTGCCCAGGTCGAGGGAGTGTCGGTCCCGCTCATGCTCGCCGTCAAGCTGCTCCCCCTGCTGGCCTTTGTGGTTCCGGTGTTTCGTGGCCATAATCGGGGCTACATATGGTTAGCGTTCGTGGTGATTTTCTACTTCACCCAGGCCGTGGTCTCAGCCTGGCTTAGCGAAGGAGCCGCCGCCCCGGTGATCCTGATGATCCTTACATTCCTGCTGTTCACCGTAGCCATGGTACATCTGAAGGTGAATCGGCCGCTTCCGCCTCAAAGCGCATAATCAGGACCACCTATGGGTAACCTCCGCGCGCCAGCCCCACTCAGAAACACCCTCACCCTTCGTGATCTGGCAACAGCCCTGGTCACCAGTGGTGAGATGTCCCAGGAGGACGCGGATCGCATCCTGAAGGCCAATATGGGCGCCGAGTCCGACCGTCGTCACCCGCTGGAACTGGTTGCTCAGGCCAATCTCAAAAGCCTGAACTCTGGCCATACCCTGGACCTTGAGCGTCTCACCCGGTGGTTGGCAGAGTGGGCAGGACAACCCTGGTATCACATCGACCCGCTGAAGATTGACACCCCCTCCATCGCCAGGGTGATGTCCTACGCCTTCGCCCAGCGCCACGGCATTCTCGCCGTTGAAATCAGGCCGGATGAAGTACTGATTGCCAGTGCCGAACCCTTCAAGAGTGACTGGGAAAGCAACCTGCGCCAGGCGGTACAGAAGGACATTCGCCGGGTTGTGGCCAACCCCGAGGACATCCGCCGCTACACCGTCGAGTTCTACCAACTCGCAAATTCCGTCAGCAAGGCCGGCGGTCGCCAGGGAAGCGGCTCTGCCGGTAATCAGAACTTTGAACAATTGCTGGATCTGGGGGCAAGCGAAAATCCCGACGCCAATGATCAGCACGTCGTCAAGATTGTGGACTGGCTTCTTCAATACGCCTTTGACCAGCGTGCGTCCGACATTCACATTGAACCAAGACGCAACATTACCCAGGTGCGCTTCCGTATCGATGGCGTCCTGCACAATGTGTATGAATTCCCGGACCAGGTGGGCGTAGCCGTCACCAGCCGCCTGAAGATCCTCGGGCGCCTCAACGTCGCGGAAAAGCGACGCCCACAGGACGGCCGCATCAAAACCCGAAAACCGGACGACAGCGAGGTGGAATTACGCCTCGCCACCATGCCGACGGCGTTTGGCGAGAAAATGGTGATGCGGATTTTCGATCCCGAGGTACTGCTCAAGTCCTATGAACAGCTGGGGTTCTCCAGGGAAGACCGGGAACGCTGGCACGATATAACCGACCACCCTCACGGCATCGTGCTGGTCACCGGCCCCACCGGGTCGGGTAAAACCACCACGCTGTATTCCACTCTCAAGCAACTGGCCTCGCCTGAGGTCAACCTCTGCACGATTGAGGACCCGATCGAGATGGTGGAGCCTGCCTTCAACCAGATGCAGGTCCAGACCAACATTGAACTGACGTTTGCCTCCGGGGTCCGGGCCCTTCTGCGCCAGGACCCGGACATCATCATGATTGGTGAGATCCGTGACCTTGAAACCGCCGAAATGGCGGTACAGGCAGCACTGACGGGGCACCTTGTGCTCTCTACGCTGCACACCAATGACGCGCCCAGTGCGATCACGCGCCTGATGGAGCTTGGCATTCCACCATACCTGATCCGGGCCACGGTTCTGGGGGTGATGGCGCAACGCCTGGCACGCACCCTGTGCCCTCACTGCAAGGCGCCCGGCCCCGTGGACGATCAGGCCTGGAAAAGCCTGACGCGCCCATGGAAAGCCCCCAAGCCAGAGCAGGTCTACCAGCCTGTTGGCTGTCTCGAATGCCGAAACACAGGGTACTACGGGCGTGCCGGAGTTTATGAAATCCTCAAACTGTCCGGAGACCTGAGTGCCCAGATCACCGATCAGTGCGAGCTTGAGCAGCTGCGGCTGGACGCGTACAAGACCGGAATGAAATCATTGCGATTGAGCGGGGCTCAGAAGGTGGCTGCCGGCCAGACAACCATTGAGGAAATACTTCGGGTCACCCCCGAAAGTCAGCGCTGAGCGGCAGGTCAGGCACCGGGCCTCAGGCCGCACTGCTCCAGCAGTTGCTGCCAGCTTGTCGTGTGTTCAGCCATGGCCCTGTCCAGATCCTGCCAAAGGCTGTTGCCCCCGGTTGCCCCCAGATACTGGCGTGACCACGCCTGGAATGACTCCGGCCTCATTTCTGCCTGCATCTCCGAAAGCGTCGCCAATGGACGAATTAGATCGTCGCGCGCATTGCGCACGTCACTCATGTACGGCTGAATCCTCTCGATGTACACGCTGAAGAACATATTCCGGACAATGTCGGACTGGTTGTTGGGCTTGCCGTCAATGCACAGCGGACGGTCACCCAGCCGCGACCGGATCAGCGTCGTGGCGTCATCCAGCCTGGCAACCAACAAACGCGCACTGTTAAGCAATTGACCCGCGCGGTACTCCGCCTGCCAACGCTGGTGCACCTCACCCAGATAATCCAGAGAATGGTCGAGCTGGCCTTCCAGAAGAGACCGAACGGTTGAGTTGAGGCGATTCACATCGGCTGAAAGGTCCGACACAGGGTTGCTCTCGGCGGCAACCGGGAAGTATCCCTTGGACAGAGTGAACAGGGTTTCAATTTCTTCCGTCGCCCAGGTTGCATTCCAGATGGCCACTGGCAACGATTCCAGTTTGCTGTCTATCGCCTGTTGGACGTTCTCTTTCAGCTTTTCACGGTCGATATCCGGCAGGCAGTCACGGGCAGCCTGAATGAAACGGAGTTCGTAGCGCAGGCGATTCAGGGGGTCCATGACCCGCCCCATCACCGAGTTGCGCTCACCCACAACGTATTGCAACTGACAGCCATAAAGGGACAGAAAATCCAGCATACCCAGCTCGAGTTCCGGCATGTCCAGACGGCGATCTCGCCGACGTGGCAGACGCTGGACTTCGGGCAATTCCGACAACGAAACCTCTCCGTCGAGCACCCGGGCCACCCGCTCAACGTATTCATCCATCATCGGCGGGGCTTCGGAGAATGGGTTACAGCCGGCTGTCGCCAGAGACAGGAACAAGACGATCACATGACGCACGATCACTGCGCGGGCACCCCCTGAGTCAGGACGAACGGCCTGCGCATCGGCGACAAGTCCTCAACGCTTCCTGAGCAGGTCGTCCACCTCGGCAAAATTCCGGGCCACCATCCGGTCAGTGTCCGGCAGCTCCCCTTCCCGAACCAGCCAGGCGGTGCGGATACCGGCTTCCTCTGCGGCTTGCAGTTCTGCTTCCACATCGGAGAGAAACAGCACCGTTTCCGGCTCAACGCCCAGTTGCTCCAGAATATTCCGGTAGGACTGTGACTCTTTCTTGCCCCCGACGCGGGTATCGAAATAACCGGAAAAAAACGGGGTAAAGTCCCCTGCTTCGCTGAACCCGAAAATCAGTTTCTGGGCCTTCACGGAGCCAGAGGAATAGACGAACAACCGCAGCCCCCGATCATGCCAGCGCTGGAGATAATCGGCCGCATCCGGGTAGATGTGGCCATGAAAGGCGCCCTGCTGGTACCCCTGTTCCCAGAGCATCCCCTGCAGAGCCTTCAGGGGTGTTTCCTTGCGGTCATCACGGATCCATGACTGGAGAACCTCAATCAACCCCTCAATATCATCGCGGTCAACTCCCGAGCTCTGCGCCACGGCATCGAGCTGTTCAGCAATGGCGGGGTTGTCCGCTGCCCCCTCACGGACAAAATCGGCTACATGCTCCGCGGCGTAGGGAAACAGCACCTCATGGACAAACGAGATAGAGCTGGTGGTGCCCTCAATATCAGTGAGAATCACCCGGATCATCAGGCTGCCCCAGCCAGCTCTTCATAGCGCGGCAGTCGGCTGGCGATGTCTTCACCGGTGAAATTGGCGACCCAGCCTTCCGGGTTGGAAAACAGGCGGATACAGGTAAACCGGGGCTCCGGGCCCATATCGAACCAGTGGCGGGTACCGTCGGGCACACTGATCAAATCGTTCTTCTGGCACAGCACCGCGAAAACCTGATCATCCAGATGCAGATAGAACAGCCCCTGGCCACGCACGAAGAAACGTACTTCATCTTCGCTGTGCACGTGTTCATCCAGGAACTTCTGGCGAAGGGCATCTTTCTGGGGATTATCCGGATTCAGGCTGATCACATCGGCGGTCTGAAACCCACACTCCTGTTTCAGGGCGGCCACTTCCGCTTCGTAAGCGTCCAGAATGGCCTCCTGGGCAGCGTCCTCCGGCAGATCACGGGTTGGCCATTGCTCGAACCGAATACCCTTGTCCGCAAGCAACCGCTGGATCTCGCTGGCGTCTTCCGTCACGGTCTGAGGTTGCTCTGGCTGGTTCTGGTTAAAAATGCTCAGGGTAGTCATGGACGGAGCCTCATGGTTGCAAGTTCACACTCAAACAGGAATTCAAACGCCTCAACGTGCCTCAGGCAGTCTGCCATGGTCCTGCCCCAGGTATAAAGACCATGCCCCCGAATCAGGTAACCGGGTTGATCCGGATGATCCCGGAACCACTGCTTGGTCCGCTCGGCCAGCTGGGGAATATCCTGTGTATTGTCAAATACCGGCACCACCAATGTGTCTTCGTGGGTATCGTGGCCGGGAAAGGCCTTCTGCAGCTCATACCCCTGTAACTGCAGCGATTGCTCAGGGGGCAGAACACGGCTGAGCACAGTGGCGTTTACGGAATGGGTATGAAGCACTGCCCCGACATCCGGAAACAACTCATACAGAACCGTGTGTAACCGGGTCTCGGCAGACGAACGGCACTGGCTTTGAACCGCCTGGCCGGCCAGATCCACCACCATGACATCTCCGGAACCCAACTCCCCTTTGTGGCGACCGGACACCGTGATGGCAATGTGCCCGGCATCAATTCGGGCGGAATAGTTACTGCTGGTCGCGGGAGACCAGCCACAGCCATACAGGAAGCGGCCGGCCTCAATAATGGACTCAGCCGCCTGGGCGTATCGGGTTACATCGAACAAGGGCTCTCTCCATATCCACCGCCATCCTCAGCCACCGTCGCAGCAGAGGCAATCTGCCGACATTATAGGGATCACGTGGCCGCTTTCAACGGAAGCTTGCGCTGTCGCTCACCGGTCAGTGCAAACAGGGCATTACCCAATGCCGGAATCACCGGTGGCACGCCTGGCTCGCCCACGCCCGTGGGTGTTTCATCGCTGTCTACAATATCCACAGCTATCTCCGGCAATTCGTAGTTACGCATCAACGGGTAGTCGTGGAAATTGCTTTGCTGAATTTCGCCTTCCTGCAACGTGATTTCCCCATGAAGCGCGGCCGTCAGACCGAATATGATACCGCCTTCAATCTGGTCCCTGACGATCTCCGGATTAACGACCTGCCCACAGTCCACCGCGCACCAGACCCGGTGAACATGAATACCGTCGTTCTCGATACTGGCTTCAACGACCTGGGCCACATAAGTGCCAAAACTCTGGAACAGGGCTACACCCCGAGCTCTTCCGGAGGGTGCCGGGGTTTCCCAACCAGACATGGCCGCCACCCTGTCCAGCACCTCGCGATGCCGGGGTTGATGAGCAATGAGCGCGCGACGGAACTCATAGGGATCTTTGCCGGTTTCATGGGCCAGTTCGTCCATAAAGGTCTCGGCCGCAAAACCATTGTGGGAGTAACCTACGGATCGCCACCAGGTGACAGGCACGCCCGGGTCGGTACGGGTGTGACGAACTTCGACGTTGGCCACCTTATAGGGGTAGTCGATGGCACCCTCAATGGCGGATATATCTTTCGGTGTGGCGATACCTTCCGCCATCAGGCCTACCTTGCCCAGAGTGTCGTAAAGGAATTTCGGAGACCAGGGGTATTGTGCGGGCGCTGCATTGCGCACGTACCAGTCCAGAATCTGTGGCCCGACAACCTGGTGGTGCCAGCCGGTCACTTCGCCGCCGGAGATCGAGGCTTTCATCCGATGCAGCATGGCAGGACGGTACAGGTCGTGCCGGGTATCCTCTTCCCTGGACCAAATAACCTTGACCGGCGTTTTCAGGCTATAGGCAACCGCAGCCGCTTCTTCGATGTAGTCCTGCGTCAGTCGGCGCCCGAAACCACCGCCCAGGAAGGTAGTGTTAATGCTGATATCATCGGGCGACAGGTCACTCACCCGAGCTGCAGCTATACGCCCAAGGTCCGGCGCCTGGGTCGGTGCCCAGACTTCCATGGAATCACCGTGATACCAGGCCGTGGCATTCATCGGCTCCAGAGTGGCGTGAGCAAGATAAGGCTGCTCATAACTGGCTTCCAGAATGCGCTCTGCCCCGGCCGCTGCACCAGCGAAATCCCCGTCATCGCGCTCACGCGCACCAGCATCGTCATCAGCGGCCTTGTGGTAGTTGGCAAACACATCGCTGGTAGAGACCCCCAGCGCATCGGCGTTATCCCACTCCACCTTCAGCTCCTGCTGTGCTTTGCGGGCCTGCCAGTACTTACCCGCCACAATGGCAACACCACGCTCGATTTCCAGCACGCTCAGCACACCCGGCATGGCCTCGATGTCACTGCTGTTGAAGGACCGAACCCTGGCGCCATACCGGGGCGGCCGGGTCACGACCGCGTAGACCATTCCCGGCAACTCGATATCAATGCCATATTCGGCTGTGCCTGTGGACTTGGCCCTGGCATCCAGGCGGCCACGGGCTTTGCCGATGTATCGCCACTCGCTCTGAGGTTTCAGTGAAACGTCATGACCTATAGTCTCGGAGGACGCCAGACTGACGAGCTTGCCGTAGGGCAAGGCATCCACACCGTTGGGGTGGCGAACATGGCCTTCAAACGCAGTACATTCGGAGTGATCGACCTGCCAGACCCGGGCAGCGGCCAGGATCAGCATTTCCCGGGCCTCAGCGCCCGCCTGTCGCAAGGGCATCCAGCTGGTGGCAATACTGGTACTACCACCGGTCAGTTGAAGTTTGTACAGGGGGTTGCGGTACTCGGGTGCCACCGGCGCGAATTTGGGTGTAATGGCTGCCGGATCGACCTCCAGCTCCTCCGCAATCAGGGTAGTCAATCCGGTATAGGTGCCCTGCCCCATTTCCACCCGGGCGAGGGTGAAGTACACCTTGTTGTCCGTGGTCAGTTCCAGCCAGGCGTCCGGTTTCCAGGCTCCCTCCTCCTCTCTGAAGCCCGTCTGAATACCGGAACAACCTGGAAGGCTAAGAGCAAGAACCAGACTGCCGGACGTTCCGGCACTGACCTTGAGGAAATCCCGTCGGTTCAGAGTCATTTACGCGCCCTCCCGGTCAACAGGATCCTGACTGGCAACGGACTCCACCGCGGCAATGATCTTCGAGTAGGTACCACAACGACACAAGTTACCGCTGAGCGCGGCGACAATATCGTCCCGGTTCGCGGCCGGGTTATGCTCCAGCAGGTTTGCCGCCGTCATGATTTGTCCGGACTGACAATATCCGCACTGGGGCACGCCATGCTCAACCCAGGCTTTCTGCAGTGGATGCAATTCATCCCCGGAAGCGAGCCCTTCAATAGTCGTCACTGACCGGCCGGAAACGAGGTCCACGGGTGTGGAACAGGACCGCACGGGCTGACCGTCAAGGTGAACCGTGCATGCGCCGCACAGGCCGGCACCACAGCCGAACTTGGTTCCCTTCAATCCCAGTTCATCACGGATAACCCACAACAGGGGCGTATCACCATCAACCTCAAGCGTTCGTTTTTCGCCATTGACCGTCAGACTAAGGGCCATTGCCTCTCTCCTTTTTGGGGCGCCGCCCGTTCCAGGAACTGGCACCTTCCATTGTTATTCTATTCATATCGCCATTTGCAGGCTTATTTCACGACAGGATCGCCGTCCTGGTCATTCCATATCTTGCGCTCGCCGCCGTCCATCTTGCCCTTGGTGTCCCAGACTTCGCGATTCTCCGTGGCCTCTTCTACTTTGCCATTATCATTCCAGATCACGCGATCCTTGCAGCCCACCAGCGCCAGGGATACACATGTCAGCAAAATCAGTTTCTTAGTCATCACTTCCTCCAGGTCCGGCTTCCCGGAACCCTATAATTTTATCAGTACAGGAATGAACACCGTGCCGTTACCGACTGCCATGCACTTCGCGGTTATGTTGCTTATCCCGCTCACTCTTGCGAACCATGACATAGACAGCCCCTGTCCCGCCATGGTGTTTCCGGGCCGAATGGAACGCGAGAACCCCGTCCAGCTCAGGCAACCACTTGGCAAGATAGCTTTTTAGCTGGGCAATACCATCCGGATTCCGCTCTCCTTTACCGTGGAGAATGATCACGGAGCGAAGACCGTAGCGAACACAATCGTTAATAAAGCCAAACACTTCACGACGGGCCTCTTCAACCGTCATGCGGTGCAGGTCCAGCCTCGCCTCTATCGGATATTGCCCTAGCCTCAGCTTGCGGAACACCCCGTGCTGGACGCCTGGACGCTGCCAGCTCAGAATATCGTGAGCCGTGAGCGGTTCCACCATGTCTGACGTCAGCGGATTGGTATCTTTCACCGGCTGGTCAACCGCTGCCCGCTGACGCTCCAGATGCCCCGGAGTTAACTCCCGAGGCGTTTTCACCTCGGCACGGTTGGGCTTGCGGATGCGCCGTACATCCTTCATTTCTTCAAGAAAACTCAGGCGCTCGTCTTTGGTCGTCATGATAATATGATTCAGCTTTGGGGTTAACGAAACTTTACCACCGGGCCCCCCTGGCATAAAGCCGGAGATCCCCGTGAAGCTGGCTGCGACCAAAATCTTAGGGCTGTTTCCCGCCCCCTGATCTACACTCGGGGACAACAACAGACAGGACGGAAGATAGTATGGTTGCCGCCTCAACAGATACACCACGCCCCCAGAATACTCGTGCAATCATGATGTTCCTTCGGGAACATGCCCCGTTTTCCAGCATGGACGACGCTCACCTGGCGCACTTTGCCGAACACGCGTCACTGCGATTCTACGCCGATAACGATATCGTTCTGTCCCCTGAAGAAGGCCCGGTCCAACGTTTCTACGTGGTAAAGCAGGGGCGAATTCGCGGTGAACGCCACAATGAAAAAGACGGCAAGACAGAGACCACTTTCGAAATCACCCAAGGCGAATGTTTCCCGTTGGCAGCACTGGTTGGTGAACGCCCGACCCGCACCCTTCACCGGGCAGCGGGTGACACCTTCTGCCTGAGCATCGAGCACGATGCCTTTGTCACCCTGCTGTCGGAAAGCGACCCCTTTCGTGATTTCTGCCTGCGTGGTGTCAGCAGTTTGCTCGATCAGGTCAATCAGCGAATCCAGTCCGGCGCCATGGCTTCCATAGGCTCCAGCAATTCACTGGACACTCCGCTGGAACGTTACGCCCTGCGGAATCCGATCGTTTGTTCCCCGGACCTGCCAGTCCGCAAGGCCGTCGCCCGCATGCACGAAAACAACGTGGGCAGCATCATTATTACCGACGACGAGCGGCATCCCACCGGCATTTTTACCCTCAGGGACCTGCGTACCATGGTGGCCGAGGAAAAAGGCCCCCTGGATACACCGGTCGGCCAGGTCATGACCCGGAAGCCCATTTGCCTGACGGCCCATGCGGACGCCTTCGAAGCCGCCATGCTGATGGCAGAGCACCATTTTGCCCATCTCTGCGTGGTCGATGACGAACATCACCTGATCGGCGTGGTGTCCGAACGGGATCTGTTCTCCCTGCAGCGCGTGGATCTGGTCAACCTGGCCAGGACCATTGGCACCGCCAGCCATTTACGCACCCTGGTCAGCCTGCGCTCCGACGTGTCACGGCTGGTTGATGCCATGCTTGCCCACGGCGCTGACTCTGGTCAGGTGGTCAAAATCATTACCACTCTGAACGATGTCACGGTACGCCGGGTGCTGGAACTCAACATCAAGAAAAACGATCCCGGCATTCCCTTCACCTGGCTCACGTTCGGCAGCGAGGGACGCCAGGAGCAGACACTGCTGACCGATCAGGACAACGGGATCCTGTTCGAAACGCCGGAAGGGATGACCGAAGACCAGGTGCGGGAAAAACTCCTTCCGTTTGCCGAGATCGTCAACCGGGAACTGGCTGAATGCGGCTTTACTCTCTGTAAGGGCAATATCATGGCCAGTAACCCGAAGCTGTGCCTGAGCGGCAGAGAATGGGACGACTGGTTCATTCGGTTCATTGACGCCTCAACTCCGCAAAACCTGGTGTATTCCTCCATCTTCCTCGATATGCGGGCAGTGTTCGGTCCTCGCGAGCCGCTGGAAGATCTCTACGGCAAGGTACTGACACGTATTCAGAAAAATGCCCTGTTCCAGAAGATGCTGGCAGGTAACGCCATGAATCGCAGACCGCCGCTCACCATGTTTCGCAATTTCCGCTACGCACCAGACGGCAAGAAACACACCATTGATCTCAAACGTCAGGGGCTCGCCCCCTTCGTCGAAGCCGTCCGGGTGTTCGCGCTGGCGAACGGCGTGGAAGAAGCCAACACCCTGGAACGGATGGATCAACTGGTTGCCAAAGGCGCGTTTGACCACAAGGATGCCAATGCCTGGAAAGAAGCCTATAGCCTCATCCAAGCCATGCGCATGCGTGCACATCAGGAGATGCTGGACCGGAACGAGCCGCTGTCCAATTACATAGACCCAGACGACCTGAACCCGCTTGACCGTCGGATTCTGCGGGAGTCGTTCCGTCAGGCCCAACGCCTCCAGCAAAAACTGGAAGTGACATATCAACTATGATGAAAGGGCCTGGTGAGATGCTGGAACAGATGAGGCAGTGGGTTACGCAACGCCGCGCCAGCACGATAGGGACTCATGACCCAAACCACCTCCCCACCCCACAAATTGCAGGCGACCAGAAACTGTCCGAGTGCAGGCTGATCGTACTCGACCTGGAAACGACGGGGCTCCACCCAGGTAAGGATCAGGTCATCGCCATTGGCGCGGTCGCAATCACCGGACAGGTCATCCATCTGGGCGACCAGTTCGACCTGATTCTAAGGCGCCCGGAGCTGGATATTAGTGAAACGGTTCTCATCCATGGTATCGGCCCCGAGGCACTGACCCAGGGTCATGAAACCGAAGATGCCCTGCTGTACCTGCTGGAATGGATGGATGGTGATCCAATACTGGCTTACCACTCTGCATTCGACCAGCGCTTTCTGGAGAAAACCCTGCGGCAATCCCTCGGATACAGCCAGAATCACACATGGATAGACGTAGCCGAGTTGTTGCCTGCCGTATTCCCGGATACCAAAACCGGCGGACGCGGCCTGGATAACTGGGCCGACTTCTTCAACCTGGAAGTCAGCGAACGTCACCACGCTGCGGCAGATGCACTCGCAACCGCTGAATTGACGCTCATCGCACTCAATAAGGCACAAAAAGATGGCGTTTCAACGCTGTCCGAGCTGAGCTCCAAGCTTCGTTATTACCGTCGCCTCCAGAATATGAACCGTTTCTGAAGAGCCACATCCTGCTGCTCACGAATCGACCAAATCTGAGGCAAATGACTGAGAATTAGACCTTTTGCCAATATCTATATATCCCTTTACAGGTAAAGTCAGAGAGGACAACTAGCCGGAGAAGCACTATATGAATAATAAATTCTCTAATAGCTCCACCTCCTCAGCAGTACACCCAACCTCCACAACAACAACACAGGAGTGATCCTATGGCAGGTCATAGCTACGACGCTGAAAAATACTGGAAGGCGAATCTTCGTCTGATATTCGGAAGCCTGATCATCTGGGCTCTGGTGTCTTACGGCTTCGCAATACTGCTCCGTCCACTGCTCGCCGGTATCCCCATCGGCGGAACCGATCTGGGTTTCTGGTTTGCCCAGCAAGGATCCATTCTGACGTTCATCGCTCTGATCTTCCACTACGCGTGGCGCATGAACAAGATCGACGAAAAATTCGGCGTGCATGAGGAGTAAGATCGAATGAGCCAATTTGCAATCAACATCATGTTCGTAGGGGGCTCGTTCCTCCTCTATATCGGCATTGCCATCTGGGCAAAAGCCGGTAGCACCAGTGACTTCTACGTCGCCGGCGGCGGCGTTCACCCGGTCACCAATGGTATGGCGATCGGCGCTGACTGGATGTCCGCGGCATCCTTTATCTCCATGGCGGGCCTGATTGCCGCCGGTGGTTACGCCAACTCCTCGTTCCTGATGGGTTGGACTGGCGGCTACGTGCTGCTGGCAATGCTGCTGGCGCCTTATCTGCGTAAATTCGGCAAGTTCACCGTACCCGAATTTATCGGTGACCGGTTCTACAGCAAAAATGCACGACTGGTTGCCGTTATCTGCCTGATCGTAGCGTCTGTAACCTACGTCATTGGCCAGATGGCTGGCGCCGGTGTTGCGTTCTCCCGTTTCCTGGAAGTCGATGCAACCCTGGGGCTGATCATTGCCGCTATTGTCGTATTCGTCTACGCGGTTCTCGGTGGCATGAAAGGCATCACCTACACTCAGGTAGCCCAGTACTGCGTCTTGATTACCGCATACACCATTCCCGCTGTATTTATCTCCATGCAGCTCACCGGTAACCCGATTCCGCCACTGGGGCTGTTCTCTACCCACATTGATTCCGGCATGCCCATCCTGGACAAGCTGAATCAGGTTATTACCGACCTTGGTTTCAACGAGTACACGGCTGACATCGACAACAAGCTGAACATGGTCCTGTTCACCTTGTCATTGATGATCGGTACCGCGGGTCTGCCACACGTTATCATTCGTTTCTTCACCGTTCCGAAGGTAGCGGATGCACGCTGGTCCGCGGGCTGGGCATTGGTGTTCATCGCACTGCTGTACCTGACTGCGCCTGCCGTTGCTTCCATGGCCCGACTGAACCTGATGACCACCATTTATCCGGAAGGCACCGCAGCTGAACCCATCGAGTATGACGCGCGGCCAGCCTGGATCAGAGATTGGGAAGTGACCGGTCTGATTCAGTTCACCGACAAGAACGAAGACGGCCGGATTCAGCTGTATAACGACACACCTGAGTTCGAACCCCAGGCCGAGGCTCGTGGCTGGGAAGGTAATGAGCTGGTCGTCAACCGGGACATCCTGGTGCTGGCCAACCCGGAGATCGCCAACCTGCCCGGCTGGGTCATCGGCCTGATCGCAGCAGGTGGTCTCGCAGCAGCCCTGTCAACGGCAGCCGGCCTGTTACTTGCGATTTCCTCCGCGGTCAGTCACGACCTGATAAAAGGCTCGATCAATCCGGCGATCACAGAGAAAGGCGAACTGTTAGCAGCACGTATTTCGATGGCCGTTGCGATTGTCGTCGCCACATACCTGGGTGCCAATCCACCGGGCTTTGCGGCACAGGTTGTTGCCCTTGCATTCGGTATAGCGGCGGCTTCCCTGTTCCCGGCCCTGATGATGGGTATCTTCTCCAAACGAGTGAACAACACCGGTGCCATTGCCGGTATGCTTAGCGGCCTGACGTTTACTCTGGTATACATCTTCGTATACAAAGGCTGGCTGTTCATTCCAGGTACTGCCAACCTGCCAGATACTCCGGAAAACTGGGTACTGGGCATCTCCCCGCTCTCTATCGGTGCGGTTGGTGCAGTCGTCAACTTTGCGGTAGCCTTCGTGGTATCCAACGCCACTGAAGAACCGCCCGTTGAGATTCAGGAACTGGTTGAGAGCGTCCGTTACCCACGTGGTGCCGGTCAGGCTCACGACCACTAAGCGACAACTCAACCTGATTCATTCAATCAATTGACAGGTTGAACCTGAACGGGCTTCCTCAATGAGGGAGCCCGTTCTTTTTTGAGGAAACGATTTTATGTTCTGGACACTTGTTGCCACTGTTTTTTGCGGCCTGGGCGCGGCCGGTATTGCTCTTGGCATTCGCGCGGCCACCCGTAACAAGGCCCCGCGATGGATTATTCCCGTTTTCGCAGGAATGGGAATGCTCGGCTACCTCATTCAGGGAGAATACACCTGGTACGACCACAAGAAGGCACAGCTCCCCGAAGAAGCAGTCGTTGTGAGTACCCAGAACGAAGGTATCTTCTGGCGGCCCTGGACCTTCGCCTTCCCTTACGTGACGTCCTTTACCACCGTAGACACTCAAAGCATCAGCCGTGACAGTGACAATCAAAACGTTGTCCGATTCACACTCTACCGGTTCGAACAGAAGATGACGGATGCGGTATCCCACCGTATTCATATCATTAACTGTGCTACCCAAGAGCTTGTTCCATTGGGCTCGGACGGCAGACCCCGCGTTGACAACCTAAAATTGCTCGTTTCCGGAGACCCGCTTCTGGAAACCGTTTGCTCGGGCTGACGAGCCGCAACTGGATGCCCAACCCGCTAGAGGTAACGGGAATGCGTAACGATGATTAGTGCCTGGCTGCTGGTTTTAATATCCATAACGTACATTTCGATTCTGTTTGTCATTGCCTGGGCAGGCGACAAGCATCCCGGACTGTATCGCCGCAAACTGGCCCGGACCCATATTTATGCCCTTTCGCTGGCGGTGTACTTTACCTCATGGACATTCTATGGCGCCGTCGGACGCGCCACACAGGAGGGGCTGGGCTTCCTTCCCATTTATCTCGGGCCACTGATCCTTTTCGTTTTTGGCGCTCCCCTGTTGCGCCGTATTATCTATATCAGCAAGCGCAACAACAGCACCTCGATTGCTGATTTCATTGCGTCCCGCTACGGTAAGTCCCAGGTCCTGGCGGCCATGATCGCCACGTTCGCCCTGATTGGCAGCGTGCCGTACATTGCACTGCAGCTCAAAGCCATCTCCATGGGTTTCACCGTCCTGTCCGAGAATGGGGCCGGCCACCAGGAACTCGGTACCGCGGCCTGGAACGACTCTGCCTGGTATATCACCCTGGTACTCGCCGTATTCACCGTGCTCTTCGGTACCCGGCACCTGGAGTCCACGGAGCACCATCGGGGGATGATCCAGGCGGTTGCTTTTGAATCGGTGATCAAGATCGTGGCCTTCGTGGCTGTGGGCTTGTTTGTCGGCTACGGCCTTTATGGGGGATTTGGTGACTTGCTCGGTAAAGTCCAGGAGGCCGGACTTACCGGAACCCTGACAACCGATGGGATCGAGGCACCGGCATTTATTACCCAGACCCTGGTGGCCATGCTCGCTATTATCTGCCTGCCCCGACAGTTTCACGTCATGGTGGTGGAAAACACAGACCACCGGGATTTCGAGACAGCCCGCTGGGCCATGCCGATCTACCTGATCATTGCCAGCGCCTTCGTGCTTCCCATTGCTGCCGCAGGACTGCTCTACCCGGAGGCCGGCATCACCGACCCCGACATCCTGATCCTGAAGCTGCCCATTCTCGCCGGTGAGGAGTGGCTTGCCATTCTCGCCTTCCTGGGGGGTGGGTCGGCTGCTGCCGCAATGGTGATTGTGTGTTCCGTCGCCATTGCCACCATGGTCAGCAACGAAATCATCATGCCAGCACTGCTCAAGTTCTTCCGACCCAGGATGAATCAGCGTGCCGACCTCAGCCATCTCCTGCTGAGCATCCGTCGTGTGGCGATCTTCGTGGTGTTGCTCACGGCTTACGGGTTCTACCGGATGGCAGGCGAGGATTACAGTCTGACGGCCTTCGGCCTGCTGTCATTTGCGGCCGCGGCCCAATTTGGGCCGGCCCTCGTGGGTGGCATTATCTGGCGACAGGGCAACCTCACCGGTGCCAGCTGGGGCCTGGGGCTTGGCTTCCTGATGTGGTGTTACACCATGCTGTTACCAGCGCTGGCCTCCACTGGCTGGCTCACCGACACACTGATCGATCAGGGACTTTGGGGAATGGCCTGGACTCGCCCGACGGCCTTATTCGGCTCAGAGTTTGATCCAATCAGCCATGGCATTATCTGGAGTCTCGGCGTCAACACCCTCACTTACATTGTACTGTCGGTGCTGACCCGGCAGCGCGTACGCGAGAAAATCCAGATCGCGTCCTTCTTCCACGACCCCCAGCCCAAGGCAGAGACACCCCAGCAGCAGACCTGGCAGGGAGAGATCCTGACCTCAGATCTTCAGGCTCTCACCGATCGTTTCATGGGGGAGGAACGTTCCGAAACCATTCTCCGGAACTATGAACGCCGGAACGCCATCCGCCTGCATCCCCAGCGACCGGCATCGTCACACCTGATGAAATACATTGAACGACAGCTGGCCTCGGTGATCGGTGCTTCGACCGCAAGGGTGGTACTCGAATCCACCCTGACCGGCCGTGATATGCAGATTGAGGATGTCGTCAGCATCGTTGATGAAGCGTCCCAGGCGATGACGTTCAGTCGCGAATTGCTCCAGTCTGCCATTGAGAACATCAGTCTTGGGGTGTCCGTGGTCAACCATCAACAGCAACTGGTTGTCTGGAACCACCGGTATCTGGAAATGTTCCACTATCCCAAGGGCTATGTGCGTGTCGGGCGCCCGATTGAGGACCTGATGCGCTACAACCTCACGAACGCGAACCTGTCTGCCCGACGGATTGACGAAATCATCGCCGACCGATGCGGCAGCATGCGCGAAGGAATGCCCATGTCCTACGAGCGCCAGCGTCCGGATGGCACGGTCTTGCGGGTTGATGGCAGCCCGATTCCCGGCGGAGGCTATGTCACGACGTTCCAGGACATCACCGCCATGAGACGCACGGAGCAGGCGCTCAAGGAAACCAATATTTATCTGGAACAGCGGGTTAAGGAAAGAACCCAGGAACTGCAGGTCATCAACGAGCAGATGCTCAAGGCAAAATCAGTGGCGGAACAGGCAAACCAGAGCAAGACCCGCTTCCTGGCATCCGCCAGTCATGATTTATTACAGCCATTGAACGCCGCCCGCCTGTTTACCTCTGCCCTGGCTGGAAAAGCCAGTGACGGCGAAACGAAGGATCTGGTCGATCATATCGACAGCTCCCTGGGGGCCGCCGAAGAAATCATCAGCACCCTGCTGGATATTTCGAAACTAGACGCCGGTGCACTGGAACCAGACATCGGAGTGTTTCCCGTCAACGATATCATGCGCCACCTGGCAACCGACTTCTCCGCCATTGCCAAAGACCAGGGTCTGGAATTACGTGTGGTACCAAGCACCGTATGGATCCGGTCGGACGCCAAGCTGCTTCGCCGCGTGGTGCAGAACTTCCTGTCCAATGCCATCCGCTATACGCCCAAGGGCAAGATCCTGCTGGGCTGTCGTCGCCTGAAAGGATACGCCCGCATTGAGGTCTGGGATACCGGGCCGGGGATCCCGGAAGACCAACTGGCACACATCTTTGAGGAGTTCCGACGCTTCCAGCATGGTCGCGACAAAAAAGGCCTGGGCCTGGGACTGGCTATCGTGGACCGTATCAGCGGTATGCTGAATCACCCGGTTAACGTTCAGTCGGTCCAGGGACATGGCAGTATGTTCAGCATTACCGTACCACTCGTGCCAGCAGAACATACTCAGACCACTGCGACAAAGAGTCAGGGCAGCTCCCGCCGGGTATCCAGTCTCGGAGGTCTTCATGTACTTTGTATCGATAACGATCCTGCCATCCTGCAAGGTATGACAGCCCTGCTCGGTAACTGGCAGTGTGACGTGACTGCTGCCGAGAGCCTCGATGACGCCCGGCTCAAGCTGGACGGCCGGGAACCCGACATCATGCTTGCCGATTACCAGCTGGATGATAACAAAAACGGGCTCGACGCCATGGACGCACTCAGGAGCGGATTCAGTGACAATGTATCTGGCATACTGATAACTGGATATATGGCTCCGGAGGTCAGGGAAGATGCGATAACACGGGGTTATCAGATTCTTTACAAACCGGTGAAGCCCGCAGCCTTGAGGGCACTGGTTAACAAGTTACTGAAGCAGAAGCGTCCATGACCAATACAGAACGATCCATCGGTGGTAACAGCTTTGGTAAGCTCAATTTTCTGATTATTGATGATTTCGAGAACTTTCGTCTGTCCATGCGACAAATGTTGCGCAGTTGCGGGGCGGACAAGATAGAGCTCGTTGCCCATGCTGCGTCGGCCATTCAGTACTGCGCCTACAATCACGTTGACGTGGTTCTCTGTGACTATAACCTCGGGGAAGGCAAGAATGGGCAGCACATCCTGGAAGAACTGAGGCATAAGAAACTGCTGAAACGGTCTTCCCTGTTCCTGATGGTCACCGCAGAAACATCAAAAGAGATGGTGATGGGTGCCCGGGAATACCAACCCGATGGTTACCTGACCAAGCCTATCAACCGCGCAATGCTCGAGAAGCGACTGAGTGGCCTTATTGCTCAACGCAATGCCCTGCTCCCCATTAACCGGGAGATTGATCGGGAGAACTACCCTGAAGCCATCTCGCTCTGTCTGGCAACCCTGCCAAAACAACCCCGATACAAAACCTGGTTACTAAAGACCCTCGCAGACCTCTACTACCAGGTGGGAGACTTCAGCCACGCATTGAAGATATACACGGATGTCCTCGAGCAGAGGGATCTTTCCTGGGCCAGACTTGGCCAAGGAAAGATATTGCTGGACACCCAGAATTTTGACGAAGCGGTCACTGTGCTCAGGGAGTTGATCGACAAGCATCCTGACTATATGGAAGCCTACGATCTGCTTGCTGAAGGACTGGATCGGCAGGGCCGTTCAACACAGGCGCAACAGGTGCTGGAAAAGGCCATTGAGCATTCTCCCAATGCACTGCTTCGCCAGAAACAGCTGGCCCGGCTTGCCACTGCCAACCAGGATATGGCCACCGCCTCCGAGGCCTGGCGCAAGACTGTGAGCCTTGGCACCCATTCGATTCATGACAGCCCGGAACATTACCTGTCACTTGGGCAAACCCTGTCTGACCTGAGTGAAGGCGACTCTGGTGAAAACGGCAGCCAACAGGCAGATGAGGCAATCACCGTACTATCCAGAATGGAAAAACGCTTTGCCGGAGACGAGACTCTGCCGCTTCGAAGCAGAATTGTTAAAGCCAGGGTATATGCCGGGCAAGGCGATCTTCAGGAAGCCGAGAAAACACTCGACCCCGTTACACAATCCTTAGCCAACGGGGGTGAATTCGATGCCGACACAGGCATTGATTACGCCAAGACATTGTTTCGCCTTCGCCGGGAAGACGAAGCCAAACACCTGCTGGGAGAACTGGCTCAGCGATACAAAGATGACCCGGACACGCTGCAAAAGATAGAGAATCTACTCGACGAGCCCGTTGGCTTCCGGCAAAAGCTACAAGCCCGGGCGTATAATCGGGACGGGATCAGAGCGTTTGAATCCGGAGATCTGGAAGCCGCCATTTCAGAGTTTACCCATGCCCTGAAAATCGTCCCTGACCATGCAGCACTCAATCTCAACCTCGTTCAGGTACTAATGAAAAAGTATACGGATGGGGGGAAAGACCCGCAGTTGTTGCACGAATGCCAGCAACACCTTGAGCGTCTCTCCAGCTTGCCAGAACAACACCGACAGCATCGTCGCTATCTAGCATTGAGCAAAAAACTGAAAGGAATGATGCCATGAGCAAGATGCCCGATAACAGCTCCGATATGTCCCGGGACAACCATATCGACTTTTCCATGGTTCTGGCTTCCGCCGTCCACGACATGAAAAACTCCCTGGGTATGCTGCTCAATTCTTTGGATGAGTTACGTGGAGAGTATTCTGACAGTCTTGGCGAATCTACCCGCTTCAATACCCTTCAATACGAAGCGGAACGTATGCACAACGACCTGGTCCAACTGCTTGGCATTTACCGACTCGGCGAAAATAACCTGTCCGCACACATGGAAGAACATTTTGTGCCGGACTTTCTGTCAGAGCACCTGGCACGCCACACCCCTCTCCTCCAAGGCCTCGATATCGAATACTCGGTGGCAGCGGAGGATATCAACGGATTCTTCGACGACGACCTATTAACCGGTGTACTTAACAATACGATCAACAATGCTATCCGCTACACCAAAAGCAGGATTCGGCTAACAGCCAGCGAAAAGGAAGGGTACCTGGTGATTGGGGTGGAAGACGATGGCGAGGGTTATCCGGAGAACATGCAGCATAACGGAACCCTGAATTTCAAATCCCTGGACTTCAAGAGTGGTAGTACCAGTCTTGGGCTCTTCTTTGCGTCTTCCGTTGCCAGACTCCATTCTGAAGGGAACCGCACCGGCGCTATCCGGCTGCATAACGGTGGCAATCTGGGGGGCGGGGTCTTTGAGATCTGGTTGCCTTAGAAGGGCCAAACGGCTGTTCTGCCACTAATAATTTTCTGACAGGCAATAAAAAACCCCAACATCAAGGATGCTGGGGTTTTTCGGTATTAAGAGCCTGACGATGACCTACTCTCACATGGACGGACCACACTACCATCGGCGCAGGTCTGTTTCACTTCTGAGTTCGGGATGGGATCAGGTGGTTCCAGACCGCTATGGTCGTCAGGCAAAACGGTTGATCACTGGGTGGACGAGAAGGAACGATGTGATGTTGATTTCTGTTGAGCGCGATGGCTCTGCGTTATCCGCAATTGTCTTGGGTGTTATATAGTCAAGCCGCACGAGCAATTAGTATCGGTTAGCTCAACGCCTCGCAGCGCTTACACACCCGACCTATCAACGTCCTGGTCTTGAACGGCTCTTCAGGGCCCTCGAGGGGCCAGGGAGATCTCATCTTGGAAGGGGCTTCCCGCTTAGATGCTTTCAGCGGTTATCCTATCCGAACATAGCTACCGGGCAATGCGTCTGGCGACACAACCCGAACACCAGCGGTTCGTCCACTCCGGTCCTCTCGTACTAGGAGCAGCTTTCCTCAAATCTCCAACGTCCACGGCAGATAGGGACCGAACTGTCTCACGACGTTCTAAACCCAGCTCGCGTACCACTTTAAATGGCGAACAGCCATACCCTTGGGACCGGCTTCAGCCCCAGGATGTGATGAGCCGACATCGAGGTGCCAAACACCGCCGTCGATGTGAACTCTTGGGCGGTATCAGCCTGTTATCCCCGGAGTACCTTTTATCCGTTGAGCGATGGCCCTTCCATACAGAACCACCGGATCACTA
>NZ_CAMYMK010000008.1 GCF_947259545.1 uncultured Marinobacter sp.
TGAAACAGACCTGCGCCGATGGTAGTGTGGTCCGTCCATGTGAGAGTAGGTCATCGTCAGGCTCTTAATACCGAAAAACCCCAGCATCCTTGATGTTGGGGTTTTTTATTGCCTGAAGGAAAGTTCAGCGCCAGTTGCCACAAACCAGTGCGCCGTGCACATGCATCGCCTCGCTATAGTGCACTTTAACCTGTCTGGCATTTATAGGTATACCCTAGGGTGCTGAAATAAAAGGAAAAGGTGTGGGTGGAACGTATTTTGCTGCTAACCCTGTGATCAATTCCCCATCAGGCAATCGGCAACGGCGCCGTCGCTAGAAGTCCCCAGGTGTCGGCCAGGTCTGTTCCTGTTTCAGGTGAGTTTGCTCCGTTGATATCTGTGGGATTCGCTCAACCCGGTGGGTTCATTTGCCAGGTTTTGACAGGATCAGCCATGACGGACACCGCTTTTCGCTTCCTTTCCTATACCGGAAAAACCAAAGTGCTCCACCTGAGTTGGGTGGCCTTTTTTATCAGCTTCCTGGTGTGGTTTAACCACGCACCGCTGATGTCTGCTATCCGCGAGCAGTTCAGTCTCTCTGCCGCGGAGGTCAATACACTGTTGTTGCTTAACGTAGCGCTGACGATACCAGCCCGAATCCTGATTGGCATGTTGGTGGATGGGCTTGGTCCTCGCCGTGTATACAGTCTGGTGCTGATTATTTCCGGAGTACTGTGTATAGCCTTTGCTCTGTCGACCACCTTTGAGCAATTGGCTTTAAGTCGGTTCCTGCTTGGCTTTGTCGGTGCCGGGTTCGTTGTCGGTATTCGCTTGATCAGCGAGTGGTTCCCGGCCCGTGAGTTGGGGCTGGCTGAGGGTATCTATGGCGGTTGGGGCAACTTTGGTGCTGCCTTTGCCGGGCTTTCACTGCCCGCTCTTGCGCTCTGGTACGGCGGCGATGACGGGTGGCGCTGGGCCATTGGTACGACTGGTGTTATTGCCATTCTGTATGCGGCGGTGTTCTATCACCAGGTCAGGGACACGCCCAAGGGCTCTACCTATTTCAAGCCCAAGCGCGGTGGTGCCATGGAAGTGACCAGCCGGGGAGATTTCATCCTCTATCTGGTAATGAATCTGCCGCTGTTCCTAGCTTTGGCGTTGATCGTCTGGCAATTGGGCCCGCAAAAACTCGGGTTGTTGGGCGTGGCAACAACCTATGTGCTGTACGGCGTTATTCTCCTGATGCTGACTGTTCAGGTTGTCCGTATCTGGCAGATCAATGGCCATGTTTTCCAGCGTGCGGTGCCCGCGTTTGATCGCTATCCTTTCAAACAGGTGGCGTTGCTGAATCTCGTTTATATGGCCAGCTTTGGTTCTGAACTTGCCGTAGTTTCGATGTTGCCACTGTATTTCCTGGACACCTTTGATATCTCACCATTGCTGGCTGGCATGCTCGGCGGCAGCTTTGCATTAATGAATCTGTTTGGCCGTCCTGGTGGCGGGTATCTCGCCGATCGGTTTGGTCGCAAATTCATCACCCTGGTGATGTTGGCAGGTATTGCCCTGGGATATATGTTCATGGCGCAGATTGACAGCCATTGGCCGTTACCACTGGCCGTGGCTCTGGTCGTGTTCTGCTCGGTGTTTGTGCAAGGTGGTTGTGGTGCCGTCTATGCCTCTGTGCCACTGGTCAAACGTCGGTTAACCGGGCAAGTGGCCGGTATGGCTGGTGCTTATGGCAACGTCGGTGGGGTGGTTTTCCTGGTGGTGTTGGCGATGGTGACTCCCAAGGTATTCTTCCTGGTGCTGGGCGGCATTGCCGTGGCGATCATGGCGTTGGTGATGATCTTTATGGACGAGCCCAGCCCGCAGACCAGTGAAGTCATGCCTGATGGTTCCGTGCGGATGATTGATGTGACATGAGCCCCCAACTGCACCTGACAATCGGTCAATACAGCTCAGCGGGTCGCAAGGAGACCAATGAGGACAGCCTGGGTATCTGTTACCCGGAGGGTGAGGCGCTCGCCCTCAAGGGGGCCGTAGCTGTAATTGCCGATGGGGTCAGTGCGTCCGAATCGGGGCGGGAGGCAGCGGAAGCGTGCGTGAAGGGCGTGTTGCATGACTACTACAGCACGCCTGACTCCTGGTCGGTGGAAACATCGGTCGGACGGGTCCTGGGCGCCCTGAACCGCTGGCTGCATGGCAAGGGGCATCGCAGCCATGGTGATGCTACAGGTATGGTCTGTACCTGCAGTCTGGTGGTGATCAAGAATAATCGTGCTTACGTTTTCCACGTGGGAGACAGCCGAGTCTACCTGTTCCGTGACGGACGGCTGGACTGCCTGACCCGCGACCATCATGTCCTGCTGGGGGCCGACAAGACCGCTTTGTCCCGTGCCATGGGCGTTGAGCTTAACGTTGAAATAGATATGAGCCGGGTCAGTTTGCAGCCAGAAGACTGTCTGGTGCTGACCACCGATGGTGTCCATGGCTATTTAAGTGACGGGGCCATGGCTGAAAAGGTTCGCGGTGTCCGTCCCGAAGAGGCCGCCAGGGCGCTGGTGGACGCGGCCATGGAGCAGGGCAGTCCGGATAACCTGAGTGCCCAGGTGCTGGTCGTGGACAAACTGCCAGAGGAAGACATTGAGGCTCATTACGAGCGCCTGGTTGCCTTACCATTCCCGCCGCCACTGGAGCCTGGGCAGCACCTGGATGGTTATCGAATTGTTCGTGAAATCCATGCCAGCCGCCGCACCCAGGTCTACCTTGCGGAGTCGCTGGGAGATGGGGCGCTGGTGGCCATGAAAACCCCCTCTCCGAACTTTGTGGATGACGCTGCCTATATCGACCGCTTCCTCACGGAATCCTGGGTGGCCAAGCGGATTCAGAGCCCCCACGTGGTGCGTTTTCTGGACCCACCTCAAGGTCGTCAGTGCCTTTACTGCCTGACCGAGTTTATTGATGGGCAAACGCTGCGAGAGTGGATCAATGATAATCCCGTGGCGGACCCGTCCGTGGTGCGGGGCATGGTCAGGCAGATCGTCGCCGGTTTGCGTGCGCTACATCGCCTGGAAATGGTGCATCAGGATCTGAAGCCGGAGAACCTGGTGATCGACCGCCAGGGCACCCTCAAGATCATCGATCTGGGCGCGGTTCGTATTCGTGGCATTGAGCAGATCGACGTGCCCTGGGGCCACGATGTGCAACTGGGAACCGAGAGTTACGCCGCGCCTGAGTGCCTGGAGGGAGAGCTCGCCACAGCCGCTTCTGATCGCTACTCTCTGGGCGTCATCGCCTATGAGTTGTTGACCGGGCGCCTGCCCTACGACAAACCACCGAAACCCTCCAATCGACGTAAGCTGGTGTATCGCAGTGCGCGGGAGGTCAACCCCGATTTACCGGTGTGGCTGGATGCCTGTCTGCAAAAGGCTGTGTCACTAAAACCGGAGGCCCGCTATCCCGCGTTGTCGGAGTTTCTGAGGGATCTGGAATTCCCGAACCCGGCCCTGGTTCCATCCTCCAGGGCGCCCCTGGCGGAGCGGGTTTCAACACGGGACTGGCGTTTCATTGCGACCCTCTCGCTACTGCTGAACCTGATCCTGCTGTCATCGCTGCTGGTCAGGGGGTAGTCCCCTTCAGCGAGTTTTCGGCAATCAGTGATATACTCTTCACACAAAACATTGAGCCGTTGCCTGCTGATGGAGAGCCTATGTCCGCGCAAGATCACCTGGTCATTTTTGATACTACCCTGAGAGATGGCGAGCAAAGCCCTGGTGCCACCATGACCAAGGCTGAGAAGCTCCGTATCGCCAAGGCCCTGGAAAAACTGCGTGTGGACGTGATTGAGGCGGGTTTTCCGATCGCCAGCCAGGGTGACTTTGAAGCCGTAAAGTCGATTGCCGAAACCATCAAGGGCTCTACCATTTGCGGCCTGGCACGCGCAATGGATGGCGATATCGATCGTGCGGCCGAAGCCATTCAGCCGGCGGAAAGTGGTCGTATCCACACCTTCATAGCAACCTCTCCGATTCACATGCAGCACAAACTGCAGATGCAGCCGGATGAAGTCATAGAGCAGGCGGTTCGTGCGGTCAAGCGGGCTCGCGGCCACGTGGACGATGTCGAATTTTCCTGTGAGGATGCCGGTCGTTCCGAACTGGATTTCCTGTGCCGGATTATTGAGGCGGCCATTGATGCCGGTGCCCGCACCATCAATATCCCTGACACCGTTGGCTACGCCATTCCCGAGCAGTTCGGGGAAACCATCCGCCAGTTGTTAAACCGCATTCCCAACGCCGATAAGGCTGTTTTTTCCGTGCATTGCCATAATGATCTTGGCCTGGCGGTGGCAAACTCGCTGGCAGCGGTCTGCCAAGGTGCCCGGCAGGTGGAATGTACGATCAACGGTCTCGGTGAAAGGGCCGGCAATGCCTCGCTGGAAGAGATTGTCATGGCGGTGCGCACACGCCAGGATCTGTTCTCCATCGATACCCGCATCGACACCCAGCACATTGTTCCTGCATCGCGCCTGGTTTCGACTATTACCGGCTTCCCGGTGCAGCCCAACAAGGCGATTGTTGGCGCCAATGCCTTTGCCCATGAGTCCGGTATTCACCAGGATGGTGTGCTCAAGCACCGGGAAACCTATGAAATCATGCGGGCCCAGGACGTTGGCTGGCACACCAACAGCCTGGTTTTGGGTAAGCATTCCGGGCGCAATGCCTTCCGTACCCGCCTGTTGGAGTTGGGCATCCAGTTTGAGACAGAAACCGAGCTGAATGAGGCCTTTACCCGGTTCAAGGCTCTGGCGGACCTGAAACATGAGATCTTTGATGAGGATCTGCAGGCCATTGCCAGCGACACCCGGCAGAAAGAGGAAGAAGGTCGGTTCGGACTGGTGTGTCTTCAGGTCTGTTCGGAAACCGGTGTGGTCCCCAAGGCCAGCCTGACGCTGATGATGGATGGCAGGGAGCACAACGTGGAGGCCGAAGGCAGTGGGCCGGTGGATGCTACTTTCAAGGCCATCGAATCTCTGGTGGATTCCGGTTGTAATCTGCAGCTGTATTCCGTCAACAATATTACCAGTGGTACCGATGCCCAGGGCGAGGTGACCGTTCGACTGGAGCGGGGCGGACGGATTGTGAATGGCGTGGGCGCGGATACCGATATTATCATTGCGTCAGCCAAAGCCTACATTGAGGCCCTGAACCTGATCAGCCGAGGTGGCGTACGCCAGCACCCCCAGGTTGCGGATGTGTGAGGCTGTAGTCATAACCGGGGCGATTGAATGAGATATTCGGAAGCAGAGAGACAGTTCTATCTCGGGATGGCAGGCATTCGCGCCTGGTATGCCCGGGAGCCGCTGCCGGGTGCGGCCCCAAGTCCGGAGTTTGAGTTTCCCGAGGAGTCTGAGCTGCCGGTATTTGCCGAGCCGTTGGCTCGCAGTGACCGGGCCGCCGCCAAAGCACCTGGCAACAGCAAACCCACCGGGCCGGAGGCGGGGCAGGCGATTGAACGCATTGCCAATCTGCAGGCGATGATGGCTGGTGAAAATGCTTCCGGCAGCGTTGATGCAACAGAAGCTGTGGCAGAGTCAAAACCGGAAGGCGCTGCGGCCACGGCGTCGATCGATCGTGAGAGTGATACTCCAGAGGTTCTGGTCCCGGAGTCGGTGGTGATGACCGGTTTGAAGGCAACCCTTGGGGTATGGCAAGCCGGGAATGTGCTGTTGCTTGGCGAATTGTCAGAAGATGCCAGCACCCGTCTGCAGGATTCTCTGGCCAACAATATACTCAAAGCGCTGGGTTATGATGAGCCGGTGAAAGCGGAATGTCTGAGGTGGCCCGTTTTTGCCAATCCACTGGTGCCAGGCAACAGCTTCGCTGACTTCACCGGTGTGTTGAAATCCCTGGTGGGTGACATCGATGGCCGGCGCCTTATCCTGCTCGGTTTATTGGTGGACACGCTACCGGAAGATCGTGGCGCATGGCTCGATAACACGTTGGGACAACCTGCCGTTGACTTCCCGCACACTCTGGCAGAGTTGGCTGCCGTTCCCTCATACAAACGGGCACTCTGGGAGCAGCTCAAACCGTTGGCCAGAGGCAAGGCGTGAACCGTCTGCAGTACGATCAGGTTCGTCAGAATGATCGGTTGATCCGGCCGATGGTTTCCGGGGATTTGTCAGCCGTGCTGGAGATCGAGCTGCAGAGTTATTCGCATCCCTGGAGCGAGACGGTTTTTCGTGACTGTTTTCGGGAGAATTACAGGCTCTGGGCCTACGATTGCGGAGGCGTTCTTGGTGGTTATGCAATCGTTGCCCATATGTATGACGAAGCCCATGTTCTTAACCTGTGCGTTGCCCCGGCCGTTCGCAGGGAAGGGGCGGGGCGCCACCTGCTGAGACACCTGCTGGCCCATGCTGCTCATGAGGGTATGGAGCAGGGTATTCTTGAGGTTCGGGCGTCCAATCAGGCGGCCATCGATCTCTACCAGTCCGAGGGGTTCCGGATTATTGGTGAGCGGCCTGGCTATTACCCTTCTCCAGAGGGGCGGGAAGACGCCATCGTGATGACGGTCAACCTGTCCAGCGCCTAGGGGCTATCCACCATCTGGTCACCGCTGCATTGTTCGCGTCTTGATCTGATTCCCCTTATAATGGCGGCCTTTTCAGCGTATTTGATTCAGGTTGCTCTCCATTATGTCCACCCTTTCACAAGAAGTTTCCAAGCGTCGTACATTTGCGATCATCTCGCACCCGGACGCTGGTAAAACCACCATTACGGAAAAGGTTCTGTTGTTCGGGCAGGCCCTCCAGAAAGCCGGCACGGTTAAAGGCAAGAAATCCGGGCAGCATGCCAAGTCGGATTGGATGGAGATGGAAAAAGAGCGGGGGATTTCTGTGACCACCTCCGTTATGCAGTTTCCCTACCATGACCGCCTGGTAAACCTGCTGGATACCCCGGGCCATGAGGATTTCTCAGAGGATACCTACCGGACCCTGACCGCGGTCGATTCCTGTCTGATGGTAATCGATAGCGCCAAGGGTGTTGAGGAACGGACCATCAAGCTGATGGAAGTTACCCGCTTGCGGGATACTCCGATTCTGACGTTCATGAACAAGCTGGATCGGGACACCAGGGACCCGGTGGAACTGATGGACGAGGTTGAAGATGTTCTAAAGATCGCCTGCTCCCCGGTGACCTGGCCCATTGGCATGGGCAAGAATTTCAAGGGGGTGTACCACCTGTTGCGGGACGAGGTGATTCTGTATCAGTCGGGCCAGGGCCATACCATCCAGGAGCGTCGCGTGATTCCCGGTCTCGACAATCCCGAGCTGGACGATGTGCTGGGTGCCTACGCCTCCGACCTTCGTGATGAAATCGAGCTGGTCAAAGGGGCTTCCCATGAGTTTGATCACGATGCGTTTCTCAGAGGTGAGATGACCCCGGTGTTTTTCGGGACCGCGCTGGGCAACTTCGGCGTCGATCATATGCTCGACGGGTTGGTGGAGTGGGCGCCGGCACCACAGCCCCGGGAAACCGACCTGCGACCGGTTGAACCCGCTGAAGATATGTTCTCCGGCTTTGTCTTCAAGATCCAGGCGAATATGGATCCCCAGCACCGCGACCGGGTGGCCTTTCTGCGGATCGTATCAGGCCGCTACAGTCAGGGCATGAAGGCCCGCCATGTCCGTATCGGCAAAGAAGTGCGTTTTTCCGATGCGCTGACGTTCATGGCAGGTGATCGCGAGCACGCGGAGGAGGCCTTCGCCGGGGATATTATCGGCTTACACAACCATGGCACGATACAGCTGGGGGATACGTTTACGGCCGGTGAGGCTATGAAATTCACCGGGATTCCTAACTTTGCTCCGGAACTGTTTCGCCGTATTCGCCTGAAAGATCCCCTGAAATCCAAGCAACTGCAGAAAGGGTTGATCCAGCTGTCCGAGGAAGGGGCAGTGCAGGTATTCCGCCCTCTGAGGAACAACGACCTGATTGTCGGTGCGGTCGGTGTTCTGCAGTTTGACGTGGTGGTCAGCCGTCTTAAGAGCGAGTACAAGGTGGAAGCTTTGTACGAGCCGATCAATGTGGCGACCGCACGTTGGGTGACTTGCAGCGACGAGCGCAAACTGGACGAGTTCCAGCGCAAGAACAACGATTATCTGGCACTGGATGGAAGCGACCAGCTGGCCTACATCGCACCCACCATGGTGAATCTGCAGCTGGCCCAGGAGCGTTACCCCGACGTCCAGTTCCACAAAACACGGGAACACTAATCAAAGGCGAGCGCTATGGAGCTGGTCGATGCCCACTGTCACTTCGATTTTCCGGAATTTGACGGCCGGAGGGAGGAGGTGCTTGCCCGGGCTCGCAGTCATGGCGTGTCCCGCCTGGTGATACCCGGTGTCACACGGAAGCATTGGGAGCGGGTTGTTAACACCGCGACCAGTCAGCCGGGGCTGTTCTATTGTCTTGGCATTCACCCGTGGTTTGTTCAGGAGCACGAGCAGGACGATCTCGGGGTTCTGGAAAGCCGGCTTGCCCGCAAGGACAGTCGTTGCGTGGGACTTGGGGAGTGTGGGCTGGATCGTCTAAGGGGCGAACTTTCACAGCAGTTTCCCTGGTTCGAGGCTCAGGTGGATCTGGCGGCCCGTTTGGGCTGTCCGCTGGTGATTCACTCGGTGCGGACGCACGATGAGGTCCACAGTGCGCTGAAGGCCCGGGGCTTTCATGGTAAAGCGCTGGTGCATGGTTTTTCCGGGAGTTATCAGCAGGCCCGGAAGCTCGTGGATCTGGGGTGTTTCATCGGGATTGGTGGCGTCATTACCCATGCGCGCGCGCGAAAGACCCGGGATACCGTGTCGCGCCTGCCGCTGGAAGCGTTGGTGCTCGAAACCGATGCTCCGGACATGCCCCCCGAGGGCGTGGCAAAAGGAATGAACTCCCCGGAGCATCTGCCGGCGATATTCGGCGCGCTCGCCAGTCTGCGCCGGGAGCCGCGCGAGCAGCTCTATGAGCAGTTGCTGGGCAATGTTTCCGAGCTTTACGGTTGGGCGCAGGCGTCAGGCGTAAGGGAATAACGAAATACGGCGCTTCGGGGTTGGCTTTATGGTGCAGTTTGGATATACTTCGCGCCCTGGCTTTTCAAGGCGATGTCGTCATCTCAGCCCCGAATGATGTCACTGCCAATTAATTACAGGTACAGAACCTCCTCCGGATGCCAAGCATTTACCGGCGGCGGTTTTTAACGTTTCTTATATAGCGTTCAAGGCGGAATCAATGAAGACTCTGAGTGCGAAACCAGAAACAGTAACACGTGACTGGTACGTTGTAGACGCAGCCGGCAAGACGCTGGGTCGTCTGTCAACCGAAATCGCCCGTCGTCTGCGGGGCAAGCATAAGCCTGAGTATACCCCTCATGTAGACACTGGCGATTACATCGTTGTTATCAACGCGAGCCAGGTCCGGGTTACCGGGAAAAAAGCATCTGCGAAGATGTACTACAGCCACACTGGCTTTCCGGGTGGAATCAAGTCCATCAACTTCGAGAAGCTGGTCGACAAGGCTCCTGAGCAAATCATTCAGAAGTCTGTCAAAGGCATGCTTCCGAGTGGCCCGCTCGGCCGTGCCATGTTCAAGAAGCTGAAAATCTATGCCGGCGCTGAGCATCCTCACGCAGCCCAGCAGCCCAAAGAACTCGACATTTAACGGAAGGCGGATATGTCTGTAGCACAAAATTACGGTACTGGTCGCCGCAAGACATCCACGGCTCGGGTTTTCATCAAGCCGGGAAGCGGTAACATCTCTATTAACGGTCGCTCCATCGAAGATTTCTTCGGTCGTGAGACCCTGCGCATGATCGTTCGTCAGCCGCTGGTGGTTGCTGAGTCTACTGATCGTTTCGACATCAACATCACTGTCAAAGGTGGTGGCATTAGTGGTCAGGCGGGCGCAATTCGCCACGGTCTGACTCGTGCCCTGATGGACTACGACGAGACTCTGCGTCCGGCGCTGCGTCAAGCGGGTTACGTTACCCGTGATGCGCGTGAAGTTGAGCGTAAGAAAGTGGGTCTGCGTAAGGCGCGTAAGCGTCCTCAGTTCTCCAAGCGTTAATCTCGCTGGAGCGCTACCCAGAAAGCCCGGTCCTTTGGCCGGGCTTTTTTATTGTCTGAAGGTATGCCGCCAAATTGATTTTGGACAGAGTTGGTCCCTTGTTGACGGCTTTCCGACTTGTAAGGCTGGGGTAATTTCATTACCATTTGTGCGCTTATAATTTTGGGTTGTGAAGTCCTTTTGAAGTGTGGTGACGCCGATTTGCGGCGCTCTGCACCTCGCCTGATGGGAGAAAACCATAATGAGTAATGGCGACGTGAGCCAAGGCCGGCGCCGGTTTCTGATCGGTGCTACGTCGGTGGTAGGTGGAGTCGGCGTCGTCGGTGCGGCCGTTCCTTTCGTGGCGTCCTGGAATCCCAGTGCCAAAGCGGAAGCAGCTGGTGCGCCGGTCACCGCTAATGTAAGTAAACTGGAGCCGGGTCAGCAAATGACGGTGGAATGGCGGGGTAAGCCTGTCTGGGTTATCCGTCGTACACCGGAAATGCTCGAAAATATCGAGAAATTGAACGAGCGGGTAAAAGATCCCAAGTCTCAGGATGCGGACCAGCCTGACTACATCGAAGGCATATACCGTGCTGTCAGGGAAGAGTATGTGGTTCTGGTCGGAATCTGTACGCACCTCGGGTGCTCGCCGCAATTTCGCCCTGAAGTAGCTCCGGCGGATCTTGGTGAGAACTGGCTGGGCGGGTTTTACTGTGCCTGTCACGGTTCCCGTTATGACCTGGCCGGCCGTGTGTTTGCTAACCAGCCGGCACCGCAGAACCTGGAAGTGCCTCCGTATCGTTTCGACGATGAGAACACTCTGACAATAGGTCTTGATCCGGAGGGGGCAGCGTAATGCAAAAGCTAGTATCCTGGATTGACGAGCGTCTTCCGATTGTTGACGCCTGGAATAAGCACGTTGGCAAGTATTACGCGCCAAAAAACTTCAACATGTGGTACTTCTTTGGCTCGTTGGCCATGCTGGTGCTGGTCAATCAGCTGATTACCGGTATCTGGCTGACCATGAGCTACAACCCGTCTGCCGAGGGCGCTTTCGCTTCGGTGGAATACATCATGCGTGATGTCGAGTGGGGCTGGTTACTGCGCTATCTCCATTCCACCGGCGCATCCGCATTTTTTGTGGTGGTCTATCTCCACATGTTCCGCGGCCTGATGTATGGCTCCTATCAGAAGCCCCGTGAGCTGATCTGGATCTTCGGCATGCTGATCTACCTGGTGCTGATGGCTGAAGCCTTCATGGGCTACCTGCTGCCTTGGGGTCAGATGTCCTACTGGGGTGCTCAGGTTATCGTTAACCTGTTTGGCGCTATTCCGGTGATTGGTGATGACCTGTCCCTGTGGATTCGCGGTGACTATCTGATCTCCGGCATTACCCTGAACCGTTTCTTCGCGCTCCATGTGGTTGCTCTGCCGATTGTTCTTCTGGGCCTGGTTGTTCTGCATATCCTTGCTCTCCACGAGGTTGGCTCCAACAACCCTGATGGTATCGATATCAAGAAGAACAAGGACGAGAATGGCATTCCCAAAGATGGTATTCCTTTCCATCCGTATTACACCGTTCACGATCTGCTCGGTGTCGGCGTGTTCTTCTTTATTTTCTTCATCGTGGTGTTCTTCTTCCCGGAAATGGGTGGCCTGTTTCTGGAAAAGCCGAACTTCGAGCCCGCTAACGCACTGAAGACGCCGGATCACATTGCACCGGTCTGGTACTTCACGCCGTTCTACGCGATGCTGCGTGCGGTCACCGTTGATCTGTTTGGACTGGACGCCAAGTTCTGGGGTGTTGTAGTCATGGGGGCGGCCATCGCTATCCTGTTTGTCCTGCCGTGGCTTGATCGCAGTCCGGTCCGCTCTATGCGTTACAAAGGCTGGTTGAGCAAGATCGCTCTGGCAATCTTCGCGGTGAGCTTTGTGATTCTGGGATATCTGGGCATCGTGCCGGCAACTGAGGGCCGGACGATGGTTGCGCAGATCCTGACCACACTTTACTTCCTCTACTTTATTCTCATGCCGTTCTATACGCGCATGGAGAAAACCAAGCCAGTTCCAGAGAGGGTGACAGGATAATGAGAAAGCTGATTTTTGGTCTTTTCATCACAATCCTGCCGGCCCTTGGCCTGGCAGCGGGAAGCTCTGTGCCTTTGGATACCATGGAGCCGGACCATGCAAACAAGGCATCCCTGCAGCGTGGCGCTGCCTTGTTTACCAACTATTGCATGGGGTGCCACTCTGCTGAGTTCGCTCGCTATAAGCGCGTCTCCGATGATTTGGATATCCCGGCAAAACTTTATGAAGAGAACCTTATTTTCACCGGTGCCAAGATTGGTGAGTTGATGAAGGTTTCCATGAACAAGGATCAGTCTGCTGACTGGTTCGGCAATCCTCCTCCCGATCTGACGTTGGAATCCCGTCTGCGTGGTGAGAGCTGGGTGTACTCCTACCTCCGTGGTTTTTACAAGGATGACAGTCGTCCGTTGGGCGTAAACAACGTTGTTTTTGAAAATGTTGGTATGCCTCACGTTTTGGTGAGCTTGCAGGGGCTGTGTGCCGTTGAGCCCAAAATCGGCCATAGCGCCAGCGTTGATCCCCTCAGTGGCAACGTCAATAACGCGGATGCCTGTCCCGAATATGCCATTGAGGGCAGCATGTCCTCGGCAGAATTTGATCGGGCGATGTATGACCTGACCAACTTCCTGTCCTATATGGGCGATCCGGTGAAACTGGAGCGTGAGCGCCTGGGGATTTTCGTACTGATCTTCGTGGCGATTTTCTTTGTATTTGCCTACCTGCTCAATCGGGAGTACTGGAAGGACGTACACTGAGATTTCAGGTATAATATCGGACCCTGAGTTCCAGCGGGCAATTGCCGGCCCGCTGGATTTTTGCGTTTTTCAGGATCATTTCGGTTTGTTTACTCGTGAGGTAGTTCTATGGGCGTTGTGACCAAGCGGTCATCAATGACGTTTTTCTCGGACCCGGCCAGCCATTACAGTCACCGTGTGCGTATTGTTCTGGCAGAGAAGGGTGTGACGGTTGATGTCGTCAATGTTGACCCGGATAACCCCCCGGCGGAGTTGGCCGACCTTAATCCCTACAATGCCCTGCCTACGCTGGTGGATCGTGACCTTGTGCTCTACGAGCCTAATATCATGATGGAATACCTGGACGAACGGTTCCCGCATCCGCCTTTGTTGCCGGTTTATCCCGTGGCGCGGGCCAACAGTCGTCTGATGATCCACCGGATCCAGAAAGACTGGTGTGGGTTGGTTGACCAGATTCTGGCGCAGCCCGGAGCCAAGGCGTCCGAGGCGGCTCGAAAGGAACTGCGGGAAAGCCTGCTGGCGACAGCGCCATTGTTTGGTGAAATGCCCTTCTTCCTGTCAGAAGAATTCACGATCGTGGATTGCTGCATCGCCCCGATCCTGTGGCGTCTTCCTGCATTGGGCATTGAGCTTGACGACAAGCAGGCCAAACCGCTACTGAAGTACATGGACAGCATTTTCAGTCGTGAGGGATTCAAGGCGAGTCTTTCGGATCTGGAAGAAGATATTCGTAGCTAATACAGCAATGCAGGGCCTGAAGAGCGGGTCGGGAGAAAGGCAGTGCCTGATAGCAAAGTTACCATGACATCCAGTCGTCCCTATCTGGTCAGGGCGTTCAATGAGTGGATTCTGGACAATGACTGTACCCCTTACATCGTTGTTGATGCTGGTGTGCAAGGGGTTCAGGTGCCGACCGAGCATGTTGCCAATGGTCAGATTGTTTTGAATATCAGCCCGGGCGCAGTGCGCGGGCTGGTGGTCGGCAACGGAGCGCTGGAATTCAGCGCCCGATTTGGTGGTGTCCCGATGCAGGTGTTTATACCGTTGCAGGCGGTCATGGCCATCTATGCCAAGGAAAACGGTGAGGGCATGGTGTTTGGAAGTGAGCCAGGTTCTCCCGATCCTGATGACGATGGCACCCATGATTCCGGGGGGAGTAATCAGAACTCCGGAGAGCGTCCGGCAGGGCGTCCGACACTCAAAGTGGTCAAATAAAGTAGTCAGAATCTGAAAAGCCAGCGTCCAGCTGGCTTTTTTATTAGCCGCCGAAAAGTTTGCTGTCGATCAGGCCGCACAGGGCATTGATTATAACCAGCAGCAAGGGGGTTGCTGCGGTAGCGGACAGATTGTCCAGGGCTATCTCGTGGTCTTCCGGGTGGAGCAGCGAGGTGATGTCGGACTTCTCTTTGGCGCTCAGCACGACGATACGCATTTCCCGGTCATGAGCGGCCTGAATGGCCTGGATCAGGTTGGCTTTGTGCCCGTCATCGACGATGACAAAGAGCAGGTCATCGGCCTTTCCTATGGCGCGGACCTGCCTGGAAAACGTGTCGTTAAAGCGGTTATCCCGACAGATTGCGGAATAGGTGGTCGCGTCAGCGCCGAGGTTGATGGCGGGCAGTGCCGGTCGATCATGCTCGAAGCGATTAAGGAGAGCGGTGCAAAAGTACTGGGCAAGGATATTGGCATTGCCGTTGGCGCACGTAATGATCTTGCCATCGCTGAGCAGCGTGTGCACAAACGCATCTACCGCGCTTTCGATGGCGGGGGCCGTTGTGCTGGCGGCCTGAGCTGTGTGCTCCATGTGCGCGGCGAACCATTGATTGATCTGTTGTTCAGTGTCGGTCATATTCACGCCTGAATTGCATTCTTGATCCATTGTATCCGGTATTTTTTGACATCGCCCGGTGCGATGGCAATCACATCGATGCGGCTGGGGATGTTCCAGAGCCCGTTCCTGTGCAGATAGAAGGAGGCCGCTCTGATCAGCCTGCGCTGCTTGGCCGGAGTGACCGATTCGGCGCCACTGGTCAGGCTGCCGGACCCGCGATAGCGCACTTCAAAAAAGACCAGAGCCTCGCCATCGCGCCCGATTAGGTCAATTTCACCGCCGCGGCTGAAGACGTTCCGCTCGACAATGTTAACGCCGCGACTCTGCAGGTAGCGTGCAGCCACGGCTTCGGTGTGGTTGCCAATGGCTTTGCTGTCGGGTTTGCCGTCCATGGCGATTCTCCGGTTATGTGTTTCCTGGCTATTCTACTTCTGTCTGTGGGTCTGCCGGCTCTGGCGTTAACAGCTGCGGTGTGCCGTTTGTGAAGCGGGCCCACAGTTGCTGGCGATGAATGCTGCCGCCTGATGCCATGGTCAGCACCCCGGTCTGCCCCTCGATGGAGGCGCCTTCCACCTGACGCAGCAGTGGCAGGCGTTTGCTCAGCTCCCAGGCATCCGCGCCCATGGCAAACAGCCGGCCCAGCTGGCCCTGCATGTCGGGTAGCGCCTGGGTGGCGGTATTTCGGAACTCGTTCTGGTCATCAAGGACCCAGGGAATATCGGTAAAGATGACATTGTTGAGGTCCCGGTCCCTGGAGGGGTTGTTATTGCCTTCATACACCATGGATGGTGAATATACCGGGAGGTCACCGCCAAAATAGAAAGCAAACAACGGTTTGAATTGCCGGGCGATGGTAGGTTCCGCGACCATTACGACGGCATCGGCATCCTGCCGGCGTCGGGGCTCAAACTCGACGTTCACCCCGGCGGTGCGTTCCACGTCAATGGCTCGCTCTCGAGAGGCGGTTATGCCCAGCAAGTCAGCGACGACCGTGCGAAAATTGTCTTCCCGGAAGTAACGCTCAATGTCCAGAGCGATGCTGCCATTCTCCGCCATGCGCTCAAGTAGGGCAGTCTCCAGGCGATCCCCCCACTCACCCTGTGGAATGAGTGCCAGCGCCTGATCGTTGTTTTCCCGGGCCAGTCGGTCGGCAATCTGGCGGGCTTCGTCCTCGGCAGACAGGCCAAACTGATAGAGACCTGAGGGCGCCTTGGTGTCCTGAGGCAGGTAGTTCAGTCCGAGTACAGGGACGGCCATGGTGTTCAGATCGGCCAGGCTCAGCAGCGCCTCCTTCTCAAGGGGGCCGACAATGAGATCCTGATCTTCCTTGGCGAGCTCCTGATACAGATCCCGGAAATTCTGTCCGGCCGTATTCACCACGCGGATACTGGTCTTGCTCCGATCCGCTGACTGGTCATCATAGTAGGCCGCAAAGAAACCGTCCCTGATCGCTTTCCCGGCACTTGCCAGCGGCCCTTCAAGTGGTAGGGCCAGGGTGATCTGCTCAGGCCGGGTCTCCGCCAGGCTGGCAATCAATTGCAGTTCCGAAGGCGGCGTGATGGCGGCGGGGTGCCCCGGCCAGTTATTCTGCCATTGTCTGACTGCGCGGCCCTGCTCATCCAGATTCAGGCCGGGTTCCCGCAGGATACCGGCCAGTTCTATCCAGCCCTGGGCTTCGTATCCAATCACCTGGCCGCCTTCCTTCGACAGCTGTGTGTCGGACGTGGCTTTCAGCGCTTCCCAGATGCGGTCGTGTATCTGCTGCGCATTCTGGCGGGTATCGGACTGTCCAAGCAGGATGAGGGTGGCTGCTGCAGACAAATTGTCATCGGCCAATTGCAGAGTCTCTGCCTGAAGGGCAGCGGCGCGGGCCATCAGGCCACGCTCGTAATTGAGAAACTGGTCCGGTTGCAGCTGGCGGGAGAGTTCTTCGGCCCAAGCGCTGTCTTCCAGCGCCGTCGCGCTGCCCATGGCGAGCAGTAGATACTGGTCTTTCAGTTCGCCCGACGGATCCGCCATTGGCTGACTTTGCAGAATGCTCCGGACGGACTCATGGTCCCCCTGGCTCTGGAACCCGTTGGCGGAGCGCAACAGATACCGTTGGGCTTCGTTGCGATCGCTGTGCTTGCTTGCCGCATCAATAGCCTGACTGGCGGTTTCAGGCTGGGCTTCCAGGTTGACGCTGGCACATCCGGTGGCCAGCATTGTCAGCAGTAGAACGGTGGCGAAAGTTCTCAGGGTCAGACAGTGTTTGGTCATGGCAGGCTCACGGTACTCCGGGTAATTGCGCTTGTGACGCCAGGTAAACGACGGCATCATGCCGGGAACCCGGAATTCATCGGGTTCCCCTGTATCATTCTCAGGCTGGCAAGTTTAACAGCTCCCGGGCCATTTCACATGACGTTGGTGTCATGGTCCCAAGGTAAAGAGAGGCATATGTGAAATCAGATCCCAGTTCTCCGGAAAGGTCGGGCACGCTTTATATTGTGGCAACCCCCATAGGTAATCTGGAGGACCTGTCCCCGCGGGCATCCTCGACACTGGCTGGTGTTAGCCTGATTGCGGCGGAAGATACCCGTCATAGCGGGCGGCTACTACAGTTTCTCGGGATTCAGAAGCCTATGCTGGCGCTACATGACCACAACGAACGGAATCGGGCTGCCCAGGTGCTGGATCGTCTTGAGGCCGGAGAGGATGTAGCACTGGTATCCGATGCGGGAACACCATTAATTTCCGATCCCGGTTACGTGCTGGTTCGCGAAGCGCGGGAACGGGGGCTCAGGGTGAGTCCGATTCCCGGGCCCTGCGCGATGGTGGCTGCCTTGAGTGCTGCGGGGCTGCCCACGGATCGTTTCCTTTTTGCCGGGTTTCTGCCTGCCAAGCGCGGTGCCCGTCGGTCCGCACTGGAAGAATTGGTGACGGAAACCGCCACCCTGGTGTTCTATGAATCGCCTCATCGAATTCTGGAAACCGTCGCGCAAATCAGCGAGGTGATGGGAAGTGGTCGGGAAGTGGTTTTGGGGCGGGAGCTCACGAAAACATTCGAAACCTTCTATGCCGGGCCGGCGGGGGACGTCAGCAACAGCATTGAGGCGGACCCCAATGGCGCTCGCGGTGAGTTCGTGGTGATGATTCACGGAGCGAAACGCAATCCGGAGCAGGGCGATGCCGAGGCAGTGGATACCGACAGGCTGCTGCAGTTGCTAGTGGCTGAGTTGCCGGTCAAAAAAGTCGCCAAAATTGTAGCTGAACTGACGGGGCGTTCCAAAAACGAGTTGTACCAGCGTGCTCTGGAATTGAAGCCTGAGTAGTATTATCGGGTTAATGGGAGGGTTTCGCTTGCACGCCCTCGATCGCAGGAGTATTGTCGTGCCCGAGCTCGCCAGACAGTCGCCGCCAGTACGCCTGGGGGAGGAAAGTCCGGGCTCCGCAGGGCAAGGTGCCAGGTAACGCCTGGGCGGCGTGAGCCGACGGAAAGTGCAACAGAAAGTATACCGCCTAAGCACCTTCGGGTGCCGGTAAGGGTGAAATGGTGCGGTAAGAGCGCACCGCGTGACTGGCAACAGTTCACGGCGATGGTAAACCCCACCTGGAGCAAGACCAAATAGGAATCCAATGGCGTGGCCCGCGCTGGATTCGGGTAGGTTGCTTGAGGCCTGTGGTGACGCAGGCCCTAGATGAATGACTGTCCACGACAGAACCCGGCTTATCGGCGAGCTCAATTTTCCATTCCCGATCCTTATCCTTCTCAGACAGTGTCCTTTATAGCCAAAAAATCTTAAACCTCACTTTTCATCTGCAGATCGTTTTGCAGGTATCTGATTTTCCAGTCTTTCTTTTTCGTAATTTGCGCATCTCGGCGAACCCTCGCCTGTAACCTCTTGTCATAAAAGGAACTTTTGCAGGTGCGACGCCGTTAGCGGCGCTTGCATTGTGTATTGCGTGTTTCTATAGTGTGCACAAGTGGGAAAAAGTGGTTTTTAGTGGTTTTTTTTGGTTTCTGAACCCCAGAGTCGGTGCAAATGAGCAACTTTCTTGGCAGTCATGCCATCAATATGGATGCGAAGGGTCGTCTTGCGATCCCCGCCAAGGTGCGCGAAGAACTCGCGCAAGCCTGTGGCGGCCGCATTGTATTGACTGCCAATGCTGATGAGGAGCGCTGTCTGTTGGTGTATCCGGAGCCAGAGTGGGAAATTCTTCGACCCAAAGTTGAAGCGCTCCCCAACATGAATAAAGCCGCCCGCCGGTTGCAGCGTCTGATTCTGGGTAATGCTGCGCCGATGGAGCTGGATGGCGCCGGGCGAATCCTGGTGCCGCCCACGTTGCGCAGTTATGCGCATCTGGAGAAAAAGCTGATGCTGATCGGGCAGGGTAAAAAACTTGAGCTCTGGAGTGAGGAGCGCTGGTTCGCCTGGCTGGATGAATCATCGGATGACGATGAGATGCCGCCAGAGATGGAGGCCCTTTCCCTATGACCTCCGAACGTAAGCCGGGGGCTGCGGGCCAGAAGTACTCGCATCGCTCCGTGCTCCTGGATTCGGCGGTCGATTATCTGATTAATGACCCCGATGGTTTGTATGTCGATGGCACCTTTGGTCGAGGTGGCCACAGCCGGCTTGTACTTGGGAAGCTGGGCGAAAGCGGCCGCTTGCTGGGAATCGACAAGGACCCGGAGGCAATTCGCGTAGCCCGGGAGCTGGCTTCCGAGGACGCTCGATTCTCCTGCTATCACGGTTCTTTCGCAGAGCTTGATGCTGCGATCCGGGAACAGGGCTGGGAAACCGTCAACGGTGTTTTGCTGGACCTGGGTGTGTCGTCACCGCAACTGGATGATGCCGCTCGGGGGTTCAGTTTCATGCGCGACGGTCCATTGGATATGCGCATGAATACCGAACAGGAGCCCAGTGCTGCGCAGTGGTTGGCGGAGGCTGACGAGCGTGAGATCGCAGATGTGATCTATCGGTACGGCGAGGAACGTTTTTCCCGGCGCATCGCGCGCCGGGTGGTGGAACGTCGTCAGGAGGCACCACTGCAAACCACTCGGGAGTTGGCAGAGCTGGTCAGTCAGGCTGTCCCGAAAAAGGAAAAAAACAAGCATCCCGCCACGCGGACATTCCAGGCTATCCGGATTTTCATCAACCGGGAACTGGAGGATCTGGAGGCGGGACTTGCTTCGGCGGCGGAGCGGCTTGCACCGGGTGGACGCCTGGTGGTGATCAGCTTCCACTCGCTGGAGGATCGGTTGGTCAAGCGGTTCATGCGGGATCTGGCTCGCGGGCCCAGATTGCCCAAAGGTGTGCCGGTGACGGCTGCCCAGGAGGCGTCGGAGTTCCGTTTGATTGGCAAGGCCAGTAAGGCCAACACAGAAGAAGTAAGCGATAACGTTCGGGCGCGAAGTGCAGTCATGCGGGTGCTTGAGCGTGTTCATAACAAACAGGGTTTGCAAGGGAGCGCGTGACTATGGGCGCCGTGGCAATTGAGCCGGCCGTTAAAACCGCCGGTTTGAACAAGCAGAAGGTCAAGGACGGGTTGGCAAGTGCCGTTCGCGTATCGCAGCAGGTATTTGAGTCGCTGCAGCAGAAACAGGTGTTGATATCCGTCGCCTTGGTCGGGCTATTGATTGTGTCGTCCATCGGTGTCGTCGTGAGCGCTTACAAGAACCGCGAGCTGTTCAATACCTTGTCGCAGCTTCAGGCAGAGCGGGACCAGTACCAGCGCGAATGGAGTCAGCTGTTGCTGGAGCAAAGTGCATTGAGTGCCCACAGTCGGGTTGAAACGCTCGCTGCGCAACGCTTTGGCATGGTTGTGCCAGGTAAAGAGGATATTGTGCTGGTGCCCTTGATGGCGCCGGTAGCAGGTCTTTGAATATTCATAACAACTAACTCAGGGTGGCTGTTTTGTCCGATCAGGGAAAGAACCCAACATGGAGCCAACGACTGGCTGCCGGGCTGAAAGCCTGGCGCTACGGTTCTGTGCTGGGTGTTTTTCTGCTGGTGGTCGGGGCTCTTGGCTGGCGCCTGGTCGATCTGCATGTTGTGGATAATGAATTCCTGCGGAAACAGGGGGATGTGCGCACCATTCGTGTGGAGTCCATCGACGCCCACCGGGGAGTCATTACTGACCGTCACGGGGAATCCCTGGCCGTCAGCACGCCCGTTCAGACGGTGTGGGCCAATCCTTCTGAACTTGATCCGGAAGAGCCCAGATTATCGCACCTGGCGCGTTTGCTCGATATCAGTGAGGCACGCCTTAGGCAGCGGCTGGTGACCTACGAGGGTCGTGAGTTCATGTACCTGCGTCGCAAGATCCAGCCGGGACTGGCGGAGCGTGCGTTGGCTCTGGAAATTCCGGGAATCTACAGCCGCCAGGAGTACCGTCGCTACTATCCGGCAGGTGAGGTCACCTCCCATGTGGTCGGGTTTGCGAACATTGATGAAAATGGCCAGGAAGGCATTGAGCTGGCTTATAACCAGTGGCTCAGTGGTGAAAAAGGCCGTAAGCGGGTGCTCAAGGACAATCGCGGTCGGGTGATCAAGGACCTGACGTTGATCCGTGATGCCCGGCCCGGTCGCGATTTGGCGCTGAGTATCGACCTGCGGCTGCAATATCTGGCATACCGTGAGCTCAAGGCGGTCGTGGAGGCCCACAGCGCCCGGGGTGGAACCCTGGTCATGCTGGATGTCGATACCGGCGAAGTATTGGCGATGGTGAATCAAGGGTCATACAACCCCAATGATCGCAGTCAGCTAAGTGCGGACCGGCTGCGAAACAGGGCGATTACGGACTTGTTTGAGCCGGGGTCGACCATGAAACCGGTCGCCATGGCAGCGGCCCTGGAATCGGGAAAATACAATCTCAACAGCACCATTGATACTGCGCCGGGTTACCGGCGCTTTGGTCGTTTTACCATTCGTGACAGTCACAACTACGGGGTGCTTGGTGTCACCGGTATCATTGCCAAGTCCAGTAATGTGGGCATGAGCAAGATTGCGACAGAGCTGGGCGGGGACGTCATCCGGAATCTTTACTCCCGCCTCGGTATCGGGCACCCCACGGGAATTGGCTTCCCCGGTGAGGCGGTGGGTGTACTGCCGGCACCGCCCAAGTGGCGCCCCGTTGAAGAGGCGACGCTTTCTTATGGCTACGGCATGAGTGTGAATGCCCTGCAACTGGCCCAAGCATACATGGTGCTGGCCAATGGCGGTATTCGCTACCCCTTGAGTTTGATGAAAAGGGATGAGCGACCGGTCGGGGAACGTGTGCTTTCCGAGAAGGTCTCATTTCAAGTACGGGAAATGCTGCGCGAGGTGGTCGAGAACGGTACCGGTAAACGTGCGCAGCCAGGATTCTACTCCGCCGGCGGCAAGACCGGCACCGTACATCTGGTGGGTAAGGGCGGCTACGAAGACAGTCAATACAAAGCCATTTTTGCCGGAATGGCGCCCATTGATCATCCGAGAATCGTAACAGTGGTAGCGGTAGATGCACCTCAATCCGGCGAATACTACGGCGGCGAAGTGGCGGCGCCGGTATTTGCCAGGGTTATGAGTGATGCATTGCGGCTGCTGAATGTGAAACCGGAACTGGAAGTCGGTGAAGTGCCAGCAGGGCCGAAAACACCCGGGGAGCGGGGGTAGGGTTATGTGTATCACGTCACTCAGCACATTGTTACAGGGGATCGCGCCGGTGCCGTCCGTCTTTGACGTGACGATTCACGGTTTGCAAACGGACAGCCGGCAGGTGACGTCGGGGGATGCTTTCATCGCCCTGGCGGGCAGTCGAACGACCGCGGACCATTATGTGGATCAGGCAGTGGCCGCAGGTGCGACCGTCATCATCCTTGAGACCGATGAGCCCGGAGAGTGCCGGGAACACCTTGGCGCACTGATTGTGCCGGTGGTCGGGCTGCGAAGTAAGCTGGGAAAGATCGCCGATCGCTTTTTCGAGCATCCTTCACAGCGCTTGCGACTGATCGGGGTGACTGGAACCAATGGTAAAACGTCGGTCAGCCACTACATCGCACAGCTGCTGCAGCAGACCGGAACCCCTTGCGGGTTGTTGGGTACCCTGGGCTACGGCATGCCAGGGGCGTTGCAGGTGGCTTCCCACACCACGCCGGATGTGGTTCAGGTCAATCGCGTTCTGTCACGAATATTGAAACAGGGTGGTCGCGCGGCGGCGATGGAAGTGTCCTCTCATGCGCTGGATCAGGGGCGGATTGATCGCATCACCATGACCGGTGCGGTGTTTACCAACCTGACCCGGGATCACCTCGATTACCACGGCTCCATGGAAGAGTATGGCGCCGCCAAGGCGAGGCTTTTTGAGCGCGAGGAGCTGCATTACGCGGTTGTGAATTTCGATGATCCGTTCGGGCGTCAGCTGTATGAGCAGCTTGAGGGCAAATGCGACCGGGTACGCTATAGCCTCCATGAGGCCCAGACTGAGCTCTGGCTGACAGGGTTCGAGCCGACGCTTCACGGCTTTACCGCATCAGTGGATGGCGAGTGGGGGGCGTTCGACGTCAATGTTCCGTTGATGGGGAGTTTCAATGCCAGCAACGTGCTGGCGTCCATGGCTGCAGTCTTGAGTCTGGGCGTGCCGGTGGAGCGTGTGCAGAGGGCTGTCGAGACTTTGCAGCCGCCCCCTGGCCGCCTGGAACCGTTCACTGGTGCCAATGGCGTGAGGGTCGTGGTGGATTATGCTCACACGCCGGATGCACTGGCGAATGCGTTGGCTGCGCTAAAGCCCCATGTAACGGGACGCCTGTTTTGCGTGTTCGGTTGCGGTGGTGACCGTGACAGTGGCAAACGCCCGGAAATGGCCGCTGAGGCAGAGAAGGCGGCTGATGTTGTTGTAGTGACTGACGACAACCCCCGGGGAGAGCATCCGGACACGATCGCCAGGGACATTCTCAGGGGATTTGCAAACCCGGATCAGGTCGCAGTGATTCATGATCGTGCCGAGGCGATTGCCCGCACCATACGACAGGCCGGCGAAGGCGACATTGTACTGATCGCTGGCAAGGGGCATGAAACCTATCAGGAGACGGCCGGCCAGCGTGTGCATTTCAGCGATGCAGAGCAGGTGCAGCACATCCTGCAGCTCAACGGAGGTGTGGCATGATGCGCACCTTCTCGCTGGCTGATGCTATTGCATTGACCGGGGGGCAGTGCCACCTCGGAGATGCCGCCCAGCGAACTTTCTCGGGCGTGTCTACCGATACCCGCAAGATCGGTCGTGGGGATCTGTTTGTGGCATTGCGCGGTGACAACTTTGACGGACACCAGTTCCTGGCGAAGGCCAGGGATTCAGGAGCGGTTGGTGCCATTGTGGATACCGAAGACACGTCGGTGGACCTTCCCCAGGTGGTTGTCAGCGACACTGTTGATGCGCTGGCACAGCTCGCTGCTGGCAACAGGAATGAGAGCCAGGCCCGTTTCGTGGCCATTACCGGCAGCAGTGGTAAAACCACGGTCCGGGAGATGGTCGCGTCCATTCTGACGCAGATGGGCTCCACGCTTTCCACGGAAGGCAACCTGAACAATCACATAGGTGTTCCGCTGACCCTGTTCCGGCTGGAAAAGCGGCACCAGTTCGCAGCCATTGAACTGGGGGCCAGCGGTCTGGGGGAAATCGCCCATACCGTCGCGATTACCCGGCCAGACGTGGTCATTCTGACCAATGCGGGACAGGCGCACCTGGAGGGTTTTGGTAGTTACGAGAACATTGTCCAGGCCAAAGGGGAGATTATTGATGGCGTTGGCGCCAACGGGCTTGTTGTCCTTAATGGTGACGATCCTGCGTTTGGCGTCTGGCGGCAACGGGCTGGCGAGCGGAAGGTGACTGCCATCAGTGGTAAGGCCGGCGGCCCGGCAGATTATTATCCCTCGGCAGTCAGCGTTGATATCCATGGACAAAGTTTCATCGCACACGGACCTGATGACTGGCAGTGTAGCGTCCAGCTGGCTCTGAGCGGTGAGCACAACATCACAAACGCGCTTCTGGCTATCGCCGCTACCCGTGAGCTCGGGGCGACAGATGATGCCATTCGGCAAGGTTTGCAAGCCCTGACCGCCGTCAAAGGTCGCTTGCAGATGATCGAGTTGTCTTCAGAGCTGGTGCTGATCGATGACAGCTACAACGCCAACCCGTCTTCCATGAAGGCAGCCATTGGCGTGCTCGCGGCAAGACCCGGGGCCCGGGCGGCAGTGCTTGGTGCTATGGCAGAACTGGGGTCCGATAGCCGGGCGTTGCATCGCGAGGTGGGCGTTTGTGCCCGTGAGCAGGGAATAGAGCGCCTGTTGGTCGTTGGGCCGGGATGTGAAGGTTATATCGAAGGTTTTGGGGAGTCTGCCGAGGTGTGTGCTTCCCACGAAGATGCCGTGGACCGTCTGTTAGCCGGGCCGCAATTGCCGATGACCATTCTGGTCAAGGGTTCTCGCAGTTCCGCCATGGATCGCGTGGTGGAGGGAATGAAAGAAAAGGTGAATAACTCATGCTGCTCTGGCTGACAGAGGTTCTATCACAATATTTTACGGCCCTGACGGTGTTTCAGTATCTGACACTGCGTGGGATTCTGGGCACCCTCACCGCGCTGGCCATCTCACTGCTTATTGGTCCGGTGATGATTCGTAAGTTAAGCCAGTACCAGATCGGTCAATCGGTACGTGATGATGGTCCGCAGACCCACTTGAGCAAGGCCGGCACGCCAACCATGGGGGGCGCGCTGATCCTGGTTGCCATTGGTATCAGTACCCTGCTGTGGGCGGATCTTAGCAACCGCTATGTGTGGGTGACGATTCTGGTAACGCTCCTGTTTGGCGCTATCGGCTGGGTTGATGATTACCGCAAGGTTGTGGAGCGCAATCCACGCGGTCTTCCGGGCCGCTGGAAATACTTCTGGCAATCCGTGATTGGTGCCGCGGCAGCAGTGGCGCTGTATTTCAGTTCTTCGTTGCCGCAGGAAACGTCGCTGTATGTGCCGTTCTTCAAGAGTGTATCGCTGACCCTCGGGCCAGTGATCTTCATCCTGCTGACCTATTTCGTGATCGTGGGTAGCAGTAATGCGGTGAACCTGACCGATGGACTGGATGGGCTGGCGATTATGCCAACCGTGATGGTGGCCGGGGCATTGGGCCTGTTTGCCTATCTGTCCGGGCATGCCCAGTTTGCCGATTACCTGCTGATCCCCCATTTGCCGGGTACCGGCGAGCTGATTGTGTTCTGCGGCGCCCTGGTTGGCGCTGGCCTCGGGTTCCTCTGGTTTAACACCTACCCGGCGCAGGTCTTCATGGGGGACGTGGGGGCACTGGCGCTGGGGGCCGCCCTTGGGGTTGTTGCTGTGATCGTCCGACAGGAGATTGTCCTGTTCATTATGGGCGGTGTGTTTGTCATGGAGACCGTGTCGGTCATCCTGCAGGTGGCGTCATACCGGTTGACCGGGCGGAGAATCTTCCGCATGGCACCGTTGCACCATCATTTCGAATTGAAGGGCTGGCCTGAACCGCGCGTCATCGTGCGTTTCTGGGTGGTTACCGTGGTTCTGGTTCTGATTGGCCTTGCCAGTCTGAAACTGCGATAGGGGAATGGCGTCTCTATGAGTGTCATCGTGTCAGATCGTCGCACACTGGTCGTAGGGCTCGGTAAAACCGGGCTTTCCTGCGTGCGCTATCTGTGCGCTCAGGGGCGGGAAATTGCCGTCGCTGACAGCCGGGAAAATCCGCCGGGACTGGATGAACTCAAATCCGGCTGGCCGGATGTGCCGGTGCATACGGGACCGTTCGACGCCGAGCTTTTTGCCACCTTTAACGAGCTGATTGTCAGTCCGGGCGTCAGTGTTGAGACACCCGCCATTCGAGATGCGGTGGCCAGAGGTGCGCAGGTGCGAGGGGATATCGACCTGTTTGCGCAGGCGGCGGACGCCCCCATCGTTGCGATTACCGGATCCAACGGTAAAACCACCGTGACCACGCTGCTGGGTGAAATGGCCCGGGCGGCAGGCCGTAGAGTCGAAGTGGGGGGCAATATTGGTACGCCGGCTCTGGATCTGCTGGGGCGGGGCGCCGATTTGTATGTCCTGGAGCTGTCCAGTTTCCAGCTGGAAACCACTGAAGAGCTGAATGCCCTGGCGGCGACGGTGCTTAATGTTAGCGATGACCATATGGACCGGTATCCGTCCAAAATGGAATATTTTCAGGCCAAACAGCGAATCTTCCGGGGCTGCAAGAACGCGATTGTGAATCTGGATGATGCCCTGAGTACACCCATGGCGCGGGATAACCTGAGGTTCCTGTGTTTTGGCTTTCACCGGGTTAATCCGGACACGTTCAGCACCCGCGAAGACGACCAGGGCACCTGGATTACCTTCGGTTTTGACAATCTGTTGCTGGCGGAAGATCTCAAGCTTCTTGGCCGCCACAACCTCAGTAACGTCATGGCGGCGCTGGCACTGGGGCAGGCGGCAGGGTTGCCCATGGATACCATGCTGGCAGTCGCCCGGGAGTTCCGCGGGCTGCCCCATCGCTGCGAATTCATACGTCGGGTCAACGATGTGGATTATATCAATGACTCCAAGGGCACCAACGTTGGCGCAACCGTCGCGGCTATTGAGAGCCTGGTCCCGGTCAGCGGCAGGATTGTTCTGATTGCGGGCGGCGATAGCAAGGGGGCTGATTTCTCGCCACTGGAAGCGCCAGTGACCCTGCATTGCCGCGCGGTTGTGCTAATCGGTCGCGATGCCAGCCGCATTGCTGACAACATTGGAAAGGCCGCCACGGTCACGTATGCAGACACCATGGCGGAGGCAGTCTCCCAGGCTGCAGACCTGGCCCGGCCCGGTGACCGGGTGTTGTTGTCACCGGCCTGCGCGAGTTTTGACATGTTCCGAGATTACAGCGATCGCGGTGACCAGTTCCGGCAACAGGTGGAGGGGTTGTGATGCAGGCCAATCTCACACTCCCGAACCGGCAGCAAGTGCTCAGCGATCTGCAGCCACTGCCTTTGTTGATCATCAGCTCGGTGTCCTTGCTGGTGATGGGTGTGGTTATGATTTCCTCGGCCTCCATGGATATGGCCGCGGAAACGGTTGGTAACAGCTACCACTATGTTATCCGGCAACTGATTTTTGCCGGAATCGGATGTTTTCTGGCGCTGGTGGCGGTGAATGTGCCGGTTTCCTGGTGGGAGCGAAGCGGATGGTTGCTGCTGGGTGTGGGTTTGCTGGTGCTGATACTGGTATTGACTCCGCTGGGGCGAACCGTCAATGGCTCCACTCGATGGATTCCATTCGGGCTGTTCAATGTTCAGGTATCGGAAGTCGCCAAGTTATGTCTGATTGCGTACCTGGCTGGGTACGTGGTTCGTCGTCGTGAGGAGCTTCTCAACACCTGGCCAGGATTTCTCAAGCCGCTGGTCGTGCTCGGGTTTGCCTCCATGCTACTGGTGATCCAGCCGGATTTCGGGGCGACCGTGGTGCTGGTGACCGCAGCCGCAGGGATGATTTTCCTGAGTGGTGTCAGGCTGACCCGGTTCATGCCACTGATCGGGATTCTGGTAGGGCTGGGCATCTTACTGGTTGCAACGCAGCCATACCGACTCAAGCGGGTTGTCAGTTATCTCGATCCCTGGAAAGACCAGTTCGACAGTGGCTATCAGCTCACCCAGTCCTTGATTGCGTTTGGGCGCGGTGAGTGGGCCGGTGTCGGGTTGGGGAACTCGATACAAAAACTGTTCTATCTGCCCGAGGCTCACACTGACTTTATTTTCGCCATTATTGCCGAGGAGTTCGGTCTGCTGGGTTCGCTGATTGTACTGTCGCTGTTTGCGGTACTGGTGATCAGCGGCTTTGTGATCGCTCGTCGCGCTGAACTGGCCAACATGCCGTTTGCTGCCTGCTTTTCGTATGGCATCACATTGCTGATTGGCCTGCAGGCTGGGATCAACATGGCCGTCAGCACCGGGTTGCTCCCGACCAAGGGGCTGACCTTGCCCCTGGTCAGTTACGGCGGGTCGAGCCTGATGATTACCTGCATTTCTCTGGGCGTCCTGGCTCGGGTGGAAATGGAACGCCTGGACCGGGAGCGGTTGGCGCAGGAGAAAACCGGGAAACGGGTCAGAGGAGGCGCTGTGTATGAGTGACAAGCGTCGTTTCCTGATGATGGCTGGCGGTACCGGTGGGCACGTGTTCCCGGCCCTGGCGACCGCACGTAGCCTGCAGGAGAAGGGCCACGAGGTGTTCTGGCTCGGCTCTGCTGGCGGCATGGAAGAGCGCCTGATCGGGGAAACGGATATACCGCTGTCTCTTATCCATATCTCCGGGTTGCGGGGTAAAGGCGGGTTGGCCCTGTTGCTGGCCCCTTTCCGCCTGATGCGGGGCCTCGGTGAGGCTTTCACCGTGGTTCGCAGAATCCGGCCTGACTGTGTGGTGGGCATGGGTGGCTTCGTGACCGGCCCGGGTGGTGTTGCCGCCTGGCTGAACCGGATCCCTTTGGTGATACATGAACAGAATGCGGTAGCGGGAATGACCAATCGGCTGCTTGTGCGTTTTGCGGAAACGGTCCTGGAAGCATTTCCGGACAGCTTTGGCGCCAAGGTTGTAACCCGTTGTACCGGCAACCCGGTACGCCAGGACCTGGCCAAACTGGCCGTCCCGGAAGAGCGCATGGCAAAGCGGGAAGGACCACTGCATTTGCTGGTCGTTGGCGGCAGCCTGGGGGCCCAGGTATTCAATCAGCAGGTGCCTGAAGCCCTGGCGAAACTCGAAGAAGCCGACCGGCCTGTGGTGCGGCATCAGTGTGGCGAAAAGCATGTGGATGCTGCCCGTGATGCCTACGAACAACACGGTGTAGAGGCGTCCGTTGAACCCTTTATCAAAGACATGGCGGAAGCCTATAGCTGGGCCGATCTGGTGTTGTGTCGTTCCGGCGCCCTGACGGTATCCGAGCTTTGTGTGGCGGGACTGGGGGCGATCCTGGTGCCGTTCCCCCATGCCGTGGATGACCACCAGACCAGGAATGGCCAGCGGATGGTAAACGCCCAGGCTGCGGTTTTGGTGCCGCAGTCGAAGCTGAATCCCGGATCGCTGGCGGAAACACTGAGGGACCTGGCCAGAGATCGGTCCCGGGTATTGAACATGGCGAAGGCGGCGAGATCGCTGGCTCGCCCAGATGCAACGGAGAGAGTCGTGAATTATTGTCTGGAGGCCGCCAATGGCTGATGCAACCAATCCGCCGCTGGTCTATCAGGTGCCTGAAATGCGCCGTATTCGCCACATTCACTTTGTGGGAATTGGCGGTGCCGGCATGAGCGGTATTGCCGAGGTTCTCAAGAACCAGGGGTATGACGTCTCCGGCTCTGATATTCGCGAAGGTGCGGTGACTGATCGCCTCAAGGCCATGGGAGTGGAAGTGCACATCGGCCACCGGGAAGAGAACAGTGCCAAGGCCGATGTCGTGGTGGTCTCCACGGCGGTTTCCGGGGATAACCCGGAAGTGGCGTCGGCTCGCAATCGTCGGGTGCCCATTGTTCCCCGGGCGGAGATGCTGGCGGAAATCATGCGGTATCGCCACGGCATTGCCGTGGCGGGCACCCATGGCAAGACCACCACGACCAGCCTGATCGCGTCAGTGCTGGGTGAAGCCGGGCTCGACCCTACGTTTGTGATCGGCGGCAAGCTGAACAGTGCCGGAACCAACGCCAAATTGGGTGGATCCCGGTACCTGGTGGCCGAGGCGGATGAGAGCGACGCTTCGTTCCTTCACCTGACCCCGGTGATTTCGGTGGTGACCAATATCGAAGCCGATCATATGGATACCTATGGCGGTGATGTTGAGCGACTGAAGCAGACGTTTGTGGACTTTCTTCACAACCTGCCTTTCTACGGCGTGGCGGTGATGTGCGTGGACGACGGCTACGTGCGTGAAGTGATTCCCCGTATCTCCCGCGCGATTATCACCTACGGCATTGATAATCCCGATGCCGATTATCGGGCGGAACAGATCAGCTCCGACGGTCTACGGACGCATTTCCTGGTTCGTCGGCCGGGTGGACGCAAGGACTTGCAGGTAGAGCTCAAGATGCCGGGGCGTCACAACGTACTCAATGCGTTGGCAGCGATTGCCGTGGCCACCGATGAAGGCGTCGATGACGCTGCCATTTGCCGAGGCTTGGCGGGCTTTGCCGGTGTGGGCCGTCGTTTTCAGGTCTATGGCGACTACGAAACGCCCAACGGCACCATCACCCTGGTGGACGACTATGGTCATCACCCGACTGAAGTGGAAGCGGTCATCCGCGCGGCTCACGATGCCTGGCCGGATCGAAGGCTGGTCATGCTGTATCAGCCCCATCGTTTTACCCGTACCCGCGACCTGTATGAGGACTTTGTACGGGTGCTCTCGGAAGTGGATGGCCTGTTACTGATGGATGTGTATGCCGCCGGTGAGCCGGCGATACCGGGTGCCGATGGTCGGGCCCTGTGCCGCAGCATTCGCCAGCGCGGGAATGTGGAGCCGGTGTTTGTGGAAGACAACAGCGAAATTGAACAGTTGCTGGCCAATACCCTGCGGGATGGTGATCTGCTGATCACCCAGGGCGCAGGGGATATTGGCGGCGTTGCTGCACGCCTGGCGGCGGCAGGAGTGATTGCCAGTGAGTGATGCAAAGCGCATGGATACACAGGGTTATCAGGCGACACCGGAGACCGTCCGGGCGCTCGGTCGCGTGGCTGTGTTCATGGGTGGTGATTCGGCAGAGCGTGAGGTCTCCCTGAAGAGCGGTCACGCGGTGTTGGCAGCGTTGCAGTCCGCAGGTGTGGACGCCTATGGCGTGGATGTCCAGGGCTGCCTGCTGCGGACAGTGGATAACCCGGAATTTGACCGGGTGTTTATCGCACTTCATGGCCGTGGAGGCGAGGACGGAACGCTGCAGGCCATCCTGTCCCAGGCCGGGATTCCGTACACCGGCAGTGAAATGCTCGCGTCCGCACTCGCCATGGACAAGCTGCGAACCAAGTACGTTTTTGAAGGCTGTGGTCTGCCCACGCCCCGTTTCCGGGCTATGGGCGCCGTGAGTGAGGCGGATGATATCCTCCGCGACCTGTCACTGCCGCTGAGTGTGAAGCCTTCCCGTGAGGGATCGAGTATCGGTATTCGCAAGGTGACCAGCCGCGAAGAGCTCGTTGAGGCCTACCAGGAAGCTTGCGCTCTGGATTCGCTGGTGTTGGTGGAGGAGTGGATCGAGGGCCCGGAATTCACCGTCAGCCTGCTTCAGGATCAGGCGTTGCCGGCTATCGGGCTGAGCACTGACCACGTGTTTTACGACTACGAGGCGAAGTACCTCGCAGATGACACCAACTACCGCATTCCGTGCGGGCTGGATCCGGATACGGAACTGGAATTGCAGCACCTGGCTCTGGACGCCTTCCGGGTTATTGGCTGCCGCACCTGGGGACGGGTGGACATCATGCAGGATCGTGATGGCGGTTTCTGGTTGCTGGAAGTGAATACCGTTCCGGGGATGACGGACCACAGCCTGGTGCCAATGGCTGCAAGGGCAGCGGGCATCAGCTTTGAAGAACTGGTTGTGCGGATTCTCAAGGACACTCTGGAGGATGGCCATGCTTGACAACCTTCTGATCCGGACCCGGGCGGTACCGCCTGAGCCTCCTCGTCGGCGCGGGGCAACGACCCTTGGGCCAGAGCGGCAGCGGTTCGGATTGTTGAAGGCTGTGCTGGCGGCCGTGCCCTGGCTGCAGGTTGGCATGGGGGCCGCCATTGTGCTGGCGGCGGCGATGGTGCCCTGGGGGACCAGTCAGGTGTTGAGCGCCATGGATCGTCAGATCCTGGCGATTGATGTCACCGGCAACCTGGTGGGTGAGAGTCGCACGGACCTTGAGCGCAAGGCAGGTGACTGGATCGGGAAGAGTTTTTTTGCCACCGATCTGTCTGAGATCAAGAGCGAACTGGAGCTGCGGCCCTGGGTAGAATCGGCGGCGGTTCGGCGAGTCTGGCCGGATCGACTGGAGATTGAGATTCGCGAGAAGAAACCGCTGGCTTACTGGAACAGTGATCGCCTGGTGAGTCGGACCGGAGAGCTTTTTTCTCCGGATAACCCGGAAGTGGCAGGTCGTCTGCCAAGGCTTGCGGGGCCTGATGAGCGGGTCAGGGATGTCATTCGTATGGCCCGCACCATGAGCGACACACTGGCAGGGCGCGGGCTTGGCTTTGCCGGTCTGACCCTGGAGCAACGGGGAGCCTGGACCCTCAGTCTGGCAAACGGCATCGAGGTCGTGCTGGGGCGTGATCAGGTGGAGGAACGCTTTGCGCGTTTCCTAACGGTGTATGAAAACCGGCTGATATCCCGTGCAGACGAGGTCAGTCGGGTGGATGCCCGCTACACCAATGGTGTGGCGGTTAAGTGGAAGTCGGAAAAGATCGCCGGCTCCGGAACGAAATCATAGCAACGTCAAATACAGACCTACGGTTTGGTGGAATACATGTCATCGGTTGAAACGGAAAACATGATTGTCGGCCTCGATATCGGAACCTCGAAGGTGGTTGCGATTGTCGGCAAGCGCAAGATGGACGGGACCATTGAGGTGGTAGGCATTGGCTCGCACCCGTCACGGGGGCTGAAGCGTGGTGTGGTGGTGAATATCGAAACCACCGTGCAGGCCATCCAGCGCGCTGTGGAAGAGGCCGAGCTCATGGCGGGGTGCCGGATTCATTCGGTGTACGCCGGCATCGCCGGTAGCCACATCAAGAGTCTGAACTCTCACGGCATTGTCGCCATCCGGGACCGGGAAGTGACCCAGGCGGACATTGACCGGGTGATTGACGCTGCGCAGGCGGTGGCCATTCCGGCGGACCAGAAGATTCTCCACATCCTGCCACAGGAATTTGTCATCGACAGTCAGGAAGGCATCAAGGAGCCCATGGGGATGTCCGGGGTGCGCCTGGAAGCCAAGGTGCACCTGGTGACCTGTGCGGTGAACGCTGCCCAGAACATCGAGAAATGTGTGAAACGCTGCGGTCTGGAAGTGGATGACATCATTCTGGAGCAGCTGGCGTCGAGCCACGCGATTCTGACCGAAGACGAAAAAGAACTGGGCGTGTGTGTGGTCGATATTGGTGGCGGCACCACGGACATCGCCGTGTTCACTGGCGGCGCGATTCGTCACACCGCGGTGATTCCCATCGCCGGCGATCAGGTCACCAATGACATTGCCATGGCCCTGCGCACCCCCACGCAGAATGCCGAAGAGATCAAGATCAAATATGCCTGCGCGCTGACCCAGCTGGCCGGCGCGGATGAAACCATCAAAGTGCCCAGCGTGGGAGACCGTGCACCGCGGGATCTATCGCGCCAGGCGCTGGCCGAGGTGGTGGAGCCTCGTTACGAGGAGCTGTTCACACTCGTGCAGTCGGAGCTTCGCCGGTCAGGATTTGAGGACCTGATTCCCGCAGGCATCGTGATTACAGGCGGTTCCTCCACCATGGAAGGGGTGGTGGAGCTGGCTGAAGAAATCTTCCACATGCCGGTAAGGCTGGCCTGTCCGCAGGCAGTCTCCGGTATGACGGAGGTAGTCAACAATCCGATCTACGCCACCGGCGTGGGGTTGTTGATTCATGGTTTCCGCCAGATGGATCTGGGGCGGACGCCCGTGCTCAAGGGTGAAGACGCACCCTCGCTGTTTGAGCGCATGAAGGCCTGGTTTACCGGTCATTTCTGACGGTCCCGGGTTAGCAGTAAAACGAAGGTATCTCGAAAACACAATCTCGAACAAACAGCCTGGAAAAGGCTGAAAACAGCACGAAGGAGTAGGGGAATGTTTGAACTCGTCGATAATGTCCAGCAAAACGCTGTCATTAAAGTAGTAGGTGTAGGTGGAGGCGGCGGCAACGCTGTGCGCCACATGCTTAACAGTGACATTGAAGGTGTGGAATTTATCTGCGCCAACACTGATGCACAGGCCCTGACCGACATGGATGCCCGCCAGATCATCCAGCTTGGTGGCAACATCACCAAAGGTCTGGGCGCCGGAGCCAATCCGGAAGTGGGTCGTCAGTCGGCCCTGGAAGACCGTGACCGTGTGGCGGAAGCCATCAAGGGTGCCGATATGGTCTTTATCACTGCCGGCATGGGCGGTGGTACCGGCACGGGTGCCGCGCCGGTCGTTGCAGAGGTCGCCCGTGAGTTGGGTATCCTGACCGTGGCCGTGGTCACCAAGCCATTCCAGTTTGAGGGTGGCAAGCGAATGAGTGTCGCTGAATCCGGCCTGAAAGAGCTGGAGGAGAGCGTTGACTCCCTGATCACCATCCCCAACGAGAAACTGCTGGCGGTCATGGGCAAGAAAACCAGCCTGCTGGACGCGTTTGCGGCCGCCAACGACGTGCTGCTCGGTGCTGTTCAGGGCATTGCCGACCTGATCACCCGCAACGGCATGATCAACGTCGACTTTGCCGACGTCAAAACCGTGATGTCCGAAATGGGTATGGCGATGATGGGTACCGCCCGTGCCACCGGTGAAAACCGTGCCCGCGAAGCGGCCGAAGCCGCAATCCGCAGCCCGTTGCTGGAAGATATCAATCTGCAGGGCGCCAAGGGTATCCTGGTCAATATCACCGCCGGTATGGATCTCAACCTGGGCGAGTTCTCCGAGGTTGGCGACATTGTGCGTGAATTCGCATCGGATTCCGCCACTGTTGTTGTAGGCACGGTGATTGATCCGGAAATGACCGACGAACTGAAGGTTACTGTGGTTGCGACTGGCCTCGGCGGTGACCGTGAGAAGCCGACCAAGGTGGTGGACAACACCCGCACTCTGGACGGCACAACGGATTACAATCAGTTGGATAGGCCTGCAGTGCTGCGCCGCCGCGCGGTTGCTCATGGTAATGTAGCGATTGACCAGAGCAAAGAAAGCGAAGAGCAGGGTGTCGACTATCTCGATATTCCCGCATTCCTTCGCCGTCAGGCTGACTGATAATCTGTTGCAATTAACAGGTGGAGATGCAACCCGTTGCGCCGCCTGACGCGTACTGTTTGCCGGTCCGGCCAGGGTGCTGGATGACAATTCGGTAATCCCGGGTTGGTTAAATGGTATTCAGTCTTGTTTTCTGGTATCTTCCGGGCAGAATTTTGCCCAGAATACCGCAAACTTGTGACGGAACTATGTACCGATGATCAGACAACGGACACTTAAAAACACCATCCGTGCCACCGGTGTTGGCTTGCATTCGGGTGAGAAGGTTTATCTGACCCTGAAGCCTGCACCTGTGGATTCAGGGATCATTTTCCGCCGTACCGACCTTGACCCGATGGTCGAGATCCGAGCGTGTGCGGAGAATGTGGGTGAGACCATGCTGTCCACGACGCTGGTAAAAGACGGTGTCCGTGTGGCAACAGTAGAGCATCTGCTGTCAGCCATGGCTGGTCTCGGAATTGATAACTGCTTTGTGGAGCTCAGCGCTGCCGAGGTGCCCATCATGGACGGCTCTGCCGGTCCTTTTGTGTTCCTTCTGCAGTCTGCCGGTATTGCCGAGCAGGAAGCCGCCAAGCGTTTTATCCGCATCAAGCGCGAAGTGACCATTGAAGAGGATGACAAGAAGGCGACCTTCCTGCCGTTCGAAGGCTTCAAGGTCAGCTTCGGGATCGACTTCGATCACCCTGTCTTCAAGGGGCGTGCCCAGACCGCTACTGTCGACTTCTCCAGCACGTCTTTCGTGAAGGAGGTCAGTCGCGCCCGCACTTTCGGTTTCATGCGTGATATCGAAAAACTGCGTGCGATGAATCTGGCACTGGGTGGCAGTGTGGATAACGCCATCGTGGTTGATGACTACAAGATTCTTAACGAGGACGGTCTTCGTTACGATGATGAGTTCGTCAAGCACAAGGTCCTGGACGCTATTGGTGACCTGTACCTGCTGGGCAACAGCCTGATCGGTGAGTTCCGTGGCATCAAGTCCGGTCACGATCTGAATAACAAGCTGCTGCGCAAGCTCAGGGCGGAAGAAGATGCGTGGGAAGTGGTGACCTTTGACGACGAGGCCACTGCCCCGATTTCTTACATGAAACCTGTGCTGGCGGCCCAGGCTTAAAGCGGGACGCTTTAATCCCGGACGTGGCTTGCGAGTTTTTCGAGAACCTCGCGTAATTGTTTGTCCTTCGTGTGCCCGGCTTCTTCTTTAAGGAGTCGGGCATTTTCTTTGCTGAGAGGCGTTTTCTCCACTTTTGGTTTTTCGTGGAAGCGTGGTGGCGCAACCTTCACCTTCAGTTTCCAGACAAAACGGAAAAGCTCTTCCTTTCTCAGGTTCTCCATAATTTCGTGTTGGCGAAAACGGATCTGACTTGCTGTTCCGGCAGTTTCTGCCGACAGCACAAGCTCACCTTCCTGGCAGCTGACGAAGCGTGTGCCGGTCGCCAGATGCCTGGGTAGCGTCGCCAATACCACAGCTTCTGCTTGCTGATGCAGTTCGGCTTTGTTCATCAGTTCGCGAAGTACGGGGGCCCGACGGAAGGTGTTCGGGGTGATTCTGGTCTCGGATTGCTTTTTCATTGTCGCAGTTTTTCTCGACGACTCCGGTTGCGATTGGTTACACTTCGGCACAGATTGGAAGCAGTGCCTGTATTACACTCCTTTTACATTGTCTCAAGTGTATATGTCTACGGGCGGCTGCGAGTATTTGAGCGCGTAGTTGTTGCTAAGGATAGCAGTCCCGGCTAGAAAGCCTGAGGCGCAACACTACAGGACCAGGTTGCGGCTCTTCTATGAAACCAGAAGACGATATGAATATAATTTTCGTTGGCAAGCACCACGGAAGATCAAGGGTGGTCGCAGTGAATGCCCCGGTTGCTGCCGGTCTGGTGTTGGTCATTTTTGCATTGTTGGCATTGGCAGGCTGGTCCGGTTACCGGGTCGCTGTCACTCAGGCAGAAGCGGCAAAGCCTTCACCTTCGGAGTTGGTGGTTGAGTGGAAAACCAAGCTCCAGCACCAGAAATCCGAACTTGCCCAGATAGAGCACAATGTTCAGCAGCAGATTGATGCGCTGACCTTGCGGCTGGGTGAAATGCAGGGTCGTTTGCTACGGCTGGATGCCCTGGGGCAGCGATTCGTGGAGTCCGGCCTGGTGGCCAGCGATGAGTTTGATTTCGGTCAGCCGGCCGCGGTGGGTGGTCCGGAAAACGAGGGGCTTTCCGGCGATTCCTTTACCGCTCCGGAGCTCACGAGCATGATAGATCAGCTCTCGCGCCTTATTGATGACCGGGAGCAGCAGCTTCGTTTGCTGGATGAGGTGACTTCCCGCAAAAAGCTCGAGGATGAGCTGTTTGTTGAGGGACGTCCGATCACCTGGGGCTGGTTGTCGTCCCGCTATGGGTACCGTTCGGATCCCTTTACCGGTAAGCGCACCTGGCATTCCGGCGTTGATCTGGCCGGCAAAGACGGCAGCGATATTATCGCGGTCGCAGGTGGCGTGGTGACATACGCCGACAAGCGTTATGGCTACGGCAACCTGGTAGAGGTGGACCACGGCGACGGACTGGTTACCCGTTATGCCCACGCCAAGTCCATCAAGGTTGATGTGGGTGATGTGGTACAGAAGGGGCAGGTTGTTGCGTTGATGGGTAGCACAGGCCGCTCTACCGGTCCTCACGTACACTTTGAAGTTATCCGTAACGGTAAATCCGAAAACCCGGAAACCTACATTCAGCGCGCCAGCCGCTGATTCTTTACGACGGGGTCTGTCTTTGGCCCCGTGTCTTTCGCTTTCAGATTCACTTCCGTAATATCAGGGCGCTATCTCCCGGCAGGGGGTATTTCGGCTGCAATTCGTGCCGGTGTGAGCCCTGCCTTTTGTACTGTCGGCAAATAAGGTTAGAATGCCGGCTTCCTCCGATTAATCAAAGAAGCATTGGTCTATGTTCACAAAGCTTGCAACGAAGATGTTCGGCAGTAAAAACGCCCGAGAAATCAAGAGAATGCGCAAAGATGTCATGCGTGTTAACGAACTTGAAGAGCAGTTTGGCCGTTTGTCCGATACCGAGTTGCAAGGCAAGACCGCTGAGTTCCGTCGCCGTTTGGGCGAGGGCGAGAAGCTTGACGCCCTTCTTCCGGAAGCCTTCGCTACCGTTCGGGAAGCGAGTCGCCGGGTCATGGGCATGCGTCATTACGACGTCCAGCTGATTGGTGGTATTACCCTGCACGAAGGTCACATAGCGGAAATGAAAACCGGCGAGGGTAAAACCCTGGTGGCCACCGCGTCCGTGTATCTGAACGCGCTCCCGGGCAAGGGGGTTCATGTGGTCACGGTGAACGATTACCTGGCTCGTCGTGATGCGGAGTGGATGGGTAAGCTGTATCGCTTCCTTGGTCTTCAGGTGGGAGTGGTCGTTGCTGGCCAGGCGCCGGACGAAAAGCGTGCGGCCTACCAGGCGGATATCACCTACGGCACCAACAACGAATTCGGCTTTGACTACCTGCGCGACAATATGGCGTTCAGCACCGAGGATAAGGTCCAGCGTGGTCTGAACTATGCGATTGTCGATGAGGTGGATTCGATCCTGATCGACGAGGCTCGTACTCCGTTGATCATCTCTGGCGCCGCAGAGGACAGCTCCAGGCTCTATCAGGCGATCAATACGCTGATCCCGAGCCTGGAAAAAGGCGAGGAGAACGAGGAAGGCGAGCCCAGCGGCGACTTCACGATTGATGAAAAATCCCGTCAGGTTGAGCTCACCGAAGGCGGCCATGAAAGAGTGGAAGAGTTGTTGCTCGAACGCGGCCTGCTGAAGGAAGGCGAGAGCCTCTATTCCGCGGCCAATCTGAGCCTTCTGCATCACGTGCACTCTGCTCTGCGTGCCCATCACCTGTTCCAGAAAGATGTCGACTACATTGTGCAGGGTGATCAGGTCGTTATTGTTGACGAGCACACCGGCCGTACCATGCCGGGCCGTCGCTGGAGCGAAGGCCTGCATCAGGCGATTGAAGCCAAGGAAGGGGTGCGCATCCAGGCTGAGAGCCAGACCCTCGCTTCCACTACGTTCCAGAACTATTTCCGGCTCTATGACAAACTGGCCGGCATGACCGGTACTGCCGATACCGAAGCATTCGAATTCCGCCAGATCTATGGTCTGGATGTGGTGGTTATCCCGCCGAACAAGCCGATTCAGCGGATTGACTACAACGACCTGATCTACCTGACACAGGAAGAAAAGTTCCACGCGATTATCGACGAGATCAAAGACGTGACGTCGGAAGGGCGCCCCATTCTGGTCGGCACCGCGTCGATCGAAGCGTCCGAACTGTTGTCCATGCTGCTCAAGAAGGCACGCATCGATCACAAGATCCTCAACGCCAAGCAGCATGAGAGTGAAGCCCAGATTATTGCCCAGGCTGGTCGTCCGGGTGCGGTGACCATCGCTACCAACATGGCGGGTCGGGGTACCGATATTGTGCTGGGTGGTAACTGGGAATTCGAGGTCGCGGGGCTGGAGAACCCGACCGAGGAAGAAGTGGCCCGTATCAAGGCGGAGTGGACAGAGCGTCACAATCAGGTGCTGGACGCTGGCGGTCTGCACATTATCGGCACCGAGCGCCACGAATCCCGCCGGATCGATAACCAGTTGCGCGGCCGTGCCGGTCGTCAGGGCGATCCGGGCTCCTCCCGTTTCTTCCTGTCCCTGGAAGATAACCTGATGCGTATTTTTGCGCCGGATCGGGTCAAGAGCCTGATGCAGGCCATGGGGATGAAGAAGGGCGAGGCGATCGAGCACCGGATGGTGACCAACGCCATCGAGAAGTCCCAGCGCAAGGTCGAAGGCCGCAACTTTGATATGCGGAAAACCCTGCTGGAGTATGATGACGTTGCCAATGACCAGCGTACGGTCATTTATGAACAGCGTAACGAAGTCATGTCCTCGGATGACATCTCCGAGATGATTAACACCATCCGTGAAGACGTCGTGGATTCGTTGGTCAGCGAATATATTCCACCGCAGAGCATGCCTGAGCAGTGGGATGTGCCGGGTCTCGAATCCCAGTTGCAGTCGGAAATGGCCATCGACCTGCCAATCCAGAAATGGCTGGACGAAGACAGCAAGCTTTACGAAGAGAGCCTGCGCCAGAAGATTCTGGATGCCATCGTGGGTGAGTACCAGGCCAAGGAAGAGGTTGCCGGGTCCGAGTCCATGCGCAAGTTCGAGAAGCAGGTTTTCCTGCAGGTGCTGGACACGCTCTGGAAAGAGCACCTGTCAAACATGGATCATCTGCGCCGCGGTATCCACCTGCGTGGCTATGCCCAGAAGAACCCGAAGCAGGAATACAAGCGTGAGGCTTTCAACCTGTTTGAAACCATGCTTGAGACCATGAAGCGGGATGTCACCCGGGTACTTTGCCACGTGCGCGTCCAGAGTCGTGAAGAGATGGAAGAAGTCGAGCGTCGTCGCAAGCAGGAGTTGGAGCGGGAACTGGCCAGGGCCAAGCTGCAGCATGATGAAACCAGTGCCACGGCTCAGAAACAGAGCGAGGAAGGACAGGGCGGCAGCCAGCAGGGAACACCGGAAACCTTCGTCCGACAGGAACGAAAGGTCGGTCGAAACGAGCCCTGTCCCTGTGGGTCCGGTAAGAAGTACAAGCAGTGTTGCGGTAAGGTCAGCTAACACCTGGCAACATTGCAGTGAACCAGATGACCCGCACCTGAAGCTGTCAGGCTGCGGGTTTTTTATTAAACAGTGATGGATTTCTGAACAGTTTAAGGAGAGGCAGCATGGCGGTAGGTCCCGGTACCTTGCCCGAATTTTTCCCGATCCCCGGTGTCAGGCTTGGCATTGGCAGCGCCGGCATCAAGAAGCCGGGACGCAAGGACCTGGTGGTCTTTGAGCTGGCCCCGGACAGTCGTGTGGCCGGCATATTTACCCAGAACCAGTTCTGCGCCGCACCGGTGACCGTCAGTCGTCAACATCTCGCCCAGTGTTCGCCACGATACCTGCTGATCAATACCGGAAATGCCAACGCCGGCACCGGTGAGCAAGGCATGAAAGACGCACTGAGCTGTTGTCAGGCATTGGCGAGCGCTGCGGGGATTGATGCCACTGAGGTGCTGCCGTTCTCGACCGGTGTCATCGGAGAGCCACTGCCGCTGGACAAGATTGTCTCTGCGTTGCCTGCTGTCGTAGCAGACACTGATGAGAACCGCTGGGCGGAGGCGGCATCCGGTATTATGACCACCGACACGCGTCCCAAGGGTGCGTCCTGCCAGCTGGATCTGGACGGGCATACCGTATCGATCTCCGGCATCAGTAAAGGTGCTGGTATGATCCGTCCCAATATGGCCACCATGCTCGGCTTTATTGCCACCGATGCAAGGATTGCGCCGGATGTGATGGAAATACTGGCCTCTGAGCTTGGGGAAAAATCCTTTAACCGCATCACCATTGATGGCGATACCTCCACTAATGATGCCTGTATGCTGATCGCCAGTGGCCAATACAGCGGTCCGGAAATCACATCGGACAGTCCGCTGCTGCCCAAGCTGCGCGAGGCGTTGCAGCAGGTATACCTGGATCTGGCCCATGCCATTGTCCGTGACGGTGAGGGCGCCACCAAGTTCGTTACCATCGAAGTCAGTCAGGCGGCAAGCCAGCAGGAGGCTCTGGATGTCGCCTACACTGTCGCCCACTCGCCGCTGGTCAAGACCGCGCTGTTTGCCTCCGACCCCAACTGGGGCCGGATTCTTGCGGCGGTTGGTCGCGCCGGGGTCGCGGGACTGGATCTCAACGCTCTGGAAATCTACCTCGGAGATGTCTGTCTCGTTCGCAACGGCGGGCGCGCAGACGATTATTCCGAAGAGCGCGGACAGGCAGTAATGGATCGTGAGGAAATCACCATTGCCATCGATCTCAAGCGGGGCGCGGTCATGGAGCGGGTCTGGACCTGCGACTTCTCCCACGATTACGTGACTATTAACGCCGAGTACCGTACCTGAACCATGGCCGTTACCGAAATCCATGTCGCCGTCGCGGTGATTATCCGTGAGGGCAGGGTGCTGATCGCCCGCCGACCGGACCATGTGCATCAAGGGGGGCTGCTGGAGTTCCCAGGTGGCAAGGTTGAGCCCGGCGAAACCGTACAGCAGGCGCTGGTGCGGGAAATTCAGGAAGAAACCGGTCTCCAGGTCCCCGTGGCCTCCCTGAGTCCGGTTATCGGGATTCGCCATGATTATGGTGATAAGCGGGTCTTTCTTGATGTCTGGCGTACCGACGCGGCCATTGGTGAAGCAGAAGGGCGGGAAGGCCAGCCGGTGCAATGGCAAAGGGTTGGTGAGCTCAGGGATGAGGAGTTCCCGGCCGCCAACCGGCCGATCATCCGTGCCCTCAAGCTGCCATCATGGCTGGCCATTACCGGGCAATACCGAGCACCCGCGGACATATTGAATCAGTTTCAGGAACGTATCCGGGTGGCCCGGCCGGAGCTTGTGGTTTTTCGTGCTCCGATGCTGAGCGCCACCGAATACCAGACGATTGCGCGCGATCTGGTGATGGCTGGTCGTGAACAGGGCGTGCAGATCATTCTTCATGGTGCCGCCGACAGACTGGACAGGGTACCTGAAGCGGCGGGCGTGCATCTGCCGTGGCGTGAAGCCGACAGGTGCGGGCAGCGCCCTGTCCCGGCAGGCAAATGGCTGGGAGTATCCTGTCATAGCGCGGCGGAAGTTGCCCACGCCGAGGTCATCGGGGTGGACTATGCCACGCTCGGTCCGGTCTCGCCGACCCCTTCTCACCCGGGAGCCCCGGTGATGGGGTGGGAATCCTTTGGCCGGCAGGTGGCCGCTGCCGCGGTGCCGGTGTACGCCCTTGGCGGACTTACGCCGGACGACGGTGACATCGCCAGGAGGCTGGGCGCGCAAGGTGTTGCTGGTATCAGTCTCTGGTGGTCCGGGATCTGATGATTGTCAGATCGCTGGGAGCAGGGGTTCTGTTACCATGAGGCTTATGTCCTTCCAATTGTTGCAGTGCCGGATAACCGGACACAGGAGAAAGTGTGAGTAAGCTGACCCACCTGGATGAGAAAGGCGAAGCCCGGATGGTGGATGTGACCACCAAGGACGTGACCGAACGTGAGGCGCGAGCTGAGGCCAGGATACGTATGTCATCCAAGACCCTTGAGATGATTGTGGATGGTCAACACCCCAAGGGGGACGTCCTTGCTGTTGCCCGCATTGCCGGCATCATGGCGGCCAAAAAGACCCATGACCTGATTCCGCTGTGTCATTCGCTGAATCTCACGTCGGTGAAAGTGGAACTGACACCCGGTGAGGATGGGGAATCCGTGCATATAGCTACCTTCTGCAAGCTTTCGGGGCAGACGGGGGTAGAGATGGAAGCGCTGACAGCCGCCAGTGTGGCAGCCCTGACGCTCTACGATATGTGCAAGGCCGTTGATCGCGGTATGGTTATCGATCAGGTCCGCCTGCTGGAGAAGAAAGGCGGTCGTAGCGGTCACTGGTCCGCATCACCCTCCGGATCGTAGAGCTGTTTGCCCCTCAGGCTGGAAGCGCAACCGTGCAGAGACTACGCCAAGAGGGTAGCCACGTGATAGAATGCGCGGCTCGATTGATTGAACCACGAGGAAAGACTGTGGCTGTTCGTTACATCCAGACCTGCCGATTGCCTACACCGTTCGGGGTCTTCGACATGCACGGCTTCGAAGAGCCGGACACGGGCAAGGAGCATGTGGCTCTGACATTGGGTGACCTGAACAGCAGCGAGCCGATGCTGGCCCGTACCCATTCCGAGTGCCTGACCGGCGATGCGCTCTACAGTATGCGTTGTGACTGCGGGTATCAGCTGGAAGAGGCCTTGCGCAGTATTGCCCGCGAAGGACGGGGCATCCTCATGTACCTGCGCCAGGAGGGGCGGGGTATTGGCCTGTTGAACAAGATTCGTGCCTACCATCTGCAGGATCAGGGAGCTGACACCGTAGAGGCCAATGAAAAGCTGGGCTTTGCGGCGGACCTGCGCGACTACAGTATGTGTAAGGATATGTTGGAGCACCTGGGCATCGAAAGCCTCAGGCTGATGACCAATAACCCGCGTAAGGTGGATGCATTAACGTCCTACGGTATCAATATTACTGAGCGGGTCCCGCTTCATGTTGGCCGTAATCCCCATAACGAGCAGTACCTCAATACCAAGCAAAGCAAGCTGGGACACTGGTTTGAGACCCACCAGGACGACGATCCGCAGGAATGAAGAATAACGTGGCCAACCGGAGCGCCTTTTGACAGGGCGCCGATTGGCCAGCTGATTACTTGACCGCTTTCAGGGTCTGGTGACGCAGCCGTTCCAGGCGCATTTCAATCGAGTGGCGAATGCCGTCGGCATCCAGCCCGCAGCCACTGAGCAACTCCCCGTGTTTACCGTGATCGATAAAGGTGTCGGGCAACCCCAGTTGCAGAACGGGCTGACTGACATCCCGTGCGTTGAGAAACTCAGTAACGGCGCTGCCGGCGCCACCAGCGATGGCGTTTTCTTCCAGAGTGACCAGCAGGTCGTGGCGTTCAGCCAGCGACAGGATCAACTCTTCATCTAGCGGTTTCACGAACCGCATATCCGCTACCGTGGCGCCCAGGGCCTCCGCGGCTTCGAGTGCCGGGGTCAGCAAGGTGCCGAAGTTAAGCACGGCAACGCCGCTCCCTTCCTTCACCACGCGTCCTTTGCCGATGGGCAAGGGAGTGAGCGCCTTGACGATTTCCGCTCCGGGTCCCGTTCCTCTGGGATAGCGCACGGCCGCGGGTCCTTCGAACATCAGTCCGGTATGGAGCAGCTGACGGGTTTCATTCTCATCAGACGGCGCCATGACCAACATATTGGGGATGCAGCGCAGGTAACTGATGTCGAAAGCCCCGGCATGAGTCGGACCGTCTTCGCCGACCAGGCCGGCACGATCAATGGCAAACAGCACGTCCAGGTTCTGGATGGCGACATCGTGGATCAGCTGATCGTAAGCCCGTTGCAGGAAGGTGGAATAGATGGCTACTACCGGTTTTGCACCATCGCAGGCCAGGCCCGCAGCCAGGGTCACGGAGTGCTGCTCGGCAATGGCCACATCGTGGTAACGGTCCGGGAAGCGCTCAGAAAATGCCAGCAGGTCTGACCCTTCGCACATCGCCGGGGTAATACCGACGACCCGCTCATCCTGCTCCGCCGCATCGCACAGCCATTGACCAAAAACATTGGCGTATTTGGGCCCGGAGGGCTTGGGTTTCACCGGTTCCGGCTTGCTGGCGGGTACCGGCTCAATCTTGTTGATGGCGTGGTAACCGATCGGGTCTGCCTCGGCCGGCGCAAAGCCCTTGCCCTTGGTGGTGACCACGTGCAGGAACTGCGGCCCCTCAAGTTCGCGGATGTTCTCCAGGGTTTCGAGCAGCAGCGGCAGGTCATGGCCGTCAATTGGTCCGATATAGTTGAAGCCAAGCTCTTCAAACAGGGTGCCCGGGGCAATCATGCCCTTGAAGTGCTCTTCGGTCTTCTTCGCCAGCGCCATCAGGTTGGGGGTCCCCTGAAGGACCTTCTTGCTGCTGTCCCGCACCTGATTGTAGGTGCGGCTGGCCAGCAGTTTGGCAAAGTAATTGGACAGCCCCCCGACATTGCGGGAAATGGACATGTCATTGTCATTCAGGATCACCAGCATGTCGGCGTGCAAATGGCCGGCGTGGTTCAATGCCTCAAAGGCCATGCCCGCGGTCATTGCACCGTCGCCGATGACGGCGATGCTCTTGCGCCCGGTTTTCTGCATACGGGCAGCCATGGCCATGCCAAGAGCCGCACTGATGGAGGTGCTGGAGTGCCCCACCCCAAAGGTGTCGCATTCGCTTTCAGCGCGTTTGGGGAAGCCCGCCAGTCCGCCCTTGCGGCGAATGGTGCCCATCTGCTCGCGGCGGCCGGTCAGGATCTTGTGCGGGTAGGCCTGGTGGCCTACATCCCAGACCAGGCGGTCCTCCGGGGTGTTGAAGACGTAGTGCAGGGCGACGGTCAGTTCGAGTACGCCCAGCCCTGCGCCGAAATGGCCACCGGTCTGGCCCACGGACCACAGCAGGAACGACCGTAACTCGCGGGCCAGTTGCGTCAGCTGCTCTGCCGGCAGTTCCCGTAACTGATCCGGAGTGTCAATCCTGTCCAGTAGCGGCGTGTTGGGCCGCTGTGGCGGGATTTCCTTGAAAATGTATGTGTCCTGCATCTGTTAGGGTCTTTCTCGATCTGTGTGACGAATCAATTGTTGTCGGATGACACCTGCGGCTAATCCGACTTACAGGGTATTGACAGTGTGCGCTTCCAGCCCCGGATCAATCAATGGCTCCGGGCGACCACGTAATCCGCCATGGCTCTCAGCGGGTCCGCTTCCGGACCGAAGTCGGCCAGGTGGTCGAGTGCGGTCTTCAACAGCTGTGACAAGAGCTCTCTGGCGCCGTTATTGCCAAGCAGTGACGGGAACGTAGGTTTGCCCCTGGCGAGGTCAGAGCCCTGGGGTTTTCCGATAACGGCAGTGTCACCCTCAATGTCCAGCAGGTCATCCTGAACCTGGAATGCCAGCCCGAGAGCCCGGGCGTAGCCGGTTAGCGCAGTGAGGTGCTGCTCTGGCAGGGAGTCCGCCGTCAAGGCGCCTATGCGAACACTGGCTTCAATCAACGCACCGGTCTTGTGGCGGTGCATGTTTTCCAGTTCGCCAATGCTCAGCGTTTTGCCCACGGAGGCCAGATCAATGGCCTGACCGCCCACCATGCCCCGATGGCCGCTGGCAACGGCCAGTTCGCGGACCATGGCCAGACGTGTGGCATCGGTCAGCTTGGGGGCTTCCGCCAGCCAGCCGAAGGCCAGGGCCTGCAGGGCGTCGCCGGCGAGAATGGCGGTTGCTTCGTCGAAAGCGATGTGGGCTGTGGGGCGTCCCCTGCGTAATTCATCGTTATCCATGGCGGGGAGGTCATCGTGGATCAACGAATAGGCATGGATCAGCTCCAGGGTACATGCCGGGACCAGGGCTCGCTCCGAATCCTGGCCCACGGCCCGGGCGGCCGCGAGGCAGAGAGCCGGACGGATGCGCTTGCCACCACCGAGTACGCTGTAGCGCATGGCCTCCTGCAGACGATCGGAGGCCCGGCCACCGGCTTCGATGTGCTTATCCAGCGCGGCATCCACCCGGGCCCGTGAGGTTTCAAGAAAACTTTCCGCAATCAGGGGCTGTGCGGTCATCAGGCGGACTCATCCGGGGTGAAGGGGCGGGTTTCCAGCGTGCCATCGTTGTTCTGTACCAGTTGTTCAACCCGTTGTTCTGCTGTTTTCAGGGCTTGCTGGCACTCGCGGGTCAGCTTGACGCCCCGCTCAAAGGCGGTCAGTGACTGCTCCAGGGACAATTCGCCCTGTTCCAGGTCACGAACCAGCTTTGCCAGCTCATCAAGGGATTTTTCAAAGTCGGCGATGGATGTTGCGCCTTGTTCACCGGCCATGTGAGGCCCTCCGGTTGCTTCGCGGGTTTTGGCGGATTATATCAAAGGTTGCGTGCTACCGCTGCCAACAGAACTGACGACGTTCGCCTGGTTCGCCCATGGGCCTCCAGCCCTGCTCGGTCACCCGGATTTCCCCGGAGCGGCAGACGGACACAATAGTGGTCGCGCGGGTGCCGTAATCACTGCCGACGATAAAGGGCGATGACAGGAAACGCTCGGTTTCCAGCCCGACACCGGTATCGGGCAGATCCCGGTCCGGCGCGGGTGTAGTGTCGTGAAGCAGCGTGATCAGAGCGTCATGGAGTGGCTCCGAGGCATCCGCTGGCGTCTCTGCCAGCGTATGTGACATGGCGTTGCGAAGTTTCAGAAGTTTCGGCCATGGCGTCTGCAGTAGATGGTTGCTGAGTCCATAGGTGCCCCTGTGGATCTTGCGCCCGGGGTGGGCGTCCCGATTGCTGAAATACCAGCCGGACTGCCCGTCCAGATGGATCAGGTTGAAACCGGAATAATCGTCCTGTTGGTGCGCCAGTTGCTGTTCCAGATCTGCCACCGGCATAGCCAGAGCCTGCAGCGGCAACTCGCCCCGGCTTTTACGCCCGGGTTCGGCAGTGCCTTCCCGCACATTGGTTACTGCAGAGACCCGGCCATCCTCGCTGACAGCCAGCCAGGTGCCGCCGGACAGCAAATCCCGGCCGGCCAGAACCGGAGGCTGGTCCCCCTCCTGCCACCAGTCCATGGCGGCCGTGGGCCGGCGGAAAAATTCATCGCGATTGGCGGCAACCACCAGCGGGTAATCGGGATTCTGTCCGAGGGAAAAGGCGATCAGGCACATGGGGGTATCGATGCTCTCATAATGAACTCGGCGACGTCGGTGTGTATCATACCAGCCTTGTTTCCTGACTGCGTATGGCTGTGCTATGACCCTGTTAAACGTATTTGGCCTCTACCTCGCGCTCGGCGCCTTTGCCGGGACGCTGGCGGGGTTGTTTGGTATAGGTGGCGGGCTGATCATTGTGCCTGTGCTTATCTTTAGCTTTGGATTACAGGGTATTAGCACGGAAATAGCCGCGCATATGGCAGTAGGTACGTCGCTGGCCACCATTGTGTTCACTTCCATGAGCTCCATCCGTTCCCACCACCTCCATGCGGCCGTGCGCTGGGATATATTCAAGCCGATGACCGTTGGTATTGTCATGGGTGCCTTGGTGGGCGCCTGGACAGCGTCCCTGCTGAGTGGGCCGGCGCTGGAACTGGTCATCGGTGTTTTTGTCATTCTGGTGGCGTTGAAAATGATATTTGAGGTGAATCCGAAGCCGGGCCGTGTCGTGCCCGGCCCCGCCGGGCTCGGAGCCGCCGGCGGTGGTATCGGGTGGGCTTCCGCGATATTCGGCATTGGCGGAGGCACACTGACCGTGCCTTACCTGAGCTGGTGTAACGTGAACATGCAACAGGCTGTGGGCACATCGGCTGCCTGCGGTCTGCCGATCGCCGTGGCCGGTGCCCTGGGTAATATCTGGACCGGCTGGGGAAGTCCTGAGTTGCCGACCCTGAGCCTGGGCTTCATCTATTTGCCCGCGCTGTTGGGTATTATCCTTACCAGCGTGTTTTTTGCCCGGGTCGGGGCAAATCTCGCGCACCGTATGAACGCCCGGCTATTGAAACGAATATTCGCCATCATGCTGATCCTGGTCGGCATCCGCTTTCTTCTGAGCTGAGAGGTTTTAGATGCTGCAGCATCCGCAGTTTGATCCCGTGGCCATTTCACTGGGGCCCCTGAAAATCCACTGGTACGGACTGACCTATCTGGTGGGCTTTATTGCCGGCTGGTGGCTGGGCAGAATCCGCGCCCGCAAACCCTGGTCGCCCCTGAACGAAGAGCAGGTGGGCGATCTGTTGTTCTACATCGCCCTCGGGGTCATTCTCGGCGGCCGCTTCGGTTACGTGGTGTTCTACAACTTCGATACTTTCATCGCCGACCCGCTCTGGCTTCTGCGGGTCTGGGAAGGCGGCATGTCCTTCCACGGTGGCTTGCTGGGCGTCATGTTTGCCATGTGGTGGTACGGCCGCAAAGTCGGCAGCGGTTTCTGGAGAATGGCGGACTTCGTTGCTCCGCTGGTCCCTATCGGCCTCGGAGCCGGACGCATCGGCAATTTCATCAACGGCGAACTCTGGGGCAAACCCACGGACGTCCCCTGGGGTATGGTGTTTCCCCAGGCGCCGGATGCCTTGGCGCGCCACCCGTCTCAGCTGTACCAGTTTGCCCTGGAGGGGGTGGTGTTCTTTATCATCCTCTGGTGGTTCTCCTCCAAGCCCCGTCCACGCATGGCGGTATCCGGCCTGTTCCTGGTCTGCTACGGCGTGTTCCGCTTCCTGGTGGAATTCGTGCGCCAGCCTGACGCCCAGATCGGCTACCTCGCCTTCGACTGGCTCACCATGGGGCAGGTGCTGTCGTTCCCGATGATCGTGGCCGGTGCCGGCCTTATGTTGATTGCTTATCGCAGAGGTATTGAATGAAAGCCTATCTCGACCTGATGAAAGACGTGGTAGATAACGGCCTGGACCGGGGCGACCGAACCGGCGTTGGCACCCGCTCCGTCTTTGGCCGCCAGATCCGTTTCGACCTGGAGCAGGGCTTCCCGCTGGTCACCACCAAGAAAGTCCATTTGCGTAGCATCATCCAGGAACTGCTGTGGTTCCTGCAGGGTTCCACCGACAACAACTGGCTGAAAGAACGCAACGTCTCCATCTGGAACGAATGGGCCCTGGAAAACGGCGACCTGGGTCCGATCTATGGCAAACAGTGGCGCAGCTGGCACTGTCCGGACGGTAGCACCGTTGACCAGATCAGCGATGTGATCGACCAGATCCGCAACAAGCCCAACTCCCGCCGGCTGATCGTGTCCGCCTGGAACCCGGCGGAGCTCCCGGACGAATCCATCGGCCCCCAGGACAACGTCCGCCAGGGCCGCATGGCTTTGGCGCCGTGCCACTGCCTGTTCCAGTTCTATGTCGCCGACGGCAAGCTCTCCTGCCAGCTCTACCAGCGCAGCGCTGACCTGTTCCTGGGCGTGCCGTTCAACATCGCCTCATACGCGCTGCTGACTCACATGATTGCCCAGCAATGTGATCTGGGGGTGGGCGAGTTCGTGCATACCTTTGGTGACTGTCACCTGTATCAGAATCACCTGACCGACGACATCGTGTTCGAGCAGTTGAAGCGGGAACCGCGGGCTCTGCCTAAACTTGTGATCAAGCGGAAGCCGGAGTCGATCTTTGGATACGAGTTGGAAGATTTCGAGTTTGAGGGGTATGAGCCTCATCCGGTGATAAAGGCTCCCATCGCTATTTGACCTATGTTTGGGCCCGGTCCGATTGTTGTGGGGGCTGCAGGGTAGCGGGTTGGGCTTTCCGAAAAACGCCTCAAGGCATCCATGCGCGGCTTCGGCTCCGCCATCCATGGCTCCGCAGATTTTCGGAAAGCCCAACCCGCTACCCTGCGTTCTGACGATAAGGTTTGCTTATCGAAAAGAGAACGTCGGGTTTTGGTATTTACGCAGGGTTATGAGTTCTGAATACTTGAATCTTGAATCACTGACTGCGATGTCGAGTCGCGAGAGGGCGGGAAGGGGTGTTCAAAAATCTGCGGAGCCATGGATGGCGGAGCCGAAGCCGCACACGGACGTCTTGAGGCGCTTTTTGAACACCCCTTCCCGTCCTCTCGCAGCCCCCAAGTCAAAAAAAGTAACTCCCAGCCAAGAGATCAAAACATGAGAAAAGCCCTGATAGTCGCCATGTCCCGTAACCGGGTCATCGGCCGTAACAACAAGCTACCGTGGTACCTGCCCGGCGACCTGCGGTACTTCAAGCAGGCTACCATGGGGAAACCGATCATCATGGGGCGGAAAACCTGGGATTCCATTGGGCGGCCGTTGCCGGGGCGGATGAACGTGGTTATTTCCCGCAATCCGGAATGGGAAGCACCCGCTGGAACGGTAGCAGCGAAATCATTGGAAGAGGCGCTGGTCAAAGCCGAAGCTCAGGCTGAAATCGAGGGTGGGGACGAAGTGATGATTATCGGGGGCGGGCAGATCTACGCTGAGGCCCTGCCGATGGTGGATCGAATCTACATCACCCAGGTGCACGCAGAGGTTGAGGGAGACGCATTCTTTCCGGAAGTGAACTGGGATGAGTGGGAAGAAATCGGACGGGAGGATTTCTCCGCGTCCGATAACAACCCTTACGACTACAGTTTCGTCGTCTATCAGCGCTTGGCGTCGGCCTGACGGGCAGGGCGCTTACCAGCGGGCTTGCCGCCCTTGCCTGGGGGCTTGCCCTTCGGGCCGGGGCCGCCGCGACCTTTCGGGCCTTTCTTGAAGCCCGGCTTGAATCCGGGCTTGCCACCCTTGCGGCCATCGCCCGGACGACCGCCCTTGCGATCCCTGCGTGGTGGCGTCGCCGACACTACAGGCAAGGCTTCCGGCTGTTCCAGAGGCATGGAGCCCGGCAGGGCTGCTTCCATCCAGCAGGCCAGAGCACCGGCCACCATCGCCATGTCCATATCATTGCGCTCGGCGATTTCATCCAGCAGCGCCATCGACTTGGCCAGCTTGCGGTCCTCGGCAAAGCCCAGCAATTGCGCTTCGAACTGCTGCTCACGCATCTTTTTCAGATCCGTGGGTGAGGGCAGCTCATAAGCTTCCATGGGCGAGTTGGTGGCGCGCTCAAGGGTGCGCAGCCAGCTGCGTTCCCTCGGGGTGACCAGCAGGATTGCCTTGCCTTCACGGCCGGCGCGGCCGGTACGACCAACCCGGTGGATATAGGCTTCGGTATCGTAAGGGACATCGTAGTTGATGACGTGGGTAATCCGCGGCACATCCAGGCCCCGGGCCGCCACATCCGTGGCTACGATGATGTCTTTCTTGCCGCGCTTGAGATCTTCGACCGTCTGCTCGCGCTGGCGCTGGTTCAGGTCACCATTCAGAGGAGCGACAGCGTGCCCGCGGGCGGACAGCTTTTCGGCCAGCAGTGTGGTTTCCGCCTTGGTGCGCACGAAAATAATCGAGGCGTCAAACGGCTCCACTTCAAGGATGCGGGTCAGGGCGTCCAGTTTGCGTTCGGCGTAGACCGGCAGAACAAACTGGGAAATCCGCTCGACCGTGCGGGTTTCGCTCTCGATTTTGACTTCGGTCGCGTTGCGCAGGTAGGTCTGGGCGACCTTCTTGATCTGCGGCGGCATGGTGGCCGAGAACAGCGCGCGCTGGCAGTTCTCCGGTGTCTTGGCGAGAATCGCCTCCACATCGTCGATGAAGCCCATGCGGAGCATTTCGTCGGCCTCGTCCAGCACCAGCGCTTTCAGGCTGTCCAGTTTCAGGGTGCCACGGCGCAGGTGATCCAGCAGGCGACCCGGGGTGCCAACGATAACCTGGGCACCGCGCTTGAGGGCCTTCAATTGCGGATAGAAGTCCTGGCCACCGTAGATCGGCAGTACGTGAAAACGACTGAACTTGCTGGCGTATGTGGTAAAGGCTTCTGCTACCTGAATCGCCAACTCCCGTGTGGGAGCCAGTACCAGAATCTGGGGCTCGCTCACGGAAGCATCAATCCGACTCAGCAGGGGCAGCGCAAACGCTGCAGTCTTGCCGGTACCGGTCTGGGCAACCCCCAGAAGGTGGTTGCCGGCAAGCAGTGCAGGAATGGCCTGGGCCTGTATGGGAGACGGGGTTTCATAACCGACGGCGGTTACAGCGTCGAGAACGGCTGAATCCAGACCAAGTTCGGCAAAAGACAATTCTGACATTAATGTACTCGGAATTCGGAGGGTAAAGCATTGCGGGGCAATGCATGATGTGATCGCATTATAGCCCGTTTGCGATTGCTTTAATACGCAAAATAGTGGACTTGTCGTAGGTAGTTGCCGGAGCGCGCCATTGCGTTGTGGTGCTTTATTGGGCAGTCTTTGATTTTTCAGGTAGCAAGCTAACAGGAAGGGCCAAATGAATTTCGATGACGTGCTGGCGGCCGGCAGGGCTGAAGGGGAGTTGGTGTTTACGCCTGACTGGGCACAGGGGCGTGCCACCTTTGGCGGCATTATTGCGGCACTGGTGTTCGACAGGATGGAAAAGATTGTGGCACCCGGGCGCGCCATGCGATCCATGCAGGTGTCATTCGTCGGGCCGGTAACCCCGGGGGTGCCGGTGGAGATTGATGCGGACATTCTGCGGGAGGGCAAGGCCGTCAGCCAGGTTCAGGGCAGGATTCTGCAGGAGGGCGAGGTAAAACTGGTGTGCCTGGCCAGTTTTGGCGGGGACCGGGAATCGACAGTGGCCGTCAGTCCGCTGCCGGCACCCGAAGCGACGCCGGTGGACGCGTGCCAGGGGTTGCCCTACATCAAGGGTATGACACCGGAGTTCACCCAGCATATCGAGATGCGCTGGGCCTTCGGTTCTTTCCCGTTCAGTGGCAAGGGCGGTCGTGACATGGGCGGCTGGATGCAGTTCCGGGAGCGGCCGGAGGAAATCTCCGATGCCCATATTGTCGCGCTGGTGGATGCCTGGCCTCCGGCGCTCCTGCCTCATCTGAAAGAGCGCGTGCCTGCCAGCTCCCTGAGCTGGGCCCTGGATATCATGCATCCCCGTCCCGCCATGGCGCCGGGAGACTGGTTGCTCTACAAGGCAACGATCGATCAGGCCGGTGCGGGTTACGGACATACCCAGGCGGGCATCTGGACCAGCAAAGGCGAATTGGTGGCGCTGAGTCGTCAGACCGTTACTGTGTTTGGCTAAGGCGCTTGCCGGGACGGGCGGCCCTCAAGCTGCCTGTACCGATTTCAGGGCGTCGTTGATGATGCGGGCAAAATCCTCAGGAGAGTCTTCCTGCAGGAAATGTCCTCCCCGAAGGGTAATGTGTGGCTGACCATAGGCACCGGGGATACGTCGTTGCATGTGCCGGTCACCGCCGCGGGTAATGGGATCGCCACTGCTGAAGCAGGTAATGAATGGCTTTCGCCACTTCTCCAGGACTTTCCAGGCCGCCTTGTTGGGGCCACTGGCCGGGTCATCCGGTGAAACCGGCACCAATTTTGGAAACGCTCTGGCTCCGGCCTTGTACTCGGGGCTGGGGAATGGTGCCTCGTACGCGGCCAACTCAGCCGTGCTGAGGGTACGCTCCGTACCCAGTTGCACGATGCGTCCTACCGGAAACCATGGGCTGTGGGTGGCAAAGGCTTTCCACAGGGAGAAGACCGTGGGAATAGGGGTTTCACCCGTGGGCAGCATGCCGTTGCCAACGATAATTCGTTGAAACAGCTGCGGATTTTCGGCCACCAGACGCAGTCCGAGCAGGGAGCCCCAGTTCTGGCACACCAGGGTAATGTTGGTCAGTTCCAGGGATTCCAGCCAGTGGGTCAGCCAATCAATATGGCGCTGGTAACTGTAGTCGCCTACGTCGGCGGGTTTGTCAGACTTGCCGAACCCGATCAGGTCCGGGGCCAGAACCCGATGACCGGCGGCTGCGACGATAGGAATCATGTGGCGATACAGGTACGACCACGATGGCTCACCGTGAAGCATGACGACGGGCGAGGCGGTTGCCGGTCCTTCATCAACAAAATGCATTCTCAGGCCTGGTTCCACGTCCAGGTAGTGAGGTGCAAAGGGATAATCCGGGAGGCCTTGGAAGTGGGCCTCATCGGTTCTCAGAATGCGCATGCCATCGACTGTCCTGACTGAGTGGTTGCGTGGCTGTAGTAGTCGCAGCCTTTACTTCAGTCAGGATAAAGCAGATGGAAAATTTGTGTGTTTGGTTTAGGTAACAGTGCGTTGCCGGATTGAATCAGGACGCCAGGCCAAACAGTGTGTCCGGATTGTCGAATGCCGCCAGAGCGTCGTCACAGCAGTTAACCGCGCCGCAGTCGTCGGCGGAGCAAAGGCCGATGGTCCGGCAGTGAAAATCCTCGAAGCGCTCACCGTCGTTACGGAAAATACGGGCGCGGGGCAATGTGGAATGACAATGCCCGCAAAGCAGTGTCGGAACGGCGCTTCCTTCAGCCGCTACGGCACGGTAATGGTCGTGTTTACTCATTATAAACCTCCTCAATATGTCTAACATAAGGGCCCGATGTGACAATTCAAAGACCGGCGCTCTGTGTGTCAGGGATGAGAAGTACGTACGTAACCCTCTTGATGTTCACTTTTCGCGGTAGATTCAGTTATTTGCGTCTGGAATTGGGCGCCGGTTAGAGCGTTTGTCATCCCAGCTCAGTTCTTTCGGGTTGTACCAGCCAATCCGGTCCAGAACCTTGTCCCTGGTAGCCGGAGACAACGTCGGCCAAAGCTCCTGAAACTCGTCCAGGCCCTGTTCACGCTGCTTTTGCTGTTTGCTCTGCAGGCGGCGGATGATGCGCGGGAGATGAAGAGCCTCGCCCAGTTGGCCAGGTACCCAGACGTCCTGCCCCATCACCTTTCGGCGGTGGGTCCTGGCTGCCAGCACCTTGTTCAGGGCGGTGGCCGCATCCAGCGCGGTTTCGATAGTGAACTCTTCGTGATCCAAGGGGCGACCTGTTTTATTACTGATCAATAACCGATCACTATACCCTGAAAAAGCCTGTGCTGGCCACGGGCCGTGTTAGGCTATGGCCCAGTTATCAGGAACAGCATGGGAGACAATCGATCGATGTACAAAAAACTGGAAACACGGACTTTTCTGGCCATGCTGCTGGGGGTCTCCCTGGCCTTCATTCTGTTGATGAAGCCGTTCTTTGGCCCCATTTTCTGGTCCGTCGCGATCGCGCTTATTTTCTACCCGGTGAGGGAAGCGTTAGCGCGCAGACTCGGGAACCGTCCAAATGTTGTCGCCTTGCTCACACTCACCATCTGCATGGTGATTGTGGTGATACCGGTCATTATTCTGGTGACGTCACTGATTGCAGAGGGATTGGGGCTGTACCAGAAGATCCAGAGTGGTGAGATCCAGCCGGGGGAATACATTGACAGGGTTAACCAGTCGTTCCCGGCAATAGAGGCTTTCCTTGCCCAGTTCGATATTGATTTCAGGGGGGTCAGGGATCGCGTTGTGAATGCCTTCCTTGGGGGGAGCCAGTTCCTGGCGAAGCAGGCCCTTGGGCTTGGCCAGAATACGTTCCAGTTCTTTCTGGGACTGGCGTTGATGGTGTATCTCGCTTTTTTCCTGATTCGGGATGGCAACAAGCTGGTGGATCTGTTGATTCGTGCCTTGCCGCTGGGTGATGAGCGCGAACGTTTGCTGTTTGCCAAGTTTGCCGAGGTCACCCGGGCAACCGTAAAAGGCAACCTGCTGATCGCCATTATCCAGGGCGCCCTTGGCGGCCTGATCTTCTGGATACTGGGTATCACCGGGGCCCTGCTGTGGGGCGTGGTCATGGCTATCGTTTCACTCATTCCGGCAATTGGCGCTTCTCTCGTCTGGGTGCCGGTGGCAATCTACCTGGCCGCTGCGGGGGAGGTCGTTTCCGCCGTCGTGCTGACGGCCTTCGGGGCTATCGTGATCGGCCTTGCCGATAACGTTCTGCGGCCCATCCTGGTTGGCCGTGATACCAAGCTTCCGGACTATATCGTTTTGCTGTCAACGCTGGGGGGCATCGTCATGTTCGGTATTAATGGATTTGTAATGGGGCCTCTGGTCGCTGCCCTGTTTATGGCGTTCTGGGGCATTTTTATTCGAGAGTTTGGTGAAGTGCCGGTTGCAACGGTAGATCAGGAATCTGATCAATAACGCGAAACTGTGACCTGTATGGAATCAGGCGGGTTGGAAGGTATGTTAGGCTGCCGGCGACATACCCCATTCATGGGGATAGGCTCTATCCAACAATAAGAATCGATGTCGTGATGATATCAGGTGATTCTCAGGAGAATTCCATGCCCGCAACAACACTTAAACGTCGCTCGGTGATCGCAGCCCTGATCACCGCCGCATTGGCCATGAGCGCCGCGCCCGGGGCGTTTGCCAACAATACTGTGGCCCTCAAAAACGCGCTCTATGGCGCGGGTTATGACTTGGATAACGTCAGTAAAGCGATGGATAGCGATACCCGTTCCGCACTTCGTGCCTTCCAGCAGGATCAGGGGCTGAAAGTCACGGGTGAGCTGAATGAGGCCACCAAGTCGGCACTGGGTATGGTGCCGATGGAGGTTGCGGTTAATCAGGCGTCCGGTGGCAATAATCCCTCTGCGAAGGGCGGCAGCGAGGCTGCTTCAGTGAAAGCGGAGTCGAATCCGGAACAGGAAGACGCCGTTGAGGAGGATGATGACGGAGGCTGGTCGCTGTTCTGATACTGAGGCTGTACCAAAAAGCCCGCCAGGCTTTTGACCTGAGCGGGCTTTTTTGTGCCTGGGCCGTGATTAATCGAGCTTTTCGAGATCCCTGACGGCGCCCTTGTCGGCACTGGTGGCCAGCAGGGCATAGGCTTTCAGTGCTGCGGAGACCTTGCGGTCCCGGGGGAGCTCGGGTTTCCAGCCCTTATCGTCACGCTCGGCGCGCCGGCGATCCAGCTCCCGTTGGTCGATTTCCACGTTGATGCTCCGGTTCGGGATATCAATGCGGATGAGATCGCCATTTTCAATCAGGCCAATGGCACCGCCCGCTGCTGCTTCTGGTGAAGCGTGACCGATAGACAGCCCCGAGGTGCCGCCAGAGAAACGGCCATCGGTCAGCAGGGCACACTCCTTGCCCAGGCCTTTCGATTTCAGGTAGCTGGTGGGGTAGAGCATTTCCTGCATGCCGGGTCCGCCGCGCGGCCCTTCGTAGCGGATAATGACAACTTCACCGGGCTTGACTTCGTCGCTGAGAATGCCGGCAACAGCGGAATCCTGGCTTTCAAACACACGGGCCTTGCCTTCAAATACATAGATGCTTTCATCCACGCCGGCGGTCTTGACCACGCAGCCATCCAGGGCAATGTTGCCATACAGAACCGCAAGGCCGCCCTCGGACGAGTAAGCATGCTCAACGGAGCGGATGCAGCCGCTTTCCCGGTCGCCGTCCAGGGAAGGCCAGCGGGTGGCCTGGCTAAACGCGGTCTGGGTGGGAATGCCCGCCGGACCCGCCTTGTAGAACTCCACCACTTCCGCTGGCGGTTTGCGCATGATGTCCCAGGTTTCCAGGGCTTCGTGCATGGTTTTGCTGTGAACTGTCGGCAGGTCGGTGTTGATCAGCCCGCCACGTTCAAGCTCACCGAGGATGCCCATAATCCCGCCAGCGCGGTGGACGTCTTCCATGTGGTATTTGGGGGAGTTGGGCGCCACCTTGCAAAGCTGCGGTACCCGGCGGGAGAGCTGGTCGATTTCGTTCAGCGTGAACGGAACGTTTCCTTCCTGCGCCGCTGCCAGCAGGTGCAGTATGGTATTGGTGGAACCGCCCATGGCTATGTCCATTACCATGGCATTTTCAAAGGCGGCCATGGAGGCAATGCTCAGCGGCAACACACTGGCATCGTCTTCTTCGTAAAAGCGTCGTGCGTTCTCTACAATCTGGCGACCGGCTTTGAGGAACAGCTGTTCGCGGTCGGCGTGAGTGGCCAGCATGGAGCCGTTGCCGGGCAGTGCCAGGCCGATGGCTTCGGTCAGGCAGTTCATGGAGTTGGCCGTGAACATGCCAGAACAGGATCCGCAGGTGGGGCAGGCGCTGCGCTCGTATTCGGCGACCGTTTCATCATCCGCATTGGGATCGGCGGCGATGACCATGGCATCCACCAGGTCCAGCTTGTGCTCGGACAGTTTGGTTTTACCGGCTTCCATGGGGCCGCCGGAGACAAAAATAGTGGGGATGTTCAGGCGCATGGCGGCCATCAGCATGCCCGGGGTGATTTTGTCGCAATTGGAAATGCACACCAGGGCATCGGCGCAGTGCGCATTGACCATGTATTCCACGGAATCGGCGATGATTTCCCGCGACGGCAGGGAGTAAAGCATGCCGTCGTGACCCATGGCGATACCATCGTCTACGGCGATGGTGTTGAACTCTTTGGCAACGCCCCCTGCAGCCTCGATTTCGCGACAGACCAGCTGGCCCAGATCCTTCAGGTGCACATGGCCCGGTACAAACTGGGTAAAGGAGTTGGCAACGGCGATGATCGGCTTTCCGAAATCTTCGTTTTTCATACCGGTGGCTCGCCAGAGCGCACGGGCACCGGCCATGTTACGGCCTGCGGTGGATGTCCGCGAACGATACTGAGGCATGGGGTTCAGGTCTCTCTTTGTGTTGCTTTTGACAAGGGTTGGGAGGACAAAGGATACCAGATTCGACTCTGATCGCATGGTTGTTTTACCGGACCGTGTTTACAATGAGTAACAATAGGATCAAACAGTCGCCTCCGAAGACAGGAAAGACTGGGTAAATGGAGAGAGTGTGTTTATGGCCGAGCAGGAAAACCTGTCACTACGCCAGCTCAAGCAGTTTCAGCCCCTTAACCGGTTAACCGATGACCAGCTGGTACTGTTGGCCAGTCGGGCGGAGCGTCGGGTGCATGGGGCCGGTCAACGAGTGGTTGAGCGAGGGGCACGGGATGGCATGGATCTGTTCCTGGTGGCAGGCGCGGTAGAGCTGCAATCGGGGGATGGCCGCAAATCCACCATCGAGGCAGACAGTGAAAAGGCGCTGAACCCCATCGCCCGTCTGCAACCGCGGATCTACGATGTAACCGCGGTTCAGGATTGTGAATTCCTCGCGGTGGAGCAGGATATCCTCAACCAGATGTTGCGCTCCGCCCCGGTCCAGCAGGTGGAGATTGAGTCGGGCACGGACTTTGGTAGTGACGAAAGTGAGGAACATCGCCTGTTGATGGAGTTCTACCTGGAATTGCGTTCCAACCAGATGAGTCTGCCGAGCGTGCCGGATGTCGCCTGGAAGGTGAGGCGGCTGGTTGAACGTGAGGACACCAGTGCAGAGCAGGTGGCGCAGGCGGTGTCGGCTGATCCTGCCATGGCCGCCAAGCTCGTGCGAGCCAGTAACAGCCCCCTGTATCGTGGCTTCCGGGACGTCCGCAATATGCGGGAAGCGGTGGTGCGGCTGGGTATGAGGACAACCCGTCAACTGGTAACCGTCTTCGCCATGCGGGAGGTATTCAATACCCGACAGGCCTCCCTGCAGAAGGAAATGGATCGGCTGTGGCGGCACTCCAGAGAGGTAGCTGCCCTGTGTTGGGTTTTGGCCGACAGCGCGACCCGGTTGAATCCGGAAGAAGCGATGCTGGCGGGGTTGTTGCACGACATCGGTGTGGTGCCGGTGCTGGTTCAGGCAGAGCATCACGTCAATCTGTTTGCGGATCAGGCCAATCTGAATCATGTTATAACAGAGCTCAGAGGCGATGTTGGCACTGCCGTGCTGGAGAATTGGTCATTTCCCGGGACCTTTGTCGAGGCGGTGCGCCACGCCGAGGACTGGGGGTATGAAAGTCGTGAGCCGGAACCGCAACTGGTGGATGTGGTGATTGTTGCCCAGTTGCACTCGATGATTGGTTCCAGCCAGAATTCAGATCTTCCCTCATTTGATGAAGTCCCGGCATACCGCAGGTTGGGCGAGCTCGAGCTCAATGCATCCCGGAGCCTGCAACTGCTGACAGAGGCTCGTGCCCGGGTAGATGAGGTTCACCAGCTTTTGTCAATTCACTGAGGTTGTGTGATGGTAATTCCAGATTCGACTGACAGGTGACCGCGTCCCGATGAACGTGCCCCTTTTCCCACTCAACTCCATTGTGCTGCCCAAGGGGCGAATCCCCTTGCAGCTTTTCGAGCCGCGCTACATCGACATGCTGACCCGGTGTCTAAAGGAAGATCGGGGGTTTGTGGTGGTGATGCTGCGAGAGGGGCTGGAGACTGCCAAAGAGGCCGCGTTCTATGACATCGGTACCTACGTTCGGATCATCGATTTCCAGCAGTTGGATAGCGGTTTGCTGGGTATTACCGTCGAAGGTGAGGGCAAGGTTTCCGTGGTTCGGAGTTGGCAGGAGTCCGATGGGCTGAACCTGGGGGACGTCGAACGCCTGATGAACGAAGCCAGCTGTGAGGTGCCGGAACGCTATCTCGAATTGCCTGCAGTGTTGAAGGCTCTGTTTCGCCATCCTGTAATCCGCGATCTGGATATGGAGGTCGACTACAGTGATGCCCGGGATGTGGGATGGAGGCTGACTGAATTGTTGCCCCTGGACAAGCGGGAGAAGCAAAAGCTGGTTGAACTACAGGACCCTATCGAAAGGCTGAGCCGGTTGCATTCCCTGCTTGAGGCGCTGGAGGAGGGCTGAGCGGTTTTCCTGGTGTTGGGTCTCAGGTCAGAGTCCGTTGGGTGTGTAGAGTGCCAGTGTGTGCGGCCATTGGTACCAGATATAGGCTGCCGTAAAGACTCCCCCGGCAATCATCGCTGCCAGTAATGAAAAGTCCTGGGACAGCGGTACCCGGTCGTAGCGACTGTAGCTGGCGCGAATATAGCCGGTAATGGCCAACCCCAGAAAGAATCCCCCGATCACATCCGTGAACCAGTGTGCTCCGAGATACAGGCGGCTGACCGCGACCAGAAGGATGGGCAGGCTGAGCACCAGATAGATGCGCCAGCGTTGGCGGTGTCTGGTTTCCCTGGCCACGAAATTGGCAGTCAGCATGCAGAAGACAGTGATGCCTGCTGTGTGTGTGCTGGGAAAGGAGCCTGACGCGGGTGGGTTCAGTAAGAGATCCGGTCTCGGGATGGCGGTGAGTGTCTTGAATAGCCACACCAGAAGGGTCGTGAGCGCAAGAGCGGCAATAATATGCACGGCCGCGCCGTAATACCCCCGAAAGGCAAGCACAAGCGACAGACACGCCCCGGCGACGCTGAGAACCAGCGCCTCACCTGTCAGGCTAAAGAAGAGCATGGCGGGATCAAATAGCGGTTGTCGCAACTGCGAGAACCAGGTGGCTGCGGCACTGTCGAGGGGCTGGAGCAGGGTGGTGCTCATCACCAGTTGGCTCCATATCAGGAACAGTGCCGTGGCAGCGACAGCGAGGGACAGTGAGGGCAGCGGGAATTCACCGCCCTGGGCGGGACGGTCACTGGAGTAGAGGCGCCAGAATCGGTGTGTGGCGTCGTACTGTGCCATTTTTCTGGCCAGCCACTGATAGAATCGGCTGCTGTAACCCAACCCCAGCTGAAAACGGAAAACGGTCAGGTAGATGACAATCAGCGTAGCCATGCTGATTGCGACAACCGGATAAAAATGAGCTGGTGGCCGAACGTCGCTGGCCAGTGCGCTGCCTACCAGGTAACCCGGAATCATATACACGGGGGCCCAACCCACCGCGGACGTAAGGTTGAACAGCAGGAACCGGCGCCAGGGCATCATCAGGGCGCCGGCGACCAGCGGAATCACCGGTCGTATCGGGCCCACAAAGCGCCCGATTATGATGCTGACACCGCCGTACCGGTAAAAGAAGTATTCGCCCTTGTGGATGGCTCTGGGATACCGGCTCAGGGGCCAGATCCGATCCAGCTTGCCCTGACAGAGGCGTCCCAGTGCGAAACTGATGCCGTCACCTGCAATGGCGCCCAACGCCGCCCAGAGTAAGACCTCCGACAGTGGCATGGAGATTTGTCCGGCCAGGGCGGCTGCGGCGAACATAATAGCCACGCCCGGTATCAGTATGCCGGCAATGGCCAGGGATTCGACAAACGCGGTTCCGAAAATTGCCAGGGCAAGCCACTCGGAGTGGTTGATTAACCAGGCGGAGAGGGAGGAAAGCCAGTCACCGCTCATGACCCGGTGGCATCTCCTGGCAGAAACCAGATGGAATCAGCCCCGTGCTTGCGGGCCTCCTCCAGGGCAAGGTGGGCGCGTTTCCTGAGGGCATCCGTGCGTGTATCGCCGGAGCCACGAGTGGTACAGCCCAGGCTCACGGTTGCTTTGCCGACCACGGCCCAGTTGTGCTCGGCGATAGTCCTGCGAATGCGCTCGGCAATCACCCGCACCCCCTCTTCGGGGGTAAAGGGGAGAATCAGGAAAAACTCGGATTCCTTCAGGGTGTAAAGCGTGTCCCCTGCGCGAATGACTCCGAAGAGGTGTTGGGTGATCTCCCGGAAAAGTGTCTGGATGCCATTTTTTCCATGCAGATCTTCTGCCTCATCGGCGTAATCAATTGCCAGTTTGATGATCGACAGTGAGTGGCCGGTGGCAATGGCGCGGCTAATTTCCTTCTGCAACGTTTCGTCCAGGAAGCGTGCATTGTGGGCGCCGGTCACGGGGTCGGTTATCGCCAGATCTTCCGCCGATTGCGCCATATGATTGTAGTGCCATATATACAAGGCCCCGATTGCGATGAGTGCCATGGCGCCCGTCAGTATGGTGGTGGTTTCCTGCAGCGGATGGCGAAAAATCAGGAAGAATGCCAGGGCCAGGAACAGGAATAAGGACAGGATGAGCCCCTGACGCAGTGGCAGGATCAGCAGATTGAGCAGGATAAGTGGCATGCTCCAGTGACTGATTCCCGAGGTGTCCAGCGTGTACATGGCTGCAATCAGCCCGACATTCAGGGCGGTCAGGATCATCAGGTGCCCCGGCGCCGATAACTGTTGGCGGCGACACACGAAGGTGTAGCCCGCGCCGGCCAGAGTCAGCAGGGTCATGCCGGCAGCCAGGTAGAAAAGGTCATAGAACCCATAGCGCAGATTCTGGAGGGCGAGGCTGGCAATAAACAGGGCCGCCAGACAATAACCGGCCAGATGAGTGTAGGTTCTCAGGCGTGTTTCAGTCATGCAATGGGGCCCTCGACATCGGCTTCCCTGGTAGGTGGTGAGGAATGCGACCAGGTGCTGTAGGACTGGGTGCGGTTGCCTCCCTGTTGCTGTGCCCGGCGCAAGGCGTTGGCCGCGGACTGTTGCAGGCTGTCTGCGTCGTCTCCGATATTAAGGCCGGCGATGCCCGCGCTGACGGTTAATTCCAGTCCGTGGGAAACCAGCAATCCCCGAAGGCCCTTGCGGATGGTCTCTGCCCGGCTGGTGGCGTTGGAGGTGGATATGCCGGGCAGGATAATCAGGAATTGCAGATCAGCTACCCGGTAATAGGCGTCAAAGTCCCGCAATTGCGAATGCAGGTAGCGGCCAATACGGGGCAGGATGGAGCGAATGTCGGCATCGGGATCGGTATCGCTCAAATGGGTGTCCAGGCCGAGCATGATAATGGACATGTCCGTGCCTTCCCGTTCACTGCGCTGGATTTCCTTGTGCAGGTCGGCGGACAGGTAATCCCGGCTGGCGGCCTGAGTGAGTTCGTCGGTGCGACGTAAAGGGGCCAGCTGCCGGGACTTGTATTCGCGCAGAAAGACCAGGACCGCGGACAGCATGATAGTGAGTAGAAAGGCACTGATCATCTGGTGACGCTCCGGTAGCCCGGTCGACCAGTAGGTTGACGCCATGGCCAGGAAGGCGCAGGCCAGAGTTGTTAGAATGGCCAGGGAGACGGGCAGCAGTGCAAATGCCAGTAATGGTGCTATGTACAGCCAGTGGACCAGGCTCCTGGGCCCGGTCCACAGGCTACCGGCCAGGAGGATCAGGAAGGCGCCCAGAATCAGGCGGTTGATCATTGGCCAGGGTGCGCGGGACCGCTGAGTATGAAAGGTGCTCCCGGTAAAGATCAGGGCTGCTGCCATCAGAGCGGTAATTGTCGTGAGGTGTTCGCCGAATATGGCAGAGAGCACAGCGATGGCAATCAGTGCGATGAAGCCAGCTCTCGACAGGCGACTTAACAGGAATTTTTCGGCCATCTGGGCCATAGTATCCATCCTCTCCCGGACATCCGTTTGTGTCAGCATAACGCAGGTTGCGTCCACCGTCTGTCATTCAATACCGATCAGGCTGGTCGGCAGCGGTATAATAATCGTTTGGGATGCGTACTTGAATCGGGAAAGGTAAAGTTACCGTCTTATTTGTGAAATCAGCTATTAAAACCAAAGGTAATCGAATGGATATTGCAGCGTACATGGCCGAAGTGGGTCAGCAGGCACGTTCCGCGGCCACGGCGGTGGCTCGCGCGACCACGGCGGTGCGGAACCAGGCCCTGTTGGCAACCGCAGAGGCGCTGGATGCTTCCCGTAGCGAACTGGTGGAGGCCAATGCCCGGGATCTGTCTCAGGGGCGTGAAAACGGGCTGGACGCCGCGATGTTGGACCGTCTGGAGCTGACACCGCAGCGAATCGACACCATGATTGAGGGGCTCAGGCAGGTTGCTTCGTTACCGGACCCGATTGGCGCGATTACCGATATGACCTACCGACCCTCAGGGATCCAGGTTGGCAAAATGCGGGTCCCACTGGGCGTGATTGGCATTATCTACGAATCCCGGCCCAATGTGACAGTGGAAGCCGCGAGCCTGTGCCTGAAATCCGGGAACGCCACCATTCTCCGTGGCGGATCCGAATCCATACATTCTAATCAGGCCATCGCCAGTTGCCTCGCCAGGGGCCTGGCTGAAGCCGGATTGCCTGAAACCTCGGTGCAGGTGATCAAGACCACAGACCGTGCGGCGGTGGGTGAGCTGATTACCATGCCCGCCTATGTGGATGTCATCGTGCCCCGGGGTGGCAAGGGACTGATCGAACGGATCAGCCGTGATGCCCGGGTGCCGGTCATCAAGCATCTGGACGGAGTCTGCCATGTCTATATTGACAGCCACGCGGACCCGGAGAAGGCCCTGAAGGTGGCGGTGAACGCGAAAACTCATCGGTACGGCACCTGCAACACCATGGAAACGTTGCTGGTGGATGCCGAGATCGCCGAGGATATCATGCCCCTGTTGGCGGATGCCTTTACAGAGAAGGGCGTTGAGCTGCGGGGTTGTGAACGCACAAGCGCTGTGCTGCCCTCTGTGACAGCTGCGACCGAGGCCGACTGGGAGGAAGAGTATCTGGCTCCGATCCTGGCGATCAGGGTCGTGGATGGCCTGGACGGGGCCATTGACCATATCAATCGGTACAGTTCGCAGCACACCGACAGCATTATCACGGAAAATTACACTCGAGCGCGACGCTTCATCACCGAAGTGGATTCGAGTTCCGTCATGGTCAATGCTTCCACTCGCTTTGCCGATGGCTTTGAGTATGGTCTGGGGGCCGAAATCGGTATCTCCACTGACAAGATCCATGCGCGGGGACCCGTGGGACTGGAAGGGCTGACATCGCAGAAATATGTGGTGTTCGGTGACGGCCACGTCCGGACCTGATTGCTTATGCATGTTATCTACGGCGGTACGTTTGATCCGGTACACCACGGCCATCTCAGGCTTGCCATCGAGCTGAGGGAATGTCTGGGCGTGTCGGAGATTTCACTGGTGCCGTGCCATATTCCGCCTCATCGCGGGTCAACCAGCGCCAGCAGTGCGCAGCGCCTGAAGCTGTTGCAGCTGGCGATTGCCGATGAGGCCGGGCTGGTTGTGGATGATCGTGAGCTGACGCGGCAAGGGGCTTCCTTTACTGCCGATACCCTTCGTCAGTTACGTGAGGAGCTGGGGGCGCAGGAACCCTTGGTCATGGTGGTGGGCACGGATGCTTTCGCCGGGTTTGACCGGTGGCGCGATTGGCAACGGATTCCGCAACTGGCTCATGTGGTGGTTGTGAAACGTCCTGGTCCGGAGCTGGACCCAGAAGGGGTGCCAGCGAAATTACTGCGAGACCATGGAGTGTCAGCTGCCGATCAGCTTCATAGAGCCCCCTGCGGGTACTTTTTGGAGCTGAATCCGCCACTTCTGGACATTTCCGCCACCGGTATTCGTGAGCGCATCCGGTCCGGGCGGTCGCCCCGATATCTCCTTCCGGATCCGGTCTGGCGGGAAATTCGTTGTCTCGGGCTTTACGGCGCCTGCCCCGACGGGAACTTTTAGTGCTACAATCGCAACTGAACAACATTTTTGGATGGCCGCCGTCGCCGCCATCCTTCCAGCAGGGTGATTATGCAGGCAGAGCAACTGAAAGATCTGGTGATAAGTGCACTTGGAGAAGTAAAAGCACAGGATGTGAGTGTGATAGATGTCAGGGACCGCACCAGCGTGACCGATTACATGGTGCTGGCATCGGGGACATCCAACCGTCATTTGAAATCGCTGGCGGATTCCGTGATCGCGGAAGCCAAAGAACAGGGGGTTCGTGCCAGCAACGTGGAAGGAAACAATGTCAGTGACTGGATCCTTGTCGATCTGGGAGATGTTGTGGTCCACGTGATGATGCCGGCCACCCGTGAATTCTATGATCTTGAGCGCCTGTGGCGCGATGCTCCTGATCTGGGTGTTGCGGGTAGCGAATAACCATGCGATTACGTCTGATCTGTGTGGGGCAGAAGATGCCCGACTGGGTCAGCCTGGGATACACTGATTACGCCCGCCGAATGCCGCCGGAGCTGCCACTGGAACTGGTAGAAATTCCAATGGCTCATCGGGGCAAGAATCCGGACATTGCCCGGCTGATGCAAAAAGAAAGCGATTCGATTCTGTCAGCCGCTGGCCCGAGAGATCGTGTGGTCGCCCTGGAAGTGGGTGGTCGCCCATGGTCGACAGAGAAGCTTGCCAACCAACTGGAGAACTGGCAGCAGGACGGTCGCGATGTCAGCTTCCTGGTCGGGGGGCCGGATGGTCTTGCCGACGCCTGCCGACAGCGGGCAGACCAGCTCTGGTCCCTCTCCCCCCTGACGCTCCCTCATCCTCTGGTGAGAATTCTGTTGGCTGAGCAGTTGTATCGTGCCTGGTCGATTACCCGTAACCATCCGTACCATCGGGCTTAGGACGCATCATGCCCTGGGGAGAATTCAAAGACGTGGCCGCCGAGCGTCGCCTTTTTCAGAGGCGGACGATGGTCATGGTATTCGTTGTGCTGGTTATGCTGGGGCTATTGGTCGCCAGAATGTATCAATTGCAGATCGTTGAGCACGACGTATACACCACACTTTCCGACAAGAACCGGGTCCAGGTTCAGTCGGTCGCCCCGCCCCGGGGGCTTGTCTATGATCGTAACGATGAATTGCTGGCAGAAAACCGACCGGTGTTCGGGGTTACCCTTGTGCCCGAGCGTGTTGACGGCATGGACGAGACTCTGGCCAAGCTTGGGGGCCTTCTGGATATTTCCAAAGAAGACATGGAGCGATTCCAGCGCCGTCTGCGGGAACCCCGGCGGCCGTTCCAGCCAATTCCGCTCCGTTATGACCTTAATGAAGAAGAAATTGCCAGCCTTGCGGTTCATCGCCATGAACTGCCCGGCGTTGAGGTATCGGCGGAGCTTGTTCGCTATTACCCCCACAGCGAACTGACAGCTCACGCCCTGGGATTTGTTGGCCGAATAAACCGGGAAGAGCTGCAGCGAATTGATCCGGTTAACTACGCTGGCACCAACTACATTGGCAAGTCCGGTATTGAACGCTTTTATGAGGCCCTGCTACACGGTCAGGTGGGGTACCAGCACGTGGAAACCAATGCGCGTGGGCGAACCCTGAGGGTGCTGGAGCGCCAGAACCCTGTTCCCGGGGAAGACATTCAGTTACACCTTGATCTGAGGTTGCAGCGGCTTGCCCACCAGCTGCTTGATGGCCGGCGTGGCGCGATCGTTGCGATTGAGCCGAAAACCGGTGGCCTGCTGGCACTTGCCAGTGTGCCGGGCTTTGATACCAACCAGTTTGTGACGGGGATCAGCGTCGAGGACTACCGTGCCTTGAGCACCGATATAGACAAGCCTCTGTTCAATCGTGCGTTGCGTGGTCAATACCCGCCGGGCTCCACCATGAAGCCCATGCTGGCAGTGGCTGCACTGGACAGCGGTGCAACGACAAGAGAAAAAACCATATGGGATCCCGGTTACTTCCAGTTGAATACGGGCGGACGACGTTACCGCGACTGGAAGCGAGGCGGTCACGGCTGGGTGGACCTGACCGATGCCGTAGCCCAATCCTGTGACATCTATTTCTATGAAATTGCGGTGGAAATGGGTGTAGACACCATGTACGAATACCTGTCCAAATTCGGTTTTGGTGAAGATGCGGCACTTGACGTCTCCGGCGCCATGAGTGGCTTGTTACCTTCCCGTGACTGGAAGAGGGCGGTGCGGAACGAACCCTGGTATCCGGGGGACTCGGTCAATATGGGAATCGGGCAGGGCTTTATGCTGGCGACCCCGTTGCAACTGGCGACGGCGACGTCGCTGATTGCCAATCGGGGCCGCTGGCTCGAACCGAGGCTGCTCAAAAGCATCAAGGGTGATCGTTCCACTGAAGAGTTCCTTCCGCCGGGGGATCATGCGCCCCTGGAGCTGAAGAACCCGGATGACTGGGAATTCGTGGTCGATGCCATGGCGGAAGTCATGCACGGAACCAAAGGCACCGCGCGTGGATCAGCCCGCGGGGCGCCTTATCGCATGGCGGGGAAGACCGGAACAGCGCAGGTATTCAGTCTCGCGGAAGATGAAGAGTACGAGGAAGAGGATGTCCGTGAACGGTTGCGCGACCATGCGCTGTTTGTGGGGTTTGCTCCGGTTGACGATCCGCAGATTGCCGTCGCCATCATCGTTGAAAATGGCGGCGGTGGCAGCAGCACCGCCGCGCCGGTGGCCAGGGAGATGTTTGATGCGTGGTTGCTGGGCTTCCCGGGTGAGGAAGAGGCACTGGTGAGCGGGACCGAATCCGGGGGCACGGAATGATACTGGGCAAAGGACTGAATACGGCTGATCATCCCCTGTCGAGACCGCGTAGTCTGTGGTCTGTGTTCCATATCGACCCGATCCTGTTGACCTTGCTACTGCTGTTAGTTGGCGGCGGCCTGGTGGTTCTCTACAGTGGCGCTGACCGTAACATCGAAGTAGTCAAGGCGCAGGGAATTCGCATGGGCGTCGCACTGGTGGTCATGCTGGTGTTTGCCCAGTTGGACCCCGCTGTCTTCCGGCGCTGGGCCCCCTGGCTTTACCTGGCCGGAGTGGCCGGTCTGGCCGCAGTTTTATTGGTTGGTGTCGGTGCCAAGGGCGCCCAGCGCTGGCTCGCCATTCCGGGGCTGCCGCGGTTCCAGCCCTCGGAGCTGATGAAGCTGGTGGTGCCGATGATGACAGCCTGGTACCTGTCCCGTCATTTTTTGCCGCCGACATTCTCGCGGGTTGCTGTTGCTGTGGTTCTCGTACTTGCCCCGATGTCGATGATTATCCTTCAGCCAGACCTGGGGACCTCTCTGTTGGTCGGTGCCGCGGGTATTTTCGTTGTTTTCTTTGCAGGTATGAGCTGGCGATTGATCGCCGCGTTTGCCGCCCTGGTATCGGTCTCCGCGCCGCTGATGTGGTTTTTTGTGATGCGGGACTATCAGAAGCAGCGGGTGCTGACTCTGCTGGACCCGCAAAGCGATCCCCTGGGGGCGGGCTGGAACATCATCCAGTCGAAAACCGCTATTGGCTCCGGTGGCCTGGATGGCAAGGGCTGGCTCCAGGGCACACAGTCTCATCTCGAATTCCTGCCGGAAAGCCACACAGACTTTATTGTGGCGGTGCTGGCCGAGGAGTTTGGTTTCATCGGTATGTTGATTTTGATGGCGGTCTACCTGCTCATCATCCTCCGGTGCCTGTACATTGCCGCCACTGCCCAGGATTCATTCAGCCGGTTGCTCGCAGGAGCACTGACCATGACCTTCTTTATTTATATTTTCGTCAATGTGGGAATGGTCAGCGGGTTATTGCCAGTGGTGGGGGTTCCGCTTCCGCTTGTCAGCTACGGGGGAACATCGAGCGTCACCCTGATGGCGGCCTTTGGTGTGCTGATGTCCATTCATACTCACAGGCGAATGATCAGCGCCTGACCATGGACAGCGGGTAATGGTTCACCGCTGGTGCTCCGTGGTAATGTAGCTTCGGTTTTTAGTGAGCCGGCAAAGACCCACGGTCCGGCGTTGCCGTATCCCATGACCGCCAGGCCCGGCCATCAATTTACAGGTAAGTAATGACAGCTGTCCGTCTCCCAGTTTTTTTCCGCTTTGCACCCCTCCTGTTTGTGATGTTCACCTCGCTTGCTTTTGCCCAGGGTTACGATGCCACGCCGCAAGGCAGGGCTCTGATCGAGGAGATGGTAACGAAGCATGGGTATGATCAGGAAAGGCTGGAAGCTCTGCTGGCAGACGCGACCCGGATCGACAGAATACTGGAGTCCATCAGCCGCCCCGCCGAGAAAACCCTGACCTGGCAGGAGTATCGGAAGATTTTTATCAAGCCTGAAAGGGTTGAGCGTGGCCTGAAGTTTCTCAAGGAGCACGATGGGGCCTTTGCCCGGGCGGAGTCCGAATTTGGCGTTCCCGCGACGGTGATCGCAGCGATCATTGGGGTGGAAACCTGGTACGGTAAGTACACGGGCAACTACCGGGTGATGGATGCCCTGGCGACCCTGGCTTTTGATTACCCCCCTCGTAGCCGCTTTTTCCGCAGTGAGCTGGTCCAGTATCTGCTGATGACCCGGGAGCAGGGATTTGATCCTCTGGATATCAAAGGGTCCTATGCCGGCGCCATGGGCTACGGCCAGTTTATTGCCAGCAGTTACCGCCACTTTGCCATCGACTTTGACGGTGATGGTATCGCTGATATTCTGACCAACCCCGTCGACGCCATAGGCAGTGTCGCCAATTATTTCAGTGCGCATCACTGGCGCGGGGGGGAGTCCATTGCCGAGCCCCTGGGCGGTCACCTGCCGGTGGATAGTCCCTTGTTGACCCCGGGACTGAAGCCGAAGCTGACGGTCACCGACTATCGCACGGCAGGGTTGGAGCCTGTGTTGATGCCCAGTGACGATGCTCCAGCCCGGGCAATCCTGTTGCAAGGCCGTGAAGGCCCCGAATTATGGCTGACTTACCATAACTTTTATGTGATAACCCGTTACAATCATAGCCATCTATACGCCATGGCGGTTTTACAGTTGGCCGATGAGTTAAACAAACACAGGAATCCTGACCGGTGGTGAACCATTTTCCACTCTCGTTGCTGGTAATCATCGTCACAGCATTCGTTGTATCCGGGTGTGCCTCCTCGCCGACGCCGGAGACGGATCATTCGTCCCGGTATACGATTTCACAGGATCGTGCTCCCGAGGGGGATTTTGACGTGTCGGGGCTTGGGGATGCCCGGCCGCGTTATGAAGCGCCCCGGTCTGCTGGAAACAAGTCCCCCTATACCGTGTGGGGCAAGCAATACACGGTGATGGCCAGTAATGATGGCTACGTTGAGCGGGGCACCGCGAGCTGGTACGGCGAGAAATTCCATGGTCATAAAACCTCCAATGGCGAGGTTTTTGATATGTATGAAATGTCAGCGGCGCACAAGAGCCTGAGAATACCGGGTTATGCTCGGGTCACGAATCTCGACAATGGCCGTTCAGTCATTGTGCGGGTGAATGATCGGGGCCCTTTCCACGGTGACCGGCTGATCGACCTTTCCTACGCGGCGGCTAAGAAGCTGGGTTATCAGGGCAGAGGTACCGCCCGGGTGGAAGTTGCCGCCATAACGGTAAAGCAAGACGGTACCATGACCCTGGCCGGTCGGCCGTATGCCGGCGGCGGGGAGCCGATTCCGGTTGAAAAGATGGCGGATATTGCTGAGGTAAATAGCGGGCCCACGGCACTGTTTGTGCAACTGGGCTCATTCAGTAGCCGTAATCCGGCAGAGGTTCTGTTGGCCAGGGCCAGAGGTGTGATTGAGAACCCGATGCGGGTAAGGGCGGTGGACACGGCATCCGGACGTTTCCACCGGGTGCAGGTTGGCCCCTTCAGCAATCCGGATGAAGCCCGAAAAGCCCAGGCGAGGCTTGAAAACCGGGGATTTGGCCAGACCATACTGCTGACCGATTCCCACTAAAAAGAATCAATACACTTAACGACGAATGAATGGACCCATGGTGACTAATCCTGTTTTCCGCGCTCTAACCGCTCTATTGCTGCTGGTGTTGATCCCAATAGGATCGGCCAATGCCCAGACGGTACTGATTCCTTCCCCTCCGCAAGTGGCGGCGAGTTCCTATATCCTGATGGACCCCCTCAGTGGTCGGGTAATCATGGATGAGAACAGCAATGAACGTTTGCCGCCGGCAAGTCTGACCAAAATGATGACAGCCTATATCGTTGAGCGGGAGCTGGACGAGAGCCGTCTTTCCATGTCGGACATGGTGCCGATCAGTGTCAATGCCTGGCGTACGGAAGGCTCCCGTACCTTTGTCCAGGAAGGAACGGAAGTTTCTGTTGAAGATCTGCTCAAGGGCGTGATTATCCAGTCCGGAAATGACGCATCGGTAGCCCTGGCGGAGTTCGTTGCCGGCAGTGAAGGGGCCTTTGTCGATATCATGAATCAGCAGGCCCAGTTGCTGGGTATGAACGATACCAATTTCGAGAATGCCACCGGCCTGCCATCGCCGGACCACTTCTCCACCGCCTATGATCTGGCACTGCTGGCGATGGCGATCATCAACGATTACCCCGAGAACTACCCGTTGTACGCTGAAAAGCATTTTACCTACAACAATATTCGCCAACCCAATCGCAACAGTCTGCTTTGGCGTGATGACAGCGTCGATGGCCTTAAAACCGGCCATACTGAAGAGGCCGGATACTGTCTGGTGGCCTCTGCCAAGCGCAATGGCACCCGGCTGATTGCCGTGGTGATGGGGACTGACAGCACAGGGGCCCGGGCCCAGGAAGTCCAGAAGATGCTGAACTATGGTTTCCGTTACTATGAAAGCGAGAAACTGTTTGGCGCCGGTCAGGAACTGATCAAGGCACGGATCTGGGGCGGTCGTGATGATGAGCTGTCGGTTGGTGTCACTGAAGAGGTTAATGTCACCATTCCCCGCGGTTCCCGCGATTCACTGGAATCGACCGTGGACCTTGATTCCGTTATTAAAGCACCCATCAAGGTGGGGGATGAGCTTGGTCGTGTGAAGGTCAAACTGGGCGATGACGTCATTGTGGATCAGCCGGTACTGGCACTCAGCGACGTGCCTGAAGGTGGGCTATTCAAGCGCCTGTGGGATGCCATCAAGCTCTTTTTTGTTCAGTTGTTCTAGTGAAGACCCCTGATGTCTTCGGGAGTAAGCCGGCATGAGTGAGCCGAAAGCACCTAAAATCGAGTTTCCCTGTGACTATGTCATCAAAGTGATTGGCAATTCGGCGCCGGATTTCACCGAATTCGTGGTTGATGTCGTGGAGCAGCATGCGCCGGGCATCAGTGAGGACGATGTGTCCGTCAATGAGAGCAGCGGTGGCCGTTTTTCATCGGTACAGCTGAAGATCGTGGCCACCGGAGAAGCCCAGCTCAAAGCCCTGTTTGAAGACCTGAAGGCCAGTGGCCGGGTGCATATGGTGCTGTGAGCCGATGACGCAACTGATCGTACGCTCGTTGGGAGAGCAGCCATACCTGGAAACCTGGGAAGCGATGAAAGCCTTCACCGCGGAACGTGACGACACTGTGGCGGATGAGCTGTGGTGTCTGGAGCACCCCCGGGTCTATACCCAGGGCCAGGCAGGGAAGGCGGAACACATTCTGGCGCCGGGGGATATTCCCGTTATCCAGGTGGACCGGGGCGGGCAGGTGACCTATCACGGCCCTGGCCAGTTGGTGGTTTATCTGTTGATCAACCTGCCACGGGCCAAGCTGGGTGTGCGGACACTGGTGGATCAGATTGAGCAGGCAATCGTTCGGGTGCTGGCCGACTCCGGCATCAAGGCGGCCCCGAGGCCGGATGCTCCCGGAGTTTACGTGGGGGATGCCAAAATAGCCTCACTGGGTCTGCGTGTCCGCCGTGGCTGCTCATTCCATGGGCTGGCATTGAACGTGAACATGGACATGGAACCATTTCGCCGCATCAATCCCTGTGGTTATGCGGGGATGGCCATGTGCCAAATCAGTGACTTTGTCAGCGGTGCCACGGTGGCGGACTTTTCCACCAGGTTGGCGGACGAGCTGGTCACGGGGCTTGGCCATGACCAGGTTGAGTATCGTTCCGGTTGGTAAGGTCGCAACGCCTGTCTAGGCAGTGAACTGCCCATCGAAATCGCAAACTGTGTTACGCCCCAGGGTTTTCGCGCGGTAGAGACCTTCGTCGGCTCTTTGCAACAGTCGGTCCACGGACTCGGCATTCCGGATGGTTGCCACCCCGACACTGATGGTGGCATTGATGGCATGGCCTTCTGCGTTCACGGATTTTCGGCTGACCGCTTCGCGTATCCGGTTGGCGGTCTTTACCGCTTCTTCGGTGTTGGTTTCCGGCAGCAATACCAGGTATTCCTCTCCACCCCAACGTGCCAGGGTATCGACTTTTCGGCATTGCTCACTCAGTGTCGAAGCCACCAGCTTGATCATTTCATCGCCAATGTGATGGCCATGGTTATCGTTAACATTCTTGAACAGGTCGATGTCCATCAGCAGTACTGAGAACAGCCTCGAGTTGCGCAGATAGCGCTGGTATTCGCTTTCAAGTTGCGCCAGCGCTTCCCGGCGATTGGCGAGACCGGTGAGGGCATCGTGCTTCGCGGCAAACTCGAATTCCTGGGCAAGTTTCAGGAGCCCCAGCTTACTGCGGCGTCGGCTCTGGTCCAGGACATAACAGGTGGATATTTCAAAAGCGAATACGGCCATCATGGTGAGCCGAAAGCTGGCCGTGTACGGCGTCTCAAACAGCTGGTCTCCAATCGGGCTGAATAACACAGCCACACCAAGGAGCCCGCCGCTACAGGCAATGACTCCGACCCGGGACTGGCTGATATAGAACACGACCGGGGGGTAGGCAAACAGCCAGATGATGGCGGAACCATCCTCCACAGCCTGCACCGCCATATAGGTGAACAGCGCCGTGATGAGGGTAATGAAGCCCCTGCGTTGCAGGGTGCTGTTGTGGCTAACCAGATAGGCAATGCCATTGATCGCCAGAAGTCCCGCGAAAAGGACCAGTACGATGGCAGGAGTGAGATCCTCGCGCAGGGATGAGCGGTACGCAAAGAAAACAAGTAAAGGAACGGCAGCAAGCGTCAACCATCCGATCAGCGTGGGAACGGGAATTTCGCCCTTCACCCGGTACTGGGACAGATCAGCATCCGCTTTATCTGTGGTTACATGAGTCATTTTAAGGTCTTGTTGTTATGGTGTTATTGTTGAGTCTGTTATGTCAGGTTCGCGGTTCAATACTAGACGGGTTCCGGGCTTCAGAGTGTTTAGAAACGTAAAGAGTTGCAATAAGTTTTTAGCCATACGCCAGGAGGGGGAGTTTGCATTGGCCGCAAGGCCAACAAATGATTGGCGAATCAGTGAGGGTTGATGCGACTCGTATACGTATAATGGCCAAAGTAGCCTAACGGCTAAAATGTACTGAACCGGACGGAAGATTGATGGTGTCCAAAAAACGAGGAACCTCCGTTTCACGTATCAAGACCGGAAGCTTCGAACGCCGTTTGACGCTGACCAGGGCCGGGCTGTTTGCGGGCACGCGGATGGCGTCACATATGGCGACGAACTGGTTCAGTAGTCGGGAAAAGCGGGATCAGCGTCACCGGGCCATGCTGTCCAGCCAGGCTGAATTTCTGGTGGATGAGCTGGGCAAGCTCAAGGGGAGTGTGGTCAAGATTGGTCAGGTTATGGCCCTTTATGGGGAGCACTTCCTGCCGGAAGAAGTGACCGAGGCGTTACACACCCTGGAAGACCAGACCACCTCCCTCGAATGGTCCGCCATTGAGCGGGTGTTGAAGGAAGAGTTGGGTACTCAGAGGCTGGCGGAGCTGGATGTTGATCCCGAACCCATCGGGGCTGCGTCACTGGGGCAGGTGCACCGGGCCCGCCGCAAAAGCGATGGACTTGAACTGGTTCTGAAGGTTCAGTACCCGGGGGTAGCGGATGCCGTAGACAGTGATCTGAATGCGGTGGCCCATCTCCTGAAAATTGCGCGCCTGGTGTCTTTCGGGCCGGAGTTCAACGACTGGCTGGAAGAAGTGCGGGAGATGATGCACCGGGAAGTGGACTACCGGTTGGAAGCTCGTACCACTGAAAAATTCCGCAAAATGCTGGTGGCCGATCCGAGGTTTGTGGTGCCCAGAGTATTGGAGGAGTTCTCCACCGCTCATGTGATTGCCTCCACTTATGAACATGGCCATTCAGTCAGCTCCGTGGCTGTGCGGGAACTGTCCCTGGAGCGGCGTTCGGAACTGGGGCTGGCGGCTCTTGAGCTGTTCTTCCGGGAACTGTTTGTCTGGGGCGAAATCCAGACCGATCCGAACTTTGGTAACTACCGTATCCGCATCGCCGGTGAGCAAGGCTCCGACCGGGATTATGATCAGATCGTGCTGCTCGATTTTGGCGCGGTGCAGGCCTATTCGCCGTCCTTCCTGGATCCGGTTATTCAGATGATTCGGGCATCCTATGAAGGAGACCTGCCGACGGTCGTCGAGGGCGGCGTGGAGCTACGCTTCATGAGTCCTGACTGGCCAGACGATGTGCTCGACAAGTTTGGCGCCGTCTGTATGTCAGTGCTGGAACCGCTTTCCCGGGACCGGAGCCAATGGCCGGATTATGCCGTGAATGCCAATGGCGAGTATCGCTGGAAGCAGAGTGATCTGCCATCGCGGGTGGCCCGTCAGGCGGCAAGGTCTGCCATCAGCCGTTATTTCAGGGTGCCGCCAAAGGAATTTGTGTTCCTCAACCGGAAACTGATTGGGGTGTACACTTTTATTGCGGTACTGAACGCCGAGTTCAATGGTGAGGAACTGCTTCGCGCCTACCTTTACGGGGATGGTACTGATTCTGAGGGTACCCCTGCGGTTTCAAGGACCAGCCAAAGCACGAAGCCGTAACGAACGCCTTTGCCAATGGCGACCAGCACCACGAAGTTCAGCCAGGGTACGCGCATCACCCCACCAATAAGTGTGAGCGCGTCGCCCCCCAGGGGCATCCAGCCCAATAGTAATGACCACTGACCGTATCGGTTAAACCTGTCCCGTGCTTTCTGCAATTGCTGCTCTGTTACCGGAAACCAGCGTTTGTCCTTAAAGCGATCCACCTGCCGGCCGATAACCCCATTAACAACCGAGCCCAGTGTGTTCCCGGCCGTTGCCCAGAACCAGAGCCAGAACAGGGAATAGCTTTGGGTAACCATTGCACCCAGCAAGACCTCAGAGTACGCCGGAAGCAGGGTGGCTGCAGCAAAAGCAGTCAGGAACAGGGTCAGGTATGCCAAGTTGTTACCTCGCTTTAAACACCGCAATCGAACAGGTTCCATTGCAATGAAAGAGCTTTCGCTACGTTTCAAACTCTACGCCCTGGTGATTACGCTGCTACTGATTATGGGTGGCAGTATCGTGGTTACAGCCCAGTTGTCACTGGGAGATATGGAAGAGCGGATAACCACTGAAACCCGGGACACCGTTCAGGGTATTGTGATGGAACGGCTGAGTGCAACCGCAGGCAAGTACGGTGAATTGGTCAGCGGCCAGTTCGCGACCGCCTATCGTACCCCGGAAGTGGTTCGCAATGTGATTATCCGCAATATCCAGGCTGACAGTTCCGGCCGGATCAGTCGAATCGCGTTGCAGGAGACCATTGGCAGGGTGCTGGAGGAGCAAAAGAGCCTCAGTTCGGTGTACGCGCAGTTTGAACCGGATGCCTACGACGGGCAGGACCGGTACTTCACCGGCGGAGTGGAAGAGCACAGCAGTGATGCGGGTACCCTGGAGATCTATTTCTACCGTTCACCGGATGGAGAGGTCATTTTCAGTCGCACCGAGGACCCGGCTGTCAAATACCTGGATAACCGTAATGAGTTCGGTATTCGTGAAGCGGAATGGTACCTGTGTTCGCGGGACAGTAAACAGCCATGCATCATGGAGCCCTATGAATACGAGATCGAAGAAGGCTATTCCGAGTTAATGACCAGCCTGGTGGTTCCGATGCTCGATGATGGCAAGTTTGCCGGGGTGGTGGGGGTTGATATCAATCTGTCGACGCTTCAGCAAACCATTCGGAGTGTCAGTAACGAGCTGTACGATGGCAAATCACGGGTCACATTGTTGAGTGACAAGGGGCTGATCGCCGCATCCAGCCATTACGATAATCACCTGGGACGACCATTGAACGAAGCTTTACCCGAGCTGGCAAGTGAGTTTGCGAATCTGCACCAGGGCAAACAGAGCTACGATGATGGCGAGACTCTTGCCGTATCTTACCCGGTGGAGATTGATTTGCCGGGTACGCAGTGGTCGCTGCTGATTGAGTTGCCGCGGGATATCGCTTTGGCAGACGTGTCTGAGATTACGGCACTGTTGTCTGATGAAGTCGGTACCACGGCAGCGCGTCAGACCATGGTAGGCGTCGTGGTGTCTGTCATTGCCATTCTGATTCTGGTGATGCTGGTTCGCTCGGTGACCCGGCCGCTGAACGAGATCCGCGACCGCATGAAGAACCTTGCCAGTGCGGAAGGGGACCTTACCAGCGAGCTGTCCATTGATACCCACGCGGAACTGATTGAACTGGCAGGTGGATTCAATGCGTTTCTCGCTCGTTTGCGGGGTATGATCAATGATCTCAAGAGCGTGAATGGCAAGGTGCGTCAGCAGGCGATGGATGTTGGCGGTATCGCACGGGAGACAGATGAACAGACCGAGCGCCAGCATCAGGACATCGACAGCGTCGTTACTGCCATGAACGAAATGTCGGCGGCCGCAGGCGAGGTAGCCGGCTTTGCCGGGGAGGCGGCCGAGAATGCGAGGCAGGCCCAGGATGGGGTGCGGTTCACCCAGGATACGCTCACCGCGGCAGTGGACGGTGTCAGCGCCTTGTCGGCTGATATGGATGAAGCGAGTACCGCCATTACGCAAGTGGCAACCCGTAGCGATGACATTAATCGTATTCTGGAGGTAATTCGGGGCGTTGCCGAGCAGACTAACCTGCTGGCGCTGAATGCTGCCATAGAGGCCGCCAGGGCCGGTGAGCAGGGGCGTGGCTTTGCTGTGGTGGCCGACGAGGTACGTACTCTGGCATCCCGCACCCGGCAATCCACGGACGAGATCAGTGAGATGATCGAAGGTCTGCAGAGCGATGTGAACGGGGCGGTGTCGGTGATTCGTTCCGGAGTGGACCGTGCGACGACGGCAGTGGATGGCACCCGTGAGGCGGATCACTCCCTGGCGGCGGTGGTCGAGCGTATCGGGACCATTGTGGAGCATGTGACACAGGTGGCAACGGCGGCCGAAGAGCAGAGCTCTGTCAGTGAAGAGATCAACCGGAACCTGACGAAAATCGGGGATGCCGCCAGTGACCTCAGGCTTCTTGCCCAGCGGGTTCGCAGTAGCGGTGAGGCTCTGGATGATCAGGTCGAGGTACTGGATTCCGAACTGGGGCGCCTGAAAACCTGAGGAAGCCATCGGATTTTGATAATGGATTCAGTCACTAACCGGTGTATCGGTTCGTGCTATGACGGCCATTCAAACCATCAATTTTCTTTTTTACGGCGACATGACATCATGTCGCCAAGTTTTTATTGAAGGCGTGACCCCCGCCTGATCTTTAGGTTAAGGAGCAAAATATGGAGCATGTGACCATTTACGGCCGCTCGTCCTGCGGTTTCTGTGTTCGTGCAAAGCGGCTGTGTGAGGTGAAGGGCATCCCTTTCACCTATATCGACATGATTGAGGAAGGCATGTCCAAGGCGGACATTGCCGACAAGATCGGTAGGCCGGTGCATACAGTGCCCCAGATCCTGGCTGGCGAGCACTACATTGGTGGTTCCGACGAGTTTGTCCGTTACCTGAGTGCGCAGGAGGCCAGGGCAAACTGATCACCGGTACGGTGAAATAAAAAAGGCGCTTGCGGTTATGCCGCAAGCGCCTTTTTGGCTTCAGGGCCAGGAATCAGAGCTGGAAGTCGGTCTTCAGCTTTTTTTCCACCAGCTTGTTTTGCAGTTTGGCCACTCGCGGCAGGCCATTGTCGAACGGCGGGAAGCTCTCACCGTGAATCAGTGGCTCCAGGTAGTCACGGCAATCCTGGGTGATGTGAAAACCATCATCCGAAATGTAATGGATGGGCATTTTCTTTTCCTGGTTCGCCACTTCACTCAGTGGTGCTTCGCCGATGTGCCAGCGATACGGTTTGGATTGTTCGCGGACAATCGTCGGCATCAGCGCCTGCTTGCCTTCCATTGCCATTTCAACCGCCGCCTTGCCGACAGCATAGGCTTGCTCAACATCAGTCGCGGAGGCAATGTGGCGTGCACTGCGCTGCAGGTAATCCGCCACGGCCCAGTGATACTTGTAACCCAGTGCCTGCTTGACCATATTGGCCAGCGCCGGTGCAACGCCGCCGAGCTGGGTGTGGCCAAAGGCATCCTTGGCGCCGGCATCGGCGAGGAAGCGGCCGTCTTCGTACTGGGCGCCCTCAGAGGCCACGACCACACAGTACCCGTACTCCTTCACACAGAATTCCACCCGCGCCAGGAAGGCTTCGCGGTCGAACGGCATCTCCGGGAACAGGATGATGTGAGGCGGCTGGTCTTCGCTCTCACCGGCCAGGCCACCCGCGGCGGCAATCCAGCCGGCGTGGCGACCCATGACCTCAAGAATGAACACCTTGGTGGAGGTTTCACACATGGACTTGATGTCGAGTCCGGCTTCCAGGGTCGAGGTGGCAATGTACTTGGCCACGGAGCCAAAGCCGGGGCAGCAGTCGGTGAAGGGCAGGTCGTTATCCACGGTCTTGGGCACGCCAATGCAGGTAATCGGATAGCCCATTTTCTCGGCCAGCTGGGATACCTTATAGGCCGTATCCTGAGAATCACCGCCGCCATTGTAGAAGAAGTAACCAATGTCATGGGCGCGGAACACTTCGATCAGGCGCTCGTATTCACGCTTGTTCTCGGAAATGTTCTTGAGCTTGTGACGGCACGACCCGAAGGCGCCGCCGGGGGTGTGGATCAGTGCCTGAATGGCGTCATCGCTTTCCAGGCTGGTATCAATCAGCTCTTCCTTGAGTGCGCCAATGATGCCGTTGCGGCCGGCGTAGACCTTGCCGATGCGTTCGGGGTACTTGCGGGCGGTCTGGATAACCCCGCAGGCGCTGGCGTTAATGACTGCGGTCACACCGCCGGATTGAGCGTAAAAAGCATTCTTGGTGGCCATCTCGGGCTGGAGCCTCCTGCTGGTTCAGTAAATGCCGCAGATGATACGCCAAATCCCGGTTTTTTTCATGAGCAGGATTGCGGATAACAACTTGACGGCCCGCGGCGTATACGGGAGGCTTGGCACGTTTCATTCAGGGCCAATCGAGAGGTCAGACCGGTCATGCATATTCATATCCTGGGAATTTGTGGCACATTCATGGGCAGCCTTGCGGTGTTGGCCCGGGAGCTGGGTCACACGGTGACGGGGTCGGACCAGGGGGTGTATCCACCAATGAGCACTCAGCTGGAAGCCCAGGGTATTGGTCTGATGGAAGGGTATCGCGCAGAGAACCTGGAGCCCAAGCCGGACCTGGTGCTTATCGGTAATGCCATGTCCCGGGGCAACCCAGAGGTGGAAGCAGTCCTCAACCGCAATATTGATTACATGTCCGGCCCCGAATGGCTGGCGCGGGAAGTATTGCGCCATCGCTGGGTGCTGGCTGTGGCCGGAACCCATGGCAAGACCACTACTACGTCCATGCTGCTGTGGATTCTCGAGCAGGCTGGCTTTGATGCGGGCTATCTGGTTGGTGGTGTGCCGAAGGATTTTCCTGTATCTGCACGTCTTGGTTCCAGTGACTTTTTCGTGATAGAGGCTGATGAGTACGACAGCGCGTTTTTCGACAAGCGTTCGAAGTTTGTTCATTATCGCCCTCACACCCTGATCATGAACAACCTGGAATTCGATCACGCTGATATCTTCGACAATGTCGAGGCCATTGAACGCCAATTCCACCATCTGGTTCGCACCGTGCCCTCCAGCGGCCAGATCATTCGTCCGGCGAACGACTTGCACCTGGACCGGGCTCTGGAGATGGGGTGCTGGAGCGGGGTGCAAACCACGGCTATAGGCAGTGAAGTGGCGTACACGACGGATTGGCGTGCGGAGTTGCTGTCGGAGGACGGCAGCCGTTTTATGGTGGTTCACCACGAGCAGCCAGTGGCCACGGTGACCTGGGCCCAGACCGGACTGCACAACGTTCGCAATGCCCTGGCCGCCATTGCCGCCGCACGCCATGTGGGGGTGACACCGGACCACGCTGTTGCCGCGCTGTGCCGTTTTTCCGGGGTGAAACGGAGGATGGAACTGCTGGCGGAGATCAACGGTGTCAGTGTGTATGACGACTTTGCCCACCATCCGACCGCGATCGCGACCACCCTGGAGGGATTGCGTAACAAGGTGGGTGACGAACCTGTGATCGCCTTGATCGAACCGCGTTCGAACACCATGCAGCAGGGCGTGCACCAGCAGGCATTGTTGCCGAGCGCCGTCGCCGCTGATCATGTGATCTGGGCCAACCTGAATCAATTGGAGTGGCTGCCCGCACTGGTGAAGGCCTGGAAGGGCGGTGAGGGGGAAACCGTACGGCACTATGTGGAAGCGAGTGTGGACGCCCTGATCGAGCAGACACTGGCGAATGTAAGCGGTCCCTGCCACATTGTGATCATGAGCAATGGCGGTTTTGGTGGCATTCACCAGAAACTGATTGCCGAACTCGAGCGTAGATACCCGGTATGACAGAATCTTCGGTGCAACCACGAACCATCAACCTGGCGATTACCGGTGCATCCGGCGCCCAGTACGGCCTGCGGCTGCTGCAGTGCCTGGTGGCCGCTGGCTGCACGGTGAATGTGATGATTAGCCGTGCCGCACAGGTGGTGATTGCCACGGAAACCGAATTGAAGTTGCCGGGCTCCCCGCAGGCAATGCAAGAGACGCTAACAGAGTTTTCTGGCGCGAGCCCTGGTCAAGTGCTGGTATTCGGGCGGGAAGACTGGTTTGCGCCACCCGCATCCGGTTCTGGTGAGAAGGCCCCACTGGTGGTGTGTCCCTGCAGCACCGGCACCCTGTCCGCACTGGCCACCGGCGCCAGCAACAACCTGATCGAGCGGGCCGGAGATGTGGCCCTGAAAGAGCGTCGACAACTGATCCTGGTGCCCCGCGAAGCGCCATACTCAGAGATACACCTGGAGAACATGTTGCGGCTGACCCGAATGGGCGCGGTCATCATGCCGGCCAGCCCCGGGTTCTATCACAGCCCGCAATCGGTGAGTGATCTGGTTGATTTTATTGTGGCCCGCATTCTCGATCACCTCGGCCTTCCCCAGGACCTGATGCCGCGCTGGGGCGAGGAGCGCGCTAAGGCAAAGCGCGGCGACCAGGGTTAGGCGATGGTTTTGGTCAGCCCGATTGATGGTTTTCACCATTGAGCGAAACTGCCTCTGCGCAGAGACTTGGTGAACGATAACCACAACACAGGTCATTCACCGAGGTTTACCATGATTCCACGCACACTCTTTGATGCCGATCTCGAAGGCTTCCGCGATTCCGTTCGTAAATTCCTGGAGCAGGAAGCGGCTCCCTACCATGAGCAATGGGAAAAAGACGGGCACGTCAGCCGCGAACTGTGGACCAAAGCCGGCGAGTTGGGCTTCCTGTGTCCGACCATGCCGGAAGAGTTTGGTGGTGTGGGCGCAGATTTCCGTTACAGCGCCGTGATCATGGAAGAGATTTCCTATGCCGGCCTGTCCGGTATTGGATGGGGGCTGCATTCCGACATTGTCGCGCCTTACATCCTTAATTACGGTTCCCAGGAACAAAAGGAGCGGTACCTGCCCAAGCTGGCATCCGGTGAGATGATCGGGGCCATTGCCATGAGCGAACCCGGCGCCGGTTCTGATCTTCAGGGCGTAAGAACCACCGCGATCAAGGATGGCGACCACTATATTCTCAACGGCTCCAAGACCTTTATCACCAACGGCCAGATGGCTGACCTGGTTATTGTCGTAGCCAAGACCGATCCCAAGGAAGGCGCCAAAGGCACCAGCCTGCTGATCGTCGAAACCGCGTGGGAAGGCTTCGAAAAAGGCCAGAACCTGAACAAGGTCGGCATGAAAGCCCAGGATACCTCGGAGCTGTTCTTCCAGGACGTGAAAGTGCCTGCGGGGAACCTGCTGGGGTCTATGGAAGGTCAGGGATTCTTCCAACTGATGCAGGAATTGCCTGCCGAGCGCCTGCAGGTGGCACTGACTGCCGTTGCTGCGGCCGAGGCCGCCTGGCAGTGGACTCTGGATTACGTCAAGGAGCGTAAAGCGTTCTCCAAGCCGGTGATCGCATACCAGAACACCCGTTTCAAGCTGGCGGAAATGAAATCGGAAATCACCGCTGCTCGGGTTTTCTGTGATCGCTGCCTGGAGCTGCACCTGGAGAAGAAACTCGACATTCCGACCGCGGCCATGCTGAAGCAATGGACCACTGACATCCAGTGCAAGGTGATCGATGAGTGTGTCCAGTTGCACGGTGGTTACGGCTACATGTGGGAATACCCGATTGCCCGGGCCTGGGCGGATTCCCGTGCCCAGCGCATTTATGCCGGTACCAATGAAATCATGAAGGAAATTGTTGCCCGTTCATTCTGATCTGGCTGGCTCCGGTATCGTGAGGTACCGGAGCTTTTCGTTACCAAACTTTACAAATTGCCAAGCCTATCAAGGTTCCCTTCTGCAACATCCCCTAGAGTAGCGGCACAACCTCCAACAAGGATAACCGGTTGCTGCCATGAAAAGCCTTCTTCCTCTGTCTGTATCGCTGTTTGCCCTGGCTATGGCCGGCTGTGGCGAAAAGTCTGATGAGCTGCCCATCGATGGTCGTGATTTCGACGGCGTTAACTACAGTGAGCCCGCCCCTTACACTGGAAGAGTGATCGACGGATACCTGCGTAACGCCAGGGTATGGCTTGATATTGACGGGGACGGCCAATACTCACCGGGGCCCCTGACCGTCGTGTTGGAATCCGGCACCGAAGTGATCCTGCGGGAAGGGGAGCCCACGGCGATGTCCGGGGCTAACGGTGTGTTTTCGCTGGATACTCAGTCGTTGGTGCGTGATCCTGGCGAAGCCCCCGACATTGATCCCAGGGATTATTCCCTGCACGCTCTGGCATTGCCGGGAAAGACGGTGGAGCAGTTACCCGATGGTGATCGGCCTGTCGACAAAGCCTATCTGATGTCTGCACCACCAGGTGTCCGGCAGGTTACGCCGTTAACCACCCTGGCTCGTTATCGCGGCCTGGCGGGCGAGGGCTCTGCGGTTTCGGGAAGCGTCGACTCCTCCATGGCGAGCGTGAACCTGCTGTCAGATTACATACAGTCCGGGGACCAGCGGGCCCACGCTTATGCCCGGGCGTTTGCCCGATTCATGGCAAGTCAGTTTCCTGTGCCGTACAGCGAGGAGCTGGCGGCCAGCGGCGCCGATGGAACCGAGCGGCTCCTGAGCCGGCAAGCGGTTTACCTGCTGGGGCTGTCACTTGCCCGGAATGCGCCAGACGTTGTCGCTATTGTGGACGATGCCGCGTCTGCGGGAGGGTATGCCGGTGTTGATGTCGGTAACCTGGCGTTGCCAGAGGTGGAGCTGGATTTGTCCGACCCGGTGCTGTTAACGCGGCAGGTGGTCTCGGCCCAGTCCGAATACGGAGACTTGCCTACCAGTCCGTCCAGCCTGATGACCACTGCGGAGCTGTCATTTGCCTATGGCCCCGATGGCCGGGTGAAAGCTATTTCGGCAGAGGGCTGCATGGCGCCTTCGATGACGGAGTTGGCGCGGTTGGTCACTGTTGGTGGTCAAATGGCAAGCCTGGGCACCCAGTGGCTGCCCTCCATCTCGCTGTCGCTGCAAAGTCGGGTAGCCTATGAGAGCGGTGGCGTGGATGAACGACTGACCTTCGATTGGGAGAGCCAGCGGATCTATTTCGAAACCACCACCCAATGTCAGGAGAGCCTGGCCGATACCTCCGAGTTCGGAGGGCCGCCGGAAGTGACTTACAGCTGGATCCGGGGTGATGATGGTGTTGCGGAGCTGACGGCGACTTCTGACAGCGAGGACCGTGTGCTTCAGTTGGACTACGCCAATGGAACGCCTTTGGTCACCGGTCATCGGTTGCTGGTCAACGGGGAGGAGCGAGCCGTGCTGAGCCTGTCGGAGCTGTCGGACGAGTGTGCTCTGCCTGAGGACGTTAAAGACGCAGGGCATGTGGTTTCCCGACAGCAGGATTACAGTTACAGCGCTATTGATGCCCCGGTTGGCTTTGATGATTTGACGCTGGAGTTCGATGCCCGCAACGAGTATTTCCGGCTGTTGCGCTACTCATTCGCCGATTTGGATATGGCCGGGCTTGACCACGTTTCCTCGGAAGGCGGGTTCGACTGGGTCATGGTTTATCCGGAGGAAGGTGCTGTAGATTACGTGGACGACCAGCCCAACCTGATTGCGGAGGCGTATCTCACCGAGCCCGGAACGCCTGCGGACTGTGGCCGGGAGTTCGAAGAGGTGCCATTCGGGGTATTCGGGCAGGTAAATTACCAGTACCAGCGCTTGTCGGCCTATTTGACGGAACAGGTGCAATAAGAATAGCTCGGGCCAGTGCGTGCCTGAGTGACTTTAATAGCTGCTTTGGGATTTTTTCTTGCCACTTCCTGAGGGAGGAAGTGGTGCCGAGGAGAGGACTTGAACCTCCACGGGGTTGCCCCCACTAGCACCTGAAGCTAGCGTGTCTACCAATTTCACCACCTCGGCAGGTGATTCACAGAGACGTCCACAGTTTATTGAAAACTTGGCGTTTCTGCCAGCGGTGAGGTGTGTCCCTCAACCGATGGCGCGTACTTTAATGATTGCGGAAAAAGCTGTCAAACATTTTTTTTGGAATTTTTCGGGAATTTAATGGCTTTATTTTGTTGCCGGTTAGGCAGGGTGGCCGAACCGGCGTTATACTCCTGAGCACATGCAATATAGCCGCGTTATTGAGAGGCGGACAGGACAAGGACCCGAATGGTTTCCAGAAAAAAGACGGACAGTGATCCGCACGCCAGTCGTGAGGCGGAAAAATACGACAACCCCATCCAGAGCCGGGAGTTCATTCTTGAGCACCTGAAAGAGCGTGGTGCCCCGGCTACTCACGAAACCCTCTGCCAGGAACTCGGGCAGAATTCCCCCGAAGGCATCGAGGCGTTGCGTCGCAGGCTGATAGCCATGTGCCGTGATGGTCAGATGATCTGCAACCGTCGCGGTGCTTATTTGCCCATTGAAGAAGCCGATCTGGTCACGGGCCGGGTAATAGGGCACAAGGACGGTTTCGGTTTTCTGGTTCCGGATGATGGCGGCAGCGACCTGTTCCTCACCGCCCGCCAGATGCGTCAGGTATTTCATGGTGATCGGGTTGCCGCTCGGGTTGACCGTGTCGATGACAAGGGGCGCCGGGAAGGTGTGATTGTTGAGGTGCTGGAGCACAAGACCAGTCAGACCGTCGGTCGCTTCTTCCAGGAAAGTGGCATCAGCTTTGTGGTTCCGGAGAACGCCCGCATTAACCACGAGGTATTGATCCCCCAAGAGCATGGTGGTGAGGCCCGTCATGGTCAGTATGTGGTGGTGGATATTATTCGTCAGCCGACCGTGCGTACCCAGCCGTTAGGCAAGGTGGTTGAGGTACTTGGCGAGCACATGGCGCCAGGCATGGAGATCGATGTCGCTATCCGTTCCTACGATATTCCCCATAGCTGGCCGCCCGCGGTAGGCGAGCAGGTCGCGAAGATTCCGGAGGAGGTGGCGGAGAAGGACAAGACAAATCGCGTTGATATCCGCAACCTTCGCTTGGTCACCATCGATGATGAAACTGCCCGGGACTTTGATGACGCGGTTTACTGCGAACCCCGGGCCCGTGGTGGTTACCGGTTGCTGGTCGCGATTGCCGATGTCTCCCATTACGTGCGGCCGGAAACGCCGCTGGACGAGGAAGCCGTCAATCGCAGTACCTCTGTGTATTTTCCGGATCACGTGGTACCGATGCTGCCAGAAAAGCTGTCCAATGGTCTGTGCTCCCTGAATCCGGGGGTGGATCGTCTGTGCATGGTGGCTGATATGACCATCAGTGCCGCGGGCAATATCAGCAGCTACAGCTTCTATCAGGCGGTCATGTACAGCCATGCGCGTCTTACCTACAACAAGGTGAGCGACATGCTGACTCAGCCGGATACCGAATCCGGCTACCGTTTGTGTGAGCAATACGCCCACGTGCTGCCGCAATTGCACAACCTTTACGGTCTATACCAATTGCTGCGCAAGGCACGTACCGAGCGTGGAGCCATTGATTTCGAAACCACCGAAACCAAGATTGTTTTTGATGCCAACCGGAAGATTGAAGAGATTGTTCCGGTGCAGCGCAACGAAGCCCACAAGATCATTGAAGAGTGCATGCTGTGCGCCAACGTCGCCACGGCCCGCTTCCTCAAGAAATACAAATTGCCGGCCCTGTATCGCGTTCATGATGGTCCTTCGGAGGAGCGCCTGAATGCCGTTCGGTTGTTCCTGGCAGAGCTGGGACTGCAGTTGGGTGGCGGTGACAGCCCGACCTCCGCGGACTACCAGGCTCTGCTTTCTGAGATTGCGGATCGCTCGGACGCCAACGTGATCCAGACGGTCATGTTGAGATCCCTGAGTCAGGCGGTCTACAGCCCGGAGGAAAGCGGTCACTTTGGCCTGGGCTTTGCCAGCTATGCCCACTTTACCTCGCCCATTCGCCGATATCCGGATTTGATCGCCCACAGGGCCATCAAATCCATCGTGCATGGCGAGAAACCAGCGAAGGATGTGGTCAAGCCGCCCAAGCTGGACCCGGAGCTGGCTGAATACCCCTATGACTATGCGAGCATGGAACGGCTTGGTGAGCATACTTCCATGGCCGAGCGCCGGGCGGACGACGCCACTCGTGATGTCATGGCCTGGCTCAAGTGTGAATACCTCAGCGATCACGTAGGTGAAGAGTTTGATGGCGTGATAGCCGCCGTGGTGCCTTTTGGCTTCTTTGTGGAGTTGTCTGGCGTCTATATTGAAGGGTTGGTTCATGTTTCAACCCTCAGCGGTGATTTCTTCCACCATGATGCAGCCAAGCATCGTCTGATCGGAGAGCGCACCGCCCAGAGTTTCCGGCTCGGCGACGAGGTCCGCGTTAAGGTGGTCCGTGTTGGCATGGAAGATCGCAAAATTGACCTTGAGCTGATCAGTGAGCCCCGTCATCGTCAGGCCGACAGGGATGCGCTGGATTTGACTCGGAAGGAGCCTCGTGGCAAAGCGAAAGGGCGAGGCAAGGGTGCGGGAAGGGATGGTAAGCCCAAGTCCCGGTCGGATTCCCGAGAGAAGGCGTCGCCCAAAAAACGCCCGGCCAAAGCCGCAGGTGACAAGCCCAAAGGCAAGCCGGCGGCGAGCGAGAAGGGGTCAAGTAATGAGCCGATGTCGGCAAGGGACGAGCTCGTGGCTCAGGCGGCCAAGCTGGCCCTTGGCAAGGATAAAAAACGGAAATCCCGCAAGTCAGGAAAATAATCAGTGTCCGGAGAATTCATATTTGGTTGGCATGTGGTTGAGGCTGTCCTCAAGCGCGAGCCGGAGCGGCTGCAGCAGGTCTGGATACAGACCGGGCGTCAGGACAAGCGGGTAAAAGGCATTACTTCCGCTCTTGAGGAGCTCGGTGTTCGCTGGAGCGTGGTGCACCGGAAGGAGCTGGATGAAAAGGTGTCCGGTGTCCACCAGGGGATAGTGGCCGCGGTGTCGGAAAGCCGCGAGTGGGGCGAAGATGATCTGATGGCCATGCTGGCCGGGTCCGATAAGCCACCGTTTCTGCTGGTGCTGGATGGTGTCACCGATCCTCATAACCTGGGCGCCTGCATGCGAACGGCGGATGCCGTCGGTGTGCAGGCCGTGATTGTTCCCAAGGATAAATCGGCAACCCTGACGCCTGTGGCCCGCAAGGTCGCCTGTGGTGCAGCGGAAACCGTGCCCTTTGTGCGAGTGACCAACCTGGCGCGCTGTCTGAGAACCCTGAAGGATGAGGGGGTGTGGCTGATTGGTACCGCCGGCGAGGCTGACAGTACTTTGTATCAGGCTAACTTCACCGGTGCCGTGGCCCTGGTGATGGGGGCTGAGGGCAAGGGGATGCGGCGGCTGACCCGGGAACATTGCGACGCCCTGATCAACATTCCGATGCTGGGCCATGTGGACAGCCTGAATGTCTCCGTGGCGACTGGGGTCTGTCTATACGAAGCGCTGCGTCAGAGGCTTGCATAGAACTCCCGACACGCCTAGAATACGGCACCCCTTTTTATAGGGGCGGTGTTGTATTGTCTGAATTCCGGGCAGCAACATGACGCTTTTGATCGGGCCTTTCTGTAACGCCTTATTGATAAAGCAAAAAGAAACCGGCAGCGTGACTGCCACCTCCTTGCTTTCATATTTAGCGACGGTGGGTGCTTCATACCCCTCGTTAAAAAGGAAGCTGTTTAAACCGTAGGGAGAACTCATGCGTCACTACGAAATCGTTTTTATGGTACACCCGGATCAGAGCGAGCAGGTGCCCGCGATGATCGAGCGTTATACCAACGTCATCACTGAAGATGGCGGCAAGGTACATCGCCTGGAAGATTGGGGCCGTCGTCATCTGGCATACCCGATCAACAAGATCCACAAGGCTCATTACGTGCTGCTGAACGCTGAATGTTCACAGGCCGCTATGGACGAGCTGACCCACAACTTCCGGTTTAACGATGCCATCATCCGTGACCTGATTCTGCGTCGCGATGAAGCTGTTACCGATCTGTCTCCGATGAAAGCCGCCGAGTCCCGTGAGGACCGTCGTTCTGGTGGAGATGAGCGTCCGGCACGTCGTCCGGCCGAATCTGACGAGCGTCAGAAGGCTGAGACCCAGGACGAAGAAGAGTAATTAACCGGAGTTGAGGAGTTAAGTTATGGCTCGTTTTTTCAGACGTCGTAAGTTCTGCCGCTTCACGGCAGAAGGTGTTAAAGAGATCGATTACAAGGATCTGGACACCCTGAAAGGTTATATCACTGAAACCGGCAAGATCGTGCCCAGCCGCATTACCGGCACCAAAGCACGTTATCAGCGTCAGCTGGCTACCGCTGTCAAGCGTGCCCGCTACCTGGCTCTGCTGCCGTACTCGGACAGCCACGATAACTAATTAACAGATAAACAGGACTTGGGACCATGCGTGCACTGGCACAATTTGTAATGCGCGGTCCCCTGCAGGCAGGCGGGGTTGCTGCAGTTGCTACTGCGATACCCCTGCTGTTCTGGGTTGGAGCTGCCGTTATCGGCCTGGTGATTCTCAGGTTGGGTATCGGCCAGGGACTGAATATCGGTCTCTGGGCATTGCTTCCGGCACTGGGCTGGAGCTGGTTCGGGCAGGACCCGACAGCGCTGGCGGTATTGCTCGAAGTGATGCTGATGGCCTCCATTCTCAGAGTATCTCTGTCCTGGGAAAGAGCCCTTCTTGGAGGGAGCTTTCTGGCGATTGTCACAGGGCTGATGTTGCCTGTGATGTACCCGGGGTTGCTGGATGATCTGGTCCGCACCGGGGTCAGTTTTTACGAACAATACAATGCCGAGGTGGCCCGCAGTCTGGGCGATGAGCTGGAGACAGTCATTCGGGACACCATGAATGCCAGCATGGCAGGTACCTACCTGGTAACAGGTGTGGCGATGACCATGTTGGCAAGATCCTGGCAGGCCGGGCTTTATAATCCCGGCGGTTTCCGGAAAGAGTTTCATGCTTTTCGGCTGTCACCCCCGGTGGCTGTGCTGTGCGCAGTGACCATGGTGGTAGGGCCTCTTCTGGGGCTGAACACGATGTTGCTCGGATGGGCTGCGGGCATGCCGCTTTTTGTTGCGGCGCTGGCGCTTGTTCACGGTGTGGTTGGTCGTAAAGGTCTGAGTGGTCAGTGGCTGGTGCTGTTTTACATCGCACTGGTGCTTCTGGGCCCAAGCCTGATGATTCTGTTGGTGTTTCTGGCGTTTGTGGATAGCTGGCTGGATATCCGGGGGCGAATCAAGCCCGCCGGGCCGGCTGAATAAAGCACGAAGAGGTTAACGAGATGGAAGTTATTCTGCTCGAGAAAGTAGCAAACCTTGGTTCACTGGGTGACAAGGTCAAGGTAAAGGCCGGTTACGGTCGTAATTTTCTGCTGCCATACGGCAAAGCTGTTGCAGCCACTGCTGAAAACCTGAAGGCCTTTGAAGAGCGCCGCGCAGAACTGGAAAAGGTTGCCGCTGAAAAGCTGGCTACTGCCCAGACTCGTGCCGAAGCTCTGGAAGGCGCTTCCTTCACCATCGCCTCCAAGGCAGGTGAAGAAGGCAAGCTGTTCGGTTCAATCGGTGTGCGCGACATTGCTGACGCTATCACTGCTGGCGGTACTGAAGTCGAGAAGAGCGAAGTTCGTCTGCCTGAAGGTCCGCTGCGCGTGACCGGCGAGTACGACATCGAGCTGCAACTGCACTCTGACGTTACCGTTAATATCAAGCTGGTTGTTGTCGCCGAGTAATCGGAGACGGCGGTGTGGCAGTCCGGCGTCTCAGCCGGAGTGTTGACACGGCCAGTGGCACAGGCAGGGGTTCCGGGTTGTTCGGAACCTCCGCTGTACAGGCCCGGTCCGCGCAAGCGGTTCCGGGCCTGTTGCTTTCTGATATGATCTTCTATTTGCAGCCCTCCCATCGCGGATGTAATAGGCTTAAACTGTCGCGGAAATGATCCTTAACTGAAGATGTGTTCATGGCCAATCCCAATCTCAAGCCCGCAAAAACAGATATAGAAACCAGCCGGATCAAGGTGCCGCCTCATTCCGTCGAAGCCGAACAGGCTGTTCTTGGTGGATTGATGCTGGATAACCGCCGGTTTGATGAAATCAGTGAGGTTATTTCAGCCGCTGACTTCTACCGCCAGGACCATCGACTGATCTTTGCTGCGGTGGAGCGCCTTGCCAGCGAGAGCGAACCGCTGGATGTGGTTACCCTGGCAGAGTTCCTGGAGCGTGCGGGTGATATCGAGGACGCCGGCGGGCTGTCCTATCTGGCGGAAATGGCTGAAAAAACGCCGGGTGCCGCGAATATCCGGGCCTATGCGGACATTGTCCGGGAGCGTTCCATCTTACGCCAGCTGGTGGAGGTGTCCGGCAAGATTTCCGATTCGGCGTTCAATCCCCTCGGGCGTAACAGCAATGAGATCCTGGACGAAGCCGAGCGCAATGTTTTCCAGATTGCCGAGTCTCGAGTAAAAGAGGGATCTGGGCCCCAGGCCATTAACCCGATACTGACCAAGACCCTGGGGCGTATTGAAGAGCTGTTTGAGTCCGGTGAGCAGACCACGGGCCTGACCACCGGTTTCCGGGATCTGGATGATCAGACCTCCGGTATGCAGCCCGCAGACCTGATTATTGTGGCGGGGCGTCCGTCCATGGGTAAGACCACCTTTGCCATGAACATTGTGGAGAATGCCCTGATCAGTACCGGCACGCCGGTCCTGGTATTCAGTATGGAAATGCCGGCAGATGCTCTGGCCATGCGTATGCTCTCTTCCCTGGGGCGAATCGACCAGACCAAAGTGCGGGGTGGCAAGCTGGAAGAGGACGATTGGCCGCGATTGACCTCGGCGGTGAGCCTGCTGAAAGACAAGCCGCTCTATATCGATGATACCCCGGGCCTGAGTCCCACTGAAATGCGCTCTCGGGCCCGCCGGATTGCTCGTGAGAACGATGGCAAAATCGGTCTGATCATGGTGGATTACCTTCAGTTGATGCGGGTGCCGGGCAACACCGAAGGCCGGACGGCGGAGATTTCGGAAATCTCCCGCTCTCTGAAGGGGATTGCGAAAGAGCTCAGTTGCCCCGTAGTGGCCCTGTCCCAGCTGAACCGGAGTCTGGAACAGCGTCCCAACAAACGTCCGGTCAACTCGGACCTGCGGGAATCCGGCGCGATCGAGCAGGATGCTGACGTCATCATGTTTGTGTACCGGGATGAGGTCTACAACGAAGACACCCCGGACAAGGGCATCGCCGAGATTATCATCGGCAAGCAGCGTAACGGTCCGATCGGGACTATACGCCTGGCGTTTATCGGCAAGTACACCAAGTTCGAAGACTTGGCCCATGGGGATTACGGCGATTATGGTGGTGATTACTGATGCCGCGAAGTACCGTTGCCCGCATTGACCCGGAGGCCTTGCGCCACAATTACCGGTTGGCCTGTGAGCGTGCGGGTTCCGCCCGGGCCATGGCGGTGATCAAGGCCGATGGTTACGGTCATGGTATCCGGCAGGTTGCCAGAGCATTGGCCGGTGAGGCACCCCGCTACGGCGTTGCCTGTCTTGAAGAAGCGATGGCCGTTCGTGAGGAGGGACTTACCCATCCTGTGGTGATGCTGCAAGGGACCCATGCGCCGGAAGACGTGGCTCTCTGCGCGCATCAGGGCTTCCAGCCGGTCATGCACAGTGATTACCAGCTGGCGTGGCTGAGAGAGGCCCAGGCCATTCCGAATTTCTGGCTGAAAGTGAACACCGGTATGAATCGGCTCGGGTTTTCGGCCGATGATCTGGCGGGGAGAGTGGAGCCCTTGCTGTCATCACCAGACACCCGGTCCGCGCTGCAAGGCTTTGTCACGCACTTTGCGTGCGCCGATGACCATCACAGCAGCTTTACGCTGGCGCAAACGCAGCGTTTCAAAGCGGCCGTCTCGGCCTGGCCACAGCTTGAGAGAAGCGTTGGGAATTCCGCTGCGCACTTTTTCCCTGGCCAGGAGCTGTTTGACTGGAGCCGCCCGGGCATCATGCTTTATGGTGCGTCTCCGGTCCTCGGTGTGACCGGGCCCGAACTGGGCCTGAGAGCGGCGATGACGCTGGAAGCTCCGTTAATTGCCCGGCGTGTACTTAAGGCGGGTGACAGTGTTGGGTATGGTTGTTCCTGGGTTGCGGAAAAAGAGACGCCGATGGGGATAGTCGCTGTGGGTTATGGTGATGGTTACCCTCGCCATGCCGGGACAGGGACGCCAGCAGCGGTAAATGGGAAACGTATCCGCCTGATTGGCCGGGTGTCCATGGATATGCTGGCGGTGGACCTGTCGGAGGCGCCAGAGGCTCAGGCCGGGGATCGGGTAGAGTTATGGGGCAATCGGGTTAGTGTGGATGAAGTCGCCACGCATGCCGGCACCATCGCCTATGAACTCCTGACGGGAGTAACAGCCCGGGTGCCCAGGCTGTACCCGTAAGTCAGAAGGCGGCTCAGGCAGCCTCAGTTTCCGGCTCGTGGATGATTTCTTCGACGAAGTCCAGAATAGAGTGCAGGCTACGGTCATCGAGCTTTTTCAGCACCTTGTGAATGACCATCTTGCTGCCTTTGAGCATGCTGCCAATGCCCATTTTGGCCATGCTCATCATCATGTTGCCGGCGTTGAGGCGTCGCAGGGGCTCAAGGAAGAAAAAGTCGAGCCCTTCTTCGGTCATCTCCACAATCAGGTTGTAGAGCTTATCGATGGCTTCCTTGTCGGCCTTGCTCCGTCCGCGAAGTTCTTCAACGGTCAACAGGGCGCGTGTGCGTAGTTCATCGGGAATCGGTGCAACAATGTGGCTTTGTTGTTTCAACATGACAGTTCCTGTTGTTGTATGCTCTTCAGGTTCGGATTGGCTCAGTTGCGTAGTATTGTATGGCGGTTACCCGCAGTGCCATTGGCTTGATCGTTATCGGGTGACCGTCACATAAGTGATATTTCGGGAGGCGTGGGACGCTTGTGCATGTTGTTGTAGTTCACGATTACGGTCCATTGGGCAGGCTATTGCTGGAGCGGTTGCGGGATACACCGCTCTATATCAGTCCGTTGCTGGTAAGCGACCTGGACAAGGCGGACCTGTCTGCCCTGGAAGAATGGATTCCTGCGGATACGGATCTGATCGTCAATGCCCTGTGGCTGACGGATCCTGAAGCAGCAGAACGCGATCCCGAAGGTGTCCGCAAGGCCGCCTTTTCCCTGCCAATAGCGTTGGCGGAATTCGCCCGTGACCGCGACATGGCGCTGTTGCAGCTGTCCTCCTGTTACGTTTTTGATGGTCGCAAGCAGAATGCGTATATTTCCTCCAATCCCGGCCATCCCTGCAATGAATTGGGTAACTGGCAATGGGAGTGTGAGCAGGCTCTGAGAACGCTGTTACCCCGCCACATTATTCTACGCACCGGCTGGAGCCTCGGGCGCTTCATTCGCAAAGTACAGCAGGAAACGGGGCCGGGAGATACCTTGCGGTTGCCGGGCCGCTGCCGGGGACAGCCGGTCACGGTTCGGGACCTGGCCAGGGTGATGAAGGCGGTGATCCTGCAGCTGGATTGTGGCGCAGAAGTGTGGGGCACCTATCAATACGCCGGCGCAGAAGAAATCTCCCTCTACGAACTCGGGCTGGCAATTGCCGGTTTAGCGGGGATTCCCAGCGGTATTCGGGTGGTGGATGAAATGCCCGACTGGGGCGCACTGGAGCCGGCCAACGCTACCCTGATCTGCACAAAAATCCGCAATACGTTTGGTATCAAGCAGCTGCCTTGGCGCTCGGGATTGTCAGATGAGCTGGATGCTCTGTCATTGGTTGCCGGCAAGCAGGCCACGGACTCGCCGGCCCACTGAGTGACAGTGGGCGGCTACATAGCGGTGATCTTTACTAGGGGGCCTGGCGGTTGAACTCCGGCATAACGCCACGCAGGGATTCGGTATCCAGAAGCTCAATTTCACGGCCCTGAGTCCTGATGATGCCCTGATTCTGAAAGCGGGTGAAAACCCGGCTGACGGTCTCGACCGCAAGCCCGAGAAAGTTGGCAATATCGCTACGAGCCATTGGCAAGTTGAATTTCGTGCCAGACATGCGCCTGCGCTGAAAACGGCTGGACAGCGACAGAAGCAAAGCGGCGATGCGCTCTTCCGCACTGTTTTTGCTCAGCAGCATGGCCAGTTGGTGGCCGCTTCGGATTTCCTTGCTCATCAGCTGATACATGTGGTGCTGAAGCTCTGGCATCGCGCTGGTCAGCTCCTCCAGCTTCTCTATCGGGAATCGACACACGCTGGTGCGTTCCAGTGCCTTTGCGGTGCATGCATAGCGTTCTCCGCTCAAGCTGTCCAGACCTACCAGTTCACCGGGCAGGAAGAAACCGGTGACCTGTTCGCTGCCGTTCTCGGTAATGATCGAGGTTTTTACAGCTCCGCTACGGACCGCCAGACAGGAGCGGAACGGCGCGTCCTGGTCAAAAAGATGATCACCACGATCATAGATTCGCCCCTGCTCCACAATGTCTTCCAGTCGGTCGAGCTGGTTTTCATCAACGGCAAGAGGAAGACATAGATTGCTGAGGCTGCATGTATGGCAGGAAGCCTTGAGCGAGGGAGAGAGTTTGACGCTGATTGCTCGGTCCATGACAGATGTCTACCCAGATTGATTTATATCACGCTTGTAGCCTAATACGGATAGCCTGCCAAGCCAATAACGATACGTATGGTCACTGATAAAAAGTTAAGGCGGAGAGTCCGTTTGGTGAGTGGACTCCCCGCCGGCGGGATTAGACTTTCTGGAATATCAGAGAGGCATTGGTGCCGCCAAAACCAAAACTGTTGGACATAACGGTATTCAGCTCAGCCTCCGTTGCGCTGGGGCCAACAAGCGGCATCTGACTGATCTTTTCGTCCGGAGAATTCAGGTTGGCTGTACCGGCGATGAAACCGTTCTGGAGCATCAGCAGGGAGTAAATAGCTTCGTGGACGCCGGATGCGCCCAGGGAATGGCCGGACAGCGACTTGGTGGAAGAGATCCTTGGCACGTCATCACCAAAGACGTTGCGAACCGCACCCAACTCCGCGACATCGCCGACCGGCGTACTGGTGCCGTGGGCGTTGATGTAGTCCACTGGCGAGTTGACGGTGGCCAGGGCCTGCTTCATGCAGCGCATGGCGCCCTCACCGGAAGGGGCGACCATGTCATGGCCATCGGATGTGGCGCCGTAACCAGTGAGTTCCGCAATAATCGTTGCGCCGCGCTTACGGGCGTGCTCCAGCTCTTCCATCACCAGCATGCCGCCACCACCGGCAATGACAAAGCCATCACGACCGCTGTCAAAGGGACGGGAAGCCGTTTCAGGGGCATCATTGTACTTGGTGGACAGGGCACCCATGGCGTCAAACAGCATGGTCAGGCTCCAGTCCTCTTCCTCGCCACCGCCGGCGAACACGATATCCTGTTTGCCGGACTGGATCTGTTCCATGGCGTGGCCAATACAGTGAGCGCTGGTGGCGCAGGCCGAGGACATGGAGTAGTTGACCCCGCGGATCTTGAACGCCGTGGCCAGACAGGCAGAGACAGTACTGGTCATGATGCGCGGGACCATATAGGGGCCGATGCGCTTGACGCCTTTCTCCCGCATCAAGTCCACCGCCTCGACCTGGCTGGCGCTGGACGCCCCGCCGGAGCCTGCAATCAGGCCGGTGCGATCATTGGATACCAGGTCTTCGGTCAGACCGGCGGACGCCACGGCCTGCTGCATGGCCAGATAGCTGTACATCGCGGACTGACCCATGAAACGACGCAGTTTGCGATCGATCACACTGGTATCCACATCCACCGAACCGCAAATCTGACTGCGGAACCCCAGCTCCTTATAGGTATCGCTGAAGCGAATGCCTGACTTGCCGTTTTTCAGGCTGTCCAGCACTGCATCGGTCGAGTTTCCCAGACATGAAACAATGCCCATACCGGTGACGACAACGCGTCTCATAGCTTCCTCCTCATGAGCCCACCCAGGTGTTGGGTGGAGCTGATAGTTCGCAGACGTTACAGAGCAGTTTAAGTGTTTTGTCGCTCAGGTGATATTTGACCTTGGTAAGGGTAATCGTCGCCCGGGTGCTCCTTCATAGCCGTTACGTACAAGGCAGGGCCGGATGACGTTGATAACATGACATCCGTCAAATACAACAAGAGGATAGTTTTGTGCGTAGCTTGTCCCAGTTTCTCCATGATTACGGCGACAGCCATCAGAACCCCGTCAACCAGTGGGTTCATATCGTGTGTGTGCCGGCCATCCTGATCTCGACACTTGGTTTGCTGTGGCTGATACCGGTAGGCCAGTGGCTGGGCTTGTCTGGCGCCGCGGCAGAATGGATCAACGGTGCCACCATACTCGCCGTGGTGTCCGGTATCGTGTACCTGCGATTGTCCGTGTGGGTGTTTGTGCTGATGGCCGCCTGGTTTGCGCTGTCGGCGTGGATTATCCAGAGCGTTATCGCCGCCGGTTGGTCGCTGTTCTGGAGCAGTCTTGTGGCCTGGGTCCTGGCGTGGGCGGTTCAGGTATGGGGTCACAAGGTAGAAGGTAAAAAGCCGTCGTTTGTAGAGGACCTGGTGTTTTTGCTGATCGGCCCGATCTTCGTCAGCATCGAATTTGCCGCCAAGCTGGGCATCCCGGTTCCCCATGCCCAGGGAACGCACGCCACCAGTAACACCGCCCGGGGTCACTGACATGTACTGATTGGGGTATGCTTGGCAGCAGAGTCCTGATCAGGCGCATTCTATGACATGGAAATCCGCGGGGCGTGCCCCCGCCTCTGACAACCCCCAGGGCACGCTGTTCCTTTGGCCCGATCACTGGCAGGTGGTTGGGCGGCTGATGCCGAACCGGCCTCATCGACACATCAGCGCATCGCTGCTGGTGGGTCTGGATCAGACATTCCAGCTGAAAGTGGACGGCCATTGGCGTCGTACCCGGGCTGCCATCGTTTCCCCCGACGTCATTCAGGCACTCGATCCCGGTTCTACCAGCATGTGGATTGCCCAGATGGATCCCGATAGCCGCCACTGGCGCTCACTGTGTCATCTGGTTGGTGATTCGGGTTCGGCTGACCTGAATCTGGACCACCTTGAGATGCCATCAGTTCAGGAACCAGCCTGTGAAGCCGTGGAACGCTGTCTGGAAGGATTATTGACCAACACCGGACGCCCGGCGGAACCACTGGATGAACGGGTGTCACAGGTCTGTGAAATCCTGCGAAGGGAGCTGCCGGAGAAGTTGGACGTCAGCCTGCTGGCGGGGTACGTCGGACTGTCCTCCTCGCGTCTGAGCCACCTGTTCCGTCAGCAGACCGGCGTGCCGTTGCGTCGTTTTCTGCTTCACCTGAAAATGAACCGGGCGCTGGCATTCTGGGAGCCCGGAATATCCGTGTCACGGCTTGCCACAGAGGCCGGTTTCTACGACCAGCCCCATCTGGTGAGAACCGCGCGGGACATGTTCGATGCCTTGCCCTCGGAATACGTCACCGCCGGCTGGTTTCGGGTCTGCCGCTGCCCGTCACCCTGACTGGTTGGCCTCCCTGGCCAGCCTGGCGGCCTCGGCTTCACGGGCTTCCTGCTCGACCATCTCCGGCGTCTCCAGGGAGATCCGCCCCAGCGTGCCGGCCCGCAACTCGTTCAGCAGTACCTCGGACACCTTGTGCAGGTCGGGAATGCCTCCCCGCGCAAAGAACCGGCGTTTGGCGGCGATAGCATCCATCAGGGCCAGACCGTCCACCGGCAGCTCCTCGAAACCGTAGCGCTTCATGATCAGCTCAGGGTAGGCCTGCAGCAGGTAGTCAGCTTCGAACAGAGCCACATCCTCGAAATCAATCACCGCACTGCGGATGGCGCCGGTAATCGCGAGACGATAACCACAGGCTTCCGGTGACAGTTTGGGCCAGAGGAACCCCGGGGTGTCGTACAGCAGAATGTTATTCGGCAGCTTGATGGCCTGTTGCGCGCGAGTCACCGCCGGCTCGTTACCGGTTTTCGCCGCCGGGCGTCCAGCCAGGGTATTGATCAGAGTGGACTTCCCGACGTTGGGAATGCCAAGGATCATCACCCGCAGTGCGCTTTTCTGGCGGTCGTGGTCAGGCGTCATCGCAGCAGCGAGTTTGAGGATCTCCATGGCCTCGCCGCGCTGATTGTGGGTAAGGGTGATGGCACGAACGCCTCTTTCTTTTTCCAGCCAGGCCTGCCAGCGGGCGGTAACGTCCGGATCTGCCAGATCACGTTTGTTGAGTACCTTGATCAGTGGCGTATCGCCCCGCAGGTTGGGGACGAGCGGATTCTCGCTGCTGAAAGGAATGCGGGCATCGACGACCTCAATGATAAGGTCCATCTGCGGCATTACCTTTTTGATCTCCTTGCGGGCCTTGTGCATATGCCCGGGAAACCAGTTGATGGCCATGTTGACACTCCAGAATTGGCTGAATCGCGCCATTATGGACGGGAATGACCAAATTTTCACATTTGATTGAAACCGCCGGTGCTGCGGGATTCCGCCGGGTAGATTGAGAAATGTGTACAAAAAGAAGGGGTATCGGGGTGAAAGCGGAGGGTGTTTTGTTTTAGGGTGGTGGACCTGAACCGAGAAACCAATGATGATCAGCGGTTTGACGTTAATTGCCGCTTAATTTACGGAGACATTTATGAAGCTTGTAAAACTGTTTGGTATCGCTCTTCTGACTATCGGGCTGGCCGGCCCGGTAATGGCTCAGGACATGAGCCAGCAACAACGGCCCCAGGGCGACCAGGTAGACCAGCTGGCGGAGCTGGTGGGTCTGAGCGATGATCAGCAGAAAGAGATTCGCGGCATCATCGAAGAGATGCAAGGTGAGATTCAGGGTCTTCAGGCGGAAGCTCAGCAGCTGCAGCAGACTATTCAGGCCGAGATCAAGCCGGACTATAACGAAGACGCCATCCGCGACAACGCCGAGAAGCTGGGTGACCTGACTGGCGAGATGACTGCCCTGTCCACCCTGATGCAGGCCAAGGTGGATGCGGTATTCACTGAAGAGCAGCGCGCAGAGCTGGACAAGCGCATGAAGCAGATGCAGCAGCAGATGCAACAGCGCCGTCAGATGCAGATGCAGCAGCAAATGCAGCAGCAGTAAGCGCCTGACCCGAAAAAAGCCGCCACGGTTCCTGACCGTTGGCGGCTTTTTTGTTTTGGGCTTTGGGGGCTGCCTGTTGGTGTACTGGCCTCGCCAGAACCGCTACAAGCACTTCCCTGTGCGCTTCTCTCCGGCCATCCATGGCCTCCGAAATTCTGTCGAGGCCAGTACACCAACAGGCGATTCGACCTCTCAGAAAGCCTTCAGAAAACTCTTTTGTATGAATTGTTAAGTCTCAGTGGCTCTTTAGGCGATATCTGAGAAGTAAGAAGAGTGTCTGTGATGGTGCCCTTCCCAAAATTTCGAAGGCCAAGGATGGCCTGAGAGAAGCGCACATGGATGTGCTCGTAGCGGTTTTGGGAAGGGCATCATTACAGACACTCCCCCTCCCAAACCAGCAGGCTACAATAAGGCTATTCCACGGCACCAGAACCAAACGGCTTGATCAGAACGATCAGGCGCGGCAGTAGGGTCAGGGCGCCTGCCAGGGCCATGAACATGGCGAAGCCGGTGAACAGGCCGAAGTAGATGGTCGGGATGAAGTTCGACAGCACCAGGATCGAGAAACCAATGATGATGGTCAGGGACGTGTAAAACATCGCCCGGCCGATGCTGCGGTGACAGCGGTGCATGGTGGCGATGTAGTCGCCGTCTTTGGCGAATTCGGTCTTGAAACGATGGATGTAGTGGATAGTGTCATCCACAGCAATACCGACCGTAATGGCCGCCACGGTAATCGTCATCATATCCAGCGGAATGCCCAGCCAGCCCATCAGACCCAGCACCGAGCCGGCGGCGATCAGGTTCGGGGCCATGCCGATCAGGGCCAGAAGAATCGAGCGGAACAGGATCAGGAACATTAGCATAATGGCCAGGAACACCAGGCCCAGGGTCTTGATCTGGGACTCGAACAGACTTTGCAGCATGTTGTTGTACATCACCGTCATACCGGTTAAGAGTACCTGATCGTCATCAAAGCCAAGCTCACCGGTCAGGTGTTCGTGAATGGTGTCCAGCAACTGATCGCGCCGCAGATCCGGCATGGTTTCCAGGATACGAACACTGAAGCGGGCCTGGTCGTGCTCTTCGGAGATGTACGGGGTCAGCAGGATGTCCTGAAGGTCGTCCGGTACCGCCGTCGGCACAAAGGCCAGCTGCAGCGCATCCAGCTGCTCACCGCCGTTGACCTGTGCCAACAGGTCCAGCGTCGTGCTGATGGACAGCACCTTGCCGGTGTCCGTCAAGCTGTCCAGATAATTGTGGACGCTCCTGAGACGCTCCATTTTCTGGTAGGTGAACCAGGTGTCCCGGTACTCCTCAGTCTCGCCGCAATCCTCGACGAACGGGTCACAATCACTGGCAAAAGGATCGCCCGAGCCCGCGTTCTCAGGGGGAGGGTCGTCGGTGATCACCACATCCAGCGGGGTGGTGCCTCCGAGGCGATTGTCTATCGTGATCATGCCCTGATGGATTTCCGTGGTGGACTTGAAGTAGTTGATGAAACTGTTTTCAACGGTAAGTCTGCTCATTCCAACCACGCACAGCACGGCAATCACCACGGAACCGCCAATCACCATCTTGCCGTGGTGTTCGGTAAAGCGGGCAAAGGCATCGGTGAACGGGATCCGGTCGGATGCGACCAAACGGTCAAGGGGCGGTGGCAGCAGCGTCAGCAACGCCGGAAAGATCAGGAACGTGATCAGGAACGCAACGGACAGGCCAATGGTCATCATCCAGCCAAAATCAATCACCGGGCGGATGCCGCTAAAGGTCAGTGATCCGAAGGCCACGATTGTGGTAATGGCCATGTAGAAGCAGGGTTTGATCATGGCCAGCAGCGTACGCCTCAAAGTGTCCCGGGGGGCTGCCTCCGGTTCATCGTGCTGGAATTCCCGGTAGCGGACGATCAGGTGAATCGTCAGGGACAGGGTCATGATCAGCAGCAGCGACACGAAGTTGGAGGAAATCACCGTCACCGGCCACTGGGTCCAGGACAGGTATCCGATCACCAGCCATACCGTGAAACCACAGCACAACAGGGGCACCAGCACCCAGCGCCATTGGCGGAAGATGATTGCCAGGGTCAGCAGCAGGAAGATCAGCACACCCACGCCGAATGTGGACAGATCGCTCTTGATGAACCGGATCATGTCGGCAACGATCATGGGGACGCCGCCCAGATAGATTTCGGCGTGGTCCCGGTAGCTGTCCAGAATGGTGCGAACCTGGCTGATGGTCTGGTCCCGTTTCGCGCCCATCTGTTCGGTGAAGCGGATGAATTCGTTGCTGACCTGCTCGAGCTTTCTCCGGTCCTCTTCACTTGCGGTATCACTGGCAACCTTATCGCGCAGTGCCTCTCGCTGGTTGAGCAGGTCGAAATAGCGGTCCGGTGTGGGCAGGTTAACCTGGATGGCCGTTGTCCTGGCATCCTCGCTGATCAGCAGGTTGGGGTAGAGCGGGTTTTCCAGCAGCGCCTTGCGGGCCGTGTCCGGCGACACGTTGTCTTCGTCCATGGTCCGGATCTCGGAATCCACGGTGTCGAGAGTCAGGTCCGGGCTGTGGAGCAGTGGCACGTTGAGAATGCTGTTGGTGGAGCTGACTCTGTCCAGCGCTGCCAGCTCGTCTCTCAGTTGGCGAAGGGTGCCCAGGGTGTCCTCGCTGAACAGCTCGCCGTCGGGAGTGAAGGTAACGATGAGGAAGTCGTCGGACGTGGTGAAGCGCCAGTTGACCTCGCGATACTGTTCCAGCGACCGGTCGTTCTCCAGAACGAGTGATTCTGCCGAGGCATCCAGCCGGAACTGGTCGAGCCTGAGGCTGGCGAGTACGAGTATGCTGGCGAAAACAATCAGGACAACAACCGGGTGGGGGAGAATCAGCCGGTCATAGAGGGAACGGATCAGGGTCATCGGCACATAGTCCACACTGTTATAAAACGAGTGCAGAGTGTGCCACAAACTGTCAGTTAACTGTGACCCTGTTTGAGGCCACTTCCAGCGAGTCGATCAGGTCTTTGAGGCGTTGGGTCATATCGGCGCTCTCGGCCAGTTGGGTCACCATATTCTGGGTGGTGTCACGGATACCCTGTACGTTGGCCAGTACGTCGTCGGTGGAAGCGGTCTGATCTGCCGACATGGTGGCGATTTCCTCGTTGGTCTCGTCAATGCGACCGACAACCGAGTTGATGGCATTCAGGGCTTTGCGACCCTCCTCGGATTCTTCCACGCATCGACTGGCGTCTGCGGAGCTTTCGGTCATCTGGGTGACAGCGGTGTCCATGGCCGTGAGCAGGCGATCAATCGTATCTTGAATCTGGTCGGTGGAGTCCTGTACCCGTTGGGCCAGGTTGCGTACTTCGTCAGCAACCACTGCGAAACCGCGTCCCTGCTCACCAGCACGGGCAGCCTCGATGGCGGCGTTCAGGGCAAGCAGGTTGGTTTGCTCGGCAATACCCTTGATCTCGGTGACCGCATGGCTGATCTCGTGGCTGTTCTCGGCAAGGGATTCCACGCTGGATGCCGAGTGGCGAATGATCTCTTCGAGACGGCGAATGGAGTCGGCACTGCGGGATACCCGTTCACCACCCTCCTGGGCCGTACTGCGGGCTTCGTGAGACAGGGTTTTGGCAATGCTCGCCTGCTCGGCAATGCCGCTGAAGCTCTGAAGCATGGCTTCGATCACTTCGGCAGAACGGTCGGCACCGGACTGCTGTCGGGCCAGGTCATCCCGGCGGGCCTCGGCGGCGGCAGTGAGCTCACGGACCTCGCTGTGTAGTCGGTCGATGGCTTCCTTCATGCTCCTGACCACGCCCATGGTGCGGTCCTGCATGGCGTTGAAGGCGTCGCCCATTTCACCGATTTCATCCGTGGAATCCACCTCGGCCCGCTGGCTGAGGTTGCCTGAGGCCTGTACATCCACCATGGTGCTTTTGAGACGATTAACATGGCGTTCAATAAAGGAAATCAGTAACTGGGAGCCGGCCATTTCCAGGGCCATCAGTATTGCCACAATTCCGGCAAATTCCAGTGCGGTGTCGCTGAAGACGTCGGCAAACGTGCGGTCAGTGGCGGAGGCGATGCTGCCCATGGCATAGAGCACCAGAAGGCAAAGTACGGTCAGTACGACAATGTTCAGCAGCCAGAATTTGTATTTCAGCCGTGCGTTTTTGAGTAATTGCAGCATAGAAACCCGCTTTCCCTTCAGCCAGTGACTTCCGGTATTGGAAGGTCAAGATGAGCCTGGAAACGCTAAAGCTAGCAGTAGCTGGTGAACTTTTCCTTGTTCCAGGTCATGGTCTTTGTTGGATTTAACAATGACTCACAATGGTCTTAGTCGAGGGTCTTGACCGGAATCTGCTGAATATCACTGGCGGGCACCTCGGGCACGGTCAGGCCCAGGTTGTTCTTGTCGAAGACCCGATCCGCACGGTAGCTGGAGCGCACCATGGGCCCGGAAGGTACTTCCATAAAGCCCTTTTTCAGGCCGATGTCGCGGTAGCGATTGAATTCTTCCGGTGTGACATAACGCTCCACCGGCAGGTGGTTCGGGGTGGGGCGCAAGTATTGGCCCAGGGTCAGGATATCCACACCGATGGCGCGCAGGTCGTCCATGGTTTCCAGGATATCTTCCTCGGTTTCACCCAGTCCTAGCATCAGGCTGGTCTTGGTGAGAACATCCGGGCGGTATTGCTTGGCATGGGCCAGTACGCTCAGGGTTTTTTCATAACCGGCACGGGGATCACGCACGCGGCTGGTCAGGCGTTTGACGGTTTCCACGTTCTGGGCGAATACGTCCAGGCCGGAATCCACCACCTTTTCCACATCCGACATCACTGCGTCGAAATCCGGGGTCAGTGCTTCAACCGCCACCTCCGGCGTGCGCTGCTTGATGGCGGAAACACAGGCTGCGTAATGAGCCGCGCCGCCGTCGTCCAGATCGTCCCGGTCCACAGAGGTCAGCACGATATATCGCAACCCCATCAGTTCCACTGACTTGGCGGTATTTTCCGGCTCTTCGTGATCCAGCCATCCCTTGGGGTTGCCTGTATCCACCGCGCAGAAGCGGCAGGCGCGGGTACATACAGAGCCCATCACCATGATGGTGGCGGTGCCGTTGGTCCAGCATTCGCCAATATTGGGGCAATGGGATTCCTGGCAGACGGTACTTAGACGGTGTTCGCTGACGTTTTTGCGAACGGCGTCATAGCGCTCCCCGCCGGGCATACGCGCCCTCAGCCATTTGGGTTTGCGCTCAACGGCCGGCGTATCCTTGTGTCCGGATTGCTTGATTCCATCCTTGATGGCTGAAAAACCATGCTCGTTGCGGAATTTGGAACCACTGCTGATACGGGGCTTCGCGCTGTCGCTCATTGCAACCGGACTCTCATTAAAACTTAGGGGATTCGTAAAGGGTAATGCCCGGGCAGGGTAGATACAAGGCAGATACGGGCAATCACGGGGATAACCGGACCCGACATTCGTCGAACCCGGTTACAGAGTCAGCTACCGGCTTTGTCCAGCGCCTGAGTGATGTCGGCGATGATGTCGTCCACGTGTTCAATGCCAATAGACAGGCGCACCAGATCCTCGCTCACCCCCGCACTCTTGAGTTCGTCCGGGTTCAACTGGCGATGGGTGGTGGTAGCCGGATGACAGGCCAGGGACTTGGCGTCCCCGATGTTCACCAGGCGATAGATCAGTTCCAGCGCGTCGATAAACCTCGCGCCTGCCTCGCGTCCACCCTTAATGCCGAAGCTCAGGATGCCTGAGGCCTTACCGCCGCAGATTTTCTCGCACGTTGCCTTGTAAGGGCTATCGGCCAGGGCGGCGTAGTTGACCCATTCCACGGAGGGATGGTTCTGCAGGAAGTTGGCGACTTTCTCTGCGTTCTCGCAATGGCGTTCCATGCGCAGTGCCAGGGTTTCCAGGCCCTGCATGATCAGGAAAGCATTGAATGGAGCCAGAGCGGCGCCGGTGTTGCGCAGAGGTACCACGCGACAGCGACCGATAAAGGCCGCCGCGCCGAGCGCTTCGGTGTAGACCACACCGTGATAGGACGGGTCCGGCTCGTTCAGCATCGGGAACTTGTCGGCACTGGCCTTCCAGTCGAACTTGCCGGAATCCACCACAACGCCCGCCACGGTAGTGCCATGGCCACCGATGTACTTGGTAAGGGAATGAATCACGATATCCGCACCGTGATCGAAGGGGCGGCACAGGAAGGGTGTGGCTACGGTGTTATCCACGATCAGTGGAATACCATGTTTATGGGCGATATCGGCCCAGCGCTGGATGTCCACCACATTGCCGGCCGGGTTGCCGATGGATTCGCAGAACAGGGCGCGGGTGTTGTCATCAATGGCGTTTTCCACGGCTGCGAAATCGTCGTGCTGCACCATGCGACAATCTATGCCCTGGTTTGGCAGGGAATGGGCAAACAGATTGTAAGTACCGCCGTAGAGCTGGCCGGTGCTTACGATGTTGTTTCCAACCTTGCAGATCGTTTGTAGCGCATAGGTGATGGCTGCCATACCGGAAGCCACAGCCAGTGCGCCCACACCACCTTCCAGCTCCGCCATGCGTTCTTCCAGAACGGCGTTGGTGGGGTTCATGATGCGGGTATAGATATTACCCTGTACCTTCAGATCAAACAGGTCGGCGCCATGCTGGGTGTCATCAAAGGTGTAGGAAGTGGTCTGGTAAATTGGTGTGGTTGCGGCCCGGGTGGTGGGGTCGCTCTTGAAGCCCGCGTGAAGGGCGAGGGTTTCCGGTCTCATATCAACGGTCCTTGCTGTTACGTGTTTGTTATTCGTTGCGATACAGGAGTATGCCACATCAACTGAAGCCCGAGCAGGGCTTCTGGCATTAAATGAGTACCGCCGGTCTATCATTAATCACTATGATTAGATCGTTGTAGGAAGTGCCGGTAAGATGCCGGTGTTCACTCATTGAAGAGAGAGTATCCATGAACACGAAAATGATTCGTTCCACTGTGATTGCAACAGGTATTGTTCTGGCCGGAAGCCTGTCAACTGCGCCAGCCTGGGCTCAGTCTGAAGCTGCCGACAATGCCCAGCGAGCAATGGAAATGTCCGAAAAAGGCGAAGGCAAGGCTCGCGAAGCGAAAGAGAAAGCGAAAGAAGCCCGCAACAAGGGCAAGGAAAAAGCAGCAGAAATGCGTGAGCGCGCTGAAGAGGATGCCGAGGACGCACGGGATCGCGCCGAAGACGAGGCTGAGAAGGCGCGTGAACGTGCTGAAGATGAGGCCGAGCGCAATCGTGAGCGTGCCGAGGAAGAAGTCGAGCGCAACCGCGAGCGTGCCGAAGAGGAAGCGGAGCGTAATCGTGAGCGTGCTGAGGACGAGGCTGAACGTGCCCGCGAGCGCGCCGAAGAGGCGGAAGAAAGGGGCGAGAATGCCCGGGAGCAGGTAGAGGCTTCCAATCGGGATAATGAAAACCGCAAGGCTGACCCTGCATCAAAAGGCAGCGAAAAAGGCCAAGAGAAGAAGAAAGAGAACGCCAAAGCCTGGTGGAATATCTGGGACTGAATCAGATCAGATCCTGAAGACGAGTTGGCCGGCGTTGTGCGCAATCCGGCCAACTCGGGCGGGGCACTGAGGCCCCGCGGTTCTTGACCCATTACCCACCTGGTCAGCCTCATCGACCCGCTCTAAGAACTCTGCCTGAGTCTGCGCAATCCATACGATGACCCAAACTGGGATCAGTGTTTGCATGACTTCATGCTCTGTTATACCCCGCAAGAAAGAGAATCGATAAATGACTGACTCAGTTTTTAAAGCAACATTAATTGTGGCCTGTCTTTTCTTCACGGGCTTCTTTGCACTAGTCGTCGTGCCGCCGCTTATTGAGAATTTTGATGTATGGGGCGCATTTGCAGCAGGGTTTGTAAACCCATATTCCAGCGGCTACTCGATGGACGTACTTGTTTGCTGGGCTATTCTTGCGGCCTGGGTCGTGTACGAAGCAAAGAAATACTCGGTTCGGAAGGGGTGGGTTTGTCTGCTTCTTGGCATTGTTCCTGGCGTCGCGGTGGGGTTTGCTTTGTATTTGCTTCTTCGAGAAAAACAAATCAGAGCGGTCAGGCGTGATGCATAACCAGTTGCTTCAGCCGTCCCTGCGCCGATTTAAGCAACTTTATAATAATTATCGCTTTTTGGTGAGCCGATCTATTAACTTGAATGAACTCTGTATTGCACCGTTTCTTAGCTTAGATGAAAGGGCATCGACGCGCCGTGACAAACCTGAACGATTAGAGGGCTCCAAGTGTACTGTATCACCTACCCGAATGATGCCAGGCTTGATCACTGAAAGGTTAACCCCGAGGTGACGCTGAGTGTGCGCTTCCAATGCTCGTAGCACCTTCGCATCTTTCTTCATTGTTACTTGTGGTTGGGCGGGCATGGAGCAGCGCACCGTTCGAGAAACGACTTTTAACACGGTTTCTCCGATATAAAGCTTACCTTCCACCCATTGAAATTCGTCAAAATCAAAACTGTCTGAGCCGGTGTCTATGAACAGGTTTGGCCGGAAGCGCTCGACACAGAAATCCCCGTCGGGTTCCAATAGTTTTAACTTTTCGAGGGAGCTGTTTGTTAGCAGATGCAGAGGGTAGACGTCATGGTACCTGCCCAGGGGGGTTGCGAAAATGGCAAGCTCCATCATTAAGCGCCAGGTTACTGAAGACATGTCCGGCATTTCTTTGGTTGCGAACTGCTTTTTCATCGCCGTAGCGCCTGCAGGCACTTTTAAGCGGTAGTGCTGTAGATTTGTTTTAGGTTGCAGGGGCCAAAGACTGACGGGTTTACCAATAGCCGCACTTAATTTTTCATTGATATTGTCATCGGCGCTCTTTACCAGGCTGCCATCCGGTAACTCTATGGTTACAGGGGAGACTCTCTCTGGGCTGGGTTCTTTGTCATAGATAGCTTTGAATTTAAGGAGTTTTGGGTTTTTTCTGACGGTGCTGAGTTCTCCAATTGATTCGTCCCTTAGTGCCCAGTTGCGATCGCCTAGCATCCCCGTTTTTCCTATGACGCCTTCTTCTACCCGGGTCCCCTCCATTGACTTCACGGGATAACGCCATAATTCGCTTACCTTGCCTACTTCAAGCCGTTTTTTCTCATCCATTGTATTGCCCTTTTAAACTGCCTTCTTCATATCGATCCACCGTTTACAGGATGCCTTCAATCAATTTTACCCCTGCATACCGAAGAATCTTTATATCTTGGAGGGTGGGAAGTATCCATTTTAAATGCCTTTGCAGATCACGGCATGTCTTTTCGTTTTTCCACAAATTCATTTTCGTATCGTTATTTTCAACCCCAATGCAGCCGCCTCTCATGGTGATTCGGCCGCATTTTGTAATTCTCGTATAGTGGACAAGTTGACGGTTATCCTCGATGGACGGCTTCGTTCAGGTCGGGCATCGCCTTACCCCTTTGTCGGATCCGATCGTTGACTGAGAATAAGCGTACGCGTACGATTTAGTCAAATGAGAGCGCTTTGGTTCCGAGGGTGAGGTGTTGATGGACGATCTCGTTATCAAAAATGTAACGGTATGGGCCGGGCCCCGACCGAAACCTCGCCGAGGCTGGGTAACCATGCCGTTTATGCCTATACCATCGCAAAGTCTAAAGGCATCACGGGAATGTCCATGAATCAAGACACTAAGATGGGGAGGCCCAAACAATCGGATGATGAGCGGCAGCAAAAGGTCGATGCAATCATTCAATCGGCTCAATCTCTGTTTATAGCGGAAGGGTTTCCGTCGGTTTCCATGAGAAAGATTGCTGCAAAAGCCAGCATGGGTACGATGACGTTATACAAGTACTTTCCGAACAAGAATGCGATTTTGCATCATATCTGGGCTGGTTTTTTCGATGAACTATTCGATTTAGTGAGGTCGGATGTTGAAAAGGAAACAGATGCGAAAAGTAAGTTGAAGGCGATGTGTATGACTTACTTGAATTACTGGGTAGGGCACCCGGATCGGTTCCGTATCGTTTTTCTCAACGAAGACAGAGCTTCGTCCACCGATGAATTTTTTATTAACCATGCCAACATCACGCAAGAAATGCTGCTCACTGTTGGTCCTATGATGCAAGATTTATCAAAGTCTGTTGATCCATCTTCAATGATGGTATTTCTGGAAAGTTTGATGTGCTTTGTTCATGGGGTTGCATTGAATGTCATCACGATCAGTGAATACCCATGGAGTGATTACGAAAAGTACATCGATATTTTTTTGGATTCAAAATTCTAATCAATATGCCATGAACATCTTGGCCGCTTATGGCTGTGGTTGTATAAATAACATACAGGAAACACATTACATATGAAGCTGACCAAGATTGAACAGGTTCAGAAAAGAGTCGGGAAATTGCCGGCACCTCGAGACCTTAAAGTCATCGACCATGCTGACGAGCATGCCGTGCGTTGGCTGTCGTATTCTAATTTCGCGTTTATCGCTTTTGGCAAAGCCGGAGATATTCAGCTTACCTCAGCGGGTGGTGAAAGAGGTTTTGTGTCTACTTCCGATTCCGGGCATTTGCTCATTCACCTGGCTGCACTAGACGATGGAAGTATCGTTGAGCAGGGTTTGTCTTTTGGTGCACTGTTTATGGTGAGTGGTATGGACGAAACCTTGCGCGTCAATGGTAGGGTCTCTCATATTAATGATGGACTAGCGACTTTGGAAGTGGAGGAGTGTTATTTACACTGCGCCAAATCGTTCCGCCGCTCGAATTTTTGGTCGCCTCGGTCAGTAGGGCGGTCGCATGATGAGATATCGGATTTCGTTAAGCGGTCCAGATTTTTGGTTCTGGCAAGCATCAATAGTCGTGGGCAAGCGGATGTCAGCCCAAAAGGTGATCCGGAGAATTTTCTAATCCAAGAGGACGGTGGCTTTATCTGTTTCTCTGATCGCCCAGGTAATCGAAGAATAGACAGTTTCGGCAACATTATTGAGCAGCCGGACGTTAGCATTATAGCCTTGGTGCCAGGTTGCAAGGACATTCTCGAGCTTAAGGGTACAGCAGAGCTTTGCACTGATGAGCATCTCCTGGATAGATTCGAGATAGAAGGTAAGAAGCCAAAGCTCATCACAAGAATAAATCCAGCCTCAATGCGAATAAGACCAAGCTTGGCCATTGCCAATTCAGTTCTGTGGCCCGCGGAAAAAGTGCCTGAAGATCTGAGGCCTTCAGAGATTTTTAAGGCTCACGTGAAAAAAAGTAAAGAGAGTTCTCTGCAAGCAAAGGTTGCGCGTGCAGCGGTGTCTTTGCCTGGCGCTATGGAGAAGGGCCTGGAGTTGGACTATAAACATAACATGTACTGAGCTGATGGTAGCTCACCGTCCCGCCCCATCGAATTGAGGTTAAAAGTACTTAAGTTTTCACGAGAGTGATGGGAATAAGCGGTGTGAGATATTTTGCCTACGGATCAAACATGTCCCTCCCAAGGTTGCGGCAAAGGGTTCCCGGCGCCAAGCGACTAGGCGCCTATGCGCTTGCAGAGCACTCTCTGCGGTTTCATAAGGTGAGCAAGATAGATGGATCTGCAAAATGCGATGCTCTGTTTACAGGCCACTCTGAAGACTGTGTGATCGGTGCGCTGTTCGAAATACCCGAGAACGAAAAACTAGCCCTGGATCGGGCCGAAGGCCTGGGTTTTGGCTATGAAGAAAAGCGTGTCTTGGTCAGTGATTCTCAGGGGAGCGTCGTTGAAGCGTTTACTTACTATGCAACCCATACCGATCCTGATTTGCTGCCTTACTCCTGGTACCTATACCACGTCATATACGGCGCGATGGAAACAGACGTTCCAGCTGGTTACTTGGGTGCTATAGAAGCGACCATCAGTAAGGAAGACCCTGACAGGGATCGGGATGCGAGTGAGCGTGCAATATACCGTTAACAAGAACCGGTGCGGGGGCAAAAAGGGGAGGGCAACCAACAAAAAAGGGCCGCGACGTTAATCGCGACCCTTTCGAATACTGGTAGCAAGGGGCGGAGTCGAACCGCCGACCCCAGCATTATGAGTGCTGTGCTCTAACCAACTGAGCTACCTTGCCATTTCGCTTTGGGCATCGCCCCAAACGAGGCGCGTATTTTCAGTATTTGGGCGCTTCCTGTCAAGGCTTGAAGCCCGTTTTTTCCTGAAAAGTTACACGTTGAAGCGGAAGTGGATGACGTCGCCGTCCTGGACGATGTATTCCTTGCCTTCCAGGCGCCATTTGCCGGCCTCTTTGGCACCGGCTTCGCCGTTGTATTGCACGAAGTCGTCGTAGCTGACCACTTCGGCGCGAATGAAGCCTCGCTCGAAGTCGGTGTGGATGACTCCGGCCGCCTGAGGGGCCGTAGCACCGATTTTAACGGTCCAGGCGCGGACTTCCTTAACACCGGCGGTAAAGTAGGTCTGCAGGCCCAGGAGGCTGTATCCGGCGCGAATTACGCGGTCCAGGCCGGGCTCTTCCATGCCCATCTCGTCGAGGAACATGGCTTTCTCATCGTCTTCCAGTTCGGAGATCTCGGCTTCCAGTTTGTTGCAGATGGGTACCACCACGGCGTTTTCCGAAGCGGCGATTTCCCGGACGGTATCCAGGTGCGGGTTGTTCTCGAAGCCGTCCTCATTGACGTTGGCGATGTACATGGTCGGCTTGACGGTCAGCAGGCACAGTTCCCGGACCAGGGCCATCTGGTCTTTGTCCAGGTTCATGCTGCGCACGGGCTTGCCTTCGTTCAGTACCGGCAGCAGTTTTTCGAACATCTCCAGCTGGGCCTTGGCTTCCTTGTCACCGCTCTTGGCCACGCGCTGAACGCGTTTGATGGCCTTTTCGACGGTTTCCAGGTCGGCCAGGGCCAGCTCGGTGTTGATGACGTCGATGTCGGAGGCCGGATCAATCTTGTTGGCCACGTGGATGACGTTGCCGTCCTCGAAGCAGCGCACGACGTGGGCGATGGCGTCAGTCTGGCGGATGTTGGCCAGGAATTGGTTGCCCAGGCCTTCGCCCTTGGAGGCACCAGCGACCAAGCCCGCGATGTCCACAAACTCCATGGTTGTGGGTACCACCCGCTCCGGCTTGACGATGTCGGCCAGCTTGGTGAGGCGGGGGTCGGGCATGGCGACGACACCGGCATTGGGCTCGATGGTGCAGAACGGGAAGTTTTCCGCGCCAATGCCTGATTTGGTCAGTGCGTTGAACAGGGTGGATTTGCCGACGTTGGGAAGGCCGACGATGCCGCAGTTAAATCCCATGGAATGCCTCTGCTGGTGCTGGAAAATTTGGGCGGATTATACCGGTGTATGGTGGCGTAAGCGAGTAAGGGGATGTGTCAGGGGGTTGGCTTGAAACTGTGCAGACGGTTCATGGCGGCGGGGAGTTTGCCGTTTGCGGCGTCTGGCAGTACGCGCATGATTTCGTCGATCACGGCGTTCAGCTCTTCGGTTTCCCGTTTGCCAAGGCGGCCGAGTACGTAGCCGGTCACTTTGCGGCTGTCGCCAGGGTGGCCAATGCCGACTCGCAGTCTCAGGAAGTCGTTACTGCCGAGGTGGGCGATGGTATCCCGCAGACCGTTATGTCCGCCGTGTCCGCCGCCTTTCTTGAGCTTGGCGGTGCCGGGAGGAATGTCGAGCTCGTCGTGGGCGACCAGGATCTGTTGGGGCTGAATCTTGAAGAAATCCGCCAGTGCCTTGATAGACAGGCCGCTGCGGTTCATAAAGGTGGTGGGATTCAGCAAGTGCAGGTCGAGACCCTGCCACTGGATACGGGCGTAAAGCCCGTGATATTTACGTTCGGGGCGGAGCGTCTGGCCCGCAGCGCGGGCCAGAGCTTCGACGAACAGGGCGCCGGCGTTATGGCGGGTATTCTCGTAGTCAGCGCCGGGATTTCCCAGACCAACCACCATGAGGATATCCTGTGCCATCCGCCGTTGCCCTCGTTAGTGCAGGAGTGATTACTCCTTGCTTTCGCCTTCTTCGCCTTCTTCACCTTCTTCGGCGTCATCAACCTTGGCACCGCGCGGCTTGTGGATAGCCACTACAGGCAGGTCGTGATCTTCACCCTGGAGCAGGGCAGCAACACGAACGCCTTTCGGCAGTTTCAGGTCGCTGAGGTGGACAACCTTGTCCATGTCCACTTCAGCCATATCGACTTCGATGAACTCGGGCAGGTTCTGCGGCAGACAGATCACTTCCACTTCGGTGATCTGGTGGTTGGCAACGCCGCCCTGAAGCTTGATAGCCGGTGCGCTGTCTTCGTTGAGGAAGTGCAGCGGAACGTTAACGTGGATTTCGTGATCCTTGTCAACGCGCAGGAAGTCGGCGTGGGTCAGCAGCGGCTTGTACGGGTGACGCTGCAGATCCTTCAGGATCACACTCTCCTTCTTGCCATCGAGTTCGATGGTCAGAACGTGAGAGAAGAAGGCCTCGTTCTCCAGAGCTTTTTTCAGCTCGTTGTGCCAGATGGAGATCGGAGTGGCTTCCTTGTTACCACCGTAAACGATGGCCGGGATTTTACGTTCCTCACGACGCAGGCGGCGGCTCGCACCTCTCCCCTGATCGCCACGAGGAAATGCTTCGATAACAAATTCCTGGGACATGATATGTACCTCAATCGTCACCTGAACTGCCCGCGACCAGGCGTGTGAACAGGTGATGTTTCTGAATAGCCGTTGAAACTTTTCTCCGGCTGACTAAAAGAGTCGGGAGCCTTGCAGGGCTCCCGACTCAAATGCTTTTTCAGCGTATTGTAACCGGCTGAATGGCCTGAATATCTCCGGATTTTCCGGGTCAGGCGTTCTCGAACATGGCGCTGATGGACTCTTCGTTGCTCACGCGACGAATGGACTCCGCGAGCAGACCTGCCATTCCGAGGGTGCGGATTCTATCACAATTCCTTGCTTTGTCACCCAGCGGGATCGTGTCGCAGACAATCAGCTCGTCCAGTTGGGAGGCATTGATGTTTTCAATGGCCGGGCCCGAGAGAACGGGGTGGGTGATGTAGGCAACCACTTTCGCTGCGCCATGCTCTTTCAGGGCGTTGGCGGCCTTGCACAAAGTGCCGGCGGTGTCGATGATGTCGTCCACTAGGATACAGGTCTTGTCTTTCACATCACCAATGATGTGCATGACCTGAGAGACGTTGGCCTTCGGACGACGCTTGTCGATGATGGCCAGGTCGGCGTCGTCCAGTCGCTTGGCGACCGCACGGGCGCGTACAACACCACCAACGTCCGGGGAGACAACAACAAAGTTTTCGAAGCGCTGCTTCTCGATGTCTTCCAGCATGACTGGAGTGGCGTAGATGTTGTCTACCGGGATATCGAAGAAGCCCTGAATCTGGTCTGCGTGCAGGTCCACGGTCAGTACACGATCCACGCCGATGCTGGAGATCATGTCGGCCACGACCTTGGCGCTGATAGCTACCCGCGTTGAGCGAACGCGACGATCCTGGCGGGCGTACCCGTAATAGGGAATGACCGCGGTGATGCGTGTTGCGGAGGCACGGCGAAGTGCGTCGGCCATCACGATCAGTTCCATCAGGTTGTCGTTGGTGGGGTAGCAGGTGGGCTGGATGATGAAGACATCATGGCCCCGGACATTCTCATCGATCTCAACGGTGGTTTCACCATCGCTGAATCGGCCTACAGTGGCCTGACCCATGGGGATGTGGAGTTTCTGGGCAATAGCTTTGGCAAGGTCTGGATTGGCGTTGCCAGCGAAAATCATCAGTTTGGACACGACGGCATCCTTCACGGTATCGGCGTTTGATTCAGAAGAAGCAGGAGAAAGGTGGCTGGGGTGGCAGGATTCGAACCTGCGCATGACGGGATCAAAACCCGTTGCCTTACCACTTGGCGACACCCCAGTATCGTGCTTTTTTGGCATCATTTTAGCTCTGTCAGCTTTGTGTGAAGCGGTGACACGTTCACCCCTTGAGCGACGAACCCCGTGATGCCGGAGGGTTTGCTTTCCCAGATAATCCGGGCTGCGGATTCTGTCGGGAAACGTCCAAAAATGCAAGCCCCGGTTCCGGTTAATCTTGCAGGTCCGAATTGTGAAAGCCATTCCAGGCTCTGATTAACCTCTGGATACAGTTTGCGAACTACATCCTCACAGTCGTTTCGGTACCTCGAGGCGTCTCCCTCAAAAGCGGGCGCTATTTTGATTCTAGGGGTGTTCCTTGTCAACCCTTGCTCGGAAAAAATCTTTCGTGTGTTTATATCGCAGGCGGGTTTAAGAACCAAAAACCAGTCTTCGGGTGGGTTGGCCGGGGTCAGTTTTTCACCCACACCTTCGCCCCAGGCGGCGTGACCGCGAACAAATACCGGTACGTCCGCGCCCAGTTGCAGGCCCAGTTCGGCGAGGTGGTCGAGCGTCAGCCCCAGTTGCCAGTAATGGTTGAGGCCCAGCAGCACGGTGGCTGCATTGGAGCTGCCACCGCCAAGGCCGCCGCCCATGGGCAGGCGTTTGTCCACGGACAGGGTGATGCCAGGCAGCTTCTCGTCCCGCGTGCCGGCCAGCAGGCGTGCGGCCCGGAGGATCAGGTTGTCGTCATCTGCGACGCCGGGTATTGAAGGCTCAAGGTGGATGTCATGATCGCCATCCCTCGCTGGCCGGAAGGTAATGTCGTCGCCGTAGTCGAGGAACTGGAACAGCGTCTGCAGCTCGTGATAACCGTCTGGCCTGCGCCCCACAATATGCAGGCAAAGATTGAGCTTCGCAGGGGAGGGAAGGGTAAAGGCGTTCACCGGGTCGGATCCGTTGTCTCGTTCCATTGGACGACAACCACTCTGACTCGCTTGTCTTCCTTTACTGCGGTTATGCGTGCTGGCAGTGGGGGGTACCCAGCTATAAACGGTTGCCAGCGGTCGTAGCGGATTTCCCAGCCCTGTTGGCGAATCATGGCCAGTTGGTTTTCGTCGTTAAACAGCAGGCGGAAATCGCCGTCGGGTCCGGGCAGTCCGCGAATCCACCACACCAGGCTGTTGAGTGGAAGCTGCCAGCCCGTGGCCGCCGCAATCAGGGCTTCCGGGTCCCCTGAGCGATAGGTCTCGCCATCGGGCAGGGTCAGCGAGATAAAACCGGGCACGCCCTGTAGGCTGGTTCGGCCCATGCCTAGGAAGGATGACGACAACTCCAGGTCATAGGCGTCCCGTTTCTGGATCCAGTGGTTGATAATGGCTGTGCCGCTGTCGGAAGGCTGTTTCACGGCGAGTTTGCCGCTCAACTCCCAGGAATGGAAAGCTTTAAGGCGCTCGCTACGCTCGCTCCAGTCGGCAGGCGGTTGGTCGGTGAGGCCCTCTGGCAGAGGTTCCAGCTGAATGGAGGTGCAGGCACCGAGCATCAGGGCGCAAGCGCCTGCCAGCAAGAGTTTTGGGCTGGGCAAATTCAAGGGGCCTGTTCTCCTGTCAGCCGTTCGATGGTTTCAATGAGAATGGGGTGGTCCGGGTCTGCGTCTATGCCTTCCTTCCAGATGACTCTTGCCTGGTTTCGGGCACCGGTGGCCCACAGGACCTCGCCATAGTGTGCGGACACTTCCGGGTCAGGGTAGGCGGCCCAGGCTTTCGACAGGTAAGCCAGCGCCTCCTGCTGTTGTCCCTGGAGGTAGAGCACCCAGCCCATACTGTCCAGGATTGCGGGGTTCTCAGGATCCAGGGCCAGGGCACGCTCTATGTACGTTCGTGCTTCATCCAGGCGGTCGCGGTGGGAGGTGAGAATGTAGCCCAAGGCGTTCAGGGCCACGGCATTCTCCGGGTCCTCTTCGACAATCTGTCGCAGGTCCTCTTCTGCCTGCTGTGTCGAGCCCGTGCCATCGAACAGCATGGCGCGAGCGTAGCGAATCCGGATGTTGTTCGGGAATGACTGCAGCGCCTCGGTGGCCGCGTCCAGGGCGGCTTTTTCCTCTCCCTGGTCGATCAGCAGGTTCACTTCCAGCAGCCAGAAGTTTTCTGCCTGATTCGGGTTGGCCTCGCGCAGATTGCGGATGTCGGTCAACGCTGTATCCAGTTCGCCCTGTTCGGCGAGGAGGGCGCTGGCCCTGGCCAGGGCGGGAAAATAATAGTTGCCTTCCTCTACGCTGCGATAATAACCGATAGCCTGCTCAGGGTTATTCTCTTCGTCCGCTATCCGGCCGAGGTAGTAATGGGCTTCATTGGTATGGTGTCCCTGCTGGACCAGGCGGGTAAGGTCCTGCCTGGCCAGGTCGGTCTGGCCATTTTCCAGGGCGACCAGGGCGTGGGACAGGCGCAGCCCCGGGGTGTTGGGAAAGCGCCGCATCAGTCGGTCGAATTCATCCTGGGCGGCCTGGAGCTCTCCTTCGCCAATCAACATGCGACCGTAAAGGGTGCCCATCTGACGGTTGGTCGGGAAGCGGCGGGTATTCACCAGCAAATAATCCAGGGCTTCACGGCGTTTGCCTAACTGGTATAGCAGATCGCCCTTGAGGACGATGGCGGGCTGGAACGTCGGATTATCTTCCAGGAGCGCGTCGATTCTTTCCAGGGCCTCGTTGGATTTGCCGGTTACCTTGAGAAGCAGGGCCGTGCTGTAATTGAGTTCCGGTGTTTCCGGGTGACGTTCGGCCATTTTTTTATAGAGGCCGAGCAATTCCTGTTGCTGCTCGGGTGGCAGGTTGCCGGCCATAGCAGCAAGGCTGTCGAAGTCGGCGTCGCCGCCCAGGTCCATGATCCGTTCCATATGGTTCAGGGCGGATTGCAGGTCGTTGCTTCTGACCGCCTGGATGGCTGAAACCCGGTGTGCCTGAAGGTTGTCCGGGTCTACTTCCAGCAACAGGCTGGCGAGCTGTTGCTGGGCGTTGTCACCGTTAAGGGACTGTGCGATGCGCATGGCCCGCTCAATGACTGCTTTGTCACGGGATTGTTTGGCGGCATTCAGGTAATTCACCAGGGTCACGTCATAGCGGCCCCGCTGGGCGGCGATCTCGGCAGACAACAGCAGGTAGAGTACTTCCGGCTCGAAATCGGCGTACTGGATTTCGCCTTCCCCGGAACTGGTCGGGGTATCCCCGGTGGATGCCTGTTCTCCGGTATCGGCTGAGTCGTCCGGTGTTCCGGTCAGTGAGGCACAGCCAGTGAGTGACAGCCCAAGAAGGCAGGAAAGCAACAACGGTGCGGATCTATGCATGCAACATCCCGTATTCTGTATACAACGCATCTGGAACGGCCACCCCTAAGTGGGTATGTGACCATGCAGTGCCGAGGCTCTATGATGGCACAAGCATCTGATATTGCCCAACCTGTCAGCACTTCCCGAACTCTCTTGGGTTTTGGGTGGCGACTGGGGCGGCTGGTCGGTAAAATGTCGTCAATAGTCCGTACTCTGGCATAAGGTCACGCAAACCCGAAATGGCTCTGGTTACGCTGGGAATCAATCATCGCACCGCACCGGTCGAGCTGCGCGAGCGCGTCGCGTTCACGCCTGAGCGTATGGCGGAGGCTTTTGCCGAACTGCGTGCAATGTGCGGTGCCAGCGAGGCGGCGATCCTGTCTACCTGCAACCGTACCGAACTGTACATCGCCGGCGACGACAGCTGTGCGCCGGTGGTGCTGCGTTGGCTGGCCGGGTTCCATGACCTGGACGCCGCCGAACTGGAAGAGGTGCTTTACCTCCACCGCGACGGCGATGCCGTGCGCCATATGATGCGGGTTGCTGCCGGCCTTGATTCCATGGTGCTGGGTGAGCCGCAGATACTGGGGCAGTTAAAGGATGCGTATGCGCTCTCCCGGGAGCACGGCGCCACCGGCACCTTCCTCTCGCGCCTTTTCGAGCATACCTTTTCCGTGGCCAAGCGGGTGCGCACCCAGACTGCCATTGGGGAGAACCCGGTATCGGTGGCCTACGCCGCAGTGAACATGGCGCATCATATCTTTGCGGATATGTCTCGCAACAAGGCGTTGCTGATTGGTGCCGGCAAGACCATTGAGCTTGTTGCCCGCCATCTTGCCGATGCCGGGGTAAAGGATTTCCTGGTTGCCAACCGTACACTGGAACGTGCCCAGGCACTGGCCGAGTCCCGGGGCGGCAAGGGCATCCTTCTGTCTGATATCCCGGAGCACCTGCAGGATGTGGACATTGTCATTTCGTCCACGGCCAGTCCGCTGCCCATTCTGGGCAAGGGCGCTGTCGAGCGGGCCCTGAAAAAGCGCAAGCATCGGCCCTATTTCATGGTGGATATTGCCGTACCCAGGGATATTGAGCCGGAAGTGGCTTCCCTGGCGGATGTCTACCTGTACACTGTGGACGATCTGCGCCAGGTGATTGAAGAGAACATCCGTTCCCGCGAGGGTGCCGCCCGGGAAGCGGAAAACCTGGTGACCGATGGTGTTCAGGATTTTCTGAGCCAGTTACGGGCACTGGATGCGGTATCCACGCTTAAACAGTTCCGGCAGCGCGCCGAGACCCTGCGTGATACCGAAACCGAGAAAGCGTTACGGGCCCTGCGCAACGGTGGTGACCCTGAAACCGTGTTGCGAAGTCTTGCCCGTGGCCTCACCAATAAATTCCTCCACGAACCCTCCATTCAGGTTCGCAAGGCAACAACCGAAGGTCGCAGTGAAGTGACCGAGTGGCTGAGGGAACTGCATCAACTTGATGCCCAGGACGACGACGCCACGACCCCGGAAAAACTATGAAAGCATCTATCCAGAACCGCCTCGAGCAATTGTCAGATCGCTTCGAGGAAGTCAGTGCGTTACTGAGCGATTCCAGTGTTATTTCCAATCAGGACAAATTCCGCGACCTTTCCCGGGAGTTTGCCGAGATCGAGCCGATTGTTCATTGCTTCCAGGCCTGGAAGAGTTCCCTGGCTGATATTGAGGAGGCCCGTGAGCTGGCTCGTGATGGTGATGCCGACATGCGGGAGATGGCCGAGGAAGAACTGACGCTGGCCGAGGGAAAAGCCGATGAGCTGGATGAAGAACTCCAGCGCCTGATGTTGCCGAAAGACCCCAACGACGGCAAGAACGTGTTTCTTGAAATTCGTGCCGGGACGGGGGGCGATGAAGCCGCCATTTTTGCCGGGGACCTTTTCCGCATGTACCTGCGCTACGCTGAGCGCCATCGCTGGCAAGTGGAAGTGATCAGTGAAAATGAGGGTGAGCACGGCGGCTATAAGGAAATGATTGCCCGGGTAGTAGGGGCTGGTGTGTATGGCGCCCTGAAATTCGAATCCGGGGCGCACCGTGTTCAGCGGGTACCGGAAACCGAGTCCCAGGGGCGCATCCATACCTCGGCCTGTACCGTGGCGGTGATACCTGAGGCGGACGAAGCGGAGGCGATCGAGATCAACAAGGCAGACCTGCGGGTGGACACCTTTCGTGCCTCCGGGGCCGGTGGTCAGCACGTTAACAAGACCGATTCAGCCATTCGCCTCACTCACCTGCCAACGGGAATCGTGGTGGAGTGCCAGGAAGAGCGTTCCCAGCACAAGAACCGCGCCAAGGCGATGAGCCTGCTGGCATCGCGACTGCAGAATGCCGAAACCGAGCGTCAGCAAAAATCGATGGCCGAAACCCGCAAGAGCCTGGTGGGCAGTGGCGACCGGTCCGAGCGTATTCGCACCTACAACTTCCCCCAGGGACGGGTGACTGATCACCGCATCAACCTGACGTTGTACAAGCTGGATGAAGTCATCTCCGGCGATCTCGATTCAGTGGTGGTTCCGCTACAACAGGAACACCAGGCTGAATTGCTTGCGTCCCTCTCCGATGAGTGAGTCATCGCTTACTTGTGATGCCCTTCTGCGAAAAGGGACCATTACAATTGCGGGGGAGTCTCCGCGGCTGGATGCCGAGTTGTTGCTCAGCTATGTCACCGGGCTGTCCCGCACCAGTTTCCGGGCCTGGCCGGAACGGCAGGTCACGGCCTCCGAGGCGAAGCGCTTCGAGGCGCTGGTCCAGCAACGTGCCAGCGGACATCCGGTAGCCCATCTTCTTGGCGAGCAGGAATTCTGGTCCCTTCCTTTAAAGGTGAATGTCTCTACCCTGATTCCCCGTCCGGACACTGAGTGTTTGGTGGAAGCGGCGTTGGGGTTGCCCCTGCCGGATAACGCCCGGGTACTGGATCTGGGCACGGGCACCGGTGCTATTGCTTTGGCGCTGGCCAGCGAACGTCGCGGCTGGCGAGTGTTGGCCTGTGATGCGGTGGCATCGGCTGTAGAGCTCGCCTCTGAAAATGCCCGACGCCTGGATTTGCCGGTCACGATGGTGTTGAGCCATTGGTTTGATAATCTGCCGGCAGGACGTTTTGATCTGATTGTTTCCAATCCGCCGTACATTGCCAGTGGCGATCATCATCTGGGCGAGGGCGATGTGCGGTTTGAACCTGCGTCCGCGTTGGTCGCCGGCGAGGATGGTCTTGATGATATCCGGACGATCGTGGCAAGCAGCACGGAGTGGCTGAACGCCGGTGGCTGGCTGATGGTTGAACACGGTTTCGATCAGGGCGATGCCGTTCGCGAATTGTTTTTGCAAGCGGGATTGGTTGTTGTGGAGACCCGCCGGGATTACGGCGACCGGGACCGGTTGACGCTCGGGCAATGGCCGGGCTGAATAGTCAGGGTAGTGGATTTCAAATGGAGGTGGGCGATGCTCAGTGATGACGAGCTGATGCGGTACAGCCGGCAGATTCTGATGCCGACGTTCGATATCGCTGGTCAGGAGAGGCTGAAGTCGGCTCGTGTGCTGGTGGTGGGCGCCGGTGGTCTGGGATGTCCGGTGGCGCTCTATCTGGGTGCGGCCGGGGTCGGTCATCTCTCTTTGGTGGATGATGATGCCATCGAAGTGGCCAACCTTCAGCGCCAGATTGCGTTCAGTCAGGATCAGTTGGGCGATGCCAAGGCCGAGAGCCTGGCGTACCGGGTGCGCCGGATCAATCCGCTGGTGTCGGTGGAAGCCATCGACCACCGTCTGGAGGGCGATGGGCTGGTTCGTCAGGTGGGTGAAGCGAGTCTGGTGGTGGATTGCACGGATAACTTCAATACCCGTTTTGCCCTCAACCGGGCCTGTGTCGCGGCAAAGGTGCCGCTGGTGTCCGGCGCGGCGATTCGCGGCGAGGGGCAGTTGTCGGTCTATGATTCCCGTGATCCTGAGAGTCCCTGTTACCACTGTCTGTATCCGGAGCAGGGGAATGAGGATCTGTCCTGTTCGGAGGCTGGCGTTATCGGGCCCTTGGTGGGGATGATCGGGGCCAGTCAGGCGATGGAGGCAGTGAAGGTGATTTCCGGGGTTGGTCGTCCTTTGGTGGGGCGGTTGTTGATTCTGGATGCCTGGCGGATGGAGTGGCGGGAGATGAAGTTGGCGCGGGATCCTGGTTGTCCCGTGTGTTCCGGCCTCTAGCCCTCAGGTTTTGGAGTGGGGCGTAGCCGGCAGCTAGCCACTATCCAAAACACGCCGTGAATACGTCCTTGTAGGCTCCGCTCCGCCATCCATGGCTCCGCAGGGTTTTGGATAGTGGCTAGCAGCCGGCTACTCTCGACCTCGGTGCAAGTCAGTCTTTCAATGCCTGAAACTTCGCAATGGCTTCCTTTCTACTTTCCTTCAGATCCACTATCGCCCGCGGATAGCCTTTCGGAATAACACCACCCTTAGAGGGATCATGGATGTGTTTGTCATCCAGCTTCCGCAGTTCCGGCACCCATTCACGGATAAATTCGCCCTTCGGATCAAAACGCTCGCTCTGGGTCACCGGGTTGAAGACCCGGAAGTAGGGGGCGGCGTCGGTGCCGGTTGAGGCGCTCCATTGCCAGCCGCCGTTGTTGGAGGCCAGGAATCCGTCGACCAGTCTGGACATGAAGTAGGCTTCGCCGAGGCGCCAGTCGATGAACAGGTTTTTGGTCAGGAACATGGCGGTGATCATGCGCAGGCGGTTGTGCATCCGGCCGGTCTGGTTGAGCTGGCGCATGGCGGCGTCGACGATGGGGATGCCGGTCTGGCCGGTTTTCCAGGCTTCGAAGTGTTCCCCCGGGGTGTTCCAGGCGAGGCGTTCGGTTTCGGGTTTGAATGCGCGGTGCATGCTGACTCGTGGGTAGTGGTAGAGGATGTGGATGTAGAAGTCGCGCCAGGCTATTTCGTTGATCCAGGTGGTCAGGCCTTCCTGGCTGCCTGCTTCGCCCTGGGCCTGGCGGGCGGCGATCAGGCACTGGCGCCCGGACAATACGCCGTTGGCGAGGTATGGGGATAGCTGGCTGGTGCCGTCGATGGCGGGGAGGTCCCGTTGTTCCCTGTACTTGCCTGCCGTTTCCCGGAGGAAGGTTTCCAGCTGGTCGTGGGCGGCGTTCTCGCCCGTGTCCACCAGGGCCGGTGGCGCGTTATCAAAGCCTGCCGGAACAGATTCGAGTTGCCGGGGTTGAACCGCATCGCCCTGCGGGGCAGGAACCGGGAAAACCGTCGGCTGGGTTTCTTCGATCCAGGTGCGCCAGCGGCGGGAGAAGGGGGTGAAAACCGAATAGGGTTCCTGCTGTTGGGTCAGGATGGCGCCAACAGGGGCCACGGTCTGGTCCCGGTACTTGTTTGCTTTGATGTCACACGCGGAGAGCTGTTCCCGGACGGTCTTGTCCCGCCGGCGTTCGTTGATGCCGTATTCCTCATTGAAGTGTACGGCAGTGATATTCTGCTCGCGGCAGTAACGGGTCAGCAATTCGCTGCTGTCGCTGAAATGATGGGCTTCGAGGAAAATCAGGGGGATGCCGAGTTTCGCAAGGTCCCTGGCCAGGGCGTTGGCGTGGGCGATGACGAATTGTACCCGGGCAGGGGACCAGTCGTGTTCCTGCCACTGTTGCGGTGTCATTATAAAACAGGCTTTAACGGGGCCCCCGGCCTTGCAGGCTGCGGTCAGGGCCGGGTTGTCGGCCAGGCGGAGGTCGTTACGGAACCAGACGAGTTGGGTCATCAAACTTCCTGTTGAGGGTGGCTGGCAGAGCGGGTAAGGGTAATTACCACCGCGCTGGATGAGTAAATATCATTATCAGGATATTCGCTGGAAGGCATTGATTGGATTATAGTTAAAACTGTTTTACTTCCAGAACATTCAGGATGCTGATGGCCGATAATAAAGAAGAATCCGCGCAGCTGCGTGATGGGGCCTGGGCTCACCCCTATACCCTGAAATCAGGGCAGACCCAGTGTCATGAACTCAGCCAGACGCGCCTCTGGGTTACGCGACTTGATCTTGAGTGGCAGATTCGGTCGGAGACCGTAAAAGCGGACGCCGACCCCATGCGCTGGACCGAACAGATCAGTCACGTGCTGCCGGGCACTGAGGTTCCCCTGCAGCGTTTCGTGAAGCCGGATGACAGTAATGAGGTGGTCTTTCTTCCCGCGTTGGCGAATCTTCCCACCGTCATCCGCCCCTATCAGCCGCTGACAATCCCCGCGGGTGGCGAGTGCATGATCTATGTCGGTACGGTGGTGTGGATGCAGGTTTGTGTTGGTCCTCAGCGCACGCTACTGGCGGAACTGGCGTTGTCAGAGCCTTCGCAGACCTGGGTTGGGAGAAATACCATGGAAGGGGAGCTGTGCTATTCAGCGCCCAGCTTTGCCCGTCTGGTTCTGGAAGCGGTGCCCAAGCGTCCCTGGCGGGCTATTACACCGGTAAAAATCGTGAATCGCCGTACCGAACCATTGTTGCTGGAGCGCTTCAGCTTGCCGACGCCTTTGTTATCACTGCATCAGAACGAGCGGGGGCAGCTCTGGACGCCCGCCGTAACGGTCGTCTGTGAAACCGAAATGAATTCCGCCAGCCTGAACGTGGAACACGCAGTGATCAAGGCCGCCGGCACCTGCAAGCTGGTGTCGCCAGCGCGTGAGAAGGGCGGCCGCGGACGACTGGTGCGAACCTTCGACAGGATGTTCGGATGAGCGTGCGAGAGCCGATAATGGAGACAGTAGTTTGATCGAGGAATTGGAAAGCAGTCTTCAGCAAGTAGCCAGTAGTTTGCCCTGGATGCAGTGGCTCAGCGCCGCATTCCTGCTGATTCTGGGGATTTTTCTGGGATCCCTGGCGGCACGGAGCGTTTCCCGGGTCATGCAGGCAAGGGCATCGCTACACCACACGGTCATGATTCGCCGTCTGGTGTTCTATATTGTCGTCGCCGTATTTGCCATGGCGGCGCTCCGGGAGGCCGGGTTCTCACTGGATGTCGTTCTGGGGGCTGCGGGTATCCTGACGGTGGCCATTGGTTTTGCTTCCCAGACCTCCGCGTCGAACATGATCAGTGGGCTTTTCCTGTTGGTGGAGCGGCCCTTTGAAATCGGCGATTTTATTGAAGTGGATGCCACGCTGGGGGAGGTTGTCGGCATTGATATGCTCAGTGTGAAGTTGAGGACTACCGATAATCTGTATGTGCGGATTCCCAACGAAACCCTGATCAAGACGCAGGTGGTGAATCGTTCCCGGTTCCCGATTCGCCGTCTCGACCTGTCGGTCGGTATTGCCTACGCTGAAGATGTGGCAAAGGTTGAAGCGCTGCTGCTGGAATTGGCCGAGCGCAATCCGGCCTGTCTGGAGGAGCCTCGACCGTTTGTCCTGGTTACGTCATTTGGACCGTCCTCTGTTGACCTGCAGTTTTCGTTCTGGGTACCGAATGACCGGGTACTGGAAAGCCGCAGTAGCATGATGGTGGAAATCAAGAAGACACTGGATCGGAAAGGAATCGAGATTCCGTTTCCCCATACCAGTATTTATGCCGGAAGCCATTCCGCCCCCTTCCGGGTGGAACTGTTGCGACCGGAGAGATCGACCCAAAAGGAACTGCCGGATGCCGACGAAAACGGATAAGCCCGCAAAAACTGCCACGTACCCCATGCTTGAGGACAGGATCAATCTTGGCTGGCGGGAGTGGGTGGCGTTGCCTGATCTGGATATTGCCCGGCTCAAGGTGAAAGTGGACACGGGAGCACGTACCTCCTGCCTGCATACGTTTCGCACCGAGCCCTACACCGAAAATGGTGAGCGTCGGGTGCGTTTCTGGGTGCACCCGGTCCAGAACAACCTTCATCACGTAGTGGAATGTGATGCGGCCGTTCTGGATGAACGTACGGTGTCGGATTCCGGTGGCCACCGCGAACTGCGCCTGGTGATCAATACCCGAGTGGTCCTTGGTGATACGATCTGGCCCGTGGAAATGACCTTAACCAACCGGGATTCCATGCGGTTCCGGATGTTGCTGGGGCGCACCGCCATGTCCGGACGTTCCGTTGTATATCCTGAAGCTTCCTATCTTGCCGGTGAACCGGCCCTAAGGACGATCAAATGAAGATAGCGATTCTGTCGCGCAACCGTCACCTCTACTCCACTCGCCGTCTGGTCGAGGAGGGGATCAACCGGGGGCATGAAGTGCGGGTGATCGACTGCCTTCACTGCTCCATGAACATCACATCGTCGAAGCCCCAGATTCACTACCATGAAGAGGTGCTGGAGGATTTTGATGTGGCGATACCGCGAATTGGTGCGTCTGTCACCTTCTATGGCACGGCGGTATTGCGGCAGTTTGAAATGATGGGCGTCTTCCCCGTGAACGAGTCTGTGGCCATCACCCGGTCCCGGGACAAACTGCGCTCGCTCCAGTTGCTGGCCCGCAAGGGCGTGGGCATGCCGGTGACCGGTTTTGCCAATAAGCCGGACAACGTACCCGAATTGCTGAAAATGGTGGGCGGCGCGCCGGTAGTGATAAAGCTGCTACAGGGTACTCAGGGCATTGGCGTGGTGCTGGCGGAAACTCGCAAGGCTGCGGAGAGTGTGATTGAGGCTTTCATGGGCCTTAAGGCGGATATTCTGGTGCAGGAGTTCATCAAGGAAGCTGGCGGTGCCGACATCCGCTGTTTCGTTATTGGTGACAAGGTCATTGCGGCTATGAAGCGTCAGGGCGCGGAAGGGGAGTTCCGTTCCAATCTGCATCGTGGCGGCACCGCCTCTCTGATTCGCATTACGCCGGAAGAGCGTCGCACCGCGATCACTGCCGCCAAGGCCATGGGCCTGAATGTGGCAGGCGTGGACCTGTTGCGATCCAGTCGTGGCCCCCTGGTGATGGAGGTGAACTCGTCACCGGGGCTGGAAGGTATCGAGAATGCCACCGGTAAGAACGTCGCGGGCATGATTGTTAACTGGATTGAGAAAAACCAGAAACCCTGGAAAACCCGTACCAAAGGGAGAGGCTGAGATGGCCAGAGCGCCATTTGTCATCGCCGGTACCGAAATCAAGGCTGGTACCCGTCAAACCGTGGAAGTGCCGGTTGCCAAGCTGTACACCCATACGCCGCTGCATATTCCGGTGGAGGTGATTCACGGTCGTCGGGACGGGCCGGTGTTGATGGTCTGCGGTGCTATCCACGGGGATGAAATCAACGGTGTGGAGATTGTCCGCCGGGTACTGACCAACTCGGCACTGCGGCACCTGCGCGGTACCCTGCTGGCGGTGCCCATCGTTAATATTTTCGGGTTCGTGCAGCGTACCCGCTATCTGCCTGACCGGCGCGACCTGAACCGGTGCTTCCCGGGCAGTGAGACGGGTTCCTTGGGGGGACGTATTGCTTACCTGCTGCGTACCCAGATCATGGAAAATGTCACTCATATCATCGATCTGCACACCGGGGCGATTCATCGGTTTAACCTGCCGCAGATCCGTGCTGAGCTGAAGCATCCGGAAACCATCCGCATGGCGGAAGCGTTCGGCGCACCCATCATCATCAACGCCAGTCTGCGCGATGGCAGCTTGCGTGCTTACGCGGATTCACTGGATATTCCGGTAGTGACCTATGAGGGTGGAGAAGCCCTGAGGTTTGATAATGTGGTGATCACCAGTGGCGTGAAAGGGGTCATCCGGGTGATGCGGGAGCTGGAAATGGTGCCCGCCAAGAAAGGTCCGAAAGCCCCCAGGAAGCGCTCCGAAACTGCGGCCAACTCCCTATGGGTGCGTGCGGATATTGATGGCATCATGCGCCCCGTGGCCCATCTTGGCCAGAAAGTCCGCAAGGGACAGAAACTGGCGATGGTGGCGGATCCGTTTGGTGAAACCGAGGCGGCAGTGCTGTCGCCGGTGTCTGGTATCGTAATCTGCGTGAACAACCTGCCGCTGGTGAATGAAGGCGAGGCCATCTATCACATTGCCCGTTTTGATGAGCTGGGCGAGGCTGAAAAAGCGATGAACTATTTCCGCAGCTCCTATGAGGCGGACGTGGGTGAGGCGGTGGTGCCAGTCCATCCGTGGGATGACCAGCAGAAGTAATCCGCGCGACATCCAGGAAGCTGTGCGACGGTCTGTTACTGATCTGTGTCCTGAAATGTCTCGCGGATTTCCAGCACCTCATCGAGGTTGTCCATCAACGCATTGGCACAATCCGGATCAATTCGCTGGCCGGAAAGAGCCCTGATTTCGTCCAGCGATTCCTCAACCGTCCATGCTTCCTTGTAAGGTCGACGGCTGGTCAGGGCATCGAAAATATCCGCCACGGTGACAATTCTGGCTTCCAGGGGAATGGCCTTGCCCGCTAACCCATCCGGATAACCGGTGCCATCAAAGGCTTCGTGGTGGTGGGCAATGATGTTCAACAGCATTGTGGTGTGCTGAATGTCTCCCATGCGGTAGTTTCGGAGCAGCTTTTCTGCCATGGCCTTACCTTTGGAGGTGTGAGTTTTCATAACCTCAAACTCCGCCGCTGTCAGCTTCCCGGGCTTGAACAGGATGCTATCCGGGATGGCGACTTTGCCGATATCGTGGAGCGGCGCGAACAGGTAGACATATTCGGGAAACTGGTCATCGGTTGCGCTGGTGGAGACGACGTGGCGTGCGATGATTCTGGCGTAACGGGACATGCGCTGGAGATGAGCACCGGTTTCCGGGTCCCGCGAATAAGTCAGATCCAGTGCAGATTGAACGGTGGAGAGGAGGGTTCGAACCAGGCTGAAAGAGTTGAATATCAGCAGCGCTATCAGATCTGCCACCAGATTCAGCTGACTGATGCAGGCAGGATCGAACGCATTTTCATGCTCGGTGTTGAAGAAGATGAAGCCGAGTAACTCGTCATCAAAGAACAATGGCAGTGTATAGCTCCCTCGGTATCCGGCCTGATAAATCTTCTGGGCATGAATGTGAGGGCTGTTTCTGAATACAGACAAGTCCTGTTCAAGTCTTGCGTCTCTGCTCTCGGCCAGCTGCTTAAGCGAGCGGCATTTGGACAAAGTTGACTGATAATGGTTGAGCGGTGTTTCCTTGCCGCTGTAGGTAAAGGTTCTGACCTTGTCGGTGGCCTTGTCGTATAACGCTATCGATACTCGCGTTATCTGTGGATGCAGATCCCGGACAACCTGATGTAGATGCACCAGCTTCTCGGCGAGGGAATCAGACTGATTGAGAGTGATTAATACATCATTCCGGCTGCGCATAGTTGGGTCGTAACGCCAAGGTTGGAGTTTGTCTCCAAGCATAGCCAATACTGACGCAGAGCGTTAGGCTAAAAGCAGAGTTTGTTGACGACCACACATATAGGTGAACAGATAGATGATCTGGGACCAGAAATTTATCGAACTGGCGCCTCTTCCACGAGGATTCCACCTGGTGACTAACGAAATTGTTGCCCAGGCACCGGATCTCACGAATTGTCAGGTTGGGCTGCTGCATCTGTTTATTCAGCATAGTTCCGCGTCATTGGCGATAAACGAGAATGCGGATCCGGACGTGCGGGGGGATTTGGAGCGGCATTTCAATGTGCTGGCTCCGGAAGGCGCTGACTACTATCAGCACACCGCTGAGGGTGCCGATGATATGCCCGCCCATATAAAAAGCGTGTTGATTGGCCACTCGCTGACAATCCCGGTTTCGGATGGCCATCTTGCCCTGGGAACCTGGCAGGGAATCTATCTGTGCGAGCACCGGGACCATGCCGGAAGCCGCCGTATTGTGGCGACGTTGCAGGGTCGGTGGTAAGGGGCTGGCAGACCCCCTTGAAGGGACCTGCCAGTATGGTCTGTCTTAGCGTGAGGTGGTCATCTCAAGTTGCTGCTGGCCGTCTTCCGTCAGCAAAGGCAGTGAAACATCGCCGCTGACACTGACTGCGGGAACCGTCAGATCGCGGGAAAAGGCGCCTACGAATGTCGGGTGCTGGCCATAAAGCATCAGCACCAGCTGGTCCCCGGTGTTCAGCCGTTCTGCAATCCCCGTCAGTTCAATGTCATGCCGCCCGAAGCCGCGAACGGGCTGAACCTGCTCGTCGATCAGCTCGGGAATGCTCGTACCTCCGCGGATTACACCAACCCCGACAAACAGGATGGCGTCGCAGGTGCCGGTTGCAAACACCGGATCGGACTCATCCAGACAACGCTCCTCGAGGTCAGACAACGGTGCTCCGACGTCGAGAGTGGCCGTCGGGATGCCGGCGATGACCCCGTCATTCTCCAGAGTTGTCAGAGGAACAATCGTTGGCAATGAGCCGGTAGCGCCGGTGAATGTTGTCACCTCGACGTCCTCTCCCAGCATATCGTATCTGACCGGGAAGCTGGCGCCGCCAACGGTGACCTCCGGTGCCGCGACCGCGTCGCCGGGGGAGAGGGTGTAACAGATCTGATCGCCGGTGGTGATGACGTTATCGGCATCGCCACGACCCAGAAGCTTCTCATTGAACCAGGCCACGGCCGCCTGATTGGCGCTGATGTCACCGCAATCAGTCAGGGTGTTGAGACCAGCAGCAGGCAGGTCCGGAAGCGCTTCGGCATAGAAGCCAAGGTTTGCCAGGGTTTCCTGAATCAGGCCGACGTTCGGTGCGAGGTAGTGGTGGCTGAAGGGGTAGGTGAGCAGGCGCACATCGCCGCCGGCGGCCTTCAGCTCCTTGTAGTTTTCCCAGGCATCGTTGAAGGGAAACAGGCTGTCCCGCATGCCCTGAAACATGAGTACGTCGACCGGGTAAGGGTCCATCTGTGGTGTCTTGATGACGTATCGGCCGTCACTGGTGACGGGAATACGGCCGGTGATCGGGTCCAGCAGGTATTCCTGGCTGTTTCCGCTGTCGAACAGCTCGAGGTTCCGTTCATTCTCCCAGAAATAGCTGGGGCTGTGGTAGTGGAAGAAATCCAGCGCCGGCTCAGGGAAGCGGTGTTGAACAATACCGTCAAGCAGTGATGAGCGAAGGTAAGGATCCATTGAGCCGCCTGTTCCGGCATCGCCGGCAAGGGACAGGAACGCCAGCCAGTAATTCTTGGTGACATTGCCCGGGTTCAGGCTGTAGGTCAGGTCGTGCCAGGTAATATGCGGCACCATGGCATCCATGCGCTGATCGGGATCCACGTTATACAGCAAGTATTGGAAGCCGCCGCCATAGCTGCCGCCGACACCACCCAGCAGCAGGTTGTTGTCCCGGTATTTGAGATAGTCCAGATGGCTCTCCGCCCAATCGACTATCTGGACGAGATCTTCGCCTTCAAAGTCCGGGTCCATGACCCGTATGGTTCCGCCGCTCTCACCGTGACCGCGCTGGTCGATGCTGATCACAGTGAAGCCCGCATCCACCATCGGAGCAATGGGGGCCAGAGGATCATCGCCGGCTTCGGTAGTACGAGTCCCACTGAAGCCATGGCCCTGGAGGATCAGGGGGTGCTCGGTCTGGCAGTCAAACTGGGCGGGTTCGAAAACCTGGAATACGATCGCGGCACCATCAATACGGGAGGGCATCTCCACCCGATAACTACGGCCGCCGGTCAGGTCGCTGTTCTGGTCACAGGAGGCATGCACCAGCTCACTGATGCTGTCTGTCAGGGGGCGGGAAATGGTTCTGGTGGTTGAGGGCTGGCCGCTGTTGTCGCGGCTTTCGGTGTCCCCCAGGGTGGCCCCGCCAGGGGAGTCGGAGCTACCGCTGCTTCCTCCGCATGCCGAGAGCAAAGCCACGCTGGTCCCGATAACCAGGGTGTTGGTTATTCTGTTCATGATTTCGCCTTTTTATGTTTTTGTTGTGATGCATTACAAAACGTGACGAGAGGCACAATAAGGTGGGGGCGATATACGGGGCGATGGCCAGAATGCCCGGGCTGCATGGCACGCAGGTCAAAGCTTCAGGGAGCGTGATCCTTGCTAAAGGTGGTATCGTCTTTCAGGGCGTCCAACGCTGCCGTAGGTCACTTCCGCAGTCAGTTCGCCCTTACCAACCAGAAACTCCAGATAGCGGCGGGCGGTGGTCCGTGAGGCACCAATGGCATTGCCCAGCTCCTCGGCGCTCCATTGCTGACCGGCTGACAGCACCTCGCGGATCTTATCCAGGGTGATACTGTCGATGCCCTTGGGTAGCCGTTCTTCGCGGATCGGCTGGGTATCCTCGCCCGAACTCCGGGGCAGCAAGGCATCCACTTCTTTCTGCGCCACCTGAACCAGGCCTGATAAGTGGCGAAGGTGGTCCCGGTATCGGCTGACGGCTTCCTCAAGGCGTTCGAACACCAGAGGTTTGAGGATATAGTCGAAAACCCCGCCGCGCAGCGCGCTTCTCAGGGTTTCTACTTCCTTGGCGGCGGTGATGAGGATAACGTCACTACCGCTATCCTTTGCCCGGAGCTCGCGGAGCAGTTCCAGTCCGTTGCCGTCGGGGAAATAGATGTCCAGCAGGATCAGGTGGGGCACCATCACATCGATCAGGTCCCTTGCGTCTTCCAGGCTGTGGGCGATGCCACACAGTTCGACGTCGTTCAGGCGTTCGACGAATCGTCGCTGGATTTCGGCGATTTGCCGGTCATCTTCAACAATCAGAATACGAATGGTGGTCAATGATTGTCCCTCCCTTTGCTGGTTTTGGGTAGGTAGAGGGTGAAGCGGGAGCCTTTTCCGGGCAGGTCGTCCACGGTGACTGACCCTCCCCAGCGACTCAGGAATTGGCTTACCAGATGCAGGCCGTAGCCATGGGTATCACCTGACTTTGTGCTCACGCCTTTCTCGAAAATCTTCTGACGCGCGTCTTCGGGAATGCCTGGCCCCTGGTCTTCCACCTCGAAAATCAGTTCGTGTCCGAGGTCTGTCATGGAGAGCTCAACGAGCCCGCCTTCGCCGGTTTGTTGACGGGTTGCTTCAAGGGCATTGTCGATCAGATTGCCGAGCACACTGACCAATTGATCACGTGGCATGTTGGCAGGTATGTCCGTCATCCGGCTTTCCGGATCGATACGGAGATGCAGGCCCATTTCCCGCGCCCGGTTGTACTTGCCCAGCAGACAGCCGGCAATGACGGGATCGGGTACGGCATCCAGCAACAGGTGAATCAGCGCCTGGTGGTCACTGACTTCGCTGCCAATCAGGTTCAGTGCATCTTCGTAGGCCTCGATCTGGATCAGGCCGGCAATGGTATGGAGCTTGTTCGAGTATTCATGGGTCTGGCTTCGTAAGGTGTCAGCGTATTGCTGTATCCGGGTGAGTTGCCGGCTGACCTGATCCACTTCGTCGCGAAGCCTGAAACTGGCGACCACGCCAATAATCTCCGCGCCCTGTCGGACCGGTAACCGGTTCACAATCATCTGACGGTTCCTCAGCCACACTTCCCGGTCAAAGTCCGGAGTGCCGGACTCTAGCACCGAAAGCAGGTCGCTCTCCGGCAAGACGTCGAGAATCGGGCGACCTGCCAGAGGGGTGTCCGGCTCCAGGCCAAGGGTTTCCAGGGCGGTCCGGTTCACGGTGGTGATGATGCCGTCGCGGTTGATGGCGATGATGCCCTCCCGAACTGACTGGAGTGTGGCGTCCCGCTCCTGGAACAGGCGTGCAATTTCCTCCGGCTCCAGCCCGAATATGGCACGCTTGAAGCGACCGGCGATCACTATGGCAATCAGTATGCTGATCAGTAGCGCCAGGCCAACAACGCTGTAAAGCACAATGCTGTACCGTTCGATGGTGGCGTTCACCTGATCAACGCCATAGCCGACGGAAACAATACCGATAATCTCGCCGCTATCCGGTTCAATCACCGGGGCCTTGCCACGCATGGAGTCGCCCAGACTGCCTTCGGCCCTCGCCACGTAGGATTCACCATCGATCAATGCCCGCCGTCCGTCATCTCCGTCATCGTCTGCCATGGAGTGGCCAATTCGCGCAGCGGAGGGATGGGCAAGGCGAAGGGCCTGGTGGTCACCGATCACAATGAAGAGGGCTTCGTTGGTGTGTGCCAGGCGACTGGCCAACAGGTTGAGGGATTCAATATCACGCTGGCGGATTCCCTCTATCACAGAGGGTGCGGCGGCAACGGTTTTTGCGACCATCAGTGCCCGTTGCCCGATTTCGTCAAACAGGGAGTCACTGAGGTAATAGCCAGCGAATACGCCAATCAGAGTGGTTTGCAGGGCACTGACGAACCCGAGCGAAAGGATCATTCGGGTTTTGAGTTTGGTTTTTCGGAGCACGTTATCAACAGCGATCGGTTTGTTGTCGTTATGTCATCAGGTTAAATCACAAGCCCCGCGATTGCCCGTAAATTTTATGAACTTAACGCCCATTAAATTCTTTAAAGGCTTTACGCCCAGAAACTTCTGGCAGCGTTGATTGCCCTCTAGTCTGTTTTCCAGAGTCTTCTACCGACAGTGCCCAGTGAGCAGTTGTCTTATGGGAGGCCACAAAAACAAGAGTGAGGTGACAATCATGACTATCAAACGAACACTTTTCCTCGTGGCAGCTGCCACCTTCAGCATGTCCGCATTGGCCTGGCAGCCTTCCGGTAAAGTGGAATGTATTGCTCCTTCCGATCCTGGCGGCGGCTGGGACTTTACCTGCCGCAGCGCCGGCAATGTCCTGAGGGATCTCGGTTTGATCGACGGCACAGTACAGACGGTGAACATGGCTGGAGCCGGTGGCGGGGTTGCCTTCGCCCACACCGTGAGCAAGCGGTCCGAGGATGACAAGCTTATCGTGGCGGCATCCACTGCCACCACTACACGGTTGGCCCAGAAGCAGTTTCCCGGTCTGAATGCGGATATGGTGAACTGGGTTGGGGCATTGGGGGCGGACTTCGGCGTGATTGCCGTGGGTAAAAACTCCGAGTACCAGGACCTGAACCAGCTTCTGGCCGCCATCAAGCAGAATCCAAAGTCGGTCAAGTTCGCAGGCGGGAGTGCCCGGGGCGGATGGGACCACCTCAAGGTTCTGATCACCGCCAGGGCCGCCGGTGCCGGCCAGCTTCCGTCGATTCCCTACCTTTCCTATAACAACGGCGGCGAAGCCATGACCCAGGTCGTGGGCGGTCAGGTCGATGCCTTTACCGGTGACCTCTCCGAAGTCACCGGCTTTATGGCCTCCGGTGATTTACGTGTGCTGGCGGTACTGGCAGAGGAGCGTTTGCCGGGCAATTTTGCGCACATCCCGACAGCAAAAGAACAGGGTATTGATGCGGTGGGTCCGAACTGGCGTGGTTTCTACATGCCGAAGGACACCTCCGAGGCGTCAAAGACCTACTGGTCCAATACCATCGATACCCTCTACGCCAGCAAGGAATGGAAAAAGGTGATGAAGGCCAATGGTCTGATTCCTTTCCATCCGCCGGCGGGTGAATTTGACAGCTTTGTTCGGCAGCAGGTGCAGGATATTGAGGCTCTGTCTCGCGAAATAGGACTGCTCAAATGACTGCCTTAGGTGATCGTATCCTTGGTCTTGGCCTGATGGTGCTGGCGGTTGCCTACGGCTGGGTTGCCCAGCAATGGCCCGAACCCTTTGGCGGCGCTGAAACGGTAGGTCCGGAAACCTTCCCCACTATCCTTGCGGTTGTTCTGGTGGCCGGGGGCATCTACCTGATGATCAAGCCGGACCCCGATGCCCAGTGGCCGCTGGGTAAGTCCACACTGGAGCTTGTGGTGTCCCTGCTGGTTCTGGTGGTGTACGCCATGTTGCTTGAGCCTCTGGGCTTCATCATCTCGACGACCCTGGCAGTGGGCACTCTGAGCTGGCGCATGGGGGCTAATCCCCGAAGCGCGTTCGTTACGGGTCTGATCAGTGCGCTGGTGGTGTTCGTCCTGTTCAACTATGGCCTGTCACTGAACCTGCCTGCCGGTCTGCTGGAGGTGAACTGATGGAAACGCTCGGTTTTCTGATGGAGGGTTTTGCGGTGGCGCTGACGCCGTACAACCTGATGTTTGCCCTGCTTGGTGCCTTTGCCGGCACCCTGATCGGTTGCATGCCGGGCCTCGGGCCCGCCAATGGTGTAGCCATTCTTATTCCCCTGGCGTTCACTCTGGGGCTGCCGCCGGAAACGGCCATGATTCTGCTGACCTCGGTGTACGCGGGGGCGATGTATGGCGGTCGCATATCCTCCATCCTGCTCAATATCCCCGGTGACGAGCCGGCGATGATGACCTGTCTTGATGGCTATCCCATGGCCCGTAAGGGCAGGGCGGCGGACGCGCTAGCGATTTCGGCCATAGCCTCATTCTCAGGCGGTCTGATCGGAACGGTTGGTTTGATCATGCTGGCACCGGTGCTGGCGAAGTTCGCTCTCAGCTTCGGACCAGCGGAGTACTTTGCGCTGTTCCTGCTGGCGTTCGCAACGCTGGGTGGAATAACCGGTAAGAACCCGATGAAAACCGTGATTGCCGCCACTCTGGGGATCATGATTTCCACGGTGGGGATCGACATCTCCACCGGTACCCAGCGCTACACCTTTGGGGTGCTGGAGCTGTATGAGGGAATCGACTTTATTCTCGCCATTGTCGGCCTGTTTGCGATCTCGGAGTTGTTGTTCTTCGTCGAGTCACGCATGGGCCGTGGTCGCGAAAAGGTCAGTGTGGGCAAGCTGACCCTCAGCTTCCGGGAACTGGTTTCCACTATCCCCACCCAGTTGCGTGGGGGGGTGCTTGGGTTCATTTCCGGGGTCCTTCCGGGGGCGGGCGCGTCTCTGGGCAGCTTTATCAGCTATACGCTGGAGAAGCAGGTGCTCGGCAAGAAAGGCAAGTTTGGTGAAGGCGACATCCGTGGTGTGGTTGCGCCTGAAGCGGGTAACAACGGTGCCTCATCGGGCGCGCTGGTGCCCATGTTGACCCTGGGTGTGCCTGGCAGTGGCACGACAGCGGTTCTGTTGGCGATGTTGATCTCGCTGAACATCACGCCTGGCCCGCTCATGTTCACCCAGAACGCCGATATTGTCTGGGGCGTCATTGCGGCCCTTCTCATCGGGAATGTGCTCTTGCTGTTGCTGAACATTCCGTTAGTCGGGGTATTCGTGCGATTGCTGTCGGTTCCCCCCATGTACTTGCTGCCGATTGTGACCATGGTTGCCTTCGTGGGCATTTACTCCATCAGCAACAGTACCTTCGATCTGTATTTCATGGTGGCGTTCGGGGTTGTTGGTTATTTCCTGCGTAAGCTGGAAATCCCAGTGGTGCCTATCATTCTCGGTTTGTTGTTGGGACCGGAAATGGAGAAGAACCTCGGGCATGCCCTGGTGTTGTCCGATGGTGACTGGGGCATTCTCTGGGCCAGCACCCTGGCCAAAAGCTTCTGGCTGGTCGCGGGGCTGAGTCTGTTACTTCCGTACCTGGTTGGCCCCCTGCTGCGTCGCCGAATGAACGCGGCCATGCAGGAAAATCCGGTCAGTGACTGAATACCGGTTCGCCGCACCCTTATGAAGGGTGCGGCTTTTCTGGTTCTGGAGGATGATCAGAGATTGGCTTCGGCGTACTCCGCCAGAACCGATCTCGGTACACCCTGAAGGTGGATATGGCCGCCGTGGCGGAAGCCTTTGAAGCGTTCCGTCATGTAGGTCAGGCCGGAACTCAGGGCACTGAGGTACGGTGTATCGATCTGCGCCAGGTTGCCCAGGCAGATCACCTTGGAACCATTGCCCGCGCGGGTAATGATGGTTTTGATCTGGTGTGGCGTCAGGTTCTGGGACTCGTCAATAATAATCAGGCTGTGCTGGAAACTCCGCCCACGGATGTAGTTCATGGACTTGAAGTGCAGCGGCACCTTGCTGAGGATGTAGTCCACGCTGGCGGTCATGTTCTCATCGTCTTCATGGAGTGCTTCCAGGTTATCGACGATGGCGCCCAGCCAGGGCTCCATTTTCTCCGCTTCAGTACCGGGCAGGAAGCCTATGTCTTCATCAAGGCCCTGGGTGCTTCGCGTGGCAATGATGCGCTTGTACAGCTTGCTGGCGACGGTCATCTCGATGCACGCGGCCAGCGCCAGGATGGTTTTACCCGACCCGGCCGACCCGGTCAGGTTGACCAGGTGAATGTCCGGGTCCAGCAGCAGGTTCAGGGCCAGGGACTGGTAGATGTCCCGGGGAACCAGCCCCCAGACTTCCTCGCTCATCAGGTCGTGTTGATGTAAATCCTGCATGACCAGCTGGTCATCGGACAGGTCCACGACCTTGCCGACAAATCCCTGTTCGTCCACCACGAACTCATTGATGTTGAGCTTGGCCAAATCACCTTCGCGTTTGAGGATATGCTCAGTGATGCCTTCCCGCTGAATGGTTTCCACCTTGGCGATGTTGTCCCAGAAGGAGTTGGGAAACTCCTTGTAGCCCCTGGGGAGCAGGTCGATGTCATCCAGCAGCTGGTCATTGTGATAATCCTGCGCCTCCACACCAAAACCGCGGGCTTTCAGCCGCATGTTGATGTCTTTGCTGACCAGGATGATGTCCCGGGATTTGTGCCTGTCCTGAAGGGCGGCGAGGGTGTTGATGATCTTGTTGTCGTTCAGGTTTTCCGGTAACGAATGATTGTTGTGGTGTTCCGTACTCATCAGGATCGACAGTGTGCCAAGGGGTTCGGCTTTCTTGCCGCGAACGATCGGAACGCCTTTCTCGATGTCTTTCGGGACAGCATCGCCCAATAGTTTGTCGATGTTGCGGATGGCCTGGCGACAATCGGCTGCTACCGCCTGTTTACCGGATTTGAGGCTGTCGAGTTCTTCGAGGACCGTCATCGGGATGATGACATCGTGTTCTTCAAAATTGAGGAGAGCGTTCGGGTCGTGAATCAGGACGTTGGTGTCGAGGACATACATCTTTCGGCGAGCTTGCGATGCTCCTGGCATAGGGCGCGTTACCTCTCTGGTGGCTCAGTCGTTTCAGGCACAGCGGCTGGTGAGTTCCTTGTCAGAAATCAGTTTTAGCATGTCGTAAGTGGTTATGATTCCGGTGATTTTCTTGTCTTTCGTGACGAAAATCCGATGCAGGTGTTCACGCATCATGATGTCGGCGATATCGCGAACCGGGGTCTGTTCATCAACGGAAAGAATGCTCGGCGTCATGATGTCCCGCACTTCGACGGGCACTTTGCCCATCTCCTCGAAGATGGCCATGCGCAGGCGGCGGGCTTCCTGCTCTTCTTCCGGGGTCAACCGGGCGTCGTTGTCGTTCCGGTTGGCATTCCAGCGGAATTCAGTGATGTCCTTCAGGGTGGCGATACCGACAATGTCACCGTGTTCATCGGTCACCGGGCTGCCGGTGATTTCGTTGTCGGTCAGGAAGCGGGCCAGCCTCTCCATGGTCCAGGATTGTGGTACCGCTTTGATGCTTGGGGTCATGATCTCGTGAGCGAGAACAGTCATTTACCGGGGTCCTGTGCTGTTAAAGGGTCCTTTTCAACAGAGCTTAGCTTGTCCCGTGCGGCTAGTCATCCCCTGATTGCGCAGAAGGTACCACATCAATGAGTTTACCTTCGTCGCCGTATACCAGAGTGTGGTCCTGATAGCGTTCCTTGCGGGTAACTCGCTCCAGTTGCTCCATGGATTTCACCGGAATGTCCACCAGCAGGGTGTTGACCAGCCAGCCGGGTATCGCGCCATTGGGTTCGGTGTGCTGGATCCAGACCATACGGGTCTTGTCGCCTTCGGGAATAAAACGGTACAGCGTATCGGAGCGGTCCACCCGCACGAGGCCATCGACCTCCTCGCGGCGATCAGGGACAGCGTTGAGTTCCATCACCACCTCACCAGTCGTCTGTTCACCTTGAGTGCGGATACGCAGGACGTAGTCACGGTCAGCCACAGGCCAGGGCATGTTGTTCACTGAGTAGGCGTAGCGGTCGTGGAAGTGTCCGTCACCAAACGCATGGGATTGGGTGCAATTGTGTACCCACTCAACACAGGATTTCGGGTTGACCATCACCGCCATCAGGTTTTCCATGGAGGTGTCCATCAGTGCTTCCGCTTTGAATGCCTGGAAACTGGAGTCGTCCTGGTCGATGGTGTAAACCTTGATGTTGTCGGTTTCTTTGCGCAGGGTCCAGTCATCGGCATTTTCAGCGGGTAATGCAGCCTGGACAAGCGCCGGGAAAATGGAGGTGCAGGCCAGGATGGCCGCCAGAACGCCGAACGCGGGATTGCCATGGGCTCTTGGTTTGCGCATAGAGTACACTTCCTTGATTTGGGTGGCACGAGTCTACCATGCACATATACGGGGGCGTGGCATCGAATCCAGGGATTGTGAACTGGGTAACTGCCTTTACATCCACACACTGAATTTGGCCCGAATTGAAGATGACGATAAAGCAGCTGATTGATGACAAGGGACGGGTGCAAACCGGGGTGTTTTCGAGTCCCGTGGAAACGATCAATTATCTGGATTATGACCTGCGAACGGTGATGGACAGACCGCGATCCCGGCTGGCCCGGAAATGGCGGTTCAATCAGTTCCAGTTTGTCAGTGTCATGTCGGAACACTGGGTATTTGGTCTGGCCATTGTTGACCTGAAACTGGTGAGCAATGGTTTTTTCTACCTATACGATTTTGCATCCGGAGAAATGCTGGAACAGACATTTATGAAGCCGCTGGGCATGGGCACTGTGATTGAACCGCGTCCGGAGGATGGTGTGGCCAGTTTCCGGAGTAAACAGGCGCACCTGAGGATTATTCCGGGCGAGGAGGGTCGAAGTATCAGTGTCACTGTCGGTGACACTATTCGTGCGATGTTTGCACTGCATGAAGACCGGGATCCTCTGCGGCTGTCTTGCCCTGCGGGATATAATGGCTGGGTGTTTACCCGTAAGTCTGCGGGCTTGCCAGTCACCGGTGAAATTCGCTGGGGAGACCGGGTCTGGCGCTGTGATGACCATACCCGGGGCTCAATCGACTGGAGTTGCGGCTTTATGCGCCGTGAAACCGCCTGGAACTGGGCCTGCCTGGCCGGTCAGCTGGCAGGCGGTACCTCTGTCGGCCTTAATCTCGCCACCGGGGTGAACGAATCGGGGTTGACCGAGAACGCACTGTGGCTCGATGGCCGCTGCATCAAGCTTGATCTGGCCCGGTTCGAATTTGATCGGTATGACGAGTCCGCACCCTGGCGGGTGACCACCAGCGATGGCCGGGTGGATCTTCGCTTTGTACCCTCGGGTGTTCGCAAGGAACGGCTGAATGCAGTGGTGCTGGCGTCCAACTTCCGCCAATACGCTGGGACGTTTGAGGGCTTTGTGGTGGATGAGGAGGGCAAAAAAATCCCCATAGCAGGGCTACGGGGAGTGATGGAGGATCATTTCGCCCGCTGGTAACCGCGGGCGTGATCGGAGCGTCAGCTTTCCGGCAGGGTGACGTTCAGTTCCAGTACGGAACAACTGTCATTGCGGTCCACTTCCACCTGCACCATATCGTCACTGATCTGCACATACTTGCGAATAACCGCCAGCAATTCCTGCTGCAACTGGGGCAGGTAATCCGGCTGTTCGCGCTGGCCCCGTTCATGGGCAACAATAATCTGCAGACGCTCTTTGGCAACATTGGCGGTGTTGTTGCTTTTCTTGCTTCTGAAATAATCGAGGAAACTCATCCCTTAGCCTCCCTTGAACATCCGTGAGAGAAAGCCCTTTTTCTGGGCAGACATAAAGCGATGTTCCCGTTCTTCGCCAAGCAGACGGGCCACGGCGTCGTCATAGGCCTGACCGGCATCACTGTCTTCCTCAAGAATGACAGGCAGACCCTGGTTGGACGCGTTCAGCACGATCTGGCTTTCCGGGATAACGCCCAGCAGAGGGATGGCAAGAATCTCTTCCACATCGCCGACAGACAGCATTTCGCCCTTTTCCACCCGGGAGGGGTTGTAGCGGGTCAGCAGCAGGTGTTCCTTGACCGGATCCTGCCCCATCTCGGCGCGGCGGGATTTGCTCTGCAGGATGCCCAGGATACGGTCGGAGTCCCGCACCGAGGATACTTCCGGGTTGGTGACCACAATGGCCTCATCCGCGTAGTACAGTGCCATCAAGGCACCGTGTTCGATACCGGCCGGGGAATCGCAGACAATATAGTCAAACGTCTCCGACAGCTCGTTAATGACTTTTTCAACGCCTTCGCGGGTGAGAGCTTCTTTTTCCCGGGTTTGCGAGGCTGGCAGGATGTAAAGACTCTGGACACGCTTGTCACGGATGAGCGCCTGGTTCAGCGATGCCTCACCCTGGATGACGTTGACAAAGTCATACACCACCCGGCGTTCGCAGTTCATGATGAGATCGAGGTTGCGCAGGCCCACGTCAAAATCAATGACCACGGTTTTGTGGCCGCGTTTGGCCAGGCCGGTACTGATTGAGGCGCTGGTGGTGGTTTTGCCTACGCCACCTTTTCCTGAGGTAACGACAATGATTCTAGCCAAGGTTGCATTCCTGTTTCACGGTGGATTCGTCATATATGCCGAGTAAATCGGTCGTTATAGTCTTATCAGGCCTTCTCCAGTGGCGTCACCACCAGCAGGTCGTCCCTGAGCTGGATCTGAACGGCGGTTTTCCAGCTTTTCTCCTGAAGGTCCTCGGAGATTTTATAGTGTCCGGCGATGGACACAAGCTCCGCTTCCAGTGACTGGCAGAAAACCCGGGCGGACTGCATGCCGTGTATGCCAGCGAGGGCGCGACCACGTAAGGGGCCGTAGACGTGAATGTTACCTGCCGCCAGTACCTCCGCGCCAGCCTGAACAGGGGCCAGAATGATCAGGTCACCCTCCGGGGCATACACCTGTTGGCCCGAGCGCACCGGTTGGTTGATGATGCGTGCCGGTGCGGGCCCGGATGGCAATTCTGCGGCCGGGCTGGCTTCCGGTTCGCTCACCTGTGCCGGCTCGTTGGCGGCCGTGGTTTTCTGATCGGCCGGGCTCACCTCGCGGTCGCGCTGATTGCCTCCGGGCATCAGGGCTAGCGCCGCCCCCCGGGCCAGCCGGCGCTGGTCGTCATTGCCGCCGCGTACACCGACAACGTGGATATTGTGGCGGCGGCAGGTGCCGATAATCTTGAAGAAATCGAGTTCGCTGCTCAGGCCTTCGTACTTCTCCAGGCTGATGATCAACGGGATGTCCTTGAAGAACCCGGGAGCCTGGCTGATCTTGTCCCGCAGGGTGTCCTCGAATTCGTCGTTGTCAAAGTAATAAAGTTCCAGTGCCGTCATGGACACGCTGGCGCTTTTCAGTTGAAAGCAGTGTTGTACCCCTGAGGTGGCGGTATCGCTCATGAAAGGCTCTCTTCCTTGGGATCGTTCCGGGTGTCGGCGGGGCGGGCGCGCAGTGGCTCGCCTTCAAAGCGGATGCCGGACCAACCGGTGCTGATGAACTGGCGAATGTTACCATGGCTATCGCCTGAAGGATCATTCAATACCTGTTGGTAATGTTGTGCGAACAGTTGCAGGGTATCGGCTTCGTTGAGGCTGCAGTACTGGCCCAGTGCGAAAACCCTGCAGGAACCCGCGTTCTCGCCCAGGGCATTGAACAGTGGACCGTTGTGGAAGCCGGTCGGATGATACTCGAAATGGTGGTCAATCAATGCCAGGGTGTCGTCAAAGTCGGCGTGGCCAGCTCTCAGGGAGGCCAGGTGAATCCGCACTGCCTCGTTCGCGTTCATTATTTGTGATCCTGCTTGGGGCCTTTCTGATAGCGGGATTTCCACTCTTCATAAGGCATGCCGTAAATGATCTCGCGGGCGTCCGGGTCGGACAATTCAAAGCCCCGTTCGGCGGCCTCGGCGCGATACCACTTGGACAGGCAGTTACGACAGAACCCGGCGAGGTTCATCAGGTCCAGGTTCTGTACTTCAGTGTGGTCACGCAGGTGTTGTACCAGGCGCCGGAATGCCGCGGCTTCGATTTCGGTTTGTGATTGCTCGGGAATGGGGGTTGTCATGGTTGCTCGCCTGTTGGGCCATAGAGATCCTGACATTCTCTGTATGTTAGCTTAAGATACAAGGCTGTATATATGTACAGATTGTCGACCCGAGTTGTTACCCGATGCCCCAGCGCAAGATCATACATGTGGATTGCGACTGCTTTTATGCTGCCGTGGAGATGCGGGATGATCCCTCGTTAAGGGATATCCCTCTTGCCGTGGGTGGAGAAGGCGGCCGGGGTGTGGTGACGACCTGTAATTACCGCGCCCGGGCATTCGGGGTCCGCTCCGCCATGCCCGGGGGGGAAGCTCGTCGTCTCTGCCCGGGGCTGGTAACGGTGCCGCCGGACATGGCGCGATACCGTGCCGTTTCGCAGCAGGTCATGGCTATCCTGCGTGAGCTGACAGATCTGGTGGAACCGCTTTCCCTGGACGAGGCGTTCCTGGATGTCAGTGATGTTGCTGACCATAAAGGTAGCGCAACGTTGATGGCGCAGTATCTTCGTCAGCGCGTGCGGGACGAAGTCGGCATTACGATCTCCGCTGGCGTGGCTCCCAATAAATTCCTCGCAAAAATCGCCAGTGACTGGAAGAAGCCGGACGGTCTGTTCGTGATTCGTCCCCAGGACGTGAAAGGTTTTGTGGCCGAACTGCCCGTGGAAAAACTGTTCGGAGTGGGGCAGGTCACCGCTGGCAAACTTCACGCCCTCGGCGTGAATACCTGTGGCGATCTGCAGGCGATTGGCGCCGATGTATTGATCGATCGGTTCGGTAAGCAGGGCTACCGGTTGCACGAGATGGCCTTTGGGCGTGATGAGCGCCCGGTGGTGGTGTCCCGTATTGCCAAGTCCCTGAGCGTGGAGCGAACCTTTTCCCAGGACCTTCCGGACAAGGCTGCCTGCGAGTCGGTGATGGCTTCACTGGTGGCTGATCTGAACTTGCGCCTGAACCGCAAGGCCCGTGACAAGCCCATTCACAAGCTGTTTATCAAGATCCGCTACAGTGACTTTTCGACCCATACCCTTGAGCGGGTTCGGGAGCAGATACGCGAACCCGGTGTTGAGGATTTCGGCCCTTTACTGGATGAGTTGGTCACGGACAGTGCGCGCCCGGTTCGACTGTTGGGGCTGGGCGTTCGTTTTCGCGATGATGATTCGCCGGTGATGCAGTTGCGGCTGTTTGAGTGATGGCGGATCACCACACCCGGTTACAAAGCCTGAGTCAGGCAGCGAGCAGAATCCGGAGTGGCTCGGCAAAGCTGTATACCGCGACTGCCCCCATGCATCCGCCGATCAGCGCGCCGGCGACGACATCGCTGGGATAATGCAGTCCGAGGACAACCCGTGACGCCGCCACACTCAGGGTAAACGGTAACAGCGGCCAGAACAGTCCCGGAGCCATGATGGCAATAATAGTGGTGAAGCAGGCAGCATGGAGGGTGTGGCCGGACGGGAAGCTATAGCGGTCCAGCGGCGGTGTGCCGCAATTGATGCTTGGGAAGGAAATAAACGGTCGCTCCCGGATCAGCCAGCGTTTGAGCAGTTTGTAGGTCACTGTGCAGGTGAGCCCGGTCGCCGCCATCAGCAGGGCCAGCGCCAGTCCATTGTCAGGCCGGATCAACGGCATGGCTAGAATCAGCGCGTACCACAGCCAGCCGTCACCCAGGCGGCTGATCAGCTGAAAGTAGCCGTGCACCGGCCGGAAGCGCAGGCTCTGGTTAATGGCCTGGCAGAACGCGTATTCGCGCTGGTCCACCAGGTTAAAGAAACGAGATGCTTTGGTTGTCGAGGGCATGGTCATTGGCCTTTGTGGGCTGATTGAATACCAGCTGTTCAAACTGCTCGATCTGGCTGGCCCAGTTCAGTTCCAGTGCATCCAGGCGAGCCTGGGCGCGGATTCGGTTCAGTAATGTGGGCTGGTCGGCGAGGCGCAGGGCGTTGTCCACGAAGCCCTCATCGTCTGTTAGCGATGCCTTCATGCCGTTGTCTTCCTGGCGAATATGTTCACTGGCCGCGGCATCGTCGAAGGCCACCACGCCCAGGCCGCTTGCCATGGCCTCGGTAACCACGTTGCCGAAGGTGTCGGTTTTGCTCGGGAACAGGAAAATGTCGCCTGATGCATAATGGCGTGCCAGGTCTTCCCCGCGCTGGGTGCCGCAGAAAATGTAATCCGGGTGACGTTCTTCCATCTGTTTGCGCAGTGGACCATCGCCCACCAGGATGAAGCGGGTCTGGGGGTGCAGTCCCCGGATGCGCTCAAAGCAGGCAGCGGCCATCTGCAGGTTTTTCTCGGAGGCCAGTCGACCCACATAAAGAACTCCCCGGTCACTGCCTTTCAGACCCCATTGCTGACGCAGTGCCTCGTCGCGTTTGTGTGGGCTGAACCGATGGCAATCAACGCCCCGGCTCCAGAGTCCCGTTGGAGTAATGCCCATGTCAGCGACCGTGCGCTGCATTTTGCGGGTGGGCACCAGGGTGATGGCGGTGCGATTGTGAAACCAGCGTCCATACGCGCACAGCAGCTTTTCCAGGAACCCGGCTCCGTAGTATTGGCTGTAGGAGTGAAAGTTGGTGTGAAAACCGGAACTGACCGGTATGCCCAGCCGTCTGGCTGCGGTGACGGCTGCCACGCCCAGGGGACCCTGGGTGGCTACGTAAACGGCGTCCGGACGTTGCCTTTTCCAGAGCCTGGTCAGCGACCGGGCACCGGCGATGCCAAACCGCAGGTCGGGGTAGCCGGGCAAGGGCAGTCCTGTCACTACGTGTTCAGCGGAAAACAGTTGATCACCGGCGTGGGCCACCTGTCCTTTGGCTTCATGCTGCTGACGGGGCCGTACCACCGTTACGCTGTGCCCGCGTTGCAGCATGCCCTGGCACAAGTGCCGCAAGGTGTTAGCCACACCATTGATTTCCGGAGGAAAGGTCTCGGAAACGATGGTAATGTGGCTGCTGCGCCTGATGGCCTGCGATGGGTTGGTCACGGTGCGTCCTGTGTTGCCCTGAATCATGGTTCCACTATGAAAAGTCGCTGTGACAGTTGTGCGACAACCCCGTGACAATCTGTTTACCTTTTGACCAGACGAACCGGAGTATCTATGCAGACGCGCAAGCTCGGTAGTACCGATATCAATGTCAGCCTGATTTGCCTCGGCACCATGACCTGGGGCGAGCAGAATACGGAACGGGAAGCATTTGAGCAGCTGGATCTGGCGGTATCCGAAGGCATCAATTTCATTGATGCGGCGGAAATGTATCCGGTGCCGCCACGGGCCGAAACCCAGGGGCGGACTGAGCAGTATCTGGGCAACTGGCTGGCTCGCCGCGGCCGCCGGGATGATCTGGTGATCGCGTCCAAGGTGGCCGGGCCGGGTAATGGCCTGAGCTATCTGAGGGATGGGCCCCGCCTGACCCGCGATCATATCCGCCGGGCCTGTGATGACAGCCTGCAACGCCTGCAGACGGATTACATTGATCTCTACCAAGTGCACTGGCCAGACCGGAATACCAACTTTTTCGGCAAACTGGGTTATGCCCATAACTCCGAGGAGCAGTCGACGCCGATTGAGGAGACCCTTTCGACTCTCGACGAATTGGTGAAAGAGGGCAAAATCCGTCATATCGGACTGTCCAATGAAACGCCCTGGGGCGCCATGGAATACCTGAGACTTTCCCGGGAAAGGGACTGGCCCAGGGCGGTGAGTATCCAGAATCCCTACAATCTGCTGAACCGCTCCTATGAAGTGGGGATGGCAGAAGTGTCACACCGGGAGCAGGCTGGGCTTCTGGCTTATTCGCCCCTGGCGTTTGGCACGTTGTCCGGCAAATACCTGGACGGACAGCGACCACCCAAGGCTCGTCTGACCCTGTTCGAACGTTTTAGCCGTTACGCCGGCGGCCGTGGCGAGGCGGCAACCCGCGCCTACGCGGATCTGGCGAGGGAGCATGGTCTGTCACCGGCACAACTGGCGCTGGCCTGGGTGAACAGCCGGGATTTTGTCACCAGCAACATCATTGGCGCTACTACCATGGAGCAGTTGCGGGAAAACATCGGGTCGGCTCGCATCACCCTGGACCGCGAGGTCATTGACGCCATTGAGGCTCTTCATCAGGAATTTACCTATCCCTGCCCCTGAATGACTGGGCCCCGGCGCTTTTTTCAGAAAGAGGGTCGGGGCGCATTTGTGCGTGGTGTGATACGTGGAAGGGCTTAAAGATTAATTTTTGACATGAACGCTTTCATTTGGTGACAAAAAACCGACTACTTTGTGTGCGAATTCACATCTTTCGGACCTGGAATCATTAGACTTTAGCCTTATACGAACGTAAACTGCTGCTCTAATAAAAAGGTCGTCAGAAGTATCATGATTATCCGCATTTTTGTCACGCTGTTAGCTCTCAACATGGTTGCATTCGTCGTTCGTGCCGAAGCGGAAGAACGAGTCGTTGCTGAGGATGTATACGAACTTCAGGAACGGATGGCAGGGGATTTTGAGCGCGACGACTCCGAAGACGCACTGGCCGAAATTGGATCCCGCCTGTTGAGTCTCAGCTTGTATCGTTCCGAGTCCGGAAAGAAGCGCTACGCCTCTGATCGGGCCCGTGCGGACCACGGTGTTGCCCTGTTGGAAGAGGGTGCGGCCCTGAATCTGAAGTGGAATTTCTGAACGCTAACCTACCACTGCAATCTTCCCCGAATTCATCGTTATAGCCTCCGAATAAGTCGCCTGGCTCATTGCCTGCGTGCACCTCTCATGTGATGATCCTCTCCGGAACCCTCTCGAAGGTTAAAAAGGAGTATGGATATGGTCGCGGACGCCCCGTTACGACTGAGCGATACCAATGCCTGTGTGGACGCTGTTATTGAGCGGGTGGGTAAGAACATTACCCTCGGATTGCCCCTGGGACTGGGTAAGCCCGTTCGGTTTGTGAATGCGCTCTATCAGCGTGCCAAGGACGACCCTTCCATCAACCTCCATATTGTGACAGCGCTTTCGTTGCTTGCTCCGCATGGCAGTTCTTCTCTGGAAAAGCGGTTTCTCGGGCCGTTCGTGGAGCGTTTGTACGGCCGTACCCCGGAATTGGCATACGCTCGGGACGTGAGCGCCAATCGCCTGCCGGACAACGTCCAGGTGTCTGAGTTTTTCTTCAAGGCGGGATCATTCCTTCACAACACTGGCCAACAGCGCCATTACGTCTGTACCAATTACACCCACGCCGTGCGGGATTTGATGGCCCTGGGGGTAAATGTGATTGGGCAGATGGTGGCGCCCGGAGATGGCTCCGGACAGGTCAGTCTCAGTTCCAATCCGGACCTTTCCCTGGATTTGTTGCCTCTGATGCGTGAGCGGGAAGCCGAGGGTACGCCGGTCGCAATCATCGGGGAGCTCAATGAATATATGCCGTTCATGGGCCATCATGCGGCGATTGGAGAAGACGAGTTCGATGTTCTCCTGGAGCATCGGGCGTCTGATTATCCACTGTTTTCCGCGCCGCAAATGGCAGTGAGTCCGGAGGATCACCTGATCGGTTTCTATGCCAGTGCCCTGCTCAAAGACGGCGGCACCTTGCAGGTGGGAATTGGGTCTCTGGGGGCAGCGTTGGTGCACAGCACTATCCTGCGGCACAAGCAGAATGATGACTGGAGAGCGGTTTTCGATCACCTGAAAATCGCGGACAGGTTCCCCGTAGCAGCACAGACCGGCGGTATGGGCCCGTTCCGGGAAGGGCTTTATGGGTGCAGCGAAATGATGGTGGATGGCTTCTACTATCTGCTGGATGCTGGCGTACTGACCCGCGAGGTGTATGACCATGCAGGTTTGCAAACACTGATCAACCGGGGCGATATCAGCCACCAGGTAACCCTGGAAACGCTTGATGTCCTCCGCCGGGAACAATTGATTGATTCCCCGATGCGGGCCAGGGATGTGCGCTGGCTGACCCGTTTCGGCATTTTCAGGGACGCTGTCGAGTTCAAGGGCGGTCGGTTGAGGATAGGGGAGCAGTCGCTGGACGCGGATCTGGATAACCCTGACGCCAGGGAGGCCATTCGTACCCTGGCGCTGGGTGATCGTCTGACCGGCGGTGTGGTTATGCACGGCGGTTTCTATGTCGGGCCGGAATCCTTTTATCAGGCGCTACGGGATTTGTCCGCCGAGGACCGTGAGCGCATCTGCATGACGAGCGTGAACTTCATCAATCATCTCTATGACCACGCCTTTGGCAATCAGCGGTTAAAGGCTGCCCAGCGTGTTCATAGTCGGTTTATCAACTCAGCGATGATGTATACCCTCAGCGGCGCCGCCGTTTCCGATGGCCTGGAAGACGGTCGTGTGGTCAGTGGCGTGGGCGGGCAATATAACTTTGTTGCCATGGCCCATGAGCTGCCCGGTGCCCGCTCTATTCTGACATTGCGAAGCACCCGCCAGTCCGGTGGTGAGACGCTATCCAATATTGTGTTCAGTTATGGTCATTGCACCATTCCGCGACATCTGCGGGATATTGTGGTGACCGAATATGGTATTGCCGATCTGCGGGGCCAGTCTGACGAACAGGTATACCTGAGGCTGATCCGCATCGCTGACTCGCGTTTCCAGCAGGATTTGTTGAAACAGGCCCAGAAGGCAGGCAAGGTGGCGTCGGATTTCACGCTGCCCGCTGACTGGTGCAATAACACGCCGGCGTCGGTGCGTGAGGCGATCAGCTGCAGTGGTAACGATCAGTTGTTCCCGGCATTTCCTTTCGGCCGTGATTTCACCGACGAGGAGCTGACTCTGGGCAAGGCGCTGAAAACCCTGAAGGCCGCAACCTCGACCCAACGTGGTAAACTGGCGACCTTGTGGCACGCCTTCCGGGAAAAAGATGAGGAGGGTCGTTACTCGTCACTGTTGCAGCGTATGGGGCTGGAGAATCCCCGGGGGCTGAAAGCCAGGCTGGATCGGCGCCTGGTCATTCATGGCCTGCGCACACTCGACACACCATCGAATACGGGAAGCAAAGAGACCTGATGCAAAAACCTGATGTTTTTACCGTTCACTATGTCCTGAAGAACAAGATCGGGGAGCTGGTTGATACGTCGGAAGGCAGTGAACCATTGCACTTCCTCTACGGCAGCCAGGGCGTAATCACCGGCATTCAGGAAGCGGTAAAGGACCGGAATGTGGGGGACTGTCTGGAAGTGACCGTGCCGCCCTCCATGGCCTATGGAGATCACAACCCGGAATTGATTCGCACGGTGCCACGCTCCATGTTTGAGGGGGTGGAGAACCTCGAGATCGGTATGAAGTTCCAGACCAACACCGGAGACAGCGCGCAGATCGTGCAGGTGGTGGGTATCGACGGTAATCTGGTGAAGGTCGACGCCAACCATCCGCTGGCGGGCTTTACCCTCTACTTTGATCTGGAGATTGTCGGTCGACGGGAGGCCACGGAAGAAGAGGTGACGCAAGGGCGCCCGCTTTACTGAATGGCGGTTTGGCTGTGCGGCGCTATGCCTGCTGACGCACAGCCTCCTTACCTTGCCGGTCTTCCTCTATGGCCCGTTCCCGATAGATCTGTTGCACCCCGGCGGCAATCATTTCCCGTAATTGTTCCGTTGCTTCCGTCAGTGGGCGGTTGACCTCGACCCGGATGGGCGGGTGAAAGACGATGGTCACATCCACCGCTGGGTGACGAAGCAGGCGCGGCAGGTGGCACTGGAACTCATCATCGCCGATAAACGGTGCCAGGTGGTCGGGTCGTCCATCTCGTGTGTAAGCGATGCTGATGCCCTGCAGGGCAACACCGGCATCCGCCGCAGCCTGGAGCAACCGGCTGTGAAACGGAAGCACGGAGAGTCCCGCGCTGGTTGTACCTTCCGGAAAGATCAGTACCGATTGCCCCCCGCTCAGAGTGGAGGTGATTTCCTGTTTGGCTTCCCGGGCCTTGCCACTGCCGCGGACAATGAACAGGGTGCCTGCCTGTCGCGCAAGCCAGCCAATGACTGGCCAGCGGCCAACCTCCGCCTTGGACAGGAACCTAAGAGGCGTGGTCCCACCGAGGACCGGTATGTCCGACCAGGAGATGTGATTGCTCACCAGCAGCACCGGGCCAGAGACAGGCATGCCTTGCTGACGAACCCGCAGGCCCAGGCAGCGGCTGGCGCCGTGGAAGCAGAAACGGGCGACGGGCGCACGATCAATAGCCCGGCGGGTAATCGTTTCCACTATCCCGCAGGTGATTGCGATCAGGGCGGTTGCGAAGAGAAAGGCGGAGAACAGTGCCAGTCTCAGCATCAGTCGAATCATTCCCACGGGAATCTCCCTCGTTAGACCTTGCCCATAAAGTGTCGGCTGTAGCGTGAGGCCAGGCGGCTGACTTCCAGCACCACCAGCATGTCGGCGCAACGGAACTCGGGGTCCCAGCAGGGCTCTCCGCAGACTCGGGCTCCAAGGCGCATATAGGCCTTGATCAGCGCCGGGACGTTCACCGGGCGCTCTTCGCTGACCGGATGGGCCAGGTGGGGCAGCTCCCGTTTAGGAGTCACCCGAAATCCCTCATCGGACATGAACTCCCGCTGCAGGTAGCGGGCAATGTTCCAGGCTTTCAGTCCACCATCCGACATGCTGATACTGGCGCAGCCAATCAGGTAGTCCACCCGGTGCCTGACCAGATACTCTGCCAGGGAAGCCCACAGCAGTGTGATGGTGGCGCCGTTGCGGTAATCCGGATGGACGCAGGTTCTGCCAAGTTCTGCCACGGTGCCTGTGAGCTGGTGAAAGGCGCTCAGGTCAAACTCGCCTTCCGAGTAGAAGCCACCTGCCTTCGCCGCATTGCGCTGATGAAGGATGCGGGTGGTGGCGACCAGCTCGCCGCTGACCTGGTCGGTGACAATCAGGTGGTCGCACCAGGCATCGAAGCTGTCTGCATCAATACCCGGGGTCTTGGCTCCGAGATCGGAGTCGTATTCCTCGGAAAAAACCCGGTAACGCAGGCGCTGTGCGGCTTCCACGGTTGTTGGGTGGGTGGTTATTCCAGCCTTCAAACGCCGGGCGGGGCGGGTGATGCGTACGGATTGCGCGCTCATAACCTTGTCTCATTGTTGCCGTTTCCAGACAAGGCTATGAACTGGGTATGACAGCGGAATGACCGCCCGATGACGACTCGGTGACAGTCGCTTTGGGACAAATATGGATGCGAAGTATGTCACGAGCTGTAACAGAGGGGATGTTCCATGTATATTTCTGAATAGCATGTATAATTGCTGTTACAGCAGGTTGCCTGTATTGTCAGGAACTGAGTGCTTCTTCATGAAACCGGAATAACAAAACCAGAGATGGACGGCGTGGAACAGACAAACGAAAGTTGGCGAATTCTCATTGTCGAGGATGATGAACGGCTGGCAGAGCTGACGCGGGAATATCTGGAGAGTAACGGTCTGACCGTTTCCCTGGAGACCCATGGCGGCCGTGCAGTCGAACGTATCCGCAGCGAGCAGCCTGATCTGGTTGTTCTTGATCTCATGTTGCCGGGAGAGGACGGCTTGTCCATTTGTCGCCGGGTGAGGCCTTTTTTCCAGGGGCCGATCATCATGCTCACTGCCCGTACCGATGACCTGGATCAGGTACTCGGTCTGGAAATGGGTGCGGACGACTACATTGGCAAACCGGTGCAGCCCAGGGTACTGCTGGCGAGGATCCGTGCCATGTTGCGACGGATTACCGAAGGCGGCCAGGGCGGGGCTGACGAGGCCAATGGCGAAGAGCCGGTCCGGCTTCAGTTCAATGACCTGGTGGTGGACCGTTCCATGCGGGAGGCCTGGTTGAGTGATGAGAGTATTGAATTGACCAGTGCCGAGTTTGACCTGCTCTGGTTGTTGGCCAGTAACGCCGGTCGCGTACTCAGCCGCGAAGAGATCTTCACGGCCTTGCGGGGTATCGAGTATGACGGTCAGGACCGCTCGATTGATGTCCGGGTGTCACGGATTCGTCCCAAGATTGGCGATGATCCGATACATCCCCGTCGCATCAAGACGGTTCGCAGCAAGGGCTATCTGTTTGTAAAAGAAGCCTGAACCATCAGTCTCTGGCGCTGGTTGTGTCCTTATTGGGGCGGGGCCGGCGTTTGTTGCCAGGGTTATCCCAATGCCCCTGAAGTTCTTTCTAAAACTCTACGCGCGCCTGATTGGTCTTACCCTTTTGGTTCTGCTGTTGTGCGCGACCCTGTTTATGGGGGTCAACTCGGTTCGTTCACAGTTCTGGAATGAACGCTTTCCTGAGCCGCTGATGCGCTGGCTTGCGGATACACCGGCTCCCCTCCTGCAATATCACTGGCTCCAGTCCCTGTATGATTTTCAAGTGTCGGCTCCCGGTGACCTGTCTCTGTCCAGGGTCACGCTGGAACGGCTTGGTTATGATCAGGTTGTTACCAGGGATTCCAGTATTGGTCGGCAGGTTCTGATTCAGAATGCCGATGGTTCAGTGCTATCACTCCGCTTCCGGGACATCTATCGTGACGTGGCCGAGGCCGTATCACTGATTGTGCGGCAACATCTTGACCAGGTCGGTGCGAGTGGCCAAGAGCTGATGGCCGCACGGTTGGAAGACGCTTTCCGCATTTCCCTGTCACGGGTGGAGAATCCGGATAGTGTGCCGGATTCCGAAGTGCTGGAGCGCGTGTCCGAGCGGGGCCTGTCTTTGTACCAGAAGAACGCCAGCGATCCGGCCAGTGTGCTCATCCGGCTCGAGGACGGTTCTCTGGTCAACCTCACCATGCCGACACCTTTCGATCCGTGGGCCTGGCCGGTGATCCTGCTATTGGTCGCGGTTAGTGGTGGCATATTGGCGCTTGTGCTGTACCTGGCAATGCGGGCGGTTGACAACAACCTTCGGGCAGTCGAATCCGTTGCCGTTCGTATTGCCAGGGGAGAAATGGGCGCTCGTGTGGATGCCGGAGACAGTAAACTGGTGTCCCGCCTGGCGGCTGCGTTCAATGGTATGGCAGAACATATCCAACGGCTGGTTGGGGTACAGCGGGAGATGATCCATGCCGTATCCCACGAGTTGCGTACGCCGGTGGCCCGTATCCGCTTTGGCGTGCAGATGATTGAGGGAGCCTCTACTCCGGAGGCCTTGCACAAGCAGCTGGAAGGCATTGATGGCGATATCCAGGAACTGGATGAACTGATCGATGAGATTCTGACCTATGCCCGCCTGGAGCAGGGCGGCCCGGTCTTTGCGCTACAGGAGGTCTCGGTAACGGACATTGTTCGCCAGGTGGTGGAGGAGCAGCAACTGATTCGCCCGGAACTGACGATCGCTGCAAGAATCGACGATGAGTCTGAGCGGTGGGGCTTGTCTGATGTAGAGCCTCGCTACATTCACCGTGCGATCCAGAATCTGGTTGGAAATGCCGGCCGGTACGCCAGTGGCACGGTAGAGGTGTGTTGCCATTTTGATGAGGACAACTGCCGGGTGGATGTCGAAGACGATGGCCCCGGTATTCCTGAAGAGGACTGGGAGAAAGTCTTTACTGCTTTTGCCCGCCTGGACGATAGCCGTACGCGTACCTCCGGTGGTTACGGTCTGGGATTATCCATCGTTCGCCGAATCCTGTACTGGCATGGCGGGCAGGCTTTTGTCAGTCGCAGCGATGCACTTGGTGGCGCAAGGTTCAGTCTGGTATGGCCCCGTAAAAAGCCGGTGGATGCCATAGTGTGAACCGTGTCTCGCTCCCTCACCTGATGTAACAATCGGCATACACAACCTCAACGGAATGCCGACGTTCACTTGTCCATAATTCGCAGTGTAAGGGATGACTTTTGAGGTTGTAGTTCTTACGAACTTTCCTTGTTTCATTCGTCATTTGAGGGCCGGTTTTTACCGGCCCTTTTTTTTGGTGTTTGTTTTTGGTTTGTTCGTGCCCTCCGCTGTTAGAATCATGGAAAAACAACGGAGTACCAGACCATGCCTGACTACCTTCTTGCCATTGACCAGGGAACCACCAGCTCACGCGCCATCGTGTTCGATGAGACCGGTACGAGTGTCGCAGTAGCCCAGCAGGAGTTTCATCAATACTTTCCCCGGGATGGCTGGGTTGAGCACGATGCCGTTGAAATCTGGGACAGCACACTGGCGGTGTGTCGTGAGGTGCTGGAGACGGCAGGTATAGACGCCGCCACCCTGGCGGGTATCGGTATAACCAACCAGCGCGAAACAACCATTATCTGGGACCGGTTCACCGGCAAGCCCATTCATCACGCCATTGTCTGGCAAGACCGCCGCACCGCTTCAGTCTGCACCAAGCTGAAGACAGACGGCTATGAAGACCTGGTCGTCGAGCGCACCGGGTTGCTGATTGATCCCTATTTTTCCGCTACCAAGATCGCATGGATCCTGGATAACACCGACGGTGCGCGGGCCAGGGCCGAGGCCGGCGAACTGGCATTCGGCACTGTCGACAGTTGGTTGCTGTGGAACCTCACCGACGGCCGTTCCCATCTGACCGATGCCACCAACGCTTCCCGTACTGCGTTGTTCAACATCCATGAGCAGGCCTGGGACGACGAGTTGCTCAAGATGTTCCGCGTTCCAAGGGCATTACTGCCAGAGGTCCTGGATTGTGCAGCGGATTTCGGCACGACGGATGAGGCATGCTTGGGGGCGCCGGTGAAGGTTGCAGGTATCGCGGGTGACCAGCACGCTGCGTTGATCGGTCAGGCCTGTTTTGAGCCCGGCATGGCGAAAAGCACTTACGGGACCGGCTGTTTCCTGATGCTTAACACCGGAAAGCGGGCGTTACGTTCCGAGAACCGCCTGTTGACCACCATGGCTTATCGGCTGGACGGCGAGCCCTGCTATGCCATGGAAGGCAGCATCTTTGTGGCGGGTGCGGCCATGCAGTGGCTGAGGGATGGTCTGAAGCTGATCCGCCATGCCAGCGAATCCACCGCCTGTGCCGAGCAGGTGGGAGTGGATAACCCGGTGTACCTGGTGCCGGCCTTTACCGGTCTGGGGGCGCCGCACTGGGACCCTCACGCCCGCGGGGCGATCATGGGGCTGACCCGGGATACGGGGATAGCCGAGATTGTGACGGCCGGGCTCCAGTCCGTGTGTTACCAGACCAAGGATCTGGTGCGCGCCATTCAGAACGATGGTGCCAGTCTGCAGGCATTACGGGTTGACGGTGGCATGGCCGTGAACGACTGGGTCATGCAATTCCTGTCGGATATCCTGAATGTCACGGTTGACCGACCCAGGGTGACGGAGACTACGGCGCTGGGCGCTGCTTACCTGGCGGGGCTTCATACCGGCGTTTACAAGAGCCTGGATGAGATTGCCCGGTTATGGGAGCAGGAGCGGCGGTTCGAACCCGCCATGAAGCCGGCCTTGAGGGAGTCGCTATACGCGGGCTGGCTGGATGCAGTGGAGCGGGTCTGTAACAACTGACCGCCTGTCTGTTCAGGCGGTTCGCTCAAAGGCAATCAGGTGATCGGCTTCCACGCTCACCGGTACCGATTCGCCCAGGTGAAAATCCAGGTGGCTACGGAACAGGGCTTCGAATTCTGTGTCTTCCGAGCAGCGGAAGCGGTACAGGGTTGAGGTGCCGGCAAACGTTTTCTCGACCACCTTGGGTTTGAGGTCGGAGTCTGCGTCGTAGACGATGTCGTCCGGGCGTATCAGCACGTCGACCAGCGTGCCGGGAGGCCACTTGTAGGCCCGGTTACCGTGAATAATCCCCAGTTCCGATTCAATAGTGTCCGGTCCCAGGGCCTTTCCGGGGATGAACCCTCCCTGACCGACAAATCCGGCTACAAACCGGTTGGCGGGTTCATGGTAGAGGTTGTAGGGCACGTCCCACTGTTGAATGCTGCCGTCTTTGAGTACGGCCACCTGGTCGCACATGGCAAAGGCTTCCTGCTGGTCATGGGTGACCAGGATGGCACTGATGCCCAGGGTTTTGAGAATGTCCCTGACATCCAGGCTCAGGCGCCTGCGCAGGTCGGTATCCAGATTGGAGAAGGGCTCATCCAGCAGGATCAGAGTGGGTTCCGGGGCCAGCGCCCGAGCCAGGGCGACCCGCTGTTGCTGACCGCCAGACAGCTCATGAGGGTAATTGTCTGCAAGATCCTGCAGGTGCACGAGGGTCAGCAGTTCCATGACCTTCTGGCGTTTTTCGCGGCGGCTTTCCTTGTGCAGGCCGAAGCCGACGTTGTCGGCTATGGTCAGATGCGGAAACAGCGCGTAATCCTGGAATACCATGCCAATGCGCCGTTTTTCGGGCGCCACCATCCGCCCGGGCAGGCTGATGGACTGTGATTGCAGGCGGATTTCCCCGGCATTGAGCGGCAGGAATCCGGCCAATGCACGGAGTATGGTGCTTTTGCCACAGCCACTGGGGCCCAGCAGACATCCAATGTCGCCGTGGCTCAGTGCAAAGCTGACGTCTTTGACGACCGACCCATTACCGTAGCCGCAAGACAGGTTATTTACTTCCAGCAGCCAGTCAACGGGAAGGTCCGCGCTAAGGCTCATTCGGTCAGTCCAGCTTGTTGAGGATCAGGAATTCAAGCAGCGCCTTTTGCGCGTGCAGGCGGTTTTCTGCCTCATCCCACACCACGGAACTGGCGTGTTCCATCATGTCGGTGGAGATTTCCTCTCCCCGGTGAGCCGGCAGGCAATGCATGAAGAGTGCATCCTTGTCTGCCAGAGACATCAGATCGGGACTGATCTGGTAGCCCCGGAAGGCTTTCTCCCGTGCTTTTTGCTCATCTTCCTGGCCCATGGAGGCCCACACGTCAGTGACCAGAAGATTGGCACCGCGGGCCGCTTCGGCCGGGTCGCGTATGATGGTCACCCGATCACTGTGTGCCTGCATCAGGGACTCGCTGGGCTCGTAACCTTCGGGACAGGCAACGCGCAGGTTAAAGCCGAACTGGGTGGCGGCGTTGATGTAGGAATGGCACATGTTGTTGCCGTCGCCTACCCAGGTCACCGTGGCGCCACGAATGCTGCCCCGGTGCTCGCGGTACGTCTGCATGTCAGCCAATAACTGGCAAGGGTGGAAGTCGTCGGTCAGGGCGTTGATGACCGGAACGCGGGACGCGTTGGCAAATTTCTCCACCGTATCGTGGGCAAACGTGCGGATCATCACTGCATCCACCATGCTGGAAATGACAATGGCGGAGTCCTCAACAGGCTCGCCCCTTCCCAGTTGGGTGTCGCGGGGGGACAGGAACAGTGCGGCGCCCCCGAGCTGTGTCATCCCGGCCTCAAACGATACCCGGGTACGAGTGGATGATTTTTCGAAAATCATCGCCAGAACCCGGTTCTTCAGGGTGTCCCGGGTAGCGCCACTGCGCCATTCCTTGCGAAGCTTGCTCGCAAGGTCCAGCAGGCCCTCAAGCTCGCTGGCTGTCATGTCATTCAATGTCAGAAAGTGTCTTGCTGCCATGTTCTGGACCTTTATCAAACGAAAACCTTGCCGCACAGGAAAACAACAACACGCCAGACTGCGGAAGAACCGCACCGGCGGGTGAACGTAACGGGAGTTGCCTGAAAGACAGGGGCTTAAGTCTAGCCCTTCGGGCAGGTGATGACAACGGCGCTGCCGCAGTGGTTGCGCTGGGTCAAGCAGGGAGTTTGGTGACCCCGTTGTGCGACGTGTACAATAAGCTCCAGGTACATTGCCTCCAGGCAATTCCGTTTTCAATCAGAGGTGAGTGTTCATGGACATTAATGAAACCATTAAGAGCCAACTTGAGGGTAACCCGATCATTCTGTACATGAAGGGTACTCCGCAGGCTCCACAGTGCGGTTTCTCCGCAAAAACCGTCCAGGCTTTGATGGCCTGCGGTGAGCGCTTTGCGTTCGTCAATATTCTGGATAATCAGGAATTGCGTGAAGGCCTGAAGATCTACTCCAGCTGGCCGACTTACCCGCAGCTCTATATCAATGGCGAGTTGGTAGGTGGTTGCGATATCGTTCTCGAGATGTCCGAGAGTGGTGAGCTGGCCAAGGCCGTCAAGGAAGCAGCGAAGCAGGCTGAAGCCTGATCCGCTAGTTTTCCAGGCGCTCCGGGGAGAACAACAGTTCAACCCGGTAGCGTTGTTGTCCTCCTTCCCTGGTTGGTGGTTCCGGATAGGGGCTGGCTGCCAGCGCAGCCCGATAAGCCGCGCCATCGATCGCCTCCGTGCCGCTTGTTCGGCTCACGTCTGCCTTGATCAAGGCGCCATTGTTTAATAAGTGCAATTCCATTTCCATGGCAACCGGCGCGGTTAATTTCCGCAGAGCCGGAATACGGCTGCGTTTCAGTTCGTGGGCAACGCGCGTGGCGAGCCTGATCACGTAAGCGTCGGTTTCTTTCGGAGCTTCTGTCATTTGTACGATATCCCGGCGTGACTCGGCCACCGGTGAGTCGGAGGGAGCGCCGGCAGCGGTAGACGGCGATGGGGTAGTTTGTGGAGCTGTCTCCGCGGCCTGAGGGGACTCGTTTGCGGGTGGTGACGTCGTTGATGCAGGTTCGGGCGTTACCCGGTGTCGCTCCTGACGCGAGTTCACGGTTGCCGTGTTTGTGACGGGGGCTTCCGCGTGAGTCTCTCCGGCGCTGGCGGAAGTTTCGGGAGTCGCTTCGCTGCCGGCCGGAATGAGCGCGATGGTCATCGTGGGGGGCGGTTGTTCTGTGGGTTCATGCGACAAGGGGATGGCTGACAGACCAAGGGTGTGCAGAAACAATGCCAGGGATATGGCAAAGGCAATGCGATACCTGGCCGGAAGGCTGGTGCTGCTGCCATAGTCCAGCATGGTCTGTCAGGCACTCCAGATGATAAAGGATTGAGGGCTTATCCCGCCCTGTTTCGCAAATTGCCGACAACAGCGTCCAGCGCCCGATCAATCAGTGCCCCCTGTTCCAGTACGGTCAGGCGACCCCGCCGCATCTCATGGGCCAATTCAACGCGACTCTTCTCAATAACCTTGAGCCCCATGCGGTTAACGAACACAAAGCAGTCCGCTTCCTCAATAATGGCTGACAGTTTGCAACGGAAGCTGGCGCCATTGACCAGATTGAATTCCACCCAGTTGCCGATTTCGATGTTGTCAATCTGGGCGATGTATTCGGCAATCGCTGCTTCTTCCAGTTCCTGCTGTCGCTCAACCGCGGTTGGCGGCGGTTGCTCCGGCTCCCCATAATAGGTATCCGGTATGTCTTCGCGGGCTTCTGCCTGCGCGTTCGCCCGGAACGCTTCTGTCAGCTCATGCTTGAGTTCGCTCATCATTTCGTCGAGCTTTGAGGAATTGTAGGAAACCTCCTCCAGCCCGGCACGAAGCGACTTTATCAGCCCGGGTACGACCCGAACCCACTGGTCGCGTTCTTCGTCTTCCTGGTGAGGGTGCAGGCACCAGATCAGGTCGTCGACCACCCTTACGGATTCGAGCCAGCGGTGCTCAACATCATCCCTTAGATAGGCCAGGAACATGACCCGGCTCCAGCCGTTAACCAGAATATTGTTAATTGAATCCGGGAGGTGGTAGCGCGCCACTTTCTCTTGCAGGACCCGATCCACAGTTTCCTGGGCTTTCTGGGACTTGATGCGGCCCCGTTCCGATTCCCGGGTTCTTTGCTCAACCAGGGAGGCCTTGCGGTTCTCCCTGGCGAGATATTGTTCAAACTCTTCTCCGAGCCGTTCAAACAGGGACAGGTCACCATCAAACTCGTTCAGTATCTGCTGCACGATGCTGTGGATCTTGTCGTAGAGCTTGTCACGGGCTTTCTCGTCGCTGTCGCTCCAGCCAATACCTGCGCGGGCCAGTGAGTTCAGCAGTCGGCGTGCCGGGTGTGTTGCCTTGCTGAAGAAGCTCTTGTCCTTGATGACCACCTTGAGAATCGGGATCTGCAGCCGGCTGATCAATACCTGGATTGGCGCAGACAGGTTGTAGTCGTCGAGGATGAATTCAAAGAGCATGGAGACAAGGTTAATCAGATCCTCATCCAGTTCATTCAGCGCGGGCTTCTTGCCATCCCCTGTGGCGTTTCGGGCCAGCAGTTGTTCCACCACCTGCCGTAGATCCACGGTTAGCGGCTCTCCTGCACTCAGGTTATCGGGGTGGGACGTTGTTGGTTGTTGGGGGAGGGCGCTCAGTAAGCCAATCAGCTCTGCGTCGCCGATGACATGAATGTTGGGATCTGACGCGCGAGGAGGGATACCGGCGTTGGCCCTCTGTAGCGCAAGCATTTGCCGGATCTGGTCGAAAATCGCACTGCCACCGGCCTGGCTGGAATCCTGGGATTGCTCGCCGGCGCTACTGCCTGAGGATGCTGGTTCGGCGGTCTCGCCCTTAGCCTTCTTATGCTGCTGACCCGCTTTGCCATGGTAACGGAAATTGGGTATCACCCCAGCCTGAATCAGAATTCGGTTGGCTTCATCCAGCAACATGCCAAGGTTGGAAACGACATAGCGATCAAACTGTTTTAGCAGGATAAGCCGTTCACGAATCTGGATTTCCAGGGCCTGAATGGCTTCGATGAAGGCGCGACACAGGTGTTCCGGAGCCATTGGGTTAACGGGTAGCTCTTCGCTGGACTCCGGATAGACTTCGCTGAAGCGGGTCTGAAGTTGATGCAGGGGCCCCTGGAAATGTGCCTTGGCCTTGGTGATCATGGCGTTGAGTGCGACCTGTTCTTCCAGATCGTCCTTGCCCACCAGTGAAAGGCTGTCCGCTGAGGGCTGTGTTGCCTGGCTGTCTTCACTGGCGACGATACCGCTGCGGGGCGGGTTGGCGAAACTCTGGGCAACGGCATTCTGGAAGTGTCGTTCCACCCCCTTGCGCTTGATGCGGATTTCGCGCATCGCTTCAAAATACCGGTTCTGTTCGTTGTTGCTGCGGGCGTTGTTGGCGAGCTCGAACAACGAGTCATCAACCGCGTCAAAGGCACCCTGTAACAGGTCCCCCAGTCCGGCTACAACGGTGTCACGGATCCTGGTTACCTCTGCAGGTACGGGGCGGGAGCTGCCCGCCTCTCTATGCTCGCGGAGATAATGTATGCCGGACTGCTTATTCATGGCCGACTCCTGTTTGCGCCTTAACCGGATACATGACCGAGCTTAATGATTGAGTTTCTATTTATCAGTTAAATCTACCGCATTTTTGCGTGTCGTAACATGGCTGAATGATAACAGGCACATGTTGACATAATATTTCAGGGCACCCCGAAGGGTGCCCCGTTTATGAGTTGTGGCATGTGCTGAGCTGTGCTTCCGGTCCTAATGGACGTAAACGGGGCCAATGCCAACGCTCCAGATCACCACACTGATTGCGAGCAGGGCCACCAGCATGACCAGTCCGACGGTCAATACTGAGGATGCAAACATGAAGCCCCTGTCCTCCGGAATCTTCATCAGGATCGGGAGGCCTTCATAAAGAAGGTATACAGCGTATGCCACTGCTACCAGTCCAACGCCCATGTTGACCCATATATTGGGGTAGGCGGCAATCACGCCCAGCAGAAACATCGGGGTGGCTGTATAGGCTGCCAGGGTCACGCCACGGGGGGTGCGATCCTTGACTTCGTAGGTGGCGGCAAAGAAATCGATGAATTTGCCGAGTACATAGATACCCGCCAGCATGGCTGCATAAAACAGAGCTGACAGTTGCAGGCCGCTGGTGACCGTCAAGCGGGTAACAGCGCCATCTCCAATTTGCCAGCCGACCTGGGTCGTACCCACAAAGCCTGCTACAGCGGGGATCAGGGCCAGAATGAGAATATGACCGATATACAGTCTGCTAACGGATTCGGAATCCTGGCGGATAGACTCCCATTCGCGGTCAGGGTGAGTGAACAGGCCAACAGTATGTGTCAGGCTCATGGACAGACTCCTAGTGATTGTTGTTATGTCGCACGCCTCTTCAGTCTTGGTGGAATGTGGGTGTCGGTCAAGGAGTCGGTTAAATTTTGATCTTCTAACCCGCGGGCGGTTATAACAGTATGATCTAGGCAGTATCGGCGGATGGGGTGGGTCAGAGCAGGGAGCGCTTCTTGCGGCGGCTGGGGTGGACAATGGCCGCCTTGACCACATTGTCCTTGATCTGCAGGACCTCGATACGATGGCCGGCGACTTTCAGGCAGACATTGGTTTCGGGGATGTTTTCCAGGGTTTCGGTGATCAGGCCATTGAGGGTTTTGGGGCCATCCGTGGGCATTTTCCAGCCCAGGGTTTTATTGATGGTTCTGAGGGCAGTGGCGCCGTCAATAATAAAGGTGCCGTCGTCCTGGGGGATGATGTCGGGGCTGGTTGCTGCGTAATCGGTGGTGAACTCGCCGACAATCTCTTCAAGAATATCCTCAAGCGTGGCCAGCCCCAGTACGTCGCCGTATTCATCGACAACGATTCCGAAGCGGCGTTTTCCTTTCTGGAAGTTGATCAGTTGGGTATTCAGCGGCGTGCTCTCGGGAACGAAATACGGTTCCTGGCACAACTGCATGATCATGGCCTTGTTGATCTCATCGTGGAGCAGCAATTTTGAGGCACTGCGAAGATGCAGGATGCCCTGGATGTTGTTGACGTCGCCTTTGTAGACAGGAAGCCGGGTATGCTGGCTGCTGCGAAGCTGTCGCAGGATGGTGTCCAGTTCGTCGTCCAGGTCAATCCCGACCACATCGTTCCGGGGCACCATGATGTCGTTTACCGTCACGCTCTCCAGGTCAAGAATGCCCACCAGCATGTCTTTGTGCTTGGCAGGAATAAGGGCGCCGGCTTCGTTCACCACCGTGCGGAGTTCTTCCCGGCTCAGGTGGTCATTGGCAGCATCCTGGGGTGAGATGCCGAGGACTTTCAGAATGGCTCCGGTAAACAGGTTAACCGCCCACACCAGGGGGTAAAGGGCTTTGAGCAGTGGCCCGAGTATATGGCTGGCGGGAAACGCGATCTTCTCCGGGAACAGGGCGGCAAGGGTTTTCGGGGTCACCTCGGCAAAAATCAGGATGACCAGTGTCAGCAGTATGGTGGCAATCGCAATCCCTGCATCACCCCAGATGCGAATAGCGATGACGGTAGCGATGGCGGATGCCAGGATGTTGACGAAGTTGTTGCCTATGAGAATCACGCCGATCAGCTGATCGGTTCTCTGCAGGAGTCCCTGAGCACGTTTAGCGCCCTTGTGGCCGGTTTTGGCCATATGCTTCAGCCGGTATCGGTTAAGGGACATCATTCCGGTTTCGGAGCTGGAGAAAAAAGCCGACAGAACGATGAGTCCAACCAATATGCTGAAGAGTACGGTAAGAGAGGTTTCGTTCATCGGTGGAACACCAGTTCAAGTACAAATTTGCTGCCGTAAAAGGCCAGCATCAGCAGTGCGCAGCCCGCGAGAGTCCAGCGACTGGCGGTGATGCCGCGCCAGCCTTTGGTGTATCGCCCAATCAGAAGGGCCACAAACACCACCAGGGACAGCAGGGAGAACAGGGTCTTGTGGGCCAGGTCCTGGGCAAACAGATCTTTAACGAACAGCGCTCCGGTAACGATAGCCAGAATCAGCATGATTACGCCGGCCCAGACCATTTCAAACAGCAGGGATTCCATGGTCTGTAGCGGTGGCAGGTTGCGAACCAGCAGGCTGTTGTAGTTGCGCTTGAGCTGGCGATTCTGGAAATAAAACAGTGTGGCCTGAATGGCAGCCAGGGTGAACAGGCTGTAGGCTGTCACGGACAGGGCAATGTGAGAGAGCATGCCGTAGCTGTCTTCCGGTACCAGGCGGGAAGGAGTGTGGGTGATCAGTGACAGGATGATCGTAAGCCCGGCCAGCGGATAGGCACCCAGGAACAGGCTCTGAACTGGCTTTCGAAGGCTGAGTCCCAGCAGTAGAAAGACAATCAGCCAGGAAATGAGTACCGAGCTCTGGAAGAAACTGAAATCGAAACTGCCTTCCTGGTAAACGGTCTGGCCAAGCAGTAAACCATGACCGGTCAGGGCTAATAGGCCAATCAGCATGGTGATGGCTGCATTGGTATGGACGCGCCCCCTGAAGCTGAGTGCTTGCAGGGCAGTACCAATGCTGTACAGAAAAAGAGAGGTGACCGCGAGAATCAGCGTTCCCATGACTTCCTTTAACCACTGTCTGACTGGGGATCGGTGCGGATAGTCACCGATTTGACCGGGTTGGTCGTTTCAGGGCGATAGTCTGGTTATAATGTCGCGATTATGCAACAGGAATCAAGGAGCCGGGTTCCGGCTTTGTGGTTTGTGCACTCAATTTATCCGGGGTACGGAAGAGCAACATGTTTGAAAACCTCCAAGACCGACTTTCCGGTAGCCTGCGCAAAATTTCCGGCCAGGCGCGGCTTACCGATGACAATATCAAGGACACGCTGCGCGAAGTGCGAAAGGCGCTGCTGGAGGCAGACGTTGCCCTGCCGGTGGTCAAGGACTTCATAGAAGGTGTCCGCCAACGCGCCGTCGGCCAGGAAGTGCAGCGCAGTCTTACGCCGGGCCAGGTGTTCGTAAAGGTCGTCCAGCAGGAACTTGAGCGGGTCATGGGTGAGGGTAATGAATCCCTCAACCTGTCTGTGCAGCCGCCAGCGGTCATTATGATGGCTGGCCTGCAGGGTGCGGGTAAAACCACAACGGTGGCCAAGCTCTCCCGATTGCTAAAGGAGCGCCAGAAAAAATCGGTGATGGTGGTCAGTGCCGACATCTACCGCCCTGCCGCTATCCGGCAACTGGAAACTCTGGCCGGTGAGGTCGGGGTGGAGTTTTTCCCCAGTTCCTCGGATCAGGATCCGGTGGACATTGCCGAAGGCGCCATCGCAGCAGCCCGTAAAAAGCATATAGATGTCGTGATCCTGGATACGGCCGGTCGCTTGCATGTGGATGAGCAGATGATGGGCGAGATCGGACGACTGCATAAGGCGGTCAACCCGGTGGAAACCCTGTTCGTGGTCGATGCGATGACCGGTCAGGACGCTGCCAATACCGCCAAGGCCTTTAATGATGCCTTGCCGCTGACCGGTGTGGTGCTGACCAAGACCGATGGCGATGCCCGTGGCGGTGCGGCGCTGTCAGTGCGCCACATTACCGGTAAGCCCATCAAGTTCCTCGGTATTGGTGAAAAGTCCGATGCCCTTGAGCCTTTCTACCCGGATCGGGTGGCTTCGCGGATTCTGGGGATGGGGGATGTGCTCTCCCTTATAGAGGAGGCTGAGCGCAAGCTGGACCAGAAGAAGGCCCAGAAGCTGACCAAGAAGATCAAGAAGGGCAAGAGTTTCGATCTTGAGGACTTTCGTGATCAGTTGCAGCAAATGAAAAGCATGGGCGGTGTTGCCGGCCTGATGGACAAGCTGCCGGGTATGGGGCAGATGGCCCAGGTGGCCCAGCAGCAGGTGAATGACAAGTCCATGGGGCAGATGGAGGCGATCATTTGCTCTATGACACCGAAAGAGCGTCGTTACCCGGATGTCATCAATAACTCCCGCAAGCGCCGTATAGCGACGGGGTCCGGCACCCAGATTCAGGATGTGAACCGTCTGCTCAAGCAGCACAAGCAGATGCAGAAGATGATGAAGAAATTCGGTAAAAAAGGCGGTATGGCCAATATGATGCGAGGCCTTGGTGGTATGATGCCTCCGGGCGGAGGCGGTGGTGGTATGCCGCCATTTGGCCGTATGTAGAAAGCCGTACGCAGAAAACCGGGTTTCACTGAGTTTCCCTGTTTTCATTGGCGCTTTTTTAGCATAGAATAGCGCCCCTTTCGAGTATGGGTCTTCACGCTGGCCAGTTTTGGCGGGTGTGAATCGTACAAAGTTCGTACAACAGAACAGGATATTGGTTAAATGGTAACAATCCGTTTGGCTCGCGGCGGCTCAAAGAAGCGCCCGTTCTATCACCTGACAGTCACCGACAGCCGCAAATCCCGCGACGGTCGTTTTATTGAGCGTGTTGGCTTCTTCAACCCGGTTGCCCGTGGTCAGGAAGAGCGTCTGCGCGTTGATCGTGATCGTGTTGAGTTCTGGCTGGGCCAGGGTGCTCAGGCTACCGATCGCGTTGCCCAGCTGCTGAAGGGCGCTGAGTAATTACGCTTTAACACCGGGGTTGATGGCATGACACAGCATTCGCAGGAAACTGTGATTGGCCGGATTACCTCGGTATTTGGGGTCAAGGGATGGCTTAAGGTTTATTCCTACACCGACCCCAGGGAAGGAATACTGAACTACCGCGACTGGATTCTGGTCCTTAATGGTAAGCGTATTCCGGCCAGGCTTGAGGAAGGTCGCCGCCAGGGGCAGGGGATCGTCGTCAGGCTGAAAGGTATAAATGATCGTGATCTGGCGCACACCTACTGTGGTGCGGAGGTCAAGGTTCCGACCGCTGAACTGCCGGCGCTTCCCGAGGGGGAGTACTACTGGCACCAGCTGGAGGGGCTTGATGTCTTCACTGTCGAGGATGAATGCCTGGGTGTGGTGGATCATCTGATCGAGACAGGCTCCAATGACGTTCTGGTGGTGAAGTCCAACGAGGCTTCCATCGACCAGCGTGAAAGGCTGATTCCCTATCTTCCGGATCAGGTGGTTCGGGAAGTGGATCTGGCCGCGAAGCGCATGGTTGTCGACTGGGATCCGGAGTTCTGAGGGTGTGGATTGGCGCAGTCAGTCTGTTCCCGGAAATGTTCAGTGCGGTAACTGATTATGGCATTACCGGCAGGGCAGTTCGTGATGGTCTTCTGACCTTTAAGAGCTGGAACCCGCGGGAATTTACCCATGATCGTCATCGTACGGTGGATGACCGGCCCTATGGTGGTGGTCCTGGCATGCTGATGAAGATGCAGCCTCTGCGGGATGCGATCCATGCGGCCAGGGAATCGGCACCCGGCAAAGCCTGTGTTGTTTATCTCTCACCCCAGGGTGAGACGCTGAATCAGTCTGTTGTTGAGTCCCTTGCGGCGGAAGAGCAGTTGATTCTGGTGGCGGGCCGTTACGAGGGTGTCGACGAGCGCCTGATATCGGCAGAAGTCGATCGGGAAGTGTCGCTGGGGGATTTTGTCCTGTCCGGTGGCGAGCTGGCAGCCATGGCTGTCATTGATGCGGTTACGCGCCTCATCCCCGGAGCGCTGGGTCATGCGCAGTCGGCAGAGCAGGATTCCTTTGCCGACGGTTTGCTGGATTGTCCGCACTACACCCGGCCCGAGGTTTACGAAGGTCAGGCGGTGCCGGATGTTTTGTTAGGCGGTCACCATGATCAGATCCGGCGTTGGCGGCTCAAGCAGTCGCTGAGGCGAACCCGGGAGCGACGCCCCGACCTGCTGGAAAAGCGGGTGTTGACGGACGAAGAGCGTGAGCTGCTGGAAGAGATTTTGAACGAACCGGGTGCCTCTGAATCATCAGGGCATTAAAAGATTGGGTATCAGGAGCATACGATGAGCGGCAAGAACAACATCATCAGTCAACTTGAAGCAGAACAGATGACCAAGGAAATCCCTGCGTTCGCGCCGGGCGACACCGTGGTTATCCAGGTTCGCGTAACTGAAGGCAACCGTGAGCGTCTGCAGGCGTTCGAAGGCGTTGTTATCGGTAAGCGTAACCGTGGCATGAACTCTTCCTTCACTGTTCGTAAGATTTCTTACGGTGTGGGTGTCGAGCGTACTTTCCAGACTCACTCCAAGCTGATCGACAGCATTAAAGTGAAGCGTCGTGGTGATGTGCGCCAGGCCAAGCTTTACTACCTGCGCGACCTGTCTGGCAAGGCAGCTCGTATCAAGGAGAAGCTGGGCTGATCAGCATTGTGCTGAACAGAGTGCTTCAGGAAAAGGCAGCCATGGGCTGCCTTTTTCGTGTCTGGCTGTTATAAACAGGGCTCCTAGCTCATTGCCCCGGAAACATACATGGTGTCTCAACGCAGATCCCGACCGGAACCCAGGCCCGATGACGAAGCGCTGATCACGCGCTTTACTGATGCCATCTGGCTGGAAGACGGCCTGGGTGAGCAAACCCGGATGGCTTACCGCAATGACCTTGAGCGTTTGGCGGCGTGGTTGGCGGATCAGCCAGGGCAGCCCTTGCTGAGGGCGGTGCGGCGAGTGGATCTTCTTGCCTGGATTTCCCGTGGGCTGGCGGACGGTGCCAAAACCTCCACAGCAGCTCGCCGATTATCAGGTTTGCGGCGTTTCTATAGATATCTGCTGCGTGAGGGGGTAATCAGTGAAGACCCCACCTTGCAGATTGACAGCCCCCGCCTGCCCCGCCGGTTGCCGGACTCCCTGTCCGAGCAGGATGTTGATGCATTGCTGGATGAACCCGATCCGGCAGTGCCCATAGAATTGCGTGACAAGGCGATGTTGGAGATTCTCTATGGTTGCGGACTGCGGGTCTCGGAGTTGACGGAACTGCGAGTGGATCAGGTTAATCTCCGTCAGGGCGTGGTGCGAATCACTGGCAAGGGTAACAAGGAGCGATTGGTGCCCCTTGGGGAAGAGGCCGTGGACTGGCTGGTGCAGTACATGAAGGAAGGGCGATCTGAATTGCTAAAAGGTCGCTCTTCGGATGCATTGTTTCCAGGCAACCGTCCCGTGGCGATGACCCGTCAGACCTTCTGGCACAGGATTCGTCACTACGCCATGCGTGCGGGCATTAACAAGCACTTGTCCCCGCACACCCTGCGTCATGCGTTTGCGACGCACCTGCTGAACCATGGCGCGGACCTGCGGGTCGTCCAGATGTTGCTGGGACACTCGGATCTCTCGACAACGCAGATATACACCCATGTTGCGCGGCAGCGCCTGCAGTCCCTGCATCAAGCCCATCATCCCCGTGGCTGAGGGGTGAGGTTTCCGGTAAGGTTGGTAGCCTTGAGATCAGACCTGAACTTTAACGTCGTCAGAGTGTCGCAGTAGTTTGAGCGAATAGGCTTGGGGAGTTTCCAAGCTTGAACAATAACCGAAAGCGGAAGACATTATGTTGGTCAGAAAATTGTTTGCATTCACCCAGGCAGTCGCCCTGATATTGGTCGGCAGCCAGGTCGCGATGGCCGGCGAGACGGAGGACCGGATCGCCGAGCGGCTCACAGCGGCCATCCCGGGCCTTAAAGTGACTGAGGTTCGCGAGTCCGAGGCACCCGGATTGTATGAGGTATACAGTAATAACGGTGACACCATCTATACCACCCAGGATGGTGACTACCTGCTGACGGGGGATTTGTTGCAGGTAACCGATAACGGTATTGCCAACGTGTCGGAAAAAAATCGGGCCATCGTGCGTAAGTCGCAGATGGAAGAGTTTGGTGCCAGGGGAGTGATCAGTTATCCCGCTGATGGTGAAGAAAAGGCTGAAATTGCCGTCTTTACCGATATCGATTGCCCATACTGCCGTAAACTGCATGCCGAGATGGATGAGCTCAATAGCTATGGCATTACCGTCCATTACTACGGTTTTCCCCGTTCCGGGCCAAATACGCCTTCTTTCAATAAATACGTTTCGGTCTGGTGCAGTGACGATCAGCAGGCAGCCATGAACGCTGCCAAGTCCGGAAAGCCGGTTGATGCAAGTACGTGTGAGAACCCGGTCAGGGACCAGTTCGCTCTGGGAGGGCAGGTTGGTGTTACTGGAACGCCCGCCATCGTGCTGGACGACGGTAACATGGTTCGTGGTTACGTTCCGGCCCGGAAACTGGCTGAAGGACTTGATCTGCTGTGACGCCGCGGGTGCCGGAGCAGATCCGGCATCCTGAAGGAATCGCCATAGCGATAATGCGGGGCTTATTCAGCGTGCCCTTAATCGGTATACTATGGCCTCTCGATACAACCCCAAGAAAACCCATCAGCACCCCCAAGCGGGATCAGAGGTGAAAGTTTGAAAGACGTCAGTGTCGGAATCTGCGGATTGGGAACCGTTGGCGGCGGTACATTCAATGTATTGACCCGAAACGCCAAAATCATTGCGGGCCGTGCCGGCTGCAATATCCGGATTGGCCGGGTGGCTAGCCGAACCCCCCGGGAAGATATTGATATGGACGGTATTCCGTTCAGCACCGACATTTTCGACGTCATCAACGATCCTGACATTGATGTTGTGGTGGAGTTGATTGGTGGGTATGAGGCAGCCCGGGAACTGGTGCTGGCAGCCATCAAGAATGGCAAGCACGTGGTGACGGCCAATAAGGCCCTGATCGCTGTTCACGGTAATGAGATCTTCGAGGCGGCTGAAAAGGCCAACGTTATTGTTGCCTATGAAGCCGGCGTTGCCGGTGGCATTCCGGTGATCAAATCGGTTCGTGAGGGCATGGCCGCCAACCGTATCGACTGGATTGCCGGCATCATCAACGGCACCGGTAACTACATCCTGACCGAGATGCGTGCTGGCCGTGAATTTGCGGAAGTGTTGAAGGAAGCCCAGGATCTGGGGTATGCGGAAGCCGATCCGACCTTTGATGTTGAGGGTATCGATGCCGCACACAAACTGACCATTCTGGCTTCCGCCGGTTTTGGTGTACCGCTGCAGTTCGAAAGAGCTTATACCGAGGGCATCTCGCAAATCACGCCTTATGATATTGCTCACGCGGAACTGCTGGGCTATCGGATCAAGCACCTTGGCATTGCTCGCCGTCGTGATGACGGCATTGAACTGCGTGTGCATCCGACGCTGGTGCCGCGCAGTCACCTGATCGCTCAGGTCGATGGCGTGCTCAACGCTGTACTTGTCGATGGCGATGCCGTCGGCCAGACCATGTACTACGGCCCGGGTGCCGGCGACGAGGCGACCGCCTCAGCAGTCATTGCGGATATCGTCGACGTTGCTCGCACGGTTGCGGCCGGAAGCTCCCAGCGGGTGCCGTACCTCGGCTTCGATCCGTCTTCTCTGGAAGACCTGGATGTGCTGCCGATGGAGGATATCCAGTCGGCGTATTATCTGCGAATCACAGCCATGGATCATCCTGGTGTACTGGCCAAGGTGGCCTCGATTCTCAGCGAGCATGGCATCAACATCGAGTCGATCATGCAGAAGGAGTCCGAGCTGAAAGACGGTCGTATTCCGGTGATCATCCTGACCCACACGGTCCAGGAGCGCCAGGTGAACCGTGCTATTGAAGAGCTGGAAGCCCTGACGGACATCGATGGCAAGGTTGTTCGCATCCGCGCTGAAAACTTTAACTGACAGGTACGCACGTGAGATACATCAGTACACGGGGGGAAGCTCCCGCCCTGGGGTTTGAAGACGTTCTGCTGACCGGACTGGCCACCGATGGTGGCCTTTATGTTCCCGAGTCACTGCCTCACTTCAGTCTGGAAGAAATCCGCAGCTGGCGTGGCCTGTCCTACAGCGAACTGGCATTCAAGGTAATGTACCCGTTCGTGGACGACGCTATTCCGGAAGACGATTTCCGCACGATGCTGGATGAGACCTACAGCGTGTTTGCCCATCAGTCGGTAGCTCCGCTGGTTCAGCTCGACACCAATGAATGGGTGTTGGAGCTGTTCCGTGGCCCGACCCTGGCGTTCAAGGATTTTGCTCTGCAATTGCTGGGTCGGCTGCTGGATTATGTGCTGGAGAAGCGCAAACAGCACGTAGTGATCATGGGGGCAACCTCCGGCGATACCGGTTCCGCAGCGATTGAGGGCTGCCGTCGTTGTGAACACGTGGACATTTTCATCCTGCATCCGTACGAGCGTGTATCCGAGGTGCAGCGCCGTCAGATGACCACGGTCAAGGGCGACAACATCCACAACATTGCGGTGCGCGGCAATTTCGATGACTGTCAGCGCATGGTGAAGGAGAGCTTCGGCAACCAGTCGTTCCTGGATGGCAAGACCCAGCTTGCGGCGGTGAACTCCATTAACTGGGCGCGGATCATGGCCCAGATCGTCTATTACTTCCAGGCGTCACTGGCGCTGGGCGGACCGGATCGCAGCATGGCGTTTTCGGTGCCCACCGGTAACTTTGGTGATATTTTTGCCGGTTACCTGGCGAAGAAAATGGGCCTGCCGATCTCCCAACTGGTGATTGCCACCAACCGCAACGATATTCTTCATCGCTTCATGAGCGGCAACAAGTACGAGCAGCACCAGCTCGAGCACACCCTGTCGCCGAGCATGGATATTATGGTGTCCAGTAACTTCGAGCGTCTGCTGTTTGATCTGCACGGTCGTGATGGCGCGGCGGTCAAGCTGCTCCTGGAAAATGCTGCCAAAGGCCCGGTCAGCATTGAGGAGTATCGTTGGAAGCACGCTCGCAAGCTGTTCGACAGTGACGCGGTGGATGACAAGACCACCTGCGATACCATTCGTGAGATCTACGAGCAGAATGAATATCTGCTGGATCCCCACACCGCCATCGGTGTGCGCGCGGCCCGCAACTGTCGCCGTGACAAGTCCGTGCCGATGATTACCCTGGGCACGGCTCACCCGGCCAAATTCCCGGATGCGATCGCCGAATCCGGGCTGTCCATCAAGCCCGAACTGCCGGCCCATATGGCGGATCTGTTCGAGCGGGAAGAGCGTTACACGGTGCTGGACAACAACATCGCGGGCGTTCAGGAATTCATTGCAGAAAACTGGAAGAATACCTGACCCGGTATGACACCCAAAAAGATCCTGCGTCGCCCTCAGCCCGATACTCTTCCGGGCTGGGGGCAAAACCTGCCCCCCTTGCTTCGCCGTCTATACGCCGCACGTGGCGTCACCTCTGATGAACAGCTGAGCTATACCCTGAAACACCTGGCGTCACCGCTGGAACTCCGTGGTATCGACCGGGCAGTGGAGCTGCTGTCTGAAGCGATAGCCGGCGAGCAGCGGGTCATGATTCTCGGGGATTTCGACGCCGACGGCGCCACCAGCACTGCCGTCGCCATGCTCGGCCTCTCCATGCTGGGACTGAAAAGCGTCGACTTCCGGGTGCCCAGCCGGTTTGCGGACGGTTACGGCCTGACCCCCGGCATCATCCATCGGCTAAAAGACGAGGGTGAGCTGCCGGACCTGATGGTCACCGTCGACAATGGCATTTCGGCAATTGAGGGGGTCAGAGCCGCGAAAGAGTTGGGAATCAAGGTGGTTATCACCGACCACCACCTGGCTGGCGAGACCCTGCCGGACGCCGATGCCATCGTGAACCCCAATCAGCCGGGTTGCCCGTTTCTCAGCAAAAACGCCGCCGGTGTTGGTGTGATGTTTTACGTGCTGACGGCTTTGCGCAAGCACTTGCGGGAGCAGGGCAGACTGCCGGAGCCGCAGCCCAATCTTGGTGCCCTGCTGGATCTGGTGGCGCTGGGCACCGTGGCGGACGTGGTGCCGCTGGATCACAACAACCGGATCTTCGTCGAGCAGGGCCTGCGCCGGATTCGTCAGGGCGAGGCCCGTCCGGGAATCCTCGCGCTGCTGGAAGTGGCAGGCCGCGATCATACCGCCCTCAGCTCCACCGACCTTGGCTTCGTAGTCGGCCCCCGACTCAACGCCGCTGGCCGGCTTGATGACATGAGCATCGGCATTGCCTGCCTGTTGGCGGACAGCCCGGACGAAGCCCGTCGGTTGGCCCGGGAACTGGACACCTTCAATCGCGAACGCCGCACCATTGAAAAAGACATGAAGGCCCAGGCCCAGGATCTGCTGGCATCCATGTCGCTCGATCTGGAAGGATTGCCCTGGGGGCTGGCGTTGTATGACCCGGAGTGGCATCAAGGCGTCATCGGCATCCTCGCCGCCCGTATCCGCGAACAAACCAACCGTCCGACGGTCGCGTTTGCCGCCGATGACAACGGCAAAGACATCAAAGGCTCCGCCCGCTCCATTCCCGGCCTGCACATCCGCGACGCTCTGGCGGTGGTTGACTCACGCCATCCCGGTCTGATGAAGAAGTTCGGCGGCCACGCCATGGCGGCCGGCATGACCCTGGCTGGGGAAGATCTGGACACCTTCTGCGAAGCCTTCGACAAAGCCGTGCGGGACACGCTCACGCCAGAAGATCTGGAAGCTGCCATCGTCACCGACGGCCCGCTGAACAGTCAGGAGCTGTCCCTGGACACCGCCACCCTGCTCAAGAGAGCCAGCCCCTGGGGCCAGCACTTTCCCGAGCCGCTGTTCGACGGAGAATTCCGCGTCGTCAGCCAGCGCATCGTCGGCGAAAACCACCTGAAACTGGTGCTGCAGCCCGCTGATGGCAGCGGCATTGTTGATGGCATTGCTTTCAATACCGGCCCGGAAGTGCCCGACTACACCAAAACCGGGGCCAGGGTGGTGTACAAGCCGGATGCCAACACCTTCAGGGGCCGAACCAACCTCCAGCTGTTGGTGGATTACCTGGAGCCGTTGAACTCCTGATACAGGGCGGGCTGGCGCAAAATTCTGCCGGTTCAGGGGTGGGGTCGCTTTTCTGCAGGGACAAAGGTGTCTGAGCGCAGCGAGTTCTTTTCCCGAAAGAAAAGCGACCCCACCCCGGAACCCGCCTCCATAGTAAGCAAACCCGCAGGCTGATTTACAAACAGAATTCCGGTAGAATTCCGCCTCTGTTTTTACTCTCCATTTTCAAGAGCGAGTAAGGGTTCCATGGAAATTAATCCCATTGTGACGAAGATTAAAGAGCTTCGTGAGCGCACTGAAGCGCTCAGGGGGTATCTTTGACTACGATCAGCGTAGTGAACGACTGGTCGAAGTAGAACGGGAACTGGAAATGCCCACGGTGTGGGACGATCCCGAGCGCGCCCAGGCACTGGGTAAGGAGCGTTCGGACCTTGAGTTGATCGTGCGTACCATCGACAACCTCACCTCCGGCCTCGAAGACGCCGAAGGCCTGCTGGAAATCGCGGCCGAGGAAGAGGACGAAGGCACCGCAGGCGAGATCGAAGCCGACCTGGAAGGTCTCGACAAAGAGCTGGAAAAGCTAGAGTTCCGCCGCATGTTCTCCGGCGAGATGGATGCCAACAACGCCTACCTGGACATCCAGGCCGGCTCCGGTGGTACCGAAGCCCAGGACTGGGGCAACATGCTGTTGCGAATGTACCTGCGCTGGGCCGAGCGCCGTGGTTTCAAGGCGGAAATTGTCGAGTTGCAGGAAGGGGATGTGGCCGGTATCAAGAGCGCCACTATCCATATCCAGGGCGATTACGCCTACGGCTGGTTGCGCACCGAGACCGGTGTCCATCGCCTGGTGAGGAAGTCGCCGTTCGATTCCGGTAACCGTCGCCATACCTCATTCTCCTCCGTGTTCGTATCGCCGGAAGTGGATGACAGTTTTGAAATTGAAATTAACCCGTCGGATCTGCGCGTTGACGTCTACCGTGCGTCCGGTGCCGGTGGTCAGCACGTAAACCGGACCGAGTCCGCGGTGCGTCTGACTCACAACCCCACCGGGATTGTGGTGGCCTGTCAAGCCGGGCGCAGTCAGCATCAGAACAAAGACCAGGCCATGAAGCAGCTCAAGGCCAAACTCTTTGAACGTGAGATGCAGGAACGCAACGCCGAAAAGCAGAAGGCCGAAGACGCCAAAGCCGATATCGGCTGGGGTAGCCAGATCCGCTCCTATGTGCTGGACGACAGTCGCATCAAGGATCTGCGCACCAAGGTCGAAACCAGCAATACCCAGTCGGTGCTGGACGGCGACATCGACAAGTTTATTGAAGCCAGCCTGAAGATGGCGCTGTAACCCAGCGCCTTCGCCACGCTAACCCGGACAATCCCCGATTTTTAGTGAGCCAACATGACTGAACAAACCCAGAATGCACCGCACGAAGACAACAAGCTGATTGCCGAGCGCCGCGCCAAGCTGTCGGATATGCGTGAGCAGGGCAATGCTTTCCCCAATGATTTCCGCCGTGATGCCACAGCCGCCGAGCTGCAGGCCAAGTACGGGGACAAAAGCAAGGAAGAGCTGGCGGAGATGGGGATTCAGGTGGCCATCGCCGGTCGCATGATGCTGGATCGCAAGGCGTTCAAGGTGGTTCAGGACATGACCGGCCGTATCCAGATCTACGCCTCCAAGGATGTCCAGAAAGACACCAAGCACTGGGATCTCGGGGATATCGTGGGTGTGCGTGGCATCCTGTGCAAGTCCGGAAAAGGCGACCTGTACGTGAGCATGGATGAGTACACACTGCTCACCAAGTCCCTGCGCCCGCTGCCGGAAAAGCACAAGGGCCTGACCGACACTGAGGCCCGCTACCGTCACCGCTACGTCGACCTGATGATGAATGAGGACAGTCGCCGTGTGTTCTACGCGCGCTCGAAAATCATCAGCGCCATGCGCCAGTACTTCATTGACCGGGACTACATGGAAGTGGAGACCCCGATGCTGCAGGTGATTCCCGGTGGCGCGACGGCACGACCATTCGTGACCCATCACAACGCCCTGGGCATTGACATGTACCTGCGCATTGCGCCGGAACTGTTCCTCAAGCGCCTGGTGGTTGGGGGCTTCGAGCGGGTGTTCGAGATCAACCGCAATTTCCGTAATGAGGGGCTTTCCACCCGTCATAACCCGGAATTCACCATGGTGGAGTTCTATCAGGCCTACGCTGATTACAACGACCTGATGGACCTGACCGAAGACATGCTGCGCACCATCACCCAGCAGGTATTGGGCACTACGACAGTGGTGAATACCCGCACGCTGAAAGACGGCGAAGAAGAAACCATCGAGTACGATTTCGGCAAGCCGTTCGAGCGCCTGACCGTGGTAGATGCCATTCTGCGCTACAACCCGGACGTTAAGGCGGAGCAGCTGGCGAACGAGGAGAGTGCCCGTCAGTTGGCAAAGGACCTGGGTATCCATCTCAAAGATGGCTGGGGTCTGGGCAAGGTGCAGATCGAAATCTTCGAGGCGACGGCGGAGCACCGTCTGATGCAGCCGACGTTCATCACCGAATACCCGAAAGAAGTGTCGCCTCTGGCGCGCTGTAAGGACAGCGATCCGTTCGTCACCGAACGCTTCGAATTCTTCGTTGGTGGCCGTGAAATCGCCAACGGCTTCTCGGAGCTGAACGACGCCGAGGACCAGGCGGAACGTTTCCAGGCCCAGGTGGCCGAGAAAGACGCCGGTGATGATGAGGCCATGTTCTACGACGAAGACTACGTCATGGCTCTCGAGTATGGCCTGCCCCCCACTGCGGGCGAGGGCATCGGTATCGACCGTCTGGCGATGTTGCTGACGAACTCGCCGTCCATCCGTGATGTCATCCTGTTCCCGGCCATGCGCCCGGAACACAAGACGGAAGCCCGGAAAGACGAGGAGTAACCCATGTCCCCGGTGGAGATACTGGCCAGCCAGCTCCGGTCCGACCGGGGCTGGAGCGAGCATCTCTCACAGGAGTTTCGCCAGCCCTACATGCAGAAGCTGGCGGAATTCCTGGCGGCCGAGGAACAGGCCGGAAAAACCCTGTTCCCGGCCAGCCATCACTGTTTCAACGCCCTCAACAGCACACCGCTGGACAAAGTCCGCGTGGTGATTCTGGGCCAGGACCCCTACCACGGCCCCGGCCAGGCCCACGGCCTGTGCTTTTCCGTCCGCCCGGAGGTACCGCCGCCACCATCGCTGGTAAACATCTTCAAGGAAATCCGCGAAGACCTGGGCATCGAACCGCCGGATCACGGCTGCCTGCAGCCTTGGGCGGAGCAGGGGGTGTTGCTACTCAACAGCGTCCTGACAGTGGTTCAGGGCCAGGCCGGCGCCCATCAGGGCAAGGGTTGGGAAGCCTTCACCGACAAGGTCATTGAAACCATCAACCGGGAACGGCAGGGCGTCGTGTTCCTGCTCTGGGGCAGCTACGCCAAAAAGAAAGGTCAGCACATCGACCGCAGCCGCCATCATGTGCTGGATGGTCCCCACCCGTCACCTCTGAGTGCCTACCGTGGGTTTTTCGGTTGTAAGCATTTCTCTCGCGCTAATGACTGGCTGAAGCAAGAAGGGATGCAGCCCATAGATTGGGGGCTACCTTTAAAAGCTGAGCTTCTGGATCGCTACCGTCGAGAGTCGCGAGCGTAAGCGAGTGGCCAGAGCCTCCCAAAACCGTGCGGAGCCATGGATGGCGGAGCCGAGCGTACAGGGAGGTATTCACAGCGTGTTTTGGGAGGCTCTGGCCACTCGCTGGAGCGGCCTACCGCAAAGAGTTACTTAAGCAAGGCCATAGCCGCTTCCATCTGAGCGTTGAGATCTTCCTCCTCGCTCATGTCCACCTCGGGATCAAGCCCCAGCCGATCGAAAGCAGAAATGGTCTTCCAGTCCAGCTCGGTCCAGGGATGATCCGAACCGGCCACCAACTGCAGATTGGCTACCATCACCAGGTCAGCGTAATCCGCTGCCGGTACCTCACGCTGGAAGTTGGCGTATTCCAGCGGGACGGACTGGAGCTCGGCCGGGAAATCCCATTTCTTCAGGATCAGGTTACCGATCCGCGGGTGCAGCTCATCAACGACATTGTCCAGCATAATGCTGCTGATCTGGATATCGCGATCTTCAACGTACCGCAGAATTGGCAGCACACCAATCAGATGCACAAGGCCGGCCAATGTGGCCTGGTCCGGCTTCAGTCGGGTGTAGTGCTGGGCCAGAACGTGACACACGCCGGCCACCTCAGTACTGGTTTGCCAGGTCGCTCTCAGGCGCTTGTCGATCATGTCAGACGTGGCCTGGAACATCTGCTCCATGGCAAGCCCCATCGCCAGATTGCTGGTGTAGGCCATGCCCAGACGGCTGACGGCCATGTTCAGGTTCTCGATGGCGCGACTGCCCCGGAAAAGGGGGCTGTTGCAGACACGAATAATGCGAGCAGACAGGGCCGTGTCGTTACTGATGACCTTGACCAGATCCAGAATGGCGGAGTCCTCCGATTCGGCAATCTCCCGCACCTGAAGAGCGACTTCCGGAAGCGTTGGCAGCACCAGCTGATCATTCTCGATCGCACTGATCAGATCATTTTTGATGGTTTCAACAATGTTCGACATGGTCAGTTGAGGTCCGTCGTCTATAAGTATTCAAAATAATAGGTACTTTATAGCAAAAACTCGCCGGAATGCCTGTCAACTTATGTATCTGGTGTATCGGATTGTTGCTGCTCCGGCACCGCGTACGGGAGTTCCAGTCGCTCCAGTGTGATGTCCGGATGGGTGTCCAGGTGGAGTGGCGTATCCACGGCATTGTGACGAACGACAGCCAGGCATTGCACAGACTGGTCCGCGAGGCGAACGCTATTGACCACCTCACCGACGGACTTTTCACCGCTCTTGAGAGCGGTTCCGCAATCGGGAGCAGTATCCACGCCGGCGGCAGAAAAACGAAACAGACTTTTCTTGAGCTGACCGAGGAAATGCATTCGGGCAATGACTTCCTGGCCTGTGTAGCAGCCTTTCTTGAAGTGCACGCCGTGAACGTGTTGCCAGTTCAGCATCTGGGGCACATAGGCTTCCAGGGACTCGGGGGTAAGTCTGGCAATGCCAGCTGCTATCTCTGACGCCTGCCAGTTGACCTGGTCGGTCTTCTCGGAGGGCTGGAAGACCTCCGCCAGTTCCGGCGAAAGGTCACCCCTTTGCCAGAGTTCAAACCGGGCCAGTCCCTCAGCAGTGTCCTGGGTTCTGATCAGATGGTGTTGGTCGACAACAACACTGTCGCCCGGCGTATTAAGCTGATTGGTGATGTCCTCACCAAGCTGCCGGGTAAGCCCGTCACCCAGAATACCAAGGATGCGGCCATTGTCGACAACCTCCATGGCGGTCCCGCGAAACAGCATCAGGTATTTACGCAACTGACTGGTGATGTGATCTGCCAGGTCTTCCGGTAACGCGATCAGCACGTCCTCTCCGTCACGCACCATGCGTGTCAGGCAGTAAGCCCTGCCTTTCGGGGTACTGGCCGCCGCGCGCGGTGAAAAGGATGGGGTGACATCCTCCAGGTTTTGGCTGAACTGGCCCTGGAGAAACTTATCGGTACCGGGGCCGGTAATACGGAGAATGCGTTGATCTTCAAGTATGGCCCACGCTGACGCAGGTAGCGGTTGGCTGGCGACCATGGTCGAAGAGTCTGTCATTGAGCGCTCCCGGTGTTATGTGTTGCTGGCGAGGGAATGGTTGCTTTGGCTCAGTCTTAGCCACATCCGCAAACGGCGGAATTCATCGGGATCGACATTGCGAAACCCCGGGCCAAAGTTGGCCAAAACCACCAGGCGTGAACCAGATCTGGTGTCGGATGCGCGAATTTTCAAGAGTGTCAGGCGAGGGCCGATCCGGCTTTCACCGGCGACGCAAACCGGATGGCTGTTTCCTGAGGCGAAGCGGGCACGGAGTTGACCCTGTTCCAGGGTTAACTCCGTAACAGAGTTGGCTGCCTGAAGTATGCTTCGCAGCCATGGACGGGACGCTGAAGGCCGAAGGCGGAGATTAATCCGGCTGGACACGGTTCAGGATCATATCCACGATGCGCTGAAGGTCCGGATCTTCCGGGCGGCTGCGCTGCATGAACCATTCAAACATGTCGGTGTCTTCGCAGGTCAGCAGCTTTTCATAGCGTGCCTGGTCTTCTGCCGCCAGTCCGGGATACGCCTCTTCTACGAAGGGCACCAGCAATACGTCCAGTTCGAGCATTCCACGGCGGCTGTGCCACCACAGGCGTTTGTATTCGGTGTTGTCAGACATTCGGTTTCTCTTTCCGCTGGTCGCGTGTGTCAGGGTGATAGGGTTCTGTATGTTGTGGGAAACAGCACCGTGTCCCGCGGTTCGTTGAGTAACCCGGGGTAATCCAGAGTGTAATGGAGGCCACGACTCTCTTTGCGCTGCAGCGCCGAGCAGATGATCAGGTCCGATACAGTGACCAGATTACGCAGCTCGAGCAAGTCGTTGGTGACCCGGTAGTTGCTGTAGAACTCACCTATTTCCCGGGATAGCAAATCAACGCGGTGCTTGGCCCGTTGCAAGCGCTTGGTGGTCCTGACAATGCCTACGTAATCCCACATGAAGTGGCGCAGTTCGTCCCAGTTGTGGGAGATTACCACGTCTTCGTCAGAATCCCGTACCTGACTTTCATCCCAGTCAGGCACCGGAGGCGGTGGCGGGATTTGTGCCTCCCGTCGCGCAATGTCTTCAGCGGCTGCGCGACCATAGACCAGGCACTCCAGCAGGGAGTTGCTGGCCATACGATTGGCGCCATGCAAACCGGTAAAGGCTGCCTCCCCAACGACATAAAGCTGGTTTATGTCGGTGCGGGCCCGTTTATCACTGACGATACCGCCGCAGGTGTAGTGTGCCGCTGGCACCACAGGGATAGGTTGTTCGGTAATGTCGATGCCGAATTCCAGGCACTTTTCGTAAATCGTCGGGAAGTGGTGCCTGACGAAATCAGCTGGTTTGTCGCTGATGTCCAGGTACAGGTGATCGGCACCCAGGCGTTTCATTTCATGGTCAATGGCACGGGCCACGATGTCCCTGGGCGCCAGTTCGCCGCGCTTGTCGAAACGGTCCATGAAACGGCTACCATCCGGGAGCTTGAGTACGCCGCCTTCGCCCCGCACCGCTTCGGTGATCAGAAAGGATTTGGCGTGGGGGTGGTAAAGACACGTCGGATGGAACTGATTGAATTCCATGTTGGCAACCCGGCACCCTGCGCGCCAGGCCATCGCGATGCCGTCGCCGGATGCGCCGTCCGGATTGGTGGTGTAGCGATAGGCTTTGCTGGCACCACCGGTGGCGATCACGGTAAAGCGGGCCCGGACCAGCTCAACGTGGTTATCCTCGAGGTTGAGAACGTAGGCGCCGACGCAACGATTGCCTGGTAGTGACAGTTTGCGGTTGGTGATCAGGTCTACGGCCACCCGGCCGGATATCAGGGTAATGTTGGGGCGTGCCTGAGCCTGGGACGCCAGGGTGGTGGAAACCGCGTGCCCGGTGGCATCCGCTGCGTGAATGATGCGTCGATGACTGTGGCCACCCTCACGGGTCAGGTGATACTGGGCGTCTTCGTCACGAGTGAAATCCACCCCCGAGTCTATCAGCCAGTTGATGCTTTCTTTGCCATGCTCTACGGTGAACCGCACGGCGTCCTCATGACACAGGCCGCCGCCGGCATTCAGCGTATCCTGGATGTGGTTTTCCAGTGAGTCGTTGTCATCCAGCACCGCGGCAATGCCGCCCTGTGCCCAGAGCGTCGCCCCGCTACTGATGTCGGCTTTGCTCACGACACAGACATTCAGGTGTTCCGGCAGGTTGAGGGCAACGGTCAGTCCGGCAGCGCCGCTGCCGATAATCAGGACATCGTATTCGTGAGATTGTGGCATTGGGTCGTTATCGCGGGCCATAATGTGGATGTGTATTGAACTAAACTTTACGCTTGCTGTCTATTTGCCCTGACGCGGACAGGCCTGAAAGGGCCGATACCCGCATTTATTTCGGACGCCGGACAGCATCATGACGACGCAAACCAAATCGAGGCAGGCAGGCCCGTTGGCCATTGATTATGAACGTCCTGGCAATCCGTCCATGACTCCGGATACTGATCAATACAAGGGGGAGATCCCCGACAGCCAGACCGATCTCCAACTCGTACGCAAAGTGCGTAATGGTGACCGGGCGGCGTTTGACCTGCTTGTGGTCAAGTATCAGTCCCGGGTGGCCTCTATCATCAGTCGGTATGTTTACGACAGCCAGGAAGTGCTGGACCTGACCCAGGAGACCTTTGTGAAGGCCTTCCGGGCGATGGATCGCTTTCGTGGTGACAGTGCATTTTATACGTGGCTGTACCGCATTGCCGTAAACACGGCAAAGAACTTTCTCGAGTCGCGTGGGCGCCGTCCTCAGGGCAGCGCCGACGTGACCGAAGCTGAGAATTTCGAGGATGGATCCAGGCTCCGGGATAACGCATCGCCGGAGAAGCTGCTCCAGCGGGAGCAACTGCAACAGGAGCTTGGCCGGGCGATATCCAACCTTCCCGAGGAACTCCGCTCGGCTTTTTTGCTCAGAGAATATGATGGCCTGAGTTATGAGGATATCGCACGCATACTGGAGTGTCCCATTGGCACCGTCCGGTCCCGAATTTTCAGAGCCCGGGATGCTGTAGATCGACAGCTCGGGCCGTTGCTTAATAATTCCCTGACGTGAATGAGGTTGCATCCCATGGATGATCGTCTCAGAGAAACACTGTCGGCCATGATGGATGACGAAGCGGATGAGCTCTCAGTCCGACGGCTGTTGTCCCATGGCGAGCAGAGCGATGTGCGCTCCCAGTGGCAGCGTTGGCAACAGGTGAGGGATGTTATGCACCAGCGCCAGGTCCTGGAGGACGTGATTGATGTCAGTGTTGGTGTGAGGCGTGTAATTGAAAGCGGTGAAACCACCGGTTTCGAAAACAGGACGGTGGAAATAAGGCCTTCGCGGAGCTGGCACTGGCCGGCGGCTGCCATGGTGAGCCTGGCGCTCATAGTGGGGTTTGGTGTCGGTGCTGGCTGGGACTCTTCAGAGCCTGAAGCGCAGGTTGCTGGCGGGCTCAGTACCGGAGCGCCTGAAATCTCGGATACTGTAGATAACAAGGTACAGGAAGTAGCCCTGCAAGGTCTGGATGAGGAGCAGTGGGAACATTTGAGTCGATACCTGCTGGAGCATGCCCAACACAATAGCGTTGGGGCTGGTCGGGGATCCGTTGGCTATGCCCGGTTGGTCACTGCATCTACGCCGTCTTACTAGTATTCAGGAGTGAAAGGGTTGATGTTGAATTGGCTGGCAGTCACCCGGAATTCGGGGGTTCACAGGTTCTTCTATCTGCTGGTCGCGGCCTTCTGTCTGTCCTGGCCTGCTGCTGTCATCAGTGAAGAGTCTGCCATCCCTGCCGGGAACGCCCCCCAATCCGCAGAGCAATGGCTCGCTCGTCTGGGACCGGCCCTCAACATGACGTCCTATCGCGGCGTGTTCGTGTATGCCCGTGGTGATCAGGTCAGTTCCCTGCAAATTGCCCATCGGTACCGTGATGGTGTCGTCGAAGAGCGCTTGGTGCTTCAGGATGGTGGTGGTGGTGAGATCGTGCGTAAGGGCATGCGGGTGGTCTGCGTGTTGCCCGACCAGGGGCGGGTCCAGCTGGATCAGGTGATTCCTTCCGGGCCCTTCGCCGAGGCCTTTTCAAGTCAGCTTATGCCGGTGATCCGCTGGTACAGTCCCGAGTTGATGGGGGAAGACAGGGTGGCCGGCTATAAGGTTGTCAAAATCGCGCTCAAGGCCCGGGATGAACATCGTTACAGTCACCGTCTATGGCTTGAAAAGTCGACCGGGCTGCTGGTGAAAAGTCATGTCAGGTCTGATACCGACGAGGTGTTGGAGCATTTCCAGTTTACCAGCCTGGAAATTACAGATCGCCTGCCAGACAGTGAATTTGAAGTGCAGTCCCAGGGAAAAGAACTCGAGCGTACGCTTGGTGATCCGCCCCAACCTTCACAACAACCAAGGATGGACGGCTGGGTACTGGGCTGGCAACCTGAAGGCTTTATGCCTGCTGCTGCACCCCGTTCCGGAAAGGGACAGGCGGTAGCATTTTCAGATGGTCTGGCGGCCTTCTCCGTTTTTGTCGAGCCGGCCGGGCGGATTTCCATGCCGACGGGGGCGTCCCGGATTGGTGCCACGACCGTATATATCAGCCAGCTTAATGTGGGAGGGCGGGCCTATATGGTGACCGTCGTCGGCGAGGTGCCCCCAGCCACAGCTAAAAAAGTTGCAGAATCCGTGGAGGTAGACAATGCCAGGGCGTATGAGACGGCCAGACGATGATTACTGAAAACGGCAGGGTTGTGGCGATTGATGGGGACCGGGCCTGGGTTCAGACCATACGCAACAGCGCCTGTCAGAGTTGTGCCGCCCGACATGGATGCGGCCAGCGTGCGTTGGCTGGGGCGACGGGTGGTCGTGCCAACCAGGTTTTGGTGACCAACGAGCTGGCAGCGCGGGTGGGTGACGAGGTGACGCTGGCGATTGATGAGGCCGCCCTGTTGCGGGCATCCCTGCTGGTCTATGCGGTGCCACTGTTATTGATGGTGGCTGGGGCCGTATTGGGGCACCGGGCTGGTGGCCAGGATCTTGTTGCCATCGCTGGCGCGCTGACCGGTCTGATGGGGGGCTTTGCGATGGTTCGCTGGTTACAGCGCCGATCCGCTCACCGTTACGAGCCCCGGCTGATCCGGATTGTTCCCGCCACCGACGGGAATGTGTCTGCAAACCCTACCGTTTTTTAAGTTGAAAATCGCTGTTCTGACCTCAGAATGCATATAAAGCTCTGATAAACAGGGGGTTCTACATGTTAATGACTAACCGGAAGTACAGAACGCTGGTTTCGACCTCCGGTGGCTCGTCCACGGCTAAGGTATTCGTTCTGTGCCTGATGGTGTTCTTATTCTGGGCCCAGGGGGCCAATGCGCGCAGCCTTCCAGATTTCACGGAACTGGTGGAGGATAACTCGAACGCTGTGGTCAATATCAGTACCACCAGCAAGCCAACCCGTGGTGGTGGCGGTTATCCGGGGGCGCCGTTTGATGAGCGCCAGCTGGAGCAGTTACCGGAATTCTTTCAGGAGTTTTTCCGGGGGCCGCAATCCCCTTACGGTAACAGTCCCCGCCGCTCACAGCCCCGCCGGTCCATGGGGTCCGGATTTATTGTCTCGAAAGACGGCTATGTGCTGACCAATAACCATGTTGTCGAAGGGGCCGATGAGATTGTCGTGCGTCTGAGTGACCGCCGTGAGTTGCAGGCGACCCTTGTGGGCACGGACCCCCGCTCGGATATGGCGGTGCTCAAGATTGAAAACGGTGATGACCTGCCGGTCGTCAAGATTGGTCGCTCCCGGGATCTGGCAGTGGGTGAGTGGGTGCTGGCCATCGGTTCCCCCTTTGGTTTTGACTATACCGTGACCGCTGGCATCGTCAGTGCCCTTGGTCGGTCGCTGCCTTCCGAAAACTACGTACCGTTTATCCAGACTGATGTGGCCATTAATCCGGGGAATTCCGGCGGACCGCTGTTCAACCTCGATGGCGAAGTGGTTGGTATCAATTCCCAGATATACACTCGTTCCGGCGGGTTCATGGGCGTTTCTTTCGCCATTCCCATCGATGACGCCATGAACGTATTCAATCAGATACGCGATAAGGGCTTCGTTGCCCGTGGCTGGCTGGGCGTATTGATTCAGGAGGTGAATCGTGATCTGGCTGAATCGTTCGGGCTGAAGCGTCCCAGGGGCGCGCTGATTGCCGAAGTAATGGCCGGATCGCCGGCTGAGGATGCCGGGTTGGAAACGGGTGATATCGTGCTCGAATATGACGGGGAGAGTGTCGAGCTGTCGTCGGATCTGCCGCCGATGGTGGGACGTACCCCCGTGGGTGAAACCGCAACGCTGACGGTGCTCCGCGAAGGCCGGGAAGTTGAGCTGGAAGTGGAAATCGGCAAGCTTCCGGAACCGGGAAGCGAGCAGGCGGCGTTACCCGGCACAGATCAGGGTGGTCCATCCTCGGCGCCCCTGGGACTGACAGTTGAACCTCTGCCTGCCGAGCTCGCCGATTCGATGGATCTGCAAGCCGGTGTTCTGGTTGCCAATGTTGGCCGGGGGCCTGCACTGAACGCAGGTATTCGTCCGAGGGATGTGATCACCGAGCTACATCGCCAACCGGTGCGGACCGTTGAGGAGTTCCGTGATGTTGTATCTTCCCTGCCGGATGATCGTGCCGTGTCTGTGCGAGTTGTACGCCAGGGGCGGGCCATATATCTCGTAATGAAACCCTGATTCAGGGATTATCCGGAGCCCCGGGTGCTCTTCAGGGACATATCCCGGGGCTTTTGTTACACTATAGGAAATAAACAAGAACGTCGGCCATGGATCGGACCTGCCCGCATGATGAACAAAAAGGAACTTCCCCTCAGGACACTTCTCACCTTCCGTAATGCCTGGGTTGCCTGGCTTTTGCTTGCGGCTTCTATCGCTATCACTTTGTTACTTTGGCAGCTTTCGATTCATCTGGTCGAAGATCGCACTGAGGCCCGTTTTCGAACACAGTCGCTTCAGCTCAAAACCGCCATTGAAGAACGGCTGCTGAATCATGAGCAGGTTCTGGCCGGAAGTGCCGGCCTGTTTGCGGTTGCCGGCAGGGTGAGCCGTGACGAATGGCGGGAATATGTGGACAAAGTCGACATTAATCGTTACTACCCAGGTATTCAGGGAATCGGTTATGTGCAGCGTATCGGTGTACGGGATATGGCAGACCACATCTCGTCGGTTCGCGCTGAAGGTGTTCATAACTACCTGGTGACACCTCTGGGATCGGGGCCGGATTACTATCCAATGGTATATCTTGAGCCTGGCACCGATCGAAATCGCAGGGCGCTGGGATACGACGCTTTCAGCGATCCCATTCACCGCCGGGCGATGGAAGAAGCCCGTGATGGGGCAAAGCCAACAGTCACCGGGAAAGTGATCCTGATTCAGGAAGAGGTTGCGGAAGACCAGGCCAGCTTTCTGATGTATTACCCGGTCTACCAGGGTGGAGAAGTTCCGGATCTGCGTGTGGAGCGCAGAATGATGCTGGCAGGCTACGTGTTCAGTGCGTTTCGTATGAATAACCTGCTCGACGGTATCGTCGGCCTGATCTCGCCTTTCCTCGACGTGCGTATCTATGACGGCGATCAGGTCTCCCGAGACACACTGATGTATGGTTCCAATCTGGGGTCACTGGACAACGACTTCAGCTTTGAGATGAGCCAGACCATTCGCCATGGCGGCAGGGACTGGTTGTTGCAGACCCGCTCGACCCCCGCCTTTGATTTCCTGGCTTCCGATCCCCGGCCACCGATTGTGCTGGGCGCTGGCATTGTTATCAGCTTCCTGCTGTTCCTGTTCGCCCTCACGCTGATCCGCTCCCGTATTCTGGCGCAGGTGGGCGCGGGCCGCTATCGTGCGATTACCGAGGGTGCGGCCAACGTCACCCTGGTGCTCAGCGGCGGGGGCAAGCCTCAATACGCAAGCCCGTCGAGTAAGGACATACTGGGTTTTGATCCCGAAAAACTGCAGGAGCTGGATTTTGAGTCGATTGTCCATGGCGATGACTGGCCCCAGTTAGTGGCGGGTTTTGAAGAATCCGTTGGCGCTCCGGGTAAGCAGATGCCGGTTATCCGGGCGCGGATCCGTGACGCTGCCGGTCAGTGGCGGGACATGGAGGGAACCTACACCGCGATGATGAATGTGCCGGGTGTAAACGGCGTGGTATTGAGCTTGCGGGATCTGACCCAGTTGAAGGAGGCCCAGTCAGAGTTGCACCGCCTGGCATTCTACGATCCGCTGACCGGCCTGGCCAACCGTCAGTTATTCCGTGACCGACTGAATCACGTGGTTCGCCGCAGTCGTCGCAGCGGTGAGCCGGCGGCGTTGATGTTTCTGGATCTCGACGGGTTCAAGCGGATCAACGACACCCTTGGCCACGATTCCGGTGATGAACTGCTGAAGCGGGTTGCCCAGTGGCTTACGGGGTGTGTGCGTGAGGAAGATTCCGTTGCCCGTCTGGGTGGGGATGAGTTCGTGGTGTTGCTGTCGCGTATCAGTGGCCCGGATGCCGCCGGCAAGGTGGCTGAGACCATCCTGCGACGACTGTGTCAGCGAATCCGTCTGAATGAGCACGAAGTGGGGATCACGGTCAGTATCGGTATTACCATGATTCCGCACGACAGTGAGGAGTCCGGCACTTTGATGAAGTACGCCGATCTTGCTATGTACCGTGCCAAGGAAATGGGCAGGAATACCTACCAGTTCTTTACCCCGGCGATGAATATCCAGGCGGCTCGTCGCCTGTTGCAGCAGGAGGAGCTGGCGGCAGCCCTGGACGGTGACCGTTTCGTGCTGCATTACCAACCCAAGGTGGATCTGGAAACCGAACGGGTTATCGGCGTTGAAGCATTCCTGCGTTGGCACCATCCGGAGAAAGGGCTGGTGTCGGCCCAGCAGTTTATCGGGCTTGCCGAAGAGACCGGTCTGATCGTGCGTTTGGGCGAGCTGGCCCTGCGACAGGCTTGTATCCAGGTCCAGGCCCTTGAGCGGGCCGGGTTCGAGTCCCTGAAGATGGCGGTCAATCTCTCGGTGCGCCAGCTGACCGACTCCGGATTCCTGGATATGGTGCGACAGGTGATCACCGAAACCGGGGTGTCACCGGAGCGCCTTGAGCTGGAAATGCCGGCCGAATTGCTTAATGAAGACCCCCGCATGTTGCGGGATTTGCTCGTTTCCCTCCACGATCTGGGCGTCTGCCTGATTCTCGACGATTTCGGTACGGGGGCCTGTTCGCTGGTCGCACTCCAGCAGCTGCCGTTGAATGTTATCAAGATCGATCACCGGTTTATTCGCGATATTCCATACAATGTCAGCGCTACTGACGTGGCGTCCGCTGTGATTGCTCTGGCCAGAAAACTGCACCTGACCGTTGTGGCCGAAGGTGTGGAAACCCCGCAGCAGCTCAACTTCCTGAAAACCGCCGGGTGCGCGCAGTGTCAGGGCAATCTGTTCAGTTACCCGCTGGACGAGGATGCCCTGATTGGCTTCCTGATTCGGCAGTATGAGCGGCCGCTTATTTCCTGAGCATGGCAATGGCGGCGAGTAACCGGTAAAATCACGCCGTTCCCGGACTGCGGTAGCGGCCCCTCCGGGCTCAATCCTTCGTCTTATATGAGTATTCATTGTCTGTGACTGAACTGAGCCGAATCCGTAACTTTTCCATCATCGCCCACATCGACCATGGTAAATCCACACTCGCGGACCGTTTTATCCAGGTTTGCGGTGGCCTGACCGACCGTGAAATGGCCGAACAGGTCCTGGACTCCATGGACCTTGAGCGTGAGCGCGGGATTACCATCAAGGCCCAGAGCGTCACGCTCAACTACCAGGCCCGGGATGGTCAGGAATACAAGCTGAATTTTATCGACACCCCGGGGCACGTGGACTTCTCCTACGAGGTGTCGCGATCCCTGTACGCCTGTGAAGGGGCCCTGCTGGTGGTGGACGCCGGTCAGGGCGTGGAAGCCCAATCCGTGGCGAACTGTTATACCGCCATAGAGCAGGGCCTGGAAGTCGTACCGGTCCTCAATAAAATGGACCTGCCCCAGGCAGAGCCGGAGCGTGTGGCCGCCGAGATTGAGGATATTATCGGTATTGAGGCTTCCGATGCCGTGCGCTGCAGTGCCAAGAGCGGAATGGGGGTAGAGGACGTCCTGGAAGATCTGATCCGGAAGATACCGCCCCCCAAAGGTGATCGGAGCGCGCCTTTGCAGGCACTGATCATCGATTCCTGGTTTGATAACTATCTTGGGGTTGTTTCCCTGGTGCGGGTCACCGAGGGTACCCTGAAAAAGGGCGACAAGATCGTCATCAAGTCCACGGGCAAGGCCTGGAACGCGGACAAGGTGGGCATTTTCAACCCCAAGCCGAAGGATACCAATATTCTCGAGGCCGGTGATGTGGGCTTCATGGTTGCGGGCATCAAGGACATCCATGGTGCACCGGTGGGGGATACCATCGTGCACCAGAAATTCTTCCAGGAAACGCCCATGCTGCCGGGGTTCAAGAAGGTGAAGCCCCAGGTGTATGCCGGTCTGTTCCCGGTCAGTGCGGATGATTATGACGATTTCCGTGATGCGCTGGAGAAGCTGACGCTGAACGATGCCTCGCTGTTTTTCGAACCGGAAAACTCCGATGCCTTGGGCTTCGGGTTCCGATGCGGGTTCCTCGGCATGCTCCACATGGAAATCATTCAGGAGCGGCTGGAACGGGAATACGACATAGACCTTATTACCACCGCCCCGACGGTCATCTATGAGGTGCTTACCAAGCAGAATGAGACCCTGTCGGTAGACAACCCATCACGGCTTCCGGATGTTGGATCCATAGAGGAGATGCGTGAGCCGATTGTCGAGGCCAATATCCTGGTGCCTCAGGAACATCTCGGTAATGTCATCGCCCTGTGCGAGGAGAAGCGGGGTGTTCAGAAACATATGCACTTCATGTCGACCCAGGTGCAGCTCACCTATGAGCTGCCCATGGCGGAAGTGGTAATGGATTTCTTTGATCGCATCAAGTCCGCGAGCCGCGGTTTTGCGTCCCTGGACTATCACTTCATCCGTTTCCAGCCGGCCAACCTGGTGCGTCTGGACGTGTTGATTAATGGGGAGCGGGTGGACGCCCTTGCGTTGATCGTCCATAAGGATCAGGCCCACTACAAGGGTCGGCAACTGATTGAGAAGATGAAGGAGCTGATCCCGCGCCAGATGTTTGATATTGCCATTCAGGCGGCCATCGGCACTCACGTGGTGTCGCGGGTCACGGTGAAGGCACTGCGCAAGAACGTGACCGCCAAGTGTTACGGTGGTGACGTGAGCCGCAAGAAGAAACTGCTGCAAAAGCAAAAAGAAGGTAAAAAGCGCATGAAGCAACTGGGCAACGTTGAGGTGCCTCAGGAAGCGTTCCTTGCCGTATTGAAAGTGGACAAATAAAAGGCACCTGAATGGATATTGATTTTCCCCTGGTCCTGGTTGTATTGACGTTCGCGACCGGTCTTATCTGGCTGGCAGACAGATTGTTTCTCCGTAAACGCAGAATGGCCGGTGTGTCAGCCAGTGACAGCTCACAGGACAGTGAGGCTGAAGCTCCCAAAGAGCCTTACCTGGTTGACCTGAGCCGCTCCTTCTTTCCTGTGTTGGCGATTGTCCTTGTGCTACGTTCCTTCCTGGTGGAACCCTTCCAGATACCTTCCGGGTCCATGCTGCCCACACTGGAAGTCGGTGATTTTATCCTGGTGAACAAGTATGCCTATGGTCTGCGCCTGCCCGTAGCCGGCACGAAGATACTTGAGGTCGATGACCCGGAGCGCGGTGACGTGATGGTCTTCCGCTACCCCGAGGATGGACAGACCAACTACATCAAGCGGGTGGTCGGATTGCCCGGTGATCATATTCGCTACCGCAACAAGGAACTGTTTATTAATGGCGACAAGGTGGACTCCCGGTTCGTGGCACGGCTGCCACCGATGGAACTTCGTCGTGAGACGCTGGGTGAGACCGAACACGACCTTTTCCTGACCCTGGGGCGCCCTGGCGGCTCTGGTGAAGGGGAATGGACAGTCCCTGAGGGGCATTATTTTGTGATGGGTGACAATCGTGACAACAGTAACGACAGCCGTTACTGGGGCACAGTGCCCGACGAGCTGATCGTGGGCAAGGCGTTTGCCATATGGATGCACTGGAAATCGCTTACCAGTCTGCCATCCTTTGATCGTGTCGGCAGCATTGACTAATTCTCAAGGAGTGCAGTTCAGATGAAGAAGAATAAATTCTCCTCAATGGGGCGTCAGGGTGGTGCTTCGGCCCTCACCATGCTGGTGATGGTGCTGTTTTTTGGCAGCCTGCTGACACTGGTGATAAAGCTGGGACCGGCCTATCTGGATGACGTAACCATCCAGGAAGCTGTGGAAAGCCTGGAAGGCACGGAAGGCCTTTCCTCCATGGGGCCTCCCCAGATTCGCAGTTTGATCAATAAAAGGTTGATTGTGAACAATGTTCGCGGTTTTGACGAAAAGCAGATCAGCGTTGAGAAAAATGGTGAACTTGTGGTGATCAAGGTGGACTACGAGGTGCGTAGCAATCTGTTTCGCAACGTGGACGCCGTTATCCATTTCCAACATGAATACGAGATGCAGGGCAAGTGAGTTCGCAACCGGATCTGGACCAGCTACAGCGCCGAATTGGGTATCAGTTCAAGGCGCCGGAGCGCTTGCTGCTGGCGCTCACTCATCGCAGTTATGGTAATCAGAACAATGAGCGGCTGGAGTTCCTCGGGGATTCCATCGTTAACATGGTGATAGCCGAGCATCTTTATCTGCAGTTCGAAAAAGCCCGGGAAGGCCAGTTGAGCCGTTTGCGCGCCCGTATGGTCAAGGGTGTAACCCTGGCAGAGATCGGCCGTGAGTTTGAATTGGGAAAGTATCTCCGATTGGGTTCCGGCGAGTTGAAAAGCGGGGGATTCCGCCGGGAATCGATTCTCGCCGATGCCGTGGAGTCCATCATCGGCGCGATATATCTTGATAGTGATTTTGATACCTGTCGGCAGCAGGTGCTGCGTTGGTTTGAGCAGCGCCTGAAGAATCTGGATCTCCAGGACACCCAGAAAGATCCGAAAACCCGGCTCCAGGAATACCTGCAGTCCCGCCAGTTCCCTCTGCCGATGTACGATGTCATCTCGGTGGATGGCGAAGCCCATGCACAGACTTTCCATGTTTCCTGCGCTTTGCCGTCTTTGGGTCGTAAAACGACCGGTGTCGGCAGCAGTCGTCGTATTGCCGAGCAGCAGGCCGCCCGTAATGCCCTGAAGCAACTGGGCGTGGAGAACGATTAATGAATGATATTACCCGTCCGGACGACCCCGAAAGCCGCTGTGGTTTTGTTGCCATTGTTGGCCGACCAAACGTGGGCAAGTCCACGCTGTTGAATCATATCCTTGGCCAGAAGCTGAGCATAACCTCCCGCAAGCCCCAGACCACGCGCCACCAGGTGCTGGGTATCAAGACCATGGGGCCGGTGCAGGCGATCTATGTCGATACCCCGGGCATGCACGAGGAAGAACCCAGGGCACTGAACCGCTACATGAACAAGGCGGCGACATCGGCTCTGATAGATGTCGATGTGGTGGTGTTTGTGGTTGACCAGATGGCATGGACCACGGCCGACGAGCTGGTGCTTGAAAAACTCTCCAGACTCAAATGTCCGGTGATCCTCGCGGTCAACAAGGTCGACAAGATCGAAAAGCGTGAAGCGTTGTTGCCGCATTTGGACATGCTGTCGAAGAAGCGGGAGTTTACCGAGATCATTCCGCTGTCCGCCCTCAAGGAGATGAATCTGCAGCCACTGGAAGAAGCCGTTGGCCGCTACCTTCCGCAGAGCGTGCATTTCTATCCGGATGACCAGGTAACCGACCGCAGTGAGCGGTTCATGGCCGCCGAAATGGTCCGGGAGAAAATTACCCGGCAACTGGGTGCGGAACTGCCGTATTCCGTTGCTGTCGAGATCGAAGAATTTCGTCGTGATGGCAAGACTCTGCATATATCCGCGCTTATTCTGGTGGAGCGGGAAGGTCAGAAGAAAATCATCATTGGCGATAAGGGTGAGCGCATGCGCCGCATCGGCCAGGAAGCGCGCACAGACATGGAGAGACTGTTTGACAGTAAGGTCATGCTCCGCCTGTGGGTCAAGGTCAAGCGGGGCTGGGCTGACAGCGACCGGGCCCTTAAGAGCCTGGGCATGAACGATTTCTGAGAACGCTATGGCCGGCTCAGTGCAGGAGGAACCGGCGTATGTCCTCCATCGTCGTCCCTGGCGGGAAACCAGTCTGCAGGTCGACGTGTTCACGCTGAACGCAGGTCGAGTATCGTTGATTGCTCGTGGTGCCAACAGCGCCAAAAGTCCGCTCAAGGCCCAGCTGCAGCCATTCCAGCCCCTGATGCTGGACTGGATCGGGCGCGGTAATCTGAAAACCCTGATCCAGACTGACGTCCGTAGCGGGCCGTCACTCAGTCGCACGACAGCTCTTTACAGTGGGCTCTACATCAACGAGTTGCTGCAGCGAGTTCTGCCGGCGGCAGATCCTCATCCTTCCCTGTTTGCCGCCTACATTCAGGTGATCACCGAACTCTCGGAAACGGACGATGTTGAGCCGGTGTTGCGTCGGTTCGAATGTTCATTTGCTGAGGCGCTGGGGTACCGTTTTGCCTGGGACATCGCGACGGATTCCGGAGCTGGGGTCGAGGCGGGTCGGAGCTACTGCTATGATCCGGAACGGGGCATTTTGCTACGCCCGGACGAGAATGTACGGTTGAGAAATCTGTCGGGAGACACGCTGATGGCCCTGGCGGCCGGGGATCTGGAGTCACCGGATTGTCGTCGTACAGCCAAACGGGTCATGCGAGTGTTGGTAGACTACCTGTTACAGGGCAAGCCGCTGCACAGCAGAAGCCTTTTCAGTCATGGTCGGAGAGAACCGAATGAATCCTAGAGTGTTACTTGGTGTGAATATTGATCACGTGGCAACCCTCCGTCAGGCCCGGGGCACCCGTTATCCGGATCCGGTGCAGGCGGCCCTGATGGCCGAGGAGGCTGGTGCCGACGGCATTACCATTCATCCCCGTGAGGATCGCCGTCACATTCAGGATCGCGACGTGCTGATGCTCAAGGAGACCCTGCAGACAAAAATGAATCTGGAAATGGCTGTGACCGACGCCATGCTGGCATTTGCGGAACAGGTCCGGCCGGAGTGCGTGTGCCTTGTGCCGGAAAAGCGGGAGGAGCTCACCACTGAGGGTGGACTGGACGTCGACGGTCAGGAGACCAGAGTGGCCAAAGCCTGTGAGCGTCTGGCGAAAATCGGTGCCGAGGTATCACTGTTCATTGATCCGGACCCGGTTCAGATCGACGCCGCCGTTCGCTGCGGTGCCCCTGTGGTGGAATTGCATACCGGAGAGTACGCCGAGGCAGACGACCCACAGGCAGTTGAGGCTGCGTTCAAGGTGCTGGCGAATGCCGTGGACTACGCGCGTAAAAAGGGGCTTACCGTAAATGCGGGCCATGGTCTGCATTATCACAATACCGAACGTGTTGCGGCCATTCCCGGTATTAATGAGCTCAACATCGGTCATGCCATTATTGCCCGGGCGGTCTTTACCGGCCTTAAAGAGGCCGTGCGTGACATGAAGTCCATTCTCGAAAGTGCACGCCTGGGCAGTTAAATGTCCTTAGCCCAGGGTGTTCCCGGACCCGGTGGCGCCCGCTTCTGATTGCTGGCGGAACTGCGCCTGCCAGTCGGTCTGGTCGCCCCAAGCCTGCAGCCTCTCGATCGCCGCCAGTAACTGGTCTTTATGATAGGCCATGTCTGATGACGAGCACTTGAGTGCAGTCTCGAACTGGTTTGTCGCCACTCTCAATTCCGGCACGCCGCAGTAGCGGGTTGCCCCGTGCAGCTTATGGACGCAGTCCAGAAGCGAGTCGAGGTCGCCTTCTTTCCAGAAGTTATCAACCTTGTCGGCATCGGACGACAGCTGTTCCAGAAGCATGCTGAACAATTCCTCGGCGAGGTCCGCCTTGCCGGCCGCCAGCTGAATGCTCTCTTCGACGCTGACGCACTGCTGTTGAAGCTTGCGGGTTGATGGCCTCAGGGCCTTGCTGGTATCCCGGATCTCAGGAACCTGGATGCGATGGGGTTGCGGTGAGATCTCGCAGGTATAGCCGGTGTATTCGCGAATCGTTTCAACCAGCTGCCCGCTACTGATCGGTTTGGCAAGATAACCGTCGAATCCCTGACGAGCCAGTCGATCCTGCTCATCAGCGAGGGCGTGGGCCGTGAGCGCAATCACCGGGGTGCGATGGGTCTTGTTGTCCATGGCGCGCAATCGTGCGGTCGTCTCGACACCATCCATGCCTGGCATCTGCAGGTCCATAAAGACCAGGTCAAAGGGATTGTTGCGAGCCTTGCTGATAGCTTCAAAGCCGCTGGAGGCACCTTCCGCGTTGACCTGACAGTCGTTCAGCAAGGTCATGACCAGTTTCAGGTTGGCGTCATTGTCGTCTACTGCCAGCACCCTCGGTACGGCACCTGTCGGTTGCCACACAGGGATGGCCTGGTGCTCTTGCAGCGGTTGTTGCCTGTCGTTTATGCCATGCACCAGTAACAGCAGTTCGTCATACAGGGCATTGCGGCACACAGGCTTGGTAAGGTGCCCGCTGGTCAGTCCTGACAGCGGGGTATCGTGTGTGTCGAGAGTTGGCGTCAGCAGCAGTGTGCGACAGTCGCGTTCCAGTTCCAGGTTGCGTGCCAGGGCGCAATACTGGCTGGAGTTCAGCAGGTGCCGGGTGATACCTATAATGGCGAGGGCATAGCCGGCCTGGCTCCTCTGGGCTTCCTCAACCTGTTCCTGCATGGCGCCGGGGGAGGAGACCACATCCACTGTCATGCCCCACTCTTTCAGCATATGCTCCACCGCAAGGCCGGTGGTCTTCTGGTGCTCCAGGTAAATGACGCGCTCTCCGCGGAGGGTGTCCTGGGGGGCGCAGGCCTCGCCGGAACCGGACAGCTCAGAGGTCAGTGTGAACCAGAATGTCGACCCCTTGCCCAGCTCGCTTTGCAGGCCGATCTTGCCCCCCATTTCTTCTACCAGTCGTTTGGATATGGCCAGGCCGAGTCCGGTCCCACCATACTGGCGAGCGGTAGAGGCATCCGCCTGATTGAAGGCGTTGAACAGGGATTGTTGCTGCGCCCGGGAAAGGCCAACCCCGGAATCGGTGATGCTGATGCGCAGGGTCACCCTGTTGTTTTCCTGGTCCTCGTCTTCGAGGCTGGCACGGAGTACCACTTCACCGGTCTGTGTAAACTTGATGGCGTTGTTGACCAGGTTGGTAATCACCTGCTTGACCCGCAAAGGATCCCCCATGATGTTGTCGGGCACGTCATTGTAGACCAGTGGCACCAGGTCGAGGTTTTTGCCGTGGGCAGCAGGAGCCAGCATTACCATGACATCTTCAACGATGTCCCGGAGCTGGAATGGAACCCGGTCGAGGATCAGTTTGCCAGCTTCGATCTTCGAGAAATCCAGGATGTCGTTGATGATGGTCAGCAGAATTTCCGAGGATTTCCGGATGGTGCTGAGGTGGTCCCGTTGCTGGCGGGGCAGAGGACTCTTCATCAATAGCTCGGTGAAGCCAATGATGCCGTTCAGCGGTGTGCGTATCTCGTGGGACATGTTGGCGAGAAATTCGGATTTGATCCGGCTGGCCTCCAGCGCTTCCTTACGAGCCAGATCCAGCTCGATGTTCTGGATCTCGATGGTTTCCAGGGTTTCCCGCAGATCCTCGGTGGCCTGATCGACATTTTGCTGCATTTCTGCCTGCGCCTTGCTGAGCTCTTCCGCCATGGCGTTGAGACCGGATTCCAGCTGTTCGAATTCCGGACCTGCGGCGGTGTGTACGCGGGTATCCAGCTTGCCTTCCTTGAGCCTGGCCACCGCCTCGTTCAGTTCGAAGACCGGATCGGTAAAGGCGCGACTGAGGCGCATGGCGATGATAAGGCTGAGAATGACGCCACCGAGCACCAAGATCAGTGAGATCAGCAGGGCTTTGTAGGTTTCCTTTTCCGTACGGATATGGGACATCTCAACAGCAGCCCAGCCCAGGGGCTCTTGCACACCGCTGACGGGTTGACCGGAACCCTGATCCAGCATGCTCTCGATCATCAGGTCCTGAAGGAAAACGGGGGTGACAAACAGGGTGCTGTCATCGCGGAAAATGCGCCAGGGGGCCTCTGCGGTGAGGTCATCCGGGGCAATGGCATCGGCGCTTCCGGGCCCGGTGTGCAGCAGTCGCTCGCGCTCGCTATTGAAAAAGGTGATGGAACGCACGTCCTGTTCTTCCAGGAGGGCGTTGGAGAGGCTGTTCAGCAGACTTCGGTTGGCGGTAAACAGGCCATATTCGGACCCTGCCGCCAGTTGTCGCGACAGGGACTGGCCGCGGTCCTGCAGCAGACTTTCAATATTGTTGACCCAGCTGTAGGTAAAGAACAGCCCGAGTAGAATCGTGGTCAGAAGGGTGGGGACCAGCGTCACCACCAGTACTTTCTTGCGAATGCCCCAACGCCGCATATCGTGTTCCTGATGTTATCGTTGCCAGCCAGACAGTCTGGCTTTACTTCCCTGTCAGAATAGATGATCCGGAATCCCGGTGCCGTGTTACCCGCCCGGCTTTGTCCCGGATATAGCCACCGGTCATGGATATAGCGAGAAGCTGTATTGGGAGACGACGGCTATAACGCGTATCATGCGAATCCGAAAGTGTACCACAGGCTATTGTCAGCTTGGTTATCTGGCATGCCGGGAGACGGCAGATTTGAGAAAGGTTCCCATATGAATTTTCCCACCATAGAAGACTATGTCGGGCATACACCGCTGGTGCGTTTGCAGCGCCTGCCAGGCGAGACCAGCAATGTGATTCTCGCCAAGCTCGAGGGCAATAACCCGGCCGGATCGGTCAAGGATCGCCCGGCCGTGAGCATGATTCAGGAAGCGGAACGCAGGGGCGAGATCCATCCGGGGGATACGCTGATCGAGGCTACCAGCGGCAATACCGGTATAGCCCTGGCCATGGCCGCATCCATCAAGGGGTACCGCATGGTACTGATCATGCCGGAGAATATGAGCGAAGAGCGTCGGGCGTCCATGAGGGCCTATGGTGCGGAAATTGTCACGGTGTCGAAAGAAGAGGGCATGGAAACTGCCCGTGACCTGGCTCTGCAAATGGAAGCAGAGGGTAAAGGCAAGGTTCTGGACCAGTTCAGCAATACCGACAACCCGCTGGCCCATTATCGCACCACAGGTCCCGAAATCTGGGAGCAGACTGGTGGACGGGTGACCCACTTTGTCAGTTCCATGGGGACCACCGGTACGATCATGGGCGTGTCCAGGTACCTGAAAGAGCGCAACCCGGATATCCGTATCATTGGACTTCAGCCGAAGGAGGGGGCATCCATACCCGGTATCCGGCGCTGGCCGGAAGCCTATCTTCCGAAAATCTACGAGGCCACCCGTGTCGACCAGGTGCTGGACATCGGCCAGCAGGAAGCGGAAGACACCATGCGGGCCCTGGCCAGCGAGGAAGGTATTTTCTGTGGCGTTTCTTCCGGTGGCTCCATTGCCGCAGCCCTGCAACTGTCGAAGCAGGTTGAAAACGCCGTGATCGTGGCCATTATCTGTGACCGTGGCGACCGTTACCTGTCTACTGGCGTCTTTCCCGGCGCCTGAACCGCAGCAAGAGAATTCAGTATGAGCAGAAGACGCAGGAAGGCGCTTCCGAAAGAGCCTGTCCGTTGTGCAGTTGAAACCCTGAGTCATGATGGCCGGGGCATTGCCCGTCAGGACGGCAAGACTCAGTTCGTAGATGGCGCCTTGCCCGGCGAGACCGTGATGGCGAAAGTCGTGGGTTCCCGTAGCAAGTTTGATGAGCTGCGAACGCTCGAAGTGCTGGAGGCCGCTCCCACGCGGGTGACACCTCCCTGTGAGTATGCGGACCTGTGCGGTGGCTGTAGCCTCCAGCACATGGGCTCCGATGCCCAGATCCAGTTCAAGGAAGACACGCTCCGGGAACATTTTGCCCATTTCGGGGGCATCGAACCCGAAGAATGGGTGGCGCCGATGCTGTCGCCGGAAACGCTGGGCTACCGTCGCAAGGCACGCCTTGGCGTCCGGCATGTCCAGGCCAGGGATTCCGTGCTGGTGGGCTTTCGGGAGAAGCGCAACAGCTTCCTCACTGACATTGATCGCTGTGTGGTTATGGATCCACGGATTGGTGAGCGCATAACTCCGCTGCGAGACATGCTGTACAAGCTGGATGCCTTTAACCGTATTCCCCAGGTGGAAATTGCCTGCGGTGACGATGTCGCGGTTATGGTCTTCCGCAACATGGATACACTCAGTGATTCGGATCGGGCATCGTTAATCGCTTTCGGGCAGGCCCATGATTTGCATATTTACCTGCAGCCCAAGGGGCCAGATACCGTGCATCGTATCTGGCCGGAGGAGGGCGAGGAGCGCCTGAGTTATCGTCTTGACGAATTTGGCCTGACCATGAAGTTTCATCCCATGGACTTTACCCAGGTCAATGCAGGCATCAATGGCACCATGGTACACAGGGCCGTGGAATGGCTGGATGTCCAGCCAGATGAGCGGGTACTAGACCTGTTCTGTGGCCTTGGCAACTTTACTTTGCCGCTGGCACGTAAGGCCGGGCAGGTCGTGGGCGTTGAAGGCGATGACGCCATGGTGGTCCGTGGTCGGGAAAATGCGGAACTCAACGGCCTCAGCAATGTCATGTTCCACGGTGCCGATTTGCAGGCGGATCTCACATCGCAGCCGTGGGCGGCTGAAGGGTTCGACAAGATCCTGATTGATCCGCCCCGGTCGGGCGCCCAGGAAGTGTGTGAATATCTGACAGCGTTTGGGGCCGGGCGCATTGTGTACGTTTCCTGCAACCCCGCTACGTTGGCCAGGGACGCGGGCGTTATGGTGCGCAATGGCTACCGCCTGGTGAAGGCGGGTGTGATGGACATGTTCCCGCATACGACCCATGTGGAGTCCATTGCATTGTTTGAGCGTGACGATCATTGAGAGATTAACCAGCCGGTCAGGGATGGCCGGGTGAATAACCGGGAATAACAAAGCCGATATGGTAAAAGTTCGCGAAGATTACGCAATCACCGGCGATGGGCAGGTCGATATCGGGCGCTGGGTGCGCCAGATCGAATCCCAGACCCGCCTGGAGAATGTGGACCAGTTTCGCCGTGCCTGTGAGAAAGCGGCAGAGATCGATCTGCAGGCTTTTCGCGAGGACCGCCTTTGGGCCGAGGGGGCCAGCAGTTTCCGCACCGGCATTGAAATGGCGCAGGTGCTGGCGGAACTTCACCTCGACCAGGCCAGCCTGGTGGCTGCGATACTTTACCGTGCGGTGCGCGAGGAGAGAGTGCCCCTCGAGGAGATTCGCAAAGAGTTTGGCGATGAGGTGGCCGGGCTGATCAATGGTGTGCAGCAGATGGCTGCCATCTCCTCGATCCATCATCCGCTGAAGGGCAATGTGCTGGGCCAGAGTGAAGGCCAGCTCGATAACGTCCGCAAGATGCTGGTGACCATGATCGACGATGTTCGCGTGGCGCTGATCAAGCTGGCGGAACGGACCTGTGCCATCCGGGCAGTCAAGAACGCCTCCGAAGAAAAGCGTATGCGTGTGGCCCGCGAGGTGTTTGACATCTACGCGCCGTTAGCCCATCGGCTGGGTATCGGGCATATCAAGTGGGAACTGGAAGACCTGTCTTTCCGCTACCTCCATGCCTCGGCCTACAAGAAAATTGCCAAGCTGCTGGACGAGAAGCGCCTCGACCGGGAGCGTTACATCCGTCGGGTGATCGATACCCTGAAAACCGAACTCAAAAACTTCGGCATCGAGGGAGAACTGTCGGGGCGAGCCAAGCATATCTACAGCATCTGGCGGAAGATGCGGCGCAAGGGCATCGATTTTTCCCAGGTCTATGATATCCGGGCGGTGCGTGTGCTGGTGCCTGAAGTGCGGGACTGCTACGCCGCACTGGGTATTGTGCACACCTTGTGGCGCCATATACCCAATGAGTTTGATGACTACATCGCCAACCCCAAGGAAAATGGTTACCAGTCCCTGCATACCGCCGTAATCGGCCCTGAGGGTAAGGTTATGGAAGTGCAGATCCGTACCCACAAGATGCACGAGGAGGCGGAGCTGGGCGTGTGCGCTCACTGGCTCTACAAGGGTACGGATAAGAGCAACCGCTCCACCGGTTACGATGCCAAGATCAACTGGTTGCGTCAGGTCCTGGAGTGGCAGGAGGAACTGGGTGACCTGTCGGGGCTTGCTGATCATCTCAAAAGTGATGTGGCGTCCGACCGGGTGTATGTGTTTACACCCGAAGGGCATGTAGTGGACCTGCCCCAGGGAGCCACAGCGGTGGACTTTGCCTACCGGGTTCACACAGAGATCGGCCACGCCTGCCGTGGGGCCCGGGTCAACAGTCGGATTGTGCCTCTGACCTATCCCCTGAAAACTGGGGATCAGGTGTTTATCCTGACCTCCAACAACCCGGCACCAAGCCGTGACTGGCTGAATCCGAGTCTGGGGTATATCCAGACATCCCGGGCCCGGGCAAAAGTGACTCACTGGTTCAAGGAACAGGATCGCGGTCGTAATGTTCTGGACGGGCGAGCCATTCTGGAAGACGAGTTCCGTCGGCTGTCCCTCTATGACGTTGATCTCGGGGACCTGGCGCGAAAGGTCAATTACCACGATGCCGAGGATATGTTCGCCGCGGTTGGCGCTGGAGACCTGCGCCCCACCCACGTGGCCAATGTCGCCCAGCAGATGCTGGAACCCAGGTCCCAACAACTGGATCTTAAGCTCAGTGGTCAGCGCCGCCGCCCCTACGATACCGAATCCGATATCCGGATTCTTGGTGTGGGCAAGCTCAAAACCCAGGTGGCAAAATGCTGCAAGCCGTTACCGGGGGATGATATCGGAGGTTATATAACGGTCGGTCGCGGAGTGACGGTGCACCGGCAGGACTGCATAACCTTCCTGAACCTTCGGGATGTGGAGCCGAACCGGATCATTGAGGTGAGCTGGGGTGGTCAGCCCGCTGCGGTCTATCCCGTGGATATTGAAATCCAGGCCTATGATCGCTCGGGACTGTTGCGGGATATCACTCAGGTGTTGTCGTCTTCCAAGAGCGACGTGTTGTCCCTGAACACACTTAGCAACAAGGACGAGAACACCGCAACTATGACCGTCACGGTCGAGATTTCCAGTCTTGAACAGCTGGCAAAGCTGCTGGCCCAGATACGCAACCTGCCCAACATTATTGACGTGAGGCGTAAGCGAGGATGAGTTACTCCATTGAGGACCTGAAAACCCTGATGGCCCGGCTGCGGGATCCCGAGACCGGCTGTCCCTGGGACATCAAGCAGACCTTTAAAAGCATCGTTCCTCACACCCTGGAAGAAGCCTACGAAGTGGCGGATGCCATAGAGCGGGCCGATTATCCCCATCTTGAAGACGAGTTGGGGGACCTGCTGTTTCAGGTGATTTTCTACACCCAGATGGGCGGGGAGCAGGGGCACTTTGATTTTGATTCGGTGGTGGACAATCTGGTGCGCAAGCTGGTTCGGCGCCATCCCCATGTTTTTCCCGAGGGCACCCTAGAGAGTCGTGTGGACCCCGAAAATCGGCCTGATGAGGCTGAAATCAAGGCGAGCTGGGAACGAATCAAGGCTGAAGAGCGCGCACTGAAGCCCAGGGCCGAGGCCCGCGACAGCAGTCGGCTGGACGGTATTGCCCGGACCCTGCCGGCCATGGCTCGTGCAGAGAAGCTGCAGAAACGGGCGGCCAATCATGGCTTCGACTGGCCGGATATTGAGCCGGTCTTTGACAAGCTTCACGAGGAAATCGATGAGCTCAAGGAAGCCTGGCACGCTGCCGAAAACGGGGCCGGGGCCCGGGATGCGGTCGAGGATGAACTGGGAGACCTGCTGTTTGTCTGCGTGAACCTGGCACGGTTCATGAAAGTAAATCCTGAGCAGGCGCTGAATCGAACCAATCACAAGTTCGATGCACGTTTCCGTGCCATTGAGCGGCGCCTGGAAGGCGAAGGCCGTAATCTGGACGACGAATCCCTGGAAGCCCTGGACGCCATCTGGCAGCAGGTCAAAGGCGTGGAAAAACACTGAAAACAAAGGGTTCGGAGGGATCAGGTAGGTACAATCCGTTACCAATTTCTTGTCCCTGCAAGCGCTTCCTTCGTCTACACTTCCTGAAACGGATGCACTTTATCAGTGCGCCGTAGGCCGCAGAGAAGATGCAGGAGTGAAGGCACATGAAAATAAAAGATCTGGTCAATTACTGGGATAAGCATGCACGCGGACGTCTGACCCGGGATGCCTATTTTATGGAGTTGTCTGACCAGCATCATAAGCGACTGGAAAAGCTTGCCGCACTTTATCCGATGAAGTCACCTCAGGATCTGATGCGTGATCTGATTTCCGCTGCTCTTGATGAGCTGGAAACCAGCTTCCCGTATGTAGAGGGAACCAAAGTGGTGGCATACGATGAGGACGGCTTTGAGATCTACGAGGATCAGGGGATGACCCCGCGCTTCGTCAGTCTCAGCCAGAAGCACATTCAGCGCCTGAAAGCCCGTCAGCTGGAGTCTGTTGCCTGACCAGGCCGCTTCACTGAACTCTGGCTTCTCCCGTCGGGGTGGTAGCGCCACCCCGAACCGACGCCTTCTGCGCTATTTTTCTTTCCCCTCGAGTTTATCCTTGAGCGGACTCTGCCTGACCAGATCGTCCAGCGCAGCTCCGATCATGTCATTGAGTATGTCGCTTTCCGACCGGTCCGGATAGAGCTCCGCCAGGGCAGCGACTCGTGCAGCATCTTCCAGCGGCAGTCGCAGGTTGTAGTCGTGGGTCCGTTCGACGTCTTCTTTCTTTTGTTCCCAGTGCTTTGGCAGATCAGTGACTTTCATGAATTCTCCTTGCGACTACGGGCTTTAATCGTTATTAGTATCGTTAGTTTACTTCGCCTTCGTCAATTTAAAAGGACGTCAATGTGACTGAGTTACATCCCGACCTTCGAGAAAACGTTCGCATGCTCGGTGAATTGCTGGGCCAAAGCATCCGGCGTCACCCGGGGCAGGACTGTTACGAGCTGATTGAGGAGATCCGTGCCGCCGCCAAAGCGGATCGCCGCCATGAAACTGGTTCCGGGCAGCGTCTCGTCAGCCTGTTGGGAAAGCTCGAAGATGAGGAACTGCTGCCCGTCACCCGGGCGTTCAACCAGTTTCTGAACCTGGCCAACCTGGCGGAACAGTATCATGGTATTCGTCGCAAACGCGGGCATGAATCGGACCTGATGGTGGAGTCCCTGCAACAGGTGTTTGAGCGTCTCACGTCGTCAGGAATCAGTACCGACGAGCTGCACCGGCGGGTAGCGGATCTGAGTATCGAGTTCGTGATGACGGCGCACCCCACCGAGGTGGCCCGCCGCACACTGATCATGAAATACGATGAAATGTCTGACTGTCTGTCCAGGCTGGACCATGACGACCTGTTACCGACCGAACGGGACGAGATCGTCGACCGACTGGCCCAGCTAATATCGGAAGCCTGGCACACCGATGAGATCCGACACGAGCGACCGACCGCGGTAGATGAGGCCAAGTGGGGGTTCGCCGTTATCGAGAACAGCCTCTGGCAGGCATTGCCAAAGTTCCTCAGAAGTCTTGATCTGTCGTTATCAGAAGTGACTGGTCAGGGCTTGCCCCTGGATGCGGCTCCCATTCGCATTGCTTCCTGGATGGGCGGGGACCGGGACGGCAACCCTAACGTCACCCATCAGGTCACCCGGGAGGTGTTTCTGCTGGGACGCTGGATGGCTGCCGATCTTTACCTGCGTGATATCCAGGCGCTGCGTGCCGAGCTGTCCATGTGGCAGGCCAATGATGAACTGAGGGCACTGGCTGGCGATAGCCGCGAACCATACCGTCACGTGTTGGCAGGACTGCGGGACCGGCTGATCAAGACCCGTGACTGGGCAGAGGCCTGCGTTAATGGAGAGGCCGGTGACGCCACGGATATTCTGTTTGAAAACCGGGACTTCATCGAACCGCTGGAGATATGTTACCGCTCGTTGGTGGACTGTGGTCTTGAGGGTATTGCCGATGGCCCTCTACTGGATACCATCCGGCGTTCTCACACGTTTGGCCTCACGTTGATCCGCCTGGATATCCGTCAGGAAGCATCCCGGCATGCCCAGGCAGTGGCAGAAATGGTGGATTACCTTGAGCTGGGAGATTATCTGTCCTGGAATGAGGATCAGCGCCAGCAGTTCCTGTTAAAAGAACTCCAGGGGCGTCGTCCCCTGGTGCCAAGGCATTGGGAGCCCTCCGAAGAGGTGAAGGAGGTGCTTGCCACCTGCGAGGTGATTGCGCAGCAGACGCCTGAAGCTCTGGGATCCTATGTCATTTCCATGGCCAGCAAACCCTCCGACGTACTCAGTGTGATTCTGTTGCTGCGTGAATCGGGTATGACCTTCCCGATGCGGGTAGTCCCGCTGTTCGAGACACTGGATGATTTGACCGGTGCACCGCAGAGCATGGCGGCCCTGTACGAAGTGGATTGGTACCGGGACTATTGCGGCGGGCGCCAGGAGGTGATGATTGGTTACTCCGACTCCTCCAAGGACGCTGGCCAGTTGATGGCTGCCTGGGCACAGTATCAGGCTCAGGAAAAGCTCACGGCGGTTGCTGCCGTCTACGGGGTTCACCTGACGCTGTTTCATGGTCGCGGTGGTACTGTCGGACGAGGTGGTGGTCCGGCCAACCGGGCCATCCTGTCCCAGCCTCCAGGATCGGTGAATGGCAGTTTCCGGATCACCGAGCAGGGCGAGATGATCCGTTTCAAATTCGGCTTGCCGCGTCTCGCGGAGCAGAGCCTCACGCTTTACACCACCGCCGTCATTGAAGCGACGCTGGCCCCACCGCCCGAACCGGAGCCGCAATGGCGTGAAACCATGGACTGGCTGACTGAGCGGTCCCTCAAGGCCTATCGGGAGGTGGTGAGGGAAGACCCTGATTTTGTACCTTACTTCCGTCAGGTTACTCCGGAACAGGCGCTGGGCAAGCTGGCATTGGGAAGCCGCCCGGCGCGTCGCAAGGCGACCGGTGGCGTGGAGAGTCTGCGGGCAATCCCGTGGATCTTCGCCTGGACTCAAATGCGGTTGATGTTGCCGAGTTGGCTCGGTAGCGACGTGGCCCTTGAGGATGCAGCCAGAAATGACCGGCTGCCGGTACTGCGAGAGATGATGCAGGGGTGGCCATTCTTCCGTACCTACGTGGACATGCTGGAAATGGTGTTGGCCAAATCTGACCTGCGAATCGCCAGTTATTACGAGCAGACCCTGATTGAAGATGACAGTCTAAAAAGGCTGGGGGAAAGCCTTCGTGAACGGCTGAAAGGCTGTATTGAGCGGCTGCTGGAGCTGAAAGGGCAGGAGACCCTGCTGGAGGGTGAGCCGGTGTTTGCCCATTCCATGCGAGTGCGGAACCCGTATACTGATCCCCTGCATTACCTCCAGGCTGAACTGCTCAAGCGGGATCGTGAAAATGAGGGCAAGGACGACGTGCCGGAAATGGTCGGCAGAGCCTTGAAGGTAACCATGGCGGGTATTGCCGCCGGTATGCGTAATACCGGCTGATCAGACCCGATGATGTGTGGCTGGCTGTGTGCCGGCCAATACGGACAACAGGAGTAACGCCGTGGCTGTAGCTGCGCGACTGCAAAATTTTCTCGCCCGTAAGGGCATTCCTTATACAGAGCAGCCAATTGATCAGGTCGTGAACCTGGATTCAGCGGTGATTGCATCGGGTCAGCCCCAGGATCAGTTCATCCGTGCCACTCTGCTGATCGACATCAACGGTGTGGTCATGGCAGTGCACGGCTTTAACAGTGCTCTCGATATGGATGCGGTACAGCAGTTGACAGGGCGTCGGCTTCAGCCTCTGACGGCTCGCCAGAGCGACCGTTTGTTTGCCGACTGTGATCCCGGTTTTCAGCCCCCGATCGGCGGAGCCTATGATATACCGGTACTGGTTGATGAGGATGTACTGGAGTATCCCCGCGCCCTGATGACCAGTGGCAGCGACCATACCCTTATTGAACTGGATGGGCGGGCATTGCGCCTGGCGCTGGCTGGCTCCCGTGGTGGGCATCTGGTGATCCGTGGTCAGGCGACGGCTGAGCGGGACGCCCTGACCCTTGAAGAAGTCGCGGACAAGTTGCAAAAGCTCTATCGCCTTCCGCCGATGCCTGCGCTTGCCCTGAAGATCCTGAAATTGACCGGCAATACTGAGGCCACGGCCAGGGAGCTGGCGGAGCTCATCGAGTTTGATCCCAGCCTGACGGCCCAGATCATGCGTTATGCCCGATCGGCACTGTTCAATTATCCGGGACAGATCAATTCGGTGCAGGATGCTGTGACCCGGGTCCTCGGATTCGACAGAGTGGCGCACATTGCTCTGGGCATTGCGTCGGTCCGGGCCTTTGATGTGCCCCGTCAGGGAATGCTGGGAATGGATAGCTTCTGGCGTCATTCCCTCTATTGTGCGTTTCTGTGCCAGCGTATTGCCTCCTACTGCAATGAAGACAAGAGCCTGGCGTATCTGTGCGGCCTTTTGCACAACTTTGGACTGTTGTTGGTAGGGCACCTTTTCCCCAGTGAGTTTGACGAATTGAATACGCTTCGGGAAGCGAATCCTGAAGCCAGTATGCATTCCCTGGAACAGCAGGTATTCGGAGCGAGCAGTGGTCAGGATGTCCTGACGGTCGGCCATGGTGCTATTGGCGGTATCCTGCATCGTTTGTGGCAATTGCCGGATCCGGTGATCAAGGCGGCCGGAATGCATCAGCAAGCCGGATACCATGGTGAGAATGAAAACTACGTGCTGATGGTGCAACTGGCCAATGGACTGCTGAAAGAGCGTGGTATCGGTGACGAATTCAACCCGGATGACCTCACGGCGCTGGCCGGCGCGCTGGGATTGGGTGAGGACGCCGTCGAAGCCATCAACGCCAGCATTGACGACGTAGCCGGGGAACTGGACGCACTGGCGGTGTCCCTGTCAACCTGATCCCCTTGGCAGTTCCGGGTATCCTGTGTCCCCAAATGGTGCATGATACGGAGGTCGACTTTCTCTAAGGCGGCTGACTTCGTATAATGCTCCTTCGCCGGCTCCGGCTTGCACCTGTTCCTGCTCGAGAGGCTTTCGCAAAGGCACACGTTTTTGCCATAGCTTTTCAAACGATAATGACTAAATATTATGGGAGCACAGCGTTATGCGAATTATCATGTTAGGCGCGCCGGGCGCGGGGAAGGGGACCCAGGCCCAGTTCATTACCGAGCGTTTTGACATCCCCCAGATTTCCACCGGCGATATGTTGCGGGCAGCGGTCAAGGCCGAGTCCGAGCTGGGTAAGCAGGTCAAGGAAGTGATGGCGACCGGTGGTCTGGTGTCTGACGATATCATCATTGCGCTGATTGAAGAACGTATCCAGCAGCCGGACTGCAAGAATGGCTTCCTGCTCGACGGCTTCCCCCGCACAATTCCTCAGGCCGAGGCATTGAAAGACCAGGGTATCGACATTGATTACGTGGTTGAGATTGCCGTGGATGACGAGGAAATCGTCAGCCGTCTGTCCGGTCGCCGAGTACACGAAGGCAGCGGCCGTATTTACCACGTCAAATACGATCCGCCCAAGCAGGAAGGCAAGGACGACGAGACCGGCGAGCCGCTGGTTCAGCGTGAGGACGACAAGGAAGAGACCGTACGTAAGCGCCTGTCCATCTACCATGAGCAGACAGCTCCGCTGATTGGCTATTATCAGGACTGGGCCGAGAAGGACGCCAGTGCCGCACCCAAATACGTGCGCGTGGAAGGTGTTGGTAGCCTGGATGCAATTCGCGACCAGATCCTTCAGGCACTGAAGTAATCCGCACAACCTTGAGGCAACCGCAGCATCTGTGAAGTTACTGGCACTGGATACCTCATCGGAAGGCTGCTCGGCTGCGTTGCTGGTTAACGGCAGCGTCACCGAGCGCTTTGATCTGGCCCCCCGTGGTCATACCCGCCTGCTGATGCCGATGATTCGCGAGTTGCTGGCCGAGCAGAACCTGGCGCCAGCGGACCTGGATGCGCTGGCGTTTGCCTGTGGCCCGGGATCCTTCACCGGCCTTCGTATCGCCACAGGCGTAATTCAGGGGCTCGCGTGGGGGCTGGAAATACCGGTTATTCCTGTTTCTTCCCTGGCCACGGTCGCCCTGAATGCGATTGAACGCTTCGATGTTGCAGAAGGGGACGGACTTGCTGTCGCTTTCGATGCGCGTATGGGGGAGGTGTACTGGGGCTGTTTTCAAGCCCGAGGGGGCTTGCCTGTGCCGATGATGTCGGAGCGTGTCTGTTCCCCGGAGTCCGTCAGCCTGCCGCCTTTGGATGGTTGCTGGTATGGTGCCGGGCAGGGCTGGCAATTGCGGGAACAGATGCCGCAATCCCTGGTGTCTGCTGTCTCGAAAACTGATGACACCCTGGTGCCGCGAGCCAGCTATGTGGTGCGTCTTGCCAGCCATGAACTGATCGCTGGCCGCGGTGTGTCGGCTGCCGAAGCTCAGCCGGTGTATGTTCGTGACGAAGTGACCTGGAAGAAACTGCCTGGTCGCTGATCAACCCTCTCCCGTTTCCGGAACCTTTGCCGATGGATTTGTGGCATATCATTGCCCTTGCTGTTATTCAGGGACTGACGGAATTTCTCCCGATCAGCAGTTCCGCTCACCTTATTTTGCCTTCGCAGGTACTTGGCTGGCCTGATCAGGGGCTGGCCTTTGACGTTGCTGTCCATTTGGGCACACTGGCGGCGGTGATGTGGTATTTTCGCCGTGAGGTATACCGGCTCAGCTTGGCCTGGGCAGCGGATACCGCTCGAGGACGGATAGGCGAGGATAGCGGCCTGGCCTGGGCGGTGATCGTGGGCACCATACCCGCCGGTCTGGCGGGCCTGTTGCTCAATGACTTTATTGAGACTGAATTGAGGTCCGGCCTGGTCATTGCTGCCTCCACCGTTGGTTTCGGGCTGGTGCTTTGGTGGTCTGATGCCGTTGGGCGTCGGACGAGGGAGTTGCCGGCGCTCACTATAAAAGACGCTATGGTGATCGGCCTGGCGCAGGCCCTGGCCCTGATTCCGGGAACCTCCCGCTCGGGTATTACCATCACTGCTGCGTTGTTCCTGGGATTAAAAAGGGAAGCTGCCGCCAGGTTCTCATTCCTGTTATCCATCCCCCTGATCCTGGCTGCCGGGTTGTTGAAGACGCTGGAGCTGGTCGAGCAGGGCGGTGCGACCGACTGGGCGGCTATTTTTCTGGGTACCCTGTTGTCGTTTGTGAGTGCGGTTATCTGTATCCACCTGTTCCTGAAGTTCCTTGAGCGTCTGGGTATGATGCCATTCGTAATCTACCGCTTGCTGCTGGGACTGCTGCTTGTTGTCATGCTGTGGTAGGTTGGTTAAAAACTGTTCGTCAGGCTTTTAAATTGAGTGGCGATCTTCCATACTCATACTCCACTTTTCTTTCCGGTTTTCATGCATGATCGGCGGCGTTAATTCCAACAGTAGCCTCCCTTACCAGTCTGGTAATAACAGCCCGGTCCGGGAGCGAAGTGATGTGGCGCGGACGCCCGCCTCTTCTCCTGACCGGAGTGCCGAGGGCGTAAGGCGTGATCTGGCTGAAGGCCGCCCCGAGACTGCCCCTCGCCAGGTGAATACCGAATCACTGGAACGTCGCGTGGAAGCGCGTCGGGCTGCGGAAGATGCTCGGCTGGAGCGCTTTCGAGCAGATGAGTTGCCATTGTCCACGTCCCGTGCCTTGTCCACGTTCACCGATATCGCGGCTCGCGGCGATAACGGAGAGAATGGGCTGGTCGGTATCGATATCCTGGTCTGATGTCACCGGCTACGCCCAATTCAGAACTTTCCCTTGCCGTGGCATGCAGTCCTCTGGGTGATGAATCACAGGCCCGTGAACTGGCCGCGGAATTGGCCATTCCTTTTCTGGGGGCGGTCAAGCCCAAGCTGGTGTCAGACTTTCCCGTCCTGTTACTGTTTGATGAACAGGGGCTGTGCCTGCAGGTGACTGGAAAAGGCGCACCCGGGCCGGTGCGGGCGGAATTCGTATCAGGAAAGGCCGGTTACCGTCGTGAGCACGGCGGTGGGACCGGGCAGCTGGTTGCCAAGGCTATCGGTCTGCAAAAGACCCGTGTTCCGTTGCATGTGGTGGATGCCACGGCAGGCCTGGGGCAGGATGCGTTTGTTCTGGCGGGGTTAGGGTGTCGGGTCACTCTTTTTGAGCGTAATCCGGTCATTCACGCTCTTTTGGCGGATGGTCTGGCCAGGGCAGCGTTGAACACCGACTGTGCCCCCATCATTGCCAGGATGACGCTGCGGGCTGGCAGTAGCAGGGCATGGCTCGAGAGTCTTGAAGAAAGCGAAGAGGGAGAAGCAGCGGATATTGTGTATCTCGACCCGATGTTCCCACACCGGGACAAGTCCGCGCTGGTGAAAAAGGAAATGCAGGTGTTTCGCACGGTGGTGGGGGACGATGACGATACCGGGGAGCTGCTGGCCGCCGCGCTGAAAGCTGCCGCCTACCGGGTGGTGGTCAAGCGTCCCCGTAAGGCGCCGGCCATTGATGGGCCCGAACCGGCTACCCGCATTGAAGGCAAGAGCAGCCGCTACGACATATACCCGATCAAAGCGCTACCGAGTGGTAACGCCTGATAGATTCGGGATCAGGCACCGAGCATGGTGACCTGCTGGATGGCTTGGCGTTTCTCAACACTCAGCACCAGGCGAGCGTCTTCCGCCACCTCGTCCAATCCATCCGTATAACAGAGCAGACCGTTATCATCGGTGGTGATGACGCCGTTTTTCTGCATATTGGCAATGAAGTTGCGGAACAGGCTCTTGTCGAAAAACTCCGGGGCGTTCAAACCGAACAGGATCGACATACGCTCCGCGAGCAGGGTGCTTTGTTCTTCAAGCTCGGCAGCGCTGATCCGGCCGGAACCGTACTTTCGAAGAATGCCAATGGCAATGTGATAGCGTTCCAGGGTCTGGATGATAAACCGGGACAGGACCCGCAGGCGCAGCATGGCATCGGTGCCTTCTTCCGGACGGTGAACCCGACCGTTCTCTTCAGCGATCAGACCCTTTTCAATCATCAGGTCAATCCATTGATTGATGACCCCTTCCACCTCATCCGACTCGTACTTCAGGAACAGCTCCGACTGAAAGTAGGGATAGGCCACACTGGCCAGAAATACGATCTTGTCGCGCTGGAGTGAATTCTTGTTCTCAAACAGGCTGGCAATCAGCGAGGGCAAAGCGAACAGATGCTGGATGTTGTTGCGATAGTAGGTCATCAGAATGGCATTGCTGCCTTCCAGGGCAATGATGTCACCCAGCTTTTGCGGTTGGCGGGTGACCAGCCCCATGGTCTCACAGTAGGCCACCCAGTCCTTGCCACTGCCCTCGGGCATGGTGACGGTATCGGCGTAAGGGAAGGCCTTCAGCAGGTCGGCGTACTGATCCATCAGGCGGATAAGCTGGCTTTCGTCCATGGCCAGCCGCTCGGTACCCAGTAGCACGGTGGCGGTCATACCGATGGGATTCACCGCCACCGAGGCGTTGATATTGGCCGCCACGCGGGTGGCCAGCCTGTCCACTGCTTCCGGCAGCCAGGATGGACGATACTCGGCGTCGAAAGCCTCGTCGCGCCAGCTCGGATGAACGTCATTCAGTACGTCCTCAAGGGGAATCGCCTCGCCGAAATTCACGGCCACCCGGCCAAAGGAATTGCTCAGCTTGCGCACGGTCTTGGCCAGTCCAAACACGCTTTCCTTCTGTTTTTTCTTGCCTCGCAGTTCACCGAGGTAAGAGCGCCCCTCCATAACCTTCTCGTAGCCCACGTAAACCGGCACAAACACAATGGGTTTGCGATGGTTACGCAGGAAACTGCGGACGGTCATGGCCAGCATGCCGGGCCGTGGCTGGAGCATGCGGCCGGTGCGGCTGCGGCCCCCTTCCACGAAATATTCCACCGAATAACCCCGGGTGAACATGACGTGCATGTATTCATTGAATACCGTGGCGTAGAGCGGATTGTCCTTGAAGCTGCGACGCATGAAAAAGGCACCGCCCCGGCGCAGTATGGGGCCGACAATGGGCATGTTCAGGTTGATGCCGGCGGCAATGTGCGGCGGCATCAGGCCGTTCTTGTAGAGCACGTAGGACAGCAGTAGGTAATCAATGTGGGAGCGGTGGCAGGGGACATACACCACAGCGTTGTCCTGGGCCACTTCCTTGGCAACGCGGATATTGTTTACGGCGATGCCGTTGTAAATACGGTTCCACAGCCAGGACAGCACCACCTCCAGGAAGCGGATGGTGACGATCGACATGCTGGCGGCGATTTCGTCAGCGTACTTGTAGGCCTTTGCACGGACCTTCTCCGGCGGAATGTCGTCCTGGCGGGCGGTTTCCCGGATGGCTTCTTTTACCGCCTGGGTGCGCACCAGCCCTTCCACCAGGGTCCGGCGGTGGGACAGATCCGGACCCAGTACGGCCTGACGAACACGGCGGAAGTGGGTGCGCAGAATGCGGGCCAGTTTACGGTTGGCTCGTTCTTCACTGTGGCGGTATTCCTCAATCACCTGTTTCAGGGACAGCGGCTGGTTGAACTGAACGTAGGTGCTGCGGCCGTGCAGCATGATGATCAGCAGCTTCTGGAGACGGCCAGCCACAGACCAGGTGTCGGATAATAGCAACTTGACCAGAGACTTTTCCTTGTCTGGAGAGCGGCCCCAGAACAGTGATACCGGTACGATCTGGACATCCTTTTCCGGATTTTCCAGGCCGTAACGGACCAGCGCCTTGAATTCCGAGGTGGGCACCGGGGTTTGTCGCTTCTGGAAGAGGCCGCCGATGCGTCGATACAGGAAGAAAAACGAATGTACCGGCCCGTTCTTTACCGGTAGTGATGCTTCAGCGCCTGGCAAGTCGCCTCGCAACACTTCCTGTTCGAGGACCAGGCGGCTGGACATGGAGCTGTATTGCAGCACATAGCAGACAGGTTTGTCGGGATCGAGCCCGAGCGCTTCGCGACTGTTGCCACTGACGTCCGTTCTGACCCACAGGAACAGAATCTTGCGGAAAAAAGTCAGAATCAGGCTGCGAAGGGCCTGTAAAATTCGCATAAAGTGTTGCTCCGGTCTACAAAACAGGGGCTAAGTTTACTTGGTTGTGTGCAGGGCGGAAAGACGTGCCAGCGTTCTGCTGTGGTGTTCCGTGTGATACATTTCCCGCTGACTGGATGCATCGGAAACCCGTAGAAAAACACTATCTGCTTCAGGATTCGTTTATGACGTCATGGCTGCCAGGCTGGTCAACAACGCCACCCGGATCAGATGATCTGGTGCTGGCGATCACCGGAAACAGTGTCGTGAGAGTGGATGGCCACTGGCTGATCCGTTGGCATCAGGTAGCGGCGCTTGCGACCGGGGACCTCGCCCCGGTAAGCCTTGGGCAGTGGGGTGTACAGCCGCTTTACGTGGTTGAGCTTGATGCGGATCGTTTGCCGGAAATGATGGAAACGATCCCTCTGAGGGATGCGATTCTGATGATGGATGACGCTCCCGCCGAGATGTTGGGTACCGGATTCCAGGTTTGGCAATGGTGGCAGGATCACCGTTTTTGTGGTCGCTGTGGTGGTGTCACCGGTCTCCATCCCCTGGAGCGTGCCAAGTGGTGTGAACCCTGTGGTATCCCCTGGTATCCACGGGTTGCTCCCTGTGTCATCGTGGTTATTCGCAGGGAAGATCGTATGCTTTTGGCCCGATCGTCCCGGGTCAAGCGCCATTTTTATAGCCTGATTGCCGGCTTTGTGGAGCCGGGAGAAGGTCTGGAGCAGGCTGTTGTCCGTGAGGTAAAGGAAGAAACCGGGCTCGATGTGAACAATATTCGCTATCGCTCGTCCCAGCCCTGGCCTTTTCCGCACCAGCTGATGGTTGGCTTTTTTGCGGATTACCGTGGTGGCGACCTGGTCCTCCAGGAGGATGAGCTGGCGGACGCAGATTGGTATAACCCGGATGAGTTGCCGCCGGTGCCACCGGTCACCACCATCGCCGGTCGCCTGATTCGGGAGATGGCAGAGGAATTGAAACAGACGCAGGAAAACCAATGAAGTTGCTGAGAAGGGTGGTGTAACAGTGCCGCGTGTTCTGGTTTTTGACTCCGGTGTGGGTGGGCTGAGCGTGTCAGCCTGTATCCGGCAGCGCCTGCCTTTCGTTGAACAGGTGTATGTGGCAGATAACGCCGGTTTCCCCTACGGCGATCAGCCTGAATCCGTGGTCACCCTGCGTTGCCAGCGGTTGATTTCCGAAGCGCTCCAGGTATTTCCCTGTGATGTCATTGTGGTGGCCTGTAACACGGCCAGTACCGTGGTGTTGCCGGATTTGCGGTCGATGACATCGATTCCCGTGGTCGGTGTCGTGCCGGCGGTCAAACCGGCAGCCGCCTGCAGTCAGAATCGTCGTATTGGCATTCTGGCCACACCAGCAACCATTCGTCGCCCTTATCTGGAAGAGTTGATTCGGGAATTCGCCGCTGATTGTCAGGTTGAGCGAATCGGTCAGCCGGAGCTTGTGCGCTGGATTGAGGATTCCGTTGCCGGACAGGAGCTCCCACAATCGTTGCTTTGTGAGGCGTTGCAGCCATTTCGAGCGGCCGGCGTCGATACCGTGGTTCTTGGTTGTACCCATTACCCGTTGATTCGGGAGCAGCTTCAGGCGTGCTTGCCCGAGGTGCGTTTTTGGGTGGATTCCGGCGATGCCATTGCCCGCCGTACGGAGTGGCTGTTGGGGCAGCAGGACAAAACCACAATCCCTTCAGCTGCCGTGTTGGACTATCCAGTGCGCGCTGCCCTGTTTTCCGGAGAAATCCCCAGTGGGCTGAGGCGCTACATGGAGGAGTCAGGGTTGGCCCCGGATGAGATCCGGGGCCACTGGCCCGGTGATGAAGGGGTTACAACAGCCGGGTCAGCTTGAACATCGCCAGAAATTCCAGCGCCGGGATGGTCTTACGGTGGCAGCAGTAGGTCTTGAATATGTCACCACGGAAGCGGGATTTGGTGAATTCCAGTCCCTTGAAGTTGTACAGGAAGTTCCCGCGCTTGTAGAGGCTGTGGAATATACGCTTGAGTAAGCGGCTTTCCTGATGCTCGGTTGCCGGGTCCAGCGACAGCGGAATCAGTCCCAGATCCAGATAGGGCACACCTTCCGAGCGAAACACCTCCATAGCGTGAGCCATCAGTGTATAGAAAATACCCTGCCTGAAATCAGCGTTGGCCCTGGAAATGTTGGGTACATAGCTGACGATGTCATTGTTGTGGTAAACCGGATCAAAGTAGATAAATCCCACGGCCTTGCCATTCTGGTAGGCATAGAAATGCCGTTCATTCTCCCGGTAATCCATTTCCATGGGACGAATCAGGAACCGGATCTCCTTGCTTTTGCACTTACGGGTGCGAATCCAGGCGTCCGAGATTTGCCGGGTATGGTCGTCACTGAACCGTTCTTTCACGGTGATCCCGTTCTTTCTAGCCTGATTCAAGGCAGTACGCAGCACCTGCTTTTTCTTGCCACTGAGGGTCCAGTGTTTGAGGTCGATTCGGGATTCACTACCGAACTGGGTGCCAAACATTCCAAAACGCAGGTGCAGAAAGTCCACTACCGGCTTGGAGACCTGAACGTAGCAGGCGTTCGGAAAGCAATTGTGGAACTGCTCCAGAATCAGGGCGAAGTGTTCCGGGGCGCAGACCGGGTCCGACAAAACAAACGTACCGCCCCATTTGCGCATGTAGGCGATGTAGCCGACACCGGCCATATCGTAATACTTCATGCCAGGCTGAAGGGTGGAGAAAGATTGGGAATGGCTCCCGTATTTCTTCAGGTAGCTCACACGCTCCGAAAAGCTGAAGGCGCTCTCGTCCAGTGGGCGAATATCATCCAGTGCAAGAGTCTGGTCCGACATGTTAATGCTCCCCCGGTTTTTTTGTTAAGAGAGGTGTCTGAGGGATCCGGTTCAAGCCTGTTTCTGACCCAGGATCGACCAGTAGCAGTTCATGTTCAGCAGCTTGAAGTGTTTCTTGTCTGTGACTTCAAGTCCGAGGCGCTGCATGTGCTCGGGGTAGTTGTAGATCTTGTGGAAAGCGTTGTTGGCGAACAGCCAGAAAATGAAGACGGCCATGTACCAGTACATTTTCTTGAACAACCGGGCGACGAGATTACCGGTGGGGTAGCAAAAATCACCCACCACCACCTTGGCGTCCGCCTTGCCCAACCGGATCAGGTGCTCCAGAACACGCACCATCATGTCTTCGTCAAACACGTTGAGAAAGAAATTGGCAACCACCATATCGTATTGCCCGAACTCCTCGACCTTCATAATGTCGCTGTGGATACGGTGGATGTTCAGGTGAGGGGCTTCTTTCTCCTGGGCTTCGCCGAACTTGCGCAGCATGGTTTCGGACAGGTCAACCACGGTCACGTCGGCACCCAGTTCTGCAGCGCGGATGGCATCCCGGCCATGGCCCACACCGGCGAAAAGGATGCGCGATCCGGGGCGTATGGTTTCCACATCCAGCATGGCGGTCTTGCACCGGTGGATGTTCTTGCCGCTGTATAGGTTGCTGAGGAAATCGTAAGCGGGGCCAATAATTTTGTACTTGTCGCGCATGATCACTGCTGCCTGTTCAGATCCTGGGGATGCTGTCACCGTTCTTGTGATTGTTGGCTCGACTGCCTGTCGGCTTTCGGTGACAACGCCTTGTGGATCTCACTCTAGGGAAGAGGGTGTGGGAATTATGTGCAGCAACGCGCATTTCCGGATACACAAAGTAACGCAATGAAACACTTTGCAAACCAAGTCAATATTTATAATCAGAATGTCGGACAATGTTATTTGGTGGGTTGCGGTCAGAGGATGGCGGCCCGGGCAGGAAGGTGGCCCAGGCATTTTTCAATGGCCTCGGCAGGCTGGGCCGCGCCGTAGATGAAGCCCTGGATCTGATGACAGCCCAGGTGCTTCAGGTAAGTCAGCTGTTCAGTCGTCTCAACGCCTTCGGCTATGATCTCCAGTCTGAGGCCATGGGCCATGGCGATAATGGCGTTTACGATGCAGGCACCTTCTTCGCCACTGCGAATAGCTCTGACGAAGGATTGATCCACCTTGAGGGTGTGGATGGGGAGGCGGTGGATGTAATTGAGGGACGAATAGCCAGTGCCAAAATCGTCAATGGCAATGCGAACACCGAAATCAGCCAGCTCCCGCAGTTTCTGGCTGATCTGCTCCAGATCGTTCATGATCAGGTTCTCGGTAATCTCTATTTCCAGGTTTTGTGGTGGGAACTGGCTGGCACGCAACTGTTTCATCAGGGTCTCTACAAACTTCGGGTGTTCGACCTGTATGGGAGAGAGGTTTACCGCCAGGCGAAGGTGCTGCTGGCCGGAACAAATCCAGTGTCCAACATCCCGAAAGGCCTGGTTCATGACCCATTCGCTGACCTGGGTGATCAGTCTGGTTTCCTCGGCCAGGGGGAGAAAGTCCCTGGGGTAGAGCAGGCCCCTTACCGGGTGCTGCCATCGTACCAGGGCTTCCAGTCCAACCACCTGGTTGGTAGTCGCGCAAACCTGGGGCTGGTAGAACACTCTTAGCTCGTCATTTTCCAGCGCTAGGCGCAGGTCCCGTTCAAGACTGAGGCGGTTGGCCGAGTCAATACTCATGGTCTGGGAATAGAAGCGATAGCCATCTTTACCCCGCGCTTTGACGTGGTACATGGCTATGTCCGCATTCTGGATGAGGTGGTCCATGTTTTCCCCGGCTTCCGGGAAAATGGAAATGCCGATACTGACGCCGACGAACACCTCGTGTTCGTCCAGTTGGAAGGGGGCACGGAGCGCCTTGATCAGCTTCTTCGCAATCAGGCGGGCATCTTCGTGGCTGTGGATCGATGGCAGTAATAGCGTGAACTCATCTCCACCAAACCGTGACAGGGTATCGCCCTTGCGCAAGCAACGCTCAAGACGGTGGGTGACGGCCTGCAGCAAACGATCTCCCATGGCATGGCCCAGGGTGTCGTTAATTACCTTGAAGCGATCGAGATCCAGGAACATCACCGCGAGCTTCTGGTTTCCCCGGCGGGCGTGGGTGATGGCCAGTTCCAGTCGGTCCTTGAACAGGGCTCGGTTAGGCAAGCGGGTCAGCAGATCGTGGTAGGCCTGAAAATTGATAAACGCTTCTGCCTCCTTACGCTCCGTCACATCCCGGGCAGTGCCATAGTACCGGGCTTCCCGGCTGTTGATCTGACTGTCGGCACCCGCCTGCGGCCAGGTTTCCGGATCTATCGGGAAGGCGGTGATTTCAAAGTGACGATTGGCGCGAAGGCTGCCCCGGGTTTTCAGTCGGGCTTCCAGTGTGCGGGGGTTATCCGCCGAAATATTAGGGGCATTCAGGGCATAAGTGCCTCGAGCTACATCCCGGTCATCAATGATGTGGCGGAAATGACGACCACGCAGTTCCTGAGGTTTATACCCCAGCATACTTTCGACCTTGCTGTTCACAAAACAGAAGTGACCGTCGCCATCCAGCATAAAGACGATGTCCGGCGAGCTGTTGACGATGTAACGATGCAGCGCCTCAGACTTTTCGAGGCGGCCGCGGATATGTTCGTGGGCCCGTATCAGGGCCCGTTTTTCCAGCACGCTTTCAACGGTGGCGAGGAGTTCGTCGGGATCGAAGGGTTTGCGAATATAGTCCAGAGCACCACGGCGCAGGGCGCGGCTGACCGAGTCAAAGGAACTCTCGCCGCTGACAACGACAATGCCGCAATCCGGTTGGCGGGAGGTGATGTGCCTCATGACGTCGAATCCGTCCAGCCCCGGCATGCGCAAATCCAGCATCGCAAGGTCAAATGTCTGGCAGTCGATCAGCCGGCAGGCGTTGTGACCATCGGCGGCTTCAGTGACATTGTATTCCTGGCTGCGAAGCAGGGAACCAAGGCTCGCCAGTAACCTCGGTTCATCATCAACCACTAGAACCCGTGCAGGTAACGGGTCGCTTAAAGGCTGTTCGAAGTGCGCAGGTTTCATCGGTGTTTGCCTGTTGTGCTCAATCGTTATCGTTCTTCTTGTTGCTTGCCGCGGGTAATAACATCCTGAAGACGGTGCCTTCATTCCCTGTATGGCAAGCGATGCTGCCCTCCATGTCGTCGATGAGCTGTTTGACAATGCTCAGGCCCAGTCCGCTGTGGCCTTTCCCCTTGCTGGTTGTTACCGGTGAAAACAACTTGTTCCTGACGCTTTCAGGAATGCCGCCACCGTTGTCGGCAATTTCCAGTTCAATCCAGGTCCGGCCGCTCTGCCAGACAGGGGCCGAAGTTTTGATGGTAACTTGACCACCTTCGGCCAGACTCTCCGCGGCATTGCGGATCAGATTGATGAGGATCTGTCGGATCGCCGATGGAGAGGCAGCCACCCCGGTGTCGTCGTCGCATAATGCGATGGTGAGCTGTTTGCTGTCCTCGCCGAAGAGTCCATCTTCCAGAAGCTCCTTCAGGACGCGGATCTCTTGATTCAACGTCGCATTGGCGGTGCGGTCGGCATCCCCGTCTGTCTCCGGGCGACTGATCCGCAACAGCAGATCCCCGGCCCGATCCAGTTCTTCCCGGATAACGTCGAGCTCGCTTTGAATGTCGGGGTCGTCGAGTCGTTGGCGAAGCTGGTGGATATATTGTCGAATAATGGTCAGTGGGTTGCTGATTTCATGCAGCTGACGGCGCAATGAATGTTGCGCCAGTTCCTGATCCAGCTGGTCTCCGGTGCGGGCTTGTTCTTTATCCGCGAGGGCCAGGGATTTTGTCAGTTCTGTGGTGAACAGAGTGGCCATCGTCTCGGCCGCAGCGGCGTTTGTTTTGTCCGTGCCCAGTACAAACACCCCGGGACATCCGTCTTCCGTCACGACGGGGGTGGCAAGCAGTGACGGCGAGCGCAGTAACGACAGTAGTTGACGGTCGAGAACCGTCGGATGTCGGTCTGCCAGATGAACGGATATCTGTCGCGCAAAGGCTTCAGTCAGAACGCTGGTGGCAGGGGTGCTGGCGATACTGAGGCTGGGGATGTCACCAGTGGTTCCGGACAGTAGAGTCAGACCGTCAGTCGTGCGACCAAAGCACAGCGCCTGCAGGCCGGTGAGCAGGGTCAGGCTGTTGACGGTGTCTGTTAACACGTTTTCCTCGGTGCCTTCCAGGGAGGACATTCTCAGGACGTTACTGGCCATGGTCTGTTCGAGAACGACGCGCTTTAATTGACGCTGTGCGGCGGCAGGGTTGTATTCGTCGTTCAGCGGAATCCCGAGGGAGTCCGCGACACCAGTGACTTCCCGATCGATACGGCGGTTGATTTCCAGGGTCAGGTCCTCGCTCAAACCGAACACCGTGACAGCCGCGGCGATACCTGCCGTATCCGACTGCGCCAGTCTGGTAGCAAGGCTGATCAGCTTGACCAGGTGCCCGGCATCCCGGATCTCTGATGGCAGGGCCTGCTGGTATCGCATCGCGTCTTCGGCCATGGTCCCCAGTCCCCAGGACCGGACCAGCTCTGCTGCGATATCGCACTGGTGGTTAAGGTAATACTGTCGGGCTTCACCGGGAGGCGTTTTCAGAGCAAGAAGCTCTCCTACATTGTGGAGCATACCCAGCATGAATGCCTGATCAGGTTCCGGGTAACGGGTGAGGGTGGCCAATGCCCGGGCGGTCAGCGCGGTGGTTAGTGAAAGCCGCCAGAAATCCCGCAACTGCTGCCATTGATCCGCGCCCAGCTCGAGTAGCATCTGGCGAAGGGCCGCGGTCAGTAACAGGGTTTGAAAGCGGTGAGTGCCCAAGCGCAAGAGGGCCTGGTCTATTGAGTGTAGTTGGGTGGCAGGGCCGTAAAGTGCGGAATTGGCAACTGCAAGCACGCGGCTGGCCAGCGCGGTGTCGGTGGAAACAATATCACTGATCTTGCGGTAACTGTCGTCCTGGTGACAGGCTTCCAGCGCTCTCAGCGTGACCTCCGGAAGGCTTGGTAACTGTATGTCTGGGGCTGTTTGCATAGGCTACCTGTGAGCGCCAGGAGTCGCTGTATTCTAGCGACATGTTCATTATTCTTGTTCATCAGGAGCTTAGACAATAATGTGGATTTATTAAACTGCTATTGGTGGTTTTTTAAACATCGTATTCACCAATTTGTGATATGTGTAGAATTTGGACAGGTTATAAGCGCTGTTTTTTACAGAATCCAGGGAAACCTTTAACACGCGATGACAGCTACCCGAGGTGTTAAGCACAAAGTGAACCAACCCCGAACGGTCGCAATTACCGGCGGTAAAGGTGGTGTGGGGAAAACCTCCGTGGCATTGAACCTCGGGCTGACCCTCGCGAGGGCAGGTCATCGTGTTCTGCTGCTGGACGGCGACACGGATCTGGCGAATATCAGCATCATGCTGGGGCAGTATCCCCGTAAAACCCTGGCCAATGTGGTTTCCGGTGAATGTTCCCTGGACGATGTCATTATGGCCGTGGACCATGAACTGCACATCGTCCCGGGCGCTTCCGGTGTGCAGGAGTGCCTTGACATGGATGCCGGGGCGAGCGTGGATATTCTCAAAGCCCTGCACCGGCTGGAAAGCCGGTACGACTTTGTCATTACCGACACCGCTGCGGGTCTGCAGGCCGTCGGTCTGCATATGATCGCCGCATCCGAATTGGCCTGTGTTGTGGTGACTCCGGACCCGGCGTCGCTGACGGATGCCTTTTCGCTGATCAAGGTGCTCCAGCGGCGTGGCTATAAGAGAGTGCCCAGTGTGCTTGTCAATATGGCCCAGGGTGCCAGTCAGGCCCGTTCCGTTTTTCAGCGCCTGGATTCCGCGGCACAACGTCATCTGGGACTTGCGCTCCATTACCTGGGAGCGGTATGCCGGGATGAGACCCTGCGCCAGTCTGTGTTGAACCAGCGGCCTGTTGCGCTGATGCCCGAATCGGACCCCTCCTGCCGGCAGTTTCACACTCTTGCGGATATGCTTCACCTGCGACTTGGTCAGGTGAGTCCGCGTAAGGCGGGCATTGCCGCATACTGGTACGAGGCTTCCCGCAGGACGCCGCTGCAGAAAAAGAAGCAATCTGAAATAGACAGTGCACACCCTGCCAGTGCGAAGGCAGGAAGCCTGGAACTGGTAGAGGCGTTGGGTGAGCTGCTGGCTCGGGAAAAGCATGATGCGTTGCTACGATATGAAGCATTCAACGGTTTATTTGCACTGCTGGGGCGCACCGTGGATGAGACTACCATCGAGATTATTCAGATCGGGCTTGCGTCTATAGAGTGGGAGAGACTGTCCGAATCTCAGCGCCAGCATTTTTCTGATCATCTCCGTCATCTGGCAGATCGGGTAATTTCCTCCCCCGCTAACAGGGGCGCGGCGATTGACGGCCCCCCTGAGCCACCGTCTCCGTTTTATGACCGGGGAAGTTTTGGTGAGCAGGATCAGTTGGTTAGGGCGCTGAAGGAGCAACCCTCAGACATCTCGCTGGACCAGCTGTTACGCTCCTTGTCAGCGGCTGACAAGGACCGCTCCTGACCCTTTTCTCCTTTCCATTGCGGATAACCCGAATCCTGAATTTATTGTCATATCATTGTTGCTTTTTGTAGCGTAACTTTGCTGTATGTCACCGCAGTTTCATCGCAGTCGTGTAATTATCAATCTCGTTTTTTATGGATAGTGGCCCGCTAAATGCAGTGGCTATTCAAGTGCTTCCTATTTTGTTGTAACCGGAAGGTGTGGACGGCCACGAAAATCGAGTTCATGGCCACAGATTATTTGAGAAGGAGTTCCCGGCATGGTTCAACAGCTTCAAACATCAGAGTTATCTTCAACCGTTCTTGAGCAGTTGCGAGGCAAGCACGTCCTTGTGACGGGCACGACTGGCTTTTTGGGCAAGGTGGTTCTGGAAAAACTCATTCGTGCAGTTCCCGATATCGGTGGTATTCATTTATTGATCCGGGGCAACAAACGGCACCCGAACGCTCGTGATCGGTTCTTTCATGAAATCGCAACCTCCTCGGTGTTTGAGAGGCTGCGTCAGGAAGACAACGACGCCTTCGAGACATTCATTGAAGAGCGGGTTCACTGTATTACCGGCGAAGTGACGAAGCCCCGCTTCGGGTTGACGCCTGAGCGCTTTGCCGCACTTGCAAACGAAGCGGATGCATTCGTCAACTCCGCAGCCAGTGTGAATTTCCGTGAAGAACTGGATAAGGCGCTCACCATCAACACCCTGTGCCTGAACAACGTGGTTGAACTGGCGCGGCGAAACAGGAAGATGGCGGTGATTCAGGTGTCCACCTGCTACGTGAATGGCAAGAATTCCGGTCAGGTGACGGAGTCGGTGATTAAACCTGCCGGCGAAAGCATTCCCCGCAGCACCGCCGGTTACTATGAGATAGAGGAGCTGGTCAGGCTTCTTGAGGACAAGATCGCCGACGTCCGTTCCCGATACTCCGGTAAAGTTCTGGAAAAGAAACTGGTTGATCTGGGTATTCAGGAAGCCAACCGCTACGGCTGGAGTGATACCTACACCTTTACCAAATGGCTGGGTGAGCAATTGTTGATGAAGGCGCTGGATCGGCGTGCATTGACCATTGTCAGACCGTCCATCATCGAAAGTGCTCTGGAAGAACCTGCTCCGGGCTGGATTGAAGGTATCAAAGTGGCCGATGCCATAATCCTTGCCTATGCCCGCGAGAAAGTCACGCTCTTCCCGGGCAAGCGCAGCGGTATCGTCGACGTGATTCCGGTGGACATGGTCGCCAACGCCATCATTCTGTCTCTTGCAGAGGCACTGGCTGAGGTGCCGCAGCGCAGGATTTACCAGTGTTGCAGCGGCAGCAGTAATCCCATTTCCCTGGGCGAGTTCATTGATCACCTGATGGCCGAGTCCAAGGCCAACTATGCGGCCTATGAGCAGTTGTTTTACCGTCAGCCGAGCAAGCCCTTCATCGCGGTGAATCGCAAACTGTTCGATGCAGTGGTAGGTGGCATGCGGGTGCCGTTGAGCATTACCGCGCGGGTTATGCGCATGCTGGGTCAGAACCGTGAGCTTAAAATGCTGCGAAACCTGGACACCAGCCGGTCCCTGGCAACGATTTTTGGTTTCTACACCGCACCAGACTATATCTTCCGCAATGACTCCTTGCAGGCTCTTGCGTCCAGGATGGGGGAGCGGGACCAGTCGCTATTCCCGGTGGATGCCGGCCGGATTGACTGGTCACACTACTTGCGCAAGATCCATCTTTCGGGGCTGAATCAGTACGCCTTGAAGGAGCGTAAGCTGTACAGTCTTCGCAGTGCGAAAGCGCGCAAGAAAGCTGCTTGATGTTCTGCCAGGCACCCGGTCGACAACCGGGTGTCTTTCTCTTTTTGCCTCCCTGCCTCCTCATTTCGATACCTTGCGGTTCATTGTGACAGGACTATCCTTATTATCTGGGCTCTCATATAACGTGATTACCCGTAGTAAATATATGGGTTTAGCGGCTATCTCGTAGAAAAGTTCAGTCACATTAGGACGTTAGTCTAATTCATTGTGTAGTGGCACACATGTTGAACTACAGCTATCCGTCTTCAGGGCCAGGGCGCCCGATACTCTCTGCATTACAAAACCGATAATGACAACAGACTCTAAACTAAAGGGGGAGCACAATGACTGAGAAGCACGTTTATCCGGTGAGTCCGGAGGTGGCCAAACGCGCGCTGCTGAACCGTGATCAGTACGAGGAAATGTATCGCCAGTCCATTCAGGACCCGGATGCGTTCTGGAGTGAGCACGGCAAGCGCATCGACTGGATCAAGCCGTTTTCACGGGTCAAGAACACCACCTACGACTACGATAACCTGTCCATCAAGTGGTTTGAAGATGGCGAATTGAACGCCTCCGCCAACTGTCTGGACCGCCATCTGGAGAAGCGTGGCGATCAGACGGCGATTATTTTCGAAGGTGACGACCCTGCCGATTCCCGTAACGTTACCTATCGCGAACTTTATGAAGAAACCTGCAAGTTCGCCAACGTCCTGAAAGAGCAGGGTGTGAAGAAAGGCGATGTGGTCACTATCTACATGCCGATGATTGTTGAGACGGGCGTTGCCATGCTGGCCTGTGCTCGGATTGGTGCTATCCACTCTGTTGTCTTTGGTGGTTTTTCGCCCGAGGCCCTTGGCGCCCGTATTGCCAACGGTAAATCACGCTTTGTGGTTACCGCCGACGAAGGTGTGCGCGGCGGCCGCAAGATTCCGCTGAAAAAGAACGTCGATGCGGCACTGAACAATGAAGCCAACGCTAATGTCGACAAGGTGATTGTGGTCAAGCGCACCGGCGGCGATGTGCCCTGGAAAGATGGCCGTGACCAGAGCTATGAAGAGCTTATGAAAAGCGCTTCAACAGACTGCCCTGCGGAGCCCATGAACGCGGAAGATCCTTTGTTCATGCTGTACACCTCTGGCTCCACTGGCGCCCCGAAGGGGGTCCTGCACACCACCGGTGGTTACATGGTTTATACCTCCATGACCCACGAATATGTGTTTGATTATCACGATGGCGACGTCTACTGGTGTACTGCTGACTTCGGCTGGGTGACCGGCCACAGCTATATCCTGTACGGCCCGCTCGCCAACGGTGCCACTACGGTCCTGTTTGAAGGCGTGCCCAATTACCCGGACACCTCACGGATGGGCCAGGTGGTGGATAAGCACAAAGTGAACATCCTCTACACGGCGCCCACCGCCATCCGTGCCCTGATGGCCGAGGGCGAGTCCTGCATGAACGGCACCACCCGTGACAGCCTGCGTCTGCTGGGTTCCGTGGGTGAACCGATCAACCCGGAAGCCTGGGAGTGGTACTATCGCGTGATCGGCAACAGCAAGTGCCCGATTGTGGATACCTGGTGGCAGACTGAAACCGGTGGCATCCTGATTTCGCCGTTACCGGGTGCCGTTGATCTGAAGCCCGGTTCCGCCACCGTGCCGTTCTTTGGTGTTAAGCCGGCGCTGGTGGATAACGATGGCAATGTTCTTGAAGGCAAGACCGAGGGCAACCTGGTTATCCTGGACAGCTGGCCGGGCCAGATGCGCACTATCTACGGTGATCACGAGCGCTTCAAGCAGACCTACTTCAGCACCTACAAGGGCATGTATTTCACCGGTGACGGCGCCCGTCGTGACGAGGATGGCTATTATTGGATCACCGGTCGCGTGGACGACGTTCTGAACGTATCCGGTCACCGTTTGGGTACTGCTGAGGTCGAGAGCGCGCTGGTGGCCCACGATAAAGTCGCCGAGGCGGCTGTGGTAGGCTACCCTCACGAGATCAAAGGGCAGGGCATTTATGTCTACGTGACCCTTGTTCACGGTGAGGAGCCGTCGGACGAGCTGAAGAAGGAGTTGGTTCAGTGGGTACGCAAGGAAATCGGTCCCATTGCGTCTCCGGATGTGATTCAGTGGGCGCCTGGACTGCCCAAGACCCGCTCTGGCAAGATTATGCGCCGTATTTTGCGTAAGATTGCATCGAACGAGCACGATCAGTTGGGTGATACCTCCACACTGGCGGACCCGGGCGTGGTGGATGACCTGATCAGCGGTCGTGAGAACAAGTAAGGCCTGTTTGAGATCAGGTCGTGTAACCTGCGAGGAATCTGTTGAATGACACAAACCATTATCGTCGCCGATGATCACCCGCTGTTCCGTGCAGCATTGAAGCAGGCGGTCAGCCAGGCGGTTCCTGATGCGGAAACAGTCGAGGTCGACAGCATCAAGGCGCTGCAGGCGGCGGTGGAGTCGCATCCGGATGCGGATCTGGTGTTACTGGATCTCAATATGCCGGGTGCCCATGGCTTCTCGGGGCTCGTGTTTATGCGCGGGCAGTATCCGGGGTTGCCGGTGGTGGTTGTGTCGGGCTCGGAGGAGATGCAGGTGATGCGCCGTTCGATCGACTACGGGGCGTCAGGGTTCATTCCGAAGTCGGCGCCTCTACCTACCATTACCGAGGCGATTCAGGCGGTCCTGGAAGGGGACGTCTGGTTGCCGCAGGGTGTGGCGGACAAGATCGAGCAGATGCATTCGGATATGACGGATTTTTCCGAGAAACTGGCGTCGCTGACGCCGCAACAGTTCCGTGTGCTGGGTATGTTGGCCGAGGGGCTTTTGAACAAGCAGATTGCGTATGATCTGGATGTGTCGGAGGCGACCATTAAGGCGCATATTACGGCGGTGTTCCGGAAACTGGGGGTTCGGAATCGGACTCAGGCGGTGATTGCGATTCAGCAGATGGAGATTGATCCTTCGGATCAGTCGTTGTCTGGTAGCTGACGTTCAGCTTTTTTCGGTTTGTTATGAAGCGGGAGCCTTTGGGCTCCCGTTTTTTTTGCTCTCTGGCTTGGGAGAGAGTGCCGGGCGAGCAAGCCTTCCTTGGGACCGCTACGAGCACATCCATGTGCGCTTCGCTTTGGCCATCCATGGCCAAAGATATCCCAAGGAAGGCTTGCCCGCCCGGCACCTTCGGCTATGGTTACAGCTTTTCTTATTTTTCGGTACATGTGTGCGCAAACGTTCTACTAATCACAAAATATTCATCTTAATGCCATTGTCATTGGGGCTTTCTTTCTGTAAATTCGGCTCACACATGTACGCTCAAATGCAAAGAGGCGTGCTGAACGATTGTGTTTTCAGAATGAAGGTGACGAATGAACGCTGCTGTTAAGCCCGATTCAATGGGAAATGCCGTGTTTGGAAAACCCGATGAGCGCGAGCTTCGGGACAGGATGAAGAAGGAGCTGCCGGCGGATACGTTTCAGGCGCAGACCTGGCGGGTGATCTGGTTTCTGCCGTTGCAGCTGATTATCTGGGGTGGGATTGCGACGATTCTGCTGGCGGGGCTGCCTTGGTATGCAAATCTGGGGCTTGGGCTGGTGGTGGGGCACACCATTGGCTGTCAGGCGCTGCTGGCCCATGAGGTGTTGCACGGGGCGCTGGGTATGAGCAAGCGTTGGCAGAATTTCTTTGGCTGGTTGGGGTTCGGGCCGATGATTGTGCCGCCGGAGTTCTGGCGTAAGTGGCATAACGTGGTGCATCACGGCAATACCAATACCGGTGATTCGGATCCGGACAGTTTCGGTACCATGCGCCGCTACAAAGCCGATCCCAAGCAGAAGAAGTTCACCAAGCTGGCGCCGGGGTCAGGCACCTGGTACAGCTATCTCTTCCTGACCTATTCATTCACGTTCCATGCGCAATTGGTGCTGTGGTTCCAGGCCAAACGGCGCAAGCAGTTCCAGGGTTTGGATCGTCGCAAGGCGATTCGTCAGACCTTTTACTGCATGGCGGCGTGGGCTGTACTCGCGGTGATATCCGGTCCGCTGGCGCTGTTTACGGTGTTGGTACCGTTCATGGTGGCCAACGCCCTGGGGCAAGGGTATATCCTCACCAATCACTTCCTGCGTCCGCAGACGGCCACCAATAATCCGCTGGATAACTCCATGAGCCTGCGCAGCCATCCGGTTCTGGATCGGTTGCACTTCCGGTTCAGTCACCATGTGGAGCACCATTTCTTTCCGAAAATGGGGCATAACATGGCGCCGCGTGTGCGGAAGTGGCTGGAGGAGAATCACGGCGAGCGGTATATGGCGATGCCCCATAGCACGGCGCTGAAGCTGCTTTACACCACTCCGAGGGTTTATAAGTCGTCGACGGAATTAGTGGACCCGAATAACCCGGAGCGGGTGTTTGATTTGTTGCCGTTGCAAAGTCAATTTGCGGCTAGTAATAGTCGGTAGTTCGTTAGGTTTGGTCGGATTACCCCTGTGGCTAATCCGACCTTTCCGCCCGCTCCGGACCCGACTACTTGCTCCCGGCGTACCCAAGCTCCTTGTCCACCAGATTGAACAGCTCCTCACCACCATGCCAGCGATCAAAGTTCTCCAGGAACTGGTCGGTAAGGGCGCGTTTCCAGCCGATGAAGTCTCCGGCCATATGGGCTGTCATGATGACGTTTTCCATGTCCCACAGTGGATGATCTTCCGGTAGCGGTTCTTCCTCGAACACATCCAGGCCTGCGCCAGCGATTTCGCCATCGCGCAGTGCCTCGACCAGGTCATCGGTCTTCACAATGGGGCCGCGGCCGATGTTGATCAGCCGGGCGTGAGGGCGCATGGTTTTGAACGCCTTGCTGTCGAACAGGCCTTCGGTCTGGGGCGTCAGGGGGGCGGCGATTACCACGTAATCCACCAGCGCCAGTTGTTGAAACAGGTCGTCGTTGCTGTGAACGGCGACAAAGTCGGGGTCGTCATGGCGGGCCCTGCGGGCGATGCCGTGGGGTTTCATGCCAATGGCGCTGACCAGGCGAGCGATCTGGCGACCGATGGAACCGGCGCCCACTACAAGCACCTGATTGCCCTGTGCACGCTCTGTGTCCCGATGCTGCCACTTGTGGTCCATCTGCAGGCGAATGGATCGGGGGAAGTCCTTGGCGAACATCAGAATGGTGCAGAGCACATATTCCGCTATGGTTCGGTCAAAAATGCCCCGGGCGTTGGTGACCGTGACAGCGCCGTTGATCAGCGCAGGAAACATCAGCGCATCGACGCCGGCGCTGGTGGCGTGTATCCACTGAAGTTTATCCGCCGCAGGCCATGCGGCTTCGAGGGCTTCAGTGCGAAAGTCCGTGACCATCATTACATCGGTGCCGGGCAGGGTATCCCTCAGAGTAGGCTCGTCACAGGCAAACCGTACGGTGGCCCTGGCCCGTAGAGCATCCATTCCGGGCGGTTCCTGCTCGTCCGGGGCAGTCAGAACGGTTACAACCGGTTTGCTGTGTTTTGTCATCTGTCCTCCACTCACCTGAACACTCTTTTGGGGGGAGCTGGAACGCTTGGTAAGGCGTTACGATCCAACCTTGTACAGTCTGGTTCGCGGGTGGCGGACGGTCAACCTGAGATGCTGAAATGGGGGCGTTCAGGGGCCGGGCAGTGACTGGTGCTCCGGACCCTGAATCTTTCTGTTGTTATGCCTTGTCGGCCCCATCTTTACTGACTAACCTGCATGAGTAGCTTCTTTTTTTTGCCTTGTTTGCAGGAGGTGTTTTTATGGCCGAAGCCGCCAACAACGAAACTGGCCAGACCAAGCCCCGGAAAGTGAAGTATCGCAAGAGCAAGGCCAGTTGGAACCCCGCCATGCAGGCAGTTCCGGTCCCCGGCATTCGTCGCATGGTGAATATGGCGGCCACCATGAAGGATGTGATTCATCTGTCCATTGGTCAGCCTGACTTGCCAACACCCAAGCATATTATCGATGCCTACATCGACGCCCTGAATGCCGGGCAAACCGGTTACACCATGGACGCAGGTTTGCCTGAACTACTGGTGGCTCTGCGCGATTATTACGGCAAGCGCTATAACCGGCGGCTGACCCGGGATAATATCCTGATCACCAGTGGTGCCACGGAGGCGATGTACCTGGCTATCTCCGCCACATCGGCACCCGGGCGACAGTTTATCGTGACCGATCCGTCGTTCCTGCTCTATGCCCCACTGATCCGCATGAATGGCGGCGAGGTCAAGTTTGTCCCCACGCGTGCCGAGAATAACCATCAGTTGGATCCGGACGAAGTGATCCGAGCCATGGGCGCCCGAACCTTTGCCCTGATCCTCAACAACCCGAACAATCCCACTGGAGCGGTCTATCCCCGCAGTACGGTGGAGACCATTCTGGAAGAATGTGCTTACCGCGGGATTCAGGTTTACTCGGATGAGGTCTACGATCACCTGATTTTTGACGATGACGACTTTGCCAGCGTACTGAACTGTTCGATGGACCTGGATAACATCATGTGTATCAGCAGTTTTTCCAAAACCTACAGCATGGCAGGGCTACGGATCGGATGGGTCATTTCGAGCCAGGCAGCCATCAAGTCCCTGCGTCGCTATCATATGTTCACCACCTCGGTGGCCAACACGCCATCCCAGTTTGCCGGGGTCGCGGCACTGACCGGTGACCAGCAGTGCGTCAAGGATATGGTGGACATTTACCGGGAGCGCCGTGACAAGGTGACGGAGTTGATCGATCAGACGCCCCATATGACCGGTTACAAACCAGGCGGTGCATTCTTTGCGTTCCCGGATCTGCCGCCCCATGTGGATGGCTCTGACCTGGCGTTGCGAATGTTGAAGGAAACCGGTGTATGCGTGGTTCCTGGCGATGCCTTTGGCGAGCACTGTACCAATGCCGTCAGAATCAGCTTCTCCACCACTTGCGAGAAGCTGGAAGAAGCCTTCGACCGGATTATACCGTGGATGGCCAAGCAACAGTTCTGAGGTGGATATGTCAGCCCTGGACTCGGTTCTCATTCAGTGCCCGTACTGCTGGGAGACGCTGGATATCAGCGTCGACCCCTCAGTGCCGGAGCAGGAGTATGTTGAGGACTGCCAGGTCTGCTGCCAACCGATACTGCTGAAGGTCATCGTGGGCGATGACCTGACGCCTCATGTGGAGGTTCACGCAGAGAATGAGTGATCCTTTCTAACGAAGTCTTAACCTACTCTGTGCTCGGGATGGCTTAGGCTAGGTCGTCGTAATCTTGATCATTCCGGAGAAAAATCCATGCTTTTGAAGCGATCGTCCGTATTGCCGGCCGTCCTCATTCTGGCAGTCAGCCTCATCAGCGGTTGTGCCACGCTGTCACCGTACTCGATCTCGGAAGGCACTCTGGAACGCCATCTTCAGGATGTCGTCACCACTTTTGACCGGGAACAATTGAAAAGTGGTTCGCCGTTAAGCTTGAGCCTGAGTGATGCCGACATCACCCTGGGGCCCGACGGCCGGGACGTGGCCGTAATAGATCTCAAAGGCCAGGTGGCACTCAACGCCCTGATGGCCAAACTCCCGGTGAATCTGGCGTTAAAAGTGGAAGGAGCGCCGGTTTATGATGCCGAGGAACGGGCGGTTTATATCCGTCGCCTGCAGCTGCTCGAGAGCAGTATTGATTCACCGTTGTTCAAAGGCGAACTCAAGCCGGTGACCGACAACGTCATGCGGGTAGTGGCGCAAATGCTGGAAACCATGCCAGTCTACAGATTGGATGACACAGACCTTGCCCAGCGTATGTTCGGACTGGTGCCCATGGACGTCCGGGTGGCTCCCGGTCGGCTTGAGTTTGTGATGGCAGAGTAATCGGGGAAGTGTCTGCAAGGGGCCGGATTCAGCGGCCCCTTTGACGTTATCCGCGTTGTCGGACTGATCAGGCGGTTGCCTTCAGGGCTTCCTCAAAGACGCTCACCGCCTCATCAATCTGTTGTTCATTGACGATCAGCGGCGGCAGCCAGCGTACGATCTCCTGGTAGGGGCCGCAGCGCAGCATCAACAAGCCGCGCTTCTCGCATTCCTTGAGAATCCTGCCGGCACGGTCACCGTCCGGAGCGTTGTCCCGGCGCATTTCCACGCCCACCATCAGGCCCATACCGCGAACGTCCGCCATGTCCGGATAGTCGTTCTTCAGGTTATGGAGGCTGTCCCAAAGACGCTTGCCCATCTTGTTGGCGTTCTCGACCAGGCCTTCTTCCCGGATAACGTCGATGGTTGCAATGGCTGCGGCGGCAGCCACTGCGTTGCCGCCATAGGTGCCACCCTGGGAACCTGGCCAGCCCTTGGACATGGTGTCTTCCGATGCCGCCAGGGCTGAAATCGGGAAGCCGCTGGCCAGGCCCTTGGCGATCATGATGGCGTCCGGCGTCACACCAAAGTGCTGGTGGGCCCAGAACTGACCGCTGCGACCAAAGCCGGCCTGAACTTCATCGAACACCAGCATGATGCCATGCTTGTCACAGCGCTCCCGCAGGCCTTTCAGGAACTTGGCATTGGCGGGTACATAGCCGCCTTCACCCTGCACCGGTTCGATCAGCATGGCGGCGGTTTCCCTGGGTGCGGAATAGGTGACAAAGATCCGGTCCAGTTCCCGCAGGCAGAAATCGGTGGTGTCCTCAAGATTCCAGCCGTAGTGGTGGGCGTGGGGGAACGGGGCCACGACAACACCGCCCATCATCGGGCTAACGCCGGCACGGAGCCCGACGCTGGAGGTGGTCAGCGAAAGCGAGCCCATGGTGCGCCCGTGAAAGCCACCATGGAAGACAATGATGTTCGGGCGTCCTGTGGCCTGACGCACCAGACGGATTGCGCCCTCCGCTACTTCGGTGCCGGCGTTGGAGAAAAAAAACGCATTCAGCGGATCCGGGGTGAGTTCTCCCAGTTTCTCCGCCAATTCCGGTAAGCGTGGATTCATCACCGTGGTGGCCTGGGCATGGATCATGGTGGCGACCTGTTTTTGCGCCGCCTCTACAATTTTCGGGTGGCAATGACCGGTGCTGGTGACGCCGATGCCGGAGGTGAAATCAAGATAGCGCCTGCCATCCGGGTCAATGATATAAGCGCCTTCGCCCTTGGCTGCGGTGATGCCAGTCGCCTGTTTCAGCAGTGGTGATAACTTGCCTTTATGGTCGGTCACGGTGCACCTCCCGAAGTGAATTTAGTCCCTCTTGCAGACTAGCCCTAAAAAGACGCTTTTCAAATGCATGAGAAAGATTAGTTGTCTTTAAGGCGACGGCAGATCGCGGCGCCGACTTCATGGGTGCTGCGCTGCATTCCGGAGTTCTCAGCAAGATCTGCCGCTACGGCGTCAAACAGCGTCTTGCCGGCAGCAGCCACCGCCGGATCCTTACGCCCCAGCCACTCCAGCATGCGTGCGGTAGTGAACAGCATGGCCGTGGGATCTGCCAGTCCCTGGCCGGCAATATCGGGGGCACTGCCGTGAGTTGGCTCAAACATGGATGGCATCGAAGCGTCGGTGGGGTTCAGGTTGCACGAAGGGGCAACCCCCATGCCTCCGGACAACACAGCGGCAAGATCCGTCAGGATGTCACCCTGCAGGTTGCTGGCAACCACGACATCAAATGCCCACGGACACTGCACGAACTTCATGCAGGCGGCATCCACCAGTTCATGATGGGTGGCGACATCCGGGTACTCTTTGCTGATCTCCTCAAAGGCCTCAGAGTACATATCACCCCAGTAGCGCAGGGCATTGCGCTTGGTGATAATGCAAACCTGGCTTTCGCAGGTGCGGCCATCCAGAGTTTTGAACTGACGTGTGCGCCCCTGTTTCATCCGCTCGCCGGCGCGCAGGCGGGCCTGCTCAAATCCGTAGCGAATAATCCGGTCGGTGGCGTAACGGGTGAACACCTCCATCTGTGTGGCGACTTCGTCAGGGGTACCTTTGCGCAGGCGACCACCCTGACTGACGTATTCGCCTTCGCTGTTTTCCCGGATGACCAGCATGTCGATGTCTTTGGCACGTTCATCGGCCAGGTACTGACGCGCTCCCGGCAATAGCCGTGCGGGCCGCTCACAAACCCATTGATCAAACCCCTTGCGCATATCCAGCAGTGGCGCCAGTGAAATGCTGTCAGGCAACAGGTAGCGTTGTGGATCATCTACTGGCCCCGGATCGCCAAGCGCGCCCAGCAGGATGGCATCAAATGCTTTGAGTTGTTCCAGGGCGTTTTCCGGCATGGATGCGCCATGTTCCTCATGCCAGGCATGGGATGGCCAGGGAAAGCGGGTCCATTCCAGGTCCAGGTTATGCGTGGAGCGCAGTGTCTCCAGGCAACGCACGGCCTCAGCGACAACTTCAGGGCCAATACCATCGCCGGGGGTAATTGCGATTCGGGATTTCTGGGCCATTCCGCGAGCTCCTGTTGGCTTCTTGAATCGTATAGAACTGTAGCTGTCAGTGTAGTCTCGTGGTTTGGGGATGCCAGAGTTTTGAATAATTGGCGTTTTACCAGGGAGGGCTTCGAGGCTATAGTTGAAAAAGTTTATTGATTCTAAACTCAATTTGCTCGTTAGAGGGCAGTCAAGGAGAGGATGTGAACCGGCCTGCCGTTCTGTTTGATGAGTCTAAATGTGAACAATGTACGTGTGGCGAGAGATTGTTTTTTCCTTCTCATTTGCCTTCCAGCCCATCGTTGATGCGCAGAGCAAAGCCATTTTTGCTTAATTTTCCGGACTATTAGTCATTGAGGTTACATCTTGCTGTATCGCATTGTTACGATTGTTGGTGGACTGGTCTTTGTCATTGTCCTGTTCGCGCTGATCTGGTTTTTCTGTAAGCAGTTCTTGTTACGTCACGGTGTTCAGGATCAGGTGTCCGACCGGGCAACGGTTCTGGCTACCTGGACGTTTGCCGGCATCAGTGTCGGGCTGGTGTTCGCCGTGGTGGGTGCGTTTATTCTGGGTCCCTGGGCGTTCTACCGCACCTTACGGGGGCATGATGTGCCTGTTTCCGATGGTGCGGCTATCTGGTGGGGATTTGGCATTGTGGCACTGTCCATGGCTATCACCACCGCCGGGTTCCTCGGGTTCCTTGCCCTGGTCGGCGCCTACTGACCGGCGCTCTCAGGCAATATGTCGGAGTTGTTCGCGGAACCAGATCAATGCGGGTTCCCGTTCATAGGCCTTGTGCCAGTATAGATGCACATCCAGGCTGGGCAGGTCTGCTGGTGGCGTAAGAATGCTTATGTTTGCACGTTCAGCGATGATCCGCGCGTAGGTTTCCGGCATGGTCAGTAACAGGTCGGTCCCCTCGACGACCCGGCAGGCTGCGTAGTAATGCTGGCAACGCAGGCGTATATGCCGTTGCACGCCCAGGCGCGACAGTTCGAAATCCTCAATCCCCGGGCCCTCTGTACGTGAGGACACCAGCACATGCTGGGCGGCAATATACCTGTCCATAGTCAGCTCGCCTTCAGTCAGTGGATGCCCGGCTCTCGCCAGCACCACTAATCGATCCCGCCGTAACAGCTCGTGGGCGGTCTGATTGCTCACTGGCAACAGCACGTCCACCGCAAAATCCAGCTTCCCGGCTGCCAGTTGGGTCTCCATATCCCGCCGTGGAATCCGCTGGCTGACGATTTCCAGCTCCGGGTACTGATCGAGCCGCTGCATGAGCTGTGGCAGGAAGGTCGATTCCAGAATATCCCGCAGGGCCAGGGAATAAGTCTTGCGCTGGGTGGCAGGATCGAAGGCATGGAACTGGTTAACCGCACCCTGAATCTGGGTAAGTCCGGGTCGCATGGACTCCAAGAATCGCCGGGCCAGGGGCGTGGGAATCATCTGGTTACCCTGACGGGTAAACAGGGGATCATCAAAATGCTCCCGTAACCGGGACAGTGAATGACTGACGGCCGGTTGTGTCAGGTGCAGCGCCTTGGCCGCACGAGTGAGGCTACCTTCCCGATAGATGGTGTCAAAAACGTGCAGAAGATTAAGATCCAGCCGATTCAGGGCCATAATTTTACCGATCCATGAATAAGTATGACTAATAATAAATGATAAGAATAATTCAGTCGCGTAATAGTGTATTGGATCATAGACTGGTGGGATAGTGCACAACCAATGAGGGTACGACGATGGATTTCAGTATTTCCGAAAAGGGCCAGGATTACCTCAACCGCGTGAAGCAATTCATGAAGGATGAGATATTCCCGATTGAAGAGCAGTACCACCGGGAGCTGGCTTCTCTGGATAACCGCTGGGTGGTGCTGCCCATCATCAAGGAACTGAAGGAAAAGGCCAAAGCTCAGGGCCTGTGGAACATGTTCTTCCCGGACGAAGAACACGGTTGTGGCCTACTTAATTCCGATTACGCTCTGATTGCCGAAGAAACCGGCCGCAGTTTCATTGCTCCGGAAATCTTCAACTGCAATGCGCCGGACACCGGCAATATGGAAGTGCTGATCCATTACGGCTCCGAAGAGCAGAAAGCCGAGTGGCTGCCGCGACTGCAAAGCGGTGAGATCCGCTCTGCTTTCTGTATGACCGAGCCGGCGGTTGCCTCTTCCGACGCGACCAACATGGAAGCCACCGCCATTGTTGAAGGTGATGAAGTAGTCCTCAACGGCCGAAAATGGTGGAGTACCGGCATTGGTCACCCGGATTGCAAGGTAGCCATCTTTATGGGCCTGACCGACCCGGATGCCCAGAAGCACCGCCGCCACTCCATGGTTCTGGTGCCGCTGGATACCCCGGGCGTGAAGATTGAACGCATGCTGCCGGTATTTGGTGAATACGACGAGCCCTACGGCCACGGTGTTGTCTCTTTCGAGAATGTCCGTTTGCCGAAAAGTGCCTTTATTGCCGGCCCCGGCCGTGGTTTTGAAATCGCCCAGGGCCGTCTGGGACCGGGCCGTGTTCATCACTGTATGCGCGCTATCGGTGCCGCTGAGCGCACTCTGGAATTGCTGATCAAGCGTGCAACCAGCCGTGAAGCCTTTGGTCGCCCGATCGCGAAACTGGGCGGTAATCCGGACATTATCGCCAATGCCCGCATGTCGATTGAGCAGGCCCGCTTGTTGACTCTCAAATGTGCCTGGGCGCTGGATACCAAGGGTATCGGCGGTGCTCTTCAGGAAGTTTCCATGATCAAGGCGGTAATTCCGTCCATGCTGCAGACTATTGTGGATCAGGCGATTCAGATTCACGGTGGCGCTGGTGTCAGCGACGATGATTTCCCTCTGACGCAATTGTTCGCCTATGCTCGGGTATTGCGGCTGGCCGATGGGCCGGACGAGGTTCATCGGGCTATGGTGGCTCGCCTGGAGCTTCGCAAGTACAAGTCCTGAGCCTTGGGTTGGATCGCCCCCAGCCTTTGAGTTGGGCGTAGGGGGCCGGCGGGGCGGTGTTTCTGAAAACCGCTCCTTCGGCACATCCCTGTGGCGCTTCTGCTCCGCCATCCATGGCTCCGCAAATTTTCAGAAACACCGCCCCGCCGTCCCCTTCGGACTGCGGAGTGGGATTCGGGGTTCAACGACGGCGAGAATTAGTCGGGTTCGACGGAGCTATTTATCGAATCGAAGTTTGCCAAAACCATAGGGCTTGACGAACAGCTTACTGAGATGTCGGGGAGCTGGTGCCTGGTCGGCCCTTCCAAAACGTTGCGGAGCCATGGATGGCGGAGCACAGCGTACAGGGACGTATCCACAGCGTGTTTTGGAAGGGCCGACCAGGCACCAGCTCATGCACCAAAGCAAAATATCCAAACTCAATAACAACGGTGAGAACACACATGACACAAAGAGTATTTATCACAGGTGGGGCCAGCGGCCTGGGCCGGGCAATTGCACTGCGTTATGCCAAAGAAGGGGCCAAGGTCTGTATCGGTGACATCAACCCGGAGCAGGGCGTTGACGTTGAGAAAGAGATCAACGCCGCCGGTGGCGAAGGCTATTTTGTTGAGTGTGATGTCCGCAGGCTGACCGATTTCGAGAAGGTCCGTGACGATCTGGTCAAGAAGTGGGGTGGTGTCGATGTGGTGGTGAACAATGCCGGTGTTGCCTCTGCGGGCTCCATCGAGGACACCACCATGGCCGACTGGGAGTGGATTCTGGACATCAACGTACTGGGCGTGGTCCGTGGCTGCAAGGCGTTTACACCGCAATTCAAACAGCAGGGCTTTGGAGCGTTTGTGAATGTGGCATCCATGGCCGGGCTCATGTTGGCGCCGTTGATGGACAGCTACAATGTTACCAAGGCCGGGGTTATTGCCCTGTCCGAGACGCTGAGCCAGGAGTTGAGGGATTCCGGGATTCATGTGAGTTGCGTGTGTCCGGCGTTTTTCCAGACCAATCTGACCAGCAGCATGCGATCGGATATTCCTGGTATCCAGCAGAATGTGAACAAACTGATGAAGCGCTCCAGTATCACAGCGGATGATGTCGCTGAGGATATTGTCCGTTCCGTCAAAGAGAAGAATTTCTGGGTGCTTCCCCACGCCAAGGAGCGTCGTATGTGGATGCTCAAGCGCCATGCACCGTGGGCCTTTGACTGGTTGATGCACCAGGAAAGCAAACGTTGGATGAACAAGATGGGTGGCAGTAAGGCGTAAGCGCCGCTGTTGGTACCTGTACTGATGAACCGCTTGTATTGAAAAAACGACAGGAGAGCCCTGAATGACCCAGATCGACCAGGCCGTGGACATCCGCGAAGGCGAGAAACTGGACGTCAGCGCCGTTGACCGCTTTATGAAGCAGGCCATTCCGGATCTGCAAGGTGAGCCCGATATCCGCCAGTACCCTGGCGGTGCCTCTAACCTGACCTATCAGGTGGATTATGGCGATCGTTCCTACGTATTGCGTCGACCTCCGTTCGGCAAGATCGCCAAATCCGCCCACGATATGCTGCGGGAGGCAAAGGTAATGGATGCGCTGAAACCGGTGTATCCCTACGTGCCGAACATTGTGGCGATCTGTGACGATCATGACGTTCTGGGGTGTGACTTCTATGTGATGGAGCGTCTGAAGGGCATCATCCTGCGTCAGGATTTTCCAAAGGACTTTGAGCTGAGCGAAACGGATACCCGCAAGCTTTGCCTCAATGTGATCGACAAGTTGGTTGACCTGCACCGGGTGGACGCGAAAGCCGCGGGCTTGGACAAGTTGGGGAAGGGCGCCGGTTATGTCCAGCGTCAGATTGGTGGCTGGAGCGACCGTTTCCGCAAGGCCCGTACCGAAGACGTGGGTGATTTTGAGTCCGTGATGAGCTGGCTCAATGACAAGATGCCTGAGGACATCGCCCAGGTCGTCATCCACAACGATTTCCGTTTCGACAACGTGGTGCTGAATCCGGATAACCCGTTTGAAGTGATCGGCGTACTGGACTGGGAAATGGCCACCATTGGAGATCCACTGATGGATCTGGGCAACAGCCTGGCGTACTGGATTGAGGCGGACGACGAGGGGCCGTTCCAGATGCTGCGCCGGCAGCCGACTCATCGTACGGGCATGCTGACCCGTAAGGAAGTGGTGGAATATTACATGGAGAAGTCGGGCTTCAAAGCCGATAACTTCGATTTCTACGAGATCTACGGGCTGTTCCGTCTCGCGGTGATTGTTCAGCAGATCTATTACCGCTTCTATCACGGTCAGACCAAAGACAAGCGTTTTGCGGCCTTTGGTCATGCGGCCAATTACCTTGAGAAGCGCTGCCAGCGGCTGATTGAAGCGAGTGATCTGTAATGGCAACGATCTATCTGATCCGCCACGGACAGGCCAGTTTCGGCAAGGATAACTACGATCAGCTCTCGCCCCGTGGCTGGGAGCAGGGCCGGGTACTCGGCCGCTGGCTGTCGGGCAAGGTTCGCCCCGATGCCGTATTTGGCGGCAACATGGAGCGCCACCGGGAAACCGTGGAAGCGATTGCCAGTGGTTATGGTGACGCCTTGCCGGACATGCAGGCGGTTAGTGGTCTGAACGAGTTTGATCATATGCAGGTGGTTGAACGGCTGCGCCCGGAGTGGGCGGACCGGCAGCGAATGGCCACGGATCTGGCGGCGTTTCCCAAGCCCGCCCGCGCCTTCCAGCAGGCGTTCGAGAAGGCGATGGCCCGTTGGGTCAGTGGTGATCACGACAATGAATACACCGAAAGCTGGGAGGCCTTCAGAAGCCGTGTCATCACCGCGCTGGACGAACTGATCGAGTACGCTGATGGCGGCGATACCCTGGTGTCCACCTCCGGCGGACCCATTGCCGTGATTGCCCAGCACCTGTTGCACCTGAGCGACCACAAGGCGCTGGAGATGAACAACGTGATCGCCAATACCAGCGTTTCGCGCATCCTCTATTCCGGCGCCCGTCGGAGCCTGGCGGTTTTCAATAATTACAGTCATCTGGAAGCGGAGGACCCCGCACTGGTGACCTTCCGATAACGATTTGAGGTGAATGTATGAGTAAGGAATTGTTTGATCTGACAGGCAAAGTGGCGTTGGTTACGGGCGCCAGCCGTGGCATTGGTGAAAATGTCGCCCGCACCCTGGCGGATTACGGGGCCCACGTGATCTGCAGCAGCCGTAAGATCGAGGGCTGCGAGGCAGTGGCCAGCAGCATTCGTGATGCTGGCGGCAGTGCGGAGGCGTATGCCTGCCATATTGGCGAGATGGACCAGATTGAGGATATCTGGGCGCACATCGAAAAAGAGCACGGCAGGCTGGACATCCTGGTCAACAACGCTGCGGCGAACCCGTATTTTGGTCCGGTGGAGGACACCGACCTGGGCGCCTACCAGAAAACCGTGGATGTGAACATTCGCGGGTATTTCTTCATGTGTGCCCGCGGTGCGCAGCTGATGAAAAAGAACGGCGGGGGTTCGATCGTCAACGTGGCGTCTGTCAATGGCGTGAATCCCGGCCACTTCCAGGGTATCTACTCAGTGACCAAGGCCGCCGTGATCTCCATGACCAAGTCTTTTGCCATGGAGCTGGGGCAACAGAAGATCCGCGTCAACGCATTGCTGCCGGGGCTGACGGACACCAAATTCGCCAGTGCCCTGACCACCAACGACGCGATCAAGAAACAGGCAATGGCGCACATCCCCATGAAGCGGGTGGCCGATCCGAGTGAGATGGCGGGTACCGTACTGTACCTGGCGTCTGATGCGTCCAGCTATACCACCGGCGCCTGCATCAACGCTGATGGAGGTTATCTTACTGTTTGAGCGGCGTCGATCGGTGACTCTGACGGGGCCGGAGGCTGTATGGCTGCCGGCCCCCGTCACGAGGACTTATTGCCGGCCCTCAATATTCCCGTTCTCGTCGGAAATCACGATTTCCACACGGCGGTTCTGTTGCCGGCCAGCCGAGGTGTCATTGCTGGCAACCGGGTAATCTTCACCATAGCCACGGGTTTCGATCCGGCTCCAGCTGATGCCTTTATTTACCAGGGCGTCGCGCACTGCTTCAGCGCGTCGCTCTGACAAATCCCGGTTATAAGAAGCCTCCCCGGTGCTGTCGGTGTAGCCTTCCACCCGAACGCGGCGTTCCGGATATTCTGACATGAAGTCCGCGAGGCGGTTTATCGTTTGCTCACCGGCGGGCTTGAGCTCGGCACGATTGAGGTCAAACAGTACATCCCCCAGGGTAAGAACCATGCCCCGGTCCGTTTTCTCGGCTTCCATTTCCTCCATGCGTGCACGAAGCATTTCGGCTTCGCGGCGTGCCTGAGCAGCTTCCGCAGAAGTCATCTCCAGTTCGAGTGCCTTGCGGCGGGCTTCAGCCGAAGTGATTTCCTGCTGCAATGCCGCGCGGCGACCTTGCTCCTGTGCAATCTCTGCATGCCGCTTGGCGAGATACGCTGCATGTTCGATTTCGACCAGTTCTTCCCCTTCTTCCAGCAGGTTCTCAGCTCGTGACAGCTGGTCCCTCGCATTTCTCAACTGTCGGTCGCCGCTGCGGGCAACGTTGGGATCGTTGCGGATTTCCTCGTAGATTGCCCGAGCCTCGTTGATTTGCTCATTGTCCTTCGGGGTGCTCGCACAGCCGGCCATGAAGACGGAAAAGCCCACAGCCGCGCTCAGAATCATGTTGCGCTTGTTCATAACAATCTCCTTTCTCTGCTGTGGCCGTTACTGGCGTTGTTCGATTCGATTACGAAGTGATTCAATGCTGCGGTTGATCTCCTCAACGGCCTGCTCTGCCTTGGTTGATTCTGATCTTGCACCGGCCAGCTGAGCATCTACGGATGCCTTTTCCAACAGGCGTTCGGCTTCAATGTACTTTTCCTGTTCAATGAGTTCCTCTGCATCAGCAACCCGATTCTGTGCCTGATTAAGCAAAACCGGTTCGAAATCCCGTGCGTCTGACGATACGGCTTGCTGAATTGAGGCTTCTGCGGTCTGCAGCTGCGCATCGGGCCGTTCACCAGAACTGGCACAGCCACCCATCACCAACGCAATACCGATGATGCTTGTAGCGGTTAATATCGAAGTATGCTTGTTCATGCACTATCTCCCTCATGTGAAGGACGGGGAATACTACCCCACCCGAACGATCGACACCCCGGGATGCAGCGGTACTCCTGAGCTGCTCATTAAAGCTCTCATCCAGAGTGTCTGTTGGTGCTACGGGTAAGATTAGCAGTCAGTTCTGTCTTGGCCATGAAAGGTTGGCAAGAAAGATGGGAAAGGTGGCCCTTTAGCGTATTTCAGGGCCACCGTCTGCTTTGGAGAGCGTCGTGCCGACCGGTGGTTTGAAGTGCAGGGAGTAGAGAATGCGGTCAAGTACGGCCTGACCATTCCAGGCGGGGTCGGTGTTTACCATACCCACCACGGCCCAGGTAGTGTTGCTTTCATCCCGGGTGTAACCGGCGATGGAGCGGACGTTCTCCAGATAGCCGGTTTTGATCCTGCCCAGACCATCCATGCCAACGTTTCGCAAACGCCTGGCCATGGTTCCGTCCATCGCGATCAGAGGCATGGACGCCATCAGATCCGCCGAGAAAGGGCTGTTCCAGGCATGCTGGAGGATCTGGGCACCCTGGCGAGCGGTAATCCTGCCATGGCGGGTCAGCCCGGCACCGTTATCAATGACCATGCCGGCCGTGTTAACGCCTTTGTTCTCCAGCCAATCGTAAATCACCCGGATACCGGTAACGCGGTCATCGTGCTCGTTTTCCTGACGGTTTTCCGCACCGATGGTCAGCAACAGTTGGCGGGCCATCACATTGCTGCTCCACTTGTTAATATCCCTCACCATGGTGACCAGGTCCGGAGAGGTCGTTCTCAGCATCAGGCGGGCATCGTCGGGTGTGGTGCCGGTGATGTTGTCCCCGGCCAGGGTAATGCCCATCTCGGAAAGCAGGGATCGAATCAGTGAAGCCGTGTACTGTTCGTGTGGCAATAGTGATAGATACGCGGTAGTGCGGCAACCCTGGGGCAATTCTCCGGTGACACGAACGGTGACCCGCTGGTCAGCGTGGAATACAGGTTTCCAGGTAAAGCCCCGGCGGGAGGGGCAGGGGCCCTCAGCGGTCGCTGTCACACGGTTATCGATGACCACGTCGTTCAGGGCCGGGGCACTCCAGGCCTGGGTACCCCGCTCGTCGGCACGAACCTGGAAATGTATCAGGTTCAGGTTGGTGAGCACGCCTGAAGGCTCTACCAGGAACGGCGCATAGGGGTTGTCCCCGTTGTCATTGAACTTCGGCAGTCCTCCGGCAATTTCGAAGTAGCTGCCGTCAAGGACCAAATCCCCATTGATGGTGGTGATGCCCATGCCGCGGAGTTCCCGGAGGGTGCTCCACAAACGCTCGAGGGTCAGTTTCGGGTCGCCGCCGAATTGCACATAGAAGTTACCGTCCAGTGTGCTGCCCGCCAGTTGGCCATCGGTGTAGAAATCTGTATTCCAGTGATGAGTCGGCCCCAGGATTTCCAGTGCGGCGTAGGTGGTGACCAGCTTCATGATCGAGCCCGGGCTCATCAGCGCATCGGCATTGATGTACTGATCAATTCCCGGCCCATTCATGGGAATGGCCGCCATGCTCAGGGCGTCTTCATTATTCAGGGATTTAACGGCGTAATCCCTGACCTGGTTACTCCAGGTTTTGGTTCCGGCTTTGGTTGTTCCTTCGTCCGCCATGGCAAGCGGACTGCAAGCCATGACCAGGGAGGCAGTGGCGGCCAGGAATGCTCTCTGTGCACGCAGCCCCTTACGAGCTTCGGGCGCAGTTTGCTGGCAACGGGAAACAGACTGTTGGAAGCAAAGTAGCGATGAAGTGAACATGACCGGACTCATTGTGTGTTATTCCTCAACAATAGCCCAATTTTGCGGATCATACTATGTGCGAAAGCTCTACATGACGTTAAAAAATGCCACTAGTGTCATTGTTTGCATTGCACTTTTGTGAAGAGTTGTAAGGTGTCTTTGGAATCAGTGAGTTAATCGGCCCAGGATTGCTTGCTTTCTGAGTATCCGCGCCACGAGCCAATGGAAAATTGGCCAATTGCGTGATAATGGCGGCCAACATTTATCGGTTGTGAGGTTGAATCATGTCCAATTTTCTCGTCCACAATGCCAATGTGCTTGGTTCGGTAGCCACTTCGTCACTCACGGCATGGCGTGGTTGTCTGGTTGTGAAGCAGGCACCGCAACCAGAAAAGCCCCTGGTTCTCTACGATATGGAGGCTTGTCCGTATTGTCGCCGGGTTCGGGAGGCGCTGACGGCCCTGAACCTGGATGCCGAGATTCGCCCGTGTCCGAAAGGGGGCCGGCGGTTCCGGCCGGAAGCGGAGAACCTTGGCGGCAAGCAGCAGTTTCCGCTACTGGTGGACGAAAACACGGGTAAGGTGATGTATGAGTCCGAGGCCATCGTGGAGTACCTGTTCCGTCAGTATGGCGGCAGGCCAGTCCCAGGATATTATCGTGCCAAAGGCTACCAGCCGGCTCTTGGGTCACTGGCATCCGCAGCAAGTGCTTTGCGTGGACTGAGGGCGGGTTCCGCCAACGCTCCGGAGCAACCGCTGCACCTCTGGAGTTTTGAAGGCAGTCCGTACTCCCGTCTGGTGCGCGAAAAGTTGTGTGAGCTGGAGATTCCCTACACCCTTCATAACCTTGGCAAAGAGCATTGGACCGAGATTGGTCCGGCAAAACAGCGCATCAAGCCCGGGGCTTATACTCCGATTCCGGGTGGCAAGCGGGACGCTTTCTTCCAGGTGCACAAACGTGTCCAGGTGCCTTATCTGGAAGATCCCAACACCGGCCAGGGGCTGTTCGAATCTTCCTCCATCCTGAAGTATCTGGAGGCGACATACGCCAGTTAATCCCATCGAGGTGCAAAGTCGGGGTTGGCCAGACGCTCGCCCCGATCCAGCCCGTCTATGGCAATAATTTCGTCGTTACTGAGCTGAATCTTCAAGGCGTCCAGATTGGTTTTCTGGTGTTTCGGCCGAACTGAGGACGGAATCGGTACCACGCCTTTGGCCAGGGCCCAGGCAATGGCAATCTGCGCCGGTGTGGCATTGTGCTCGTTGCCGATACGGATAAGAGTGTCGTCCTCCATCACCTTGCCGACTGCCAGAGGCATATAACCGGTCACGATGATGCGCAGTTTTTTGGCGTGCTCAATGACCTTGTGGTTATTGAGGAAGGGGTGGACTTCCACCTGATTGGTAAAGATGGGCGTTTCTTCCAGAATCTCCCTGGCCTGGTCCATTTGCGCGCAGGTGAAATTGGAAATGCCAATGTGGTTGGTCAAACCTTCGCGTTGGGCATCCCGCAGGGCGCCCAGGTACTCGGACATAGGTACTTCATCGCCCGGGGACGGCCAGTGAATCAGCGCCAGGTCGACGTGATCAGTTTTCAGTCGCGTCAGGCTGTCATGGAGGCTATTGATCAGGTCACTGGTGTGGAGTTTGTCGTGCCAGATCTTGGTGGTCAGGAAGATTTCGCGGCGGGGAATGCCGCTGGAAACAATGCCATCGCCCACTTCCGCTTCGTTTTCATACACCTGGGCGGTATCGATATGACGGTACCCCAGTGATAAGGCACTCTTCACCGCGTCCCTGGCGTCGTTACCTTTCAGGCGAAACGTGCCCATACCGATCTTTGGAAGTGCGCTCAGTGACATGGTGTCCTCCTTTGCGAAATCTGTGTTTGTAATGTGGTGCCCGCGCACTGGTTCTTCAAGTGGCCCGCAGGTATCATAGCGCTCCTGTCATCAAATCTGCAGTGCGGAACAAAAGGGCAAATCATGCTGACCGGCCGGTGCCTTTGCGGCGACATTACCTTTGAATATGAAGGGCCTCTGGGGCCGGTTGCTCTGTGCCATTGCAGCCAGTGCCGCCGTGCTCACGGCAGTGCCTTTTCCGCCAGTGCGCCGGTGCAGAAAGTGCGTTTCCGGTTCCTGAGCGGCGAAGATCAGGTGCAGGAATTTGAGTCTCGACCCGGAAAATACCGCGCCTTCTGTAATCGGTGCGGCAGCCACCTCTACAGCCGTGTAGATGCCATTCCCGGCATTCTTCGGTTACGTGTTGGCGTGATCAACGAGCCGCTTGGAAAGGGGCCAGCCCAGCATGTTTTCGTGGGCTCCAAATCCGACTGGTTCGAGATTACGGACGATCTTCCCCAGTTCGAGAAAACCGAGAGAACCAACGACCCGCACTAAGACCACAGGTTACTCAAGGGGCACCAACCGGTATACCTTGCCATCGGTAGAGTCGGTCAGTAACCATAGTACGCCGTCGGGCCCCATGCGCACATCACGGATTCGCTCGCCGAGGTCCTCCAGCAGATCTTCTTCCTCTTTCACTGTCTCATTTTCCATACTCAGGCGTACCAGTTTCCGCATCTTGAGGGCGCCGACAAACAGGTCACCTTTCCACTCGGGGAATCGGTCTCCGGTATAGAACGCCATGCCGGACGGGGCGATGGACGGATCCCAATAATGCAGGGGATCAGTAACGCCTTCCATGGTGGTTTTGTCAGAGATGATTGCGCCCGAGTAACCGATGCCGTAAGTCACTTTCGGCCATCCATAATTGTTGCCCGCCCGGATGATATTGATTTCGTCACCTCCACGGGGGCCGTGTTCGTGGCTCCAGATTTCACCGGTAGTGGGGTGGATCGTCATACCCTGGATATTGCGGTTGCCGTAAGTATAGAGGGTGTCGTTGCCGGAGGAGTCGTCAATAAATGGATTGCCCGGTGCCGGATCGCCATTGGTGGTCAGGCGATGGACGCCGCCTGCGTCGTCACTCGTGTCCTGGGCGCGGTCCTTTCTACCTCGGTCGCCAACAGCAATGTACAGGTTGCCATCACGGTCGAACGCCATGCGGCCGGCAAAGTGGTGACTGGCAGTGCCTCGTGGCAGAGCTTCAAAGATAACCTCGACATCGGACAGGGCGTTGCCATCCAGAGTGGCCCGCGCCACTCGCGTGGTCATGCCTTTGCGGCTGATCTTGTGGGAGTAGCTGAGAAACAATGTCTGGTTGGTTTCAAAATCAGGGTGGAGAATGATGTCCAGTAGTCCGCCCTGGCCAGACACCACAAGCTCTGGTAGCCCCTGTATGGGCTGGCTTTGAAGTTCTCCGTCCTCAATACGGCGCAATCTGCCCTCACGTTCAGTCACCAGCTGGGAGCCATCCGGAAGAAACGCAATACTCCAGGGGTGTGCCAGTCCGGTCGCAATGGTCTCCAGCCTGAAATTGGCGTTGTTTGATGTAAACGTGTGGCCATCTGCTACTGCTATTTGGGCCAAACATCCGAGTGCCGTTGCCGTCAGTGTGAATGCGGCTGCCATCCTGATAATTCCCACCATGACGCTCTCCTCTGTAAGTTACCGGGCGTCCCGGTTTTCAGAATAGCACTGTCAGACCAGCGTGCGAGTGATCCAATTCTGTTTATTTCTGTGTGTTAATTATTATTTGCTGTTTTAAATCAGAATGATTCGCATTAAGATAGCGTCCGTTTTTCATCATTATGAAGCCAGGAGAGAAGTCATGCCGCAGTCCCCAACCAACGGCTTTCGCCGCAAAGCACTGGCCAGTGCCATTCTCTGGGCCAGCTTGCCCGGTTTTGCCGTCGCGCAGGAGCAGGAAACCACCACGTTGGATGCCATTCAGGTGTCCGCGGACAGGGGGGTAGAGTCTTCCGAGTCCACCGGTAGCTACAAAGCCGGTACAACCAGTACTGCAATGAAAATGGATCTGTCCCATAGGGAAAACCCGCAGTCGGTGACGGTGATTACCCGCGAGCAGATGGATGATTTTGGTCAGGATGACGTGAACGACGTGCTTGAAGGCGCGACAGGGGTGACTGTCGAGTCGGTGGAAACGGACCGCACCTACTACACCGCTCGTGGTTTTGATATCAACAACTTTCAGTACGATGGCGTGGGCATGCCAGCGGTTTATGGCAACGTCCAGGGCGATCTGGATACCGCTTTTTATGATCGGATTGAAGTGCTCCGCGGCGCCAACGGTCTGATGACCGGTTCTGGCAATCCTTCGGCTACGATCAACTTTATCCGCAAGCGCCCGACTGCAGACACACAGGCCTCCGTGGCCGTGACGGGTGGCTCATGGGATAACCGTCGCATCGTCGGCGACCTGTCCGGCTCTGTGTCTGATTCTGGCAAGGTACGCGGCCGTGTGGTTGCCGGGTATCAGGATCGGAATTCTTACCTCGATCGCTACAGCAACGAGAAACAGATGTTCTATGGCGTGGTGGAAGCCGATGTCACCGATACCACACTGTTGACTCTGGGGCATGCCACACAATCGTCTGATACCGACAGCCCGCTCTGGGGCGCGCTGCCGCTGTTTTACAGCGACGGTTCGGCAACGGACTTCAAGCGTTCCACCAGCACAGCCTCTGACTGGTCTTTCTGGGATAACACCAACCACAACAGCTTCGTTGAGCTGCAACAGCAGCTGAGCGGCGGCTGGCAAGCCAGGGGCTCTGTGCTGCGCCTTGAGAAGGACAGCGAGTCGGAGCTGTTCTATCAGTTTGGTACCCCTGACCGGGAAACGGGTGAAGGTTTGATGGCTTATGCCAGCCAATATGATCGGAACGTGGAGCAGCTGGTAGTGGATACTTATGCCACCGGGCCGTTCCAGCTGGCTGATCGCACCCATGAACTCGTATTGGGAGCGACCTGGTCACGCTCGGAGACTGTTGATGAATCCCGCTTCGGCCGGGGCATCGGCGACCCGCTTCCGCCACTGGAAGAGTGGGACGGCAACTATGCCAAGCCGGTGTTCGATGCTGGCGTGAGTGGGTCTGACTGGACCGATAAGGAAGTCAGCACTTACCTGGCTTCCCGTTGGTCGCTCACGGACCAGCTGACTGCCATCACCGGTGTGCGACTGACCTGGTTGGATTCCGAGGGGACCAGTTATGGTAACAGTAAGGAAACCAGCTACGACGCGATTGATACCCCCTACGCCGGGCTGATTTACGATCTGAACCGCAATCATTCCGTATATGCCAGCTACACTGAAATCTTCACTCCACAAACGGAAGTGGACATCAACCGGGATCGTCTGGACCCGATTGAGGGTGTGAACTACGAGCTGGGACTGAAGAGCGAGTTCCTTGATGATCGTGTGAACACAACTCTGGCCGTTTTCCGGACCAAGCAGGAAAACCTGGCCGAGGCCGCCGGTACCTTTGAGAATGGTGTTGATACGTTCCATCGTGGCGTAGATGGTGTCACCAGTGAGGGTGTTGAGCTGGAGTTTGTCGGTGATGTGACTGACCGTATCCAGGTGTTTGCCGGGTATGCCTGGATCAACATCGAAGATGCGGACGGAAACTCGACACGGGAATTTATTCCGGAGCATCTGGCTCAACTGCGCGGCACCTGGCAAGTGCCCGGTGTGAATGGACTCGAACTGGGGAGTCAGGTGCGCTGGCAGTCAGGCATCAGTCAGGACCAGGGTCTTGCCACAGTTGGTCCCAATGCGGGTTCAGCGATTGTCACCGAACAGAGCAGCTACGCGGTTGTGGATCTGATGGCAAGCTATGACTTCGCCCGTAACTGGAACGCAACTCTGAATGTGAACAATGTCACTGACGAGAAGTACATCGAGAGCCTGAAGAAGTTTGGCACTTCGGCCCAGGGCTTCTATGGAGCACCGGCCAATGCCAACCTGACGGTAGCCTGGACGTACTGATAGGGTGCCGGAGCAGGGGTGTTTTCCTGCTCCGGCATTGATTCAACCACGGTAAAACCGGTTATACACAGTTCTGATCAGATGCTGAGGGGAGGGCAGGGAATGACACCCGAGCAGGAAATGATTGAAGGATTAAAAATAGCCGCGAGTTCCGGGCTGCTTATAGGCCTGGCTGCCATTGGCCTGGTGTTGAGTTCGGCTTTTGGTGGCTGAGCGTTGCCATACGTTCCTTTCGATAGATACCGCACGTTCCGCAATATCCCCCTTCCGGTAACAGATACTTCAGGCAACATCCTTTGCGCTGAGGAATTGCGCATGATTGACCGCTGAACTCGGCGGGTATCCAGTCAATAAAGCGGTTGGCATCGCACTCAAACTGTTTCAGCCATGCCTGTGCAAGCTGACATACGGCGGATGGCGTCCCTCGATTCCAGACCACGGAAAAAGGGGACCCCAGCCCCAGACCTATACTGCTCCAGTAAGCGCCCGGACTGACGCCGAGTGCCTGTCGAAAGACCGGGTACCAGGCATTCACCTGTGCCTCCATACCACTGACAAATTCACAAACGTCCACAGGGGCTGCAGTGGTCGCCTGGAACCAGCGTGGTGACGTCTGTTCCCCGGGGCGCAACGCACTCAGGAAGATCCTTTCGGGATCCGGCAGGGGCGCTTTCCCGTGCAGGAATAACCGTAAAGTCAGTGGTGCAATGATGTTCAGGGCAAGATCCTGCTGCAGCACCGATAACCGCGCGGTGACCGCGCGGTTATCCCGTGCATCGGGATAGTCAGTGCGAACCTGTTGACGTAATAGTTCTGGTTCCCGGAGGCCTTGTGCCAGTGAGAACAAGGCGGGTCGGTTGATATCCTCGGGCTGCAGGGCGCCGGCCAGCTCAGCATCCCGGTCCAGTCCGGCTCCGGCGAGCAGTTGACGGTAATGCTCCGGCCACTGCCGGAGTTCCGGTTCAGGCGCGTCCATGACGGCTCAGCCCCCACAGGAAGTAGACACCGCCGACCAGCGCTGCGAGTAACCCGGCTGGCAGTTGCCCCGGGTAAACCACAATGCGGGAAAGGTAATCGGCAGCGGCCAGCAGAAGTCCGCCGACCAGGGCCGCCACAATCATCTGGCGACCAACTGTCTGCTGACCGAGCACGCGGGCAAGATGAGGTGCAATCAGACCCACAAAACTCAGCGGGCCGATCACCACCGTAGCGGACGCGGTTAATACGGCAGCAACCAGCAGAAGTAGTAAGCGAGCCTTGGCAACTGGCAATCCTAATGCCGATGCGGACGTGTCACCAAGAGGCAGAAGTGTCAGCGGACGCACCACCAGGCACAGCAGCCCGCAAATCAGAATAATGAATGCCATCAGGCCGAAGGCTTCGTTCTCGGAAATCAGCCAGGTGGAACCGTACATCCAGTTCAGGAGTTGAGATGCCACGGTGCCGCCAGAGGCCATGACCAGCCGTAGGCCTGCATCCATGAATACATAAAGCGCCAGGCCACCGAGCAGGAGCTGGTTGCCGGCAAAACGGTGCTTTCGTGCCAGCAGGATGAGTAAGCCGAGTGCCGCTGCGGCGCCGAGGGTAGCGGCGCCAAGCTGCCCGACACGTCCGACTTCCAGGCCGGATAACACAATCATCACCATAACCAGGGCTGCGCCACCACTGATGCCCAGCATCTCCGGACTGCCCATGGGGTTGCCGGTCATGCGTTGAATCAGTGTGCCGGCCAGTCCCAGGGCGACCCCGGCAAGGGTCGCTGCCAGCAGTCTCGGACCGCGCCAGACCCAGGCTTCGTGCCACTGGAAGATGGGCGTCCAGTTCCAGTCATTCAGTCCCGGAGACCAGCCCATGGAGATCACGATGGTGATCAATAGCAGGGTGACAATGACGCCACTGATTATGGCCGGTGAACGTCGTTTGGGCTGAAAGCCGGCCGGGCTGGATTCCTGGCCGGGCATATGATGGGTGTTCCTGAAGCCTTGCAGGGCCAACAGGATGACGGGGCCGCCGATCAGCGCTGTGGTGGTTCCCGTCGGGACCAGGGAGCCGTCACCCCATGTCGAAGCCCAGTGCGCGAGGGTATCCGCCAACAGTAGCAGGCCGCCCCCCATCAGCGTGCTCCAAAGCAAACGGCTGCCCAGGGTGCGCGCACCCAGGAGTCTGGCCAGGACCGGCGCCGCGAGCCCGACAAAAGCCACAACCCCGACCCGGCTGACCACGGTAGTACTCATCAATACCACCAGTAACAATGCCAACACACGGATCAGCCCCACACGGGCTCCCAGTGAGCTGGCGGATGCCTGTCCAAGCTGGAGCAATTGCAACGGCCGCATCAGCAGCAGCATCAGGATTGCGAGCACCAGGACCCGGGGCCAGAGATCCATAAACGGACCCCAGTTATTCTGTACCAGGGAGCCGGCCCCCCAGATGTACAGGTTGCCGAGCCATTCGCCCTTAAGCAGCAAGAAGGCCATGTTCATGGCGCCCAGGAAAAAGGTAATCACCAACCCCGCGAGAATGACCGTCACCGGTGAAAAGCCCAGGCGCCAGGTCAGTGCAATCACCAGTCCGATGGCCAGTAAACCGCCCCCGATGGCGGCGAGATCCGGGCTGAACGCGAGCAGACCCGGTGCGAAAAGCGTGGCCACTGTAACGCCAAACTGACCACCGGCTTCGACACCGAGCGTGGTAGGGGACGCCAGCGGGTTGCCAAGGATCTGCTGGGTAACGGCCCCCGCCAACCCCAGCCCACAGCCAATCAGCATGGCAATGGATACGCGGGGGGCCCAGCTGTAATGGGCCAGCACCGATGCGTACTGATCGGGGTTGAATGTCCAGAATGCGGAAAGTATTGCGATAGGGTCCAACTGATTCAGCCAGGGCGTGGCGCTGGCGAAGAGCGCGCCGAGCCAGAGAATAACCGCTGCTATTGGCAGGGTGGGCGGAATGGTTGGGCGGGACAAAGGCAGGGTGGAGGTGTCAGCGTACATTGTCGGAGCCTCCTTCCAGCAGGCTGTCGGTCAGCTTTGTCGCGAGCCGTTTAACCGGAAACACACCACCGAATGGCCAGGTGGCATCAATCTGATAGATCTGCTCGCGTTTCACCGGCGGCAGATAGGTCCAGAACGGACTGTCGGCAAGGTTATCGGACAGGCCGGGCAACGTTGGGGAGATCACCACTACGCGGCTGTCTTCGTAGGGGGCGATGGCCTCGAGCCCGACCACCGAAAATCCCCAGAAGTTGCCCTGCCGTGACCACGCGTTGGTCAATCCAAGACCCTCAAGAGCGTGTTGGTAGAGACCGTTCGGTGCATAGATCCGTACATGCCGGTCATCCAGAAAGTTCACCAGGGCCACGGGCCTGTCGGTCAAGCCCGCCTTTTCCAGGCGCTGGCGCTGGGTGTCGAGTGTTTGCTCTATATCCGCCAGAATCGCTTGAGCGCGCTCCTCGCGATCCAGCATGTCACCCAGTGTCAGTAGCATCTCCCGGGCCTTGTCGAACGGCTGGTTTCCTTCCCGGTAAGCACTGATCACATAGGTGGGAGCTATTTGTTCCAGCAGCTGTGAGGCCGGCGCCATTTCGGAGCTGGTCACAATCAGGTCCGGTTTCAGTTCGGCGATCGCCTCCAGGCTTGGTGCCACCCGGGCGCCGATATCGTAAACGCCGTCCGGGAGAGCCGGTTCCTTGACCCAGACCGAGTAACCATCCCGATCCGCCACGCCGACAGGCGTAACGCCCAGAAGTAACAGGGTTTCGGTGGCTGCCCAGTTCAGGGTGACCACCCGCTCGGGGGGCTCGTCGAGGGTGAGGGTGCCTTGTTCATGTTGCCAGGTACCGGCGCTGACCAGCATGGGTAGCAGGCTGGAAAGCAGGGCCGTGAACAGGTGTAATAATCGGGGGTTAGTGAACATAGGAGACCCACTGTCCCGGCGCCCGCTCCATAACACCCATGGGCACACCGTAAATGGTTTCGAGTATTCCGGAATCCATAATCTCGCGGGGGCTTCCGTCTGCAACCAGCTGTCCGGTTTTAAGGGCCACCAGACGGTCGCAGAAGCGGGCTGCCAGATCAACGTCGTGCAGTACCACGACCACGGTTAATTCACGCTCTTCGGCCAGGCGGTGTACCAGGCGCAGCGTCTCTACCTGGTGCTTTACATCCAGGGCGGAGATGGGTTCGTCCAGTAACAGGCAGCGGGTCTGTTGCGCCAGCAGCATGGCGATCCAGGCGCGTTGGCGCTCGCCTCCCGAGAGGGTATCGACGGAACGATGCTGAAAGTGACGAAGTCCCGTGTCTTCAATCGCCTGATCAATCAGCTGGTGATCTTCTTCGTTATAGCGCCCCAGGGGCCCTCGCCATGGGTAGCGGCCAAGAGCCACCAGTTCGCGTACCGTCAGTCCATCCGTGCCAGGGGGGTGTTGGGGAAGGTAGCCCACGGTGCGGGCAAATTCACGAGCACCGGTACTGTCGAACGAGGTGCCCAGTACGCTGACCTTACCAGAAGATGGTGACAACTGGCGGGCCAGAACCTTCAGCAGTGTGGACTTGCCTGAGCCGTTGTGTCCGAGCAGGGCAGTGACTTCGCCTTCGCGAAACTCGAGGTTGATATTGCGCAGTATGCCGGCGTCGCCAATATCTACACCCAGGCTGGATACTTTGAAGAACGCAGACATACAGACTCCCTTCGTTCTTTGAGATGGATTCCGAGGGTCTGCAGAATAATCTAAATGCGAATTACTATCAATATTATGTTGGTCAGGCCTGTCCGGTCTGCACTCGCCACTGGGCCGCGTAGGCGCCGTTTTTGTCCAGTAGTGTCTGATGGCTGCCGCTTTCCACGACCTTGCCGTTCTCCACAACCGCGATGGTGTCCGCGTCTACAATGGTGGAAAGCCGGTGGGCGATCATAATCACCGTACGGTTATGGCCGATGCGCTTCAGGGACCGCTGGATTGCCGCTTCGGTTTCGTTGTCCACCGCGCTGGTGGCTTCGTCCAGTACCAGGACCGGTGGATTCTTCAGCAGCGCGCGTGCCAGCGAAAGGCGCTGACGTTGGCCGCCGGACAGACGGACGCCACGCTCACCCACTTCGGTATCCAATCCGTTGGGCAGGGCTTCGATAAAGGACCAGGCTTCAGCGGTACGGGCGGCGTCAATGATATCTTCGTCGCTTGCGCCGGGCCTGCCGTAGGCCAGGTTGTCCCGAATGGTGCCTTCAAACAGGTAAACGTCCTGGCTGACCAGGCCGATGGCATTTCGCAGTGATTTCAGACTGACCGATTGTATCGGCTTGTCATCGATTCGAATCTCGCCTTCCGTTGGGTCATAAAAACGCAGCAACAGTTTGATCAGGGTGGATTTCCCGGAGCCGGTTGCGCCTACCAGCGCCAGGGTATTTCCGGCCGGTACATCCAGGCTGATACCGCTGATGCCGGCGCCGCTGGAAGGGTAGTGAAAGCTTACATTGTTGAACCTGACGCTGCCGCGAACCGGCTCCGGCAGAGGCGTGGCGGCCTCGTCGCGCACATGGACCGGCTCTGCCAGCAAGTCCAGGATCCGCCGGGTACTGGCCATGGCGCGCTCAAACAGGTCGATAACTTCCGCCAGGCCGGTCAGGGGCCACAGCAGGCGCTGGGTCAGGAACACCAGCACGCCGTAGGCACCGACGTTGAGGGTGCCTTCCAGGGCCATCATGCCGCCAACGGTGAAGGTGGCGAGGAAGCCAGCGAGGATTGCCATGCGAATAACAGGGATGAACGCAGAACTGATGCGGATCGCCCGGCGATTGGCCTCCACGTATGCCTCACTGCTGGCCTTCAGGCGCTCGGCCTCACGCTGCTCGGCGGTGAAACTCTTGATGGTGGCAATACCGCCGAGGTTGTTGGCGAGGCGGCTGGAAAGATCTCCGACCTTTTCCCTGACGTCGGCATAGAGTGGGCCAGCCTTACGTTGGAAATAGAAGGCTCCCCAGACGATCAGCGGAATCGGGGTAAACGCCAGCAAGGCAATCAGCGGTGACAGCACAAAGAACACGGCGCCAACGGCGACTACGGTCACCAGCACCTGGATCATGGCATTGGCACCGCCGTCCAGAAAGCGTTCCAGCTGGTTTACGTCGTCGTTCATGGTCGCGACCAGTTGGCCGGAGCTGCGGGCTTCAAAGAAGCTCATGTCCAGGCGCTGGGCATGTTCGTAGGCATCCTGTCGCAAATCGGATTGCAGGCGCTGTGCAAGATTGCGCCAGAGAATCTGGAACAGGTACTCGAAAAGGGATTCACCGGCCCAGATGAAGAAGGTCAGAACAGCCAGAATGGTGATCTGTTCCTGGGCAGTTTCGAACCCCAGGCCAGCCACAAAACTCTCTTCCTTGTTGACCACCACATCAATGGCGATACCAATAAGGATTTCCGGGGCAATGTCGAACAGTTTATTGATGATGGAGCAGACAGTGGCCGCAATGATCTGTCGCCGATACCCTCTGGCATAGCGCAGCAAGCGACCGAGTGCGGCAAAACTGCTGGTGGCTTTGGTGAAATGCTGTGTCATGATCTGCTCCGCTTGCGCCAGAAAAGCGGCAAGGGTAGCGGATTCTCAAGTTTTTTAAAACAGAATCATTATCACTTGCGGGCGTTACGTTGTAGCCAGCGGTCCAGCTTGTCGGCGAATTCCTTGCGATCGGTCTGGCTGAACGGCGCCGGACCGCCCGTGACCTGTCCGGCGCTCCGCATTTCTTCCATGAAGTTACGCATGGCCAGGCGCTGGCGGATGTTTTCTTTGGTGAAGGCCTGACCGCGGGGGTTGAAGACGTCCGCGCCTTTGTCGATAGCCTCTGCGGCGAGGGGGATGTCCTGGGTAATGACCAGATCGCCGGAGCTCATCTGATCCATGATTTCGTTGTCCGCGACATCAAAGCCCTGGGGAACCTGCATGCGTTTGATGTAGGGACTTGGGGGCAGGCTGATGGCGTGGTTCGCTATAAAAGTGGTGTCGATCTGCCAGCGGGTAGCGGCGCGGCAGAGAATTTCCCGGATGGGTACGGGGCAGGCGTCGGCGTCGACCCAGATTGGCATGGTTGGTTCCTTCGTCGATTTGGTTCTGGGGTGAAGTTTACCTTTTGTTGTTGTGAGCCTGGTAGGTTTGGTCCGCGTATTGTATACCAGGCCTGTGAATCAGTTGCCTGGCGCCCTTTAAGATCACTGTCCAAAAAACGCTACAAGCACATCCCTGTGCGCTTGATCTCCGGCCATCCATGGCCTCCGACATTTTTGGACAGTGATCTTAAAGGGCGCCGTCTGGCAGCTCAGATAACTCCGCGGCTATGTTGTGTGACAAAACGGCTCGAGGGAGGCAGACATTATGGTGCGACGGTGTGTGGTCGGATTTTTGTTCGCAATTTTCATCAGTACACCATTGATGGCAGACGCCCATAATCACGACGCCTGGGAGGCTTTACGGGACGGCCGGGCAGTTCTGATGCTTCGTCATGCATTGGCGCCAGGCACCGGGGATCCGGACAACTTTGATCTTGAGGACTGCAGCACCCAGCGGAACCTGAACGAACAGGGGCGGGAGCAGGCCCGAGCCTGGAAGCCGTTTCTGGAAATGCAGGGTATACGGCAGGCTCGGGTGTTCAGCAGTCAGTGGTGCCGTTGCAAGGAGACTGCCAGGGAAATGGCCATGGGGGAGGTGACAGAGTGGCCTGCTCTGAACTCGTTTTTCGCCAATCGCGGGGAAGGCAGACTGGCTACCAGGCAGACTATCGCACTGGTGAATGATCTGGACGAGGGGGCACCCGTCATTCTTGTGTCTCATCAGGTCAATATTACCCGGCTCACGGGTGTGTATCCGGCGTCGAACGAGGGCGTAATCATTGCCTTGCCGCTGTCGCGGAATCCGGTGGTATTGGCGAGGGTTTCACCTGGGGATTAGTTGTTCTTTCCTTCGAGGGTAATGGTTTCTGGTAAACTGCATGGTCTTTACATCATATAAGGAACCGCTTCATGTCCCAGCTCCCCCCTTGCCCAAAGTGTCAATCCGAGTATGCATACGAAGACGGTGTGCAGCTTGTGTGTCCCGAGTGCGGGCATGAGTGGAGTGAGGCAGAAGCCGCGGAAGCTGAGGCCGGTGCGGTGATCCGTGATGCCAACGGTAATGAACTGCAGGATGGCGATACCGTGACGGTGATCAAGGACCTGAAAGTCAAAGGGTCCAGTTCTGTGGTCAAGGTGGGCACCAAAGTCAAAAATATTCGTCTGGTGGATGGTGACCACGATATCGATTGCAAGATCGATGGCATTGGTGCTATGAAGTTGAAGTCCGAATTCGTGAAAAAAGCCTGAATTATGCAGTAGCTTCAGGAGCCTCAGGGAGAGTGTGAATGGCTGGGCAAGAAGAGGATGTGACGCCGCCGCAATCGTCCACCGAGCGAAGGTACGAATTGCATCAGGAGCTCCCGGTCGATTTCCCTGATCCTCTCTTCCGGGGCCTTCACCGAATCATACGGTTTGCGATTCGGGTGCTTGCTGTGCTGATGGTTGCCGTCATCCTCTGGGGTGTCGGGGATGTCATCTATATCATTTATGACAGGCTGGTTACGCCCCCGCTTCTGTTGCTTGATATCAACGATATTTTCTACACATTCGGTGCCTTTATGGCGGTACTGATTGCCGTGGAAATCTTCATCAATATCCGGCTTTACCTTGGTACCAATGTCTTTCCTGTGCAGTTGGTGGTTGCCACCGCGCTGATGGCCATTGCGCGAAAAGTCATCGTTCTGGACTTCGAAACGCTGACCCCCATGTACATATTCGGGATAGCGGCGACGACTTTATCCCTCGGCGTCACCTACTGGTTGCTCAGGCAGGGTAATCAGGATCGTCATTGGGATGACTGATTGACGTCGGAACGACAAGTACCCGGTACGCGCCTGCCTTGCATTGAACTATTCATAACCATCGTCTAAATATTAAACAGAGTGCCTTTGGGCACTCTGCGCCAGGAGGATGGGATGAGAGAGCGCCACGAGTTCCATGTGGATAGCGCCCGCTATCTGGATGATCACGGCAAACCGCTCGGCGATCTGCCGCCCCAGGCCAGGGATATCGATCGCACCCTGGCTGCCTACCGCCATATGGTGCTGATCCGCACCTTCGATTCCAAGACGATTGCCCTGCAGCGCACCGGTAAATGTGGCACTTATCCATCTGTCCTTGGGCATGAAGTGGTCGGAACGGCGGTTGGCCAGAGTATGGCGAGAACCGATGTGCTGGTGCCTTACTACCGGGATCAGGCGGCGCATATCCTGCGAGGCGTGAGCCTGAAGGAGATGCTGCTGTACTGGGGTGGTGATGAACGGGGCAGTGCCTGGGAAAACTGCCGGGAAGACCTGCCCATTGCCGTTCCTATTGCCACCCAGTGCTGCCATGCCGTGGGTGTGGCGTCTGCCTTCCGGATTCGTGGTGAGGATCGGGCCGTGGTGTGCTGCGTTGGAGATGGTGGTACGTCAAAGGGGGATTTTCTGGAAAGCATCAATCTGGCGGGCGCGTGGCACCTGCCGGTGGTGTTTGTGGTAATCAACAATCAGTGGGCGATCTCCACACCCCGCAGCATTCAGTGCGGGGCCGAAACCATTGCGCAGAAGGCTATCGGTGCCGGCTTGCCGGGGCACATCGTGGATGGCAACGACTACTTTTCCGTGACTGAAGCCATCGACCAGGCGTTGGAGCGGGCGCATGGAGGTAAGGGGGCTTCTGTGATCGAGGCGATAACCTATCGTCTTGGGGATCACACAACCGCCGATGATGCTACCCGATACCGCGATGCAGAGGAGCTGAAAAGAGCCTGGGAGAAGGACGGCGTCAAACGTCTGCAGAATTATCTGCACGACAGCGGGCTCTGGGATGCGGACCAGGAAAAACAACTGCAGGCCGATTGTCGGGAAACCGTGGACACCGCCGTCGAGGAATATCTGGCAATGGAGCCGGAACCGCCCACGGCGATGATGGATTACCTGTTTGAAACCCTGCCGGCAGCCCTGCACGCTCAACGGGACCGCCTTGCGGATAAGCATCGTGCCCGGTCCGGACAGGGAGGTGTCGCATGAATGCGTCCGCCCAGAAAGCCGTGGACAAACAGAACGCGAGCGAGGTGAAGGAAGTGACCCTGGTGGAGGCCGTCAACATGGCTCTCGCCTGGGAAATGGAGCACGATGAAAATGTCGTTGTGCTCGGAGAAGACATCGCCACCAATGGCGGTGTGTTCCGCGCCACCGTTGGCCTGAAGGAGCGCTTCGGCTTCAAGCGGGTAATGGACACGCCGCTGGCGGAAAACCTGATCGCCGGCACGGCCATCGGTATGGCCACCCAGGGCCTCCGTCCGGTCGCGGAGTTCCAGTTCATGGGCTTTATCTACGCCGGTATGGAGCAAATCGTCAGCCACGCCGCGCGCATTCGCAATCGCACGCGTGGCCGGTTGCATTGCCCGCTGGTGTATCGCGCGCCCTTTGGCGGTGGCATCCATGCACCCGAGCATCATTCTGAAAGCACCGAAGCCCTGTTTGCTCATGTGCCCGGCCTGCGGGTAGTGATTCCGAGCTCGCCGCAACGGGCCTACGGATTGCTGCTGGCGGCCATTCGCAATCCGGACCCGGTGGTGTTCCTGGAACCCAAGCGCATCTACCGTGCGGTGACCCAAAGCGTTGCCGACAACGGCGAAGCGCTGCCGCTGGACACCTGTTATACCCTGCGGGAGGGCGATGACGTCACCCTCATCAGCTGGGGCGCGTCCATACTGGAGACCCTGCAGGCCGCTGACAAACTCGCGGAACAGGGCATTTCCACCGAGGTGATTGATGTCGCCACTATCAGCCCGCTGGATCGGGAAACCCTGTTGTGTTCTGTCGCCAAAACCGGTCGGGCGGTGATTGTGCATGAAGCCTGTCGTAACGGCGGGGTAGGGGCAGAAATTGCTGCCTCCATCGCCGAAGCCGCCTTCCTGGATCTGCAGGCGCCAATCGTGCGGGTGACCGGCTACGACACCATCATGCCCTACTACCGTAACGAGCAGGCCTATCTGCCTCACGTAGAGGACATAGTGGAAGCGGTGGAGCAGGTGATCGCCCTATGAAGTACTTCAAACTCCCGGATCTCGGCGAAGGCCTCCCCGAAGCCGAAATTGTCGAATGGCATGTGAAGGTTGGAGACACCGTGGCGGTTGACCAGGTACTCGTCAGCGTCGAAACAGCCAAGGCCATCGTGGAAGTGCCGTCTCCCGAAGCAGGTATCATCGCCAAGTTGTTTGGTGAGCCCGGCGACATTATCCACACCGGCGAACCGCTGCTGGCGTACGAGGGCGAAGGAGACGACAGCGGCACCGTGGTGGGTGAGCTGAAAAAAGCCGAGCCAGGCTCCGGGCAGGATCAGTTTATCGTTGGCGCCGCACCGTCCAGCAAACGTGCCCGCTCCCACCGTGCCACTCCCGGTGTGCGGGCTCTGGCGGAGCGACTGGGTGTCAGTCTGGAGCAGATCAAGGGCAGCGGTCCGGGAGGCCTGATCACCAACGACGATGTGCACCGGCAGGCCAGCCACCAAAAACAGCTGGGGGAGGCGGAACCCCTGCGCGGTACCCGTCGAACCATGGCCAAAAACATGGCGCTGTCCCATGCCCAGGTAGTCCCGGTGTCCATCTATGAGGATGTTGATATTGGTGATTGGAAGAAAGGTGCCGACATCACCATGCGCCTGGTACAGGCGATCGCCACCGCCTGTGAAGCATCGCCGGCGATGAACTGCTGGTTCGATGGTGACAATCTCAGCCGCCGGCTGCTGAGCGAAGTGCATGTGGGCATTGCCGTGGATACGCCGGACGGCCTGTTTGTGCCGGTACTGCGGGACGTTAACCACCGTTCCCTGAAAGACCTGCGCAAGGGGCTGGAAAACCTGCGCGAAGCGGTTGCCACCCGCAAGATCCCGCCGAAGGAAATGCAGGGCGCGACCATTACTCTCTCCAACTTCGGCACCATGACCGGTCAGTACGCCAACCCCATTGTCACCCCGCCGCAAGTGGCCATTGTTGGGGCTGGCACCATCCGCGAGAAAGTCGTGCCCTATCAGGGGAATGCGACTATTCGTCGCATACTGCCGCTGTCCGTGACCTTTGATCATCGGGCGGCGACAGGCGGTGAGGCCGCCCGCTTTCTGGCTGCGCTGATGGAATCGTTACAGCTGCCCTGAAGTTACCAACATTGAGGGGCGCCATCATGCCTCTTGCCTTCGGGGGAAATGAAAGCAACACTTTCAGCCCGAATGGCCATTATCAATTCGACATCACAACCTGTGCGAGACACCATGAAAAGAACGACCCGTTTGACCGGTACCCTGTTGCTGGCTTGCAGTGCCCTGATGGCTACACTTGCCCTGGCTCACGAATCCACTCAGGGGGAGGTCACAATAAAGCATCCCTGGAGTCGTCCCACACCACCGGGTACGCCCATGGGCGTCGGATATATGTCGATTACCAACAACGGCAGCCGTGATATCACGTTCACCAGTGCCAGCACCCCGAGAGCCGGGGGCGTATCCATCCATGAAAGTCGCACCACCAACGGCTTAATGAGTATGCGTCCGCTGGAAAACGGCCTGACCATCCCCGCCGGTGGGACTGTGGAACTAAAGCCCCACGGTTACCACCTGATGCTGGAAAAGCTGAAGGGACCGCTTAAGGAGGGGGAAAGTATCCCGCTGACGGTGATCTTTGAGGGAGCAGAGGATATGGACGTTGAATTAAATGTTGAGCCGCTGGATGGCATGAGTAAGCCAAGGGGCGAAGAGGCAATGGATATGCAGGAACGCAGCCATAACTGACGTTGTGGCGCTCAGGGCCAGTCTTCCTTGTCCTCTGCGCTTTCCTCGGCTTCAACCTCTGCCTTGCGCGCCTGGATTTTTTTCATCTTTTCCTCGGAGATATGCATCGTATTGGCGCTGTCGCGCAGCAGGAACAGGCTGCCGACGATCAGTCCGAGGGCAAGCAGGATAATGACCCATCCTATGAGTGGCATATGCGTGACTCCCTGATGAGATCTGTTTCTTCTATAGTGAACCAGAATACTGAAGCCCGACAACCTGAATCCCGGAAAATAAACCATGTCTTTTTCCAGAATCTACGACCAGGCGGCCGCCCACAAGGGAGGAGAGGTCGCGTTACGTTCGCTTTTGCCCAGGGTGGCTGAGCCCGGGGAGCTGCAAGCGATAGCTGATGACCGTTACCTGTCCGAGATTACCCGTTGCGTGTTCAAGGCGGGATTTGTCTGGCGCGTGATCGAGAACAAGTGGCCGGGGTTTGAGGCGGCGTTCCAGGGCTTCGTTCCGCTCTACTGGCAGCAGGTGCCGCCAGAAGTTCTTGAGGACCTGGCCCAGGATGCACGCATTGTGCGGAACATGCAGAAAATCCGCACGGTGCCGGAGAATGCCCGGATGATAGTGGATGCTGCGAGAGAGCATGGCAGTTTCGGCGCGTTTCTGAGTAGCTGGCCGTCTGACGACCAGGTGGGATTGCTGCTTTGGCTCAAACGCAACGGTACCCGGCTGGGGGGCAATACTGCCCAGTATTTCCTGCGCCGAGTTGGCTGGGATGGCTTTATCCTGTCACCGGACGTGGTCGCTGGGCTGCGGCGGGAAGACCTGCTGGATGCGACGCCTGGAACCAGGAAAGCCCTCGTTCAGGCGCAGCAGGCGTTCACTGCCTGGCATCAGGAGACAGGACTGCCCTACAGCCACCTGTCCCGCATTCTGTCTTTTTCGGTGGGGTGACTGGTGTCGAAAATCATTCCCGATGTTCGCGATGGCCTGACGCGCACGGAGCGGATTATCCTGTATGTACTGCATGAAACCCAGCGTGAACTGAATGGGCGAAACGTGCCCACGGTGATGTTGTACGGACGGGTGCTGGAGTATGTGAATATCAGTGAAGAGGAGCTTCACGTCTACCTGGACCGGTTGGGGGTGAAGGGCGATGGACGGTGACCAAAAACAAAGGAATCCATGGCCAGTACCCCATGCTGAATGCCGCCTTCAATAACGTGGGCCTCGTTGGGGGTGCTGGTTGCGCCGGGGGAGACGAACAGGGTTGGCAATGTCCTCTTTCTGGTGGGCTGCGACAGGCGCAGCCTGATCTTCGGACACATCCGTGAGCGGATCAAAGCGGTAGAACCCGCAGAGGGCTTCGTACACTTCCGGCTGTTCGTCGCTCAGGTGTTGTGGCTGTTGAAAGAAGGCTTCTGTCAGCACTGCAAAGAATTCAGCCGGCTCAGTCGCACCGTATGGATCCAGCCAGCTGTGCTGGTGATGCCGGAGTGAGCGCCGCAGGTGCTCGTAGGCGCGGGTCATGGTTTGCTTCCACTGTCTGGCCTGTCCGCCGCTGAGGGGAGGGGCGCCATCGGCAGTGCCGTCGAGGTAATCAAGCTGGTGCGCGAATTCATGGAGAATCACGTTGTGTTCGCCGTGTGGATTGACCGCACCTTCTTCGCATTCTGCCCAGGCCAGCACCACCTGACCACGGCTGGAGGCTTCGCCAGCGCGAATCTGGTTACTGACGCTCACCACCATGCCATCGTTTTCCACATCCCTCACGTGATAGGCGTCCGGATACACCAGGATGCTGCGGACATCGTCGAAATCGGTATAGTCACGGGCCAGTATCAGCAGGCAGGCGTGGCCGGCAATGGTGAGCCGGACCCTGTCATCCACATCAAAACCGTCGCAGCCGTAGAAGGATTTTTCCGCGAGGAACAGCTGTACCCGTTGTTCAAGCTGATGTCGTAATGACGGGGAAAGTCTGCGGTACAGCGGCACCTGGGTATTCAGTAGCTGTCGCCACTGGTCTGGAAAGGATTGCTGCAGTGCCCGTCCGCGTCGCCATTGCCGGTAAAAGAACAGGTAGAAAATGCTCAGCGCGATCAATGTTATGGCAAAGATGGCATAGATCAGTGCTAATGACATTCCGTTTCCTGCGGTGGTGTGAAAGGGCACCGACCATTTTGGCCTGCTTGCCCGAGCGATGCCATACTCTTATGCCTATGCGCATGCAGGAGGAGAAAGCATATGTCAGAGAATCAGACGGTTGTTATTACCGGTGCCAATCGTGGCATTGGCCTTGAACTGGCTCGGCACTACGCCGAAAAAGGCTGCAAGGTGATTGGAGTGTGCCGTGAGGCCTCTGCAGAGCTGCAGGAAGCGGCAGAGAAGGTTATTGAGGGCGTGGATGTCACTTCGGACGATGGCATCCAGAAGCTGGTGAGCGAACTGAACGGCCAGACCATTGACCTGCTAATCAATAATGCCGGTCTGCTGCAGGATGAAAAGCTGGGCAGTATCGACTTCGACTCCATCCGCACGCAGATGGAAATCAATGCCTATGCGCCGCTGCGTGTGGCGGAGGCGCTGGTGGGCCAGATTCCCTACGGCGGCAAGATTGCCAACATAACCAGCCGAATGGGTTCTATTGCCGACAATGACTCAGGTGGTCGTTACGGTTACCGGGCGTCAAAGGCCGCACTGAATGCCTTCGGTAAATCCCTGGCGGTGGACCTGCAACCAAAAGGCATCGCCGTTGCCCAGCTGCACCCCGGCTATGTCAAAACCCGGATGGTGAATTTCGGAGGATTAATCACGCCCGCAGAATCGGCAAAAGGCCTGGCTGAGAGAATTGAGGAATTGAATCTGGATAACTCCGGCTCGTTCTGGCACAGCAATGGGGAACTGTTGCCCTGGTAACAGCTGAACTGACAGCGGTCCGTGGGAAAGGAAGAATCCTATGACAGGCACAAAGAGGGAACCTTCAGCCCCGGATCACGGGGGCGGGACGGGAAAAATCAATGTCAGGGACGCGGCGCTTGTCGTGCTGGCAACGGTCGCGACGATATACTTCATTGACTGGGCAGAAGCCATTCTGCTGCCGCTGGTGGTTGCGGTGCTGGTTTCCTACGCCCTTGACCCGGTGGTCTCAGCCCTGGAGCGACTGCGGATTCCCCGGGCTATCGGCGCGGCCCTTGTCCTTGGGAGTCTGATTGCCGCGGTGTCGATGGCCAGTATACCTCTCCAGCGTGAGGCCATGGCTATGCTGGATAAGGTGCCATTGGCGACCGAGAAAATAAAACAGATACGGGCCAGTGCTGCTTTGACCGGCGAAGAGGATATGTTGGAGAAAGCAGAAAAGGCGGTTAAGGAAATAGAATCCACCGCTGGGAAAGAGGAAGAGGAAAAATCCGAGCCCGGGGTCACGCCAGTGCGTATTGTTGATGACTCCTTTAACCTCAGGAGCTATCTGATACGGGGTTCATCGTCAGTGCTGCTGCTCATATCCCAGTTGTTTTCCGTATTGTTGCTGGTCTATTTCCTGTTGTCGATTGGCAAACTGTACCGCAGGAAAGTCATACGGTTGTCAGGGCCTTCGTTCACGCGCATGCGCAACGCAGCTCGCATTATGAGCGATTTTCACTATCAGGTACGGCGGTTTCTGTTTGTGATGCTGATGGGAGCACTTTTCGTTGGCCTGGTTACCTGGTTGGCATTCCTTGCCCTGGGTGTTGAGGAAGCCGGTTTGTGGGGTGTCGCGGCGGGGGTGGCCAGCGCCATTCCTTATCTTGGCCCGTTTCTGGTGTTTATCGGATGCGGGTTGGCGGCTTTCCTACAGTTTGGAACTCCCGACATGGCGATCATTGTTGCAGTGGTCTCCCTGATTATAACCAGCATTCAGGGCAATCTGATGACGCCCTGGATGACCAGTAAGGTATCCAGTCTCAACACCGTCTCGATTTTCATTGGCCTGCTTTTCTGGGGCTGGATCTGGGGGCCGGTCGGATTGATTATCGCCACACCCATTCTGATGATCACCAAGTCTCTCTGCGCCCATATCTCCAACTTACGTCCGGTTGGGGAGTTGCTGGGTAAATAGTGTCGCCAGAACGCAAAAAAGGCAGCCGAAGCTGCCTTTTTCTGTGCGTTGGCTGTTAATTACAGACCAGTCACGTTTTCCGCCTGAGGACCTTTCTGGCCCTGGGTCACGGTGAATTCAACCTGCTGGCCTTCTGCCAGAGTCTTGAATCCGCCGCCCTGAATGGCGCTGTAGTGAACAAAAACGTCCGGGCCGCCTTCACGAGTAATAAAGCCAAAGCCTTTTGCTTCGTTGAAGAACTTAACAGTACCGGTAACAGTAGACATATTTAACTATCCTGAATTCAATCATTTTATGTGCCGTCAGAACATCAACGTGATGGCTGATCAGCGGTGTGCGGAAACAAAAAACTGGCGTGGTCAAAAACAGGACGATGCACTACTAATTACAACAGAGATGCGTCTTATTGATGAAATGCTTTGCTCTATCTTTCCAACGGGATTCACTGTACCCCAGTGGGGGCGGAATGCAAAGCTATTTCGTATAGGCATAAACCGGGGCGCCCCGACGATTGCTCCGGAATGGAGGCAGTATGAAGTTTATGTTTGAAGTTCATATCAAGGAAGGCTATACGGCGGAGGATTATGCCGATGCCTGGGTGCGGGCCAGCGAGTTGATCCAGCAGGCGCCTGGCGCCAGGGGAACGGAATTGCATCGGAAGATCGGCGATCCCCGTACGCTGATTGCCATCGCGAGTTGGGAAAGCAAAGAGGCGCGTGACGCGATGGAGTCTGACAAGGACCCCAGAATCACCGAGATTATCCGCAGCGCAGCGCCGTTTGTGGAAATCCGGCCGCTGGGTGAGTTTGAGGACCCCGAATGGGTGGTCATGCCACCCGGCAAGTAGAGGTAGGGAATGATGCCGTACCAGATCCTTGCCGACACGGTCCTGACGGTTCATGTGACGATCGTAGTGTTCGTTATTGGCGGGCTGGTGATGATTGTCATCGGTCAGTTCCGGGCCTGGCGATGGGTCAATAACCTGGGGTTCCGGCTGGCCCATCTGGTTGCCATTGGCATCGTTGTGCTGCAGGCGTGGTTGGGTGTTCTGTGCCCACTGACCACGCTTGAGATGTGGCTGCGAGCAAAGGCAGGGGACGCGGGATACTCTGGAAGCTTCGTTCAGCACTGGCTACAGGAGCTGCTTTACTACGAGGCACCAGCCTGGGTATTCATCCTGGTCTATTCGCTGTTCGGACTGCTGGTTGTAATGACCTGGTGGTATTGTCCACCGCGACCGCGCAGGAAAAAACATTAAGAGGCGGGGACAAGTGTCACGGAATGAAACCTTATGGGTGAATGGCGCGGTAACATGGTTTAATCTGCCCCAGACCTGAATCCGATCCCGAAAAAAGGAGTGCCGCGTGTCAGAGCTAGCAACCTATCAGAGTTTTTCCGTGGAGGTATCCGACTACATCGCCCATGTGCAGTTCAGTCGCCCCGAAGCGCTGAATTCCATGAACAAGGCGTTCTGGCTGGAGCTGCCCCGGTGTATGCAGGACATCGAGGCCAACACGGACGCGCGGGTGATCGTGATTTCTTCGACCGGCAAGCACTTCTCTGCAGGTATGGACCTGGGCGTGTTCAGTGATCCCAAGTCCGTACCCATGAGTGGTGACCCCGGACGTATGGCGGAGAACCTTCGCCGTGTGGTCCTGCAGCTTCAGGATACCCTGACCTCCCTGGAAGAAGTGCGCCTGCCAGTGCTTGCAGCCGTTCATGGAGGCTGCATCGGTGGTGCGCTTGATCTCATCTGTGCTGCTGACAGCCGTTACTGCACCGATGATGCCTATTTCACCATCAAGGAAACCGAGCTGGGCATGACCGCCGATGTGGGGACATTGCAACGTCTGCCCAAACTGATGCCGCAGGGTGTGGTGCGGGAACTGGCCTACACCGGTCGAAAACTCACGGCGGGCGAGGCCAAGTCACTCGGGTTCGTGAACGAAGTGTATGACAGCCAGGATGCCATGCTGGAGGGGGTGATGGCCGTGGCACGGCAGATTGCCGCCAACTCACCGCTGGCGGTGACTGGCTGCAAGGAAATGCTGAACTACAGTCGCGATCACAGCGTGGAAGACAGCCTGAAGTACATGGCGACCTGGCAGGCGGGTATGTTCCGCCCCGGCGATATGATGAAAACCTTTCAGGCCAAGGCCCAGAAACAAACACCGGAGTACGAGGGATTGTTCCCTGTTAAGGGACTTTTCTCTGAATGAGGAGAACTTGTCTGGGGCTTTGCGTATAGGGTGACCGGTGGATCACACCGGTCCCGGGGCCAGCTCGTCGTCGTCTTCTGTTTCCGCCAGATAGGTCCGAGTGCAGTTACGGCCGCTGCGTTTGGCCTGGTAAAGTGCAATGTCCGCACGATTGATCAGGGTCCGTAAATTACAGATCTGATCCCATTGTACGACGCCGAGGCTTGCCGTTACTCGAATTGTTCCGGACGGAACGTCCATATCGGTAGCGGCAATTTGTTCTCGAATCCGTTCAGCGATGCTGACCGCCGTGGCTTCTTTCACACCCGTGAGGAATATTAAAAACTCCTCTCCACCGACCCGGGCAAAGAGATCCGATGGCCGGATATTGTTTTTTACCGGCGGTAACATCTGCCTGAGGACATTATCGCCTGCTTCATGCCCGTACTGGTCGTTGATGCTCTTGAAATAATCCAGGTCCAGTGCAATCAGCGCGGCCTTGCCCCGGTCATGTTTCAGGCGTTGCAGTTCCCGCTCACCAGCTTCATGGAATTGCCTGCGATTAGCTATACCGGTCAAATGATCCGTGGATGCCAATTCTTTCAGTTGAGAGTTCAAGCTCGTCAGTTCGGTATTGGCGCGTTCCAGAGATTGAGTTCGTTTCCTGACTTTCTCCTCAAGCTGTTCGTTCTGGTATGTGAGAGCCGCTGTTGCGAGTTCGAGGCGTTGCCTCTGGTCTCGCAGTTCGTGCATCAGAGCGGACAGACCGATGGAAATTATGCTGACAATGGCCAGATATTCCTGAGTTTGCCAGACAGCAAACTGGGGAAGAGTGGTTGCATAGGGGTGTATCCCGCTGACCAGATAGCCTGTGGCCATCCAGGCAATGATGGCCGTTGTGCTGGCTGCAATAGCGGTATTGAATCGGGTTGCCGCCCACACCACAAAGGGCAGGAGCAGCATGGGTGTCAGATGGAAATGCAGTTCATTAATGCTGGCGTCGATAAGCGCATTAGACCCTGTGAGTATCATCCCAGTCCAAAGCAGGGTGAGCTCCGCCAGTTTCGTTACCCTGAATGTCACCAATCGGTATTTGATGGCATGACAAAACGTAACCAGCAATGGTGTGAATATCATCAGACCAAGGGCGTCGCCAAACCACCAGAGTCGCCACATGGCAAGAAAGCTGCTGTCTGAGCGGCCGAGCACAATATAGACGGTTGCGCCCATAATCGCTGCGATTGCTGAAGCAAATGCGGGTGCCGAGACAAAAAACACAAGCGCGGACTTCAGTGAGTCAAAGTGGAACTGCTTTCCAGCAAGCCGCTGAATCACCAGGGCGGCGATGAGTGTCTCAAGGATATTGACCGCTCCGAAACTCAGCGCTGCCCATAGGGGAAAGGCGGGTATATCTGCCAGGCATTCGGCAGAGAGTGCCGCCAACGCGTACAACGGCCATTGCTTGCGAGGTGTTGTCAGAAAGGCTGTCAGAAGAACGGCATTAGGTGGCCAGAATACTGAGATGCCGTCCGGTGTAATGGCTTGATGTACACCTATCCAGGCTCCAGCGTAATAGAGGAAGCCAACAATGACTGCTCGAAACAACGGGTGAGACAAGACGTTCGTTACCATGATGTGTTCCGAGTATGTAATCATTAAAAACTTCTCATAATATCACTCTGACACGCTACTGATGAGTGTCAGTTGAGCGAAATCAACGGGAGCCTAAATACAGCATGCCGGAAATATCCAGGCAAAAAATGTCACCGTTGTCGGTCCTTGGCTTCCAGTCCCTGATTGCGATTGTCGCTATTGTCGCGTTCTATTTGACCGGCACGGAAGCAAACTTTGGCGAGCTCTCCGTAGCTTATGCGACGCTCCTAGGGGTGCTGGGGGGGATGCTTACATACTTTGCACTGTTCATACTGACACTGGGTGGGTTGTTCAGTTCCAGTTCGCTGCGGGATCAGATGCGATTCCTGCACGAATTTGCCTGCAGCTATTCCTGGCCGGTGCTGTTGACCCTCTCCGTACTGGCGGGCTTCGGGGAGGAGCTTTTGTTTCGGGGCGTAGTTCAGGGGTGGCTTACCGAACAGTTCGGGGCCGTGTTCGCGCTTGCTGCGGCTGCCATCCTGTTCGGTCTGGTGCATTTCCTGTCATTTGTATATTTCGTCATGGCCACCGTGCTGGGTGTAGTGCTGGGGCTGGCCTACATCTGGTCAGAGAGCCTGTTGATGACGATGGTATGGCACGGTGCTTACGATGTGGTGGCATTGTATTGTCTGCGTCGCTACCCGCATCGGTTTGGTGTTGACTGATGGCCAGAACCCCAGACGCCGCGACTTGCTTCAAGCCGGCGCGACGCCAAACAGCCACTGATGAGCCCAGAATACGAATATGACGTACACCACGAGGCCGCCGACGACTGCAATTGCGTCATTGGCTTTGCTCGCAGGCAGGGTGGCGATGGGGCGTTCGGACCGGCGTTTCAGGGAGATCCGGTCTGCCACTGCCCAGGCCAGGAAAGAACCGAACAGCATGAGGTCGTGGAGCATGCCGTTGGCCAGCAGGTGAGCGAGAGCCCAGAGCTTGACGGAGACGAGCATTGGGTGTCTCAGTCTCGCTTTGATCTTGCCCGGAAAGTAGGTGGCGAAAAGCAGAGGGAAAACCGGTATCAGAAGCAGCATGGCCAGGTGCCTGAGCCAGCCCGGTGGCGTATACAGCACTGTGGGATCCATCCGTGCCGCCCCATATCCCCAGACAATCAGGACCAGCCCGATCAGTGAAACCAGGGAATAAAGGCCCTTGAACGGAAGCTCCCCCAGAGAAGCGTGCATACGATTACGCAAGGGTTCATTCACGATCGACAATGAGTGAATGCCAAGAAACAGAACCAGACCAACGATCAGTATGGTCATGTCCAAAAACTCCTTTACCGGTTAAGTGCAGTGACAGGTTGCCGGGCTATCGTGAGCGAGTGAGCCCCAGGCGACGGGCCTCATCCCTGCGGCGAAGAACCAGATCCCAGATGACGGCCCCTGTCAGCATAATGAATCCTGCGAGTTCGACCACAATCCAATAGTCGACAAACAGCGTGAAAAAAACCAGACAGGCTCCGGCCAGAGCTGTCCAGGTGGGCGCTAGATGGTGATGTCTTCGTTTACCAACAGCGACCGCCAGTACGGTCAGTGCCGTAAATAGTCCGATACCGCCAGACCACAGTTGTATATTCAGGGTGAGCTGAACACCCAGTGTAGCCAAAAGAACTGTTGCCGCAAGCAGGCCGTAGCAGGTCAGTAGTGCCAGGCCCAACGCTGTAACGCCGAGGAATCCGCGTTTCCCGAGAGCCGTCAGCCAGCGCTTCGGGTGGCTTCTGCGCATCCATTGCCGCAGCCGACCGGGAGCCTTGAAGCCCCTGCGTGCGGCAATTTCGACAGAGCGGGCGCCAAAGCTCTCTGCCACCTCACGGGTCTGGCGGCTCGGGCTGTGAGCGAAATAGTCGATGGATCTGACGATCCTGATATCGTCAAAACCGGCGTCCTCCAGCATGGCCAGCAGGTTTTCCTCTACGGTCGCGCCGACAACGCATTCCACCCAAAGCCTGGGGTCTGAATCGCAGTCCACGGTAACGGGGCGATTAATAACCACATCAGCCAGTTGCAGCCGCCCACCGGGCTTGAGTATGCGGAACATCTCCCCGATGGCCCGACGTTTGTCGGGGACCAGGTTGAGTGCGCCGTTGCTGGTGATGCTGTCGATACTGCCGCTGGTGAAGGGCAGGTGCTCGGCGTCTGCCTGGACGACATCAATGGTGGCCCCCGCCTCGTCAGCCCGCTGTTTCAGCTTGCGAGTCATGGCTGAAGTCAGGTCCAGCGAAATAACGCGACCGTCGGGGCCTGTCAGGCTGTGTGCCAGGAAACTGTCGTTGCCTGCGCCGGCGCCAAGATCCAGGGTGGTGTCGCCGGGTCTGATGGCGTGTCCGTTGAAGGGGTAGCCTACCCCTGCAAAGGAGGCAGCGATGTCCTCAGGTAGCTGTTTAACCTGGTCTGCGGGGTAATCCAGGGCACGCAGGGCCTGGTGCCCCACCGGGAAATGGAACCGGGACTGCGGCGCTTCGGCCACCCGGGTGTACATATCCTGAACGGCGGAGGTGATTTGTTCCCGTGAGAATCCAAGGATCGCGACCATGGTTTGTTCTCCTGGCGAGAGCCATCAAGAATTGTTCAGCAGTGATGCTACCCGGCGTTTTAAGCGGTCCGGCGCCTTTTCGGTACCACTGGCTGCGACCTTGTCTCTCAGACGTCTTTCAAACTCTTTTCGGCTGAAACAGTCATGGCAACGGCGAAGGTGCCGATCGATTTCCGTTTGGGTTGCGGGATCCAGTTCACGGTCCAGATATTCGAATAACCGCTCTATGACCTCCTCGCAGGCAATGATGTCTTTGCTCATGCTTTACCTCCGGTATCGGTCTCACTGGATCCATCTGTTGTCAGTCCTGCGTCCTGGCCTTGTTGCCATAAGTCACGTTGCAGCAGCGTGCGGGCCCGGTAAAGTCGGGAACGAACGGTACCTAATGGAATGCCGATAAGCTCTGCTGTTTCCTGATAGCTGTACCCCTGAATCTCTACCAGAACCATGACGATTCGGAATTCGTCGGGTAACTGGTCCAGGGCCTTACGGATGTCTTTACTCAGGATCTGATTCAGAAAGGATTGTTCCGGGGTTCCCCACCACAACAGAAATGGCTGGTGAAGCCTTTCGAACAGTGAAAAACTGCCCTCGTTGCCATTGTCTTCGAGGGCGATCTCTTTCTCTTGCCGGCACTGACGCCGTCGCCATTGGCTGATAAATGTGTGGTTCAGTATCCGGAACAGCCAACCCTCGAAGCAGGTGTTATCCGTTAGCTGGTCAAGCTTTTTCCAGGCGGTAGCCACGGTTTCGGCCACAATGTCTTCCGCATCGTCCGGATTGCGGGACAGGCGCAAAGCCGTTCCGTAGAGGCGATCCATCAAAGGGTGGATTTCCCGCTCAAACATCGCCCGGCGGGTGGCACGGGAGCGGGATAGTGTTTCAGTCTGTGCTGTCGTAACCATGACGGTCTCCCTTCGGAGATGTCACAGGGACGTGTTGGAGTGAGGAAAAGTTCCCGTAAGGCCCGTTTCAATCCCGGGAACAAATTACCAGCCCGATGCGTCCTTGTGGCCAGCCGGGAGATGCCCCGGTTGGTAACCCTTACATGGAGGATAGATGCGATGGCTGCCAATTCAACGATTACTGTAACGGCCCTGGTGCTTTGTGTGGGCGTGAGCGCCGCTGTGATAGCGGGAACGCCTTATAAGGGAGAAGGCCACATGATGATGGTACCGGATGAGATTGAATGGGCCCCGGTGGGTTCCATGGAACCGGGCGCCCAGATTGCTGTTCTGGAAGGTGACCTCGGGAGTGAGGAGCCTTTTACCATCAGGTTGAAACTGCCCGCTAACTACGTGGTTGCGCCTCACCATCATCCGGCCTATGAACGAGTCACAGTATTGTCCGGGACTCTTTACTTTGCCCATGGTGAGGAATTTGACCGTGCCAATGCCAAAGCTTTGCCTGAAGGCAGTCTGGCGATCCTGTCGCCAGGGGATCCGATGTATGGCTATACCGATGAGGAGGTTACTATCCAGGTGCACGGAACAGGTCCGTGGGGTATTGATTACCTGAATCCCGAAGACGATCCCCGTCAATGATGAACGACAACATCAGAGCGGGGAGGGCATAGCGGCTATCGATTGAGCGGGCTGGCGGACTGAATGGCCGTGGTCAGGCGGTCCATAACACCGCCGCCATGGCGCCAGAAATGCCAGTAGAGCCGCACTTCCAGGGATTGGCCGGGTGCGATGTTGACCAGCTGTCCGGTGTCCAGTTCCTGTTGTACCTGGGCCTGGGGGATCATGCCGTACCCCATCCCCGCAAGGGCCAGCTTCACGAAGCCCTCCGAAGATGGGCAAAGATGGTGAGGAACCGGGCCGTGGTAGCCGCATTGGGCGAGAAACCGGTGCTGAAGCTGATCGTTGGGACCGAACACAATGGCCGGGGCGGATTCAAAGTTGTCAGCGTTAAAGCCGCTGGAGAAATACCGCTGAACGTATGCCGGTGTCGCCAGTGGCAGGTAGGTCATTTTGCCAACTGGCACGCACCGGGCACCGGCGACCGGTTGCGGGCTGCTGCACAGGCAGGCGGCGACATCGCCTTCACGCATGCGGCGCAAACCAATGTCCTGGTCCTCGATCACCATATCCAGTAGTAGCGCTTCCTCCGCACAGAATTCCCCAATGGCGGTTGCCCACCAGGTGGCGAGGCTGTCCGCATTCAGGGCAATGCGGAGTCTGGCCGTTGGTTCGGACAGAGCCGGAATGGAATCGGCCAGATCCCGTTCCAGCAGTTGCACCTGCTGGACGTGGTTGAGCAGCCTCTGGCCTGCCGGTGTGGCCCTGATAACCGGGCTACGAACCAGAACCGGCTGACCAAGCCGGATTTCCAGTGTGCGCAGACGCTGGGAAACCGCCGATTGACTGAGCCCCAGGGCCGCGCCGGCACGTTCGAATCCACCGCACTCGATCACTGTGGCGAGGGCTTCCAGCAATTTGTAATCAATCATAAGGAAAACTGATGCAGCATTATGAATATGAATTTCCAGTATAGCGGTAAGCCGGTAATCTTGCGCCATAGGATGAGGAGGTTCAGAAGTGCTGGAGAGTTACCTGACCGGTTTGATTGTGTGCGGCGGCATCATTGTGGCCATCGGGGCCCAGAATGCCTACGTGTTGAGCCAGGCGATTCGCCGGGAGCATCATTGGTGGTCGGCGGGGCTGTGCATGGCGGCGGATGTCACCCTGTTTACCCTCGGTATGTTTGGTGTCAGTGCCGCGCTGATGGCGATGCCCCAGGCTTTGGAAATCCTGCGCTGGCTGGGGGTGGTTTTCCTTGGCTGGCTGGCTATCCAGGCCTTCGTTCGCGTCGGTCGGGGTCGGGTGGCTCTGGAAGCTGGAGAAGTGACGAAGCGAAGCCTGAAGGGGGTGCTGTTCACCACGCTGGCGGTTACCCTGCTGAACCCGCAGGTCTATCTCGATACCCTGCTGCTGATACCGGCGGTTGGGGCCCAGCAGGAAGATACCGCTACCTTCGTCGCGGGCGCCAGCAGTGCATCGATTCTCTGGTTCGGGCTACTGGCGTGGAGCGGGTCTGCGCTGGCACCGGTTCTATCGCGGCCAATGGCATGGCGCGTGATTGATGGGATCATTGGCCTGATGATGGCCGCTATTGCCGTGCACCTTGCCGTTAATAGCGGCCTCTAGAATTCAGAGGGGTGATCAGAAGCGGACCGTCAACCCGGCACCCGCCTCGACTTGCAGGTACCCGCTGCTTTCAAACCGGATATTACAGCCACCGGAGCAGAACACCGAGCCGCCACTCTCGAGTACGGTGTAGATCCCACGCAGGTCCAGTCTCAGCAGGACGTGTTCCGAAACCGGGAATTTGTATCCACCGCCCAGTGTCAGCGATGCGCGATGGTGGGTGTCGAGATCGGAGGGTTTGGGGTCGAGCCGGGTAACCCCTGCGACGCCCGAGACAAAACCGCCGGTGGTCTTGCCACCCGGGAAATACAGGCCGCCGAATTGCAGCTGATAGATGGTGATATCCACCCGGTCGCGGGGTGGCGACAATAACCCCTGAGGAATGTCAGCCGTTGTCTCCTGCCTCCCCATATACAGTTCCAGCTGCTTGCCCGGTTCCTGCAGATCAACGTTCACCACCAGGCCCTGACTTACGGTGTCATCCAGATTCACCCGGCTTTGTGACTCGTCGGTGTCGTTTCTGGTGTCGAATTCACCACCCATGCGAAAGCCTGCAAACGGCGTGAGCTCCACCTCGGCTGCGGCCGGCATGGCCAGCGGGAGGAGAGCGAGGTAACAGCAAAGGGATCGGCTGAGTGTCATGGGACTCATTACTCCGTTGTCAGTCAAAACGGCGGGCCTGTGTAAAGCGCCCCTTCCAGTAATAGCCGTTCATGGACGACTGGGTCACGCCGATGGATGTCGAGGCATGGATAAAGCGGTCATTACCCATGTAAATGCCGGCATGCTGCTCCTTGCCACCGATGCGGAAGAAAACAAGGTCACCAGGCTCAATGTTGCCGGGGGGAACGGAATCTCCGTGGGCGAGCATTTGCGACGTGGTCCTGGGCAGTTGCATACCCAGACCTTCCTGATACGCAGTGAGTATGAAGCCAGAACAATCAAAGCCGTTGGCGGAAGTGCCACCGTACTGGTAAGGCGTGCCCTGGTAGCGCTTGAACACCTGCCAGAGTTTTTCAGCTTTGGCGGAGTCCTGTGATGGCTCTACTGAAAAATCGGCAACCTCGTTGTTGTGTCCTGTGGGTAGTTGCTGGTTACTGGCGCACCCTGCCAGCGTTAGTACTGACAGGCACAGAATAAAGATGTATCGGAATGACTTACGCATGTTGAAGACCTGACTGCCTGTTCTCCTGGACACATTATTATGTATTTGTCGGGATGTCAGGTTACGGTTTGTGAGGGCCCGGGCAAAGGTTAGTGGCTGGTTTTACCGCCGCTTGATGGTATGTTCGGCGAAGAGGGATTGTTGGTCAGGATCTGCTCAGCATCCAGGGAAGCGATGGGCACACGGAGATCTTTGGGAACATCGCCACTTAGCTGGAGTTCTAGATACCTTAAGGCACAGACTCGCAGAAAGGATGTGAAATTGCCCAGATCGTGACCGGCATCGATGGATTCGTGATAGAGCCTGGTAATCATCTGCGGCAGATTCATGCCATCCCGTTCTGCCAGTTCGGCCAGCACATGCCAGAAGGCGTTTTCCATGCGGACACTGGTGACCATGCCGTCAATACGAAGTGAATGAGTCCGGCTGACCCAAAGCTCCGGATCGGCATTGATGAAAAGCTTGCACATGGCTGCCTCCGGCATTTTCCGGGGCCGGCATTCCGGCCCCGGTCAGGTTATTTGTCCAGCAACTTGAAAAACTGTGCCAGCCAGGCCGGATGGGCGGGCCAGGCGGGTGCTGTCACAAGATTAGCATCGGTCACGGCCTGATCAACCTCTATACTGGCAAAGCTGCCTCCGGCCAGCTCCACTTCCGGCTGACAGGCTGGGTAAGCAGAGCATTTGCGGCCATTCAGAACACCGGCCGCAGCGAGCAATTGGGCTCCATGGCAAATCGCGGCCACAGGCTTTTCTGTGTCAAAGAAGTGACGGACAAGCTTCTGCACATCCTTGTTCAGCCTGAGGTATTCCGGAGCGCGCCCCCCGGGAACCACCAATGCATCGTAACCTGCAGGGTCCAGGCCCTCAAAGTCCGCATTCAGTGCAAAGCGGTGGCCGGGTTTTTCGGTGTAGGTCTGGTCGCCCTCGAAGTCGTGGATTGCCGTCGCTACGGTGTCACCTGCCTTCTTGTCGGGACAGACGGCGTGAACCGTATGACCAACTGCCTGCAGTGCCTGAAAGGGCACCATGGTTTCGTAATCTTCAGTGAAATCGCCGGTAATCATCAAAATCTTCTTGCTGCTCATCGCTTGCTCCTTGGAATTATCCTTCCGGGTCATGGAACAGTAGCAGCGGCACTCGGTAAGCGGGTATTAAAGGGATACTACCGATCTCAGACCTTGCGGATCAGTTCTGGAGCATCATGCCTCGGATTGTTGACCTCATTTGAGACCACGTGGGCGCTCAGGTGATCCGGGGTGAGACGGCGGGTAGCGGCTCGTATGGCGTTGCGGTGGGTGAGCTGCGGGCTCAGCCAGTCCCTCAGGCAAGCAGGGTCAAGCACCACTGGCTGGCGGTCATGAATGTGTTTCAGATTCTCGCTGGCGGGTTCCGTAATAATGGCACAGGCGGTTGTGTCATCACCTTCCTTGGGTGTCCAGAGACCGGCGAAGAAGAGGGTCGGGTCGCGGGTGTTATCGGCTGGCGAGATGTAGTAGGGCGCTTTACCGTTGCCGGTCTGTTTCCACTCATACCAGCCATTAGCGGGGATAAGACAGCGGTGGTGGGCGAACGCGTCGCGGAAGTACCTGGAAGTGGCGATGCTCTCCGCCCGGGCATTGATCGGTGAAGGTGCTTTCTTTCCTTCCGCCCAGACCGGACGGAAACCCCAGAGCGAGTGAGCCATCAGCAGGGTGCCGTTCATGGTCATGCGGATCATGGGAGTGCCAACACCCGGCGGAATGTTGTAGCTGGGCTCGAAGGAGCCTTCAACCTCCATGCCTTCGGGAAAATACTGGAGGATCAGGGTGTCCGGTGGTGTGTAGAAGGTGAAGCGTCCGCACATGACTGTTCTCTAGGCCTCCAGTTTCGACAGGAACTCGGCGATGTCTTCAAAGGCATCATTGGCCTCGGGCAACAGTGGCGTGAAAATATGCCAGACGTGCACCATGCCGGGCCAGGTCTGAAGTTCCACGCGAGAACCTGCGGTTCTGGCTTTTGCTGCGTAGCGGCGAGCGTTGTCCAGCAGCATTTCGGAATCACTGGCATGAAGCAGAGTCGGTGGCAGGTTGGACAGATCACCCCGCAGGGGTGACGCTACCGGGTTGGTGGGCGAGACGCGAAACGCCGCCAGGGTTGCCCACCAGATGACCGGCAGCGGAATTTTCGACAAACCTCCGAAAGCCGGCCCCAGTAACGGGTCTGTCCCTATATTGCTGCGGTTGCTGGGGGCGGTCAGGGTGAGGTCGGTCGAGGGTGAGAGCGCAACCGCTGCGTCTGCCTGACGTAGGCCACTGTCTCGTATCCAGGCGATCAGGGCAAGGGTGTGGCTGCCGCCGGCCGAGTCCCCGGCCACGACCATGAAATTCACTGGTTCCGGGCCATCGGGACCGTGATCCAATAGCCACGCATAGGCATTGCGGCAGTCTCTGACACCATCCATGAATCGGTTTTCCGGCATCAGGCGGTAGTCAAGTGCAAAGACAGCGGCGTTGGCAATGTGCGACAGCCGATCGGTAATGGCGCGGTGGCTGCGTGGGCTGCCGGCCGCCCAGGCGCCACCATGAATATAGAGAATGCGTCGGCGGCTGTCCGCCCCGGGTGACAGCACCCATTCGCCCCTTGGTACGTCACAAAACCGGAATTCAGAATCAAGGTCCAGTCCTTCGCTCAAGCCATCCATATGCTGCCTCAGCGCCATTAGCCGGGCTTTGCCCTTGAGCCCGCGGGATGCCTTGCCCAAATCATGGATACGCCCCAGCACCTCCTGATGCGCTTCGCTCGGCGTGGCATCGCGCACGGCGTACTCCTCACGGTCGAAATGGGAGAAGTCTTCAATGCGAAACAGGATCAGTGTGATGGCAACAACCAGGCAGATGATAATGGCGACAGCAATCCAGAGCATCAGGGAATCCGTATTGAGGTGGCCCCCGTCAGCGGGGCGAACTATGCTTCAGATAATACCCGCTTGGCGTGGCGAGTTCCTACCTGAACAATCACAGAAGGAGGCGGGCGTTGCAAATAGCCTACAGGGCCCGGGATATCACCGAGGCGCACATCGTTGCCGGCCTGCTTGAGGCCAACGGCATCGAAACCTACGTTGGTGGCCACTATCTCCAGGGAGCCATGGGGGAAATTGGTGCTGCCGGATTCAGCAACGTCTATGTGGAAGACGAAGACCTCTATCGCGCCCGGCAGCTGGCCATGGAATATGAATCGACCAGTCGCAGTGATGTTGTGACCGAGGATGACGAAGACCGCCCGGACTTTTACGCTCGCTGGTTTCTTCTGGTATTAGTGTTCCTCGTATTGTTACTGTTCAATCTTCACTAGAATTCTCCGAGAGCGAGTGATCCATGTCCCGGTTGTTCTTCGGGTTGGAAATCCCGGCTGACATCAAGCAGCGTTTGCTCAAGGTGAATGCGCCGGTGCCCGGCGCCAAATGGCAAAGCCTTGAGCAGCTGCATATTACCTTGCTGTTCCTGGGAGATGTTGAGCAGGGCAGGATTACGGAACTGTGCGATGCTGTCCGGGATATCCCGGTGGAAGCGTTTGAGCTTGAGGTGACCGGTCTCGGTTGTTTCGGTCAGCCCCGTAGCCCGAGAAACCTGTGGGCGGGCGTTCAGCCGCCGGAACCCGTTCAGGTGCTGCATGATGCCCTCAAGGCCAGCTTGGCTGGCCTCCGGTACACGCCGGAGAGTCGGCCGTTTCGCCCTCATATCACGCTGGCGAGATTCAGAAAACAGCGGGGGTCGGTGGAAGAATTACTGGCGAGTCACGGCGATTCGGCTTTTGGGTACTTTGCTGTTTCCGACATCGTTCTGTTTGAAAGCAACCAGGGGCATGACGGTTCCGTCTACACAGTGGTCGAACGGTTTCCGTTGGCAGATCCATCGTGACCGATTTCCCTTGACGAAAACCCATTCGGCCACCAAAGATGAGAGCAACTCAACGCCTTTTCCGAGGTGTCTATGTGTCCGCCGTTTTCCAATCCTGATCTGCGTTTGTTTGTTCGCAATGCCACGCTGGCGGATATTCCCGGCATTATCCAGCTCAGCCGTCGCGTTTATGAAGGCACTGGCATGTACGGTTACACCAAGGGGCCGCTAACCGGGCAGATCAATACCTTTCCGGATGGCCAGTTCGTCGCCATGTTGGGCGATACGGTGGTGGGTTACTGCGCCACTTTCCGGATTGGCGAAGAGGTGGCCCTGGCTGCCCATGACTGGACTTCCATCACCGGTAACGGCTACGCCTCGCGGCACGATCCCGAAGGGGACTGGTTGTACGGTATGGAAGTGTGTGTGGATCCGGATTGCCGTGGCTACCGTATCGGCGAACGGCTGTATAACGAGCGCAAGCAATTATGCCAGGCCCTGAACCTGAAGGGCGTTGCTTTTGCGGGCCGCCTGCCCAGCCTGCGCCAGCGCCTGAAAAAGTTTGGCAGTGTCGAGGATTACATTGACGCCATCAAGAGCAAAGAGCAGAAGGACCCGGTGCTGTCCTTTCAGCTCTATCAGGGTTTCGATGTCCACGGTATCATTCCGCATTATCTGGATGCCGATTACGATTCCATGGGCTACGGTATCCACCTGGTCTGGCGTAACCCGAAAGTGCCCCATACCAGCGACAGCGAGCCTCGCAAACGGTATGGTCAGCGTATGCGGGACACGGTGCGTATCGGTACGGTGCAGTATCAGCAGAGGCCCGTGTCTTCCTTTGATGAGTTCAGCGAGATAGTCCGTTACTTTGTGGATGTTGTATCCACCTACAAGGGCGATTTCGTGGTGTTTCCGGAGCTCTTTACCCTCCAGTTGCTCTCCATTGAAGCCCGAAAGGGCAGCCCGGCGGAGACGTTCGCCGCCGTCACCCACTACGCAGAACGCTACCGGGAACTGATGCGGGACCTGTCTCTGCGCTACAACATCAATATTGTTGCCGGCTCCACGCCGGTGCGTGAGGAAGACGGCACCATCCGCAACATGGCCCATGTGTTCCTCCGGGACGGCCAGGTCTTTACCCAGCCCAAAATCCATCCGACGCCCAACGAGGCTTTCTGGTGGAACGTGCAGGGAGGCAACCGGGTCAGCGCCATCGAAACCGATTGCGGCACCATTGGTGTGCTGATCTGCTACGACGCGGAGTTCCCGGAACTGACCCGCCACCTGGTGGATCAGGGCGTCCACATTATCTTTGTGCCGTTCTGTACGGACGAACGCCAGAGTTACCTGCGGGTGAGATACTGCTGTCAGGCGCGGGCTGTGGAAAATCAAGTGTATGTGGTCATGTCCGGAAACGTCGGGAATCTGCCCAACGTACCGAACATGGAAATCCAGTACGGCCAGAGTTGTATTCTTACCCCCTGTGATTTCCCGTTCGCCCGGGATGGCATTGCGGCTGATACCGAACCAAACGTGGAAACCGTGGCTTTCGCTGATCTGCGGTCGGAGGTGCTGATCACCGCTCGTAACAGTGGTACCGTAAAAAACCTTCAGGATCGCCGGCACGATCTTTACAGCGTGACCTGGCGAGGCGAATAGCCGGAATCGCCTGGCGACAGCCCTAATCAAAAGGAGCGTTGTTTTGCCATTTGATGGCCTCATGCCATGGAAGCGATGGACCCGCATGGTGGTCCTGGTGGTATTTGCCCTGACAGCGCCGCCTGTGTTTGCTGCAGGCTGGTCCCTGATCCTGCAACAGGGGCAGATCGGCCTGTCTCTGCCGGATATGCATTTCGGAGGATGGGCTGTGACCGGACTTCGCGCTGATGTGGTCACCGCCGTCGAGGCAGACAACCGTGTGGCTACCATTCATTTCAAGAGCGGATCCCGGTTGCAGGCGGCGCGCGTTGCTCCGGACGCTGGCGACACACCGGTTCAACTCACTGATGTCCGCGTGGATCTGAGGGGTGTCACCCTGACAGTGAATCTCGGAGGCAGTGGCCCCTTGGCCGAGCGAAGCGCTGTGGCTGGTGAGGTGGTTATCGACGCTGGAACAGTGCAGCATCCGCGCCTCAGAAGTCAGGGCTGGCGATTTGAGGGCGTGGTGAATGGCCCCCTGACGGATCTGCGGGCTGAAGGTCAGGTGCGGTCTGATTCCGGTCTGGTTGCTGATGTGACGGTGAGAAACGTGCCTGGCGAATACCTGGCTGCCCGTGCTTCTGCGGAGGTTAGTGGGGCGCAGGGCAGCAAGGCGATGGCGGGTACCCTGGCTGACTGGCCAGAGCTTATGGAGCTGCATACAGGGCAGGTACGGGCCGAAGCGGAATTTCGCATGGAGCCCGATACCCCGTTGACACTCGATGGCCGGTTTCATTTCGACGGCGTTGACGGGATCATGGATCGTACTGCGATATCCGATCTGAACGGGCGGCTGTTGATCCGCCTGGAACGTGGATTGCTGACCGCTCGCTTTCGCGACGTGACTATTGGTCAGATCAACTCCGGCATTGGCATGGGGCCCGTTCGTTTTCTGGCTGACTATGAGGCTCCGCTATCTGGTGTGCTGGCCGGCGTTCTGGATATCCAGCAGGCAAATGCCGGGTTTCTGGGCGGCAACCTGAGGGTGGCGCCCGGTACCATCGATCTTGCCGGGAAGCGCCCTCAGGTCCCGATTGATGTGTATGAAATTTCCCTGGCGCGGCTACTGCAGGTTTACCCGACAGAGGGCTTTGAAGGTACCGGAGAGCTCAGTGGCCGTATACCGGTCATGGTCACTGAAACCGGTATCGAGGTTGAGCAGGGCCAGATTTCAGCCCTCGCGCCCGGTGGGCTGATGAAATTCCCCGCCGAGAGGCTCCAGGCGATGCTCGGCAGCAGTCAGGCCATGGACCTGGTGGTGGACGCGTTGCAGAATTTTCATTATTCGGTGCTGGAGAGCACGATAGACTACGATGAAAAGGGCAAGCTGGTGCTTGGTTTGAGACTGGAGGGGGAGAACCCTGAGGTCAGAGGCGGGCAACCGGTGGTGTTGAATATCAGTCTCGAGGAGGACATTCCCGCCCTGTTAACCAGCCTCCAGTTGAGTGGCAGGGTAAATGAAGCCGTGACCGAACGAGTTCGGGAGCGACTGCAACAATCCGGGGAGGAGACAGTGCCATGACGAATGAATTGCGGTCGCGCCGGCCGCTTACGGTGAGTTCATTGATGCTGTTGCTGCCGCTGGCGTTATACGCCTGTACGCCAACGGTGCAGATGGCCGCACCAAAAGAACCGATAACGGTGAATCTGAACGTCAAGATCCAGCACGAAATCTACGTCAAAGTGGACAAGGAAGTGGATGAGCTGTTCAGTGAGCAGGGACTGTTCTGAGCGAAGCCGGACATTGTAAGGGGTTGAAGATGAAACGACTGATACAACTGGGTGCCTTCATTCTGGCGATCGCTATGAGTGTGCCGGCGCTTGCCATGGGACTGGATGAAGCCAAGCAGAAGCTGGAATCCGTCAAGCAGCAGGGCCTGGTGGGAGAGACGCCGACAGGCTACCTCGATGTGGTCCGTGGCGAAGGGGATGCCCGCGAGGTGGTTGAGGCCATAAACAGTGCCCGCAGGGATGAGTACACCCGCATTGCGGAAAAACACGACATTCCGGTAACCCAGGTGGAAACGGTGGCCGGCAAGAAAGCGATCGAGAAAACGCCCTCCGGTCAGTTCGTGTTGATCGAAGGGCAGTGGGTGAAAAAATAGAAACCTGGCGTTGCTGGTGGAGCCGGAGGGCGATGAGTTTCCCTATACGGAAAAAGGTGATGCCACCTTGAACCAGTAATCCTCCATGACCTGGACAATCTGGACCAATCCCTCGAAACGCAGAGGCATATGGATAACTGATGCGGCTCCCAGCCGGTATAGTTCCGGGGTGTTAGGCGACGTGCTATGCCGGTAAAAAACAATCACTGGCATCGCCTTTAATGTTGGGGTCTGCTTGACCCGGGCCAAAATGTCAGCGTTGGACCATTTGCCATCGTCCAGAGCGATCATCAGCAGGTTGGGCAATGAGGACCTGCCGGAAACATGATCAGTGCAAGCAGCATCCAGTGCTTCAAAAAGCTGGTCCGGGTCCTCAAAGATAAGCAGATCATGCCCCATTGAATTGACTTGCAGCGCATCAGTAAGCTCCTCCCGCTCATCATCCGATGAAGCGAGAAGCGCAATTCTGAACGATTTTTTATAACCTGGAGATTCCATTCGTCGATCATTCCCTGGGCCGACTGGCATGTTCATTGGCCGTTACTCCCCTCCACTGATGGCGATGGGCCGGATTTTTCAAGATCCTTGCCATTGTGGCTTTGGGCGAATCGCAGCGCTTGTTCTGCTGGCATTGGCTTGGCAATCAAATAACCTTGCCCCATGCTGCAATTCATCGCGGTAAGTGCCTGAAATTGTGCCTCGGTTTCAATCCCCTCAGCAACAACTTGCATACCAAGCGATTCCGCCATGGTAACGATTGCGCGACAGATTGCCGGTTCTGCCAGTGAGTCCACCCCTTCAACAGAGACAAAGCTCTTATCGATCTTGAGGCAATCGGCGGGGAAATGCTTCAGATACTTGAGCGAGGAATACCCTGTGCCGAAATCATCAATCGAGATCCTGGCTCCGGTTGACCGTATCTGTTCGAGCTCCGCCAGGGCATTATCGTCTTCCGAGTTCATGTCTACCAGGGTTTCCTCGGTCAGCTCTATTTCCAGCAGGCTTGCGGGGATTCCTTCCCTTTCCAGAATCGCTTTCAGAGAGGCTCCGAAGTTGCCGGGTTTTAGCTGGATCGGCGATACGTTGATGGCAATTGGAAAATCGGAGACGCCAGCCGCTTCCCAGGCCTTCAGCATTTTGCAGGCCTGGCGGATGACCCACTCACCCAGTGGCACGATCAGCCCGGTTTTCTCTGCAATCGGTATGAATTCTGCCGGGGACACAAACCGCCTGACGCCACCCTCATCTTCAAGCCAGCGAAGCAGGGCCTCAAACCCGATAATTTTTCGGTCAGAGAGGTTCCACTTGGGTTGCAGGTAGAGCTCGCACTCGTTGTGTTCCATCGCCCTACGTAGCCCTTTCTCAAGCTTGATACTCTTTTCCAGCTGAGTCTGTAGCTTGGCAGTGAAGCACTGTAACCGGTTTATCCCGTGTCGCTTGGCTTCGTAAAGAGCGATATCGGCCTTTTGCATCAGTTTTATGGGCGTCTTTCCATTCTCCGGATAGAGCGCAATGCCAATGCTGGCGGATATGTTCAGTTCATGGCCACGAATGGCGGTTGGCGGGGCGATTGCATCGAGAAGCTTGTTGGCCACCAGTACCGCATCTTCATAGGCATTAATTTCGTCGACCAGAATCGTGAATTCGTCTCCGCCAATTCTGGCCGCAAAGTCGGAGCCGCGAAGCACTTTGCGTATGCGATCTGCAATCAGGGTCAGCAACAGATCGCCCGTTGGGTGTCCCAGCGAGTCGTTTATTTCTTTGAAACGGTCAAGGTCAAGGAACAGTACGGCCAATTTGCCCTTTTTACGTTCCGCCCTCGCCAGTGACGCTTCCAGCATTTCTTCGAACAACAGACGGTTACCAAGGCCGGTCAGTGGGTCTCGTTTGGCCAATTGTTCCAGGTTGATCTCAGCGCGTTTGTGCTCCACCGCATGATGAATCGTGCGCTCCAGGAGGGACGTGGATAACTCGTTTTTGGGAATGAAGTCGGCAGCTCCCAGTTCGATCACTTCATCGTCTATTCGGCCTGAATCCGCCCCGGTCAGTACGACAACTGGTTGTGGGATATGCAGTACCGATGCCTCTTTGAGAAAATCGATAGCAGTGTCAGCGCCGAGGAAATAATCCAGCAGGAAAATGTCATGGCATTCTTCAGTAAGATACTGCTGTGCTTGCTGAAAGCTTCTCACGTGCGTGAGCTGAAAACGAAACCGTTGAGATGCCTGAAGAAGACTTTCCAGGATCATGAAGTCTGCTTCGTCATCCTCAATGACGACAACGTTGAACTCATTATTCGTTGACATCGGGTAACTCCACGATGGAACACCAATAACTATTGAAAACCTTTATCTGACTGACCAGCTTCTCAAAGTCGACCGGTTTGGATATGAAGGAACTCGCTCCCAGGTCATAGCTCCTGAAAACTTCCTCTTCCCGGTTGGAGGTTGTCAGGACAATGATCGGTATATGCTTCAGATTCGGATCATTCTTGATCTCTATCAGACAATCCCGGCCGTCTTTTTTGGGCATATTCAGGTCCAGCAGGATGAGATCCGGAAATGGGCAGTCCGCAGTGTTATAGGGAGGTACACGGCGGAGATAGTTCAACAACTCCTCGCCGTTCTCTACGAAATACAGGGGGTTAATGGATTTGCTTTCCAGGAAGGCTTCCTCGGTAAGCATACGATCCAGCGGATCATCATCAGCCATTAAAATCGTGATCGGTTTCATGCGGAAAATGTCCCCGGGTTATTGATGGGCAGGTCAACCTGGAACGTTGAACCTTTCCCAACCTCGCTTGTGGCGGTGATCTGGCCTCCATGCCGGGTAATGACTTTTTTGCAGATGGCGAGCCCCATGCCGGTGCCTTCATACTCGTCCCGTCCATGAAGACGCTTGAAGACCTCGAAAATCTGATTCCCGTACTGTGGGTCAAAGCCTATGCCGTTATCTGTGACTGTTAACCGGTAGGTTTCATTGGAGACCGGAGCACCGGAAATCCGGATAACGGGCGGCGTGTCAGGTGACCGATACTTGAGGGCGTTGCTGATCAGATTCTGAATTACCTGTCTGAGCTGGGATCGATTTCCCGGCACAAAACCCTTGATATCTTTCTCAATGCGGGCATCACATTCCTCGATTCGCAGTTGCAGGTCTCTCTCGGCTTCGTCGGTCAGCTCTGCAAAAGAGACGCTCTCATAATCACGGCTTTGCGTGGTGACCCTGCTGTATGCCAGAAGGCTGTTGATAAGGGCTTCCATACGCTCGGCTGCATCACGAATGTAATAGACAAATTGTTGGCCTTTTTCGTCAAAACTTCCGTAGCGTCCGGAAGACAGAAGCTGCGTAAATGACATCAACTTCCTCAGGGGTTCTCTGAGATCATGGGAAGCGATAAAAGCAAACTGCTCAAGGTCTTCGTTGGATCGCTCGAGCGCCAGGGATTTGGCTTTCTCTTTCTCCTCTGCCTCCTTGCGATGCGCAATCTCCATTTCAAGCTGTTTCTTTGCTTCCAATAATTCCCTTACATGGTCCTGAAGTTCGTTCCGGGCTGAGCGGAGATTACTCTCAGAGGCCTTGCGCAGGTTGATCTCGGTCTGTAAATCGCTATTGGCTTTCTGGAGTTCCATAGGTCGGGGCAGGGCGAGCGCCTTCGGAATCAGCGGCCATATCAGTGCTGCGGTGAGGATAGAAACAATGGCGGTGACTGCTTTAACGGCGCCAGAGAGGTAATAATCACCATTCCATATGTTCCAGACAGCCAACAGGTGGGTGGTGCCACAGGCAAAGATAAACAGGGCAAACAGGACGAACATCCACTGATATTCCAAATCCTTGCGCTTGATCATCAGAACGTAAAGGGCAACCGGGATCGTGAAATAAGCCACAGCGATCAGGATGTCGGAGATGGAATGCAGCAAAACTAGGTCTGGGCGCCACAAGTAGCAATGGCCGTGTCCCATAAAGGTTACGTCAAACCACTCATGCAGGCCATTGGCGTGATCATTCACTGGTGACTCCTTTTTGTAATAGCCGCCGTTGCGGTGTCGTCTGATTCACACCCCTTATGCAGCAGAATGCCTTACAAGATAATACCTTTATAGTTTAGTAACAGTTAATCATTTTAGCGTTGCCCCGAATCAACGTTTGACGCTGCGCTGTTTCGGGCTGGCGGGCTTTTTCCGCTTCCCTGTTCCGTCAGATCGTTTACTCCCCTGTTTTCGTGTCGTACTTGGCTTCCCTGGCCCTCTGGGTGTTTTGCCGGGACGCTTCCCGGGGCCGCCACCGGGCTTGCGGGCATTCTTCTTGGGGGCGGGCTGTGCCTCTGATGTGGAATGGCGGATTGCCTCAAACAGTTCCGCCAGTTCTTTCTGCGTCAGATCCCGCCACTGCCCCACCGCAAGTCCTCTCAGGCTGACATTCATAATGCGGATACGTTCGAGTTTGGTGACTTGGTAGCCGAAGTGCTCGCACATCCGGCGAATCTGCCGGTTCAACCCCTGAATCAGGGTGATGCGAAAGACAAACCGGGACTCCTGATTCACTTTGCACTTTTTCGTCACCGTGCCGAGTATTGGTACGCCGCCGGCCATGCCCTGGATGAATTCCCTGGTAATGGGTTTGTCGACGGTGACCAGGTATTCCTTTTCGTGATTGTTGCCGGCCCGGAGGATCTTGTTGACGAGATCCCCGTTGCTGGTCATAAAGATCAGGCCCTGGGAATCCTTGTCCAGCCGTCCGATGGGGAAAATCCGCTCACTGTGGCCCACAAATCGCTGGATATTGTGCTTTTCAGCGCTGTCGGTGGTACTGACGATACCTGTCGGTTTATTCAGGGCGATAAAAACCAGGTCTTCTTTCGATCGCGGCTCAATGATCTGTCCGTTCACCTTGACCGTATCTCCCGGCAGTACCTGATCCCCCACTGTTGCCGGCTTGCCATTGATACGGACACTGCCCTGTTCAATGTACCGATCAGCTTCACGGCGTGAACACAGACCGCTTTCACTGATGTATTTGTTAAGGCGGGTAGTGGTTCCGGAGGTCATGGGGGTCCTGTGATAGGTTTGCTTATTGTCGGTGCCGGTTTTGTTCGGTGCATGATAACAGGGTCACCTGAATGCGCCAGTGATGGGCACCGTGGAACGGGATGTCATAAATGGTCAAATGTCCTGAATGCGTGAGATATTTCATGGTCAAGCAGGTACTATATATGTGTATAACATCAATATTCCCTCAAGGGTGTCTTGCCTACCATGCCCGATCAGGAAAACGCCAACATGCTCGTTACAACTTCTCAGGGTTTGTTGCCGTTTATAGAATCCTTACCTGATGCTGTCATTATTGCCAATGCTGAGCATGAGATCGTACTGGTCAACGCCCGTGCGGGGGAGATGTTCGGCTATCCTGTGGATGCTTTGGTAGGCTCGGACCTGAATATGCTCATTCCAATGCACCACAGGGATATTCACAGCCGGAATGTTAAGGGGTATTTCCGGGGGCCCCACGCTCGCCCAATGGGAGCCGGAGGGCGCTTCTCCGGACTGCGCGCCGACGGCACCGAAGTGCCGGTTGATATCATGATCAATGCCATTATGTTGGATGGGTCCAGGGTTGCTATGGCCCTGGTAAGGGACGTCACCTATCAGCGTGAGCTGGAAGACCGACTGACTCTGGAATCGCTGACCGACGAAATGACCGGCTTCTATAACAGGAAGCACTTCAAAGCCCAGCTCAGGGCCCAGTACGCGGCATATGCCCGTTCCGGCCTCCCGGCTTCAGTGGTGATGTATGATTTCGATAGGTTCAAAGTCATCAATGATCAGTATGGCCATGCGGCCGGAGATCGGGTGCTGGTTGATGCCGCGAATCTGATTCATGAGGAGCTGCGGCCCATGGATGTGGCGTGCCGCGTGGGTGGTGAGGAGTTTGCGATTATCCTCCCGAACACAAAGCTGCAGGATGCTGTGACATTCGCCGAGCGAATTCGCCAACGCATTGAGCAAGTAGAGTTCAGGCTTGATGGCATAACCTTCTATTCCACCATAACTGTAGGTGTAGCCTCATTTACATCAGCAGACAACTCTTACGATTCACTGATGCGGCGGGCTGACAATGCCCTTTACGCTGGCAAAGCCGCCGGGCGCAATTGTGTTATCTCCCAGGATTCATTAACGTAAGGCTCATTTGGATGGCCAGGCGGGACACCACGGCCATCAATTTTTGAGCTGAACTATGTTGAAAATCTCCAACTCCGTTGAGCTGGCTGACTGGGAAATCGAGATCACGCAGATTCGTGCCCAGGGTGCCGGCGGCCAGAATGTGAACAAGGTGGCTTCGGCGGTACACCTCCGTTTTGATATCCTCCACTCCACTTTGCCACCCTTCTATAAACAGCGCCTGATGGCCTTATCCGATCAGCGCATCAGCAAGGATGGCATTGTGGTGATCAAAGCGCAGTCGTTCCGTACCCTGGAGCTAAACAAGGAAGACGCGCTGGAGCGTCTGAAGGAACTTATCCAGGAAGCGGTGAAGCAGCAGAAAGCCAGGCGCCCCACACGGCCCACGAAATCTTCTCAGCGCCGCCGTGTTGACAGTAAAACCCGGAAAGGAAAAACCAAGGCACTCAGGGGCAAAGTAAAAATCTGACGCCCGGTTTCAGACCTTGAAAAGGAAGCCCTGAACATGCCCGACCTTCGGCTCGAAGACCTGTCCATTGGCTCTCTGGAAAATGTATCCATAACCGTGTCGGCTGGTGAGGTGGTGTGCCTGTCCGGCCGTTCCGGCAGTGGCAAGAGCCGACTGCTGAGGGCCGTAGCGGACCTGGATGCCCACGGCGGTTCCGTTTGGCTGGGTAATACCGAACAGAGTGCTGTTCCGGGGCATCAGTGGCGGCGTCAGGTGGTGATGGTGCCCGCAGAAAGTCAGTGGTGGGCCGAGTGCGTGGGGGATCATTTTCCCGTTGTTAACAGCGTGGACGGCCATCGTTCACTCCCGGTAGCGGATCTGGGACTTGATGAGGCCGTGATGGGCTGGTCCGTGAGCCGATTGTCGTCAGGCGAGAAGCAGCGTTTGGCGCTGTTGCGGGCGATGGCCATGAACCCCTCCGCATTGCTTCTGGATGAACCGACAGCGAATCTGGATGCTGATTCTGTGGCCCTGACAGAGCACTGGTTAAAGCAGGAAATCAACCAGCGCCAGTTGTCCGTGCTTTGGGTTGCCCATGATCGGGAGCAGATACAGCGGGTTGCCAGTCGCCATTTCACCATTCGCGGTCACGCGCTGGAGGCCTGCTGATGGGTGTTATTGACCTGGCATGGTGGAAGCTGGCACTGGCAGCCGGACTGATTCTGTTACTGGCGGTCTTCACCTTTCTCGGCCGTTTGGGCGTAACCAGAAGTCTGCTGATTGCCAGCCTCCGGACCGGCATTCAGCTGGCGTTGATAGGCCTGGTGCTGGAAGCCCTGTTCGCGTCTTCCGGTCTGCACTGGATTGGCCTCATGGCGTTGGTGATGCTTCTGGTTGCCGGCAGGGAAGTGATGGCCAGGCAACAGCACCGGCTAACCGGTGGCTGGGCTTTTGGTATAGGCACCGGCGCCATGTTCCTGTCGTCGTTCACGGTGACGGTATTGACCCTTACTGTGGTGATTGGTCCAAACCCCTGGTACGCCCCCCAATACGCGATTCCGCTTCTGGGGATGATGCTGGGCAACACCATGACCGGCGTTGCGTTGAGTCTCGATCGTTTAACGGAAGCGGTCTGGCGACAGCGCGCGGTCATTGAAAATCGCCTGATGCTGGGGCAGACATGGCAGGAGGCGGTAGGGGATATCCGCCGCGATGCCATGCGCAGCGGTATGATGCCCTCGATTAACGCTATGGCGGCGGCCGGCATTGTCAGCTTGCCGGGCATGATGACCGGGCAAATCCTGGCGGGGAGCCCACCAGCGGTGGCCGTGAAATACCAGATCCTGGTGATGCTCACCATTACCGTTGGTACCGGTTTTGGTACCCTGATGGCGGTGGCATGGGGTAGCCGTCGCCTGTTCGATGACAGGGAGCGCCTGCGCCTGGATCGTTTGTCGGGATAAACCGGCGGCGCATTCCGCTTCTTCGTGGCAGGTGTTATAGTATAACGGTAATCCTCAGAACATCCGCTACGGGCAGCTCCATGAAGACACCGATTCCCACCAACCTGATCCTCGGCTTTCTGGGGGTCGGTAAAACCACCGCCATACTCGATTTGCTGAAAAACCGACCGGAAGGGGAGGTCTGGGCGGTTCTGGTCAATGAATTTGGCGAGGTCGGGATCGATGGCGCCCTGTTGGAGACGGAAGGGGCGTTTGTCCGCGAAGTCCCCGGCGGTTGTATGTGTTGTGTCGCCGGGTTGCCCATGCAGATTGGCCTCAATCAATTGATCCACAAAGCCAGGCCGGACCGCCTGCTGATTGAACCAACCGGCCTGGGCCATCCATCGCAGATCATAGACACCCTGACCAGCGAACACTATCAGAATGTGCTCGCCCTGGGTCCGGTGATTGGCCTGGTGGACCCTCGTCGCCTGGAGGAGCGCCGGGTGGTGGAGAATGTGCAGTTCCGCGATCAGGTGGCGGCAGCCGATATTCTGGTAGCCAACAAGGTCGACACCTGCTCACCGGAGCAACTGTCTGCTTTCGATCTCTGGGCTGCGAAGCTTGAACCCTCCAAGCAGGCAATCTGCCACACCAGTTTCGGGCGTCTGGCACTGGAGTGGCTTGACGGCAACACCGACCTGCGGGAAGTGACGGATCCCCAGGCTCACCACCATCACGATCACCAACCAAAACCTGACCCGGCCGTGTCAATTACCGATGAGCCCTGGCAGCGGGTGAGCAATGAGGGGCAGGGCTATTTCAGTGTCGGCTGGCGAGTTCATCCGGACTTGGTGCTGGATGAGAATGGTCTTCTGGCGCTGGCCCTGGATGATCGGCTATCACGCTTCAAGGCGGTCGTTCACTGCACTGAGGGTTGGCGTGCGATGAATATGGCGGACGGCGCTCTTTCTGTGGTTGAAGCGGAGGCCCGGGATATGTCGCGGATCGAGATTATTGCGTCTTTGGCGCTGGATGCGGAAGCGCTCGATCACCAGCTCCGGGCACTTTGTGCATGATCTGTCCGGTATGTGAAGGTGGGGGACTCCGGCCGTTTCAACGAGTGCGGGGCACCGCTTATCATCGTTGTCCGGACTGTGAGGCAACGGTGATGGACCCCGCTCACTGGCTGACCCCGGAGCAGGAAAGGGACATCTATGATCTTCATGATAATGATCCTGATGACCCCGGTTACCGGCGTTTCCTGTCCAGACTGACGGCACCATTACTGGATCGCCTGTCTGATGGCGCCCACGGACTGGACTTTGGCTGCGGACCGGGGCCGGCGCTGGCAAGGATCATGGAAGCCGCGGGCATGACGGTCAGCCTCTACGATCCATTCTTTCATCCTGAGTCATCGGTATTGGATCGATGCTATGACTTTGTCACCTGCACGGAAGTGGTGGAGCATCTGCATCGCCCCCATGAAGTCTTCCTGGAGCTTGACCGGCTGGTGAAGCCCGGTGGCTGGGTGGGCGTGATGACCTGCTTTCAGACCGACGATAGCAAATTTGCCAACTGGCACTATCGCCGCGATCCCACCCATGTTGTTTTTTATCGTGAGGCAACGATGGGGTGGTTGGCAGAGAAGCTGGGCTGGGCCATGGAAGTGCCGGTCAAGGACGTGGTCCTGTTTCGAAAACCCTGAAGGCTCACGGCTCGATTGGCGCAGGGCATTGGATAACAGGGCAGTTGACGTTGTCCGAGTGGGACTTGTCCGGGTTCTGTCCGGATGGCGCTTCGAAGCGTCCCGGTGCCAGTGTTGCCGCACAAGCGGCCGCTTCCCTGGCCTGGGAAGGGCAGTCAGCCCGGTTGAGTGCCTGGGACAGGTTATACCAGCCTGGGGCCAGCCCGGGAAAGCGTTCAGTCATCCGGTGGTATCGTTCGACAGCCGTTGTCCAATCGGCTTGCGAGTAAGCAATATTCCCCTGTCCCATCACGGCGGCGGGCTGGTCAGGCCATCTTGCTTCCGCCGTCTTGTAGGCTGTCATCGCGGAAAAGGTACGTCCGGTGGTTTCCAGATCATGGGCGGCCATCAGGTAATCCAGTGGCTTCGCGGTGGCAGGTAACTGATCCGGTTTCATCACCACAGCCGACCAGCGTTCGGCCCGGCTCCAGGTTTTATTGAAGACGGTCAGGTTTTGCTCATGGCGTTCGCGGGTATCGGTGTGGAGTATGATGTGACGCTCTTCCGGATCGAAGCCGATCACGACGGCAAAATGCCATTGTGGCCACCAGTTGAATCCCAGGTTTTGCATCACCAGTACCGGATTTCCGGCAGCGACCTCCGAGAGCAGGTTTTCCAGCGTGCCATCCAGTTCGTAGACCAGCATGCCATGGCTTCTGGCTCCCGCTACCAGTTCGACGCGTAAGCTGCCCTTTTTTCCGGGCAGATAAACCAGTTCTTTCAGTATTTCCGGGTTGGTCTCAAGTCCGCGGGCATTCAGCATCATCGCCAGGGAGGCGGGACCACACTGGTAGCGTTCCTGGGCGTGGAAAGGCACGGAGTTGAGAATGGTTCGCTGATGAATGTCAGCATGACTGCCCGCAACAGGCTGTTCCGGCCATTTTGGGCTGCTGGCGCAACCTGCCAGGAGCATGACCAGCGCCAGGCTGATCAAGAGTCCGGACAGGCTGCGGAGGCGGAAAATAGTCACTTGGTTTCAACGTACCTGGCAGCGAGCTTTAGCGAATACAGTTAATGAACGAGAACAGATTGGTCGCGCAAAGCATGTCGGTGATTATGAACACCAGGAGGAACAGGACGATAATGCCCACAACCCCTTCACCCACTTCAGCTTGCGCCAGTTGTTGCTCAAATTCTGCCAGTTCCGAGGGCGTCAGGTTCTGGATTCGTTCTTCGACAACCTCCTGACTCACTCCCATGTCCGCCAGTTTGTCTTTGACCTCCTGCTGTTCAAGCATGTTCAGGAGAGACTCACGGTCCAGGTCGGCACGCTGTTCGGTCAGTAGTTCCCCGGTGCCAACAACGTCAGCTGTCGCAGCAGATGACCAAACCGTTGTCATGGCCATCAGGATGGCCAGGAAGAACGACATATATCTCAGGTTTTTGCGGATTGATTGCATCCCTCACTCCTGTTTTCGGTGATGGTCCTCGTTTCACGCTAAATCAGCAGTTTGATCAGGATCAACTTAATACTTTGTCATACGTATCTCATAGTTGCAGGCCAGGCATGCTTTCCGGCAATCAGAAAGTGGACAGGCCGGAAGCTTCCATCAGTCGATAACGCCAGTACTTGAGTGTGGATTCATCGGCCCAGGTTTCGTAAGGAATGCTCATGACCGTCTCGCTATCGGGCCCCTGATACCAGTGTGCTTCGAAGAAACGGATTGCTTTCTTCATCACAGGTGATGATGCCTTGGAACGCAGGTGAACGCTGGTTTCAAGGTTCAGGTCGTCCAGGTTGCGGCGGGTGAAGTTCGCTGAGCCAAGGAGGACATCCACGGCACCAGCACCGTTTCGTTTAATAAGCAGTTTGCTATGGCATTGCTCACCGCGGGTATGACACCAGCGAACCGATATGCCCGAGCGGACCAGTTCTGCTGCGACGGGGCGGTTGGGAATGCCGTTTTTTGCGAGGCCGAAGGCCTCGTTGTTCGCATCGAGCAGGACCCGGATTTGAACGCCACGTTGCCGGGCCCCGATTAGGGCATTAATGATCCTGCGGTGGGACAGGTAGAAAATCGCCATGTCGATTTGATCGCCGGAGACTGATGACTCAATGATATCTAGCGCACTGGACAGAATGGCGGATTCCGTCACTACCTGAAGAGTATCCGCGGAAGGGGAGACAGCGAATTCGCCGCTCCGGTTACTGCTGTCAAGCATTTGCTCTACTATCCCGATTTCGGCTCTGGACAGGGCCAGGACAGCCTTTTCGCTTTCCAGCAGGCTGGCAACTGCAGGGCCGGTGAAGCTCAACCCGATGTTGCTGTGCCGGCTGCTGCCGTCGTGGGGGTTGGCGGAGGTGACCAGTCCTCGTAAATCGTCACCCTCATCCACCACAATGAGTTTGCGATGGTTAGCTTTGAAGTTGGGCAGGGCAAGATAGCTTCGGATGGTTGCAGGGCCTCCGCCGAGAGCGTTGGGGAGCCAGCCCGAATTCGTCGAATTACCCATCCACTGGCAGCATACCCGCCACAGTGCGGACCAGACAGGATTGCTGTCTCTCAGTCTGGTCAGGTCCGTTTCCACTACCTGGATGCCCGCTTCTCGAAGTTGTGAGAACCAGGGGGAATGGGTGCCGCCATAGAAGGTGTTGATCGGATCGGAGATCACGATGATCTGAATATCGGGTTCAGCCAGCTTGCGAGCAATAAGGGCGTCGGTGAGCTGGCGCGCAAGAGGGCGGTGGGTGACCCCTTCGGGTTTGCTGTCGTTGAAAAGGAACATGTCGACCAGAACGAACCGACTGGCCTGACCGATCAGGCGGAATACCTCGTTAAAGATCTCGTGGTCAAGCCGGGTACTGCCGTCTTTGCTGTGTATGGTGCTGTCGGTCAGCAGTTTCGCGTCGGCCAGCGGTGCTTCCGATCCGCGGTACCCGATACCTGGTGGTAGAGGTTTGAAGGAGTGGTAAAGACCGGTGCCGATAATAACCAGCACAAACATCGCGAACAGCAACTTCAATGTCATGATTAAGCTTCCGGGCTCTTAGGGGCAGTTTGTAGAGACTATACTGCACCAAAGGTCCTTTCGTCTTTGCCGGATAGGAGGCGCCCGGATGCATTATGACATTGCCGGTCTGAGTGATATCGGTACCGTCCGGAGTTCCAACCAGGATGCTGTGGCCTGGCAACTGGGTCAGGATGGCCGCCAGGCATTGTTGCTGGTGGCTGACGGTATGGGTGGGTACCACGGTGGTGACATTGCCAGCCGGCTGGCAATGGAGTCAGTCCTGGAAACCATGGCGCCCAGATTGCAGGAGCCGACGTCCAGCTATGCCGGGCTGAGCGATGACGCCATACGCATGATTCTGCAGGACAGTGTGACGCGGGCTAACGACAGCATCATGGATGGCCGGGCCGTGGATGCAAGTCTGGACAAGATGGGAACAACGCTGGTTCTGGCATGGGTGTTGGAGGGCAGGGGATATGTGGCCCACGTGGGAGATTCGCGCTGTTACCTTTTGCGCGGCCGTCGTGTGACGTGCCTGACCCGTGACGATACCGTCGTCCAGGATATGCTGGATGATGGCAGTATCAAGGCCGCTGATGTGCCGCATATGCCGTTCCGCAATGTGCTGACAAAGGTACTGGGTGCGCCTTCGTCAATTCAGGCAAGCTATCAATGTGTCGAAATCGGAGTTGGAGACAGGTTGCTTCTGTGTTCTGACGGTCTGACCAACGCGCTGCCAGACCAACTATGGCCGGATATACTGGATAAGAATCAGGACACGCAGAGCGTGGCCGAGGCGATGGTTAACGCCAGCCTGGACAACCGGGCGTCTGATAATGTGTCTGTTGTTCTGTTGACCCGGAATTAGCCGCCGGTGGCGTCAGCGGCTCTGAACCAGCTCCGAAAATCGTTTGAGCAGGCCGGTTGCGTCCGGGGTGTCGGCCACCGATGAGATCAGCGCGCTCGGGTCCTGGTTTTCCGTTTCAAGATCCGATGACTGCACTTCCAGATACGCTTTCATGATTTCCGGAGTGAACTCCGGATGGAACTGGACGCCCCAGGCGCACTGCCCAATACGAAAGGCCTGGTGAGGCTCAAACTCATTGTTTGCCAGCAATACAGCGCTTTCCGGAAGTCGAAGAACGGATTGGCGATGGGTCAGTTGCGCCTGAAAGTGTATCGGTAGCTGCCCCAGGAGTGGATCCCTTGTGGCAGAATCGAAAAGCTTCACGCCAAAAGTGCCACTTTCCCGGCCCTGTGGGTGATACCCCACGTCACCACCGAGCGCATGCGCCAGCAATTGGTGTCCATAGCATACCCCCAGCAAGGGGATCTGAAGGTTGACCGCGCTGGCAAGCCAGATGGCGGTTCGCTCGCTCCAGTCTGCGCGCTCGCTGACCATCGCCGGCGAACCGGTGACGAGGATGCCATCCCACTGTTCGGGGTGTCCCGGGGATTCTCCTGCCGCTACATTAACCACGGATATATCCAGCCCCTGGCCCAACTCCCGGACAAACCAGTGGTCGAAATCACCGAATTTCGCCTTGATTGAGGGGTAAGTGGAACCGGTTTTCAGTATCACCAACCGGGGAATTCTGCCGGTTGTCTGGCTATTGGCCATGAATGCGCTCCCGCCTCGTCATCTAAAGGGCCGATCATACTCAACAAAGGTTCGGGGGAACACCGGTCGCTGACGCTTTCTTTTCATAATGTGCCCAGTGTAAACGCTGTAAGTTCTTTTATTTCCTGAAAGTGTGGCTTTGTAAGGAGTTGTAGTTTTGTCGATCCCTGCACTTTTCTGTAGGCCTGCTTTCTATATATTGGGACAACGAATTCCTGACTAATGAGTTGGCCAAAAATGAATGGTTTTTTGACGCTTCCCGCGATTCTAGTATCAGCCGTTGTCCTGACAGCCTGTGGTGGCGGCGGCAGCAGTTCTCCCGAAAGTGACCACTCCTCCGCAGTGGCCAACAGCGCTGAAGTGTCTTCGCAAGGTCAGGTAGAGGAAGAGAGCGCTGATACTGCTGATACTATTGTGATCGCCGGATGCGAGGTAGAACAGTATCAGGCAGACATGCTCAGAAAAGTGAATGCTGCCCGTGCCTCTGCACGAAGCTGTGGCTCCGAGCAGTTTGCACCTGCTGAGCCGTTAACATACAACTGCCCGATAGAAGGTGCCGCTGAACACCACAGCAATGACATGGCCTCCAATAACTTTTTCAGTCACACAGGTTCCAACGGCTTGCGCGTGGGAGCTCGGGTGACGGCCACTGGCTACGAATGGTCCGTTGTGGGCGAGAACATTGCGGCCGGTTACGATGATGTGGATACGGTGGTTCAGGCGTGGCTGGACAGCCCCGGACATTGTCGCAACATCATGGAGCCCAAGTTCTCCCAGTTTGCTGTAAGGCGGGTGGATACCAATAGGGCTGACTACGAAAACTACTGGACACAGGTGTTTGCCACACCGGAGTAACATCAGTGCGATAAAAAAGCCCCGCTGCTCCATTGAGTAGCGGGGCTTTTTGTTTGAAGCTGCGTTTACTCGGACAGCTCCGCGTTGTGGAAAACGTTTTGCACATCGTCCAGTTCATTGAGCATGTCGAGGAATTTCTCGAACATAGCCACGTCATCGCCTTCCACCGGGGTGGAAGTCTTGGGCAGGAACTGGATTTCGTCCACTTCGAAATCGATACCTTCGATCGCATCCACGAGCGCCTGCCTGGCCTTGGCATACTCGGTGTTTGGCGTGAATACGGTGATCAGGCCGTTTTCATTTTCAATATCCGTGACGTCCACATCCGCTTCCATCAGGGCTTCCAGCACCGCTTCCTCATCGTCACCGCTGAAAACGAAGATGGCGCAGTGATCAAACATGTGGGCAACGGCGCCGGGAGTGCCGATTTTGCATTTGGTCTTGGTGAACGCCAGGCGGACATCACCGAAGGTCCGATTCGGGTTATCGGTGAGGCAATCGACAATAACCATGCAGTTACCTGGGCCGTAACCTTCATAACGGGCTGGTGAGTAGTCTTCGCCGGCGCCGCCCTTTGCCTTCTCAAGGGCTTTGTCAATGACGTGGGCAGGCACCTGGTCCTTCTTTGCCCGGTCGATCAGTCCTCGCAGAGAGAGGTTGCCGTCAGGGTCGGTGCCTCCGGACTTGGCGCACATGTAAATCTCGCGCCCATATTTACTGTAGACCTTGGTTTTTGCCGCAGCCGTTTTGGCCATGGACTCTTTACGGTTCTGATAGGCTCTGCCCATTGCGCTGCCTCTTTGATCGTTCGGAAAGAGCCGGATTTTACTCAACAAGCTGGCTCGGTTACAGACTTTCTTGTCAGTTCTTCAGGAAGTGCATACCAATTCTGCCGTTTTCCTGTATCCGACCAACAGAGTAGGATTTCGGCACTTTCGGGTCAGTGACCGGATCTGAGTGCGTTGATAACGTCGGTATGACATGCCAGAGACGGGTGGTCGCAATGCTCAGGAACGTAAGGCAGTACCGGTCAAGGCTTGCCGATTTGCAACGGTTTTTCGCTATTGTCTGTGTCGGGTTATTCATGATGCCGGGATCTGTCCGGGCGTATGGAGACGATGAGCAGCTGGGTGTGGCCCGCGAGATGATTGGTGTTTTGAACGCCTATGCCGTCTACAAGATGGGGCGGTACGACGAAGCGTTTGAGCAATACAGGATTCTCGCTGAGAAAGGCAGTCGCCAGGCCATGCTGAATGTCGCCAATATGTATTCGCAGGGACTCGGCACGGAACAGAGTGATTCATTGGCTTTTCGCTGGTATCTGGAAGCCGCGAAAGCGGAGGACGCCATTGGTATGATGGAGGCAGCCAGGGCATACGAGCAGGGGCGTGGCATGGACAAAGATGCTGCGCTGGCCGAGCACTGGTATCTGGAGTCCGCCAAAGCCGGTAATGCTGAAGCCCAGTGGATCATTGGCAAACGATTGTTTGACAGCGGTGAGTATGAGGCCGGACTTGAGTGGATCAGGCTGGCGGCAAACGAGGAAATGGCAGCCAGACAGTTCCTGTCGAAGCTTGAAAGGTCTGAAGAATAGCGAAGCGAGGATTCAAGGGGGTGGATCTAAGGTGGACAGCAGCAGGCTGCTGTCCACCTTCTTATGCCAGCCGGACTTATGCCTCGGCGGCTTCACTCCGGTTGCAGTTCTCGCGGCCCCGGCTGAGCAACTGCTTTTCAATGGTCTGTGCCAGTTCGGCGCCATCGACGATGTAAGCGGGGTCGTCTGTCATTCCGAGAACCCTTCTGATCCACGGAGTTTCAGTTACATTCACCCGGAATGTCAGCTTGGGGACGAACTGATAAGTGACGTCGTCTTTTTTCCAGGTCACTACCGGAGCCCTGTGAAGGTGTCCGGCCGGGTCCCGCTGTTCCTGCTGGCTGTACTCATTCTGCCAGCCAACGTGAAGGTCCGTGACTCCGGTGTTGATTTCCATTGCCCGTTCCTGGGTAAGACCAATCAGTCGATTTGTAGTGATGCTCATATCAGAGCCTCCTTTTAAGAGAAAGAAACAAAAACAAAACCCTATGGCTGCTTTTTGTTGTCAGGAGCCTTCCTGGCCCCGCTCTATTGTGTGAACAACTGTACACAGGTATTGGAGGAAAAGAATAGTCGAAATAGATGTGGAGGCCTGATATGACAATGCGGATGCTACTTATGGCCGGAAAGCCCGGCCATAAATCAACGGCTTACGCCATCTTTGGGACGCGCTTGATGCCTTTGCGAATACCCTGTTCGAGTGCGGCACTTACTACCTTGCCGGTATAAGGAACGATGTCCTCGAAGGTGATGGTGTAGTTCATCCGGGTGCCGCCTTCACCGGCATCCTCAAAGCGGATGCGGCCCATGTGGTTGCGGATCGGGCTCATGCTGGTGATGGTGTACTCGATCAGGGAGTCCGGTTCGAAGCCGATGACGGTTTCTTCCAGACTCAGTGGCCCGATGCCGATTTTTCGTACTGAGCCGATGCCGTTTGGGTCTGCCTGGTCACTGTCCTGAATGCGTTTGACCGGTGCGCCCAGCAGTTTGCCAAAGCGTCCGTGATCGGCGAACAGGGCAAATACCCTGTCACGGGGTACATCGAAGGTTTCATCTATTTCAATGGTATACATGGCCATGGGTTCTCTCTTGATGTGTAAGAAACCTGAAGATCAGGAATGCTGATGACACTAGCCTATCGCTCTGCAGGCTACAACGAAAGTCGTAGTTGCAGGCGGGCCGAACCTTGGCCTGAATCGCACGGCGTTGAGGTTTCATCCGTCAATGACGACTGGTGTGTCGGTAGTCCCTGGGGGACTGTCCCATGACTTTCTTGAACAGTCTTGAGAAATAGTAGGAATCGTCATATCCCAGGCGTCGGCTGATATCGGCAAAACTCAGGCTGGTGGTGTCCAGCATCTGGCAGGCCCTCTCCACTTTCAGGTGCAGGAAATGCTGGATAGGAGAGGTGCCGGTCTGTTCCCGATACCGGGTGGCAAAGTGGGCCGGAGACAGACCTGCCAGGTCTGCCAGCTGCTCCAGTGATACCCGTTCGTCCAGGTGTTCCCTCATATAGTTGTGAATCGTGTCCAGTTCCGTCTTGCGCTCGTGGCTGGTTTCGTCGGCGTTCAATGGTACGGCTGCCAGCAACTGGCGGAGTCGGTTGGCGGCGTGGATCAGGCCCCGGGTGCGGAACCCCGTTTGCCTTACAGACAGCAAGCCGTTGAAGTCCACCAGTAAGCGCGGCTGGCGACCGAGATGTCTTATACGGGTGTCGTCAAAGCCCATGTAGTGACGGAAATCCTCTGCAAGCGGCCCCGTGTAGTGCACCCAGTGAATAGTCCAGGGATTGTCCGGGTCAGCGGTGTACCGGTGGGATGCGCCTGCGGGCAGTAACAGCAGGTCACCGGCCTCCACGGTGTAGGGTTCTCCCTCGACGTTCAGGAAAGCTTTGCCCTCGGTGCAGTAAATCAAAAGATTGTCATGGTGGTGTTCCCGGTGCATGTGGTGCCCCGTGGCCCGGCGGTAGTGGCCAAACGCCAATGGGTACAGGTCCCGGGTCAGGGGATAGGTAGACAATAGTCGTATGATTGGCGCTGGAACCACATAGCGAATGCTGTCAGCCGGTACAGGCCACTGGGAGGTCTGTGTCATGGATATGCCAATTTACTTGTGTGTAATCAAAAGATAATCCATCACGAACGAAATTTAGTCAATCGGTGCGGTCTGAATTCCTGTGCTAGCATCAATTCAAACATGGTCGTCCACCCGCAGATCGGGCGGCTCCCCCGTACAACAACAAGCAGGGAATTAATGATGAAGAACGTACCTCTGTATCTTGCCGGTGAATTTGTTCAGAGCCAGGCCAGCGACTGGATCGAAGTCACCGATCCCGCCACCAACGAAGTGATTGCCAAGGCCCCGTGCACCACCGATGCGGAAATGCGCAAGGCCATCGACAGCGCCAGCGAGATGTTCAAGAGCTGGAAAGAAACGCCGGTTTCCGAGCGTGCCCGGGTGATGCTGCGCTACCAGGCGCTGCTGAAAGAGCACCATGATGAGATCGCCGAAATTCTGTCCCAGGAAACCGGCAAGACCTTTGACGATGCCAAGGGGGATGTCTGGCGTGGCATTGAAGTGGTCGAGCACGCCGCCAATGTGGCGTCGCTGATGATGGGCGAAACGGTCGAGAATGTGGCGCGGGAGGTGGATACCCATTCCTGGACCCAACCGCTGGGCGTGTGCGCCGGTATTACCCCGTTCAATTTCCCGGCCATGATCCCCCTGTGGATGTTCCCCATGGCCATTGCCTGCGGTAACACCTTCATCCTCAAGCCCTCCGAGCAGGATCCGCTGACGCCGATGCGTCTGGCTGAGCTGTTTGAGGAAGCCGGCGCGCCCAAGGGCGTTCTGCAGGTGGTTCATGGTGGCAAGGAGCAGGTTGATGTACTGCTGACCGATCCGGCCATCCGGGCGGTGTCCTTCGTGGGTTCTGTTCCTGTCGGTCGTTACATTTACGAAACCGGTACCCGCAACATGAAGCGTGTACAAAGCTTTGCCGGTGCCAAGAACCATATGGTGATCCTGCCGGATGCCGACAAGCAGCAGGTGATTAATGCCCTGGTAGGCGCCTCTGTTGGCGCGGCGGGGCAGCGTTGCATGGCTATCTCGGTTGCGGTGTTCGTGGGCGAAGCGCAGCAGTGGATTCCGGAACTGAAGGAAGCCATGGCAAAGGTTCGTCCGGGTGCCTGGAACGATTCCGGTGCCAGCTACGGCCCGATCATCAGTGCCAAGGCCAAGGACCGGGTGGAATCCCTGATTGCTACCGGTGAAGCGCAAGGCGCCAATCTTCTGCTGGATGGTCGCGGCTGCACTGTCGATGGTTTGCCAGATGGGAACTGGGTGGGCCCGACACTGTTCTCCGGTGTCACTACCGAGATGGATATCTACAACGAGGAAATCTTTGGTCCTGTCCTTTCCTGTATGGAAACGAACAGCCTGGGTGAGGCCATTGAGCTGATCAACAAGAGCCCGTACGGCAATGGTGTTTCCATCTTCACCAATTCCGGTGGCTGTGCCCGTCGCTTCCAGCACGAGATTGACGTGGGCCAGGTGGGTATAAATGTTCCCATTCCGGTGCCCCTGCCGTTCTTCTCTTTCACCGGCTGGAAAGGCTCTTTCTACGGTGACCAGCATGCCTACGGCAAGCAGGCGGTCCGTTTCTACACCGAAACCAAAACCGTGACCTCTCGCTGGTTCTCAAAAGAGGCGACAGCGACGTCCGGAGCGAACTTCTCGATCCAGCTGCGTTAACAGCGTTGAAGGTGGGTGTTTGGGCCGGAACCTGTTTCCGGCCCTGTAGTGGCACAGAAAGTTTCTCCCACTGACAACAGGCCTCTCAGACTGGAGTTTAACGATGGACTTTAACCTGACTGAAGACCAGCTGGCGTTTCGTGAGGCAGCCCGGGCGTTCGCGGAGAAATCCATGGCGCCCCACGCTGCCCAATGGGACGACGAGCATATCTTTCCGAAAGATGTACTGAAAGAAGCTGGCGAGATGGGCTTTATGGGCATGTATACCCCGGAAGCCCTGGGCGGGATGGGCCTTTCACGGCTGGACACCTCAGTGATCGTGGAAGAGCTGGCCGCGGCCTGCCCATCCACTGCAGCCTTTATCACCATCCATAATATGGCCACCTGGATGGTGGCGAGTTTTGCCTCGGACGACCTTAAACAGGAAATTGTGCCGAAACTCGCCAGTGGCGAGTGGTTGGCTTCCTATTGCCTGACTGAACCCGGTGCAGGCTCCGATGCGGCCAGCCTGCGGACCAAGGCTGTCCGGGATGGCGACAGCTACGTGATCAATGGTAGCAAGGTGTTTATCTCCGGTGCTGGCGACACTGATATTCTGGTGCTGATGGCCCGTACCGGTGACCCGGATTCCGGTTCCAAAGGCATATCGACCTTTGTTATTCCCGCCGATGCCGATGGCATTTCCTACGGTAAGAATGAAGAGAAAATGGGCTGGCACAGCCAGCCAACCCGCATGGTCAGCCTTGAGAACGTTCGCATTCCCGCCAGTAACCGGGTGGGCAATGAAGGTGATGGATTTGCCATTGCCATGAAAGGTCTTGACGGTGGTCGCCTGAACATTGCCACGTGCTCCCTTGGCGGGGCCCAGGCGGCCTTGCTGCGGGCACGCAACTACATGCACGAGCGCGAGCAGTTCGGCAAACCCCTGGCCGCTTTCCAGGCGTTGCAGTTCAAGCTGGCCGACATGGCCACCAACCTGGTGGCGGCGCGGCAGATGGTGCGCCTGGGGGCGTTCAAGCTGGATAGTGGTGATCCAGAAGCCACACTGCACTGTGCCATGGCCAAGCGATTCGCGACCGACGCCTGCTTTGACGTGGTGAACGATGCCCTGCAACTGCACGGTGGCTACGGCTATATCCGTGAGTATCCGCTGGAACGTTACCTGCGAGACCTGCGTGTGCACCAGATTCTGGAAGGCACTAACGAAATCATGCGCCTGATTGTCGCCCGTCGCCTGCTCGACGACGGTGTGGCGGAAGCTATTCAATAAAAACCGCAAGAACAACGGGAGAAACAACATGAGCGATCTGATTCAGCTCGAGAAACGCGGCCACATTGCGGTACTGACCATCAACAACCCGCCGGCTAATACCTGGACCGGGGAGTCCCTTGCTGCGTTGACGGCGACGATCCGTGAACTGAACGAAGACCGTGACATTTTTGCCCTGGTGGTGACCGGCCAGGGAGAGAAATTCTTCTCCGCCGGTGCCGACCTGAAGTCCTTCGCCGACGGTGACATAGCCCGTGCCAACGAAATGGCCCAGGCATTCGGTGAAGCTTTTGCCGCATTGTCCGGATTCCGCGGCGTATCCATTGCCGCGGTGAACGGTTATGCCATGGGCGGCGGCCTGGAATGTGCCATGGCCTGTGACATTCGTATTGCCGAAGAGCATGCCCAGATGGCGCTGCCGGAAGCCGGCGTTGGCCTGTTGCCCTGCGCCGGCGGTACCCAGAACCTGCCCTGGCTGGTAGGTGAGGGCTGGGCCAAGCGGATGATTCTGTGTGGCGAGCGGGTCAAGGCGGACAAGGCCCTGCAGATCGGGCTGGTTGAAGAGGTGGTTCCCACCGGCCAGGGGCTGGAAAAAGCTCTGGAACTGGGGGAAATGGCCTGTAAACAGAGCCCGTCGTCCACCGCCCGTTGTAAGACGCTGGTGATGAGCGCCCGTGATGGCCGCAGCCATGACGATGGCTGGCGCATGGAACGGGAACTGTTCATCGAGCTGTTCTCCACCGAGGACCAGAAAGAAGGCGTGAACGCTTTTCTGGACAAGCGCAAACCGGAATGGAAGAACCGTTGATATGACTGGTCAACCGATGGTTTTCGAAGAGTGGTCCACGGCCGACGGTCGTCACATTGCCGTGGCCAGGCTGAACATGCCGAAGGCGCTCAACTCCCTCTCGCTGGAAATGATCCGGCTGCTGACGCCGCAGCTCAAGCGCTGGGCAGAGGACAGCAGTATCTGTGCGGTCTGGCTGGAAGCCGAGGGCGACAAGGCATTCTGCGCCGGTGGTGACATCGTGGCCTTGTACCGCAGCATGACCGAACCCGAGGGAGCCAGTGAGGGCGCGGCCTTTTTCGAGGAAGAGTATGAACTGGATTACCTCATCCATACCTTCCCCAAGCCCATTGTGTGCTGGGGCCATGGCATTGTCATGGGTGGTGGTATGGGGATTATGGCCGGCGCGTCCCATCGGGTAGTCACCGAGGGTTCGAAACTGGCCATGCCCGAAAGCAGCATTGGTCTGTATCCAGATGTGGCAGCAGGCTGGTTTCTGAATCGGGCGCCGGGCCGAACCGGGTTGTTCCTGGGACTGACCGGTGCTCGAATGAATGGCGCGGATGCGCTGTTTGTCGGGCTGGCGGACCGCTTTATCCGGCATGATCTCAAGGCCGGGGTGGTCGACGCCCTGAAGCAGCGAGACTGGCAGGAACAGGACAGTGACGCCGTAGTCAGCAGCGTGCTGAGGCAGTTTGAGCAGCAAAGCGCCGATGCGCAACCGGAGTCACCGGTACGTTCGCACTTTGATGACATTAACCGGGTCACCGATGCCGACAGCCTGGAAGAGATTATCGCCCAATTGAACGAGCTGTCAGGTGGCGATGGCTGGCTGGCCAAGGCAACCAGATCGCTGGCGACCGCCTCGCCCACCTCTCTGGCCCTGTGCTGGCGACACCTCAGTAATGTGCGTCAAGACAGCCTGAAGGAGGTCCTGGACAAAGAACTGACGCTGTCCCGTAACTGTCTGACAAAAGGCGAATTTGCCGAAGGTATCCGCGCGCTGTTGATCGACAAGGATCAACAGCCCCGCTGGCGTTATGCGTCGCTGGCGGAAATGGACAGTTCCTGGATTGACGACTTTTTCACCCGATAACCAACCGGTGCCGGCTGACAACACCGGTCCGTTCAGCCGAATACAACAATAAGGGGAAGAGATATGGCAACGATTACTTTCATCGGCCTGGGCAACATGGGTGGCCCCATGGCGAGCAACCTGGTCAAGGCCGGACACGACGTCACCGTATTTGATCTTTCAAAGGACGCCGTCGCGGCATTGGTTTCCGAAGGCGCAAAAACGGCCGAGACCGCCCACGAAGCGGCCAGGGGAGCGGAGTGCGTCATCACCATGCTCCCGGCTGGTCAGCATGTGGAAGCGGTGTACCTGGGGGATGACGGCCTGCTGGCCAATCTCCCAGCTGGTACCCTGGTGATTGATTCGTCCACCATTGCACCGGAAACCGCCCGTGGTGTCGCCGAAGAAGCCAAAGCCCGCGACATTCCGTTTATCGATGCCCCGGTGTCCGGTGGTGTTGGTGGCGCCAAGGCCGGCACCCTGACGTTCATCTGCGGCGGCGCGGAAGAGACCTTCAGCAAGGCCAAACCGATTCTCGAGGGTATGGGCAAGAACATTTTCCATGCCGGAGAACACGGTTCCGGCCAGGTGGCCAAGATCTGCAACAACATGATGCTGGCGATTCTGATGGCGGGCACCAGCGAGGCCCTGGCGCTGGGTGTGAAAAACGGCCTGGATCCGGCTGTGCTCTCTGAAATCATGAAGCAGAGCTCCGGCGGCAACTGGGCGCTGAACGTCTACAACCCCTGGCCGGGGGTGATGGAGGGAGTTCCCGCTTCCCGCGGCTACGAGGGTGGTTTCCTGGTGAACCTGATGAACAAGGATCTGGGGCTGGCTTTTGACAACGCCGTGAAAAATCACGCTGCCATTCCCATGGGGTCCCTGGCTCGTAATCTGTTCGAGCTGCATGCAGGGCAGGGCAATGGAGCGCTGGATTTCTCCAGCATCCAGCGGTTGTATCGCCCGGAAGACAAGTGAAGGGTAACCGCCCCCCGGACTCTATGTTCCGGGGGCGGTTAATGATCAGAAAGGTCCCCTGACACACCTGGGAATCTAACCTATCCTGACTGAATACCCGACATTCAGCAGCCAGGGAGGATTGTCTGCCCATGATCCCGAATACCATGAAAGCCATGGTGCTTACCGGTCACGGTGATATCGATAAACTCGAATATCAGGACGTCACTACCCCGAAGCCTGGCAAGGGAGAAGTGCTGGTTCAGGTCACTGCAACGGCCAAGAACAACACCGACCGTAAGGCCCGGGAAGGGCTCTATCCCACCAGGAAGGGTGAGATGAAGTCTTTCCAGATGGGCGGCAAACCCACGCTGGTTTTTCCCAGAATTCAGGGGGCGGATATTGCTGGCCGTATTGTTGCTGTGGGGGAAGGTGTTGAGGAGGGTAGAATCGGTGAGCGGGGACTGCTGGATTTCAATATCTACGCCACCGATCGCAGGGATATCAACCTGACGCCGGATTATTATGGCCACGGAGCCGATGGCGGTTATGCAGAATATGTAGCCGTGCCTTCGGGCCAGTTCTACTCTATTCCCAATCCGGGACTGGCGGATGCCGAAGTGGCGTCCATGGGCATGTGTTCCTACCAGACCGCTATGCACATGCTGACCTCCGCCAACATCAGGGCAGGGGAGCGGGTACTGGTCACTGGCGCCAGCGGCGGTGTGGGCACCGCACTGATCCAGTTGTGCCGCATTATGGGAGCGATCCCCTATGCGCTCAGCCAGCAGGATAAGGCTGATTCACTGCTCACCCTTGGAGCGGAAGCGGTACTGGACCGTTCCGATATGGACAGCTTTGAGGAGAGGGTGAAGGCGGAAACCGGAGGTAAGCCCATCGATGCGGTGATGGATCTGGTCGGCGGTGAGATGACCGATCTGTTCATAGACACCATGATCTTCGACATGAATGCCCGCGATACCTACCCGCGCCTCAGCATCGCCGGTGCCAGTGGCGGCAACATCAGCGAGATCCTGTGGACCCGTATCTACCTGTACCAGGTACAGATATTCGGCGTTTCCCACGGCACACGGGAGGAAGCTGGTCAACTCGTGGCCTGGATTCGAAACGGACAGCTCAGGCCGGTCCTGCACGGGGCTTTCAGGCTCTCGGAACTTCATCAGGCCGAGCGCTATTTTGTTAACCGGGGAAGTAATTATCTCGGCAAGATCGTCATTGTCCCTGACTCTCAGTGGGAAGAGCACGGTAAACACTGGTCCCTGGAGAGCGCCTGATGAAGCCTGAGCTGACGATCCAACTGATGGACACCCATGCCGGTGGCGATGTCAGCCGCATTGTGACTGGCGGCATTGATTCGTTACCCGGTGACACGGTCCGGGCGCAGATGGAATACCTGCGGGACGATGCCGACGGGCTGCGGAAACTGTTGCTGGAAGAACCCTACGGGATTCCTGAGATGTCCGTGGATCTGCTGGTTCCGGCAACTGATCCTGAAGCGGCTGTCGGGTACATCATCATGGAAGTGATGGGGTATCCGATCTATTCCGGCTCCAACACCATCTGCACAGCCACAGCGGTACTGGAAAGTGGCATTGTTACCAAGAAAGAGGGCCGGCAGAGTTTTATTCTTGAGTCGCCGGCCGGGTTGGTACATATCGACGCCGTCGTGGAAAACGGTGTCGTAGAAGCCATCACTTGTGAAGGCCTGCCCAGTTACATTGACACTTACCAGGCCACCATTGATGTGCCGTCTGTTGGCCGGGTGAATTACAGTGTGGCGTACAGCGGAGGCTTCTATGCGCTAGTGGATGCCACGGAGCTGGGATTCGACCTGACCCTGGACGAAGAGCGCAAACTTGCCGATACCGCTCACGCCATTGTCGAGGCCATTCAGGCTGAACGGGGATTCTCACATTACACTCTTGGTGATGTTGGCCCACTGCCGTTCCTGCACTTCATGGGGCCGGTGGAGCATGTGGCAGAAGGGTATTACCGTTCACGTTCAGCTACCTACGTTCATCCGGGAGTGATCTGCCGCAGTACCACCGGCACCGGCACGTCTGCCCGTCTGGCGCTGATGAATCACCAGGGCCGCATCAAGCCCGGGGACCGTCTGGAAACGGTATCGCTGCGCGAGACAGGGTTTATTGGAGAATTCACCGCCGTCAGGCAGGAAGGCGATCATCAGGTGGTGGAGAACAACATCACCGGCAAGGGTTATGTGATTGCCCGTTCAGACATTGTAGTGAACTGTGAGGACCCCATGGTGGAGTGCGACGGCCTGCACCACATACTGACCAGCGGCCACCCTTCCTGATCGCTTCCAAGCCGCCTTTTCTACCTGTGGTATTAGCCTAAAGTTTACCTTTACGTAAACAGGACCCTGTGCTAAATCTGAATGTCAGCAGTCAACGATAAGAACAACAGGAGTTGAGAATGAGCCTCCCGGAATACAAAACGGTTTATAACAATTTTGATGCCGCAGCCCTGGAAGCGGAGATCCTGGATGGACGTCTGGAGTCCGGGCTGAATGTATGCCACGAAATCTGTGACAAATGGGCAGCGGACCCACAGAGAGTGGCGCTTTATTATGAGAAAGAGGGCGGTGGTGATGGCACTCTGACCTTTGCAGAGCTGAAAGAAAAATCCGCCCGCTTTGCCAATTACCTGAAATCCCGCGGTATCGGTGAGGGCGACCGGGTAGCAGGTCTGCTGCCGCGCAGCCCCGAGTTGTTAGTGGTCATTGCCGGTGCTCTGCGGGCGGGCGCTGTATACCAGCCCCTGTTTACCGCCTTTGGCTCCGGGGCTATCGAGTATCGTCTGGAGCGTGCGGACACCAAACTGGTGGTGACCGATCCGGTGAACTATCCAAAACTGAACGATGTGAACAACTGCCCGCCGGTGTTGTGCCTGGAAGCGGAGCAGGCAGGCTCTGAGGTTCCCGATTTCGAGCAGACCCTGGAAGAACAGTCCGCCGAGTTTGAGCCAGTAATGATCAAGGGCACGGACCCGTTCCTGCAGATGTTTACCTCCGGCACCGTCGGCAAGGCCAAGGGCGTGGCTGTTCCGGCGCGGGCGCTGATGGCTTTCTACGTTTACATGAAATATGCCATTGACCTGCGTGACGACGACAAATACTGGAACGTGGCCGATCCAGGTTGGGCCTATGGCCTGTATTACGCGGTGGTTGGGCCGCTGCTGATGGGGCATGCGACCCATTTCAATCCGGGGGCCTTCACGCCGGAATCCACCTACGACATGATTCGCAAATACAAGATCACCAACCTGGCGGCGGCACCCACGGCGTATCGCTTGCTCAAGGCCAATGATCATGTGTTGCCGGAAGGCGAGAACCTCGGCCTGCGGGTGGCCAGCAGCGCCGGCGAGCCACTGAATCCGGAAGTGGTTAACTGGATCAAGAACCGTCACTACTGTCCGGTCAAGGATCATTATGGCCAGACCGAAACCGGTATGACCTGCTGCAATTTCCACGGCCTTGAGCATCCGGTACGCCAGGGTTCCATGGGGTATTCGTCCCCCGGTCATAAAGTAGTGGCCCTGAACGAGAAGAATGAAGAAGTCGGTGAAGGCGAGATCGGTCAGCTGGCGGTGGATGTAAAAGCTTCGCCACTGTTCCATTTCGACGGCTATACCTGGGGTGAGAAAGACCCGTTTGTGAACGGTTATTACCTGACTGGCGATATGGTGCTCTGCCATGGCGACGGCGGTTTCTCATTCAGTGGTCGTGATGACGATATCATTACCACAGCCGGCTATCGCGTCGGCCCCGCAGACGTTGAAAGCACTCTTCTGGAGCATGTGGCGGTTGCTGAATCCGGTGTCGTTGGCAAGCCTGATGAGAAGCGTGGATCCATCATCAAGGCCTATGTGGTGATCAAGAGTGGCCAGGAACCGGCTGAAGATCAGGCGCTGAAAGACGAGCTTCAGGAACTGGTTCGCCGCCGGCTCTCCACGCATGCCTATCCCCGTGAAATCGAATTCGTGGATGAACTGCCAAAGACCCCCAGCGGCAAGATTCAGCGGTTTGTTTTGCGTAACCGCGCGAAGGATGAAGCAGACGCATGATCATCACGTTCGAAGAGCTACAGGCCTTCCTCGATGAGCAGTTTCCGCAGGGAGCCGCTTACGGCTCCCTGCAGAAACTTGGCGATGGCTGGGCCGAGATGAAACTGGAAGTGGATGAAGGGCACCTGCGCCCGGGTGGAACCGTGTCGGGCCCTGCCATGATGGGTCTGGCGGACCTCGCGCTTTATGCCGCACTGCTTAGCAAGATCGGCCTGGTGCCGCTGGCGGTGACGACGAATCTCAATATCAACTTCCTGCGCAAGCCGGTTGCCCATGCCCCGATATGGGCCAGGGCAACCATGTTGAAGGTGGGGCGCACCATGGGTGTTGGCGAGGTCTTCGTCTACTCAGACGGTGCTGAGGAGCCGGTGGCTCATTCCACGATGACCTACTCCATACCTCCCAATCGGTAATGCCATGCAGATTCGTGATATGTCGGTGCCATTAGGGGAGGGTGTGGCGCTTCAGGTCCGGCGAATCCGCCACGAAGTCAGCGCTGGCCCAACGCTGGTATTCCTGCACGAATCCCTCGGCAATATTGCCCTGTGGCGGAAGTTTCCAGAGCGTTTGGCCAAGGCCTCAGGACTGGATGCTCTGATCTACGAGCGCCGGGGTTATGGCCTGTCCACGGATGAAGTACTGCCGCGCCCTTACTCTTACCAGGAAGAAGAAGGCGCTGTCTGGTTGCCGCGGCTGCTGGATGCGCTTGAGTTGCCGGATGTCATCCTGATTGGTCACAGCGACGGTGGGTCTATCGCGCTGATTGCGGCTGGTGCGCTGGGTGACCGGGTGAAAGGGCTGATCACCATGGCGGCTCATACCTGGGCGGATCATCTGACCGTCTCCGGCATCCGGGAGATGCAGAGCCGCTATCGGGAAGAGGGGCTGCGCGAGAAACTGCTGCGCCACCATGGCGAACGCACCGATGACATTTTCAATGCCTGGCACACCATCTGGCTGGATAAGGGATTTCAGAATCACATGAATTTCAGCCAATGGCTGGACGCCATCCAGTGCCCGTCTATGATCATTCAGGGGGAGGATGATGAGTACGGGGTTCCCGAGCAGGTGACAGCGATTGTCGAGGGAATCGGTGAATCGGCCACACCGGTTTTCCTGCCGGAAGCCGGGCACTCACCACACCTGGAGCATCCTGAGGAGTTGGTGCATCTGGTGTGTGAGTTCCTGGACGGTTTGAAGGTTAAAAAATAAGCAGATTAATATTGACGTTTACGTATACGTTAACCTAGTCTGTCAATAACGTTTTCATGTACAACAATAACAAAAGGTGAGATGGCACCATGAGTGACCAGTTCGTACTTGAGACCCGGGGCCTTGTAAAAGAGTTTAAAGGCTTTGTCGCAGTAGACGACGTGAACCTCAAGGTTCAGCGTGGTCATATCCATGCCCTGATCGGGCCCAACGGTGCGGGTAAGACAACCGTCTTCAACCTGTTAACCAAGTTTCTCCCTCCCACTCGTGGCAAGATCCTTTTCAACGGCAAAGACATCACGCCGCTTAAATCTGCGGCGATTGCACGCAGGGGTGTGGTCCGCTCCTTCCAGATTTCGGCGGTTTTTCCCCACATGACAGCACTCGAGAATATCCGGGTGGCGCTTCAAAGCTTTGAGGGCAACAGCTTTCAATTCTGGAAATCCGGTCACAGCCTGAACAAGCTGAATGAACGCTGTATGGAGCTCCTCGACTCCGTAGGCCTCACCGAATTTGCCAATACCACCACCGTTGAACTCGCCTATGGCCGCAAGCGCGCCCTTGAGCTGGCTACCACACTCGCTATGGAGCCCCAATTATTGCTGCTCGACGAGCCGACCCAGGGCATGGGGGGCGAAGACGTGGAGCGGGTGGTGGAGCTGGTGCGCAAGGCCGCCGAAGGACGGACCGTGCTGATGGTTGAGCATAACCTCGGGGTGGTCAGTAAGTTGTGCGACCGGATTACCGTGCTGGCCCAGGGTTCAGTGCTGACAGAGGGGGAATATAAGGAAGTCTCCGAGGATCCCCGTGTACGGGAAGTCTACATGGGCAGTGCCAACACCACTCAGGAGGCAGCCGAATGAGCCAGGGGGCGGACAAGGAATACGAACAGCTTAGGGTTTCCGGGCTTCATGCCTTCTATGGAGAATCCCACATACTCCACGGTATCGACATGGTGGTGCACCGGGGTGAGCTGGTGACGTTGCTCGGGCGCAACGGGGCAGGGCGGAGTACAACGCTGAAGGCGATCATGAATATGGTGGGGCGCCGCACCGGCTCGATCATGATCAATGGCAATGAAACCATGACCTGCCAGCCTCACCACATTGCCAGGCTGGGTGTCGGGTATTGCCCCGAACACCGGGGCATTTTTTCCGCACTCAACGTCCAGGAAAACCTGACCCTGCCCCCTGTGGTACGCAGTGGTGGCATGAGCCTGGAAGAAATCTACAGCATGTTCCCGAATCTCTACGAGCGACGCTTCAGCCAGGGCACCAAGCTTTCCGGCGGTGAGCAGCAGATGCTGGCCATGGCGCGGATTCTCAGGACCGGCGCGAATATGCTGCTGCTGGATGAGATCACCGAGGGCCTGGCTCCGGTGATTGTCGAGAAACTGGGGGAGGTGCTGGTCAAGCTCAAGAACAAGGGCCTGACCATCGTCCTCGTAGAACAGAATTTTCATTTCGCCGCACCGCTGGCGGACCGTCATTACGTGATGGAACACGGCCAGATTGTGGAGGAAATCAGTGCCGACGAGCTTGAGGCCAAGCAGTCGGTACTGGATAGCTATCTGGGCGTTTAAGGCCCGGAGAACAAGAGAGCAAATCAACAACCAAAACCCGATACAACCAACGCAACGACAACAACAGTAGCGGAGACACAACAATGACAATTATGAAAAAGCTCCTCACAACAGCGATTGCTTCAGCCATGATGGTCGGGAGCGCCCAGGCTGACATTTCTGACGACACCGTAAAAATCGGTTACCTGGCAGACATGTCGGGCACCTACCGTGATCTGGCCGGTCCCAATGGCCTGAAGGCCCTTGAGATGGCCATCGCTGATTTCGGCGGTAAAGTAAACGGCGCGAAGATCGAGGTGGTCAGTGCTGATGACCGCAACAGCCCGGATGCTGCCTCCAGCACGGTACGCCGCTGGCTGGAGAATGAGAACGTGGATCTGGTTGCCGGTATGGTTGCTTCCTCCGTCACTATCGCAGTGACCAAACTGCTGGAAGAGAACGACAGCCTGGGTATTGTCTCGGGTTCCGCTGCCTCCAGCATTACCAACGAGCACTGCACCCCGAACCATATTCACTATGTCTACGATACTTACCCGCTCGCTAACGGCACCGCAAAAGCCGTTGTCCAGGAGGGTGGCAAGGAATGGTTCATCCTGACGGCGGACTATGCCTTTGGTCACGCCCTGGAAGGGGACGTCACCCGGGTTGTTGAAGAGAACGGTGGAAAGGTGATCAAAACGGCCCGTCATCCATTCCCGACATCGGATTTCTCCTCCTATATTCTGCAGGCACAGTCTTCCGGTGCGGATGTAGTTGCCCTGGCGAACGCCGGCTCCGATACCACCAACGCCATTAACACCGCCGGTGAATTTGGCCTGACCCAGTCCGGTCAGACTTTGGCGGCGTTGCTTCTCTTCCTCACGGACGTACATGCACTGGGTGTGAATGCCGCTCAGGGAATCCAGCTGACTACCGGCTGGTACTGGGACATGAATGAAGAAGCCCGTAAGTGGGCCGACCGCTTTATGGAAGAAACTGGCGTACGTCCGACCATGGTGCACGCGGGTATATACTCCAGCACCATGCAATACCTGAATGCCGTGAAGGCAACCGGCTCGGATGATACCCAGACGGTACGCAAGCAAATGATGGACACGCCCATCAACGACATGTTCGCCACCAACGGTCGGATCCGTGAAGACGGCCGCATGGTTCATGACATGTACCTGGCGCAAGTGAAAACTCCGGAAGAGTCCGAAAACGAGTGGGACCTCTACAAGATTGTCCGCACTATCCCGGGAGACGAGGCCTACCGTCCGCTTTCCGAGAGCAAGTGCTCACTCGTTTCCAAGAACTGAGGTATTGACCAACGGTTCGCCCCGCAACCCCGGCGGGGCGAACTCTGGAACCTGCAGAATTGCAGACCGGTCCTGAGGTCTGCGCTGCTTTTGGAGTTTGCAACATGTCCATGATTCTGGGAGTTCCCGTTGCTGTGCTGTTCGGTCAGCTACTGCTCGGGATAATCAACGGTGCTTTCTATGCCCTGTTGAGCCTTGGGCTGGCGGTGATCTTCGGCCTGCTCAAAATAATCAACTTTGCCCATGGCGCCATGTATATGCTGGGCGCCATGGTCACCGTCATCATGTTTGATGCCATGGGCATCAACTACTGGGTGGCGCTGTTCCTGGCCCCTTTGGTGGTTGGCTGCTTCGGTGTGCTGCTCGAGTATTTCCTGTTGCGCCGCATTGCAGGCCAGGATCATATCTACAGCCTGCTGTTGACCTTCGGTGTGGCCCTGATGATCCAGGGCATTCTGACCAATATTTTCGGGGTATCCGGCATGCGTTACTCAATGCCGGACATCTTCCAGGGAGGGTTCAAGCTCGATTTCATGTTCCTGCCGTATTATCGGGCGTGGGTTATCTTCATGGCGTTACTGGTGTGTTTTGGCACCTGGTTCATGATTGAAAAAACCAAGCTTGGTTCTTACCTGAGGGCCGGTACTGAAGACGCCCAATTGATGCAGGGGTTTGGTATCAACGTGCCGTTGCTGATCAGTCTGACCTATGGTTTCGGGGTCATGATCGCAGCGTTTGCCGGTGTCCTGGCGGCCCCGATCTATTCCGTCACGCCGGTCATGGGGTCCAACATTCTGATTGTGGTGTTTGCCGTTGTCGTTATCGGCGGCATGGGCTCCATAGCGGGGGCCATTATTACCGGTTTGCTGATGGGTGTTATCGAAGGCTTTACCAAGGTTTTCTACCCCGAGTTCGCCTCAGCCGTTATCTTTCTGGTTATGGTGGTCGTGTTGTTGATTCGCCCGTCGGGCCTGTTTGGTAAGGAGGCGTAATCATGGACCACCCCGTAAACCAGCCGGACATCCAGCAGGCCATGCTGGATCAGCAAAAGTCGGATCAACGCCGGAAACACATACTGAATCTGGTGTTACTGGCGCTGCTGCTGATTGCGCCGGCGGTGATTTATCCGGTCTTCCTGATGAAGATTCTGTGTTTTTCGCTTTTTGCCGTCGCGTTCAATCTGCTACTGGGTTTCACCGGTTTGCTGTCCTTCGGGCACGCCGCGTTTCTGGCGACCGGGAGTTATACCACCGGCTACCTGTTGTCCAACTATTCCGGCCTGACCACAGAGATGGGAATCATCGTGGGCACTGCCGCTGCCACTGTATTGGGTGTGCTTTTTGCGGTGGTTGCGATCCGGCGTCAGGGCATCTATTTCGCAATGATCACTCTGGCACTGGCCCAATTGGTGTACTTCATGTTCGTGCAGGCGCCGTTCACCGGCGGTGAAGACGGTATGCACGGCGTGCCTCGCGGGCATCTCTTTGGGTTCATTGACCTGGAAAATAACCTGGCGATGTATTATTTCGTGCTTGCTGTGTTCCTGGGAGGCTATCTGTTGGTGCAGCGAGTGGTCGGGTCGCCCTTTGGTCAGGTCCTGAAAGCCATCAAGCAGAACGAACCGCGCGCCATCTCACTGGGCTATAACGTGAATCAGTACAAGGTGCTGGCCTTTGTGATGTCCGCCGGGCTGGCCGGGCTGGCCGGATCGGTTAAAACCGTGGTGTTCCAGCTGGCGTCACTGAACGATGCCCACTGGCACATGTCCGGTGAGGTGATTCTGATGACACTGCTGGGCGGTACCGGGACACTGCTGGGGCCGGTTGTAGGCGCCACTTTTGTTGTGAACCTGGAGTACCAGCTGTCCCAGGGGCCCTTGGGTGACTGGGTGGACCCGATACTCGGTGCGATCTTTGTGCTCACAGTGATTGCCTTCCGGTCCGGCATTGTCGGTGAGATACAGAAATTTGTACGGAAAAACATGGGATAAAACCGGCCATAAATGATCGATTGAACAAATAAGGGCGGCTCTCAAGAGCGGCCCTTATTTGTTCAAATTTCAAACATTGTTAAATCTTATGTCGGCGTTCTTGACATGACTGTGTGTGTTACCTATCTATGAGAGGCGCGTCACAAAAATATTAAAAAACGTACATGTTGTTCCCTCCAGGTCCGAAAGGAGCTGGTGACTCAACAGGGAAGGCAACCCAGAATAATCAGGAAGAAGGGGTTGTAGAAATGGAAAAATCTACCGTTGTGCTGGTAGATGCCACACAGTATGGGGCAGATCCAGCGGTTGTCAGGGTCATTGAGCGGCGTTTCCCGCTTGTGGTTGTGACAAAACAGGACGATCTTGGCGCGGTGTACGAGGCCCAGGAGCCCGGAAATCGCGTGATTACCTGTTTCGAGTTTGATTTTCCGGATATCGGCAGCCTTTCTATGCTTAGCGAGGCCAAGCGGGAGTTTGCTTCCGTACCGATGCTGATGTTTACCGAGCAACATTCCGAGGCACTGGCTGTCTGGGCCTTGCGGACCCGGGTATGGGATTATTTTGTAAAACCAGTGGTTGAGGATACGGTGGCGGAGTCCCTGAACCGCTTGAACCGACTTCTAACAGAATCTTCAAATCGCGATCGCCGCGCGACCATTCACCAGAAACAGCCCCTTCCTGATGATGCCCGTTTCCAGAAGCATCGTGGTGAGGACAAAGTCGTAGAGACTGCGGCAGCCTTTATTGATCAGCACCTTGCCGACAAGTTGATGCAGGCAGACATTGCTGAACTGTGTGGCACGAACAGCTACCAGTTGAGCCGCGCGTTCAAGCGGGTGTATGGCATTACCTTCCAGGAATACATCGTGCGCCGTCGTATCGAAAAAGCAATCGCGCTGCTGCACAACAACAGCGCCTCGGTCATTGATGTGTGCTGGGCGGTCGGTTTCCACGACGCGTCTCATTTCACCAAAATGTTTCAACGCCACACCGGTATGACCCCATCCCAGTACCGCAGTAAATGGCTGACTGCCCGCAATGAGGCCGCCATTCCATTCCAGCTTTCTGCAAGCGGCCCGGTCAGTATCTGACTGCCGCTTGCAAGATCCTCCTAGTTTTTCGCAAGAATTCTCCTAACGGTTAATTTCCCCTCCTCCTATCCTCGTTGATACAGCGCACGGAACTGTCGCTGTTTAACCATGGAAGCTCGTCTAACGACTGCAGGAGTGACGAAATGAAAAACTTCAAGGAAAAAATGGTTCAGTTTCTTCGTGATGAGGAAGGTCTGGAGCTGTCTGAGTACGCGGTGGCTGGGTCTTTGATTGTGTTGGGCACAGTGGCCGCATTTCAAGCCTTGGGCGGCGATATAACTACTGGAATCGGCAGAATTTCCTGCGCAGTGCAGGGGAATTCTGGTTGCTAAAGGCACCTACTACAAGTAGGTGCTATTTCAAGAGAAGGGGGGATGGCACTCCCCCTTTTTCTGGTCAGGTTGCTTGAGTAGCAAGAGGTTTTTATGGACCTGAGTGGATGGGCAGTAGCGACCCTTACCGTAGGCTTATTCATTGCGGTTCTCAGTGATTTATCCGTCCGCAAAATCCCAAATGCGGTTAGTTTCGGCATGGTGACTATAGCCTTGGTTTTTCATGCTTGGTTTGGGCAATGGGAGGGGCTGATGTTTTCTCTGGTCGGGCTGATTGCTGGGTTGCTCTGCTTCTTGCCGCTTTACCTTTTTGCTGCCATGGGCGCAGGTGATGTGAAGTTACTGGCTGCAATTGGAGCTGTTGTGGGTGCCAAAGTTGTGCTTATGGCTGCTCTGATGACTGTTATTGCGGGCGGCGTGCTAGCCCTTGGATATATCACCGCGAGAGGTGGGTTGCCAGCCATGGCTAGACGTTATGTCTCCATGTTCTGGCTGCTGCTGGCTCGGCAGCCGGAGTACATTCCTCCGGCTCCCGGGGAGGCAGCAGGTTTACGTTTTCCTTATGCACTTGCAATCGCTTGCGGAACAGCCCTGGCGGTTATTTAGCGAAATATTTCCCATAGTTCGTGGAGTAAGCAATGGAAGCCGAACTCTTGATCACAGAAAATTGGGAAGCCCCTCCAGCAGCGGTCGAGCTCATTTCCAGACCACATACGTTGGATGAAACGGGCCTTGACCATTTCTTTGTTGCTGATCTGCTGCAGAAGCATCTTAACCTGGTCAGCAATCAGACTCTGCAGCAGTTGTCTCGTCACATGGCATTACCGGGCGCAGTGCTCGAGCCTGTACTACACCTGTTGCGCCGGGAGGCCAAGGTCGAGAGCCGTGGCGCAGACCTCTCGGGAAGCGGACTTCGTTATGCACTTACGGATCGCGGGCGTGCTGCAGCTCTGGATGCATTGTCCCGGGACGGATATTGCGGCCCGGCTCCTGTTCTACTGGCAGACTATGAGTTGTTAGTCCGGCGTCAGTCAGTGTCCAGATGCGTTGTTACTGAAGAGGGTATACACCGGCTGTTCCGCAATACCGTGGTCGAGGAGAGCTTGTTGAATCAACTCGGTCCTGCGGTGCATTCCGGTCGTGCCATGTTTATCTACGGCCCGGCAGGGAGTGGAAAGAGCTATATATCCCGCCAACTGGTCAAGTTGCTTGCGGGGCCAGTCTACGTTCCTTATTCCATCTTGGTAGGCGATACCGTTATCAGCTTGTTTGATCCAGAGTTTCACCACCCGGTTCATGGTGAGGAACAGGACCCGGTTCATCTCACCAACGGTCATGATCCCCGATACACCCTGTGCCACCGCCCGGAAGTAACCACCGGCGGTGAGTTGACCCTGGATATGCTGGACCTGAAGTTCGATGAGCAACGCAAGCAATACCAGGCCCCCATTCAACTCAAGGCCAGCAACGGCATGTTGCTGATTGATGACCTGGGCAGGCAGCGGGTATCCCACATGGATCTGCTGAACCGCTGGATCGTGCCCATGGAAGAGAAACGGGACTTCCTCAACCTCCGGGCAGGGCAACACTTTGCTGTTCCGTTCGACATGTTGCTCATCTTCTCCACCAACCTCAATCCGCTCGAACTGGCAGACGAAGCGTTCCTGCGTCGGATCGGACACAAGATCGGTTTTAAAACCCTGGAGCCGGAGCCGTATCTGCGGCTTTGGCAACAGGTTTGCCAGGAAATGGAGATCGAAGACGATCCCGAGGTCACCCGGCTCATGATGACCGAGCTCTACCCGAGCCAGGACAACATCCTGTTGCCCTGTCATCCCCGTGACTTGCTCGGACTGGTCAGAGATTACTGCAGGTACCGTGGGGTACCACCCAGGCTCAGCGAGGAATCCATCCGCTGGGCCTGGAAAAACTACTTCGTACACATGGATAACGTGGGGTGACCGCTATGTTCAAGTCAAGAACAGTTCTCATGCTTACTTTTGCGCTGCTGATGGGGCTTGGCGCTGCTTATCTGGCAAAAGGCTGGGCGGTGGATCGTTTTGCCTCACCATCAACGGAAGATGGCGTCCCTGTGGTGGTGGCGTCACTGCAGATTCCTTTTGGCAAGAAGGTGGAAGCCAGCGACCTGAAGGTGGCCACCATGCCCAAATCCATGGTGCCTTCCGGAGCCTATCAAGAGATAGGTGAGATAGAGGAATTTGTTGCGATGACGACGATTTATCCGGGCGAAGTCATTCTCAGAGATAAGGTGGCAGCCTTCAGCGGTGGCAGTGCTCTGTCGGCCGTGATTTCTTCCAATAAACGGGCTGTTACCGTCCGTGTGAACGATGTTATCGGCGTGGCGGGTTTCCTGATGCCAGGTAACCGCGTGGACGTTGTTTCCGCAATCCCCATGGGTAACCGTCGCTATGAATCACGAACCTTGCTGGAAAACGTCAAGGTTCTGGCTGTGGATCAGACGGCTTCCCCGGAAAAAGACAAGCCTGTCATTGTCCGTGCGGTCACACTGGAGTTGACCTCGGACGAAGCGGAAGAATTGATCAAAGCGACCCAGGAAGGTGTGGTCCAGTTGGCATTGAGGAATCCGCTGGATGACAGCATGCGCCCTGAGCCGGTCAAGGAAGAAGTGGTTGAAGCCCCGCCGGAGCCGAAGCCCAAACCACGTCGGGTTGTCGCTACTTCATCAAGAGTCACTGTTATTCGTGGCACGGATGTCAGTACATCGAAGGTATCCATGTAAGTAAAACAAGGGAGAGTGACCATGATCATGAAAACGCGAAATCTATCGCTTGGGGGTTGTTTGATTGGCCTGGCTTTGATGTGCGTGCTGGTGTTCCCCAGCGGTACACGAGCACAAATCATGCTCGCGGATGGAATGGACAAACAGGTTGTAGAAGTCGCACTCAACCAGTCCCAGACTCTCTATCTGGAACAGCCGGTCGCGAAAATCTCCGTCGGTAATCCGGATATTGCCGATATCCTGATCCTGCGCTCTCGGCAACTCTATGTGGTTGGCAAACAACTGGGGACGACGAATGTCACCTTGTGGGACAGCGACAATCAGGTGGTCAGTGCGGTTGGCATCGAGGTCACTCACGATCTGGAAAGCCTGAAATCCAAGCTTCACCAGATCCTGCCCGATGAAGAGATTGAAGTCCGCTCCTCGCAGGATGCCATTATCCTGAGCGGGGAGGTCAGCAGTGCCGCGCGCATGACATCGGCACTGGACCTGGCCCGTAGTTATCAGGGCGGTGAGGACGGAAAGGTTCTCAACATGATGCAGGTCGGGGGTGCGCAGCAGGTCATGCTGGAAGTTCAGGTGGCCGAAGTTTCAAGGGACTTTCTCAAGCGCATTGGTGCCAAGTTTGAGGCGATCAATGCCAATTCCCTTCTGACAATTGGTGCCGGTAACAACGGGACGGCGCTGGCACCTTCTGGCGCGTTTGTTCCCGGGGGTGGGTTTGACACCATAACGGGCGGTTTGCCGGCGACCCAGATCCTGCGTGAACCTATGTCGTTCGAGAGCACCGGCCTGTTCGCTAGCTTCCTGGATGGTGACACCCTGTTTGATCTGGTGATCGACGCAGCCCAGGAGAACAACCTTGCCAAGGTTCTGGCCGAGCCCACATTGACCACACTCACAGGACAGGAAGCCACCTTCCATGCTGGCGGTGAGTTCCCGATCCCCGTTGGCAGTGGTCAGGATGACGGTATCACAATCGAGTTCAAGGAATTTGGCGTCAGTCTCGGATTCCTGCCCACGGTGCTGGATTCCAACATGATCAGCCTCAAGCTCAACATCAAGGTCAGCGAGCTGAGTAATCAGAATTCGATCACCCTTGATGTTCCTGATAGCTCTGCCACTTTTTTCATCAATGGGCTTACCAGCCGCAGTGCTTCGTCCACGGTGGAACTGGCCAATGGCCAGACCATTGGGGTGGCCGGCCTGATCAACGAAACCCTGAGGGAGCGGGTTGATAAGTTCCCGGGGCTTGGTGACCTGCCGATACTGGGCAACCTGTTTCGCAGCCAGGAGTTTATCAAGGGCAAGACAGAGTTGGTCATCCTGGTTACCCCCCATTTCGCCCGGCCGGTTGAGCGGAATCAATTCACCCTGCCCACGGATTATTTCGTGGAACCGTCCGACCTGGAGTTTTACCTACTGGGGTATACGGAAGGCAGACGTGAGCCCGGAACTGGCACCAAAACGGTCCAGCAGGGCAGTGTAAAGGGACAATTCGGACATGAACTCTGAGGTGAACGTCATGGATGCATACAAACGCAATTTCAAGACAGTGGTGACAGGATTGACTGCTGCTCTGTTGATCGCCGGGTGTGCTTCACCCAGCTCCGAGGATCAGTTCGGTAACTCGGTACGCCAGATGATTGCTGCCCAGAAGTATGTCTCGCCGGATCAGGAAGCACGTGAGCTTCCGGTAATCGACGGTCGCAAAGCGGAAGCTGGCTACAACAGCTATCGCAAGGAGACCGGCAATCCTGCGCGAATGACTCCGGATATGAGTGGCAGCGCTGGCCTTGGGCTTTCGCGCTGAGCAGGGAGGACTGATCATGGTATCAGTTATGAAAGGTCACAAGGTTCAGGGCGGTGCGATCCTGCCTCTGGCCGCAATTTCTCTGGTGGCTATTCTGGGGATGGCTGCGCTTGCTCTCGATATAAGTAATGCCCACCTGGAAAAGACGCGTCTCCAGAACGCCCTGGATGCAGCAGCGCTCAGTGCCGCCAAGGTTCTGGATCAGACCGGTAGCACCGCGCTGGCTGACAGCGCCGGCCATACCACGTTTGCTGCTAACCTGGCGGCACCGGGTAATGCCGGGCTTGGCGCCGCCGCCAACGACGGTGACCTTACCCTGGCACTGGAATATTCCTCCACACTGAATCCCTTTGTAGCAGGCACGACGCCTGCTAACTATGTAAGGGCGAAGGTGGCGAACTATGACGTGGCCGAATGGTTTGCCCCAGTGCTCGGTTTTGATGACCTGGCCATAGCCGGAACTGCAGTTGCCGGCCCGAGTCCATCTGTCAAAAAGGCATGCGATATTGCGCCGCTGATGGCGTGCGGTACGCCTCAGGAGGAGAGCCCTCCCGACACTACGTTCGGTTATTCCCGCGGGCAGGTGGAGCAACTGAAAATCGGTTCGGGCGATTCATCCGAGGTGGGTAACGGTAACTTCTATCTGATCCGGCTCGATGGCAGTCAGGGTGGCGCCGATGTGCGGGACGCGGCGGCTGGAGAGTATGATGCCTGCCTTTCCTCTGATGGCGACAGTGATATCGAGACCGAACCCGGTAACACCGTTGGTCCGTTCGCCCAGGGTATCAACACCCGGCTGGGAATCTACCACGGACCGGTCAACCCGACCGATCACCCCCCTGATTGGTTTGCCAACCACGAAACCTATACCGAAGCGGATTATCTGAATCAGGAAATGCCTGCCTACGACCTGGACTGGTACGAGTCGCAATACGAAACCGTCAGCCCGGACCAACCACCGGCTGGTGCACCTGGTCGACGTATCCTGACTATGCCGGTCGGGAACTGTGACGGACTGGCCAACGGTCAGGATAGTGTGGAGCTGCTTGGATTCGCCTGTTTCTACATGGTGGACGAGATGGACCACCAGGGCCAGGCCGTGTTTTACGGTCAGTTCAAGGACGATTGCGGCAGCAATGGCGTGCCGGGGCCAAATCCTGGTGCCGGCCCTGGGCCGCATATTATCCAGCTCTACAAGGATCCGGATACTTTCGACAGCTGAAAGCTGCGGGATAAGTGGGGGCAGAGGTTATGGACGCAATTCGTAAGTCAGGGAAGCAACAGCAAGGCGTCGCTGTACTGGAATTCATGTTGACTGCCCCGTTGCTGATATTGGTGGTGTTTGCGGTCAGCGAACTGGGCTGGGCCTTTCATCAGTACCACACCATGACCCGGGCGACGCAGGACGGAGCGAGGCACGCGGCGTCCCATGCCCTGAATGGCAGTCTGGGGCTGATCCTGCTTGATGGCGCACTGGTGCAAGAGACCAGCAATTTGGTGGTGTACGGCAACACTGTGGGAGCGGGCGAGCCTTTGCTGCCGGGGTGGTCGACAGGTGATATCAGCGTGTCCAGTCCCGACGCCAGTCACGTTGAGGTCAGAGCCATATACGACTATGTGCCAATCGTTGGAAGAATCCCTGCGTTTTACGGCGGAGACCCTATCGAATTGGCCTTTGAAATGAAGGGCACTGTGCAGATGAGGGCGCTATGAATATTCGATCTCAGTCCGGTTTGCATACTGTGGAGTTCGCCCTGGTCGGGGCGATGTTTTTCATCCTGTTGTTTGCCGCTATCGAATTCGGTCGCCTGCTGTTTGTCTGGAACACGCTGGATGAAACCAGTCGCCGCGCTGCACGGGTCGCCGTAGTTTGTCCCGTTGAGCATAGCGCTATCCGACGCGTGGCCATGTTTGACGAACCAACATCCTCGGGGAACAGCCCAATATTGAGAGACCTGCACGAAGGCCTGATCGATCTGGACTATCTGGACGGGACCGGCAGTGAGGTTTCTGATCCGGCCACCAACTACCTGGATATTGCCTTTGTGCGGAGTGAGGTCAGCGGATTTCGGCACCAGCTGATCATTCCATTCTTTTTCCAGGAATTTGAGTTGCCGCCATTTATTACCGTACTGCCACGGGAGAGCCTGGGTGTTTCTCCGGAAGGCACCGGCTGTTTCGGAACAGTGAGTTGAGCGAGCAAGGAAGGAAAAGCCATGAAAGCAAAGATGACGGTTTTGATTGCAGGGCGTAACGCCCAGGAGCTGGAAGAGCTCGAACAGATGCTTGCCAACGAGCCAGGCTTGTCAATCAGCAAGCGCTTGATTACCAACGGGCATTCCGATCCGCTCCACAATATAACGGATCTGCCCGATGCACTGGTGTTCTGTACTACGGTTGCCTGGGAAGACGAGCTGAAGTCGCTTGATGAGCGTCCTGCTTCCGGGCGTGTACCGACGCTGGTAACAGGCCCGGAAAATACCACCGTCATGCGCACCGCCATGCAGGTCGGAGCCCGGGACTATTTCATTTTCCCGGTTCAGAAACAGGAACTGCTGGAAGCCCTTTGGCGCATTGAACGGGAACTTCAGCCATCCGGTAAGCAGGAAGGCGACCTGTTTGCGGTGATCAACGCCAAGGGTGGTTCTGGTGCCAGCACCATTGCAGGCGTATTGGCTCACAGTCTCGTTGAAAGAATTGAGGAGAGGGTCGCTCTGCTGGACATGGATTTGCAGTTTGGCCACCTGGCGTCGGCTTTCGACCTGAAAGAGAGCGGTGGCCTGATCGATGCCATCCTGCGTGCTGACAATATGGACCTGTTAGCACTCGAGGGACACATGGTTAAGCACAAAAGCGGGTTGCACCTTCTGGGCAACGGCACCGACCAGTTAGTTGTACCAGGCGATATTGATGAGAGCCAGCTGCAAAAGCTACTGATACTCCTGCGTTCCGGCTATGACCATACGGTGGTTGACCTGCCACGGCAGATTGATGGCGTGACCGGCGGAGTATTGGAATCTGCCGACAGGGTACTGGTGGTGATGCAGCAGACCATAGCTCACATTCAGGATGCCCGCCGACTACTCCACTACCTTACCCGCTATATGGGAATACCCACGGATCGAATCGGGGTGGTTGTTAACCGCTGGAACAAGCGCCTTACCCTGACCACCGCAGATATTGAAAAGGCGTTGGGGATCGGGGATCTCACCTGTATTCCCAATGACTATGCCAAGGTCGCGGAAAGCGCGAATCTGGGGGTGCCGTTACTGGAAGCAGCGCCATCCTCAATGGTGAGCCGCAGCATGGTGCAGATGGCGGAAACCCTGAGTGGCAAGAAAGTGGTACCACAGTCCGGTCTTGGTCGGGTCTGGCGGAAACTGGCAGGAGCCTGAGGAGGGTGTTATGGAACTCAGCAAACTGAACGACGCAGGTAAGAGCGAACTTGAACCGCCGCTGGTGACATCAGCGAATGGAATGGATTCGGCCCGCCGCTCCGAAGAAGAGCAGGAGAGAATCTGGAAGCAGAAGATTCACCAGAAATTGATGAAGGTGCTGGATCTGTCCTTACTGGGAACGCTGGGGCGCGAAGAAGCCGAGCGCCAGCTGCAGGATATTGGTCAACGGCTGATGTCGGAGGAGTCGATACCTCTCTCGCTGGCAGCTCGCCAACGTATTCTCCGGCAGATACAGGATGACATTCTTGGTTTTGGTCCTCTCGAACCTTTATTGGCCGACAAGTCCATATCAGACATCTTGGTCAACGGTTATAACTGCATCTATGTGGAGCGCAATGGCAAGCTGGAGCGGGAGAATATCAGCTTCCAAAGCGACACTCATTTGTTGAATACCATTGACCGTATTGTGTCCAGTGTGGGGCGGAGGATCGATGAGTCTTCCCCAATGGTGGACGCACGGCTGAAAGACGGCTCCCGGGTAAACGCCATTATCCCCCCGTTGGCGGTAGACGGGCCATTACTGTCTATTCGTCGCTTTTCCATCGGTCGGTTGTCGATGGAGGCCTTGATAGAGAAAGGCACCCTGACAGCTCCTATTGCCAACCTTCTGGAGGGCATCGTCCGGGGCCGGCTTAACGTGCTGATCTCCGGCGGTACCGGTTCCGGTAAAACCACCCTCCTGAACGTGTTGTCCGGGTTTGTGCCCCACGATGAGCGGATCGTCACTATTGAGGATTCCGCGGAGCTGCAACTGCAGCAGCCCCATGTGGCGAGACTGGAAACCCGTCCTCCGAACATTGAGAACAAGGGCGAAGTTACCCAGCGGGACCTGGTGCGCAACAGCCTGAGGATGCGGCCAGACCGTATCATCGTTGGCGAGGTGCGGGGTACGGAAGCTCTGGATATGTTGCAGGCGATGAACACTGGCCACGATGGCTCCATGACGACACTCCACGCCAACGCCCCCAGGGATGCGCTGACCCGGATCGAGAACATGGTATCGATGACGGGCACCACCATGCCGACCAAGGCCGTCCGTTCCCAGATTGCCTCAGCCATTGAGGTTGTCCTGCAGGTCGAACGTCAGGAGGACGGAACCCGTCGGCTGGTGAGCGTGCAGGAAATTAACGGTATGGAAGGCGATGTGATCACCATGTCCGAGATCTTTACCTTCCGCCGGTTAGGGCGGGATGAACAGGGTAGGGTGCTTGGCAATTACCGGGCAACCGGCATTGTTCCCCGCTTCCAGGAACATCTTCAGCAGCGGGGCATTGCGTTACCGCTGTCACTCTATGATCCGGACTTCGAGGGCTGAGCCATGGACGTATTGGGCGATAAACTTTGGATATTCCTGGCACTCGTCTTTGTGGCGGTGTTCCTGTTGTCTCAGGGTATGGTGATTCCGGTATTCGGCGAGAGTCGAGGTGCACGGAAACGGCTAAGCCGGCGGATGAATAACCTGACTATGAAGGATGGCTCGAAGGAGCGCGTTTCCCTCATACGGGAGCAATACCTGAAGGACTTGTCGCCCTTGGAGAAGCGACTTGAAACCCTTTCCCTGTTGCAGCCCCTGGTAACTTTGGTTGCCCAGAGTGGGTATCGTACCCGGGCCTACCGGGTGCTGCTGTTGGCGGGGTTGTTGGCGGTGATAACTGGATTTGTCGGCTATTCCATAAGCGGTGCCTGGTGGTCGCCGCTGGTCATTGCGCCGTTTGGTGCACTCATTCCATTCATCTACCTGCGAAAAAAACGCGCTGAACGTATTGCGAAGATTGAAGAGCAGTTACCGGACGTGGTGGATGTGATTATTCGCGCCTTGCGGGCAGGCCACCCGTTTATTGAAGCGATTCGCCTGGTATCCACTGAAATGCCGAGTCCGGTAAAGGAAGAGTTTCAGACGACCTTCAACGAAATTAATTACGGGGGAGATGTTCGTTCAGCTCTGTTCGGGTTGCTGCAGCGTGTACCCAGTGTACTGATTATGGCCCTGATTACCGCTGTGCTGGTTCAGCGGGAGTCGGGCGGTAACCTTGCCGAGGTATTGGAGAAAATTGCAGCCGTAATTCGTGGCCGTTTCCGCTTCCAGCGCCGGGTCCGGACCCTTTCGGCGGAGGGGCGGATTTCCGCTTGGGTGCTCACCATGACTCCGTTTGTCCTGTTTGTGCTGATTACGCTGGTGAATCCGGACTACATGCCGATGCTTACCGAAAGTTCGCGGGGTAGTGACATTGTCCTCATTGCTCTGGTGCTGATTGTAATAGGGGTTTTCTGGATCAAGAAAATTCTTAACCTCAAGGTATAGGGAGAAGAGCCATGGATTACCTGATCGGAATGCTCGATAGCATCCTCAAGGATCGGCAGATGACACAGCTGGCTTTTGTGATGCTGATGGCAGTGGCGGTCTTTTGTCTCGCCCTCGCTGGTATGTTTCTGATGTCAACCCTGTTTCATCCGGTACGGAGCCGTCTGCACAACGTGGTGGCACCGGAGATTGGCGAAGGGGCCGGTCGAAGCCCATTTACACCATTGCTCAAGTCTATTGCTCCTTATGTGCTGCCAAGGAAAGAGAAAGAACGTAGTCGGACTGCGCAGCGGCTGATCCATGCCGGCTTTCGCAATGACAATGCCCTGTCCAATTTTTATGCCATAAAAACCCTGTTGATTGTGGGCTTGCCTCTGGCAGTGTTTTTCGGGTTGCAATGGGTTCCTGGACTGACCAATCTGGCGGTAGTACAAGCGGCGGCTGCAGCCATGCTTCTGGGAGCGCTTGGGCCCAACTATGTGCTGAATAAGCTGATCCTGCGGCGCAAGCGCAAACTTTACAATGGCTTCCCGGATGCTCTTGATTTGTTGGTAGTTTGTACTGAGGCTGGATATGGCTTGAAGCCCGCGATACAGCGAGTGTCTGATGAGCTGGAAGTTGGTCACCCGGAGTTGGCTGAGGAGCTTGCCTTGGTAAATAGCGAGATGCGGGCTGGTGTGGATCGGGTTGATGCTCTTAAAAACCTTGCTGACCGCACTGGGCTGGAGGAGATCGGTGGTCTAGTGGCGCTGCTTAGCCAGAGCCTCCGGTTTGGCACCAGTACTGCCGAATCCCTGCGTATCTATTCGGAGGAGTTCCGGGATAAACGTATGCAGCGTGCGGAAGAGGCGGCCGCCACCATTTCCACAAAAATGGTGTTCCCGTTGGTGCTGTGCATGTTTCCCGCATTCTTTGTAGTGGCGATTGGCCCAGCTATCGTTGGGCTTCTGGATCATTTCAAGGGGTAATCATATCCACAACAATAATTCGAGGATTGACCATGACGGCACATCAGCATACAAAGGAATTGCATCAGGGTAGTCGAGTCGCCGGCTGGCATTGCTTGTGGAAACGGGGGAGAGTGGGTGTCATCCTTACTGCGCTCTTCCTTGCCGGTTGCGCCGCCAACCCGGCCGTTAAATCCGGCAACAACTACACGGAACTCTACGAGGGTGCGTCAGAACTGACCTTCTCCACACTGATGCCCGTGGAATCGGCAGAGGAGGCGATCGCCAGGGGCGATGCCGCGTACCGGCGGGGCAAGGTGGACGAAGCCGTGTTCGAATACATCCGCTCACTGGAACTGGACCCGGACAATGCCGACACCTTCTACAAGATTGGCGCCATCAACCTGCACAAAGAAGCCAATAACAAGGCTGCCTCTGCTTTTCGTCTGGCTCTTGAGAAGGATGCTTCTCACCCCGGTGCCCTTGAGGGCCTGGGTTTGATGATGATGAAACAGCGGGAATACGACCAGGCCCGGACCATGCTGGAACAGGCGGTTGAGGCCGACAGTAACCGCTGGCAGGCATTGAATGCTCTGGGCATTATGGCGGACTTGCGTGGCGACTTTACCGACGCCCGGAATTATTACGACAGGGCGCTCCTGCTGGCTCCCCGAAACGTCAAGCTCCACAATAATCTGGGCTATTCCTATTATCTTATTGGTCACTGGGATCGGGCCGAAAGCCAGTACCAGACAGCACTTGGCCTTGCCCCCGGACACGAGCGTACCTGGCGAAATCTTGGGCAGCTCTATACCCGTCTGGAGCGCTATGACGAAGCGCAGGAGGCATTCGCGAAGGTAATGAGTGAGGCGGACGCGTTGAATACCATGGGCTATATCCGTATGGCCGAAGAAGATTATCGACAGGCTGAGGCATTCTTCCAGAAAGCCGCCAAAGCGTCTCCCAGTTACCACGTCACATCCAACGAGAATCTCGAGCAGGTACGGCGCCTGATTGCGCGTGAGTAGTCGGATTAGCGTGAAATTTCGCTGTTTGAATTTGTAATACAGGGGCAGGGGGATTCGATCTTTCCCTCCTGTCCCGCTCTCGATCCTCCCTCCGAACTTTCTGAAATCCCTTTGAAAACAAAGTGTTAACGTCGACCATTTGACCCGTTGTCGCGTTACAGTCGATGTCATTCTGTCTTTTAGTGTAAGTGCCAACTTCTTGACGAAATGGCCGTGACAAACAGGGAACCAGAGCGCAAATAACCGAAAAATCCCGCGATATGATTTGCTCGAATAGTCAATAAATTGGTGCAAAATATGTCATATCGCGGCAAAAAAATATCGATGCAAGGACTGCTGTTTATCCCTGTAGTGGCCCTCCTTGCAGGCTGCGGTTCAGGCAGTGAGAGTGAAGCGACTGCGCAGTCAGATGGCGGCACCCATTCCGGTGACCCCGTGGTGAAAGTTGCGGGGGCGGCCGTCAAAGGCATTATTAAACAGGGGATGGTTACGGCTAATCGCCTGATTGCGGACAAAGACGGTAACTACTCTCTGGACCGGCTGGCCGCCAAGACCGTCAGAACCAATGAAGACGGTAGTTATGAACTTCAGTTGCGGGGCAAGGCCGACGGCTGGGCACTGGTTGAGTTAAGTACCGACCATCATACCCGCATGGTCTGCGATGTCCTCCCCGGCTGTGATCAGGCTGACGGAAGCACCGTCGTATTTGGCCAGAGCCTGAGTCTCGACAGTGACTTCAGCCTGCGTGGCGCAGGCGATTTGATCTCCGAGACTGTCTATCTGACACCACTGACCCATCTGGCGGTGTCGCTCGCGGAGCGAAACGATCAGGGCTTGTCGCCTGACGCGCTGGCGGGTGCGTACACGACGGTTGAAAACTGGTTCGGCCTTACTGCCGGTGCCTTACACCTTGCACCGCCTGATCTGACCCGGTTGGATCAGCTCAGTGATGTATCCGCCGATGCCCTTCAGGTGGCCATTGCCAATGCGGCTTTTCTGGCACTGGTAAACGACAACCCCCAGTGGACCACCATCTCCCAGGTTCTGAATGACATGACGACCCAGGTAGCTGCCACCGGGCAGATTCAGATCCTGGGGGATGGTGACAGTCTTGCCTTGTCAGACCTGGTAGCGGCCTCTGCATTACAGGCGTCGGAGCTTCAAATTACAGTGGACTCGGCTACGATCAGTCAGCAACTGGCGGTGGTTGAGCATCGCAATGTGCAGCGGTTCGAGACTATTGCTGATGTATACGACGAGTCCGATACCAGTCTCGCTGACTCTGGAGATACAACCTCCGGAACTGATGGCACCAGTGACAGTGGCGGTGAGACCAGCACATCAGGTGACACGACAGATTCCGGTAGCACAGGCACTGCCATCCCCGCAGATGCTGCGTTATTGAGCTGGACCGCGCCGCTGACCCGGGAAAATGGAGACAGTCTCAGCATGGGTGAAATCGCGGGTTATGAAGTGGTCTATGGCACCTCTGTTGACACGATGGATCAGACCCTGGCCATTGGCGACGCCTCCGTTGACGAACTGTTGGTTGATCAACTGAGTGAAGGTACCTGGTACTTCGCCATGCGGACCCTCGATACCGACGGCAATCGAAGTGCGCTGTCTGAGGTGGCTTACAAACAGATCTGATAGCAGCATCAGGCGCCCAGGGAAGGGCTGGCCTGATGGTGGTGCGTCGGATTACAAAGCCCGGGCAGGGCTTCCAATGTAGAGATAAACAGACCTGCGCCAGCGATCCTCGACATTGTGTACGGAAACGACAGGCGTTTTGGCATCCTGAGATCTGAAGCGGGTAGCCACCCCGGCAGCCTCGCCGTCCCTCTCGCGGGCCACTTCCGACGATACCCACGTCGGTCCCAGGCAACTTGCTACCTGTTCCACCGCCTGATTGTAGCGCGTGACAGCGACCTCAGGATCCGGAGCACCGACGGTGCATACGTAGGCAGAGTCAGCGTTGCCCCAGGCCCATACTTCACAGTGTCCCCTGATCAGTTCCTCCTTCGCCCGGTAAATCGTCACCGCACTGAAATCCGACCCGCCTTTCCGGTACGAAGCGAACCCCGTTGGGTAATCCGCCACCATGTTTTTCAGGGAGGCACACGGATTTTTGGTGCCGCTCTTCAGGGTTTCCTGAAAGGCGCAGCCAGTTAGTGAGAATGCCAGGCAGACCAATGGAGCGGTCAGTCGAGTTATCATCGTTTTATCCATCAAACGTGGGTGATCGGAAGTCAGTTTCCTGTCATGTCGCTAAATTACCATGCGGATGGGTTGCGGACAAAAATGGTACCTGCTCGTTAGACCGCGCCGCTGACCCGGGAACAAATTGCCCAACCAACACGTCCTTGCTGCACCAACATGGAATGGCCTGGTGTTACTGGCATTTGTCGGAGGGCCGATTCCCGTGGAGAACGAGATATTACAAGGGAGGATACCATGAGCGAGGTTGCCACCAAACTGACTGAACCCACTGAATATGTGCAGTTCTGGAACGACACCCTGGCCGACAAATTCGACCGGTTCCGGCACATTCTGATGGAAGGCCTTAGCTATCACAGCCGGGTGCCTCTGGAACGCCTGACCGTGACTCCGGGCAGCCGGATTCTTGATGTGGGGTGTGGCTGGGGAGATACCGCCATCCAACTGGCCCGCAAGACCGGGCCCGATGGCCATGTGCTGGGTGTTGACTGCGTGGAGCAGTTTCTGGCCAAGGCCCGGGACGATGGCCGTAGGGCGGGGCTGGACAACATCCGGTTCATTACCGAAGACGTCGAGCGTTACCCCTTTGATGGTAGTTTCGACCTGTGCTTTTCACGCTTCGGCATGATGTTCTTCGAAAACCCGGTACTGGCGATGAAAAATATCCGGCGTGCCCTGAGTCCGGGAGGTGAGCTGATCTTCATTGTCTGGCGCAGCAGCGACTATAACCCCTGGCTGGGCATGGCGAAGGAGGTGGTCCTGCGTTATCTGCCGGAGCCCGGCGAGGGCGCCCGGTCCTGTGGCCCTGGGCCCTTCTCCATGGCCTGTACCGACGTGGTATCCAAGCAGCTGGAGATTGCCGGATTCCGTGATGTAAATTTCGAACAGCTCGATGGCCCGGTTACCGTGGGGAACTCGGTCCAGGATGCCATCAATTTCCAGTTGGCCATCGGGCCAGCCGGCGAAGTTTTTCGGGAAGCCGGAGAGCAGGCGGAGCGACAGCGCCCGGAAATAGAGGAAGCGTTGAGAGAGGCTCTTGCTCCCTTTCAGGATAATTCCGGGAGTATTGTCATGCCATCCAGCTCCTGGTGTATCAGAGCCCTTAATCCCGAAGTCGGCCACTGAACACCAGCTACTGCCTGGCCCAGCGGGCCCCTGGCCTGCCCCTGTCGTTGATCGGGGCAAGGCCAGGTAAGCCTGTCAGGCCATGGCGACGTTCATCTGCTCGGCCAGAGCATCGTCCAGTTTATTGGCACGTTGGGCTGCTGGCCGGCTTTCCGTACGCTGGATGTAGTCCTGGAAGACCTCGTTTGGCGGGATGTTCTTCTGCATCGTTTCCCACCAGAGGTAACTGCTAACCAGCACATCCGCTGCGGTGAACTGATCGCCGCAGATATACGGAGTTCGGCCTAATACTTGTTCCAGCGTATTGATGCTGTCTTCCACCCGGCCGCAGCCGACGGCCTGCGCGTTGCTGCTATCGATTCTCCAGCCGTAGGCCAGCGCACTGGTGGCCATTTCGAAGGGCCCCGCCATGAAGAACAACCAGCGGTAATACGCGCCTCGCTCAGGGGATTGCTGCGGTGGTGCCAGTTTGTTATCCGGAAACTGATCCGCCAGGTAAGCGCAGATGGCCGCCACCTCGGTCACGATCGTGTTGCCGTGCTTGATGGCCGGCACCTTGCCCATAGGGTTGATGGCCAGGTACTCCGGGGACTTCATGTCCGGTCCGAATTCCATCGTCTCTACCGAGTAGCGAATACCGACTTCTTCCAGCATCCAGCGTACAACGCGTCCGCGAGACATAGGATGAGTGTAAAAGGTGAGTTCTGACATGTCGATCTCCATTTCCTGTCAGTTTTTTAAGGGAGTGATGTACTGCGAGATCAGATTAGTTTGTAAATAGGTAAGAATCTGTCCTAAATAAATCGGACAATAGAATTTTTATGAGAATCATCGCAAATCGACGCCAGGAGGAAGGCGATTATGTCTGGTCCTACAACCCGCGTGCTTACCGTGCTTGAGTTATTACAGGCCCACGGCCAGATCGGTGGAGGGGAACTGGCGGAACGGTTGGGCGTGGACCGGCGGACGATCCGGCGTTACATCACGGTGCTTGAGGACCTGGGCATCCCGGTGATGACGGAACAGGGGCGCTACGGTGGTTACCGATTGGTGGCGGGTTTCAAATTACCGCCAATGATGTTTACCGATGAAGAAACTCTGGCGGTTTCCCTGGGGTTGCTGGCGGCCCGGCAACTCGGGCTGGCGGATGCGGCGCCGGCGATTGCCAGCGTGCAGGCGAAACTGGAACGGGTGATGCCGGTCAACCTGAAAAGGCGGGTGCGCGGTGTCAGCGATACCACCCGGGTGATCCTTCCCCGGGGTGAACCCAGCCTGGACGACCGTGCCCTGCAAACACTGACTGTCGCCACCGAAGCGTCGCGGACCGTGGGGTTTACCTATCACTCCCCGGACCGTGGCAGCATGGACCGTAGTGTTGATCCCTACGGATTGGTGTTCCGCCAGGGACGCTGGTATCTCACCGGCTTCTGCCATCTCAGGGAGGCCATGCGGTCGTTCCGGCTGGATCGTATCAGCGGCGTCCACCTGATGGCAGATACCTTCCGGCGACCGCCAGGCTTTGATGCGGCGGAGTTCCTGAACGAGAGCTTTTTGTCCTGGGGGCGAACTCATGAGGTATCACTCTTGCTTCACACCGACCGTGAGTCCGCCGCAACTGTGTTTGATTTCCACTCATCCTGTGCGGATCAGCTTGAACAACGGGATGACGGATTACTTCTGACCACCCGCACCGACAGCTTCGAGTGGTTTGCCTGGTGGCTGGTACAGCTCCCTTTCCCGTTCACCGTCGTGAAGCCAGAGGGTCTGAAGAATGCCATACGGGAACACGCCACGCGGCTTATGGCCTGTTGTGAGTAAGCGCAGCGCAACCGCTTCGAATGCCTGGTGTTAAGACACCGGTGACACGAATCCTCTGGGTTTGATCGCGAGTACGGAACAGCTTAGCTGGGAAAGGATGAGCTCGGCGGTGTTGCCAATAATGATGCCGGAAATACCGGTACGGGCAACGGTTCCCATCACTACCAGGTCCGCTTTGACTTTTTTGGCCATTTTCGGAATCTCGCGACCCGGAACCCCCTGGACAAGGTGGGAGCGGAGAGACAGGTAGTTATAGGACTCGGTTCCCAGTTTGTGCTTCAATTCTTCAAGCAATTCGTCCATTTTGCGAGCTCTCAGGCAATATTCCGACGCCAGCAGCTCCCTTTCGACCTTGTCAGGCTGGTCTGTCCACAGGCTTATAAAGCCGGCCTCGGGCACGTCATAGGCGTTCACCACGTCGAGCGATGTGAAGTCTGCCAGAGCCAGTGAGCTTGCCAGCTCCATGATCACTGAGTTCAGCTCATCGTTTCCTGAGTCCTCATCAGCGTTGTCGAAATCCACGGCTGCCATGATATGTTCGTAATCCGCTTTCTCGTCTTTCTTCATCAGCCAGACCGGGCAGGGGCATTTGCGCAACAGGTGCATGTCGTCGCTGCCGAAGAAACGGTCAAGCCAGTCAATCGCATCCGCTTCCTTGACCACTAAATCGAAGTCATTGGCCTGCACAGCGCGAATGCTCTCGAGGTATCGTTTTCCAACCCGAATCCCGGTCTTGATGGTCAGGTTCTGGTCCAGCAACGAGTGCAGTCGATCCAGGGCGGCCTGCTCATGTGCAAGGATCCTGCTTTGCAGTTCCTGGCCGCTGATACCGGCCTGTTTCGAATATGACGATAAGGAAAGTTTTGGGAGCACATACAACAGCGTCAAATCCGCCTGATTGTTCTTAGCCAGGGAAACGGCTCGAATCAACGACGCTGAGGGTTCACCGATGGGTTCATTCAGCACATACAGAATGTTTTTAAACCTGTTCATGGTTTGGTTCTCTGTTTGCGTCATGTGGACCTGACTGGACATCAAGACCTTCAAGCAGTAACTCGCAGGCTCGATCAGCCGCATCCTGGAAGGGTTCCAGGACAAGATCTACGCCTTGCAGTCTCAACTCTTCCGATTCGATCTTGCTTTGGGATACCGTCGCCAATTGGCCGGCGAACCCCGCTGCCCGGGTCAATTGAATGATTGTTTTCCGCATATCTTCGGAGGAGAGCCCGGTTTGGTGATGTGGAATGGCGGACACAACCCACTTGGCGTGCCTGAGTGGTAACTCGGCCACAAACTCTGCATCCGTGACATCTCCGTATTCGGTATCCAATCCCAAATGCCGCCAGTATTTGATGGCAACGGGATTAAAATCCAGTCCCAGAACCTTGATGCCTTGTGCTTTGAGGCGAGTGGCGATGGCTGTGCCCAGGCGGCCCAAGCCAAAAATGATCACCTGATAATGATCACCAACGTGCTGTTCGGCAGACTGTTCACGGGGAGTGCCTGGCCGTTCAAATATCCCCAGCAAAGGCTCAAACAGCCTGTAAAGTTGATGGGAATAGGTGATCATGTAAGTCGATGCCGCGATGGTCACAATGCCGACCAGGGTGACCAGTCCGAGAACATCCTGTTGCATATGGCCCAGACTGATGCCCATGGTAACGAAAATGAGTGAAAACTCACTGATTTGGGCAACGGTCAGGCCGGCCAGGAAGCTGGTCCTTTTCCGGTACCCCATGGCTCCCATAATGACTATTACAATTAGTGGGTTACCGATAAGAACAAACAGCGAGAAGATGATGGCGCCAGAGATGTGAGAGCCCAGCAGCGACAAATCCAGTTGCGCCCCCAGTGCGATGAAGAAGAACAGCAGCAAGAAATCGCGTAACGGTGCCAGTCTGGCCGCGATACTTTCACGATAGGGCGTGGAGGCGAGTGCCACACCCGCCAATAAGCCGCCCACTTCCTTGCCCAGACCCACCAAATCGCCAATCGCCGCGAATAATGCCGTTTGAGCGAGGGCGTAAACAACCAACAATTCAGTTGCTTTCGCGAGTTTCTCGGTGAGCGGATCGGCGATGTACCGGACAAAAAGGATGACAAATAACAGCAAGCCAATGCCGGAGATGGCTACTTGCCAGACCGACGAATTACTGGCTGGGGCGTGCCCGCTTCCTATGCCGATTGCCGCCAGCACAATCATTGCCATGACAACGACAAGATCCTGGACGATCAGGAACCCCAGGGCGATCTGACCGTGCAATGAGTCGATTTCTCTCTTATCCGAGAGCAGCTTGACGATGATAATGGTGGACGAAAAGGTGAGGGCGACCGCAACGTAAATGCTGGTTACATGGTTCAGGCCAATCGCCAGCCCGATGAAGTAGCCAAAGATGGATGTGAAAGCCACCTGACCCAGTCCCGTGAGCAAGGAGACTCCGCCAATAGAACGGATCAGCTTCACATCCAGCTTAATACCCACAAGGAACAGAAGGACGGCGATACCTAACTCGGAAAGAAGCTCAATCTGTTCCCGGGAATGAACAATATCCAGAACTGATGGCCCTGCGATCAGGCCAACAGCGATAAAGCTCACGATGAGCGGCTGCCTCAGTAATATGCCGATGAACCCGATGATGGCCGCCAATACGAGAAGGGCTGCAACCTCTGTGAAAGAGGATTGCACCACAAAATCAAGCAACGTTTATTCTCCTTGACTTACGTTCTCCCTTGGCTCTAACCCACAAACATCCTCTTTGCCAGCGGCAATCCCTTGAGGCCGCTGACGGCCACGGTCGTGAGTAAGCCGCCAATCATTGCTCCGGCCACACCGCAGGTCATCACATCCTGGCCAGTGAGGTAAAGGCCGGGGATACGGGTTTTGGGTTTCAGCCAGTCCTGCTCGAAACGGTCCGGCGTGTGATTCAGGCCGTAGATTTCACCTTTACTGTAGCGGCAGAAATAGTCCGTGGAAAGCGGTGTGGACAGCTCATAATAATCCACCTTCCCTTCCAGGTGCGGGAACTTCTCGTACAGCTTCGTCAGCAGCCGCTGGGCGTAGGCTTCCTTCTTCGCTTCGTACTCGTCGCCACGCTTGCCCCAGGTTTTATCGGCCCAGTTTTCGTACCAGTCGTAAGGCCCGGGAGCGACAATCTCGATGGTGGCGCGACCGGGGTAGCGCTCGGCAAAGCTCGGATCCTTGGCGGAAGGAAAGGAAATGTACGTGAGCGGAATGTCGGTCTCTTCCGGCGCAGCTATAAAATCACTGATCTGCTTTTCGTAATTCGCGCCCGGGTAGATCCAGTAGTTGGTTTTCGGCAGCTGCAGGTTCTCGGCGGTATCCTTCAGGCCGATGTACAGGCAGTTGCTGGCCATGGAGCGTTCCACGGTTTTCAGCTTTTGCTGGTAATAGTCCCGGTGGGGCGCGGACTCCGGCAACAGCTTGTCAAAAGTGTTGAACACGCCGGCGTTGCTGATCACCAACGGGGCACGGACTTCTTCGCCGTCGGCCATGCGGACGCCGACCGCTTTGCCTTTTTCGATCAGGATTTCCTTCACATCGGCGTAGGTAAACACCTCGCCGCCGCCCTGCTGGATGACCGGGATGATGGTTTTGGCCATTTCCGAGGCACCGCCGATAGGGTAGTAGCCGCCGTAGAGATAATGGCGCGCAATCAGGGCGTGGATGATAAAGCTGGACTCCGCTGGTGGCAGACCGTTGTCCCCCCACTGGCCGGTGAGCACGGCAATCAGTTCCTGGTTGCCGGTCAGGCCTTCCAGAACCTCGCGAGTAGGCCGATTCAGGAATGAGGGTGCGGTGCGGTTGACCAGCTTGCGCAGGGGGCCCGCGGCCAGATCGGGTAGTACTTTTCCGATCACCAGCCCGGGCATGGCTTTAGCCACCTGCTTCAGGTACTCCAGGTAGGTATCGATAGCCTGTTCTTCACCTGGGAAGGCCTTCTTCAATTCTGCTTTGAAGTTGTCAGGACCGGCCACCAGATCCACATGGCGGTCGCCGATAAAGATGCGATCAAAATGGCTGTCCATGGGTGCCCACTTCAGCTGGCCATCGGTAATGTGGTCGAACAGGCGCTTGGTCAGGGTGTGGTCCGCGCCCACGTCACCGATGTAGTGAACGCCCACGTCCCACTCGTAGCCGTTTCGGTCGTAGCTATGGGTAAAACCGCCGGCCGTGTAATGCTGCTCGAACACCACCACCTTCTTGCCCAGTTTGCTCATGCAGGCGGCGGCGGTCAGCCCGCCGATACCGGAGCCGATGACGATGGCGTCGTAAGGACCGTCCAGGCGATTGGCGCGGTAACGACGGCCGACACGAATGGTACTTGGTTTGGGGCTGCTCATGATGTGGTGTCCTTGTGTCGTTGTTCATTATCAGCGAGCGATCCGTCCAGCAGAAGGGTGACGACGCCTTCCGTCAGCTGGGGTTCCGCATCGGCACTGGGTAAATGCCCGTCGATGGTCAGTTGTGAAAGTCCATGCACCAGCGACCAGGCGGCAGCGGTCATCAGCGCCAGCGGCATGGGTTTGATGTAGCCTGCCTGCTGGGCCCGGGCAATGGTGTCTTCAAGCACCTGAAACGCACCTTTGCCTGCGGAGTCCAGGCGCGGGTGAACGCCCTTGGGCAATACCCGCCCGCCAAACATCAGCCGGTACAGGTTGGGTTCGTCCTGTGCAAAAGATACGTACACCAGGCCAATTTCAATCAACGCCCGCCGAGGTTTACTTTGATCCACCGCCAACAGCCGTTCCCGTAGTTCCTCAAACCCTGTCACGGCCAGCTCTGCGAGCAGACTTTCCCGGTCAATGAAATGGCGGTATAGCGCGGGGGCGCTGACCCCGATCTGCTTGGCCAGCGCCCGCAGACTGATAGCGGCATCGCCATGCTCCTGCAGGATCTCCAGGGCCAACTGGTGCGCCTGTTGGGGTAGGTCGCCGTGGTGGTAGGAGGTTTTGGGAGGTTTGACGTCGTCAGGCATAAGTTATCACTAGTAACATTGTTACTAGTGATAACATCATCTTCGGGAGGTGGTTGTCAACTGCTTGCGCCACCGCACCGGCGGTAAGCCTGTCCAGCGCCTGAACGCACGATAGAACGTACTCACCTCGGCGAACCCCAGTGATTCGGCAATCTCGGGCAAAGGAGTAGTTGTTTCCGCCACAGCCTGAAGCGCTCTCTGGCGACGCACCTCATCCAGCAGGTTGTCGAAAGTCTGCCCCTGGTCCCGTAGCCTCCGCGCCAGTGTGCGTTCGCTGATGCCCAATGCCTCCGCAGCTTCGGCACGCCGGGGGAGAACCGGGCCCAGCCTGGCAGCCAGCCATCGTTGCAACTCCGGAACAGAGGCACTGTTCATGGAAAGGGCCGCCAGGCGTGCCGTTGTGTAGCGCGTATGTACCTGGGCAAGCTGGGGATCGGCCTGGGGCAGGGGCTGATCCAGTATTTCATTATCCACGAGCACGCCGCTGAAGGCCTGCTCGAAGTCCACGGGGCTGTGGAAGGCCGTTTCGTATCCCTGAGGCGGCCCAAGCCGGGGCTGGCTGAACTGCACCCGCAGGGGCTTCATTCGGGCTCCTGTCACCCAGCTGGCGAAGCCGACTACAGCAGCGAGAACGGCTTCAATCTGGTGAGGGCTGAATGCCAGCTTCCCCTGCCGGGGATGATAGACCAACCAGGTAGCGGTGCTGCCGGCCAACACCTGGAACCGACCGCCATCAGAGATCAATCGCTGAAACCGCTGAGCCATCGCAACGGCTTCACGCAGGGTGGCGGCAGACTGCAACGCAAACCCGACCCCACTGATACTCCTCGGAGTAAATTCGGCCCCCACCTTCAGACCAACGCCCGGATCACCGGTGCAACGTTCTGCCGCATGCCAGAGCCTTGTAATGTCATCTATAGGCCAGCGCTCCAGCTCGCTCGCAGCGGAGGGAATGCCAGCCGTTGCCAGCAGGGTGTCTTTGTCGACGGAAAGGCGTTGCGCCGCCGCAATAACGGTATTTACCCAGCCAATGGAAACCGTGGCCTCTAGCGTCAATTTTGCTGACCTCTGAAGTCAATTTTTAAACCATAGTACCGGTATATCTTGGAATCAGACAACTCGTTGCAATCAAGTCGGATGCGTATCATGGCCAAAGTAATTGCTTCAGATGTTCTGGTGGTCGGAGGAGGGCTGGCTGGTATTGTCACGGCACTCGAAGCCCTACGGGCCGGGAAGAGTGTCACCCTTGCGGACAGGGATACCGCTGAGCGCATGGGTGGCCTGGCATTGTGGGCCTTTGGCGGGATGATGCTGGTGGGCACACCTCTGCAAAAACGGATGAAAATTGCCGATTCCCCGGAGGTTGCCCTCGGTGACTGGCTGAGTTTCGGTGAGCTGGATCCGAATGACCAATGGGTCCTGCAATGGGCACGCTATTACGTCGAACACTCCCGTTCGGAAGTATATGACTGGCTACGCAACGAAGGCATCCGATTTCTGCCCGCGGTTAACTGGGTGGAGCGTGGTCGCTTCGGTGATGGTAACCGTGTGCCCCGCTATCACGTAATCTGGGGGACAGCGCGTGAGCTGGTGCGTTGCCTGGTGGAGGCACTGCATCGTGAAAACAGCGCCGGGAAACTCACCTTGCTGCACCAGCATCGTATCACCAGACTGGACCACGCTGCCGGCAAAGTCTGCGGCGCCTTGGCGATTAATGAGACAAGCGGTGAAGAAGTCCGGCTGACAGCATCGGCCGTGGTGCTGGCCACCGGCGGCATCAACGGTAGCCACAAGGAATGCCGCGCCAATTGGCCCAGCGACCGCCGGCAGCCTGCCAGTATGCTGAACGGCGCAAACCCCAATGCGGACGGTCAAATGCACCACTGGGTTGCTGACAGCCTGGGTGGCCGGATTACCCACGCCGGGGAGATGTGGAATTACGCGGCTGGTTTCCCGCATCCGTACCCGCAGTTTCCCGGCCATGGACTTTCCACCATCCCCTGCAAATCCGCCCTGTGGCTGAACCATCGGGGCGAGCGTATCGGCCCCGAGCCCCTGGTGACCGGATTCGACACTCACTGGCTGTGCCAACGGGTGGCAGAACAGGAAAAACCCTGGACCTGGCACCTGCTCAACTGGCGCATTGCCGCCAAAGAATTCGCCATCTCCGGGGCAGAGCACAATGCCCGTATACGGGACAAACAGTTCCCCCTGTTCGTGAAAGAGCTGCTGCTGGGTAATCACGCACTGGTTCGTCAAATGCAGCGGGAAAGCCGCGATTTTCTGGTGGCAGAGAGCCTGGCTGAACTGGCCGGCAGAATGAACGCCCTGACGTGCTCCCATGACATTGACCCCGTTACCCTGCAGGCTACGGCGGACGATTTCGACGCCAACTTCACTGCCGGTACCCGATTACACAATGATCCCCAGATCCGTCTGATCCAGCATGCCCGGGAATGGAGACCGGACCGACTGCGCACCTGCAAACCGTCGCCCCTGCAGAAGCCCGGTGCCGGTCCGTACATTGCCATCCGAATGCAGCTGATCACTCGTAAAAGTCTGGGTGGTCTGCAAACGGACCTGCAAAGCCGCGTGCTCAACCGTGCGGGTGCTCCCGTGGACGGCCTGTACTGCGTGGGAGAAGCGGCCGGCTTTGGCGGCGGTGGCGCCAGCGGCAAACGTTCCCTTGAAGGCACCTTTCTGCCCGGCTGCATCATGACCGCCCGCGCCGCCGTGCGGTCTATTGTGGCCGGAGGCTGATGTCCAGTAGCCTTGGATCGGCATAGTTGGCATGATTCCAGAGCCGCGATATAAACAAGAACTCTGAAAGCGTGGAGAAAAACAATGACAAACGGCGCACAAGCCCTGATGAAAACCCTGGTGGATGCTGATGTTGAAGTCTGCTTCAGCAACCCCGGCACCAGTGAGATGCATTTTGTGGCGGCACTGGATGATGAGCCCGGAATGCGTGCCGTCCTTGCCCTGTTCGAAGGTGTTGCCACTGGCGCGGCGGACGGTTATGCCCGCATGGCCGACAAGCCGGCTGCCACGCTGCTGCACCTGGGCTGTGGACTGGGGAACGGGCTGGCCAATCTGCACAACGCCCGTAAGGGCAAGGTACCGGTGCTGAATATCGTTGGCGATCATGCAATCTACCACGTGAAGTACGATGCCCAGTTGCAGTCCGATATTGAAACCGTAGCCCGCAACGTATCGCCGGGTTTTGTCCGCACCGCCAAGAGCACGGAAACCCTTTGCCAGGATGCCGCCGAGGCCATTGCGGCCGCACGCAGCGCCCCAGGCCAGGTAGCCACACTGATCCTGCCGGCGGACGTTTCCTGGGGGGAAGGAGGAGTGCCCTGCGCGCCTCTCGCTCCACCCAAACCGGCACCGGCGGATGCTGCCACCGTTGATGCCATCGCCGCAGCCATTCGTTCCGGCAAGAAAACGGCCCTGCTGATGGGCGGGCATGCGTTACGGGAGCCCAGCCTGCTGGCGGCGGCAAAGCTTGCTGCGCACAGCGGCGTCATGCTGCTGGCGGAAACCTTCCCGACCCGCATGGAGCGGGGCGCCGGCCTGCCCCCGGTAGAGCGCCTGGCTTACCTAGCAGAACTGGCCACGGTACAACTGACAGATATTGATCACCTGATCCTGGTGGATGCCAAGGCTCCCGTCTCTTTCTTCGCCTATCCGGGCAAGCAGAGTTACCTGGTGCCGGATACCTGCAAAGTTCACACCCTTGCGGCGCCGGACCAGGACATCACCGGGAGTCTGAACAAACTCAACGAAGCCCTCGGTGCCAGCCAGGCAGAACCGAAACTTCAGGCCAGCCAACGACCGGGCCGGCCGAGGGGCAAGCTCACGGCCGAAAAAGTTTGCAAGGCGGTGGGTCACCTTATGCCCGATAACGCCATCATTGTGGACGAAGGCATTACCTCCAGCCTGATGCTGTCGGTGATGACCGCTGGCGCGCCCAGGCATGATCTGCTTACTCTCACCGGTGGCGCCATAGGCCAGGGCCTGCCGAATGCTGTTGGTGCCGCTGTTGCCTGCCCGGATCGGCCGGTACTGGCCTTGATCGGCGATGGCACCGCCATGTACACCATCCAGGCCTTGTGGACCATGGCCCGTGAACAGCTCAACGTCACCACCATCATCTTCAATAACGCCTCCTACTCTGTGCTGAATATTGAGCTGGAGCGGGTGGGGGCAGAGCAGGCCGGTACGAAGGCAAAGTCTCAACTGGACCTGCGCGGCCCCGTGCTCAACTTTGCCGAGATGGCACAGGGCATGGGAGTGCACGGGGTGAGGGTAGATACAGCCGAGGATATGGCCAAGGCCATGGAATACGCCCTGAGCATGCCCGGGCCACACCTGATCGAAGTCATGATTCCGGAGTCACTGAGCGGCGTGAAGCGCCGGATACTGCCGTGGATGCTGCGCGCGTTGCCGAGCCTGCCGTTGTCGGTAACCAAAGCGCTGAAGAAGAAGTTGGCACCGTGAACATTAGCCAGTCCGGGAGTGGGATTCCCGGACTGGCTAATGTCAGCGAGGTGGCGTACCCTGACGCGCCGCTTCAATGGTCGCTATGTCGATCTTTCCCATCGTCATCATGGCCTCGAAGGCGCGCTTGGCCGCAGCAGGATCGGGATCGGCGATCGCTTCTGTCAAAGCCACCGGCGTAATCTGCCAGCACAGCCCCCATTTATCTCTGCACCAGCCGCATGCGCTCTCTTCGCCGCCGTTGCCGACAATCGCATTCCAGTAACGATCGGTTTCCTCTTGGTCATAGGTGGCAACCTGAAACGAGAATGCTTCGCTGTGCTTGAAGGCTGGGCCGCCATTGAGGCCCAGGCAGGGAATGCCCAGGACAGTGAATTTTACCGTCAGCACATCTCCCTTCGATCCGGTTGGATAGTCTCCCGGTGCGTAAAGGACGGTACCAACCGATGAGTCGGGGAAGGTTTCCGCGTAGAAGTTTGCTGCCTCCTCGGCATCACCGTCGAACCAGAGGCAAATGGTGTTCTTTGCGTGTTCCGTCATGCTATTGCTCCTTGTTGTGTCTTACTGGCAATGTTCAATCTGGCTACTGATCATCCATTGAACGCCAAAGCGATCCTTGGCCATTCCGAAACGGTGCGCCCAGAAAGTCTTTTCAAACGGCATAATGACCGCACCCCCGTCTGAAAGCCTTCGGAAAACCTGTTCAGCCTGCTCAGGATCATCGTATTCAAGATGGACCTGGGCGCCCTGTGGTGGCTGGTAGCAATCTCCCGACATATCCGCGCCCATTAGCCGGCGGCCCCTGAGATTAAGGGACGCATGGATGACACGATCATGCATGTCCGGGGCGACATCCTCTGCCGCCGGCGTTTCCCCGTAGGTGATCACGGCCTCCAGGTTGCCGCCTGTCACCTCCGCATAAAATTCCATGGCCTCCCGGCAGTGACCGGCAAACGCTACATGCACATTCATCTCCCGGGGTAGCTGTCCCAGAGAGCGGTGTTGCTCAAGTGCAGGGCTGGGCTTGAAATCTTCAAGCGTAAAATACCGGCGTAATTCAAGGGTAACATTGCCATCGGCGTCTTCCGGGGGCCATTGTTTTGCCCAGGCGATGGCGTCTTCAAGGGAATCCACCTCAAGCACGCTGTAGCCAGCCAGCTGCTCGCTGGTTTGCTCGAATGGACCGTGCGCAACGGTCGGCTCGCCGTTGCGGAACTGAATGCGACAACCTTCGCGGGTTGGCCTCAGTCCGTTGCCATCGACGAACACCCCGGCCTGGGTCATACGGTCATTGTAGTCGGCCATTGCCTGCAGGATTTCTTCCGTGGGTAATACGGCGTTCTCGGTGTCGGCATCGGCTTTGCGCATCAACATGTATTTCATACTGTCGTCCTCCAGTGATTGTTGGTTGTGTTCACTGGTAAGTCGGACAGTGCGGGTGGAAATCGACACCCCATCAAAATTCGCTTGTTTACGCCGCCTTTCGACCGCTTCTGACGCCCAGTACTGCACAGCCGAGCCCAATCAGTAGCAGGACCAAAAGCACCCAACCGGGCACGTAGAATGTGGTGTACACATTCCAGCCCAGGGCGCCGAGTATCTTGGAGAACGCGGTGGGCGCACCGGCGAGATGGCCGCCCAGCGTGCCAGTGATGGCAAACAGGACGCCTCCCAACAGCGCCAGGAAAACCAGCGCCCAGCGCCGGGCACCGGTAAACGCGGCTGCGCCAGCGCGCCAGACCAGGACAGCCACCATGGCCCAGACGCCCAGGGACCAGAGTGACATCAGGATGTGATTGCGGGCGAGGGGGCTGTACAGGTTGGCTTGCCAGGGCCATACCAGGAAACCAGTGACAATGGCGGCCATCGCGCCAAGAAGGCTCAGGATCAATAGCGGCAGCAGTGCGGCCTGGGCAATCTCCGCCGGGCGTCCCCGGCCCAGGGCTCCAACCAGAACCAGCAATGCTGCGAGGGCCCAGAAGCCCACGGGAATGTGCACAAGCATGTGGTGTATGCCGGTCATGGGCGGTCTCCTTGGCGGGTTGGTGAAAAGCTGAACCAGAGTCCAACCAGGACACCGGCCAGCAAGAACAGACCGGCGGCCAGGGTCAGCCACCACTGCCGGATGATGGCCTCGTTGAACTCCATTTCCACCCCGTAGTGAGCGAGTTGCTCTTCGCTGTGGCGGGGGTGGACCGGCTTCCCTTCGGCGATATCCGCGCTGCCGGCGTGGGCGCGGCTGATCAGCAGCGGCCAATTCACCTGGCCGGGGTAGAACAGGGTGGTCTCAAACCAGGCCTGGGACCAGTCCGGCTCACTTCCCTCGAAGGCGACAGCCTGGATGTCGGCGTCGCGGCCCAGCCCCAGGCTGTAGGGGTGGGATACATAGTGCCAACGGCTGCCGGTGGCGTTGCGGTGGACGGCAAACCCCAGGGTATAACTCCCCTGATCCCGGAACATCTTGTCATCCAGCGGCTTGCCGGTATCGCGACTGCGGACCAGGGTTACGTCCCAGTATCCGTCGCGCCAACGGGCGTCTCCATGCACCCGGATATCTCCCCGCGAGCCAGCCCCTTCACGCAACAGACGGCGGGGAATCACGTCGCCGTTTTGCCAGTTGCGGGTGGCATCGAAGGGAATGGCGAAAGTCTCGGCCAGGTAATAGATAGCGTCAAAATCGACCCGGTTGGCCTGGATATCTTCCCATCGCAGGGCGTGGATTCCGGTGGCTTCCGGATCGAACATCCAGAGCGGCTGTTTGGCGTCGCTGTCCCAGTTGGTGGTGTAAGGTCCCTGGCCGGCGTCACCGTGGCGGTGCTCGCCGATCCACTGATCGTCAGACATACCAACGGGGTTCGAGCGGCCCGCGCGCCAGTGCCAGAGATCCAGGAAATACCCCACCTCCCGTTGTGCCTGAAGCGCGTCGGCATCCACCACGGTACGCCAGTCACTGATATCCTGGCGGGTATCGGGCAAGTGTTTGCGGACATCGCTCTGCCCCAGGGTTTTGCCCAGGTGAGGGTGGGCGGTCACGTCAGCCGGGGTGGCGGAGTCGGTAAAGAAGCGGGCGTTGGCGCCGACGGTGATATAGCCACCGTAACGGGCGAACTCCGGTACACCGCCGTCATCCACCAGCATAGTGACCCGGTCTTCGTAAGTGTTGTCTGGATCCGGACCGGCGCGGGAATTGCCGTGGCGAATCCACTCGCCGTCCGCGAAACGCAGCATGTCGTGATAGACGTAGGCCTGATCCGCTGGCCAGCGGTAGCGAAAGAAGATCTGCTCGGGATTGTAGGCTACCTTGACCTGCAACGGCATGGTCAGTTGGCCTGGAATGTAGATATTGCGTTCGGGATCGTTGTGGATGACGCCGGTTCCCTGGGTTATCCAGGCAAGGCCCATGGCGAGCACCAGGCCGCCGAGGATGGTTGGAATCCGCCAATCGTGCATGTCCGTTGCCCTCAGGGTGTTGTTTTGACAAGTCTGGAATGGATCACGGGAGCGCTACCTTGACTTGCGTCAACCGCCGTTCTTAATAGTAGCGGGATATCCCTCGTTTTATCTTATCTTCCTTGGTAGAGAGATTAGCAGGCTGACAATTACAGGCAATCCGCGGAGGAGAGCATATGTCTAGTGTAGCGGTACTGAGGGCGAGCCGCCCGAATTTCCTGGTGCTTGCACCCTTGTGTGTGGCGCTGGGCATTGTTTTGACCTGGCGGCAGATGGCGGTACTGGATGGAATGCATGTGCTGTTGGTCCTGGTGGGGGCACTGCTGGCCCATGCGGCGGTCAACCTGCTGAATGAATATCAGGACTTCCGCTCGGGCCTTGACCTGGCCACCACCCGCACCCCGTTTTCCGGTGGCAGCGGCGCCTTACCGGACAGGCCTGAAGCAGCCCCCAAGGTTCTCGTTGCGGCGTTGGTGACAATGGCCGCGATGGCGGCTATCGGCCTCTATTTCCTGTGGTTACGGGGGCTGCCCATGCTGTTGCTCGGGGTGGGCGGGCTTGTCCTGATCATTGGCTACACCCAATGGATCACCCGTTCCCCCTGGCTATGCCTGCTCGCCCCCGGCCTGGGCTTCGGGCCGGTGATGATATGGGGCACGCAGGTGGCCCTGGGCGGCCAGCCGGATGCGAGTGCTGCCCTGGTGGCCGTGATGGTGATGCTGTGGGTCATCGAGTTGCTGCTGATCAACCAGATCCCCGACGTTGCGGCGGATCGCCAGGCCGGCCGTCGCCATCTGCCGATAGTGCTCGGCCTGAAGGTGGCTGCAGCGGTGGTGGCGGTGTTGTTGCTGGGAAGTTATCTGCTGCTGGCCACTGCCCTGTTAGTCGGAGCGCTACCCGTGGCCAGCGGGCTGGCAATGTTCACGTTACCGGCCGCGCTCTGGGTGGCCTGGCGGTTGCCCCATGCGCTGGATGACAACAGCAAGTTGTCCCCGGTGCTGGGGGTGAACGTTGCCGCACTGCTGACCACGTTGGCGTTATTGGGGGTAGGGTTGTGGCCGTGATACCGCCCGGGGCATCAGGGGCTGAAGTGGCTGTTCAACCGGGGGCCTCCCGGTAGGACACCATTCGCTGTTTATCTTCATCCCAAAGGGCATACCGGAAGCAGTCTGCAATATCGCCGAGCACCCACACCACTACGATCAACCCGAAAATAATAGGGTAGCTCAACAGCACAACCAGGGGATTGCGCTGGGCGCGATAGGTAAAGCGCTGCCACGGCGTTGCGTCCCGCCACATACGGGCAAATTAGATCTTTGGGCAGGTAATTGCCAACGCTCGGGCTATCCAACTCTACCTTTTGCAGAAAAGTCCGCCATGTTCAGGGATGAGGCATCGATCCGGTGTAGAACGTTTCGCAGTCGCCACCTGTAATCGCCCGCACCCCGCGTTTGACGAGGTCGAGCATCGGTCCGGTCACCGCGACCAGAACGTTGGGCCGCTCGATCTCGGGTTCGTGGAACGGGCCGGTAATTCGTTGTTCAACAACCGCACAGCCATCGGAGTCAATTACTGCTACCTGCATGTCCTGGAAGCGGTAATTGACGAAGTCCAGCGCCCCGGTCAGGGCCAGGCGGTTTTGTGGAGTTCGGAAGGCCACGTCACGCGCCTGCGCCACACCCCCTTCAATAACCCATTCAGAGATCATCTGATCAATGGTTGTGCTCCCCCCGCTGCCCTGAAGCACACCGGTAAACGCATAACCGCGCGTAACCACAAGACCTACCGGCCCGGCAATGAATACCGCACCAACATCAATCAGATTGAAGTTCTGGGTTTTGGTGTAATCCGCCAGCTCGTCATCCAGGTCATACCCATCAATGGTCAGTTCCCCCGAGCTCAAGCTGAGCATGCCGGTTGCGCTGTTACGGAGCTCCTGCCAGGTGTTGCCCTGCGCATTGAGAGACAACTCAAGATCGACGTTGCCGGTGGCGGCCTGATCCGGGTTCAGCTTGCCCATGAAGGCCCCGAAATCAAATTCAGCAAGCCCGTATTCAAGCCTGAGAGCGGGTGTTCGGGACGAAAGGTCCGCCTCAATCCATCCCGAGGCTTCTCCCTCGAAAGCAGTTGCCTTGACGGGCTTCAGTGTGAAGACGCCGCTATCGCCGCGGACCTTCATCGAGAAATCGGAAGCCTTGAACCGGCTCTGGCTAAGCGTATCGCATTGCAAGTCGCCTTCGGCGGCAAGAGATGCAAGCGCCTGGTCCGGCATGCCACCGTTATGGTGGATATTGCGCAGCTCCAGATCGCAATGCTCAAACAGCCATCCCATCTCCGAGGTCTGATCAATATAGGTAAACCGTGCATCGGACACCCGCAACCGCCTCAGCGACAGTGCGTCGAGTTCCTCGGGATCGGTCCCGTCAATGTTGAACACACCCGGGCTGGAGCGCTTGATCACCAGTTCCGGCTGTTTTATATGGAGATCAATTGGGTGCACGTTACCGGTCAGCAGGCTGAAGGTGGCAAGCCCCACACTGACACTTTCAGCTGTGGCCACTACCTGCCCCTGTCTGCTTAGCTCGAGTTCTGCAATTGTGACGCTTGGTCCCTGCAGCAGGCCGAAGCGCAGGGGCTGACCGATCTGCACGTCCATGTTCGTGATGTCGCTGAGCCCGGCCTCAATCCGTTTTTTGACCTGATCAGTATCAACCAGCAACCAGGCTACCAGGACGGCTGCGATGAGCAGGGCGGCCAGCACCGAGACAATCACAATCGCCATTCGTATTCGAGTTGCCATCATTCCACCGACCATCTTGTTCAGGCCCAGCCTGGTGAGCTCTAAGGCGATGCTGCCCAGCTAGTGTAGCCAAGCTTCATAATACGGGCGACTTCGTCTTCCGGTATTGCTGACAGGTCTCCCAACTCCAGGTGGTCAAAATGGAATGCGTAAAGGCGGGAGGTAAATTCGGCAATGGGCAGGGAGGCTTCGCCGCGATACTCGCCGTGGCCCCGGGTGGAGCAGGTGATGCCCTGGCCCCAGTCCTGGCCGCTGTCGTTGTTGGGGTTGAAGAAGTAGACCCGTATCTCGTCCTGGGGGCTGAGCCCGACTCTCAGGATGTTGATGGCGTGACGGCCCACGAAGCGCGAGGCGCTGTCCGTGACGGCAATGCCCGCCGGCTGGGCGTGGATGACTGGCATGTTCCCGTTGTAAAAAGGGTGGTAGCTGGCATAGAAGTGGCGAATGAAGCCGTCGTAGTCGTGCACCTTGCCGGTGTGGATATCGGCCACCACACGGAATCCCTGGCTGACCCACCAGCCATAGAATTCCGGGTTGATCCAGCGATGGGCATCGTCATCCCGGTTTTCACAACGGCGCCACATCTCCCCATAGATGCGATCCAGGTGGGGGATTAGGATCAGCGATACCGGGTCCACATCGACTGGTGTTCCCTCGACCAATCCGGGCTTAAGATCTCTGGAAGAGACGTTCTGGCCTTCGAACCGGCTCAGCACTTCGTTGTCCCGGGCCGCCCAGGCCAATACCTGGAGCAGGTAATCGGCTTCGTTGGCGGACCACATCGACAGACCGATGGCAGACTGGCAGGTGGGGTTGTTGCCCTGGCCCACTCCCAGCGGCTGCCCCAAAAGATTGATGACACCGGCCAGCAGGAACACCCGGGGCGGCCGGGCATCGCCATAGACCCCTTGAAGAGTGTGTGCTGTCTCTGCTGACAGGCGGAGTTTGATTTGCCGCCACAAGGCCTGGGCCACGGAAGGCGTAAACAGCGAACCCCGTTCCAGCATTAAGGTGAGTCCGTAAACGGCCTGGCAGGTTTCCGGGTAGATGGCTTCGTCGATCAGGGCATGGACCAGTTCCGTGTAACAGTAGAGATCATCCAGACCGGTCATGGTCAGTCCCAGTGCGTCGGGTATCAGATCGTCCTGCTCACTGTTGCGCAGGAACCTCAGCATAACCGCATGATAAGGGGAGGCCAGACCGGTGTTGTGCATGCTGCGGGCAAAGCTCGTGGCTTCCGACGAGAGTGCTTCGTCGTCCATCTCCGTCAGCCGCTGCTCATAGATCTCCAGGCCCGGGTCTTCGGCGCTGCCCGGTGTGGGCGCAAACAGCGCGTTGACCAGACGGGTGGCGGCACCGTTGCCGGTGGTTTTTATCTTGGGGTCATAGAGGCACTTGGCGATCTGATCGATCATCTCGCAGATGCTGTTAACCTGTACTGGCCCCTGGTCCAGCAAACGCCAGACTTCCTCCACCAGACTGTCCAGCAGGCTCTCATAGCCAAGATGGGAAATCAGGTATCGGTAGAGTTCCTGGACAATCAGCCCGAGCTGTTTCGGGCGCTCCCGGTCGGCTTCCGTAAGTTGGCCTGACAGCAGATCCAGGTTCAGCGCCATCACCTGGGTCAGAAAATGCCGTGCCTGTTCCGCTGAAATGCCGGGGTGGAAGTAGTCACCCAGGGTGACGGCAAGCATTCTTAGCTCGCTGATGGCTTCTACGATGGTGGTAACGGCCCCGGCCTCGCGCAGGGAGTGTTTGACCAGTGCCGGCTGCAGTATCGCCGGTTGAGCCCAGTCGCTGGCACCGAAGATGCCGGCGGATTCCAGCGATCGGACCCGCCGGTACAGGACATCAAAGCCGCCCGGCATTGTCATCAGGATTCGGGCACGCTCCAACAGTCCAAGGCTGGAGGCGTTGGGGTTGATGTGACGGGCTCGAGCGAACTCAGCCAGTGCTCCATCAAACTGCTTCGACGCCTGCTCGAGGGCAGGGTCGGCGTTTGGGCGTTCCATAGCTTCGATTCCCTGTTGTGTTCGGGGCCGGTGCAAGTGTTACCTTCCCAGCCGACGCTCTGAATGTAGTCGTCTTCGACCCTGGTGGCCAGAGCGGCGCTGCGTGTTCAGTCACCGTGATCTCTGATACAAGTCTGGCTCGTGGTTTCGTTGCCGTCTACGCTGATTACAATCAGCAACGACAAGGCCCCAATTCTCGACGCTTGTCTGGCGGAGGTGGAATGAAGTTTCCCTCAAGCACAGCTTTTGCCCTCTTGGGAGCAGCACTGATTGCGATCAGCTACGGGCTTGCGCGTTTTGCCTTCGGGCTGTTTGTGCCCCCAATCCGCGCAGAGCTGGAGCTGACGCCGGACGTGATCGGCATCATCGGCGCTCTGCCACTCATCAGTTTCGTATTTGCCACGATGGTCGCACCATTATCCGCTGACCGTCTTGGTGCCCGCAATACGGCGATGCTTTCCGGTGGTTTCGGTACTGTCGGTCTGGCGCTGATCAGCCAGGCTTCCGGAGCTTTATCCCTTGGCGTGGGTGTATTCGCCTGTGGCATCTGCACCGGTCTGATGATGCCGGCACTGACCGCGGCCATGCAGGCGCTGGTGAAACGCTCCCTCCATGGGCGGGTCAGCTCGGTTATGAACGCTGGCACCAGCATTGGTGTAGTCATTGCTGTACCGACGATTCTATTCCTGGCCGGTGCCTGGCGTTATGCGTACGCGTCCTTTGCTGTTCTGGCGGTCATCGGGATGCTTGCCACGTGGATCTTCATTCCTTCCGTGTCGCGAGTCATGCCGTCGAACGCGGCGCCACCACCTTCGATCAGCGCCCTGCAGTGGTGGCGTCTGTTCAGGCTTTCACTGTTTGCTTTCATGATGGGCTTTGTCTCCGCGGCGTACTGGATCTTCGCGCCCGACCTGGTCGTCAACCTTGGCGCCCTGCCGCCCGATGCGACCGGGTGGCTATGGCTGGCGGTTGGTATTGCCGGTCTCGGAGGTGCCGTGGTGGCGGATCTGGCCGATCGCAACAACCCGCCAATCACCCAGGCACTCATGCTGATGATGCTTTCCGCGAGCCTGGCATTGCTCGCCGCCAGTCCCGATAACCTGGCGATTGCGGCATTCTCCGCACTGGTCTTCGGCCTGGCTTATATGAGTCTGACGGGCCTGTACCTGATGACCGGCATCCGCCTGTTGCCGGGCCGATTATCGATGGGTCCCGTATTGCCTTTTATGGCTGTGTCGCTTGGACAGGCAACCGGGTCGCCTCTTGTAGGCTTGTTGGTGAATGAGTTCGGTTACTCAGATGCGTTTGCCATGTTTTCGGTGGTTGGCATTCTGGTGGCCATACTGTCTCCCCTGTATCCGCGCTACATTGAGCCGGAGCACGAGGAGGAGCGCGAAGAAGAGACTGGCCTCCAGGCGGCCTACGACTACCAGCTTCAGAATGAGGAGGGTGAGCCGTTCAGGTATGGAGCTCCCGAACGGCCTGGGCAAACAGCCCGGCAACCGGAAGGGTCGTGACCCGGCCCTGAACCTCTGGTTTCTGCTGCGGTGTAACGCTGTCGGTAATGAAAAGCTGATCCATGGACACGGCACGGTAAAGTTGCTCCGAACCCGGCCCGAACAGGCCATGGGTGATGACCCCGAACACCCTCGTGGCGCCCTTGTCTTTGCAAGCGTCGGCGGCGCGCAACAGGGTGGTGCCGCTCGCCACCATATCGTCAACGATGATGGCAACCTTGCCTGTCATGTCCCCGATCACGGCATCGCCGGTTACTTTGCCATCGCTTCGTCGTTTCTCCAGGAAGGCGGTGGGTGGCTGTTCGCCAGTGGCATCCGCCCAGGCGTCGCGAAACCGGTCCACGCGTTTGGTGCCCCCGGCGTCGGGGGAAACAATAACGACCGGCTCGTCACCTACACGGTCTATAAGTGCGTTGACGAACAGACTGTGGGCTTCCAGATGCACCGTCTGGCAGCGGAAGGCGTTGTCGAATGCGCCCCGGTTGTGAACTTCCAGCGCCACCACGCAGTCCACCGCCATGGCTTCGAACAGTTGCGCCACGTAGCGTGTGGTGACCGGGTCTTGCTCCTTGGCGCGACGATCCTTGCGCGCATAAGCCAGATACGGCACCAGCGCGGTGACGCGTTTCGCGCCGGCATCTTTAACGGTGGCGATGAAAAACAGCAGCCGTAGCAACTTGTCGTTAACGCTTAAGGCTTGCTCGCCAAAGAGGGTATGGAGAACGTAAACGTCCCGGCCCCGTACACTCTGTAGTGGCCGGGACTTGTGTTCGCCATCGTCAAAGGCGCGATCTTCATGGGGGGCCAGGCTGATGCCGAGCTGTGCGGCAACGGAACGACCAAACTCATGGCTACCTTCCAGGGCAAACAAAACCGGCTCGCTGTTCATATCATGTCCTTGACGGTATGTGTTCGGTGCCCGCTCGCGGCAGGCGCTATCCGCCTTCGCGGAATCTCCGGATAAAGGCTTCGGACTCGTCGATCGATTGTTCCATATTGCGAATCAACTCATCCACGTCCTGACGGATACTCACCAGCTCGTTCTCCAGGGAACCGATCGCCTGGGCGTTCAGGTTATGCTTAAGATATAGCACCTGATCCTGAAAGGCCTGCAATACTGGCTCCATGCGATCTTCGGCCACGTGCATACGGCGGATCAGTTGGCTGTACTGAGCCCGGGTCTCATCAAGCTGCTGTTCGCTGTTGCGTCGCAGAGAGGCGCTTTCGTATAGGTCCAGTTCATCCTCCCATTCATCGAACAGATCTTCTGCAACTTCTTCCACCTTGTCGATGCGATCGCGGACATCTTCCGCGCTGGACTTACTGTCTTCATAGGCATCGCTGATCTCGGCGTACCGATCCTTGAGCTCGGTATCCGGTGTATCCACAACGCTCTGGAAGCGCTCCAGAGAGGAACGAAAGGTTTCCTGGGCGTCGTTCTGGCTGTCTCGCGCGTTTTCCACCCGGTCCACGAGGATATCGCGCTTTTCATACCCGAATTTTTCCATGGTGTTGTAGTACAGCGAGGAACACCCGCCCAGAAACAAGACACTGAGCAGCAACAGCCACAACTGACGGGCACCTTGTGGCCTTAATGAACTGACAGTGACAGGGTTGGACATAAAGCGGTCTCCGGTTGGGGGTGTGGGTACGAGTCCGGAAAGTGAAGCATGGCGGCCGCTTGCTGACAAGTAGTCACTGTTGGGCCTCGCCATTCGTTCGACCATTTCGGCGTAGCCCTTGTCACCGTCTGTGCGGTGTCTGCTGAAAATGACGGCGAATTAAGGGGGGAGGCTTATCTGAACCAGGAGTCCACCTCATCGTGTGACGCCAGTGTTAATGGGCGCCAACGCCGTAGCCGCGACTGGCATGGTTAGTCACTTGTATCTCTGACTCGGGACTCACTAGTAGGCCAGCTGTCGAACTGTGGCAGCAAGTCTGTGATTTGATGCCAGCTTGCCTTTGAACCCGTAAAAATATGGGCCTCGGGCTCATCATCAATGTCACCTTCCAGACCACCAAGTGGGACGCCGATAACTTCCGGACGATCTTTATAGGTACTGATTAAAGGCGAACCACACGTCTTGCAAAAGTACTTGGTGACGTTCTCGGACGAAGCATACGGAGTGAGATTGTGCTCTCCGGACAGCCACCGAAACTGGTCATTACGAATCGAGGCACGAGTGCGGAAAGCAGCGCCGTGCCAACGCCGGCACTTGGAGCAATGACAATTGAAAATCGGGCCGAGTCGCCCTTCAATTTCATAGCTCACCGTTTCGCACAAACACTTCCCTGTAAGGTTGCTCAAAGGTCCGTCTCCCTGAATGCAGCAATTGGATAGCGGTCACACCGACTACAGCAACGTGACCGCTGAATTATTACGCTTTTGTGTTCAAACGAATTTACAAAATAGTGGAAAAATCAAAGGCCTGCTATGCCGATCGGTAATATTTTGTCATATCACCACGTAATTACGAAGCGCAAAGAAAAAACCCCGACAAATAGCCGGGGTCTGAAAGTGGGGAACAGAGCAGGGGGAGTGGCTTACTGCTTCAACCCCATCTCCTCAATAGAAATCTCCCGCATTTTGAACTTCTGGATCTTCCCGGTGACGGTCATCGGGAATTCATCCACGAACTTGTAGTTCCTGGGGATCTTGAAGTGGGCGATTTTGCCCTTGCAGAATTCCCGCAGTTCGTCGCCTGTCACCGGGTCCGCGTCCGGCTTCAGTTTTACCCAGGCGATCAGCTCTTCACCGTACTTGTCATCGGGGATGCCGGTGACCTGCACTTCCTCGATGGCCGGGTGGGTGTAGAGGAATTCCTCGATTTCTTTCGGGTAGATGTTCTCGCCGCCGCGGATGACCATATCTTTGATGCGGCCAACGATCTGGATGTAGCCGTCTTCGTCCATGGTGGCCAGGTCACCGGTGTGCATCCAGCCGGCGCCGTCGATGGCTTCGCGGGTTTTTTCTTCGTTGTTCCAGTACTTCAGCATCACGCTGTAGCCTCGGGTGCACAGCTCGCCGATCTCACCGCGGGGGACCACGTTGCCGGTGCCCGGGTCGACGATTTTGGTTTCCAGGTGCGGCTGAGTGCGGCCCACGGTAGTGACCTGCTTTTCGAACGGGTCGAGGGAGCTGGTCTGTGTGGATACCGGGCTGGTTTCGGTCATGCCGTAGGCGATCTGAACTTCTTTCATGTTCATCTTGCCGTTGACCTTTTTCATCACCTCTGCCGGGCAGATGGAGCCGGCCATGATGCCTGTGCGCAGGGTGGAGAGGTCGTAGCTTTCAAACTCCGGCTCGGCAAGTTCGGCAATGAACATGGTGGGCACGCCGTAGAGGGCGGTGGCCTTCTCCTGGTGCACGGCCTGCAGCACGGACTTGGGCTCGAAACCTTCACCCGGGTAGATCATGGTGGAGCCGTGGGTAATGCAGCCCAGGTTGCCCATCACCATGCCGAAACAGTGGTACAGGGGCACGGGAATGACCAGGCGGTCTTTTTCGGTAAAGCGCTGGCTCTCCGCCACAAAGTAGCCGTTGTTGAGGATGTTGTGGTGGGTGAGGGTGGCGCCTTTGGGGTTGCCGGTGGTGCCGGAGGTGAACTGGATGTTGATCGGGTCATCGAACTGCAGCTGGCCCTGTACCTTGTCCAGCTCTTCCTGGCTGACATCGCTGGCAAAGCCCACGAACTGGTCCCAGGTCCACATGCCGTCGTGCTTGTCTTTGTCCAGATTGACCACGGCGCGTAACTCCGGCACTTGCTGGGCCTTGAGTTGGCCCGGGGTGCTGGCCTTCAGTTCCGGGGCCAGCTGGTAGACCATCTTGCGGTAATCGGAGGCCTTGAAGCTGTCCGCCGTGACCAGCACGGAAATACCGGCCAGGTTCAGGGCGTAGTCCAGTTCGTGTACGCCGTAGGCCGGGTTGATGTTCACCAGGATGGCACCGACCTTGGCGGTGGCGAACTGGGTAACGGTCCACTCATAGCGGTTCGGGGACCAGATGCCAACGCGGTCGCCCGGTTTTACGCCGATGGCCATAAAGGCGCGAGCTGCTTCGTTTACTTTTTCGACAAACTCTTTGTAAGTCCAGCGGATGTCCTGGTGCAGGCACACCAGGGCTTCGGTGTCCGGGTATTGCTCGGCGGTACGGTCGAGCATTTCGCCGATGGTCATGCCTAGCAGTGGTGTCTCTGAGGTGCCACTGGTATAGCTTGGAAGAGTCGTGCTCATTGTCTCTGCCTCCATTGTTTTTGTAGTCAAGGGCGAGCAGTGTCGAACCTGCTAGCGAGTCTGGCTGTGATACTCCGGGTTTGGCTGCATATCGCTGGCGATGGCCACGCGATTGGACATGTTGTAGAAACCGATCAGGTTGCTCAGGTCCCAGATGGCACGGTCGCTGAGACCGACGTCCCGCAGGGCCTGAATGTGTTCTTCGGTGACGGTGGCCGGTGAACGGGTGAGGTGGGATGCAAAATCCAGCATGGCTCGCTGGCGTTTGTCGAGTCTGGCGCTGCGGTAGTTCATCACCATGTGTTCACCCAACTGGGGATCGCCGCTCAGCAGGCGAACGGCAGCGCCGTGGGCCACCAGGCAGTAGTAGCACTTGTTCTCGGACGAGACCACCACGGCCACCATTTCCCGCTCCAGCTTGCTCAGCTCGCCTTCGCCCAGCATCAGTTCGTTGTACAGGCGGGTGAAGCCTTCGAGCTGTTTCAGGTTCTGGCTGTAGGCGGTCAGAACATTGGGGATCATGCCCAGTTTTTCCTGGCAAATCTGGAAGTACTTCTGGGTGTCTTCCGGCATGTCGCGGATCTCGGGGATCGGCAGGTCCAGGGCCACCACGTTCTTGTTCTGGTTCATGCGCATTGTCCTCCAAGTGCCTGACCAACTTTGGAACCGTTATGGCGCCTGAGCTGGCGGCTGATCCAGTCGCCGGTGGCGACCAGTTTGTCCAGGTCCACGCCGGTTTCGATGCCCAGGCCGTTCAGAAGGTATAGCACGTCCTCGGTGGCAACATTGCCGGAAGCGCCCTTGGCGTAGGGGCAGCCGCCAAGGCCGGCGACGGACGCATCAATCACCGCTACGCCTTCTTCCAGTACCGCGTAGAGGTTACCCAGGGCCTGACCATAGGTGTCGTGGAAGTGGGCGGCCAGTTTCTCGACTGGCACCTGCGCGGCCACGGCTTCGAGCATGCGCTTGGCTTTCAGCGGTGTGCCCACGCCGATGGTGTCGCCCAGGGAGATTTCGTAGCAGCCCATATCCGCCAGGGCTTTGGCGACTTTGGCCACCTGTTCGGGCGCGATGTCGCCTTCGTAGGGGCAGCCCAGCACGGTGGAGACATAGCCCCGCACCGGGATGCCGGCTTTATTGGCAGCCTCCATCACCGGTGCAAAGCGGTCGAGGCTTTCGGCGATGGAGCAGTTGATGTTTTTCTGGCTGAAGGATTCGGATGCGGCACCAAAGACGGCCACTTCGTCCACCCCCGCTGCCAGGGCATTCTCGAAGCCCTTGAGGTTGGGGGTGAGTACGGAGTAACGAACGCCCGGTTTGCGGTTGATGCCGGCCATGACCTCGGCGGCATCACCCATTTGCGGCACCCATTTGGGGGACACGAAACTGGCGGCTTCGATGTGGGTCAGGCCGCAGTCGGCCAGCCGCTCTATCAGTCCGGTTTTGATGGCGGTGTCGATCACCGGGCCGGGTTCGTTCTGCAGGCCGTCCCGGGGGCTCATTTCAACCAGTCGCACGTTCTTCGGAAAGGCCATCAGCCTGCCTCCTTCTCCGCGTCTGCGGTGACTTCAATGGCGATCAGTTCGGCACCTTCGGACACCTGGTCGCCCTCGGCGAAGAAGATGTCGGTAACCACGCCATCGGCCGGGGCCTTGATGGCGTGTTCCATCTTCATGGCTTCCATGATGACCAGGCTCTGGCCAGCTGTAACCTTCTGGCCCACTTCAGTCTGTACAGCGACGACGGCACCGTTCATAGGCGCTGACAGGCTGCCTTCGCCGGCCATTTCCTCGAGGCCGTAGGTTTCCCGGTAAAGGGTGCACTGGAAGGTGTCGCCTTCGTAGAACAGCACCAGTTTGTCGTTGTGCAGGTTGCCATGAATGCTGATGCGATGGCCGTTGATCACTGCCTGCAGGTAGTCGTCGTCCAGCCGGGCGGTGAGGTTGTATACGCTGCCGCCAACGTGCATCTGGTAACGGTCGTCCCGTTCCAGCACCTTGAGTTCGTGGATGTCTTCGCCCACCTGCAGCTTCAGCGGCTGGGCGTATTCGGAGTTCATGCGCCAGCTGTTCTGGCGGCCAAACGGTGACCAGGGATCGGTGCTGACCACTTCCCGGGACTTGCGCTGCTCCAGCACGAAGCCGGCAGCCAGTACCAGGGCCTTGTGGGTGTCCAGTTTGGACTTCGGGAACAGCAGCTCCCGGTGCTCATCGATAAACCCGGTGGTCAGGTCGGCTTCGCGGAACGGCTGGGCATCGGCCAGTGCGTGAAGGAAGCGGATATTGGTCTTCACACCGGCAATGCGGTAATGCTCCAGGGCCTGCACCATGCGGTTAATGGCCTGGTCCCGGGTTTCATCCCAGACGATCAGCTTGGCGATCATCGGATCGTAGTGGATGCTGATCTCGTCGCCTTCGGTGACGCCCGTGTCCACGCGCACGTGGACGCTTTCGTCAGGGGTGCTCAGGTAACGCAGGTTGCCGGTGGCGGGCAGGAAGTCCTGATCCGGGTCTTCGGCGTAAATCCGCGCTTCCAGGGCGTGGCCCCGGGTTTTCACCTGGGACTGTTCCAGCGGCAGGGGCTCGCCCCAGGCCACTTTCAACTGCCACTCCACCAGGTCCTGGCCAGTGACCATTTCGGTGACCGGGTGCTCCACCTGCAGGCGGGTGTTCATTTCCATGAAGAAGAAGGAGCCGTCCACGTCGTAGAGGAATTCCACGGTGCCGGCGCCCACGTAATTGATGGCCTGGGCCGCTTTCACCGCCGCTTCGCCCATGGCTTTGCGGGTTTCTTCCGACAGGCCCGGGGCCGGCGCTTCTTCCAGTACTTTCTGGTGGCGGCGCTGCACGGAACAGTCCCGCTCGGCCAGGTAAACGCCGTGGCCATCCTGATCACAGAACACCTGGATTTCCACGTGGCGCGGCTGGGTCAGGTAGCGCTCGATCAGCATGTCCGGGTTGCCGAAGGCATTCTTGGATTCCCGTTTAGCCGCGGCCAGGGCATCGTCAAAGTCCTCCAGTCGTTCAACGACACGCATGCCTTTACCACCGCCGCCGGCGACGGCTTTGAGCAGCAGCGGGAAGCCGCACTTTTCGGCTTCGGCGCGCAGGGTTTCCGGTGACTGGTCGTCACCGTGGTAACCGGGCACCAGCGGTACACCGGCTTTTTCCATAATCGCCTTGGCGGCGGATTTGGAGCCCATGGCGGCAATGGCCGAAGAGGGCGGGCCGATGAAAACAATGTCGTTGGCTTCGCAGGCTTCGGCAAACTGGGTGTTTTCCGAAAGGAAGCCGTAACCCGGGTGAATGGCCTGGGCACCGCTTTCCTTCGCTATCTCGATGATCTTGTCGGACCGCAGGTAACTTTCGGAGCTGGGGGCGGGGCCGATGTTGAAGGCTTCGTCGGCCATGGCCACGTGCCGTGCGTCGGCATCGGCGTCGGAATACACGGCGACGACACGAATGCCCATGCGGTGGGCGGTCTGTATGATCCGGCAGGCGATTTCGCCCCGGTTGGCGATCAGGATTTTGCTAAACATTATTTTTCCTCCGGAACCCAGTTGGCCTTGCGCTTGTTCAGGAAGGCGCTGAGTCCTTCCTGGCCTTCGGCACCTACCCGGATGTCGGCGATGCGTTGTGCGGTGTCTTCAATCACGTCATTGCCGATATGCTTGTGGCTGACGGCGAACACCAGATCCTTGGCCGCCTGCATGGCTTCCGGGCCGTTGAGGGCGAGCTGTAGCAGCAGTTCGTCGCAGCGGCGTTCCATGGCGGCTACGTCGTCACACACTTCGTGTACCAGGCCGAAGTGCTCCGCTTGTTGGGCAGTGAATATCTCAGCGGTGATGAAATAGCGCCTGGCCTGGCGTTCGCCTATGGCCCGTACCACGTAGGGGCTGATCACTGCGGGAATCAGGCCGAGTTTCACTTCGCTCAGACAGAAACTTGCTTTCTCCGTTGCGAGAACGATATCGCAGCACGCGGCGAGGCCGACGGCGCCGCCAAAAGCCGCACCCTGTACCAGGCCAATCACCGGCTTACCGAGGTGGTTCAGGGTGTCCATCAGCCGCGCGAGTTCTCGTGAGTCGTCCAGGTTTTCCTGTCGGGTGTTGTCCGCCATGCGGCGCATCCAGCCCAGGTCCGCGCCGGCGGAGAAGTGCTTGCCTTCGGATCGAAGGATCACGATGTTGGTGTTTTTGTCGGCATTCACTTTTTCCAGCGCGTTGATCAGTTGCTGGATGATAACGTCGTCGAACGCGTTACGTTTGTCCGGGCGGTTGAGCACCACTTCGGTGACACCCTTGGCGCGTTGGTTGAGCATTACTGCTGATTCCTGATCGGTCATGGCGCTGTCCTCCATTACATGCGGAACACGCCGAAGCGTGTTGGCTTGGCCGGGCGGTTTAGGGTGGCGGACAGGCTCAGGGCCACGACCTCACGGGTCTGGGCCGGGTCGATGACACCGTCGTCCCATAGGCGCGCGCTGGCGTAGTAGGGATGGCCCTGTGCCTCGTACTTGTCGATGACCGGTTGCTTGAATTCGGCCTCTTCCTCGGCGCTCCATTCCTGGCCCTTGCGCTCCATGCCCTCGCGTTTTACCTGGGCCAGCACGCCGGCAGCCTGTTCACCGCCCATCACGGAGATGCGGGCGTTGGGCCACATCCACAGAAAGTCCGGACTGTAGGCGCGGCCGCACATGCCGTAGTTGCCGGCGCCAAAGCTGCCGCCGATCAGTACGGTGATCTTGGGCACGTTGGCGCAGGCGACGGCCATGACCATTTTGGCGCCATGCTTGGCGATGCCTTCTGCCTCGTATTTCTGGCCCACCATGAACCCGGTGATGTTCTGCAGGAACAGCAGCGGGATGTTGCGCTGGCAGCACAGTTCGATGAAGTGCGCGCCTTTCTGGGCCGCTTCGCTGAACAGGATGCCGTTGTTGGCGATGATGCCCACCGGGTAGCCGTGGATATGGGCGAAGCCGGTGACCAGGGTCTGGCCGTAGTAGCGTTTGAATTCGTCGAATTCGGAGCCGTCGACGATACGGGCGATGACGTCGCGCACGTCGAACTGTTTGCGCAGGTCGGTGCCGACGATGCCGTAGATTTCTTCGGCGTCGTACAGCGGTGCCTTGGGCTTGCGGATCTCCACGTCGGTCGGTTTGCGGCGGTTGAGGTTGGAGACGCTGCGCCGGGCAATTTCCAGGGCGTGGGCGTCGTTCTCGGCGTAATGGTCGGCGACACCGGAAATCTTGCAGTGTACGTCCGCACCACCGAGGTCTTCGGCGCTGACCACTTCACCGGTGGCGGCTTTAACCAGTGGCGGGCCGGCCAGGAAGATGGTGCCCTGGTTGCGGACGATGATGGATTCGTCAGCCATGGCAGGCACGTAGGCGCCGCCGGCGGTACACAGGCCCATGACCACGGCAATCTGCGGGATGTCGTCGGCGGACATTCTGGCCTGGTTGTAGAAGATGCGGCCGAAGTGGTCACGATCCGGGAAGACTTCGTCCTGTCGTGGCAGGTTGGCGCCGCCGGAGTCTACGAGGTAGATACAGGGCAGGCGGTTCTGCAGGGCGATTTCCTGGGCGCGCAGGTGTTTTTTCACGGACAGCGGGTAGTAGCTGCCGCCTTTTACGGTGGCGTCGTTGGCGATGATCATGCATTCGGTGCCGGACACCCGACCGATGCCGGCGATGACGCCGGCGGCTGGGACTTCTTCGTCGTAGACGTTGTAGGCGGCGAACTGGCCGATTTCCAGGAAGGGGGAGCCGTCATCCAGCAGTTGGTTGATGCGTTCCCGGGGCAGCAGTTTGCCACGTGCCAGGTGTCGTTCCTGGTAGGTGGGGCCGCCGCCTTGCTGGATGGTGGACACTTTATCCCGCAGGTCGGCCACGGCGGATGCCATGGAGTAATTGTTGGCCTCGAATTCTTCAGACCGAGTGTTGATTTTGCTCTGGAGTATAGTCATAGGGCTTCTTGTCCGTGCATCGGAGTCCGTGCGTCGGGCCTGCGGGCAGAGCGATTCGGGAACCGCTACGAGCACATCCATGTGCGCTTCTCTCAGGCCATCCTTGGCCTTCGAAATTCCCGAATCGCTCTGCCCGCAGCCCCTCGTCAAACTTGGGTGCTGTCTTCCGGTCGGTAAAACTTACTTGTTCAGGAACAGTTCCCGGCCGATCAGCATGCGGCGGATTTCGGACGTGCCGGCGCCGATTTCGTACAGCTTGGCGTCACGCAGCAGGCGGCCTGTCGGATATTCATTGATGTAACCGTTGCCGCCGAGCAGCTGGATGGCGTCCAGGGCCAGTTTGGTGGCCATTTCGGCGGAGTAGAGGATGGCGCCGGCGGCGTCTTTGCGGGTGGTTTCGCCGCGGTCGGCGGACATGGCGACCATGTAGACGTAGGACTTGGCGGTGTTCATCCAGGTGTACATATCCGCCACTTTGCCCTGGACCAGTTCGAATTCGCCGATGGCCTGGCCGAACTGTTTGCGTTCGCGGATGTAGGGAACGGTGACGTCCAGCGCTGCCTGCATGATGCCCAGCGGGCCGCCGGAGAGGACGAGGCGTTCGTAGTCGAGGCCGCTCATGAGAACTTTGGCGCCGTTGCCAACACCGCCCAGGACGTTTTCCTTGGGCACTTTGCAGTCTTCGAACACCAGTTCACAGGTGTTGGAGCCGCGCATGCCGAGTTTGTCGAGTTTCTGGTGGCGGCTGAAGCCCGGGTAATCGCGTTCAACGATGAAGGCGGTGACGCCCCTGGAGCCGGCCTGGGTGTCGGTTTTTGCGTAGATGACGTAGGTGTGCGCGTCCGGGCCGTTGGTGATCCACATTTTGTTGCCGTTGAGGACGTAGTGGTCGCCGGCGTCTTTGGCGCTCAGTTTCATGGAGATGACGTCGGAACCGGCGTTGGGCTCGGACATGGCCAATGCGCCAACGTGTTCACCACTGATCAGTTTCGGCAGGTATTTCTGCTTCTGTTCTTCGGTGCCGTTGCGATGAATCTGGTTTACACAGAGGTTGGAGTGGGCACCGTAGGAAAGGCCGACGGAAGCAGACGCACGGCTGATTTCTTCCATGGCGATCACGTGGGCGAGGTAGCCCATGTCTGAGCCGCCGTATTCTTCTTTCACGGTGATACCCAACAGGCCCATATCACCCATTTTGCGCCACAGGTCCATGGGGAATTCGTTGTTGCGATCGATTTCCTCGGCGCGGGGCGCGATTTCGGAGGCGGCGAAGCCGTTGATCTGCTCGCGGAGCATGTCGAGGGTTTCGCCTAGGCCGAAGTTGAACTCTGTGTATTGTGATTTCATTGTTGGCTACCTTGTTGTTCTCGCAAATTATTTCTGTTCAGCGGATGCTGGCGCCTCTCTCTCGGCACCTTTCTGTTGCCGCTTGCGCTTCTGTAGGTCTGCAAGTGCTTCCCGGCACCGCGCTTCGGCGGTGTCCATTTCCATTTCCGCCTGGGCAATGTCGTTCTTCTGCTGTTCCAGCTGGGCGCGTTTGTTGTCCAGAATGGTCAGCATTTTCAGTAACTGCTTTTCGTTGCCGGTGAGGGTTTCATCCCACAGGTCGAACAGTTCTTTGGTCTCCGCCAGGGAAAAACCCATACGTTTGCCCCGGAGAATGAGCTTCAGTCGAACTCTGTCTTTCGAACTGAAAATCCTCGTCTGCCCCCGTCGGGAGGGCTTCAGCAAGCCCTGATCCTCATAGAAGCGGACGCTTCGTGTTGTAACGTCGAACTCCTTGGCGAGTTCGCTGATGCTGTACGTGCGTTTTTCTTCTGCCATGGCGATTTCCTTTTTAGACTAAGGTTAGATAAAGTTTACGTAAACGTAAAGTAAATTTTGGGTGTAAAAGGGACGATTTTCAGAATTGAATTTTTTAACAAATTTTGTGGCGGAATATGTCATGGCATGGGAGCCGAGCCTGGAACACACTTTACAACAACCAGATTTGAGTGTCTGACAACAAGGAGAACGCTATGGAATTTCAGAATGTACCGGCCATTGTTACCGGTGGTGCATCCGGATTGGGTGAAGGGGCCGCGCGTGCTCTGGCGGCGGCGGGCTGCAAGGTCGCCATTTTTGACGTGCAGAAAGAGCAGGGTGAGGCCGTGGCCCGCGATATCGGCGGGCTTTTTGTTCACTGCGATGTGACCTCATCGGAAAGCGCTGAGGCGGCGATGGCGACAGCCCGTGAAGCTCACGGTCTCTGTGGTGTGGCCGTGAACTGCGCCGGTATCGGGCCGGCGGCGAAAATTCTGGGTCGTGACGGTGTGATGCCTCTGGAGAGTTTCAGCAAGGTTATTCAGGTGAACCTGATCGGAACCTTTAACATCCTGCGTCTGGCGGCAGCGGATATGGCGCAGCGTGAACCCAACGCGGATGGTGAGCGGGGGGTAATCATTTCCACAGCGTCTGTGGCTGCCTATGAGGGGCAGGTCGGTCAGGCAGCCTACAGTGCGTCAAAAGGCGGTGTGGTAGCGCTGACTCTACAGGCAGCCCGGGAACTGGCCCGTGAGGGTATCCGGGTGAACACCATTGCACCGGGCCTGTTCATGACGCCGATGTTGGCTGGCATGCCCCAGGAAGTTCAGGACAGTCTGTCGGCCACCCTGCCGTTTCCCAAGCGCCTCGGCAAACCGGAGGAGTTTGGCATGATGGTGGATCAGATGGTTCGCAATCCTATCCTCAACGGTGAAGTGGTTCGTCTGGACTGCGCCCTGCGCATGGCGCCGAAGTGATTGGGGGAAATGGGAGAACGTTATGACTAGTCCGATTGATAAAGAAGAGCTCGAGATGTTCCGGGAGTCCGTCATCAAGGCCCTGGAAGCCGAGGTGAGACCCCACTACGAAGGCTGGGAAAAATCCGGGATTGTGCCCCGTGAGCTTTGGAATACCCTGGGAAATGCCGGCATGTTGTGTGTGGATGTGCCGGAAGAGTGCGGCGGTTGCGGCGCGCCATTCCAGTATTCCGTGGTCGTCGGTGAAGAGCTGGCGCGGCTGGGCTACGGTGCACTGTCCACCAACGTGATGGTGCATTCGGACATTGTCGCCCCCTATCTGAGCCACATCGGCAATGAGGAACAGAAGCAGCAGTGGCTGCCGAAAATGGTCTCCGGCGAAGCGGTTGGCGCGATAGCCATGACCGAACCCGGCGCCGGCAGTGATCTGCAGGCGATCCGCACCAGCGCGGTAAAGGACGGGGATGACTACATCCTCAACGGTTCCAAGACCTTTATCACCAACGGCCAGCACGCGGACATGGTGATCGTCGCGGCCAAGACCGACCCCAACGCGGGTGCCCGTGGCATCAGCCTGTTCCTGGTAGACACCTCCCTGCCGGGTTACAGCAAGGGACGCAATCTCGACAAGATCGGCCAACATTCCGGCGACACCTCGGAACTGTTTTTCTCCGACATGCGCATCCCCGCCTCCGCGTTGCTCGGCGAGGAAGGGCAGGGCTTTATGTACCTGATGCGGGAACTGCCCCGTGAGCGACTGGTGATTGGTGCTCTCGGTGTAGCCGCTGCCCGCGGTGCCCTCGACCTGACCGTGGCGTATGCCCAGGAGCGGGAACTGTTCGGCCAGAAACTGGCCCAACTGCAAAACACCCGCTTTGAGATTGCCCGTATGGAAACCGATTACCGGGTGAACCGCGCCTTCGTGGACCAGTGTATCGATCAGTACGACCGCGGCGAACTGGATGCCCCGACCGCCTCCATGGCCAAGTACAGCGCCACCGAAATGCAGTGCCGGGTGGCGGATGGCTGCCTGCAGTTGTTCGGCGGCTACGGTTACACCACGGAATATCCGATTTCCCGGGCGTTTATAGACGCACGAGTGCAGCGGATCTATGGCGGCACCTCGGAAGTGATGAAAGAGATCATTGCCCGTTCGGTACTGGGCAAAGCCTGATTTCCGCGGGCCAACTCACAAGATAGAGGGGCGAGTGTGGGGACTTCTTTCAGGGACCGTCCAAAACATGGATGTTTTGGTCGAGCGTACATGGACGTATTCACAGCGTGTCCTTGAAAGACTTCCCCATACTCGGCCCTGCACCGAATCCAGAGGACAAATACCATGAGCACCAACGACGTAGTAATAGCAGGATCAGCAAGAACCCCCATGGGCGGTATGATGGGCTCCCTGAGTTCGGTCCGCTCCCCGGAACTGGGTGCGGTATCCATCAAGGCGGCCATTGAGCGTTCAGGTCTGCAGCCGGCGGACATTCAGGAAGTCATTATGGGCTGTGTGTTGCCCGCCGGACTGGGACAGGCGCCGGCGCGCCAGGCCTCCCGCGCTTCCGGTATCCCCGACAGCTCCGGTTGCACCACCATCAACAAGATGTGTGGCTCCGGCATGCAGGCGGTGATTATGGCTCACGACCAGATCAAGGCCGGCACCAACAACGTCATGATTGCCGGCGGTATGGAAAACATGAGCCAGGCGCCTTACCTGCTGCCCAAAGCCCGTGGTGGCATGCGGATGGGGCACGGCCAGGTGATGGACAGCATGTTCCTGGACGGCCTGGAAGATGCCTACGAAGGCGGTCTGATGGGCGTATTTGCTCAGCGCACGGCGGATAAGTTCAACATTACCCGGGAAGCCATGGACGAGTTTGCCATTGGTTCCCTGAACAAATCCCTGGCGGCCATCGAGAGCGGCTGGTTCAAACCGGAAATCGCGCCGGTACGTGTGCCTGGCCGTGGTGGTGAGACGGTGGTGGACACCGACGAGCAGCCGGGCAACGCCCGCCCCGAAAAGATTCCGACGCTCAAGCCGGCGTTCGCCAAAGACGGATCTGTAACGGCAGCCAACTCCAGTTCCATCAGTGATGGCGCCTCGGCGCTGGTTTTGGCGTCCGCAGCGGAAGCCGAGTCCCGGGGGCTGACACCCCAGGCGCGCATTGTGGCCCACGCAACCCATGCCCGTTTGCCGTCCGAATTTACGCTGGCGCCCATCGGTTCCATCGAAAAGGTACTGAAGAAGGCGGGCTGGACGGTGGACGATGTGGATCTGTTCGAGATCAACGAGGCCTTCGCCGTGGTGACCCTGGCAGCGATCAACGAACTGAAGCTCCCGGCCGAGAAGGTCAATGTGTACGGCGGCGCCTGCGCCCTCGGTCACCCGATCGGGTCGTCCGGTTCGCGCATCATCATCACCCTGATGAACGCACTGAAACAGCGGGGCCTCAAGCGTGGGGTTGCTTCGCTGTGCATCGGTGGAGGCGAAGGTACAGCGGTTGCCATCGAGTTACTGTAAGCGGGCCTAATAGTCCTGCTTGCGGTAGGCGAGGGGGCTGAGCCCGGTCCAGTGCTTGAAGGCACGGGAGAAGGCGCCGGGCTCGGTGAACCCCAGCTGGGATGAAATCTCGGTGATGGTCAGGTTCGGTCGCAGCAACAACGTGACCGCCTGATCCCGCCGCAGGTTGTCCTTGATCTTCTGATAGGCACTGCCTTCGGATTTGAGCTTGCGGCTCAGGGTATTGCTGGTCATGTTGAGGTGATCCGCCATCGTCTCCAGAGTCGGCAAGCGATCCTGTTCCATCCCTTCCAGCAGTCTTCGAACCCGGGTGGTCAGGCTGTCGTCATCGTCGGTCCAGACCAGCAGGTTTCGGGGCGAACTCAGGACGAACTCGTCGAGTTCCTCCGGTGTCCGTGTGACCGGCATGGTCAGATACGCCTTGCTGAAGAACAGGCTGTTGCGTTCCTGGTCGAAGTAACACTGGCACGGGAAGACAAAACGGTATTCATCGAAATGGCCGGGCAGCCCGTGCTGAAAGGTGGCGTGGCTGAGCACTATCTTGCGCCCGATCAACCACCCTACCAGCCGGTGCCACACCATCAACAGCCATTCAATCAGGAACTGATCCGGGTCCAGCTCCGGATGGCGATGGGTCATGGTCAGCTCGGCTTCTTCCCCCTCGGTGTTCAGTTCGATCTCAATGTCGTGATTGAACAGCCGGTAGCATCGAATACTCTGTCGGATAACGTCTTCCAGGGTGGCGCTGTGCACCACCAGGGATCCCATCAGATGGAAATGTCCGACCCGGCAAGGCTCGGTAGTGCGCCCCATGAATTCATCATCCAGCACTTTCCACGTCATGCGGAACAGTCGAATGAACTGCTCGGTGGGCAGCCGTGCCCGTGGCGGGTAGATGAAATCCGGATCGATGCCGTTTTTGTGTAACAGATCGGCGATAGGCAGCCCCCGTTCCTCCAGCCCGTGCAGGACGGCTCGGGCATAGTGTGAGGAGAACGTCAGGTTGTGCATGACACGATATCCTTGGTGACAATCACGGGTGGGCCATATGATTTGTCAGCATTGTACCAATGTTCGTGTTAATGCTGTGTCCTGGGTTTATTATGGAAAATCTGACGTTACCTGTCTGACCTGAAACTTCCTGGGTTCGATCTTCAGCTTCTTCAGACGCGAGGTCAGGGTGGTGGGTTTGATGCCCAGCATGGCGGCCGCGCCGTCATCCCCGAATACCCGGCCACTGCTCATTGTCAGGGCTCGTGCCAGATTCTGTTTCTCCAGCTCCCGTAGCTCCTGCTCTGTCATTAATTCATCGCTGAAATGCCGGGCCGGGGGCGTGTCTGCCTTTGTGGTGCGGGCTGCGGAGTCTGGCCCGGGCAGGTCCAGATCCAGCCGGCCGTCGGCGGTGATTACCTGGCGCTCAATTACGTTTTCCAGCTCCCGCACATTGCCGGGCCAGTGGTAGGCTTTCAGGGTTTCAACGTCACGTTCTCTAAGGGCCAGCTGAGGCCTGTTGAATTTCTGGCAGGCCCGGTTCAGGAACTCCTGTGCGAGGATGGGAATGTCCTCCAGGCGACGACGCAGTGGCACGGACTCGATGGGGAACACGTTCAGGCGGAAGTAGAGGTCTTCCCGGAAGGTTTTGTTCTGTACTTCCGCTTTCAGGTCCCGGTTGGTGGCGGCAATCACCCGGACATTCACGGCCCGTGTGTGGTTCTCACCTACACGCTCAAATTGCTGGTCCTGCAGAACACGCAGTAGTTTGCCTTGCAGCTCGAGGGGAATTTCGCCCACTTCGTCCAGGAACAGCGTGCCACCATCAGCCAGTTCGAATCGGCCGACGCGATCACTGATGGCACCGGTGAAGGCGCCTTTGATGTGGCCGAAGAACTCGCTCTCGAACAGGTCTTTGGGAATAGCGGCGCAGTTCACCCGAATCAGGGGCCGGTCCCGTCGGCTACTGGACTGGTGGATGGCGCGGGCGATCAGCTCCTTGCCCGTGCCTGATTCACCGGTGATCAGCACGTTGGCGTCGGTGGGCGCCACCATACCGATCCGCCGCACGATGGCTTTGATGGCCTCGCTCTGGCCAAATATTTCGTGAAAGTGGTATTCAGCGCTGAGCTCTTCTTGCAGGTAGGCGTTTTCCATCTCCAGTCTATGCTTGAGGCTCTCTACCTCTTCCAGTGCTTTCTGAAGTTCCTTCTGTGCCTGCAGGCGCGGTGAGATATCCCGGAATACGACAACAGCACCGACCGGGTGGCCGTTATCCAGGATGGGCGTGCTGGTATATTCAACCGGGAATCCGCTACCGTCCTTGCGCCAGAACCAGTCTTCGCCCACCCGTTTGACACTGGCATCCCGGAAAGCAGCGTAGATAGGGCATTCTTTCAGGGGGTAGAGGCTGCCGTCCTCGTGGGAATGATGTACCACCCGGTGAATGACCCGCCCCATGAGTTCATCCATTCGCCAGCCCAGCATACGTTCCGCTGCGGGATTGGCGAAGGTGGTGCGGCCTTCGGCATCCACGCCATAGATACCTTCCCCGACAGCATGCAGGATCAACTGATTCTCCCGCTCCATGTCCTTGAACAGCTCTTCAACCCGTCGCCATTCCAGCAGCCCGCCCCGGTGGTAGTGGTTGGCATTGTGTCGTTCCCGCAGTGTGCGTAGCTGGCGCCGGTCCCGGAGCAATAGTAATAGGTTCCGTGATTCCGCCTCGCCGACCCGAGAGGAGGAGATCTCCAGCTCCACTGTGTGGCCGTCCCGATGCTGAAGGATAAAGTCCCGGCTCCAGCCGTGGCTGCGGAACAGGGTCTCCTCAGTAAAGGCAATCAGTTGCGGGCGCTGGTCGGTAAACAGGTGGGTGCAGGGAGTGCCTGTCAGAGATTGCCGGTCGGTGCCAATCATCCGTCCCATGGCGCTGTTGGCTGCCAGGATAAGATCCCGGCCAGCGTCCACCAGCAGGGCGGCTTCTGGCAGATGATCAATCCAATTGGTGGTGGCTTTGGGGATGGCGGTGGTTTCGTGGCTCATGGCGCTGTCCTGTGTCATTCCGTAAAGGACAAAACAAACCTTGTGCCAACTACGAAACATCGCAGTTACGGCTACGAAAAATCGTTAATTACGAAATATCGTCGTTGGCTGGATTCGATAACTCTGAATAAAAACCATATAAAACAGATAGGTAATAATTTTCCGGGACTTGGCACAAACCCTGCGATAGCTCTCCCAGAAATCGCAACCGGTCCGGCGAAATATTCGCACTGGACCCGAGCTGCGCCTTTGCTGCACCGCGAGAGTGCAAAAACAATCCGAGAGTAGGGAGAGTGCCCCATGACCACGAAAAGCCTTGGCAATCCGTTTGACGGTGACCAGTCACTGATCCACGCCAAAACCTGCGGTTGTCCGGAATGCAAACCCGGGCAAAAGGCGCCGTCGATGTCTCAGGAACCGCAGCAATCACCGAGCCAGGATGCCTCGGTTCCCGGGGAGGGAATGGATTCCGAGGAGATGATGGATCGGGCCATCGAGAGTGCGGTCGTCCGATCTGTTTTCGGCCATAACGATCACAGCCGCCGGAGTTTCATGAAAATGATGGGCGCGGGCACGGCAGCGGCGTTGCTTGGCAGCGTTTTCCCCATGGATAAGGCCAAGGCGGCTGTTAAGGAATCTCTCGGCAAGCTTGAGAAAACCAGACTGAACGTCGGCTTTGTGCCGATCACCTGTGCCACGCCCATCATCATGGCGCACCCGATGGGGTTCTATGAGCGTTATGGATTGGACGTGACGGTGACCAAAACCGCCGGCTGGGCGGTGGCCCGGGACAAATCCCTGGCGGGCGAATACGACGCTTCCCACATGCTCACACCCATGCCCCTCGCCATGACCATGGGTGCGGGGTCCACACCGGAACCGTTCATCATGCCTGCGGTTGAAAATATTAATGGCCAGGCCATCGTTCTGCATGTTGATCATAAAGACAAGCGGGATCCGAAGCAGTGGAAAGGCTTCAAGTTCGGGGTGCCGTTCGAATACTCCATGCACAACTTCCTGCTGCGTTACTACCTGGCCGAGAACGGCATCGACCCAGACAAGGACGTGCAGATTCGCGTGGTTCCGCCACCCGAGATGGTTGCCAACCTGCGCGCCGGTAATCTGGATGGCTACCTGTCCCCGGATCCGTTTAATCAGCGTGCCGTGTGGGAGAAGGTGGGGTTCATTCACATGCTCACCAAGGACATCTGGGAAGGCCACCCGTGTTGTGCCTTCGCGTGCAGCCAGCAGTTTGCTACCGAGAATCCGAACACCTACGGCGCGTTGCTCAGGGCAATTATCGACGCCACCCAGTACTCCAATAATCCTGATAATCGTAAAGAAATATCCGAGGCGATAGCGCCCAAAAACTACCTGAACCAGCCAGTGCCGGTGATCCAGCAGGTACTGACCGGCTACTACGCTGATGGTTTGGGAGAGATTCAGAACGTGCCGGATCGGATCGATTTTGATCCCTTCCCGTGGCATTCCATGGGTATGTGGATCCTGACCCAAATGAAGCGCTGGGGTTATATCGAGGGGGACGTCGATTACAAAGGCATTGCCGAGCAGGTCTACCTGGCCGGCGAGACCGGAAAGCTGATGGAAGAAATGGGGTATGCCGCTCCGGATAAAACCTACAAGACCCATACCATCATGGGCAAAACCTTTGATCCGAATCGCCCGGAAGAGTACGCCCGCAGCTTTGCCATAGGGAGGGTGTAACTATGGCCTCCCTGAACATTCGGGCGGCGATCCTGTCGATATCGTTCCTGATTCTGGCTCTCGGACTCTGGGAAATGGCGACGCAGCCGCCGGAGGCCCAGACCGGAATGACTGAGTACGAAATGTTGATGGGCGGTGCCGACCAGGAGTCCCGGGTGCCACCGCCCTCTGCAGTCATCAAACTGGCATGGGCTGAACTGTCCAATCCATTCTATGACGCTGGCGCCAATGACAAGGGTATCGGTATTCAGCTGGCCTATTCAGTCTATCGGGTGTTGACCGGCTACCTGGCAGCCATGGCTATTGCCTTGCCGGTGGGTTTCCTGATTGGCATGTCGCCACTCATGTACAAGGCACTGAATCCCTATATTCAGTTGCTTCGGCCAATTTCTCCTCTGGCCTGGATGCCATTGGCCCTGTTCATCATTCAGGATTCCGACGCATCGGCCATCTTCGTCATCTTTATATGCTCGATATGGCCGATGTTGCTCAATACCGCCTTTGGTGTTGCCAATGTCCGGCAGGACTGGGTCAACGTGGCCCGAACTCACGAACTCGGTCCGCTGCGCACCGCCATCACAGTAATCCTGCCGGCGGCGGCGCCCACCATCCTGACCGGTATGCGGATTTCCATCGGCATCGCCTGGCTGGTCATCGTGGCCGCAGAGATGCTCGTGGGCGGCACCGGCATTGGCTACTACGTGTGGAACGAGTGGAACAACCTGGATCTGGCCAGTGTGATCTTCTCCATCCTGATGATCGGGGTAGTGGGCATGCTGCTCGACCTGGCTCTGGGCAAGGCCCAGAAGCTGGTGGAGTACAAAGAGTGAGCGGTCCGGCACCGGTAAGTGGTGCCGGCCTCAACCCTCCGAATGGAGACCTGTTATGAGTAAATCATTCCTGGAAGTAGATGGTTTGTGCAAAGTCTACCCGGACGGCCAGGGCGGCGAGCTGACCGTCTTCGAGGATATCCGCTTTGCCCTGGAGAAAGGCGAGTTCGTCTGCATTATCGGCCACTCCGGTTGCGGTAAATCCACCATATTGAACGTGCTGGCAGGTCTGGACGAAGCCAGCGCCGGCAACGTGGTGATGAATGGTAAGGAAATCAAAGGCCCCGGCCTTGAGCGCGGGGTCGTGTTCCAGAACTACAGCCTGCTGCCCTGGAAAACCACCCTGAACAACATTGTCTTTGCCGTGCGCGCCCGTTGGCCGGGGTGGTCCAAGGAAAAGGTGAAAGAGCACAGCGAGCGCTATCTGAAGATGGTGGGCCTCGATCATGCCATGAACCGCAAGCCGTCTCAGCTCTCCGGCGGTATGCGCCAGCGGGTGAGTATCGCCCGGGCCTTCGCCACCCAGCCGGAACTCCTGCTGCTGGACGAACCCTTCGGTGCTCTCGATGCCCTGACTCGGGGTGTGATTCAGGACGAGCTGGTGAAAATCTGGGAAGAAACCCGCCAGACCGTGTTCATGATCACCCATGATGTGGACGAAGCCATCTTGCTCTCTGACCGCATCTTCCTGATGTCCAACGGCCCCAACGCCCGCATCGCTGAAAGCGTGAAAGTGGACATCCCCCATCCGCGGGCCCGCGCCACCATCTTCCAGAACCCGGCCTACCACAAAACCCGGGACTACCTGGTGGACTTCCTGGTTAACCGGAGCGGCTCGGCTCTGCCCAAGAGAGACGGCAGCCCGAAATTCATTGAGCCCGCCAAAGGCGTTGCCCAGTCAAAGCCAGCGTCCGCTGAATCTGAAACCGAATCCGAATCTGACACTGCCGCCCGTGCGGTGAATGCCTGACGTTAAAACTTAAGAGAGGAAACAGCCATGATGAACAAAGAACTGATGACCGCCAAAATCCTGGAGGCCAAAGTTTCAACGGGCATGACCTGGGAAGCCATCGCCGAAACCATCGGCATGTCTCCGGTGTTTACAACATCGGCAGCCCTGGGCATGAACAGCCTGACCGAAGACAAAGCCTTCGCTTTGTGTGAAATCCTCGGCCTCGACAAGCCGGTGGCGGAAGCCCTGCAGGTCTGCCCCAAGAAAGCCTGGGACGGCGCCGTTCCCCAGGACCCTTTGATCTACCGCCTGTATGAGGTAGTCGGTGTATACGGCGATACCATGAAGGAACTCATTCACGAGAAGTTCGGCGACGGCATCATGAGTGCCATCGATTTCACCATGGACATCGAGAAGGAAGAGAATCCGAAGGGCGACCGCGTTGTGGTCACGATGAATGGCAAGTTCCTGCCCTACAAAGCCTGGTAATCTCAGGGCCTGTAACCTTGGAGTTTCCGTCCTTGTAGCCTGTGGGTTGAGGGGCGGGCTTGCGGGGTGGCAGGTGGAGTTTTTCTTGGAAAAAGAACTCGCTTCGCTCAGACACCTTTTTCCGGCGAAAAATCCACCTACCACCCCGCGCCGACGTGCAACACGGGTTCACCGGCTTAAAGACTTTTTGTTCTCTTGTTCTTCAGACATATCGTTTCTGCCCGTCGGTAGGGGGGTGGGGGTATCTTTTCTGACAGGGAAAAGATGTCTGAGCGAAGCGAGTTGTTTTCCCCGAAGAAAAGATACCCCCACCCCCGTACCTGCCCTTTAAACCTCAGGCTACAGAAAGACCATGCCCGCCAAACCTCAGGCTGGAAGAATCGCAACTTCGAGCTTAGGCCGAACGAGACCGGGCCGCAGAACCAGAGCCCAAGGCAACCTCGGCAACCGTATGAAGCTTCTCCAGCTGCGACTGCAACATGGCTATCGGCCGAGTGCCTTCCAGGGTGAGGGCGATGTTCAGATGCTCGCCGGCGGTTTCAACCGCCATGGTGGCGATCCGGAACCCGCGGATGCGGACCACCTGGCACAGCCGCTCCAGGGCTGCGGCTTCCTGGGTCATTCGGCAGTTAATCGTATAGCTGGGTGTTGAAGGCTGGCTTTGCGGGTTCATGCAACTTGCTCCTTGCTGGCTTTGGACGTACGGGCGGTTTCGTCGATCATGTCGCGGTTACTGGCGCCGGGTTTGACGATGGGCCATACGTTTTCTTCCCGGCTGATGGCTACGTGCAGCAGCATTGGGCCGTTGTAGGCCAGGATGGTTTCAATGCCGCGGCGGATCTGGTCGGTGCGTTCAATGTGTAGGGCCGGGATGTCGAAGGCCCTGGCCATGGCTACAAAGTCGGGGTTGTCGTCCAGATTGATCTGGCTTTCCCGGTTGTTGTAGAACAGCTCCTGCTGCTGGCGCACCATGCCCAGGCACTGGTTGTCCATCACGATCAGTTTTACCGGCAGGTTGTAGCGGCGGATGGTGGCCAGCTCCTGGGCGTTCATCATGAACGAGCCATCGCCCGTCACGTTGATAACGGTGCTGTTACGGTCAGCAAACTGGGCACCGATGGCGGCGGGCAGGCCGAACCCCATGGTGCCGAGGCCTCCGCTGGTGAGGTGATGGCGCGGGTGGTCGAACTCGTAGTGCTGGGCGACCCACATCTGGTGCTGGCCGACATCGCAGGCAATGACCGTATCGTCTGGCGCAACACGCGAGAGCTGGCGGATAAACGCCGGGCCGGTGATGGGCGCCAAAGCTTCTTCATTATCGGCGGCGTGGAAGCCGGCCGTGGTGTGCCAGGTACGGCACTGTTTCCGCCATTCGCCGATGGCCAGTGGTTTGTCCTGCAAGGCAGTGGTCAATGCGGTGAGGATGTCGTTCAGGTCTCCGCGAATGGCCAGATCGGCCGGACGCAGTTTGTTGATTTCAGCAGCGTCGGCGTCAATGTGAATCATCCTGGCGTTGGGGGCGAAACCGTTCAGGTTGCCGGTGGCGCGGTCGTCCAGGCGCGCGCCGATTACCAGCAACAGATCGCATTCGTCGACCGCCTTGTTGGCGGCTCGGGAGCCGTGCATCCCCAGCATGCCGAGGTTGTAGGGATTGTGTTTACCGGCGTTCCCGATGCCCTTGAGGGTTACCACAGAGGGCATGGCTGACGACTCGGCAAACGCGCGGAAACTGTGCTCTGCGTGGGCCAGGCTGATGCCGCCGCCGCTGTAAAGTAGGGGTTTGCGGGCACTGCGCAGCATGGTCAGTGCTTCGGTCAGATCCGGGCAGCCGCCGTGCTGTGGCTCCGGCCGGGAGCAGGGGGCATCGGCAACGTCAGTGAGTAACAGGTCCTTGGGGATATCAATCCACACCGGTCCCGGCCGGCCGCTCTGGGCCAGCTCGATGGCTTCTTCCATGATGCCGGGCAGGGTGTCAGCGTCATCCACCAGGTAACTGTGTTTAACGATGCCGAGGGTCATGCCCAGCACGTCGGTTTCCTGGAATGCATCTGTGCCGATCAGGCCGGAGGGTACCTGCCCGGTGATCACCAGCATGGGAATGGAATCCCGGTGAGCATTGGCAACCCCGGTAATCAGGTTGGTGGCGCCGGGGCCGGAGGTGGCGATGCAAACGCCCAGCTTGCCGCTGGCCCGGGCATAGCCATCGGCGGCCAGGGCGCAGCCCTGCTCATGGCGGCACAGCACATGTTCCACACCCACGTCGTCCACCAGCGCGTCGTATAGCGGCATGATGCAACCGCCCGGGTAACCGAAAACCGTACTGATGTTGTGGCGGTGGAACGCTTCAAGAATGTGCTGTGCGCCGTTCATGGTCGTTTTTCCCTTTTTCTTCCGCAAAAAAAAGCCCCCGGGACCTTTCGGTGCCGGGGGCTTCTGGTGTCTTGTCAGGTTTGTCGCTATCTCACCCGCTTGTCCACGCAAAAGCCCCCGGACGGTACCACGACCACCAGGACCAGCTTCACAAGGACGATTACAGCGTTGAAGTTCATGAGATAAGTGCGCTTGCTCAAACTCTGTTTACGATAGTGAAAAGTTAACCCAGCAATGAAGGCCAGCGCAACCCCTGATTCCATCTTTTTGTGCTACCGTTTGACTCCTTAATGTATGCGCAACAAACGAGAAGAACATGAGCAAGAGCAGGTGGGGCTCCCTTGGGCTGTCATTACTGGTAATCATTGCACTCGTGCTTTGGCTGGTCAGTGGCGAGGTAAAGGTCGCGCAACAGGAAGCTCCGGATATGGAGGAAGTCGATGCCGGCGAGCCACCCAGCGTTGAGGTGGAAACCCTGCGGGCTCGTCTCTACGAGCCCGGACTGATGCTGCAGGGGCAACTGGAACCCTGGCGGACAGTGTCCATCAGCGCCGGAGTCAGCGGGACGGTGGAAGAGTTGGCGGTGGACCAGGGCCAACGGGTGAAACAGGGGCAGACATTGTTGCGTCTGTCCGACGATGGTCGCAGGGCAGGTGTTGAACGGTGGCAGGCCCGGGTTCGGAAGCTGGAAGCCGATCTGGCTGCCGCTCGCCGGCTTGGCGCCAGCAACCTGGCGAGCCAGTCGGATATCCTGGGGCTGGAGAGTGATTTGTCCGCAGCCCGTGCGGAATTGGCGCAGGTTCGCCATGCCGTTAACGATCTCACTCCGAAGGCACCGTTTGATGCCATTGTGAATCGTCGCCATGTGGACCTGGGCAATCTGGTGCAGCCGGGTACGGCACTGTTTGAACTGGTCCAGGTAGACCGCCTCAAGGCGACCGGACAGATACCCCAGCAATCGGTTGGAGACGTAGCGGAAGGTCAAAGCGTTTATATCCGTTTGATCAACGGCGGTTCCCTGGAAGGTGAGGTGAGTTTTGTAGCCAGTGCGGCCAATCCGCAAACCCGCAGCTTTGAGGTTGAGGTGACAGTAGAAAATCCGGATCTCAAACGGGTGGCGGGTGGTAGTGCCACATTGCGGATTGCCTTGCCCGAAACCCGGGCCACCTTTATTTCTCCGGCCTATCTGTCACTGGGGGACGACGGTCGCCCGGGTGTGCGTTATGTGGATGACGGCAATCGGGTGGTGTTCCGTAATGTCACCTTGCTGAGCGTGACCACCGATGGTGCCTGGGTTAGCGGACTGCCGGACGAGATCCAGCTGATTACCCGCGGTGGTGGCTTTGTGTCTATCGGGCAGGAAGTACACCCGGTTGACCGTTCAAGTGACCGGGGCTGAACAGCATGCGGACCCTGATATTTGCGGCCCTTGATCGCAGCCGTACCAGCCTTCTGACCCTCACGTTCCTGATTCTCGGCGGGATCGCGGCCTTCTACAGTATCCCCAAGGAAGCCAATCCGGACGTCACCATACCGATGATCTATATCTCCATGACCCTGGAGGGGATCAGTCCGGAAGATGGTGAACGCTTGCTGGTCCGACCCATGGAGCAGGAACTGCGCTCCCTGGAAGGCATCAAGGAGATGAAGGGAACGGCATCCGAAGGGCATGCGTCCGTTATCCTGGAATTTGATGCCGGCTTTGACCCGGATAAAGCCCTTCAGGATGTGCGGGAGAAAGTCGACACCGCCCGCACCAAACTTCCCCAGGAAGCGGACGAGCCCCGAGTTAACGAGATCAATGTTTCGTTATTTCCGGTGCTCTCCGTCGGGCTCTCCGGTCCCCTGTCGGAGCGCGAGCTGATCACCATTGCGCGACGACTCCAGGATGCCATTGAGGGCATACCGGAAGTTCTGGAGGTGGAGATCGGCGGCGACCGTGAAGACCAACTGGAAGTAGTGGTGGATCCCCAGGTGCTGGAAAGCTACGGGGTCGATTTCAATCAGCTTGCTACGCTGATTACGCGCAACAACCAGTTGGTGGCCGCTGGCAGTCTCGATACCGGTGCCGGACGCATGGCGATGAAAGTACCCGGGGTGATTGAAAACATCGAAGATGTGATGTCCATGCCCATCAAGGTGGACGGCGATACGGTTATTACCTTTGGTGACGTCGCCATGTTGCAACGGACCTTCAAAGACCCGAGAGGGTTTGCCCGTATCAATGGCGAACCGGCGCTGGTCCTGGAGGTGTCCAAACGGACCGGCGCCAATATCATTGAAACCGTTGCCCAGGTCCGGGCGCTGATTGAAGCTGCGGATTCCGAGTTGCCCGATGAGCTGGATGTTCGCTACATCATGGATCAGTCCACCGAAGTTCGCGACATCCTGAGTGACCTACTGAACAACGTGCTGACCGCCATCGTACTGGTGATCATTGTGGTGATTGCCGCCATGGGGCCGCGCTCTGCGGTTCTGGTTGGCCTGACCATTCCCGGCGCATTTCTGACAGGCATTCTGGTGATCTGGGGAATGGGGCTGACCCTCAATATCGTCGTTCTGTTCAGTCTGATCCTGGTGGCGGGGATGCTGGTGGATGGTGCCATCGTGGTGTCTGAGCTGGCAGACCGGAACCTGTCCGACGGCATGGGGGTTCGAGCCGCCTGGGCTGAGTCCGCAAGTCGTATGGCGTGGCCGATCATTGCGTCCACCGCGACCACCCTGGCGGTATTTGCACCATTGCTGTTCTGGCCGGGCGTAGTCGGGGAGTTCATGAAGTTCCTGCCCACCACCGTGATTATCTGCCTGACCGCATCCCTGTTGATGGCCCTGGTATTCCTGCCGGTTCTCGGGGCTGCCAGTGGCGGTAAGAGAGCCCGGCAGGCGGTGGGTGGCGGGCCCATGATGGACGGGTACCGGAAACTCCTCGCTGTCTTGCTCAACCGCCCGGGATTCACCCTGTTGGGCGTGCTGGGGTTGATCGTGGTGATCTACGCCGCCTATGCCTACTTCAATCATGGTGTCGAATTCTTCCCTGAGGTTGAACCCGATTCCGCTCAGGTGCAGGTCCGGGCCCGGGGAGATCTGTCAATCTGGGAACGGGACAGTATCGTTCGTGAAGTGGAGCAACGCCTCCAGGGCATGCCGGAAGTGAAAGCGCTGTATGCACGTTCCATGGTTAGTGCTGGCAATCGGATGGCCCCTGACGTGATCGGTGTATTGCAGTTCCAGTTTACCGACTGGTTTACCCGGCGCCCGGCGAACGACATTCTCGAGGATTTCAGGGAACGGACAAGCGACATCCCGGGCATTCAACTTGAATTCCGGAAACAGGAAGGTGGCCCGGCGGGCGGGAAACCCGTTGAGTTGCAAGTGAGCAGCATGAGCAGTGACGTGCTTGATGACTACGTGAACCAGATTCAGAAACGCATGTCCACGATGGGCGGATTCGTGGACATAGAGGATGACCGCAGCCTCCCGGGCATTGAATGGCGATTGCAGGTGGATCGTGAAGCCGCAGCGCGTTTTGGTACCGACGTGCTGAGTGTTGGCAGCGCCGTGCGATTGATTACCAATGGGCTGGTTCTGGCTACCTACCGCCCGGAAGATGTGCGGGATGAGGTGGATATCGCGGTCCGGGTTCCGAACAACTGGCGCGAACTCGATCAGTTCCAGCGTCAAACCATCCACACCAGCCGTGGCCAGGCCCCGTTGTCGGAGTTTGTTTCCCTGGAGCCGGCGCCGAAGACCGGTAGCATTGTCCGTGTGGATGGTCAGCGCACGGTGACCATCAAAGCCGATATCGAGCCCGGGCGTCGGGTTGATGAATTGCTGCGCAGCCTGCAGGCGGAAATGCCGGAGCCTCCGGCTGGTGTGACGATCAAAGTGGGTGGCGAAAACGAGGACCAGCAGCAGGCGGCCAACTTCCTGACCTCCGCTTTCCTGGTCGCTATTGCGTTGATGCTGTTGATACTGGTGACCCAGTTCAATTCTCTGTACCAGACCTTCCTGATCCTGTCTGCAATTGTGCTGTCCACAGCAGGTGTCCTGCTGGGATTGCTGCTGAATGGTCAGTCGTTTGGCATTGTTATGGTGGGCATGGGGATCATTGCCCTGGCCGGGATTGTGGTGAACAACAACATCATCCTGATCGACACTTACAACCGGATGCGAAAAAGCGGGATGGCAGCCTATGAGGCGGCACTGGAAACCGGTTGTCTGCGTATGCGGCCGGTATTGCTGACGGCGGTCACCACGGTGCTGGGTCTGATGCCTATGGTGCTGGGCATCAACGTGGATCTGCTGACCCCATCCCTCGGAATCGGGGCACCCTCCACCCAGTGGTGGACCCAGCTGTCCAGCGCTATTGCCGGTGGCCTGACCTTTGCGACCATACTGACGCTGTTGCTCACCCCGGCGCTGCTGGTTCTGGGCGACCGGGTAGGGCACAGAGTCAGGGGGATTATTGGGCGATGACGTTCGAGCGCAACCCGCTGACTGAATTGTACCGGGATACCCAGCTTTTGGTGGTCCACAAACCGGCGGGCCTGCTGGTACACCGAAGCCCCATAGACCGGCATGAAACTGAATTTGCCCTGCAGTATGCACGGGCGTTGAATGGTGGGGAGCATGTCTATCCGGTGCATCGACTGGACCGGCCTACATCCGGGATCCTAGTGTTTGCCAGGGATAGAGACACGGCACGCACGCTGGGTCTTGCGATGATGTCCGGCGACGTGTCCAAGACTTATCTTGCAATGGTGCGTGGCTGGCCGGCGGAGAGCGGAGAGATTGACCACCCGTTGCGGGAAGAGTCGGAAGATCGACGCCTCCGGGGCGTTGAACAGCCGGTCAGGGAAGCGTTAACCCGCTACCGAACGCTGGCGACCACGGAGATACCAGTTGCCATCGAGAAATATCCGACCAGCCGATACGCTGTGGTCGAGCTTTGCCCTAAAACCGGTCGAAAACACCAGCTTCGACGGCACATGAAGCACATCCATCATCCGATCATTGGCGATGCCAATCATGGCCGGGGCCGGCACAATCGTTATTTCGCGGAGAGATTCGGACAGGGGCGGCTAATGCTGGCAGCTACCCGCCTGGAATTCCAGCATCCTGCATCCGGGGAGGCGATGTCTATCAGTGCGCCGCCGGAAAGCAGCTTCCTTGAGGTGTTGTCTGTCTTTCCCGGCTTTACCCTGCCGGATCAGCCGGAGTAATAGCGGTCAATGATCTGGGTAAACGGGAGCGGTTTGCTGTACCGGTAGCCCTGGAGGTAGTCGCAACCTCTCTCCAGCAGCCACGCTTCGTGGGACTCATTCTCGACACCTTCGGCCACGACAGAGAGCCCCAGGCCTCTGGCCAAACCTATGATAGACAGCGTAATGGCGCAATCGTTTTCGTCATTCGGGAGGTCTTTGATGAATGACCGGTCGATCTTGATCCGGGAAAACGGCAGGCTCTTGAGGCGGGACAATGACGAATAGCCGGTACCGAAATCATCAATGGCCAGTTCGGCTCCGGCCTTGACCAGCCGTTCCAGAACTTTCTCGATAATTCCGGAGTCGCCCTGGATCGAGTCTTCGGTGACTTCAAACTGAAGGGCGCTGACCGGCATTTTCTGTTTGGCGCAAATTTCCTCAATCCGATCAGGCAAGTCAACCGTCAGAACCTGCTCGGCAGACAAGTTGACCGAGATGGTTGGCAGCTGGATGCCTGATGATGAAGCTTCGGACCAGTCTTCACAGACCCGTTGCAGCACGCACTCGCCCAGGGCGTACATCAGGCCACTGCCACGGGCAATGTCCAGAAACTCAATCGGCGATAGCCATCCCCTCAGGGGATGATTCCAGCGAACCAGAGCTTCCATGCAGACCAAGTTCTTTCCCGCTTGATCAACAATGGGCTGGTAGAAAACATCCAGGGCATTATTGCTGATGGTTGATCGCAGTTCCCGCTCAAGTGCGAATCTTGATTGCGCAGTGATCCGGATGGCGGAATCGAAAACGGTAGCTTGCGCCCGTCCCAGATTCTTTGCGTGGTACATGGCGGCTTCTGCGCCGCGCAACAGTTCCTGCGGTTCCACACAGTCTTTCGGGAGAAGGCAGATGCCCAGGCTGGCACTGATACCCAGGGACTGACCCGACACCCGGATGGGTTGTTCTATGGACCTCAGAATCTGGTCAGCGGCGTGATTCAGGGCTTCTGCATGTGTTTGGTGGCGGATCAGCATTGCGAATTCGTCGCCACCGATGCGGGCCAGCATGTCTTTGCCCTCAAGCCGCAGTGTTTTGAGGCGTTGACCAAGCTCTGCGATAACGCTGTCTCCGGCCTGCGGCCCCAAACCGTCGTTAATGGCTTTCAGGCGGTCCACGTCGATCCAGATCAGTGCCAAGCTGCCTTTTTGGCGTTTGAGGACCTTTTTCGCCAGGTGAACTACCCGTTCCTTGAGGGAATCAATATTGGGGAGGCCGGTGAGCGTGTCGAACCGCGAGATAAAATCCAGCGCCTTTTGTGAACTCATCCAGGCTTCGTAGATGTTGACCAGGCTGATGGTGTCGGCAATGGATATGGCAAACGAGAGTTCCGGCAACGTCCAGTTTCGTGGGTGACAGGCTTCCAGGCACACCACGCCGCTGAGCCGGGAACCATCGAATACCGGGGCATCGAGCATGGAGTGAATCCCCACCGATGGCAGGTAGTTTGATTTGAAGCTGGAAGTGCGGGGGTCGTTGCGAGCGTCATTGACCGCGAGAATCCGTTCCTCGCTGATGGCCTGAAAGTAATTGGGATGGTCTGAACGGTAGAGGTTGACGGGGCTCAGATCTTTGTTGGTCGATGACACATTTTGCTGGCGGGCTCCGGGTTCCTCGTGTATGTCATAAAGGCATTCGCAGGTAATGCGGTCCCGTCCTGGATGGAAGAACCAAACACTCACCCTCTCAACCCCCAGCAGGCGACCACAAAGGGACGCTAACGCGGAAAGTTTTTGGTGTCTTTGTTGCCTGATAAAGCCCGAATCGTGACTTAACTCCATCAGGGCCTTGTGGTAGCTCACAAAGGTTTCGCTGTCATCCATAGTAGAGAGAATATTCCTCCTCTAGCGAATACGCCAACTCTAGCAAAGTCTGTTCACCACCGTGGCGTCCCATCAAATGCACGGCAACCGGAAGGTTGTTGTCGGTCTGCCCCATGGGGACCGAGATCGCCGGAGCGCCGGTGGCGTTTGCCAGGGGGGTGAAGCTGACGTAGCGGGTGAGCCGCTCAAACAGTGTGTCAAAGTCCTGCTCCGGGTTCAGGTAACCGATCTCAGGTGTCGTGTGCCCGAGGACCGGGGTCAGGATGGCGTCAAAGCCGGCCACTGCTTTGGCATAGTCGTGGTAACTGCGGCGTAGCCGCCACAGCGTAGCTGGCAGTTTATAGAACTGCCGGCGGAACATTCTGTCGAGGCCATTGGTCAGACTGTCTACCCGGGATTTATTGAATTCCGGGTGCATCAGCTTGCGGCCGTTGGCCTTGACGCCGAACGCCAGCATGCCCCAGTAGCGCGCGAAGTCGTCCGGGAACGACGACGCAATGGGCACATCCATCGGAACAATACGGTGCCCCATGCCTTCCAGTAAACGAGCGGTGTGCTCTACCGTTTCCCGGGTTTTCCGATCCGTGGCGTGGCCGTTGAGGGAATCCAGTACCAGGCCGATGGTCATTGAGCGCTGTGACGGGCCCTCGACCATGCCCATCGGCGGCAGCTTGCGGTTGCGATAGTGCTTCTCCGCCTCGGCGTAAAAGCGGGCGGTATCACGCACGCTGCGGGTTACCACGCCGTCACTGACTATGTTGATGGGCAGGGATTTGGCGGCGTCATTGTCCACCAGGCGACCACGGCTGGGTTTCAGGCCGATTAACCCGCAGCAGGCCGCAGGTATGCGAATTGAGCCACCACCGTCGTTAGCGTGAGCAATAGGGACTACGCCAGCAGCAACCAGCGCGGCAGAACCACCGGAGGAGGCGCCGGTGGAATAGGCGAGATTCCAGGGATTTCGCGAAGGCGGCGCGCTGGCGTGCTCGGTGGATGCGTTGAAACCGAACTCCGGCAGTGTACTCTTGCCCAGGCACACATAACCCTGAGCCAGCATCTGCTCTGCAAACGGACTGGTTTTTGTCGCCGTCCGGGATGGCACAGCTTCTGAACCGTGGCGGGTTGGCATGCCCGCAATATCGGTGTTGTCCTTGATAAAGGTGGGCACCCCATGGAAGAAGCCGCGGGTCGGTGTGTGGTTCCGGGCCGGTTCAAAGGCCTCATGCACTGTGCCCCGAATAAGCGGTTCAACCTGCCGTGAGCGGGCGATGGCGGCTGCAGTGACTTCGGCTACGGACAGTTCGCCCCGGCGAATCAGATCTGCCAGAGCGGTGGCATCGTGATTGCCGAGGGCATCGTCCTGAAAGGCGTTAATGCTGTCAGGCTGTTCCCGCACAGTCATTTTCTGGCCTCCTTGATGACGTCGTAGGCGTGGCTGATTTCCCGTGTCCGCTCCTCGGCCATTTCCCGCATGCTTTCAGGTAGCCCGCGCCCTGCCAGTTTGTCCGGGTGATTTTCACTCATCAGCTTGCGGTAGACCTTCTTGATTTCCGCATCGCTGGCGGATGGGGATACCCCGAGTGCCTTATATGCATCGTCGACCTGCTGTGCCGATGAGGGACGTGGGCCACCTGCCTGACCGGCGTGGGCGCCGCGAAGCATGGCCTCCAGCTGATCCACCTGACTTTCCGGCAGCCCCAGCCCCCGGGCAATTCGCACCAGCATTTCATGCTCGGCGGGATGTACCTCTCCGTCGGCCGCGACGGCCGATACCTGAACCTGGAGGAACATCTGCAACAGTGCCGGCTGTCCACCGCTGATCCGCAGGAAATGGTTCAGTTCCGCTTCCAGGTCAAAATCCGGTTCCTTGCCCCGGTTGAAAGCGGCCTTCGCGGAGGCTTTCTGTTCTTCGGAAAGCCGAAAGCGAACGAACAGGGATTCCGCCATCTGGATTTCATCACGGCTGACGACACCATCGGCCTTGCACAGGGCGCCCATGACAGCGAAAACCGAGTCCACGAAGCCCATCTGTAAGCTCTGAAGCTTGCCCAGCAGGCGGCTTTTGAGTCGTTTTACAAGAAACGCACCGAGGACCGCGCCGATAATAAAACCGGGGAATTTGCCGAACGCGTACCCGATCAGACCACCAATTATGATTGCAAACAGCATGGGTATCCCTTCAAAAACGATAGATAAGGCGCAAAGTATACGGGTTTTCAGTCAGGTTTCATGAATTGGCTTTCATCAACCTCATCTATCTGTTCTGGCCTAAGGTGTTGTTCTCCATAGCGACGGTAGGTTCCAGAGCGGACGAATAACTCGAACACTGGGCGATCAATGTGGCCGTCCTCCACCATCCGCGCCATGATGTTCAGGGCCTGGGTGAGGGTTTTACCTTCCTTGTAGGGGCGGTCGACGGCTGTCAGTGCCTCGAACACGTCCGCCACCGCCATGATGCGTTCGGGGATGCCCATGTCATCGCTGGAGAGCTTGCAAGGGTAGCCCTTGCCATCCATCCGCTCATGATGGGTGCCTGCAAGGTGTGGCACATTGGCCAGGCGGTCGGGCAGGGGCAGGGCATCGAGCATGCAGATAGTCTGGACGATGTGCTCGTTGATCTTGAACCGATCTTCGTCTGTCAGGGTGCCTTTGGCAATCGTCAGGTTGTGGATTTCCCCCCCGGTTGGACGCGTATTCCGGCAATTTCATATCGAATCCCCAACGGTTGCGGGGATCGTCCTTCTGCACGGGCGGTACCTGATCTCCCCATTCTCTGAGGTGTGATGGCTTGTCGGCCAGCAGCGCCTCAGTTGCCGGCAGGGACTCTTCAGGAGCGCCCTCCAGAGCCTGTTTTTCATCACTCGATAGCCCGAGTCGGTCGCTGAAATGTCTGAGCCAGGAGCGCTTGGCAATGCTCTGGATACGGGTAATGTCGGCCTCATCCATGAACTCGCCACCGATGTTGGCTTTGGCAATAAAGGCAAACTCTTCCTGCAGGGTCTGTTGCACCTGATCCCGCTGCTGCCGCGCCTGATCTGCGTCATGTCCGTCCAGGATGGCGGTCAGACAGGTGATCTCGGCATCCCGGTGCAGTACCTCGAAGCGGGTGCGGACTTCATGGATGCGGTTGTGGATGGTTTCCAGCTTGACGGCTTTATCCACCACGTACTCGGGGCTGGTGATCTTGCCGCAGTCGTGCAGCCACGCGGCAAGGTGGAATTCGTAGCGCTGTTCTTCGTTGAGCTGGAAATCAGTGAAGGGGGCCTCTGTGCTGTTCTCTGCCTCGTTAACGAGCATCTGGGCCAGTCTCGGGACCCGGTCACAGTGACCGCCGGTGTAGGGTGATTTGGCGTCGATGGCGTTGGCCACCAGGCGGATAATGCCCTCCAGCAAGGCCTGCTGGCTCTCGATCAGCTCCCGGGTTTCAATGGCGACGGCGGCGGAGCCGGCTATTTCATCGACGAAAACAATCAGGTCGTCACTGAGGTGGGTGTGGTCCCCGTGTTCCATTTCAATAACCATGGCGCCGATCAGCTGTTTCTGCCGGTTACGGAGAATGGCGAATACCGGGTGTCCTGGCAGGTGCTGTCGGAGGTGTTTGATGATGTCACTGTCGTCCGCGTCGTTGGTGATATCGGTGACCGTCTTCGGTAGATTGAGATCCCTGTCGACGGCGAGGGTCATTTCGCTGTTTTGTCTGCTGAACAGGTAGATAGCGCCCCGATCCTGGCCGACGATGTGCACAATCTGGTCGAGGATGTCACGGAGCAGCGTATTCAGGTCCTGCCCCCGGTTCAGGACGGTGGCGATGTTCTGGAAGCTGTGAATGGTGCTGGCCATGTCGTCCAGCGCTACGCTGAGTTTCCGGGCCTCGCGGATGTGGGAATCTACTTTGATCGATGTGTCGAATCGGAAGCGGGACAGGGAACTGACCCGGTCGGTCAGCCTCTCCAGGGGTTTCCCCACCCGGCGGCCCAGTAGCCAGCCCATGATCAGCAAGAGCAGGGCAATGGCACCAGCGATCACCGTCTGTCGTGACAGGGCGCTCCAGACGTCAGCAAGCAGCTCGTCGGCAGGGATGGCTACTGCAATAGTCAGGTCTTCTCCGTCGAGGGACGCCAGTGGTTCAGTCATTCCATACCAGTCCCTGTTCGCGGAGGTGTAGCGGCTGACACCTTGACTATCGCCTTCTGTTTGGGCATGGGTCATGGCATCTGCCAGTGCAGGATGGGGCAGGTTGTCTACCTGGACCGGTCCTGCCCCGGTGGTGTCGGTGCTGAGAGACTGATCTGTGTTGGAATAGGCCAGCACCTCCCCGTCCCGGTTTACGATGCCAATTCGTGTACCCGGCGTATGCCTCAGTTCGGCTAGTTGATGGCTGAGGTCCGATACCGTGACATCCACGCCAAATACCGCGCCGCTGTCGCCATCACCCGTGGCCCGGCGGGAAAGTGTCAGCCCCGTTTCGCGGGTGGTGAAGAACACATAGGGATCGGTTAGCTCGGTGACACCGGATTGCCTGGCCTGCTGATACCAGGGCCGGACCCGGGGATCGAACTCATAGGATTCCGGATACTCGCGGGAGATCAGGCTCCGGTCCTGATCGTAGAAGTGCCACTCCGGATGTCGACCGCCTTCGTTGTCCCGGGTGATGGTCTGCAGCAGGAAGCGGGTGTTCTCCGGGGCGTCCGGGAAGCGGGATACTTCACTCTCGCGGACCTTCCGCAACAGGAAAAAGTCACCGTTGCCGTACCCTGCATACACGGCACTGACGATATCGCTGCTGGTGAGGATATCCGCAATGACCGGCAAGCGCGTCAGTCGCTGTTTCAGGTTGTCGGTTGCGGCGAGTGGATCATGGCCGAGCACCGCAAGTGCGGCAGCCGGCGGCCCGGTAATGGCGCGGATGCGGTCGTCGACGCTGACCGCCAGTTGTTTCGCAGTGGCGCTGGCGGCAGAGACTTTGGCCGCTTCCATGCCACGAAAACTTTGACCAACGAGTACAATAGTTAGAGTGAGCATGCCCAGGGTAATGGCCGAAGCGATCAGGAAAGCCAGTGAAACCTGGGCCGATTGGTGTTTGGCCGACATCTATGATCCTTGAACGACAGAAAAAACGTATTCTGATCGTATAAAGGTAGTCCCTGAACCGCGGTTTTTCTTTGAATGTTATGAAAAAGTCTCTCTCTATAACACCCGATCTGTTTGCCGGGGATCGTCCGGCCCCCTGGGCTGAGGTCATTGTTGACGATGCTGTCGTCCTGAGACATTTCGCGCTTGAGCAGGAAGAGGCGCTGCTGGCTGCCATTACCAGTATTGCCGCTCAGGCGCCATTCAGGAGCATGCAGACACCGGGTGGTCATACCATGTCGGTTGCGATGACCTGTTGCGGAGAGTGGGGCTGGGTGACGGACACCTCGGGATACCGCTACCAGTCTACCGATCCTGACAGCGGGCTTCCGTGGCCGGCGATGCCGAAGGTGTTCAGGGATCTGGCGACCGGGGCTGCAATGGAAGCGGGATATCGGGGTTTTGATCCGGATGCCTGCCTGATCAACCGATACCAGCCCGGTGCCAAAATGGGCCTGCATCAGGATAAGGACGAGAAAGATTTCAGCCAGCCCATCGTTTCCGTTTCGCTCGGGGTTCCGGCAACGTTTCAGCTGGGCGGTGCCAGACGCCGTGACCGCCCGGTGAACACCACTTTGACCAGTGGCGATGTGGTGGTGTGGGGCCGGTCGGCCCGGATGAACTATCATGGAGTGCTTCGGCTCAAGCCGGGACAGCACCCGCTGACTGGGGATCTACGCTACAACCTCACCTTCCGCCGTGCCCGCTGATCGGCCAGAACACCAGCAATACTAGTGCAGCCAGGCAACCGTAAGTCCCGCCAGGAGCGATAGCACCATGGGGGCTCCGACCATAAAGCCCATCTCTTTCCCGCCTATGCTCGCAGACATAACCGCTTTGACCAGATTGTTGACTGCGGCGGCGATCACAATGCCAACGACGGCGGTCTGCATGGAAATCGACTCCAGGGACATGCGGGTGAGTGACAGCGTGATGGCATCCACATCGGCTATCCCGGACGTGGCTGCGAGAAAGAGAATCCCGGCATTTCCCAGCCAGTTTTCCAGATACACCCCAAGCACGAGGATGATCGTCAACAGTAGCCCGAAAAGGAAGGCGGATTTAAGGTCCAGGGGGTTCTGGGTGAGCTCCGGTTGCGGCACGTCCAGGCGACTTTCATGGCGCTTCCAGATCAGCAGTGCGGGGCCATACAGTAACGCTGACATGACGAGTACCGGCCACAGGAGCATAGGCAGGAGCCCCGGATTAATGAGTGCGCAGTAAACCAGAATGCGGGGAAACATGGTGCCGCAGGCGATCAGCGTACCGCTCGCAAACTGGGGGCTCAGATTGGGTGCCGTTGAGGCCTGACGGGCAAAATGGAGCGTCAGCGCCGTGGATGAACTGAGACCCGCAAACAGACTGGTGAACAGGATGCCTTTGCCCATGCCGGCCAACCGGATGGCGAAATATCCCACAAATGAAATGGATGCGATGAGCACCACCAGCCACCAGATTTCGTAGGGATTCAGCACGCCGCCGGGGCCCATACCCTCATCGGGCAGTAGGGGGAGCATCACCAGGGAAATCAGCAACAACTTCAGGGCAGCATCCAGTTCACGGGATTTCAGCTGATTCACGGCATCGTGAATCTCCTGCTTGTTGTCGAGAATAATTGCAGTAATAACCGCTGCTCCGGCGGCAAGTGCAGGGTCTACGGCGACGGCAATGGCGCCATAACAGAACGTGAGAACCATGCCCACGGTGCCGGTGATGCTGAAATTGCGGATGTGTGCCAGTCGCTCGCTGTAGGCCACCAGCGCCATGGCCACCACGCTGATCAGCAGCACGGGAAAGGCCCACTCGGTAATTTCCCTGGTCAGTACCGCGGCAACACCACCAAGAAGCCCCAATAAGGCGAAGGTACGGATGCCGGCGATACGCTCACCGGCTTTCTGCTCCCGGGCGCCCCAGCCTCTCTCGAGGCCAATGATTGCGCCCAGAAGCAGGGCAATCGCCAGGTTGAGCGTGGTCTGGTTGGTCGTAAGAAATTGATTGGTCAGGTCGTCCATTCGTCCGCTCGATTGTTGGCCTGCCCGAATATCGGGATTCGGGGATCTTTGTGGAGTATCGACCACCTCGCTGATGAAATACAGGTTTGGCTGGTCAATCAAAAATGCCAGATTGGAACAATAGAACCAGTACATTGGTATTAAGATGGTGACTCATTACTCAGCGGAGCAATGAGTCACCATCTTTATTTTGATCTCACAACCGTCTGAATTCACAGACCACCGGTCGGTGTCAGCAGAGGCATCACCTTGCCCTGGGCTGACTTCCAGACTCTCAGCTTATGAGGCGTCGTCCGACTTCCGCATCCAATCTGGGATGCTATCCGGATAAGGGACCCCAACGAGGAAAAGTCTTTTGCATTCCGTCAGATCGTGTGCGACTTCCTGAACGATGACAGTTTCGCCTTGTCCCCACTCACTATTGTCCACGCTGGCATACTTGCAGCCTCCTTCGATCTTCTCTCACTGTCGGAGTTCATAACGCAAGCGCCGCATTTGAATGTCGTTTCTGCCATCCCTGAGATTGACGGTTCCTTGGGCAACTTTGTTGAAGAGACATTGTAGATCGTTGGTCAGGGCCTTGGTGGTGTATCAGCCACTGCGTCAACAAGACAAGAGGCCTTGGGCTATATTAGATACATTGATGGCCGGCATCCTGCTATGAAGCCATTGGTAGATAACATTGAGTCCTGGGAAGGTTTAACCGTAAGCGAGGTGGCCGCCAATATCATCGGAGAATGGGATGATAGTAACTGGCCTGTAGAAAATTGCCGAGAGTATTTGGTGAGATATGAAATATTTGAGTAAAGTAAAGTTCGCTTTACAACTAATCTGCCTTGCGTGGTTTTTTCCAACCACCACAGCATTGGCCCAAGAGGATTTCTTTAAGCAACTGGGAGATGATGCCGTTTGGCTTCCTCAGGTAGAGGTAAACTTTAAATCAAGTAAATTCACAGTCGTCCAAGGCGAGAAGGTAGGGGACGACGGATGCAGATATCCGTCAGTACTCAGGATAGATCCCGACAATCCAATTAATGAAGGCGAGAAATTAGTAAGGGTTACGAGAGCCACTAATTTCACTGAATGCATTCAACTCGTAGAGACCGGCATTGTAGAGGGAGAAATAAAAAACTAGGTCAAAGCTCTATCGAGCCTGCCATTGATCGATGGCGGGCTCGATCATGAAGTTCCGACCTATTTTCACTGGCAGTTCCCAGCTTGTCGATACTCAGAAGTTTCCGCTTCTGAGACCGAACCCTTCTGGCCTAGCATAATTCCTTTTTAGACAAAGTGCGGCTGACAGCCGCACGGTTGTCGACTTAAAATTTCTCATAAATCGTAATTCGAAATTAGACATTTCAAAATTAATTGTTATATATCTTTTTTTATTTGTAAATCAATAGCTTACGAGAATTTTTGGCTGGCGTTTACAGAGTGCTACAGTCTCATAGCAGCTCTTTGTCAATAGCTGTCCGCCCGTTTGGTTACGATATATATTTTCAAGTTAATTAAATAACTGAAAAATATAGAAAAATTGACCATAGAAGCGTCGAGTGATAGCTTTAAAGGTGTGTTGGGCGTAGCGAGTCACGGGGCGGGGGCGACGATGGTGAATCATCGATTATCGATCACTTGGAGTAATGGCCACCAAGAACGCTTCGAGGAAGTGCTCTCCACAGCATTGGCAAATGGGCAAATGGAGATAACTGACGACGGAAAATTCAGCTTTACAGATGAATTTTATGAAGTCCCTGAAGTTCAGTTCCATCTAGAGAAAATGCCAAGTGGCATGTTCGACGAGAAGGTCAGTGCTTGGGTCAAGAAAACACAACGTTCCGACTGAGAAACGACCGTATACTATGAGCATAAGACAAGGCGACTTGTAAGGAATTCTGTACCAGCGCTGTAGCCTTTCTCACGTTTCATTTGTGCATCAAGCCCTGTCGGAGTTCTATCCATCGGACGGCTTTTTCAATCGACGACTTCAGGTCCAGCTCTTTAAGTGGTGAATATGCTTCAAGGTCGGATTCGATCATCACAGATACTTGGTCTACCAGTTCTTTGGGAACCGCGAAGTCGAGTGATGTCTGACTCTTTGCGGGGTCCAATGAATCTGCTTTGCTTTCGAGCCAGTTCAGCCAATTTTCCCGCTTGTCTGAGTGTTGTCCTGGACAATCGGTTTCTCTCATGGCTTCCACGAAACGTCTAATCCGTAGGGCTTCTTCATAATCCGCCATGCAGCGATTTAGTCCCTCCTCACACCTGCGGTTGTGTTCAAGAGCTTTACGGACCAAGTCTGATAGACGACTCTCTAACCTCTGGATGCGTTCCTCATTTCTCCTCTGAATTTCAACCTGTTTTACTCGTGCTACCTCCTCCAAAATGCCGTCGATGATTTCCGGAATTCGTTCTTCCAGTTTCCTTCGCTTGTTGTCTTTGATTTCATGCATCCACGAGGATGTGCCGAATTGGAATCTCAAGGTACCCGTGCTGTGGTAGCGATACTCCCAAGTCGTCCACTTGCTATCAGATTTCACTCTTTCTTGCTGACGATGCTCAGTAATCGTGAACAGGATTTCTACCCCTTCCACAAATACTGAGTTCTTGTTCCGATCTCTTTCTGACGGGATTTGTATCTTCCAGTGTTTCTTTTGAAACTCCCGAAGAATGGTATCCATAAGCAGAAGCGCTCTTTCCACCATTTCTGGCATTACAGCTGTTCGGATTATTTCAGCCGAACCTGGTAACACGTGCTGGTATTTGGGATCCCGCACGGCTTTTGGAGAAGAGTAAGTTTTAAACGCCTTTCGGACGATTGGTAGGGCTTCTGAAATGGACGTCACTGAGTCTGTAAGCGTCCCTGAATATTCGTTCGGGAGGGAGGCAATTGGGCCGCACGTCTGAGGCTTCTGTGTAGCGGTTTTGGGCTCCTCGGAAGCAGCCTTTTGCTTGATTGGTTTTTGGATTTTTTCTTCGAGAGCAACAGTAACGTTAGGGTCTCCTGGCAGTATGGGGTGGCTGGGTGGTTTTCCCATCGACACGAGCGTCCAGTGCCCTGGTTTCGGCAGAGGGACTTTATGCCTTTTACAGGCATGGGTAATTGTGTTTGGATCGATTTTCCAGACTGATGCAAGGTCCTTTCTGGGGGTAGACCAAATTGCTTCAAATAGTGCCTGCCGGGTGATTTCCATGGATCTTCCTCGCTTATTCCCGGTTTGACAGGTTGTTGTGTCGTCTTAATGGACACCTAAAGTGCCCCTTGGCAGCGCTTGGTTACATCAAAGATAGGCAGCCAGAATCCTATTGACCAAGCAGGAATATAGCTGCAACAAGTAGCTATTGTTGCCAAGAGCAGAGCGCGGAACTAACTGGGTCGAAATGGATTGTGGCCCAGGACAAGGCGAGCTTTCGGTATATGGAATCTGGATTCAGTCGGACAGGCGCGCGGCTGAGAGATGATGGTAGCGTCGAGCGGTCGGTCTTAACGAATGGTGAGTCGTGAAACCCTCCGAGCCTCTCGGATATTGAGAGACGTCGTGATTTCATGTAACTAATTGAAATTAAATGACTCTTGGTCCGGTCATCTCTGTTTCTCCTCTAAAAGTCTTCTACCACATTGATTTGCGTCGGGGTACTTGTCAAGCACTTTTCCGGATCTAGCCACTGTAATATATCTTGAGGATCGACCTGTGTTATCGGTTACATCTGCTGCGGACCACCAGTTGGGCGGGGCGGTGCTCTTTCGTCGGCAGCAGCTTAACTGAGACACGCGGCTGAATTGATTGTGATGGAGCTATAGTCGCAGCAGGGCTTAATCTGAATGACTTATTTGGGAGATGCAGGTCAATCCGATTCGGACGGATCATTGGGAAGACGTGATAGGCTAAGTGCGCGGGTACGACTACAACAGACGAGTAAGGAGGGGGTAATGACTGAGTCGATCAAACAGCTATTCGCGGTAGCAAAGAACGTCACTCTCACAGAATTCTCGCGAGGTCCATCTCGTTGCTTCGCTGATGCACCTGTCGCTGTCGTATCGAAAGGTCGCCCAGTCGGTTACCTGTTGAGCCCGGAGCTTTTCGAGAAGCTCACCACTTCAATGGCTCAGATCAAAGATCCCGCTTCACTCAAGAAAGAACTCAACCTCTCGAACACTTGGCTGGCGAACCTTGAAGGCAACAATAATGTCTGAGGAGGCTAAGGCAGTCCAGGAAGTTGCCAAAACCACTGGTACCGCAATCCAAGCAGTCGAAAAAATGGGTAAGTTTATTTCGGATGTGGCAGGAGTACCCATAGCGACAGCGGTAGGTATTTTCGAAGACAAATTGCGCTACATCAGATGGGAAAATCAGCTGAATCTGATACATAAGGCCCACGAAAAGCTGGCTCAGCGAGGCTTGTCTGCTCCAACCCGCATCCTTCCGTTGCAATTCACCGTGCCACTGGTTGAGGCTGCATCGCTTGAAGAGGACGATTACCTCCAAGATATGTGGGCCACAGTTCTTGTGAACGCAGCTGACGAAGATATAGAAGTTCAGGTCCGGCGAGCGTTCATTTCCATCCTAGAGGATATGACATCTCTCGATGTGCAAATTTTGAGATTGATCGGAGCCGCAGCCGGAAATCCTAACCATCATTTGGACATACTAAACCCCGGATTTTATCTCGGGTACCTGCCGGACGAAGCATCCGCCTTGGATGAGTTTCAGAGCGGGATTCCAGAACCGAAAAAAGAGGTTCGCATTTCTGTAGGTAATTTACAGAGGCTCAACCTCCTCTCGATCTCCCATACAGTCGATGGGGTTTCAGATCCGAATCACGTGAGGATTACGGAGTTGGGAAAGGAGCTACTGAGGCTGTGCTCAAACGATGAAGGCGCAAGGGAGAGTAGCCAGGCAAACCTAGCTCAATGACCGTGTTCCCCTATTAAAGGATCGGGTATACCGCCATTCTGAGCTGTTCGTAAGCGAATTTCAGGTTTTCCTTAGTCTCTTCTCTGTCGCGTAGCCACCGTGTGGACAATCCAAGGTACTTTGCCCAGGCGACACCTTTCTTGAACTCCTCCCAATTCTGGACTTTGGCGCAGATCTCAATGTACTGGTTCACCAGCTTATACTGGCTCTCGCCTGCCGAGTATTTGCCTAGCTCGAAGGCTCTTTTGAAATGCGGTGCTGCCTCAGAGTATTGCTCCTTTCGATAGAGATTGGTTGCTCTTGCCCATTCTGTGATCCACCCAAGCGCCTCATCGCCATTTCTTTTGATCGTATCCTCCAACTTGTCGATCTCCGAGGATGAATGGGCGTGGTTTTTAAGCCTCAGGCCAGCTTGGAGCGACTCAACAAAAGTCATCGGAGGATAGATGTCTTTTGCGTGCGCTTCATTCATGATGACAGAGTAAGCGCCATGAATACCGAGCAAGCGGATATAAACCTTGAACTTCGGGATCTTCTCGGACGGCACTGAATCGGTTTTTTGTAGGTGAGCTAATTGTTGTGCGCCTGCAATGAGATTGTCGGATCGATTCTTCCAAAATTCTCGAGTTTTGAGGGCCCACGCATTGTCCACTGCCTGAGCGCTTCGCACGTTGTTTGCTGCCAGTTTCTGATCGAGGTTTTGCGCGAATCGCTTGTGGTTCCTTCGAAGTCGCCTATTCTGCTTGCGCAAAGTTTCTGAGATTGCATAGAGCACTTCCCGTCCATAGGCTTTCTCAATTTTTTGGAAGGCTGCCGTAGTAAACCGAGCGATTGCAAAGACTGTTCTGAAATTATTTTTTTGGTGGGAAGAGATTTCGCGCTGATAGTCGACGTTCTCTGTTGCCCGCATTGCATCTATGGATTCATCAAGATTGGTCAGTATCGCACTGAGCGAGGGGAACCTCTTGTTCGAAGTCCATCGCCATGCATTTTCATAATTCTGATCAAGCCTATGGTCCTCGTAGATTCCGTGGTTGGGAAAATGAAATCTTGTTTGATTAGTCTCTACAGTCTCGTAGACCCATTGGAAAGCCTTGGCTAAGGGCCATTGAATACCCTCTCTGTCGAATGAGGGGAGCCACCAAGTATGATCAGACGGGAACTGATAACCCGTCGCCTTAACATTAAAGATCAGAGCGTTCTTTTGGTAGGAGAGAATGGCCCTTTCCGGTAGCGATGTGAGGAGCAAAAAACGCAAGGTTTCTTGCTTACTGAGGTGGCTAATTTGGGTACGAATCAGGTCACGATACTGCTCCAGGGCATCAATGATCGATTCGCGAACGGCGTGAGCTAATCGCTCTGAGCCGGTCGTTTCTCTGGTGAGTTCCTCAAAAAGTCCCAAGAGTTGATCAAGGTTTTTGCGAAGTTCGCTACTTTCTCTCGCAAGTCGCTGAAGACGGGTCTGTATCGACTTTTTCTCCGTCTCTGATCGGATTATTCCCAAAGGATAATTTTTCGTTGGAAGGAAACCAGCGCAGGCAAAAAGTTCCTTTGCCACCTCTCCAATCGCCGGAAATCCATATTCGTTATTCATTCCATTCCTCGATAACGCCGGGTACTCAGAGGTACCCGGACGAACTTACCTATGGATAGCTTTTTACTTACCCCTACGGGCATTGCCTCTTCCTTTGCCGGACTTGTTGCCCGTGGTAGCAGGCCAATTGCCACCAGGGCCAGGATGAGTTGAAGGGCCGCGTCCGCCGGTATTCTTTGATCCACTTTTTGAGTTTGCCATTTGTATCACCATCTTTATCTGAGTTACTGGTAAAAACCGCTGAGACTTAACCGCCACCAGCGATGTTTGGAAGCGTAGCGTTTGGTTTTGGAGGAGTAACTCTGCCTTTTGGCGACATCATTAGTAATCTCGGATTATTGCGACTTAATTTGGCCATAAATAATTGTTTGAAAAGAACTTTTTGACATTCTCGGGAGTGCGGCTAGGATCTCAGAAAACACATCGGAGATCTAAAATGAACGCTGACACCATTGTCCGAAACTGGTACCTGGTCGATTTCACTCAAGATGGAGAGCGTCTTGAAAAGCGAGTGTTGTGGGGCATTGTCGTTGAGGACCGAAAGGGACGCTGGGTACCGGGCGATTGGTGTTGTACAAGCCTTGTCCTTGAAGAATTGGACGGCCAACTCTTCAAAACTCGGAACAGTCTCTATCAGGCGGATAGTGAAGGTATCCGCATGGAGGCCCCCGTCGAGACAGTAGAGCTTCTTCGTGCTGGATACTCACCCGATCAGTGGGAGGCATTGTCGAGCCTGAAAAACGAGCTGAACAGCGGCCCCACCGATGATTCCTAAACCGACCGGGCGACTCTTTTGTTGGGTTGTGCATATTGTCTACGATTTGGGCGATTTATTAACAACCGCAAGTCGAAGTGTCTCCTCTACCTTTGCCATGACCCCGTCAACATTTTTCGGGACTGCGCCCGAAACCTGTCGTTGGTGCCGTTTGAGCAACAACTCCAGTCTGTAAAGTAGTTGTTCGGTCGTGAAGGGCAGGAATAGCATTCCGGTACCAACGTTCTGACCGCTTGCGCGATCTGTAACGGTATACTCGAAACCAACGACCTGTTTCCGATCTGACCAGTCGTTGAATTGATCACCAGAATATTGGTAGAGCAAGTCCTCAGTAAGCAGAGTGAGTTTACCGTCAAGACCGAGGTGGAGCTGAAGACGCTGAGCCAGGTCTGAGCTGCCTTTACCTCCGAGCACTCGAGCGACGTCCTCGATTGATTCAAGTCTTTCCTGCTGAGCACCATCGGGCTCCGTTGGTATAAGTTGCGTCAAAGCAGGAAAAAAGCGTATCCACTCGCCAACAACCAACTGTTTTTCATACATGTCGAACGGCACGCACCACAGGTGAAGGTCCTCGCCGAAACTCAACTGAGGCAAAGGTTCCTGAAATGCTGCATGTTTGGGATAAATCAGCAGCATATGGCCATACCCATTCTGGTATTTGTGTCCATAAGCAAAGAGTTGGTAGAGGTCAGCTTGCTTAATGCCGTACTTCTCAGCCGATGTATTCTGTGTCGAGTCCAGAAGTTTCCATTTGGCGTCCATGACAGTCTTGCGACTGAGATAAGTCACCAGCAGGTCAGGCTTTAATTGGAACCAGGATTTCTCAGGGCCGCCATCCGGCGAGTGCTTTATCAACCACCGGCTTGCCGCTTGAGAAGTCAGTGACGCACCAGAGCGCATCCGCTTTTTAATGTGGTGAGCCACATAGTTTTCGAAAAGCTGTTCCATCGGGAACAGCATTGCAATGCCGCTGTGCAGGCCGTGTTGAAAGTTAGGGTTCAGCCGTTCGAGAACCAGGACACACCAGGGCTTTATGGCTCGGTAGGGATGCATCAACTTGGTGTTCTGCCATTGACTGATTTGGGGCAGGGGCTTTCTGAAGGGCTCGATAACTGACAGCTGGTGAGACAGCGTGTTTGCTACCCGCCAGTTCTGAGCGTTCTTTGTGAGCTTAAGCACGTAATCCAGCGCAGTTCTCAGCAGACGGTTTTCGGTTCGATTGGGAGAGAACACGTCATGGCGGATGTTGAACCAAGTGGCGCGCGCCGGAGATTGTCGACTTTGTTTGCCTACATCCAACTGGCCGCGAATAAACCGGCTTTCCTCTTCAATGGTTTCATAATGAAATCGGAGACCTCGTTTGACGAGGGTGGTCAGCTGATTCAGAAACTGGGCGATGATCCATTCGTGAATAGGTAGCTCAGATCGCGTGAGGTCCGCTGAGTCCCCTGCCCGGCCATCGAGAGACGCAGAGCACCTAAGCATATCCTGCAAAAGCTTACGCAGAGGCTCAGGCTCCTCCGGCGATGCGAATTCAGTTTTCGGTAATATCTCTATGCCTTCACCGGAAGGGCTTTGGAGGTAACCGACGTAGCTTCCGAGCTTTAGATACTTCTTGCCATTCCGAATGATGAGCTTGGAATCCTGCTCCCACTGGTTATGCAGGTTGATCAGCCACTCAAACGTCGCACCTGAAACCCGCCCGACATTGATACTGGGGTCGACCTCAGAATCAGCGGTGAGGGTGGCGTATTCGCGAACCTGAATCACCGTCAAACTCCAGCAATCTGTTGATACGCTTTCGCCTCATCGAAAGCGGTTTCGTTGATTTTGAACCTGTTGTCAGTCAGCTGTTCTGCAATTTCCCCTGGGAAAAGCTCGGTTAAGTTGCGCGTGAAGGCATGAGTACCAGTCGTTCCTGGAGTGATGAATTTATGCTCGGGAGCTTTGGCAGGGTCGTTCAAGACCCATCCTATACGCTCGTAATCTTCGAAAAAATATTCCTGGAGCAGGGGAATGACCTTGTCGCGGAATATGTGCCGGAGAGCCGCCTGTCGTTCTGATTCAGATTCCATGCCTACCAACTCCATGAAATAGGCGTGACCAATCTGATGGTCGGAATCTAGCAGGATCTCGATTCGCTGGTTCATTACATCTAATAGCGTATCTAGGGGAATGTCGTGAACAGTGACCTCGGAAAGGCTGCTGGGGTCCGGAAGCATTTCAACAAAACTGAAGCGTCGACGAAGCGCCAAATCCAGCTGTGCCAACGACTTGTCCGCCGTGTTCATTGTGCCAATCACAAATACATTGGAAGGTACTGAAAACTGATCTTTGGAATAGGGCAGTGTCACAGATTGCGCGTCAGGTGCACCGGCTCGCTTGCTCGGCTCCAAAAGGGTAATGAGTTCACCGAAAATCCGGGCGATGTTGCCTCTGTTAATCTCATCAACGATTAATACGTGCGGCGGTGCCTCCTCCTCCGGCGATTCAGAGGACACCATCTCCAATAAACGCTCCGTATTCAGTTTGGAGTGCTTGAGCTTATAGAGCGTCATCTGAGTAAATTGGCTGCTATATAGCTCACTCACAGGCCGAGAATTTTCGTAGACCTGTAACCATTTGACGTCACGGGCTTGGTGAAACCAATCAGGCTTATCTCCAAGTTTTTTGTGTTGGGCAGTGACCTCCGCAATGGCACGGAATCGAGAATTGCCGTCCGAAATAACAAGCAAATCGCCCTCTTTTACCTGGTTTCTAAAGGTATTAACGGCTCGAAATGCGTATTCTTGGCTTTCAGAAGGATAGCGCTCGAGGTATCGCTTTTTGACAGACTCGTAGTCATCGCACTCTGAGAAGTCAGCGTCTCCGCCCCATCCCAAGAGTACATAATCGTTCTCAAGGCACTCAGTAAAAACCTCACTGGCTTCAGCCGTTTGAGAATTGCCCAACGACATTTTCCAGATAGCCCGATTCGATAGGCTTTCAGGTGAGATGGTTTGATGAGCGATTACTCTTTTGTCGGCGTTTTTGCATAAGGTTTTGAAGACGCCGTCTCGCACGGGATAGTGAAGCTCACCCGTTTCTGGGTCGCTTTCAGCCCTTATTCCCTCAATGAAGTCCTCGTAAGCAAAGCTCTGGTGGAAAGTCGTAAACTGAATTCTTTCTGACCGAACCAGTTCGTCAAACCTTGCTTTGATCGCTGCTCTGCTCTTATGGGATTCAGCTCGATCAGCGTTTTCTTGGTACCAAACTGGATCAGCGATTCGGACGGCTAGATCAGTAGTACGGTACGTCTTCCCGGTTCCCGGAGGCCCATAGAGAATCTGATTGAGTGGTTCAGTAGGCATATTACTCTCTTCTTTCTGGGGAAAACTTCCTTCAGAATTGGTTTCAGAAATATCGCCATCCTCCTCGTCATACCACTCTAATAGCGTGTCCAGCTCGTCCATAGATGACACAGATACCAAGTAGGCTGTACTACCCTTTGCAAGGGATGGGGCGTGTTGTTTTAAGTGATGGTTACGGGTGTCTTGCGGGCCGTACTTCCTCACGTTTTCGAGTTCGATTTCTTCGGGAGGTTTGTCCCCAATAAAGATTTTTACTGACTTCGGTTTAGGATCAAGGGCAATAGGCTTCCCATTCGTACACTTGAATCCCGCGATATGCCTCGTTCCCGAGTAGGTTCCCGGATAGACCTTTTTTAGGTGCTCAACTGCGGTTTCCGAGTTGAATGGCGTGCTTTGATTCTCGTACCAAGCCTGGTACGAAATTTCCCAAAATGGCTTGTCGGTGAGATCGCGGACACGTTGGAGGCATAGCCTGTAGTCCTGCCATTTAGGTTTTGGAATCTCCAGGTCGTTCGAGGTAAGCCAGTGCCGAGTTTGTCCGTCCACCGGTAAATAGATGTCCGGGTAAGCGTAAAATAGACACTGGGTAAGCTTCGCGAAACCTGTCCCTTTAATTGAGAGCACAGTTTGAAACTGCTCACCATCGACCTCAGAGGTGGCCGCATCCCGAAAAAATTTCCAGAGTGTGCTGATGGTTCCTGGAGCCCGAGATTTGGCGTATGGAAAAAGCCAAACCTTCAACGGCTGAGCACTTGGCACGCCGGAAAAATCAGTGGGAGGCGGTGCATCCAGGCCTATTAGCTCTATCAGTTCCTTGAACAGCTTCGCGCGATTCTCTTCCCCATATTTCATGAAGATGGCAAAAAAGCTAAATGGGTCAATTTCTTGTAAAGGCACCTTTTCACCGGCCTCATTTTTGTCGGTGAGTCCCTTTTTTATTCCCAATTCTTGTAGGATTGCGATGAGTTCTGGTTGTCGGTCCTCATAATCCTTGATCCACTGCGTGAGTGCTTTAAACGCTGGTATCCAAGTGTACTGCTCCACCTGCCGATCCTTTTTGTTGGTAGTCAGTTTGTCTGTCGGGCTGCGCTCCGATCCAAGTCGCAAGCAAGCAAACGACGATAACTTATAGCCAAACGATAGGTCCTTCAAAAGGGAAAAGTATTTTTCACTTCATAGACTTACCATCCTACCTGGTCTATTGGCAGAATGTCGTCTAAATTGGCATATTTAGAATGCTGAAAAAAATGAAATGGCGCTCAAGTTTTCGCCAAGCACCATGCCTGACAGTTCTTGCATTCTTAATCCTTGCACACAAGGAGGTTGCACCCAATGAGGCACCTGGATGGTCATTTCCAACTCACTGCGACGGACCTAGTCGCCCATAGCGCCTGTAACCATTTGGTCGCCCTTGAAAAGCAGGTGGCTCAAGGAGAGCGTGAAAAGCCGGATCACTACGATCCCCTCCTGGAAATTTTGCGTGAGCGCGGACAGCGGCACGAGCAGGGTTACCTTGAGCACTTAAAATCTTCGGGACTGGATGTCACTGCCATCGAAGGGGTCGAAGTAAACGAACAAAGCATCGATCAAACCGTTGAGGCAATGAGAGCTGGTGCGCCAATCATTGCTCAGGCCGCTCTCAGAAACGGGAGCTGGAGTGGAAGGGCCGACTTTCTGAAACGAGTAGAAAAGCCCAGTGCGCTGGGTGACTGGTCGTATGAAATTATTGATACAAAATTAGCGCGAGAGACCAAGGGTGGAACCGTTCTTCAGCTCTGCCTCTACGCCGATCTTCTGGCGAGCGTTCAAGAAGTCGATCCCGAATTTATATTTGTAGTTGCGCCATGGAGTGACTACGAACCGCAAAGATATCGGTTCGCGGACTATGCGGCTTATTTCCGGCAGGTTCGGAAAGCAGCCGAAACAGACATCACTACTGACGAGCCCGGCGAAACCTATCCGGACCCGAAATCGCACTGTGACATTTGCCGCTGGCAAACCCAGTGTGACCAGAGACGGCGAGATGACGACCATCTCTGTTTAGTTGCCAACATCAGCAAAGCACAAATCGTTGAGCTGAATGCCAACGGCATTGCCACTATGAAAGACCTGGCAGACCTTCCAACACCAATCCCGTTTGAGCCAAAACGAGGCACAAAACCTTCTTTGGAGAAAGCCCGAGCCCAAGCTCGGATTCAGGTTGTCGCCCGGGAGAGTGGTGAACTCGAACATGAGTTTCTCGATCCGATTCCAGGTGCTGGATTTGGGGCATTACCAGAGCCCTCAGAAGGCGACGTGTTCTTTGATATTGAAAGCGACCAGTTCGTCGGAGAGCACGGCCTGGAGTACTTGTTTGGATATGTCTTTAAGAACAAGAGCGGCGAGATCGAATACAAGGCTGAATGGGCCTTTGGGCCAGGCGAAGAGAAAGCTTCCTTTGAGGGTTTCATCGACTTTCTAACAGAGCGTCGTCAGCAATACCCGGACATGCATGTCTATCATTTTGCTCCATACGAACCAGCAGCGCTGAAACGGCTCATGGGACGATACGCCACGCGCGAAAACGAGATGGACAACTTGCTTCGAGGCTTGGTGTTTGTCGACCTGTTGAGTGTCGTCCGAAACGGGTTGCGCGCCAGCGTGGAAAGCTACTCCCTGAAAAAGCTGGAGCCGTTCTTCAAATTTGAGCGCAAGGTTTCGCTTCATGATGCCAACGTGGCACTCACTCAGCTTTCATCGCACATTGAACTGGATGACTTCGATTCGGTCACCGAGAAGACAAAATTCGTTGTTGAGGCCTACAACGCAGATGACTGCTACTCGACCGCTACTCTGAGAGATTGGCTCGAAAGGTTACGGGATGAACTAATCAGCGAAGGACACTCTATTGAGAGGCCCGAGCCAGGAGCTGAGCCCAGGGAAGAGGCCGACGAGCAGGCGCAGCGCATTCAGGCACTGGTTGACCGTCTGATTGATGGGGTTCCGGTAGCCGAAGACGAGCGTACTCCCGAACAGCACGGACGCTGGATTCTGGCTCATTTGCTAGAGTGGCATCGCCGTGAAGATAAGTCCTTTTGGTGGGAGTATTTCCGTTTGTGCGACCTTCAGCCAGACGAACTTTTAACCGAGCGTACAGCTATTTCGGGATTAGAATTTCTTGAGACAGTTGGCCATTCCAAAACAGGTATTCCAACTGATCGGTATCGATTCGTACCCCAAGATAGTGAAGTTCGAACAGGCGATACATTAAAGCAGGTAGGAGGGGGAAATCTCGGATCAGCTGAAAACGTGTCCATGGGCGACGCGACGATAGATATCAAAAAGATGAAAGCCACTGCGAACGACCATCCAAAAGCTGTTTTTAAACATACGCACATCCCTAGTAACCCTCAAAAAAACGCTTTGTTTAGATTGGGTGAGTACGTCGCTGACAATGGTTTCGAGGGAGATGGGCCTTTTATGGCTGGTCGCTATCTGTTGCTGAGGGCTAAAATCGACCCAGGTGAGATAGCGTTGAGACTACCGAATGAGACGGCTCTTGAGTCGGCACTCAGAGTCGTACCAAGGCTGGACGGTGATGTACTGCCAGTTCAGGGGCCTCCAGGAACAGGAAAATCCTTCACTGGAGCACACGTCATTTGCGATCTTGTTGAACGAGGAAAACTAGTCGGGATCACCGCAAACAGTCACAGGGTTATCCGCAATCTTCTTGATAAAACGATCAAGGTTGCCACTGAAAATAACTTAGACCTCACCTGTATCCAAAAACCGGAGAGGGATAGTGATGAACTAGACCTTCCGAGCCTCATTTTCGAAAAAAAATCTGAAGAAGTATTGGGAGCACTGACTGACGGTCGCGCCCAGGTTGCAGGAGCCACAAGTTTTTTTTGGGCGTCAGAAGAAGCACAAGGTGTTCTTGATGTTCTTATCGTCGATGAGGCCGCCCAAATGTCTCTCGCAAACGTGGTAGCAGTATCTGGTTGTGCTAAAAGCTTGATTCTGCTGGGTGACCCTCAACAGCTTGAGCAGCCGACTCAAGGTTCACACCCTGATGGAACGGATTGCTCTGCTCTGGATCACCTATTAGAAGGGCACCAGACCATTTCTGACGATCAAGGTCTGTTTCTTGGAATTACTTACCGCCTTCATCCAGAAATCTGTCGCTTCAATTCAGAACTGTTCTACGAGAGTAAACTCACCTCCATTCCGAAGGCCGCAAATCATGAGATCAAATCTGATGGCGCTTTATCTGGTACCGGCTTGCGTTACCTGCCAGTGAAGCATAGCGGCAACACAAGCAGTTCTACAGAGGAGGCGGACGAGGTCTTACGAATCGTCAACGAGATCTTGAACAGCAATACGACCTGGATTGATGGCGAAGGGTGTGAACACGCATTAACTCTGGCCGATATCCTGATTATCGCGCCTTACAACGCCCAAGTATTTGAGATTCATCAGAGGTTGCCCGATGCAAGGGTCGGTACAGTCGATAAATTTCAGGGTCAGGAGGCCCCCATCACGATTTTTTCAATGGCAACCTCCAGCCATGCCGACGCGCCAAGAGGAATGGAGTTTCTTTACAGTCCTAACCGGCTCAATGTCGCTATTTCAAGAGCCAAATGTTTGGCGATACTGGTTGCCTCACCCGCCGTTTTCGAGGCGGAGTGCAAAACACCGAGGCAGATGCAGCTGGCTAATGCATTTTGTCGATACATCGAGTTGTCGAAAAATGGCTTTTAGAAAAACTGACTTGGCGACGAAGATTAAGGTCCAAGTTCAGCTCGGTCAGAAACATAGATTTTGGCTGAGAGGATTTACCTTCGGGCTCAGGGACCTTGCGACTTTCGAAGGTCTTAGCCCGTGTGGTAGCTTCAGTAAACGAAAAGAAAATTACTAAAATGGATGGCTCCAAATGCTAAATCCCTATGAGCGCTGGATTTACTTCCACCGTTTCATTCTTGATAGTTCACCTTCTCATGCGCCGCAGATTAATTTGAATGAATGTATAGACGAGCTTAAGAAACTCGTTGACTCCGGCGGCGCGTTTAAGATGGTTGAGAATGACGAAGCTTGTTTTCGAATTCGTGACTTAAGGGTAAACGAAGAGAATAATTCGGCCGTGTTTTTGCTGATGTACTCCAATTCGAAAGCTAGCGACCCCGTTTTCAGCAAGCTGACAACAACAGACCTTCGTCCTGAGCCCAAGCTCGACGGCGAGGGCATCGCTGTTTCCGCACATGCAGTTTTAAGCCTTTCGCCAACAGAAAATGGAGGTAACGAATTTTTGTTTTTGTTGGAGGAAGTGCCTGGCCTTGGCAGGTCAGGTTTGGAGGGATTTTTCCAAACCATGTTCCGCGCGGTCACGAAGGGAAGGTTGCACTTCGATGATGAGGAGGAGAATGGCCGAAGTCGTGCATACCGCCCTCGGGTACGAATACTCGCGACGCCAAGTAAGACCTTCCAAGAGGAGTTGGAGGGTTCAACAGTCGATAGCATAGAACTGGTAGAGCGTATAAAGATCAGTCACTTCGATGAAGAGCACTATTACAAAGAGGACGTCAGAACTCTCAAGCTCAAGGTCGTGGATGGAAATGGCGAGAAGCCAACTTTTATCGAGAAGCTGCGTAAGAAAGCCAGAAGTGAAGGTTTTGATGATCTTAAAATTCGTTACAAGAAAAATGGCGGGAAGAGGAAAACCGCTGTGATGGGCACAGATACAGACGATGTTAAGGATGCACTCGTGGGGCGCGTTGAATACATAGAGCACGCCCCTGGCTTGTCGCAATGCAGTGACAAAATCGTAAGTTCCTACGCTGCAAAAATTCTCGGGCTTTTGGAATAGGATTATGGTTCCTGGTCTTCGGCAGCTCTTTACTCCACTAGCCTATTTAAGGATCAGGAATCCAATCAAACCCTGGTTTGATTGGTACATCCCTTTGGTCATAACCGCTTTGGTGTTCACTCTTTTGATGCTTTTGCCTGGCAGGGTGAACCTTTTCGGAGAGACCGGCTTAGTTGCCCATGTGACACAGCTACTTCAAATGCTAATTGGGTTTTACATTGCCGCCCTGGCAGCCGTGGCAACCTTTCCATCAAAAGTTCTTGATCAACCGTTTGCCGGAGATCCGGTCCAGATCAGGGTAGAAAGAAAAGGGCAAAGAAAGCTAATTCCAATTAACCGAAGACGGTTCTTGTCTTATCTCTTTGGTTATCTGGCTTTCCTCAGTCTTTTTTTATTTTTGATTGGGATGTCAATCAGCGTGCTGCATAACAATCTGGCGTCTCTTTTGCCAAAACAAATGATTACGTGGACCAAGCCAGGGTTTACGTTCGTCTACATTTTCTTAATCTCCAATCTAATGGTCACTACGTTACTTGGCTTGCACTATCTAACAGATCGTATTCATAGGCCGCCAGATGGCGATGGTTCTCTGTTGCCCGAGAAGCCGGATTCGGCTCATAAGTCGGATGAAGACTGACCCTCCGAGAGCACGTTTTGGGAATATTTTCTATCTTTCGCACGACTCAAAGCCTGACTATACAATTCAGTTAGAAGGTGTCTTCTTCCCAGTTATACGTCAAAATATTTTTTGACGTATAACTGGGAAGAACCAATCGCTCGAAAGCTTCAGTAGTGGCCTTTGATATATTCATAGGCCTTATTGAAAAGCTCTTTGTCCTTCCCCAGTCCAAACTGAACCAGCGTCAACATCAAAGCTTTCTGGATCTCCCTCGGTCCGCTCGCAGAGTTCTGCCAACCATCGAATCGGGTCGCTTTGACGATCTTGTCGATCTGCTCGACAACATCCTGAATGACCTTCGGAGTTCGATCAGGCCTTGTCTCCATGAAAAGCTTGGTGAGCGCCTGTACATTGTCTTCCTCCGTGACCGTGCGCTCTCCAGTCTGCTTCTCAAGTTCAACGGTTTCCTTGGCGGTATCAAGCAGGCCTTTGAGCCAATCGATGGCCTTAATGACTCCAGCCTCGTACTGCTGCCTGAGCTTCTCTAGGCGCTCGCCGAGCGCGACGAATTCTGGGTTTCCGCTACCGCGAAGTCGTCCCATTAAATCAATCTCGAGCCTGCGTGCGCGCTTCTCTTGTTCCTTCTCTGTGAGCGTGAAAATAGCGTGCTCATCCATCACAAGTTCATCGATATCATTGCGAATGCGGTTGATATCGGTGTTCTCGTGGATCATTTTGATGGTTTCGGGCCCGAGCGCGGCCCAGACTAGAGCGCCAGTTTGTCCAATGGGGCGAACGCTCTCATAGATTTGAGCAAGCCATTTGTAATCGTTGCGGTAGGGCGTGAGGAAAGGGTCTGGATTGATCGCAGACCAGAGTTTGCTGAGGACGCCGAACGCTGCGGCAAATTCGTCTCGTTTCTCATTGGTTGGCAGGCATTCCTGGGCCGCGATGATTCCCTCAAAGCCTTCAAGGGATCGATCCACTCCAGGGAAAAATGCCAGGCACTTTTTCAGCTGTTCTGGAAGCATTTCCTTGAAGCGTTCGATGCCTTCGACAACGCCCTCGATCTCGTCGGGGTTGTAAGCGAGTGCGGTTCGAAGGTTCTCGAACACGCCAAGGTAGTCGATGATCAGGCCCATTTCCTTGCGCATACCGTTCGCTTCGTAGAGACGGTTAGTACGGCACATGGCCTGGAGAAGGGTGTGGTCTCGAAGCGGTTTGTCCAGGTACATGCAGTAGCAAATTGGAGCATCAAAACCGGTGAGGAGTTTTGCGGTAACAATGAGAAGCTGAAGAGGGTTCTCAGGATCTTTGTAGGACTCAATCAGGTCTTTTTGTAGTTGGTCATCTCCATCAATCTCCTGCCAAAGCTGAAAGTCCTCCTCCGTTATCGGCAGTTCCAGTTCTTTGTTCCATTTGCGCCAGTCCCTGTTTTCCTTTCCGTCTTTGCCACCGCCTTGTGCTTTAATCGGAGCTTGATCAACATTCATGACCACTTCGACGGCGTCGAAACCAAGCTTTTGGCCAAGTAGGTAATACATCTGGACACAGGCATCCCGGTCGTAAACAACCACCATGCCTTTCAGTTTTTTTGGCTTCACGTGGCTGGTGAAGTGCTCAACGATATCGTCGCTTATCGCTTCCATGCGCTTCGGGGCTTTCAACATGACTGCCAGCTTGCCCGCCCGCGTGGACAGTGCCGTTTTTTCGTCGTTGTCCAAACCGTGTTCTTCAGCTAGTCGCTCAAACTCTTTGTCAATAGAGGCTCTGTCGACGCGAAGTTCCGCCAAGCGCGGTTCGAATTTTACCGGTACGGTAGCCCCGTCGCGGATGGACTGCTTGTAGCTGTAGCGGTTCATGTACCTGCCAGGATCTTCGTTCGCACCAAACAGCTTGAAGGTGTTCCGCTCGATGCTTGAAATCGGCGTACCTGTCAGGCCATAGAAGTGTGCATTCGGCAGAGCCCAGCGCATCTTGTCACCAAGGGAGCCCTCTTGCGTGCGGTGCGCTTCGTCCACCAGCACAATGATGTTGTCCCTATCATTCAGGCCTTTGGAATTATTCTCATCGATCTCGACATCCTGGAATTTGAAGATGGTGGTTATCAGAATTCCCCGACTGTCCTGCTCAATGTGTTCGCCCAGTTTCTTGCAGCTTTGCACTTTAACAAGGTTCTTAACGTCTGCACCGCCAAAGGTTTCGTTAATCTGACTATCGAGATCTCGCCGATCCACCACCACCAGAACGGTGGGGTTTTTGAGGCGATTGTCGGCTCGCAGCATGCGAGCCGCGTAAAGCATCAGTAGAGACTTACCAGAGCCCTGGAAGTGCCAGATGAGACCCTTTTTTGGGTAACCGCTTTTGACGCGATCAACGATTTGCTTGGCTGCTTCAAATTGAGGGTAACGAGGAAGCAGCTTGATGCGTTTGGGTGGCGTTTTTTTGCCGGTCTTGATGGTTGAAAACAGAGCGAAAGATTCGAGAATCTGGAGCAGCGTTTGAGGGTTCAGTAATCCCTCAACACTGGAAAGTACTGAGGCCATTCCGGTGAGCTGCTCATCTTCCTGTTCTGTGGTATGCCAGGGACCCCAGTCCTTGGGACCAGCGTTTATCGCACCATATGCAAAGGTCCGACCTTCGGAGGCGAAGCACAACAGGTTTGGAACGAAAAAGGGTTCCGCATTCTTCCAGTAATCTTTGCTTCCACCAATGAAGTCAGCAGCGCCATCCTGCCAGGTTACGCTTGGGCGTGTTGCGGTTTTGACTTCACCCACCACCAACGGAATTCCGTTAATGTAGAGCACGATATCGAAAAACACTTCCGAGGCGGCGATATAGTGGACCTGCTGTGCCACAACAAAATGATTGTTTTCTATGTTGTCGAAATCGATCAGGTTTATGGTGATGTGGTCGCCATTTTCGCCGAAGGGCAAAGTCTTCTCAGCCATCAACCATTCTTGGAAGTTTTCGTTGGCCTTTACTAAACCGGTGTGGCGGGCTTCAAGCACAACGCCGCGTAGCTTGTAAATCACTTCATCGGCGTAATCAGATTGCCGAGCAATATCGGGATTCAACGAACAAAGCGCATCTTTGAGCCACTCATCAACAAAAATATCCTGCGCTTTTTTCGGCAGACTTTCACCGTGGCAGTAACTCCAATTTACTTCGCTCAGCTCTTTTAAGCGGTCCACAATTCCATTTTCCGTGACACTCTGCTCGTTAAACATGTAGAACCTTCTATTCAACAATTTTATTTATCAAATTCTTCAAAACTTTTTCTTTCTTTTTATGGTTAATTCTCAATGACTCTGAAGTTTCCTGAGCTTGTTTTAGTGTTTTGGCAATTTCGTCTTGTTCGCACTTAGTCGGAACAGGAATAATCAATTTTTTCAGGTCATTGCTTGTGATTCCCGAGGCTGCAACGGTCTGAATGATTCTTTCCATGATCCAACGTCCATAAACGCTGCGGAAAAAATAGTTAAAATAATCCGGGTTTGCCCTATTTTTGTCCAGTCTCGCTCGAATTATAGAAGATTCGAAAGTCGCAAAATTATCTTTTCCACGATAAATGCAGCAAAGTCCTGCGCCTTCCTTTACCAGGGAGCGGCGTGCAAACAGAAGATCTCCGTCAAGGAGACCAAAATTTGCGATCTCTTTGTCACTTACGTTGACGCTCTGCTCGATATCTTCATCCGTAATCTCTAGTGAATGAAAAATATCGCCCATGTGGACCATTTTGGGTCCAGATCCATAGTGCTCTTGCGGCTTATATAAACCATTTTTGGTGTCGGCGAGTAGAAGGCTCCCAAAACTAATGGCCTGCCAGGAGGTTGGAATTCGACCAATTGCGGTGGTTTTCATAGGTTCTTTTTTATAGCCGATCCTGGTGAGACCACTGATCAGGACGTTCTGGAGTTGATCAAGTTTATCCCTTGCTTCGTGTAGTCTTGAATCTGAAACTTCCAGCGCTTTGAATGCCCTCTCGAAGCTTAAAATTTGCTCTTTATTTTTTGGCGAAAAAGAGAATTCGGCAAGATTCTTGAATTTCGTTCGAGGAGAAAGGCCTCCTGCCGAATTCTTTACGGCCCAGCGCCAGAATTTCTCTGACTGAATTAAGTAGGGCAGAATTATTTTGTAGTCGCTATCTTCTTTGGCATCGATAACAATAATGTCGCCGGAGCAAACGCCATCAAAGTGTGCAATAGCTGCCTTCTTTAGGTATGCCCTTCTTCTCCCAAAAAGAATTTGTCCTTTCTTGAAAACCTTTGTAAAAGACGGTTTGTCGTCTACCAGTGATCCCCACCTTTTTATTGTTAATGATTCAGAGTCAAGATGCTCTAGGCCAACGTAGAACTCGTAGCCGTCCGAAATTGGGTCCTTGGAAGATTTCTTAACTTCACAAGAGATGTCACCAAAATATATGGTTTCGCTTTCATTGGTCATTTTTAACCTCAAACCCCAATCTTGAAAGACCTTCAAATAATCTATTGCTTTTGTTTTTTAGTTTTACCCGACTAATATTCCATTCCTCAATCGCAAGCTCGATTCCATCGTGCTGCTGGTGTTCTGGACTCTCGATGTATAGTGGAATAGAAAGGTTAAATTGATTCTCTTTTATAGTATCTATGTCGGTGAGACTAGCTATTTCTGAAGCATTTTCAGGATTATTGAATGCTTCTATAAGCGTGTTTAAGTTTTGATTAGAGAGTCGGCTGTGCGCCCTTTCTCTTGTCACCTCTTTAACACCATCAATAAATAGAATTTTACCTTTCCTGGTAGATGTCTTTTTATGGTTAAGTACTACCACGCACGATTCCATCGGCGAATTGTAGAAGAGGTTGGGTCCTAAGCCGATCACTGCCTCGATAATGTCCGATTCAATAATCTGTTTGCGTATGTTTTGCTCAGAGTCCCTGAACAATACGCCATGAGGCCAAAGCATGGCGGCACGTCCGGTGTCAGGTTTCAGGCTCTTGATGATATGGGTGAAAAACGCGTAGTCGGCGCAGCCCTGTGGAGGCACTCCATAGAGATTACGGCCATACGGGTCTGCGGCAAACTTGTCGCGATTCCACTTTTTGATGGAGTAGGGAGGGTTGGCAAAAATAACATCAAACTGCTTGAGCTGATCGTTCTCAACAAACTTAGGATCACCGAGAGTGTCACCGCGTAGAACGTCAAATTCCTCAATGTCGTGCAGGAACATGTTCATGCGAGCAATGGCGGAGGTGAGCAGGTTTACTTCCTGGCCGTAGAGTTTTACTGATCGCCATTCTTCACCCTGGCTTCGAAGGTCCATAACTGCGTTTAACAGCATGCCTCCCGTACCACAGGTCGGGTCGTATGCGGTCTCTCCGGGTTTCAGGCCCATTATCCTCGTCATCAGGTGGACTACGGTTCGGTTCGTGTAGAATTCGGCAGCAGTGTGGCCGGAGTCATCTGCAAATTTCTTAATGAGGTATTCATAGGCTTCACCCAGGTCGTCCTGATTGACCGATTTGATTCCCAGCGGAATTTTGCTGAAGTGCTGGATTAGATCCGCGAGAAGGTGGTCGGGCAGGCGCTCCTTGTTTGTCCATTGGGCATCACCGAATACACCATGCAGTCTCTCGTTCTTGGCTTCGATGAGTCTGAGGGCATTCTGGATCGCCTCACCAATGTTCTTGCTGGTATTACGGACCTTTTCCCATCTGGCCTCTTCCGGAATATCAAACCGGTGGAACATGGACATTGTGGCGTAGTGAGCATCGCCATCGCTCAGTTCCAGTGCTTCTGTGTACTCATCCAAGTAGACGTCGGATAGGCGCTTATAGAAAAGCAGAGGGAAAATGTACTGTTTGTAGTCTGAGGCATCGATCTGGCCACGTAAAAACTCCGCAGCACCCCAGAGAAGGTCCTCCAACTGTCGTTTGTTCATAGTTCAAAGCCCTCCTGTATTAACAGTTCCTCAAGTTCTTGTTCTGCTTTTTCCAAGGCAGTCAGTTTTTCCTGAAAATCTTTTAGAGCTTCCTCGACAGAGACTGACTCTTCCTCAAGAGGCTTTTGAACATATCGCGCTATGTTCAGATTAAAATCGTTCTCGGCAATCTCAGACAGAGGAACCCAGCGAGCTTTGCCTTCAATTGGCTCCCCAGCAGGGCCAGAGGCCTCCTGATCGCTATAGATCTCAAAAATTTGGTCGGCTTGAGCGTTTGATAAGGTGTTCTGTGCTCGGCCCTTGGTGAAAATCTCCTCAGCATTAATGATCAGCACATGGTCTTGATGATCGGCTGGGCGCTGTTTGCGCAGAACGAGAATGCAGGCGGGTATACCGGTGCCGTAGAATAGGTTAGGCGCAACGCCGATAATGGCCTCGATTCTGTTTTGTTGTAGAAGTTTCGTTCGGATTTTTCCTTCTGCTCCCCCTCGGAACAAAACTCCATGGGGGAGGACAACGGCCATGCGACCTTGGTTGTTGAGGGAAGCAAACATGTGCTGAACCCAGGCAAAATCGCCATTGGTTTTCGGAGCCAGCCCGTATCGATTCCTGTCGTAAGGGTCGCTCGACCAAAGGTTCTGTCCCCACTCCTTGAGGCTAAATGGTGGGTTGGCGATCACACAGTCAAATGCTTCGAGACGGTCATTAATCAAGAATTTGGGCTGCCGCAGTGTATCGCCTCGCACGATTTCGAAGTCTTCCTGTCCGTGTAGGAACAGGTTCATCCTCGCGATGGCCTCGGTGGTCAGGTTTTTCTCCTGTCCCTTAATCCTGAGCAAACGCGGGTCTCCGCCATTCTCACGGACGTGGTGAATGGTTTCGAGTAGCATGCCCCCTGTGCCACAAGCTGGATCGTAAACACTCTCTCCTGCCTCGGGATCAAGGATGTTCACCATTAGCCTGACGATGGTCCGTGGCGTATAGAACTCCCCAGCTTTCTTGTTGGCTTTGTCGGCAAACCGCTTAATCAGGTATTCGTATGCGCGCCCCATGTCGTCATCACGTACGCTGCGGACACCAAGATTAACCTGGTTGAAGTGGTTCAGCAGCGAGGCCAGCAATTCATCTGGCAAGCGGTCTTTGTTGGTCCAGCTCGCATCCCCGAATATCCCATGGAGCTTGTCGTTCGCCAGCTCAATCCCGCGAAAGGCGTCCTTGAGCGCCTGACCGATGTCTTTGGTCTGCTCAAATACATGCTGCCAGTGGCACTCAGGTGGAATCTGAATGCGGTGGAACATGCTCTGGGCGGCCAGGTCTCTGTCTCCAACCTTTTCCATGGCGTCGGCGAACTCTTCGTCGTAGACGTCACAGATCCGTTTGAAGAACAGAATCGGGAAGATGTAGGTCTTGTAGTCAGAAGCGTCGATGGGTCCGGTGATGATGTGCGCGGCGTGCCAAAGGTGGGCTTCGAGATCCTTTAGGTTGATCAGTGTCATGGGTGCTGAAAAATCCGTTACTGCTCGAATCGGAGGAGAGAGCGATAGGTTTGGTGTGCTCTCAATCTGTGTTTTTCTTGTGGGAGATGGTAGCAAATCTGGAGGGCAGAGGGGGGCTTGCAAGGTGCCCTTTGTGCAAGTCGAGCGCTGTGAGCTTAAGAGGGTTATTTAGAGTCCAGCGCTGACGCAAGTTGCTGAAGAAAGTTTTGATCTGCTTCGGGTAAACGGTCCCTGGGGTTCACAACCCACTCAGTAGCAACCGTTGGCAGGTTTTGTTCTTCGACGCTTGACATTGTTGAGAGCCGAACCAGTGTTCCCATAATCTTTTTGTCTCGCTTTCTGTACACTTTCTCCCATTGGTGCCTTTGCTGTTCGATGAAGTACTCGATATAACGTGCCATATCAGCACGTAGAGTGTTTTCATCAGGCTTGACTAAGATTTTGCTTCCATCATTCGCAAGTTTCGAAATATCGATGGCCACCAGTCCCTTGTGAGCGCTGCCGGGGTTTCGTTTGAAAGCCTTTTCCAGCTGCTTGGAGGCATCCCGAATGTTTGCCTCGAGTTTGTCGAAACTGGTGATTCTTTTACATTCGATCCAGACCTTGTAATTTGCTGCCTTAAAACCTGTATCGGTTTTGGCATCGAGCATTGCAGTCACGCCTCGTCCAGGGTGATGCAGCCGGGCTGCAACAAGGGCTTCAAATAGAAAGTTACGAGCAATAGTGGTTCGGGGCTGCTCATCCTGCCTCCTGACTGGACCATTGAGCGCCTTGGAGAGCTTCTCTTTGATCGATTGGAGCTGGCTCGGTGGCAGGGTGTGGAACTTCCGATATACGGCTACCAGGTCATCTGCATCCTGAATTGCATTGATGAATTCGGCGAAACCGTTTCGAACGTCCTCATCAGTGGCTGACAAGTAATTATCTTTCCAATGTCCGAGATTTCTGTGGTATTGCCGGATTCTCCCGCGATTGGGGTCCAGTCCGAGGCTCTCGATCCATTCAATGGTTGAGGAAAGTTCTTCATAGGCTTCTGCATAGGTGGCGGTTGGAATTGCCATTTCGATGTCCTTGCGAATTCATAGCTTGGCGGCAGGGAAATGCCGCCAACCATTGGAGGGCTATTTAGCTTCCAAAAACAGGAATTGGATCTTCATAGCTTTTCTCAAACTCGTAGAGCTTGCCCTGGAACCACACGTAAAATGCAGGCCAGAACGATCTCTCATCAAGTAGTTTGAGTACCTGATCCAGTGACTCGACGGAGACTTTTTCACTCAGGCGGAAATACATGTTGTCGTGAAGGTTGGTATGAAACCATTCCTCGAACTCGTCTTCTGTCATGGTCTCAGAGGGAAGCCGGCCAAGTTCATCGTCTGGGTCAGGGCCGGACCGCATCATCTTTCGAAAAGATTCGGCGCACACCATAGGAATAAGCTCATCGTAGATGAAGGTTCCGTCCTCAGTGACTGAGTCGAAATAGTCCATTCCATCCTTCATATCCATACCGATGATTGTGCCGGTCTCGAGCGCTGTCTCGGCGGGCAGCAGCACTGCTTTAGCCTGTGTGGCCTGATGCCAGTTTGCAAAACCTGCCTTTTTAGCGGCGAGTTCCAAGGCTTCTGTGTGGGTTATCGACAAGCTACGTTTGTATTGCTTGGCTATTTGCTTGAGCTTTTGAACGGTTTTAGACGAAACAACGGTCGTTACACTCATGTGTATTTCCTCTGTTAGCGAAAACTATGGTGCCCACTGCCATGATTCGCTGAGAAAATCAGAGCGTAAGATAAGTATGGTAAGGGTTGTCCCGTCCGGGTTCGCTAAAGTGGGCAGCGTGCGTCAACCTCGCAGCTTGGATCTTCTCCGACTTTCGGGATAATTTCAACAAGTGATGTTTAAGGTCACCAAACTGCTTGATCTCCGGGTTTTTTATCTCGGTTAACCCACTTTCTTGATAATTCCTTTCGCCAACTGGTCCCGAATGAGGTTGCGAGTTCTTGGCAGATTTTCCAGAAACTTTGTGAGCCAGCGATGCCCGCCGAGCATGATGTCCAATTCTGAAACGGATATTGGCTCCGATAGTTGAAGTGTTTGTTCATGAACCATTTTGCACATTTCGTCATCGACAGCGTGCCAGTTCATTTCTGGGCGGTGCGGTGGCATCGGTGACGGCAGCTGCTGCTCTAACCAATCCCTGTCATTGTGGTAAAGCCAGAAAAAGTCCGCATTCCTCGCCGCTTTGATGTCCTTCCTGATCGCGAATGGATGTCCGTCCATATAGTCACGAATGGAGCGTCGGCGCGTCTCCCGATTGCTGAAAAAATCATCTCTGTTGGTGCGGCTGTTTCCAACAGTTGGCACTCCAAAGCCAGGGAGGATGAGCTGTTCTTCTTCGTCGGCGTCCCAAAACAAATTAGCATCCCCATCGAACAGCCATTCTGCGAAAAGCAGATGTTTGATGGGGTGTGTTGGGTAATGTGTCTTTGCGCGCAGAAGGGGGCCTACGAACTCGAATGTTAGTAATTGGTCTGGACACTCGAACTGATTGGTGTAGATCTTTTCCAGTGCAGACCAGTGAGTTTTCAATGCCGGTATCACCCTCCTGATTCGCACGTTGCGATTTTTGGTTAACAGGCCTTTTTTGTTCAGCTGAATTCGATAGGCTCTCCGATAATCGGGGAACTCTTGCCGAATTTGTAGCTGCTGGATCACGGAAGCTCCGAAACGGGAAAGATTCACCGAAGCTTTGTCGGCGGGGAGTGGGCTCATATCGGAACGGGGCAGAACCAGTGAACGATCCAGCGAGAAGTCGCTTATGGCTGTACAGAATAATTGTGATGCATGGGTTGGACAGGAATTAACGCCGGGCAGTTGATGACAGTTTCGGAAGTATCCAACGCCTATCTGCTTCAAGTCTTCGGTCAAGCACATCGGACAATGCTTATGGCCGGTTGTGAACTTGAGCTTCGACTGAGGGAGCCCCGCCTTTTCGCCCACATGGCTGCCAAAATTCAGAAACATCGCACGTTTTAGTTCCTGGGCCCTTCTTGGCGCGATGAAGCTCGCAAATAAAGGATATAGCGTGTGGTTCCAGAGTAAGGCTTCGGGGGCTAATCCGAAGTAATACCCGGTTCTCTGTAGTTGTGAGGGTAAATAGGCGTTGATCCTGGCCCTATTGGACGAATACAGCGCTGAGTATGATGCGGACTCGTTCGCGTTCCCTGAGAGGAGGTGGTATCGGCTAACCAGGCTATAAACAGTCTCTCCTGGCAACGGCTGGATATGGATTGAGCAGGTCATATCGTCAAAGCTCGCGAGACCATTCTACGGGGTACGGCGATAGGCCCGCAGCCCAGATCGGCAGTAGGTAATAAATGGGGTGCCGGATTTTGGGATCCGTTGATCCAAAGGTTGTTCGAATGAAGTTTGGTCGCGCTCTACCCCGGTAGGTCAGTCGGTCGCCTTTATAGAATTCAAAAATTGTCTCCAGTAGCGGTATGCCCGCGATGTCTTCTACGTAACCAACGATTTCCTCGTACCTGCGGGTTCTTGCCCATCCAGGCTTTTTAGGCATTCCCCAGACGTTTTCGAAGGTTGCTTTGAGAGCCTCAAGGCCGACCCAGCTGCCAGACGCCTGGCAGCTCGAGAATAATTCCATTAGCCAGCACTCCCAGCGATTCTCGATCAAAGTGGCACTGCCTTGGACAGTGTTTTTATGAGCATCTCGAGGTAGCTGGAAATCGTTTAGGGTTTTTAACCCAGAGCTGAGTAGCGGTACCTGATGGATTTTGCATTGCCTGATTGATGGTATTTGATGACTTAGGTGCCAGTAACCGAAGCCCACTTCTCGCGTGTCCGTCTTGATGCATTCGTTGCAGAACCTCCAAGACTTGTCGAATGTGAGCATTCGGTCATTCATGAGGGTGTTGGGGGCGGGAATGGAAGATTGATCGTTTTCCCACGTTGTGTGGAGTTGGTCTTGGACTCTAGCTGGAAGTGATAGTCTGAGGAGTGGAACGAGCGTATGGTGCCGAGCGACCTTGCTCAGAGGTTGCATGAGCAAGGTCGCGGCAGTCTTAAGCGCCGTATGAAAGGTTTGGTTGGAAATGTCCTGAGGCTTCAAGGGGCCTGCTGCTAATCCAAGCTGCGCTTTCGTGCGATCAACTGTAACGTTGCCTGCAATTTGGTGATATCGAGCAAAAATGGAGAAAAGGTGCTCGTCAGGCATCAGAACAGGGAAAAACGAGACCATGCTATTCGGCCTCTCCACCAAGAAACTCCGCGCCTTTGCCTTCTGCTAATTTTGTTTCGAGATTTTCTTTGATCTTGAAGAGCTGCCGTTTCTGGCTTGCTGACAGTCCAGCCTCAGCGATGGCATCATCCACATGGTTTTTGACCATTTTGGCTGCATCTCCCCGGAATTCTTCAGTTTTCGCGAGATTTATAAGGTGCCCGATTGGCACGGAACCGCCTCCTCCCTCGAGCCAAACGGAAACTGGCAGCAGGTCCTCGTATTGCCTTGGATTTCCCTTCCGCAGTGCAGACAATGCGTGCCTCAATAATCCGAAGTGTTGCGTGTAGACGCTTCTTAGAGTTGATGCTGAAATGGATTCGACTCCAGATGAGATTCCTTCAAGGTTTGCGAGCTGCATGAGCTTGAACAGGCAGAACGGGATCCCCTGTGAAAGCTCGTAAAGTGTACTCTCGAGTTTCTGGTCTAGTCTCTTTGGGTTTTTCACCCATTGGTATGTCCAAACTGCACGGACAAGAGTCTTCCAATCTTGTTCGTCACTCTTGAGCTGGCCCAGTTCGTAGAAACCGGCGCTACCAGCACGCCTTCCCGATCTGAACTTTGCGCTGAAAAGACGTAATGCTGCGGGTGTGCCCACTTTGATGATTGGGATTTTTGCGTTATTCGTTATCGAGTCAAAAAACTGAAGGATGACTTCTTCGCCCCCTGCCTTCGCAACATTGAGGTTTTGGAACTCATCTATTATTAGTATCCCCACGCAATGGCTTGCACAGATCTGATGGATGGCGGTTTCCAACTGATCAATGCTTTTTCGTGTGTTGCTATATTGCTGGTAATAATCAGTACCGAGCACTTCATCGATGGCGAAGAAGAAGCTTAAGCAAAGTGCTTTCCGAGATGCATCTGGTGGGATCTCGATCTTCAGGAACACTACCTGTTGCTGTGAAAAAGGTTGATCGGCATAGATTTCATGTTCAATGATCTGAGGAAAGCATGACAAAATGCTGTTTATAAGAGTGCTTTTTCCTGCCCCTGATAGCCCGGTTAAGAGTAGTGAGTCCGCTGTGGTTTTACTGTTGATCTGAACGTTCTGAGTCACTCCATAAAGCCACTGCCGAGTCGCTGGCCGCACCGGGTTTCTGTCTTGATAGCCTGCGATCAGGGTTGTGTATATTGTTGCGTAGACATCTTGATAAACCGAGAGTGGAATGACACAACGTTCCAATCGTTTGATGAGAAGTTCACGCTCATGATCCTGCCAAACGCGTTGGGCAGGATCGAAACCAGGTAGTCGAGCGACGGCCTTAATCAACTGTTCCGGCGAGAGTCTAGGTGGGACTGCCTCAATGAGCGGGTTGCCTTGGTTTTCCTGCAAGCGTTGGGGAAAATATTCGGCTTTAGCTATCGTTGTCATTGCTGCCCCCTAAAAGCCCAGTCATTACATCATGGTGGGCCGAATTGCGTTTGGATTGGCCTTCAATACTCTGTTGGATGTCTGCCTGTTCAGCAGCGCCGTAATGTAAATCTGAATAAATTTGCAGTCGCTCGCATTCACGCAGTTTCTCGAGTTCGAGGTCTGGAGCGCGATTATCGATTAACGACTGATTTGCGATCTGCGACTTGGACAATTTGACTTGTTCTAATCGGGCTGCCTTGATCGTTTGTTCGGTGGTTTCTATAAGTGACAATGCTGAACTAAGCTCCTCTGGCCTCCGTTCAAACCGCTTAACGCGTTCCTGATTGAGTTGGAATTCAACTTCGTCAAATGATTGGCCTTTGAATCGATCAGAGTCGGCCTTTAGGTAGGCAATCTTTAAGCCGTCTGATGTGCACAGGAAGATGCGGTCAGTGGAATGACGCATGAAGCGAACATCAAAAACTTTGGCGCGGTTTCGGTTGGCCTTTTGGTCCTGATGACCGTTAGCTAACGTCCATTGGCAGACATACCATAGCTGCTTGAAATAAACTCCTTCTCGGTGGACAGAAGCTTCACCTTTTTCAAGTAAATCCATATAAAGGTGCTCTTCGGGGATGTGCTTTCCGGAAAATGGGCGATTAGTTACCCCCCAGTGCCAGACGTCCCTCCGTCGATGGGGTACACCGTCAGATGATATTTCAGAGGTGATGAGCCGTGATGGACACTCAAGAAAGTTGTTATGGTGAATGACATACAGGATCAATAGTCGATACAGCTCAGTAAGTGTCAGCAAAGCGTCATGTTTGGGATCTTTTTCACCTCTTGAATTCGAATCTTTCCGTACAAACCCTGGTAGGTTAGAAATAAGCCCCTTGTTGAAATGATCGAAAGATTTTTCGACCAATCCCTTATCATCGCCCCGGTAAGGGCGACCGAATTGCACGGTAATCCCGAGATCTTCGATGAGGCTCTCCGAAAGCTTGGAGGTGAGTTCTGCGTTGTCGCCAAAGAGCTTGAGGCAAGGCACAGACATGGGCCAGTCATGATCTTGAATAGACAGCCCAAACTCCGCAGCAAAGGCAGCTTTGGGTCGAAAAGCGTTAAAAAGGGCTAGCCGCATTCCGTTCCAGGAAGGAGGAGCGAGTGATACATGGAGGCCAACGATGGCCTCTGAGAAGACGTCGGCCACAGAGTACACGGTTGGCCGCCCTACCAAGAGGTTCCGAAGCTTATCGAATTGAGATACGAGTTGCAGGTCGCCAACAGTAGCATCTATTTGATAGATTTCGCCTGGACCATTGGGGCGAATAGCGTCCCCTGAGCGTCCTTTCAGATCCTTCTTGAACTTACTATTGCCCATGCGTGTTTCCCGGGCATTGACTCCTTTCTTTTTTAAGTAAGACGCTGTCCAGCTTCGGAATTGCACGATATCTGGGTAGCAATTATCACCCTGTTTTATATCGTAGTGAAATTGACCATTAGGAGAAACACTTTTATGCGAAGAAAAATGCAATTTCAGAAACTCTTGATGAACTTTAGTAAGCGGTTTGCCACCTACTTTTAAATATTCTTTTTTAAGAATTCGTTCGAGATTACGTTCATCGGATTTTGTTTTCTGTTTATATGGGGTGTTAGGAACTTTCGGTCTTCGCCCGAGTCTGACTCCCGAGAGTTTTCTGTTACTACTGACCTTGTTTCGGTTATCTGAAAGAAGAGCATTCTTCGTCTGGCCTCGACGAAGGAAAGTATAAGTCCATTGATATATTTGATACCTGCTAAAACCAGAAGTTTCAGCCGCAACTGTTACCAAATTTGACCCATAGCTCGGAACGAGAAACTCCTCAAGTCTCTCAACCACTGGTTTGATAGCAGCGAAGCGCTTATCGCGTGATTCAATCGATTTTTGAGTGTGCTTTGAGTCTGGGAGCAGATAGAAGGATGGTAGCTCCATTTCAGCCGTGGCTATTAAATTATCCTCGATCCAATAAGTTACACTATCTATGGGGAATAAGATCGGCTTTCTTGCTTTGCTCTGGTAGTTTATTATGAATAATCGATTTGTTGAGTAATCGCAATAAATCACGACCATTATTTCTGGTATTGGGCTTCTTTCGATGCCCTCTGTAGGCACTAAGAGAGTGTTTACAGTGAGCACTACTTTGCAATCCCCAAATCGAACGGTGTTTTTTCCAGTCTTACGGTAACATTGAGATTTGACTTAATGGTTTTATGCCACAGGCAATAAAATAATATTGATGAAGAGGCTTTGTAATCTATGTCAAAAATATTGGATAATTCATTTACCGTTACAGACAGTCTTTCATATTTATTTGTGTGAACTATCAGGTCGAAAGCGTCAGCCCATTTATTTGCAATGGCTGAGTATTCATTTGGAAGGTTTGCAAAGCTACGTAGCATACTAAGATTTCTGCTGAAAGTCGTTTTTAGTTGGTCATCTAGAATGATCTCCCATTGAACGCCTTGAAGCTCCCAGTATCCCTTTTCTATAGCTTGTTTTTTTATGACGCGATCATTCCTTAATGCATCGGATGGTTTGATCGAGTAAGCTCGGAGGTCACCGTTTTTGAGTCGAACAAGAAAGTCTGTGGTCATAACCATATCAGTAGAGGTTCCAGGATACCTCGGGTGCTTGATGTTCAATGCATTGGCGACGTTTCTTGTAAGGCTTAAAGGAAGCATTGGAAACTGCTCATTTATCTCTAGGACGTCCGGCTGGGACTCAAGGTAAATAAAAAAATAGTACTCGTTTGTCGATAGTAAATGATGGACGCGATTTGAGTGAACGCCTCTGCACCTATGCTTAGTGCCTGAAGATGGAACGTCTTCTGTCCTGATAAATGGGGCGTAAATTCCATTGTCCCAATTTTTTTGCCAATCTCTAATCCACCTTTCTCTGTCATCGATTTTTATTCCTTTTCTTTTTTTCACTTTCAACCCTCGATCAGTTTGCAAAATTATACCGAGGTTATTTTGAGTTTGAGAAATACCTTTTTCTCATAAGTTCTTGTTTAATTTAATTATAAATAATTGTTTTATAGATATTTAATGGGTAAATATTGGTGAGGCAAGATTATGTATTTGTTGCTGAATCTTGAGCATTTTTTTATTCAATTGATTATTAAACCCTTAAAGGTTGACATCTTATATAACCTTTTGGAATATATTGTCTGTTCCGTTTTAGAGGCGCTTGACATGTTATCCTCTGACTTAGGTTAATGGAGTGGTCTGAGGAGACTGACTTATGGATGAATCTGATAATTCTGCGGAGCTTATGCGGCTTTCCAAGCTGCATGATGAGTTTCTGCGTTCACTGGAGCCCAATCGCGGACTCAATGCCATTCATGTAGCCTCAGGATGCCAAGAGTTGGGGTGGTGGTTGCTTGAGCGATGGGATCGGGAAATTACATCCAGAAAGGATTTTGTTTACATTTCCGATGCACATTACAAACGGTCTGGTTTTTATATTGACTACGACAGCCTTTTGGGGATCGACTATGACGATTTGGTCGATGCACTTTTCGGATAAAGCTGATGACAAGAGGTGCTCTTGGCCAGCCTTGGACAAAGGCTCACCTATATAACGTTCTTTTACCCTCCAATATTTACTTATACCGATAAAGGTCCACTTATCAGCGGGACTGACCCTCACCTCAGAGAACAGTCTTCTGAGTTGAGCAGCAAACTTTCGAGATTGTCTAAAAACGATAATGAATTAAAGTTCGTTGTCTCAAAACAATTGCAATTGTCTGATTCGGAATTATGAGAAGTCACCTTCAGGCTGCGTTCCCCGCCGCGACGCCCGATGCCCAGGCCCACTGGAAATTATGCCCGCCCAGATGCCCGGTCACATCGACCACCTCGCCGATGAAATACAGGTTCGGTTGATCCAGTACCGCCATGGTTTTTGAGGACAGCTGGCGGGTATCTACGCCGCCAAGGGTCACCTCCGCGGTACGATACCCCTCTGTACCGGCTGGTTTGATGGACCATTGACCGAGGGTGTTTGCCACCTGTTCGATGTCGGTATTCTTGTAGCCCTGTAGGGGGCCGGTCCAGCCATTGAGGTCATTGAATGCCTGGGCAAACCGTTTGGGCAGGTGCTGGGCGAGGTACTGGCCAACGGTGGATTGTGGCTTCTCCTTGCGCAGTGACAACAGGTCTTCGCGGATCTGGCAGGCGGGCAGCAGGTTGACAGCCAGACTGTCCCCGGGCTCCCAGAAGCTGGAGATCTGCAGCATGGCCGGCCCGCTGAGACCGCGATGGGTGACCAGCATCGGCTCTCGGAAGTGCTCACTGTGACAGCTGACATCCACCGGGCAGCTGATACCGGACAGGGGCGCGAGTTGCTGTTTCAGCTCTGGATGGAGTGTGAAAGGCACCAGGCCTGCACGGGTTGGCAGCACTTCAAGCCCGAACTGCCGTGCGATGTCATAACCGAAACCGGTCGCCCCCATAGTGGGGATGGACAGGCCGCCGCAGGCGATGACGAGGGATTCGCAACTCAGGGTGCCCGAGCCGGTCGTCAGCCGATAACCGCCGGATAGTTCGGTAATGTCCCGTACCTGGGTTTTCATGCGAATCTCGGCGCCGGCCCATTCACACTCGGTCAGCAGCAGGTTGAGGATGTCCTTGGCGCTGTCCCGGCAGAACAGCTGCCCGGCCGCCTTTTCTTCGTGCTCAATGCCATGGCGCTCCACAAGCTCGAGAAAATGCTGGGGCGTGTAGCGCTTCAGGGCGGAGATGCAGAAGTGGGGGTTCTGCGACAGGAAGTTGGCGGGGGTGCTGTTGAGGTTGGTGAAATTGCAGCGCCCACCGCCGGACATCAGGATTTTCTTGCCGGGTTTGTTGGCATGGTCCAGCACCAGGACCCGGCGCCCGCGATAGCCTGCGGTGGCGGCGCACATCAGGCCCGCCGCCCCGGCACCGATGATAATCACGTCGTAGTCTGAAGCCATGGTAAAACCGCAATCCGTTAAAAGGTGCGGAGATTATACGGATTGGCGTCGGCGACGTCTGCCAGGTACGGCGGTGAGCTCCTGAAACAGCCGGTCAGAGGTACACCTGGCCCTCCATGTAGAACGCGGCCCGTCCGGCTATGTCGACCCGGTCGCCTTTCAGTTCACAGCGCAGTTCGCCACCACGGGCGGAGAGTTGCCGGGCCTGGAATGTTGTACCCCCCACACGTTCCGCCCAATAGGGCACCAGTACGCTGTGAATGGAACCGGTGACCGGGTCCTCGTCAATGCCCACGCCCGGCGCAAAATAGCGACTGACGAAATCACAGTCCCCGCCCGGGGCGGTGACAATCACGCCCTGGTTGCCCAGTTGCTTCAGCAGCCGGATGTCCGGTTTGGCGTCAATCACTGCCTGCTCCGAATCCAGGGAAACCAGGTAGTTGGTGTCATTGGGAACGAACAGAACCGTGTCCTTTACGTTCGGTAGTGCTTGCTTGAGCAGTTCCGGCGTTGGCTGTTCCTGCCAGTCGAGTCTCGGGAAGTCCAGGGTCAGCCAGCCATCATCGGTCTGGCGAACACCGAGAATGCCGCTCTTTGACCGGAAGTGCACGGTGTCTTTGGTCCAGCCCAGCTTGTTGAAAATGATCCAGGCACTGGCGAGCGTGGCATGACCGCACAGGGGGACTTCGGCGCCCGGCGTAAACCAGCGAATATGAAAATCCACCTCTGGATCGTCTTTCTCGGCCACGAAGAAAGCCGTTTCCGACAGGTTGTTTTCGAGGGCGAGGGCCTGCAGTGTCTCGTCCGTGAGCCAGCTTTCCAGTGGCATGACCGCAGCCGGGTTGCCGCCGAACAGTTCACTGGTAAAAGCGTCGACCTGGTAAATCGGATAACTCATTGACTTGTCTCCCTGAGAAGTCGTTTGGCGTAGTGGTGAGCTTTTCCGGTGGCAAACCGTTCAAGCTCGATTTCACTGTAAAAATGCAGTTCAGGCAATGGGTGAGTGTGGGTGACCACCCAGTGATCCTGTTGTTCTCGGTTCACCTGAAATCCAAGATCATCCAGCCATTGCAGGGTTGCCCGCATGCCTTTCAGCGAAACAGGCGTGTATGGTGCATCGTATAGTGCCAGCAGGTCTTTCCTGCTACTGCGTGGCGGTGTAGCGATAGTCTGGGGCAGAGCCCTGGTCAGTGCGTACATGGTGAAATTCCTTCTTCCAGTGACGACGATTCCATTGTGTTCCCAGGCTGACATCCGGAACAGATTCAGATAATCTGTTTTTGAACCGGTACAGATGGTTTGGGAGGGTATCTGTACCGGTAAAGATTCGGGCCATCTGTACTGCCCGCAGGCGTCTCAGGTTTGGCAGGATAGCGCTATGGGTATTCTCTATAATCAGGTGGCAGACCAGCTTCAGGCCCTGATTCGCGATGGCGTCTATCGCGAAGGCGAGCGTTTGCCTGGCGTACGGGTGTTGAGCCGGCAGTTTGGCGTGAGTATTTCGACCATTCTGCAGGCGCACCAGACACTGGAGGGCAGGGGCTACCTGGAAGCCCGAGAACGCAGCGGCTATTTCGTGCGGTTGCCGGCAAAAGAGGCGCCGGAGCCGGTTATGCGGCGCTACCGGGCACGACCGATGCCTGTCAGTGCCCGGGACATGGCGCTGGAACTGTGTGCCGATGAGCAGAAACGCATGGTGCCCCTGGCGGCTGCTGTTCCGCACCCGGATTTCCTGCCGGTCAGGCAGATTCAGCAGTCCATCCTTTGGGCCGGTCGGCGGGGCCTGGAATACCAGGATTATGCCTTTCCCGGAAAAGAGTCCTATCGTCGTCAGCTGGCCCAGCGTATGGCGGCCATCGGGGTGCCTGTTACCGCTGACGATATTCTCGCCACCAACGGCGCCCAGGAAGCCATCATTCTGGCCCTGCGGGCGGTGACCGTCCCTGGCGATATCGTGGTGGTGGAGTCTCCCTCTTTCCCCGGTATTCTTCATGCGCTGGAAGTGGTGGGCCTACGGGTTATTGAGGTGCCCACCCACCCATCCGACGGGTTGAGCCTGGAAGGCCTGGAAATGGCGTTGGAGCAGTGGCCGGTCAAAGCCTGTGTGGTGGTGACCAACCACAGCAATCCCATGGGCGCGCGCATGTCCGATGAGCGCAAGCGCCAGTTGGTGACCATGCTGGAGGATGCGCGGGTGCCGCTGATTGAGGACGATATCTATGGCGACCTGTTCCACAGCGGCGAACGCCCGCGGCCGGCCAAGGCCTTTGACCGGAGCGGCAATGTGATTTACTGCAGCTCGTTCTCGAAAACCATTTCCCCTGGGCTTCGGCTGGGCTGGATGGTGCCCGGGCGCTACATGGCTGAAGCGCGTCAACACAAGTATTTCGTTAACCTGGCGACTTCCAGCATCCCGCAGCTGGCGGTGGCGCATTTTCTGGAGCAGGGCAGCTATGACCGCTACCTGCGTTCGGCCAGACAGAACTACAGGCAGACGACGGAGCGGATGCGAGCGGCCGTAGCGCGTTGGTTCCCGGAGGGCACAGCGGTGAGCCGGCCCCAGGGCGGGTTTGTGCTTTGGGTCCAATTACCGGGCAAGAATACCGGCACAGAGGTCTACCGCCGGGCCCGGGAGGAAAGCATCAATGTCGCCCCGGGACTGATGTTCTCGACTGCCGACAAATACAACAATTGCCTCAGGCTGAACAGCGCCAACCCCTGGACTGAACGTATTGAAGGCGCGGTGCGCAGGCTGGGGGAGTTGGCGGAGCTATCACTCAACGGCTGAGTTTCGCAGATCCAGCGGATCAATCAGTCCGGCAGCAATAGCGATGCCCGTCACATCCTGCGTCCGTTCCGCACCCAGGCGTTTCATGACCCGGGAGCGGTACAGGTCAATGGTTTTGATACTGACATCCAGCATCTCGGCGATCTCGCGACTGGTATACCCCTGGGCCAGCGGCAGGAACACATCCCTTTCTCGACGAGTGAGGGTGGCGATCAATGCTTCGGTGTCTTCGTCTCCGCGTTGCTGCAGGCTGGTTTGCTGATGTTCCTGCAATGCCTGCTGCACGCTGTCGAGTAACAGCTGCTCATTGAACGGCTTTTCAATGAAGTCGAAGGCGCCTGACTTGAAGGCTCTCACGACAATCGGGACATCCGCGTGCCCGGACACAAAGATAATCGGCAGCCGGGAACCGCGTTTCTGCAATTCTTCCTGCACATTCAGCCCACCGAGCCCCGGCATTCTCACATCAAGAATCACACACCCGCTGGTGGCGTCTGCCAGGGTCTCCAGAAACTGGCGGCCGTCCGCATACGCCTGGACGTTGAGACCAACGGACTCCAGCAGCCACTGGGTGGATTCGAGCATGCCGGCATCGTCATCGACCACGTATACGGTGGTAGAGGCGTCAGTCATGTGGGGGTGTCTCCGTTATATGAACAGGTTTATGGCGTGAGGATATCGAGGGCGGGAACCGGCAGGTCAACGTCAGCCCACGATGCTCGGCTCTGGTGGCGTCCAGGAAGCCGCCGAAACCCTCGATAATGGAACGGCTCATGGACAGCCCGAGCCCCAGGCCCTGGGGTTTGTTGGTGTAAAACGGCGTGAACATCTGGCGCAGTCCCTCGTCGTCCAACCCCGGTCCCTGATCGGTGACCTGGATCAGGGTTTCCTGGTCTTCAGTGACCGTGCTGGTGAGGGTTATCCGGGACGGGCGCTCGCTCCCGGTTTCAGCGTTGGCGTCGATGCCGTTGCGAATCAGATTGATCAGTACCTGCTCCAGCAGGACCGGATCGGCGGTGATGACCGGACCGGGATCTGAGAGCTGCGCCCGGATAGTGGTGCCGTGTTTTTCCGCCTCCCACTGGCACAGGCGTGCCACGTTAGTGATGACATCGTTGACCGGAATGGGCGCGGTACGCTTCTGGCCCTTGCGGAGGAAGGCGCGTAGGCGCTTGATTACTTCCGACGCCCGGTTGGCATGATGGGTAATGCGCTGCAGGCCATCGTCCACCCGGGCCAGGCAGTCCGGGTTGTCCCGCGACTGCTTCAGGTAGCGTTGACTGGCGCAGGCAAAGTTCACAATGGTGGCCAGTGGCTGGTTCATTTCATGGGCAATACCGGAGGCCAGTTCGCCAAGGGTGGCCAGCCGCGCGGTATGGGCCAGTTCATCTGCCAGCCGACGGTTATGTTCTTCGGACTCCACCCGCGCAGTAATATCCCGGGACACACTGACCACTTCGATCACCGCGCCGGTATAGGTTTCGCGAATGGCGCGGCTGGCGATCTCGAACCAGCGTTTGCTGCCGTCTCGATGGGTGATGTTCAGGGTCATGGTGGCGTACCCATCATCCCTGAGCTTGCGCCGGGTGTCCTCCAGTTGCTGGCTCACTCCGGTTCCCCGAAAGATGTCCTCCAAAGGTTTGCCGCGAAGTTCCTCGGGCCAATATCCCAGTAAACGCCAGGATGCGGGGGTGGCATCGATAAACTGTCCGTCGGGCGCGTGGCGGGAGATCAGGTCTGTGGTGTTTTCGGTGATCAGGCGATACAGCCGGCTGGCTCGGGCTGCCTCGTCTCGGGCCAGGATCTCTTCGGTGGCATTGCGCCCGCGTGCAATCACCTCACCGGTGCCGGGCACGGGTATGAATGTCCATAATAAAATGCAGCTCGACACACGGCTTTCAACGGATTCAATGGCCCGCTGCTGAACCAGGCAAGCCTTGACCAACGCCCGGGTGTTGGTCGGTAGCAAGGCCGCTGCTTCATTGTGATGACAGTGCTGGCACAGTTTTGAGGCTGCAAGATTTTTACCTTTCACCTGTGCGCTGGCATCCAGAATAAGGGTGGCTTCCGGGTCGAGGTCTTGAAGTGGGCTAAGCTTGGTCAAGGGGATAACGTCTCACTATCTGATGTAGATATAGTAATTGCACTATAATACATTGGTGTAATTTCTAGTATATTCCCTATCAAATACTATTTTGGCTATGTTGAAGTATAGCTGTTGTGGCGTACTCCCTGAATACACCATAAGAACAATGCCGCTCATAGAGGACCACACTTATGACCTCGATTTTTGAACAGGGTCTCGCACCCCTTGATGCCAACTACGCTGTTCAGTCTCCCATCGATTTTATCGAACGCACGGCCAGTGTGTACCCGGAGTACCCGGCCGTGATTCATGGGGCACTGCGTTATACCTGGCAGCAGACATACGATCGCAGCCGTCGTCTCGCCTCTGCCTTGGCCGGTCGCGGCATTGGCCGTGGTGATACTGTGGCGGTGATGCTGCCTAATATCCCTGCTATGGTGGAGTGTCATTTCGGCGTGCCGATGATCGGTGCGGTGCTCAATGCCCTCAATGTTCGCCTGGACGCGGAAGCCATTGCATTCATGCTGGGACATGGCGAAGCGAAGGTGGTGATTGCCGATCGTGAATTCGGCGAGGTGATCCGCGATGCTGTAAGCCGCCTCGACACCCAGCCGCTGGTGATTGACGTGGACGACCCGGAATACGGCGAAGGCACCCAGGTTAGTGATCTGGACTATGAAGCTTTCCTGCAGGAAGGGGATCCGAACTATGCGTGGCGCTTTCCGGAAAACGAGTGGGATGCAATTTCCCTGAACTACACCTCCGGTACCACTGGCAACCCGAAGGGGGTGGTGTATCACCACCGTGGCGCCTACCTCAACTCCCTGGGCAACCAGACTGTGTGGTCCATGGACATGCACCCGGTGTACCTCTGGACCCTGCCGATGTTTCACTGCAACGGCTGGTGTTTCCCCTGGACCATTACCGCCATGGCCGGTACTCACGTGTGCCTGCGTCGGGTAGACCCGGAAAAGATCCTGCAATTGATCCGCGATCATCAGGTCACCCACATGTGTGGCGCGCCAATTGTACTCAATGCTCTGCTAAATGTGCCTGAATCGGCCAAGACTGGTATTGATCACGAAGTGAAGTCGATGACTGCAGGTGCGGCGCCCCCTGCGCAGGTGATCGGTGCCATCGAAGAGATGGGCATTGCAGTCACCCATGTTTACGGCCTCACGGAGGTGTATGGTCCGGTGACGGTCTGCGCCTGGAAATCTGAATGGGATGCCTTGCCGCTGCACGATCGCGCCAGAAAGAAAGCACGCCAGGGCGTTCGTTATCACACCCTGGCAGGCACCATGGTGGGTGATCCCAATACCATGGAAGCGGTCCCCAAAGACGGCAAGACCATCGGCGAGATTTTCCTGCGCGGTAATACCGTGATGAAGGGTTATCTGAAGAACCCGAAAGCCACCGAAGAAGCCTTCCGGGGCGGCTGGTTCCACACCGGGGATCTGGCGGTGTGGCATGAAGACGGCTACATGGAAATCAAGGACCGCCTGAAAGACATCATTATTTCCGGCGGCGAGAACATCTCCACCATCGAAGTGGAGGACACCCTCTACCGCCATCCTGCGGTGCTTGAGGCCGCGGTGGTTGCCCGACCGGACGAGAAGTGGGGCGAAACGCCCTGCGCCTTCGTCACCCTCAAGCCGGAAGCTGGCGATGTCAGCGAGGAAGATGTCATCAACTTCTGTCGTGAGCACCTGGCCCGCTTCAAGGTACCCAAGACGGTGATTTTCTCGGAGCTGCCCAAGACGTCCACCGGCAAGATCCAGAAGTTTGTGCTTCGTGACCAGGCGAAAGAGCTGGAGTAACCCGGCGCCTTTCTGATCTGGCGCTCGTCGCCTTTTACTAACCCCCACAAAAACAACATCAGGTGCACGCATTCGCGTGCACCCGGAGACCTTGTTATGCAAATTTTTCATCGAAACAATGGGGAAGAGCAGCCTTACTGGCCTGCTGGTCCTTTCAAGATCCGCTTGCCGTTCGTGCATTACCGCTGGGAATTCGCGGAGATGGTTCAGGCACTGATCATGTTTGTGGTCAGTCTGGCAATGATACCGCTGCTGGAGAAATACCTGGGCGTGCCCTATGACGTGGCGCTGGCCTACGTAGTCATCTGTGGCATCGGCTTCATGCTGCCGGCTTTGTTGGGCGTGCCATTGGTGCCGGGCTGGATCACCCCGGGCATTCCGGTAGTGCTGCTGTTTCTGGGTGACTACGAACCCGGTCCCGAAGCCATCCAGGCCCTGTTTGCGCTGCAGTTCCTGGTGTTCATTATCTTCCTGGTGCTGGGGGTTACCCGCCTTGGCAGCAAGCTGGTGGAACTGATTCCCCGTTCGATGAAAGGCGGCATCATCATCGGTGCCGGTATCGCCGCGCTGATGGGGGAAATCGAAGCTGGCGGACGGTTGGCGGAAACCCCGATCTCGCTGATCGGCGGCGGCCTGGTGTGTCTGTATCTGATGTTTTCGGTATCTTTCAAGGGCTTCGTGGATACCAGCAATCTTGCCCGCAAAATCGCCAACTACGGTATGGTTCCGGGGATGGTGGTTGCCATTCTGGTGGGCTTTGCAACCGGTGAGTATGCGGTTCCGAACGTCGAGTGGGGCATTACAAAACCGGCATTTGACGAATTATGGAACTACCTGCCATTTGCGGTTGGTTTCCCGGATGCGAGCGTCTTCATGTATGCCATTCCGACCGCTGTGATTGCCTATGTCATTGCCTTCGGCGATATCGTTGTCGGCCAATCCCTGATGAATCGCGTGGATCACCTGCGTAAGGATGAGGACATCGACAACAGCATTGACCGGGTTCACCTGGTAACCGCCATCCGCAACGGTGGTCATGCCTTCTTTGCGCCATACCCCGGACTGGCTGGCCCGATCTGGACAGCCGTTACTGCCACTATGGCCGAACGTTACAAGTATGGTCGTGACGCCATGGATTCCATCTACAGTGGCGGTGGCACCTTCTGGATTACCGGTTTTATCGCGCTGTTCATGCTGCCGCTGGTGAGTTTCTTTCAACCGGTGCTGCCCATTGCGCTGTCCCTGACCCTGTTGCTGACCGGTTACATCTGCCTGATGGTGGGGCTGGAGCAGTTGGAAAACAATACCGAACGTGGAATAGCCGGCACCATGGGTGTGGTACTAGCTGTCTACGGCGCAGGCTGGGGGCTGGCCACTGGCGCGGTTCTTTATTTGCTGATTGAGCGCACCAAATTGCTTGGCTTCACTGCTGACCCCGAAGCGCCGGGTGCGCAAGTCGCAGAATAGCACTAAACCGGTTGCCTCCGGCTTCTGCACCGGAGGCAACCCAATCCCTGTGTGTCCTTCGGGGGTATCGGCAACGCCATACCCCCCTTTTTGACTAAATGTCATTTCGTGACAAATTGTCCGATTTTGCTCCTTGTCGACTTCCTTCCTTTTGCTTTTCAGGTTTAAACTGACATGGCTGATTGTTTTTCGTCCGCCATCTCATAATCATAAAAACCGGAGGCAATCATGACCATCAGCTCGACACCTGACGACGTATCTGTTGCTCCCCGGCACCTGCGGTTTGACGTCGCCGAGGACCTCAAGACTCTATGGCACGGTAACGATGCCTTCCGTACCGCGTTTTTCAACGCATTATCCCTGCAGTTTCCGGACGGTGAGCAGCAATTCATCAATGCGGTGCGCCATTACCGGGACAGGATTGATGATCCCAAGCTGGCGGAGGAGATTCGCGGATTTATCGGTCAGGAAGCGTTACACAGCCGCGAGCACAAGAGCTATAACGAGGCTCTGAAAGCCCGTGGCTATGATATTGATGGGCTGGACCGTCGATTCCGCAAACATATGCAATGGGTGGCCCGCCTTCCCGCAAGCCGACAGCTCGCAGGTACCTGCGGCGCTGAGCATTACACCGCGGTGTTGGCCAATGCCATTCTGAGCCATCCCGAGTGGATGGACGGCGCAACACCGACCATGAGGGCCTTGTGGCGCTGGCACGCCATTGAGGAAACCGAGCACAAATCCGTTGCCTTTGATGTCTATCGTCATTGCATTGGCAATGAGAGGCTAAGGCGTGTTGTCTTCTTGTTCGTGACCTGGAACTTTTTCAAGTACACCTTCGTTAATACATGTAGCCTGCTGAAAACCGACGGCAAACTCTGGAGTCTGCGGACCTGGATTGGCGGACTGAATTTCCTTTGGGGTAAACCCGGGGTGTTGCGTCAATGCCTGCCGGATTTCCTGGCCTATTTCCGTAAAGGATTTCACCCATGGCAGCAGGATAACCGTTCACTTCTGGAGGACAATCTGCGGGAGCTGGAAAACTTGGCGCCGGATGCGTAAGAGCTGATTGCTGAAAACAGTGATTACTGTATGCAAGCCTGGCCGCTGCCTAAAACAACGACAATAAAAAGGGAATCCCGTTTTTGGGAATATCCCGTACCTGGAGGCACCGATGCGAGTTGGTTTAATCGTGGATTCTGCGTGCGACTTGCCCTTTGAATTTAGTCGCAAGCACGATCTTTTTATACTTCCCGTCACCGCCGTCATTGACGGTCAAACCTATATTGATAATCACGATCCTGTTACTACCCAGGAATTCTATCAGAGCGGTTTGTTGCAACGTGGCCATCACGCCGAAACACAGGCATTCACGCCTGAGCAGATTCACGATCTGTTCATGGAAAAAATTGTGACACAGTACGATTTGGCGATCTGTGAAACAGTTACCAGAACGCGAAGTTTGATTTATCAGAATGCATCAGAAGCAATGAACGGCGTCATGGCGCATTATCATGAGCCCCGGAAAGCCGCTGGACGGGAAGGCAGGTTTTCCATGCGTGTTATTGACAGCAAGCAGATATTCGCAGGGCAGGGCTTGCTCGCGGCGCATACGGTCCATTTGATCGGACAGAAACTGTCGAAGAATGCGTTGCGTCATCAAGTGGATAGCTTTACGGACAATATATATACCTGCGTTATTCCCCGTGATTTGCATTACATCCGCGAGCGAGCCCGCCGTCGGGGCGACAAGAGTGTGTCTGCCCTGGTAGCGTTTTTGGGCAAGGCTTTGAATATCACTCCGGTTATTTTTGGCAAAGGGGCCATTGGCGAACCGGTGGCGAAAACGCGGGATTTCAATGTCGCGGTTGAGAAAGTGATGAACTATGCCGCCGCCAGGGTTGAGGCGGGGTTGTTGACGCCCTATGTGAGTCTTTCCTGCGGATTAAGCTGGTCCGAGATTGAGGACCTTCCCGGACTCAATAATCTTCGGGATGTGTGTGAACGCCATGGTGTGGAATTATTATTGTCCCAGATGGGGATCACCAGCAGTATCTATGTGGGGCCCGGCAGTCTCTGCCTGTGCCTGGCAGCGGAGCCGCATCACTTCAAGGATTTTCAGTAATAAGCTTTCTGCAGTGCGGTCGGTGGCAACTGACCCGGCCGCACCCGCCTCCCGGTAATTTTGGCAAACCTTTCCCGCCGGTCTTCATGTTAGCCTCTGGTCATCGGACCTCATTCCAGAAACAGGACAGCTGACACCATGACAAAAGCCAACACGGATCTCGCCAATGAGCTGCTTGAGCAGCATATAAAATTCGAACTGGCGGCACTGAAAGGCGCAAAGCTGCGCAAGTTTGTAGAAAATGAAGTCGGTGAGCTGCTGAACTATGCCGATGAGGTTACGCTCGGACGGATTACCTCTGAAGATCAGGTGATGGGCGTGATTCAGCGTATTGTCGTGAATATGGAGCTGGGTGACGGACTTCCTGAAATGGCTGCGGAAATGGCCACGGAAGTGTTGAATGCCTCCGTGCAGACGGAGACGACCCTGGGTGAGATCTTTACCCGCGACCAGGCCACCGGTTTCCTTGAGGAGGCTCTGGAGTTGCGGCAGCAGCGTGAGCGGGTCATCAGCGAAATCATGGCCCACCCGGTCTATCAGGAGTTGGTTTCCAATGTGGTGTATCACGGCCTGGTGAACTACCTCTATGAAGACAACCTGATTACCAAGTCGGTCCCCGCGGTCGGATCGGTAATGAAATTTGGCAAGCGTATGGCCAACAGGGCCGTGCCCGGTCTGGACGAGACCTTTGAGAGGCGCATCAAGGCCTGGCTCTCCGACAGCCTGCCCGGATTGATCAGCCGCAGTGAACAGTTCCTGCACCGCGCTCTGACTGACGACGAGTTGAGGGATAGCGTGATGGCGGCCTGGGTAGCAGTGGAAGATCGCACCATTGAAGACTTGCATGAAGGGTTGGGGGACATCCAGTTGCAGGAATTCGTGGTCATGGGATACGAGTTCTGGCTGCAGTTCCGCCAAACGCCGTATTTTGAGGGGTGTGTCAGGGCGGTGGTGTCTCACCTGTTTGCCAAATACGGTGACCGCCCCATTACCGACCTGCTGAATGACGTTGGTGTTACCAGGGAGGTTATCATGGCAGAGGTCGATAGCTTCATACTGCCAATTGTGGACGTTTTGCGGGAAGAGGGTTATGTTGAGGCCCTGGTTCGCCGCCGTCTGTCACCGTTCTATAAATCCGCCGCGGCGCGAAAGATTCTCACACCGGAGGCCTGATCGCAGGAGCCTCCAGCGTCTGAGTGGGGGGGCAATTGTGTTTTCGGAACTGTTCTGGGCCTACCTGGTCGCTATAACGCTGCTGACTGTGACGCCAGGCGTCGATAGCCTTTTGGTCATGCGTAATACCGGCCGTGGCGGTCTGAAGGATGGCTGCGTGACCAGTGTGGGTATTTGCAGTGGCCTCTTCATTCATGCCGCATTGTCCGCTTTGGGTATATCGATCCTCCTGGTGGAAACCGCCTGGGCGTTTTCCGCCCTCAAGTGGGCCGGTGCCTGCTACCTGGTGTGGTTGGGTATTGCGTCTCTGCGACAGGCCATGAGGCGGGAAGATAAGCCCCGCGTCGCTGAATCCCCGGTGGTCAGGCGGGCCGTTTCCCATCGGATATCCTTTCAGGAAGGCCTGTTATCCAATGTTCTCAACCCTAAAACCGCGCTCTTCTATATGGCGCTGTTGCCACAGTTTATTGACCCCTCCGGTAATGCGTTCCAGCAATCGTTGATTCTGGCGGGCGTGCATTTTCTGCTGGCGATGCTCTGGCAGTGCGGGCTGGCGTGGGTTGTTGTCAGCTTCAGAGCCCTGGGGGCCAGTGTTCGGGTGAAGAGAGTGCTGAATGCACTGACCGGTGGGTTCTTTGTGGCTATTGGCGCAAAGTTGGCAATGAATTGATGGCGACGCATGGAGCTGGCATAGAAAAAGGGAAGCCGAAGCTTCCCTTTTCAGACATACGTCTTGCGACGATGTGGCGTCTATAACCTAATCACTTCTCCAGGTACTGGAGCTTGTTCGGTTTGCCATCCCATTCTTCCGCGTCCGGAAGCGGATCTTTCTTCTCAGTGATGTTCGGCCATTTGGCTGCCAGGTCAGCGTTGAGCTCAACAAACTCGACCTGATCGGCGGGCAGTTCATCTTCAGAGAAAATTGCCTCAGCGGGGCATTCTGGTTCACACAGGGCGCAGTCAATACACTCGTCCGGGTCGATCACCAGAAAGTTCGGGCCTTCGTAAAAGCAGTCAACCGGACATACCTCTACGCAGTCGGTGTATTTGCACTTGATACAGTTATCAGTAACGATAAAGGCCATAGTTTGATTCCTGGTCCAGTGGTCAGTCTCATCAGTTTATAATATGAAGTGCGCGATATTGTAGGGAGCGGCCCCGGCTCCCGCAAGCATCAGGCCGCTATAAACTTATTACATAGGTCAATCCGGCCGGTTTTGCCGCTATTTTTCTATCAGTTCCTTTAGCTCGTACAGCCGGTTGAGCGCTTCCCGGGGCGTCAGATCGTCCACGTCCAATGATTTCAGGGCTTCCTCCACCGCGCTTGGCTCCAGGCTGGCAAACATATCGCCCTGCCAGACGGCTTCTTTCACCTGTGGTTCACTGGTGGTTTGCTGTGCCGGTGTTACCGGGTTTACCGGCGTGCTGTTGCCTTCCAGGTGAGTCAGCTGAGCCCGGGCATTACGGATGACATCCTGGGGTACCCCTGCGAGTTTGGCCACCTGCAGGCCGTAGCTCTGGCTGGCGGGGCCGTCGTGAACGTTGTGCAGGAACACAATGCTGTCGTCATGTTCGGTGGCGGTCAGGTGCACGTTGACCGCATGCCGCAGCTCTTCGGCCAGTTGTGTCAGCTCGAAGTAGTGGGTGGCGAACAGCGTGTAGCAGCGGGTTTCCTTCGCCAGGTGTTCGGCCGTGGCCCAGGCCAGGGACAGGCCGTCGAACGTACTGGTGCCACGCCCCACCTCGTCCATCAGCACCAGGCTGTATTCGGTGGCGTTGTGGAGAATGTTGGCGGTTTCCGTCATTTCCACCATGAAGGTGGAGCGACCGCCGGCAATGTCATCTGAGGAGCCCATGCGGGTAAAGATGCGGTCCACCGGCCCCACGATGGCGCGGTTGGCCGGTACAAAGCTGCCGGTGTAGGCCAGCAGGGCAATCAGTGCCGCCTGGCGCATGTAGGTGGACTTACCACCCATGTTGGGACCGGTAATCACCAGCATGCGCCGCTGGGTATCCATCAACAGGTCGTTGGGGACGTAGGGCTCGCTGAGGAGCTGTTCCACCACCGGATGGCGGCCTTCCTCGATATCAAAACCGGGCATTTCGCTGAATTCCGGCGCGCAGAAGCGCAGGCTGGTGGCACGCTCGGCAAAGTTGCTCAGGACGTCGAGCTCGGCGAGGGCCTGGGCGGCATCCTGCAGGGGCGCCAGTTCAGCAGCGACCGTTTCCAGCACTTCATCGTAGAGGGATTTTTCCCGCGCCAGGGCGCGGCTCTTGGCGCTCAGGGCCTTGTCCTCGAACTCCTTCAGCTCGGGGGTGATAAAGCGCTCGGCGTTCTTCAGGGTCTGGCGGCGTATATAGTCCACCGGTGCCTGATCGGACTGGGCGCGGCTGATTTCAATGTAATAACCGTGCACCCGGTTATAGCCTACCTTCAGAGTAGTGATGCCGGTACGTTCTTTCTCCCGGGTCTCGACGTCCAGCAGGTACTGACCGGCGTTCTCGCTGATGTTGCGCAGCTCGTCCAGTTCCTCGTCAAAGCCTTCGCGGATCACACCGCCGTCCCGGATCACCACGGGCGGGTTATCAATGATGGAGCGTTCCAGCAGGTCCGCCAGTTCCGGGTATTCCCCGATGATGGAGGCGAGTTTGACAACGTGATGGGAGTTGACCGGTTTCAATGCTTCCTGCAGGTCCGGCAGGGCCTGAAAGGCATCTCTCAGTCGCGCCAGATCCCGGGGCCTGGCTGAGCGTAGAGCGACCCGGGCAAGTACCCGTTCAATATCCCCTACGGTTTTCAGCAGATCGTGTACCGGCTCGTAGTGGAAACCGTCCAGAAGGGCGGAGACCGCCTGCTGGCGCTGTTGTACCACCTCCACATCCCGCAGGGGGCGATTGAGCCAGCGACGCAGTTCGCGGCCACCCATGGAGGTGGCGGTTCTATCCATCACCCAGGCGAGCGTATGTTGGTGGCCGCCCATCAGGTTGGTGTCTATTTCCAGGTTGCGACGACTGGTGGCGTCCAGAATAACGGCTTCCTCGCGGCGCTCGCGAGTCAGCTTACGAATATGGGGCAGGGCAGTGCGCTGGGTTTCCCGGGCGTATTGCAGCAGGCAGCCAGCGGCACAGATCGCCAGTGTCAGTTCCTCGCAGCCAAAACCGATAAGATCCCGTACCTGGAGTTGCTGGGTAATGACTCGGCGGGCGGTGTCGGACTCGAAGAGCCAGGGGCCCTGCCTGCGAATGCCGGTGAATCCTTCGAGCAGTTCCTGGTAGGGGAAATCCTCACTGATCAGGATTTCCGCCGGGCGCAGGCGCTGGAGCTCTCCCTGCAGGGCTTCCGGGTTCTCCAGTTCGGATACCGCGAAACGTCCGCTTGAGATGTCGAGGGAGGCAAAGCCGAATTGCTCCCGGTGGTTGAATATGGCCACCAGCAGGTTGTCCCGGCGGTCTTCCAGGAAGGCATCGTCGCTCAGGGTGCCGGGGGTAACGATGCGAACCACCTGTCGCTCCACTGGCCCCTTGCTCGTGGCCGGATCACCAATTTGTTCACAGATGGCGATGGATTGACCTGCCCTGACCAGCCGTGCAATGTATCCTTCAGCGGAATGGAACGGAATCCCGGCCATGGGAATCGGGTTGCCACCGGACTGACCACGGGCCGTAAGCGTGATGTCCATCAGCTCCGCCGCCTTTTTGGCGTCATCGTAGAACAGCTCGTAAAAATCGCCCATCCGGTAGAACACCAGCTCATTCGGGTGTTCGCCTTTGATTTTGAGGTATTGCCTCATCATCGGGGTGTGCTGGGATAGGTCGGTCTGGGCTACTGACATGAAGGCGTCCGAATCATTGGCTTTAAACAGAGTCGGGGATTGTAAGAAAATAACGCTGTGGATGAAACGAGGAAAAGGATTATGTCTGTTACCGATGAGCAACTCGCGGATGCCGGGAATCGTCTTGCAGAAGAATTGATCCGCCGGGAGCGCACGATCGCCACGGCTGAGAGCTGCACTGGTGGCTGGGTTGCCAAGGTACTGACCGACCGCGCCGGATCCTCCGCTTATGTAGAAGCGGGATTAGTGACATACAGTAACGACGCCAAAAGAAAGCTGCTGGGTGTTACCGGAAAATCTTTGGAAAAGCATGGTGCCGTCAGCGAACCTGTAGTACGGGAAATGGTCGCTGGTGCGCTGGTCGCCACTGGTGCCAGTGTGGCGGTGGCGATCAGCGGTGTGGCAGGCCCCGGGGGCGGCAGTGAAGACAAGCCGGTGGGCACTGTCTGGTTTGCCTGGGGCAGCAGTCCGGACAATACAGTGGCCAGGGTGGAGTGTTTCCCTGGCAACCGGGATGAGGTCCGAAGACAGGCCGTTTTGTATGTCCTTCAAGGTGTTACAGAGTTTGTCGAGTCTGCCTGAAAACAGGGGTTGGTCTCGCCGACGGGTTATGTTTTAATACTGTTCAAATATACAGGAATGAGGGTTTCGCACCGATGGAAGACAACCGCAAAAAAGCATTGAGCGCAGCACTGGGCCAGATTGAACGTCAGTTCGGCAAAGGCGCCGTCATGAAAATGGGCGATCAGCCCCGTGAAGCCATCCCTGCGGTTTCCACCGGTTCCCTTGGGCTGGATGTTGCCCTCGGTATTGGTGGCCTGCCATACGGTCGGATTGTCGAAATCTACGGCCCGGAAAGCTCCGGTAAAACCACGCTGACCCTGCAGGTGATTGCGGAAGCCCAGAAACAGGGCAAAACCTGCGCCTTCGTGGACGCCGAGCACGCCCTGGATCCTGTGTATGCCGAAAAGCTGGGCGTGAATGTCGACGAGCTGCTGGTTTCCCAGCCGGACACCGGTGAGCAGGCTCTGGAAATTGCCGATATGCTGGTGCGCTCCAACGCGGTGGACGTCATCATCGTCGACTCTGTCGCGGCCCTCACGCCAAAAGCGGAAATCGAAGGCGAAATGGGTGACAGCCACGTTGGCCTGCAGGCCCGCCTGATGTCCCAGGCCCTGCGTAAGCTGACCGGTAACGTCAAACACGCCAACTGTCTGATGGTGTTCATCAACCAGATCCGCATGAAGATCGGTGTCATGTTCGGCAGCCCGGAAACCACTACCGGCGGTAACGCCCTGAAATTCTACTCATCCGTTCGTCTCGACATCCGTCGCATCGGTGCCGTTAAAGACGGCGACGAAGTCGTAGGCAACGAAACCCGCGTAAAAGTCGTCAAGAACAAGGTATCCCCACCGTTCAAACAGGCCGAATTCCAGATCATGTACGGCAAGGGTATTTACCACATGGCCGAAGTGCTGGACATGGGCGTGAAAGAAGGTTTCGTGGACAAGTCCGGTGCCTGGTACGCCTACAACGGCGACAAGATCGGCCAGGGCAAGGCCAATGCCTGCAAGTACCTTGAAGAAAACCTGGAAATCGCCCACGAAATCGAAGCCAAGGTGCGTGACAAGCTGATGCCGAAGCCGGTTTCCAAGAAAGAAGAGGCAGCAGCAAAAGAGCCGGCGGAAGCCAATGGTGAGCTGCTTTAATCAATTTTGCCTTTCAGGCTCTTCAAGTTCCTGGCTATCATGCGCGGAATCTGGAGAGCGGCGCAGAACCTTCCCTTCCGGGAATGTCGGAGGCCATGGATGGCCGGAGATCAAGCGCACATGGATGTGCTTGTAGCGTTTCCCGGAAGGGAAGGTTTTGTGCCGATCAGGCACCTTGGTCGAGGTTGGCCAGGAGTCAGGGAAGCTATTTGGGAAGGTTTGAATTATGGCTGAAACAAAAAAGCTGTTAATTGTTGCCCATGCGCCTTCCCCAAATACCCTTCGATTGCGCGATGCCGTCAAAGAAGGCGCCCGCCATGAAGACATCGAGGCCGTCGAAGTAGTGGTCAAGGCACCGCTGGAAGCTGGCCCCGATGACATCCTCAATTGCGACGCCATCATCCTCGGCACCACCGAAAACCTCGGGTACATGAGCGGCGCCCTCAAAGACTTTTTCGACCGCAGCTACTATCCCTGCCTGGAACTGACCCAGGGCCTGCCCTTTGCCTACTACATCCGCGCTGGCCACGATGGCACTGGCACCAACCGCGCCATCGAAAGCATCACCACCGGCCTGCGCTGGAAACTGGTTCAGCAGCCACTAATCTGCCGCGGGGAGTACAACCCCGATTTCGAGGAACAGTGCCGGGAATTGGGGATGTACGTGGCCGCCAGTCTGGATGCCGGTCTGCTGTAGCGGGCACTAGACACAACGATTGTAAAAGCCTTCAATCCGGGACAGGGCATTGTCCACGGCCCTGGAATACCGTTTTCGATCAAAGCAATAGCTGAAATGAAGGCTGAGCCGGTACCCGGTCTGGAACGGTTGGCAACTTATCACCTCCGCAGTGACCCGGGATTCAGAAATGTATTTGCCATCGAAGTCCAGGTGCAGGGTGGTTCCCGGGTCCACCGGGCGGGGGCACAGAACCGCCATCCCGTAACGATTCATATCCAGACAGGTAACCGCCACGGGCTTCCGGCCGCGACCGAAAAAGCGTCGTTCCCGTAACCGAACCCTGAGGCACATGGCTGGGTAGCGATCCTTGATTCTGCGGTCTGCGGAATCATTCGTCATAGGTGCATCCGTTGCGAAACTTCTGATTATTCTGTTTCCGGGCATCCGCCGGGAGGGAAAGTCTAGTTCCGGAGCGGCTGTCTGAAAAATGACCACTCGTGAAACTGTGAACTGAATAACATAAACAGGATTGTCCGACTGGACTCGAGAAATCTTCAGTGGGAACGCGACATAGCGGGCGGCAGATTCTACAATGACCGGCCATGGAACTAACCCGTTTGGCGTTTCACACCCGAAAGGGGAATCGTCAAAGCATTCAGACCGTTACAGGACCGAACCTTGAAGTCACTGTCCCTGCATCAGCTATACAAAGCCTGTGTCCTAAAAGATTTGCCTTTCAAGACCACCCGGCAACTGGAGCCGTTGGCTGAAATCGTTGGCCAGAACCGCGCTCAGGAGGCCGTCCGTTTTGCCCTGGCCATGCCCCATAGCGGTTACAACGTCTATGCTGTCGGCCGTAACGGCTTGGGCAAGCGCACCATGATGCTCCGTTATCTCGAACACCATGTGGACACCGAGCACAGCAGTCACGACTGGTGTTACGTCGCCAATTTCGAGGAGCCCCGGATACCGAAGCTGCTTCGTTTGCCGGCGGGTAAAGGCAACGCCCTGAAACAGGACATGGAGCGGTTGATGGGGCGGCTTATGAAGATGATTCCCCAGACCTTTGACAGCGACAGCTTTCTGGAACGTTCCGAACAGCTCAAGAACGAGTACGGCAAAAAGCAGGAAGACGAGCTGGAAAAAGTGGCGAATCAGGCGAAACGCAAGAAAGTAAGCCTGACCGTGACAACACCGGGCGGCTATCGCCTGGTGGCGATGAATGGAGAAGAACCGCATACCGCCGAGTCGTTCCAGGCATTGAGCGATGAGGAACGCGACAAGTTTGAGGAATCCATCAATAAATTGGAGAAGAAACTGCGCCAGGCGCTGCGCAAGCTGGCGGACTGGGAGCAGGAATATGCCGAGAAACAGCAGGCCCTGAATCAGGAAACCCTGGAGGGCATTTCCGGGCACCAGTTGGACGAGTTAATCGCCAAGTACAAGGATCTCCCGGAAGTGGTGGCCTATTTCGAGGCGGTAAGACAGGATCTGGCAGACAGTCTGGATATCTTCCTGGAAGATAACGAGGAACAGGCCGCCATTGCCTATGCCTCCCTGGACAAGAAAATGCCCCGTCGCTATCTGGTCAACGTGCTGGTGCATCAGAAAACAGATGAAGTGCCGGTAGTGGTGGAGGACAACCCGACCTATCACAACCTGTTCGGTTATGTGGAGAACGTGACCTACAAGGGGACGGTGTTCACCGACTTCTCCCTGATTCGTCCGGGCAGCCTGCACCGGGCTAACGGTGGCTACCTGCTGATGGATGCCATCAAGGTGCTGGAGCAGCCCTTTGTCTGGGATGGCCTGAAGCGGGCGTTGCGGTCCAAGTCAATCCAGATTAATTCCCTTGAGCGGGAAATGACCCTGTCCGGGACCATTTCCATTGAGCCGGAAGCCGTTCCCCTGGACGTCAAGATTGTGTTATTTGGTGACCGCGAAACCTGGATGTTACTGCAGGATTACGATCCCGAGTTTGCCGAGCTGTTCCGGGTTACCGCGGATTTCGAGAACGAAATGTACCGCACCGATGACAGCCAGCTCCTGTACGCCAAATTCATTGCCAGTCTGGTCAGTGAGAAGGACCTGCTTCACTGCAACAATAAGGCGGTGGCGCGGATCATCGAATACAGTGCCCGTATGGCCGATCACCAGGATCGCCTTTCCCTGCACGCGGCGGATATTGCCAACCTGCTGCGGGAATCGGATTTCTGGGCCCGCCAGGCCGGTGCCCGCCTCATCCAGGATATTCATGTGGAACGGGCACTGGAAAGTGCGAAGTATCGCAGCAGCCGCATTCGCGATCAGTTCTACGATGCCATCCGTGATGGCTCCACGCTCGTATCCACTGAGGGTACCTGCGTCGGGCAGGTAAATGCTCTGTCGGTGCTCTCTACCGGAGGCTTTGAGTTCGGGCTGTCAAACCGTATTACCGCCACCTGCTATTATGGTGATGGCGCCGTCATGGACATAGAAAGGGACGTCAAACTGGGCGGGAATATTCATTCCAAAGGGGTGATGATTCTCAGTTCCTGGCTGGCGGCTCATTTTGCGGTCAACGATCCCATGCATCTGTCTGCCAGCCTGACCTTCGAGCAGAACTACGGGGAAGTGGATGGCGATAGTGCCTCTCTGGCCGAGTTGTGTGCCCTGGTGTCGGCGTTGTCCGGACTGCCGGTTCGCCAGGATCTGGCAATTACCGGTTCGGTGAACCAGTTTGGCGAGGTGCAGCCGATTGGTGGCGTCAACGAGAAGGTTGAAGGTTTTTTCCACACCTGTCAGCTCAAGGGCGGCCTTACGGGGAGCCAGGGGGTCGTCCTTCCGGCGACCAATGTGCAGAACCTGATGCTGGACAGCGAGGTGGTCCAGGCCGTGCGCAAGGACCAGTTTGCGGTTTATTCGGTCAGTCGTGCGGAAGAGGCGATCACATTGCTGCTGGGCAAGCCCGCAGGCAGGGCCGACACCAAGGGTCGGTACCCGAAGCAGAGTGTTTTTGGCATTATCCAGCAACGTCTCGAGAAAATGCGCGAACATGAACGCCAGGAACACTCACGGGATGACCAGAAAGACCCGTCAATTCACTGACCGGCAATGATAATAAAGGACAGGAGAATAAGATCACATGACTGATATCCAGCAAACCGTTTACGTGGTAGAAGATGATGAGGCCGTCCGGGATTCCCTGGAGCTGCTGCTCAAGTCCGATGGCAAGCCGGTAAAGACCTACGAGAACGCCACGGCTTTTCTGCGGGATTACTCCGAGAAAATGGCCGGTTGTATCGTGCTGGATATCCGCATGCCTGGGATGGATGGCATGGAGCTTCAGAAAAAGCTCAATGACAAACACTCCATTCTGCCGATTATTTTCGTGACCGGTCACGGTGATGTGCCCATGGCGGTGGATGCCATGAAAGAGGGCGCGGTGGACTTTATCCAGAAGCCATACCGCGAAGAGGCCTTGCTGGAGAAAATTGAAGCCGCTCTCGAGCAGGATCTTGAACAACGGAAATCTCTGGATGAGAAGCAGGAAATCATCAAGCGCATTAAGAGCCTGACACCGCGGGAGCACGAGATCATGGACCGGATGATCGCGGGACAGGCCAATAAAGTGATCGCCATTGAGCTGGAAATCAGTCAGCGCACCGTCGAGATCCATCGTTCCCGGGTAATGCACAAGATGGGCACCCACTCCCTGGCGCACCTCGTTCGTATGGTTCTGTCCGTAAAGGACCTTATCGACGCCCGCTGAATTGGCCGGCATGATACGGTCAACATTTCAACCGGCCCTGTTTATATGACTGAAGCTGTCATCGAGACTGTAGAGGTGACGGTTCTGCTTGTGGACGATAATCCGCAGAACCTCAAAGTCCTCTATGAAACCCTGAAGGACAAAGGCTACCGCCTGCTGATTGCCAATGACGGCCAAAAAGCCCTGGACCTGGCCCACCGCCACCAGCCAGAAGTGATCCTGTTGGATATCATGATGCCGGAGCTGGACGGCTATCAGGTCTGTGAACGATTGAAAGCCGACCCGGTCACCTCAGACTGTGCCGTGGTATTCCTGTCGGCCCTGGATGACGTTCAGGCCAAGGTCAAGGGGTTTGCCCTTGGTGGTGCTGATTATATTTCCAAACCGTTCCAGGCTCAGGAAGTCATCGCCCGGGTAAAGACTCACGCCCGCGTTATTCGTCTCGAGCGGGAACTGCAGGAGCGCAACCGGCAACTGGAGAGTGACCAGGCACGTATTTTGAACTCCATCAGTGAGGGGATTTACGGCCTGGATGCCGAAGGCAACATCGTTTTTGCCAACCCCGCCGCTGCATTGATTATGCGGGCCCCGACGGAAGAACTGATTGGTCGTAATTTCTTTGAACTTCACTGCACCGCCAACGATGATGCGGGCACCAGTCAGCATCCGGTGCGGTCAACCTGTAGCGAGGGTATTCCCGAGAACCAGAGGGATATCGTCATGGGTCGGCCGGATGGAACCTCTTTCCCCGCCGAATGCCGTTCCACCCCCAAGCTGGATGGCGAAGAACTTCGCGGTGCGGTTGTTGTCTTCCGGGATATTACCGCGGAACTTGAAAACGAACAGGCGCTGGAAGATGCCAGGGCCATCGTGCAAGAACAGCGGGACCAGCTTGCGCATGCTTCAAGGCTGTCCACTATGGGTGAAATGGCCGCTGGCTTTGCCCATGAGGTCAACCAGCCACTGACCGCCATCACCAATTATGCCCGTGTCGCCAAGCGACTGATGGCGAAAGAAGTTCTGGACCGTGATCTGTTGCAGGAGACCCTCGACAAGATCGAAGCACAGTCCCACCGGGCAAGCGAGATTATCCGTCGTATCCGCCGTTTCATGAAAAAACCCGCTACCGGCAAGGAAGTTCTGTCGGTGACGGCTTTGCTGGAAGACACCCGGCAGTTTGCTGAGGTGGACATGCGCAATAACGAAGGCGGGATTGAGGTCACTGTGGCGGAGGACGTTCGGAACGTTCTGGCGGACCCGATACAGGTGCAACAGGTGGCTCTGAACCTGATTCGTAATGCCCTGGAGGCCACGGGCAGTGCTGGTGTCTCGGTGCCCGTGGAAGTAACTGCGGCCATGTCTGGCAGTAGCTGTGTACGAATTGAGGTGAGGGATCACGGCACCGGGCTGCCGGAGGACGCAGAGGAGAAGCTTTTTCTGCCGTTCTACTCGACCAAGGAAGAAGGCATGGGTATTGGGCTTTCCATGTGCCGTTCGCTGATTCAGGCGCAGGGGGGAGATATCGGGTTTGAAAGACCCGCGGACGGCGGCGCCCGCTTTTTCTTCACGCTTCCCGTTGCGGGCGCCGAGGGAAACCCCTGCAGGGTTAACGAATCAACCGGGCAGGACGCCTAGCGCCTAGCCCCAGGTGATATTCCCGGTGAGGTGAGGGGCGTCGCCCTTTGCGTTCAGCAACTGGTAGTCCCAGTTTCCTTCTCCGGTTTGCCAGTTGAGCTGGGCGGTGCCCGGCAAAAAGAGCGGTTTCTTGAATTGGCAGGAAACCGATACTGCCTCATGTTTCCAGCCGGCTTGCTGCTCAAGCAATGCCAGCACCTGCGCTTTACTCCACATACCGTGGGCGATGGCCCGTGGAAATCCGAACGCCTTGGCGGTTAGCGCATGCAGGTGGATCGGGTTACGATCCCCGGATACCTTGGCGTACTGACGGCCGATGGACTCAGGCGCATTGATGCTCAGGGTGTTGGGGTAGCGCTCCAGCTCTGGCGGTTTTCCGGGCTTGCCCTTGTCACCTTGTTGGGGTTGGCGGAAAAGGTTGGTACTGACTTCTTCCCACACCAGTTTTCCTGCCGAGCGGGCCTCAGTGACCAGATCAAATTCCAGCCCTTTGGTCCCCTGCGTTTGTCCATCAAGTCGAACATCGATATCCAGTGTTTCACCAATGCCGATGGGTCTGTGTTGGGTGATGGTGTTGCGCAGGTGCACCAGCCCCAGCAGTGGCAGTGGAAAGGCTTTTTCTGTCAGGAGCTTGAGGTGGAGCGGGAACGCCAGTATATGGGGCCAGGTGATCGGGGCGTGGGTTTGCCGCGAAAAACCGCATACCTTTTGGTAGCGTTTCAGGTTATCGTTGGCCGTACTGACGCCAACCAGACTGACGCTGAGGCCAGGAATTTTCGGGTCACCATTGGATGTCTGGCCCTTGGGCAGTATGGCCTTGCCATACAGTGACCAGAGTGAAGGGGGATGGCTGTGGTAAATAGACACATCGGACATATTGAGAAATCTCCAACATTTTGAAAAAGTTAGAAGCTTATTGGTGACCAAAAGGGTGAGATGTGTAAACAATCTGGTACAACTGTGCGTGTCTGGCCTGATATGCTCTAATATAAGACCAAGGTAGCAAAGTCTGGCAAACCCGGCTGGATTCGACATTGACTTGGTTCCCATGGGAGGTTGTCCGATGGGCCAAGGCGGTTTCCAAACACAACTATAAAGCGGGATGTTATGCAGGAACTTCGTGACGCAGGAGTGATGTTACGCCTGATCTATGAGGCGATGAAACGGAAGGGTATCGATACAGATGCAATATTCAGCCGGTTGGGTGTGGATGAAAAATACGTTTACACCGAGCAGTTAAGAACTCCCCACAGCGCACAGGTGTATTTTTGGCAGGCAGTGGAGGACGTCTCCGGTGATCCTGACATCGGTTTGCACCTTGGGCAGCTGTTGCCCGCCTACAAGGGGCAGGTGCTTGAGTATCTCTTTTTGAGCAGTCCAACATTTGGTGAAGGCCTGCGCCGCGCGCAAAACTATCAGCGCCTGTTGAGTGACGCCGCCAACACCGACTTTTTCATCGAAGGCGATAACGCCTGCATGGTGCTGGACGCCGCCTCTGAAGAGATCAGCCGTCTCCGGCATTTCAACGAGTGTTTTGTTCAGGGGCTGATTATCTTTTTCCAGTCGATCACTGATGGAGAGTTCAAGCCGTCACGTATTGAATTCGAGCATCAGCGTGATCACGGTCTGGAGCATGCCGAGGAAATTCTCGGTTGTGAGGTGGTTTTCGGCGCAGAAGAAAATCGGCTTTATTTCCCGGTCGAGATGCTTTCCCATGCCTCTCCCCATGCTGAGCCGGAACTGCTGGATCTCCATGAGCGTTTTGCCAGCGAACAGGTAGCTCGCCTGGAGAAGAAAGACATTGTCGGTCAGGTTGAGCGTATTGTGGCGGAGCTTCTGGATAGCGGTGAGGTGACACTGGATGCCGTTGCTGAACGGCTGGGCATAAAGCCCAGAACGCTCAGAACCAGGCTTACCGAGGCCGAGACCAGCTTTAACCAGGTGCTGGCGGATTTCCGTTACCGGCTGGCGCGTCAGTTGCTCGCAACCACGGACGAATCGATAGATGAGATTGTCTACCTGACCGGCTTTTCCGAGCCCAGTACCTTTTACCGTGCGTTCAAGCGCTGGTCGGGTATGACGCCGATCGAGTACCGCAAAACCGCGCAGGGCAAGGATGCGATGATTGATGCCATGTAAGGCATTTATCATTTGGAAAGTTTTTTAGAAAAAATCGTTGACATAAACGGGGGGCTCTTTATAATGCGCCCTCGTTGTCACCAAGCAGTCAGGCCCCTGATTGTGGTGAGCGGAACAACCTGATCTCAAAAGAGAAAATGGTGTTCAGTTCTGAAGGTGGTAGCCAACGCGGAGCGGTAGTTCAGCTGGTTAGAATACCGGCCTGTCACGCCGGGGGTCGCGGGTTCGAGTCCCGTCCGCTCCGCCATTTTCCTTCCCTGATTTAATCCTACTTTTTGTTGTTGTCTGCAATCCCTGAGACGTCTGCTCAGCGTATCCCTTTTGCTTTCTGTTCCTCGTAGAACCGCTTGCGGTGTTCGCCCGGGCTGATGCCAAACCAGCGTTTGTAGGCTTTGTGAAACGCAGCAGGGTTGGCAAAGCCCAGTAGCCAGGCAATCTCCGCCAGGGATGTCCTGGTTTCCCGGATATAGTCGGTCGCCAGATCCTTCCGTGTTTGATCCAGCAGTTCCCTAAACCCCGTCCGTTCTTCCGCCAGTTGCCGTTGCAGCGTCCAGGGGGTTGTTCCCAGGCGGGTTGCGATGGTTTCCAGTGACGGAGTTTCCCCCTGCAGTAATGGGGTTAGCAGGTCCCTGACTTTGTCTCCCGTGGTCCAGCCGTGGCGTATTTTCCGTAACGCGTCTTCGCATTGTCGTACCAGGGCAGCATGAACCGCGCTCTGTGCCGCTTTTGATGGGAGCAGAGGTATATCCGGGGCGAGGGTGATACCGTTGCTCCCGGCGCCGAAGTGGACCGGACAGCCAAACCACGCTTCAAACTGTTCATCCAGGCCAATCGATGGGTATTCGATAGATACCCGCTCAAGAACCTCCTGCTGGCCGCTGACCGTCCGTACGAACTGGGTCCAGGCAGCAAGCACTGAATCCACGACAAAGAAGTTGAATACATTGTAGGGGCGTATGGAGTAAAAGTGTGCCTGTTGCCCATGGTGACTGGTATGGGAGGCGCCCCGACTATTGTGGCTGGTCAGCAGGCTGTAGCGGATCAGGGTGGTCAACGCCTCCCCGGTGGTGGCGGCACATTGGCCAGCCAGTCCGGCGATACCGGCATCAACCGGCCGGCTCAGGCTGCCCATGGTCAAACCAATGGCCGGTTGGCCGGTCAGTTCAATAGCTGCTTGCCCCAGGCGCATGAAGCGGGGAATGCTGATGCGGGCATCCGGGGACGCCAGGGTCTCGTCGTTGAGCCGGAATCGCGCCATCAGCGGGGCCGGATTTTTTCCCTCGGCGGCAATGGATCGCATCAGGACCGAAACGTAGAGGACGCTGATATCGCCCAGTGAGTTACGGCGTCGGGCGGATGTCGTTTCCATGATGGCCTTACCACAAATGTTTTCAAAAGATATCAAAATGTAGTTCAGGGATATTGTTCATTGCAAGGTGCATCGGTAGTTTAGCCTCATGAACAGGGCTGGCGGTGGTTTTCGATCAGCCCGGAAAATACCTGAGGAGAGAGAATATGACCGCAGCAGCGACCCCTGGCGTGCAGAAATACCCGAATCTTCTGGAGCCTCTGGATCTGGGCTTTACCCGTTTGCGCAACCGTACGCTGATGGGTTCCATGCACACGGGCCTGGAAGAGGCGAAGCACGGTTTTGATCGCCTGGCCGCCTTTTACGCAGAGCGTGCCCGGGGTGGAGCTGGCCTGATCGTTACCGGTGGTATCGCGCCGAACGAGGAGGGCGGTGTGTTCCAGCATGCGGCCAAAATGAGTACCGACGATGAATCCGACCGGCACAAGGTGATTACCCAGGCAGTCCACGAAGCGGACGGCAAAATCTGTATGCAGATTCTGCACGCGGGGCGTTATGCCTATGCACCGACGCTGGTGGCACCCTCTGCGATTCAGGCGCCGATCAACCCTTTCAAGCCGAAGGAGCTTGATGAGGCCGGTATCGAGAAGCAGATCCAGGATTACGTGGATTGTGCCGCACTGGCGCAGCGTGCCGGCTACGATGGCGTGGAAATCATGGGCTCAGAGGGTTATTTCATTAACCAGTTCATTGTCTCCCACACCAACCATCGCACGGATCGCTGGGGCGGCAGTTACGAAAACCGCATCCGGTTGCCCATTGAAATTGTGCGCCGCGTTCGTGAGCGGGTAGGTGATGAGTTTATTCTGATCTATCGCCTGTCGATGCTTGACCTGATTGAGGACGGCAGCACCTGGGATGAGGTGGTTCATCTGGCGAAGGAAATCGAGAAAGCCGGTGCGACCATTATCAATACTGGGATCGGCTGGCATGAGGCCCGTGTACCGACCATTGCCACGTCGGTTCCCCGCGGCGCATTCACCAAGGTCACGGCGCGTCTGAAAGACGAGGTGTCGGTTCCGCTGGTGACCACCAACCGCATCAACATGCCGGATGTGGCGGAGAAGATCCTGGCGGAAGGGGATGCGGATATGGTGTCCATGGCGCGTCCATTCCTTGCCGATGCGGATCTGGTACAAAAAGCCGCGGAGGATCGCGCGGATGAGATCAATACCTGTATTGGTTGCAACCAGGCCTGTCTGGATCACACCTTCAGCGGCAAACTGACATCCTGCCTGGTGAATCCCAGGGCCTGTCATGAAACCGAGCTCAGCTACGTGAAGACGGCGTCTCCGAAATCCATCGCCGTGGTCGGTGCCGGCCCGGCAGGCCTGGCGTTTGCGACAGTGGCTGCGGAGCGCGGGCACAAAGTCACCCTGTTCGATGCGGGGAGTGAAGTTGGCGGCCAGTTCAATGTCGCCAAGCGTATCCCCGGCAAGGAGGAGTTCTACGAAACCCTGCGTTATTTCCGTGTCATGCTGGACAAGCATGGTGTGGAGGTTCGCCTGAATACCCGAGTTGATGTGGACGCGCTCAAGGCCGGTGGTTTTGATGACGTGGTCCTGGCAACCGGTGTAGAGCCGCGCACGCCTGAGATCGAAGGCGTAGATCATCCCAAGGTGATTGGCTACCTGGATGCGCTGCTTGAACGCAAGCCGGTAGGCCAGAAAGTGGCGGTGATCGGTGCCGGTGGTATCGGCTTTGACGTGTCCGAATTCATTGTTCACAAGGGGACGTCCGCCGCACTGGACTCTGAGCACTTCATGCGGGAGTGGGGTGTGGATCTCAGTGTTGAGCACCGGGGGGGCATCCAGGGTATGCAGCCTGAAGTCCCCGAACCGGCGCGGGAAGTCTATCTGCTTCAGCGCAAGGTCTCCAAAGTGGGTAAGAACCTGGGCAAAACCACAGGCTGGATCCACCGTACCTCTCTGAAAAACCGCCAGGTCCAGATGGTGCCGGGAGTGACCTATCGCAAGATTGATGATGAGGGCTTGCACATTACCGTCACTCCCAAGGGGGCCGAGCAGGGCGAAGACAAGCTGTTGCCAGTGGATACCATCATCCTCTGTGCCGGTCAGGAACCCTTGCGTGAGCTGCAGCAGGGACTCGAAGCTGCCGGGCTTCCGGTGCACCTGATTGGTGGTGCTGACGTCGCAGCGGAGCTGGACGCCAAGCGTGCAATCGACCAGGGCAGTCGCTTGGCGGCGGAGATCTAGGGTTTGATCACAGGCTCCTGATCACAAAACGTTTCAGTTTTTCGCTGTTCCCCGTCGCCAGTCTGGCTAGACTATCCTTCAGAAGTCTGTCAGATTTTCAGATCTTGCCCCGAGCCAGAGTGCTTCGGGGTGAGAGTGCCGGCTTCAATGACATGTGGAATACCTGCGGGGTGTTCGTGGGTTGATGTCGGGTTTCAGAATAGCGGGGAGTCAACAATGGTATCTGCCGACCAGGCGAGCGATGGTTATTCGGCGGTGTTTTTTATGGATGGCAGCAATGTGTCGCGACAAATGCGTGCGACGGAGTTTGGTGCTTTCCTTGATGGCTATGTCGGTCTTTCCGACCTGGCGGAAACGGATGTAAAGGCGGTGCTGGTGGATCTCGGTGGGGATCTGCAGGTGCGGTCGCTGGTTTTCTTCCGCATCTACTTTGATGAGGAAGGGCGTGCTGACAGCCACTGGAATGTGCCCATTGAGAAATTAGCCCTGGAAGGTGCAAAAGGGCCGGATCTGGGCGCCGGCCCGATCCGCCTGGTGTGCCGTAGCCAGTGTCCGGATCCGTCGTTTGCCGAGGAACTCTGGGACCCGGATATGACGCCTGGAAGCAATCATTTCCAGTCGATTCGAAAGGCTGTGGAAGCCAACACCCTCAAGTTCCGCAAAATCGAACCGTCCCGGGAAGAGGATATTCCGGTGCTGGCGGCGGAGTCGAAGCCTTCGGAGGCGCCGTCGGACACTGGTGATCGTGCCAGACTCGCCCAGTTGATCCGGGAGCAGCGGCTTCGCATCAAGACCCTGCAGAGCGTCCATCGGGATTCGTTGTCAGACATCCAGCGCGAACATCGCCTGGAAATGCAGGCTTTGCGCAGTGAAATGTCAGCGCTTGAGCAGAAGTATGAGCGCCAGCGACTGAGCAATGAGCAGCTCAAGACGCGACTGGCGGAGCGCAACGAGCAATATCTCACCATGCAGGAGCAGATAGCCCAGGGGGAGGAGCAGGACGTCCGAAAGGGTGCCAATTCCGATGCAGAACTGGTGTTGCTCCGGGAACAACTGGATCGTAAGCAGCGAGAGCTGGAGTTGCGGGACCAGAAACTGGTTGCGCTTGAGCAGGAAAATCACGAACTGCGACACCGGGAACCACCGGAAAATTCGGTGATGGAGCATCTGCAGCGCCAATCGGTCTTCCTGGTGGCTTACCATGCCGGTGTCGGCCACATTACCCTTCCCTATGACGACATTGAGTCCTATTTCAATAACCCGGTGGCCTATGCGGCGGAACGTTGCGGTCTGAACGAGCCGGCCTATCGGGAGTGGCTTGAGCATTATGAGAACCCGGTGTGCCTGCATAAAGATGACGATGGTAACGCCTGTGGCGAACCTGTTATGCGGGTTAGCCAGCCGGCAGATTTCCGGGCAGGGGCGGATGATCGTTGCGAGAAGCACCGTGAGTCGGTTTCAGCTTGAGCGGATCTCCACTTTGAACCGACTCTTTTTTCAGTATCGGTGTAACTTTCGTTAAACTGTCCCCAGAACGACACCGGGCCTTGTTCTGATACTGGCCCGGCTCCATTCCGACACCGCAGGAAGTTACATGGATCAATTCAGGAATATCGGCGTTATTGGCCGCATGGGCAGCGTCAAGGTGGTGGAATCCCTGCGCCAGCTGAAACAGTACCTGGTGAATAATCACTACCATGTCATTATCGAGGAAGATACGGCCAGCATGCTCCCCGGCCATGGCCTGCAAGTGGCCAGTAAGAAGTTATTGGGAGAGATCTGTGACCTGGTGATCGTGGTTGGTGGTGATGGCAGCCTGCTTGGCGCCGCACGGGAACTGGCCAAATCGAAGATTCCGCTGCTTGGCGTCAACCGTGGTCGCCTGGGGTTTCTGACTGATATCTCTCCCTCAGACCTTGAGGAGCGCCTGGGCAAGGTGCTTCAGGGCGAGTACATTGAGGAAACCCGCTTCCTGCTGGATGGTAATGTGGAGCGCAACGGCCAGCCGCTGGGATTCGGAACCGCGTTGAATGACGTGGTGCTGCATCCGGGCAAGTCCACCCGAATGATTGGTTTCGACCTGTTTATTGACGGACATTTCGTATATAGCCAGCGCTCGGATGGCCTTATCGTGGCTACTCCCACGGGGTCGACCGCGTATTCGTTATCCGCAGGTGGACCAATCATGCATCCCAAGCTGGATGCCATTGTACTAGTACCCATGTTTCCGCATACCCTGAGTAGCCGGCCGATCGTGGTGGATGGCAAGAGTGAGATCAAACTGGTTATCGGTGAAACTAACGAAACCTATCCCCAGATCAGTTTCGATGGGCAGATGAACATTGCCTGCGCTCCCGGTGACATCATCCGCATCACCAAAAAGCCGTTCAAGATCCGTCTTATTCATCCTACGGATCACAACTTTTACGCCACATGCCGCGGTAAGCTGGGCTGGGCCAGTGAGATTGCAGCGAGTTGAGCATGTCAGGACAGATAAAAACCGCGAACCGTGGTTACGATATCATCGGCGATATACATGGGTGTGCCCACACGTTGATCCATCTGCTGGAGCAGATGGGTTACCGCAAAGTGAATGGTATCTATGAGCATCCGCGCCGACAGGCCATTTTCATCGGTGACATAATTGATCGGGGCCCGCGAATTCGTGAGGCATTGCACCTGGTTCGGGACATGGTGGACCATGGTTCAGCCCGTATCGTGATGGGAAACCACGAGTACAATGCCCTGGGCTATTGCACCCGGGCCCGGCCCGGCAGCGGTAAGCAATGGTTGCGAGAGCACAACGCCCGCCATGATCGCCTGATCCGGGAAACTCTGGAACAGTTTGAGCCGTATCCCCATGAGTGGAACGAATTCCTCGAATGGTTTTACACCATTCCATTGTTTATTGAGGAAGAAGGATTCCGTGTGGTGCACGCGTGCTGGGATGGTGAGCTGATCGAAAAATTCAAGCACGCCCAGGGAGGAGCCTGCATTGATGAGGACTTTCTCCATGCCTCATCGGCGATTGAGTCCTTTGCCGGGCAGGTGATGGACACCTTGCTGCGGGGAACCGACCTGCGATTGCCGGAGGGCGTCAAGATCACCGGCAAGGATGGTTACGTGCGTGAATTCTTCCGCACCAAGTTCTGGGCTGATAATCCACAGACCTATGCTGATGTCGTCTTTCAGCCGGATCCGCTGCCTCGGGACGTCGCGCGGATGGAGCTGACTGATGATGAGCGCCGCCAGTTGATTTCCTACCCGCTGAGTGAGCCTCCGGTATTTGTGGGCCATTACTGGATGGACGGCAGTCCCGCTCCGCTGAAGTCCAATGTTGCCTGTATTGATTACAGTGCCGTGAAATACGGTAAATTGGTGGCCTACCGGATGGATGGCGAACGTACCTTGTCAAAAGACAAATTCGTCTGGGTGGATGTGGACCGGCCGGAGCAGCCGGATTACCCAACCAGCGAAGACAGTGTGGCGAGGTAGTTCGTGTATCGGGTTAAACAGATTGATACCAGTGTCAACCTGGCGGGGTTCAGTCGCTGGTTGAGTGAGCAAGGGGTCGGACACCGGATTACTGAAGAGGGTGAATTCCAGGTGCTGTGGCTGGAGAACCCCGATCATACCGAACCGGTGTTGCGGGCTCTGGAGCGTTTCCTGTCTGAGCCCGAGTTGCGGAATGCCGTGAATTCCATCAGCCAGTCTCCGGTGCACAGTGGTGGGCGCTGGCAGCCATCCCCTGGACATGCGCCGCTGGTGTTGGGCGTCATTGTCCTCGCGTTACTGATGGCCTGGTTCACCGGGATGGGGCGTAACCAGTTTGCCACCTTGTTGATGATGGTTGATCCGCAGCAGTTTGACTGGAATACCCTGTCATCAAGGGTGTACGCCTTAAGGGAAACCCTGACTAGTGGTCAGGTCTGGCGCCTCATCTCACCCGATTTTCTGCATTTCAGCTGGACCCACATTATTTTCAACTCGGTTATGCTCTGGTTTCTGGGCAGCCAGATCGAGTGGTTTGATGGCAAGGCGAGGCTGGTGACTCTGTTTGTGTTTACCAGCCTGGTGTCCAACGGCCTGCAGTATTTCGTGTCTGGCCCCCTGTTTGGCGGCTTGTCCGGTGTGGTGTACGGCATTCTCGGGTACTGCTGGTTAAGCCAGCGGCGTGTGCCCAGATTCCAGTTTCCTCCGGCATTGGTCACGTTCGCAGTGGTGTGGATGGTCATCGGGTTCACGCCGTTACCGGAAGTGCTGGGGTTAGGCCGGATGGCCAACGAGGCGCACCTTGGTGGTTTTATTGCCGGTATTGCCTTGGCGGTGGTTTTGCCCGTACGGGCGGTGCGAGCATAAAAAAGCCCCGCCAAAAGGCGGGGCATTAAAAGAGCTTTTTGCTCCTGATGAGAGAGACCAAATGAATACGACCTTCGTCATTTGGTGATGTAATAATAATCATTATCATTTGCGTCTGTCAACCCGGTGCAACTATTTTTATTGGACGTGTTTTGCAGGAGAAGACCATGACATACGAAGAGCTGATTGAGCGGCTGGATCCAACGGTTTACCAGAACCTGCGTCGCTCCATTGAGCTGGGTAAGTGGCCGGATGGCCGCAAGCTAACGCCGGAACAGCGCGAGATCTGTCTGGGCGCGGTAATATACTACGAGAACCTGCACGGTATTCCCGAGACCGAACGAGTCGGTTACCTGGATCGCGGGAGCAAGGCAGGCACCGCCTGTGATCCGTCGGTGAAACAGGCGTCCGATTCTGGTGATGTGGATCCTTCACAGTTTGTCGAGGTCAAGTCTTGAAGGCATTGGTGGATGTCAGTGGCCGGCTCCGGAAGATGCCGGCAGAAGCCGGACAGCCGGTTGACTATGTGATTCAGGTTGGAGATACGCGGATTCCCCTGAACGACACGATCGGGTATCCGGTACAGATAGACTATGATGGGATTATCCGTTGTATTCACTGTGACCGCGTCACAAAAAAGAGTTTCGGTCAGGGCTATTGCTACCCCTGTTTCCGTAAGCTCGCGGCTTGCGACAGCTGCATCATGAGCCCTGAGAAATGTCATTACTACGAGGGAACGTGTCGCGAGCCGGAGTGGGGTGAGACTCATTGTATGGTGGAACACGTGGTGTATCTGGCAAACTCATCGGGCCTGAAGGTCGGAATTACCAGGGCATCCCAGGTGCCAACGCGGTGGATCGACCAGGGCGCGGTTGAGGCAATCCCGATGGTGCGTGTGGCTACCCGTCAGCTGGCCGGATTTGTTGAAGTGGCCTGTAAGCAGCATGTATCTGACCGGACTAACTGGCGTGCCATGCTCAAAGGCGATGTACCCGAGATGGACCTGTCTGCCGAACGTGACAGGCTACTGGCATTGATCGCCGATGACCTTGAGCAGCTGAAAGCGGACCACGGGGAAGATGCGTTACAGGTGGTGGATGAGCAGGGACTGGGGCTGAGTTACCCGGTCGAGGTCTGGCCGCAGAAGATCAAAACCCATAATCTGGATAAGCAACCTTCGGCGGAAGGGACACTCCAGGGCATCAAGGGGCAGTACCTGATGCTCGATACCGGGGTGATCAATATTCGTAAATACACCGGTTATGATGTCCGCTTCCGGGTATTTCCCAAAACCTGAATCCGCTCGAGAGACACATTGCATCGGTACCGTTAACCCGTGCCGACAGAAACGAATTTCTGGAGACAACCCATGCGTACCAGTCAGCCAAAGACCATTTACCTGAAAGACTACCGTGTACCGGATTTTCTGGTGGATCACGTGGATCTCAGGTTTGAGCTTTATGAAGACGGTGCCCGTGTTCATAGCACACTATCCTTGCGCCGGAATCCGGAGGCGTTCGACAATCGGGGTGCTCTTGAGCTGGATGGTGACAGCCTGAAACTCGAATCGGTGGCTCTCGATGGCGCTATCCTGGAAATCGGGCAATACGAGGATCTCGGTGACAAGCTGGTGGTTGCCGAGGTGCCCGATGCATTCGAGCTTAAGGCGGTCACCTGGATAGAGCCGCAGAACAACACCCGCCTGGAGGGTCTGTACAAGTCATCGGGGATGTTTTGTACCCAGTGTGAGGCAGAGGGCTTCCGCTGTATTACTTTCTTCCCGGACCGGCCAGACGTGATGTCGCGTTTCCGTACGCGGATAGAGGCAGACAAGTCTTCCTATCCGATCCTGCTGTCCAACGGTAACGATGTTGAACGGGGTGATCTGGCGGATGGCCGACACTTTGTCACCTGGGAGGATCCGTTCCCGAAGCCCTGTTACCTGTTCGCACTGGTGGCTGGAGATCTCGTTGAGAAGCGTGACACCTTCACCACCCTGTCTGGTCGCAATATTGACCTGCGGATGTACGTGGAGCCGCGCAACTCAGAGAAATGCGAGCACGCGATGGATTCACTCAAGCGCTCGATGCGCTGGGATGAAGAAGTCTACGGCCGGGAATACGACCTGGATATCTTCATGATCGTTGCCGTCGATGATTTCAATATGGGGGCGATGGAGAACAAGGGCCTGAACATCTTTAACTCCTCCTGTGTTCTCGCCAGCCAGGAAACTGCCACCGACCTGGCGTTCCAGCGTATCGAGGCGATTGTGGCCCATGAGTATTTCCACAATTGGTCCGGGAATCGCGTCACCTGCCGTGACTGGTTTCAACTCAGTCTCAAGGAAGGCTTTACGGTCTTCCGGGATTCGCAGTTTTCCTCCGACATGGGCTCACCCACAGTCAAGCGCATCGAGGACGTCACCCTGCTGAGAACGGCACAGTTCGCCGAGGACGGCGGTCCCATGGCCCACCCGGTGCGCCCGGCGTCGTACATGGAAATTTCCAACTTCTACACCCTGACCATTTATGAAAAAGGGGCGGAAGTAGTCCGGATGATTCACACCCTGCTGAGCCCCGATTTGTTCCGCAAAGGCAGTGATCTCTATTTCGAGCGTCATGATGGGCAGGCAGTCACCACGGATGATTTTGTCAAAGCCATGGAAGACGCCAGCGGTCGTGACCTCTCTCAATTCCGTCTCTGGTATGAGCAGGCTGGCACCCCGGTACTCAACATCAGCGACAGTTACGATGAACAGACCGGTATTTATCATCTGACGGTTGAGCAGAGCATTCCCGATACACCCGGCCAGCAAGACAAGCAGCCCCAGCACATCCCCTTTGCGCTGGGGCTGCTTGACAGCAGCGGAAACGATATTCCACTGAAGATGGCCGACGGTGACGATGATGCGCCTACCGAGCGGGTGCTGGAACTGACCGAGGCGAGCCACACGTTCGAGTTCAATGACGTCCGTGAGCAGCCGGTTCCCTCATTGCTGAGGCAGTTCTCTGCTCCCGTACGTGTGGCTTACCCCTGGACAAGGGAGCAGCTAGAGTTCCTGATGAGCCACGATTCCGACGGGTTCAACCGCTGGGATGCAGGGCAGAGGCTGGCGGTAGACGTGATTTCATCACTGGTGGATGCTCCGGACGATGCGGAGATTGAGCCCAGGCTGGTGGCTGCCTATCGTCATCTGATGTCGGATACCTCTCTGGACCAGGCTCTGGTGGCCAAGATGTTGCAGTTGCCGTCGGAAGCCTATCTGATTGAATTGGCAGATAGTCCCGATGTGCAGGCTATTCACCAGGCACGGGAGAGGGTGCTCACGCATCTTGCGGTTTCCCTCAGGGAAGATCTGTTGGCGTGCTACCTCCGTATCGTCACAACGGGTGCGTATGAACTGACACCGGAAGCCATTGCCGGTCGTAGCCTGCGAAATACAGCACTGGCCTGGTTGCTCCACATCGATGATAAAGAGGGCAGGGATCTGGCGGTAAGCCAGTTCCGGGAAGCGTATAACATGACCGATCGCCTTGGTGCCCTGAGAGCGCTTGTGAACTCCGGTTTTGTGGCGGACCGTGAACAGGCCCTTGAGACCTTCTATCAACAGTTCTCCGGCGATCCTCAGGTGGTAGAGCAATGGTTCTCGGTGCAGTCTTCAAGCCCATCGACCGGAAGCCTTGATCAGGTCCGTCAGTTGATGTCTCACGAGGCATTCGACTGGAAAAATCCCAACAAAGTGCGTTCGGTCATCGGCGTGTTTGCCGGTCAGAATCTGGCGGCATTCCACGCAGCGGACGGTTCCGGGTATCGTTTCCTGGCGGACCAGGTATCACGGCTGGATGACAGCAATCCGCAGATTGCGGCACGCCTGGTGACGCCGTTGACCCGGTGGAAGAAGTTTGCGCCCGTCCATGGTGACCAAATGAAGGTCGCTCTTGAGCAAATTCGCGACAAGGAAGGGCTGTCACGGGATGTGTATGAGGTTGTTCATAAGAGTCTTGCGGGTTGAGAATACCGCGTGAATACTAAAATCGCACTTTCGGTCGATAGACAATGTTAGCCAATGGTCTAATCTGTTGACTAGTCGATAGACCGCGAAACGACAATAAAAAGCCCGTCCAAGGGCTTCCAGACGGAAGTAAGGTTTCAAATGATCTATAACAAAAACTTTTTCCTCGGCAGCATGTTTGCGCTTTCCGTGGCTTCTGTGCCAGCTGTGGCCGCAGTCTCACCCAGTGAGGCTGCACGGCTGGGGCAGGACCTGACACCCTTTGGCTCCCTCAAAGCGGGGAATGACGCTGGGACAATTCCGGCCTGGGACGGCGGTCTGACCACACCACCGGAGGGGTATGAGGGCAGTGGCCAGCATCACATCAATCCGTTTCCGGATGACGAAGTGCTGTTCACAATCAACCCGTCCAACATGGATCAATACAGCGAGCACCTTACTGACGGTTTAAAGGCGATGCTGGAGGCCTATCCCTCCACCTTCCGGATTCCGGTTTACAAGACTCGCCGTAGTCATGCCGTTCCTGACTGGGTTGCAGAGAACACCAAAGAAAATGCGGTGAACGCGGAGATCGTCGGCGAGGGCGAGGGGCTTGACGGCGCATTTGGCGGCTATCCGTTCCCCATTTTGCACGGCAATAATGAGGAAAAGGCGTGGCAGGCGATCTGGAACCACCTGACCCGGTGGCGGGGCGTCAGTGTCACTCGTCGATCCAGTGAGGTGGCGGTTCACACCGATGGCGACTATTCCCTCGTTACCTCCCAGCAGGAGGCCTTCTTTAATTTTTACAACCCGGAAGGCAGTGAAGAAGAGCTGGATAACGTGATTTTCTACTACCTCTCGTTTACCCAGTCTCCGCCCCGTCTGGCCGGTGGTGCCATCCTTATCCACGAAACCCTGAACCAGATTATCAATCCTCGCAATGGCTGGGGATATAATGCCGGCCAGCGTCGTGTACGCCGGGCCCCGAACCTGGGTTACGATTCTCCAATTGCGGCAGCCGACAACCTTCGTACTGCCGATGATACCGATATCTTCAACGGGGCCCTGGATCGGTATAACTGGAATTACGAAGGCATGCGGGAAATATACATTCCCTACAATAATTACCGCATTGGTGAAAAGGGCACGCCTTACTCTGAAATTCTGGGTGTTTCTCACATTAATCCGGACCTGACCCGCTGGGAGCTTCACCGTGTCCATGTTGTGGAGGCAAACCTGAAGGACGGTGAGCGCCACATCTACGCAAAACGTCGTTTCTATATTGATGAAGACAGCTGGAACATCGTTCTGGTGGATCAGTACGACGGGCGGGGAGCGCTCTGGCGTGTCACAATGGGCCTTCCTAAGAACTATTATGAGCTTCCGGGCGTGTGGACAGTGTTGGATGTATACCACGACCTTCAGGCACGTCGTTATCACGTGCTGGGGCTGGATACGGAAGAATCGAATACACGGACCTTTTCGGACGAGGTTCCCAACTTGCGTTACTTCTCCCCGTCGTCGTTACGTCGGCGGAGTGTGCGCTGAGGGCGTACGCCCGGGAACTCGAGTCCTCGCCGCGGTAGTTGGCGAACCCACATACCGGTAACCGCAAGGTTGCCGGTATGTTTATGGCAAGGGCCGGAATACGGCATCACAGAGACACAGTTCAAACAACACAAATAGGCAATCTGAATGGCTACAAGGTTGATGTGCAAGACTCTGGGTGCGGCTTGTCTTGGAGTATCCATGGCACTGTCCGCTCCCTCGGTGTTTGCGCTTGCAGATATCATCGAAACTCCCTCACGGCCAACCGATCTGGCTCCGCAGTCACTGCTTAATGATGTGACCAAAGCGGGGGACCGGATCGTAGCAACGGGTGAGCGGGGCCATATTATTTACTCGGATGACGAAGGGCAGGGCTGGGAGCAGGCGCAAGTCCCCGTGTCCGTCACCATGACCGGTATTGATTTCGGCACAGAGCAACATGGCTGGGCCGTTGGTCACAGTGGGGTGGTGCTGCACTCCGGTGACGCCGGTGAAACCTGGGAACTCCAATTAACTGGTATCGAAGCGGCAAAGCTGGCGATTGAAACCAAAGAGGAGCAGATTGCCGAGCTTGAACAGCAGATCGAAGAAGCGCCGGAAGAAGAGAAAGCCGATCTCGAGTGGGCGCTTGATGATGTGCTCTTTACATTGGGCAACCTTGAGGCGGACCTCGACGTTGGACCGGTGAATCCATTGCTGGACGTCTGGTTTGAAAACGAGAATCACGGCTTTGTTGTGGGTGCCTATGGCATGATTTTGCGCACCACCGATGGTGGCGATACCTGGGCCGACTGGTCCATGCACATTGATAACCCGCAAAGTTTCCACCTCAACGGCATTACCCAGGTAACTGGCGGCGCCCTGGTGGTGGTCGGTGAGGCTGGACATATTCACGTTTCCGTTGATGGTGGAGATACCTGGGAGCGTAGAGAAAGCCCTTATTCAGGGTCACTTTTTGGCGCTGTCGGTACCGGTGAGCCCAATGAAATGCTGGCATTCGGCCTCCGTGGCAACAAGATGCGTTCAACGGACCTGGGCCAGTCCTGGGAAATGATCCCCAATGAGGCGGGGGCAACGCTGAATAGCGGTATGGTCGCGGACGACGGGCGTATCACCCTCGTTGGCAACGGCGGCGCTGTTCTGCTGAGCACTGACGGTGGTGAAACCTTCCGCCCATATTTCCGCGACGACCGGGAGAGTCTTATGGGAGTTGTTCCTATTTCGGGAACCAACCTTCTCCTTGTTGGCGAGGGTGGCGTTAAGTTCACCGACGCTCGTGGCAAGAACCTTCAATAACGCCCTGATGTGGCATCAACAAAACGAAATAGAGGGGCTTTGAATGTCGAACCCGAAGCACGATAAGGGCGAACATTACCTGACGACGCCGAAGGCAGAACCGTTTCTGGAACGGCTGATCTTCAACAATCGGGCCATCATCCTGATTGCATTCTTTTTCCTGACGCTGTTTCTTGGCTATAACGCCATCAAGATCCAGCCGGATGCCAGTTTCGAGCGAATGATTCCGCTTGAGCATCCCTATATTGTGAATATGTTGGCGCACAGGGACGACCTGGAGAACCTGGGGAATTTCGTGCGTATCGCCGTTGAGGTGAAAGAGGGCGATATTTTCAACAAGGAGTACATGGAAACCCTGAAACAGATCACCGACGAGGTGTTCTACCTGAACGGTGTCGATCGTTCGGGTCTTAAGTCACTGTGGACCTCCAACGTGCGTTGGGTTGAAGTGACCGAGCAGGGCTTCCAGGGCGGAACCGTAATCCCTGATAACTACGATGGTTCCAGGGCCAGTCTGGAAGCCTTGCGCCAGAACGTCCTGCGTTCCAACGAGGTTGGCCGCCTGATTTCGGATAACTTCAAGTCCACGATTGTGTACGCACCATTGTATGAGAACAATCCGGAAACTGGTGAGCCGCTGGACTACGGTAATTTCTCCCGTCAGCTGGAAGAGAAGATTCGTGACAAGTACGGCGCGAATAATCCCAACATTGAGATCCATATTGTTGGCTTTGCCAAGAAAGTCGGCGACCTGATCGAAGGCATTGGTTCCATTGCCTACTTTGCCGGCATCACGATTCTGCTGACGACGCTGCTGTTGTACGGATATTCTCGTTGTATCACGGGTACGCTGGTGCCGGTGTTTTCATCCATTGTTGCGGTGTTCTGGCAGTTGGGCATCCTGAGGCTTCTCGGGTATGGCCTGGACCCCTATTCGGTATTGGTACCGTTCCTGGTGTTTGCCATTGGTATCAGTCATGGGGTTCAGGTGGTGAATGCCATGGCGATTGAGGCCTCCAAGGGGTTCGATCCGGTTACCTCTGCACGTCTTGCTTTCCGGGCCCTCTACATTCCAGGCATGCTGGCGTTGATTTCCGATGCCTTCGGTTTCCTGACCCTGCTATTTATCCAGATTGATGTCATCAAGGATCTGGCGGTCGCAGCTGGTCTGGGCGTTGCCATCGTGATCATCACGAACCTGGTCCTGTTTCCTCTGATCATGTCCTATATCGGCATCACCAAGGGCGGTATTCGTCATGTGCAGAATCATGGCGACAAACAGGATCGCAAATGGCGGCTTATGTCCTATTTCTCCCATCCTGGCGTTGCGCCGGTATCACTGCTGATTGCGGTCATTGGTCTGGGTGCTGGCCTTTACTTCAAGCAGGACCTGAAAGTAGGGGACCTGGACCAGGGAGCTCCTGAGCTCCGTGCCGACTCCCGCTATAACAAGGACAATGCCTACATTATTGACAACTACTCCACCAGTGCAGACGTCCTGGTGGTTATGGTGAAGACGCCCGAGGAGCAATGTACCCAGTACAGTGTGCTGCGTGCCATGGATAGCCTGCAGTGGGAGCTCGAGAACACACCAGGCGTGCAGTCGACAGCTTCCCTTGCGAACGTGTCCAAGATTGTCACCAAGGCGCTCAATGAAGGTAACTGGAACTGGTACGCGATTTCTCGTAACCAGACCATTATCAACGCGTCCATTCGCGAGGCTCCGGCGGGCCTGATCAATACCAACTGCGACCTGACGCCGGTACTGGTGTTCCTTGAGGATCACAAGGCCGAAACGCTGGAGACGGTCGTGGACCGTGTCGAGGAGTTCGCGGAGAACAACAGCAACGAAGAGCATACCTTCCTGCTGGCGGCCGGTAATGCCGGTGTTGAGGCCGCGACCAATGAAGTCATTTCCAGTGCCAAGAACATGATGCTGGCCTTCGTCTACGGTGTGGTCAGTTTCCTGTGTCTCCTGACCTTCCGTTCGATCCGCGCAGTAATCTGCATCGTGACTCCGCTGGGTCTTACCTCGATCCTGTGTGAGGCGATCATGGCGACGTCCGGTATTGGTATCAAGGTGGCGACCTTGCCTGTTATTGCGCTGGGTGTCGGTATCGGTGTGGATTACGGTATCTATATCTACACGAAACTGGAGAAGTTCATACTGGAAGGCAAAGCGCTTCAGGAGGCGTATTACGAGACCCTTCGCTCTACAGGTAAGGCGGTAATCTTTACTGGCATAACCCTGGGCATTGGGGTGGTCACCTGGATTTTCTCTCCAATCAAGTTCCAGGCGGACATGGGCTTCCTGCTGTTCTTCATGTTCCTGTGGAACATGGTGGGGGCCATCTGGCTGCTGCCGGCACTGGCTCGATTCCTGCTACGGCCGGATCGCATGCTTGCCAAGGCACAGTCAAAGGAATAACCATCCTTTAGTCCGACAAAAAAGCCCGCATTGCGGGCTTTTTTGTTTCTCGGTCAACTGGTTAGCCAGCTAATGCAACCTTTATTTATGGTTCGAAGTGGTCTATGTTTCAAAACGAACCGGAAGTTTGTCCGTATGTGGATGCGGGCACCAAATGATAACGATGAAAAAGGAAGATCCCATGACGCTAAAAATTAAAAGCTCCGTTCTCGCCCTGGCCGCCGCCGTTAGCCTTGGCGCTGCCTCCTCTGCAGTTTCCGCTCAGGAACAGCAGTTTGTCACCATTGGCACCGGCGGCGTAACCGGCGTTTACTATCCGGCTGGCGGTGCAATCTGCCGTCTGGTCAACATGGATCGCAAGGAACATGGTATTCGTTGTTCGGTAGAGAGCACCGGCGGTTCTGTCTATAACCTGAATGCCATCCGTGAAGGCGAGCTGGATCTGGCGGTCGCTCAGTCCGACTGGCAGTACCACGCCTATAACGGTACCAGTGAATTTGAAAGCGCCGGCAAGAATGAAAAATTGCGGGCGGTCTTCTCGCTGCACCCCGAGCCTTTCACCGTTGTTGCAAGTAAGGGCTCCGGTATCAAGACCTTTGAGGACCTGGAAGGCAAGCGCGTTTCCATTGGTAACCCCGGCTCCGGTCAGCGGGCCACTGCGGAAGTGCTGATGAAGGAAATGGGCTGGGATAAGGATAAGTTCTCCCTGGCAGCCGAAATCAAGGCCGCCGAGCAGTCCCAGGCATTGTGTGATGGCAACATCGATGCCTTCTTCTACACCGTTGGCCACCCTTCCGGTGCCATCAAGGAAGCCACCACTTCCTGTGACAGCGTATTGGTCAATGTGGACAATGCCGCGACCAAGAAGCTGATTGACGACAACCCGTACTATCGTAAGGCGGTCATTCCTGGTGGCATGTACCGTGGCAGCGATGATGACGTGACAACCTTCGGTGTTGCGGCGACCTTTGTCTCTTCCACCGACGTGCCGGACGAGGTTGTGTATGCGGTCGTCAAGGCTGTCTTCGAGAACTTCGACAGCTTCAAGCGTCTGCATCCTGCCTTTGGAAACCTGAACAAGGAAGAAATGGTTTCTGATGCTCTTAGCGCCCCGCTGCATCCGGGTGCTGCGAAGTACTACAAGGAAGCTGGCCTGATCGACTGATCTGTCTGCGTCTCAACACAGCGGGCCACGTGCCCGCTGTGTTGTCTCTCGGGGATTAATCTTTCACGTAACAGGGACTATTTATGGCAACAAGCGACCCGGAAAACGGGACTGGCATGGATGGCGGAAAAGTCGATCAGATTTTGCAGACAGAAACCGGGGGCAGGGTAAGCAGCGGAAAAACGGCCGTTCTTCTCTTTATCGTCCCTCTGGCGTGGTCATTGTTCCAACTCTGGATTGCGTCGCCACTGCCATTTATTTTCAATGTCGGGATTTTCAACTCGACGGAAGCACGCTCCATTCACCTGGCTTTTGCTGTGTTTCTCTCGTTTACCGCTTTTCCCATGATCAAGGGACGGAACCTGCACGGTGTCCCGATTTATGATTGGGTTCTGGCGCTGGTTGCTGCATTCTGTGCTTCTTACCTGTACGTCTTTTATCGGGATCTGGCCAGCAGGCCCGGGGCGCCAATACTGACGGACCTGTGGGTGGCGATGATTGGCCTGGTGTTGCTGTTGGAAGCGACCCGTCGTGCCCTCGGCCTTCCTCTGACTATCGTTGCCGCTGTTTTTATCACCTATTCCATTGCCGGGCCCTATATGCCCGATGTGATTGCCCACAAGGGTGTCAGTCTCAGTAAACTGGCGTCCCACCAATGGCTGGGCACCGAAGGGGTTTTTGGTGTGGCACTGGGTGTCTCCACCAGTTTCGTTTTCCTGTTCGTTCTGTTTGGCGCCTTGCTTGAGCGTGCCGGAGCCGGTAATTACTTTATACAGGTTGCCTATGCATTGCTGGGGCATATGCGTGGTGGCCCGGCCAAGGCCGCCGTGGTGTCCAGTGGTTTGAGTGGCGTGATTTCAGGCTCTTCTATCGCAAATGTTGTGACCACCGGCACGTTTACCATTCCTTTGATGAAGCGGGTCGGGTTTCCTGCCACCAAGGCGGGTGCTGTGGAGGTGGCTGCTTCCACCAACGGCCAGCTCACACCACCGATCATGGGCGCAGCTGCATTTCTAATGGTGGAATACGTTGGCATCTCCTACCTGGAGGTGATCAAGCATGCCATTCTGCCGGCGTTGATTTCCTATGTTGCCCTGATTTACATCGTCCACCTCGAAGCCTGCAAGCTGAAAATGAAAGGCGTTGAGCGCCTGGACCGTCCGACACTTGCGCAAAGAATGCTGAACTGGGTGGTCCTGCTGATTGGCCTGATCGCGCTGACGTTGATCGTCTATTACGGTATTGGCTGGATCAAGGGCTGGCTGGGTGAGGATGCACCCTGGCTGCTTGGTCCACTGCTTGTTCTGGTCTATGTCGGTCTGGTGGGATACGCCACGCGCTTTCCTGAGCTTGAGATCGACGATCCCAGCAAGGAAATGGGTGGCCTGCCTCCGGTTGGTCCCACTGTTAAAACGGGGCTGTATTTCCTGCTGCCGGTAGTTGTATTGGTATGGTGTCTGACAGTGGAGCGTTTCTCGCCCCAGTTATCGGCGTTCTGGGCGACGGCTTTCATGATTTTCATTGTGCTGACCCAGCGCCCTCTTAAAGCCTTCTTCCATAAGCAGGGCGCCTTGTTTGACAGCTTCAAGACCGGGTTCTTCGATCTGGGGCATTCTCTTGTCACCGGTGCGCGCAACATGGTGGGTATCGGCGTTGCCACTGCAACCGCTGGTATTGTGGTCGGTACAGTCACCCTCACCGGTATCGGTCTGGTGATGACGGAATTCGTGGAATTCCTGTCAGGCGGCAACCTGCTGTTGATGCTGATCTTTACAGCGATTATCAGTCTGATTCTGGGGATGGGGTTGCCGACCACCGCAAACTACATTGTGGTGTCGACTCTGATGGCGCCGGTCATCGTTACCCTGGGGGCACAGAATGGGTTGCTGGTTCCCCTGATTGCGGTTCACCTGTTCGTGTTTTATTTCGGCATCCTGGCGGATGATACGCCGCCCGTGGGGTTGGCGGCTTACGCTGCCGCTGCCATATCCGGGGCTGATCCGATCCGAACGGGGATTCAGGGTTTTACCTACGATATCCGGACGGCGATCCTGCCATTCATGTTTATCTTTAACACGCAGTTATTGCTGATCGGATTGAGTGGGTGGCTGGATTTGCTGATTACCATCTTCAGTGCCGTGACCGCGATGCTGGTATTCTCGGCGGCTACACAGGGCTTCTGGTTTACCAAGAGCTACAAGTGGGAGTCACTGCTCCTCATACTTATTACCTTCACCATGTTCCGGCCTGGTTTCTGGTGGGACATGATCTATCCACCGACCGAGGATCGTCCCGGGGTGGAGGTGATGGAGTATGTCGAGAGTGTTCCTGCTGATAAAGCCATAGTGTTGAAGGCCTCCGGTATGTCGCTGGACGGAAGCGAGGTATCCAAGTATCTCAAGCTGGAAATTCCGGCCGGGGAGACGCCGGAAGAGAGGTTGCTGGCTACCGGCCTCGAGTTGCGGCGGGATGGTGACGCAATGTCTGTGGATTTCGTCGAGTTTGGTAGCCCGGCGCAGGATGCGGGCATCGATTTCGGCTGGACTATCGATGCAGTCCAGGTTGAGCTTGAGCGCCCGCCCAAGGAATTGATGTTTATCCCTGCGCTGATTGTGCTGGGGCTCGTTGCCTTCGGCCAGCTTCGCCGAAGAACCAGGGAAGAAGGCGCTGCCGCACCGGCTTGACGGTTCCAGTGGTTAGCAAAACCCGGCATTAACCCGCCGGGTTTTTTTCTGTTAAACTCCGCGGCAAATGTGGCCCGCGGTTTGTGTCGTGGATGGCCACCAACATGTGATCTTTGGTACGGATCACCGCTGAGACCCACAGGAGAGGAAAATCATGCCCGTAGTTACCCTGCCAGACGGCAGTCACCGCAGTTTTGCCGAAGCCGTCACCGTTCACGACGTTGCCGCTGATATAGGCGCCGGTCTCGCCAAGGCCGCTCTTGCTGGCCGTGTTAATGGCACGCTGGTGGATACCAGTTACCAGATTGAAGATGACGTTGATCTCGCCATTGTGACCGAGCGGGATGAAGACGGCGTTGATATTATTCGCCATTCCACTGCCCATCTTCTGGCAATGGCAGTCAAGGAATTGTTCCCTTCCGCACAGGTGACTATTGGCCCTGTGGTCGATAACGGCTTCTATTACGATTTCAAGTTTGATCGCCCGTTTACCAACGAAGATCTGGCGCGGATTGAAAAGCGCATGGAAGAGTTGGCCAAGCAGGACATTCCGGTGTCGCGTTCGGTCTTGTCCCGGGACGAGGCGGTTAAACTCTTTGACGAGATGGGCGAGGAATACAAGGTGCGTATCATCGAGGATATCCCCGGTGATGAAGACCTGTCTTTCTACCGTCAGGGCGACTTTATTGATCTGTGCCGTGGGCCCCACGTTCCCAGCACCGGCAAGCTCAAAGCGTTCAAGCTGACCAAAGTGGCTGGTGCCTACTGGCGGGGTGATACCGGCAACGAGCAGCTCCAGCGTGTGTACGGTACGGCCTGGGGTAACAAGAAAGACCTGAAGGCCTACCTCCATCGCCTGGAAGAGGCCGAAAAGCGGGACCATCGCAAGATCGGTAAGAAACTGAACCTGTTCCATATGCAGGAAGAAGCCCCGGGGATGGTGTTCTGGCATCCGGATGGCTGGTCGCTTTACCAGGAAATCGAGCAGTACATGCGCGATATCCTGCATCGTCACGGCTACAAGGAAATCAAGACGCCCCAGGTCGTCTCCCGCGCCTTGTGGGAGAAGTCAGGTCACTGGGACAAGTTCCACGATGACATGTTTACCACCGAGTCTGAAAAGCACGACTTTGCCATCAAACCGATGAATTGTCCGTGCCACATTCAGGTGTTCAACCAGGGGCTGAAGAGCTACAAGGACCTACCGCTGCGCCTGGCGGAGTTTGGCTCCTGTCATCGTAATGAAGCCTCGGGTGCCCTGCACGGGTTGATGCGTGTTCGCGGCTTTACCCAGGATGATGCCCACATCTTCTGCGAAGAGGACGCGATCCAGCAGGAAGTGTCCCGCTTTATCGACCTGCTTCACGAGGTGTACAAGGATTTCGGTTTCGATCAGATCCTCTACAAGCTGTCGACCCGTCCGGACAAGCGCGTAGGGTCAGACGAAGTATGGGACAAGTCGGAAGCGGCCCTGGAAGAAGCGCTGAACCGGGAAGGCGTGGATTGGGAGTTGTTGCCAGGCGAGGGGGCATTCTATGGTCCGAAAATTGAATTCTCTCTGAAAGACTGTATCGGTCGGGTATGGCAATGCGGTACCATTCAGGTCGATTTTTCCATGCCGGGCCGCCTTGGCGCCCAGTATGTTGCAGATAATTCCGAGCGCAAGACGCCGGTCATGCTGCACCGGGCGGTTCTCGGGTCGTTCGAGCGTTTCATTGGTATTCTCATCGAGGAATACGAAGGCGCATTTCCCACCTGGTTGGCACCCACCCAGGTTGCGGTCCTCAATATCACCGATAATCAGCGTGATTATTGTCAGAATCTTGCGAAAAAGTGGGATTCTTTGGGCTATAGGGTTAATGCTGACTTGAGAAACGAGAAGATCGGCTTTAAAATCCGCGAGCACACTATTAATAAAGTTCCTTTTTTAGTTGTGGTCGGTGACAAGGAAATCGACAACAACGCCGTAGCGGTGAGAACCCGCAAAGGTGAAGATCTGGGAACTATGTCGCTTGAAGCGTTCGAACAGCTGCTGGCTGATGACATTCAACGCAAGGGCAGAACCAAAACGGAGATCTGATTATTAAACAGCGAGCGAATCGGGGTGGGCGCACACCAAAGGCGCCGATCAATGAGAACATTGACGCAACTGAAGTCCGCCTGATCGATGCCGAAGGCAATCAGGTGGGAATTGTTCCGATCGAAGAGGCACTGAAGCAGGCGGAAGAGGCCACTCTTGATCTGGTGCAGGTTACGGATTCCGATCCGATCGTCTGTAAGATAATGGATTACGGCAAGAAGGTCTTCGAAGAGAAGAAGGCCAAGGCGGCTGCCAAGAAAAAACAGAAGCAGACGCAGGTCAAAGAGCTTAAGTTCCGTCCCGGAACTGAAGAAGGGGATTATCAGGTCAAACTACGCAACCTGGTACGTTTCCTTGAAAACGGGGACCGCGGCAAGATCACTATTCGCTTTCGTGGACGTGAGATGGCACACCAGGAAATTGGTATGAAGCTCATGGGTCGCATTGAGGCAGATATTGAAGAACTTGCAACGGTTGAGATGCGGCCGAAAATGGAAGGCCGGCAGATGACCATGATTGTGGCTCCCCGCAAGAAGAAGTGAACCTGATCGGGTGATGATCCCCCGCGAAGCGGGGGATTTGTCGTTCAGGGGCACATTTTGTTTTATTTAAAAATAGAATGCGGAGTTTTAAAAATGCCTAAGATGAAAACCAAAAGCGGAGCCACCAAGCGGTTCAAGAAAACCGCCACTGGCTTCAAGCACAAGCAGTCCTTCACCAGTCATATCTTGACCAAGAAGAGCCCCAAGCGTAAGCGTCAGCTCCGTGGTACCAAGCTGATTGCCAAGTCTGATGTGGCTTCCATCAAGCGTATGACAGCGTGCTGATTCAGCCGCTAACCATTCCTGCAAAGGTTTAAAGGTAGAAGGATTAAAGTATGGCTCGTGTAAAGCGTGGCGTGGTAGCACGTCGTCGTCACAAGAAGATTCTCAGTCAGGCCAAGGGTTATTACGGTGCGCGTAGTCGCGTCTATCGTGTAGCCAAACAGGCGGTCATCAAAGCCGGTCAGTACGCATACCGCGACCGTCGCAACCGCAAGCGTGCATTCCGCGCACTGTGGATTGCCCGTATCAACGCTGGTGCCCGCGCCAACGGCCTGTCCTACAGCCGTCTGATTGCTGGTCTGAAGAAGGCTAACGTTGAGATCGATCGTAAGGTTCTGGCCGATCTGGCCATGAACGAGCAGCAGGCATTTGCTGCCGTAGTTGAGAAGGCCAAAGCGTCCCTGTGATAGCTTAAGCTCTTTCATCGATTACTCATCGATCCGGACGTCCTCATGATTCATGGTGACGTCCTCTAATAGGGGAAGGGCGCGCTCTTCCCCTATTTTTGTTTATAGATACTTGTTTTAGTACTCCCATTTCTGGTTTGGAGCAGGGTCAATGGAAAACCTGGAGCAACTGGTTCAGGACGGGTTGGCTGCGGTAGAAAGCGCCGACAGCTTGCAGGCACTTGATCAAATTCGTGTTGAATACCTTGGCAAGAAGGGCGTGATCACCCAGCAGGCAAAGACGCTGGGCAAACTCTCGGCGGAAGAGCGTCCCGCTGCCGGCCAGAAAATTAATGAGGCCAAGGGGCAGGTAGAGCAGGCGATCAATGCCCGCCGTTCAGACCTTGAGCGCGCAGCTATCGAGCAAAAGCTGGCCAGCGAATCCATTGACGTTACCCTGCCGGGCCGCGGTCAGGATCTGGGCGGGCTCCACCCGGTAACACGCACCCTGCAGCGTATTGAACAGTTCTTCTCCCGCGCGGGTTACACCGTGGAGCAGGGCCCTGAAATCGAAGACGACTACCACAACTTCGAAGCCCTCAATATTCCCGGTCATCACCCGGCTCGTGCCATGCACGATACGTTTTATTTCAATCCCGGCACGTTGCTGCGCACCCATACATCACCAGTGCAGATCCGTACCATGGAGGCGGGTAAGCCTCCGTTCCGCATGATTTGCCCGGGGCGGGTCTATCGCTGTGACTCAGACATGACCCATACCCCCATGTTCCATCAGGTGGAAGGGCTGTTGGTGGAGAAAGATGTGAGCTTCGCCGACCTCAAGAGTACGGTTGAAGAGTTTCTGAGGGTGTTCTTTGAGCGCGACCTGGAGGTTCGGTTCCGGCCGTCCTACTTCCCGTTCACGGAACCGTCCGCGGAAGTGGACATTGAGTGGGGACGCGAGGCCGACGGCAGCATCAAGTGGCTGGAAGTCATGGGCTGCGGCATGGTCCACCCGAAAGTATTTGAACACTGCGGTATTGATGCCGAAGAGTACCGTGGCTTTGCCTTTGGTCTGGGCGTTGAGCGCCTGGCCATGCTTCGCTACGGCGTGAATGATCTGCGTATGTTTTTCGAGAACGATCTGCGCTTCCTGCGTCAGTTCCGATAAAACAGCGATCGACAGGCAATCGAATTAACAGGCAAAACCGCATCAGGACAAGGCAAATACCATGAAATTCAGTGAACAGTGGCTGCGCGAATGGGTTAACCCGGCACTCAACACCCAGGAATTGATGGATCAGATCACCATGGCGGGTCTGGAAGTGGACGGCTTCGAGCCGGTCGCGGGGCAATTCAGCGGTGTCGTCGTCGGCGAAGTGATCTCCGTCGAGCCGCACCCGGATGCTGACAAGCTTCGCGTATGTCAGGTCAGTAATGGCCAGGACACGGTGCAAGTGGTTTGTGGGGCGCCGAATGTGCGTGACGGGCTCAAGGTTCCTTTTGCCGTTGTCGGTGCTGTGCTTCCCGGTGATTTCAGGATCAAGAAAGCCAAGCTGCGTGGCCAGCCGTCCGAGGGCATGCTCTGCGCCGAGTCAGAGCTGGGGTTGTCGGACAACCACGACGGGTTGATGGAGCTGCCTGCGGATGCGCCGACAGGCCAGGACCTGGCTGATTATCTCAAGCTCAACGACGTGACCATTGATGTCGATCTGACTCCTAATCGCGCGGACTGCCTGTCTATTAAAGGTATTGCCCGGGAAGTGGGTGTGTTGAACAGCATGGTGGTTGAAGAGCCGGAGATTGAACCGGTAGGAGCGGTCCATTCGGAAGTACCGGATATTGCGGTGAAGGCTCCGGCCGGTTGCCCTCGTTACCTGGGTCGTGTCCTGCGCAATGTAAACCTGCAGGCCGAGTCTCCTCTGTGGATGCAGGAAAAGCTGCGGCGCTCGGGCATCCGCTCTATTGATGCGGCGGTGGATGTTACCAACTACGTCATGTTGGAACTTGGTCAGCCCATGCACGCCTTTGATCGGGATGAGATCAAGGGAGGTATTGTTGTGCGGATGGCAGAGCAGGGCGAAAAGCTGGTGTTGCTGGACGGCCAGGAAGTGGATCTGACTACTGGCACACTGATCATCGCGGATCATGAAAAGCCTGTGGCCATTGCGGGGGTTATGGGTGGCGAGCACTCAGGGGTGAGCACCAAAACCCGTGATCTGGTCCTCGAATCTGCCTATTTCGATCCCATTACCCTGGCAGGCAAAGCTCGGCACTATGGTTTGCATACCGATGCCTCTCACCGTTTTGAGCGGGGCGTCGATTATCAGCTTGCACGGGATGCCATGGAGCGTTGTACAGCGCTATTGATGGACATCGTGGGCGGAGAGCCTGGTGAGATCGTTGAAGTCTCCAGTGACGAGCACCTGCCAGAGGATCGCACCATCGATTTGAGAGAGCAGCGCGTGGCCGATGTGCTGGGTCTGGCTATTGACCGCACCACGGTCGAGGAGATTTTGACTCGCCTGGGTCTGCATATCGACAAGCTGCTGAAGGATGGCTGGTGTGTGCACGTACCGACGTTCCGCCCGGACATCTCCATTGAGGAAGACCTGATTGAAGAGATTGGCCGGATCTACGGTTACAACAACCTGCCGGTCACTGAACCGGTAGGTTCCCTGGGGCTGCGTCCGGAAGAGGAGGCCGTTCGCCCGGTATCCGCCATTCAGAACTACTTCGTTGCGTGTGGTTATCAGGAGGCGGTGACCTACAGTTTTGTGGATCCAAAAGTTCAACAACTGGTTGATCCTGAACGTGAAGGCATTGAATTGGCGAATCCGATTTCCTCGGATCTGTCGGTCATGCGTACCAGTCTCTGGAGTGGCTTGCTGAAGACCGTAGCGCATAACCAGAATCGGCAGCAGCCACGTATCCGCTTGTTTGAAACTGGCCTGCGTTTCGTGAAGGATGGCGACGCCATTGACCAGCAGCCAATGCTGGCAGGCGTTGTGGTTGGCTCGCAACTACCTGAAAACTGGGTGAATGGCCGTAGGGCCGCTGACTTCTTCGATGTCAAAGGAGAACTTGAAAGCCTGTTCGGTCTCCTGGGTATCGAAATTCAGTTTCTGGCCAGTCAGCATCCCGCGCTACATCCGGGGCAAACGGCCGAGTTGATGCGGGACGGTGAGCATGTTGGCTGGGTCGGCACGTTACATCCACAAGTGCAGAAAAATCTTGAACTTAATGGCACGATCCTGATGTTTGAGCTATCCTTGAATTCGATCGTCTCTGGATATGTGCCTAATTTCAAAGAAATTTCAAAATTCCCTGAAGTTCGCCGAGATTTGGCTATTATTATCGGAAGCGATGTGGCGTTTGCCGATGTGGAGCGTGTAGCTAGAAAGCATGCTGGTGAGCGCCTGACGGCGTTGCGTGCGTTTGATGTCTATGAAGGTGAAAGTCTGGGTGAAGGTAACCGCAGCCTTGCCCTGAGCCTTTTCTGGCAGCATCCTGATCGCACGCTCAATGAAGAAGAGGTGCACTCGCTCTTCAACGGTGTGATTGACGCATTGAAGGAAGAGCTGGGGGCAACACTGAGGAGTTAACAGATGGCGGCTTTGACGAAAGCGGAAATGGCCGAGCGCTTGTACGAGGAACTGGGCTTGAACAAACGCGAAGCCAAGGAAATGGTTGAAGCTTTTTTCGATGAAATCAGAGGCGCTCTCAGCCATAACGAACAGGTGAAGTTATCCGGGTTCGGTAACTTTGACCTGCGCGACAAAAAACAGCGGCCGGGACGGAACCCGAAAACTGGTGAGGAAATCCCGATCAGTGCACGGCGCGTCGTTACGTTTCGTCCAGGGCAGAAGTTAAAACAGAAAGTAGAAACGTATGTTGGAACCGAGTCATAACAACGAACTACCCGCCATCCCGGGTAAGCGCTATTTCACGATTGGTGAAGTGGCGGAGCTGTGTGCTGTAAAAGCGCACGTACTCCGTTATTGGGAGCAGGAGTTTCCTCAGTTATCGCCGGTCAAGCGCCGTGGAAATCGCCGCTATTACCAAAGAGCGGACGTCATTACCATTCGCCAGATCCGGAGTCTGCTTTACGATCAGGGGTATACCATTGGCGGCGCCAAGCAAAAGCTGAGCAGCCATGAAGTAAAGGATGACACGTCCCAGTACAAGCAACTGATCCGGCAAATGATAACCGAGCTGGAAGATGTGCTCGATGTGTTGAATGCGCCATTGCGGTAATTATCGCGGGGCAGACGAAAAAACCGAAGGTACGCCTTCGGTTTTTTTATGCCCGGCTCAGGCATCGGCTATGCTGATGGGTGTTGTGGTGCTTTCAACTGAAACAAAGGAAACGGGATTATGGCCTTGAAACTTCACACTATTATCTTCAGTACCCGCCCGGGACGAGTGGGTCCGGCGGTCGGAACGTGGTTTAATGACTTCGCCAACGGGCAAGGGCAGTTTGAGAGCAGCCTGGTGGACCTGGCTGACTTTAATCTGCCGGTTTACGATGAGCCCAGGCATCCTCGCATGCAGCAATACGAGCACGAACACACCAAGGCGTGGTCCCGGAGTGTTGCTGCCGCCGATGCCTACGCCTTTGTGATTCCCGAATACAATTACTGTCCGTCTCCCGCGTTTATCAATGCGCTCGATTATGTTTACAGCGAGTGGAACTACAAACCCTGTGGTTTTGTCAGTTACGGCGGAGTGTCTGGTGGCTTGAGGTCGGCACAGGTCTCAAAGCAACTGGTGACGACCCTGAAAATGATGCCGATGGTAGAGGGTGTCATGGTGCAGATGCCGTGGGAGCTGATAGACGACAATAAAACCTTCAATGCCTCCGAGCACCATGAAAGCTCGGGCAAGGCGATGCTGGAAGAGATGGCCAAATGGGCGCAGGCACTCAAGGCCATGCGTTGAACCAATGAAAGGAGTGATGCTGTGAGTAACACAATGGCAGAAGCCGAACAGGCGTGTGATGCAACCATTTCCCCCTGCAAGGCTGTTGAGCTGGTTCTAACGCCAAGAGAGACCGATCTCGGCGGCTTCTCGGTCAGGCGCCTGTTACCCACAGCCAAGCGGAAAATGGTCGGGCCCTGGATCTTCTTCGATCACATGGGGCCGGCGCATTTCCCTGCAGGGCAGGGGATCAATGTGCGGCCCCATCCGCACATTGGTATCGCGACAGTCACTTACCTGTTTGAAGGGGAGATCCTGCACCGGGATTCCCTGGGGAGCCTCCAGCCTATCCGGCCGGGTGACATCAACCTGATGATCACGGGCAGTGGAATGGTGCATTCAGAAAGAGAACGGCCGGAAGTGACAGCGACGGATCATACCCTCCACGGCCTTCAGCTCTGGCTGGCGTTGCCAGAGCACGATGAGGAAGTGGAGCCCTCGTTCCATCACTACCCGGGCAATGACATTCCAGCGGTGGAAGTGGACGGGGTACCGGTGAGAGTAATGATGGGGAGTGCCTACGGGATGACATCCCCGGTCCGGTTGTTCTCCGATACCCTCTATGTCGAGGCCCATCTAAAGCCCGGTCAGACACTGACCCTGCCTGAGTCCGAGGAGCGGGCAGTGTATGTTGCCAGCGGTGCCCTCAAAGCCCAGGATACGGACATGCCCGCTCACTCCATGACGATCTTCGCCAACCATCCCGGTATTGCGGTCACGGCTGTGGAGGAATCCCGGATTGCACTGATTGGTGGTGAGCCCCTGGGCAAGCGGTTTATCGAATGGAATTTCGTCTCCAGTCGCAAAGAACGTATTGAGCAGGCTAAAAATGACTGGACGGAAGGGCGGTTTGATAAGGTCCCCGGGGACGAGGAAGAGTTTATTCCGTTGCCCCGTCGATAGGTGAGGCCTGCATGGGGGCAGGGGGTCAGGAATTTTCCCCCGCCAGTGCAACAAGGTCCTGACGAATCTCATCTGCGCTCAGGTTGGGCCTGAGCAGCAGGCGGGCCTTGCCCTCCCGGTCAAACACATACACAGCGCTGCTGTGAGATACGGCGTAGTTACCGTCAGCATCGGGCTCGTCGTAACCGAAGGTGGTGCGATAACGCTTGGCAAGTTCACGCAACGCTGGCTCGTCACCGGTCAGGCCCACGATCCGCTTGTCGAAAAAATCGACGTAACTGGCCAGGCGTTCCGGCGTGTCTCTCTCGGGGTCGACACTGACAAACAGGGCCAGCGTCTGTGACTGCATTTCCGACGGCATGGCTTTTATAGCCTGACTGAGCTTCTGCAGTGTGGTCGGGCAGACATCCGGGCAGGAAGTAAAACCAAAAAACAACAACCGTATCTGCCCGTCCAGTTCTTCCGCCCTGATGGTTTCGCCTGACGTGTCTGTCAGCTCAAACGCCAGCTCTGGCATCAGGCCCTGAATATCCTTGCCGTGCCACGAAGCATCTTCTCCCAGGCAACCACCCAGCAAGAACGTTGTGGCCAGAAGCAGGGGCAGCTGAAGCCATGACCGAAGGTTTGCGGGACAGTGGAAACTCATGAAGTCGTCACCTTGAGCGGATTGGATCGGGTGGGGTATTTGCCATCTTCGTGCATCGCCCGTCGCAGGATAATCAGAATACCAAGGATGCTCATCATAGCGGGCGGTATCCAGGTCAGCAGCCCTCCGATCAATTGGTCGGTTGCCGGTTCCATGGGCCATGCCCGGCCACACACTTCGTAAACGTCGTACACCATGCCCCGGGAAAAGACGATAGTGGCTCCAAGGACCATCTGGGGAATCGCAACCAGTGCCAGGATCAACATCCGCTTGCCATAGCCCAGAGCGGAGCTGAGAGCCGGAGACCGGGGGTCAAAGATCAGCCACCAGAAGAGCAGGCCATCCAGCAGCATGCTCCAGTTCATGATCCAGTAAAGATTGCGGCTCAGCATCGCGTCAAAGTGGATCGGTGGCCATAACCAGAAATAGATCAGACCCACGAACAACACGGATGCTATCAATGGCTGCTGGAGGCAGCGATACACAAAGCCCACCGGTTTCAGGGCAACCTTGAGTCCGGGGCTTATCTGGTTGTACCAGAAACGCATTACCGGTAACGGGTTTGAGAGCGCAATCAGGAAAGGGCCAAGGTGGTGAAGGATCAGGTGCTGGCCCCGATGCACAAAGAACATGTACTGGGAATAGTAATCAAAACGGGTCTGCATAACGCCGTAGCAAAGCATCACGCCCAGTACAAAGGTAAGAATCCGGCCTGTGCCCGGCCTGTCACCTTCTGGCATCCGGAGAACACCGTAGCCATAGAAGGCCAGCACCAGCATATAACTCAGAACGGTTAATGCCGAGAAATCGTAGGGTGCAACATAGTCAAAAATGGACATGAGAGCGCCAGCAAGTAGAACGCATTGGTGTTTTTGTTAAGGATTCTGAGTGTTGCCGGAAATGAAAGGAATTACAAGATAGTGGTGCCTGAATACCGGTCACCAAAGAGGAAAAGGGTGCTGAATATTTGTCGGATATGAAAAAGGCCGTCATCCAGGTATTGAAATGACGGCCTTTGAATTGGTCGGGACGGCAGGATTTGAACCTGCGACCCTCTGCACCCCATGCAGATGCGCTACCAAGCTGCGCTACGCCCCGAAACGCTATTGGCCAGAGAGAAACTTGAGAGAAATCTCAGTGGCTTAGCGGGAGCGAAGTCTACACCAGCCCAAACCAAAAATAAACAGGCTTTTGGCGTTTAAGCTGGATTTTAATGGAGCTTGGTTTCCCGCAACTTAATGACAGATTCCGGCGGGCCAAAGGTATTCGGTTGTGCTTCTGGCCAGTATTTATCGAATACTGTGATGCCGGTTTTTCCTTCCAGTAAGGCGCCCGGAGCAAGGAAATGAAGCATGTCCATGTAGGACTGGACCTCGGTTTTGGAGGTTCGTTGGATGATGTGCTCGGGTCCCAGCTCGGAAGGGTGGTTCAGTCCAGACGCTTCAAGCAGGTTCTGCAGGGCGTCCAGGGTGTTTTTGTGATAGTTGTAGACGCGCTGGCTTTTGTGCGCGACGTCCAGCTTGTTACCACGCCGGGGATCCTGTGTGGCAACTCCGCTGGGGCAGCGTCCGGTATGACAGTTCAGGGCCTGGATACACCCCAGGGAAAACATGTAGCCGCGGGCGGAATTGCACCAGTCCGCGCCCAGGGCAATGGTGCGGGCAATGTTAAAGGCGGATGTGATTTTGCCTGCGGCGCCAATGGCGATGTCTTCACGCAGATGAGTGCCGACCAGTGTGTTATGCACCAGCAGCAGTGCTTCTTTCATGGGCATGCCCAGGCGATTGATGAATTCCAGCGGAGCCGCGCCGGTGCCCCCTTCGCCACCATCCACGACAATGAAGTCCGGCTTCTTTCCGGTTTCCAGCATGGCCTTGACGATTGCAAACCACTCCCATGGGTGTCCGATAGCGAGCTTGAAGCCAACCGGCTTACCGCCGGACAGCTCCCTCAGTTGTTCAATGAAGTCCAGCATTTCCATGGGGGTGCTGAAGGCCGAGTGTTTTGCCGGGGATACCACGTCTTCACCAACCGCTACCCCTCTGGCTTCGGCGATTTCGGGTGTCACTTTGGCGCCCGGCAGGATGCCGCCGTGCCCCGGTTTGGCCCCCTGGGATAGCTTGAGCTCTATCATTTTTACCTGGTCCAGGGTGGCATTTTTCACAAACATCTCTTCATTGAAGGTGCCGTCAGGGTGGCGACATCCGAAGTAGCCGGAGCCGATCTCCCATACCAGGTCGCCGCCGGGTTCGCGGTGGTAACGGGAGATCGATCCTTCACCGGTGTCGTGGTAGAAGTTGCCCATTTTGGCTCCGGTATTCAGGCTCAGGATGGCATTGGCTGAGAGGGAGCCAAAACTCATGGCGGAAATGTTGAATACGCTGGCGTTGTATGGCTTCTTGCATTTTTTGCCAATAAGAATCCGGAAGTCGCTGTTGTCCAGGCTGGTCGGGTTCAGGGAGTGGTTCATCCACTCGTAGCCCGGGTCATACATGCCTAACTGGGAGCCGAAAGGGCGCTTGTCGAGCACGTTCTTGGCGCGCTGGTAGACGACCGTTCGCTGTTCCCGTGAGAAGGGACGTTCTTCGGTGTCAGACTGGATAAAGTACTGGCGAATCTCCGGACCGACTGACTCCAGGAGGTAGCGAAAATTAGCGGTAATAGGATAATTGCGGCTGACTGTGTGCCGGCGTTGCACCATGTCCCAGGTCCCGACGGCCGTGAGGACGGCAAAGATAACAGGAAGCAGGTACCATCCCCCCAGAAAGATACTGAGTGGAGCGGTGACTAACAGGCCCGCAATACTCAGGGCAAAAACAGTGTATCTCAGGGGGAAGGTCGTGGTTTTCTCCATGGCGTCCTCTCTCTACATTTGGCGGTTGCCGTTCACTGGCAAGTGTACGTGTTTAGTACGCAGCTATATCAACTCTACCTGATGATTTTCCGTCGACGGCGACATCTGACAATTTGGTCTATGCTCAGTGTTGATGTGATTTTGGGATACGTCTTTGATGTTTTGAGTTCAAATCACTAGACTTGCGTCCCTGTAAAGCTTTGAATCTTAATTGTTAGTAATCAATCTGAACGGGAGACTCCAACCGTGGGCGACGTTGTAAAAGACGAGTACCAGACGGATTACGTTGCGGGCCAGGATAATATAAATCCTTTCGGCCTCGACTTACATGCACCGGTATTCCCGATTACGGCGATATTGGTGGTGGTTTTTGTTGTCGGAACGCTGATGTTTCCGGCCGAATCGAAGGAAATGCTGGATGGTGCGAAATGGAACATCATCGGCACGTTTGACTGGTTTTTCCTGATCAGTGCCAACATTTTCGTGTTGGTCTGCTTTGCGCTGATTTTCATGCCGGTGGGTAAAATCCGGATTGGAGGAATGGACGCCAAACCCGAATTTTCCACCTTGTCCTGGTTTGCGATGCTGTTCGCAGCCGGTATGGGCATTGGCCTGATGTTCTGGGCCGTGGCTGAGCCAACAGCCTATTTTACCGGTTGGTATGAAACGCCTTTCAATGTCGAGGCGAACTCGGCTGAAGCGCGGGATATGGCCATGGGCGCCACGATGTACCACTGGGGTCTCCACCCGTGGGCTATCTACGCGATTGTCGCTCTCTCCCTGGCGTTCTTTGCCTACAACAAGGGCATGCCGCTGACCATCCGCTCGGCGTTCTTCCCGCTTCTGCGTGACAAGGTCTGGGGCTGGCCCGGGCACATTATCGATATCCTGGCGGTTGTGGCCACGATTTTTGGTCTTGCAACGTCTCTGGGCTTTGGTGCCCAGCAGGCAGCTTCAGGGCTTGATTACCTGTTCGGGATCTCGTCCGGAATCAACGTCCAGATGGCCATTATCACCGGCGTCACCGCGGTTGCCCTGATCTCGGTTCTGCGTGGCCTCGATGGGGGGGTAAAAGTTCTCAGTAATTTCAACATGGCGCTGGCAGGCATCCTGCTGTTTTTCATCATCTTTGCCGGCCCCACGATGACCATTGTGGAAACTCTCTGGATAACGTCTTCAACCTACGTAGCCAACATAGTGCCATTGAGTAATCCGTTCGGCCGTGAAGATGAAGCCTGGTTCCATGGCTGGACAGTATTCTACTGGGCCTGGTGGATTTCCTGGTCACCGTTCGTCGGCATGTTTATCGCGCGGGTTTCCAAGGGCCGCACGGTTCGTGAGTTTGTGACCGCAGTGCTGATTATTCCTACCGTGATCACGGTTGTCTGGATGAGTGCCTTCGGCGGCTCTGCCCTTGAGCAGATTCAGATGGGCATTGGTGTTCTGGCGGAAGAGGGGCTGACGGATGTATCTCTGGCCATGTTTCAGATGTTTGCCAACCTGCCTCTGACCGGCATTATTTCCTTTATTGGTATCGTGCTGGTTCTGGTGTTCTTCGTGACCTCGTCGGATTCTGGTTCCCTGGTGGTTGACAGCATAACCGCGGGCGGGAAAACCGATGCGCCTACTGCCCAGCGTGTCTTCTGGGTGATCATGGAGGGTGCAATTGCCGCAGCACTGATCTTCGGTGGTGGCGAGGACGCCTTGGGCGCGATACAGGCAACGGCCATTTCCGCAGGTCTGCCGTTTACCGCCATATTGTTGATCATGACGTGGGGGCTGCTGAAAGGCCTGACCCATGAACGGAAACTGCTGATTGCGGACGGCAAACTGTGATAATTCGCAGTTAAACAAAAAACCGGAGCTCAAGGGCTCCGGTTTTTTTATCTTCACCTTCTGGTCAGGTTGCTATTGCTGACTTGAAAAGTTTTCAATGGCGAAACGGGCACGCTGCTCCGGCGTGAAGTGGTGCCTTTTGAGGCTTTCGATTGCGCGCAGCCGTGGTAGGAGGCCCCGACCGTTAGCCATCTGAATGGCCAGACCCGGGCGTGCATTCAACTCCAGCAGCAACGGGCCGTCATTAATATCAACCACCAGATCCACGCCCATGTATCCCAGGCCGGTTGCTTCGTAGCACCGGGACGCCATGGCCAGCATCTCTTCCCAATCGGCTATATCAATGTTTTCCAGGGCAAGGCCGGTATCCGGGTGTAGTGTGATTGGCCGGTTGAATTGTACAGCGTTCAGGCTTTTCCCCGTGCCGATATCGAGACCCACGCCAACCGCGCCCTGGTGAAGATTGGCCTTGCCATCGGACGCAGTCGTTGCCAGCCGCAACATCGCCATGATGGGGTAGCCCTGGAAGATGATAATGCGAATATCCGGGACACCCTGATGCGAGTACTTGGCCAGTTCCGGCGTGGACTCCACCAGATTTTCGACAATAGCAACGTCCGGTGTCCCTGCCAGCGAGTACAAGCCCGCCAGTATGTTTGAAAGGTGTCTTTCAAGGTAAGCGGCAGGCACCCGGGCACCGGAAGCCTTGATAAACTCGTCCCCGTCACGGCCAGTGATGACCGTGATGCCCTTGCCGCCGGAGCCCTTTGCGGGCTTTATGGCAAATCCGGTGAGGTCTTCGGCCATTTCCCGGAAGTGCGGAATTTCGTGTTGTTGGCGAACGACCTGCAGCAGCTTGGGGGTTTTGACTCCGTATTCAGCCACCACCAGCTTGGTTTTCAGCTTGTTGTCCACTAACGGATAGGACGTCCGGTCATTGTACCGGGAAATGTAATCGACATTTCTCCGGTTCATGTTGAGCATGCCCAGCCGGTTCAGCGTGCGGGGGGATATCCATTCCATCAGTCGTAAGCCTTCATCGGGTTAAAGCGACGAAGTTCACTCAGCTTGTAGCCGGTGTATTGACCCATCAGCAAAATGAGGCCAAGCACGACGAAATGAAGCTCCGGGAAGTTGAAGGTCAGGTGCCGGGACAGCGGCGCATCCATCACCAGGAATGCACATACCGCGACAAACAGGCTACCCGCCCCTTGCACAACGACTTCATGGGCGCCTTCTTCTTCCCAGAGAATGGACATGCGCTCAATGGTCCAGGCGATGATCACCATCGGGAAGAAGGTGACCGTCATGCCAGTATTGAAGCCCATCTGGTAGCCGACAATGCTTAAACCGGCAGTGATAAATATCACCAGGATGATCAGCGCGGATATTCGCGACACCAGCAGCAGGTTTAGACTGGACAGGTAACCGCGCATCAACAGGCCTATGGCAACCACCGACGTGAAGGCGATAAGTCCTGGAAGCAGGTTGGTCTGAACAAAGGCCACGGCAATCAGAACTGGCATAAACGTACCGGAGGTACGAATGCCGATCACAATGCGCATGAAAGCAACCATGAGAGCGCCGAGCGGAAGCAGGAGCAACATTCGGAACATGCTCTGTTCTTCTACGGGGAGCTGGTAGAGGCTCAGGAACCCGAAGCCGTTCTCTTCGGATTGCATGGCAGCCAGCTGCAAGGCGGGAATGGTTTGCCTCAGTATTGAAAAGCTGACACTGGAATCGTCACCACCTACGACATCCAGCAGGGACGCAGCCCCCTGGCGCCAGAGCAGTGTGTCTTCCGGTAGCCCCTGTTCTCCGGATTTGGGGTCGAAAGTAAGCCACTCGTCACCGTTATAGATCTGTAGGAACGGTGTCAGTCCCTGGCGTCGCCGGGCATCTTCGAGCTTGAGACCGTCGGCGGTTCTGGCGGGAATGCCAGCGTGGTTGAGCATGCGGACCAGAAGATCCAACTGGTTGGCTCCGGAGACCAGTAGTGTTGTGTTCTGTGCCTGGGTATCCGGTTGCATCAGCCGGATCAGCTCTCGCGTCATGCTTTCAGGCGTGCTGGAGCGCTCTTCCGCCTGCATCAGGATTTCACGTACGGCGGTTGCCTGGGGTTCTTCCCAGAAGACGGAAATAGGCTTTGGTGCCCTGCGAGGTCGGTCCCGGTTGGCATTCGGGTCGGGGATGAACTGAGTCTTGAAGTAGAGGGTTTGTGGTCCTACCACGTTACGCTTGGACCATTCCGCTCGCCGGCTCCCTTCCTTTTCAACGATTGAAAAGCCATAGCCAGGCGATGCTGCCTGTTCTGAAAGGATGCGAAATCCCGGAGACTGCTCAGGAATGTTCAGGCTAGCCAGCACCGGTTCGTTGGCGGCGTTGAAATCGATCCTGGCTTCAACCATCCAGACCGGGCGCTCTTCTCCCGTGAGCCAGGGTATCCCCAGTTCTACATGGCGCCAGATAGCCAGTGCCGTTCCGGCTAAAATCAGCAGGACAATAGCGGTGAAAAACGGAATTCGGGAGCGGGAAGTCACGAGTCATCCCCGTTTTCTTGGGTGAGTGATGCAGGCAGTTCGGTAGCAAACTCTTTGCCCACGTCGATGAGCATCATGTCCCGGAGTATATTCCTGCCAATCAGGACATTGTGTGACAGGTGCCTGCGGTCGGTCAGGGTGAACTCAGCGACTTGTTGGTGATCCCCTATGGCGAACTGCAGCTCGACCACCACCCGTCGATCTGCTTCGTCCGCGCTGGACTGGATGATCCTGACGCGGCGGGAAACCTCTTTCTCCATGGTGACGTATTCTTCGCTGCCCGGAACCGGGACATCGAAGCGAACCCAGTTATTGCTGTCGCGCTCGAACTTTGTGATGTTGCGTGCGTCTATGGATGACGTTTCCGCGCCACTGTCTATGCGGGCGTTATAAACAATGCCGGGGCCCGCCAGATAGAACTTTTCCAGTTCACCGACAATGAGCTTGCCTTTCAATCTGTCTGCGCGGCCTTTTGACTGCAGGTCTCTGACTGAGGGGCATGCTTGTGTCCTGACCGGAGGACACTCAGGTTTTTCGATTTTCTGTTCGATGGCCGCAAGGATATTCCGGGTGGAGGTGTTGTTGATTTCCACCAGCCTGTCGTGCCGCGCCGTGGCGTTTCCCTCCATGGTAACCAGGGTGGCACGCTGGGACTGAACAGCGCCATTGAGCTTGTTCAGGTCTTCCTTGGGAACCATGAAATAACGGTCCGCTGAGCAGCCTGACAATACAAAGAGAGTAGCGAGAAAAGCCAGCGGCTTCCCGCATCGAAAAAGCGTTGAGAACATCGAAAACCCCTGAACCTGCGAACCCGTTAGTTTATCAGCCCGGGCCCGCCATGAAGACCTGCAAATATCCGCAGTAAGATACTCGCAGGTGGAGTATACAACAACCGATGTGTGTGGTTGCTTTACAGTTGGTTAAGAGTCAGAAAATTTTACGATTTTGCGGGACTTTTCAGGCTTTCTGGAAGAAATGCTGCGGTCCCAGTACTTCTTCGGAACGCAGGTATTCCTGAATAGTGGGGGAACAGTTCAGGTAAAACAGGAGCAATTCCCGTTGGATATCCTGGTCCTGAATGCGGGACGCGAAGTGGATCAGCGTCCGGATGTTCTCGTCTCCGGGTTTGTCCGTGTCGCTGAAGGACTTGCCATATCGGCTCTTGAGCAGGCTGGTCAACCGCTCAAGGTGGAACTGGCCCGTGTGGGTGATATGGGATAACAGCCGAAAACGGGTGACGCCAGCACCATGGAATCTGCAGCCCTGGCCCCCCGCGTAGCCGGACCGGGAAAATTCCGATCCCAGTTTTCTCCAGAGCTCTCTCAGCATGATGACATCCTGTTCTCCCTATCGCTCCGGAACCACGGCTGTCCGGTTAAAAACCGGTAATTCTGCCGTGGTGACAGAACACATTACTCTTTTAGTTTATATTACGGCTTGAGTCCATATGCGAAGGTAACGTCTTTGCCCGTTTTGCCAAGCCGTCGTGGTTTGTGAATTCAGGGTATTGATCAGGACGTTCGGAAAGGAAAAAAGGTTCCCGTTAACAGGAGGAAAGTGTGCCCGAGGCCGTTGCAGAAGTAGTCCGGAATCAGCCAGTGGTTTTCAGTGTTATTGCCTCTCTTTTGTTGCTGGTTGGCGTGCTGGTGATTGTGATGGCCCGGAGCAGCCGCGTAAGAATCGCTCAGCTGGAGTCTGAGAAAACCGAGTATCAGCGGCGAGCTGAATCCCTGGCGAGCGAACTGGGAGAGGCGCGGGTAGAGTTACGTGAATACGAAGTGACGTTGGCCAGTGAACGGCGCGCCAGCACTGAGAAGCTGGCACTGCTGGAACGCAACCGGGATGCCCTGAAGCAGGAATTTGAGAACCTGGCCAATCGTATTTTTGAGCAGAAAAGTGAGCGTTTCAGCCAGCAGACCCGCACCAGCCTGGACAGTTTGCTCAACCCCTTTCGTGATCAATTGCAGGACTTCCGCAAACGTGTCGAAGACGTCTATACCTCCGAGACCCGGGACCGTCAGGCATTGCGGAGTGAAATCAAATCCTTACAGGACCTTAACCGACAAATCACTGAAGAGGCTGCTAGTCTTACCCGTGCTCTGAAGGGCGATAAGAAAATCCAGGGTAACTGGGGCGAGTTGATACTGGAACGGGTACTGGAGCGCTCCGGGCTGCGCAAAGGCATGGAATATGAGACTCAGGGCAGCTATCGCGATAATGATAATCAGCTGCTGCGCCCGGATGTGGTGGTACACCTGCCCGACGACCGTAACCTCGTGGTGGATTCCAAGGTCTCACTGGTGGCTTATCAGCAGTGGATCAATGAAGAAGACGAGGGCGCGAAGGCGGAGGCACTTCGACAACATGTCGATGCCGTTCGCACACACATCCGCACCCTGAGCGAGAAAGATTACAGCCAGTTGAACGGGCTCCACTCGCCGGATTTTGTATTGCTGTTCATGCCGATCGAGCCAGCGTTTGTTGCGGCTTTCCAGCAGGACGAGAACCTCTTCGCAGAAGCGTTTGAGCGAAAGGTTATTGTAGTAACACCAACCACCTTGTTGGCCACGCTTCGGACCATCGAGAATATCTGGCGATACGAACGGCAAAGCCAGAACGCCCAACGCATTGCCGACCGGGCGGGAGCGGTTTATGACAAGCTCCGGGTTTTCGTGGAGTCCATGGAGAAACTCGGGGCGCAGCTCCACACGGCACAGGGCAGTTACGACGCCGCCATGAATACGCTGACCCGGGGGCGTGGGAACCTGGTCTCCCAGGCGAACCGCTTTGTCGAACTTGGTGTTCGTGTGAAAAAAGAGTTACCCCGGGCTATCATGGATCAGGCCGAGGTGGATCCCGATGACGACGACGCGTTCAGGCCGTCCGACCCGGCATCCGCATGTACCGGTGAATTTGCGGACAATAAGCAGGAGTAGAGGCAATGGTAAAAACATCCCGAATGGGGCATAAACTGGCCCGCAGCCTGGTTTTTGCCTCGTTGCTTGTGTCTACTGTGGCCCAGGGTACGTCCTTGGCTCCGGAGCATGAAGTCCGCCGCCTTATGCTGGCTACCGAGGAAGCCGTCGCTGCCAAAAGCTGGGGGGAAGCCGGAGAATACCTTAACCGGCTGCGGAGCCTCGAGGGCGAAAAACCCGCGGATTATTACTATTTCCGTGGTCGGGTGATGCAGGAATCCTCCCATTTCAATGAGGCGCAATCCGCTCTGGAAACCTATGTTTCCCGCGTAGGCTCGGAAGGCAGGCATTATCGGGACGCGCTTACACGAATTACCGCCATTGAGAAGTCCCGCCAGGAGCAGCGCTCCAGGCAGGATCAAAGCCAGGCCAGCAAGCGCGAGTCGGTTGCCATTATTGAGCCAGCCGGTCAGCAGGCGATGGCCAGTCTGCGCAAGCTGTACCTCGTAGACTCCGATCGCAAAGCCCTTACGGTTCATCTGAACAGTTTGTTGGAAGTGGCGGGCTGGCGTGCTGATCAACGTGTGGTCAGGCTTGATGTGCCAGCGGACGTGAGCTACAAGATTGCTTCCGTCGGAAGTCGGATAGAAGTTCAGGAGTCCCGCAGGGAAGAAGGCGAGCGAATCACCAAAACTACCCAGTCCATGAACGTATACGGTATCAGTCCCCGGGTTCAATGGGATTGCCAGCCCTCGGCGGCAACCTGTTGGGTGTATGACCCAAGGGACGGCTCCCGGTTGCTAAAACTCGGGCCCAACCGGGACCGGGCCGAGGAAATCGCCGGCACACTGGGGCGCCTGATAAAAACTCTCCAGAATCCCGGTTGATCGGCGGTCCTCACTCCCGGCTATTGCTTCGCTCTCCTTCCCGATAAGCGCCGGGGGTGACGCCTGTCCATTTCTTGAAGGCTCGGTGGAAGGTGGACGGTTCCGTGAAACCCACTTTGGTGGCAATGTCATTGATAGGCAGATCCTGCCGGCCCAGATAATAAATGGCCATGTCACGCCTGAGCAGATCCTTGATCTCCTGAAACGACGTATTTTCCTGCTTGAGCCGGCGACGCAGGGTTTGCGGGCTGGTATGCAGTTCGGCGGCAATCCACTCAAAATCCGGCAGGGGTTTGGAAAAATCCCGACCGATTAAAGCCCGAATCCGGCCTGTAAAGGTGTTGCTCTCATCCGGCCGTGACAGCAGGTCCGCCGGGGAAGTTTTCAGGAACTGGTGCATTTCCGGCCGATCCCGGATGACGGGTGCGGACAGGAAACGCTTATCGAAGGTGAGGGCGGTGCGTTCGGCTTCAAACGCCAGTGGGCAATGAAAGATGTGGCGGTATTCGTCGCCATGGGCGGGGCGGGGGTAGTCGAATTCGGCCTTCAACAACTCCACCGGCTGACCCACGAGCCAGCTGCCAAGACGATGCCAGATCACCAGCAGACTTTCACGCATGAAGTACATGGGGTCCCAGATGTCACCCTCAATAACAGTGACCAGTCGTGCAACCTGATCATCGACTTCCAGTTCCATGGATACCATCGGCTCGAACAGACGCGAGAACTGAAACGCCTGCCGGTAGACCGCCTCCAGGTTGGGGCAGTCAATGACCAGGGCGCACATCGTGGCGAAGGTACCGGTACGGCATTGCCGTGGGCCGAACCCCATGAATTCGTCATCCATACGGGTCCAGATGACCTGCATCAGCCGGCTGAACTGATCGCTGTTGACCCGGGCCATTTCGATCTTCAGCAAGTCCGGCGAAATGCCGGCCTCCCGCAACATATCACGGGTGTCGAAACCGGCGCGCTCCGCGCCAATCAGAGATGCTTCTACAAAGTGCCTGGAAACCGTCAGGTTTGACATGCCACTCGCTATTCCTTGGAAAACGAAGCCCATCATAAAACCCCCCGGCTACAATGCAACCTGCGGGCGGCTCAAAAGCTGGAAGAAATGGTCAATTGGAATGACGGAACCCGCAGTTGGCCCCTTGGGAAAAAAGCGTCAGCATAGAAAGAATCACCAACAAGGAGAAAATTATGCCAGGCCCACTGACGTCACTGAAAATTCTCGACTTCAGCACCCTGCTACCCGGCCCCTATGCCACCATGCTGCTGGCGGATATGGGCGCGGATGTGCTGCGTGTGGAAGCGCCAGATCGAATGGAACTGACCCGGGTTATGCCGCCCCACGATGGCGGGACGAGCACTGCTCACGCCTACCTGAACCGAGGTAAGCGGTCCCTTGGTCTCGATCTCAAGAAAGAGGGCAGTGCCGAGGTTATCAAGGAACTGGTCAAGGACTATGACGTCGTCATCGAGCAATTCCGCCCGGGTGTGATGGATCGACTTGGCATCGGGTATGACACCCTCAAGGCTATAAATCCAAAACTGATCTATTGCGCCATTACCGGTTACGGCCAGACCGGCCCTTACAAAGACCGGGCGGGCCACGACATCAATTACCTGTCTCTGGCCGGCGTCTCCAGCCATTGCGGCCGGGCGGACAGTGGTCCGCCGCCCATGGGCATCCAGATTGCCGACGTGGCCGGCGGCTCTCATCACGCGGTGATGGGAATCCTCGCGGCGGTTGTCCACCGGCAGCAGTCCGGAGAAGGGCAGTTTGTCGATATCAGCATGACTGACGCCGCCTTTGCCCTGAACGCCATGTCCGGAGCGGCCTGCCTGGCCGGTGGCCAGGAACAGAAGCCGGAGAGCAGTCTTCTCAATGGCGGCAGCTTCTACGATTACTACCAGACAAGTGACGGCCGCTGGCTGTCTGTGGGCAGTCTTGAGCCTCAGTTCTCCTCACGCCTTTGCGACACGCTGGGTCTGTCTGAGATGAAGAGCTTTGCCCTGAGCCAGAACCCGGAACACCAACACAAAATGAAAGCGGCCCTGAAAGAAAAAATCGCTGAGAAATCACTGGAGCAATGGCAGGAGATTTTTGCGCATCAGGACGCGTGTGTGGAACCGGTATTGACCATCTCCGAAGCGGCGGAACACCCGCAGTTAAAGGACAGAGGCATGGTGATCGGTGTCGATCGGGAAGATGGCACTGAGCAAAAACAGATTGGCTACCCCATCAAGTTCAGCCAGACCCCGTGTGACGCAACACATGTGGGCCGCAAACTGGGAGCGGATAACGACTCTATTCTTTCCTGAGCTAAGGGTCGCCTGCAGGTTACTAAAGCGTCATTGGCATTTTATGGAAATAGGGTCCTTAATTGACAATGCAGTCAACCATAGATCAAAAAATGATCAAGGAGGTGTCTGATGAGCATTAAAACCCTGAGTCTTGCCACCGTAATGTCGATGGCACTAAGCATTCCCGCTGCATACGCTGCCGGTTCCTACGGAACCGAAGAAGGTGCAACGGAAGGTGGCAGCGAAAAAATGCAGCAAAGCGAAACCATGGAGCAGGGTATGTCTTCCCCCTCCTTCGCTGAGCTTGATGCCAATCAGGATGGCGTTCTCACCGAGGACGAGTTAAACGTATACGGCAGTACTGCAGCCGGTAACCCCGATGAACAGCCCATGTCAGGTCAGGAAACCCGTGACATGATGATGGAGTTGGATCGGGATAGTGATGGTCAGCTTACTCAGGAAGAGTTTGAGGGTATGGAGTAATCTTCCACTCAATATTTGCTCATAAAAAAGCCCCGCATTGTGCGGGGCTTCTTTGCTTTCTCAAGCTATCCATCAATTCTGATCCAGTGCCGAATAATTGGTGTAACTCCGAACAGAACAGATAATAAAAAAAGGCCTCCAGTTGGAGGCCTTTTTCATTCTGACTAACTACGGCGAAGTACACAGAGCCGGTAGCTCTGCCAGCGCGACACCAAACGTTACGTAGGTTTCACAGAGCATGCCGCCAAAGACTGCAATGTTGTCAGCAGAAGTTGGTGTGCCATGATTTCCTTCGTTGTAAGTGGTTATCATATCCAACCCCAGCGTGAGAGGCTTGGTTCCAGCCAGTGGCGCATTAAAGCTGTTGACAGTTACGGAGACCGGAAGACCTGTCTGCTCCGGACTAAACGTGCCGGATAGAGCCGGAATACCCCATTGTTGCTCATCAGCTGCGTTCGGGATTACGGTGTCGCCAGCTACCTCTGATAGCAATACTGGAGTTGAAACCCCTAGTGTATCGACAAAGTTTATTGGGTCAGCGGAGTCAATTGCTGCTTGAAGAACGTTGAAGTACGTCTCAAGGTTTGCGTCTCCTTGAGTCAGGCCTGCTGCTTGCTGGAGTCCAAGCAAGATTCGCGGAGCGAAGGCTGGCGAGTTCTCGAGCAAACGGACGATGCCGCCACCTGGAGTCAGCATGCTGGCAGCCGCCACATCATTGAACGTGGAAGGGATATCCGAGCTCCCATCAGCTGTAGTGAAAATCGTAGAGTCAATCTGGTTCTCGTTGACTGACGCTAAGAATGGCATACCGGTGATTGTGCCCAGAGAATGACCCGCAAAATACACGGTATCCGTTGCGGTGACTTCAATAAGGCTGTCATCGCCGCCAGCGGCGGCTGGGCGAGCGAGAGTTACGCCTGGCTTCCCTGCAGCTGGGTTCCCAAACAGAGTTGCCCGCAGGTTCATTTGATCAACAACGCTTTGGCGGTTGTTGTCTCGTGCCGCGAGGAAGTTTTGAAGGTTGATATAAAAACTACCGGAGCCATCTGTTCCAGCAGCATTCGCTGGATCAAACACCATGGCCGCAGGAGCACCGGAAGCATCAGCATATAGACCAAAGTGGCGCTCATTGTCCGCAGGTGCGAGCCCTGGGATGGTGCTGCCGGCGTTTGCAACGGTGTTTACCAAAGACTGTGCTGTTAGAGTGCTCTCTGTTGTCGCTGTTCCTCCGGCCAGAGCATCGGCCAAGTCAGAGACATTGCCCGCCACTACGAGCGGCGCCAGGGCCTCAGCTTCCTCAGTAGTTGCACCTCCCCCTTCAAGAAGCGCTATAGCGAGAGGCAGTTGCTCCTCGGCTGCAAAGGGCGTCACGCCGTGCAGCGGCTGGTCTATTGCAATAACAACAAAGCCTTGAGCCGCCAAGCCGGTACCAAATGTCAGCGCGGCGCTCCGGTCGGTGGTGATGCCGTGTTGGTATATGACAACGCCATTAATCGTGCCACTGTTGGGGTAGAGAGCTAATAGTGGAACCTCTTGGGTGCTCAGTTCCTTCGGGAATGGGAATATGTAATTTACGGCCGTTGAAACGGAAGGGTCAGCTTGTGGCAGTGATACCCCCAATGCCGAGAAGGTCTCGTTCAGGGATGCAGCCAGTTCACTGTCTGCGGTCCAGTTAACAGCGCCGCCACCGGCAATACCGGCACCTGTGCTGCCCATGTAATAGGGGAGTGAAACCGTCCCCTGTGCTGCAAGGACGCTGTCCGAACCCGGAATAGAACCAGCCACTGCCGACACTAAGCCTACTGGTGAGATTGTGCCGTCATCGATAGAAATTGTGTCGGTAAAACCGCTGCTACCGTCGAAAACGTTGCGGTTGACGCCGGGAATTGGAGTGGGCAGTTCGGTCACAAATTTTGAAGCCAGCGCAACACCCACGCAATTAACAGCAGGTTCGCCGAGACCGCTTACATTTGGGCCGCCGATCTCGCATGCACCACCTTCTGCAAATAGTGCGTTGAGAGGTGAATCTGGGTTAGCTGGGAGAGATGTAGGGAAGGCGCCGAATGCAGTATCGACAGCCGTTTTCACTTCTTCGAAAGATGAAGCTCCTGCTTCGACGGCTTGAGAAGCTGCGCTAACTTTTACAAAGGTTTCTATCTGATCAGAGAACCACGCCGCAGGCTCAGCAATATACTGCAGTACCTTCTCATCATTCGAAGTCGTAAAGCTGTAACTCACCGCAATATTGTCATCGGTGATTCCGAGTGCCGCACCAGCAATCGGTTCCCACAGGCTGTTGATCAGGGTACGAACCGGAGCCAAACCATCGTTACCCAGCGGCTGCTCTTCATCGGTCAGGTTGGCGTAGCTGGGGGAGGCGATGATGTTTTCGCCATTGATGTCGGTAATGTCCTTGGTAACCACTGCCACGTAACGCTTACGTGGATTCAGCGGTTGTAGGGGCAGAATGCGAATGGCGGAGGTGCCATCAAGGGTTTCAACATCAGCGCGAGCGGCGGCGGCACCAAGCACAGTCGGTGGCTCCCCAATGCTCAGACCTTGTACAGGGTCTCCACTGGCATATTCGAGTTCAAGCAGGAAGACGGTCTCGCCGTAAACCACAGTGCCTGGGTCGATCTGTCCATTGAACTGGATCACAGCGGGAGCAACTGTAGAAGCGCCGCTCAGTTCGTTCAGAGCGGTGGTAACGGGGGGAGAACTGTCCGTTACACCAAAGGTTCCATCCCCTTGTTCAGAGTCGAATATCAAATCGTTAGGGATTGGTAACTGGCCTAGCAGTGGATTAAACAGCGGCCAGGTCTTCCCATCGATGGCTGGGTTGTTGATCTTATAATCCGGATTCGCATTCGCCCCCGAGTCGGCGCTATCAAAGCAGCCTGTCAGACCAAGGGAAGACGCCACGGCAAGACTTATTAGTGTTTTCTTGAACATGGGTGTGGAACCTTTTCCTATTGTTGTGTCGTTTTTCTGTATTTTCCGTAACTCTGACTATAGCGACAGAGTGGCAACAGTTGATCAGCCAAAAGTGTGATTCTGGCTTTTTGGAGCCTCCCTGCATTCAGCTGGCCTTTGACCTGCTATGAAAAATAGTTGGCAGAGAGGTTTTTGTCGAGTTTACGCAGGCGGTCAGTCGAACTTTGAGAAGTCCGGCTTTCGCTTCTCCATAAAGGCCTTGAAGGCTTCGGCGGCTTCCTCGGATTTGAGGCGTTCGCCGAACAGTTCTCCCTCCGCCAGCATGGTGTCTTTCAGCTGTCCCAGGTTGGGGCGGTTCAACAGCTCCTTGGTGGCACGAATGGCAGCCGGTGCCTGGGCGGCCAGTTGGTGGCAGCTCTCCAGGGCGGTCGTTTCAGTGGATTCTGGCTCGCATACCCGGTTGATGATGCCCAGGCGGTAGGCGTCGTCTGCGGTGAAGGCGCCGCCCAGCATCAGCAGTTCCGCCGCGCGGACGCGGCCAATCCACGTGGGCAGCAGCAGGCTGGAGCCTCCCTCCGGGCAAAGGCCGAGGTTGGCAAAGGGCATCTGAAAGCGGGCGTTGTTGCCGGCAAAGACCAGGTCGCAGTGCAGAAGCAGGGTGGTGCCGATGCCAACCGCAGGGCCGTTAACGGCTGCAACCACGGGTTTGGTGGCTGAGGCCAGCAGGAACAGGAAACGGCCGACCGGGGTTTCCTCGAAGGAACCGGGCAGGCCCTGCGCAAAGTCGCTCAAATCATTGCCGGCGGTAAAGCAGTCGTCGCTGCCGGTGAACAGGACGCAACGGATGTCCGCGTCGGCATGGGCCTGTTCCAGGGCGTCACCCAGGGCTGTGTACATGGCATGGGTGAGGGCATTTTTTCGGTCCAGGCGGTTGATGCGTACCACCAGTACCTGTTTGTTTTTTTCAGTTAGGACGAGGTTGGTCACGTTATCTCCTGCTGTTGTTCTTCATTTATTCGTTAGGATGGTAACTTCTTTTCGTGGTTTTTTTCACGGCTTTTCTTGAACTGTGGTTCAGAGAATCCTGAGTTTCCCCGTCGGTCCCATGCCGCGCTCTGGTCATTTTCTGGTAAACTCCCGCTTCCGAATTCTGTCATCGATAAACCAAAACTGATGAGACGCCTATGACCACCGTAATTCGCCAGGACGACCTGATTGAGAGCGTAGCGGACGCGCTGCAGTTCATTTCCTACTACCACCCGAAAGATTTTATTCAGGCTGTGTACGAGGCCTATCAGAGAGAAGAGTCCCAGGCGGCGAAAGATGCCATGGCGCAGATCCTGATCAACTCCCGCATGTGCGCGCAGGGCAAGCGGCCGATCTGTCAGGATACGGGCATTGTGACGGTGTTTGTCACCATCGGTATGGATGTGCAGTGGGATGCGGACATGCCGCTGGACGATATCATCAATGAAGGTGTACGCCGCGCCTACACTCACCCGGATAACGTCTTGCGGGCCTCTGTACTGGCTGATCCGGACGGCAAGCGCGCCAACACCAAGGACAACACTCCGGCGGTGATCCACTACAAGATGGTTCCGGGCAACACCGTGGACGTCCACGTGGCCGCCAAGGGCGGTGGTTCTGAAGCCAAGTCCAAGTTCGCCATGCTGAACCCCTCCGACTCGGTGGTGGACTGGGTCCTGAAAATGGTGCCGCAGATGGGTGCCGGCTGGTGCCCGCCGGGCATGCTGGGCATCGGTATCGGTGGCACCGCCGAGAAGGCGATGGAGCTGGCAAAAGAGTCCCTGCTGGATCCGATCGATATTCACGACCTGCAGGCCCGTGGTGCGTCCAACCGCTCCGAGGAACTGCGTCTGGAGCTGTTCGACAAGGTTAATGAGCTGGGTATTGGCGCCCAGGGTCTTGGCGGTCTGACCACGGTTCTCGATGTGAAGGTGAAGGATTATCCGACCCACGCGGCCAACAAGCCGGTGGCGATCATTCCGAACTGTGCGGCCACCCGCCACGCACACTTTGTGCTGGACGGTTCCGGCCCTTCACTGCAAACCCCGCCGAGCCTGGACGACTGGCCGGAAATCACCTGGGAAGTGGGTGACAGCGTGCGCCGCGTGAACCTGGATACGGTGACTCCGGAAGAGGTGAAAGACTGGAAGCCGGGTGAAACCGTGCTGCTCTCTGGCAAGATGCTGACCGGTCGTGATGCCGCCCACAAGAAGATGGTGGACATGATCGAGCGTGGCGAAGAACTGCCGGTGGATCTGAAAGGCCGCTTCATCTATTACGTGGGTCCGGTGGATCCGGTTCGCGAAGAAGTGGTTGGCCCGGCTGGTCCCACCACCGCCACCCGCATGGACAAGTTCACCCGCACCATGCTGGAAAAAACCGGCCTCACCGGCATGATCGGCAAGGCCGAGCGCGGTCAGGTAGCGATTGACGCCATCCGCGAATTCGGCGCCGTGTACCTGATGGCCGTGGGTGGCTCTGCCTACCTGGTGTCCAAAGCCATCAAGAAGGCCGAAGTGGTGGCCTTCGAGGAACTGGGTATGGAAGCCATCTACGAGTTTGAGGTGGAAGACATGCCGGTTACGGTAGCGGTGGATTCCAAAGGCTCCTCCGTCCACCAGACCGGCCCGGTCGAGTGGCACGACAAAATCATCGCTGCCAAAGCCGTCTGAATGCCGGCCCCCTGTTCCTGATCCCGTCCGGGATCAGGACGAGCAACTGATGTTCAGGTGCTTCCCCCAATCCGGGGGAAGCGCTGCATACCCTTCGAATTCCGGCTGTTCATCGAACGGCTTTTCCAGGACCTTCAGCAACTCTTTCATTGGCTCATAGTCCCCGTTCTGTGCTTCCTGAATCACCTGTTGTGCCAGGTAGTTTCGCAGGATGTACTTGGGGTTTACCTTGCACATGGCGTATTCACGGGCGTCATGGGCGTGGCTTTCGGTCTCCAGGCGTTGCTGGTAGCGCTCAAGCCATTGGTCTGCCACGCTGCGATCCACAAACAGATCGCGGACTGGCGCAGTGCCTTTGGTGGTCAGGGTGGACAGCCCACGGAAGAATCGGGTGTAGTCCACGTGATGTTCGTTGAGCATGTTGAAGGTATCCATAATCAGCGGCAGGTCCGACCGGTCCTCTTGAACCAGCCCGAGCTTGTCCCGCATGTTCTGCAGGAAGCGTTCGTTGTAAGCGATTTCGTATCGCTTCAGGCCGCGGCGGACGCTGTCCTCGTCCATGACCGGCAGTAACGCATTGGCCAGGTACTGGCAGTTTACAAAGCCGACTTCCGGTTGGCGGTTGTAGGCATAGCGGCCACCCTGGTCGGTGTGGTTGCAGATGTAACCAGCATCGAAATCGTCCAGGAAGGCGTAGGGTCCGTAGTCGAAGGTATCGCCGATGATGGACATGTTGTCGCTGTTCATGACGCCGTGACAGAAGCCGACAGCCTGCCAGTCGGCGATCAGTCGCGCGGTGTGCTCAACGACTTCCTCGAACCATCGTGCGTAGCGCTCACTGTCTGCCAACCCGATCAAATGTGGAAAGTGCAGGGCAATGACGTGATTCATCAGGGTTTTCAAGGTGTCCTTGCCTTCGTGATGAGCGGCAAACTCGAAATGCCCGAAACGGATGTGAGTTTCGGCAACGCGGACCAGTGCGGCAGCGGTCTCTATGGATTCACGAGGCACGGGGTCCCGGGCGCTGACCATGAACAGGGCGCGGGTCGTGGGGATGCCCAGGCCATGCATGGCTTCGCTGCAGAGGTACTCGCGGATGGTGGAGCGTAACACTGCGCGGCCGTCACCAAAGCGGGAGTAGGGGGTCATGCCCGCGCCTTTCAGGTGCCAGTCCCAGCGTCGGCCGTCCGGCCCGATGGTTTCCCACAGGAGCAGACCCCGGCCATCCCCCAGGTCCGGGTTGTACATGCCGAACTGGTGGCCGGTGTACTTCATGGCCACCGGATCCATGCCTTCCAGTAATTCGGTGCCTGCACCAATGCCGGTCCAGTCTTCCGGCTGGTTGCTGTGAAACCCCATCTGTTCAGCCAGGGCATGGTTGAAGCACACCATGCGGGCGTCTTTCAGCGGTGTCGGTTGAACCCGGGTATAGAAGCTGTCCGGCAGCTCCAGATAGCGATGTTCCACCCGAAAACGGTTGTTGCTCATAGGACGCCTACACTCTCATCTGGTACAAATCATGCTAAAAATTAAAGGTATAGATATAAACACAAACCTCTCAGGACACCGGACCGTGGCTGATCAACAACTTCTGAAAATCCTGCAGCCCCTTATAGATCAGGAATCCCTGCCATCATCCTACGTGAGGACAGTGGAACAGACCATCGTACCGCTGGCCAGGCATGTTCAGGCCCTGGTCCGGACAGGGAAGCAACCGATCATCGTTGGCATACATGGTGCTCAGGGTACAGGGAAATCAACGCTAACCCTGTTTCTGAAAGAGATCCTGCAGGCTGTATATGATTGCCGGACGGTCAACTTCTCCCTGGATGATATTTACCTTACCAGGGCAGAGCGCGAGCACCTGGCTGACACTGTTCACCCGTTGCTGGCGACCCGGGGTGTGCCGGGGACCCACGACCTTGCGCTTGGTCAGAAGCTGATTAACCAGCTGACGCAAGCTGGCCCGACCGACCGCACACCTGTACCGGTTTTTGATAAGTCTATGGACGACCGATCCCCCAAAGAGCTGTGGCCGGAGTTCGAAGGGCGGCCCGATGTGGTGCTGGTTGAGGGCTGGTGTGTCGCAGCGACACCGGCAAATAATCCCGATGAATTGGCCGCTCCGGTTAACACGTTGGAGCGGGAGGAGGATCCGCAAGGGATCTGGCGCCGGTATGTTGATGAGTGTCTGCAGGGCGCCTACCGGACGTTCTTTGATCAACTGGATACTCTGATCATGCTCCAGGCGCCTTCGATGGACTGTGTTTTGGAGTGGCGCACTCTGCAGGAGCACAAGCTCGCCCGGCGTCAGGGTGGTGCACCAGAAGAGGGCAAAAATCCAAAGACCCTCAGAATCATGAACGATGACCAGGTCGCCCGATTCATTATGCATTATGAGCGCATTACCCGCCGGTGCCTGGCGGAATTGCCGTCGCGGGCGGATGTGGTGATAGCGGTGGCGGAAGATCACAGCCTGGGCCTACCCAGTTTCCGCAAAGTTGACGGAGACATGCCATGACCAAACCCCGCCTTCTGGTGTTCACCGATCTGGACGGCACGCTGCTGGACCACGACACCTATCGATGGCAGGCAGCGGAGCCTGCACTGGCGCGGCTGCGGCGGGCAAACGTTCCGGTGGTGCTCAACTCCAGCAAGACGGCCGCGGAGATTCGCGATATCAGAGCCTCCTTGAACAACGACCACCCGTTTATTGTCGAAAATGGTGCAGCGGTCATCATTCCGGCGAACTGTTTTGGGCCGAGGGCCGAGCAGGTGGTGAATTTTGGGGCGTCCCGTGAGCAAGTGCTATCCGTGCTGAGCGGGTTACGCTCCGAGGGCTACAGATTTCGGGGCTTTGCGGACATGTCGGTGGAGGAACTGGGGCGCGTGACCGGCCTGTCCGCAACTTCGGCCGAGCTGGCAAAAGACAGGCAGGGAACGGAGCCTGTCCTGTGGGACGGTTCGGATGAGGAATTGGTGACGTTCACCCAAAAACTGGCCGCGGAAAAACTACGCCTTGTGCGGGGAGGACGCTTCTTTCACGTGATGGGGGACTTCGACAAAGCCGATGGGGTCCGTTTCTTGCTGGGTAAATATCGGGAGCACTATGGTCGGGCGTGTTTGGTAACGGTCGCGCTGGGGGACAGCCCCAACGATCAGCGGATGCTGGAGTCGGTGAATATTCCGGTCATCATCCGCGGTGTCCAGTCAGATCTGGTGCAGCTCACCTCCGACCGGCATGCCATGCGCTCCCTCAAGCCCGGCCCTGAAGGCTGGAACGAATGCGTACTCAATATCCTCTTCGAGTACGGTTACTGAACCCTAATTCAGGACACGAGGAATACAGCCATGGGCGATTTTTACCAGAACGGCATCGTCACCACCCTTCATAACCTGACCCGCCGTCCGGTGGAAGACCTCGAACAGGAACTGATGAACTTTCGCAAGGCACGCCCCATGTCACTGGTGTTGCCCTCGCTTTTCTCGGAGCTGGAAGGGCCGGCACTCAAGCACATTGTCAGTGAGCTGGCCAAAGTGCCGTACCTGGAACAGATCGTCATCGGGCTGGATCGAGCAACGGAAGAGCAGTATCGCTATGCCCTGGAGTATTTTTCGGAACTGCCTCAGAACGTCAAGGTGCTCTGGAATGATGGCCCCCGGCTGCGAGCCATTGATCTCAAGCTCCGGGAACAGAACCTGGCGCCCACGGAAATGGGCAAGGGGCGTAACGTCTGGTACTGCTTTGGCTATGTATTGGCTTCCGGTCTCAGCAAGTCCGTCGCCCTGCACGATTGCGATATTCTGACTTACACACGGGAGTTGGTGGCTCGCCTGATCTACCCGGTCGCCAACCCTGCCTTCAATTACATGTTCTGCAAGGGGTATTACGCCCGGGTAGCGGACAGCAAAATGAACGGTCGCGTCAGTCGTCTGCTGGTCACGCCGCTAATACGGGCGCTGAAGAAAGTCTGTGGCCCCAACGATTTCCTGGATTACCTGGACAGCTACCGTTACCCACTGGCGGGGGAGTTCTCGTTCCGGACGGATGTCATCAACGACCTGCGGATCCCCAGTGACTGGGGGCTGGAGGTAGGGGTATTGTCGGAAATGAAGCGCAACTACGCCACTAACCGATTGTGCCAGGTGGACATTGCCGACACCTACGACCACAAGCACCAGGAACTGTCGCCGGAAGATGCCAGCGGCGGGCTGTCCAAGATGAGCACGGACATTTCCAAGGCGTTGTTCCGAAAGCTGGCCACCAATGGCGAGATTTTCTCCAACGAGAAGTTTCGCACCATCAAGGCGACTTACTTCCGGATCGCGCTGGATTTTGTCGAGACCTACCAGAATGATGCCATCATCAATGGCCTGACCTTCGATCGCCACAAGGAAGAAAAAGCGGTAGAGCTGTTTGCGCAGAATGTGATGCGCGCCGGGGCCTATTTCCTCGATAATCCTATGGATACACCGTTTATTCCGAGCTGGAACCGGGTAACCAGTGCGATTCCGGATATCAAAGAGCAACTGATGGAAGCGGTGGATCTGGATAATAAGGAGTTCCGCCCATGAGAGAACCACTGAAATCCAAACTGGCGGGGATGCTGGAGGTCGTCTACCCCGATCTCGACAGTGGGTTTCTGGCGGAAAAACTGCTCAAGACCATGGGGCTCGCTCCGAATCAGGAGCCTCCACCGGCGCACCAGAATAACTGGGACGAAGCGGACATTGTCCTGATTACCTATGCGGACACCATCCGGCGAGCGGATGAAAAGCCGCTGGTAACGCTCCGTGAGTTCCTTAAGGATTACCTGGCGGATGACGTCTCGGCCGTCCACATCCTGCCATTTTTTCCTTACAGCTCCGATGACGGCTTTTCAGTGATGGACTATCTGGCGGTCAACGAATCCCATGGCACCTGGGAAGACATTGAGCGCATCGCCGGGGATTTCAGGCTGATGGCGGACCTGGTGATCAATCACATGTCCGCTCGCAGCCGCTGGTTCGAGAACTTCCGCAAGCGTATAGACCCGGGGAAGGATTACTTCTTCGAGGCCAGCCTGAACGATGACCTGAGTGCGGTGGTGCGTCCGCGGACATCGCCACTGCTTAACCCGGTGATGACGGAGGATGGCGAGCGATACGTCTGGTGCACGTTCAGTGAAGATCAGGTGGACCTGAACTTTGCTAACCCGGACGTGTTGATGGAGTTCGTGTCGATCATCCGGAAATACCTGGAGCGTGGCGTGGTCATGTTCCGGCTCGATGCCGTGGCCTTCCTGTGGAAGGAACCGGGGACGCCTTCCATCCACCTCCAGCAGACCCACGAACTGATCAAGATCCTGAGGCTGCTGATTGAACATCACACCCCGCGGGCGGTGGTGATCACCGAAACCAACGTGCCCAACCGGGAAAACCTGACGTACTTAGGAAACGCCAACGAAGCGCACGCGATTTACAACTTTTCCCTGCCACCGCTGCTGATCCACACCCTGGTGACCGGGAACTGCCGGCATCTGAAAACCTGGTTGATGAGCATGCCTCCGGCGCAGATGGGCACTACCTATCTGAATTTCATTGCTTCCCATGATGGTGTGGGCTTGCGTCCCACCGATGGCCTGCTGACCGAGGACGAAAAGCAGGGTCTGATCAATGCCATGGAGTCCTTCGGCGGTAAGGTTTCATACCGTCGTACGGAAGACGGCCGTGACCAGCCCTATGAAATCAACATTGCGCTGTACGATGCGCTCAAGGGGACCGTCAAAGGTGGGGCTGATCACTGGCAAATGCAGCGCTTCATCTGCGCCCATACGGTGATGTTGGCACTGGAGGGAATCCCGGCCTTCTACATTCACAGTTTGCTCGCCACAGAAAACGATTATGAGCGGGCAGAGCACACCGGCCGTCTGCGTTCCATTAATCGGGGGCAGTGGAAGCTGGAATCGATCGAAAGTGAGCTGGCCAACCCGTTGAGCCATCACAGCAAGGTATTCAAGGAGCTCAAGCGCCTGATCGCCATTCGCCGCCGTCAGCCGGCGTTCCATCCCAATGCCACTCAGTTCACGCTCCACCTCGGGTTACAGTTGTTCGGCTTCTGGCGCCAGAGCATGCGGCGGGACCAGTCCATTTTCTGCATTCACAATATCAGCGACGAGGTTCAGAAAATCGCCCTCAGTGACATTAACCTGATTGGTACCGACCAGTGGGTGGATTTGATTTCCGGGCTGCGGGTGGATGACCTGAGCGGTTCCATCACGTTAAAGCCCTACCAGAGTATCTGGCTGTCGAACCGGGAGTAGGGCAGAATGCGCTCATGCTCAAGCAACCGCTATCCCCGTCAAAACCACGAGTACTGTTGTTATCCGCCTACGATGCCGGCAGCCACAAGCGCTGGCGGGAACAGCTGGTTGCCAGCCAGCCGGAATTTGACTGGCACGTGCTTGCCTTGCCGCCCCGGTTCTTCCGCTGGCGGATTCGCGGGAACGCACTGACCTGGCTTCAGGAACCCGCGTTTCGGGAACACTGGGATCTGCTGTTGGTAACATCCATGGTGGATCTGGCGTCCGTTCGAGGGTTTCACCCCCATCTTGCCTGCACCCCCGCTTTGCTCTATATGCATGAAAACCAGTTTGCCTACCCGGATTCCGGCAAGCAGCACGCCAGTGTCGAGCCCCAGATGGTTAACCTGTACAGCGCGATTGCCGCCGACCACGTGGTATTCAACAGTCAGTGGAACCGGGACAGCTTTCTCGTTGGAGTCGACGAGTTTTTCAACAAGTTACCTGACGGCGTACCCGATGGAGTGATTCGTCAGATCCGGGACAAGTCCAGCGTCGTTCCTGTGCCGATAGAGGACTATCTATTCCGTGAACGGGCCAATCCCCACAACTTTGCCTGCCCACATTTATTGTGGAACCACCGCTGGGAGTACGACAAATCTCCGGACCGGCTTTTAAGGCTGCTCGATCGGCTGGCAGAGGTGGGTCAGGATTTTCGCCTTAGCGTGGTGGGAGAACAGTTCAGGAACCAGCCCAGGGTGTTTGATGAGATAAAGCACCGTCACCGCAGTCGCCTTGTGCACTGGGGCTATATGGACAGCCGGGAAGCCTACGACAAGTTGTTGCATGAAGCCGACGTGGTGGTGTCCACCGCCTTGCACGATTTCCAGGGGCTGTCGATGCTGGAGGCCATGGCCTCTGGCTGTCTGGCTCTCGCACCGGACCGTCTCGCCTACCCGGAATATGTTCCCTCAGCCCAACTTTACACCAGCTCGGTTGACGACCCGGAACGGGAAGCTTTGTGTGCGGCTGACACCCTGGTGTCGCTGCTGGAGCAGAAACCGGATGCAAAGCCTCCATATGAATGGCGCCATACGGAATTGAAGCGCAGTTACCGCAATACTATGTATGTCACCATTGGCAGTGAAGCGGTATGCTCAATGATTCAAGAATGAAACACCGGAGCGTGCGAATATGATGAAGGCGATCAAGGTTGTCGGCGATGCTCTGAACTGGGAGGCCTGTGATGCTCCCTCGGAGTTGCCAGAAGGTCATGTCTGTATTGACGTGAAGTGGACCGCGATCAATCGTGCTGATCTGATGCAGAGGGCCGGCGTTTATCCGCCGCCTCCCGGTGCCTCGGAGGTTCTGGGGCTGGAAGTGAGCGGGACCATCGCCGACGTTGGTGAAGGTGTGAGCGGCTTAATGCCGGGCGACGAAGTCTGCGCGTTGCTGACCGGCGGCGGGTACGCCACCAAAGTGGTCGTGCCGGCGGCTCAGGTATTGCCGATTCCGGAGGGGTTGTCTCTCAGGCAGGCGGCGGCGGTGCCAGAAGTGTTTGCCACGGCCTGGCTGAATCTTTACCGGGAGGCGGAATTGCAGCCGGGTGAAAAAGTCCTCCTGCACGCGGCCGCCAGTGGCCTGGGTACGGCCGTTATACAGCTGGCAACAGCGTTTGGTAATCCAGTGTTTGCCACCGCGGGCGATGACGGAAAGCTGGATTTTTGTCAGAAACTCGGAGCCACCGGTATCTGGAATCGAAACAACGGCTCGTTTGTGGATGCGGTCCGGAAATGGGGTGGCATCGATATGGTACTGGACCCGGTGGGCGGCAGTTACATTGGCGATAACCAGAAAGTGCTGAACGCGGATGGTCGAATAGTTCTGATTGGCCTGATGGGCGGGCGGTCCGCCGAGGTGGATCTTGGTTTGATGCTGGTGAAACGTCATCGCCTGATCGGATCAACCCTGCGGTCACGACCGCTGATGGTCAAAGGGGAAGTCATGCAGGCCCTTTATCGACACGTCTGGCCACTGCTCAGTTCCGGTCAGATTGAGCCGATTATTGATTGTGAATGGCCCATTGAAGAGGCTGCCGAGGCCATGGCCTACGTGAACGCCAATAAGAACACCGGCAAGGTGCTGTTGAACGTAAACGGCTAAGTGTATGTACGTCGGATTAGCAAGGCGTAATCCGACGTACCCACGTCAGATCAGTCCGTAATGTGGACCAATTGCTTCCCGAAGTTTTGCCCCTTCAGCATCCCCTTGAACGCCTCAACGGCATAACCCAGCCCCTCGGCAACGGTCTCACGATACTTCAGCTCGCCGTTGGCGATGCGATCAGTAAGAATGCCGGTGATTTCCTGATGCTTGTCCTGCCACTCGGTGACCAGGAAAAAACGGTGATCGGGAACCGGATCCAATGCCTTCAGGACATGGAACGGTGTCTCGACCGACGCCATGTCACTGGCATTGTAGGCAGACACATAACCGCAGATAGGCACGCGGGCCCCGGGGTTCAGTAACGGTGCAACCGCGCGGGTCACGGCACCGCCAACATTCTCGAAGTAGATATCGATGCCGTCAGGGCAGGCCGCTTTCAGATCCTCTTCAAGGTTACCCGCCTTGTAATCGACACAGGCATCGAAACCCAGTTCTTCAACCACGAAACTGCATTTGTCCGGTCCGCCGGCCACGCCCACCACACGGCAGCCTTCTTTTTTCGCCGTCTGGCCGACCACGGTGCCGACAGGCCCGGAAGCGGCAGACACCACCACGGTTTCACCTGTCTTGGGTTTGCCTACGTACGTCAGGCCGCAGTAGCCGGTACGGCCGGGCATGCCCGCTACGCCCAGATAAGTCTGCAGGGGCACATTGTCTTTCTGGTTGATTTGGTAAACCATCGGCGCATCCGCCGGGAAAGTCACGTATTCCTGCCAGCCGGAGTAGCAGGTGACCAGGTCGCCAACCTTGAGTTTGTCGGAGCGGGATTCCACGATCCGCGCGACGCTCTCCCCAACGATGACCTCATCAATGCCAATGGGATCCATGTATCCCTTGGTATCGTTCATACGCGGGCGCATGTAAGGGTCCAGTGACAGCCACAGGACCTGGGCCACGACTTCTCCCTCGTTGGGCGGCCTGACAGGGCGCTCTTCCATAACAAGGTCGCCATCCTGAATTTCGCCCTGGGGACGCTGTTTGAGCACGATTGCATGATTCTTGTAGTCGTTCACTGACGTTCTCCGGTTGCGTAATGAAACCAGATTAGGGTGCAGCAGAATGGGTTTGGGGTCAACCTCTCAACTCGGGATGACCGGGGTTACATTCGCCAGCCCGATCGTTATAATCGGGCCCACTCAGGACGAGTAATGAACATACGACTTTATCTTCAGGGACCGAAGACATGCCCCAGGCAAGCGGACTGCAGTTCACCGCCACCATTGGCGGATTTTCCTCTGATCACTTTTCCGTTGTCGGCTTCGAGCTGAACGAAGCCCTTTCTGAACTGTTTCACGGCAAGCTCAAACTGGCCAGCACCGACCCGTCGGTAGCGGCGGCTGATGTACTGGAACAGACTGTGGATCTGGTGATCTGGCAGGACGGCGCGCCGTTGCGGCGTTTCACGGGCGTGGTCAACGAATTCGCCCGCGGCGATGCTGGTTACCGCCGCACCCGTTACGAAGTCATCATTCAGCCCCCGTTGTGGCGCCTGGGCCTGATGCAGAACAGCCGCATCTTCCAGGCTCAAGCTACCGACGCCATCGTGCGAACCCTGCTGGAAGAGCGGGGCATCGTCGATACCGTGTTCGATCTCAAGCGTCACCCGGAAGAACGGGAATACTGCGTCCAGCACCGGGAAAGCGACCTGGGGTTTTTAGAACGGCTGGCGGCCGAGGAAGGCTGGCATTACCGCTATCACCACGGTGACGTAAATGGCGAAGAACCACCCGCCCTGATCATCGCCGACCACCACGGCGACGCCCCCAGACTCGCCCCCGCCGAATACAATGGCACGGCCGGCGGCAGTACCCGCCAGAGCGCCATCTTCCAGTTCAGCTACCGGGAGCGGATCAGGGCCGCCTCCGTGGCCATGAAGGACTACACCTTCAAGAATCCAGCATACGCCCTGATGCACGAACAGCAGGCTGACAAACTGGCTGCCCAGCGGGAAGACTATCAGCACTACGACTACCCGGGCCGCTTCAAGGCCGACGCCAGTGGCCAGCCCTTCACTGGAAGCCGTCTCGACGCGCTGAGAAACGACGCCGCCATTGCCAACGGACAGAGCAACCGTCCCGACTTCACCGTGGGCGCCAAAGTTAAACTTGCTGAACACGACAGCCCGGCCCTGAACCGGGAATGGCTGTTCACCAGCATCAACCACACCGGCGAACAGCCCCAGGCCCTGGAAGAAGAGGGGGGCAGTGCGGCCACCACCTACCACAACGCCTTCAACGCCATCCCCGCAGACCGCACCTGGCGGCCACAGATCAACCACCGCCCATTAATGGACGGCCCCCAGATTGCCATCGTCACCGGTCCGGAGGGGGAAGAGATCCACTGCGACGAACATGGCAGAGTAAAAGTAAGATTTCCCTGGGATCGTTACTCCAAGAACGACGAACACAGCAGCGCCTGGCTGCGAGTCAGCCAGGGCTGGGCAGGCGGCCAGTACGGTTTTACGGCATTGCCGCGCATCGGCCACGAAGTCATCGTCTCTTACCTGGACGGCGACCCGGACCAGCCCATCATTACCGGCCGGACCTATCACGCCACCAATACGCCGCCCTACGCGCTGCCGGAACACAAGACAAGAACCACCCTCAAAACCCAGACCCACAAGGGCGAGGGCAGTAACGAGCTGCGATTTGAAGACGAAGCTGACCAGCAACAGATCTACGTCCACGCCCAGAAAGACCTGGACCTGCTGACGGAAAACAACCGCACCGAAGTCATCCGAAACGACAGCCACCGAACCGTCGAAAATAACGATTTCACTCACATCAAAGGCAACGATCACTGCACCGTAGATGGAGAAAAACGCGAGTCCATCGGCGGCGACTGCAGCCAGAATATCGGTGGCACCTTCCACCAGAAATCCGGCAAGGGGACCCTCAGCGAAGCCGGCACCGAAGTTCACCACAAGGCAGGCGCCAAAGTGGTACTGGACGCCGGGGCAGAACTCACCATCGCTGCTGGTGGCAGCCTGCTGAAACTGGATCCGAGTGGTGTGACGCTGGTGGGGCCCGGTATCAAGATCAATTCGGGTGGGTCGCCGGGTAAGGGGAGTGGCCAACAATCTCGACAGCCGGAGAGGCCTGAGACTCTCGGCGTTCATCGTGACAAGAGTGCGAGCGCTCCTGAGCTGGCGGAAACTTCGATTAGACGAAGTGCCGGGCCGGAATCTCGAGATTTGCCAAAGATCTGTAAAGAATGCTGGTTAAGGGCGCTGGATCATGGGGCACTTATGGTAAGTGGAGATTAGAGGCGTGATTGAGTATGTGCCCAGAGAGTGGCTTGATAGTGCGGATGAGAAGCTGAACTTTTTCGTTATTGCCGAGCTTGCTTTCATTGATCCTGCAGAACGTGCGGTGGCCTTGGATCAGGTATCAGGAAGGATGTGGCCCCTCGTGTATGACGATTCCCAGCTACATTTGGTCAGCGAGGGACCTTGGTTGATTCAGCTTGATGTAAAAAGGCTTGAACAGGCCAGTATCAGTAGCCTGGCTGGTGCCAGCCAGGCATGGATAGCGGCGTACTCGGAGGGAGAGCATCTTAGCCGTCAGTTAGCTCCGGCATTATGCTGCATTTCTCCGGAGCAAGAGGTGCGTTTGCTTAGATTCTACTGCCCGGAAATTATCAAGATACTGAAAGATCAGGTGGAGCGTTCATGGTTCGATGAGCTTTTCGCCGACTTGGTTTCATGGAATTACAGGTTGGAAAATGGAAAATTTCACATGATCTTTGAATCCCGTTTAACAACAAAATCCGGTAACTCTGACGAATGGATCTTGGACGTGGATGAAGATCTGTGGCGTGAATTGGTGGGCAATCCAGAGATCGATGTGCTCATCAGCAGCCTTGCCAAGGAAACGCCAGAGGTGTTTTGTGGTTTGAGTGGAGGAGTGAAGCGGCAAAGGGTGCAGGATTGTCTGAATCGAGCTGACGAACTGGGTATCGTGACCGTCGATGATCGAAGGGTTTATGTGTATTTGGAGATGGCAGCAGGTAATGAAGAAACAGCATCCGCCGAAGTTAAGGAGCTTGCGGAACGCGCAGTTAGTATGCAGAAACCATTAGTTGAGTTACTCGACGGGCCGGTAGAACAGGGGAGTATATGATTGGTCGCTGGTTAATGAACAAGGTTTTGGACCCACTGCCTGTTTGGCTGCAATTGATACTTGTTTTAGCAGTTTTTAGTCCGATTGCGTGGAACTATACGTTTGCAGCTAAGGACGCTGCTTTTGTGTTCCATAACCATGTGGATCGCCCTATCCACGATGTAAATTTGAACGGTAAATGGATAGGTGGGGCTGCAGCTCACGATGGAAATGGGCCGGGAACCAGCGGTGGTGCAATTTGTTGTGGAAAGCTTGACTCTGGGGAAGTCGAGTTAACTTGGACCGTAAGTGTGACCCAATCACAATATGATGTCGGCCTTAGAAAGCAAAGCAAGAGATTGTTGGTTGAAATTCCTGAAAGACCAAATGATGAGCTTTATCTTCATGTGCATATTTTCGCTGATGATTCTGTGAAATTTTTCTGGAGCGAATCAACTAGATCCAATTATCAAATAGAACAAAGCAAGGATGCGTTTGTTAATGTTTTCGAGAAAAGTAATTGACTCCTGTGCGAAGTTAAGTAGGGAAAATGCTGAAAATCCGGGTTGCTTCAATGACCTTCAGCTAGGTTTTTTCTTTGACGGAGTGGGCTTGGGGATTGATGGCAAAGAGGGCGTAGGGAAGCGCTCTAATATTTCCAAACTATGGTTTCTCTACCATTATGGCGTTTCCGAAGATAAATCTCAGTACTTTGATAAGTTCTATTTTTCCGGGCTCGGTGTTGCATTGGATGCAGATGCCGCCAATGGTTTTGGTGGCGCCGCCCGTCGAACGCCAGATGAGGTCGTGTCAGGGATAGATGGTCAAAAAAATGGAGCTGGAGTAGAAGCTGGCAAGCATACGATAAGTAATAGTGGTGGCCGCCCCTGGTACGAAACCTTCTCAAAAACCTTTAAGGATTCTTTTACGGATTGGAAGGGCTGGGTTAAAGAGATTCGGAACGGTGCGATTCGTGCTGGTACTGAAATATTCGAGCCAATACGTGATACCCCCGTTGCTGCCAGCTTGTTGATGTCAGGTGCGCCAACCCGGTTAGACATGGCAGAAAGATCGTTTCGCCGCAAGGTAGAGGAGGTAATGTCAGTTGAGGGGCCACCATTACGTACGATTCGGATTTCCGTATTCGGGTTCGATTTTGGCGCTGCTATAGGTAAGCGGTTTATCCGGAACCTGTTGGAAAATGTATGTACCCAGTCTGCTGAAAAGTTTTTATATAACGATATCGAAGTTATTGTCGAATTTGCGGGTTTCTTTGATTGCGTTGATCGTACTCACCCGGAAATGGGACCGCTCGATTGGATGCATCCAATGACTCCGGTTCTGGACGATGGGGGAGACTTGCATCCAGCTGTTGCAACAGCTTTACATTTGGTCGCCGCCCATGAACGTCGCTTCTATCGCCGCTAACGGACCTTGGGAACATTGAATAATGACTGGAGGGAGGAACTATTCCCTGGAATCAGTCCGGATGTAGGAGGTGGTCTTGAGGATGGCAACCAGAAGCCGAGCTCAGAACTTTCCACGGTAGCTTTACATCGTATGTATAACTCAGCCTATCGGGCTGGGGTTCCGATCCCCCATATGGATGATCTTGCACAAGCCGATCGCGAAATTGCACAACAATTTGAGTTTAATCACGTCGTGGGCTCCCACACGATGTTCGGATTAGTACGTCACTATGAGCGCTTCATGAGGCAGTACCGGCATGAGTTAACGGAGGAGGCTTTCAGAGCCCATATCATGCTGTATCTGTACTGGCAGTCCCAACGATTTGCTGAGTATCGTCACGCAAAAAATATTCTTGAGGGTTCTCAGGACGAGTTACCGGGTTGGCTGCATTCGAGAGTTAGTGAGTTAGTCGCTGCGTTGGCTGATTCTGAGGAGAATCGTTGGCAGACGGTCGCGCAAGAGCGCGATAGATTGGATGCGGCACTAGAGGAGTTGGATGAGTCGTGGAGCTGGCTTAACCAGGTCGATGAGGAAGCAACGGATTTGATCCGTAGATTTGAATCGGCGGACCCATCTGTTTCAAGGCATGCACGATTGGTCTTGCGCAATGAATGTTTAATGGCATACCGCTGGAGAGATTGGCTAGAGGGACAGAATCTTCCGAATGACGTGCCAGAGGCTGTGATGCTTTTGTTTAGTCATGGCATGCACGATACGGTTCCGGAGAAAATGGATTTTCGCTCCAATCAACAGGCAAACCTCTTTCATGGTTATCGGTATTTTACTGTGAGAGGCGTTGAAGTACCCACCTAGGATTGAGGCCCACACAGGCGGAACATTTTTTCATGTCCACCCTATTACCAGTGAGTCCCCTTGGTCCGTAAAGGAACTGTCTGTATGACCATGCCGATGGAGACACAAGAATACACTTCTACCGCCTATCGGTCTGACCAGTCGGTGCAGCTACCCGAAACCCGGGTCAAACGGGAGCGCGTTGGGGACGAACTCCAACCGTATGGCGCCTACGCTAACCTTAACCCGTACCACCGAACCGTGGAGGATGTTGATACGGTTCAGTCTGGAGAACGAGAGGATCCGGAGTTCTATAAGACCGACTGGTGGTGGGACCATCAGAGGCTTCGCTTTCTTAATGAGAAGCTTGGATTAAAGGCTTTAATACTGATTATTCCATTCACTTGGATACTGACTTTGACAGTAGGGGGCGCGGCTCTGATTTCGTGGGGAACGTCTGTCGCATCTAACGCTTTAGGGTTTCCTCCTATTGTATTTGTGATACTCGTTACCGCATTGCCTGGAGCCTGGTTTCTATTTGCACTTTGGATTGCAGGCCCAACTACCGACTGGCTTATGACGAAAGTCGTCGGAACCCTCCTCAAGCCTTTCGAGAAAACTCTGGAAAAGAAGTTGGACGAAACCCTGGAAGACGGCTGCAGTGAGTTCAACCGAGTGACCGGGCAGGTAAAGTTCGCCTTGGGCAAGGGACGTAACTTCGAAGCGCCGTTTGTGGAGTTCGATGCCTACGTAGAGCGAGTAGTCCAACGTGGCGGTATCTTCTATAGACTGATGTTTGTACATCGCTACACCCAAAAGCAGTTTAACAAAACTTCCCTGAGCAACATCGAAGCGGAAAAAACCGAGGTGCTGGCCTTGTGGGACATGCTGCAACGCTTAATGGACGTCACCCAGCCCCTGCCGGACATGCCCAGGCTGGAACCGTTCCGCCACCTGGATCCGGTAACCGCCGAGCATGATCGGCAGACAGGCCGGAATCCCAGGTTCTGGCGGGACCTTGATCTGGAGACCTGGCAAAAAGGTGAAGGCGCGGAGCTATTGAGGAGTCAACGGCAATACCCCTGGGGGCGCCGGCAGTGCAGGCTTACGCCGAAACTGGGCAGTATGGACATGCCGACTTATCGCCAACAAAGGCCCGAAACCGCCAGTGTTGTATAAGGCAGCGCTGACTGGAAAAGTTCCTGTATGACGATACTGCTGGAGACACGAAGCTACGCTTCTACTGGCGATCGGTTAGATAAGGTGGTTTGTCCCCACACCGCGAATCGCCGTCTTCCACCACCAAATACCGAAGCGGCAAATCCGGCAGCGAGGTGGTAATCAAATCCACCAGCCGCCCGGATTGCCGCAGCTCGTCCAATCCTTCATTAAACTCCTTCAAATACCGCTCACTGTCAGGCACCCGGCGGGAGAGAATCAGGTAAAGGTAATCGGACTGTAGCGGGGTAGTGTGGAAGGTGATTTTGTCGCTCAGGTTCAGTGTCTTGATCATGCCCATGCCCACGGCCGGTTCCATGGGAAACAGGTCGATGCGGCCGGCAGCCAGTTTGCGGAAGTTGGTCTGGTCCGAGGTGGTGATCTCTGCGCTGATGGTGCCGGCAGCCACGGCTTCTTCGAATTTCTTACCGTAGTTATAGTCTTGTGTCAGGCCTATGCGATAGCTTTCGAGGTCTTTTACGTCGTTCCAGTCAAAGTCCATGCTGGTGCGGTGGAACAGTACATAGTTGTGAGCCACGATGGGATCGCTGAAGTGGAAATGCTTGAGCATTTCCGGGCGGCAGGTCCAGGCTACCGAGCCGTCCCACACGCCTTTTTCTGCCAGCATGCGGGCTCTGGACCAGGGGAAGAATCCATAGGTCACCGGTGTATCGTGTTTGGCAAACGCCAGGGTCACGATGTGTGAAATTGTCCCATAGTGGGGAGGGGTATTCTCCATGTATGGGGGCCAGTGCCCGTTGGTGAGTCTGACACCCGGGGACGGCTCTTCGGCTTTTAGTCCCGGGGCCAGGGCGCAGGCTAGCGCCACACCCAAAAGCTGGTTGCAGAGTCTGTTTACGAACCGATAACGGCTGGGCTGTCCTTGCAGAGGCATTTTTCCATCCAGACATGGCGGTGCGGCCCGGACAATGCCGTCCTGCGTGCGGGGTCACCACCGAGAAGAGAGGGCGTAGATTTCGTATATTCAAAGAGTAGCATGGAGCCAGCTCTAAACAACCGTGTTGAATGGGCCATCAATTCAATCCGCGAGCATAACTGTCGGGGGAAGTGCGGCGGGTGCCGGCCAGGTGTCTGGCACGACAAATATGCGAGATGTTTCCCGCCAGTGATCATGCTGTTCGGACGGTTCCATCTCTGCAAACAGGCGTGGTATCCCTTTAGCTGACACGGTATCCAGGGCCCGCTGCACGTGGGCTGTAACAGGCTCTTCCTGTTGCAACCAGGGGCCGAGCCAATGCGGCTTGTTCAGCGGAACCCAGTGTCGGGTGGTGTCGGATTGCAGCTCACTCAGATACATCCAACGGCCCCGAAGGTGGTTTTCCGGTACCGTTGCTGGCGGCGGTAACCGGGTAATACTGGAGTAGAACAGATAGCCAGGCATGAAGATGCGCGTGGTGATGGGCCCTTTGATGTCATGATCGTTCAACAACCGTACCGTTTCCGGTCGACTGGTGAGTTGGCTCTGGCGGTGCAGCATGTGGTCGGTTTTCAGGTCCAGCCGGTCCCTGGCGTTGGGGCCGTACCAGCGGTTCTGTCCATTGGCGTAGGGATAGCCAAGATAGTATTTAACCGCAATTTCATGGTGCTCAACGCGACGATCGTGCTGGTTGTATACGACAAAATCCAGCTCACCGATGGTTCGGCCTTCTTGTCGTATTTGCTGGTTCTTCAATAGCACCGTCCAGCCCAGCAGCTCGGTCAACAGGCACTCGTACAGTCGTTCAAAGTAGTATCCGAGTCTGGGGTTGGGCTCTTCAGACAGAACCTCCGGTCCGCTTGACGGGGTCTGGTCCCACTCCCGTAACCGCTGAATGGCTTCGGCAGTCGCGTAGTGAACCGGGTAAAACACCCGCTCATCGACGAGTAACTGTGGTGTGGCGATCATCCAGGCCAGGTGGCGTATCGCAGGTGTCTTGAACGTAGTTGGCGATGGCGTGGAAATAGTCATTCCGAAAGCATACTTCAATCCTGACGTGGGAGCAGCCAGTCGTCAGGCAAGACAACTTGATTTTATGGCAACGCCGCCTGGATTCCGGGGGTGTGGTTAAGGTACAACCTTACTAGCGCCCAATGTGAATTTTATTCAGGAGAACCACCATGCAATATCTCCATACCATGATTCGTGTCAGCAATCTGGACGAATCCCTGCATTTTTTCTGTGACCTGTTGGGTTTGAAGGAAATGAACCGCAAGAGCAGTGAGAAAGGGCGCTTTACCCTGGTTTTTCTCGCGGCACCTGACGATGAAGCCCGCGCGGCAGAGGACAGGGCTCCAATGATTGAGCTGACCTACAACTGGGACCCCGAGGAATACAGTGGCGGTCGTAACTTCGGCCACCTCGCTTATCGGGTGGAGGATATCTACGCTCTCTGTGAGCACCTGCAGGCCAATGGTGTCACCATCAATCGCCCACCGCGGGATGGCCACATGGCGTTCGTGCGGTCACCGGATGGTATTTCCATAGAGTTGCTTCAGAAAGGCGAAGCGCTGGAGCCCAGGGAGCCCTGGGTCAGCATGGAAAACACGGGGACCTGGTAGCCCTGTCACACCAGAGCATGACAAGGCCGCAATGGGAAACCAGGCGGCTTTACGCTAGAATTTGCGAAACGTTCAACCAAGGATGACACATGCTTGCAGTGATTCTTTCCGGTGGCTCAGGGACCCGCTTGTGGCCGCTTTCCCGTGAGGCCTACCCGAAGCAGTTTTTGCCGGTTGTCTCCGATGACTCCCTGTTGGCAGAAACCATTGAGCGGGGGCTCATGCTGGACAACAGCGCCCGGGTGATGGCAATCACCAACGAGGACCACCGCTTTGTTGTCGCTGCTCAGCTCCATGCTCAGGCGCCCGAGCGCACAGCTGGCATTATTCTTGAGCCAGTAGGTCGTAACACGGCGCCAGCGATTGCTTTGGCAGCCCTGGCCGCCGCCGAGGACAACCCGGAAGAATTGCTTCTGGTAATGCCCTCTGATCATGTGCTGAAAAATCTCGCGGCATTTCGTGAAGCAGTGCAGAAGGGTGCGGATGCTGCCCGTTCCGGCAAGCTGGTGACTTTTGGTATCGTCCCGTCCTCGCCACACACTGGCTATGGCTATATCAAGGCAGGTGACCAGAAGAATGGTTATCAGGATGTTGCAGCTTTCGTGGAGAAGCCGGATGAGGCAACAGCCGAGCGTTACCTCTCCGAGGGCGATTACTTCTGGAACAGCGGGATGTTCCTGTTCAGGGCAGACCGGTACCTGCAGGAGCTGGAAACCCACCAGCCTCAGATACTGAAGGCTTGCCTTGAGGCCTGGGAGCAAAAGCAGGCTGATATGGATTTCACCCGTGTCGGTAAGGCTGCGTTTGAAAGCTGCCCGGATGACTCTATCGATTACGCTGTGATGGAGAAGACCCGCGATGCGGTCGTTGTGCAGCTGGACGCCGGATGGTCGGATGTCGGATCCTGGTCCGCGCTCTGGGAAATCCAGCCCCAGGACGAGCAGGGCAATGTATGTCGTGGCGACGTCATCACCGAGGATGTCTCTGGCTCCTATATCCACTCTGAGGGGCGATTGATTGCGGTCCTTGGGGTCAGTGACCATGTCATCGTGGAAACCGATGACGTGGTGTTGGTGGCCGATCGCAATCGCGTGCAGGACGTCAAAAAGCTGGTGGCCAAAGTGAAGGCTCAGGGGCGTCTGGAACACCGTTTCCATAAAAAGGTCCACCGGCCCTGGGGCACCTACGAGGGGATTGCCATGGGGGAGCGCTTTCAGGTCAAACGGATTACCGTGAATCCTGGTGCCTCTCTCTCCCTGCAGAAGCACCATCACCGGGCGGAGCACTGGGTAGTGGTCAAAGGTACCGCCACCGTGAACAGGGGTGAGGAAACCCTGCTGTTGACGGAAGACCAGTCCACCTACATACCGCTGGGTGTGACACACCGCCTGACGAATCCCGGTGTGATCCCGCTTGAACTGATTGAAGTCCAGACCGGGAGCTATCTGGGCGAAGATGACATTGTCCGCTTCGAGGACACCTATAATCGCGTTTGATTGATCGGATTCAAGAATCCAGCTGCCCGGGATGGGCGGCCTCAAGCAAAGGAGTTGCTGAATGGAAGACTGGCAGGGATGCCTGAGCCCCTTGTGTCAAACCGCCCTGCAACGGGCGCGGGACCACGTGACCCAGCGTGGTGGTTTTGCAATCACTGTTGAGGATTTTCTTCTTGCCCTGGTTGAGGGGGAATCGGTGGTGGCCGGTTTCCTCAAGGCTCGAGGTGTTGATCTGGACGAACTGGTAAGAACCGTCCAGTGCGAACAACCCATTGTCACCGAGGTGGGTGGGGAAGGCCGCTTATCCTCGCAACTTCTGTACTGGTTCTCGTCCGCCCGCGAAATCTCCGATGCGCCCTGGCTGGACTGGCCGGTGTTGCTCTCAACTCTGGCTGTCAATGCCGAGCGACTTCAGGAAAAAGCGTATGTCGCTATTCTGGAGCTGGTGGGTGAATGGCCGCTGTCTGGCTGGAGTGGCGGGCCAGAAACGGAGGAGAGCCCGGACAATATTCCCGTTGTCGTCAGTGACCTGCAGTGGCTGTCCCTGGCGGAGGAGGTTGCGGTGACTATTGCTGCCGCACCCGATGCTCTGATCTGGCTCCGTGGGGATCGTGGTACAGGTAAATCTTCCTGGTTGAAATCGTTGCTGCCGTGCCTTGAGAACGGGTATGTAGAGCTGGATCTGCGGCGGGAGTCGGAACTGGTAGCCAGTGATCATCCTGCCGTGCCGGATCGTCATGTGGCCCAACGGGACTGGCCAGCGCTTATCCTCGACAATGTATCGCCGGCGGATGCCGTTACCCTGGCCGGTCGCTCGGACAGTTTCGCGGCGCAGTTGGTGCTGTCGTGGCAGGGGCCGCTGCTGTTACTGGGACCGTCTGGTCAGGAGTGCGCTGGAGCTGTCTCGCAGTTGGAACGCTGGCTCGGGCGCTCCATGGATATTTTCGATATGCCGGGTTCTGGATACGATCAGAAGAAATCCGTTCTGACTGCCCACCAGCCAGCCATTGAGAAGCGGTGGAATGTCCGCCTGCCCGAGCCGGTCATGAGCTACGTGGCTGAGTGCAGGAGCCGGGCGGTGGGATCTCCTGGTGGCATGCTCCGATGGGTCGAAAGGGCTGCCGCGAGGCTCAACCTGTATGCGAGTCGTGGCCCGGTGGATGCAGTTGCGGTAGCTGGCCAGATGGATACGTTACGCCGGCAATGTCTGGTGGCGCTTGCCCGCCACGAGTCTCTGGAAGTACTGGAATCCAGCCTGGCGCAGCTGGAAATTGAGCGGGCGGCGTTCGAGGTTGCCTGGCATGAACGGAAAGCTGCCGGTACTTTGCATACGCTGACGGTGGAGGATTTGCAGCAGGAACTGGAGCGCTGGGTTGCAGCCCGCCCCGGCCCGGTTCACTATGTTGTCCATTGTGATCATGATGGGGGAGAAACAACGGGTGCAGGACCTCGAAATATACATTCGTGACCTGAAGCCTCTGGCGGCTTCGGAGTGGTTATCCAGTCATCTGGATGAACTTGAACTGGATGACCGGCAGGTCGACGCCAAGGCCATCAAGGGCCGCGCGCACTACGAAGGTGAGACCGTCAACATCAGCCTGTATCCGGGGGCGTCCGGTAAACGTTATACCTGTCTGGTGCTGGAAGGTGCGTCTTTGCCCTGGAATTCCGATCTGGAGTTTGCTCGCAGTGCGTGGCGCAGGATGGATACGGAGGTTCGCTGCAGCCCGGGTGACTGGAAAGAGGGCGAACCGGTTGAGGATGAAAAATGGTGGCGCCTGGACGACCGGGGCGAACAACTGGTGGTCTGGAACTGAGGGATTACAAAAAAAGGGGCAGCCACATGGCTGCCCCTTTTTCGCTACACCCGGCGCAAGTCAGTCGCTCAGGATGGACACGTTATCGGCCTGCAGGCCCTTGTCGGCTTCAACAACGTTGAAACGAACAAGCTGGCCCTGACGCAGCACGCGACGGCCACGGCCACGAATGGCACGGAAGTGAACGAATACCTCGTCACCACTGTCGCGAACGATGAAGCCAAAACCTTTCTTCACGTTAAACCACTTAACAGTGCCTTCCTCATCGCCTTCCGGGCTGGTGTCGTCAAAGTCGTCGCTGTCGTCATAGTCCTGATTGGACGGGCGGGACTGGGCAGGGGCGGAACGTTTGGCGCCTTGTCTGGCGGCAAACGCCACGGTCAGGAAGCCAGCAGCGCCAAAAAGTACAACGGCGATGATGTAGGCTGCGATGCCCTGGCCGCTGCCAAGGATGAATGGGGTGTTGGTTGCCAGTTCGCTGGATCCGGATTTGGACAAAATCTGGAATACTTCCGGAGTAAAGCTGACCAACAGAAAACCGAGGATAAACGGTGACGGAATGGCGATCAGGAGAGCAACAAGGATCGCTTTGGCTGGATTACGCATTGACTGAGATTTCTCCATTACTTTTTAACGCTAACGATAAAGAGCCGGATATCGGGTAAAATCGCCTATCCGGCCGGTGATAACCGCCAAAGTAACCGAAGAAAACGGGCCTTGGCGGGCAAAAGCGGCATGATACCAGATAACGGGGAGCGCTGACCAAGCAAGTGGTCAGTCAGATACATGGATCACAGGATTTGCGGAGAGCAGTCACGACCAATGACAAATAACGATCTGGAAGCACGACTGGATGAGCTTGAAACCCGGCTGGCGTTTCAGGATGACCTTATCAATACCCTGAGCGATCAGGTGGCCCGGCAGGAGATGGATATCCGTGAGTTGTGGGAGGCTAAACGGCTTCTGAACAAGCAACTGAAGGAAGTATCACCCTCGAACATCAAGCGGGAAGACGAGGAAACCCCGCCCCCGCATTACTGATCTCACGCCAGCAGTTCAATCAGGATCTGCTCGTAGATGTCAGACAGAGTGTCCAGGTCCGCCGCTTTCACACACTCATCCACCTTGTGGATGGTGGCGTTGATCGGGCCCAGCTCAACCACCTGAGCGCCGGTGGGCGCAATGAAACGGCCATCGGAAGTGCCGCCGGATGTGGACAGTTCCGTTTCCCGGCCGGTGACCGTGCGAATGGCATTCTGGCTGGCGGAGACCAGCGCGCCGCGATCCGTCAGGAACGGACGACCGCTCAGGTGCCACTGCAGGTCATACTTGAAACCGAACCGGTCCAGAACGGCAACCACGCGCTCTTCCAGACTTTCCGCGGTATTTTCCGTGCAGTAGCGGAAGTTGAAGTGCACCAGACATTCACCGGGAATGATGTTGCTGCCGGTGCCCGCTTCCACTTTGGTGATCTGGAAGGTGGTCGGCGGGAAGAAGTCATTGCCGTTGTCCCAGAATTCCCGGGCCAGGGCATCCAGTGCCGGCGCAACGGCATGCACCGGGTTCTCCGCCAGGTGCGGATAGGCGACATGGCCCTGAACACCGTGAACGCTCAGATAGCCGTGCAGTGAACCGCGCCGGCCGTTCTTGATGACATCTCCCACCTCATGGGTGCTGGACGGCTCACCGATCAGGCACCAGTCGATCTTCTCGTTTCTGGCTTCCAGGGTTTCCACCACCTTGACGGTGCCGTCATGGGCCGGGCCTTCCTCATCACTGGTGATCAGCAGGGCAATGGAGCCACGGTGATCGGGGTGATTTTCCACGAACCGTTCGCAGGCCGTCACGAATGCCGCCAGACTGCCTTTCATGTCCGCGGCCCCGCGACCGTACAGGTAACCGTCCTGGATGACCGGCTCAAACGGAGGATGGGCCCAATTCTTCTCGGGACCGGTGGGGACGACGTCGGTATGACCGGCGAATGCCAGCACTGGCCCCTCTGCGCCCTTGCGGGCCCAGAGGTTGTCGGTGTCGCCAAACCGGAGTGATTCGCCCTCAAAGCCGAGCGCAGCCAGGCGGGACATCATCAGGTCCTGGCAGCCGGCGTCTTCCGGGGTGACGGATCGCCGGCGGATCAGGTCGATGGCCAGATCGAGCGTTGGGGAATTAGTTGTTTGCATGCAGTTCTTCGTTCAGCTCGATCGCGGTTTTGTGGGACTTGCACTCGACGGCGCCGGTCTGACTGTTGCGGCGGAACAGCAGGTCAGGCTTGTTGGCCAGATCGCGGGCCTTGATCACTTCTACAAGCTCGTTGTTGTCATCCAGCAGTGCCACCTTGGTACCGGCGGTGATGTACAGGCCGGCTTCCACTTTGCAGCGGTCGCCCAGCGGAATGCCGATGCCGGAGTTGGCGCCAATCAGGCAGTTCTCGCCGACAGAAATGATGATGTTGCCACCGCCGGACAGCGTGCCCATGGTGGAGCAGCCGCCACCCAGATCCGAGCCCTGGCCAACCATGACGCCAGCGGAGATACGGCCTTCGATCATGCTGGTGCCTTCGGTGCCGGCGTTGAAGTTGATGAAGCCTTCGTGCATGACGGTGGTGCCTTCGCCCACGTATGCGCCCAGGCGAACCCGGGCCGTGTCAGCGATACGCACGCCTTTGGGGACCACGTAATCGGTCATCTGTGGGAATTTATCCACGGACTTCACTTCCAGGATACGATCCTCCAGGCGGGCCTTCAGCTGACGCTCGGACAGTTCGTTCAGGTCGATCGCGCCTTCGTTGGTCCACGCCAGGTTTGGCAGCAGGCCAAAGATGCCGTCCAGTTTTACACCATGGGGTTTGGCCATGCGGTGAGAGATCAGGTGCAGCTTGAGGTACACCTCCGGCGTACTGGAAGCCATGTTATCGGTTTCCAGGATGGTGACGACGACCGGGCGAGTGCTTTTGGACGCCTTCTCAGCCAGGCTCGCCTGCTCGGTGTTTCCCACCTGACGCAGTGCCTCGGACAGGGCGTTCAGATCGTCACCCGTAACCTGAAGCGCCTGGTTGCCGCCCTTGTAACCGAGCGAATTGCCCGCCACCTCTATCAGGCTGTTATCGGGTTTCATCACCGGCTGCTGATAAAACACTTCCAGCCATTCGCCCTGGTTGTTCTGGGTGCCGATACCGATACCGAATGCAAAACTCATCAGGTGGTTGCTCCTATTGTCTCAGATTCATTCTTGGGAAAAACGGGTGGCCCATTCGTCGGCATTGAAGCCTACGCTGACATTTCCCTCATGCTCGACCACGGGTCGTTTGATGATGGAAGGGTTCTCTAACATGATGTCGTGGGCGGATTGGGCATCAATGGTATCACGAACGTCTTCGGGAAGTTTGCGCCAGGTGGTTCCCCGGCGGTTCACCAGAGTTTCCCAGCCGACAGACTGCTCCAGGCGTGACAGCAGGGGGCCATCCAGCCCGTCTTTCCTGAAGTCGTGAAACTCATAGGGAACGCCTTGTTCCTCCAGCCATTTGCGGGCTTTTTTGACCGTATCGCAGTTCTTGATGCCGTATATCTTCATGCCTTGTTTGCCTTTACAAATTCCACAATGCGTTTCGCAGCTTCAACGCACTCTTCCAGCGGTGCGACCAGCGCCATGCGCACCCGGTTCTCGCCGGGGTTGTGGCCATTCACGGTTCGGGAGAGGTAGCGCCCCGGCAGTACATGGACGTTCTGCTGAGCGGAAAGCTCGCGGGCGAACGTCTCGTCATCCATCGGGGTTTCTGGCCAGAGGTAGAACCCGGCGTCCGGATAGTCAACGGACATGACTTCCCGGAGGATGGGCACCACCGCTTCGAACTTCGCGCGGTAGGCGGCGCGATTCTCCCGCACATGATCCTCGTCCTGCCAGGCGGCAATGCTGGCCAGCTGATTGTGGATGGGCATGGCGCAGCCATGATAGGTGCGGTATTTCAGGTAGCCTTTCAGGATTGCCGCGTCGCCCGCAACAAAGCCCGAACGCAGCCCGGGCAGATTGCTGCGCTTGGACAGACTGTGAAAGACGATGCAGCGTGAAAAATCGTGTCGACCGATAGCTGCGCAGGTTTGCAGCAGGCCTTCCGGCGGCCGGGATTCGTCGGGGTAGAGCTCGGAATAGCACTCGTCCGAGGCGACGACGAAGTCATGGCGGTCCGCGAGTTCGATCACTTTGATCAAGGTTTCACGGGGAATGACCGCGCCACTGGGGTTACCCGGTGAGCAGAGGAACAGCACCTGGCAGTCTTGCCAGACATCATCGGGTACCTGATCGAAATCCGGGATAAAGCCGTTGCTGCCGTCGCAGGGCAGGTAGACGGGCGTCGCGCCTGAAAGAAACGCTGCGCCCTCGTAGACCTGGTAAAACGGGTTCGGGCTGACCACGGTGGCCGGCTTGCTGGCATCAACCACGGCCTGAACCAGGGAGAAAATGGCCTCACGGGTGCCATTGACCGGAACAATATGGTCGCTGGCGGACAAACTTCCCGGCTGCAGATCAAAGCGGCGAGTCGCCCACTGGCTGATGGCTTGTCGCAATTCGTCGGTTCCCCGGGTGGTGGGGTAATTGGCCAGTTTGTCCAGGTTGTCCGCGATAACCTGCTTTACGAACGCCGGTGACGGGTGTTTGGGCTCGCCAATACCCAGAGAAATAGGCGACAGATGTTCAGGTACGGACATGCCGGCCTTCAGTTTGGCCAGTTTCTCAAACGGGTAAGGGTGTAGTCGGTCCAGATTGGAGTTCATTGAGTGTCGTCCAGCATAGTACGAAGGTCTTCCTGCAGGGCCTGGCAGATGGCAGGGTCACTGATTTGCTCGCCCTGCTCGTCGGTAACGAAGAAGGCGTCTTCCACGCGCTCCCCCAGGGTGGCGATTTTGGCGTTGGTCAGCCTGACGCGATGCTCAAGCAGAACCTGGCCAACCCGCGCCAGAAGGCCGGGTCTGTCCGGCGTGATGACTTCAATCACTGTGCGCTGATTGATCGTGTCATTGGACAGAGTGACTTCGGTGGGAAAGGCGAAGTGCTTGAGCTGTCTGGGTGTACGGCGATGGATGATGTCGGGATAATCTTCGGGATCGTCCAGTTCCTCTATCAGCCTCTGGCGCACACGGTCCTTGCGGGCCGGGTCAATGCCCAGGGGTTTGCCCTTTTCATCGAGCACCACGTACGAACTGATGGAGTAGGGGGTCTCGCTGGAGCTGATCCGTGCGTCAACGATGTTGAGGTTGAGCTGTTCCAGCACCGCGGTGGTCGCAGCGAACAGCGCGACCCGGTCACGCATGTAGATGATGATCTGGGAATAGCCATCCGTGGGGCCGCCACGGGTATCACGGATTAGCACCAACGGGTCAGGATTGTCGCCGTGGCGAATGATGGCCGCGGTCTGCCAGGCGATATCCACGGTGGAGTCCTGGAGGAAATAGTCTTCATCCAGAGTGTTCCAGATGCTGTCGATCTGCTCGTCAGTCATGTTCTGGGCGTGCAGGATCTCCCGGGCTTCGGACTGTGTTGCCCGCACCCACTCCTGGCGATCCACCGGAGTTTCCGTGCCCCGGCGCAGTGCTCGCTTGGTTTCGATGTACAGCTGGCGCAAAAGTGATGCGCGCCAGGTATTCCAGAGCTTGGGGTTGGTGGCGCTGATATCGCACACCGTGAGGACGTAAAGGTAGTCCAGATGCGCCTGGCTCGGAACCGACTGGGCGAAGGCATGGATGATGTCCGGATCGGAAATGTCCTTGCGCTGTGCGGTCATCGACATCATCAGGTGGTTTTCCACCAGCCAGGACACCAGTTGGGTGTCACGCTCACTGAGATGGTGGCGCTCGCAAAAGTCTTCCGCGTCAATGGCCCCCAATTCCGAATGGTCACCACCGCGACCTTTCGCAACATCGTGATAGAGGCCCGCTATAAACAGGGTTTCCAGTTTGGGCAGACGGTGAATCAATCGGGAGGCCAACGGGTATTCCGTTCGTGCCTCGGGGCTCGTCAGCCGGGCCATGTTGCGGATGACCCTCATGGTATGGGCATCCACGGTATAGATGTGGAACAGGTCGTGCTGCATCTGACCGATGATCTGGCCAAATTCCGGCAGGTAGCGGCCCAGCACGTTGTATTTCTTCATGGCGGACAGGGTCTGATCCAGCGCGTGGGGTGTCCTCAGTAACTCCATGAACAGGGACGTCACCGCAAGGTCCGAACGGAAGGCATCGTCAATCAGGTGGCGGTGCGCCCGCAGGGAGCGAATGGTGGTCGCTCGTATGCCCTTGATTTCCGGGTGCTGGGCCATCAGCACGAAAATCTCCATGATGGAGTAGGGCGCGTAGGCAAAGACCTGATTGTTCACTGCCTCGATATACCGGTTGCGGATCTGGAAACGTTTGTTCAGCGGCTGGATATCATCGGCATCGCCGGCGCCAAGAATTGCCTCGTCATAGTACTGGAGAATGACATCGGCCAACTCTGCCAGCGCCAACACGGTGCGGTAGTACGACTGCATCATCAGTTCGACGCCCAGTCGCTTGCCCTCGTCCTGGTAACCCAGCATTTCTGCAAGGGCTCGCTGATGGTCAAACAGCAGGCGGTTTTCGTTGCGGTCGGCAATCAGCTGCAGACCAAAACGCAGGCGCCACAGGAAAGTCTCGCCCTGGAACAGGATCTGGTGTTCTTCTTCGGTCAGGATGCTGAAGCGGGTCAGGTCGGCAATATTCTGCAGGCCGAAATGGCGTTTGGTGATCCAGCCGATGGTCTGTATATCCCGGAGGGCGCCCGGAGATCCCTTCACGTTGGGTTCCAGGTTGTATTCGGTGTCACCGTACTTCTTGTGGCGTCGCTGCTGCTCTTCCCGTTTGGCGATGAAATACTCACGATCCGAACTGACATCATCGGCATAGACCTGCTCGCTGAGGTCTTCCCTCAGCTCATCAGGACCGGCGATGGTGCGGGTTTCCAGCAGGTTGGTGAGGATGGTGATATCTTCGCGGGCAGCGGCCTTGCTTTCCTCAATGCTGCGCACACTGTGGCCAATGTCCAGCTTCAGGTCCCAGAGCAGGGTGATAAAAGCGCCCAGGTCCTCCTGCCATTCCTTGCGGATGCCGTTGCGGGTCAGTATCAGCAGATCGACGTCTGAGTGGGGGTGGAGCTCGCCGCGACCATAGCCGCCAACAGCCACCAGGGAAATGTCGTTGGATGTCGAGAACGGGTAGCGGTTCCAGATCAGTCGCAGGGTGGTATCCACCGTGTCGGCCCGGGAATGAACCAGGGCCCTGACATCCGCCCCCTGGCGAAAGGCTTCCGCATCTGCATTATACCGCTCCCGCAGTAACTCGCGGGCGGCGACTACGGGAGAGTCATCGTTACTGATGCGGAATTCCAGTTCGCTTTGGTCCACCTAGAAAGACTCTTCCGTACGTTTGGTCAGGACATCGCATCCGTCGGCTGTCACCAGGAGGGTGTGTTCCCACTGGGCCGACAGCTTGTGGTCTTTGGTCACCACGGTCCAGCCGTCCGGCAGCAGTTTCGTGTGGTACTTGCCCTGATTGATCATTGGCTCAATAGTGAAGGTCATACCTTCCTGCAATTCCAGGCCCGTGCCAGGCTTCCCATAATGCATAACCTGCGGCTCTTCGTGGAACACCTTGCCGATGCCGTGACCGCAGTAATCGCGAACCACTGAGTAGCGGTGCTTCTCCGCATGCTGCTGGATCGCATGGCCGATATCACCCAGGCGGGTACCCGGTTTGACCAGTTCTATACCTTTATAGAGGCATTCCTGAGTGATGTTGATCAGTCGCTCGGTACCCGGCTTGGGCTTGCCGACGATAAACATCTTGCTGGTGTCACCGTGGTACTCGTCCTTTATTACCGTCACATCGATGTTCAGAATGTCTCCGTCCTTAAGCACCTTTTTCTCGGAAGGGATGCCGTGACAGATAACGTGATTGACAGAAGTGCAGATCGACTTGGGAAAACCCTTGTAATTCAGAGGGGCCGGGATCGCCTTTTGCTCGTTCACAATATAGTCGTGACAGATGCGGTCCAGTTCCTCGGTGGTGACGCCGGGTTTGACGTGTTCCCCGATCATCTCAAGAACGTCTGCAGCCAGGCGGCCTGCGACGCGCATCTTCTCGATTTCTTCCGGAGTTTTGATCGATACCTGCATTGGGCTTCCCGTTGATGTGTATCAAACCGGCATTTTAAGGGGGAGAGGGGCTGGGTACAAGGAAGGTTGATGGCAAAAATAATGGCGTGGCACGGCCAATTTATGGTATAAACGCGCCCGCTGGAAACAAATCCGGCAAATTCACACACGTGTCGACACGTTGTCCCAGGGTGCCGTCTCCTGTTTTAAGGCGAATGGTTGGGTCAATCGGACGCGTGGAGGACTAACCCGAAGCTAAAAAGGTAAATATCATGGCTCAGGTAAATATGCGTGACCTGCTCAAGGCAGGTGCTCACTTCGGTCACCAGACTCGTTACTGGAACCCGAAAATGTCGAAGTTCATCTTCGGCGCCCGCAACAAGATTCATATCATCAACCTGGAACAGACTGTTCCTGCCATGAACGACGCACTCAAGTTCGTTCAGCAACTGGCAGAGAACAAGAACAAGGTTCTGTTCGTAGGTACCAAGCGTGCCGCAGCGAAAATCGTCAAGGAAGAAGCCGAGCGCGCTGGTCAGCCTTTCGTAAACCACCGCTGGTTGGGTGGCATGCTGACCAACTACAAGACCATCCGTCAGTCTATCCGTCGCTACCGTGACCTGGAAGCCCAGAGTCAGGACGGTACTTTCGACAAGCTGACCAAGAAAGAAGCCCTTGATCGTACCCGTGAGATGGACCGCCTCGAGCGTTCTATCGGTGGTATCAAGGACATGGGCGGCCTGCCGGACGCCATGTTCGTGATCGACGTGGACCACGAGCGTATCGCCATCAAGGAAGCCAACAAGCTGGGCATTCCTGTCATCGGTGTTGTTGATACCAACAGCGATCCTGACGGTGTTGATTACGTAATCCCGGGCAACGATGACGCCATTCGCGCTATCCAGATCTACGTGAAGGCCGTTGCCGATACCTGCATCGACGCAGCTCAGTCTGCCGGTGCTGGCGCTGACGAGTTTGTTGAAGTCAGTGAAGATGCTGAAGGTGCCGCTCCAGCCGCTGAGTGATGTTTTCCCTTCAGGTTTGAGATGTAAGGGTGTGCCCGCGAATAACCCCGGGCACACCTCCCTACCGAATTCGGAATAAGAGGATTGAACATGGCTGCAATTACCGCTGCAATGGTCAAAGAGCTGCGTGAGCGTACCGGCCTTGGCATGATGGAGTGCAAGAAAGCACTGGTAGAAGCTGGTGGCAGTGTTGACGCTGCGATCGAAGAGCTGCGTAAGTCTTCCGGCCTGAAAGCCGCCAAGAAGGCAGGCCGTACTGCCGCTGAAGGCGTATCTCTGATCAAGATTTCTGACGACAACACCGTTGCCTTCATTCTGGAAGTCAACTCCGAGACCGACTTCGTTGCCCGTGATGACAACTTCATCAACTTCGCCAACGACGTCCTGGAAGTTGCCTTCGAAAAAGGCGAGACCGACGTGGCCAAGCTGATGGACGGCGATCTGGAATCCAAGCGTGAAGCGCTGGTTCAGAAGATTGGCGAGAACATCACTGTACGTCGCATTGTTAAGGTTGAAGGTCCGGTTGTCGGTGGCTATGTCCACAGCAACAACAAGATCGCTTCCGTCGTAGCTCTGACTGCTGGTGACTCCGAAGTTGCCCGTGACATCGCCATGCACGCTGCCGCTGTTAACCCGCGGGTTGGCAAGCCGGAAGACATGCCTGCCGAAGAGCTCGAGAAAGAGAAAGAAGTGATCAAGGCCCAGCCGGACATGGAAGGCAAGCCTGCCGAAATCGTCGAGAAGATGATGGGCGGCCGTATCAAGAAATTCCTCAAGGAAAACAGCCTTGTTGAACAGCCTTTCGTCAAGAACCCGGACCAGACTGTAGGTGAGCTGATCAAATCCGCTGGCGGTGAGCTGGTTGGTTTTGTTCGTCTGGAAGTGGGTGAAGGTATCGAGAAGGAAGAAGTGGACTTCGCTGCCGAGGTTGCTGCAGCAGCCGGCACTGGTAAGGCCTGATCCTTCTAATTGACGCTGCGGCCTTATGGTTGCAGTGTCACCTGAGTCTGCCACGTCAGTTGGGGTAACCCGGCTTTCGTGGCGGGCTTGTATCTGAGATACCCCTTTTTGTTGAGGAGTATGTCAGATACAAGCCTGCGAAGCTTGTCGCGCCAGATAGCAGCCAACAGACGAAAAGGGGATCACCATGCCGACATCATCGAAAACCCAGCCCAGATACAAACGTGTTCTGCTCAAGCTCAGTGGCGAGGCCCTGATGGGGGAGCACGATTTCGGTATTGATCCCAAAGTTCTTGACCGGATGGCACTGGAAATTGGTGCCCTGATTGGTATTGGTGTTCAGGTAGGGCTGGTTATCGGTGGTGGTAACCTGTTCCGGGGCGCAGCACTGAATGCCGCGGGCATGGATCGGGTAACCGGCGACCACATGGGGATGCTGGCAACCGTAATGAACGGTCTGGCCATGCGCGACGCCCTTGAGCGCTCGAACATCCGTACCCGTGTCATGTCGGCCATTCCCATGAGCGGTATCGTTGAGCACTATGATCGCCGTCGCGCAGTTCGCGACCTGAAAGACGGCGATGTGGTGATCTTCTGTGCTGGGACTGGCAATCCTTTCTTTACCACCGATTCCGCTGCCTGCCTTCGTGGTATCGAGATTGAGGCGGATGCGGTTCTCAAAGCGACCAAGGTGGATGGCGTCTACTCGGCGGATCCCTATCTCGACGCCACAGCTGAAAAATATGACTATCTGACCTATGACGAGGTGCTGGACAAGAAGCTCGGCGTCATGGACCTGACAGCGATCTGCCTGGCCCGTGATCATGGCATGCCGCTGCGGGTGTTTGATATGAATCGCCCCGGTGCCCTGACTCGCATCGTAACCGGCGAGAAAGAAGGTACACTGATCGAATAAAATGGTTGGCCCGGCCAGCACTGTAGCGGCCGGGAACCGGACTGACACGAAAAACGAATTGAGGATGCTCTAGTGATCAACGACATCAAATCCGAAGCTGAGAAGAAAATGCAGAAGAGTGTTGACGCTCTGCACTCAGCCTTCAACAAAATCCGTACCGGTCGTGCCCATCCGGCCATTCTCGACAGCGTCATGGTGAACTACTATGGCCAGGATACGCCGTTGAAACAGGTCGCCAGCGTCAATGTGGAAGACAACCGCACCCTGACCGTGTCACCGTGGGAAAAGAACCTGGTGCCTACCATTGAAAAGGCGATCATGACCTCGGACCTGGGCCTGAACCCTGCAACCAGCGGCGATATCATCCGGGTTCCGATGCCGATGCTGACCGAAGAAACCCGTAAGGAGATGGTCAAGCAGGCGAAAGCCGATGCTGAACACGGTCGTGTGTCCATCCGTAATGCTCGCCGTGACGCCAACTCCATGTTGAAAGACCTGCTGAAAGAAAAGGAAATCAACGAAGACGAAGAGCGCAAGGGCGAGGATGATATCCAGAAACTGACGGATCGCTACATTGCCGACGTCGAAAAGATGCTCAAAGCCAAAGAAGAAGACCTGATGGCTGTCTGATCAGTCTCGGTTTTATTCAGACAAAACGATCAGCCGATGCCGACCCGTCGGCTGTGCAGGGGACTTCATGACGGAAACTGTATCCGCAGAGATTCCGGTGTCGGCTGATAGCCGGCCCCGGCATGTGGCCATTATCATGGATGGTAACAATCGCTGGGCGAAAGAGCGCCAGTTGAAGGGGGTAGCGGGCCATAAGGCGGGCGTGAATGCGGTCAAGTCTGTGGTGGAAACCTGTGCCCGTGAAGGAGTCGAGGTTCTCACCCTGTTTGCCTTCTCCAGTGAGAACTGGCGTCGGCCAAAAGACGAAGTGTCGGCTCTGATGCGTCTCTTCCTGTTCGCCCTGGAGCGGGAGGTCAAAAAACTCCACCGCAATAATATCCGGTTACGGATAATCGGTGACCGGACAGCGTTCAGCCCCGCGTTGCAGGAACACATGGAAAAAGCGGAAGCGCTTACCCGCGATAACACCCTGATGACCTTGGTCATAGCAGCCAATTACGGCGGCCACTGGGACATTACGCAGGCGTCCAGGCAGGTTGCGGAAAAAGTTCGGGCAGGGGAGCTGGAACCGTCGGATATAACCGATGGTTTGATTCAGCAACACCTCTCGATCGGCGATCTGCCCATGCCAGACCTGATGATCCGGACGGCGGGGGAGCAGCGCATCAGCAATTTCATGCTTTGGCACCTGGCATACACCGAGCTGTACTTCTCATCGGTTTACTGGCCCGATTTCCTTGAGGACGAAATGAGGAAAGCGCTAAAGGCCTATGCTGGCCGACAGCGGCGGTTTGGCCAGACTGACGACCAGATTGCCAGTCGCCAGCCGGAACAATAACGACAAGACAGCGAACTCTATTGTGCTAAAAACCAGAATCATAACTGCGCTTATCCTTGCCCCGATCGCTATTGGCGGCATCTTCTTTCTGCCACCGCTTGGCTTCGCCCTGTTTACTGGCGCCATTATCACCATTGGCGCCTGGGAGTGGGCCAACATGTCTGGCGTAACCGCCCCGGTAGCCCGTGTGGCCTATGCCGGCGTGGTCGCTGCTGTGCTGTACGCTTTACTCGACGTTCCCGCTGTTGCCGTACTCTGGCTGGCGGTTGTCTGGTGGATTGCCTGTTTCCTGATGGTACGCAGCTACCCGTCAGGATCCGGTCAGTGGGGGTCATTACCCGTGAGGGCAATCATGGGATTGTTGGTGCTGGTACCGGCGTGGGTCGGGTTAAATCACCTGCGCACCGGCTCTTTCCAGTTTGGCGATGTGGCCAACAATCTGCTCGTTATCCTTTATGTCTTCTGTGTGGTCTGGGTTGCCGATATTGGTGCCTATTTCGCGGGCAGGGCCTTTGGCAAAGCAAAGCTGGCACCGCGGGTCAGCCCGGGTAAGTCCTGGGCGGGTGTCTGGGGTGGTCTGGCCGCAGTAGCGGTCTTTGCGGTCATCGTCAGCCAGTTGGCGTCAGCGCCCATGGATCAGACCCTGCTGTTGGTGATCGCAAGTCTGGTGACCGGTCTGGTGTCTGTGTTGGGAGACCTTCTGGAAAGCATGCTCAAGCGTTTCCGTGGCATCAAGGACAGCAGTCAGTTGCTGCCGGGTCATGGTGGTATCATGGACCGTATCGACAGCCTGACGGCCGCCATTCCGGTGTTTGCGCTGATTATTACCCAACTCGGCTGGCTGGCGGCTGGTAACTGGTGAGCGGTTTTATGCGCCATATAACCATCCTTGGAGCTACAGGGTCCATCGGTTTGAGCACGCTGGATGTGATTCGCCGGCACCCTGACCGATTTCGGGTTCACGCCCTGACTGCCAGCACCCGGGTTGAGGACATGGCGATATTGTGCCGTGAGTTCCAGCCGGTGTATGCCGTCATGGCGGATGCTAACGCTGCTAGCCAGTTGGCGGATGCGATTCCGCAACTTCCGACCACTGTGCTGAGCGGCGAATCGGGGCTTTGCAAGGTGGCCAGTTCCGATGAGGTGGACACGGTTATGGCGGCCATCGTGGGGGCTGCCGGGCTTTCGCCAACGCTCTCTGCGGTTCGGTCGGGCAAGCGCGTGCTGCTGGCCAACAAGGAAGCACTGGTTATGTCCGGCAAGTTGTTCATGGATGCTGTTGCCGAGTCCGGTGCGGAGCTGCTTCCGATCGACAGTGAGCATAACGCGATTTTCCAGTGTATGCCGGCAGATCGAATCCGGGATCCCGATGGCGCCGGCATTACCCGTATCCTGCTCACCGCCTCGGGTGGTCCGTTTCGGGAACACTCTGAAGATGACCTTAAAAACGTCTCCCCGGCACAGGCCTGCGCACACCCTAACTGGTCCATGGGCCAGAAGATCTCCGTGGACTCCGCCACCCTGATGAACAAGGGGCTTGAGCTCATTGAAGCCTGCTGGTTGTTCAATACCGATCCTTCACGGATTGAGGTGCATGTTCACCCCGAAAGCATTATCCATTCGATGGTCGAGTACGCCGATGGGTCGGTTCTGGCACAATTGGGTAGTCCCGACATGCGGACCCCCATTGCCAATGGGCTGGCCTGGCCGGAGCGCATTGATGCCGGAGTGGCGCCGCTGGACCTGTTTTCGATCGGTCGCTTCCACTTCGAGCGGCCCGATATGCACCGGTTTCCCTGCCTGAGGCTGGCAGCAGAAGCGTTTCAGGCTGGCGGGACGGCGCCAGCGGTGTTGAATGCCGCCAATGAGGAGGCGGTCGCGGCTTTTTTGGCGGGCGGCCTTTGCTTTACCGATATCCCCGTTATTATAGAGCGCACCATGACGGCGACCGAGGTGGTGTCTGCCGACAGTTTTGAAACCATATTCGCTAAAGATGCGGAAGCCCGCGAGTTCGCCCGGGAACAGATACGATTGCTGACTGTCTGATTTATCGTCATCGGATTGTCGGAATGACTGCCAACTATTGAGAGCGCTATGCAACTAGTTCAAACCGTTCTGGCACTGGCTCTGACACTGGGCATACTGGTGACCCTCCATGAGTATGGCCATTTCTGGGTAGCCAGGCGCTGTGGGGTCAAGGTACTTCGTTTTTCCGTTGGTTTCGGGAAGCCGATGTTTTCCTGGTATGACCGTCACGGCACTGAATTTGCGATTGCCGCCATCCCGCTCGGCGGCTACGTCAAAATGCTGGATGCCCGTGAAGGGCCGGTTCCTGAAGAGCTTCGTCATCAGGAATTTACCTCCAAGCCTCCGTCACAACGGATTGCTATTGCCGCTGCCGGACCGGTGGCAAATTTCCTTTTTGCCATCGCAGCTTACTGGCTGCTGAGTGTGGTCGGTTTTACGACCGTGGCGCCCATCGTTGGCGATGTGGAGCCGGACAGTGTTGCAGAGCGCATGGGCCTTGTTGAAGGCATGGAGATCCACGAAGTGGATGGTCGCAGGGTGACCTCCTGGCGGGACATCAACATGCGTTTGCTCGAGCGGGCAGGTGAGCATGGCAATGTGGTTCTGACTGTCAGTGACAGTGGCAGCCGCGGAGAGCTGTCTGCTTCGCTCGATGGCTGGCGTCTCAGAGACGATAATCCCAATCCCCTGGGTGAATTCGGAATTCAGCCCTGGCGCCCCTCAATTCCTGCTGTGGTGGACGAAATCAGCGGGGGTGGTGCTGCAGAATCTGCCGGCCTGAAATCCGGAGATCGGGTCGTTGCTGTGGACGGGGAGCCTGTTGCGGACTGGTTTGAGCTGGTGGATATCATCCGGAGTTCCCCGGGAGCGTCGCTGGCGGTAACCATTGAGCGTCAGGGCGAGCGCCTGGACCTCCGGGTAACGCCGGCATCGAAAACCACCGACAGCGGTGAGGAGATTGGCTTTGTCGGAGCTGGTGTTGCTCAGGTAAGCTGGCCCGACGAAGTGCTGCGGGACGTGAGGTTCGGTCCCATCGCAGCGGTGCCGAATGCCATCAGTGAAACCTGGGCGGATACCCGTCTGACGCTGGTTGCTATCAAAAAGATGGTAACCGGGCTGTTGTCACCCACCAATCTCAGCGGTCCGATTACCATTGCCCGGGTCGCTGAAGCCAGTGTCAGCTCCGGCTTCGAAGATTTTGTCCGCTTCCTGGCTTACCTGAGCGTGAGTCTGGGGGTGCTGAACCTGCTGCCGATACCGATTCTTGATGGTGGTCACATTGTTTATTACACCATCGAGGCCATCCGCCGTAAGCCGCTTTCCGAGCAGGTTCAGGCGCTTGGATTACGAATTGGTATGGCATTGATTCTCACATTAATGGTGTTTGCTCTTTACAACGACCTGATGCGGTTGTGAGAATTGCGGGCTCCTTACGCGCATTAACAGGCGAAATGACTGAATGAGACGTTCTCTTCTAGGTGTAGCCATAGGTCTGGCAATTGCCGGCATAGGCATGAGTTCAGCGCACGCTGACGAATTCACGGTTTCCGATATTGAGGTAGAGGGGCTACAGCGGGTATCCGCAGGTACCGTATTTTCTTCCTTTCCCGTCGGTATTGGGGAGCCGGTGGATGAAGCCGAGCTTGCGGGGGCGATTAAGGACCTGTTCCGTACCGGGCTGTTCACGGATATTGACGCAAGCCGGGACGGTGGCGTTCTCATCCTGACCGTTCGCGAGCGGCCTTCCATCACTTCCATTGAGATTGAAGGCAACAAGAAGATCGAAACGGATATGCTCATGGATGCGCTGGCGGGAGCAGGGCTCGAGGAGGGCCAGGTATTTCGCCGGGCGACCCTGGAGCGCCTTGAGCTTGAGATCCTTCGATCCTATATCAGTCAGGGCCGTTACAATGCCCGGGTGAAGGCCACTGCAGAGGAATTGCCCCGCAATCGGGTTGCTATCAAACTGGTGATCAATGAAGGGAATGTGGCGGCCATCCAGCACATCAACATCATAGGCAATGAGAACTTCAATGATGAGGAATTGCTGGATTTGTTCGAGCTCAGAACAAGTAGCTGGTGGAATTCCATTACCAATGCTGACAAGTACGCGCGTGAGCGGCTCAGCGGCGATCTGGAGTCTCTGAGGTCGTTTTACCTGGACCGGGGTTACCTGGACTTTAACGTGGAGTCCAGTCAGGTATCGATTTCACCGGACAAGAAGCAGGTATTTATTGCGATCGCGCTTAATGAAGGTTCTCAGTACACCGTGTCAGACGTCCAGCTTCGGGGCGAACTGATCGTCGACGAGGATGAACTGCGTAAGCTCATTCCCATCGAAGAGGGCGACATTTTCTCCCGTTCCACCGTGACGGCTGTGTCCGAGCGCCTGTCTCGTCGTCTGGGACGTGAAGGGTACGCATTCGCTAACGTCAACGCCGTGCCTGAGCCTGCCGAGGACAATACCGCGTCGGTAACGTTCTATGTAGAGCCCGGGAAGCGTGCTTACGTCCGTCGGGTTAACTTTGAAGGTAACGTATCGACCCGCGATGAGGTCCTGCGACAGGAAATGACGCAGATGGAAGGCGGAGTGGCCTCCACTGATCGCATTGAGTTCTCCAAGACCAAGCTGGAGCGGCTGGGTTTTTTCCAGACAGTAGACGTTGAGACAGTCCCGGTTCCCGGCACCGATGACATGGTGGATGTAAACTATTCCGTCGTCGAGCAGCCCACCGGTAGTCTTTCTGCCTCGATTGGTTTCTCTCAGGCCTCAGGCGTGATATTGGGCGCCAATGTGTCGGAGAATAACTTCTTCGGCAGTGGCAAGCGGGTGTCCTTTGGCGTTAACGTCAGTGACTCCATCAAAAGTGCAAACTTCTCTTATACCGATCCGTACTACACGGTGGATGGCGTCAGCCGGGGCTTCAGTTTGTTTGCCCGTGAAACGGACTTTGAAGAGCAGGATATTTCCTCCTACCTGCTGGACGAATACGGTGGCCGCCTGAGTTTCGGGTATCCGACCGACAGCATTACCCGTCTGAATTTCGGCGTTGGCTACACCCTGTCCAAGCTCAAGGGTGGTGTATTTACCTCGGAAGAGGTCCGGGAGTTCATCGAAGAGGAAGGTAGTGATTTCAATAACTATTTCCTGTTTGGCTCCTGGCGTCGCAGCACCCTGAACCGCGGTGTCTTGCCCACCGATGGCTATAGTCATTCACTGTCTGCCGATATAGCCGTGCCCGGCAGTGACCTGACTTTCTACAAGCTAAGCCATAAAACCGACTTCTATCAGCCGCTCAATGAGAGGCAGACCTGGGTGCTGCGCGGACGCACCGAGGTGGGGTATGGTGATGGCTACGATGGCCGCGATGTTATGCCGTTCTACGAACACTTCTACGCCGGTGGTTATGGTTCGGTCCGTGGTTACGAAGCCAATTCCCTGGGGCCGCGGGCGACAAACAGCCCCAATGATCTGTCTGATCCTGACCCGTTCGGTGGTAGTGTCCTGACTGAAGGCAGCCTGGAATTGATCTTCCCGACACCGTTTGCCGGGGACAGCCGCTCCATGCGCACGGCATTCTTTGTGGATGCGGGTCAGGTATTTGATCCGGATCGGGACTTTGATCCTGCCGCGGACGAGTTGCGGTTGTCGGCAGGCGTAGGGTTCCAGTGGATCACCGCCGTTGGTCCCCTGGCTTTCAGTCTGGCCAAGCCGTTGAACGATAAGAGTGGTGACGATACACAGGTCTTCCAGTTCTCACTGGGACAGACCTTCTGATCAGCGGACGATGTAGAAAAACAAAGAAACAGAGGAGAAAACCCATGTTCCGATTTGCAGCAATGGTCGCCATGTTGGCGGTGGTTGTGGCTTTTCCTGTAGCGGCTGAAACTCGTATAGGTGTTGTCGATCTTCGCCAGGCCCTGTTTTCTTCTAACGAGGCAAAAGCTTTCAGCGAAAACCTTCAGCGGGATTTCTCCGATGATGAGGCTGAGGTTCGTCGTGCCCAGGAAGAGGCGAGGAAGCTTAAGGATCGTCTCGAGAAGGATGGCGCGATGATGAACGAATCCGAGCGCAGCAAGCTGGCGACAGAATTCCAGGAAAAGGTAAAGGAATTCAATTTCCTGAAGCAGCGTCTGGACTCCACCGTAGCCAGCCGTAAACAGTCTTTCGTTGAGAATGCCCGCCCTGAAGTAGATGCCGCTGTTCAGGAACTTGTTGAAGAAAATGATCTTGATGTGATTCTCCCCAGCGAGGCCGTGATCTACGTGAAGCAGGAAATGAACCTGACAGATGAGCTGTTGGATAAGCTGAACCGCTGATCAGGCCTGGCTTCGGCCCGGCATCAACGACAGGCCGGGCGGCCTTACCTTGTGGAGTAAGTGATGACACAGAGTTGCTACCGGTTGGGGGAGATCGCTGCCGAACTTGGGGCGGAGCTCCGGGGAGATCCGGATACCATTATTCATGGCGTGGCTACGTTACAGGCCGCTACCGACGGGCAGATTACGTTCCTGGCCAATCCCTCCTACGGCCGCTATCTGAAAGAAACACAGGCATCGGCCGTTATCCTTTCACCTTCGGCAGCGGGCGATTCTCCGACCAATGTCCTGTTACTGGACAATCCCTATCTTGGGTATGCTCGCCTCAGCCACTGGTTCGATCCCGCGCCTCGTCCGCAGCCTGGCATCCATCCGTCTGCGATTGTGGATCCGTCTTCCAGGATTTCCGAAACGGCGTCCGTTGGTCCCCAGGTAGTGATCGAAGCGGAAGCTGAGATTGGCGATCATGTTGTTATCGGTGCCGGCTCCATCATAGGGGCCCGTTCTCGCATAGGCAGTCAGACGGTTTTACGCCCCCGGGTAACCCTGGCTCACGATATTGTCGTGGGACAGCGTTGCCATATTCTCAGTGGTGCGGTGATTGGCTCTGATGGCTTCGGGTTTGCGAATGAGAAGGGCGCCTGGCATCGCATTGCCCAGATCGGCAAAGTGGTTCTGGGCGACGACGTGGAGGTCGGCGCTAACACCACCATTGATCGGGGTGCCCTGGATGACACGGTGATTGGCAATGGTGTCAAACTGGATAACCTGATCCAGATCGCCCATAACGTAACCATAGGTGATCACAGTGCCATGGCTGCCATGGTCGGGATTGCAGGCAGTACCCGAATCGGCCGGCACTGTGTATTCGGCGGCGCATCCGGTGTTGCCGGTCACCTGGAGATTGCAGACCAGGTACACCTGACGGGCATGACCCTGGTTACGGGCGATATCCGGGAACCGGGTGTGTACTCTTCGGGTACCAGCGCAGAAAAGAATCGCCAGTGGCGCAAAAACGCAGTTCGCTTTCGGCAGCTGGACGCTATGGCGCGAAAGCTTAAAGAACTGGAAAAGAAATCAGAAGGCTGAGGCCGATAAAGATGATGTATATTGAAGAAATTTTGGAATATTTGCCCCACAGATACCCGTTTCTGCTGGTGGATCGGGTCACCGAAATCGAGAAGGGTAAATCCATTAAGGGATATAAAAACATTTCCTTCAACGAACCATTCTTTACGGGCCATTTTCCAAACAAGCCAATCATGCCCGGAGTGCTGATAATAGAGGCGATGGCGCAGCTTTCAGGGGTTCTGGGTTTTGTGACCGTTGAACGGAAACCCTCGGATGGCGTGGTACAATATCTGGCTGGGTCCAGTAAGGTGCGTTTCAAGCGCCCCGTGGTGCCGGGAGACAGATTGTGCATGGAATCCACCTTTATCTCTGGCAAACGCGGAATCTGGAAATTTGAGTGTCGGGCACTGGTCGACGGTGAAGTCGTCTGCGTGGCCGATATATTGACCGCTGAGAGAGAAGTTTGATGGCGACAAATGACTGGTCGGGTGTCCATCCTCAAGCGATTGTAGACCCATCAGCCAGACTGGCGGACAACGTGACCGTTGGTCCGTGGAGCTACATCGGCCCCGATGTGGAAATAGGAGAGGGAACCGAAATCCTCTCCCATGTGGTGGTAAAAGGGCCAACGGTTATTGGCCGCAACAACCGCATATTCCAGTTCTCCAGTATTGGAGAAGAGTGTCAGGACAAGAAATACGCCGGCGAGCCGACCACACTGGTGATCGGTGATGACAACGTGATCCGTGAAAACTGTACGATTCATCGTGGCACTGTCCAGGATCGTGGTGAGACACGGATCGGCAGCGGCAACCTTTTAATGGCCTATGTTCATGTGGCTCATGACTGCACGGTTGGCGACAACACGATTCTCGCCAACTGCGCGACCCTGGCCGGACACGTCACCGTTGGTGACTGGGCGATCCTTGGTGGTGGCACCATGGTTCACCAGTTCTGTCACATTGGCCCTCACAGCATGGCGGCCGGTGGCAGTATTGTCCTCAAGGATATCCCGGCGTATGTCATGGCCAGCGGCCAGTCCGCTGCGCCTCACGGCATGAACGTGGAAGGCCTTCGCCGCCGAGGGTTCAGCAAGGAAGTGCTGCTGACCTTGCGCCGGGCGTATAAGGTTATCTACCGCCAGGGCCTGACCACCGAACAGGCTGTGGAAGAGCTGGAAAAGTCCTACCCCGATGTGGACGAGCTGCGTCCGCTCCTTGACTCTCTTCGTGGTGCACACCGCGGCATCATTCGATAGTCGGCCCTGGAGCGGTGATGGACCATCCCACCCCCAGGGTTATTAGCGACCGCCGCATCACATTTGGCATTGTGGCGGGCGAGGCATCGGGAGACATACTCGGTGCCGGCCTGATCCATGCGCTGCGTGCCAGATACCCTCGCGCCCGTTTTGTCGGTATCGGCGGGGAAGAGATGGAAGCGGCCGGTTTCCATTCCCTGGTTCCGATGGAGCGGTTGTCGGTGATGGGGCTGGTGGAAGTGCTTGGCCGCATTCGCGAACTGTTCAGCATTCGCGCCCGCCTGATGGACTATTTCCTGACCACGCCACCGGATGTGGTCATCGGTATCGATTCCCCGGATTTCACCCTCGGTGTTGAACGCCGCTGCCGCGATGCCGGCATTCCAACGGTCCACTACGTCAGCCCCTCGGTCTGGGCGTGGCGCCAGAAGCGAATCTTCAAGATCGCAAAATCCGTGAACCTGATGTTGACCCTGTTCCCCTTCGAGGCCCGTTTCTACGAAGAGCACGATGTACCGGTGGCGTTTGTCGGGCACCCGTTGGCGAATCGCATACCGATGGAACCGGACACCGCAGGTGCCCGGCAGGCCCTCGGGCTGGATGAGAACAAGCCGGTGCTGGCGATATTGCCGGGCAGTCGCAGTGGCGAAGTGGAACGCCTCGGTAGCCTGTTTCTGGCTGCGGCGCGCTGGATACAGGAGTCCCGTCCGGATCTGCAGCTGGTGATTCCCTGTGTGAACCGTGACCGTGAAAAGCAGGTGCGCGGGCTGGTGGAGTCCCTGGAAGTGGCATTGCCGGTCACCATCGTAAGAGGGCGCTCCCGTGAGGTGATGGCGGCCTCCGACGTGGTGCTGTTGGCATCGGGAACAGCCACGCTTGAAGCCATGCTGCTGAAAAAGCCGATGGTGGTCGGCTATCGGCTGAGCAATGTCAGTTACAAGCTGCTATCGCGCCTCGTCAAGGTGCCCCATGTCGCACTTCCCAATCTGTTGGCCCGTAAGCCACTGGTGCCGGAATTGCTTCAGGACGACGCCACCCCCGAGGCTCTGGGCGCCGCCGTGCTCGAGCGCCTGGAGAACGAGGACGAGCGAACCCGTCTGACCGAGGCGTTCACCGAGTTGCACCTGCAACTCCGCCAGAATGCGGATGAGCGAGCGGCGGACGCTATCTCTGAACTGCTGGAGCGATCGTCTTGAGCAAGTCGCCATTACCTCCGTTCCACTGCCATTACTCCGGTTCGCGCCTGGCGGGTGTCGACGAAGTCGGCCGGGGCCCATTAATCGGAGCGGTTGTAACCGCGGCAGTGATACTGGATCCCGAACGCCCGATAGCGGGGCTCGCTGACTCCAAAAAGCTGACAGAAAAGCGCAGGGAAGCTCTGTACGAAGAAATCTTGGAGAAGGCCGCCGCCTGGAGTCTCGGGCGTGCCGAGGCGGATGAGATTGATCGCGTGAACATCTACCAGGCAACCATGGTGGCGATGGAAAGGGCGGTCTCCGGCCTGTCTGTGGAGCCAGAATATGTGCTCGTCGACGGAAACCGTTGCCCGAAATGGCGCTGGCCTTCGGAGCCGGTCGTTAAAGGCGATTCGCGCGTCGAAGCCATCAGCGCGGCATCCATCATTGCAAAAGTGGTTCGTGACCGTGAAATGGCCGAACTGGATAAGCAGTTCCCCGGTTACGAGCTTGCCAGGCACAAAGGCTATCCCACGCCAGTTCACCTGGAGGCATTGAATCGCCTGGGGGCCACCGTTCACCACAGACGTTCGTTCCGTCCCGTGCAGGAGGCAATCGATAAGGTGGGCATGTATGAGCAGGCACCGCAGGAGAGTCTGACGTATCCGAGTGACCTGTTTGAAAATATCGATTGACAGGCATAGGGCGAATCCTTAAGATACGCGCACGTTGATTCGGGGGTTCCCCGATAAACAACCAGTTTGATGCGGGGTGGAGCAGTCTGGTAGCTCGTCGGGCTCATAACCCGAAGGTCGTAGGTTCGAATCCTGCCCCCGCTACCACATAAAAGAAAGGCAGATCAGTACTTACTGGTCTGCCTTTTTTGCGTTTGGGGTGGCAGAAATTCTTCTCGACACAGCACCACAGGTGGCTTCGAGGTCTGTTGCTGGATCACGGAGGTTATTCGTGTGGCCTTCAGCCTGGGCAGATGCATTCCTAAATATGTCCTAAAATGTTTATTGGTGGTCCCAAGATGTGATGGGCAGCTTGCCTGCCGGTCCAGTATTGTGGGCAGACTAACTAAAACGATCTGACTCCAATCCGGGTCTTTCATGATTGGGAAGAGCGGTCACGGTATGCAATCAGACTCCCAGAGCGGTGGCGTAAACGACGACGGGGCTTTCGTCCTGTCCGGCCTTCTGCAGCATCTTCTGACCCTGGCCGAGCAGTTCGGATTAACGTACAGCAGCATATTAAATGAGACCGGGCTGCGCCCTGAGTACCTGATTGATCCAAACCAGATGGTGCCAATGCGGTACCTTGAATCCGTACTTAATGCGGGTGTGAAGCATACCGGTGATGATCTCCTTGGGCTTCACCTATCTGAGTTCTCTCAGCCCGAAAGTTTTGGCGTGGCGGGCTATATAGTGAGGGCCTGTGGAACGCTTCGCGAAGTGATTGAGATGTGCATGCGGTATGAGCATCTGGTGAGCAACGTTGGAAGCACCTCGTTTGAATTCAATCCCGGACAAGTTGCCTGGACCTGGAATTTAGCCACGACCAATCCAGAGTTTCGGTCGCAAGCGGTTGACTACATGCTTGGTAGTCTCGCCACAGTGAGAGTACACCTGCCAAACATAAGGCATTGGGATTTTGATTGCGTGCTCCTCCAGCATGGGGCACCAAAAACTGCTCACCAACTCAGAGAATATGAGCGGGTATTTCGTTGTCCGGTGCATTTTAACCAGCCGATGAACGCGCTGGTCTTTCCGATCGCCCACCTGGATGCACCGCTGCTGCACTCCAACAGTGCAATGCGAGATGTTCTCGAGAATCATGCCCGCTTCCTGGAAAGCAAACAAACAGAGCCCGATTTTTTAGGGAATGCCCGCTCAATTCTGAAAACGATGGTTATGCGAGGAAAGCCCTCCAGATCCGAGTTGGCAAATGCCTTGGGTATGAGCAGCCGTCACCTTTTACGTCGATTGAACGTTGAGGGCACCAGTTATCGGGCGTTGTTGGACGAATTACGTGAGGAGATGGCAAGGAAGCTTCTTCTGGAAAGCAATGAGAGTATCGAAGCTATTGCGCATCGTCTGCAGTACACCGAAAGCCAGTCTTTTATAAGGTGGTTCAAGGCCTGTCATGGGATGACTCCTTCCCAGTTCAGACAGCAAGCAGCCAATCGAGACAATAAAGAGAGGTAATGAAAGGTATGGACTGGAATCAGAGGCAGGTATTGGTAACCGGCGGTGGCAGTGGCATTGGCCGGGAAATGGTCATCATGTTTCACGCGATGGGGGCAAAAGTTGCAACCGCGACCCTGGACCCGGATGAACTTGAGTCATTGCAAGCAGAATTGGGTAATGGCCCCGGTGAATTCATTCCCATCCAGATGGACCTTACGACAGACGACGCTGTTGAAACGTTGATGCAGCAACTTGATGACCAGGGATTCAGCGTAGAAGTGCTCGTGAACAATGCCGGGACTGGCTTGCTGGGCAACCACACGGAACTCGACACAAAGAGCGTGCGCAAAGCCCTGACTCTCAACATTCAGGTTGTCACCGAGTTGGTGGCAGTGGTTGCCAGGCGGATGATAGAGGAAGGAGTGCAGGGGCACATTCTCAATGTCGCCTCCATTGGTGGTTATGTGCCCGTCCCGAAACTGGCCGCCTACGCCGGTAGTAAACACTATGTGATTGCCTTTACTCACGCCTTGGCCGATGAACTGGCTCCTCATGGGATCTATGTAGGAATGCTATGCCCCGGAATAACCCGCACCAAGATATACGACGCCATGGGGCTATCGTCAGAACAGCATAGCCGTGGATCCATCAGCTCTCTTGCTGACCTGGTTGCGATGGATGCAGCACAAGTTGCCGAGTGCGGAATTCGGGCAATTGAGAGAAAGCAGCGGGTGGCGCTGCCCGGATTGAATAAGCTGGTTCCGGTTTCCTCCCTGTTCCCCCAGCAGTTTGTCTCGCGGATTCTTCAAGGGGTTGTTGGTAACCGATCCGCCCGTTAATTACCCTTATTTTGAAAGCCATGCTACTCCGACTTTTGACGTGGGAACCGGCCTGGACGGAATTTCCCAAAAGTCCGAGTGCTGTTAAACAACCGCTATGTTCTTCAGGGTTTTTGGGACTTCCACAACGACAAGCACATTTGAGAGGAATGGGGAGGCCAGTCGAGAGGGCGAGGGTTGCTGCGCAGACGGCTTTTGGCAAGTAGGATACCCCGCCGGTATTGGGCATTGCTTTGAACGGAATCTATACCCTTTGCAAACAGCTGATGCATAGAGGGGCTACCTGGACAGTTCCGTCAACCGGGACCAGCTGCGGGATTGTGTCGCGCTCATGGAGAAGCTTGTGCCGGCTATTGTGCGAATTCCTCTAACGAATCATGATTCGGAAATCGAAAAATCAACAAGAATCAGGATACCTCATGCTCCAATCCCCTCTGGACCAGCCCCTGAAACTCCCCTGCGGCGCTGTCTTACCCAACCGAATCGCCAAGGCCGCTATGACCGAAGGGCTGTCCGATGCTCACTTGCACGCCACCCTCCGGCATGAAACGCTCTATCGGCGCTGGTCTGATGGCGGTGCAGGGTTGCTGATCACCGGCAACGTGATGATTGACCGCAGGGTGCTGGAACGACCGGGTAATGTGGCCATTGATCCTGCACCGTCGGAGGGCGAGCCTGAGGGTATGGCGCAACTGCGGGCCTGGGCCAAAGCCGGTACCCGCAATGGCAACCATTTGTGGATGCAGATTTCCCATGCCGGCCGCCAGTCGCCGCGCTATGTCACTTCGCGGCCGATGGGGCCCTCGGCGGTTCAGCTGTCACTCATGGGCAACTATGCCCGCCCGCGGGCGCTGACGGAGCTGGAGATCCTGGACTTCATCCAGCGCTTTGCCAATGTTGCCCGGATTGCCAGGGATGCCGGCTTCACCGGTGTTCAGGTTCATGGGGCCCATGGTTATCTGTTGTCTTCCTTTCTGTCTCCGGTGACGAATCAGCGGACGGATCGCTGGGGCGGGGCTCTGGAGAATCGTGCCCGTTTCCTGCTGGAAGTAGTTCGTGCGACCCGCGCGGCCGTGGGGCCGGAGTTTCCGGTGGCGGTCAAACTCAATTCCGACGATTTCCGCAAGGGCGGGTTCACCCTGGACGAGAGTGTGAAGGTGGTCCGCTGGCTCAATGAAGAGGGGATTGATCTGCTGGAGGTTTCTGGCGGCACCTACGAACAGCCGCGGCTGCTTGGTTACACCGGTGATGCGGACACCGCGAGCGAGGGGCCGGCCATGCGGGAAAGCACCCGCAAGCGGGAGGCCTATTTTCTGGATTATGCCCAGAAGATTCGTGAAGTCTGCGATTGCCCGCTGATGGTCACCGGCGGATTTCGCACGCGGGCTTTTATGGAAGAGGTAGTCGCCAACGGTGAGACCGATGTGATCGGCCTGGGCCGCCCGCTCTGCACGGACCCGGACACGCCCAGGGATCTGCTCGAGGGGCGCATCGACAAGACCGTCTGCCATGAGGATCACATCAAGCTCGCCCAGAGTGGGTTTTTCTCACCGGCCAGCCCGCTGATGCCGCTGAAAGTGATCAACGTGCTGGGTGGCCAAGCCTGGTACTACCAACAGATTTTCCGGCTGGCAGACAACGAACAGGCCGATCCGGATCTCGGTCTCCTGAAAGCCGTCGGCGCCTACATGAAGGATGAACTCAGCCGGGCCCGGCGGGTGAAAAAGTCCCACCGACAACGCAGGGGCTGAATTCTGGTCTAAGATTTTGACGAGCATAGCTCAACACATCAGGAAACTTTGGATCCATAGGCGGAAGCTTGCAATGAAAAAGAACTGCCCATTTTGCGTCGTCAATGAAGGATCAGAACATGGTTCAATGCCGTCCAATGGGTTGGCTCATATTCGCCTGGATGGCTTTCCGGTTTCTCAGGGCCATTTGTTGATCGTCCCCAATCGGCATGCCGCGGACTGGTTTGACCTTACCTCGGCTGAACAACAAGCCATTATGGAGTTGGTCGAGCAAGGCAAGCAGTGGATTGAAGAGCGTTACCAGCCTGATGGCTACAATATTGGTATGAACTGTGGAGCGGCGGCAGGGCAGACGGTCTTGCACATGCATTGTCATTTGATACCGAGGTATGCAGGCGATCAGCAAGATCCTCGTGGTGGCGTGCGATGGGTCATCCCGGAGAAAGCGGATTACTGGAGTGGCCGGTGAGTTTGCTTGATTATGAGAAGCGCTTTTCAACGCTTCGAATGAACAGAGGGAGTACTAATAAGAGCCCTCACAAAGTGGCCATGTTGCAGGCGGTCATGGATCTCGTAGAGTCGGGCGAAGTTACGAACAACCGGTTTTATCTTGACGATGATCTCAAGCGCCATTTCAGCGAGCGTTTTCAGGCATTGGCATCTCCTTCGGACCGGAACAACCCCCATTTACCGTTTTTCCACCTGCGGAGTGAGGGGTTTTGGCACCACAAAATCAGACCCGGTCAACAAGAACCATATCAAAAACTGACAACGGCGACATCGCAAGGGGTCATCGATGCCCACATCGATCATTCGTTTCTGGACGATGAGCTGTTTGAACTGCTGGGTAACCAGATTGCGCGCGAGCTTCTGCGGTCCGCACTGTTAACTAGCCTTGATGAAAAGTCGATTCGTGACCTTCTTCAGCCGGAACATGGTGGTTGGGACTGGTTGGAATGCGAGTTTTTAGTCAATGATTACGTGACGATGCTGGAGAAACATCTCGTCGGAGCCTCCTACAGCAAAGCGGCGCATCGCAGGGCGCTGCAGCCCCGCTTGAATAATCGCTCCGAGGGATCGATCGAATACAAACACCAGAATGTCAGTGCTGTATTACTGGAGTTGGGCCTACCCTACATCCCCGGCTACAAACCCGCTTTCAACTATCAGTACCAGCTCAAACAGGTGGTTCTGTCTTATCTTGCTGGCCATCAGAAGGTCGTCGACGACGTAAATCTCGTTGCCGATAAGGTTGTTAATGAGCCGGAAAATCAGGATTGGGCCTGGGATGCGGTGTTTGATCCAGAACCGCCAGAGCGCATTCCTCATGTCGCCGAGGGCAGGCCCAATTACTTGGCGACACGTATCGACTTCTCAGAGCGTGAGCGTCGCAATCGCCAGTTGGGGGAGCGCGCTGAGGAATTCGTTCTTCGTATGGAACGGCAGAGGCTTACAGCTCTGGGGCGGCCGGACCTGGCGGCAGAGGTTGAATGGTCGAGCAAGGACCGGGGCGATGGGTTGGGTTTCGATATCCGGTCTTTTGATGCCTCGAGGGATCAAGAGCGCTTCTTGGAGGTTAAGGCGACCAACTCTGGCAAGTATCTGCCATTTTTCATCAGCGAGAACGAGCGGGCATTCTCCAATGACTTCTCAGACGCGTTTCGCCTGTATCGGGTTTACGAATTTACCACGGCTCCGAAATTTTTCATCTTGCCTGGGGCGATTGAACAGCATGTGCAGTTGTTGCCCCAAAACTACCGAGCGCGGTTTTGATAGGGTCGAAATCACTAACCAGAAAAAGCCAGAAGACGAAGCTGCGTCGGTCGGGCAAGCCCCGGTACAATTGGCATCTGATAACGTTACACTAACCTCTAAACATGCGTCGAAAAACAATATTCTGAGTGATTCTGGTGCCCCTTGAACGATTACCTCAAGAAAATCCTGCGCGGCCAGCCTATTAACTATGAAGCGTTCCTGAAGAAACTCCCCGAGTCTTTTCGTTGCCGCCACAGAGATATTTTTGCCACGGAGAAAGTCCAGACTAACCGGTGGGTGGTCACGGTACTGGATGAAACTGGTTTCGCAGAGTTGCAGAATAGGGCGGAGGCTCCGGCCAGCCGGGTGGATGCCGCTAAAAAGGGCAACTCCCACCGCCATGGCACCGACGTCAGCTTTCTTCTTGCCTATCACCTGGGTCTGGCGTCCAGCCGGCCGGATATTGTGGTTATCGCGAACGATTCCGTCGATGTTGGTTTTCATCCCGCACGTTCTGTATTGGTAGTGGAGAACGAGTGTAATTTCTATCAATATCGACAAATGCTGGACTTTGCCAGTGAAGCATTGGGCAAGCGTCTGGAGCTGGTAGAGTGCGATGTGGTGTTAGGCGGTGGCAACCGGATTACCCGGGCTGCAATTCTTGACTGGTTGAAGGGCTACGAAGAAGTATTCTGCGCATTCGATTATGATGCCGGTGGTCTGCAAATGTTCTCGACGATGGCCGCCTCTCTCGGTGACAAAGCCACGTTCGTGCAGCCAACCGACTGGCAGCCCTGGCTAGACCGTTTCTGCAAGGTGCCGGATAGCACTGAGCGGTTTACCAAAGCGCTTTCACTAGCCGAAGCGCTTGGATTTGTATCCCTGGCAGAGGCCTTTCGAGCCACCGGCAAATTCATGGAACAGGAGATGATTCTGGATGAGTGACTCCCAGGGGAGCCCAGGCAATTTTACCTTTGGCATTCGCCGTCTTGTGCTGGTGGACTCCGCCGGCTTCTGTTACGTGGAAATTCCGGTGGATAACCACGGCCTGATTCTGGGCCCGGGCAACCTCGGCAAGTCCAGTCTGCTGAATTCGCTGCGGCTGTTCCTGCTGCCGGAGAACAACTTCAAGAACAGCCGCAAGAAATTCGCCTTCCGTAACGCCAGCGCTGGCAGCTTTTACACCAACGAGGAAAGTTACCAGCATTACTTTCCCAGCCAGTTCAGTTTCCTGATCATGGAAGCCGAGAACCCGGCCGGGGTGCATTGCCAGATTCTGTACCGGGACAGCGCCAGCCAGCTCAGTTACGGTCGCGCCTTTGTGCCGGTGGCTTACGACCAGCTGCGGCCCCTGTTCTGGAATAGTGATGACGAAGATGGTATCGGGCAGGCCGTACCAGAATTGTCATTTAGCCGCTTATCAGAGACTCTGAAAAAGCTCAACAAAGACACTCGGCTGGTGAATGACCCGGCCAAACTCAAACAGATGCTGTACAGCAGCGAGTTGATGAACGCGGATGCCGTGCGCTATTCCGTGCTGCCTTTGGGTGAGTCCGACGAGCGCCGGGTGCAGTCTCTGCGCACGCTGATCCTGTTGCTGTTTGAAATGAAGGCAGACGATCAGGCCATGGCCAATGCTGTGGCCAGCATTATCGAGGCGGACAAGAAGTTTGCCGATGACGCCTTCGATTTCAATATCGATGAGTTTCTCAACCGGCACGATCAGTTAAAGCAGCAACAAACCCAGCTAACCCGAATCGAAAAAGAGCGGCCTCGGTTTGAAAAGCTGTATCGGGATTACCAAGCCTACCAGACCCTGCTGCGCAGTCAGCACGATTTTGCTGCTTTTCGGGATGGCGTCACCAATGCCTTGCAGGACATTGGCTCCAGGCGCAAAACCGCAGTGGAGGCGTTCAATGAGCAGAACGAGACGCTGCGCCATGTTCTTCAGGCTCTGAAAAAACTGGAGCAGGACGCTAGCGGCCTGAAGGGCGAGATCCGTTCCGCTGACCGTCGTATCAAGCAGGCGGAGCAGAGCCAGAAAGATGGCGATTTGCTGATGTCTCAGTACGGTGAGATGACCCTTCAGGAAATCGAGGACATTCAGAAAGAGGAACTCGATAGTAAGAAAGGGCACCTGGCTGCGCTCAAGAGTGCCGCCCAGGCGGAAATCCGGCTAGAGCAGATTCAGAAGAAGAAGCAGGAACTTGAACGCAAACTCGAATCCCTGAAGGATCGGGAGAGCAAGCAACAATGGCAGCTGCAGAACCAGTTGGATGAAGCCACCGCTGCACCGCTACGGGCAGTGGACCCCCGATTGGTCATGGCTAGTCCGGGCCAGGATCTGGAGGCCGAGACCAAGGCGACCATCGAAGCCTTTGCCCGGCTGTTCGTGCCCAATGATAAAGGCTTTGACTGGTTCGATGCCGAATACCAGGCCCAGCCGCCCCGGCAGACTGACTTCGCCGAGCAGCGCCGGCATATTGAAGGTGAGCTTCATGGCCTCGAAAAGGAGCGGGCGGAGCTGGCGGACACCGCCAACCAGGAACATGACCGGCCGCGGTTGATCGAGCGCACCGAAAAAGAGATCCGCGCCATCGAAAAGGATCTGGACACCCTAAGGCGTTACCCCGCGGCAGCCACCACTCTGCGGGATGCCACCGAGGAAAAACAGGCGGCGGACGAGCAACTGGCCAAACTGGAAGAGCAGGCACGACTGGAGCAGGAAAAGCAGGATGCCGTGCAACAGAAAGCCGCCAAAGCCAAGGCAGAGAAAGATCGTATCGAAGAAAGGGAACGGGAACTCGCGGGCCTCAGCAAAAGCGTGGGCACGGTGGAGCATCGGTTCCCGCACCTTAGAGAGTTGGAGGCCGAGAAGCCGTTAGACATTGAGCGCGTTTCCGCCGCCTCATTTGATGACCTGGAAACTCAGCTGGACGACCTGGAGAAACGTCGCCGCGCCATCCTCGATTGTCTGAACCAGTTTGTGGTCTTGGGCATCCATTCAGATAGTGACAGCGAGCTACAAAAAGATAGTCCGACATCTTCGGTTATTCGGGAAACGTTCAAAAGTCTGTCGGACCTGTTTGCTGGCATGGTTGAGCGCTGGAATGTGCTGGAGCAGCAGGTTGGGATCCATAACGAGACAGTTGCCAGCTACCGACAGGCCCTGAAATCCAACCACGAGCACATTGCCCGATTTGAAGCTCAGCTCAACCGAGAGCTGGATGGCGTGCGCATCAACGATCTGGTGGAAATCCGCGTGGATATCCATACCGATCCGAAATTTCGCAATCTGGTGGAAGAAGCCAACAACATCGACCCTTACGGCAACCAGCTACAGTCGGACGCGTTCTATGACCGTTTGCGGGTGTTTGTGGCGGACTTTTTCGGGGAGCAGGGCGGTAGCAAGCACCTGACTATGGACAAGGTAATCACCGGTATTTCCTACCGCACCCGCAAGGACAACGCCGCTAACCTGGATAAGAAGGGTCAGTCCACCTCCACCACGGCGCTCATTAATCTGGAACTGGTATACCGGCTGCTAAAACGAGTGTTGTATCCGGGCGTGCATCTGTCGTTCCCTATGGTGCTGGACGAGCTGGCAAGCGTGGACATCAGCCAGATGCCATCGCTGCTGGAACGTCTGCGCAAGCAGGGCTTCAATCTGTTCTCCGCCGCCACCCACAGTGCCAGCGCGGAAGTGATCTATCTGATCGGCCGTCACCTGGAAGTGGGGCAGATGCGCACGGCACGCCCCTACAGCCCGCAGCGCACCCTGGTGTTCTGGGGTGGCGCCGAAGGTTTTACCAATGGTGAAGCCGTGAGCCATTGGGGCGATCAGACCCAAAATAGTCTGCTGGAGCCGGTGGATGAGTAAACGCTTCAGCACCCTGGACACCACCCGGCTTCTGTTTGAGCACCCAAAGATCCTGTTCAGGATGATCGAACGGATGGACCGGAACGAAGCCCGGTATATTCGCGAGAGTGATCTGGTGGCCGAGGTGATGGACTATACCCGGACCCTTGGCAATGCTGATCGGGACCGGGTGCGGCTTGCCTTGAATACCGACAACCTGTTCCGCAGCGGCCTGGTGATCGACATCGTCAAGGCCGAGGGCGAGCGTCGCCTGGTGTTCCAGGATGCCCTGATCAACCTGATGCGTGCCTGCAATGCCTCGCTTTATCAGGAACTGACCGATGCCCGCCTGCGCGGCCATCTGGTGACCCTGCGGGATGTGCGCAATCGGCTGGAAACCAGCAGCTTCAGCGACGCGGACCCGGACTACACTGAGCTGCGGGATGACCTGAATGAGCGGGTCAGTCAGCTCATCGGCTTGCTGCGCCAGAACGTCCTGCGCATGCAGACCATCAGTGCCCAGCTCGCGGACCTGTCCGGCGACGCCAGTCGGGCGCCTGAGAAATTCCTGGAGTTTCGCCAGAACCTGTTTGAGCAGATCGTGACTCTGTACGAGCGCCACATCAAGCCGACCCTGGTGTTTCTGAACCCGGACACCCGCCTGCCCGATGGCAGCAACCTGTTCGAGACCCTGGAAGCGATGGTTCGGCTGCTGGAAAGCCATGGTGATCATCACCTGGCGGACCAGTTGTTCCGTTCCTCCATTAGCTTGAATGCCCTTTACAAGCCCATTCAGGCGGTAGCCCAGGAAGTGGAGCACTTTCTGCGCAAGACTCGCCAGGGGATGGTCCAGTACAACGCCTTGGAGCATTTCTACGGCAAACTGCAGGAACTCAAAGGCGAAACCGAGACCCTCAGCCTTAAACGAAAATGGCTGGAAGGTGGCGACTTTGCTCGCGGTACCGGTTTCCTGGTGGGTTTGAGGGCCCAGCAACGCCCGAAACACTATGCCTTCGGTAATTCGTCCAGCTACTATCAGTTGCTGTTCAGTGAACTGGAGCTGCGGCTGAACGATCTTCGCCGAAAGGCCGAGGTGCCGGTATTGCAGGAAGTGGACGGAAGCGGCCGGGGCACCCGCATTGATGTTCAGCGCATCAATCAGCTCTATCAATGGCTGGAAAGCCTGGAGCTACGACCTACCACGGACCTGGTGCGGGAGCTGCACGGCCGGCTGGATGGCTTTATCCCCGGCTACCGCTTTCCGGATTTGCTGGCGGCTCTGAACCGGCTAGTGAACTCGCCTCCGGAGGGCATGCAGGTTGTCACCACCAACCGATTCCGGATCCTGGAGCAGTCACCTGCCAACGAGCAGTTTGTCTACCGCAAACGTCGTCTGGAAACAGATGAGCCGGTTCACCAAGAAGAGCATTACCATGCCTGAATTTTCTGACGCTATGGAAGCCACCAATACCGTGGACAATTCACAAGCTTCGAGCACTTTCGACCAGATCTTGCCCGCCCAAAGTGCCGCTATTTACCGGGAATTCCAGGCCGGCCGGGTAATTGTGCGCGATATCTGGGACAGCAACCGCTCCGAACTGCGAGCCAATCCGCTGTACAACCTGCTGTACAACCACCTTTCCCACTTTCGGACCTTTTATGAGCATCTCGGCAGCGAGCTGGTGTTCAACGAAATCGGCGCGTTTTTCTTTCTTAAGGAAAGCAGTGATGACGAGAGCGAAGAGCACGACGAAAACGCCTTCCGTGTGCAGGTAATACTGCTGCTGATCGGGCGTTATTTTGCGCGCAGTGGCCGGGATCTGGATTACCTTGGCCGCCCCGATGCCGGATTGAATGAGCGAGACCTTGCCGCTTTGGCCAGTGATGAGGAGTATCAGGAAATTCTCAGAGCCGCGCGCTTTGAAAAAGGCTTTCCCGAAGCGTTGGATTATCTCGATAAACGCAATCTGCTGTTTCGTTCAGGTGCGGGTCGCTGCTTCCTGAGTTCCGCAGGTCTTTATTTTCTGCAGGAGCTCGTTAGGGAGTATGAGCAGGGTTAGAAGCTACCGCCCCAGAATCCTGGCCCCTTAAGCCCATCCATAATCCCCGACAAGGCTTGATAATCACTGATCAATTCCTGGGCGTTCCCCAGTCAATTCTGCCGCACGACAATAACAATCAGGATGCGCACCGTGAGTAAGAATTTTCTTCTGTTGGCTCTTCTATTATCGCTTTCAGGCTGCGGAGGCTCGGATTCTTCAAGCGACGGTGCGCCGCCTGACTCAGAGGGCTCCGAAGGTAACGGCGGTTCTGTGGCAGGAGATCAGATTACCGGGCCAAAGCTTGTACCTACCCGTTCCGATTCGATCAGTCTTCAATGCGACAATGCCGATTTTCCGGGCCCAGTGTGGGCGGATTGTGAGGCATCAAATTACGCGAAAACCCTCGAAGCGCCGACCGAGCAGCTCTCCATACCGTTCCAGCAACGTTACCTTGAGCAGACGCGCGCCAACATCCAGGCGTGGGCTGAGCGGTCTCTGATAGACCCTTCGTGGGCGTTGTCACTGACACTGAACACGCCGCTGACGCCTTTATGCGCGACTTACGGTCTGCCCTGTACGGGTGATCCCTTCCGATACCCGGAGGCTGAGGGGCCTGATGGTGACAGTTTCTTCTCGAACGAGGCAGATGTCACCAACGTTGTAATCTACGACAGAGAGTGTGCTCGGCTCTCGGGTAGCCTGTGGATACCGAAATCTGCATCTGAGAATAAGCCGGTACCGACGATTGTCATTACCAACGGATCAGTTCAGGCGCCGGAGACGGCCTACCGATGGGCTACTCAGGCCCTGGTACGTGCCGGATATGGAGTATTTACCTATGACCCCAGGGGGCAGGGGCGTTCAGACCTTCAAACCCCCATGCTTGAGCAGGGCAGCAACATCAATCCGAAAGTGTTCTGGGAGGGGCAGGTGGATGCCATCGATTTCTTCCGCTCGACGCCCGAGAAACCTTACCCCCACGACGCTGCCTGTGAGGGAACCAGTCCTACGGTAACTGCCAGCTATAATCCCGAGTGGTCCCGTCTGGATCGGGAACGTCTGGGGATAGCGGGGCACTCACTTGGCGCGATGGGTGTTTCCGTTGTTCAGGGGTATGGGGCTCCCGGTGCCGATCCTTGGCCGGGGTTGATGGATGACACGAATCCGGTTGATGTTGCCGTTGCCTGGGACAGCCTGATTACGCCGAGTGGAGACGGTTTGACCACCGCCTCAAACCTGCAATTGCCGCCTGTGCTTTACGATGCATTGCTGCTAGCGATAACTCAGGGCGTTTTGCCGGATTTTGAGCCCCGGGTACCGGCCATGTCGTTCTTTGCTGATTATGGGTTTCTCCCGGCGCCTTATCTGGCTCCGCCTGATCCTGAAGGAAGCAAAGTCGCGTTCAAGGCATGGCAGCAAGCCGATGTACCGGTATACGCCCTCGGCTTTCAGGGCACGACCCATTTCGATTTCTCGCTCTTACCTCAATTTCCTGCCAGCTCCTGGTGTCCTGATGTCTCTACCGGCGCCTGCTCTGGTGGCTGGGGGAGGCCGTCTATTACCTATTACACGGTGGCCTGGTTTGATCGTTGGTTAAAGCAACCGGGGGAGATTGGTTTTAAGGACGCCGATATCCGATTGATTGACGACGCCCGCATGGGTGGGGCGGACCGAATGAGCTTCCATTATCATTCCGCCCGCTCGTTCCCTGATCGGCTTGGTGGTCACCAGTACTGTGAGAACATTCGTAACGGGTGCGTTCAAATCAACAACTCTACCGTGCGCTCCCACCACCAGTAAGCAGCGACAGTGCCTACCACCCACACCAGCGTGGGTGTGACGGCCGCTCGCCAGCGCGGCGCAATCTCGAATTGCCGAACGGATGCGCTCAAGACCAGCATAGCGCCGATGCATACGAGCTGCCCCAGCTCGATACCCACGTTGAAACCGAGCAGATTGATCAGCAAGTCGCCGGAGCGCAGTCCCGAGTTTGCAAGTACGCCGGCAAAGCCCATGCCGTGTAGCAAGCCGAATCCCGTGGGCATCAGCATGACATTCGCCCAGCCCGGATTGGCCGGCAGGCCCCGGGACTTGAGGAGGCTCACAGCCAGGTACAGGATGCTGCCGGCTATCGCGAGTTCTGCCAGTGCCATTGGCACCCGGATCAGACCCAGCGTGACGGCGGCGAGGGTCAGACTGTGCCCCACGGTGAACAGAGTGGCCGCGATTACCAGTGCGCGGGTGCGGCCGAGATACAGCACCAGGCCAATGATGAACAACAGGTGATCCAGCCCGGCGAACAGGTGGCTCAGTCCGGAACTGACGGCGTGCGTAAACTGCTCGCCCGCCCCGGGTTGTTCGGCGATGTGGTAGGAGGGACGATTGCGATGCAACAGCACGGAGCGGCTTTTCCCGCTGGCCGGGATCAGGCGAAGCACTACATTGATTTCGGTCAGTTCTGCCCAGCCCACCAGCCCTTCAGGGAGCCCCTCGTTCTCGCAGTCGAGCTGCCAGCGTCTCCAGACGGCATCGTCCTCTCGCTCCGGCGGAAATTCCCGGGTCACGCGACACTGTGGTGGATAATCCGGTTCGCTGAGCGTCTGCGTCAGGTTCTGCTTCAGGCGGGCGATAACCCTGCCGCCGGAGTCCGCTTCCAGTTCAAGCAAGGCCGGCGCCATCGAGTGTCCCAAGACTGGTCCGGACCATATCAGAGCAAGTGCCAGCAGCACGCGGATGTATAAGTTCACTGCTGTTCCTCCCCGCGTTTTTCTACGCCCCAGCGATAGCGTCCGCGCAAGTCAGCCAGTGCCAGCGCCAGGCGCTGTTCTTCTGACTCGATTTGCCGGGCAATGCGGGTTCGTTCCTGATCGAGAGCTGGAACCACATGCTTTCGTTCCGTTACCCGAACAAGGTGGTGACCATACGCGGAGCGCAGGGGACCCTCCCAGCGCCCGGTAGGCATCGTATTAACGTCGCGGGCAAAACCGGGGCCGAATTCACGGGCAATGTTCGGCTGATTGACTTGGCGGAAGTGATGGGCCTTGAGGAACGGATCCGACAGCTCAGCAGCCTCTTCCGGCGAGGCATGCTTCAGAAGCGCCAGTTCGGCCGGTTTGATCTCATCCTTGCGGAAGATATGGCTGAAGCTTAGTTTCAGAACAGGTTCCGGGGGCGTGGTTTCGGCGGTCGGTGTTGCTGCAGGGGCGCCGGCGAGCAGTGCCGACTCCATCAGCAACCGCAGGCGCTTTCGCATCACCGGATCGCGGCGATGCATATCCAGATTGTAGGCGGTTTCCAGTGCATCCTCATCGCTGCTCATACCGAGGAACTCGAGGTTCTGCTTCATCCGTCGCAGGATGACCTGGTCATTACGGTGCCAGCCACGGGCAATCGCCTCGGCGATCAGCATGTCCTCCAGTGCCACGTCTTCCAGCACCGCTGACATTTCGACGTCTGTCGGCGCGCGCCCCAGTTTCTGTGTCCATTGCTGGCGCAGACGATCCACTCGCGGCGCTTCGATGACGATCTGTGCCTGGGGAGTGGAAGGCGTCAACCACTGTGCGTCAGCGGCATAAAGCAGTCCGCCCAACAGCAGGAAGCCCGGCAGGGGATGGCGCGCTAGCATCTGAGCCAGGCGCCGCAACCAGGAGTGTCGAGTACCGGTCATTGTTTGTACCAGATCGGCGACGCCCAGGCCCGTTCCTGCACCGTGGCAGGCGCTTCCGCTACGCAGCATGCTGCCCACTCGGCAGGCGGATCACTGCAATCCAGATCCTCAGGCGCCGCAAGACACTGCCGTGTTTGCCAGCGACAGGTTGGTTGCTCCACAACCCGGGAATAGTAAAACGCGTTTTGTGACGCGTCGAAATCCGGATCGTCCCACACGGCGCACAACTGTGCCGGTCCGCTACCGGAAACGGAACAGTCGGACGTGTCGACCTGCCAATCGCTTTGCGCGGCGCCGGCCACGTCATAGACCTGCTGCCGGGTCACCGGGTTCCCGGATTCGTCCTTCTCTACCCAACCCTTGATAACCTGCAAGCGTGCCAGGGGTACTGCAGTTGTCCGGTCGTTCTCTCGGGGCCAGGCGTCGGCAGCAGCCCAGATTGCCAGGCGAGGGCGACCCTGACCGGCGTGTAGTTCACTGCCCATAGGCACGCCACCGGCATCACCCCGGCGCACGAAACTCTCGCCGCTGCCCGCACACATGTTTTCCGGCAGGCCGCTGGCATTGCCGCCGAACATGCGCAGTTGCATCCGCGGTCCGCTGGTGGCGTAGGTTTCCTTGCGCTTGAAGGCGTCAAAAAGTGCATCACGGGTGTTTTCCTCGGCCCAGGCGACGGCCAGCCCGCCGGGGTTATTGTACCAATCGTCTTTGACACCACGTACCGGCGGCACATCCCGATGGCCGGGGAAGTTCTGTTCATCCACGGAGCCGGGCAGGCCGAAGTGGCTGTCCGTACTGGCAATGAAACCGTATTGGAAGGGGTTGGCACCGTATTGCTGCTCGAACAACAGGCCCTGCTTCAGACCGTAGCGAACGGTGTTGGTGCGGGCCGGCGCTGTCGGCAATGGATTGACCCCAAGGAAGAACTCCATAAAGTTCGTCGACGGCAACTTCTCGAAGTCGCACAGCGGATCATCCTCGCTGGCGCCCGGGGCCCTATTGCATTCAGAATCGCCTTTGACCTGGAAGATCTCGATCAGTGGCTCCGCCCGGCGTCTTTCATCAACGTCATAGCCATCCTCTTCGGGCGAGAGAAACATGCGGCCGTTGGACAGGTTGGAGTTGTGCGGAATCGTGAGGTACTCGCAGTCACCGTTACAGATTTCGTCCAGTTGCCGCCACAGATCCGGGGGCGTGGGCGCCTCGTAGACGCTGATCGGCCTTTCTGGTACCTCATTGCCTCGGAATATCACGTTACGGTGGAGGTTGTCACTTTGTGGCGACAAGGTGTACTCATAGGCATTGAAGGTGGTGAAGCAGCCCGGCTGATTGAAGCGCTCATTCTGTAGCAGAATATCTTGCCAGGGGCTGCGGGCAGCTGCCTCGCACTTCTCCCCGAGCGGACCACAGTAGAGTGGCCTTTGTGCCTGCGGTTCGGTCAGATAACCAAGATTGCCGGGCTCTGGTTCGGGAAAAATAGCTGGGCTGAAGGCCGCCCAGCCACCGCCGAATAACAGGAATCCCATCTCCTTGTCCTCCCGGTAAACCACACATTCCGGCGAGTTGTAAGCGACAGTGTCGATTGTCGGATCGGTACACAGCTGTTGCTCGCCCAGCCATTCGCCGTGGTCGGTGATTGCGGCAAAATCCAGTGGCCGATCAATCTGGTGGGGCGGTATCAGTGAGTTGCCGGCTTCATCGTAGGGTGGCGCGGCGACCGGCTCTCCCAGGGCAAAGCGATAGGCGTCTTCAGGCTTGAGCCGGGTGGCGACCGCGTCAAGGGAGTACTCGGTGTGCAAATGCAGTTCCCCGAAATACGCATTACGCAGTGAATTCGGCGGTGGTGGTTCGCAGGCGACAGGTTGGCTGTTATTCCCGGGGCCGGAATCGGTCAGATCGGTGGTTTGCTCAGAGTCGACCACGCCGTCCGATTGCTGAGGAGGATTGTTACTATCTCCCCCGCACCCAGCCAGCATTGACGTGATGACTAACCCGGCCAGCGCTAACCGGTATTGAAAGATCGACATGCGGTTTTCCTTGTTATTCGGTGCTCAATGCTGAGAATCTTTCACGTTAACTCAGGTGAGTCAATTCTGGTGGGGTACTTTGGCCTTGTTGGCCAGATGGCTCTATCACGACTGCCCCTTCTGATGACCGGCCGTGATCAATTGGTGACCTTGGTTGGCCTCACATGACTTTCCCAATGAAAAGTAACTCAATTAGGTTAATTTAAGTCGGCAAATAGTGATCCTGTCTTGTCCTTGCGAGCGAACAGGCAGATCAATAGCTGGCAACTGCGATTAAGCGATGTTTTCGATGAACCTGGAATCCGGCCAAAGGCGCTGGGTGGTTCGGAGGGATATCAGCTCTGAGCTCAGGGCCGCAGAACAGTTGATTCAAGATGGGTTGCTTGAAAATGCCTATTCAGCGATGGAGAATGCCTGCTCTCTGATCGAATGATTCCAAATGGCAAGCAGCCCACTGATTATCATGTACCGGGAGAAACATGAAGAAAGACGTCGCAGGCTCACTCGTATCTACCGGTATCAGGTTGATTGCAAAGAGAGGCTCCCAGGTGTCTCTCCGTGAAATACAGCGTAAGGCTGGCGTGTTGAATGAAGGGGCCATACGTTATCACTTTGGCCGAAGAGAGAACTTCATCGCCGCCTGTATGCGGGATATCTCGAATCGTTTCGGGGCCATTACAGTCACTCAGTTTGCGGCTTTTGAGCAGCTGAAAAGTGAACGCGCTGTTACTGTCAAAGACGTCTCGGAAGCGCTGGTGAAGTCCCTGCACAGCTTTCTGATTCAGGACAAGGACAGTGTCTGGTTTATGGCTCGTATGATTCGGGAAGAAGGCAGTCTTGGTCAGGACCTTCTGATCACCTGTTTTGGCCCGATGATCTGGCGATTGGAGGAGGAGCTTAAACTCCTTCTTCCCCATAAGCAGCCTGCGATGTTGAGGCTGCACCTTTTCCTTGCGATCAACAGCACACTCAATGGCATGGTCGACCAGGATCTTCTGTGGCGACTGCCCGGCCTTGCCGGGGAGGACCGTTTTCGGCTGAACCCGGAGGAATTCGCCAACGGCTTTCTTCAGTATATTACGGCGGGAATGAGCATTGAGGAGGAACCAATGTAAGTACCCCGCCAGGACCGGGATGGTAAGCTTCCGCTTCTCCGTACTAACAGTTTGCTCGTGTTGTAACAAGTTTCTCACCGTTTTTCAGATTTTCTGTCGTTTTTTGTTGCTTTTTGTAGCCCTCTCCCCCTCTATTTTTGCCAATCAGGCAAAAAATTGCTCAAAAAATCAGTACCTTCCTGAAAGTCATTACCACAACCTGACGAAAATTTGACCATTTCGTAATTAGAAATGTGGAACCTTTCCGTGGATACTTGCACGCGTTTTATACAATTTCACAATTCCGACGAGATACTGGTGAATAAATATGGTGAAACGCGTCATTAAAATGTCAAAGGCATGGATTGCCGCGTTGTTTATCGGAGTTATCCTGACAGGCTGTGGGGGTGGCTCTTCCAGCGGTACTTCCGCTTCCGGTGCTATTGGTGATTCCGGGGTCAGATCCGCAGACTTGAGCTGGAACGCGCCGATGACTCGGGTAAATAACGAGTCCCTGTCGATGGGAGAGTTGTCCGGCTACATCATCAGCTACGGTAAGGATCCCGAAAACCTGACCGAAAAGGTACGCATTAACGGTGCGGACACCATGGAGTACACCGTTACCAACCTGGACAGCGGCACGTGGTACTTCGCCATTCAGGTAGAGGATGTAGATGGTTTGCTCAGCGAGCCGTCACAGCCTGTCAGCAAATCAATCCAGGGATAATCTGTAGAGCTTTTCAGGAATGACCGAGGGGGTTGGTCACCGGCAGTTTGATAGTAAATGCCGAGCCTTCCCCGATCTCTGAAGATACACTGATTTCACCCCGGTGTTTTTCTACCACCACATTCACGAAAGACAGGCCCAGACCGGTACCGCGGTTTCCGGACAGCTCGCTGCTTTTTTGCCGTCGGTATCTGTCGAACAGGTGAGGGAGCTCGTCCGGTGCGATACCGCTGCCTTCATCGCTGACGGTCAGACACGCCTGGTGACCGGCGAGGAATACCTGAATGTTCACTGTGGAGCCGCTGGGGCTGTACTGGACCGCATTGGTTAACAGGTTAATGACGGCCCGTTCCAGAAGCTCCGCATTGCCCCTGAGCCAGAGATCTTCCGTGCCCTGCAATACCAGCTGGATACCCTTTTCCGCGGCCTGTTCACTGACGCTGTCACGGGCGTTTTCGACGATGGCCAGGAATTCGCATTCGTAGAACCGGGTTTCGGTCAGCTGCTCTGCCCGGGCCAGTTGCACAAATTCCTCTGCCAGGTGATAGCTTCGGCGTGCGAGCCGACCAAGCTGCTCAAGCTGGGCGGGTTCAATATGCCCGGGGTTGCGCTTCAGTTGTTCAATGAGAGCAAGTTGGGACACCAATGGCGACCTGACATCGTGGGAGATAAAGTCGATGGCTTCGCGGTGCTGCCGTTGCTGTGCCCGTAGTTCCGAGATGTCGGAGATATTGGCGATAATGCCGTTTTGCTGGCTTTCAGGCAGCGAGAATGGCGCAAAATGAATCAGGAAATCTTTTTCCCGAATACGCAGGTCCACCGTCCGGCTCTGATTCAGGGTGAGCGTCTCGGATACCGTCTCATGCCAGGGAGGGGTCTCCCGGGGATCGTGGCCCTCCAGTAGCCGGGTCAGGGGAAGTCCGCTGAGGCTCGGCATGGGTTCCTGAAACCATTCCTCTATATGCCCGTTGGCAAAGCGGATCACGCCCAGTTCATCGGTCACAATGATGCCGTCAGGCATTCGTTCGAAACTGCGCCGGATGAACTGCTGCATATTGTTCATGCGGTCCGTAGCAAGCCTTACCCGTTCGATTCGGGCGGAAATATTCTCCCGAGGCTGCGTGGGTTTAAGGTTGGTGCCTTCTGATGCCAGTGAGAGTCTGCGCAAATAACGTTGTATCGCTTCCCGGCTGATGTCATTGGGCAGTAACAGGCCAAGAGTGTAATCCCTGCCGCAGCGCCGCATGCTGATCCAGCTTTGATTGCCGGCGTGAATCCATTGCCCCGGTTCCAGAGTGGGAACATCGTCTGCGGTCAGTCGGCAAGTCGAATAAACCTCGCTCCCTTCGGACAGCCACCAGCCTTCCGGTTGCAGCAGCGCCTGTAGGTGTTCGAGCAACTGGGTGGGGTGGCGCCGTGAGGGCTCCGGCAGGTTGATTTGTGGGCCACGGGCCAGATCGTCCAGCTGTCGATTGAGAAAGCGATTGGTCATCGCCAGCCTCAGGGCGCTGGCGAGCGGGCACGCCAGGAGCGGCATCAGCAAGGCGTGGGACACAGGTAGCCACACTTCAGCACTATGTAGCAGCGCCGTGTAACTCACGATCAGGACGATCGCGACGGCAAGGCACAGGCCCAGGCTCCTTGCGGGGCGCATTCTTGGTAAAACCAGTGACAACAGCACGATGACCACGACGGCAATGGCCAGGGATGCTTCCTGGGGGAGCCGTTTGATCAGTTCATCGTTGGTAAGGGCGGAATAGCTGTTGGCATGAAATTCAACGCCCGCCATGGGCCGATTGAGGCCCGAGAAAGGCGTTGGCAGTATGTCGCCGAATCCCGGCGCGGTTGCGCCGACAAAAATGGTCTTGCCCTTGAATAGGGCTGGGCTCGGAGGAGCTTCCAGCACTTCCGTGTAGGAGTAGGTGGGCAATGTCCCGCCTCTGCCCGCCATGGGTATGGCACGATAATGTTTGCGTACATTCATGAAGGCGGGGGGCGCAACATTGCCGCTCGGGCTGTCGATATACCTTTGGCGATCTGAGGCAGCTACTGCAAGGCTGGGCCAAAGCTCGTCACCCAGGCCGTTAAGCAGGTATAGCCCCCTTGCCACGCCGTCTTCGTCAAGCTCTACGTGGGCATGCCCAAGGGCAGAGGCAGCCGCTGCCAGGGAGCTGGTTGGCAGTTGTTCGCTGATCAGATAGTTATGGGAAGGTGGCGACAGGTGCAGTGGTAGTATCACCCTGCCGTGCCGCTTCATGGCGGCCGCCAGGTCCGGGTCCCCGGTTGAGGGCTCGGGGAACAGAATATCGAATACGATGGTTTCCGCTCCGGCCTCGTCCAGTTTCTCGATCAGTCTGGCGTGGGTGTCTCGGGGCCAGGGCCACCGTCCGAGGCGGTCCAGGCTCTTTTCATCGATGGCAATGATAACGACATCGTCGTCCACCGGGGCAGGGCTGGACGTGATCTGGGTGTCGTAGAGCCAGTAATCAATGCGCTGGGGGAATGAGGTTGCCTGCAAAAAAAGCAGAATGGCAAGCAATGGAAGGCCCAGGGTCAGGGGTGTCGTTTTTATTGGCATCCAATCCAGTGTCATGAGCCCTGCTGTCAGATCTATAAGTAAGTTGGACTATTCCAAATACAATTCCCTCCCTGGTCCCCAGCGACTTGCCAGTGGGCCATCAGAAAGAGCTTTCAGGCGCACAAAATACCGCCTTCCGGGAATCAGGCGCAAGGCTGCTGTTGTTTCAGACAGCGTAGCCTCTTTAATAATATTGGAAAAACCGGGCTCTTCCGAGAGCTGTAGGCGATAGTCGGAGGCGGTATCCACTTTCTCCCAGAATACACGAACTTGGCTGTCGACGTAGTTTACGCTGATAATCCTGACCGGCGGTAAGGTGCCGTTGACGGTGAATTCCCGCGGTTCACTGGTCGCCACCGAGTTGCCCCCGGCCTCACTGACCACCCGCCAATAATAGGTGCCAGGTGTCAGAGGTCTGGAGGGGAGCGCCCGGGTGTCCGGTGCCCATTCGCTGGTAGCGACCAGGCGCCGGAATGTGTCGTCCTCGGCAATTTCTATGCGGGCCACTTCGTTGCTGCCCGTCAGTTGCCAACGGAACTCGGGCAGGTCGTCGTTCACAGTGGCCCCCGCTTCGGGCGCCAGTAACTCCGCAGCCCGGGCTGTGAGATCCACCTCGACCTCAAGTACGCCGGGCATACCCGCTACACCACGAGTATTCAGTGCAGCAAGGTGGATTTCGTAAGTGCCATTGTCCAGCAGGCTGAGATTGTAGCGGGTGCCGTTAACCCTGCGACTCTCCACCCAGCGACCGGAATCTGCTTCAAAAATATCAATCCGGTGGCCACTGGCACGGCTGGGTTGCCAGCTCATTTCCGTTGGCAGGCTGGTGATCTGTGGTGGCAGCGGGTTCAGGTCAGGCGCTGGTGGCAGCCGGTGGATGCTCAGACTGCCGCCGACCGCTGTGGAAACGCTGGCGCTGTATCCTGCCGGAATATTCCGGGTCTTTCCCCGGGGGCCAAAATTAACTGTCCCCTCGGTAACCTGGAGGTCGGTGGTGCCTGGTCCCGCCTGCAAGGCAAAAACGGTGCCGCGCACGGCGGCGACGGCAGAGGGTGTTTCAATTTCAAAGCGGGCCCCGCCTTCAAGGACAGGCTTGACCTTGGTGTGCACCTCACCGTGGTCGAGACGTAACCTGGTGTCGACCATTCCCGACTTTCCATACTGGGTCAGGCGGTTAAAAATCAGGCGGGAGTCCGGTGAGATGCGTACCTGCGAGCCATCAGCAAGCTCAACGGTGGCACTGCCAGAGCCGGAAATGATTTCATCGCCCACTCGAACCAGGGTGTCGGCTGTCAGAGAGCGCTTCCTGCCATCCTGGCCGGAGATATGCTGGACCTGGCCGGATACGGTCACAACCCGCGCAGGGTCGGGCTGACGCTGTAGCCAGGACAAGGGAATTCGCAATGTGTCGCCTTCGCCAATCGCGGCAGCGTTGTTGATGTTATTGTACTGAAGCAGTCGATTGGCGCGGACTGTGCTGGATAGCAATGCATTGGCCACCTCGCCAAAGCTCTCGCCCGGACGCAGAGTGTAAAGCCATTCGGGCGTGGCACTGGTTTCCGGGCCCTGACCGGCCAGAGCAAGAGAGCCGCGAGTGATGGGCAGTTCAGCTTGCACGGGTACAGCAAGTACCAGACATGCCAGCGCTGACACAGCCGTGTGCCTTGTCAACAGGCGGGCGAGACGGTACGTCATGTCAGGCCTGGTCCGATACCGGCGCCGTGTCTTCGGTGGCATTGGCGGTCATCGCCTCGAGCCGGTAACCACGCTGATAAATGGTCTTGATGCGGAAACCATTCTCCGGGTTAAGGCCCAGTCGCCGGCGAAGCCGGCTCATGTGGGTGTCCACGGTGCGGGTGTTGATGTCCCGGGCCAGCCCCCAGACACGCTCCAGCAGCATTTCACGGGTCAGCAGGCGCCCCTGGTTCTGGAACAGGAACAGTGTCAGATCAAAGTCCTTGTCGGTGAGGGTCAACAGTTCGCCGTGCAGGATGATTGAGCGCTGCTGGGTATTGATTTCGAACGGGCCGTACCGAAGCACTTCTTTCTCGTTGTCCGGATTGGTGCGGCGGGCCAGGGCATTGATCCGCGCAACCAGCTCCGCTTCCCGTGCCGGTTTGGAGAGGTAGTCGTCTGCGCCCGCGTCCAGGGCGCGAACGATATCAGTTTCGCTGTCCCGTTGGGTCAGGAAGACAACGGGAATCGGCCAGTTGAGCTGGGCCCGCACGTTCTCGAGTACATCGATTCCGGTCATGTCAGGGATCTGCCAGTCGAGAATGAGCAGATCGTAGCTGCGGTGCAACACCGCGCTCAGGAAGGACTGCCCGGACGGAAAGCTGTCACAGTAGTGCCCACGCTCTGAAAGAATGGACTGAATGTGCTGTGCCTGTTCATGTTCGTCTTCAAGCAGAGCGATACGCATCTGGCGTCTCCTGAAATAGCCTGTTCACTATGTTGAGTTTGTTCTCGTTTTTTTCGTTATGAACAAATGGCAATGTTAGATTTCCGGCTCATTATCACAGAAGACCAACGGGTCTTCAGTATCGTTATGTAGTATTGCGTAAACGAACGGCCGGTATTCCATTGTCATCGTTAACTGTTTGTCGGCAGGCAGGAAAATTACTGCAGCCCCAGAACCAGCCCTTTTTCCCTTTGCGTCGAACCAACGGTGAGAAACAATGAGGGCAGGGTACGGGTTTCTGGCTGGTACCGTCGGCAGGTGCCGTGTCCTCCAGCGGGCGTGTACCGTTGCAATCCGGGAAGCGGGTGCAGGCCCAGAACCGACCGAACTTGCCCTCCCGTTCACGCATGGGCGTTCGGCATTTCGGGCAGTGGGGCGAGGCTGGCAGATCGGTTTCTGTTTCTCCCGGTTTGCCCATGGGGGCGTTGACGAAGCCCCGGATCTGTTCTTTCAGATCCTCCAGGAATTTTCTCGGGTCACCTTCCCCGCGCCGGATGGTTTCCAGTGTGGCTTCCCAGAGCGCGGTCATGTCCGGTTTGCTGACGGTCTCCGGCAGCGCGCCAATCAGCGCCTTACCCTTGCCTGTGGCCTTGATGTGGCGACTGTCGCGGTACAGGTAGTCGCGCTTGAACAGGGTGTCGATGATCGCCGCGCGGGTTGCCTCCGTGCCCAGGCCATCGGTTTCACGCAGGGTTTTGCGTAACTCGGCATCGGTAACAAAACGGGCGATGTTGGTCATCGCGGACAGCAGCGTGGCGTCCGTGAAGTGTTGGGGCGGCTGGGTTTTCCGCTCTTTGATGTTGGTGTGGTCGCAGAGAACCGGCTCGCCGTTCTCCAGTCGTGGCAACGGTGCCTTCTGCGGCTCCTGCCGGCCTTCCCGGAGCCGAATCTCCAGGGCCTTCCAGCCCGGTGTCAGTACAGCGGTTTCCGTGGCGCGGAAACGATGTTCGCCAATGGTGACGGTCAATCGGCCTTCCCGGTGAACCGCGTCGGCGCTGAACTGCATCAGGTAGTACCGGCTGATCAGCCCGTAGATTTTTTCTTCCGCCGCAGTCAGTTTGCCATTCGCAGCCGATCGGCTGGTCGGAATGATGGCGTGGTGGGCGTCAACCTGTTTGTCGTTCCAGGCGGCAGTGCGTCGCGAGAGATCAGCCTGCTCACTGGCTGGAGCCAGTTCGGGGGCCACCTTGCTGATCGCGCGCACCACGCTTTCCCGCTGCCCGTAATGACCCTCCGGCAGGTACCGGCAATCGGACCGGGGATAGGTGATCAGCTGATGTCGCTCGTACAGGCTCTGGGCAGTATCCAGTACGTCCTTGGCGCCCATGCGGAACAATCGGCCGGCTTCAATCTGCAGGGCGGAGAGTGACAGTGGGAGTGGGGGCGCTTCATTGCGGTCGCGGAAGCGGGATTCTGTAATGCGCCCCGGTCGGCCTTCCACGGCAGCGGCAATTTGCTCGGCGGTGGCCTTGTCGAGCAGTCTGTCTTCTTCATCCAGATGTTCACGAAACGCTTCATCTGCCAGCCAGCGGGCAGTGAATGGCGCTGGATCACAGTCCGCTTCCAGCCCGTGGCAGGTCGCTTCAATGCGGTAGTAGGGCTTGGGCTCAAAGCTCTCAATGGTGTTGTCACGCTCCACCACCAGCCCAAGTACTGGCGTTTGTACCCGCCCCACAGAATAGACACCCTGCTGGCCCTGCTGCTGGTAACTGAGGGTATAGAAGCGGGTCAGGTTGATGCCGTACAACCAGTCGGCCCGTTGTCGGGCCAGTGCCGAGTGCGACAGGCGGCGATAGTCGCGATTGTCTTTCGGCGACTGGATAGCTTTGGCAACGGCTGCGGGTGTCAGGTCGTTAATGAGTATCCGCTGGACCGGACAGGTGGCACCGAAATAGCGGATCACTTCGTCGACCAGTAACTGGCCTTCACGGTCGGGGTCGCCGGCGTGAAAGATCGTATCTGCCTGGCGAATCAGGGATTCCAGCACCTTGAGCTGCTGGCGAACGCTGTCCTTGGGGGTAACTTCCCAACGTTCGGGCACCAGGGGCAGGTCATCCTGCCGCCACTTTTTCCAGTGCGGGTTGTACTGCGCCGGTTCAGCCGGTTCCAGCAGGTGCCCGATACACCAGCTGACCGTGACCGCCTCGTCGCCCTGGCCACAGCGAATCCAGCCCGGACCTTTCTGGTGCGGGGCGGGCAGGGCGGCGGCAATGGCGCGGCCCAGACTGGGTTTTTCGGCGATATACAGTTGCATGGTTTCGGGTGCGTTCGGATTGGGAGGGGAAGATGGCCTTTTGGCATGGGTGTGTCAAGGTTCTTGCCCTCTGTAGTATGCTGCGGGTTATGGAAAGTTAAGGAGTTACAACGGTTATGAAGATTCAGAACGCAATCGAGGAAAAACTGTCACGGGCTTTTGATGTGAGCCACCTGCAGGTGGAAAACGAAAGCCACAAGCATAGTGTGCCGCCGAACTCCGAAACCCACTTCAAGGTGACCCTGGTGTCATCGGATTTTGACGGTCAGATGAAGGTAAAAAGACACCAGGCGATCTACAAGGTATTGGCGGATGAGCTGGCGGGTGAGGTTCATGCGCTGGCCTTGCATCTATACTCTCCCCAGGAGTGGGCGGATTCCGGCCAGTCGGCGCCGGAGTCTCCGAATTGTATGGGCGGCTCCAAAAAGGATCCGGCCATGACGTCAGGAGAGAGTCAATGAGCCAGTATTTCCAGATTCACCCGGAAACACCGCAAAAGCGTCTGATCAAGCAGGCAGGGGACATTCTTCGCAATGGTGGGGTAATCGTTTATCCCACGGATTCAGCCTATGCCATTGGCTGTCACCTCGGAGACAAGCAGGCGGCGGACCGCATCAAGAGGATTCGCAGGCTGGACGACAAGCACAATTTCACGCTGGTGTGCCGTGACCTGTCGGACATTGGTGTATACGCCAAAGTGGGCAACACCCAGTACCGGTTGCTCAAGACCTTCACGCCGGGCCCCTACACCTTTATTCTGGATGCCACCAGCGAAGTGCCGCGCCGGCTGCTGCATCCCAAGCGTCGCACTATCGGGCTGCGGGTGCCGGATAACGCCATTGTCCAGGAGTTACTGGGCGAGCTGGGTGAGCCGATCATGAGCAGCACCCTGATCCTGCCGGGGGAAACCGACCCCATGACGGATCCCAATGAGATCCGGGAAGTCCTCGAACACGAGCTTGATCTGATTATTGATGGTGGTTTTTGTGGTCTGGAGGCGACAACGGTGGTGAACATGACCGATGACGTGCCTGAGGTCACCCGGACGGGTAAAGGCGATCCGGCGCCGTTCCAGGTTTAACCTGTTCAAAGTAGGGCCAGGCACCGGCCCTACTTGTATCCGACCGCGTCAGGCGCGGGTATTGAAGCTGAATGCGTAGTGTTTCCGCTGGCCAGCGGCTTCCATCTGTTCGGCACCAACGGATTTACGTAGGGTGTCGTACCGGTGTACCAGATCCTGAAGGCCGTTGAACTGCTGGTTATCACTGACCATGGTGTCCAGCAGCGAGTTGTTGACGCCATAGGCTCTGTTCAGTTTGAGGGCGTTGTCCACGAAGTGCAGGGTTGGCTCATTCACGCTCAGGCGATTGAAAGCTTCACGAAAACCCTTGTTGTGGTTTAAATCCTGCTCAATTTTTCCGCGTTTTGCCTCGGGCAGCTTGCCGTCTACCTGAATACTTCCATTGTCGTCCCTGGCCACATTGATGGCGGTTGCCGGATGCATTCCGTACTCGGCAAGTTTGTGCCGCAGGGTTTCTTTTACAAAGGCAAGGTCCTGCCCCACGGTTTGTTTGTAGTCGGTGACTGACAGCTTCTTTGATTTCAGAGTCGCCAGATCCGGACTTTCCAGTGTGGATCGGGTGAACCTGTCATCCGTTGGCGATGCCGGTTGCTCCGGAGCCGCCGGGGCAGAGGGTTTTCCCGCACTTTTTTCACCGGCTGCCTCAGGGCGTTTTTCCAACGCGGTCTGGAATTGGGTGCTGGCTTTGATCAGTGATGTAAGCAGCGACACGGTTGACTTCCTCCCATCGTCACGGGTGGGCTGTGACAAAATTCGAACGTATGAGAGGGTGTCTGCACAAATCGGGCCAATCGCGTCATAGGGGCCAGCGGCAGAACGGTTCACTAACCCGCCATTTGAACGTAGAGTTAGCAGCCTGGTTCGTTGATCCGCTGAAAAGGAATGTCATGCCCCGTTTTCTTCATACCGCAGACTGGCAGATGGGCCGCTATTACAGCCGCTTTGATAACGATGACGCAGTGGCGCTGGCAGAAGTCCGCTATACCGCCATTGAGCGACTGGCCCAACTGGCCAGCGATGAGCGATGCGATGCGGTGCTGGTGGCGGGGGACGTATTCGATGCCCAGACCGTGGCGGATCGGACCATTCGCCGGGTTTTTAACGCCATGTCCGGTTTTTCCGGTCCCTGGGTGATGCTGCCCGGTAACCACGACGCCGCCCTGGCAGAAAGTGTGTGGACCCGCGCCCGGCGCCTGAATGCGGTGCCCGACAACGTCCACCTGGCCCTGGAGCCGGGGGTTGTTGAGCTCAAAGCGCAGGGGCTGGCTGTTCTGGCTGCCCCTCTGACCCAGCGGCATACCCACAGCGACCTGACCGAGAACTTTGATCATCTGGATACGCCTCCGGAATTGCTGCGTGTGGGGCTGGCTCACGGCAGTGTCCAGGGTTTGCTGGCGGAGGATATCGATTCGGCCAACCCGATTGCCGCCGACCGGGCTGAAAAAGCAAAGCTGGATTATCTCGCCCTGGGTGACTGGCATGGTGTCAAACAGATCAACGCTCGCACCTGGTACAGCGGCACCCCGGAACCGGAGCGATTTCGCAATAACGAGGCTGGCGTGGCGTTGGTGGTGGACATTGCCCGGCCGGGGGCGGAACCGGACGTCAGCCGTCATCGCGTTGGCCAGTTCGAGTGGGTCCAGTGGCGCGAACACCTCAGTGTGGCCACGGATCTGGATGAATTGTTGCAGAGACTGGAAGATCTGCCTGCGCCGGCGGTGGTCGATTTACGGCTGTCTGGTGAAGTGGACCTGGCAGGGGAGCAGAAACTTCTCCACGCCCTGTCGGTGGCCGAGGCCCGGCATCGGAGTGTGCAGTGTGATCGCAGCCAGTTGGCGCTTCAGCCTACCGATGAAGATATTGCCGAACTCAATGCCGATGGCTATCTGGGGGAGGTTATTGGTGAGTTGAGGGAACAACAGGGAAACGCCGATGACGAAAAGGCCGCCACATCGAGGGACGCTCTGGCGATTCTGACCAGTCTGTTGCGGGATCGCATCGAACCGGCGTTCGAGAATGCCGGGGAGGTCCAGTCATGAAACTCCAGCGCCTTCGCATTGAACAGTTGCGACAATTCCGGCAGCCCCTCGAGTTGAACGAGCTGGGGCCCGGCCTCAACCTTATTCATGGCCCCAATGAGTCGGGCAAAAGTACCCTGGTGCGGGCCATTCGTGCGGCCTTCTTTGAACGCCACAGATCCAGCAGTGTGGATGACCTGAGACCCTGGGGGGATTCATCGGCAGCGCCATCCGTGGAACTGGATTTTCAATGCCAGGGCGCACAGTGGCAGCTCCGGAAGCGCTTCCTGCAACAGAAGCGATGCGATCTCCAGGTAGCCGGCGACAGTTACTCCGGGGAAGAAGCGGAGGACAAGCTGGCGGACCTGTTGGGCTTCCAGTTCGCCTCCCGGGGTGCCAGCCAGGACAAGCACTGGGGGATTCCGGGCCTGCTATGGGTGGAGCAGGGCAGCGGACAGAATGTTCACGATGCCGTTGCCTACGCCGGTGATCACCTGAAATCGGCCCTGAACAGCCTCCTGGGAGAAGTGGCCAGCAGCGGCGGAGACGATGTTATCCAACAGGTGCAAAGCCAGCGTGCCGAATTGCTGACAGCCACCGGTAAGCCCCGGGGTGACTACGCCCGTTTGGGCGAGGAACAAAGCCAACTGGCCGCCGAACTGAAGGCACTGGACGAGCGGGTGACGCACTATCAGTCCATGGTCGACCGGTTAGGCGAGTTGCGCCAGCGCTATCAGCGTAATGAGCAGGAACGGCCATGGGAAGCCGCACGCCAGAGCCAGCGCGAGGCGGAAAACCGCTTCCGCGAGATTGAACAGTGGCAACAGGAACAGAAACGGGAACAGCAGGCACTGGATGATTGCCGGCAGACGCTCGACCTTCTGCGGCGGCAACAGCAGCAATCGCAAGTTGCGGCCCGTAAGCTGACCGAACGTGAGCAGACGCTGGCACACTGCAAAGAAACCGTGAATACCCTGAAGACCAGGGAAGAGCAGGTGACCGTTGCCCAACAACAGGCCCGTAAGGCTTACGACAAGGCCCGCCAGCAGGTGAGGGTGGCAAAGGAGCAGGAACAGCGTAACCGCCTGGACAACGATATCAAACAGTTGCAGGTTCAACTGGAAACGCTCGGTAAAAACCTGGAGAAGGCCCGCGCCCATCAGGTGGAGCTTCAGGAAACCCGCAACCAGCAGCAGGCCAACCCACTTGACCTGGAGGCGCTGGAAGCCCTGCGGAAGACGCAGCACCAACTGGAGCAGGAGCGGGTTCGATCACAGACCATCGCGACCCGGCTGCACTACGTCCTGGAGAGTGGCCAGGCGTTGACGCTGAATGGTCAGTCCCTCCAGGGAGAAGGAGACAAGCTGTTACTGGAAGCCACCACCCTGGCATTACCCGGTATAGGCGAGCTGACCATTACCCCGGGCGGCGACGACCTCGCCCGGGTTCAGCGCCAGCTGGAGCGATTGCAGGAGAGTTACGACAATCAGCTCAAGTCGATGAAGGTCGATTCCCCCGAGCAGGCAGGAAAACTGGCCGAGCAACAGGCGCAACGCAAGGAAACCATCCAGCGCCTTGAGGCGTTGCTGGCTTCCATTGCTCCCCAGGGTGTGGACGTATTGGAGAGCCAGAAACAGGAGCTTATCAGACGGCTGGAACAGCTTCAGTCGGAGCAGAAAGCCTTGTCGGGGATTCCGGGGGAGCCGTTGTCCCTGACCAGCACGGAAGCAGCACTGGAACTGGCGGAACAGCAATTACGGGAGGCCGATGGCAACCTCCAGGAGCACAGCAAGCAACTGTTTGCCGCCACCCAGGCACTGGAGAACGCGCAGGCTGAATGGCAGCAGCTGAAAGGTGAACTGGAAAACCCGGAACGACAGGCTGCAGAGCGGTCCCTCCAAACCCAAATTGCCGAAACCGGGGAGCGGGAGACAAGGCTGCAACAGTCCGTCAACAAGCGTCAGGAGCAGATTGACGAGGCTCGCCCGGAACTGCTGCAGCAGGATATGGCTCGCTTCAAGGCCAGTGCCGAACAGCTGGAACGCAGCCACCAACAGGAAGCCCTGGAGCTGACCAGTCTCGAGAGCAAACTGGAAAGCCAGGGGGCTGAAGGGCTGGAGGAGCAACGGGAAGAGGTGGCTGCACGGCTGGAGCACGTGAATCGCCGCTATACCGAGTTGCATCGACGCGCCGAGGCGCTGAATTTGCTGCTTACTCTCCTGCAGGAAAAGCGTCAGGCGCTGACCCGTCGGCTCCAGGCACCGCTGCAAAAACACCTGAATCACTACCTGGGCGTGCTGTTCCCAAAGGCAGACCTGGATGTAGACGACAACCTGATGCCCGGCCAGTTGACCCGCACCGGCCAGCAGGGGCCGGAAACCGGAGACGTCCTGGAACTGAGCTTCGGGGCGAGGGAGCAGATGGGGCTGATCAGCCGTCTGGCCTACGCGGATTTGCTGCGGGAAGCCGGCCGCCCGACCCTGATCATCCTCGACGATACTCTGGTGCACAGTGATCGCCAGCGCCTGGATCAGATGAAGCGCATTCTGTTCGACGCAGCCAGCCGGCATCAGGTGTTGCTGTTCACCTGCCACCCGGAAAACTGGCAGGATCTGGGCGTGGCGCCCCGGGATCTCGAGGCATTGAAGACCGCAGATTAAATAATCGTCAAATCTTGCAAAATTTTGCCGGACATTTGTTGCATAGACTACTCTTTGAGCAGGTGTATCGAATATGTAACAGGTGGCGCTTCGGTGGTCCACCCGTTAATGAGTGAGTTCAGGAAGACGCGAAAGGAAGTCAGGTGAACCAGGGTGTTCTCCTGTTCGCGCCGGCCTAAATAAAAGGGAGTATTTGCTGTGGTCAAAACAACAACTGTCGGAATTCTGGCAATCGCATCCGTATCCGTTTGGGGCTTAACCGCTTGTGGCGGCGGAGGCGGTGGCAGTAGCAGTAGCAATGATGAAACGCCAACCGAAAAACCTTCCAGCGCCTCCATTGAGGAAGATCCGGGTGGTTACGCCGAGAAACAGGTAAGCATCAGCAGCCAGACAGAGACTGACGCAATCCTCGTTTTGTACGAGGATGCTGAGAATGCCTATCTGCTGGCAGAGCAAGTGGACAATGCCGTTTCCTCTCGGTCACCCTCCAATGTCTCCGGCAATGAGCTGACGTACGACTGTGACAACAATGGTACCGTTGTTATCACAGTGAACAGTGACGATGTCAGCGACGATGAGCGCTGGCGGTTCAATAATTGCGAGTTGAGCACGCCGACCTTCGGGAGTATTGTCCTCAACGGCGATTATTCCTACGTCAACGAAGTGATGAGCAATGGCAATGCCGGCTTTCAGGTCTTTAATTTGACCGGGACCGTCATCTCGTCTGGCGACGACATTGTCGCCAAGGGGCTGGATGAGTGGGAGATCGTTGACAGTGGTGGCGTGCGCACTGAAACCTACCGGACCGACGCGCTGGAATTCATCCTCGGAAATGACTACTTCGCCATCGCCAATGCAGTGACCACGCTGGAGGCAGATAGTTCCGGTGTGGATATCTCGCTTGAGTCCAAACTCATAGGGTCAGCCCTTGGTGGATATATTAATATCTCCACACAAAAATCCGTTTTCGTGGCTTCCGGTGAGAATTGCCCGCAAAGCGGTATTGTCAAACTGGGGGGAGACGGTGGCACATTTGCCGAGATCCGCTACGGCGACGATATGAACGGTACCGGTGGCCCCGATGATGAGGCTGTGGTGGAGATAAATAGCAGTAATCAAGTGTTTTACCAGACCTGTGATGACCTGATTTTCTAACAGGTAACTTGCATTGCGGGCGGAAAAGATAACTTCCGCCCGCGCTTCTTCCTGGTAACTTCCGGGGTAAACTGGTCAGAATCCCGATTCGTGAATCAGAGGGTTTGCACCGAGTTAACATTCCGGGATTGGAGAAGCGATCTTGCCTCCTGAAGCTGCTGTGCGCTGGAAGCGTGAACCGCCACAACATATTTGCCCTTGCGCAAGGCAGATTGCGCTTTGATCAGGTAGGGGGTGTGATCTGGTCGAATCGTAACCGCCCCAGCCATCAAAAGCCCAACAATCAAGCCGAGGGCTGCAAACACGGAAGCGGCGACCACGCCGTTCTGTGCGACAAGGGCCAGTCCAGAGGCGCTCATAACGAGAAACAGGAGAAATCCCAGGGCGGCCCCGCCGATCCCCAGGCCGATATGGGAGCGTACCAGTGTGTGCCATATGCCCTGATCTTCAGGCTCCAGTCCCTCGCCCGGGTGCCTATCAGAGGGCCTGAGAACGGTGACCTGTTCTTTCGCCAGACTTGTGCTGTCACACAGGGATTTTGCCATCCCCCTGGCGTCCGTCTCTGTCTCAAAGACTGCGGCCACTTTGTGGTCTTCGTGCTCTCCGGTCAGACTCATTGAGGATTTCATCGGAATACCTCCTGAGTATCTCAGCGGATTGACGGGGCACTTTGGAGCTTTGCCCCACACATACCAATCTACAACTTATAAACCTGTATTTCGAATGACGGTATGGCAATGTGGCACCACCGATACACAGGTTTACCAGGCCAGCCAGATTACGTGACGTGCACCCTTTCCGGGGCGCAGGGCACGCACCGTAACCGGCTCCACTGAAAAGCCGGCACGACGGAGTCTTTCGGTAAAGGCGTGCTCGGGGCCGGCGGACCAATAGGCCAGGATGCCATCCGGGCGCAGAGATTGCTGGGCGGCGGCAATGCCGGCGGGCGAATAAATCCAGTTGTTCTCTTTGCGGGTCAGTCCTTCCGGCCCGTTGTCCACATCCAGCAGGATGGCGTCCCAGTCGCCATCGCCGCTTCTGAGTAATTCCGCCACATCGCCAATATGAACGCTGGCCCTCGAATCGTTCAACGGATACCCGGCCGCAGCCCCCAGCGGTCCCCGGTTCCACGCCTCCACCTCGGGCACCAGCTCAGCTACCGTTACCCGGGCATCGTCGCCCAGAGCTGACAGCGCCGCTGCCAGTGTAAATCCCATACCGAGCCCGCCGATCAACACACGGGGTTCGGGTTGCCCGGCGATGCGCTCACAGGCAAGGGTAGCCAGGGCATCCTCGGAGCCGTGTATCCGGCTGTTCATCAGCTCGCCGGTGGTACCGGCAATCTTGATAGAGAATTCATCGTTGCGTTGCAGCAGACGCAACTGGGTTCCCTTGCCGGGAATGGTGGCGGTGCCGATTTCGTTAAAGCGGGCCATTGCGGTTCCGGTTGGCGGATTGGGGGTGCATCATAACTCATGGATGCTTGCATAGGTTATGTCTTTGGCCGCCTGATCCGTGCCGAACGAGGTAACAACGTATTTGCCTTGTGTCGCAAATGCATACTTTTGCAATACGCGAAGAGTTTGGATAATCTGCCAATCTCTATTCAGATGCAGATGAGAGATGATGTGTTTCTGAGCCAAGCCCAATTCACTACCAGCAAAGGCATCCTGACGGTCACTGTGCTGTCATTGATGATTCTTTTTCGTGGTGCGTGGGCCTTCGACCAGAACGTTCATGAGGCGTCACAGAGCCTTTCTCTTGCCGAGTTCGCTGAAAATCATGGTCACTTTCACCCCTCCTCCCTTGATCATCTCCATGTCTATACTGCCGAGATGACAGACTGGGATCATTTGCTGCTACATGCACTCAGCGCGTTTGATAACCATGTGCCTTTGAAACTGGCCGTGGTGCGATCTCCTTCCGGGCAAGATCAGCCCGAGTTGCAAAACACGCCATCACCTCTTCCCGAGCAGGCGTTCTCGGTGTATCGCCCTCCAAAAGCCTGAATTCGCTCCCTGATTTTGGCGTTTCAACGCCATTCACAAGTTTTAGTTCATAATTCGGAGATAACCGAATGAATTCTATGTCGTTATTGCGTTTTTCGAACGCAGGTGCAGGTGTGCGTGGTTTGTTGCTTTTTGTGGCAACCTTCGCTTACGTGCTGTTTTCCCCTCTGCTCTTTGCCCATGGCGTCGAAGAGGGCGATGCCTTGTTCATTGAGCAAGTCACCGGGGCACAATGGTTGCCCTTTATCTATCTCGGTGCCAAACACATGGTGACCGGTTATGACCACCTGCTGTTCCTGGCGGGGGTTATTTTCTTTTTGTACCGCATGAAGGATGTGGGTATCTATGTGACCCTGTTTGCCGTGGGGCACAGCGTTACCCTCCTGTATGGCGTGCTCAGCGAAACTCATGTCAATGCTTACATGGTTGACGCCATCATCGGTTTTTCTGTTGTCTACAAGGCCATGGATAATCTGGGCGCTTTTCGGCGCTGGTTCGGGGTTCAGCCCAATACCAAAGTTGCCGTTCTCGTCTTCGGGTTCTTTCATGGCTTTGGTCTGGCCACAAAGCTTCAGGACTTTACGCTGTCAGAGGATGGGCTGGTGGCCAACATTCTCGCGTTCAATGTCGGAGTTGAGATTGGTCAGCTGATGGCTCTGGGCGTGATTCTGATTGCCATGAATTTCTGGCGCAGAACCGATGTCTTTCCTCGTCAGGCCTTTGCCGCCAATGTCCTTTTAATGAGTGCCGGTTTCATGCTGATGGGGTATCAGTTGACTGGCCTGTATACCGTTTCCTGAGGAGACAGATCATGCAAGACATTTCAGATATGGATCGCGAAGGGCTTCCTTCCTCAAAGAGTTTGTTCAAAGCAACCGGCATTGCCGCCCTGATCGGCACGGCTGTTTTGGTCACAACGATTTTACCTGCCGAGTATGGGATTGATCCGACCGGCCTTGGCCAGAAGATGGGTCTCACCATGCTCAGCCAGGCGAATGCAGCAGAGTTATCATCTCCGGAGCCTGCTGCGCCTTCTGCCAACAACTTGCTGGCGCTTCCTGCAGGCCCTGTATGGAAAACCTCGGGCAAGCTGAGTTCCGATAGCACGACGGTGACCCTTAAACCGGATGAAGGGCTGGAGGTGAAAGCCACGATGAACGCCGGTGACCGCATGGTATTTAACTGGGCTTCAGAAGGCGGGCCGGTGAACTTTGACATGCACGGTGAACGTTTTAATGACGGAGACAATTTCACCAGTTACTGGCAGGGACGCAATGAGCTTAATGCAAGTGGTGCTTTTGAGGCGCCATTTGACGGTACCCATGGCTGGTATTGGCGGAATCGTGGTGACGAAACAGTCACTATTGTTCTCCAGACCAGTGGGTTCTACGACAATATCAGCAAGAAATAATCAATCGATCATCACTTAGGAGTTATTCCATGAAAAAGTTTATCCAGGCGCTCACAGCCATCATTGTTTTTTCATCCGCGGGCCAGGCTCTTGCCGGTGCCGGTCATAGCCACGGAGTATCCGAGCCCATTTCCAAAGAACAGGCAGTGCAGAGAGCTTCATTGATCAAGCAGCAACTGGTTACCTCGCAGCAGATCTCCTCCACATGGACAGAGGTCGCTGGAGGCAACACCGAGCAGCGCTCTACCGCGGGAGGAAACCTGTGGGTGGTGGAGTACGCCAATCCCAAGGCGGAAGATGATAATAAGGGCAAGCTGTTCGTGTTCCTGGATGAGTTTGGTAACCCGGTGGGTGCCAACCACTCCGGCGATCTCTAAGACTGCTAGAAAACGGTAGGAGGTACGCTATCCATAGGGTAGCGCACCTCCCCTGCATGTTGTTGATGGAGCAGTTGCCCGATGCTTCCAGTTCCGGATAGACCATGCTCGAAATCCTGAAACACCGCACCTATCGCCATTTGTTCCTGGCCCAGGTAGTGGCCCTGTTGGGAACCGGATTGGCTACCGTGGCGTTGAGCCTTCTGGCGTTTGATCTGACAGGTAGCGACGCCGGCCAGGTTGTGGGTACAGCGATGGCGATAAAGATGGTCGCCTACGTGGTGATCGCACCGCTGGCCTCTGCATTGGCTGAGAGTGTGTCTCGCCGGGTGATGCTGGTGTCGCTGGACCTGGTGCGTGCGGCAACCGCGTTAGCACTTCCCTTTGTTAACGAAGTCTGGGAGGTGTATGTGCTGATTGCATTACTCCAGTCTGCGTCCGCTGCCTTCACCCCCACGTTTCAGTCAACCATTCCGGATACGCTGTCGGACGAGGAGGAGTATACCCGGGCCTTGTCCCTTTCCCGCCTTGCCTATGATCTGGAAAATCTTGTCAGCCCGGCTCTGGCGGCTGTGTTGTTGCTGGTCACTAGTTGGCATGGTCTGTTTTCGGGAACCGTTATAGGATTCATAGCGTCGGCGCTGTTGGTGGTTTCGGTGGCTTTGCCGTCGAGTACTGCATCTGGAAAACGTCGGGGTGTGTACGAGCGCGCCCGGCGGGGATTCACAATCTTTCGGGCAACGCCCCGCTTGCGTGGTTTGATGGCATTGAACCTTGTTGTCAGCCTGGCGGGCGCCATGGTGATAGTGAACACAGTGGTACTGGTTCAGGGTCAGTTCGGCCTGACTGACCAACACACCGCGATGGCTTTTGCCGCATTTGGTGGTGGTTCCATGCTGGCAGCACTGGCATTGCCTGCGTTGCTCAAGCGGTGGCAGGATCGCGGGGTCATGCTGACAGGAGCGGGCGTACTTATTTCTGGTTTGGTCCTTGCGCTGCCTGCCAGTAATCTGGCCTGGTTGCTCCCGGTCTGGGCCTGGCTTGGTGTTGGCTTTTCAACCGTCCAAACGCCCATAGGCAGGCTGCTGACCAGGTCGTCCCATGCAGAAGACCGTCCTGCCTTATTTGCTGCCCAGTTTTCGTTATCTCACGCTGGCTGGCTTGTTGCCTATCCGCTGGCAGGGTGGCTGGGATCTGTGGCGGGCATCCAGATTACCCTGATCGTCCTGGCGGTTCTCGCCCTGGCGTCCTTGATCCCGGCAGTACGAATGTGGCCGGCTGATGACCCGATCGAGATCCTGCACCATCATGATGACCTGCCGGCTGATCACCCCCATACAGCAACATCGGGATCCCGGCATTCCCACCACTACATCATTGACGAGCTGCACCCGAGGTGGCCGGGATAGGTGTGTCGGAATTCGTGATAATGGGGTTTTTGGATGTTCAGGAAAGGGTGGTACCCCCGGCAGGACTAATATGTGTTATTAAGTTTATGAATTTTAATCGAATAAAATTTTACAGTCCTTATATATACCCCTAAATGTACCCCCAAAATCATTTGTGTAATCGGCAGTGGTTCCCACCTATGTGCTCTAAGACTCGAATAGTTCTTAGATTGGCATCTCGCAACTTTAGGGGGCCGAACAGAGCGGTGAGTTGAGAACTGGCTATTTAAGGGTTGCACGGCAGTGTAGCATCGGCTGCCTTTGCACGTGCTTCACATTTTTTCCAAAGAAGGTGACCATGGACGCGGAAATGTGAACCGAGGCACCAACTCCGGCTGGATTCACGAACCCTCCTGAATAAGAGCAGCGAGGTCATGCCGAATTTCTTCCCCGCTCAAATCGGGCCGCATTAAAAGGCGAGGGTTACCTTCGCGATCAAATACATAAATCGCGCTGCTGTGTGACACCGCATAATTTCCATCAGCGTCAGGTTCGTCATAACCGAAGGTTGTCCTATATCGTTTTGCCAGTTCACGAAGCTGGGGTTCTTTTCCAGTGAGCCCTACAATATTGTCACCGAAGAAATCCACGTATTTTGCGAGGCGCTCGGGCGTGTCACGTTTCGGATCGACACTCACGAACAAAGTGAGTACTTCATCCTGAAGCTCGGGGTCCAGGCCACTGGTTACCTGATTGAGTTTTTGCAGGGCGGTCGGGCAAACATCGGGGCACGAGGTGAACCCGAAAAACAGCATTCTCACGCGGCCACTGTAATCATCGCCAGATACAGACTTGCCCTGGCTATTGATCAGGTCGAATTCCAGCTCAGGCATCAAGCCACTGATGTTTTTACCGTTCCAGTCTTCCTCGTCATTGCCAAAGCAACCAGTCAGCAATAGGGATGCTATCAGCGTTAAGGTCGCCGATATGATGTTGGTGCGCTGTCGCCAGAAGCGAGTTCTCATGACGCTGTTTCCTCAAGTTGTTTGGATTGGTTGGTATATTTTCCGTCCTGATGCATGGCTCGCCGGAGCATCAGAAGAATGCCAAGAATGCTCATCATGGCCGGAGGAATATAGGTCAGCATGCCGCCCAGAAGCTGGTCGACTTCTGGATCCAGCGGCCAGGCCCTGCCACAGACTTCGTAAACGTCATAGACCATGTCACGTGAGAACACGATCCACGCCCCAAGAAACATCTGAAGCACACCCGCGGCAGCCAGAACCAACATGCGTCTGCCATACCCCAACGATGAGGTGATCGCCGGCGGTCTTGGGTCAAAGATCAACCACCAGAAGAGAAGACCATCCAGCAACATGCTCCAGTTCATGACCCAGTACAGCTCCCGGCTGAGCATGGCGTCGAAATGGATCGATGGCCACAGCCAGAAATAAATGAGCCCAACAAATAGGAAAAGGGCGATAAAGGGCTGTTGCAGAACCTGATAAACCCAACCCAGAGGCCGTAGCGCGCGCCTCCAGCCCGGGCGGATTTTTTCAAACCAGAACCGCAGGACCGGCAACGGATTGGACAGGGCGATAAGGATAGGCCCGATGTGATGAAGAATCAGATGCTGGCCCCGATGGACGAAGAACATGTATTGCGCGTAGTAATCGAAGCGCGTCTGCATCACCGCATAACAGATCAGCACCCCCAGGGTGAACGCAAAAATCCGTAGCGAGCCAGGCCGATCCTGATCCGGCATCCGAATTAGCCCGACGCCATAGAACCCCATCACGAGCATGTAGCTCAGCACGGTCAGCGGCGAGAAATCGTAGGGTAGAAGGTAGTCAAGCAGTGACATAGCGTTGCCGGTTTTGTTGTTATTCCAGTGACTCTACCTTGGATGTCACCAGGTCGTACAGTTCCTGAGGCCCCAGGCGGCTCAAGATGTCTCCGTTAACGTAGAATGTTGGGGTTCCGGAAATTCCAACCGCCTTAACGTCCGCAGCATCCTGTTGAATAATGCCGTCAATCTCGGGTGAGTTCATACCGGCCCGGGCGGCTTCTACGTCAAGCCCGGCTGACGCCGCCGCATCCCATGCTGCGGTGACCTTTGGATCATCGTGCCATTTCGGCTGTGCTTCCATAACAGCGTCAAGCACCGGTTCATAGATTCCCTGTTCACGGGCGGTTTCCAGAATTCTGACGGCCTCTTCCGAGCCTTTGTGAAACAATACGTAGCGCAGTACCAGACGCACGTTGTCCGGGTAGGCAGCCTGAATCTGTTTCACATAGGGATGCATGGCGCGACAACCTTCGCAGGATGGGTCGAAGAACTCGACAATGGTTACCGGCGCGTCCTCAGGGCCAATAACGGGAGAGTAATCCCTCACCAGTGGCGTTTTTTCAACAACAGCAGGCTCATTAGTGCCCTGAGAGCCATCGTAAATAACAAAAGCACCAGCAAAGACAACCAGACAAAAAAGAATAAGACTTATGACCAGGGTTCGGGTTCGCACGGGAGATGTTCCTATTTTCGATGAGTTTACGGGTTTCAGATTTTTCAGGTGTCCGGTAGCAGCCGACTGGGCACCCACCGCAGATAAAGCATCATTCCAAACAGTTCCACCAAAGACTGGACAACAATCACCACGACGGCCACAGCCCAGGCCTCTGGCATTGACAGTGCCAAAGGTAAAACCACGAAGGAGTTGCGTGTTCCTAGGCTGAAGATGACGGTGCGACCGGTTTCTACCGGTAATCGAAAGACCCGGCGCAGAGCCTTTCCAACCAGAGCCGCAGCTAGAAGATAGGCCGGAAACAGAATCATCAAGGGCCAGATAAGTGAGCCGGTACTGTCGATCTGGCTGACCTGTGTCATTGAGATGATGAACAGTACGACTGTCAGCAGAGGGACCGGCATCAGACCCATGAAGCGAATGAACCCGATGGCTTTTCTGGAGTTTTCGGCCCATTTTTCAGTCAGAAATGCCAGGATAAGCGGGACAATAATCAGCCCGCCAAAGGCCGGCAGGAGGTGCCGCCCAAGCTCAAGATTCACGTCGAACTGATTACCCATGAAAAGCCAGAGGTAAAGTGGAAGAAGACCCAGTTGAGCAATCAGCAGAACCGGTGTTGCCGCAATGGCTCGGGTGCTGTCCCCCTTGCCTAGGTGAGTGAAGGTGACAAACCAGTCGGTACAGGGCATCAGCAATACCAGAAGCACTCCCAACTTCAGCGCGTCATTGTCCGGCAGCGCCAATATCAGCAAGGCAGTGATCGCCGGCATGACCAGAAAATTTCCGGTGAGCAAGGCACCCATGAACCGACGGTCCCGGAACATATCAGACAGGTGGGTCAACGGTGTTTGAGTAAATGTGGCGTAGAGCAGAACTCCGAGCAACCCCCAGATTAAGTAATCCGGCACACTGTCACCGAGGGACGATGTCCAATCCACAGACAGTCCGAAAACAACAGCGATGAGGTAGGCCCAGACCTGGTGGCGTTCAATTACGTCTCGCATGGCGTGCTCGTAACCGAGTGGAATGTCGGCCATTCGCAGCATATCTGCCACACGGTACCCTTTTCAGCAGCCCTGCTAGCCATGGCCATAAGTATGGGCATCTTTGTGACTGTGATCAGGATGTTCAAACTCCAATGTTGAATGAGTGATGCCGAACTCGTTTTCCAAAGTTCGTTTTATCCCACCCTTGACTTTTTCAAGTTCATTCCAGGCACTTATTTCGACCACCACATGGGCGTCGAGGGAGGCATCATGCTCACCCATCTGCCAGAAATGTACGTGGTGAAGGTCTAAAACGCCTTCTACGTTTGATAAAGCCTCGATGACAGAATCTGTGTCGATATCCAATGGACTACCCAGCATGAGTGTCCGGATGGTTCCGCCGATTTCCGTTAGACCCAGGTAGAGAATATAGCTTGCGATACCAATTGTGATCGCGGGATCAACCCAACGCATGTCGTACAGGAGAATCAGGGCGCCGCCTACAACGACTGCAATTGACGCAAACGCATCAGACAAGTTGTGTAGAAACAGCGCACGGATGTTGACGCTGTCCTTTTGCATGGAGTAAGTAAGCAGCGCGGTCAAACCATCCACTACCAATGCGATAATGCCAAGCCAAACTACCCACCACCCCTTGATTTCCGGGGGATCTATGAATCGCATGCCACCTTCGTAGATCAAATATGCCCCGATCATTATCAAAGTGGTGTAATTTATGAGTGCCGCAACAACCTCAATTCTCCCGTAGCCAAAGGTCATCTTCGAGTCGGCCGGGCGGCGTGCAATCTTCCGCGCCGCAAATGCGATAAATAGTGACGCCATATCCGAAAAGTTGTGTATAGCGTCGGCTATCAGCGCCAAGCTGCCAGCGAAGATCCCTCCAGCGATCTGAGCCAAGGTTAGGATACCGTTCGCCCAGATAGCTACTGCAACTCTCTTATCCTTAGTATCCGGTGACATGTGAGCATGCTCGTGGCCCATTGTTTTCTCCTTGGTCGTTGCTGTTCAATTAAACGTAGTCGCAACACTCGCTAAGCCTGGCTCAGAGGGCTTAGCGAGTGTTGCGACCGCGCGAAAACTAGCCATTCTGGCGATTTTCCATGTTATTCCCGGCACCTTTCTCGGCTGTGAAGCCCGTGACCAAAATCATGGCCACGCTCAGGAGGATGAACACGTCGGCAAGGTTGAACGCCGGCCAATGCCAAGATTGCCAATGGAAATCCAGGTAATCGACAACGTAGCCTCGGAAAACTCGGTCGATGACATTTCCGAATGCACCGCCAAGTACCATCGCATAGGCCAGGGCTTCTGTTCGCTTATGGCTGTCCCGCATCAATTTGACCAGAACAGCCGAGACGACAACGGCTATCGCAATAAAAAAATATCGCTGCCAGCCCCCGCCATCGGCGAAGAGACTAAAGGCAGCGCCTTTATTCCATACGTGCACCCAATTAAAGAAAGGAGTGATCTCAACCGATTGCCCGTAAGCCATGGATTGCTGGACGAGCCATTTAATAAGCTGGTCGGCCAGCGCTACCAGTGTGGAAAAGCCGAGAAAGATAAACGTAGAAAAACTAGCACGGTGTTCAGACATCGAATTATCCTTTTAGTGCAAGGATGCGCTTGGCACCAATGAATACAATGCCTCCCACAACGCCGCCAATAACCAGATCCGGATAGTTTGAACCGGTCCAGGCAACAAGAAGCCCCGCAAGGATAACTCCCAGATTGATAACCACATCATTGGCCGAAAAGATCCAGCTGGCTTTCATGTGAGCACCGCCTTCACGGTGTTTTGCGATCAGAAGAAGGCAGCTGATGTTGGCAACGAGAGCAACAGAGGCGACGGTCATCATCATTGACGACTGGGGATCACTGCCGAACAGAAAACGCCTGCCAACCTCAACCAGTACACCGACGGCAAGGATAAGCTGGAGAATGCCAGCCACATGCGCAGCTCTGACCTGCATTTTGATGCCGTGCCCAACGGCGTAAAGAGCAAGACCGTAGACGGCAGCGTCGGCAAGCATGTCTAGCGAGTCTGCAATTAGGCCAGCAGACTGCGCGATCAGGCCCATCGTCATCTCGACCAGAAACATCAGGCCGTTGATTGCCAGCAGTATCCATAAAGTGCCGGATTCCTCAGTCTCGTTGGCATGAGACGATTCAGCCGCCCTGACGGACTCAGGGCTGGCGTCTTCTGTCTTCTGCAAGGAAGCGCCCAGACCCAGGGTTTCCAGTTTGCTGGTAATAGGTCTGACTTCGCCTTGATGGATAATTTCCAGCTTTCGATTCGATAGGTCGAATGAGAGTGACTGAATGTTGTCAAAACCCGTGAGCGCCACTCGAATCATTCGCTCTTCTGAGGGGCAATCCATTTTTGGCACGCTGTAGGTGCTGAGCTGGCTGTCTGTTTCGGCGGTGACGGGTCTCTGAAGCTCATTGTTTACGACTGAATCTTCGCTGCCACACTGTCCATCGCAGGGTTTGCTCATTTTCGCGGCTCCGGTTCTCACACAAATCCGTTATTTAAAACCCTGTAGTCACTACAGGGTCAACGTTAAGTTGTTAGTTTTTGACGACACTGGTGAACCCACCGCGATTCGACGACTTGCGGTATGACCCTGTAGTAACTAAAGAGTTGAACTGGAGTACATTAAAAGGAGTTTGAGCAACGATGAGGCAGGGCAACAAGAGCGTACTAATCCTTGGTAGCTACGGAGCTGCAGGGGCGGCTATTGCAACACTCTTGGGCAACGGATCGACAGCGACATTGTCTTGGCAGGCCGGTCGCTGGAAAAAGGGCGTGAACGGGCGGAACAATTAGATCGCCCGGGGAATACCGGGCAGAGCTGGCATCAAATTAACAAGGTGGTGTCCGGTTTAGCGGGGGCCACCACAGGGAGCGAACAGAAGAATTTAGTGAATGACCTGGCGTCAGACGGAAAGCGCTTCCGTGCCCACGACGCGATGTACGAAGACAGCCGCTTATATTCAAGTTCAATTCAGTGTCAAAGGATATAATAAAAGGTTTTGGTTTTAGGTTGTTGAAATACAAAGAAGAAATTTAAAAATGTAACAACTCTGCAATAAGTGCAAAGCACCATCTACTCAGCATTTGAAAGACTTCAAGTGTCATTTTGAATCTATCTAATCTGAAGAGGTGTCCATGAAAAAGTGTCTATCAATGTTGGTGTTTGGTGGGGTTGCAGTAACTTCAATGAATGCACTAGCGGGGGAAGGTCCTATCCTGTACGGCAAAGCCAATGTTTCGTATGAAAACCAGGACGACGGTAATAGCGATACCTGGAAGCTCCAGAGTAATGCGTCCCGTCTGGGGGTAAAAGGGGCGCTCAATACCGACCTCGAAGGCTTGGAGGCGATCTACAAGGCAGAATTTGAAATATCGATTGATGATGGAGATAAGGATGGCCAGACTTTCTCGCAGCGTAATATTTACGGTGGCTTCAAGCAGGCGAACCTCGGTGCACTGATTGCGGGAAAATTTGACACACCTTTAAAGTCAGCGCAGGGCAAGGTTGACCAGTTCAACGACTTACAGGCGGATATAAAAAATATCATGGCTGGTGAAAATCGGACCAGCAACATTGTTCAATACAGTTCTCCACGTCTGTTTGATGCTGTGGGCGTTAGTGTTGCCGTCATCCCGGGTGAAGAGCAGTCAGCTGGGGCAGAGAACGACGGACCTGCGGATGCAGTTTCCAGCTCTTTTACGTTTGAGAATGATCGTTTTTACGGAAGTATTGCCTACGATTCTGATATCGAAGATTCACTGGAAGCCGATTCAAGTGGCGATAGTCGTCTTAATATCCTGCGAACCGTAGGGAAGGTCCGATTAAGCAACTTCGAGATCGGCGCAGTTTACCAGTTGGCAGAAGAAAGCGATGGCCCTGGAGAAGATACGTCTTATCTGGTTGGTGGTGCCGTTAATCTTGAGCGTTGGAAGATCAAGGCACAGTACGGACTGACCGAAGCCGAGACAACAAACGAGGAGCTAACCCTGCTGGCCTTGGGGCTCGATTATAAACTGGCGAGCAAGAGTAAGGTCTATGCGTATGTGTCTCAGGTGGAGGCGGACTTGGCCGACTCTGAGGACTCCACATTTGGTGTGGGCTTCGAGCATAAGTTTTCCATGTAGAGTCGAGCGTGATCGCTGAATACAGGGGGACCGACGTATCTGAAATCTTTTCCGGATTTCAAGCTCATTTAAGGTTCGTGTGAGAGTCTACTTGTGAGTTAACTAAGGTTATTTAATGGCGGGAATGCTTCATTCTCGCCTTTTTTTTGACCTTTAGTTCGTTGTTCTAGCTGGTTTTAAGATTTGCGCCACGATCCGTACGAATCGGATATCACAAACAATTAAGAAAGAAACTGGAGGGGAATACGTTGAAACGCAACATTCTGGCCACTGCGATTGCAGGGATGACAACACTGTCGGGAAGTTGGGCCGCGACGGCAGCGGAGGTTGAATTCCACGGTGATATGGATAACCGCTTTCAGGCCTACACCAATCAAAGAGACTGGTTTGCTGGTGGTAACTCAGGTGGCGGTACGCTGAAAGATGACGAGCCGACCGAGAGCTTCGGCGAGGTCAAATATCGCTTCTGGGCGAAGGCAACTTCCGACGACAAGAAAGTTACCGGTGTATTCGCGACGGAGATTGGTGGCATCCGCTACGGTGAGGGGTCGGGTGGCGACTATTCCGGTGATGGTGTGAACATCGAAACACGGTGGGCTTATGTGGATTTCTTGGTGCCCAACACGCTAGACCAGCGCGTCTCGCTGGGCTTGCAGCCAGTGTCAGTGAACCGACATGTCTGGACTGAAACCGCCACAGCCGCTGTTTGGAAAGGCTCACTGGGCTCTGGATTTGACTATCAGTTGTTATGGGGGCGAGGTGACTCTTCCAATGAGAGCGGCGTCGACTCAGAACAGGACGAAGGCTGGGATGGCGCGGACAACTTCGCGATCAACCTGAACAAGCGTTACTCACCGAACCTGAGCGCGGGCCTATTCTATCTCTATCAGATGAATGATCAAATTGCTGAGGGAGTAGGTACGGTAAATAGCAGGGAGTATGAACTGAAGAGTATCGCTGATAACTCCAAATATTCCGTTTCCAGCTTTGGGGTGGAGATGGATTATGGTCAAGAGACGTCGCTAGGCCGCATGTTCGTGAAGGGTACGGTGATTGGCCAAAGCGGAACAATAGAAGGTGTAAATTTCGTCCCATTGAATGGTGCTACGAATCCCAATACGAACTATGACCTTTCGACCGTTCTGGGACGCGGCGAGCTCGGGCTGCAATTTGGACCAAACCAACTGACGTACACCGTGCTCTACGCATCGGGCGATGGCAATGAGAAAGACGGGGACTTCGACGCCTTCATCGCCACGGATGTCGACTTCAGCGACAGTATGATTTTTCAGGAAAACATGACGAGCGATGACTACTTCGCCGAAACGCCCTATATCCTCGACAAAGGGTATTTCATGAACAAGCTACAGCTCGATCATAAAGTAGCGGCCAATATTACGGTCAGCGGAATGATTGTCTACAACCGCTTGGCTGAGGACATTGCACTTGCCGATGGATCGTCCTCAAAAGATCTCGGACTGGAATTTGGCTCCAAGGTCTCGTACTTCCCATACCCTTCGCTTGAGCTGTCGGCAGAAGCTGCATACCTGGCATCAGGCGATGCCATGGATGCGCTGGAGGAAACTGCCTTACAGGACGGCAAAAGCGATCAGGACATTGTTCATGTTGCCGGTCGGGTAAGGTACAAGTTCTAACAAGAACGGGGTGGTGGGAGCGCCACCCCGCTTTTGTTATACGAAATGAATCCGCATTAAGTGACTTTTTCCTATGATGACTCGTTCTGCAGTATTTGTGTTCCTGATGCTACTACTAGCTGGTGCGGTACAGGCGGTTGAGCGTGAGCATCCAGCAAAGGCAAAGGTCATTCAGGTAGATCGTGATCAAAAAGTGCTTTCCCTCACAGTCGACGATGCCACTGTTGAGGTAGGTGATTTGTTTGTTGTGTTGCGGGAGCCTGATCATGCAGGCATCCCGGAGAAAAACCTTGCAGTCATCGGTATCGAGAGTATCGGAAAGGATCAAGCAGTAGGGAAAGTGCTGTTTGGAACGATGCCCTCCGTTGGCGCTGTATCGAAACGCTTCTACGGTATTCCGGCGGTGTTTACTGACAGAGTCGGCGATCCCACGCCGGTAACGCCGGCGTTGAAAGCCCGATTTCCTGATCTTTTGTGGCGGGACGAGCCAGAGGCGTCAAACGATGTGCCATTGGTGCGCTTTCAAGTTACCGGGAGAGGTCAAGCCGTTGCGACCTACAATAACACCTGGTTGGTCGGCATCGTACAGACCGATGCTGAAGCACATCGGGTAGGTTCAGTTGAGGGGGAGGCTTCATCGTCTCCATATGCGAAGCTGCCAATCAATGCAAAGTCGTTGTCCGCGTTTCGTTCTGGCAGCGATTACTATTTTGCGGCGGAGCATGGAAACAAACTCAGCTTTTTCCTTGTTGATTCCAGCGGGGCTGTTCAGAGCCTGGCGTCCATTGAGGTGCCCCGTCGGGAGAAAGTCATCCGAATGGACTGGTACGTTTCAGAGAACTCATATTACCTCATTTTGAATCAGTGGAATGGCCGTAGTGTTTCAAGTTCTTTGATCCAGTTGGCCGAGGGGAAGGCTGAAACCATCGGTTTCATTCCCTTAATCTTGGGATTGCAGGATTTGGACGCTGACGGTCGCCGGGAAACTATTCTCGGGCAGTCTTTCTACTCAGAGCAGGGGTTTGGTTCAGAGATCTATAAAATATCAATCTCACCGAACGGGCCTGATCTTGAGAAGGCCGTTCATGAAGAATTAAGCCAGTACACGCCAGTGTTCCGGGTAATCGGTGCCGTTGTTCAGAACGAACCGAGACCTTTGAATATGGTGACCGTCTCCCAAGGGAAGGTTTCATTTTTCCCTGCTGGCACCGAGGGCCCACATCTGGACTATGAGATTGGAAGCCGGGTGGCAGGCACGAGTATGACTTACGACGTGTCGCCTGAGTTGGTGTTTAGTCCGAGGCAAACACTATTTTTGCCGAACCTGCTCGTACGCTCCGGTGGGGACGCAGTTAATATCGGGATTCCACAGGAATCCAGTGCAGCCGAAGATATGATAGGTGTTTATGATACTCGAGTTGATTGGTTGACGCTGAGATCCGGGAAATCTCCCAAAACGCAGTCAACAAGTCTTCTAACGTCGGTTCCGGTGTCCCCCGTATCAGGCAATACAGAGTTATTCTTTATGTCGCCGGATGAAAACTCAGTTCAAAGTGACAGTTTTGACGTTGAGACGTTGGTGTATCGGGCTGCTATGCCTACTGGTCGCTGACTAAAGCTGGATAAGTTGCCCTTGTAGTCGTCAAATGCTTCTGGGAAGCTCGATTAGAACCCGAAGACCACCTTTGGGTGATATAGAAAAATGCATGGCACCACCGTAGTCATTGATGATTTCCTCAACGATTGATAGGCCAAGGCCATAGCCAGGGGTTTTTTCGTCCAGTCTTTTCTGGCGCTTGGTAAGATCGGCGAGTTGGTGTGACGCTACTCCGGGGCCGTCATCTTCAACAAGAATGGTCAAAGTGTCATCGTGAAGTTTCAAGTGTAGATGAACTTCCTGAGAGCACCATTTGCTTGCGTTATCAAGCACATTACCCAAGATCTCATTAAAATCACGCTCATCAATTGGCCAGACAAGCTCTCTGGGTAATGTTTCTTGAAGATGGATCTGTTTGTAAGGATAGATTCGACTGACTACGTCCACCAGTGCCAGAGTTCTCTCAATGATCGGTGTCGCCTTTCCAATGTACTGACCGGACATTTCGGTTTTTCTCATTTGAGTGTCGATCAGCTCGTGCATTTCAGACAGTTGAGACTTAATTTGACTCGCGATTGTGGTGGGAATGGCTTCGTCATTGATCATGGAGTTTATGACGGCAAGGGGGGTTTTTAAGCTATGAGAAATATCTGCGGCTAGGTGGCGTGAACGGGTAAGTTTTTTGTCGTACGACTCTAATAGACGATTAAGATGTTTGACAAGTTCATTGAATTCTTCAGGTACGTTCTCATCCAGTCTATTACGCTGACCCTTTTTAAGCGACGTTAATTGGGCACTCATCATTTTTAAGGGTTTTAGTGCGATAGTTACCCCAATAAATATGATCAATGATATCGTAACGAGAATTGTAAAAGATATTATCCATATAAGAACGTGGATTTTGTCAAGCGTGTTTGGTGAGTAGGAGCTTTTTTCAATTATAGTAACGCTTAGTTTATCTTGTCTGTTATTAAATATTCTGTAGTAGCCAAGGATTGATCGATCATCATCCGATATGTGAAAAATTCCAGGCTTTCTGAACGATTCTACCACCTGTAATTTCGGTTTAATGTTCTCGCTTGTAAAACTCCGACCTTGACTGTCTTCGATGTGAACTGAATATTGAGACAATGAAAAATTTCTGAGAGAGGATTTTGTAATTTCTTCTTTATCATTTGTTAGCATCTTTGAGAGTCGGTTAGCTGCAGCCTCTAGCTGCTGCCTGTGAAGCTCGTCATGGATATAGTCGATTAAAAGGGTGTGTGAGAAGAATATCAGCCCGGTACACGCGAAACCCGTTAGCGTCAGGAAAGTAAGCAGTTTCCGTTTTATTGAAGGGCGTTGTTGTTTTCTGGGCATGTTGTCTGCCAAGCAGGTGGTTAGAATTTGTTATCGACTAAATCTAGGCCTAAAAAAGCCGCACTACAAAAGTAGTGCGGCAAGACGGAATGGTGGAGACCATTCACGATGCAACTGGTTTTAGAATGTCGTGTATCGACAAGTTTCTATTATTCAATCGAAAAAGCTATTGGTGCGACATTATTTCTAATGAGTAAGCTGATCTTTTGAGAATTGGTCTGATTTAGATAGATTAATATCGCCCGACTTCATCATCTCGTGATAAATGTCGTCTTTATTCGATTGCATCAATTTTCGGCGAGCTTCCATGCCTACTTCAGATAAGGCTGCCTGAGTCATTACCCTATGCTGTCTCTTCATGTCCTGAACGCTGCTTTCGGAGAGCATGTTTTGTGCCAGGCTGCCGTCATTGGCCTCAGAGGCATGGAGACTTCCTGCCGCCAAGGTTAATGCTAGAGATGTGAGCAAGAGATGTTTTCTCATAGAGTCACCTTTAAGTTGAATGGTCTGCATCCCGATGGAAACAGATGAACTTTAACTCAGCTTGAAAAAATAAAATTAGATGATGAAAAGAGAGCACGGCTAGAAAAGCGGGGGCGACGGGGTCGTTAATACAAAGGTGTTAAGGAGGCGTTTTTTCAATTTCGTTTCAAGTTCATCTGCTATCAATGGCAAGTCGTTGTTCTGGCGGAAAGAGCGAGAACAATGAACCACTTACCGGTAGTGGCCGACAACTGAAGCGCATTAGCTGTCTGTTTGTTCAGGGCCAAGTACCGGTCTGATGACATACAACGAAAGCCCATGGAGACTGATTTACAATGCAAACTAATAAACTCAGGTTAGCGATTAGAGCAACACTAGCGCTTTCGGTTACGGGTCTGCTGGCCCCGTCTGTTCATGCGCAATCTGCAACTGAACTTCAGACACAGATTAATGATTTGCAGCGCCAATTGGATGACATGGCGGAAAGTAAGGGGGCGGAAGGTTGGATGGTGCCTGGCACCAACACCACTGTAACAATCGGTGGCTATGTCAAGCTGGACATGATCTATGATTTTGATCAGGACATGGGTGACAGCCTGTTCGTAGCAGGCCTTGATACTGCTAATAGCGATAGCGACCCTTCATTCCGAGCCCATGCTCGACAATCACGGGTTCGCATTAAGACAACCACGCCAACCGAAGTGGGTGATGTCAAAACGACCGTTGAAGGTGACTTCTACGGTGGTGGCGGTGATGAAGTTTTCTCCAACTCCAGAGGGCTGCGTCTTCGTCACGCCTATGGTGAGCTGAACGGCCTGCTCGCCGGTCAAACCTGGAGTAACTTCATGCAATTTACCGCCTATCCGTCCACGGTTGATTTCGACGGCCCAGTAGGTGTTTCTTTTATTCGTCAGGCACAGTTGCGCTACACCATGCCTCTTGGCGGCGGTGCTAATTTTTCCGTTTCTGCTGAGAATCCGGAAACAACGGGTTTTGACGGCTCCCGCGATAATGCGCCGGATCTGACTGCCAAGTACAAGTGGGCCGGCAGTGCTGGTGGCATTGAAGTTGCCGGTCTGGCACGTTCGCTTCAGACTGACTCTGCAGCTGCTACGGGCGACGATAACGCCTTTGGTTATGGCGTTTTGATTGCTGGTCGGCTAAGCCTGACCGACGCCACCACGGTCATGGCAGGGGCGATCTTTGGTGACGGCGTGGGTCGTTACATCTACAGTTCCTTCAGCAATAATGACAGCAGCGCTAGCCGCACTGGTATTGGTGAAGCATACATCGACGCCAACGGCGATCTTGAAACCATTGAGGCATACGGTGCCAACGTTGCTATCAGTCAGCAGTGGACGCCGAAGTTCTCCTCTGGTCTGTCCTATGGGCGCGTAGAGGGCGATCAGCCAGCAGATCTGTTCCCGAACTCCTTTGAAACCCTGCAAAGCGTTCACTTCAGCAACTTCTACAAAGTTGCTGACCCGGTAACGCTGGGATTGGAGCTTTCCTTCGCAGACAAAGAGTTGGCCAATGGCGAATCTGCTGATAACACTCGCCTGCAACTGGCTGCGCAGTTCGATTTTTAATCGTTCATAGTGTTGCTTCACATAATTGGACCCAACGACGGGCTGAAATAGGCCCGTCGTTTCTTATCTGCGCTCCCTCCCATGCGCTGGACGATGCCCTCCTCTTTTGTCTCTTTCTTTCACCTCTTTTTGGCGTATACCCCGCCATAGTTTCGTTGAACTCCGTACGAGTTTAGGTGTGATGGCGCCGAATTCAGACTGATTTAAAGGTCTGTCTGTAGGGTCGTCCTGGCACTTACGGCGAAAACGCTGATTCATGTATCTCAGTCAAATAGCCAGGATGATATTGAATGAACAAACGACTGTTGTTGTGGGTGCTGATAGTACCCGGAGTCTTGAACGTCATGCCTTCGGCGGCGGCCACCGCCGGGGAGAGCGTTTCACTCAAGGAGTACCAGCAAGCCAAGGCCAGACAGGCTGTCTCTTTGAATGAGGCAATGGTAATGGCATTTGAGAATAGCCCGATATTGGCTTTAAGGCGGGCTGCGGTGTCCATGCAGGAAGCCGAGCTCGATCATGCCAGCCGCTGGGCGCCCAGCAACCCGGAGCTTGAGCTGAGTGGCCGTGATAATCCAGATAAGGCAGATCAGTCACTGAATTACGAGGTTCGGGTTACTCAGGAAGTCTGGATGGGCAATCGGGGCGATCTCGGTCAGTCGCGTGCTCAGAGCACTCTCACTTCTCAACAGCAGGAACTTGAATACCTGAAGGTGGCGACCAAGGCCCGAGTGCGGTCAGCCTACTTCAAAATACTGCTTGCACAGAAAGAACTGGAAACGGCAAGCCGCACCGTTGAGCTGATGCAGCGAACCAAAGAGCTGGTCGAGGTGTCCGTTGAGCGGGGCAAACAGACCCGGATTGACCTCAATACCGCTGTCATTGGCTTGGCAAGAGCTAAGAGCCAGAAGGCCGAAGCGGAGCAAAAGCTTAGGCAATCAAAAATTGACCTGACGGAAGTTCTTGGGGTGTCCCCCTCCGATGCGGTAGGGGTCGTGGGAGAACTCAATGTAGCTCGTGCCAACTTGCCACCAACTAATCGCCTGGTCGCGCTGGCTCAGCGCCAGAGAGGGGATCTGAAGGCGGCAGCAGCCAGAATTGCTGCGAATGAGTCCGGCCTGGAACTGGCCAAGAGTCTAAGTATTCCGAACCTGAAAGTGTTCGGGTTCTACGAGCGGGAGGAAAGATCCAACCTTTTTGGTGCGGGTGTGTCGATGCCTCTGACTGTGTTTCATGATTATTCCGGTGAAAAAAGGAAGGCCTCGGCTCAGTTGAAAATGTCCGAGCTTGAGGCCGAGGCACTGCGTTTGGCGACTGAACGCCAGGTCGTATCTGCTGTAGCTCAGTACGAATCCGCCGTACGCAGATTGCGCCAGATGAACGAGTCGATTCTCGAGCGTTCGGAGGAAACGCTGCAACTTATGCAGAAAGCTCTTCAAGCGGGAAAAGTCGATGCTTCCGATGTCCTGTCCGCTCAGGACAATCTTTTGTCGGTGAGGAAGGAATACGTCAAAGTGCAACACGACTATATCGACGCCGTCCGGGCGTTGGAAGTGAGCACCGGCGGTGCCCTTTCAATGTCATCCGGTTCCTGATGACAAGAAAATTAATGGTTGAACGTTCTCTTATATCGAAGGTGTTTAGATGATTCGAAATCTGCAGATATTGTTTGTCGCGATCAGTTTTCTGGTCTATCAGCCACTGGCGTACGGCGCCGAAGAAGCCGAAGGAGGGCAGCACCAAAAGGGTGAGGCTGGGCACTCGGCTGAAGGCAGTGAGGCCCGCGAAGTTCATCTGACTCCAGAGCAGAGGGAGTTGCTCTCCGTGCAGACTGTAACGGTGCCCCGAGGTCGTGCTGATAATATCGTTACTGCGCCAGCTGAAGTTCATTATGTTCCGGATCGCGTCGCTGAGGTAGGGCCGCTATTGCAGGGAAAGCTTACGAGACTGGCTGTTGATCTGGGGGACCAGGTTGAAAAAGGCCAGTTGTTGGCCACGTTAAACAGCGTTGAGTTGGCTCGCATTCGTTCCCGCCTGAACTCGTTGAAAGCTCGGAAAGAAGCCGCGACTGCGGAGTATCAGCGAGAAAAGCAATTGCGGAGTGAAAGCTTCACCAGCGAAGAAGAGTTCCTGGACGCCAAGGCCGCTTATCTTGAGATTACAGCGGAGTACGATTCAATTCGTGAGCAACTGGAGGTTTTTGGCAGTGATTCGTCAGGCGCAGATAGCAGTCTTGCACAGTACGCGCTCCGTTCTCCTATCCAGGGGCGCATTGAGCGCATGGATGCCCGGTTGGGCCAAACCTTAAGCTCTTCAGATACGCCTTTTACCGTAGCTGATACCTCTGTGGTGTGGGTGATGTTGCAAGTTGCCGAAACTGACATTGGCAGGGTATCCGTCGGAGATGAAGTTCAGGTCTTCTCAAAGTCGGTTGCAGACCGCTTTCACACCGGGGAAGTGTCCTGGATCTCAAATGAGCTTGATGAGGAAACCCGCACCATTACGGTTCGCGTTGTACTCGAATCCCCCAACGGCGACCTTCGTCCAAATACCTATGCCAAAGCGAGAGTCATGACTCAATCGGCGGCATCACTGCCCCTAGTTCCACACGATGCCGTGCAAACCATCGATGACGAGTCCGTTGTATTTGTTCCGGGTAATGAAGGGGGAGCCTACAAGGCGGTTCCAGTCACTCTTGGTAAGGAGGCTAACGACTGGATAGAGATTAAGTCCGGCATCAGCGCAAACACGGAAGTGGTCTCAGTGGGCGCTTTTGATCTGATGTCGGCCATTACCGCCAGTGGCCGCAGCGCCGCTCACGGACACTAATACTCGGGGGGAGCATGATCAACGCAATTGTGAATTATGCGCTGAACAATCGTCTGATGACGCTTGTCTTTGCTATCGCCGTGATCGTTGCCGGCGTATTTTCATTTCAAAAACTGCCGGTGGATGCGTTTCCGGACGCGACACCGACCATGGTTCAGGTATTCACTACCAGTCCTGGATTGTCGCCGGTTGATATCGAAACGCTGATTTCCTATCCCGTTGAGATCAGCATGTATGGTATTCCCAAGTTAGAAAAAGTGCAGAGCACGTCGATTTTCGGACTTTCGCGGGTGACCATCTATTTCGAAGATGGCACCGATATCTACTTCGCCAGGCGGCTGGTAAACGAACGGCTATCCGAGGCCAAGCGCCAGATTCCCAAAGGGATGGGGGAACCCGAACTCGGGCCCATCGCAAGCGGTCTTGGGCGCATCCTGATGTATTCCCTGGAAGCTGAGGATAAAGATCAATACAGCCTGCAGGAAATTCGCACGATTCAGGACTGGATTGTCAAACCCCAGCTCAGGACCGTGCCGGGCGTAACCGGTGTGCTTTCTATCGGCGGCGAGGTAAAGCAGTACCAGGTCAATATTGATGCGCAGAAGCTTCAGGCAAGGAACCTGACGGTGTCTGATGTTCGCGGTGCCCTCACCCAGAATAATCGTAACGTTGGCGCCTCATTCATTACTCGAGGAGGTGAAGAGTACATTGTCCGTGGTTACGGCTGGGTCAACTCCGGTACCGCAGGCATCAAAGATATCCGGAACATCATTGTGTCCAAGAGTGAGGGAGAATCTCCTATTTACGTCAAGGATGTGGCGGAGGTTGGCCTTGGACCGGCAATTCGCCGTGGCGCAGAGGTGTCCTCAGGTGAGGAGTCCGTGGGCGGCTACGTGATGAAATTGATTGGTACCAACACCAGTCAGGTTCTAGAGGATGTCAACTCAAAAATCGATGATCTGAACAAGTCACTTCCTGAAGGGCTGAAAATAGAAGCGTATTACTCTCAGGCAGACTTGGTGGGCAAGGCTATAGGCACTGTCGAGAAAGCGCTGCTTGAAGGCTCGGTTCTGGTGCTGGTTTTTCTCTATCTGTTCCTGGGTAATATTCGTTCCACACTGATCGTGGTGGCGACGTTGCCGTTGTCTGTACTCTTTGCGTTCATTGCTATGCGCATGTCGGGCCTGTCGGCCAACCTGATGAGTCTGGGGGGGCTGGCTATTGGCATCGGCATGATGGTGGACGGCGCTGTCGTGATGATAGAGAACATCTTCCGACACCTTGAGGAGCGATCCGATGAAAAGATCAGCGTTCTGAGGCTTGTAGGTGAGTCAGCCCGGGAAGTGGCTCGTCCGATCGTGTTTGCGATTGGCATTATTATCATCGTTTTTCTTCCGTTGTTTACGCTACAGGGCGTTGAGGGCAAGCTGTTTTCGCCCATGGCCTACACCATCAGCTTTGCGTTGATCGGTGCGCTGTTACTCGCGTTGACGTTGGTGCCTGTTCTGGCCTCCCTGACATTCAAGATGGGCGGGCGTCACAAAGAGCCGAAGCTGGTTCTGTTCCTGAACCGGCTATACAAGCCGGTAGTGAATACTGTCGTCAAAGCCCCTAAGATTGTGATGGGCGTTGCCGTCATTGCTTTTGCCGGCAGTCTTCTGCTGTTTCCCTATCTCGGGAGCGAATTCGTGCCCACGCTCAGGGAAGGCACGTTCCAGATTCGCTCGACACTGCCTCCTGGAGCCAGTCTTGAATCCGCCATCAAATATGGCAAACGGATTCAGTCCGTTGTAGACGAATTTCCAGAAGTCACCGGCACCTATGCCAGGATCGGTCGTGCCGAGGTCGGTGGTGATCCTGAACCTGTGAACGTTGTCGCGACGCTTGTCAATCTGAAGCCCCTGGATCAGTGGCGAGAGGACGTGAGCTACGAGGATCTCCAAAGCAGGATTGCCGATGCTTTGGATGATCGGGTTCCTGGGCTTGCCAACAATCTGTCCCAACCGATTCAGCTCAGAACCGACGAACTCCTGTCAGGCGTTCAGGCGCAACTGGTTGCCAGCATTTTCGGCGACGACCTGGACGAGTTGGGCCGGATCGGCAGGGAAGTGGCGGCACTGGCGCAAGAGGTGCCGGGTGCAACGGACGTCCGCGCTCAGCAGAGTGCGGGTAAAAAACAGATCGTGATTCGCCCCGACCGTGAAGTACTGGCGCAGTTCGGCATCAGCGTCGATAACCTGATGAGTACGGTTGAAACCGGTATAGGTGGTAAAGGCGCCGGGCTGGTCTTCGACGGTGTCCGTCGATTTGAGATTTTCGCCCGGCTGCAAGAGTCCTATCGCGGGTCCATCGATGAAATCAGAAAGCTTCCCCTCAGGGGCAACAGTGGCGAGCTTATCCCGCTTGCACGGGTGGCCGATGTTGAAATGTACGCAGGCCCCAAGAAAATTTCACGCTCCAATGCCAGTCGCCGTCAGTACGTGCAGATGAACGTGCGTGGTCGCGATATGGGCGGTGTTGTTCAGGATTTGCGCAAGCGGATCGAGGAGCAAGTGGATATGCCGCCGGGGTATTTCGTGGAGTTCGGCGGTCAGTTTGAGAACCAAGAAAGGGCCATGGCGCGGCTAGCGATCGTTGTGCCCATTACCCTGGCGCTTATTTTCCTGCTTCTCTTTTCTGCATTCAGTAGTCTTCGCTATGCGGCGCTGATCTTCATGAATGTGCCCTTTGCGGTTACTGGTGGCATTGTCGCGTTGTTTGTGACGGGGCTTTACCTCTCCGTGCCCGCTGCTGTGGGGTTCATTGCGGTGTTTGGCGTAGCCGTACTGAACGGTGTGGTAATGGTGAGCTACATCAATCAGTTGCGGGACGAAGGCTACGAAGTCACTGAAGCAGTCAAGCTGGGCGCTCAACGTCGTTTGCGGCCGGTTCTGATGACAGCCTCTGTGGCTATTCTGGGGCTGATTCCCCTGCTGCTGGCCGATGGCATTGGCTCTAATGTCCAACGGCCACTGGCAACGGTTGTGGTTGGCGGTCTGATCACGTCAACGCTGCTGACGTTGGTAGTGTTGCCCAGCGTGTATCAATGGTTTGCATCCGAACGTCGTGACGTTGAAGTCTGATAGTCAGGAGGCGGTTTATGTATGAAATAAAAGCGTATGTCAGAGAAGTGATGGCAGAGCATGTGGTTGATGCTCTGGCCAAAGTTAAGGGGGTGGCAAGCATTGCTGTCGTGTCTCTCAACGAATTTGGTCATCTGGTTGGCGATGAATCGCCTCTGGAGAAAGTGCAGATGGTCAAGCTGGAAGTAGATGTAGCGACCGATGCTGTTGCCGATGAAGTTGTGGACATCATTGTGCGAACGAGCAGGACCCGGGATGGACACCCGGGGGACGGCAAGGTACTGGTATCCCGACTGGTTCAGGCCGTTCGTATTGAAGACGGGGCGACCGACGAAAGCGCACTCCAACCCACTTCAATCTAGCCCCTTCCTGAAATGAGACGGTGGCATCGCGGCGATTGGTCGCGAGCTGCCGTTCTTAGCCTCATTGAGAAGCGCTACAAAGAGTTTTTAGCGACTCATATCTGAACTGTTTTTCCGAATTCAAACTCATTTCAAAGTTTGCACTTATTATCTCGATCTTTTCCTGCCTCGTCATAGGCGCCTTACACCTATGATTTTTGGCTATTAATCGCTTCGGGAGAAAGTCGATGAAGGCAAGCAAGCACTCGCCTCGGGCGTTGCTGTGTTCAGTACTATTGTCCATTCCTCTGTTCGGTCAAGCTGAGACTGTTAATTGGGCGAATTGGCTCACTGGCCAGATAAGCAAGCACCCGGAGGTACTGGCAGCGACAGAGCAGGCGGCAGCGCGGAAAGAGGACGCTGAGGCAAGCGAACAACCGCTGTATAACCCGGAGTTGTCCGTAGGAGCAGACAGAACGGGCAGTGAGAATAACTTTGAGGCAGGGCTGTCACAAACGATCGATTGGTCTGATCAACAGGGCGCATTACAGGAGAAGGCAAAGCTGATCAGGCTGTCTGCGCAAGCTGGCTTGAGCGAAGCAGTTCTGACACAAACGTCTGAATCATTGTTTGCGCTTGTCGAGTGGCGCGCCACTACGCTGTTTGAGGAAATTGCTGAATCCCAACAGCAGCGCCTGGATGCTTTGCTGGACCAGGTTGAACAGCGCCAGCAGGCAGGTGATCTGGGGCGTGCCGATGCAGAGCTTCTGTTTCTAAATCTATCCCGTCAGTTGAGCGAAGTCGCCCAGGCAAAGGCCGCAGTTGATCGGGCAGAAACTCAGGTTCAAGAACGTCTGCCGGACTGGAGGCCTCAGGATGGGGGAATCCCCGAGTATATATGGCCAGCGCTGGAGTCCCAGATTGGTGAGGCTGATCTGCTGTCACACCCGTCAATTGCAGTCGCTCGAGCCGAGTGGCAGGTGCTGAAAAGTGAGGCAGAGGTTGCGAGACGCAAAGCCACAGCATCGCCGACAGTAGGGCTGAGCGGAGGGCGTGACGGCGGCGAGAACGTGGTTGGCCTGACATTCTCGATCCCTCTGAACGTCCGTAATAACTACAGCGCTGAAATCCGGGCCGCGAATCGACGGGCTCTGGAGGCCGAAGCGCGGTTTCAGGCGCTCTACCGGAAACAACAATATGACCTGGCAGGCGCTCGCGCTTCCTGGAAGCGATACGACAAGCAACTTCGTCGATGGAAAGAACTATCCCAGGGGCGTGTACAGCGAAGTGCCGATTTGCTTGAGAAGCAGTGGCAGGTCGGCGACCTCTCCACCTCTGAGTATCTCCAGGCGTTAGGCCAGCGCGCGGAGAGCCTGAAAACCGGTATTGAACTGGAAAAGCTGGCGCAGCTGGGCCTGATTGAACTCTTGAGCCAGTCTGGCGAACTGATCACCCCCTTCCAATAATATTCTGGAAACTGGATAGTCATCATGAAAAAAACTCTGATTTCAGTATTTGTATTGACGCTGTTTATAGCTCCCCCTTCATTGGTGCAGGCCGAGGAAGATGCGCATAACGAGGCGGGCCATGATCATGCCGCCGGTGGCGACGATCATCGAGAAGGTACCGGTGAAGAGGATGAGCATGAGGGCGGGCATGCTGAAGAACGTGAGCATGAAGAGGAAGAAGGTCATGGCCACGAAGAGGAGAGCGATGGTGGTCATGAAGAATCAACTACCGCAAGCATCAATGCCAAACAGAAAGAGCTCGCCGGCATTGAGGTAGCAACCCTCGAGAGCAAGCGCGTTGACTATGAAATCTACGCTCCCGGTGAGCTGCTGACCAACGGCTATACCAGCTATCACGTGTCCCCCCGGGTTGCCTCGGTGGTGTTGAGACGTCACGTGGAATTGGGTGAGCACGTAACCAAAGGTCAGCAACTGGTAACCCTGTTCAGTGAGACGGTGGCACAGGCGCAGGCTGATTACAGGAAGGCTTTTCCTGAATGGGAGCGAATCAGCGGGCTGGGTCGTTCCGTGGTTGGTGATCAGCGGTTCAATACGGCGAAAGCGAATATTGAAGCGGCGAGGGCGACTCTGCTTGCTTATGGGCTAAACGATGATGACATTGGTGCGTTGAAGGCCAGCGGCGTAGGTAGTCTCGGTGAATACACGCTCAGAGCTCGCGTGGATGGCGCAGTGCTGACCGATGAGTTTGAGCAAGGACAAAGAGTTGAGGCAGGCCAACCGCTGGTGACTCTGGCTAATGAAAGCGAACTTTGGGTAGAGGCTCACCTGCCAGCAAACTCCGACATTGTCCTTAAGCAAGGGGCCGAAGCGGAAGTAAGAGTTGCAGGCCGAGTAGCTGTGGCAACGGTATCCCAGGAAGCTCATACCATTGACGCTGTGACCCGCACGCGAATTGTTCGGTTGGAGCTGGACAATCCGGAAGATCGTTTTCATCCCGGAATGTTTGCAGATGTGTATTTCCTTTTTAAAACCACGGAGCCGGTGCTTGCGGTGCCGGAGAGTGCGTTGATGCGAGGCGCCGATGGCGACTGGACGGTCTATGTGGAAGAGGCTGAAGGGGAGTACGAGCCTGTGGAAGTGGAACTGGGTCGCGCAATTGGCGGACTCCGTGAAATTTCGGGCCTGACTGCAGGCCAACGGATCGTTTCGCGGGGCGCATTTTTTGTGGCCTCTGAAATTGCCAAAGGCGGCTTTGACCCACACAACCACTGATTCCGGGAGCCATTATGTTCAACCGAGTTGTCGACTGGGCGGTTCAGAACCGCCTGTTGGTTCTTATTGCGCTTGCAGTGCTTATCGCCACGGCCGCGTTTCAGATCCCAAAACTGAATCTTGATGCTTTCCCTGACGTTACAAACGTCCAGGTCGCTGTTAATACAGAGGCGCCCGGACTTGCGGCCGAGGAAGTCGAGCAACTGATCACCTATCCCATTGAAGCGGTGATGTATGCGTTGCCGGATGTTGAGGAGGTTCGGTCCATCTCCAAAACCGGGTTGTCTGGTGTCACCGTGGTCTTTAAAGAGGGCACGGATATCTATTTCGCGCGCCAACTGGTGTTCGAGCGGTTGCAGGCCGCGCGGGAGCTGATTCCGGACGGGGTCGGGGTGCCTGAAATGGGCCCGAATACGTCCGGTCTCGGCCAGGTCTACCAGTACTTGCTAATAGCTGACCCGGATTCTGGGTACGACGCAATGGAATTACGCAGCTTGCACGACTGGCTGGTCAAGCTGTTGCTGATACCCGCCGAAGGGGTAACAGAGATTCTGTCGTTTGGCGGGGAGGTCCGTCAATACCAGGTCAACCTGAACCCGGCGCGAATGCTGTCCTATGACTTATCACAGAACGACGTCATGGACGCCCTGGAGAACAACAACTCCAATGTTGGGGGCTGGTATATGGGCCGCGGACAGGAGCAGTTGGTTATTCGCGGTATGGGCTGGCTGGGTAATGGCGAGCAGGGGCTGGAGCAGATCCGTCAAGTGCCCGTTAAAACCAGTGATGGCATTACAGTGACGGTGAGCGATGTCGCCCAAGTAGCGCTGGGCACTGAAATTCGCCAGGGTGCGGTGACCATGACCCGGAAGGATGAAGACGGTCAAGTTGAACAACTGGGTGAAGTGGTTTCTGGCATTGTACTCAAACGAATGGGGGCCAATACAAAAGCCACCATCGACGGCATCGAGGCCCGCATTGATCGCATAAATCAGGCGCTTCCGAGTGGGGTTCGTTTTGAGCCCTATTACAACCAGGCGGATCTGGTGACCAAGGCCGTAGAGACGGTGACCAATGCGCTTCTGTTGGCTTTTGTGTTTATTGCGATCGTGCTTGCCCTGTGTCTGATGAATCTTCGGGCAACAACGCTCGTGCTGCTTTCTATACCAATTTCAATCGGTATTGCGCTGATGATCATGGCCTGGTTCGGCCTCTCGGCCAACTTGATGTCTCTGGGTGGCATTGCTGTGGCAATTGGCATGCTGGTGGACGGCTCTGTTGTTATGGTCGAGAACATGTTCAAACATCTGACGCATCCCGATGCTGAGCATGACGCCCATCGGGATGAATTGGTTGAAAACGACCCCGATCCGTTGGACGCGTCACACGATGATCATGGCATTGCGCTTAGACTCCAGGAAGCCGGCCGGGAAGTGGCGCGCCCCATCTTTTTTGCGACGGCGATTATTCTGGTCGTTTTCATGCCTCTGTTCAGTTTTGAAGGTGTGGAAGCCAAGCTTTTCCAGCCAATGGCGATCAGCATCATGCTGGCCATTGTGTCCGCTGTGATCGTCGCTCTCATCGTTGTGCCTGCGTTGGCTTCTTTTGTGTTTCGCAAGGGTATTCGGGAGAGGGAAAGCTTCGTTCTAAAACCTCTTGAGAAGCTCTATCGCAAGGGCCTTGACTGGTCGCTGAAACACACCAGATCTGTTGTCGGTGCTGCCGCTGTTCTTGTGGTGCTGGCGGCCCTGGTCGTGCCTCGACTCGGCACTGAGTTTGTCCCTGAGCTGGAAGAAGGAACGATCAACCTCCGGGTGACGCTCGCCCCTTCATCAAGCCTTGATACGGCGCTTGAAGTTGCGCCAAAACTGGAAGCCATGTTGATGGAATTTCCAGAAGTGACTTATGCTCTGTCCCGGGCTGGTCGAGCAGAAATAGGCGGCGACCCAGAGCCCGTTAACAATATAGAGATCTATATTGGCTTGAAACCAACTTCGGAATGGACCAGCGCCAGCAATCGCTATGAATTGCAGGCCCTGTTTGAGGAGAAGCTCGAACAGCACCCGGGGCTACTGTTTAACTTTTCTCAGCCTATTGCGACTCGGGTTGATGAATTGTTGTCTGGTGTTCGTGCGCAGTTGGCCATCAAACTCTTTGGCCCGGATCTCGATGTATTGGCGGAGAAAGGCCAGCAGATCGAAGCGGCGGTCCGAACAGTTCAGGGAACACGAGACGTGGCCATGGAGCAGATTGCTGGTGAAGCGCAGTTGGTGGTTCAGCCTGACCGTCAGGCACTCTCCCGGTACGGACTCGCCGTGTCTGATGTGATGAGTGTCGTCCGGGATGGACTGGGTGGTGCCGCCGCTGGCCAGATCATCAACGGAAATGAGCGGTATGATATCTATGTGCGTCTGGCCAAACGTTTCCGGGAAGACCGGGATGCCATTGCCGATCTCAGGTTACAGGCGCCGTCCGGAGCCTGGGTGAGACTCGGCGATGTGGCCGATGTGTCTATTGAGTCTGGCCCGCCTCAGGTGCGCCGCGATGACGTTCAGCGCCGTGTGGTCATTCAGTCTAATGTGCAGGGTCGTGACATGGGCAGTGTGGTTGCCGATATTCAGGATACCATCGCGTCAGAAGTGAACCTTCCCCCCGGCTACTCGGTTGATATTGGTGGTCAGTTTGAAAACCAGCAGCGAGCTCAGAAGCGATTGACCATTGTGGTTCCTGTATCTCTGGGCCTGATCGCGCTGTTGCTGTACTTTGCTTTCAGTTCGGTCGGTCAAGCATTGTTGATTCTGGTCAACGTGCCGCTTGCCGTTATTGGTGGCGTCTTTTCACTCTGGATCTCCGGTCAGTATCTTTCAGTGCCCAGTTCCGTTGGATTTATCACGCTGTTCGGTGTGGCGGTGCTTAACGGGGTCGTTATGGTCGAAAGCATCAATCAGCGAATACAGGATGGGTTAAGCGTGGATGCCGCGGTGTTTGAAGGTGCCGTCTCCCGTTTGCGCCCTGTCTTGATGACAGCAATAACCTCGGCACTCGGTTTGATACCGATGCTATTGTCGACGGGCGTGGGTGCGGAAATCCAGAAGCCACTGGCCAGCGTGATTGTAGGTGGTCTCGTGACTGCGACTTTCCTAACGCTTTTTGTTTTACCGGCTCTATTCACGCGCTTCTCAAGGGCTAAACTCGATGATATGCAACGGTAGAAGAGAGGTGGAAATACACAGTTTTGATCGCCAGCAGGGGAGGGTAATCCCTCCGTCATAGCGGGGCGGAGGAATTATGGTTGTGCTCTACTCTGGGAAAGGAAGCACAACTGTAATCCTGGCGCCCCCTGTTTCTGAGGGGCCAATGTTCATCCGTCCGAAATTGTCTTCTAGTATTTCGGACACGATGGACAGTCCCAATCCAAATCCAGAAACGGTTTCGTCAAGCCGGGAACCTCTATCCATCACTTTTGAGGCCGCTTCTGGAGTAATCCCAGGGCCGTCGTCTGCAACTTCTATCGTTAGCCCGGAATCGGTCTGGCTTATTGAAACGTCAATCTCAGCCTGACTCCACTTCCCGCCGTTTTCGAGCAGGTTACCGAATAACTCTGATAGGTCCTGACGCTCCATGGGCCAACTGAAGTTATTCGGCAAGGATGTATTAATACGGAAACTCTTATCGGGAAAGATTTTTTCCATGACAGAAATGACGTTGTTCGCTATTTCAATCGGCAAACATGTTTGCCCCATCTGCCTGCCGGAGATATCTGCCTTGCTCATGCGGTAGTTCAAGGACCGGCTTAGATCCTTTAGGTTGGAGGTCATGAACTCTATGTCGTCGCGGGACGGAGGTAATGAACCAGTGTCTGACAAGATTGCGAGATTGGCAGAGATCGAGGTCTTGACCATGTGAGAAAGATCGGAATTGAGGCGGCGATGGCGGTCAAGGCGACGACTTGCTAGTTCAAGTAGGTTATTGAACTGTTTGATCAGCGGACTGAACTCCTCTGGTGCGTCAGGATTCAAACGAGGTTGTTTGCCAGATTGCAGTCTCCTCATGTCTTCCTTGATGTGTTCGATCGGTTTCAAAGCGAGGTAAGTAGTGGTGCCTACCAGAGCCAAGAGAACAAAAAGTAATAATGCGGAGGCAGCCAGCAAGGTCAGGTGAGCCCCACTGGATCGCTCAGCTAGTCCGCTTTCCATTTCCAGGATGGTGACTGACGAAAGCGGACTATCAATTCCGACACCTCGTTTCAATCCAAGAAGGCCATCTGCACCTTGGGATATTTCTACAAAGCCCGCCGGCTTTCTTGAAACCATGCGCAACGTTGTTTGATCTATGTTGCTACTGGCAATGATGCTTCCATCTTTCATTTCGACGACGAGGGCGTGCTCCAGTAGCAATTGGAATCGATCAATCATGCTGCCAATCTCGTCGGGCGTCGGAACTTCGTTTTCAATGATGGTTTGAAAACTCTCCACCTCCTTGTCAAGGCGATGTTTTCTGGACTCGTTCGAAAGCTGCTCTATTACATAAGTGTGCGAGAAAAAAATTAGTAGAAAATACAAGAGGCTGAAAACGATGCCATATTGGAGTGCAGTTTTTCGGATGCTTTTCTGCGCTGTCATGGTATTAGTTATGGTCGATTGAGCGGGAGGAGCTAGCTGAGGGCTAGAGAGGCGACTGAGCTTGAAAGCATAGATGGGATTGATGCGTGTCGCAACTCACCTGACGCTAGAGGGGTTGTGCTTTGGTCGTTCGTTTAGTCTTGTCAAAATCTGCCTGAATAGCTGTGGGCCTGTAGTTTACGGAATGTGAAGATCTTTAAAATACGTCCACATTCAAATGTGTTTAAGGTTTCGATGTTCTACTAACTGCGTAAGGCGATTGAATTTCGTTGGTTGAATAGAATGACATATCGGAGCTGTTTATGAAAAAAGTGTCTGTAATTTTAATAGCATCTTTTCTAGGAACCGGGGCTTCCATAGCCCTCGCAGGCAGCAATGGCGGACAAGCAGATAGGTATAATGAGGCAAGAAGCTACCCTGATAAGAGCATCGATGAACGGTCCTCCGACTATCGTTCTGAAGAAAGCGAGACGGTCAAGAAGTTGAAGGAAGAGCATCGAGTAATCAAGGAGCTAGTTGCTGATCTATTGAAGAAACAGTAATTTTTTGGTTTTCTGCGAGTCAGGTGAGAGTTACTGACGTGACTCGCAGTATAAATTTTTTAGTGGGTCTCTCTCGCGAAATAGTAACCTTGCCCTCTCAACGTTTTTATTCTTTTTTTCCCAAGTATTTTCCTAAGCCTCGCAATATATACCTGAACAACATTTCGCGTTGGGCATCTTTCGATATTGTAAAGTGATTCAACAAGATCATCCTGGGAAAAGACTCTGTCAGGAGATCGAAGGAAGCATTGAAGAAGGCGATATTCTGTTGCGGTTAGCCTGAATTCTTTATGATCAGGGGTTGTTAGCGTTCTGTAGGTTGAACTTAGAAGAAACCCATCAACCGCTATCTTATCAGTTGTTCGCCCGTCTTTTCTTCTTATGATGGCGCTAAGTCGAGCTTTCAGTTCATCAAATTCGAACGGTTTTGGAAGATAGTCGTCTGCCCCGGCATTCAAGCCTTCAACTCTCTCTGTCCAGTTGGACCTGGCAGTTAGAATCAGGATGGCTTCATCTTTGCCGTTGCTTCTCCATTTTTGCATCAAAGAAAGCCCGTTCTCGTCGGGCAGTCCTATATCCAGAATGATCGCCTGATAACTGCTTGTCTCTACGAAGAAATTTGCCTCTTTTCCGTTTTGGGCAACATCTACAGTAAAGTTTTCCTTCGCAAGCCAAACGGAGATTTTTTCTGCGAGTACCGCGTTGTCTTCGACAATTAGAACCTTCATCTATAAGTGCCGTCTCTGGATGTTGGAAAATTGTGGCTGTCGCCCTTCTCGAGAGCAAATCAAAATTAGCTAAGAGATCGGACTTCAAGCGACCCGCTATAACAACAGACGAAGCTGAATCTAGCTTGAAAAAGGCATTACTGTGAGGAAAGTTTTCTATACAAACACTATCCACATGTGATCGCTTAACCGCATACTAAAAACGTCAGCCGAGCCCTCCCAGAACAGGAAATGTGGATAGCATCCAGGTAGCAAAACGGGTCATCTGCCCGGTTAACACCATCACGCCCATCACAATTAACACCAAACCAGCGAAAGCTCTCAACGCTCTGCTCCAACGGCTGAGCCCGCGTACTCGCTTGCGAAAATGTTCAATGAACAAGGCAGTTCCAAGGAATGGCAGCGCCAGCCCTAACGAATACACGGCCAGATACAGCATTCCCGTTTCGGCATTGGCATGCGTAGAGCTCAGAGCCAGAATGGCGCCAAGTATGGGGCCAATACAGGGCGTCCAGCCGACCGCAAAGGCCACGCCCAGTAAAAACGCCGCAGTTGGCCGTCCACCTTCGAGTGTCTGCCCCAGGCGCCAGTCACGTTGCAGTGCGGGCATGCTCCACCATCCCAGCATGAACAGCCCCATCAGCACAATCAGTGTGCCTGCCACCAGGTTGGCTTCTTGACGGTAGGCTATCAGCCATTGGCCCAGGAGGCTGGCGCTTGCGCCGAGCGCGACAAAAACCAGGCTGAACCCCAGCACAAAACAAAGGCTCAACCAAAAAGCCTTCAACCGATTTGAGGCTTCGCTCACCGCGCCGCCGGTAACAACGGATAGGTAACCCGGTACGAGCGGAAGGGTACAAGGGGAAAAGAAGGACACAAGGCCGCCAAGAAAGGCGGCCAGAGTGCCCCAGGTTGCGAGGTCCGGCATATCAGAACTCGTATCGTTTAACGCTTTGAGCCGCGCCGTCAGCGGTAAATGCCATCACGTCATAGTTATCTTGCCTGCCTGTTTCCATACCGGGAGTGCCATGAGGCATGCCAGGGACAGCGAGGCCGACGGTGTTGTCGCCGAATGGTTGTGACGGTGAATCCAGGTATGCCTTGATGTCGTCGGCTGGAACATGACCCTCGATCACCAAGCCATCGATAATGCCCGTGTGGCAGGATGCCATGTCCCGTGGAATCTGATGCTGGATTTTGATTTCGTTGATGTTGCTTGTGTTCTCAATGTTCACTTCGAATCCATTGCTCTCAAGATGCTCTGCCCAGTCGGCACAGCATGAACAATTGGGGCTCTTGTAAACTGTAATAGCATGATCGGTTTTACCCGATACTCCGCTTTCGAGAGTGGATTCGGCGGCGTAAAGATGGAAGCCCATAGAAAGAGTGCTCAAAGCAAGCGCGACTGAGCCGGCAGCGATAGAGTTTCTCATAGTGTGTTCCTGTCAAACGATTTGAGTGAGGCTGGTGCCGCTGGGTTGGCGCGTCACCAGCCATTTGCTCTTGATTGGTTATTGGCTAGACTCGTCCTGATTGCTTGATGGCGATGCTTCGCCATCACTCTGCATCATTTTCATGCACGCCGCCTGCATTTTAGAGCGATTGTCGGCGGACATGCCGGACATCATTTCCATCATGCCGCCCATGGTCTCCATGTGTTCGCCCATCATGCCCATACCTTGCTGTTCAGGCTTGTGAGCAAAAGCGGAAACGCTAGCGATGGCGGCGGCAAGAACAGCACTTGCACCGATCATTTTGAACGTAGTGGTTTTCATCGTCATTCTCCTTACGAGCAGGTTTGGCCACGCGTAGTCACTGCCAGAACTGCTTTTGTGTTTGAACGGATATTCTTGTGCCGAGCTTTGAAGCCCGGCCACGGCGGAACAGTGGTTCAGGAGGTAGAGTCAGGTGGGGGCGTGAGAACGTCTGCGATAGGACTCTGATATTCCGCACTGATCGGTGCGGCACGAAAACTGGTGGTGGGCTGAATACTTGGAACGGAACTTGTGCCTGTTAGCGCATATAGCGGTGTTAAGGAGCATTGGGCTGCGATCCGCAAACAGTTCATCCCCTCAGGATCACTGCAGTTCATCGGTACCTTGGCGGGGCCAAGTTCCATATCAACCGCAAAAACTTGATCCACTCCACGGCAATGAGTCTCACTGCCACTAGCGTCAGTGGCACCAATTGCCACCCCGGCTAGACTCGGTGGTACGGAGCCGAGCAAAAGCAGAATACTTAGTAATGCGGTGGTGACGTTTCGGAAGAGCATTGGTCGACCCGAATTAAGATTCGAAGCACGATTATAAAACCCTTGAGCTGCTCATACGTCAAGCACTGTGCTAGGTTTTCGGTTTTAAAGTGGCCAGAATTACTGGGGTAGGGCAGTCAAAAAAATTTCAAACCTATATCACCTCTGTGAACCGGGGCACTGACAGTGCCTTCTCTTCCCATTCACAAAGGTAATTCCAATGTCTGAACAATGCCCCAACTGCCTGTCCCGGCGGATTGGCAAGAACAACTACGGCAAGAAAACCGCTGGTGTGGTGGGTGTTTCTGCAGGTGCCTATGGTGGGTATGCCGCCGCAACGGCTGGCGCTCGAGCAGGTGCGGCCCTAGGTGTCGTTGCCGGTCCCATGGGCCCAGCTGTGGGTGGTTTCGGCGGTGCTGTTATAGGTGCACTGCTGGGTGGCGCTTCTGGCGCTTCCGCTGGCGTGATTCTGGGCGATGTCCTGGATGACCGTGTGCTGGACAACCTTCGCTGCCTGGATTGCGGCTATTCCTTCAGTACCGATCCCGACTCCCGCGACGATATCCGCTGATTCCCCTCGCAAATACCATAGGAGAGCAACCATGGCTCATCTCATCGAGCAAATGGCCTACGTTGGCCAAACCCCCTGGCATGGTCTGGGGAATGAACTGACTTCCAATCAACCCCTGGAGGTCTGGGCAAAACAAGCGGGCCTAGACTGGAAGATTCAGGAAAGCCCTGTCCGCTTTGTCACCAACTCCAGTGGCACCCTGGGTGAAATTCTGTCCTACCCGGACTCGAAAGTGCTTTACCGCTCGGATACCAAGGCTCCGCTGTCGGTCGTCGGTAACCGCTTTAAGGTGGTTCAGCCTGAGGAGATCTTGGAGTTCTATCGGGATCTGACCGAGGTGTCTGGCTTTGAGTTGGAAACAGCTGGTGTCCTGAAAGGCGGTCGCAAGATGTGGGCGCTGGCTCGTACCGGCCAATCCGGCATGCTCAAGGGCAACGATCAAACCAATGCCTACGTGCTGCTGGCCACCGCTTGCGACGGAACCATGGCGACAACTGCTCAGTTCACCAGCATCCGAGTGGTGTGCAACAACACCCTCGCGGTGGCACTGAAAGGCTCCACCGCCAACGCCGTCAAGGTGAAGCACAACACCGCATTCGACGCGGACCTGGTGAAGAAGCAGCTCGGCATATCCGTTAGCGCATGGGATGACTTCATGTACCGCCTGAAGACCCTGAGTGAGCGGAAAGTGAAAATCACTGAGGCCAGGAACTACTTCCTCAAGGTGTTCACGGACGACTCTAGTGCTGGGGTTGGTAAAACCAACGAGCGTTCCATGGCAAAAGCCCTGGGTCTGTTCGAAGGCGAGGGCATGGGTGCCACGTTGGCTTCATCGGACGGCACAGCCTACGGGCTGCTGAATGCAGTGACGGAATTCATCGATCACCAGCGCCGTGCCAAAACCGTGGACCACCGGCTGGATTCAGCCTGGTTTGGGACCGGTGCAGCCTTGAAGAATCGTGCATTAGAGCAGGCCATGTCACTTGTGGCCTGAGCCAATCCCACACATCTCGAAACCGCCATAAAGCCCGCCGGAGCCTGATGCTCCGGCGGGCTTTTTTATGTCTGGAGGAAAACACCATGGGCATGCGTGCAAACACAATTCAGAAACAGCGACCAGCGTTGCGCCTGGTCTCCACCAAGGGACTCAGTCGGGATGAATGGCTGAAGGTACGTAAGCAGGGCATAGGTAGTAGCGATGCCGCTGCGGCCGTTGGCATGAACCCTTACCAGTCCCAACTCGAACTATGGATGGTGAAAACTGGCAGAGATACTGGACTACCCAAACCGGATTCGGACGATCCCACCTCTCCGGTCTACTGGGGTCATATTCTGGAACCGATTGTAGCTGAGCAGTACAGCCAACAGACCGGCCGAAAGGTGCGCCGGGTGAATGCAGTATTGCAGCATCCAGATCCGGAGAAACACTGGATGTTGGCCAACCTGGATTATTCCGTGGTGGCTGATGACGATGTGCAGATCCTGGAGTGCAAAACGGCAGGGGAGTTCGGGTCGCGTCTATGGAAAGAGGGTGTGCCGGATTACATCCAGTGCCAGGTGCAGCATCAGTTGGCTGTCACCGGCAAACAGGCGGCGGACGTGTGCGTGCTGCTGTGTGGTCAGGAGTTGAAGATCTACCGCATTGAACGGAATGAAGAGCTCATCGAGGCGCTGTACGTGCTGGAGCGCCAATTCTGGGATTTCGTGGAAACGGATACGCCACCACCGGTTGATGGAACCGACTCTGCTGAACGCGCCTTGCGCCACCTGTACCCAGTGGACAGGGGGGAGACCCTGGACTTCAGCCAAAGCAAGGAGCTGTCCGATGCCTTCGACGAATTGCTGGCAATCCGCAAGGAAATGGAAGCCCTCGGCGCCACAGAATCCCACCTGAAACAGCGCATCGAGAGCCAGATGGGCGAAGCCTCAAAGGCAACCTTCCCAAGTGGCAGCGTGAGCTGGAAGCGCAGCAAGGATTCCGTTGGTCTCAACGTGAAACAGCTGCTGAAGGACCAGCCCGAGCTTCTGGGTCAGTATCCCCTGACCAAACCGGGAAGCCGTCGATTCCTTATCCAAGCATGAATACCCCATTGGCCACGCGGGCATGACGAGTGCCCCGTGGTCTTTTTTTCAGGAGAGTCATCATGATTAAAGGTTTAGCCATCACGCCTCCCGTGTTGGGGCGTATCAGCATAGGTCGGGTCGTTGAAAAGAACGGCATCCGGCTACCGCAGAAAGATGATCAATTCACCATCACCTCCCAGATTCAGGAGAAGGATGGCTGGGTGCTTCACCCCATGGACGAGGAACTGAGAAAGGATGCCCCAAAAAGCAAACTCCGGACCATCCCGGTGCGCATGCTTTTCAACGACGCGGATCTGAATCTGCGGGCCGAATACACCATGTTCGACCGGAAAAGCGGGCGGCCTATGTGTGTCGGTAATGGCGACACCTGTAAGCGCCTGACGCAATCAGGAGTGCAGTCTTTGCCATGCCCGGGGCCGACGTTATGTGAGTTCGGCAAAGGTGGCCTGTGCAAGCCCTATGGCCGTCTGAACGTCAAGGTGGGTGACGACGATGATCTCGGCACTTTTATCTTTCGGACGACTGGCTACAACAGCATCCGGACACTTGCAGCCAGGCTGAGCTACTACCAGGCAGTCTCTGGTGGTCTGCTGGCGTACATGCCGTTGGAATTGAAGCTGCGAGGTAAAAGCACGACGCAGAGCCATCGGACGCCGATCTACTATGTTGATCTGGTGATCAAGGAAGGGGTGTCACTGCAGGAAGCGGTGGCTGAGGCTGGGGAAACAGCCAGGCAAATGAAGGAGGAGGGTATTGACCAGGTTGCGCTGGATGCGGCTGCGGAGAAGGGATTTGATAATGCGCTGTTTGAATATGAGGAGGATGAGGTGGCTGAAGTAATGGAAGAGTTTTATCCCAGCTTGACAGCTCGTGGGAGACCGGTGGACTCGATAGTCATGTCGAAGCTTAAAGAGGACCTGGGCTCGGGCAAGTCAGCCACTGTGTAGGTTTTGTGTAGGTTTTGGCGAGTGGCCTTGCAAGGCCACTCGCCAATGTTTTCTCTGAGGCGCTATTTTTTGTCGTTGTTTGTAGATGTTGACCTGCCCCCAATCACTAAACCACTCATTGCTTGGTAATGTCGGTTGGCGTGAAGGTCGAGAGAGGTCGTGTGGTACGCAGCACTTCGGTAGTCTAAGCTACTGATTATTTGGTGCGATTCTGTAACCTCGGCGAGGTTGCTGTCATTTTAGGTGTCGGTGGATGGAAATGGAGAGGCTATGACAACAACGAGCGCTGGAGGCCAAATGGCAGGGTATCTATGGCAGGCGGCCGAAGCGTGCCGCCGCGCCTTGGTAGCTCCAAATGATGTTGTCATTAAGATTGAGGTTGAAGATGACTTGTCAGTCGCGACTATGGAGGGTGCTATCCTCGCGTGCGAGCAGTTGAAGCATAGTGAACACCACAATGTCATTAGTGAAGACAGCCAAGTTTGGTGGCAAGCAGTAGACGCTTGGATTCGAGGACCCGCTCCTGAGAAAGCGAAGCTACGGCTAGTGACAACGAGTGACCTCAAGCCGAACTCTGTACTTGCATCATGTTACCGACCGACCGGGCTTGCTCCATGGGATTCATTACTCGAAAAAATGAATGAGCGGGCTGTTGAAGAGCCGAATAAGCAACTCGCGAACAAAGGCGTCTACGTTCGCTGGAATAATTTGAAAAATGCCAGGCGTGAATTGCTAACTCGTATTGAGATCGCCGGCGCTCAAAGTCGGCTAGCAGCCAGCAATGATTTACTGGAAGAGGCCCTAATGGAGCGGGGAGTCACTCCCGTAATCGTGTCACAAGTGCGTCAGGCTGTGGTTGGCGCATTTATGAGTCGCTTAATGGAGTCTCTCGATTCCGGCGGCTTCGAAGTTACCGTAAAGGAGATGAACTCGGACTTGATGGAAGCATATGCGCGCAATGCTGAGCCAGGAGTGTACGAATTTCCGGAGCTCGATTACACCGATGAAGAAATCCAAAGCCTTCAGGTAAATCACCATCAGCATCTGATCCCGCAATTAGCTGCAATTGACAGAGACCAGCCAAGTACGATTGCGCGCGCCTTGAATAATTGGTTTGAAGCGCGTGCTCGTCGCCAACAGTTCATGGACGGCGCTCCTCACGAAGTTCAGGATCTGAAGCGCCACGATAGAGGTTTGGAGGAATATTGTCAGACCCTGCACGAGGAACACCTGCCGATTTCTGGTCCCGAGAATGCAAAAGAAGTTGGCCGTGACATCCATGCAACTTGCATGAAGTATCAACCGAAACTGGGGCGTACTGAACCTCCACTTCCGTTCACGCAAGGAAGCTATCACGAGATGAGCAACGCATTAGTGCTGAAATGGAATCCGAGCTACGGTGAGGAGGAATAAGTGCGGCAGTTCGTTGATACAGACATTCACCAAGAGCCTATGTCATCGGCGGTTATTTTGCACTGGTTAGCTGAAAGCCATGACCGCGCTCGATCCCCTAGCGAGGGAATACTAATACCGTGGGCAATGTTAGGGCTTGGACTGATTTCAACTGAGAGCACTCTGATGTCCTTGCCCTTGAAGAAACAATCGCTCACGGGCTGGCTCAGAGGAGAAGGCGCGCGGAGCTGGCGAGGATATTCGAAGCAGACCATCATCGCGTGGAGAGACACCTTTTGGAATGCCTGCGCCCACGGTGATATAGCTGGAGTTTTGGATTTGCAGGAAGGTCGGTTAATCGCTAGGGGAAAAGTTGACCCTCCAAAGGCCGATAGCCGCTCTGCGTTCGTTCGCCGCGTCGCCCGCGCCGTTGGTGGAACGCTGGGAGGAGAGCAAGATGATTTGCGTATTGCCAGCGCACTAGGACTGGAGTTTGTCGAATGACTTGGAGAATTAAGAGTCTGGTTCTATACCAGCGCGGGGGAGCGGATCGTAGGCAGCTAACCTTCAGCCTTCATGGTGTGAATGTAATCACGGGAAATAGTCAAACTGGCAAGTCGGCGGTTTTGGATATTTTAAACTACCTCATGATGAGTCGGTCCTGTCCCATTCCCAAAGGTATTATTCGTCAAGCTGTTTCCTATGTGGGTACACACCTGGTCGGACCCGAGGGAGAGCTTCTGATTGTTCGCCCTTTGCCAGCCCCTGGGAGCAAGGTATCCACACAGGGGTGGTATCAACTGGGGACGGACCTTGAATTCCCAAACGAGCCTCCGAAAATGGTGGCGAATCGAGGGCAGATACGGGACATACTCTCTTCATTTACAGGGATCTCAGGAGCGGCCGTATTGTCGAATTCGAAGCAGCCCTGGGAGGAGGTTCTTGCAGAAGCGAATATTAGGCATGCCGCTCCACTTCTTTTTCAACCTCAAGACGTGATCGCTAACCGTCATGTGAGTGTTCCTGGCTTAGACAGAGACGAGCATCGAAGGCATATGCTAGACGCATTGCCATTTCTGCTCGGTATTGAGGACGCCGAAATACTTGAGGCCAGAGGGCGTTTGCGAAAGCTCAAGTCCAATTTGTCCGCGCTGAGGATGAAACGCAAGGAGCGAGAGAGGCTGAGGGCCAACACTTTTACTCGCGGGCACAAACTGTGGCTAGAGGCCCAAGGTATTGGCTTGCTTGATGGTGAACATCCGCAATCAGTTTCGGAACTATTAAAGATCTTGCGAGGTGTTGAGGTTGACGAAAATCGTCGTTTCAATGTCGCGACAGCAACGCCGGATATCAGCGAGTTGGAAGCTGATGAGTTTAAGTCTCGCTATGCGGTACAAGAAGCCCGTAAGCGAGTTAGAAGTTTGCGTGATTTTGAGCGCCGTACCGCAGTTCATCAAGATGTTGTTTCTCGGCAGCTCAGCAGGCTCAGTGTCTCAGAACTTCTTCCAGCTCCTGCCGAGAATGGGGTCTGTCCGGTCTGCGAGTCCGGATATTTTTACCCTGAAAAGCACCGCGATCAGTTAGGCATGACTTTCTCCGCTTTGACAGGTATCAGTGCCGTTCCCCTACGAGTTGACTCAAAAGCTCGTAAAGCTCGGGCGCGATTGGAAGACGAACTCGTTCAGCTAGAGGAGAAGCACGAGCAGATGCGGAGCAGGCTTAGGGAAGCAATGATAACGATCTCGAAAAACGCTAAGTACCTCAAAGCAGACCGAGAAATTGAACGATTGCTTGGCCGGATATCCGAGTACATTCGCACCGTAGATCTTGGTGGCATAGATGATGAAGAGGAGGACGTTGACTCGCTGATAGAGCAGATCGATGCGCTCCAAGAGAAACTCAACTCGGTTACGCCTCGCCGTAAAAAAGCACAGAAAACTATTGACCAGATAATGACTGAGCTCGCGCGCCGAATGGAAGTCGAGTTCAAGAAAGGCAACGCGTCTATATCGGTAGAAGATCTATCCATCAGGGTCCAGATAGATCCGGGCAGTGACGAGATGACTAGTTTAGCCGAGATAGGCAGTGGGGCTAACTGGGTCTGCTATCACTTGGCAGGTATATTGGCCATACATGATCACTTGGAGCGTTTTGCTTGCCCAGTACCTCGTACTCTCATCCTCGATCAACCGAGTCAGGCTTGGTTTCCAGAAGAGCTGAGGACGACGGATAGGGAGGGAGAACTGGCTCCTGAGGATGAAGAAGACAAAAATAGGGTCAGAGAAATATATCGTCTACTTGATGAAATGACGTCCAAGGGGGCGTTCTCTCAAATAATCGTGATGGATCACGCCAAGTTCGGAGAAAAGTGGTTTGAGGATATGATTCGCTACGAGTGGCGACATGGTGAGAAGTTAGTTCCAGGGCATTGGATTGGTGAGTCGGCAAATACTCAGTGAGTTGGTCTGAGTTATTTTTTCGACTGGTAAAGTTAACCTCAGATGTTCTGCGTGGGACCGGATGACCAAAGAGCTAGATGATAAATATCAAAGCCTAGCCGTCGATGCGCTTCATAGTCGCCTTGTCGGGCACAAGCTTTTGGATCAACAGGGTGATATGGAAGGCGTGTCAGCAGAATTGCTGCGAGCATTTGAAATATCAGGGGATATCCTTAGGAGTAATCGAGAGAGCGATGGCATTCGGGATGCGGCTGATTTCGTTTTCATTAGCTGCATATATCTTGCCAGGTGCTTGTATTTTCCAGGTGAGGCTAGAACGATATTGCTGAATGGTGATGAGCACGCATTGGACGCCGAGAGCCAACTGGAAAACTTACGACGAAATATGAGACACCTGAAGACGGTGTTGGAAAATGGCTAATACTTGCAGACACAGCGAGGCATTCTCCCCATCTCCGTGTTTTCATTCCAACGCCATGAAGGCGGGCATCTATTTTTCGATCTCGGCCGCGCTGAGCGCTCGAAGAGTATCTTCTTGTTCTGCAATGGCGTTTTCACCCTTCTGGTCAGCTTTCGTGACTTGTTCGATAGAGCCCCCCCCAGCCAAAACCACGCCGCTGTACGTTAATGTTTCCTGGCTACTCAGGCCAATTGGTCCTTCTCCATCATCGGCAGCATTACACTCCCGGGCACGGTTAGTCTCCGCTTGGCTTCAATGTAGCTGATAAAGGCTGGTTGATAGCTGCACATGATCACTTCTGACACTATCACCGGGCTACACTCTGGATCTCCCGTTCTTGGGTGCCATCCGGATTGTTCCAGCGTATCGAAATCTCATAGGTAAGCTGGCGAATGTTGATCGGAATATGGGCCAGCAAGTGATAGCTTTCATTCGGAGCGAGCGCTGGAAACGGTATTTTCTGCTCGAAATCTCCTCGCACAAGCGGGTTGTGTTCGTTTCCTTGCTCTATTCCGAAGTAGATGTTCGATGCGGTTGATTGGCCCTGGTTGGTGATAATGAACTTATAGTCCGTGTCAGCCTTCTCAAGGCTTACGATCAGTTTCGCTTTCAGGGCCTCGCGTTTGCGCTCCTCCATTTCATCAATTTTGTAGTTGCCCCCGCTAAACCGGACACCACCTCATCAATTTGATGCCAGTTCTGCCCGGTACTCCCAGGGCGACTTCATTTTCAACCCCTTGTGCGGGTGGCTGCGATTATAGTCCTCGATCCATTCCGGCAACCTGGCCATCACCGTGGCGGCATCAGGAAGATCGTTCAGGTACACATAGTCCCGCTTAAACGTCCTTTACGAAGGCCTCAGCCATGCCGTTGCTCTGAGGGCTTCTGACCGGTGTGGTGCACACCACAAAGCCCAGAGAGGACGCGAAGGCTCGCGTTTCTTTGGCAATGTAGCAGCTGCCATTATCTGTCAGCCATTCCAGTGGGTGCGGCACCCGCTCTGACTGGCCGAAGCGATATTCCAGACTTTCCAGAAGTAAGTCCTGAACCATCTCAGCGGTGATGCCGCCGGTGGTCGCCACATAGCGCATCAGCTCGCGATCACAGCAGTCCAGGCTGAAGGCCACGCGAACGACTTCCTTGTTCCAGCAGCGAATCTCAAAGCCATCCGAGCACCAACGAAGGTCCGGCTTCAACGTAATGACCTGGCCGTTGTGACAGCGTTCCTGAGGTCGGCCTGTATACCGGGGTAACAACAGCCCATCCTGTTTCATCAATCGGTACACGCGCTTGTGGTTCACTCGCTCGTCGTTTGCTGCCAGCAACCGATTCAGCCGAGCAGTGATCCTTCGATAGCCATTGGCAGCACGGGCATCGCACAGCTCTCGGATAAACGGCAAATGCCGGTCATCGTCCTGCTTTTTGTATCTCGGACTTCTGCCTTTCTGGCGACCATGAAGGCGATCCAGAAGGTTGGAGCGCGATACCTTCATTACCTCCGCAACCCATTTCAGAGGGTATCGTCCGGTGGCAGCAACGGCATGCGCGAGATCAACTTTTTTGACTGAGCCACCTCCAGGGCTTCCCGGAGTATTTCAGCTTCCATCGTCTTGCGGCCCAACATCCGCTCCAGCTCCCGGACCTTCTTGTTCAGGGCTTTCATCTCGGATGCACTGACAACCTCATCACCAGGTTCAATCGCGGACATGCCACCGTCTTTCATCAGCTTCTTCCAACGGAACAACAGACTTGCTGATATACCATGACGTCGTGCGACAAGCGATACCGACATGCCAGGCCGCTCACATTCCGCGACCATGAATGCCTTCTCCTGCGCGGAATACCGGCGACGACGCTGCACACCGGTTATGACTTCGATTCTCTCCACCTTGGACACTCCTTTGCACTAGGTCTATGCCTAGGCCTTTGCTTCTACCAAGGTGTCCGGTTTAAATGGGGGCTACTACAAATTTGCCTGCGGCTCAACTCTGCATGCACCTTCTCAAGCTCCAGCAATTGGGCGTGATTCTGCCTCGACCGGAGTAGGGCAATTAATGACACTGTTACCGCGAGAAGGGAAATGAGGGCAGTGATTATTTCAGTTGTAGTCAAGTCATCTCCTCATGAACTTGAGACTGCCCGTAAAACAGTCTCGTAATCGAACGCGCAGATGCCTAACGGAATGGTGTGGTATAGCGGCGAGCAACCCAGCCCTCGATCACGTCGCCTTCCAGGTCGACTTCTACATGGAGCCAGGCACGTTCTGATGAATCTAAAACCGTTACCAGCTTGCCTAACGGCAGAGTAGTGATGATCTCTGCCCTCATGCCAGGTCCAGCCCTAAGTCTCAGCCCACTGCCAATCACCACACGGCATCCAGCAAATATTTGTCGCTCTAGGCCATTGTCACATCTGGCTAGTTTCTTCGCTTCGCGTGAAGTCCTCACATTCTCGGTGACAGCTGATTTCTCATCGAACCGATCCAGAGTGATGCCAGCGGCAATGCTCATTAGGTAAGGTAGAACCAACCAGTAGAAAAGCCATAATAGTGCGGTGCGCGCGCGCTCAGACAACGAGGTGAAATCCAGAGACTCATTGCCAAAGCTGTTGAGCTCCGCTTCTACTGTTGCGAATTCCGCGTGTAGAACTTCATCTGCTGTTTGGTACTCGTAGCCTGCACGTTGGGCAATAGCCACAGCTCGGTGAATGAGCTCAGGATCGAAAGGGGTTCTTGTAAGCCGAGACAGTGCGGGCATTAGAGATGATGTATCCAACCCGCGAAGTGCATTTGCAATGGGGCTATCTCGGAGCTCTTCCATCATCGCAAGGGCTGGAAAGTCTTCAAGCCCCTGCATGACACGCATCATCTGGGGATCATGAATATCTTTGTACAGCTGCATGGCTGTGGAGCTCTGTAGCTCGCGAATTGAACGCATCATGGTGGAATCGTGCAGATCAAGCGCGGCCTGCACAGAGGAGGAGTACTGAAGCTCGCGGATACCCTGCATCATTTGTGAGTCAGCGAGCTCACGCGCACGGCGCATCGTTGACGAGTCGCAAAGGTCTCGAACAGCTTGCATTGCCGTTGAATGTTGAAACTCCTTTGCCAATTGCAAGCCTGGCAAATCTTGAAGCGCCTGAGCCATGCGACTAACAGGGTTGTCCAGAGCCCTGATGAGGGATTCTTGAGCTCTAAGTGGGTTCTCTGGATCGAAGCGTTTGCTGATGACTGTCTTCCTTTTCTATAACGGCTGAAGTACTGAAGTTGCGATCCTATTTCCGTTTGAAAAATACCGGCTTGCGTACTTGTGCTCAATAATAGTGCAGTTTGGCGCCGATGGGTTCAAGTATAGCTTTTGCGGCTCTTTGTTCGCCCCGTTCCCGGAGACGCCATTTTGACGTTCACCGGGTTCTACCAGCGTCCATTGTGTTTCTTCAATAGATTGGAGGGCCGATGTCGAACCTCTTAAAAGTCGGCAGCTAAAAGGGTGTTCAATCCGCTTTTTCTTCGCAGTGTATACCTACGAATCAGCCTGAGGAGCGCGAATGTGCGCGCTCTTCTTGCACGAGAGCACCCAGTTCATCAAAGGGGTCAAGGTGCCGTTCTCCACAGATTTCCGAATAGGATGCAATGTAGGCGGGCAAGCGGTCGATTTTGGACACAAGAAAATCAACGTAGACCTGTCTGTTCCGTTCCTCAGATTCAACGCCGTTCAGGTCGAGGTAGAGTGATTCGATGGAGCTAGAATCTCGCAGCCAGGATGGTGTCCTACCGGACTGAACAATAAAGTGAACGGCTTTGACTTCAGAGATGCTGAGCTGATTCAGTAAATGCCTTAGGGAAGCTTTCGAGCCTCCCGCAGGTTCCGTTTCACTGACCTTATCTCTGGCAATGGCTTCCACGCTGTCGACGATCATTTTGAGAGAAGCAGCTGCGGATTCCGATTGGCTTTGGTGGTTCACGAGTTCGACCCTTTCTATTCGTTGAGTTGAACTAGCATGATGCCACAAGATTGCCTTGTGTTTCGCAGGGTGGGCCTTGTCCGGCATCCACTGACCGCCACTGACGTCCATTGGGCCCACCGAAATACCTAGAGGCCCCAGCCCCTGGATGCTCCATGGGTCATATCACGTTCGACCTGTTTCTCAAGAAGCCATTCATGTACCTCGGAATCAACCCAGCCGACGGCTCTGCCGCCAAGGTAGATGGGCCGTGGAAACGTGCCCGCATCAACATATTTGTACAGTGTGGACCTGGCCAGTCCGGTTTTATCTTGCACTTCTGCCAGTCTGAGCACTCTCATACATCCTCCTCCTTCAATTGCTCAGAGTATTTGTCGGAGAGTTCAAGCGGTCATGCCGGGCGGCTCAGTGTCCACATCAAGCAAGGCGATATCGACCTCGACTCAGAGCCCAAAATCCAAAGGCGTGCTCTTATATAAACGAGGCCGCCCACGACGCGGTCCTTCCTGACTGCTTGGTTTGCGGCTCGTCTGAAACGTCCTGCCGTTGACCAACATTGCGGCGTATTCGTCGACCTTGGTAAGGTATTTGACCAGCTCGAAAAGCCCCCTTTGCTTTTCTATGTCGTGATAATCGATGCATCCCATAGCGTTGTAGTGATAGGTAGTTTCTGCATTGAGATTGCAATTCCAGGGATGGCCCTGGCAACCGGTAATGGCCTTGGTCCACATCTCGCCAATGAGACGACCATGGGTGATGTCCTCCTGGCATTGATGACCGTCAAAGAAGAAGATGAAGTGGTAATGGAAGCCCTTATCGGGCTGCCACTCCAGTTTCCAGGCGTACCCCCGCAGATGGTTGAACAGGGGATGGATGTTAAATGCATGGCAGATTTGCTCCCTGTGATAGCGCGCCGTCTCGTAGTCGATATAAGGGCTGTCGAACTTGCTGTAGCCTAGGTCTACCCGTACAACCATCAGGCGACTGTTGCACTCGAAGAGGGCTTCCATGAGCTCACAGAGGCGCTTGTAATTGTCGCGGCTATTACGTCGGTTCCGACTACATTCGTCAACAAACCTCTGCTGCTCCATGCACTCATACCAGGCTTCCAAGCGTCCATTGAGATCTGTGACCACCTGTTCTGCGGCCTGACGACTCATTGCTGCCGGCTGACGAAATCCTGCCTCGTGCAAATATCCACACTCACCGAAGGCCCATAGAAAACGGGTAGCGTAGGGGCTGGGTCGATAATGCTGACCAATGTCCGTCTTCTCAAACATGGTCACTAATACGGTGAAAACTGCAGTCAGCGTCTCTAAGAGCGGATCTGGGGCTAACACCACGGTCTCCGCCCCAAAGGCCTCTGGCTGAATTAGTTGCTGGTGATCAAGGATATGCCGCTCATTGGCCATGGCTTTTAGCTGTTGGTCGACCCACACCAGATCGCGTCGCCAGTGGTAATCTGAGGGCATTGTGATTGGCTGACCTAGCGGATTGGTAACGATTTCACCGCCGTGTAATCCGCCCAACCAATCCAGCATCTCTTCGTCGGTTGGGGTATCGTTGTAAGTGTATTGGTCCATTGTAAGTCTCCAGGTTAGATGGCCTGAGCGTTGTGCTCGTACCATTACCCCGGCCTGTAAAAAGTGATCTGTCCTCCTGAACGCAATTTGGTTAAACCCCTTTTGATGCTTGCTTGAATTGCTGAATGCGGTTCATTGCGACCTGTATGCAATGTATTGCTTTAAGGTATTGATTCTCTCAATATCTCTGGAATCACTCCCAGTATCGCAATGGGCTTTCACTGTGTGAGCCCATCTCCTCTTTGCTACTGTGCCTACTGATAAGACGTACTGCTGTTAGCCAATAACATACAAACCCAAAAGCGGATGTTTTACTTCGTAAGGAAAGTCGGGAGCGCTGGATGCGAAATGTCGGGCAAAGCTGGAGGATAGATAGATTGGTTGCAAAAAGAATTAGCGTTGGGCGCGGGACTGGCCAGAAGCGCTACTGATACCGGTATATTGCGGATGGGTCAGGCAGCTTCGGACTGCGCTTCAGGTTCATCGAGGGACTCATCGCTACTCTCTTCAGCACAGCAAGCCAGCCAATACTCGATTTCGGCCCGCAGCCAGCCGACCGAGGCTCCTACCAGTGATACCGGAAGCGGAAACTCCCTTTCGTGAATGTATTTGTACACCGTCGCCCGAGCCAGGCCCGTTAACTCAATAACTTGCTTGATTCTGAGGATCTGTAGGTCCGTTTGACGGATGTTGCCCTTTCCAATGGTGACGGCCCATGGGGTAGTGTACTCTGTGTTGTCAGGGACGGACTCACGTTCGCGCACTCGTTCAACGATCCATTGGTCTATTCGTTTTGTTGTCCAGCCAACTGACATACCACCAAGCGTTATGGGGCGGGGGAATAGGCCTTGGCCTGAAAACTTATAAATTGATGAGCGGCCAAGGCCTGTCTTATGAATGACGTCTCTGAGCCTGAGGACTTGCATGATTGATCTCCTGACCTGTTGGTTCAGAAGATCGGAGGGGGCTGTAGAAAATAACCCGGCTGCCTGTACCGATGCACGCTATGCTTGGGCCTCTGCGTCGTGAAGATGCCCCGTTCAATGCTCGTTCAACAACGGCATAAGTATTTGTCAGTGTGGCTCAGTTCTACATTCTTGTTATTGTCGAGAGCAATGGGCATGTCAAAGGCGGAGTAGCTAGGCCTGTTGTTTCCAGAACACTGTGTCCTAGATCGTAGACGTCCGTAATACGTTCAAACCGTCCTTTGCCAAGCTTGCGGTTGAAACGCAGAGCAAATGTATCTGTTCTGACTAACTGGTTTTCGCCTGCTATCGTGATCTCTAATGCAAAATGCATATGCTCGCCTCTATCTGGAAGTGGCAGGATCTGGAAGTGACATGCTTCAGCGTACTCAGGTATGGCTTCCCAGTACTCGAGAGCTCTTTTTGCACGGAGGGCGATGCCGAAAACTGCTTGGCTCATGCTCACGTCCACCAATGGAAGTAAAGGCAGTCTCGGCTGTATGCTTTGCACCGCGCTTTTTCGTTCAGGATTTTCACCGTCATCTACCTCTATAATTGGATGATAGGCGGACCGCCACTCTCCCCGGATTTTTTCGTTAATGAGTCTAATAAGCTTCGCAGCCGCGCCCTCTGTTAGTTCGTTCCAGAGTTCAGTTAATGCCCGCGAAGCGAGATCATGGCACAGCCAATTAAGGAATCCCCACGCGGAGGAGGGGCGCAGGTTTTCGGTTCTGCCGACAAGCCTACGTAGCCCCTCACTTAGGTCCGGTTGGCTATGAGGAGTCTGGTTTCTCGAGCTGTTGAGTTTGCGCAACTCCTTTCGCTTGAAGTAGAAATAATTGAACTCGTCATGTGTAACAAAATGCGCTGCTTCTCGAAAAACCACAAGTCTCCCAGCCGTCCTTTGTTGCTCGAAGCCGGGGTGCCTAAGGTTGAGTGCGTGGATGCTGTTAAATTTCCCGGTCAGTCCTAGATGATTGCCGCCAGGCAACGAAGCTCTGACATAGTGAAACTCCCTGAGCTTCGCCATTTGATTCTTGACTTGTCGTACTGTCATTCCAGTTCTTTGGGCAAGATCAGAAAAGCCAATGTTTCTGATGATGCCACCAGCGTCGGCCTCCTCAAGCAGAGCGATCATTAAAACCCTTTGAGGTATCGTGAGTTGATGTGGGCGCTCGGCGACTGGTAGCGAATTCCATGTCAATAACTGTTGTATCTTATCTTTGTGCACGCCTACAGGAGCGTCCCTGATAAACAGCCAACTCACCGGCTCTTCAATTTTTACCTCGTATTGAATTTGCGGAATCTCCGTAGGCCGGGTTTCCCTTACCTCCAAACAACCCGATAAACGAAGCTCTTTGGCGACTTTGTAGAACTTCGACTTTGGTAGCTCGATTGCACGAATAATTTCCGTCACCTGGTTTAGCCATGGCGACTGATCTCCGTATCGTGCGGTGAATTTGAGCAGAAAGAATTTCGAAAACGGCGAGCAATCAACGTGTGAAAACCGGGTCAGCATGTTATTTATATCTATTATGTAGGTACCATATAGCAAACCCATGAAACATAACGTATGCACAACGTTTTGTCCATGATATTGTTTTTGGGCTAACATCTTTGGTATTAATGTAAATAAATAGCAACCTAAGGTTATGCCAGGTGAACTCAAGAATTGAAAAGTGGACTGATCGAGTTCAGAGAGACGGACTTGTAGAATTCGCGATCGGGTACCTTCAGGAACACAAAGTCGAGCTCCCGGTCAATGCCCGGCGGAGGTCTGTGGCCGATATGACGCCACGAGCAAAGTTGGCCGAAATGGTTGCAGACGTCATGCGCCTGAAGGATGGAGAATTCCGGTTTCGGTTACTGCAGGATGCTGTAAGGCAAAAAAGAGCCGCTTTGGTCCGTGAGAAGGAGAGGCGCTCGATCAAACGCCTGGATCTCAGCGATTCTGTGTGTGCCAAATTGGAGTCGCTATCCAGGGCCACCAGGCTGCGTCAATCGACACTTGTTGAGAATTTGATAAGCGATGAAGCTGCGATCAGAAAGAGTGAGAGCGCTACCTTGAAGTCGCAGCGCCAGAAGATAAAAGAAGACTCCAAAAGGATGAAGGAGGAAGAGGCTGAGTTAAAAGCAAGGGAGGTCGCGCTGGAAGGTAAAGAGGTAGAGTTATCTCGACGGGAAGAAAGCTTCTCCCAGCGCCTAGGTCGATTGGCTGCCTTTGATACATTGCTGAATGCAATCATGGAGTGCAAGGCAGAAGACCTTAAGGTCATAATCAATATTGATCCTGAAGGAGGTGTTGAGAATTTGCTCAGTTTTCCAGCCGCCGAGGGCTCATCGGAAAGCGTTAAGCCTGTGGCCGATGCGTGGGCTGAGGTTCTCAGCCAACTTGGAGGCGGCTCTGATCTTAGCTAACTGGGCCAGTCAACAGGAGTCACTCAGATTTACTAATCCGGTCTAAGTAATTTGCCCATTCCTGCATCATTACCTTTCGATCTTCAATGCGTGCGGAGCGATTGTAAGCGGCGGCCACCTGGTTACGTTGTTTGTGTGCAAGCTGGAGCTCAATTATCTCCGGTTGCCAGCCAAGTTCATGAAGTAGGGTCGAAGCAGTCGCTCGAAAACCATGCCCGACCATTGTGGACCCATCGTAGCCCATCGATTTGAGCGCGACATTAATCGTATTCTCTGACAGTGGCCGTTTCCGTTTGGCGGATTCGAATACGAGGCTCTGATGTCCGGTGATGGTCTTAAGCTCTTTCAGTATTTCGACGGCCTGGTTCGAGAGGGGCACGATGTGATCTGGCACCTGTCCCGCTCTCTTGGCTTTCTGAGTACCTTTCATGCGCTTTCCTGGAACGACCCAAGTAGCTTTGTCCAGATCAATCTCATTCCATTCCGCGTTTCGCAGTTCGCCTGGCCGAAGGAACAGCATCGGTGCCAGTTTTAAGGCGGCTATGGTAGACACATGGCCTCCGTAGGCATCGATTGCCTTCAGGAGCTTGCCTAGCTCATCCGGGTTGGTAATCGCGGATCTATGTCGCGTTGGGGTGGTTTTGAGTTGGCCTTTCAGCGTGGCTGTGGGGTCTATCTCGGCGCGATCTGCTGCTACTGCAAAACGAAAGATCTCCCCGATACGTTGCCGGATTCGATGAGCTGTCTCGTGTTTGCCCTGTTCCTCTATTGGCCTTAGGGCTTCCATGACAGTTGCCGGTTTGATTTCTTTGATCGGTATGCTGCCCAGTTTGGGGAATGCCCAGGTCTCAAGCCTTCTCTTCGCGACTTCCAGCGTGCTGTCTGCGAGCTCGCCTTTCTTGAGCTTGAGCCAGTCCTCCGCAACGGCTTTGAATGTATCCGTTTGCTCTTTTTTGGCGGCTTTCTGATCCTTTTTGACCTCATTTGGGTCAATGCCGTCGGCAATCTGCTCCCGGGCCTCCGTTCGACGCTCCCGCGCCAGTTTCAGTGAAACATCGGGGTAAACGCCTAGTGCAAGTGTTTTCTCCTTGCCGTCAAAGCGGTACTTCATCCTCCAATACTTCCCAGACGGCTGGATATCCAGATAAAGTCCGGCCCCATCGGTAAGCTTGGTGCGCTTGCCGAATCTCTCGAACTTGGCGGATTGGGCTTTTTTGTCGGTCAGGAGGTTTATGGGCCTGGACATGGCGGGGCTTGAGCTCTTTTTGGGGGTACAAAATCTACTATAGCGGGGTGCGCTTCAGTTTGCACCCCAGATGTACCCCCAGAATATGTAGATTGAGGCGGAATATTGTGGATCGATAAGGACACCGGATTTCGACAAAAAGCTTTTAAAACAGTCGGGTGTGGGTAACGGTAGATCGGTGCGGAAGGGTAACTGGTACCCCCGGCAGGACTCGAACCTGCTACCTATCCCTTAGGAGGGGATCGCTCTATCCAGATGAGCTACGGGGGCTTATCGTCAGAAGGCGGGTATGATAGCGGGCCCGTTGATGTGTCTCAAGGGCCCGCGGGCATTTATCCCCGATGATCGGACACGAAAGGGTTGCTGACTTTTTCATGGCCGAACGTGGACATGGGTCCGTGGCCCGGTACGAAGGCGATGTCGTCCCCCAGGGGGAACAGCTTTTCGCGGATGGAGCGCACCAGGGTGTTGTAGTCGCCTTTCGGGAAATCGGTACGGCCAATCGAGCCCTGGAACACTACATCCCCCACCAGGGCCAGCTTTGATTCGCGGTGATAAAACACGACATGACCCGGTGTGTGACCGGGGCAGTGCAGAACGTCCAGTGTCTGGTTGCCGACGGTGACCTGTTCACCATCCTCCAGCCAGCGGTCCGGAGTGAATATTTCCGGCGCCGGGAAACCGAACATCTGCGCCTGCATGGGCAGGCCCTGAATCCAGAAATCGTCTTCCCGGTGGGGCCCCTCAATGGGAAGGCTCAGAGCCCTCGCCAGTTCCGCGGTGCCACCGGCATGATCGATATGGGCGTGGGTCAGCAGTATCTTCTCCACCGTCACACCTTCTTCGTCGATGGCGGCGCGGATCCTGTCCAGATCACCGCCCGGATCGACAACGGCTGCTAATCCGGAATCCTCGCACCAGATCAGGGAACAGTTCTGTTGGAACGGGGTCACGGGAATGATTCTGTATTTCAGTGGCATAGTGTTACTCGTCTGACTGCTGTACTGGTTTAGAATGGGTATGGTAAAGGTAATCGAGCCTCGGCTCGAATTTTCAAGGTAAGGAGAGGGTTGCGGATGAGCGAGCAGTCGTCGCAAGGGGATGACGAATCGGGGGAGCCGCTGAGGCTGAGCGTGATTGTTCCGGTCTGGCAGGAAGCGGCAACCATTACGACTACCCTGCAGCACCTGGCGCCGCTTCGTGAGGCTGATCATCAGGTGATTGTGGTGGATGGCGGCAGCGACGATGGTACTCAAAAACTTGCCGAGCCCCTGTGTGACCGGGTGCTGTCGTCCGGGCGTGGTCGTGCGATCCAGATGAACGCCGGAGCGGCGGTGGCCGCTGGCAATGTCCTGCTGTTTCTGCATGCAGACACCCGTCTGCCGGAGTCAGCGCTGGCGGCGCTGGAACGGTTTCAGGTCAGTCGCAACGCGTGGGGGCGTTTCAATGTGCGCTTGAGTGGCAAACGCCTCCTGTTCCGTGTCGTTGAATGGTTTATGAATCAGCGGTCCTGGTTGACGGGTATCGCGACCGGTGACCAGGCACTCTTTGTGCGGCAGCCGGTGTTCGAAGTGCTCAGGGGCTATAGAGAGATGCCACTGATGGAAGACGTGGAGCTGTGTTCCCGGTTGAGGCTGGTATCCCGCCCGTTTTGTGTGTCTGATCCGGTGGTCACCGATAGCCGGCGCTGGGAACAGGGCGGAGCCTGGCGTACTATCTTCCTCATGTGGCGGTTGCGTTGGCGCTATTGGCGCGGTGAATCGCCGGAAACCCTGGCAAATGCCTATCGTTCGGATGTACGTAATGCCCAAAAATCCTGAGTCGTCAGTATTGGTTATGCAGTTCTCCAAATGGCCGGAAGAGGGCAGGGTAAAAACCCGACTGATGCCGGCATTGGGTGCCAGTGGCGCGTTGGCGGCGCACGTCAGGTTGAGCCTGGCGGTGTTGGATAACCTCATCGCCAGTGGATTCCCGGTTCAGTTCTGGTGGGATCGTGCACTGGATCAGGCACCCGATGCGGCAGCCCCCGTGCTGTCGAGGCTGGATGTGGCACAGATCACCACGGGCATTCAACAGGGCGAAAATCTGGGACAACGGATGGAAGCCGCGTTGGCTGGGGTACTTGAGGATCATGGCAAGGCTTTGGTGGTCGGCAGTGATTGCCCGTCGGTGGATCCGGATTACGTGCGGCAGGCGGTGGCTGAGCTGGATACCAGCGATGTGGTTCTCGGACCGTCAAATGACGGTGGTTATGTGATGATCGGGGCGCGCCGGGTTGTCGCCGGGATGCTCGATGGCGTGAACTGGGGCACCGGGAGTGTGCTTGATCAGACCTGTACCACAATGGCCGGACTGGGCCTGTCCGTGAGGCTGCTGCCGCCCCGCTGGGACGTGGATGAGCCCGAAGACTGGCAGCGATTCCTCGACCAGTCTCCAGGCTGAGCGGACACGGGATCAGGTGCCCGGAACCGGTCCCTGTTCCAGGATGTGTTGAACCAGGGTGTTGGCGCTTGTTTTGTGGGCGCCGGTAACAACTCTGAGGGCATGCTGCCGGTCGAGCACAGCCTCGCGATAGGTCTCCAACAGTTCGTCCCGGTCAACCGCTTTGACTGCTTTGACCAGTTGTTCCCGTGAATCGAAGCTTGTCACTTCCCGGTCAATCTCCCGCCAGAAACGCTCCGACACGGCACCTAGCGTGCGATCCTGTTCCATCAGTTGGCTGATCACCGCCTGTTTTTCGCGGGCCAGGTCACTGTCGCTGATGGTCGTCAGGCGTTCCTCGAAGGCGGAGGAAAACTCGCGAATGGCCTGATCGATCTCCTTGCCCGAAGCTTGCGGGGACTGCACCACGAAGCCTAGTGCAGGCGTCTCAAGCATTTCGAAGGGCGTGGCGTAAACGATGTACCCCAGTTGCCGGGTGGTACGAATTTCTTCATAGAAGGGGCTGCTGATGATCTGGCCCAGGAGCCGGAAGGCGGCGCGTTCGCTGAAGCCGGTATTGTTTCCCTGCATGTAGAGCGTATAGCCGGTATCCGGGTGGTCGACGGAGAGCGGCACGATGGACTCGCCCTCGGGGAGCCGCCGTACGATGCTGCGGGGCACCTCGGTGATTTCGGCACCATCCAGTACAACGGCCCGGACCTGCTGGGCAAGGTTCAGGGCAGCAGCCTGACTCAGGTTGCCATGGGCCAGCATCACCGGATCGGTTTGCGCGAACAGTTCACCGGCAAAGTTCCGGAGCTCATCCAGCGTCACTTCCCGAGCCGCTTTGAGGCGTTCGTCGGTACCCCACGCGCCTTCGATCAGCAGCGTTTGAACCTTTTCGGACGTCTGCTGAACAGGGCGCTCCCTGGCTTTGTTCTGCAGGTTATCGATGACGTTCTGGCGGGCAATATCAAAGCGTTGCTGGGTCAGGAGCGGGTCCGCCACCTGGGTCAGGATCCGTGTCATCAGGGTGTGCAGTTTGTCGCTGTAGCCGCCCACCCGTATCGTTACGCCGCGCAGGTGCGAGTAAACGCTGTAATCCAGTCCCGCCAACTGCGCCGGGTAGGCCCAGGCGTTGAGGTTGGTATTGACGGCATCCACCAACAGTTCTGTCAGCACCTTGCCACGGGCGGAGGCCTGCGCCAGAGGGGTGCGGATGCTGACATAGACATTGGCTTTGGGCGTGCCGAATTGGGTATCCCGGGCATACCAGACAGAGAGGCCGCGCTGGTTGGCCAGTTTCACCGGCTTGTCCATATCCGGGCCAGACACCATGTCCAGGTTCTCGGGGATAAATGGATTGGGTTCAGGCAGGCGGAGCTGGCTGGCCATTGCCTTGTCAGGCGTGGCCGCAATCGCCGACGGATCGACGGGCTTGAGCTCCCAGGCAGCCTCGTACCACTGGGTCAGGTTGGGTGTCTCGATGTCAGGTTCCGGCTCCACCACCGTGATCAGTACGTTGTCCGGCGTCAGGTGCTCCAGGATGTTGCGGTACTTTTCCGGCTCGTAGGCTTCCATCATCCAGGGAGCCTGGAGGACATCCACTGGGGGATAGTGCCGCAGTTGGCTGGAAAGGCGCATCACTTCGCTGACTGGCTGGCTGCGTTCACGAAACCGGAAATCGATTTCCGCCAGGTTTTTCATCTCCTCAAACCGCGTCCTGGAAATACCCTGGTCACGAATCCTGTCGATGTAGGCGAACACAAGCCGGATGATTCGATCGGTGTTCTCAAGACCCTCGGGGGTCAATGACATGGATAGCAACAGGCTAGACTCCGTACCGGTGTCCATACCGCTACCCGCTGACAGGCTCTCCACCAGACCGGCGGTCTTGAGGACATCAAACAGGCTTCCGGGGCCTTCATGACCCAGCAGGTTGGCGATGTAGCTGGCAGGCTTGCTGCGGTAGTTCTCCAGCTGGGAAGGAATGGGGAACGCCAGTGACAGGCTGCGCAGATCTTTCAGGGCATCCACGGTTACCTGTGCCGGCAGTTGGTCTGGCTCCAACTGAGGTGCGTCATGAACCTTCGGTTCCAGGTTCCTGTTTTCGATAGCCTCGAAATGGCCCCTGACCATTCGCTCCAGTTCATCGAGTGATTGGGGGCCGTACACCGACAGACTCATCAGATTGGACGAGTAGTGGTTTTTCCAGAAGTCGATCAGGTCCGGCCGTAGCGGGCGTTCATCCGTGTTCTCAAGTGTGCTCAGGTTGCCCACTGCAAACTGACTGAAAGCGTGTTCCGGATTGCTGACGGCTTTCTTGACGGAATAGATCCGGCGGCCATCGTCTTTCTGCTTCGAGCTGAACTCCGAGTGCACGGCCCGTCGCTCCCGGTCGACCAGCTCGGGTGTAAACAGTGGCGCTGAGAATTGCTGGGCGAAGCGGTCCAGTGCCTCATTCAGATGCCCCGCCTGGACATCAAAAAAATAGTTGGTGTCCTGGAATGAAGTGAAGGCGTTATGACTGCCGCCATGGCTTTTGATGAACTGTTGGTACTCGCCGGGATCGGGGTATTTCTCGGTGCCCAGGAACAACATATGTTCCAGGAAATGGGCCAGGCCTTCCCGGTTCTCCGGATCATCACCGCTGCCTACCGCCACGTTCATGGAGGCAGCCGCCTTATCGGACTCCGGAGACGAAACCAGCAATACCTGCATGCCGTTTTCCAGTTCAAGGTATCGATAGCTGTTCCGGTCATTGGGGCTCTTCACCGGTTCGATGGCGGCCTGGGTGAGGGCGCTGGCGGCCAGGAAGAGGACCAGGGTCACTAGCGAAGACAGAAAGCGCGCACGGTAGGCTATACGGTTGATACCTGATGGCATGGTGTTGCTTGCTCCGGAGATCAGTGGATCATTGCGTTTCGGGTATGTTCTGGTTGCTGGTCCAGGGTTTTACGAGCGAGAGAGGCAGCTGTATCAGCATCAAGCTGACCGGAGGCTATGCGTTCTAGCACCGTCCCCATCACAGCGACGGACTGTCGGTAATCGGCAAATTCCGCCTGGAAGGCATCATCAATGGCCTGGTAGACCGCCTGGATTTTCTCTTCGCGGGAGCCGGCATCTGCCGCTGTGTCGTTAATGGCTTTCAGGCAAGCCCGGGCGATGGCGATGTAGCGTTCGGCGTTGGCGTCGTCTTTCTTCATATATGGGGTCCGGCATGAAGTGAATGGTTCGCGCATTGCGGATGTGTGAGTAGATTATGTCATTGCTATACGGTGGTTTCATTTCTTTCTGGTAATCGGGCAGTTTTTCGGGCAGCTCCAGAACCTTGTGCTAGGCTCAAATTCAGTGTGTCGATTTTAGCGGTGCTTTCTGCTTTTCCGCCGGTCCAGGCGGGACATCTAGAGTATTTGCTCTAATTAAAACAAGGACTTACAAGAGTAAAAGCTCTAAAAAAGTTCGATACATGAGGGTTGCAATTAAGTACAATGCCGGCGTTCTCCAATGGTCTAAGACTTTAGTCGTAGACATTTGGGGCGTAGGGACAGATAACAACTGAGCAACAAGCAAGGTGGACTATCAATGAATTACTTTCTGACGGGTGGAACCGGATTCATCGGCCGTTTTCTCGTGGAAAAACTCCTGGCGCGTGGTGGCACGGTTCATGTGCTGGTGCGAGAGCAATCCCTGGGTAAGCTGGACACTCTGAGGGAACGCTGGGGAGCCGACGAGAACCAGGTAAAGGCAGTTATTGGCGATCTGACCAGCCCCAACCTGGGGATTGACGACAAAACCATGGATTCGCTGAAAGGTCATATTGACCATTTCTTCCATCTGGCCGCCGTGTACGACATGGGAGCCGACGAAGAAGCCCAGCAGGCAACCAACATTGAGGGCACCCGCAGCGCAGTCAATGCGGCCCAGGCGATGGGCGCCGGTTGTTTCCATCATGTGTCTTCCATTGCTGCCGCCGGATTGTTCAAGGGCACTTTCCGCGAGGATATGTTTGAAGAGGCGGAAAAGCTGGATCATCCCTATTTGCTGACCAAGCATGAATCCGAGAAAGTGGTTCGTGAAAGCTGCAGGGTACCGTTCCGCATCTACCGTCCGGGCATGGTGATTGGCCATTCCGAAACGGGCGAGATGGACAAGGTGGACGGTCCTTACTACTTCTTCAAGATGATCCAGAAGATTCGCCATGCGCTGCCACAGTGGGTGCCGACCGTTGGCATCGAAGGTGGCCGCCTGAACGTGGTGCCGGTGGATTTCGTGGTCAATGCGCTGGACCACATTGCGCACCTGGAGGGTGAGGACGGCAACTGTTTCCACCTGGTGGATTCCGACCCTTACAAGGTAGGAGAGATTCTCAATATTTTCTGTGAAGCCGGTCACGCCCCGCGTATGGGGATGCGTATCGACTCACGGATGTTCGGTTTCGTGCCGCCATTCATCCGTCAGAGTTTGAAAAACCTGCCGCCGGTGAAGCGCCTGACCAGTGCTGTACTGGATGATATGGGGATTCCCCCGTCCGTACTTTCGTTCATCAACTACCCGACCCGGTTTGATGCCCGGGAGACCGAGCGGGTTCTGAAGGGGACCGATATCGCGGTTCCGCGACTGCAGGATTACGCGCCGGTGATCTGGGATTACTGGGAGCGTCATCTGGACCCGGATCTGTTCAAGGACCGTACCCTGCGTGGCACGGTGGAAGGAAAGGTCTGTGTGGTCACTGGCGGTACGTCGGGCATTGGTCTGGCTACGGCCCAGAAACTGGCCGATGCCGGTGCCATCCTGGTGATCGGTGCTCGCAAGAAAGAGCGTCTGGCCGAGATTACGGCGGATCTTGAGGCCCGTGGTGGGAATGTTCACGCCTACCAGTGTGACTTTGCCGAAATGGAAGACTGTGACCGCTTCGTACAAACCGTTCTGGAAAACCACGGGCACGTCGATGTGCTGATTAACAACGCTGGTCGATCCATCCGCCGGTCACTGGCGCTGTCGTTTGACCGCTTCCACGACTTTGAGCGCACTATGCAGCTGAACTACTTCGGTTCCGTGCGCCTGATCATGGGCTTTGCCCCGGCCATGCTGGAGCGCCGTCGTGGCCATGTGGTCAACATTTCCTCCATCGGTGTGCTGACCAACGCACCTCGGTTCTCAGCCTATGTCGCCTCCAAGTCCGCGCTGGATGCGTTCAGTCGCTGTGCGGCCGCGGAATGGTCTGACCGCAACGTCACCTTCACCACCATCAACATGCCGCTGGTGAAGACCCCGATGATTGCGCCTACCAAGATCTACGATTCGGTGCCGACCCTGACACCGGATGAGGCGGCGGAAATGGTGGCCGATGCCATCGTCTATCGTCCCAAGCGGATTGCCACGCGCCTTGGTATCTTTGCACAGGTGCTGCACGCGATTGCGCCGAAGATGGGCGAGATCGTGATGAATACCGGTTACAGGATGTTCCCGGATTCCCCCGCAGCGGCTGGCAGCAAGTCAGGCGAGAAGCCCAAGGTATCCTCGGAACAGGTGGCCTTTGCGGCGATTATGCGGGGTATTTACTGGTAATCTTCCGGTTAGCCAGCATAAAAAACGCCTCCCTCGGGAGGCGTTTTTTTGTGGTCGTCAGTTATTCTATTCTTCTGTCTCGCTTAGCAGGGGCGGAGGGAACCCCCCCAGTTCTTTCCAGCGATTGACGATACCGCAGAACAGGTCGGCGGTTTTTTCCGCATCATAGGCCGCCGAGTGCGCTTCCTTGTTACTGAAAGGAATGCCGGCCAGTTTGCACGCCTGTGCCAGTACGGTATGGCCATAGGCCAACCCGGCAAGCGTGGCGGTATCGAAGGTCGAGAACGGATGGAAAGGATTACGCTTGATGTCCGAACGCAGGGCAGCCGCGAACACGAAGTTGTGATCGAACGTCGCGTTGTGGCCTACCAACACTGCCCGTTTGCAGTCATGGGCTTTGACGGCCTTGCGAATGGGGCTGAAGATTTCACTCAAGCCTTCCCGTTCGGGCACGGCTTCACGCTCCGGGTTCCAGGGATCAATTCCGGTAAAATCGAGCGCGGATTGTTCCAGGTTGGCACCTTCAAAGGGGTCGATCTGCTGAACGTGGGTTTCCGTACGCTTCAGCCAGCCGTCTTCGTCCATGGTCAACAGGACCGCAGCCACTTCCAGAAGGGCGTCTTTTTCGGGATTGAAGCCGCCGGTCTCGACATCAACAACAACCGGGAGAAATCCCCGGAAACGTCGGGCCATCGGATGCGGTTCTTTGTTTTCGTCAGTCACTCAAACTCCTAGGGATTGGCCGGGGTACTGCGTTAAAGGTAAAGGGCTGTCCTGTTCAGGCACCTGTCAACTGCCAGGTCAGTGTCTCGCCAGCGCGAAGCGGAACAATGGTGCCGTCTGCCAGTGGCAGTTCCGCAGGCATCGTCCAGCTTTGTCTGACCAGTGTAATGGTGTCGGTATTTCGTGGCAGGCCATAGAAATCCGCGCCATTGAAACTGGCAAAGGCTTCCAGCTTGTCGAGAATGCCCAGCTCCTCGAAAATCTCGGCGTACAGGGCAATCGCGCCGTAGGCGGAGTAGCAGCCGGCACAGCCACAGGCGGTTTCCTTCTTGTCTTTGCCATGGGGCGCGGAATCCGTACCGAGGAAGAAGCGCTTGTCGCCACTGGCGACCGCGTCCCGCAGGGCCTGTTGGTGCCGGTTTCGCTTCAGGATCGGCAGGCAATAGAGGTGGGGGCGAATACCACCCACCAGCATGTGGTTGCGGTTGTACATCAAATGCTGCGGCGTCAGGGTCGCGGCCAGGTTGTCGCCCTTGTGCTGGCGGACGAACTCGGCCGAGTCGGCCGTGGTAATGTGCTCCAGCACGACCTTGAGGTTCGGAAACGCCTCGAGGGTCGGCGCCAGTACGCGTTCCAGGAACACCTTCTCCCGATCAAAAATATCAATATCCGCATCGGTCACTTCGCCGTGGACCAGTAACAGCATGCCACAGTCGGCCATGGCCTCCAGCACCGGGTAGATCTTGCGGATGTCAGTCACGCCGGACGCAGAATTGGTGGTGGCCCCGGCCGGATACAGTTTGGCGGCGACCACACCGGCGGATTTTGCTTCGCGGATGTCCTCCGGGGTGGTGGATTCCGTCAGGTAGAGAGTCATCAACGGTTCGAACGGGATGTCACCGGCCGCATCGAGGATGCGCTGTCGGTAAGCCATGGCATCGCTGTCGGTGGTTACCGGTGGCACCAGATTGGGCATGATGATCGCGCGGCCAAAACACCGGGCGGTGGCCGGCACCACATCGTTCAGAACGGCGCCGTCTCTTACGTGCAGGTGCCAGTCATCGGGGCGGGTGATGGTCAGTTGTTCGGTCATGCGGCGTTTCCAGCTATTTGTAGGGCCGGGCGGATGCCGGCGTAAATTTTGGCGGGATTATACCAGATGCCGTTTGCAATTGTTTCCAGGCCGAGGCTAAAGAAAGGATTCGTGCGGCCGTTAAACAGGGAGTAACCCAGATACTGACGGAAAGATGCCATGGTCAGACTCTCAACCTTGTTTCCGCGCACAGCCACGCTCGCTTCCATGGTGTTGATGGGGGCCAGTGGTACGGCCCTGGCGTCCAGTTTTGGTGCCGGTATCGAAAACAGCCAGTGGTATGTTTCGGAGTCGGTGTTCGAATGTTCCATTGTGCATGAAGTCCCGGGTTATGGCCGGGCCGTTTTCCGCCACAAGGCCGGAGAACAACTGTCGTTTTACCTGGAGTCCGATACCGCATTGATGCGGCCGGGCAAGGGTAGTCTGGTGGTCGAAGCGCCGGCCTGGCGTCCGGGTGCCGCTCCACGAAAGGTAGGGGCTGTCAATGTGGGTGAGGGACGCCGGCCGGTGGCTCTCAGTTCCCGTCAGGCCATGGTGATTGCCCGGGGCCTGCTGGATGGCATGACCCCCACCGTCACGAGGGAATCCTGGTACGACCGCAGTCCGGTCCGGGTGCGGGTTTCCAACATCAATTTTGCCGGCCAGTATGAAAGCTATCGAGCCTGTACCACCAATCTGTTGCCGGTAAACTACGATCAGATCAAACGATCACGGATTCCGTTTCGAGCGGGCAGCACCGGCCTTTCCGAGGGTGACAGGGAACTGCTGGATAACATCGTGACCTATGTGCAGGCGGACTCCACGGTGGAGCGCATCTTTGTCGATGGCCATACCGATAGCAGCGGCAGTCGCATTGATAACCGTGCGCTGTCGGAAGAGAGAGCCAACGCGGTCGCCGACTATCTGATCGAGAAGGGCGTGCCTCAGGATCTGATCACTGTTCGCGCCCACGCTGACCAGTACCCGGTTTCCCGGCGCCCCGCCGACAACCGGCGTACCACTATCCGGCTGCAGCGGGAAGGTGAGCGGCCGGAGCTTCAGCAGGCCAACGGCTATGAGGCCGGATATTCCGGTTAACGGACAGAACTCAATACTTCCAGGTGGGCGTTGACGCTTTCTGCCAGCGCCCTCAGGTGGTACCCCCCCTCCAGAGTTGAAATGATCCGGTCATTGGCGTGGTCACTGGCCACGCTGGTGAGCATTTCCGTCAACCAGCGGTAGTCATCCACTTCCAGATTCAGCTCCGCCATCGGGTCAAGCCGATGGCCGTCGAACCCTGCCGACACCAGGATCACCTGGGGCCTGAAATCCTGCAGCTTTTTCAGCCAGCCGGCTTCCACGGCTTTGCGGTAGTCCAGTGCCGAGCAGTTCGATTCAATGGGGATGTTGACGATATTTTCCGGCTGACGGTGCACGTGTGAGTGGGGGTAGAACGGGTGCTGAAAGCTGGAGCACATCAGTATACGTTCGTCACCACCAATAATGTCAGCCGTGCCGTTACCCTGATGCACATCAAAATCGATAATGGCGACCCGTTCCAGATGATGGAAGTTCAGTGCCCGCATCGCGGCCAGGGCAATGTTGTTGTAAAAGCAGAATCCCATGGATTTGCTGCGCTCGGCATGGTGCCCGGGAGGCCGCGCGCAGACAAAGGCATTGGTGACCTGAGAGCTCATCACCATGTCGACGGCCTGGATATTGGCTCCGGCTGCCAGTCGTGCGGCGCGCAGGGTGTCTGGCATCATGGCGGTATCAGGATCGGTGAAGACCCGCCCCCGGGTCGGTTGCATCAGGTCCAGCTGGTGGAGGTATTTCTCCGGGTGGACGGTCAGTAGTTGGTCCCGGGTGATTTCATCCGGTCGCACCCAGTCCAGTACATCACTCATTCCGGAATCAGACAGGTAACTGATGATGGCGGAAAGCCGCTCCGGCGACTCCGGGTGTTCCGGGCCCATGTTGTGCTTCAGGCAGTCATCGTGAGAGAAGAACGCTGTGGTCATATGGATCCTGACTACTCTTATCCCGCATGCGTTTATCCTGCATGGGAGGTTTCTGCTTGTATTTCCATCAATATTATCAGGGATGGTAGGTGGTTGCCGCGTTTCTTTGGTCTTATAGGGGTAATCGACATTTTACATCAGGAAACAACCGCCTAAGATAAGGATAGCCTCATCAACGATTGAAAACGGCAAGGAGTTTGCGTTTGAGCACCCGCTATCTGGAAAGTCTCTTTAACCCTTCGTCCATAGTGGTGATCGGTGCTTCCGAGCGGGCGGACAACCTTGGCGGCATGGTGTTGCGTAATCTTCTGGGTGGCGGCTATCCGGGCCAACTCCTGGTGATCAACCAGAACGACTACGACAACGTCCACGGCGTGCCTTGTGTCCGGAAGGTGTCGAAAATGGAGTTCTGCCCGGATCTGGCGATTATCTGTACACCGCCGGATACGGTGCCCAAAATGGTGCGCAAACTCGGCGAGGCGGGGGTACGTACCGCTATCGTAATGACGGGTGGGATGTCCCGTACCCACAGTAAAACCGGTCAGCCGTTGATGTATTCGGTTCGGGACGCCGCCCGGGAGACCGGAATCCGGGTGCTGGGTCCCAATACCATCGGGCTGATGGTGCCGGCGAGGAGCCTGAACGCAACCTATGCCCATATGGGCGCCATTCCGGGCAAGGTCGCGTTTGTCGGCCAGTCCGGTACTGTGGCCAGCTCCATTATCGACTGGGCGTTTGCCAGGGGTGTGGGTTTTTCCTACTTCCTGACCCTTGGCGACGGCATGGACATCGACCACGATGACCTGATCGATTACCTCGCCCAGGACAGCCAGACCCGCGCCATCCTGCTCCACATCGAGAATATCCCCAACCCCCGGCGCTTTATGTCGGCCGTTCGGGTTGCTTCCCGTACCAAGCCGGTCATTGCGGTCAAGAGCGGACGCACCCCGGAATCGGAATGGTTTGCCCATCAGTTGCCTGCCGGCGTCACACGTAGCGACCCGATATACGATGCCATGCTGCAGCGAGCCGGTGTGCTCCGGGTGGATGGTCTCGGCCAGATGTTCGATGCCCTTGAGACCCTGACCCGAATGCGCCCGTTACGCCGGGAGACCCTGGCAATTATGGCCAATGGTGTGGGGCCGGGGGTGCTGGCGGTTGACCGGCTGATTGATCTGGGTGGTGAGTTGGCCAGCCTGTCGGAGCATACCATCGAGGCGTTGGCGGAGAATCTGCCCCCGTACTGGACCCGGAAGAACCCCATTGACCTCAACTACGATGCGTCCCCGGACCTGTATGCCAAAGCCATCAAGATCCTCGCCAAGGATCCGGAGGTGGCGAACGTATTGGTTATGTACGCTCCCAGTCTTACGGAAGACAGTCTGCAGATCGCCGATGCAGTGGTTCATGCCGCCAAGGGTAGCCGGTTGAATGTGTTTACCTGCTGGTTGGGGCAGAGCACCGTGATGGATGCCCGCGAGGAATTCTACCGCGCTGGGCTCCCGTCGTTTTTCAACCCGGAAAAGGCGGTAATGGCCTTTATGCAGCATGTGCGTCACCAGCGGGTTCAGCGCCTGCTCACGGAGACGCCGGAGTCGTTCACGGATCATTTCGATGACCGGACCCAGACCCGTCGTGTAGTGATGGGGGCTATGCGTTCCGGACGGATGCACCTGTCGAACCGCGAAGCGCGGGAAGTGGTTCGGGATTACGGTATCAATACGATTGAAACCATTTACTGCGATGATGTGGAAGAGGTGCTGGAAGCATTCGCGGTAGAGCGTCGCCCGGTGGATATCACGGTGATTCATCAGCAGACCTGTTACCCGTTTCTGAAGCTGAGTACCGGGCAGCGTCGGTTCAAGGGGACCATTCAGAAGCTCAACAGTGAAGCCGCGATCATTGAATCCTGTCGGGTGCTGATGGACGAGTACCAACAGCATTTCCCGGACAGTGGGTTCCTCGGCTTTGCGGTGCAGCGATCCTACCAGCATGTGGGAGGGATCGAATTCAGCGTCGGTATTACCAGGGACTCGATCTTCGGGCCCCTGGTGGTGTGTGGTGCCGCCGGTGCCCAGATCAACGTCATGACCGACCGCCAGATTGCGCTACCGCCCCTGAACATGGTGCTGGCCCGGGAGCTATTGCGTCGTACCTATATGTATAAGCTGTTGAAGGAACACAGCCTGAAGCCCGAGGAGGACATCCGGGCGGTGTCGGAAACCCTGGTAACCCTGTCCCAGATTGTGATCGATATTCCTGAGATCCGCGGCCTGGAAATTTCGCCACTACTGTTCAACGAGCAGGGCGCTGTCGCGGTGAACATTGCCATCGACCTGGACGACAAACCCGGGCGGCCAATCATTCAACCCTATCCCCGGGAGCTGGAAGAGTGGATCATGCTGCCCAAGTCTGGTCGCAGGGTGATCATCCGACCGGTGTTGGCGGAAGATGAACCGGCCCACCGGGCCTTTCATGAGCTGCAGTCACCGGAGTCCATTCGCTACCGGTTCTTTCAGTATCGCAAGCATTTCTCCCGTGAGGACGTCGCCCAGATGGTGCAGATCGACTACGACCGGGAAATGGTTTTCATCGCCAATGCCCCCAGGGAAGATGGGGAAGGGGAGGAAACCCTGGGAACCGTCCGCGTCTGGACCGATGCCGATAATCTTCGCTGCGAGTTCGCCGTCATGGTGCACGACAATATGAAGGGGGAAGGCCTCGGTGTTGCCTTGATGCAGAAGATGATTGATTACTGCCGGTCACGGGGAACCGTGGAAATGGTCGGTAACGTATTGCCGGATAACCGGCCCATGCTGCAGTTGGCGGAGCACCTCGGGTTCGAGATTCAGTACAACATGGAAGAGGAAGTGATGGATTTGCGGTTGGTGCTGAATGAACCGGATAAGGACTGGCAGCGGGAGCGTCTGCTCAAGAGCTCCCACTGACAGTCAAGTGTCCCGTCTGGCTAATTCGTTAACCTGCTGCGTGACACTAGCTTCAGGCCTCTTCGACAATCGCTGAACGGTCTTCGCCACCCAGGGCTTCCAGCAGGCCCGGAATGAGCCTGGCCAGTTCCAGGGTCATCAGCGCAAACGCAGCATCAAAGCGGGCGGCAGCGTCATCCGCATCCACGTCGTCGAGTTTCTCCTGCAGGGTATCGCCGAATTTGAGTCGGCGGATGCCCAACTCCTCGTCCAGTACGAACGACAGGCTGTCGTCCCAGGTGACGGCCAGCTTGGTCACCTGCATACCCGTGTCGAGGTGGTTGCGGATCTCGTCGGCCTGGAGGTCAAGCCCCTTACAGCGCACAACCCCACCGTCTTCGGATGGATCCTTGAGCTCGCATTCGCTTCCCAGTTCGATTGTGGACGGCAGGTCAATGCTCTCATTCAGCCAGCCAGTGAAGGTGAAGGCCGGGGCCTGCTCCACAGCCGGTGGTCTGACCGGCAGGGAACCGAGGCTCTTGCGCAGGAATGACGCCAGATCTTCAGCCTGCTTGGAGGAACCGGCGTCGACGACAAGCACGCCGTCTTTGGGTGCCAGATAGGCGAAGCAGCGGCGGTTTTTGGAGAAGGCCTGGGGTAGCATTTCCAGCATCACCTGTTCCTTGATCTCCTCTTTTTCCTTGCGGCGTACCTTGCGACCCTGTTCGGCTTCAATGGCTTCGGCACGCTCTTCGACCAACTCCTTTACGACGGGGCCAGGCAGGATTTTCTCTTCCTTACGCAGTGCGACGAGATGATAGCCGTTGGTGCTGTGCACCAGCATGTCGCTGTGTTTACCCAGCGGCGGGACCCACCCCTGGCGTGTGGTTTCCTGTGGACCGCAAGGCTTGAATACATCGCTCTGCAGCTTTTCTTCCAAAGCTTCAGCGGTAATATCGAAAGGCTTGGTAAAACGAAAAACACGGGCATTACGAAACCACATCAGGGTCGATCCTTGTCAGAGTTTCAAAATGGGGAAGGGATGATACGGCCACCGGTCAGTGGCCGTAAAGTGCTAACGCTGGCGGCACATCACAGCTGCATGATTTCTACCATGACGGTTTTTACAATGAAGCCGACGACGCCTGCGCCCAACACGGTAAACAGGGCAATGGTGCCAAAACGGCCGGCCTGAGACTTCTTGGCGAGATCCCAGACAATAAAACCCATCCAGATGATCAGGCCGGTGAGAAGTACCAGCATGGCAATCTGGGAAAAGACTGCTTCGTTCATTCAATACTCCGGAAATAATGACAGGGTTACTGTTCATCCCGCAGGAACAGCCAGTTCTTCTCATCTGACTGTTCTTCGCAGAAGTAGTAACCCTCAAGGTTAAAGCCTTTCAGATCGTCCGCCTGGGTAATGCCGTTTTGAATGGCATAGCGGCACATCAATCCACGGGCCTTCTTGGCGTAGAAGCTGATCATCTTGTACTGGCCGTTCTTCCAGTCCTTGAACTGTGGCGTGATCAGGCGGCCTTTCAGGTCCTTCTTGCGAACGCTTTTGAAATATTCGTTGGAAGCGAGGTTGACCAGAACACCGTCATCCTCTGCCAGCAATCGGTTCAGTTCACCCGTGATCCGGCCGCCCCAGAACGCGTAAAGATCTTTGCCGCGGGTGTTCTCGAACTTCGTGCCCATCTCCAGCCGGTAGGGTTGCATCAGATCCAGGGGCTTGAGCACGCCGTAAAGGCCGGAGAGCATGCGCAGGTGTTTCTGGGCAAACTCGAACTCTTTGTCACTGAAGCTTTCAGCATCCAGGCCGGTGTAAACATCGCCCTTGAACGCGAGGATAGCCTGGCGGGCATTCTCCGGTGTAAATGGCGTATGCCATTGCTGGAACCGGTCGGCATTCAGTTGTCCCAGCTTGTCGCTGATGTTCATCAGGTTGCTGACCTGATGAGGTTCCAGAGTCTTGAGCTGGTCGACCAGTTCGCAGGCGTCATCCAGGAAGTCCGGCTGGCTGAATGTCTCGGTCGCCAGCGGGCTCTCGTAATCCAGGGTTTTGGCCGGGGAAATAACCATCAACATGTCAGGCTGTCCTCATTGCAGAAAAGTCAGTAACTGGTCCCGGTTGAAGGGCCAGTCCAGCTCGGCGCCGGTGTCGTTGCGTCGCAACACCGGGATACGGGTGCCGTACCGCTCCACCAGGGCCTCGGACTGGGCAATGTCCACCACATCCACAGGGATGGGAGCCGGCATGGGAGTGTTTACGAGCAGGGCTTCGGCCAGTTCACACAGGTGGCACTGGGACGTGGTATAAAACAGCAATTCCATTATTTCGGCTGAGCGTCCAGTTGTTGGCCATTGACGCCTGCGCTGTCCTTACCCATCAGGTACAGGTAGCTCGGCATCAGCTCTTCCGGAGCCGGGTTCTGCCGGGGATCTTCCGCCGGGTAAGCGTGGGCGCGCATGTTGGTGCGGGTGGCTCCGGGGTTCAGGCTGTTGACGCGCACATTGTGGCGCTCGTCGTCCAGTTCCTCTGACAGTAGCTGGCTCAACCCTTCCACTGCGAATTTCGATACGGCGTAGGCGCCCCAGTAGGCTTTGGCCTTGCGTCCGACGCCCGACGACGTAAAGATGACCGAGGCATCGGTAGACTGGCGCAGCAATGGAATGACAGCGCGTGTCAGCAGGAATGGGGCAGTGGCGTTGACTTGCATAACCTGGTTCCAGGTTTCCGGATCGTACAACTCCACCGGGCTGCGAGTACCGAGGATGCCGGCATTGTGCAACAGACCGTCAAGCCGACCGAAGTTGTCTTCAATGGTCATGGCCAGCTCTTCGTACTCCTTGACCGCCGCGCCTTCCAGATTCAGGGGCGCAATGGCTGGTTTGGGGTGGCCGGCAGCCTCAATTTCATCGTAGACGGATTCCAGTTTTGATACGGTCCGGCCGAGAAGGACCACGGTGGCGCCATGGGCGGCGTAAGCCTTTGCAGCTACACGGCCGATGCCGCTGCCGGCTCCCGTCACCATGATGATGCGGTCTTTCAGCAGATCTGCCGGTGCCTGATAATCTTGCATAACCTGTCTCCGATTTGGGAAACCGATGGGTCTAACGTTTGAGTGGGGCTATTGTAACAGTTTTGCCAGGTCCTGGACGGTGTCGGCCACCAGGTCTGCTTGCCACAGGTCAACGGTCTCGGGTTCCTCGATGTAGCCATAACGCACGGCAATGGTCTTCATGCCGGCATTGCGGCCAGCTTCGATATCCCGCTCATGATCGCCTACGTAGATGCCCTTGGCCGGATCGGCGCCTATATGTTCACAGGCGAGGTGAAGGGCCTCGGGGTGGGGTTTGCGGTGGGTGACGTGATCCGGGCAGACCACCACGGCACAGCGTTGCGCCAGACCAAGGGCTGCGACCAGTGGGGCGGCGAAGCGTACCGGCTTGTTGGTGACAATGCCCCAGGGAATGTTCCGGGACTCCAGATCACGGAGAATGGCGTCCATGCCCTCGAATAACCGGGTTTCAATGGCGACACCTTCCTCGTACAGGTCCAGAAAGGCCGTGTGCTTCTCCAGATAGTCCGGGTGCTCCGGTTCCAGCCCGAAACCAACGCGGATCATTGCCCGTGCGCCGTTGGAAACGGAGCGGCGGATGGTTTCCGGTGGCAGCGGTTCCAGGCCGTGATGGCCCCGCAACAGGTTCAGGCAGCGAATAAAATCCGGCGCGGTATCTATCAGTGTGCCGTCCAGATCGAACAGCACGGTCGAAGGGTGCAGGTTCACGGTTGCGAGTCACCCTCCCGGGTGTCCAGAGCGTGCATCATGTAGTTCACGTCCACGTCCCGTCCAAGGCGGTACACCTTGGTGACCGGGTTGTACGTCATGCCGGTCAGCTCCTGTACATCCAGCCCCGCATGACGGAGATGATCCGACATTTCTGACGGACGGATGAACTTGCGCCATTCATGTGTGCCCTTGGGCAGTAATCCCAACACGTATTCCGCGCCAACAATGGCAAACAGGAAGGACTTGGGGTTGCGGTTGATGGTGGAGACAAACAGGTGGCCGCCAGGCTTGAGCATGGCAGCACAGGCCTTGATGACCGATGATGGATCGGGCACGTGCTCCAGCATTTCCAGGCAGGTCACCACATCGTACTGCCCGGCGTGTTCCGGATCCGCCGCCAGGGCTTCCACGGTGATTTGCCGGTAGTCCACCTTGATACCGCTCTCCAGGCCATGCAGCCTGGCCACCGACAAGGGGGCTTCACCCATGTCGATCCCGGTGACGTGGGCACCACGGCGCGCCATACCTTCTGACAACAGACCACCGCCACAGCCCACATCCAGAACCTTTTTACCGGCAAGCGGCGCGCGTTCGTCGATGTAGTTCAGGCGCAGGGGATTGATGTCATGCAGCGGTCGGAATTCGCTGGTCGGATCCCACCAACGGCTGGCAAGAGCCTCGAACTTGGCGATTTCGTTGTGGTCTACATTCTGATTGCTCATAGTCAGTTCTGCCTGATTGAAAATAGGGTAACGGTCAGGGGACGTGTCCGTCTCATTGATTACGAATCCGGTCAGACCAGGATTGCACCCTGAGCATCAGGTCCGGCACGTCGATCCGGGTCAGCCGGCCATCCTGCACCTGGGGAATGCCGTTGATCCAGCTGTGGCTGACCTGACGGCCGTGGTTGCTGTACACCAGATGCGACGCCGGGTCATAAACCGGCTGCAGGAAGGGGTCGCTCAAATCGACAGCTATGATATCTGCCAGTTTACCACTTTCCAGTGAGCCAAGGTCGCGTTCGCGACCCAGAGCCCTGGCACCCTGTATGGTGGCCATGGCAATGGCCTGATGGGCGGGCAGTGCGGCTGCATCCCCGGCCACCACCTTGGCGACCATGGCCGCGGTGCGGAGTTCCCCAAACAGGTCCAGGTCATTGTTGCTGGCAGCGCCGTCGGTACCAATGGCGATGTTAATGCCAGCCTCTGACAGCTTCTGCACCGGGCACAGCCCGCTGGCGAGCTTGAGGTTGGACTCCGGGCAGTGAATCACATGGGCGCCGGACTGTTGCAGTAAGGCGATATCGGAGTCGTCAATCTGGGTCATGTGCACACACTGGGTGCGGTTGTTGAGAACGCCCAGATCTGCGAGCCTGGCAGTGGGGCGTTTGCCGGACTTCTCCAGTGCTTCCGCTACCTCAAACTCTGTTTCATGCAGGTGAATGTGGATTGGCGCACCGGTGTCGGCTGACAGTGCCACCGCCCGCGTCATCGGGTCATCGGATACCGTGTACGGTGCGTGGGGACCGATGGCCGGCATGATGTAATCATCCCCTTGCCATTGCCGGATAAAGTCCGCCCCTTTGCTGAGATACTCATCCGGACCGGAGCCCCAGGGCGTCGGAAAGTCCAGCAGCGGAAAGCAGACCTGCGCGCGCATCCCGGCATCGTGGGCCATCTGGGCGACCACCTCCGGAAAGAAGTACATGTCCGAAAACGTGGTGGTGCCGGTGCGCAGCATTTCGGCCATGGCCAGCTGGGTGCCATCGGCAATGAACTCCTCGCTGATAAACGCACCTTCGGCGGGCCAGATATGATCGTTCAGCCAGGTCATCAGCGGCAGGTCGTCTGCCATACCCCGGAACAGTGACATGGCAGCATGCCCATGCATGTTGATCAGACCCGGCAATACCACGTGGTTGTCCAGGTCTATGGTTTCACGGACATGGAAGCGGGTGTCGGCCTCTTCCCGGGGTACCACCGCTGCAATCCGGTCGCCCTGGATGATCACTGCCTGATTGTGCAGTACGGTATTAGCGGGTTCCACCGGAACGAGCCAGCGGGCGTTGATTCGAATATCGGCTGCAGTGATGGTATCTGCCGTCATGTACCCTGCCTTTTGGGTCCGTTTCGGGCCTCTGTCACCATGGACAGATCCCGGAGAATGTAGCCGGAAAGTATAACCAGCCACCGCCCGGAGAACTACCCTGGATTCAGGGCTGAGAATATTGCTTTAAGGCAGGTATACTGGCCTGCTCTTGTCATCTGTTTCATCTATCGGAGTTCGCTGATGCCGAAGTCATCCAACCCGTCCGCAAGCCGTGCAATTGGGACTGTTGCCATGCGTTGGCATGAGAGCAGTCTGGAGCTGCTGGACCAACGGCTACTTCCCGCGGAGGAGCACTGGATTACGCTGGAAGGCGCCGCCGGTGTGGCCCAGTGTATTCGCGATATGGTGGTGCGTGGCGCGCCTGCCATCGGTATCAGTGCCGCTTACGGGGTGGCGCTGGCGGCCCGCCATGCGGGCGGTGGCGACTGGCAAGCGGAAATAAAACAGGCCATCCGTGAGCTGGCGGCATCCCGCCCGACCGCAGTCAATCTGTTCTGGGCTCTGCAGATCATGGAGCAGGAGTTCCACGGCTGTCATTCGCTGGATGAGGCCGTTAAGCGCCTTTCGGCGATGGCAGTGCGCATCCATGAAGATGATCTGGCGGCTAACCTTGCCATGGCCGACCACGCCCTGGAATTCATGGCCCCGAAAGCACCGTTTTCGGTACTGACCCATTGCAACACCGGGGCACTGGCGACCGGAGGCTACGGCACAGCCCTGGGTGTTATTCGTCGTCTGCACGAGAAAAAACTATTGAAGCGGGTGTTTGCCGATGAAACCCGCCCCTGGCTCCAGGGGAGTCGGCTGACCGCGTGGGAGCTGGCGCGGGAGGGTGTTCCCGTGACCCTGAATGCCGATGGCGCAGCCGCTGCGATTCTCGCCCGCGGTGATGTCAAATGGGTTGTGGTGGGTGCTGACCGGATCACTGCCAATGGTGATGTCGCCAACAAGATCGGTACCTATAGCCTGGCGGTGCTGGCACGCCATCACAAGGTCGGATTCATGGTGGTGGCGCCTTCAAGCACCGTGGATATGGCTCTCGAGTCGGGACAGGATATTCCCATCGAGGAGCGCGAGGGCAGTGAGGTGAGACAGATCAAGGGTGTTTCTATTGCGCCGGACGGCGTGAGTGTGTTCAACCCGGTCTTTGATGTGACACCCGCCAGCCTGATCGATGTCATTGTTACCGAGAAAGGGGTTGTCCATAACCCCAATATTACGGGCATGAGGGCGTTATTCGGCTGAACCCTCGTATTTTTCCTGGAGTTCAGCGACCTTCTGCTCCTGCTCTTCGACAAAATGCAGGGACATCTCAAAGCTTTGGCGGGTGAACTCAAGAACTTTCTGGAACCCCTCGTCCGAGAGCGTCCGAGCATCGTCGTGGCGGCGGAAGATGTTGATGAATTCCCGCTCCCGCTCAAACTGTAAAGGCAGACGGCCGATGCCCCAGTCATTAAGAATCTGCCAGACTTCCGGGTTGTAGTTGCGGGTAGTGCGCAGAATGAAGGGAATCGGGTCGTTGCGGGCGATCAACGCGGCAAGCCGGAGAATCAGCTCGAATGACAGTGTCGCGGTGCCATTTTCCACGGCTTCCAGAACCGACTTGTCCTTGAGATTCAGCGCCTCGCTCATTTCGGATAAGGTTAGCCCGGCGACTTCGCGTATGTCCCTGAGTGATTGTCCCGCCGTCAGCATCATCCGCAACTGATCCTGGGAATTAATCAACGCCTTGCCGACCCGCAGGGAGGTGTCGGTTGAGCGGGCCGCGAAGCGCAGAGCGGAGCCGGTCATGCCAGTGATACGGTTGACCAGGGATTTCTGATCGCGGGATTCGGCTCCCTGCTCAAGCCCTTCCACCTCTTCCAGGGACTTCATGGCATGCATGGCGTCCATAAGCATGCCCTGGAGCATCTGTGCTTTCTTGCGATCGTCTTCTTTGGCGGTCATTGGTAGCCTTGTTGGTCCGGCGTCAGGCGTTGTTTCAGCGAGCCTGTGCGGTGATTTGCCTGGGGTTCAGGATGGATGCCATGCGCTGATCCAGCTCAAGCATATCGGCCATGATGTGACCACCCTCGCGGATAATAAAATCGAGCTCTTCATCCGTGCTATTGAGATCGGCTGCCTGGACATCCTGCCAGTCATCAAGCTCTTCCAGCGTGTCGAACGGCTCTTCACCACGAAGTTCGCGGCGCGCATTGGCAATCGTCAAACGTGTGCGCTCAATTTGCGATTGGTGCGCTTTGCGCTGATCGTGGTTCAGGCTTACCGACTCCAACTCCCGCTGCTCCTTCAGGAAATTAATTTCCTGCTGCAGCAGCCGGAATTCCGGGTTGGCCTCAAACCGTTCTTCATGGCGTTGGCGCAGTTCGTCGATCACGCCGCTGAAGTCGAAATAACGGGCATGGGGCACCGCTTCAATCTGATCCCAGGGCAGGGCGTGATCCAGGGCATCTTCGCCAATGCGGGTCTTGTCGACCCGGGAAGGAATTTCGATATCCGGAATAACGCCCTTATGTTGGGTGGAACCGCCGGATACCCGGTAGAACTTGGACTGGGTGATTTTCAGCTGGCCGTGGTTGAGCGGACGTACCGCCTGTACGGTGCCTTTGCCGAAGGTCTGGGAACCCACGACCAGGCCGCGACCGTAATCCTGGATGGCACCGGCGAAAATTTCAGAGGCGGACGCGCTCATGCGGTTTACCAGCACTACCAGCGGGCCGTCGTAGGTTACCGAAGGGTCGCCATCGGTGAGTACCTGCACATCGTTATTGGAATTACGTATCTGCACCGTTGGGCCCTGGTCTATGAACAGGCCCACCAGGTCGTTGGCTTCATGCAACGCACCGCCGCCGTTGTTGCGCAGGTCCATCACCACGCCGTCCACTCCGTCTGCCTTCAGTTCTTCAATCAGGTTGCGGACATCGCGGGTGGTGCTCTTGTAGTTGGGGTCACCCGCCTGCATGGCCTGGAAGTCGGCATAGAAGGTGGGAATGTTGATGACGCCAATCTGGTAGCTCTGGTCGCCCCGCTGAAGTTCGATGACGTCCTTGCTGGCGCTCTGCTCCTCCAGTTTGACCTTGTCGCGCTGGATGGCAATGGTCTTGGTGACGGTTTCGTCGGTAGCACTGGCGGGAATGACTTCCAGAGTCACCGTGGATTCCCGGGGACCGCGAATCAGGTCCACCACTTCGTCCAGGCGCCAGCCGATGACGTTAACCGGCTTTTCTTCATCTTCCTGGGTCACTGAGACAATGCGATCCGCCGGCTGGAGCTGGCCCTGCTTGGCTGCGGGGCCGCCCGGAACCAGTCGCACCACCTTGGTGTATTCATTGTCGGCCTGGAGGACCGCGCCAATCCCCTCGAGGGACAGGCTCATGTTGATATTGAAGTTTTCTGAGGTACGAGGCGAAAAGTATGAGGTATGGGGGTCCCACATGCCGGTAAAGGCATTCATATAGGCCTGGAATGCGTCCTCACTGCGGGCCTGGTAGGCGCGCTTGAGCTGGCCTTCGTAGCGTTGGCGCAGGCTTTCTTCAATGGCTTCGTCATCGGAGCCGTTCAGCCGCTGCGCCAGGACCGCGTTCTTGACCCGTTTCACCCAGAGTTCATCGAGGGCTTCTTCGTTGGGTTCCCACCCTGTCTCTGAACGGTCCAGGAGAATGGTTTCCTCGGTATCGAAATTCAGGTTTTCTATGCCCTGGTCAATGAGTGAGAGGGCAAAGTTGAGGCGTTCGATCATCCGTTGCTGGACGAGGTTGTAGATGTCAAAGCCGGGTTGCAGTTGCCCGGTTTTAAGGGCAGAGCCGAGCCCCGTGCGAATCGCCGAGAATTTCTGGATGTCTGCCTGGGTGAGATAGATCCGCTGGCCATCCAGGTAGTCCAGGTAGGCATCGAAGACGTCACCGGAGAGCGAGTCATTGATGCCGAGATTCCGGAAATGGGTGAACTGAAGCTGGCGGGCAATCAGTATATTGGCGCGCGCCTGCTCTACCGTGGGAGTGACAGGTTGGTACTGTGCGTCCCGATCGATAGCGCCAGAGACTGAAAACGGCATGGCCAGCATCAGAGCGAGAGTGATGCCTTTGGCCAGCGGCCGGGCTTGCATGTTTCTGGTGATCAATCGTTGCGCAATGCTCATAAACGTTTTACCTGACGGTGCATGGCAATACAGATATGCCTGGCGGGTAAGCTGCGTGGGTAGGTCCCCATGAAACAGATACGCCTGACCGGTATCGCCGGATTTGGCTTATAGATTTATTGTAGGCAAGCGTCATAGTGGTTGCCATAGCCCCGACGTATCGGTTCGTGACAATCTGTCCATAATGTGGGCAGGTTTGTAGTCGGATCAGGAGAACGCAGGGAGGGGCGGGGGCCGTATAGCCCCCGCCTTGCACCGGTTACGAGAACTGGGCGTTGGTTTCGGCTTTCTCCAGCAGCAGTGCCGGAGGAGCAAAGCGGTCACCGTACTGGTCCGCCAGTTCTCTGGCCCGTTCAGCAAAGGCTCTCACACCATACTGGTTGATGAACTGGATGGCGCCACCAGTCCAGGGCGCGTATCCGATACCGAAGATACTGCCGATGTTGGCGTCTTCCACGGTTTTGAGTACACCTTCTTCCAGACAGCGGACCGTTTCGATGGCCTGAATGAACAGAATGCGATCCTTCAGGTCCTGGAGCTTCACGGCACTGGCCTTTTCGGAATCCACAAACAGGTTTTCCAGTTCCGGCCAAAGATATTTCTTACCGTTGGCGGGGTACTCGTAGAACCCGGCCCCGGCGGCCTTGCCCTTGCGATTGTGGGTTTCCACCATTTGATCAATCACCGCCTCTGCCGGGTGGGGCTGCCAGGTACCACCGGCTGCCTCGGTGTCCTTCTTGCTCTGGGCGCGGATATGTTGCATCAGGGTCAGGCTGACTTCATCGGAGATGGCCAGGGGCCCGACTGGCATACCGGACAGAACGCCCGCATTCTCGATGCTGGAAGGGTGTATCCCTTCGCCCAGCATGGAAATTCCCTCGTTTACGAAGGTGCCGAATACCCGAGAGGTGAAGAAGCCCCGGCTGTCATTGACCACGATGGGGATTTTGCCAATCTGCTGGACGTAATCGAATGCTCTCGCCAGGGTATCATCCGAGGTTTTCTCGCCAACAATGATTTCAACCAGCTGCATCTTGTCCACGGGAGAGAAGAAGTGCAGACCGATGAAGTTATCCGGCTTGGCGGAAGCCTCGGCCAACTGCGTAATCGGGATAGTCGAGGTGTTGGAGGCAAAGATACCGTTGTCCACCAGTTTGGGTTCCGCCTCCTGGGTGACCTTGGCTTTCAGGGAGCTGTCTTCAAAGACGGCTTCGATCACCAGATCGCAACCTTCCAGGTCGTCGGCAGAATCCGTGGCCTTGATACGGCCCAGTACTTCGGCTTTCTGCTCTTCGGTCATGCGGCCCCGGCTGACTTTCTTGGCCAGCAGTTTTTCGGAGTAGCTTTTGCCTTTCTCGGCGTTTTCCACCGATACATCCTTGAGGACAACCTCAACCCCGCGGGTTGCGGTGGAGTAGGCGATGCCAGCGCCCATCATGCCGGCACCCAGAACGCCCACCTTCTTGAAGGTTTCCTTTTCGACGCCCTCAGGTCGGCTGCCACCAGCGTTGATGGCGTTGAGCTGGAACCAGAAGGTGCCGGTCATGTTCTTGGCCACCTGGCCAATAACCAGCTCGGCGAAATAACGGGTTTCAATCAGGCTGCCGTTGTCGAAATCTACCTGAGCGCCTTCCACGGCGGCGGAGAGAATGCGCTCCGGTGCCGGGTAGCAGCCCTTGGTCTTCTGCTTGAGCATGGCCGGTGCAATCGCCAGCTTCTGTGCCATGGCCGGGTGATGGGGCGCACCGCCGGGCAGTTTGAAGCCTTTCTGATCCCACGGTTGCTGACATTTGGGGTTGGCTTCGATGAAGGCGCGGGCCTTGGTCATCATGTCTTCTGGTGATGACGCCAGCTCATTGACGATGCCGGCTTTCAGGGCGGCCTTGGGTTTGACCTTTTTGCCTTCCATCAGGAACGGGAACGCGGCCTCCAGGCCGATCATCCGGGGCAGACGCTGGGTGCCGCCACCGCCGGGCAGCAGGCCCAGAGTGACTTCGGGCAGGCCCAGCTGGATGCTGTCGTTGTCCAGCACAATGCGGTGATGGCAGGCGAGGGCAATCTCCAGACCGCCACCAAGCGCAGAGCCGTTAATGGCAGCAACAACCGGTTTGCCACAGGTTTCCAGCGCCCGCATTTCGGCTTTCAGGCCGTTAACCATATCTTCGAAAGCCTGCGCATCGTCGCGGGTGACTTTGTGCAGTTCTTTCAGGTCACCACCGGCGAAGAAGGTTTTCTTGGCGGATGTAACGATAATGCCGCGGATGTTGTCGAGGTCTTCTTTGATCTTTGCAACGGTCTCGGTCAGCCCCTGGCGGAAGTCCGCATTCATGGTGTTGGCGGACTGGCCCGGCATATCAATGGTCAGGGTCAGAATCTGGTCTGAACCCAGTTCGTATCGGATGGCGCTCATAATTCGGTTCTCCTGTCAGAAAAAGTGTCGGGCTCAGATGCGTTCGATGATGGTGGCAATACCCATGCCGCCGCCCACGCACAGGGTGGCGAGACCGAAGCGCAGTTCACGGCGTTCCAGCTCATCGAGCAGCGTGCCCAGAATCATGGCGCCGGTGGCACCCAGCGGGTGGCCCATGGCGATGGCTCCGCCGTTGACGTTCACTTTTTCATCCGGAACAGACAGTTCTTTCTGGAAACGCATAACCACGGAGGCAAACGCTTCGTTCACTTCAAACAGGTCAATCTGATCGACCGTCATACCAGCCTTTTCCAGGGCCTTGCGAGTAGCAGGAGCAGGACCGGTAAGCATGATGGTGGGGTCGGTGCTGGTCACCGCGGTTGCCACGATGCGTGCCCGGGGTTTGAGTCCCAGGGCCTTGCCCTTGGCTTCGCTGCCAATCAGCATGGCGGTGGCGCCGTCCACAATGCCGGAGGAGTTGCCGGCGTGATGTACGTGGTTAATCTTTTCCACGTAATGGTACTTTTCCCGTGCGACGCCATCGAAGCCCATCTCGCCCATCATCTGGAAAGAAGGTTTCAGTCCTGCCAGTGATTCCACTGTGGTGTTGGCGCGGACCTGTTCATCGCGGTCCAGGATGATGACACCGTTCTGGTCTGTAACGGGAACGATGGATTTGACGAAATGGCCCTTTTCCCAGGCATTGGCCGCTTTTTGTTGGGATTTCACCGCAAAACGATCCACGTCCTCACGACTGAAACCTTCGATCGTTGCGATAAGATCGGCGCCAATACCCTGGGGCATGAAGCCGGTGTGCAGGTTGGTGGCGGGGTCCGTTGCCCAGGCGCCGCCGTCAGAACCCATGGGCACGCGGGACATGGCCTCCACGCCGCCGGCCACGACCATATCTTCCCAACCAGAGCGCACTTTCATGGCTGCCAGGTTGACGGCTTCCAGGCCGGAAGCGCAAAAACGGTTGAGGGTAACGCCAGCCACTTTTTCATCCCAGTCGGCTGCCAGAGCCGCTGTTTTGGCGATGTCCGCCCCCTGATCGCCAACGGCAGTGACACACCCCATCACGATATCGTCTACCTGGGCGGTATCCAGGCTGTTTCTTTCCTGCAGTGCGTTGAGAACGGTGGTCAGCAGCGTGATGGGTTTGACGCTGTGTAGGGAACCGTCTTTCTTGCCGCGCCCCCGAGGGGTGCGTACTGCATCGAAGATATACGCTTCGGTGGTCATTTCTATTCCTCTGGTGGTTATTGTTCCAGGACAATTGTCCGATGTAGTAACCATAGCGGGTTGCAGGCATCCCGGGTAATGACGCCGGCTGCCAATCGCATTGGCGAAAGTGCTCACAGCTTCCATGACAAGGGGGCCGGGGGGATCTATGGTTTAAACACTGGCATGGGTAAACAGGAGGGTGAGGATGTCCCTTAGAGACGGAATCAATAATTTCTATGAACGGCTGGTGGAAGATGCGATCGACGCCACCCGACAGGACTCCGATACCACCGACTTCCTGACCGATGTGATGTGCGTTGCCCTGAACCGTTTGCCAACACGCTACTACCGTCATTCCATCGATATGATGTTTTATCTGGGAGATGACGAGCTAAAGGGTATGAAGCAAAAATCCCTGGCCGCCGTTAAGGAGGCCAGGGATTTCGTGGAGAGCCATCAGCGAGATCAATAGCCATCAGCGGGATCAATAGCCCATCAGCCGGCCAGCGCTCCAATCGCCTGGTTCAGGCGGGCCGCCAATTGACTGTCAAGCGCGTCCTGGGGTTGCTGTGTGCACCAGTTCGCCACCAGCGACTCCAGTTGCCGATTCTTGTCGATATCCGTATCACCGGAATTCCCCATGCCATCAGCCAGACGCTGGACCTGAATTTCCATTCGTCGCCCCTGATCCGAGTCCGGAGAGGGAGAGCCAGTAAGAATCTCGGCACGAATCACCAGTTCCCTCGCATCCATGGCGTCGGAATCGCTGGCGAGCGAGGGCCATGAATCCGGAAGTTCAGCGGTGTCCAGATTTCCGTTAAGCCGGGCCTGCACATGGGCCTGCCAGGATTGCACTTCGCCCCTTACTTTCAGGGTGTCCAGCATCTGGGTCAATCGGCGTTTTTCCTGCGCTACACGTTCCCGGACCTGCGGTGAAACGGCATTCTGTGCGAGGGTTTTGAGGTTGCCCAGGGCGTTTTCAATGACGCTGCTATCGGACTCATCGCTGTCCAGGGCCTGGCTTTCGGCAAGCACAGCTTCCGCTCGTTCGTCCGCTTCCCGGGTGGCTTCCTGCTGTTCAGACTTCCGGGCATCACGACGTGCGAAGATTTCGTCACAGGCTTTGCGGAAAGCCTGCCACAGTTTACGGTCTTCCCGGTGTCTGGTGATGCCGATTTGCTTCCACTCGGTTTGCAGTGCCTTGGCCAGATTCATCGCTTCGGTGAGGGGTTCGTGGTCCACCAGGGCATTGGCGCGGTCGACGATGTCCTGCTTCAGTGCCTCGTTTTTCTGACGTTCAGCGTCCAGGGGAGATTCCAGCTGCTTCAGCAGGCCATCAAAGCGTTTCTGAACCGGTCGATTATCACGAAACTCAATGGGCCACGCTGCTTTCCACTCCTGACGTGCGGTTTGGTGAATGCGTTCGGCCGACTTCCAGTCGATGGTGGACCAGTCAGCGTTGTTGAGGAAGGTTTCCAGTTCCTCACAGATCGCCTTTCGTTTCTCCAGATTGGCCTGTTTGAGGCCGGATTTTGCGGAGAAATAGGCTTTGCAGGGTTCATAAGCCTTGTCCGAAGCAGCCTTGAAGCGGCTCCAGAGTGCACGGTCAGACGAGCCGCCCAGTTCCCGCCATTCATTTTGCAGTTCGTGGATGCGCTCGGCCTTGGCCTCGGGCTCCATCGGCTGGGTCGCCAGGTATTCCATCTGTTCGCACAGGGCTATCTGTTTCGGTTCGGTCGCAAAGCCCTGCCAGTCTGTCAGCTCCCTGAGTTGCCCGCCCAATAACTGCATGCGCGACTGGAACGGTTTGCCGTGCCGGTGATCCAGATCCTTGAGTTGATGTTGGGCATGTTTGAACAGCTGCCTGGATTCTTTGAGCTGCTTGGCTTCTAGCGCGGCGTCCAGTTTTTCCAGGGTGGCTCTCAGGGCCTCGGCGTGTTGCTTCTGTTCCTTGCTGTCACGTTGTGGCTGCGTGTTTGGTCTCGCGGTGCCGGCTACCTTGTGCGCTGCTACCAGCTGCGATGGCCGGCTGAACTCTTCCGGCCAGTCGATGGTCTTGATCAGTTCCCGTGCAGAATTTTGCCGGGTCTCATCCCCAGGCTGGGCTTCTGCGATGGAAGTCAGTTCATCCTTGTGCTGAGCAAGTCGCTTCAGTGCTGCAATGTAATTACGCAGCGGCTGCATCCGGTTTTCGTAGGTTTTCTGTTCGTGTTTTTCTACCGGCGTTTCCCTGGTGGCTTCCAGCCAGCGGTTTTCCTGGGTCTTCTGCAGCGCATCCAGTGATGCCAGGGAGGGGATCTGCTCTGGCGACTGTTGTCGGAGCTCATCCAGTGTCGTTTGCAGCAACTCGAGCGTTTCCGAACGTTGCTTTTGCTGTTCCTGCTGCCGGATCGCCTGTTCAGCTTCGGATTTCAGCTGTTCCACTCGCTCCCGGCAGCGGCGAACCGATTCAAGGAATTCCGTGGTTTGCTCCGCTGAAGCATCCTTCTCCACCTCCGACCACTGTTTCAGCAGGGTGTCCAGGCGCGCCTCATAGAGCTTGGTGTCCTCGCTGCGGGCCTGCTCTCCAGCCTGGAGGACCAGAGCCTGTATCCGTTCCCGGGTTTTCTGTTGTTGCTCTTCCCTGCTACGGATGTCCTGCAAGGTCTGGCGGACCAGTTGATACACTGTTTTGTCACGGCCTTTGGCTTCCTTTTGTACCCGCTGTAGGCGGGATTTGTCCGTGAGCTGTCCGGCTGCTTCGCTTCGGATGTCAGCCGTTAATCCGCTGATGGCCAGCTTTTCCAGCTGCTCACCAGTGGGGGTGTTGGCCAACTGCTGCAGTTGCTCCGCGCGCTGTTCTTTTCTCAGGTCCACTTCCGGGGTGTCTGCCTTGGGTGAGGGGACGGCTTTTGCCGTGCCCGGTGTCGCTCCCGATTTGCCGGTGGATTTGCGGTTCTTGAACAGTTTCTGGATGAATGCAGCCATCAGGGTATCCTTGAATATTGAAACCAGTTCCCGGTGTGGGGCACAGTGTGCCGGCACCGACCATCGGCATCCCAACAGGGGAGCCGGAGAAGTCAGCGGACTACGGGATATCGCAGTCGCTTTGGTAAAGTGGGGCTAGTCTAGCGTTTTGTTCGTGTTTGCGGGAAGGGTCAGAATGGCAAAACAGGAAAATCCGGACGATCAGGAATACAAAGCCCGCTCGGCTGCGTTGCGCCTCTTGGCCCGGCGAGAGCACAGCAGGCAGGAGCTCAGCCTGAAGCTGCGGCAGCGGAAGATCGAAAACGGGCTCATAGAGCAAGTGCTGGATGACTATGAGGCGGAGGGTTGGCTGGATGACGACCGTTTTGCCGATGTCTATGCCCGTCAACGTATGGACCTGGGCTACGGTCCGTTGCGTATTCTTGCGGAGCTTCAGCAACGGGGTGTCCATCGCACTCCGGCCTGCGTTGATGAAAAGGATGATAGCGACTGGTCGGAGATCGCTATTCGGATGCGGTTGAAGCGGTTTGGAGGTCTCGATATCAGTGAAGACTGGGAGGAGAAAGCACGGCAGGCCAGATTCCTGACTCGCCGAGGGTTCGCCGCCAGTCATGTCGAGGCGGCGCTTGATTATGTCGCTCCGGAAGGGGAGTCGTACTGATGGCCCGGCTGTTAAAGCGTGGGCGGAATCATTCCCAGTTCCCGCGGTAGCATTGCCCGCATGTCACCCTCGGATTTCGAATCTGTGGGGCTGCTGCTGTTTTCCGCGCCCTCCAGCTCAACAAACCATGGTTCTTCCGGGGTGGGGCGCTCTTCTGCGGGCTCAGTCATCCAGGCCAGGACATCGTAGTATCGACGGATATTCTGGACGTAGATGACCGGCTCGTGCCCACGAGCGTATCCATATCGGGTCTTGGTGTACCATTCTTTCTGGGCCAGCAGTGGCAGGAACTCTTTGACGTCCATCCAGCGGTCCGGATTCCTGCCGGCCTGCTCTGTCAGCCTTCTGGCATCCTCCAGGTGACCAAACCCCACGTTATAGGATGCCAGCGCGAACCATGTCCGGTCTGGCTCCGGAATGCGTTCGGGGATCTTGCGATGGACCAGGGTGAAGTACTTGGCGCCGCCGTGAATGCTTTCCTCTGGATCCCGTCGGTTGGTGACGCCCAGCTGCCCGGCGGTGCTCCGGGTCAGCATCATCAGCCCTCGTACCCCGGTGGGCGATACCGCGTTCGGGCGCCAGTGGGATTCCTGATAGCCAATAGCCGCCAGTAACCGCCAATCGATACCGAAGTCCGCGGCGTAACTGCGGAACAGCTCTTCATAGTTGGGCAGGCGATTCTTGACGTGATGGACAAAGGTGCGGGCACCTACGTAGTTGAGGCGGTCGAGGTGACCATAAAACCGTTCGGCGAGCTGGTCCAGTGTGCCATTGTCCCGAAGTTGCTCAAGGAATTCCCGCGCGGCCGAGGTCAGGGAATCGTCCTGCTCTGCGGGGAATAGCCAGGCCAACTCCTCGGGTTCACCCAGCGAAAATGATTCTTTCACTTGCGGGAAGTAAACGTGGTTGAGGTCCAGTTCGTTTGAAGACACAACCGCTGTGGAGAATTCACCGGATTGAACCCGTGCCAGGATGCCGGCTGCGTCCAGCGCGGTGTGAACCTGCCACTGTAAGTCGGGATATTGGTCCCGGAGCTTCTTTAAACGGTGCTCGTGATTGCTATCGGCGACCAGATGCAGTGTGACACCGGCAAGATCCTCCACGGATTCTGGGCGTTCAGTGTCACGATTGTAGATAACCACTGATTCCGCCTGAATGCCTGTGGGAAGCGCATGGTATTTGTCGGCCAGTTCGGGGCGATTCGACAGGCCGGCGAGCCCGATGTGGGCGAAGTTACGATCGAGTACGGAGAGAATTTCTGTATTGTTTTCGACCACGCGGACCCTGAGCTCGACGCCAAGTTTTTCGGCGAACCGCTTGGCGAGCTCATAGTCATAGCCGGTGACGCCGTCCCGTCCCTCGAAATAGATAGAAGGCGCAGTGCGGGTGATGATATGAAGCACACCTTCCGAGCGGATCTCCTGAAGCGTGGTCGGCCTGGAGCATCCGCTTGAAATGATCACGAGTAGAGAAGGCAACAACCAGCGTAAAGCGTGGCTGGCAAAATACAGTCTAAGCTTTGACAAATCCCTGGTCTCCCCTGGAACTGCTGCAGGACCCTGATTGTACGACGAACCCGCGCTTACCCGATCATTGATCGGGACGGATTGATCCGGGTACATACCTGATCGTGGCGTCCATTGCCACAGTGCCATGATCCCCGGTCCGGTCGTGCCGGTCAATAAATGTGGTTAATTTATATGCAAAACAATGTGAATTGTACATGGCCGTAATTACACGTGTGGCGCTGTATCCCTGCCACGCTTTCAAGTATCATGGCGGCCTTTCAGATGGCCGGGTGCCTACTGCCAGTTCTGGCAGGCACCCTGACTTCCCAGTTTCGCGCGATACAGGTTTCGATCATGCTTGAACTTCGCGGCGCTCCAGCGCTTTCGCCTTTCCGCTCCAGCAAATTGCACGCTCGCCTTCAGGACATTGTGCCAGAGGTTGAGCACGTCTATGCCGAGTTCATGCACTTCACCGATCTGGAGTTCGACCTTTCCGAGTCCGAGCAGGCGATTCTGGACCGATTGCTGACATACGGCCCCAGTGTCCCGGTGGAAGAGCCGGAAGGGGTCCTGTTTCTCGTGGTCCCACGTCCCGGCACTCTGTCACCCTGGTCGAGCAAGGCAACCGATATTGCGCGCAACTGTGGCCTGCGTCAGATTCGGCGCATTGAGCGGGGTATTGCCTATTATATCCGCGCCAATCGAAAACTGAATCTGGAGCAGCGAGAGAAAATTGCCGCCCTCTTGCATGACCGGATGACCCAGAAGGTCTTCCATGAGATGGGTGGTGCAGAGCTGTTGTTCAGTCACGAGGAGCCTCGTCTGCTTAATCGGGTCCCGGTGCTGGCCGGTGGTCGCGATGCCCTGGTGGAAGCGAACCAGTCCCTGGGGCTGGCGCTGGCGGACGACGAGATTGATTACCTGGTGAAATCGTTCACTGAACTGGAGCGGGATCCCACCGACGTCGAGCTGATGATGTTCGCCCAGGCGAACTCTGAGCATTGTCGCCACAAGATTTTCAACGCCTCCTGGGATATCGACGGCGAGGGGCAGGAAAAATCCCTGTTCGCGATGATTCGCAACACCTATGAAATGAACAGTGACGGCGTTCTGTCTGCCTATAAGGACAATGCGTCTGTTATTCGAGGCAGTCGTGGTGGGCGTTTCTTCCCGAATCCTGAAACCGGTGTTTATGGCTACAACGAGGAAGATATCCACATTCTGATGAAGGTGGAAACCCATAACCACCCCACGGCGATTGCTCCTGCCGCCGGCGCTGCGACAGGCTCCGGTGGCGAGATAAGGGACGAAGGTGCAACCGGCCGCGGGTCGAAACCGAAAGCCGGTCTGACGGGCTTCACTGTTTCAAACCTGAATATCCCTGGTGATCCGCAACCCTGGGAGATCGGTTACGGCAAGCCGGACCGCATTGCCTCGCCGCTGGATATCATGATTGAGGGGCCTATTGGCGGCGCCGCGTTCAACAACGAGTTTGGTCGTCCTAACCTGGCGGGCTATTTCCGTACCTTTGAAGAGCAGGTGCCGGGCGCAGCTGGTGAGGAAGTCCGTGGTTACCACAAGCCGATCATGATTGCGGGCGGCCTTGGCAACATTCGTGGCGAGCATGTAGAAAAAGGTCATATCCCGGTCGGAGCCAAGCTGATTGTTCTTGGTGGCCCGTCCATGTTGATTGGCCTCGGTGGAGGGGCCGCATCCTCCATGGATTCTGGTGTCAGCAACGAGAACCTGGATTTTGCCTCGGTTCAGCGTGATAACCCGGAAATGGAGCGCCGTTGCCAGGAGGTGATCGACCGTTGCTGGCAGATGGGGGAGGACAACCCCATTGCCTTCATTCACGATGTCGGTGCCGGTGGCCTGTCCAACGCCATGCCGGAACTGGTCAAGGATGGCGGCCGTGGTGGCAAGTTCGAGTTGCGGGATATTCCCAGTGATGAGCCGGGCATGTCCCCGCTTGAGATCTGGTGTAACGAATCCCAGGAACGCTACGTCATGGCGGTTGCTGCTGAGAACCTGGAGCAGTTTGATGCGTTGTGCCGTCGCGAGCGTTGCCCCTACGCGGTCATCGGCGAGGCCACGGAAGCTCACCATCTGGAATTGGGCGACTCCTATTTCGACGACAAGCCGGTGGACCTTCCCATGGAAGTGTTGTTCGGCAAGCCGCCCCGTATGCATCGCAGTGTTTCCCGATCCTCATTTACCAAGCCGATCTTTGATTCCACCAGGATCGACTTGAACGATGCCATCAAGCGGGTACTGAGGTTGCCGTCCGTGGGCTCAAAGAGCTTCCTGATCACCATCGGCGATCGCACCATCACAGGTCTGGTGGCCCGCGATCAGATGGTAGGCCCCTGGCAGGTCCCGGTCAGTGATGTCGCCGTGACGGCCAGCTCCTTCGATGTCCGTGCTGGTGAAGCCATGGCAATGGGTGAAAGAACTCCTGTGGCGGTGATTGATGCTCCGGCTTCCGGTCGCATGGCCGTGGGTGAGGTGATCACAAACCTTGCAGCTGCATCAATCGCGAATCTGTCAGATATTCGCTTGTCCGCGAACTGGATGGCTGCTGCAGGTCATCCGGGTGAGGACGAGAATCTGTATGAAACCGTTCGTGCTGTAGGCATGGAGTTGTGCCCTGAGCTGGGTATCACCATTCCGGTAGGCAAGGACTCCATGTCCATGAAAACCGTCTGGGATGAAGACAGCGGTGAGCAGAAGAGTGTGACATCGCCGTTGTCTCTGATTATCAGCGGTTTCGCGCCGGTGACAGACGTAGCACGGACCTTGACACCGCAGCTGATAACGGATGCCGGCGACACTGATCTGATCCTCATTGACCTGGCCGCAGGCCAGAACCGTCTTGGCGGATCCGCGCTGGCGCAGGTCTATCGCCAGGTAGGCGCCGTCGCACCTGATCTGGACGACCCTGAAGATATCAAAGCGTTTTTTGCGGTGATCCAGGGGCTCAACAGCGATGATAAACTGCTGGCCTATCACGACCGCTCGGATGGCGGTCTGTTCGTGACGCTCGCTGAAATGAGCTTTGCGGGTCACACCGGTATCGATATCAAGCTGGATGGACTGGCCGAGGAGGCCTCCCAGTTTGCCCGTGAGCTTTTCAACGAAGAGCTCGGAGCGGTTATTCAGGTGCGCCGCGAAGACACCGATTTTGTCCTGCAGCAGTTCTCCGGAGCCGGTCTTGGCGACCATACCTCGGTGATTGGCTCTTTGAGGGAGGACGATCGTGTCCGCTTTACCTTCGAAGGCACGGCCGTGGTCGATGAAGACCGGGCAGACCTGCAGCGGTTGTGGGCGGAAACAAGCTATCGCGTCCAGGCTCTGCGTGATAATGCCGAGTGTGCCCAGGAGGAGTTCGACAACCTGCTGGATCGGGAAGATCCCGGTCTCAGTGTTGATCTCAGTTACGATATCAATGAGGACATCGCCGCTCCGTTTGTGAACACCGGTGCCCGGCCAAAAGTCGCCGTGCTCAGGGAGCAGGGTGTCAATGGTCAGGTTGAAATGGCAGCGGCCTTCGACCGGGCCGGATTCGAGTCGGTTGACGTTCATATGAGTGACCTGCTTTCCGGCCGCATTTCGTTGGAAGGCTTTAACAGCCTTGTCGCGTGCGGGGGCTTCTCCTACGGTGACGTCCTGGGAGCGGGCGAAGGCTGGGCGAAGTCGATTCTGTTCAGTGATCGTGTCCGGGACCAGTTTGCTGCCTTCTTTAACCGTCAGGACACCTTGGCACTGGGGGTCTGTAACGGCTGTCAGATGCTTTCCAACCTCCATGAATTGATCCCGGGCAGTGAGGGGTGGCCACGCTTTGTCCGTAACCAGTCAGAGCAGTTTGAGGCGCGTCTGGTGATGGCCGAAGTCATGTCTTCTCCATCAGCCTTTATGGACGGTATGGCCGGGTCGCGCATGCCCATTGCCGTTGCCCACGGCGAGGGTCGCGTCGAATTTAGTGGTGCTACCTCTGCTGCCGCATTGGAAGACAGCGAGCTGGTGGCCTTGAGGTATGTGGACAATCGCGCTCAGGCGACCGAGCGTTACCCCTATAACCCCAACGGCTCCGAGGCCGGCATTACCGGTGTGACCACGCGTGATGGTCGGGTCACCATCATGATGCCTCACCCTGAGCGGGTGTTCCGCGCGGTTCAGCATTCCTGGCGTCCTGGTGAGTGGCAGGAAGATGGACCCTGGATGCGGATGTTCCGCAATGCACGTCGCTGGTTTGGCTGATCGCTCCGCTTAAACCGGAACCGGCCTGAGGGGTTGCAGAACTGCAAGTCCTCAGGCCGGTTTTTTTGTGCCTGAAAGACCCAAACCTGTGCATAATTCAAGGGAAATTTTTCATGGAAATGGTATTTTTTCTCTTGACTCGTTACTTTTATGCACATTGTTGGTGCCATGCTGTGCGATCCATGAGCAATTATATGATTTTTGGTTCAACTTTTGATCGACTTATATAACCTATTGAAAAATAAAGATTTAATGCTTTAGGTGAATTTGTCGCCAATTTAACGGAAGTGCAGTAATCACGGGGGGTGGAGGCATGTACCCAAAAACTTTCCCCAGAGTTATCCACAGATTCTGTGGGTAAGTGGGTAAATACTTAATCTGTACAAAAAATATCCGGCTCTGGTGAGTTGGATCTGTCGTCCCGAGGAGTGAAAAGCATGTACAAACTTTGTTATTTCGTGCCGGAAACACACCTGGAGCAAACCAAGACGGCGTTGTTTGAAGCCGGGGCTGGGCGCATTGGTGATTACGACTGTTGTGCCTGGCAGTGCCGGGGGCAGGGGCAGTTCCGTCCCTTGGATGGCAGCCAGCCGTTTCTTGGTCAGCAGGGTGAGCTGGAAGTGGTCGATGAGTTCAAGGTCGAACTCGTATGTAGGGATGACCTCATCGGTCAGGCGCTGGAGGCCTTCAAAAAGGCGCACCCTTATGAAGAGCCCGCCTACGAAGTCTACCGAATGGAGGCTCTGTAGCCGGTCTTACTTACGAGCTTTAATCGAGTAGCGAATATCGCTGACATGTACCTGGAAGGATTCCTGTTTCAGATCCTCCAGGTAGAGCTCCAGGGTTTTCCGTACCGTCGGAAATGAAATCTCGTCCCATGGAATGTCATCAAGATCGAACAACTGGGTTTCCAGGGATTCTTCTCCGGCCCCGTAGGTGCCATCGATCAGCGTCGCGCGGTAGAACATGTGGACCTGATTGATGTGGGGTACATCGATAATGGTATAGAGGCCATCGATGTTGACCTCGGCCAGCGCCTCTTCCCGGGTTTCCCGGGCGGCCGCTTCGATGGTGGTTTCTGCGTTCTCCATGAAACCGGCCGGCAGGGTCCAGTAACCATAGCGAGGTTCGATTGCCCTCCGGCAAAGCAGAATGCGACCTTCCCAAACGGGAACCGTGCCCGCTACGATACGGGGATTCTGGTAATGTATGGTTTCGCAGCTCACGCACACATAGCGGTGGCGGTTGTCGCCCTGTGGTATTCGTTGTTCAACAGGATGGCCGCATGTGCTGCAGTATTTCATGGGTTTCACCGTATACTTATAGAAATGTTTGGTAGCAAGTTTAACGATCTGTGCTGCCGCTGTCTCATTCAATAGTCAGTCGTAAATGGAGCAGGGTTTTGCACGATCTCCTCAAAGAACGACTTGCCGGGTATGCGCCTCGTCAGCTGGCGCTGGATTACCCGGAGGCCGGAATTCTTGTGCCGGTCACGGACGATCAGCGTAATCCGGAAATAGTGTTTACGCTGCGATCGGCGAATCTCAATACACATCGCGGGCAGGTGGCTTTCCCCGGGGGGAAGCGGGATGTGACGGATCCGTCCCTGGCGGCGACTGCGCTCAGGGAAACCCATGAGGAGATTGGCTTGCCGCCTGACCAGGTGCGAGTTGTTGCTCCGCTCAGTCAGGTGATGTCCCGTTATGGCATACTCGTCACTCCTTACGTTGGTGTTATTCCCGACGATCATCCCTTAACTGCCAATCCCCACGAAATCGAGAGTATCTTCCGGGTCCCGCTGGAGTTTTTCCTCGAGGACAAGCGGGAACGCACGGATGCCCTCGACTTTCTGAATCATACTTTTTATGTTCCATGCTATCGATGGGAGCGTTACGAGATCTGGGGGCTGTCGGCCGTCGTCCTGGTCGATTTTCTCAACGCCGTGTACGACGTTGGCATAGACCTTCTTGAGCCGCCCGCTCCCAAATCTTCCCGCACAGGAGGCTGATATGTTTTATTCGTTAGGCGACCGCAGGCCCGAACTGCAGGGCGATGGTCAGTATGTTGCCGACAACGCAACGGTTATTGGCAGTGTCCGGTTGATGGACAAAGCCAGTGTCTGGTTTAACGTGGTTATCCGGGGGGATAACGACCTGATTACCATTGGCCCCGAGTCCAATGTGCAGGACGGCTCCGTGCTCCATACCGATCCGGGGATCCCCCTGACGCTGGGAAGAGGCGTCACAGTTGGCCACAAGGCGATGCTTCACGGTTGTGACATTGGTGATTATTCGCTGATTGGTATCAATGCCGTGATTCTCAATGGCGCAAAGATTGGCAAGCACTGCCTGATCGGTGCCAACACCCTGATACCCGAGGGTATGGAAGTTCCTGATGGCTCCATGGTTGTAGGGTCGCCTGGCAAGATAAAGCGCGAACTGAATGACAACCAGAAAAAGATGCTGGAGCTCAGTGCCGTGCATTATGTCCAGAATGCCGAGCGCTATCTTGGCCAACTGACACCGTATGAGCCTGAATAATGAAGGTGGCTGATAAAGTTCGTTCCCCTTGTGTCAGCGTCTGCGCCCTGGATGCCAACGATGTCTGCATCGGCTGCCACCGGACCAGTGATGAGATCATGCGCTGGACTCGGATGACAAATGATGAGCGCCGTGACGTTCTTAAAGAAGTTGCCAAGCGTGAAGAGAAAGTTGCGCTGTAAATCTTGAAGCTACAGGAACCCTGAATGATGTCTGAATGCCTACACGTTGGTACACCGCTTAAATCAAATGCCTTTAAAGTCCTGTTCTGTGGCTCAGGGGAGTTAGGCAAGGAAGTCGTCATCGAGCTCCAGCGACTTGGTGTCGAGGTGATTGCGCTTGATCGGTACGCCAACGCGCCGGCGATGCAGGTTGCCCATCGTAGTCATGTTGTGGATATGCTGGATGGCCAGGCGCTTCGGGCGATTATTGAGCAGGAGCGGCCGAATCTGATTGTTCCGGAGATTGAGGCGATTGCAACACCGGAGTTGGTCAAGCTTGAGGAAGAGGGGTATCGGGTAATTCCGACGGCCCGAGCCGTCAATCTCACTATGAATAGAGAAGGGATCCGACGGCTTGCAGCGGAAGAGCTGGGGCTGCCTACTTCTCCGTACCGGTTTGCGGAGACCCGGGAGGATTATCTGGCTGCGGTGCGGGAAGTCGGTTTGCCTTTGGTGGTGAAGCCGGTGATGAGCTCCTCCGGTAAGGGGCAAAGTACCGTCAAGACGGAAAGCGATATAGAGGCGGCCTGGGAGTATGCGCAAACTGGCGGCAGAGCAGGGAAGGGGCGAGTGATTGTTGAAGGCTTTGTCGACTTTGACTATGAAATCACATTGCTGACCGTCAAGCACCGGGACGGCATCTCCTTCTGCGACCCGATCGGTCACCGCCAGGAGGACGGCGATTACCGGGAGTCCTGGCAACCGCAAGCGATGAGTGAGAAAGCGTTGGCCCGCTCAAGGGAGATAGCGGAAGCTGTCGCGGGGAATCTTGGCGGTTATGGCGTTTACGGGGTTGAGTTCTTCATAAAGGGAGATGAGGTTTGGTTTTCCGAAGTTTCACCTCGCCCCCATGACACCGGCCTGGTGACACTGGTTTCCCAGGATCTGTCCGAGTTTGCACTTCACGCCCGTGCAATCCTGGGGTTGCCGGTACCGGCGATTCGTCAGCAGGGCCCTTCCGCTTCAGCTGTCATACTCCCGGAAGGTGATTCTTCTGAAGTGTCCTATTCCGGTCTTGAGAATGCACTGGGTCAGCCCGATACTCAGATAAGGTTGTTTGGTAAGCCGGAACTGAAAGGGCGTCGCCGGATGGGGGTGGCACTTGCGAAAGCAGAATCCATTGAAGAAGCCAGGGCAAACGCGACCCGTTCTGCAGCAGCTGTAAAGGTGGATGTTTGAGGGCGTTTTGACGGTTGTTGAAAAAAGTTTTGAACAACCCGTTGACACCTCGCCTGAGCTCTGTAGAATGCGCATCTCTTTCGAGGGGTAAGCCACTCAGGCGGCTCCGGATTCGAAAGGCAACTGTTTGAAAGTACTGAAGAAAATGATTTTTGAATTTCTTCAGAAAGCGGTTGACAA
>NZ_CAMYMK010000009.1 GCF_947259545.1 uncultured Marinobacter sp.
ATCTGCGAACGGCTTCCCGACGAAACTCCTCGGTGTAGGCCTGGGTCTTCTTGCGGCTCATGGAGCACCTCCGTGCTAGGGGCTACCCTAACTATAGAAGGTGTCTACTGTTCGTGGGTAACTCGGACTCATAACGCTGAGGTAACCGGCGCCGGAGCGAAGCGGAGGGAACCAAAAGCGCCACGCTTTTGGCGTCCGGTTGACCGTTTTGTTAGTGATTTTGAGATTAGGGCGCGGCCTTTCTCTCACCAAAGATATAGCCCGCCGCCAACAGCGAAAGCTCTTTCAGATGGTTCAAAATCTGCTCGGCTGCTAGCCCCTTATCCTCGCTATACATAAGGTAAACCAATGCAGTCGCGAACAATGCGACGAAGATCAAGACTGACAAAAACAGAATAGCAGTGGAAGAGTTTCTAGGTTGATCAGACATACACACCTCAACCGTTGCTAAAGCAACTTGAGATGCGATGTCAGGGTCTGGCCGCACTCACAGAATGGGTCATCGCGAAACAAGATATTTGCGGAGGCTTTCGCCACCGGGCTCAAAGGCCCGTGAGCCTATTATACCAATTAATTGAACAGGCGACAGGATCACTAACGCCGCCAGCATGCGCGGCTACGAAGTGGAGGCGAAGCCGCAATGTAGTAGGCGTCGCCGTGACTGGCCTTGTTACACCCCATCGAATTGGCTTTGAACAATGAAGAAGATGGGCATCAGAAGAACGAACGCGACACAGACCGCTGGATACAATGCCCGACCCACCAATGACGAGAAGGTAGGCTTTGTGTTCAAGACCACACCGGGAAGTTCATCTGAAACCCAAACATCCATCTCGGCACCAACCTCCAATTCTTCGTCGGGAGTGTAGGGTGGAGGCGCTATAAAGTGTATAGGACCCCTGCCTTCAATTCTGATTCCCAACTGAACCAACCGGTCCAGACGAGCGCGATGATTCTGCTCAACCAATGCCAAGGTTTGTCGGGCCCCAAACAATGGTTTCAGCTTAGAAAAACGCACCAGTGAGATCAGCAAAAAGATCGCTGATACCGCTATTACATAGTAAACGACGAACTCACTTGTATTCATGCGGTGTAACAGTTGTATATGAGTCTTAATGATCACTTTTCCACTGACTCATATCTCAATTCAACAATCCTCCAAAACTAGGCAGAAAATCCAGCCTCGTCAATTAGTTCCGTGCACTAAGCCTTTAAAACCACAATGCAAAAACGATCATTGCGACTACTATCCCGAATTTCGGAATCAACTGTAAGCATATGAATTCATGAGTTAATTTACTCATAAACAAAGTTGTGCCCAGTTCATGGTCGCAATGACCGTTTTTCCATTCATTTTCCGGCGCGGTCTACCACTCCAACTGCGCCCCGGTCTGATACTCAATCACCCGCGTCTCAAAGAAGTTCTTCTCCTTACGCATGGTGGCCTGCTCGTCGAGCCAGGGCGAGACGTTCTTTGCTCCCGGGAACGGCTCTTCCAGGCCTACCGTTCTGGCCCGGCGGTTGGCCACGAAGCGGAACTGTTCGCTGTGGTACTCGGCGGAGTAGCCCAGGATCGGGTCCCGCAGGATGTAGTTGGCATAGGCGGTTTCCGCGGCTTCGGATTCGTCCCACATGTCGCGCACGGCTTTCGGATCCAGGGTGATGTTTTCCTCTTCGAGGATCTGGTTCACCACTTTCAGGCCGAAGGAGAAATGCATGGCTTCGTCCCGCAGGATGTACTGCAGCTGTTCGCCGGTGCCGCGCATCAGGCCGCGGCGCTGCAGGGCGAAGATTGGGCTGAAGCCGTTGTAGAACCAGGCACCTTCGAACACCGCGGCAAAGAACAGGTAGGACATGATGAATTCCTGCAGGTCGTCCTTGTTGCGCAGGTTCATGTCGGAACGCATGGCGGCGTCCAGGCGGCGGTTGGCCATCTGGATCTTGCCGTTGATGGCGGGCACCACGCGGTAGCGGTTGTAGATTTCGCTCTGGTCCAGGTTGAGAGTTTCGATGCAGTGCTGGTAGGCCCAGGTGTGCATGGCTTCCTCGTACACCTGGCGGGCCTGGTAGATCTGCAGTTCCGGCGCGCTCATTTTCTCCATCACCGCCAGGCCGATGTTGCGCATGGCGAGGATGTCGGAGGTGGTGAGGTACGCCAGCACGTTTTCGTACACGTGCTTCTCCGGTTCAGTCAGGCGGTGGTGGTAGTCGTGGACGTCCTGGGCCATGTTGACGTCCAGCGGGGTCCAGTGGTTCTTGTTGGCGTTCATGAAGTACTCCCAGGCCCAGGGGTACTTGAACGGCGCCAACTGGTTGATGTCGGTTTCGCCGTTAATAACGCGTTTGTCGTCAACGTTGACGGGGGCCGGGCCCTCGGCGGTGGCCGGCCTGGTTTGGGTGTTTGGTTCGTCGTCCCAGTTGAGCATGATGGATCTCCGGAATTATTGGCAGGCTTCGCAGTCGGGCTCGTCGATGCTGCATACCTGGGGTTGCGGCGCGGCGACGGGGGCGGTTTTTTCGGCGCCGGTGGCGCCCAGGGAACGCAGGTAGTAGGTGGTTTTCAGGCCGCGTTCCCAGGCCAGCTGGTACAGGGCATCCAGCTTCCTGCCGCTGGGTTCGGCCATGTACAGGTTGAGGCTCTGGGCCTGGTCGAGCCATTTCTGGCGCCTTGCTGCGGCTTCCACCAGCCATCTTGGATCAATCTCGAAAGCGGTGGCGTAGCGGGCTTTCAGCTCATTGGGTATGCGGTCGATCTGTTGCACGCTGCCGTCAAAGTATTTGAGGTCGTTGACCATCACGTTGTCCCACAGGCCTTCGGCCTTGAGGTCGCGGACCAGCGACGGATTGACCACGGTGAACTCGCCGGACAGGTTCGATTTCACAAACAGGTTCTGATACGCCGGTTCGATGGACTGGGACACTCCCACGATGTTGGAGATGGTCGCGGTGGGCGCGATGGCCATGACGTTGCTGTTGCGCATGCCGTTCTTCGCGATCAGTTCCCGCACCGGAGTCCAGTCCAGCCGGGCGTTGGTGTTTACAGCCAGATCCCCTTCCCGGCGGGCCTCTTTCAGCAGGTTGATGGAGTCGATGGGCAGGGTGCCCTGGTGCCACAGGGAGCCTTCGTAGGTTTCATAGGCGCCTCGTTCGCCGGCCAGGGTGGCCGAGGCACGGATGGCAAAGTAGCTCAGCTGTTCCATGGCCACATCGGCAAATTCCACCGCTTCCGGGCTGGTGTACGGCAGGCCGAGTTGATAGAGCGCATCCTGGAAACCCATCAGGCCCAGGCCGACCGGCCGGTGTTTGAAGTTGGAGTTTCGCGCCTGGGGCACGGCGTAATAGTTGATGTCGATAACGTTATCGAGCATGCGCACGGCAGTGGACACGGTTTGTTCCAGCCGTTGTACGTCCAGCTCGCCATCGCGGATATGGGCCGCCAGGTTCACCGAGCCCAGGTTGCACACGGCGATTTCGTCGGCACTGGTGTTTAGGGTGGTTTCGGTGCACAGGTTGGAGCTGTGCACCACGCCCTGATGCTGTTGCGGAGAACGCAGGTTGCACGGGTCCTTGAAGGTGATCCACGGGTGGCCGGTCTCAAACAGCACGGTAAGCATCTTGCGCCAGAGCTGTTTGGCAGAGATCTTCTTGAACAGTTTGATCCTGCCCTGCTCCGCCAGCGCCTCGTAGTGCTCGTAGCGCTCACGGAAGGCGTTGCCGTACAGGTCGTGCAGGTCCGGCACATCGCTGGGTGAGAACAGTGTCCATTCGCCGTCTTCGCGCATGCGCTCGATCAGCAGGTCCGGCACCCAGTTGGCGGTGTTCATGTCGTGGGTGCGGCGGCGCTCGTCACCCGTGTTCTTGCGCAGTTCCAGGAACTCCTCGATGTCCAGGTGCCAGCTTTCCAGGTAAGCGCACACCGCGCCCTTGCGCTTGCCGCCCTGGTTCACCGCCACCGCGGTATCGTTGACCACCTTCAGAAATGGCACCACGCCCTGACTCTGGCCGTTGGTGCCCTTGATGTGGGAGCCCAGTGCCCGCACCGGAGTCCAGTCATTGCCCAGGCCACCAGCCCATTTGGAGAGCATGGCGTTGTCGCGGATGGCGCCGTAGATGCCTTCCAGGTCGTCACCCACGGTGGTGAGGTAGCAGGAGGACAGCTGAGAATGGCGGGTGCCGCTGTTGAACAGCGTCGGTGTGGATGCCATGTAGTCGAAGGACGACAGCAGGTTGTAGAACTCGATGGCGCGTTCGTTGGGGTTATCTTCCCGCAGTGCCAGGCCCATGGCCACGCGCATGAAGAACACCTGGGGCAGTTCCAGGCGGGCGCCGTTCCAGTGCAGGAAGTAACGGTCGTACAGGGTCTGCAGGCCGAGGAAGCCGAATTGCAGATCCTGTTCCGGCTTGATGGCGGCGCCCAGTCGCTCCAGATCGAAAGTGGCCAGGGCCTCGTCCAGCAATTCGTACTGGATGCCGGCGTCGATAAAGGCGCTCAGGGCCTGGGGATAAATCTCCGCCAGCGGCAGGCTGCGAGGCAGCTCCAGAGCTGTGGCGGTTTCCAGCCGCAGCTGTTCCAGCAACAGCCGAGCAGTTACCGCACTGTAGTCCGGTTCCTGTTCGATGCGACCACGGGCGGTCATTACCAGCGCTGACAGCACGTCTTCCTCGCCGATGCCGTCATAGAGATTGCGCAGCGCGTCTTCCACCAGGGACTCGCCATTGATCCCTTCCAGCCCGGCAGCGGCCTGTTCCACCTGAAGTTTCATCAGGCCCAGGTCCAGCGGCACGGTGTCGCCATTGGCCTGTTTCACGGTCAGGTGCGGGTGCGCTTCCATCGGCGCGTGGCGTGCGCGTTCGCGGGCGTGTTCTTCCCGGTACAGTACGTAGGCGCGGGCGACTTTCTGCTCTTCGGCCCGCATCAGTGCCAGTTCCACCTGGTCCTGGATGTCTTCGATATGCACTTTGCCACCGGCTTTCAGGCGCCGGCTGATGGCGTGTATCACCTGCTCGGTGACCCGCTGCACGGCATCGTGAATGTGCGCCGAGCCGGCGGCTTTATCGCCTTCCACTGCCAGGAAGGCCTTGGTGACGGCGACGCTGATTTTCGCCGGATTGAATCCAACGAGGGTGCCGTTGCGTTTAATTACCTGAAGGGAAGCGGTATCGTCTGGTTGGGATGCGTCGGCCGGGGTGTGGGCCGCAGTGGCGGTGGACATGTCGGTTCTCCTGAATACGCGTGGTTTGCATGTCCTTCGCGTAGGCAGAGAATCGGGTACAGAGCGCCATCTATCCCCTCTCCCCTGGCGGGAGAGGGCCAGGGAGAGGGGAGGAATGAGTTCGGATCCGACCTGCTCACCTTGAACGCGAAGGTGCAGTTGTTTTCCCTGGCAGGTCTTCGGACTCAGGGGCGTGAACCGTGTGGTTCGGCCTTGCGTGGCGACTTCCCGGCAAGGAGCCCCTGGTTACCTCCTGAGTCGCCTCTGGCTTTCAGAGCGATTCAGGAGGTAACCAGGGGCTCCTTGCCAGTGTCATGGTGCCACGCTCGTTCCCCAATACCGCTGCGCGTCAGTTCCGGAGTCTCACCGGATTCCCGATACCGTTGTAGTGTTTACAAAATAAACACTATATCTGGTATATGACCAAGGATATGAGCACTATATACACGAAATGCCACGGCAACAAGGCACTTTTCAGGACTGCCGTGGTCAACGACACAGGCCAAGGGTTCATCAAAGGACGTTGAATATGAGAAAGCCGAATTCACTGAAAACCCTGTTTCTGGGGGCGGCATTGCTGCTCGCCAGCGGGGCTCTCGTAGCAGACACCACCATCAAGCCGTTCTCGCAAATGGCCAACCTGGACGATGGCTGGGAGCCGCTGGAATTTCCGAAAATCGATCGCCACACAACCTACAGCCTGATTGAGGAAGACGGTACCCAGGTAATTGAAGCGCAAACCAGCAACAGTGCCTCGGGCCTGATTGCCCGCCTGAATGTGGCGCCCGGGGATTCGCTGATCCTGCGATGGAAGTGGAAGGTATCCAACACGTTTGAAAAAGGGGATGCCCGCAAGAAGTCCGGGGACGACTACCCTGCCCGCATCTATGTGGCGTTCGAGTTCGAACCGGACAAGGCCGGCTGGTTCGAGCGTGCCAAGCGCAAGACCGTGGAAGCCCTGTTTGGCGAAGAGCTACCGGGCAATGCCATCAACTACATCTGGGCCAACCAGCTTGCGAAGGGGGAAACCGTGGCCAACCCTTACGCCGAGGAAACCATGATGATTGCGGTCACCTCTGGTGAGGATAAGGTCGGGGAATGGGTCACCGTGGAGCGGGATATCGTGGCCGATTACCGGGCGGCGTTCGGCGAGGAGCCGCCACGTCTGAGAGGCGTGGCCATCATGTCAGACTCAGACAATACCGGGGAGTCAGCCACCGCCTGGTACGGTGACCTCAAGCTGAACCCGTGAATTAACGCGGGAGGTCTTCCGGGAAACCGGGAATGATGAAATAGCCCTGCTCGAACTCCCGCGCGGGGGGCACCTCGCCGCGTTCAGCGAGCCGTTGATAGGCGTCATCAAATTCTTCCCGCAGGATGCTGGCTCTCGGATTGGCCAGGGAATAGAGCCAGGCACCATGACGTGTGCGTACTTCGGAGTGTCTCAGAACCCGGTCCGAGGGTTGGTTCAGAATATCGAGTACCGGCTGTCGGTAATCGAGCAGATAATCCCCCCGCTGACGTTTCAGCATATCAACGCCGGCCCGATGATTAGGTGCTTCGGTGATATGAACATCTTCCCGGGATTGCAGTTTCTGCAGCAAACCACCGTAGGTATAGCCACTGATGACAATCACTGTCTTTCCCCGGAGGTCATCTAAGTGGGTCAGCGGTGGTGTACCATCCACATGCCAGGCACTGAGTTGCACAGGGATCGGTCTTACCCAGCTTTCCAGGACCTCTTCCCTGAGAGACGGGATAGCGGTCAAACCCGGCCAGACATCAATCTCTCCGGTTTTCATGTAGAGGTAGATTCGCCCCACCGGCAAGTAGAGAAAGTCCGGTGTGTAGCCGGCTTCTTCGGCCACCTTGCGTGTCAGTTCGATAAACAGCCCGGCTGCCTCGCCATCGGCGTCGCGGTACTCAATGGGGGGGAATTCAGCATAAGCGATCCGCAGCACAGGGCGGCTGTCGTCTGCCTGGACTCCCCCCGTCACCATCAGGGCAACCCCCACCACCAAGGTGGCCATTACCCTCCCCATAACTAACCGGCACCACTGTCTGCCCATAGAGATCATCACTTTCAAGGTGCATTCCCTGAAGATTAACAGACCCGACCAGCTATGTACGATAACCAGTGCTCCTAGCGCAGAATCACCAGGGGCTTTCTCGCCGTTTTCAGCATATTGGTCGTGGTGCTGCCCACCAGGAACTGGCGAATCCGGGAATGGCCATAAGCCCCCATCACCAACAGATCAACGTCGTGCTCTTCCTGGTAGGCATGCAGGGTTTTCTCCACATCGCCGGCACGAATGGCCAGGTGCACTTCGCAGCCCAGGTCCGCCAACATGCGCTCGGCCTTCTTCAGTTGTTCCCAGCGGTCGTTGGTGTCCGGACCGATCATCACCAGATGCAGGGGAAAACCCTTGAACACCGGGCTGTTGGCCAACAGCTCTACACCTTTGAAGGCGGTCTCGGAACCGTCGAACGCCAGCATCGCACTGCGGGGCTCCGAGTAGTCATCCGGCACCAGCATGATCGGACGGTGCACACTGCGGATCACCGTTTCCAGCTGACTGCCAATGTGCACATCGCGCTCGGTGCTGGTTTCCCCGTGCAGGCCCATCACCAGCAGGCGGGTTTCGTTTTCAATGGCCAGCAGGGAGTCGGTCAGGTCACCGTGGCGCTGGCGCTTGATCACATCCTCAACACCGTGGGATTTCACCCGCTCCTCCGCGGCGTTAAGCATGTGGTGCCCCTGCTCCAGAGCCAGCTTACTGCGCTTCTGGTCCAGCTCCGCCAACTCCTCCATCAGGTGTTCCCGACTACCCAGGCCGATGTTGCCTGCAAGATCGGTTTCAGCCGGATACCGTTCCTGATCCAGAACGTGGAACAGGGTCAGCGGAGCTCCCATACGCTGGCTGGCCCATGCCGCATAGTCACACACGGCCGATGCCGCTCTGGAACCATCGATACATCCTACGATCCGGGTCATGGTTACCTCACTACCTTGGTTCGGGTTCTTGTTGTCATTATGCGGGTTTGTATCGGCACCGCCTTGAGAAAGATCAGTAGTCATATCAGTGCCCCATCAGCTGGTCAACAGCATCCGGCTTGTCGTGTACGCCGAATCGGTCAACGATAGTGGCGCTGGCCTCATTGAGGCCGATGACCTCGACATCCGCGCCTTCACGCCGGAACTTGATCACCACCTTGTCGAGGGCGCCTACAGCGGTAATGTCCCAGAAGTGAGCGCGGCTGAGATCGATCACCACCCTGTCCACCGCTTCCTTGAAGTCGAACGAGGCGGTGAATTTCTCGGACGAGCTGAAGAAGACCTGACCCACCACACGATAGGTACGGGTTTCACTGGCTTCATCCAGATCGGAGCTGACAATCATGAAGTGGCCGATCTTGTTGGCAAAGAACAGCGCCGCCAGCAGTACGCCAGCGAGCACACCAAACGCCAGGTTATGGGTCGCAACCACGACAATCACCGTCACCACCATCACGATGTTGGTGGACAGCGGATGTTCCTTCAGGTTGCGGATGGAATCCCAGGAGAAGGTACCGATGGACACCATGATCATCACCGCCACCAGCGCCGCCATTGGAATCTGCACCAGCCAGGCATCCAGCACCAGTACCATTACCAGCAGGAAAACGCCGGCAGTCAGCGTGGACAAACGGCCACGACCACCCGATTTGACGTTGATAATGGACTGACCAATCATCGCGCAGCCGGCCATGCCACCCAGCAGGCCGGAACCGATGTTGGCGATGCCCTGGCCCTTGCACTCGCGGTTGCGGTCGCTGGTGGTATCGGTGAGATCGTCCACGATGGTGGCGGTCATCATCGACTCCAGCAGGCCGACCACGGCCAGTGCCACGGAATACGGCAGGATAATCATCAGCGTTTCCAGATTCAGCGGCACATCGGGCCACAGGAAGATGGGCAGAGTATCCGGCAGCTCGCCCATATCCCCCACCGTGCGGATGTCCAGGTTGAGGTACATTGCCACTGCGGTCAGGCCAACAATACAGATCAACGGAGACGGCAGGATTTTCCCCACCACCGGAACCAGCGGGAACAGGTAGATAATACCCAGACCGGCGGCGGTCATGGCATAGACATGCCAGGTGACGTTGGTCAGCTCCGGCAACTGAGCCATGAAGATCAGGATCGCAAGGGCGTTGACGAAGCCGGTCACCACCGAGCGGGAAACGAAGCGCATCAGCCCGCCCAGCTTCAGGTAGCCGGCGCCGATCTGCAATACGCCAGTCAGCAGGGTCGCGGCCAGCAGGTATTCCAGGCCGTGTTCTTTCACCAGGGTCACCATCAGCAATGCCATGGCGCCGGTAGCGGCGGAGATCATGCCCGGGCGGCCGCCCACAAACGCGATGATAACGGCAATACAGAAGGAAGCGTACAGACCAACCTTTGGGTCCACACCCGCAATGATGGAAAAGGCGATGGCCTCGGGAATCAGCGCCAGCGCCACCACGATGCCTGCCAGCAGATCACCGCGCACGTTAGAGAGCCAATTGTCTTTCAACGATTTGATCATAGAAGTATCCGGTTAATTCAAGACGATAAAACGACGGCATCCCCGCCCGGCCCAAAGCCCGGCGGGGAGTATAAAGCCGCAATGTTCAGATGTGGTTAATGACCATGAACAGGCCGACGGCGCCCATAACGATGGTGTACGGGAAAGCCATAATCACCATCCGGCCGTAGGAAAGCCGGACCAGGGGCGCGATGGCGGAAGTCAGCAGGAACAGGAACGCGGCCTGTCCGTTGGGGGTTGCCACACTCGGCAGGTTGGTGCCGGTGTTGATGGCAATAGCCAGGGTCTGGAAGTGATCGTAGCTGATGCTACCGGCATCCAGTGCCTGCTTGATCTCGCTGATATAGACGGTGGCAACGAAGACGTTGTCACTGATCATCGACAGCAGGCCGTTGGCGATAAAGAACATGCCCGGTTGCTGCTCCACCGGCAGTGACAGGACATACTCGATAATGGGTTTGAACAGGTGCTGTTCGTGGATCACCGCCACGATGGCGAAGAACACCACCAGCAACGAGGTGAACGGCAGGGATTCCTGGAACGCCTTGCCGATCTGGTGCTCATCGGTGATACCGGTGAACGAAGTAATCAGGATGATCACCAGCAGGCCGATCAGTCCGACTTCCGCGAGATGGAACGCCAGCCCCACCACCAGGATCAGCGCCGCCAGCGCCTGAATCCACAGGGCCGCCTGATCTGCCTTGGTGCGCTTGTTGCGCTCGTTATCGGCAAACTCTTCCAGCACGCGCCGTACCGGTTTCGGCAGGCGGCCGCCATAGCCAAACCAGCGCAGCTTCTCCAGCAGCCAGCAGGTGGTCAGGCCGGCAAACAGCACCGGAATACTCACCGGCGCCATGTGCAGGAAGAAGCTGGCAAAATCCCAGCCCACCACCTTGGCAATCAGCAGATTCTGGGGCTCACCCACCATGGTGGCCACGCCCCCCAGGGCGGTCCCGATCGCCCCGTGCATCAACAGGCTGCGCAGGAAGGCGCGGAAGTTTTCCAGATCTTCCCTATGCAGTTCGATCACGTCGTCATCGCTGTTGGCGTTGTGATCCTTGTGCTGGTAGCCCTTACCGGATGCCACCTTGTGGTACACCGAGAAAAAGCCGACCGCCACACTGATGATGACCGCCGTGACCGTCAGCGCATCCAGGAACGCCGACAGCAACGCAGCAGCACTGCAGAACAGCAGCGACAGCGCCGATTTGGACCGGACCCCCACCAGAATCTGGGTGAAGGTCACCAGCAGCAGCTCCTTCATGAAGTAGATGCCGGCCACCATGAACATCAGCAACAGGATAACGGGAAAGTTAGTGAGTACTTCCATATACACTGCGTCGGGCGTGGTAAGGCCAATCAGCAGAGCTTCCACGGCCAGCAGGCCACCGGGCAACAGCGGATAGCACTTCAACGCCATCGCCAGGGTAAAGATGAACTCACCGATCAACAGCCAGCCGGTGACACCGGGACCAAAGACATACAGCGAGATGGGGTTGATAGCCAGAAACAGCAGGATGACCTGCTTGTACCAGACAGGAGCCTTGCCGAGAAAGTTGTGGGTAAAACCCGAGATGACCGAAGTAGGCATTACAAAAATCTTCTGAGTGATCGGACGATAGCCATAATGCGACAGGGAAGCCGCATCTTCCTTGATATTTGTGTACCGGTCAGTCACCCACTGGTGGTAAAAATCACCGCCATTGGTCGTAGTTAACCAGCACAGATCAGCCCAACGCTAGGGCGGAGTGATCATCAGAACGTTTTTTTCGGGGGCGGGCATGGAACAGGTTTCCGGGTGCGCGTGTTGTTTTGGGGCGCGAATAGTACCAGAAAACAGGTGAAAGAGTAAGCGACAAGAGAGCCCTGAGTGTCAGGGCCCGTTTGACGATGCCATCTCGACCGAATCCGCGAGCATCTCGGCGGTGATCGCCGACAGGGTCCAGCCCAGATGACCGTGACCGGTGTTGTAAAACACCGTAGGCAGGCGACCCGCCCCGACTCGCGGCATCATATTGGGCAGCATGGGCCGCAGCCCCGCCCACGGCACCACACGTCGGGTACAGACCCCCGGGAAACACTGCTCGACCCAGCGGGTAAGCGGCTTGATCCGGTCATCCCGGATATCGCGATTGTAGCCACTGAATTCCGCGGTACCCGCAACACGGAAGCGGCCATCACCGAGCCGGCTGGTAACGATTTTGGTGGCATCGTCCAGCAGGCTGACGGTGGGCGCTGATTTGCGGGAGTCCTCGTCATCGAGCTCAACGGTGATGGAGTAGCCTTTGACCGGATAGATGTTGACCCGGTCCCCCAGCTTCGCCGCCAATGCCCGGCTACCCACGCCGGCACAGATGACCACGCCATCAAACGTATCCCGGTTTTGCTGCTCCCCATCATCGGCGGTCACCCAGGCGTGGTTCTGGTCCGCGCTCAGTTCGGTGACCGTGTGTCCGTAGCAGGTCCTGACCCCAAGGCGCAGGATTGCCTCGGCCAGACCGTTGGTGAACTTGTGGATATCGCCGGTGGAGTCGCTCTCGGTATAGAAACCGCCGTAATAGGTACCCGCCAGCGTGGGTTCAATCGCGCGCATTTCCTCCGGAGTCACCGCCCGGCGCTCCAGGCCACCGGCAGCCAGCAGTTTCGAGACGTTGGCAGCATGGTCGAAGCCCGCCTTGTCGCGATAGATGTGCAGAATGCCCTGTTTCTTCAGGTCGAAATCGATGCCTTCTTCCTGAGCCCAATTAAACAGATGCTCACGAGCGGCTATCGCCAGACGGGCGGTTTCAGTGGTGTTCTTTTCGTACTGGGGAATCGCAGCGATGAACTCGGCAAACCAGCTCAGTTTGTGCCAGGAAGGCTTGGGATTGACCAGCAGCGGCGCATCGCGGCGGGACATCCACTTGATGCCCTTGATGACCGTCTGCCAGTTATTCCAGACCTCCGCATTGGAGGCGGACAGCTGGCCCCCGTTGGCGAATGAGGTTTCCATCGCCGCGTAACGGTGCTTTTCGTATACGGTCACATCCAGGCCGCGTTTGGCCAAGGTGTAAGCTGTGGTGATACCGGTGATACCACCACCAATAACTGCAATCTTCTTCATGGCACGCTTCATCACACTCTCCAGGGCACTTTCCGGGACGCGTCCAGGGTTACCTTCCTACCCAGAGCGGTAGAAAGCACCCCTTCCGTCACGGAACCTGAGAGATTCACGCACCGTTTCAGTGAAACCGGCGGTTTGCTCCTTCGGTGTGCCGACTGACGCAGTCGTCGACAGCTCTTCGGAAAGTCTTCATGTCAGCGGTCCTTTTGCCTGAGAGTTTCCGGGGCAGTTGCTCCTTCGGCGCTGATCACACGATTGTGCGACTCAGTCTCTCCCGCTGACACATCTCTTCTGTCACTAAAAACAGACTGCCATAGAAAGTAGCAAATAACTCGGCATTACAACAACTTTACTGCCACATACAAGGCATGGGATCCTAATCCTGCGGGCCCTTTTCAGAAAACGCCCTCGTTTTGGCCCGCAACCAAATCAAGAACGCGGCCATCGCTCATTTTCAGGTTAGCCGGTCCATCAGACTCAATTGAGTACTCAACTGGCATGCCCGCAAGGCAAGCTGCATCCAGATCCAGTGTTGCACTGCCAACATTGGTGAGAGTCCCGTTGAGCACTGGTATCGCGGATACGGGCTGCTCCCCGGACTGATGACGGAAATTGCTGGCCCAGGGTGTCGGACTCTCGCCGACATCCGCTCCGGTTTCGAAGACCACCTCGGCATCCCCACACCCAAGCGAATGCAGATCAACCTGGGCTGGAAGTGCTTCCCGGGCCCGTAATTCGCTGATCCAGTAGGCGCGATCATGAACAATGTCCAGCTCTGGATAATCGAAACGGGGGTCGAACAGGTAAGAGACCCTGGAGGGATTGGATACCCTGACCCAGTCAGCGCTCAGTTCCGCCTCTTTGGCCCAGTCATCGAAGAAAAGAAAGGTCAGATGTTCCGCAACCGGATGCAAATAGAATTCATAGTCAATGCCGGGTGTCGCTGCCAGGCGGCTGGCAATAGCCAGTGCCTGTTGGATCTGCACCAGCTCGTCCGCCCCCGCGTAGAGGTGAGCACTCGGTACGTGCCGCAGATTGCCCAGGTAATCGATGACGTTTTCGGTACCGGTTTTTGGGTCGGCAATGCTGCCCAACAGTGACGAAATGACCGGGCGCAACAACGTATCGCCAGCGTCAGACAGTAGCTTATCAACAGTCGGTTCAGCACTCGGAAGGTTTAGCAAGTCACCGGTGTGTCCAACCCAATTCACCATCCCGGCAAACTTGTCCGGGTAATGGGTGGCCATGTGCAATGCTCCGAATCCGCCCATGGAGTATCCCGATGCAAAGACCCGTTCCTCATCAATGGTGTGAGCGGATGAAATGTCCGCCATGACATCCAGCACATCACGCTCGGAAGCTCCGGTATAAAATCCGTAGGGCCCCCGGCCAAGCGGAGCCACCATGATCCGGTTCAGATTATCGGCAAACTGACGCTGCATGTTCGATTGGTTGATCTGGCTGGCGTGATTCGCTTCACAGCCGTGCATCACGACCATCAGTCCGGGCGGCTGATCTTCGCTCGTCACCTGTTCAGGGACATAAACACCATAGGGCTGATATTTACCCAGGTAATTAAAGGACTGGCCACAGAAGGTTCCACCACCATCCCGACCAGGCTCGCCGGGAATTGAAATGCCCTCGCCCAACGGGTAATGAGAGGTGTAGACGCGCTGATGAAACCCTGTCGCAGCTGGCTGCTCTCGGGTCGCTCCCCGCCTCAGGTCCATAACGTCCACCGTTTCAGAGAAGGGCGTAATATCCCCTGTGGCGAGCACCTGGGCCTGGTTGTCTTCCCAGAAATTACCGGACCCCGACAGGAACTGATTGGGTCCACCGTCTGCCTTGGCCTGTTCCTGCCTTCCCCGATAAGCGACATTCATGACGGTACCGTCCGGCTGTGCAACAGCAGCCTGGATACGCCACTGCTCACCCGCGGGGAGATCGGCCTCAATCTCGATCAGATTGGTTTCAGGATCGCCATCATCACTGACGAAGAGGTGATCCCAGCCATCACTGCGAATATCAAGGTCGCCCCAGTGACCTCCGCCACTGGTTGAATCACCGTCACTGTCGATGGCCACCCCAAGAATGGCATCATTAGGGTTGATCAGGGTATTCAGTTCCGCCTGGATAAGAAGACGGTTGCCATCAATCTCCAGCGTCAGGCGAACAAGGTCGGCGGTGTTCTCAAGCCCTTGCGGATACCGTTGATCCCCTGCCGTTGGCGACAATAGCCCGGGAGTATTGGCAACCGGTTGACCCGCACTGCCACCACGATTCAACACATTAAGCAGAGTGGGATCCAGCGAAATCAACCCGTTATCGGCGCCATAGTCGTCGTAGATATAGTCGTAATAGACGAGAGTGCCGTTGCAGAGCTCAGTTGTGCCCGCCACCCAACTGTTCTTGAAACAATCGGGAGCCGACTTTTCGGCGATTTCTGACGCAACGTCGGATGGGCCAGTGTCGGGGGGATCTGATACATCGCTATTGCCTCCGCCACAAGCGGCAAGAGCAACGCTCAAAGCCATGATTAACGCATTCTTATTATTGTTCATCGAGCACACCTGTTTTTGTTAACTGCTGACGATTCACTGAGTGGAGACCGGAGCCCCAAACTAGAACTGTGATCAGGTTAACAAAAACGGGCGATACCAATGATTCAATGCGGGCCACAGATCAAAGGCTGCAACCCGCGCAGGTCGAAGTCGGTCAGCCGGAACCCAGGGAATCTGACCCCGTTTATTCCACCGTCACACTCTTCGCCAGGTTCCGTGGCTGATCCACGTCTGTGCCTTTCAGTACCGCCACATGATAGGACAGCAGCTGAAGCGGAACGGTGTAGACGATCGGCGCGGTGATTGCGTGAACCGAAGGCAACTGCATCACGTGGATGCCATCCTGGGCCTTCACATCAGCCGCCTTGTCGGCAAACACGAACAGTTCGCCCCCTCGTGCGCGGACTTCTTCCAGGTTGGATTTCAGTTTTTCCACTAAGTCATTGTTGGGCGCAACCGTGACCACCGGCATGTCGCTGTCGACCAGCGCCAGCGGTCCGTGCTTGAGCTCGCCCGCCGGATAGGCCTCGGCGTGGATATAGGAGATTTCCTTCAGCTTTAGCGCGCCTTCCAGGGCTACCGGGAACTGTGAGCCCCGCCCCAGGAACAGGCTGTGGTGCTTGTCCATGAACGCCCGGGACATTTCCTCAATTTCGGCATCCAGCGCCAGTATCTGGTCGACCTGACCTGGCAACAGGTGAATGGCTTCCACGATCTCTGCTTCGGCTTCAGCGGACAGTCCATTGTGGCGCGCCAATGCCAGCGTAAAGATCAGCAGGGCGGTCAATTGAGTGGTGAACGCCTTGGTGGAGGCAACACCGATCTCCGGGCCGGCCTGGGTCATGATCACCAGGTCAGATTCCCGTACCAGGGAGCTGCCCGGCACGTTACAGATCGCCAATGCTGCGCGGAACCCCGCCTTCTTGGCTTGTCTCAGAGCGGCCAGAGTATCGGCGGTTTCACCGGACTGGGAGATGCACAGGAACAGGGTGTCAGGCTGTATAACATGTTTGCGGTAACGGAACTCGGATGCCACCTCAACCGAACAGGGAACCCCGGCCAGTTCTTCGATCCAGTACCTCGCCACCATGCCTGCGTGGTAACTGGTGCCGCAGGCAATGATCTGAACGTGACGGACGTTCTCTAGCAGTTTTCCCGCAGAGGTGCCCAGCGCCTGTTCCAGCACCCTGGTGTCGGTCAGTCGACCTTCCATGGTGGCCTTGATCACCCGTGGCTGCTCATAGATTTCCTTGAGCATGAAGTGGCGGTATTCGCCCTTGTCGGCGGAGTCCGCACCGTGTTCGAAACGGGTAACCGGGCGCTCCACGATTCTGCCATCACGGTCATGGATCTCGACACGATCACGACGGACATCGGCAATGTCGCCCTCTTCCAGGAACATGAATCGGTCGGTAACAGGCAACAGCGCCAACTGATCCGAAGCGATGAAATTCTCGCCAATACCTACGCCGATCACCAGCGGGCTGCCTTCACGGCAGACCACCAGATGGTCAGGCTCATCGGCATGGACCACCGCCAGGGCGTAGGCACCCCGAAGAAGGCCAATGGCGGATTTCACCGCATCGTACAGATTGCCCTGGTCACGGTAGTGCTTCTCAATCAGGTGGGCGACCACTTCGGTGTCGGTCTGGGAAGTAAACTCAAAGCCTTCGGCTTTCAGGCCTTCCCGCAGCTCCTGATAGTTCTCAATGATGCCGTTGTGGACGATGGCGAGGCGGTCACCGGACATGTGGGGGTGGGCATTCAGGCGGGACGGTTCGCCGTGGGTTGCCCAGCGGGTATGGGCAATACCCACCGTGCCATCCAGAGCGTTGGCACCAATGGCGTCTGCCAGTGCTGCGACCTTGCCCACTTCCCGGGCGCGTTGCACGGTATTGCCACCATCCATGACCGCCATACCGGCGGAATCGTATCCCCGGTATTCAAGCCGGCGCAGGCCTTCCAGAAGAATGCCCTGGACCTCACGTTCCGATACCGCACCTACAATGCCACACATGTTTTATTCACCTGTCAGATAGTTTTCTGTGTTTCGGGTCAATCAGGACTTCTTGACCGGTCGGTCCCAGTCCGCAATGTTGCGCTGGCGACCACGGGCGACCGCAAGTTCCCGATCAGACACATCACGGGTAATGGTGGAACCGGCACCAATAGTGGCGCCCTCAGCGACCGTTACCGGCGCCACCAGGGACGTATTGGAGCCCACAAACACACCATCCCCAATCGTTGTCTGATGCTTGTTCACACCATCATAATTGCAGGTGATGGTCCCTGCACCCACATTCACATTACGGCCCAGAGAGGCATCACCCACGTAACTGAGGTGATTTATCTTGCTGCCCTCACCCACAACCGCTTTCTTGGTCTCGACGAAGTTACCCACCTTGGTGTCATCGGCCAGACGGGTGCCCGGACGCAGACGGGCAAACGGTCCTATCTGGGCATTGGCACCGATTTCGGCGCCTTCGATGACCGAATGGGCCTGGATCTTAGCGCCAGCGGCAATCTTCGCATCGCGGATCACACAACCCGGCCCGATCGAGACACCATCGGCCAACTCAACATCACCTTCAAACACCACGTTGACGTCAATGAGGATGTCATTGCCGATGGACAGGTTACCACGCACATCAATGCGGGCGGGATCGGCGAGTGTGGCGCCTTCCGTCATCAGACGGTCCGCTTCCCGGCGCTGATACCAGCGCTCCAGTTCCGCAAGCTGCAGGCGGTTATTCACACCTTGCACCTCAAAGGCATCCCCAGGCTGGGACACGGAGACCTGCATGCCATGCTCGACAGCCATGGCAATGATATCGGTCAGGTAGTACTCGCCCTGGGCGTTGCGGTTGGAAAGCTGGGGCAACCAGTCTTTCAGCCGACGGGCCGAGACCGCGAGAATGCCGGTATTCACTTCGCGGATCTGCTGCTGGGCTTCACTGGCGTCCTTTTGTTCAACGATGGAGGTCACCTTGCCCTCACTGTCGCGGATGATCCGGCCATAGCCGTTGGGGTTGTCCATGGTCACTGTCAGCAGGCCCAGGGTGTCGTTATCGATCTTCGACACCAGCGCTTCCAGAGTCCCGGCGCCGGTTAATGGTACATCGCCGTAGAGCACCAGTACCCTGGCGTCATCGGGCAAGTCCGGTAATGCCTGCGCCACGGCGTGGCCGGTTCCAAGCTGTTCCTGCTGCAGCACCCAGTTTACCGGCTGTTGCGAGGTCGCGGCCTTGACCTGATCGGCACCATGGCCGATCACCGCATGGATCTGCTCGGCCTCTAGCTGACGGGCGGTCACAATGACATGATGGAGCATGGGGCGACCAGCCACGGCGTGGAGAACCTTGGGCAGGGCGGATTTCATTCTGGAACCCTGGCCGGCGGCCAGAATGACAACGTGTAGCGGGCTCATGGAAACGTCAGGCTCCCGGGTGTTAATTGTCTTCGGTTAAAAAAAAACCGCATCCCTTGATGGCTGGAGCGCCAACGCCAAGCGTTGGAACTCCAGCCACTCAGGATGCGGCTTTGGTGTTCGGTAATCCCGAAACCCGGCTGCTTAGCGCATTTTATTGCGCAGCTGCTGGATCGTACGAAGCTGGGCAACAGCTTCTGCCAGCTCTGCAGCGGCACGGGAGAACTCGAATTCACCGGTCTTGTCGGCAAGTGCTTTCTCGGCTTCTTTCTGAGCTTCGAGTGCGGCAGCTTCGTCCACATCCTTTGCACGAACCGCGGTATCAGCCAGCAAAGTCACCAGATTGGGCTGGACCTCCAGATATCCGCCGGACACGTAAAGAATTTCTTCCTCACCGCCCTGCTTGATAATCCGAACGGGACCAGGCTTCAGCTCGGTCAGCAGCGGCGTGTGACCCGGGCTAATACCCAGGTCACCTTCAGAGCCCGCTGCGATCAGCATTTCTACCAATCCGGAATAGATCTTTGTTTCGGCACTTACCACATCACAATGCACGGTCATACCCATGTCAGTTGCCTCTTTGATCGATCCGGAAACAAGTGCTTCGGCTCAGATTAAGCTTTCGCCTTGCTCTTCATTTCCTTCGCTTTCTCGACCGCTTCCTCAATAGTACCAACCATGTAGAATGCCTGCTCGGGCATATCGTCATAGTCACCGTTGAGGATGCCCTTAAAGCTGCTGATGGTTTCCTTCAGGGAAACGTACTTACCGGGGGAACCGGTGAATACTTCAGCAACGTGGAACGGCTGGGACAGAAAACGCTCGATCTTACGGGCACGGGCTACGGTCAGCTTATCTTCTTCTGACAGTTCGTCCATACCCAGGATGGCGATGATGTCTTTCAGCTCCTTGTAGCGCTGCAGATTGGTCTGCACGCCACGGGCCACTTCGTAATGCTCATGACCGATAACCAGCGGATCCAGCTGACGCGAGGTGGAATCCAGTGGATCGATCGCCGGGTAGATACCCTTGGAAGCGATATCACGGCTCAGTACAACGGTGGCGTCCAGGTGCGAGAACGTGGTCGCCGGAGACGGGTCAGTCAAGTCATCCGCCGGTACGTAGACCGCCTGGATAGACGTGATGGAGCCAGTCTTGGTGGACGTAATACGCTCCTGCAGCTCACCCATCTCCTGGGCCAGTGTCGGCTGGTAACCTACCGCAGACGGCATACGACCCAGCAGTGCAGATACCTCGGTACCCGCCAGAGTGTAACGGTAGATGTTGTCCACGAACAACAGGACGTCACGGCCTTCGTCACGGAACTTCTCGGCCATGGTCAGACCGGTCAGGGCCACACGCAGACGGTTTCCGGGAGGCTCGTTCATCTGCCCGTATACCATCGCAACCTTGTCCAGTACGTTGGAGTCCTTCATCTCGTAGTAGAAGTCGTTACCCTCACGGGTACGCTCACCTACGCCGGCGAATACGGACAGACCGGAGTGCTCTTTCGCGATGTTGTTGATAAGTTCCATCATGTTAACGGTCTTACCAACACCGGCGCCGCCGAACAGGCCAACCTTACCACCCTTGGCGAACGGACAGATCAGGTCGATAACCTTGATGCCCGTTTCCAGCAGGTCGGCAGAGGCAGACTGATCTGCATAGCCAGGTGCCTTGCGGTGGATAGCCCAGCGCTCTTCTTCGCCGATCTCGCCCTGTTCGTCGATGGGACGACCCAGAACATCCATGATACGGCCCAGGGTCTGGGTACCAACCGGTACCGAAATTGCCTTGCCGGTATTCTCTGCTTTCAGGCCACGCTTCAGGCCTTCGGTGCTGCCCATCGCGATGGTACGAACAATGCCGTCACCCAGCTGCTGCTGGACTTCCAGAGTTGTTTCGCCACCTTCAAGCAGCAGTGCGTCATACACGTTGGGTACGGAGTCACGTGGGAATTCCACGTCGATAACCGCGCCAATGATCTGAACGATTTGTCCGCTACTCATGCTCGGTTCCTCGTTATCTTGATAGTCAATAAAACCAGTTGGATTGCTGGCGGGATCAGACCGAAGCCGCGCCGCTCACAATCTCCGAAATCTCTTGGGTGATGGCTGCCTGACGTGCCTTGTTGTAAGCCAGCTGAAGCTCGTCGATGATGCCACCGGCGTTATCAGTTGCGCTCTTCATGGCAATCATCCGGGCTGCCTGTTCACATGCCAGATTTTCTACCACACCCTGGTACACCTGGGATTCAATGTAACGTGGCAGAAGGCCATCGAGGATCTGCCTGGCATCGGGCTCGTAGAGATAATCCCACTGGTTCTTGATCTCTTCTTCGTCTTCCCCCGGAGGCAGCGGCAGAATCTGCTCGACCTGCGGGGTCTGCGTCATGGTATTTTCGAACTCGTTGCTGACCAGATACAAACGATCGATCTTGCCTTCCGAGAACGCATCCAGCATGACTTTGACGTTGCCGATGAGTTTGTCAGAGCTCGGGCTGTCCCCCAGATGGGTCAGCGCCGCAACGACGTTACCGCCGTAGCTCTTGAAGAAAGAAGCACCTTTCTGTCCGATGGCGCACAGATCAGCCTCTACTCCTTTCTCCTTCCACGCTCGCATGTCACGGACAAGCGCTTTGAACAGGTTGACGTTCAGACCACCACACAGGCCACGGTCAGTCGACACCACAATATAGCCCACGCGTTTTACTTCGCGCTCGACCATAAATGGGTGCTTGTACTGAACGTTTGCCTTGGCAATGTGCCCGATAACCTGACGCATCTTTTCGGCATAAGGGCGAGTCGCCTTCATGCGTTCCTGAGCCTTGCGCATCTTGCTCGCCGCCACCATTTCCATGGCGCTGGTGATCTTCTGCGTGCTCTTGATGCTTGAAATCTGGTTACGTATTTCTTTGCCGACGGCCATAACTCACTGCCTTCTCAAGTTAGACACTCGTTGCTCAAAAATCGGCCTGCAACTCGTTGCAGGCCCATTTATTACCAGCTCTGAGTGGTCTTGAATTTCTCAAGTGCAGCTTTCAGGCCGGCAGCGATTTCGTCGTTGTAATCGCCTTTCTCGTTGATCTTGTCGAGAAGTTCTTTCTGTTCGGAGCGCATCCAGTCAAGCATCTGCGCTTCAAACTTAACAACCTTCTCAACATCAACGTCGTCCAGGAAGCCTTCGTTGGCTGCAAACAGAACCGTACCCATTTCAGCCACAGACATCGGGCTGTACTGGTTCTGCTTCATGAGTTCCGTTACACGCTGACCGTGCTCAAGCTGCTTACGGGTTGCTTCGTCAAGGTCGGAAGCAAACTGGGCGAAAGCGGCCAGTTCACGATACTGGGCCAGGGCCAGACGGATGTTACCGCCGAGCTTCTTCATGATCTTGGTCTGGGCGGAACCACCAACCCGGGATACGGAGACACCGGCGTTCATCGCCGGGCGGATGCCGGAGTTGAACAGGTTGGTTTCCAGGAAGATCTGGCCGTCGGTGATCGAGATCACGTTGGTCGGTACGAACGCGGATACGTCACCGGCCTGGGTCTCGATGATCGGCAGCGCGGTCAGGGAACCGGTCTGGCCTTTCACTTCACCGTTGGTCAGCTTCTCAACGTAATCGGCGTTCACGCGGGATGCGCGCTCCAGCAGACGTGAGTGCAGGTAGAAAACGTCACCCGGATACGCTTCACGGCCCGGCGGACGACGCAGCAGCAGGGAAATCTGACGATAAGCCACAGCCTGCTTGGACAGATCATCGTAGATGATCAGGGCGTCTTCACCACGGTCACGGAAGTATTCACCCATGGAGGTACCGGCGTACGGTGCCAGGAACTGCATGGAAGCAGGATCGGCAGCACCGGCGGCAACCACGATGGTGTGGTCCATGGCGCCGTGCTCTTCCAGCTTGCGCACAACAGCGGCAATGGAAGACTGCTTCTGACCGACGGCAACGTAGATACACTTGATGCCGGAGTCTTTCTGGTTGATGATCGCGTCGATCGCTACAGCGGTCTTACCGATCTGACGGTCACCGATGATCAGCTCACGCTGGCCGCGGCCGATCGGTACCATGGTATCGATGGCTTTCAGACCAGTCTGGACCGGCTCGTCTACCGACTGACGTGCGATAACGCCCGGTGCCACTTTCTCGACCGGGGAGGTCAGGTCAGTGCCCAGATCGCCCTTGCCGTCGATCGGGTTACCCAGACCGTCGACAACGCGCCCCATCAGCTCCGGACCAACCGGAACTTCCAGGATACGACCAGTACAACGAACTTTCTGACCTTCAGCCAGACCTTCGTAGTCACCCAGTACAACCGCACCCACGGAGTCACGCTCCAGGTTCAGGGCCATACCGAATATGCCGTTGGCAAATTCAATCATCTCACCGTACATAACGTCGGCGAGACCGTGGATCAGTACGATACCGTCAGAAACCGACAGGATCGTACCTTCGTTTTTTGCTTCGGAAGAGATATCGAGTTTCTCGATTCTCTTCTTGATGATGTCACTGATCTCGGATGGATTCAGTTGCTGCATGCCAATATCCTCAAACCTTGTGCTGAAATCAGGAGCCCAGAGCGTCGGCCAGCTTGGTCAGCTTTCCGCGTACAGAGGCGTCAATGACCAGATCGCCGGTGCGAATGATCGCGCCACCAATCAGAGACTTGTCCATTGACGCTGCGAGTGACACTTTCCGCTCGAGTTTCTTGGAGAGCGCCTGGGCGAGCTGCTGTTGCTGTTCGTCCGTCAGCTCGAAAGCTGCGGTTATTTCAATACCAACAGTGCGCTCCAGATCAGCCCGGTACGTGTTGAAGAGCGCTGCAATCTCGGGAAGAAGAGGCAGCCGGCGGTTTGCCGCCAGCACTGCGAAGAAGTTACGCACCTGCTCCGTGACGCCGTCTTCGACGACCTCCAGAATCAGATCGGCTTTCTTCTGCTCTTCCAGCTCCGGATTCGCGAGAAGCTGTCGAATGTCTTCGTTCGCGGTGACCTGTCCGGCAACCGTCAGCACCTGGGACCACTCAGCCAGTTGTTCGTGCTCCTGAGCGGCGGCAAATGCTGCTTTTGCGTATGGACGGGCCAGCGTTCTCAGTTCTGCCATGATGAACCTCGTCGTTTAAAGTTCTGCCGCCAGTTTTTCCAACATCTCGTTGTGCTTGGAGGCATCGACAGAGGTTTCCAGGATCTTCTCAGCACCAGCGATTGCAATGGCGGCAACTTCCCCACGCAGAGCATCACGAGCCTGATTACGCTCCTGTTCAATTTCGGCCTTGGCCTGCTCAATCAGCTTCTGGCCTTCCTTGCGGGCGTCATCCTTGGATGCTTCCACAATTTGGGCAGCGCGCTTGTTGGCCTGTTCAATAAGGCCGGCGGCTTGCTGCTTGGCTTCACGCAGTTCCTGAGCTGACTTTTCCTGAGCCAGTTCCAGATCGCGCGATGCGCGGTCTGAGGCAGCCAGTCCGTCAGCGATCTTCTTTTGACGCTCCTGCAGGGCAGCCATAATCGGCGGCCAAACGTACTTCATGCAGAAGACGACAAAGATAAAGAACGCGATGGCTTGACCAATCATCGTCAAATTAATGTTCACGTCTTCACCTCTCGCCTGTTTTGTTAAGAATCATCTGACCGGGGCATAACCCCGGCTCTGGCGACTCGATTAACCGGCGATCTGGCCGACAAACGGGTTGGCGAAAGTGAAGAACAGTGCGATACCAACACCGATCATGGTTACGGCGTCCAGCAGACCTGCAACAATGAACATTTTAACCTGCAGCATCGGGGTCATTTCCGGCTGACGCGCAGCGCCTTCCAGGAACTTGCCACCGAGGATACCAAAGCCAATCGCAGTACCCAGGGCACCCAGGCCAATCAGCAGTGCAACGGCAATCGCGGTCATTCCAACTACAGTTTCCATGATAACTCCCAGTTTTCAGTTTAGGTTTTCAGTTTAAGGGTTAAGGGTTTAAAACTACGGCTCAGTGCTGCCCGATCAGTGATTGTCCTCGTGAGCCATGCTCAGGTACACGATGGTCAGCATCATAAAGATGAATGCCTGCAGGGTAATGATCAGAATGTGGAAGATCGCCCAGGGCACAGACAGAGTCCACTGTGCCCACAGCGGCAGCAGTGCAATCAGGATAAAGATCAGCTCGCCGGCGTACAGGTTACCGAACAGACGCAGGGCCAGTGAAATCGGCTTGGCCAGCAGGCTCACGCCTTCCAGCAGCAGGTTCACCGGAATCAGCAGAACCTTCAGGAAAAGGTTGTCGGAGGAGAACGGATGCAGGGTCAGCTCGCCCAGGAAGCCGCCTACGCCTTTGACTTTCACGCTGTAGTAGATGATCAGCGCAAACACAGACAGGGACATGCCCAGAGTGACGTTAACGTCTGTGGTCGGAACGACCTTCATGTATTCCAGACCCATCAGGTGGAACAGCTGCGGCAGGAAATCTACCGGTACCAGGTCCATCAGGTTCATCAGGAACACCCAGCAGAAAATCGTCAGGGCAAGGGGAGCGATAACCTTGTTCCTGCCGTGGAAGGTTTCCTTCACGCTGGTATCGACAAATTCGATCATGACTTCGACGAAGTTCTGCAGCCCGCCAGGCTGGCCGGACGTAGCACGCTTGGCCGCCATACGGAACAGGATCAGGAAAATCAGACCCAGGCCGACGGCCCAGCCCAGCGAATCCACGTGCACTGCCCAAAAGCCCATATCGGAGGCTTCGGCGGCGTTGTGCGCCATGGTCCAGGTGCTCTCTTCGATTACGGTTCCGTCGGCACGCTCATAGCCTGCCGGCAGTTTACCGTAGGTAAGGTTCTGGAGGTGATGCTGGATATATTCGGATGCACTTCCTGCCATAACGGTTTCCCAGGTCCTGTTAGCTTTGCTGCGTATTGCTGCCCGCCAGAAGCGGTGTCAACCAATTGGTGACCAGCATGATCGCAAATGTTAAAAAAAGTGCCGCTATATCAAGCGGCTGAATCCATTTGAACACCATCGTGAAGAGGATGGCGCACAGGATGAGCTTGCCGGCCTCACCCTGGTAAAAAGAACTCATGATCTTCTTGGCAGACCGCGCGCCGGAGTAGCGGAATGCCTTGAGCGCAAAGTAACCGTGGGGCAGTAGAAAAATAAGTCCGCCCAGAAGCGCTGAATAACCGGAAACCTGACCACGAAAAAGAAACGCCAGGCTCACGAAGACAAGTACCACACTTTCTATTACAAACCATCGTGCGATGGGCGGACGGCCGATACCGCCAGGAGCTGCCTTCGTCATGTTTTTCCCGTGAATACGGTGCCTTGGTCCGGTGCCGTTTAAAAAATAAGCAAATACACCGATACGAGCGCCGCAGATTATATGTGTTCAATGTGCACGAATCAACAAAACCAAACCCTCGCCAACCCGCGAGAAACGGCAGAATCTCTGACTCCACGCCTTTTCTGACACAAATAGGCGCCTACTCAAATTTTCACCACTACATGTTGTGTGCGATTTTTAAAAGAGACTTTCGTAGGTGGACCAGAGATGTAGAAAAATAGGCCGGTTTACTTGATATGGCCCAAAATACCATCCAGTTCGTCCAGGGAACTGTATTGTATGACCAGCTTGCCCTTACCTTTCTGACCGTGGTCGATGGATACCCGGGCACCCAGTCGCTCGGCCAGGTCGTCCTGCAGTGCGCGGATATTCGGATCCACTTCGCCCCTGGGCTTCTTACGATCCGGGGTTTCCTGCTGCACGCGGCGGACCAGGGCCTCGGTCTGACGCACCGACAGGGACTTGGCCACCACTTGCTTGGCCACCTGCATCTGCTGTTCCGGCTGCAAAGTCAGCATCGCGCGGCCGTGCCCCATCTCCAGATCGCCGTGTTCCAGCATCAGGCGGACGTCTTCGGTCAGACCAATCAGGCGCAACAGGTTGGTGATGGTCGTGCGGCTTTTACCCACCGCTTCCGCGACCTGGGACTGGGTCAGGCCGAACTCGTCCTGTAGCCGCTGCAGGGCAAACGCTTCTTCAATGGGATTGAGGTTTTCGCGCTGGATGTTTTCGATCAGCGCCATGGCAATGGCGGCTTCATCCGGCACATCACGGATGATCGCCGGAATGCTGTCCAACTCCGCCATCTGGGTGGCTCGCCAGCGACGTTCGCCGGCGATCAGTTCGTAGCGACCCTCGGCGATGGGGCGGACAACCACCGGCTGCATGACGCCCTGCTGACGAATCGAGTCCGCCAGTTCCTGCAGGGCGGCCGGGTCCATATCACGACGGGGCTGGTAACGACCACGCTGGATCAGGTCGATCGGTACTTCGCGGAGTTCGCCATCGTGGTCATGGAGTTCCTGACCCAGATTGACCTTGGAACCCTGTAGCAGGGCGCCCAGTCCGCGTTCACCCAGTCCTCGTTTCTTCGCCGCCATGGTGTTTGTCATTCTTCCCGATGAAAATCAATGTGCAAAGGAGCCGTAGTTTACACGGCAACCGACGTGGATGTCTTTTGCGCTTTGTGACGACGGACCATTTCACCGGCCAACGCCAGATAGGCCACGGCCCCCTTGGAGGCACGATCGTATTTCAGTGCCGGCACGCCGTAGCTGGGCGCTTCCGCCAGGCGTACATTACGGGGAATCACCGCCCGGTAGACCTTGTCACCAAAGTACTCGCTGAGCTGACCGGATACGTCGAGCGTCAGACTGTTGCGGGGATCGTACATGGTACGCAGGATACCTTCGACCTGCAGGTTGGGGTTCACCGTTTCCTGTATCTGCTCGACCGTGTTCATCAGGGCTGCCAGGCCCTCCAGGGCATAATACTCACACTGCATGGGAATCAACACGGTATCGGCGGCAGACAGGGCATTGACGGTCAGCAGGCTGAGGGATGGCGGGCAGTCGATGAGGATGTAATCGTAATTGTCACGAACGGTATTGAGGGCCAGGCGCAGACGGTGTTCACGGCCGATCTCGTTCATCAGCTCCACTTCCGCGGCGGTCAGGTCGCCATTGGCAGGCAACAGGTCAAAACCGGAGGCCTCCGCCAGGAACGTCACTTCGGCGGCGGTGGCACGCTTGGTCAGCATGTCGTAACCGGACAGTTCCAGGGCATTTTTATCCACACCGCTGCCCATGGTGGCGTTACCCTGGGGATCCATATCCACCAGCAATACCCGGCGCTTGGTCGCAGCCAGAGAGGCGGCAAGATTCACGCAGGTGGTGGTTTTACCCACACCGCCTTTCTGATTGGTCACTGCAATCACGCGCGCCATGTCTTGCCTCCTTGATACTGAATTACTGGGGTTGCCCTGCCCGGCTGATTACCAGCAGGTGCCGTTCGCCGTCTGAGGCGGGTACGGTCAACGGATGACGGGATTTTACCTGCCAACCGGCCGGAAGCGCAGCTACTTCATCATCCGGATACTGACCTTTCATGGCAAGGAACTCACCGTCATTTGCCAACACATCCCCGCACCAGGCCACCAGGTTCTCCAGTGCGGTAAAGGCACGGCTGCTGATCTGGCTGAAACGGAGATCCGGACCGCAGCTTTCCGCCCGCCCGTGAATCACGTCAACATTGTCCAGGCCCAGCTCCAGCACACACTGGGTCAGGAACCGGGTTTTCTTGCTGTTACTGTCGAGCAGGGTAAACCGCTTGTCCGGCAGGGCAATCGCCAGGGGAATTCCGGGCAGTCCGCCGCCGGCGCCCACGTCCAGCAGATGGTCCGTGGTCACAAACGGCAGGATGCTCAGGCTGTCGAGCAGCTGGCGCGACACCATCTCCCGCGGATCACGCACCGCTGTGAGATTGTAGGCCCGGTTCCACTTGTTCAACAATGCCAGGAAGGCCAGCAACTGCTGTTGCTGGTGTGCGCTGAGATCAAGTCCCATGTCAGCCAGCCCGTCCTCGAGCTGGCGCTGCCAGAGTGCGTCACTCATAAGCGCGGATCAGGCCGATTGCTTGCGCAACAGGTCACGCTTTTTCAGATGGACCAGCAGCTGGGACACTGCCGCCGGGGTCACGCCCTGGATACGGGAGGCCTGGGCCACAGTTTCCGGGCGGACGGTCTTAAGCTTCTGCTTGATCTCGTTGGACAGGCCGCCAATGGCATCGTAGTCCAGATCCACCGGCAGCGCGGTGTTCTCGTTACGACGCAGGCGCTCAATCTCGTCGGTCTGACGGGAGATATAGCCTTCGTACTTGATCTCGATTTCCACCTGATCGGCCACCACCGGATCGTCCGCCTGCGCCGCGCCAATCTCGGCCACGTGCTTGTAGGCAATCTCGGGACGACGCAGCAGTTCCGCCAGCGACTGGTCACGGCTCATCGGCTGTTTAAGGAACCCGTTGGCCCGTTCGCCGGCGTCCGTATTCGGATGAATGCGGGTGGATTCCAGGCGACTGCGCTCGGTGGCGATGGCTTCGCGCTTGTCGTTGAACTTCTGCCAGCGGTCGTCGCTCACCAGACCCAGCTTGCGACCGGTTTCGGTCAGACGCAGGTCGGCATTGTCTTCCCGCAGGATCAGCCGGTATTCGGCACGGCTGGTAAACATGCGATAGGGCTCGGAAGTGCCCATGGTAATCAGGTCGTCCACCAGCACGCCCAGGTAGGCCTCGTCGCGGCGCGGATACCATTGCTCCTTGTCCTGGGCTTTCAGCGCAGCATTGATGCCCGCCAGCAGGCCCTGGGCGCCAGCCTCCTCGTAGCCGGTGGTGCCATTGATCTGGCCGGCAAAATACAGCCCCTGGATAAACTTGGTTTCCAGGGTATGGCGCAGATCCTGGGGGTTCAGGAAGTCATACTCGATGGCGTAACCCGGCCGGGTAATGTGAGCGTTCTCGAACCCCGGAATGGAGCGCACCGCCGCCAGCTGGATATCAAACGGCAGGCTGGTGGAAATGCCATTGGGGTAGAGCTCGTTGGTCGTCAGCCCTTCCGGCTCCACAAAGATCTGGTGGGAATCCTTGTCGGCAAAACGATTAACTTTGTCCTCGATGGACGGGCAATAACGGGGACCAATACCTTCGATGTTACCGGCAAACATCGGCGAACGGTCGAAGCCGCTGCGGATGATGTCGTGGGTCTCCTCGGTGGTCCGGGTGACGTAACAGCACATCTGCTCGGGATGCTGGTCCCGGCTGCCGATGAACGACATGACCGGCGTGGGATCATCCCCCCACTGCTCCTGCATCACCGAGAAATCCACAGACCGGGCGTCGATCCGTGGCGGGGTGCCGGTCTTCAGACGGCCAACGTTGAACGGCAGTTCCCGCAGGCGTTTGGCCAGGGCGTTGGCCGGTGCATCACCAGCGCGGCCGCCGGAATGCTGCTGCATGCCGATGTGGATAACGCCACCGAGGAAGGTACCGGTGGTCAGCACCACGGTCCGGGCATTGAAGCGGATACCGGTCTGGGTGACCACGCCGGTGACCTGATCGTTTTCCACAATCAGATCGTCCGCCGCCTGCTGGAACAGCGTCAGATTGGGCTGGTTTTCCAGGGTATGGCGAATGGCCGCCTTGTACAGTACCCGATCCGCCTGGGCGCGGGTGGCCCGCACCGCAGGCCCTTTGCGGCTGTTAAGCACGCGGAACTGGATACCGGCCTGATCCGTAGCCTCGGCCATGGCGCCGCCCAGAGCGTCGATTTCCTTGACCAGATGACTCTTGCCAATGCCGCCAATGGCCGGATTACAGGACATCTGCCCCAGGGTCTCAATGTTGTGGGTCAGCAGCAGGGTTTGCGAACCCATACGTGCGGCCGCCAGCGCGGCCTCGGTACCGGCATGGCCACCACCAATGACAATGACATCGAAACGGCTCGGAAAATCCACAGTTCACCTCGGAAATCGGGGGATAAAAACAGGGCGGGGAGTATAACGCCTTACCCCGGAAATTGCAGTCAGAATGTGCAAATTTTAACCAGATCGGCTTGCAAGGGAAACCGGCACCCGTGCCAACCATGCAGAAGAGGCCACGGGGCATGCCTGTCGGGACATTAGTCAAATAGAAATCTTTATACTTTCAGTGGCTTGGAATGCTCTTCTCAGAAAAGTTTTCAAGAAAGTTATCCACATGAAAGAACACTTATCAAACAGCCCAGATATCACCTTAAGTTATTGTTTTATCGTACCTAAATTTTATTCATCCAAAGTTTATCCGTGGCTTATTCAAACTTTTATCCACAAGAATGCCGCCCCTCCGGTCAGAAATCGTCAGCGCGTTTCTGCGGCGCCGCCGCCAGCCCCTGCCCGCCCCCGGTCTGACCAGCCTGCTTTTCCAGCTCCACCGCCACCGCATTAGTGGATTTGGCGAAACGTGCCAGCAGGTTGTACAGCACAGGGATAATGAACAGGGTCAGAGTGGTGGCGAACACCAGCCCACCGAGGATAACCACACCGATAGAGGCGCGGCTTTCAGCACCCGCACCCGTGGCAAGCACCAGCGGTATGGCGCCAAACACCGTGGAAATCGTGGTCATCAACACCGGCCGGAACCGCAGGCTGGCCCCCTCCAGTATCGCGTCCCGCACGTCATAGCCCTTGTCCCGGAGCTGGTTGGCAAACTCCACAATCAGGATGCCGTTCTTGGCCATCAGTCCCAGCAGCATGACGATGCCAATCTGGCTGTATATATTCAGGCTGATGCCAGCCCAGAACAGGGCGAACAGCGCACCGGTCACCGCCAGGGGCACCGACAGCATGATAATCAGCGGGTGTATCCAGCTTTCAAACTGCGCCGCCAGCACCAGGAACACGATGACGAAGGCCAGCCCAAAGGTCAGGTAAATGGCGGCAGAGGAATCCTGGAACTCGCGGCTGAGGCCCTTGTAGCTGATGCGGGCCTCCGGCGGCAGATTATCCACAGCCAGGTTATTCAGGTATTCCAGAGCGGATCCCAGATCGTAACCGTCAGCCAGGGAACCACTGATCACCACCGCCGGCAGACGGTCGATCCGCCTCAGGTCCGGGTTAGCACCAATTTCGCGCACGGACACCAGGGCTTCCATGGGAATCAGCTCGCCCCCCTCGCGGGGACGGAGAAACACCTGCCCGAGGTCCTCCGGCGTGGCCCGGTCGGCGTCCGCCGCCTGCACGATGACGTCGTATTCCCGGCCACGATCGATGTAGGTGGTGACCTGACGGGAAGCCAGCATGGTCTGCAGGGTCAGCCCCACATCTTCAACCGTGATGTCCAGATCCGCGGCTCGTTCACGGTCGATATTGACCCGCAACTCCGGTCGGGTCAGCTCAAAATCCGTGTCCAGATTGAGCAGGTTCGGATTGTCTTTTGCCCGCTCTTTGAGTTCCTCACTCCAGGCCTGTACCGACTCATAATCGGGACCGCCGACCACGATTTCCACCGGCTGGTTGAACCCCCGCTGCCCCAGCCCTGGCGGGTTGATCGCCACGGCACGGATACCGGGAATACTGGCCAGTTTGCCACGGAGCTCGCTGGTGACCTGCTGCTGTTTGATATCACGTTGTTCCCAGGGAGTGAGGCCCATGATCATGAAGGCATTGTCCGCCTCATTACGGAACCCGACGATGGAGAGCAGACGGTCGGCAACCCCCTGCTCAAGGTAGGGAAGTAACTGTTCCTCAGCCTTTTTCACGTGATGATCGGTGTATTCCACCGTCGACCCCCGCGGTGCGCTGACCGGCATGATAATCACACCCCGGTCTTCGACAGGCGCCAGTTCCTGGGGCAGCTTGGGAAACACCACCGCAATCAGCACCATGCCCACCAGCCCGAGACCAAGCAGCAATCCCGGTTGGCGCAGCGAGAACCGCAACAGGCGCTCATAACCACGGGTCAGGCCGGTCAACACCTTCTCGGTGGCGCTCCAGAGCCGGTGACCCTCTTCGGTTTCCGGACTGTGTTTCAGCCACTTGGAACAGAGCATCGGTGTCAGGGTCAGTGCCACCAGGCTGGACACCACCACGGCGGCCGCCAGGGTAAAGCCGAATTCCGCGAACAGGCGACCAATATTGCCCCCCATGAACGAGATAGGGACAAACACCGCAACCAGCGTAAGAGTGGTGGCTATGACCGCAAACGCCACCTGCTTGGCACCGCGGTAGGAGGCCAGTAAGGGCGGCTCGCCGTCATCAATACGACGCTGGATGTTCTCGAGCATGACGATGGCATCGTCCACCACCAGACCGATGGCAAGGATCACCGCCAGAAGGGTCAGCACGTTGATGGAAAAACCCAGGGCTCCCAGACCGATGAATGCACCGATCACCGCCACCGGGATGGTCACGGCAGGGATCAGTGTTGCCCGCCAGGAGCGCAGGAACACGAAAATCACCAGGATCACCAGCGACACGGCGATGCCCAGGGTGATCATCACTTCCTTGATGGAGGCGCGGATGAAGATGGATTCGTCGTAGCTTTCAGCAATAGTGACTTCCGGTGGCAGGGTTCGCCGGATACTCTTCAATTCCTCCTGAACCCGGTCCGACACCGCCACCGTGTTCGACTTGGACTGCCGGATCACCCCCATACCGATGGCGGTCTGACCGTTGGCCCGCAGGCGACCGGTATCGGATTCGACCCCCATCTGGACGTTGGCCACCTCGCCAAGGCGCAGCAGGTTGTTACCGTCGCGGCGGATCACCAGTTCACGGAACTCTTCCACTGTGGATAACCGGCCCTCGGCCCTTACCGTAAAGTCCCGGGTGGAAGACTCCACCGAGCCCGCCGGCAGTTCGACGTTATTGGAGCGCAACGCGCGCTCAACTTCCGCCACGGTAATGTCTCGCGCCGCCAGCCGTTCCCGGTCCAGCCAGATACGAATGGCATAGCGGCGCTCACCGCCAATACGCACATCGGCCACACCATCCAGCACCGAGAGCCGGTCCGCCAGCACCCGGTCGGCAAAATCACTCAGTTCCGCGCTGTCCCAGACGTCGCTGCGGAGCGTTATCCACATCATCGGGCGGGCATCGGAATCGGCCTTGCTCACCACCGGCGGGTCGGCTTCATCGGGGAGTTCGTTGCTGATCCGGGACACCGCATCACGGACATCATTGGCGGCGATGTCCACATTGCGGGAGGTATTGAATTCGATGCTGGTGCGGGATTCACCCTGCTCGGTGCTGGACTCAATGGAACGGATGCCCTCGATACCGCTGATCGCGCCCTCAATCACCTGGGTGATCTGGGTATCCACCACTTCGGCGGCGGCGCCAGTATAGTCGGTGGATATCGACACCACCGGCGGATCGATGTCCGGGTACTCCCTCACCGGCAATCCCAGCAGGGCCGCCAGGCCGAACACCAGGATCAACAGGCTAAGAACGGTGGCAAAGACCGGGCGCTTGATTGACACATCGGACAGGATCACGGATTACGACTCCAGCGAGGTGGCAAAGCGGTTGTCCGGAATCGCCTTGTCGTCTTCCACCACCTCGATACGATCGCCACTACTGAGGCGATCCTGGCCGGTAATGATCACCGGATCATCCTCGGACAGACCGTCCGACACTTCCACCCACCCCGGCTGACGGGCGCCCAGGGTGACAGGCACGCGCCGCGCCTTGCCGTCTTCGGCAACAAACACATACTTGTCGGCACCGCGCATCAGTACCGCCTGTTCCGGAATCACCAGGGCCTCGCGCTCACGCAGGGTGAGACTGGCCGACATGAACTGCCCGGGGCGCAGCTTGCCGCCCGGATTGTCGATCAGCGCCCGCACCGGCAGGGTACGGCTCAGTTCGCTGATGCGAGTACCCAGCTCCGCAAGTTCACCGCTGAAGGTTTCCCCCGGGTAGGTCGGAGACTGCCCCTGCACTCGCTGGCCCAAACTGATCTGCCCCAGGAATCGTTCCGGGATGGCAAAACCCAGCTCCATACGATCCGTGGAATCCAGGGTCGCAACGGCGGTGCCGGAGCCCAGGTAGGCTCCCATACTGATATCATTCAGACCCACCACCCCGGTGAACGGCGCGGTGATACGATGATTGTCCAGACGGGTGCGCGCTGACTCCAGCTGGGCCTGGGCCACATCCAGCGAGGTACGCAATTCATCCACCTGGGACTGGGAAATACTGTTGTTTGAACGCAGGCTCCGGGCCCGCTCAAACTGACGCCGGGCATCGGCTACCCGGGCTTCGGAAACCCGAACCTCGGCCCGCGCCTGGCGATCATCCAGACGAAGCAGCAGATCGCCCTGCTCCACGCGCTGGCCACTGCGCAGGTTCAGCTCAACGACACGACCACTGACCTCGGTGGTCAGTTCAATGGCATCCAGCGCTTTCAGACTGCCCACGGCATTTACCCGGTCCCGGACCGTTTCCAGACGGGGATTGGCAACGTTGACCACGCTTGCCGGCCGCACTCGCTGGTCGCCAGCAGCCGATCCCTGATCCAGATAACGGTAGGTAACCGTGCCGGCCACTGCCACAGCCACCAGAACCAGCGCAATCAGCCATTGCTTCAGCATACGTGTCTCTATCACTTATTGGTTTTGGGTGATCACCAACACCACTTCCCCCACATCCAATCCCCACTTACTCATGGTGGTCTGGTTGATGAGGGTGTCCGGTGTCACCAGGTACATCCAGTCGTCCATACGGACGTCGATGGTGCCATCACCGTATGGCACCCGTAATACATAATTCATATGGATGGTATTGCCCTGCCACCGCATGGTGCCTGGCTCTACCACGTCACCGGCGTCGGCATGGTAACCATCGTCGGAGGGCGTCAGTGTCCAGGTCCGGGTCTGTACTTCGCCGTCATCGAAGCGGAACTCCTCGTCCAGAGTACCGACTCCCCGGGCGTCCCAGCTGGCGTCGATCGTCGCGTCGAAGGTGCGGATGACAGTGCCCGACCAATCTTTGACCACGCCCCGTGCTGTCAGTTCGCCTTCAAAAAACTGTTCGGGAATCAGTTGAGGCTCGCGATCGCTGTAATCATCCAGCGAAGGCCCGGCGCAACCGGCCAGAACCAGTACCGACAACAATAACCACAAGGGCAATCGCGGGCCAGCCTGTTCAGCCGAAGGTCTGGGTATTTGCATGACTTTTACACTCCCGGTACAGAATTTATTGGCATGTTACCTTTGGAGAAATACGCTCATCGCGGGTTTTTCGATCAACACCGCATTGCGCCCGGTTCCGGCACCGTCATTTCAGCCAATTGTCCTTCCTGACAGTCCGACAGGCGGTTTTCGTCAATGGAACACCTGTTTGAATGCCGTAAAACATGACTTATCGGAAGGCCCAATGCCTTCCACCCGATTCCCTGACAGGACAGAGGTATTGTTATGCCGGTTTACAAGGCGCCCCTGCGCGACATGAAGTTTCTGCTGAATGATGTGTTTGACTACCCCAGTCATTACGCCTCCCTGAAAAGCGGTGAAAACGCCACGCCGGACATTGTTGAGGCCATTCTCAGCGAGTGCGGCAAGTTCTGCGAGGAAGTTCTCAGCCCACTGTATCAGCCCGGCGACGAAGAGGGCTGTAAACTGGAAGACGGTGTGGTCACCACCCCGAAGGGTTACAAGGAAGCCTACGAGCAGTATGCCATGGGCGGCTGGCAGGGACTGTCCGCGCCGGAAGAATACGGCGGTCAGGGACTGCCCGCCTCCATGGGCCTGCTGAAGCAGGAAATGATGGGCACCGCCAACTGGTCGTTCTCAATGTACCCGGGCCTGTCCCTCGGTGCCATGAACACGATTTACCTGCATGGCTCCGAGGACCAGAAACAAACCTACCTGACACCGCTGACGGAAGGGCGTTGGGGCGGCACCATGTGCCTGACCGAACCACAATGCGGTACTGACCTGGGCCAGGTCAAAACCAAAGCCGAACCCCAGGCGGACGGCAGCTACAAGCTCACCGGCACCAAGATTTTCATTTCCTCCGGTGACCACGACCTGACCGAAAATATTGTCCACATTGTGCTGGCACGCCTGCCGGATGCGCCCAAGGGCACCAAGGGCATCAGCCTGTTTATCGTTCCCAAGTTCCTGCCGGACGGTAACGGCGGTGTCGGCGAGCGCAACGGCGTGACCTGTGGCAGCCTGGAAAAGAAAATGGGCATCAAGGCATCCGCAACCTGCGTGATGAATTTCGATGAGGCCACCGCTTTCCTGATCGGACCCGAGAACGAAGGTCTGAACTGCATGTTCACCTTCATGAACTCCGCCCGGATTGGTACCGCCATCCAGGGTGTCGGCCCTGCGGAACTGTCCTATCAGTGGGCACTGGACTACGCCAAGGAGCGCCGCTCCATGCGCGCGCTGTCCGGCAAGAAAGATCCGGAACATGTCGCCGATGCACTGATTCACCACGCCGATGTGCGGCGCATGCTGCTGACCCAGAAAGCCATCGCCGAAGGCGGACGCGGGATGCTGTATTACGCCGCACGGGTGGCCGATCATATGGTGGAAGGGTATGCCGAAGGTGACGAGAAGAAAGCCGACAAGTACGACGACAAGCTCGGTTTCCTGACGCCGATCCTCAAAGGCTTCCTCACCGAGCTGGGTAACGAGGCAGCGAATATTGGCATGCAGGTCTTCGGCGGCCACGGCTACATCCGTGAGCACGGCATGGAGCAGATCGCACGGGATACCCGCATTGCCACTCTGTACGAGGGCACCACCGGCATCCAGGCCCTGGACCTGCTGGGCCGCAAGGTTCTGCTGATGACCCAAGGCGGCGCGGTGCGCGAGTTCACCCTGATCATTGCCAACTTCGCCCGCAAGCATCTGACCGACAAGCGTCTGCGGCCGTTCGCGGTGGAACTGCTGAAGCTGACCGCACAATGGAACCTGCTGACCGTGCGCATCATGCTGGCCGCTCGCAAGGACCGGGATGTGGTCAGTGCCGCTGCCCACGATTTCCTGATGTACAGCGGTTACGTGTCCATGGCCTACATCTGGGCGCGTCAGGCGGCAGTCGCAGCCGACAAGCTGGACAATGGCGGAGATGAGTCCGAAGAGTTCTACAAGGCCAAACTGGCCACTGCGGAATTCTATTATGAGCGCCTGCTGCCCCGCGCACAGGCCCACGCCACCAGCATGCTCAGCCCCAGCAAGAACCTGATGCAGCTGGACGCGGAGGACATGAGCTTTACCGGCTGATCCTTCCAATACTGTCCCGAAAGAGGAGCCACCCGGCTCCTCTTTTTTTTGCCTCCCGCTCCCCTCTGTCCGTCAACCTAAGACAATCAAAAGGTTAACTGTCGCCTTTGGCAACATTGACATTGATTAATTAGTAATTGAGAATCATTCGCACCTTATTTATCGTTTGATGAACCATCTACCAACAAACGGACCATCCTGCCCATGTCTGATCACCCTGCATTTTCAAGCACTGCATTGACACCGCCGTCCTCGCCAAACCCATCGAAGACGGATCAGTTTCTTTTCAACAGCGCCAACCTGACGCACTACAGGAGCAGCATGCTCCAGGGCCTGGAACTGATCGAGAACCGGATGACGGCCGTCAAGCGTCCTTTCAGCGGTATACTGCCACGGGAACTGGCCCAGCAGTTCGAACACCTGGACCTTGATCAGCCCTGCAGCGGCATGAACGAAGCCCTTGCAGAACTTGACCGGCTGTATCTGGAAGACGCCGTCTATTTCCACCACCCCCACTACACCGCTCACCTCAACTGCCCGGTCACCATTCCCGCAATCACTGCGGAGCTGATCCAGGCATCCTTCAACACCTCAGTGGATACCTGGGACCAGAGTGGCGGCGGTACCTTCATTGAACAACGACTGATTGACTGGACGGCCAACCGTATCGGCTTTGATAGCGACGCCGACGGGGTGTTTACCAGCGGCGGCACTCAGTCCAACCTGATGGCGATGTTGCTGGCCCGGGACAACCTGTCCCAACATTTCTGGCAGCACAGCACCCGGGAACAGGGTCTGCATCCGGACGCCCACCGATTCCGCATCTTCTGCTCCGAAGTCAGCCATTTCAGCATCCAGAAAGCCGCAGCGCTGCTGGGACTGGGTTATGACGCCGTGGTCCCGGTGCCCTGTGATGCCTACTATCGCATGGACGTGGCTGCCCTGACGCAAGCCATCGAGACAACCCGCGAACAGGGACTGCTGCCGATGGCGGTGGTGGCGACCGCCGGCACCACCGATTTTGGCAGTATAGACCCAATTATCCCGATCGCGGACCTGAGCCGGCGCGAGGGCCTGTGGCTTCATGTGGATGCCGCCTACGGCTGCGGACTGTTGACGTCCTCCCGACACCGTCACCTGCTGAAAGGTATCGAGCAGGCGGACTCGGTCACGGTCGACTACCACAAATCCTTTCTTCAGCCGGTCAGTTGCAGCGCCCTGCTGGTGCGCCATAAACACACTCTGGGCTGTGTCACCTGGCACGCCGAATACCTGAATCCCCTGTGCCAGCGCCAGGAAGGCACCCCCAACCTGGTGGACAAGAGCCTGCAGACCACCCGCCGTTTTGACGCTCTCAAGCTCTGGCTGACCCTTCGGGCACTGGGGCCCGAGGCGATTGGCGCGGCTTTCGACAAAGTTATCCACCTGGCCCGCCAGGGCTACCTGCTGCTGTTATCGGATAACGACATCGAAATTCTTCACCAGCCCCAGCTCAGTACCCTGGTATTCCGCTACCGCCCTGACATGGCGATGAGTGAGGCGGCACTGGACCAGCTCAACCAGTCCATCCGCAAGGCCCTGATGCGCTCCGGCGAAGCCCTGGTCGCCGCCACCCGGGTCCACGGCCGGCAGTATCTGAAGTTCACCCTGCTTAACCCCGACACCCGGATCCGGGATGTCCAGGCGGTTCTGCGCCTGATCAAACGCCACGGCGCCGACGCTCTGTCCGCCCATACACCCACTAGCACCCAGCAGCCGATGGAGGTCGCCCATGTCGGATAACACTCTTGATTTCATTGCCATTGGTCTGGGCCCTTTTAACCTCAGCCTGGCCTGCCTGGCCGAACCCCTGGACGACCTGAGCGGGCTGGTGCTGGATGAGAACCCCCAGTTCGACTGGCATCCGGGCATGATGCTGGAGAACGCCCGGCTGCAGACCCCGTTCCTGTCGGATCTGGTGACCCTGGCGGACCCCACCAGCCCCTATAGTTTCCTCAATTACCTCAAGGCCCAGGGCCGCATTTACTCTTTCTACATTCGCGAGAGTTTTTTCCTGTTGCGCCGCGAATACAACCAGTACTGCCAGTGGGCCGCCAGCCAGTTGAGCAACGTCCGCTTCAACACCCGGGTGGAAGCCATCCACTACGATGAAGCCGACAAACAGTATGTGGTAACGGCGCGCTGCACCCAGAGTGGTGATGAACAGCAGTTCCGCGCCCGCCGACTGGTGCTGGGCACCGGACCACGCCCGGCCGTACCACCGTGCTGCGAACATCTGGAGGGCTCCGCCCTCCATTCGTCCGGTTACCTTGACCACAAATCGGAACTGCAGGCGCAGCCGTCCATTACCGTACTCGGCAGCGGACAGAGTGCCGCCGAGATATTCCACGACCTGCTACAGGACGTCGACCGCTTTGGCTACCAGCTGAACTGGATCACCCGATCCCCCCGCTTCTTTCCGCTGGAGTACAGCAAGCTGACCCTGGAGATGACCTCTCCCGAGTACGTGGATTATTTCCACGACCTGCCAGCACAAACCCGCGACGATCTGGTGACCAATCAGAAGCACCTCTACAAGGGCATCAATACCGACCTGATCAACGACATCTTCGACCTGCTGTACACCAAGAGGCTGGTGGCTGATGTGCCGATCAACCTGCTCACCAACAGCCGCCTGGAGTCCGCCCGTTTCTGCGGCGACAGTGCGCACCATGAGCTGACCTTCCGCCATCTGGAGCAGGACCGGCCGTTCGCGCTGAACACCGCCGGACTGGTACTGGCCACCGGTTACCAATACCGGGAACCTGATTTCCTGGAGGGGATCGCGGGACGTATCCGCCGGGATGACCGCGGTCGCTTTGCCGTTGGACGCAACTACAGCATTGATCACCGGGGTCAGGAAATTTTCGTGCAGAACGCGGAATTGCATACCCATGGCTTTGTCACCCCCGACCTGGGTATGGCGTGCTATCGCAATGCCTGGATATTGCGGGAACTGACCGGACGCGAACCCTACGCCATAGAGCAGGCCATCGCCTTCCAGCAGTTCGGCGCTCCCGAATCCCGGGAGGCCACGCACGGCACCGGCTCACTGATGGAGCCGGCGTAAGATGGCTATGACGGTTAAACATTGGCTGGTCGCCATCACCATTGCCGCGGTGGTCAGCGATTCCATGCTGCTGCCCTTTTATCCGCATTTTTTCGCCAGTGTGTTCGGCATCACCGATCCCGGTCATATTGGTCTCTACCTCAGTGCCTGCTGCCTCACCATCGTCATCGCCTTTCCGATGTGGGCGAGAGTCTCCCGGCGGATACCGGTGCTGCAGCTGCTGATTCCCACGCAACTGGCCGCCGGTGGACTGAGTATCCTCTGCTACTGGGCCGATACCCCGGTGTCGTTCTGGATCCTGTCGCTGGTCATGCTGGTGTTCAAAGGCAGTTATCTGCTGGTCTACCCGATGATCATGGCCGCCGAACGCCAGGAGAACCACGGCAATACCATCGGGCTGTTATCCGTGGTGGTTCATATAGGCGGCATTGCCGGCGCCGTACTCGGTGGCGTGGTCCTGCAGTGGTTTGAGCCGCGCCAGGTGTTTCTGGTGATGGCGGTGAGCGATTTCATCCAGACCGGGGTCTGTCTTTATCTCATCCGCCGCCCCGATGCCCGGCCCGAACCAGAGGAACCGCCAACGGCAGCGCCCGAAAAGAGCCGGGTGACCTCTGCCGTGATCTACAAGCTGGGACTGGTGATGTTCCTGTTCTATTTCAGTGCCTACCTCACCCGCCCGTTCTTCGTGCGCTATTGGGAATCGGTGACCCCGGCCACGGGCGAAATCCTGTCCGGACTGGTGTTCGCCATTCCGGCCGGTATCGCCATCCTGGCCTTGTGGCTCAACGCCCGCAGTGGCCGAACCCGATCGCCCGGGGAGGGGCTGCTGACTGCAATGATGCTGGGCAGTGTCGGCCTGGCCCTGCAGGGACTGAATCAGGAATGGCTGGTTCTGGCAGGCCGCTGCCTGTTTGGCTGGGCGCTGTTCCAGGCCACCGTCCAGCTGGACCAGCTGCTGTTTGCTCTCAGTCACCCCGAGGCCTACGCCACCGATTTCAGCAAGATCAATATCTTCCAGCAGTTGGGAGTACTGGCCGCGGCGTCATCCGCTGGCGGACTGGTGGGGCTGCTGGGACTGCAAATGCCTTTTGGCGTCGCCGCTGCCGGCCTGGTATTGACCGCGACCGTCTACGGCGCGCTGTTTTACCGCAGCCGTCGCGAGCTACAACCGTCCACCTGACCAGGGAATGATCATGAACGACGTTACCTACCACTATGAACAACACCTGCCTTCACTGGGCCAGTTCCGCATTCGTCCCCTGCAATTGCCGGAGGATCTGTCGCTGATCCATCAGTGGCTCAGTGACGACCACGCCCGTTTCTGGGGCATGCAGGACATGTCGAAGAACGAGCTTGACGAGTTTTACCGCACCCTGCGGTCATCCGGGGAGGGGGATGCCTTTGTCGGTCTGCACAATAGTCAGCCCGCTTTCCTGATGGAGACCTATCAACCGGAGCAATCGCCACTGGCGGAACACTACCCGGTGCAATCCGGTGATCTGGGTATGCACATTCTGATCGCCCCCACCGATCACCCCATTCGCGGATTCACCCGTGGTGTGTTCACCGTGATCATGGGGTTCCTGTTCGAAGCTCTGGATGCCCGACGCATTGTCGTCGAGCCGGACGTCAGCAACGATCGCATCCATGACCTGAATCGTTTTGCCGGTTTCCAGTATGACCGGATCATCTCATTACCGGACAAACAGGCTCACCTGGCGTTCTGCAACTATGCGCAGTTCCAGCAAGCCATGACCAACAACTCTCTGCTCAAGGAATCCAACATGACCACCGACCGGACCATTTCCCTCACCAACAATCCCGCACTGGCGTGCGATCACCTGCAACCGGAGCTGTGGCAGCATGTGAATACGCTGCTGGTGCGTAAGGCCCTGAGCGAGTTTGCCCATGAGACGCTGCTTCAGCCAGACCCCCTGTCAGAGCAGGATGGCTGGCAGGAATATCGCGTAGTCGCGGACAACCCTGACGTCGAGTACCGTTTCCTCGGCAAAGTTCTTGCCCTGGAGCACTGGCACATCGATCCGTCGTCCATCCGCAAAGAAGTCGCTGGCGAGCAAACGGATGTGGACGCCATGCGCTTCATCATCGAGTTCCGCCAGACCCTGGGTATCCAGGACGCCATGCTACCGACGTACCTGGAAGAGATCGCCAGTACCCTCTATGGCAGCGCCTACAAACACCGCCGCCCGGGACTGGATGTTACCTCGCTGGTGGATGCGGACTTCCAGCAGCTGGAATCCGCGATGATGGAAGGTCATCCCTGCTTCGTGGCCAACAACGGCCGCATCGGCTTCGACGCCCGCGACTACCAGGCCTATGCGCCGGAAGCGGGCACCCCCATCCGGCTGATCTGGGTGGCCGCACACAAGGACAGTACCACCGTGGCCAGCAGCGAAGACCATGGTTTCAACGGCATGATACGGGAGGAGCTGGGAGACGAGCAGTTCGAAGCCTTCATGACGTTGCTGAAGCAACGGTCGCTGAACCCGGAGGATTATTACCTGCTGCCCGTCCACCCATGGCAGTGGTACAACAAACTGGCCCACGTATTCGCGGCCGACATCGCCACCGAGAAACTGGTTTACCTGGGTGAGGGGCAGGACCGCTACCGCGCGCAACAATCCATCCGCACCTTCTTTAACACCGATCGGCCGCACCGGCATTACGTCAAGACCGCACTTTCCATTCTCAATATGGGTTTCATGCGGGGCTTGTCGCCCTACTACATGAGTACGACGCCGGCCATTAACGAATTCCTTTACGATCTGGTGAATCAGGACCCGTACCTGGCCAGCACCGGCTTCAGCCTGTTGCGGGAAGTGGCCGGTATCGGCTACACCAATGCCCATTTCGAAGAGGCTGTGGATAAGTACAGCCCTTACCGCAAGATGTTGTCGGCGCTGTGGCGGGAAAGCCCGATTCCGCAACTCAAAGACAACCAGAAACTGATGACCATGGCCGGGCTGCTCCACGTGGATGCCGGGGGCAATGCCCTGTTGCCGGCGCTGATTGCCGCCTCTGGCCTGGATAGCGAGAGCTGGATCCGGCGTTTCCTGCACGGCTACATGAGCCCCTTGCTGCATTGTTTCTATGCCCACGACCTGGTTTTCATGCCCCATGGTGAAAACCTGATCCTGGTGCTGGAAAACCATGTCCCGGTGCGGGCCATCATGAAGGACATCGCCGAGGAAGCGGCCATCATGAACACCGATATCCTGCTCTCGGAAGACGTTCGGCGGTTACAGGTGGAGGTACCGGAAGAGCTCAAGGTGCTGTCGATCTTCACCGACCTGTTCGACTGCATTTTCCGCTTCATGGCGCCGATTCTCGATGAACAGGGGGATTTACCCGAATCCCGTTTCTGGCAGCTGGTGGCCGACTGTGTCCACGACTATCAGGTAGCCCATCCGGAGCTGGCCGACAAATTCCGCCGCCACGACCTGTTTGCTCCGGAATTCACCCGCTCCTGCCTGAATCGCCTGCAACTGGCCAACAACCAGCAGATGATCGACCTGGCGGACCCGGCGGGCAACCTCCAGTTCCATGGCACCCTGGTCAATCCCATTGCGTGTCACGCGCGGAAAAGCATGCCCGCAGAAGAAACAGTACGTGACTGAGTGATATCCGGATAAGTTGACTTTCACACGCCACCTATTGAGAATGCGTCGCATTAAAATTTTCATTTGGAGTATTATTTGATGAAAACCCCATCTAACACCGATCATCTTTTAAAGCCTTCGGGGCTGGCTCTGGCGATTGCAGGCTGTCTTCTGAGTTCTGTACTGCAGGCCCAGGAAACCGATGTGGAAGAGCTGGACGCCATTGAGGTATCCGCAGATGCGTCCAATAGTGGCACGACTCCGATAGACGGTTATGCGGCAGATACCACCGTTACCGGCACCAAGACCGCCACCGCCATCACCGAAACACCCCAGTCCATCACCACGGTGACCGCCGACGAGATCAAGGATCAGAACGCGGCCAATCTTGGCGAAGTATTGCGCTACACCGCCGGAGCCCGGGGCGAAACCTTCGGTTTCGAGCCTCGCACCACCTTCCTGAGAATTCGCGGCTTCGATGTCGCCACCAGCGGTATTTTCCGCGACGGACTCAAGCTCAGTAATCCGAATTTTGCCGCAGGCTACAGTCTGGAGCCCTACGGTGCAGAGCGTATCGATGTATTAAAGGGACCGTCCTCAATTCTCTATGGCCAGGCCGGTCCTGGTGGTCTGGTTAACTATGTATCGAAACGGCCGACCTTCGATACCCGTCGTGAGGTGCGAGTCGAAGCCGGCACCAATGAACTGGTCCAGGGCCAGTTCGACATCAGCGGAGCGGTCAATGACAGTGACACACTGGCGCTCCGGCTTGTCGGCCTGGTACGCGACAGTGAGACCCAGGTGGACTTCGTGGATGACGACCGAAAGTACCTGGCCCCAAGCCTGACCTGGCAGCCTACCGACGCCACCCGTTTCACTGTGTTGGCCCACTGGCAATACGACGATACACAGCCGTCTCAGCGTTATCCCCTGCAAGGCACCCTGGAGCCCAATCCCAACGGCAAGATTCCCGACAACCGGTTCACCGGTGAGCCCGGCTTCGACAACTATGAACGTCGGGAAAATGCGCTGGGCTATGAGTTCGAGCACATCATCAATGATCAGGTGACGGTGCGACAGAATGTGCGCAACTACCGCAACGATGTGGACGATCAAACGATCTATACGACCAGCCTTCTTCCCGATCAGCGCACGATCACCCGTGCCCGCTTTGACAGCTTCGGGCGGATCGACGGTTTGAATGTGGACAACCAGGTGGAAATTGGCTTCAACACCGGGGCGGCGGATCACACCGTTCTGGTGGGACTGGACCATCAGGATATCGACGTCAGTTCCCGGCAGTTCTTCGGGGCTGCCAGCAACCTGGATATTTTTGAGCCTCAGTATGGTGCGGCCGTTGCAGATGCCCCCATTTTCAAGGATGACGAGGGTGAACTGAAACAGACCGGCGTCTATCTCCAGGACCAGATTCGGTGGGATCGCTGGACCCTGTCCCTTGGTGGTCGCTATGACAATGCCCGCAGCGAAACCCTCAGCAATCTTTCCGGCACCACGGCCAGCCGCGATGATGAGGAATTCAGTGGTCGTGCGGGTGTGACCTACCGCTTCGACAACGGTCTGTCACCGTATATCAGCTACATGGAATCGTTCCTGCCGACCACCGGTACCGATGCTAATGGCCAGCCATTCGCGCCTGAAACCGCGCATCAGTATGAGGTCGGGGTCAAATATCAACCGACCAGTCGCACCCTTGTTACCCTCGCTTACTTTGACCTCACACGGGAAGATTACCTGACGACCAATCCGACCTCTTTCCTGAGTGAACAGAAGGGCGAGGCCCGTTCCAGGGGCGTGGAACTTGAGGCCCGCGGCCAGTTAGCCATGGGTCTGGAACTGATCGCCAGCTATGCCTACACCGACGCGGAAATTACCGAAGCCAGCAATCCCGTTGAGGAAGGTGAACCGCTGGAATACACCCCGGAACATGAAGCCTCACTCTGGAGCAAGTATGCCTTCAGCGGTGGACCGCTCCATGGCCTCAGCCTTGGCGCCGGCGTGCGCTACACAGGTGACAGCAACGGTGCCTTATTCAACGGACCAAACAGCCAGCTGGAAGTACCCAGCGTGACGCTGGTGGATGCCTCCATCACCTACGATATCGGCGAGGTGGCCCTGGGGCTTCACGCCCAGAATCTGCTGGACAAGGATTACGTGGGCACTGCTTTCGACAGCTCCGCCACTTACGGCCTTCGCCGTGAGGTCACCGGTTCCGTCACCTACCGGTTCTGAAACTGCTTCAACCAACGTGACAGGGACGTCACGGTGGTTGAAATTCTCCCTGACACCCTTACCTAACATATGCCCGCCATGCAGGCGGAATTCCTTGACGAATCAATAGATTATTTTATGGCACAGTCCTCCGGTCCGGGGGGCTGTGCGGTAGAACGATAAGGAGGTTCGACTATGGAAATTCGTACTGATGACTTTTATCCAACCCGTCTGGAACGGCCCACATCCAGCTTTGAGCGGCTGGACCCGGTTATCCACAGCACCGGACCACAACGGCACGATGGCCCGTTAAGTGAAACCGAGCTGGCCCGATACGAACGGGACGGTTTCCTGGTGTTCAACAATTTCCTCGATCCCGCCACGGTGGAACGATTCCGCGAGGACCTGCGGGCCTATGAGGAGGATGACGCGGTGCTGCAATCGGAAGGCACCATCACCGAGCCGGGTAAACGCGAGATCCGCTCCATCTTCGGGATTCATGAGCTTTCGGACCGGTTCGACAAGCTCACCCGGGATCCCAGGATTCTCGACATGGTGCATCAGCTGCTCGGAAGTGAGGCCTACATTCACCAGTCCCGTATCAACTTCAAGCCGGGTTTCCATGGCAAAGGGTTCGACTGGCACTCGGACTTTGAAACCTGGCACGCCGAAGACGGCATGCCACGTATGCGGTCAGTGAGTTTTTCCATTGCACTGACCGACAACACCCCCTTCAACGGCCCGCTGATGCTGGTGCCGGGCTCCCACAAGACCTTTATTCCCTGTGTCGGTCGGACACCGGAGGACAATTACCAGTCATCCCTGAAAAAACAGGAACTGGGTGTGCCCAGTAACCGGGACCTGGACCGGATGATCGACCAGCATGGCATTACGGCACCGACAGGCCCCGCCGGGTCATTGATCATTTTCGAGTGCAATACCCTGCACGCATCCAATGCCAACATGTCGCCCTGGCCCAGAAGTAACCTGTTCTTCGTGTACAACAGTGTGGAAAACCAGGTGGTGGAGCCGTTTTGTGGCAACAAGCCCCGGCCGGATTTTCTGGGCAACCGCACCCACACTGACGCTTTACAGCCACTGCAAGTCCCGATTCTGGACCGCACCGGCTAAGCACCCTCCCTACCAAGCGGGGGGTGCCTGCTCCCCGTCAAAGGCCGTATTTGGTCTCGATGGCATCGTACATACCGGTTTCGTGAACCTTGTTCAGGGCCGCGTTTAACTCATCAACCACACTGTCCGGAGTGGCGGGATTGATCGCCAGGTACAGCTCGGTGTCATTGAAGGAGTAGACCGGTTCCAGGCCTTCCACATCCTGCTGGGACGCAAAGTAGGGGCCGGCCAGACGGTCGGCGATCCACAGGTCAACCTGACCCAGTTCCAGGCGCTTGGGGTTCAGGTCGTCGCTGTCCAGTGCCGAGACCTCATAACCACGTTCCAGCAGGTACTCGGTCATCACATCGTTGCGGTAGCCACCAAACAACAATCCCCGGGCATCCTCCAGTCTGTCGATCTTCAGGTCGGTGTTGGCGGGTGCAAAAATCGTCCACAGGTTCTTCGTCAGCGGCCCTACCCACTTGAACATGGGCGCGCGCTTCTCGGTATAAGTGGTGCAGAAGATACCGTGGTTCTTCTTGTTCCTGGCGCGATTATAGCCATAGTCCCAGTTACGGAGCTTGATCACGTAGTCGAGAGTGGTATGGCTGAGGATGGCCTTGACCATTTCGGTACACAGGCCATCAATGCTGTCACCCTTATGCTCAAAGGCACGGCCAGTGGCACTCATGTTATAGGGCGGGAAGTTCTCGGTGTAAAAGTAGAGCTTTTCGGATGCGCTTACCTGGGGGGCCGAAGCCAGCGCCAGGATCAGAGACAGGAAAATAGACAGGTTCCGCACAGCGTTTCTCCTTGCAATGGTGTTCGCACCACAAGGTTGTGGCGCGTTCGTTATGCGGCGGAGGAGTCTACCTGATGATTTAACAGGGTTTTATACAATTCCTGTGTGTTTTCGTAAGGGCGGATCGTCCTTGGCGGATTGCGCTATTTTCCAATGCAGAAACTGCTGAATATTTTCCCCAGCAGGTCGTCCGGCGTCATCACCCCGGTGATTTCTCCCAGGGCGTCCTGAGCGGCACGCAGATCTTCCGCTAACAGCTCACCGGCACCAAAACCGTCCAGCTGACCCTGCCCCTGAAGCATGGAATCACGGGCACGCTCCAAAGCATCAAGATGCCGGCGACGGGCCAGGAACCCACCTTCGGTGGTTGCGGCAAAGCCCATACACTGCTTCAGGTGATCCCGCAGAATCTCCAACCCGTCCGCAGACTTGGCGGCCAGACGAATCACCGGGGCAGGCGGGTTATCCACAAGCCCGATGGTTTCTCCGGACAGATCCACCTTGTTGCGGATGACCGTCACCGGTGCCGAGGCCGGCAACTGATCGATAAAGTCCGGCCAGATCTCGTGCGGGGTGGTTTCCGGTGTTGTGGTGGCGTCCACTATCAACAGGATCCGGTCCGCCTGGCGGATTTCATCCCAGGCCCGGGCAATGCCAATCTGTTCGACCTCATCGGGGCTGTCCCGCAGTCCGGCGGTGTCAATGATGTGCAGGGGCATGCCATCGATGTGGATATGTTCCCGCAACACGTCCCGGGTCGTGCCTTCGATGGCGGTCACGATAGCCGCTTCACGGCCCGCGAGGGCATTGAGCAGGCTCGATTTGCCGGCATTGGGGCGGCCGGCAATCACCACCTTCATACCATCACGGAGGATAGTGCCCTGTTGTGCTTCTCCCAGTATGCCGTCCAGGTCGGTGATCAGTTGCTGCAGGTCGGCGGCCACCTTTCCATCGGCAAGAAAGTCGATCTCTTCCTCCGGGAAATCGATCGCCGCCTCCACGTAGATGCGCAAGTGGGTGACTGCTTCCACCAGGTTCTCGATACGGCGGGAAAACACCCCCTGCATGGAGCGAACCGCGCATCGCGCGGCCTGCTCCGAACTGCTCTCAATCAGGTCGGCAATGGCTTCGGCCTGGGTGAGGTCCAGTTTGTCATTGAGAAACGCCCGTTCGGAGAACTCCCCGGGCCGTGCGAGGCGAGCGCCGAGGTCACAGACCTGGCGAAGCAGCAGGTCCAGGATTACCGTGCCGCCATGGCCCTGGAGTTCAAAGACATCCTCTCCGGTAAAGGAATTGGGGTTGGGGAAGAACAGCCCAATGCCTTCATCGATCAGCTGGTTCTGCTGGTCGTAAAACGGGCCGTAATGGGCGTAGCGGGGCCGGGGTTCATACCCCAGCATCCGACAGGCAATCTCCCGCGCTTCCGGGCCGGATACACGGACAATACCGACACCGGCCTGACCCGGAGCGGTGGCAATGGCGGCAATGGTATCGGTCACGTATTGCATGTGTTGTGTAACATCCTTTCCAGTAGCCCTGAACCAGCAAAGGCTCCACGAAGGAGCCTCTGTCAGGTTACGGTGTCAGACACACTATCCGCAGATCAGTGCTTTCTACCCGCAACTTCCGCTTCAATCTTCCGCGTAATGTACCACTGCTGGGCAATGGACAGAATGTTGTTCACCAGCCAGTACAGTACCAGACCCGCCGGGAACCAGAGGAAGAAGACCGTGAAGATCAGCGGCATCATCTTCATGATCTTGGCCTGCATGGGGTCCGGCGGTGTCGGGTTAAGGCTCATCTGCAGGAACATGCTGGCGCCCATGAGGATCGGCAGGATGAAGTAAGGATCCATCACCGACAGGTCGTTTATCCACAGCATGAACGGAGCGTGGCGAAGCTGAACGCTCTCGAACAGAACCCAGTACAGGGATATAAACACCGGCATCTGCACCAGGATGGGCAGACAGCCGCCCAGCGGATTGATCTTCTCCCGCTTGTACAGCGCCATCATTTCCTGGGACATGCGTTGACGGTCATCCCCATAGAGCTCTTTCAGTCGGGTCAGCTGTGGTGCGACCGCTCGCATTCTCGCCATGGACTTATAACTGGTGGCGGACAGGTGGAAAAATACCGCCTTGACCAGGACCGTCAGCAGAATAATGGCTACGCCCCAGTTGCCGACCAGACCGTAGAACCATTCCAGTACGATGAACAACGGCAGTGCGATAAAGAACAGGAAGCCGAAGTCAACAGTGCGGTCCATGTTAGGAGCAACGGCTTCCAATCGATCAATGATCTTTGGACCAACATAGGCACTTGCGCCGATCTCGGCGGTTTCACCGGGAGCCACGGTGGTGGCCGGGTAGACAAAGCCCATGACATAAAGCGGGCCGCGCCGGGTGGTCTGGAACTGGGCGGGCTGATCCCGCTCGGGCACCCAGGCGGTCAGGAAGTAATGCTGGAGAAATGCCAGCCAGCCGTTGGTCACCGACTGGTTAATCGGGGTCTCACTGAGGTCACCGAAATCGTATTTCTCGTATGGATCTTCCGGGGTACTTACCACCATGCCAAGGAAGGCTTTGATACCAAGGCTGTTCTGGGCAGTCGGGTCGGGAGCCTGGTCGCGGACGATTTTCCCTGTGAGATTGGCTTTCCAGTTGTCGCCGGACTGGTTATTGATCAGGTAACGAACGCCGATCTCATAACTGTCCCGCGCAAACTGGTATTGCTTGGTAATTTCAACGCCGGATTCGGTGGTAAACGTCAGGTTCACAATGAGTTCATTGGCGTCTTCCGACAGCTCATAGCTCGAAGTAGCGGAGTCATAGACCGGGGGTTGACCATTACTGCTGCTGTCGATCCCGTCCCGACCGATCAGTCCGCTTTCCAGAACATAGGTTCGGTTCTTTGTATTGGTCAGGATCTTCAGGGATGCCTTGCTATCAAGGGATTTGTCGTAATCCAGCAGGGAACTTTCCACCAGGTTGCCGCCAACACGATCGATCTTGAGTTCCAGCACATCGGTGCGAACCGTGATCAACTGGTCGCTGATTTCGCCGGTGTTGGTGTCGCCGATTGCCTGACTGTCGTCGTCCGGAGTGGTGAACTCCCCACCATTGCTGCCTGCTGAACCGGTTTCTTCCGGAACCCGGAGGTCCGCAGTACCGCCGTTGGTACCCAAAGACTGGGTTTGCTCGACGACCTGTTGCTGTTGTGGCTGGTTATAGTCTTCGTTCCAGGCAAGTACCATCAGGTAACTGACAATAGCTAGGCCGGCAAATAATACTATGCGTTGAATATCCATAAACTTACTGTTTGGTCTGGTTCGTGTTATGGGAATGGCTAGCCTGTCCACAGTGGTCAGTGCCCGGTACCGGATCATACCCGCCTTCGGCCCAGGGATGACACCTCAACAATCGTCCCGTGGCGAGAAAAAGACCTTTGATCGCGCCGTGATAAGTGATGGCTTCAACAGCGTATTGCGAGCAGGTTGGGTAATGCCGGCAATGACTGGCCATCAGGGGGCTGATTGCATACTGGTAGAAACGGATTGGCAAGAGCAGCAATGTGCGCATTAATCCGATCCTTTACCGGTGGGAGAAGGTGCAGGTGTCGACGGTTGAGCGTGACGATGTTTTCTAACCAGCCGTGACCAGAGGTCATTCAGCGTAGCAGTGACGGTCTGGTTATCAAGCTGAGTCAGACCCTGCCTGCCTAGAACGATAATATCCAGTCCGGGCAAGTCGGGCTGGAGCCTGAAGGTTTCCCGTACCCGTCGTTTTACACGATTACGTTGCACGGCAAGTTTCAGGTTTTTCTTGGAAAACACCAGACCGATCCTGGCGTGTCCCAATTCATTGGGTGTCGCCAGGATCAGAAAATTCCGGTGTGGAACTCTGATTCTTACGTCGTTGAAGACTTTGCCGTAATCGCCAGGTTTCAGTAACCGGTGGGATTTCGGGAAACTCAAAGCCCTCATGAGGCGGACGATGTCTTAAGCAGACAGACGTGCGCGGCCTTTCGCACGACGACGGGAAATAACTTTCCGGCCGTTTGCAGTGGCCATACGAGCACGGAAACCGTGGACGCGCTTACGCTTCAGTACGCTTGGTTGAAACGTTCTTTTCATGGTGATGATCTCACATTTCAGGTATTGGGAAATTCAACGGTTGGCTGGAAAATGAACAGCCAGAACAGGAGCGGCATTCTATGCAAACTGGCGCATGAATTCAATGGCTAATGCAGGCACAGGGGTGGAAAGTTCGGAGGAGGGACTCATCGGGTCAATCACTAATAACATTAGTAGGTCTTTTTTAATCTTCTTAAGGATTAATTATTACTGTTATTAGTAAGCGTCTTTTCTGTGGATAAGGGAATATAGAGCACTAAAAACAGAACCTTAAGTGGTTTACAAAGAGGTTGAAAAGGCGCCATGAGGTCTGTGTATAAGCGAAGCAGGGATTGTGAGTAATTCGGGGTGGCGGTAAAAACCCGACTTATCCCTGTATTGGTCAAGAGGCTACGCACAGGGTTAAACGCAAGGTATACACACAGGGCTGTGGGTAACCATCAACAGCAAAAATTTTCTGTACACAACCCTGTAGGTAAGTTCGTAAAAACTTGAAAGTTAAAAAAATAACTTTCCACAGGCTGTTCATGAGTGGCTTTTTCCCCTTTTACTTGGGGGGTCCTCGGGGTAGAATTCCGGGTCATCTCTGACATCGCCGGGTTACCGTGATCCGGTGTGAGACAATTCTGAGGCATCGGAGGCAGGCTGTTGTGCCGAATACCATCTGGCATCAGTGTCTAGAAGTACTCCGGGACGAGTTTCCCGCTCAACAGTTCAATACCTGGTTGAGGCCATTGCAGTCTGATCATCGCGAAGGTCAGCTGATGTTGTTTGCGCCCAACCGGTTTGTAATGGACTGGGTGAACGAAAAATACCTCAGGCGTATAGAAGAAGTATTGAAGGATTTGAACGGGGGGCAGGCGCCTCGCGTAAACATGAAGGTTGGATCGGCGCCGAAGGTGGATGATCTGGTGGTACGTTCAGAGCCCGACAGACAGGCGGGCGGAGCGGCTCAGGAAGAAGCCGGCAGTTCGGTGACGGAAGAAGAGAAAGGCGTGGCGGCAACGGTCGCGTCTCCTTCCGTAAAACCCACCCATGACAGTGGCCGGCGATCCGTTCAGGTTGAAGGTGATATCAAACATCAGAGCTTCCTGAATGAGGGATTTACCTTTGAGACCTTCGTTGAGGGTAAATCCAACCAATTGGCCAGAGCGGCATCGATGCAGGTAGCCGAGAACCCCGGTGGCGCCTATAACCCGCTGTTCCTGTATGGTGGCGTCGGTTTGGGTAAGACCCACCTGATGCACGCTATTGGTAACGATATTGTGCGGCGCAACCCCCGCGCCAAGGTGGCCTACCTGCGTTCTGAGCGATTTGTTGCCGATATGGTCAAAGCGCTGCAGTTGAACGCTATCAACGAGTTTAAACGGTATTACCGCTCGGTGGATGCGCTGTTGATCGATGACATCCAGTTCTTTGCCCGTAAGGAGCGGTCCCAGGAAGAGTTTTTCCACACCTTCAATGCGTTGCTCGAGGGTGGGCAGCAGGTGATTGTCACCTGCGACCGGTTCCCGAAAGAAATTGTGGATATGGAAGAGCGGCTGAAGTCGCGGTTTGGTTGGGGCCTGACCGTGATGGTAGAACCGCCGGAGCTGGAAACCCGGGTTGCGATCCTGATGAAAAAGGCCGAGCAGGCCAATGTCAAACTGAGCAGCGAAGCGGCTTTTTTTATTGCCCAGAAAATCCGATCGAATGTCCGAGAGTTAGAAGGCGCGCTGCGTTTGGTGATAGCGAATGCTCACTTCACAGGCTCGGAAATTACCCCGCCGTTCATTCGTGAAAGTCTGAAGGACCTGCTGGCGCTCCATGAAAAGCAGGTCAGTATCGATAACATTCAGCGTACTGTGGCGGAGTATTACAAGATCAAGGTGGCGGATCTGTTGTCAAAACGACGGACCCGAACGGTAACCCGTCCGCGGCAAGTGGCCATGTCGTTGTCGAAAGAGCTGACCAACCACAGCCTGCCGGAGATTGGCGACGCCTTCGGTGGCCGTGACCACACCACGGTACTGCACGCCTGCAAGAAGATTGTGGAATTGCAGGAGACGGATCCGAGTATCCGTGAAGATTATCAGAACTTTATGAGACTGCTGACCACCTGATGACCGGGATGGTTGCGGACAACATTCACCTTCCAATAGAAGACTGCTGAGTGCCATGAAACTGACGATCAGCCGAGAATCACTGCTTACCCCGTTGCAATCCATTGCCGGGGTAGTGGAACGCAAACAGACCATGCCGGTACTGTCCAATGTGTTGCTGGTGGCCGAGGACAACACCCTCACCATGACTGGCACCAATATGGAAGTGGAGTTGGTGGGTCGAATCACGCCTGTGCATGTGGACCAGCCGGGGAAAATTACGGTGCCCGCACGAAAGCTCGCAGATATCTGCCGGGCGCTGGGGGATGAGGCACCGATCGAATTGGCCCAGGAAGGAGACCGACTGCACCTTCGTTGTGGCGCGAGTCATTTTACCCTGTCGACGTTGCCGGCTGAGCATTTCCCGAATGTTGAGGACGATGCGGAAAGTTTCCGTCTTGATGTGCCACAGAAAGAATTGAGTCGTATGCTGGATGCCACGGCATTCGCCATGGCACAGCAGGACGTTCGCTATTACCTGAACGGGTTGTTGCTGGAAGTGGATCAGGGGCACATACGGACTGTGGCCACCGATGGTCACCGCCTGGCGATGGCGCATTTCGACCTGCCGACCGGTAGTGATCTCCGTCAGGTGATCGTGCCGCGCAAAGGTGTACTGGAACTGGCGCGGCTGCTGGACGATGTGGAGACACCGGTTACCCTGGTGATCGGTGACAATCATCTGCGGGCGACGGTTGGCAGTTATACCTTCACGTCCAAACTGATTGAAGGCAAATTCCCGGACTACAATCGTGTTATCCCCCGTGGCGGCGATAAGGTCGTCCTCGCCGATCGGGCAACGCTGAAGAATACGCTGCAACGGGCGGGTATTCTGTCCCACGAGAATATCCGCGGTGTGCGATTGAATCTGGCACCCAATGAGCTGCAGGTCTTCGCCAACAACCCGGATCAGGAACAGGCCGAAGACGCGCTGCCAGTGGAGTATCAGGGCGAATCACTGCAGATTGGCTTTAATGTAGGCTACCTGGTGGATGTCATGAACGCGCTGGACGAGGACCAGGTCAAGATTACCCTGGCCAACCCTAACAGCAGTGCGTTGATCGAGGCCCAGAACGACAATCGCTGTCTGTACGTGGTCATGCCCATGCGCCTGTAATATTGATTGAACCGGGCCACAGGCATGAGTGGCCCGTACGGATGTCGGGGATTGGTTATACACCGGGTTCAGTAAATATTGAGGTGATGAGATGATGAAGGGAACAGTGACCAACAGTATCAAGGGCGCATTCCGTATTGGCCAGACGGTATCCATACTGGGTCGTACCGGCGTTAACTGGTTGCGGGGAGATCGCCCGCCAACGCCACGGCTGTTACGTCAGACTTTTGAATCTCTCGGTGCAACGTACATCAAGCTGGGACAGTTTATTGCCAGTTCTCCCACGTTTTTCCCCAAGGAATACGTGGAAGAGTTTCAGTATTGTCTGGACAAGACCCCTAACCTGCCCTTCAGCGTGATCAAAAAAATCATCCGTGAAGAGCTCGACCGTCCGATCGATCAGGTCTTTGCGGAGATTGATCCGGTCGCCCTGGCTTCCGCCTCTATTGCCCAGGTTCACTCTGCCAAGCTGCTGACCGGCGAGGATGTGGTCATCAAGGTGCAGAAGCCCGGGGTGGAAAACATTCTGCTGACGGATCTGAATTTCCTCTATCTGTCCGCAAAGATCCTCGAAACGCTGGCACCAAAGCTGTCCTGGACGTCCCTCTCCGGTATCGTCGAGGAAATCCAGCGGACGATGATGGAAGAGTGCGACTTTATCAAGGAAGCCAACAACCTCAAGGTGTTCCGTCATTTCCTGCAGACCACCCATAACGAGGACGCGGCCGTTCCGCTGGTTTACGAGCATTGCAGTACCCGCCGTATTCTCACCATGGAGCGATTCCACGGTGTTCCCCTGACGGATCTGGAAAGCATTCGCGGTTATGCCCGCGATCCGGAACGCACCCTGATCACGGCAATGAATACCTGGTTTTCCAGCCTGACCCAGTGCGAGTTTTTCCATGCGGATGTGCATGCCGGCAACCTGATGGTGTTGAAGGACGGTCGTGTCGGATTCATCGATTTCGGTATCGTGGGGCGCATCCGCCCGGATACCTGGCAGGCCGTTAGTGATTTCATCTCCGCGGTCATGGTCGGCAATTTCGAAGGGATGGCCGACGCGATGATTCGGATTGGTATTACTCACGAGCATGTGGAAGTCTCGGCCCTGGCCAACGACCTTCGCAAGCTGTATCAGCAGATGGACACCATGGTTCCGGACCAGGTGCCATACGAAGCGGATCAGGCTGAGGACGACGTCAACAACATCCTGATGGACATGGTCAAGATTGGCGAAAGTCATGGCCTGCACTTTCCCAGGGAATTTGCGCTTTTGCTGAAACAGTTCCTGTATTTCGATCGCTACGTACACATCCTGGCGCCGGAAATGGATGTGTTTATGGATGAGCGGTTGAACATGCTCCACTGACCAACAAACCTGTCGTGGAGGCAAAACGATTGTTGGCAAATGCGCCTTAATCGTCGCCTTCCGGCTGAGGGTTTTGTACACTAAGGCAGCACTCGTTAGGCGGGTGCTGCCTTTTTCATTTCTGACACATTCTCCGGTAATCCCCTGACTCTATGGCGCTGGTCAAACTGCAAACGGAACACTTCCGGAACCTATCCTCCGCGCCTGTTACTTTTTCTCCGTCCTTCAACCTGTTGTTTGGGGAAAACGGCAGCGGAAAAACCAGTGTGCTTGAAGCGATTGGTTATCTCGGTCTTGGACGGTCCTTTCGGGTCAGCCGGCACCAGGCCGTGGTTCAACACGGGCAACAGCGGCTGACCGTATTCGGCGGGTTGGATCAGGGCCACGATGACAGAATGAGCGAGGGACAAGAACCCGGCCAACTGGTACATCGATTGGGCTTCGCCCGGGATGTCGGTCGCAAGGAAACCACGTTACGGGTGGATGGTGAGGCGGTGAAGAATCTGTCGTCAGTCGCCCGTCATCTTCCAGTATCGGTGATTGATCCGGGAGTTTTTGACATCGTTGCCGGTGGCCCGGGAAAACGTCGGCAATTTCTGGACTGGGCAGTGTTCCACGTGGAACCTTCCTTCGCGAATGTGTGGCAACAGTGTCAAAGAGTGACGTCACAGCGGAATCAGACGCTGAGAAATGGTAGACTAGACGAAGCCTTAATTCGGGTCTGGGACAGTCAGTATACCCAGCTGGCAAATCGCCTGACCGAAGCAAGACAGGCCGCCTTTGCCCTCTTTGAGTCGGCGTTTGAAAGCCTGCTTCAGGAAGTGGACGCACCGTGGGTTGAAGGCATGAAAATGGATTTTTATCCGGGCTGGGATGTCAGCCAGCCACTCTCCGATGTGCTCGCAGCTCATCGGGAACAAGAGCTGCGAATGGGGCACACGCTGTATGGCCCTAATCGTGCTGATGTGAAGTTGCGGTTTCAGGGCAGGCCGGTTGCGGAGACCTTTTCCAGAGGTCAGCAAAAAACCCTCGTGATTCTGATGAAGATTGCTCAGGGTATGGTTTTGAGCAGTCTTGGTAAGCAGGTGACGTTCTTGCTGGATGACATCAATGCGGAGCTGGATGTCAGCCATCGAGCCATGCTTGCTCAGAAATTGTATGAACTTCGATGCCAGGTCTTTATAACCTCCATCGAACCGCCCCGCCCTGATGAATTGTGGCGGGATGCGAAACCGGACTATCGGATGTTCCACGTGGAACATGGAAAATTGAAGGAAGAATAAGTCTGGGTGGCGCACGATGGCGCTGGCACAAACCAGCCACTGGACCACCCGGTAATCACCCATCAGGAGTACCTAATGAGCGAATCGAGCTACAATTCCTCCAGTATCAAAGTCTTGAAAGGACTGGACGCGGTTCGGAAACGGCCCGGGATGTACATCGGCGATACCGACGACGGTACCGGTCTGCATCACATGGTGTTTGAGCTGGTGGATAACTCCATCGATGAAGCTCTGGCCGGACACTGCTCCGAGATCGGTGTCATTATTCATCCCGATGAGTCCATCACCGTTAAAGATAACGGTCGGGGTATTCCGACGGACCTGCACGAGGAGGAAGGGGTATCCGCCGCGGAAGTTATCATGACCGTGCTGCACGCCGGCGGTAAGTTTGATGATAACTCCTACAAGGTTTCCGGTGGTCTGCATGGTGTGGGTGTCTCTGTTGTAAACGCCCTTTCCTCTACCCTAACGCTGACCATTCGCAGGGAAGGCAAAGTCTACGAACAGACCTACAGCCATGGCGTACCCAATGCGCCCCTGGGTGTGGTGGGTGATACCGACGCCAGCGGCACCAAGGTTCACTTTATTCCGTCTCCGGACACCTTCACCCATATCGAATTCCACTACGATATTCTGGCCAAACGCCTCCGCGAGCTGGCATTCCTTAACAGCGGCGTACGTATTCGCCTGACGGACGAGCGCAGCGGTAAGGAAGAGGTCTTTGAATACGAAGGGGGCCTGCGGGCGTTTGTGGAGCACCTGAACACCAACAAGACCCCAATCAACCGGGTTTTCCACTTCAACACCGAGCGGGAAGATGGCATTGCCGTAGAGGTGGCGATGCAGTGGAACGATGCGTTCCAGGAAAACATCTACTGCTTCACCAACAACATCCCCCAGCGGGACGGCGGTACCCACCTGGCAGGCTTCCGTGCCGCCCTGACCCGCTCTCTCAATAACTACATTGAACACGAAGGCCTGGGCAAGAAAGCCAAGGTCAGTACCTCAGGGGATGATGCCCGCGAAGGTCTGACGGCGATTATCAGTGTCAAAGTACCTGATCCGAAATTCTCGTCCCAGACCAAGGACAAACTGGTGTCCTCGGAAGTAAAAACCGCAGTGGAACAGGAGCTGTACCAGTCCTTCGCGGATTTCCTGCAGGAGCAGCCGAACGAAGCCAAGCTGATTGTGAACAAGATGATCGAGGCCGCACGAGCTCGTGAAGCGGCTCGTAAGGCCCGGGACATGACCCGCCGTAAGGGTGCCCTGGACATTGCCGGTCTGCCCGGCAAACTGGCGGACTGCCAGGAAAAAGACCCCGCCCTCTCCGAACTGTTCATAGTGGAGGGTGACTCGGCCGGTGGTAGCGCCAAGCAGGGTCGGGCCCGTAAGACCCAAGCCATTCTTCCGCTGAAAGGTAAGATCCTCAACGTGGAAAAAGCCCGTTTCGACAAGATGCTGTCATCCGCGGAAGTAGGCACGCTGATCACGGCGCTGGGATGTGGTATTGGTCGCGAGGAGTTCAATCCGGAGAAACTCCGTTACCACTCCATCATCATCATGACCGATGCCGACGTGGACGGTTCCCACATCCGTACCCTGTTGCTGACGTTCCTGTTCCGTCAAATGCGCGAAATCATCGAACGTGGGCACGTGTTTATTGCCATGCCGCCCCTGTACAAGGTCAAGCGGGGCAAGCAGGAGCAATACCTGAAGGACGAGAAGGCCAAGGTCGCCTACCTGACCCAGACGGCCCTGGAAGGCGCCCAGCTGTACGTGAACGCGGAAGCACCGGCCATAAAGGACTCGGCACTCGAAACCATGGTCAAGGATTACCAGGCGGTGATGGCGATGATCGATCGTCTGTCCCGGGCCTACCCGGCCAAGGTTCTGGAGCAGATGCTGCAGAATGTAACCCTGAAGCCGGAAGACCTGAAGGAAGAAGAGGCCGTCGCTCGCTGGGTGGCGCGTCTGGGTGAGGGTCTGGATCTGGATACGCGTACCGGCACCAAGTACACCTTCTCGGTGGAAAAGGACCCCGAGCGCAACCTGTATCTGCCCAAGGTGGTCATCTACGTTCACGGTATTCCCTATACCCACGTGTTCAACCATGAGTTCTTTGAATCATCGTCCTACGCCGCTATCGCCCGTATGGGAGAAACGCTGGACGGACTGATCGAGGAAGGCGCGTATATCCAGCGCGGTGAGCGCAAACAGGCGGTACTGTCCTTTGAGGGGGCGCTCAACTGGTTGATGAAAGAAGCACAGCGCGGTCTCAACATTCAGCGCTATAAGGGGCTGGGTGAGATGAACCCGGAACAGTTGTGGGAAACCACCATGGACCCGGAAACCCGCCGTATGATGAAGGTCACCATCGAGGACGCCATTGCGGCCGACCAGATCTTCACCACGCTGATGGGTGATGACGTTGAACCACGTCGGGCGTTTATCCAGAGCAACGCCCTGGAAGTGACCAACCTGGACGTCTGATCAACGATGTCAGGAAGGCAGAAAAAAAGGCGACCGAATGGTCGCCTTTTTTATGATAAATCAGAAAGTTGTGATGCCATTTAGTGTCCGGAATCGGACGAGTTGCTGTTCTCGTGCTGGGCAGCGAGATGCGGTGCCATGACTTCTTCGAGGGTATAGCCGGTGAGCCGGCGAATGGAGCGCCACAGATAATAGAAAATCGCGATCATCATGATCATTGAGGGGATGGCGATCATCGGATAACTCACCAGCGTCATCCGGCCAAGTTCCTCGTTGAAGGCCTGTGTGCCGGAAGGGCTGACCACAATCCACCTGGCCAGCACATAGTTCATGATGGAGGAAAACAGGAACGTCAGGCTGAAGAAATACGTTGCCTTCAGCAGTCTTGCCTCAAACTCCCCCTCACTGCCCTGCTCTTTCAACGCGGCCTGGATCTTGTCGACGTTCAGGACCGACGGGTTGTACAGCAAGGTACGCACCAGGGGGTATCTGGTGCGTGTGGATATCAACACCGCCAGGCCAATGATGGCGGGAATAGCCGCCTCCTTGATCGCCAGCCAGCCGGCATCCAGCTCCATCAACCCGATACCACCGGTCAGACCCACACTGATCAGGCCCAGCACCGCAATGAAATTCTTCTTGTGGTACCTGACCAGCTCAAACAACCCCCAGCCCAGCGGAAAGGCTAGGCCGATAAGCAGGGCATTCACGCTGCCCAGGTGCTCATCACCGCTGAATTTCATGAGGATCACAGAGGGGACGATAATGCTGACTAACAAGTCGACCCAGGGTCTGGGTTTGTGGTCCGGAATATTCGAGGAATTTGGAGAAGTCATCGCTTAGCCTGATTGGTGAAACAGCAGCAGACCGATAGGCACTGCCGGAGATCGTTCCGGCAGTATACGATGAATTGAACGGGTTACGTAAGCGGGATCAGAAGCTTCCCGAAGTACTCGCCGTGGACCCCGCATCTCCTGTTTGCAGCAGGTTGTTGTCACCGGATTGCCACACTAACTGGCTATCCGGGTCGGTTTCACTGCGTTTGATACACTTCCATTCGATACCGGCATTAGCCGGCATGGTGAAGGTACCGTTCCAGGACGGGTAATTTTCCGGATCCAGTTTCAGTGCGCTGGCAGGTGACCAGTTGCCCAGCGCCTCATTGTTGCCAGTCACATACACGCTTTGGCCCCAGTCGGTGTAGCCGTTGGCGCATGCAAAGGATACCGAAACACCCTCACCGTCATTGGGCTCTTCGATCCCGCCACAGGGTGCCCCTGTATGCAGTGCCGCTGCCTCCATCGCCGGAATATCCAGCGTCACCTGTCCGCCCTGGACAGTAATGCAGCTACCGTTGCCGGCGACGTTGGTGTACTCCCCGTCCGGAAGAGCGGTATTGAAGGTCCGTGACAGACTCCCCCCTTCCCGGTTGATCGCCACAAAGCCTTTGCTGCCCCGGTTGAAGGCAATCTGATTATTGCCGTTATCCCACCAGCCGGATACCCCGGTGCCATCGGTCACGTTGCGGAATTCCACCATATTGGCAATCGCGTCCCAGCGATGTTCACAGATCCAGGCGTCACCGCATTGCGCGCTGCCATTCTGGTAAACCGTCTGGGCGGGTGGGCCCTGATCACCGTCGGAAAAGTTGTAGCTGGACATCACCTTCGGATACCCATAGGGCCAGGCCAACATGAATACGTTGGCAAGGTTGTACACACTGCCGTCCTTGTAGGTCACAACGTTGCTACCGCCGGCACCATGGCCACGCTGATTGTCATGGTTATCGGTGAACACCACGGCATCCCCGCCGGCCAGAAAGCCCCAGCTCTCACCAAAGCTGTTCAGATTGGCCAGTTGCTGGTTCTTGAAGACATCGCCAATGGAGGCACTGTAGCGAAACTCCGTGACATCGGAAATGCCGGTGTACTCCCCGGCACTCACCGCCTCGCCTCCCAGGTCGATCACCTCCTGAAACACATAGAGCGGATCATTCAATCCCGACAGAATGCCGCTGATGTCGGACGGCGACATGTGCTTGGCAGCATCAATGCGAATACCCTTCACACCCAGGGATGTCAGATGGTTCAGGTACCCGGCAATCGTGTTCTGCACATAGCTATCCGCAGTATCCAGGTCCGGCAAGCCGACCAACTGGCAGTTACGCACCCGCCAGGCATCGTTGCCGTAGTCTTCCGGATTGATGGTGCAGGGGGAGTGAAAATCGTTGCTGCTGTAGATGGGATAGCTGAAAGAACCGGAGTCATAGCTCGAGCCGGCGGTGCCTGTTCCGGAACCATTGGCCATATGATTGATCACCGCATCGGCATAAACCTCCACGCCGGCGGCATTACAGCGCTGAACCATATCCGCAAAGGCATTGGCATCACCACTGCGACCTTGCAACTGATAACTGACCGGCTGATACCGGGTCCACCAGGCACTGCCCTGAATGTGCTCCTGAGGCGGCGACACCTGCACAGCACTGAAACCTTTCGGCCCGAGGAAATTCTCACATTCCTGAGCGACGTCGCTCCATTTCCATTCGAACAGATGAACAAACGCCCCCGCATGGGCCTGTTGGGTGGGTAACGCCATGGCCACGCCAAGGGCGGCGCCGGCGATAAAGCGATGTTGAGGGATCATTGCATGCTCCTGTATTGTCTTTGTTGTGGTGCATTCTGTGTCTCAGCCAACGGTTGGTTGTTTTCTATTCGGATTGGCTGATAAGAAGCAACATGCATTGTGCAATCTTTAGGCATAACATCCTTGAGGGTTAAAAATGGGGCGTAGCTGGAAGGAGGATACAGTTTGTAGGCAGGTAAGAGGCTGGAAGCATGGGTGAGGGATTGCCTTCTGAAACTGTGCGGAGCCAGGGATGGCGGAGCCCAAGCGTCCCATGGATGGGCTTGAAGCGTGTTTCAGAAGGCAATCCCTCACCCATGCCTGAAACCAAAAAAAAGCCGGGCGAATAGCCCGGCTCCGGTCTTCAGAAAAGTTTGAAGGGAATTAAGCCCCGACTTCCTTCAGGCACTCTTCCACAATTGCCAGACCTTCTTCCAGAACATCATCTTCGATGGTCACTGGCATCAGGAACCGCAACGTATTGCCGTACATACCACAGCTCAGCAGAATCAGACCCTTTTCCTTGGCTTTCTTGGTCACCGCCGCCGCCAGCTCCGGCTTGGGCGTACGGCTGGCCTTGCTTTCCACCAGCTCGAAGGCCGCCATGGGGCCAAGATTGCGCACGTTATCCACATGCTCGAACTGGTCCTGCCACTGACTGAAGCGCTGGTTCAGCTTCTCACCCAGTGCCTGGGCCTTGCCCAGAATATCCTCTTCCTTGAACACATCGAACACCGCCAACGCAGCCGCACAGGCCGTGGGACTACCGGTGTAAGTGCCACCGAGAGAGTTCGGGCCGGACGCATCCATATGATTGTCCGTACCGACAATGGCGGAAATTGGCATACCGTCCGCCATGCTCTTGGCCATGGTAATCAGATCCGGCTCAACACCGCTGTGCTCAATGGCGAACATCTTGCCGGTCCGGCCAAAGCCACTCTGCACTTCATCCACAATCATCAGGATATCGTTCTCGTCGCAGATCTTGCGGATCTCCTTGAGAAAACTCGCCGGTGCCGCATAGAAACCGCCCTCACCCAATACCGGCTCGATCACGATTGCTGCGGTATTGTGGGCCGGGGAATCGGCCTTCATCGCCATCTTCAGGCCGCGCAGCGCCTCGTCTTCACTGACACCGTGATAGGGAACGGGATAGGGAGCGCGATAGACGGTACCGGGCATCGGGCCGAAATCCGTCTGATAGGGTGCGGCCTTGCCGTTCATCGCCATGGTGTAAAAAGTACGACCATGGTAACCGCCGTCAAAGCAGATCACGTTGGTGCGGCCGGTGGCAGCACGAGCGATCTTGATGGCGTTCTCCAGGGCTTCGGCGCCGGAGTTGGCGAGCATGACCTTGGCGTGGCCGCGTACCGGGCTCACACTGCTCAGTTTCTCTGCCAGTTTGACGTAGCCCTCATAGGGCATCACCGTCTGGCAGGTGTGCATCAGCTTATCCAGCTGGGCCTTGACGGCTTCCACCACCTTCGGATGGCGGTGACCGATGTTGAGGACACCAATGCCACCGGCAAAATCAATCATCCGGTTGCCATCGGCATCCCACAGTTCCGCGTTGGTCGCGTGGTCGGCAAATTGCTCATTGGGACTTGCCGCGCCCGCTGCAACGTAGCGTTCTTTGAGTGCCTGCAATTCTTTATTGCTCACTTTGCCATTCTCCCTGATATCAGGTTCGAATATTCTGCGGCAACCCGGCATTGGCGGGTTGCCGCCCTGGAATCTCACTATCAGTGTAAGGAGTACGGTGACGGTTCACAAACCGACTAATGGATAGCAGTGGCGGTTTCCTCCCCGGAATCGCGGAACTGCAGCCGTGCCAGCCGCTGGTAGAGCGGGTTGCGCTGGATCAGCTCGTCATGGCGGCCAATGTCCTGAACCCTGCCCTGATCCATCACCGCGATCCGGTCGGCATCGCGAACCGTGGCCAGGCGGTGGGCGATAACCAGCGTGGTTCGTTCCGCTGTCAGTGCCGGCATGGCCTGTTGAATCAGATGCTCGCTTTCGGCATCCAGAGCGCTGGTGGCTTCATCCAGCAGCAGAACCGGAGCATCCGCCAGTAACGCACGGGCAATGGCCAATCGTTGTCTCTGACCACCGGAAAGCCCCAGACCACTGTCTCCCAACCGGGTGTCATACCCCTGTGGCAGGGCGCGGATGAATTCATCGGCGTGGGCAATAACGGCAGCTGCCCTCACCTCCTCCAGGCTGGCCGTTGGCCGTGCATAGCGGATATTGTCCATAACCGACCCATGAAACAGCGCCGGGTTCTGGGGCACCAGGGCAAAACACCGTCGCAGGTCTGCCAGGCTGAGCGCGTTGGCCGGAATACCGTCGAGGGTGATGGAGCCGGATTCCGGCTCATAAAAGCGCAGCAGCAGATCGAACAGGGTGGATTTACCGGCACCGGAAGGCCCCACCAGTGCCAGGGTTTCGCCGGCCCGAATATTCAGGTTCAGACGGTCGATGGCCGGTACCTCCTGCCGCGACGGATAGTGAAAAGTCAGCCCCTGGATATCGATCTGTCCGCTGACGTTGGCAGGCAGAGGTATGGCGTTGTCCGGCTCGCTGACCAGCTCTGATGGCGTCTGCAACAGTTCAAACAGCCGTGCGGCGGACCCGGCGGCGCGCTGGAGTTCCCCGATCACTTCACTGAGCGCGCCGGCGGCCACACCCACCAGCAGGCTATAGAACACGAAGGCCGCCAGCTCGCCGGGGCTGATCCGGCCGTGGATAACATCCAGGCCGCCGATCCACAGAACTACGCCGACCGCGCCCATCACAAGCGCGATTGCCAGGGCGGTCAACCAGGAGCGTTGGCGGATACGGTCGCGGGCAATGTCGAACGCCCGCTCCGACACTTCAGCGAAAAAGCGGCGGTCGTGGGGCTGATGATTGAACGCCTGAACGGTTTTGATCTGGGCCAGATTTTCACCCACGTAACTGCCGACATCGGCCACCCGGTCCTGGCTGAGACGGGATAACTGACGGACCCGGCGCCCGAAAAACAGAATCGGAATGATCACCAGCGGGAAGCCCAGAAAAATCACGCCAGCCAGCTTGGCGTTGGTGACAAACAACAGAATCAGGCCACCTACCAGCATCAGCGCATTGCGCAGGGCAATCGAGATGGTCGAGCCAATCACCGACTGCAGCACAGTGGTATCGGCGGTAAAGCGGGACTGGATCTCCAGCGCCCGGTTCTGTTCAAAGAAGCCGGGGTGAAGGTCAATCAGGTGGTTGAAGACTTGCTTGCGAATATCCGCCACCACCCGCTCCCCGATCCAGGACACCAGGTAAAACCGCGAAAACGACCCGATCGCCAGTCCCAAAACCAGCACAAAAAACAGCCCGATGGCCCGGGCCAGGTTCTCGGGCGATTGGGTAGCCAGTCCCTGGTCCACCAGAATTCGTAAACCCTGGCCAAGGCCAAGAGTAATACCGGCAGTGATGATAAGCGCCACGATGGCGCCAACCACCGCCCGACGGTAAGGGCTGATGAATCCGACAATCAGTTTCAAAGCCTTGCGATGACGGGTATTAATGATGTGCCTCCTGGATACGGCGTGCTGTAGACTCTGGCAACAGTACGGTTTGGACTCCTAACAGGACCTATCATACAGCTATGTAAGAGCGTGCGGGGTGGGACTGCCTGCCAGGACCGTCAAAAGCCAGGGATGGCTTTTGCCGAGCGTACAGGGACGTATTTACAGCGTGTCCTGGCAGGCAGTCCCACCCCGTGCGCTCGACAACTCCGAAATTGAAGGAACACGCAAGTGCGCGCCTACGCCGATAACGACTACCCTGCTGACCATAAACCGGACTGGAAGGTCATAGCCGGTCTATGGCCTTACCTGGCGGAATTTCGTGGCCGTGTCTTCCTGGCCCTGGGCTTTCTGGTGATCTCCAAGCTGGCCACCGTGGCGACGCCGGTGGCGCTGAAATACATCGTTGATTACCTGGACCAGAATCGGGGTGGCGAGCTGTTGTTGTGGATTCCGGTGCTGCTGGTGGTGGCCTACGGCTTGCTCCGCTTTGGCAGCACCCTGTTCAGTGAACTGCGGGATGCCGTTTTTGCCCGGGTAGCCGAGCGGGCGATGCGACGGGTGTCGTTGCGGGTGTTTGAACATCTTCATAACCGGGAACTGGCGTTTCACCTGGACCGCAAGACCGGTGGTCTGGCTCGCGATATCGAACGGGGCACCAATGGCATCAGTTTTCTGTTGCGTTTTACCCTGTTCAATATCGTGCCCACCCTGCTCGAAATCCTGATGGTTGCCGGCATTCTGTTTGTGGTGTTCAACGTGGGCTATGTGCTGGCGATTCTGGTGGCGGTGGTGGTCTACGTGGTGTTTTCCATCAAAGTCACCGAGTGGCGCACGAAGTTTGTACGGGAAGCCAATGCCCGGGACAACCAGTCCAACTCGCGGGCGGTGGACAGTTTGCTGAATTATGAAACGGTGAAGTACTTCAATAACGAGCGCTTCGAGGCGCAGCTGTACGACCGGGACCTGGAAGACTGGGAACAGGCCCGTCTGAAAAACCGGTTGTCACTGGCGGCGCTGAACTCGGGCCAGGCCCTGATCATCGGCCTGGCGATGATTGCCATTATGGCGATGGCGGTGCGGGAGGTGGCCAGCGGCGAGATTACCCTGGGTGACTTCACCATGATCAACGCCTACCTGTTGCAACTGTTTATTCCCCTGAACGCCCTGGGATTTGTCTACCGGGAAATCCGTCAGGCGTTGGTGAATGTGGAGCGCCTGTTCGGGCTGTTGGGTGATCCCCCGGGCATAAAGGACGCGCCGGATGCCCGGGCGCTGGCAGTGAACGACGGAGAAGTATGCTTCAGCCACATCCACTTTGCCTATCGCCCGGATCGTCCGATTCTGCAGGATGTGGATTTTTCCATTCCCGCGGGCCACACCGTGGCGGTGGTCGGGGCCAGCGGCGCGGGCAAGTCTACCCTCGCCCGGTTGCTGTTCCGCTTCTTCGATGTGGACAAGGGCGCGATTACCATCGATGGCCAGGATATCCGCGAGGTGACCCAGGACAGCCTGCGCGCCGCCATTGGCGTGGTCCCCCAGGATACGGTGCTGTTCAACGATACCCTGTATCGCAACCTGGCTTACGGCCGACCGGAGGCCAGTGAAGAAGAGGTGTATCGTGCCGCCCGCATGGCGCATCTGGAAGACTTTATCCACAGCCTGCCCGATGGCTACGAAACCCGGGTCGGTGAGCGCGGGCTGAAACTGTCCGGGGGTGAAAAGCAGCGGGTGGCCATTGCCCGAGTGATTCTGAAGAACCCGCCGCTGCTGATTCTGGATGAGGCCACGTCGTCACTGGATTCGCTGTCCGAGCAGGCCATTCTGGGGGCGTTGAAGGAAGTCAGCCAGCAGCGGACGACGCTGGTCATCGCCCACCGCCTTTCCACGGTGCGGGATGCCGACGCCATTCTGGTAATGGATGGCGGCCGGATTGTGGAAAGCGGCCACCACAACGACCTGTTGGCCCGGGGTGGCCGCTATGCACATCTGTGGGAGCAGCAGCATCGGAGCGGTGATAACTCCCAGTTGAGCCAGTAAGCGGAGGGCCTTGCCAAAACCGTGCGGAGCCAGGGGTGAAGAGCGAATAGCTCTTCACGGGCTGGCCATGGATGGCCTGCCCTGGACCTTCAGCGCGACGCAGGAGCAAAAAGCGCTGAAGGGCGGAACCCGAGCGTCACATGGATGTGCCGAAGGAGCGTGTTTTGGCAAGGCCCTCCGCTTACTGGCGTCCCGGGCGCTCGTTATCAGCAAGCCTCAGCGCCAGCCCGGAGGCGCGGACAACCCGCTGGCCGACGCTGTCTTTCAGTACCTGGGCGTCGCCGGTGATCAGGCTGAACCAGTTCTTCGCCCGGGTGATGCCGGTATAGACCAGTTCCCGGGTCATCACCGGGCTGAGCCGGTCCGGCAGTACCAGACAGGTATGGTTGAACTCCGAGCCCTGGGACTTGTGCACGGTCATCGCGTACACGGTTTCCAGCTGTTGCAAGCGGCTCGGGGATATCCAGCGGATGCTGTCGGTACCGTCCCCGCTGGGGAAAGCGACCCGCAGAGTGAATCTGGCTTCACCGGACTCGGTCCGGTCCCAGGGCACACTGAAGGTGATACCGATATCCCCGTTCATCAGGCCCAGATTGTAATCGTTGCCGGTGATCAGCACCGGCCGCCCGGCGTACCAGCCTTCGGCGCGGGGAATCAGTTTTTCCCCCAGCAGATGCCGCGCCACCTGGTCGTTGAGGCCTTCCACACCCCAGGGCCCCTTGCGCAGGGCGCAGAGAATCTGGAAATCGTTGAAGGCGGCCAGTACCTCTGTTGCAAGATCGTCCCAGTCCTCCCGGGGGCTGTCGGGCGTTAACCGATGATGATTCATGCGTTCCAGATAGTGACGATACCCGACCGGTGGCGGCAGGATCTGCTGGTTGACTTCCCGGCCCTGGCCCTGATTATGGAAGGCGTCCGGCGTGCCAGTGACCGCATGGGCACAGACCAGTTCCAGAGTGTCGTCGAGGGCCGGTCTGGCGGTGCGCCCGTTCAGCCAGATGACGTCATCGAAGCCGCCGTCGCGGCACTGTCGCAACAACGCTGCATCCAGGGTATCAGTGTTGACCGCCTCCGCCAGTTTGCGAATACCGCTGTCCTCACTGAAACGATAGCTCTTGCGCAGCATCGCCACCGCCTGGTCGAGCACCTGGCCCTGGGTATCAAGCCGTGACTCAGGTACTTCATCGCCGGTGATGGCGTGCAGCCACTGGGCAGTGTCCGGGGTGTAATGGGCCTCTGCCGCACGCTGGCACAATTCACCCAGAACGGCGCCGGCATCCACCGACGCCAGCTGGTCCTTGTCGCCCAGCAGGATCAGTTGGGCATGGCTGGGCAGGGCATCAAATACCGAGGCCATCAGGTCCACATCCACCATGGACGCTTCGTCGATCACCAGGATATCCACCAGCAGCGGATTGTCCCGGTTGTGGCGGAACTTGCGGGTGTCCGGCCGGCTGCCGAGCAGACGATGCAGTGTGGTGACTTTGGTGGGAATGTCGTCCAGCACCACCTGACCGGGCAATGCCTGCAGCGGCAGGCGGCTGACCGCACCGCCGATGGATTCGTTCAGTCGTGCGGCGGCCTTGCCGGTGGGGGCGGCCAGACGAATACGGTATTTGCGACCGGCCCGTTCCGGGGATTCGCCGGCCACTGCCTGCAGGGCTGCCAGCAGGTTCACCACCGTGGTGGTCTTGCCGGTACCGGGGCCCCCGGTGACCACCGCAAACCGGTTGCGGGCGGCCAGGGCGCAGGCCAGTTTCTGGTAATCCACGTCCTGTTGGGGTTTGAACAGACAACCCAGTGCCCGCGACAGGGTGCCGGCGGATGCCGAGGTCGGGTCTGCCAGCGGAGATGGCAGCGGAGATGGCAGCGCCAGCCGCTGCTGGATGCCTTCGGCAATTCGCTGCTCGTAACGCCAGAACCGGCGCAGGTAAAGTCGGGTGTCGTTCAGCACCATCGGCGTGGTCAGTGAGCCATCACTGACTGCCGGTGTGTTGCTCAGTGCGGCAAGACACTCCTGCAGGGAAACACTGGCCAACACATCATCCGGGGCCAGTTGGCTCAGTTCCGCCGCTTCGGAATCCGTCAGTTTATCCGTGACCGGCTCCTCCGGTGGCAGTGACAGGGTGTCGCCGGCATTGGACAACAGGTTGGCAAGGTCAATACACACATGGCCGCGGCCCACCTGATGGGAGGTCAATGCCGCCAGTAACAGCAACAACGGTTGTGGCGTCTTGCCCTGCTCTTCCAGAAGGGTGCGGATCAGCCGCGCAAACCCCACATCCAGCGGGCGAATCCACTCGGCCTGTTGCCACTGGAGCAATAACGCTTCGGTCCGGTCGAGGCTGGCCAGCAGCTTGCGGGTGTCGACAGTTGGGGCTGACGGGGCCGCAGATGATGGCGGTGCAGGGTTTTGATCGTCATCGCCGAGATCGAAGGCGAACTGGTTGTCGGAGTTCCGGGTCCGGCTCATGCGGCTACCTCCCCTGGCGTGTTGCCGTCAAACATCGAATCCAGTTGCTCGATCAGTGTCTTCGGCGGCTTGTCGGTAAAGGCGCCGGCGGTGGGGGCATTCACCCCGCGCAGGAACAGGTACACGGCACCACCGATGTGGGTATCGTAGTCATAGTCCGGCAGCCGGGCTTTCAGCAGCCGGTGCAGGGCCAGCAGGTAGAGGATGTACTGCAGGTCGTAGCGCTTGTCCAAAATGGCGTCACCCATGGCCTGGTCGGTATAGGCGAGGTCGTTGTCGCCGAGGGTATTGGATTTATAGTCCAGCACGTAATACTGCCCGTCGTGTTCAAACACCAGATCGATAAAACCCTTGAGCATGCCATTGAAGCTGCGGTCGTTCACCTGGGGTCGGTCGGCGCCATTGAGGGTATGTTGAGTGACCAGCTGGTCCATGGCCCTGGTACGGACGTGGCAGCTCTCGAACCAGAATTCCAGTTCCGGGCGCAGCGTGGTCAGTTCCGCCAGGCTGGCGCTCTGAGTGCCGGTTCTACTCAGCGGGATCGGTTGGCGGATCAGCGCCAGCAGCCACTGCTCCAGCGGCTCCACCCACTCGCTCCAGCCACGGGTGCTGCATCGGCGGGTAAGCTGTTCGCGAAGTTGCGCGGGGTTCTCCACAACCTGCTGGAGTCCCTGCTGGGTACACCACTCCAGCAACTCATGCAGGAAGGTACCGGGGCCGGCGCCTTTGGGGAAATGGTGGTGGTTGCGGGTCGCCGGAACAGCGGCTTCTTCGGCCTCGTCCTGGGCACTTTCTTCCAGCAAATTCTGGGTTTCCGCATCCTCCACTTCCCCGGTAAAGACGATACCGGTTCCGGCCATACCGGCGTACTCGATGGAGGAATAACTGGCGATCCACCAGTCCTCTTTCGCTTCGCGGTTGGAGACCAGCGCGGGCCCCAGGGCTTCCGGTGCGGCTTCGGTGTAGTGGTTGTCGGTGGCCTCCGGCAACGGCATGACCGATATCGCCGGGTGGCCGTTCGCCAGTTGGTTCAGGCAGTTGCTGACGGAGTGGGGTTCACCTTCCCCGCCCATCAGATAGCCCAGGCCGCTGAGGGGCCAGTTGTCGATCGCCGCCACGCCGACCCAGGTGGCAAAACGGGCGCGGGTCAGCGCCACGTAGAGTTTGCGGATGTCCTCACCCAGCCGTTCCCGGTCAGCCCGCGCCACGTCGTCCGGGGTGGGATCGAACACGGTGGTGAGCTGGCCGCTGTCATCGTGATAACGGACAAAGGCCTGTTTCTCGTTTTCGGCACGAAATGCGGTGCCGAAGGGCAGGAAAACCAACGGGTATTCCAGACCCTTGGATTTGTGCACGGTGATCACCTTCACCAGCCCGGCGTCGCTTTCCAGACGCAGGGTGCGATGTTCGTCTTCCTCGTCCGCCGCTCGCAGGATCTGGGTGTAGTGGTGCACCAGCGCGTGCTCGCCGTCCAGTTGCAGGCTGTCCTGCTGCAGCAGCTCGGCAATGTGCAGTATGTCCGTCAGTCGGCGTTCGCCGTCGGGGCGCTGGAGCAGCCGGCCAGGCACATCGAAGTCCATCAGGAAACTGCGCAGCATGGGCAGCACGCCCTGGTTTTGCCATTGCTGCTGGTAACCCATAAAGCGTTCAATTTCCCGCTCCAGGGCAATCTCGTCGGTCAGCAACCGGTTCAAGGAGTGCCAGGACTGGCCCAGCGTCGGGGTGGCCAGCGCAGCCCGGGCGTAGGCCAGTTGCCGGGGTTCGGCAAAGGCCCGGAGCCAGCACAGCATTTCCCTGGCTTCCTGTGAGGTCAGGACCGAATCCCGATCCGACAGGTACACGCTCTTGATCTGGCGTCGCCCGAGGGCATCCCGCACCGCGCTGGCTTCGTTGCGGTTGTTGACCAGAATGGCGATGTCCTTGGGGGCTACCGGTTCGAGATCCGCCGGGTTTTCCGTCAGCGCAAATCCGGCCTCGCCCGCCTGCCCCTGGCTCAGCAGTCGGGCAATTTCACTGGCACAGGTCTCCGCGATATCGACGGTCGCGGCCCCTTTTGCCAGCCCCTTGCGGTTGCCGGCCTTGTCCTCTTCTTCCGATTCCAGCGACCAGAAGGTGAGACTCGGCTGGATTTCGCCCTGGACCGACCACAGGCGTTTGGTGCCATTGGCGTCGACACCCTGGAACGGCAGTGGCGAGGTGTCGCCCTTGCCGAACAGGAAGGCGCCATCACGGCTGTTGTGATCGCCATGCTCGAACACCCGGTTCACCGCTTTCACCATGGATTCGGCGGAACGGAAGTTGCGGCCCAGGGTGTAGGTGCGTTCCCGGGCGCCCTTGCGGGCTTCCAGGTAGGTATGGATGTCTGCGCCGCGGAAACCGTAGATGGCCTGTTTCGGGTCACCGATCATCAGCATGCAGGTGTGCGGGTCGTTGTCCGCCACCTGGTAGACCCGGTTGAAGATGCGGTACTGCACCGGGTCGGTGTCCTGGAATTCGTCGATCAGTGCCACCGGGAACTGACGGCGGATGGTGGCCGCCAGTTGCTCGCCACGGGGGCCGTGCAAGGCGTCGTCGAGGCGGGTGAGCAGATCGTCGAATCCCATCTCCGAGCGTTTCTGTTTTTCCGATTCCAGCCGTTGGGCGATCCAGTGGCTGGCGTGCCGGAGGATATCCGACTCGGCACTGGGCAGGTTCTGGCTGAACGCTACCAGTTCGGCTATGGCCTCGAAGGCGGGATGCTGTGGCGCCGGGTCCTCGCCCTTGAGCTTGGTGGGCAGTACGGCCGGTGTCTGGTTCTGGAAGCCGGCCTTGTCCAGCCCCTGGGGATAGAGTTCGTCCGAAGCCGCCCAGTCCAGCAGGGTATCCCAGGCAGCAATCATTGGCTTCATGCTGCCGCCGTGGAGCCGTTTGCTCTTGTTAAGCGTGGTCAGCAACTCCACCACGTCGGGTTTCCAGTGGGCCCAGTCATAGGCCTTCAGTTCCCGCGCCCGTTCCTGACGTTGGCTGACGGTCTGTTCGATGGCCTGTTTCACATCGCCGGTAGGCGTGCCCAGGTTGTCCGCATCGGGGATCAGGTTGCGCACCGCCTTGCGCAGGTCGTCCGGGGTTTTCCAATGGCTGAGAGCTTCGTCCATCAGTATCGGGGACAAAGGGTAGATGAAGGTGCGCCAGTAATCCCGCACCACCTCGTCCAGCAGGTCGCTCTGGTCGGTTTCCAGGGTGAGCTTGAACAGGCTGCCGCTGTCGAAGGCGTGCTCGCTGAGCATGCGGTTACACCAGCCATGGATGGTGGAGACGGCGGCCTCGTCCATCCACTCGGCGGCCAGTAACAGCTTCTTGCGACATTCCGGCCAGGTGGCCGGGTCCGGGTAACTGTTATCGCGAAGCTGATGGATCAGCGCGGTTTCCGGTGACGGCGCTGCGGCGTCTGCGGCGTCGGAAAACACCTCGGCGGCCTGGGTCAGCCGGGTACGGATGCGGTCCCGCAGTTCCTTGGTGGCGGCGTCGGTAAAGGTCACCACCAGCAGATTCGGCGGCAGTATCCCCTGTGCCAGCGGGCTGTCCTCCGGCTGACCGTGGCCCAGCACCAGGCGCACATACAGAATGGCGATGGTGAAGGTCTTGCCGGTACCGGCACTGGCTTCAATCAGGGTGCTGCCGTTCAGGGGCAGCGTTAAGGGGTCCAGATTCGGATTGCGGTTGGTCATGTTGTCGCTCATGCCTGCCCCTCGATCTGTTCGGCGGCGGACTTGCCCTGCTCCGCTTCCCACAGGGGCACATAGAGGGCATGCAGCAAGGCCTCGAATTCACCACTGACCATCAGTAACTCCGCACTCTCAAATGCCCCTCTCAGGTAACCGGTGTCCCGCTCCAACGCGGTGGTGTAGGCCTGCTCCGCATCGCTGATCGCCCGTTCGTGGTCACCGAGGAATTTCTTGCTCTGATAAAAACTGTATATCCAGGCAAAGCCGGCTTCGCAGTGAATGGGCAGGGCCCGGGTGGTGGCCTCCATCCAGCGCGTGATGATGGTTTCCAGATGCGCCTGTGCCTGTTCCCGCTCCATCGGGGCGAAGCGGAACTTGCGGCCCTCTTCCTTGCCCAGGATCAGGGTTTCAAACGGCTGCCCGGTGAGCTGACCGGCGAGGTGAATCACCCAGTCCCGCATCAGATTGGCGTAGCGTACCTTCTTGCTGTAGCCGGAGCCGGTCAACAAACCGGAACTGGCCACCACCAGCCGGCACAGCTGGCCTTGGTGGTTACAGCGCAGGCCATCGATCAGGTCCAGCACCTCGACAGTGCCGGTGGTGTTGCTGACGTGGTAGTCGAAGGGGATGGGTTCGCTGACCGCTTCCGGCCACTCCATCAGTGCGGTCTGATAGCGCTCGAACAGGTCCGGCAGGCGGCCGGACAGCTCGGTGCGCAGCCGATGCTCGGTGACCCCCATGCCCAGGTCGCCGCGCCGGGCCATGCGATCCAGAGTGGTTTCCAACCGTTCATGCAGCTCTTCTTCCGAGCCGGCTTTCATCAGGCCGTCCCGGATCAGTTCGTTGTTCAGCCGCCAGCGGTCCAGACCGTTGAGGTCAAAGTTCTCGTTATCAGTGTCCTCGTCTTCCACATCCTCAAAGCGCACCTGCAGGCGACGCTGGTAAAAAGTATCGATGGGCTTTTTCAGGAACGCCGCCAGATCGTTCAGGGTGATGGGCTCTTCCGGGGCCTGATACGGCAGGGCATCCTGGGCCTGTTCTGCCGTTTCATTGCCATGGGCGCTGCGCCATTCCCCTTCGTAGGTAAACAGCGTGCGGGCCTGCAACACCTCGGCCAACGGTCTTGGCGGGCAGTCCTCGCCCTCGCCCAGGCCATTGGCTCTGGGGAAGTAATCGCGGCTGAACGGTTGCAGCGGATGCTGCGTGGTCAGGGCCGGTGTGACCGGCTGAGATGGCTGGCCGGTGACCTGCCACAGACTGTCCAGATGATCCCGTAGCTGGCCCACCAGCACCGAAGGCGGCCGCTCGGAATCGTCCTTGATGCTGCGCCCGACCCAGCTGATGTATAACTGTTCCCGTGCCGACAACAGGGCCTCCAGGAACAGGTAACGGTCGTCCTCGCGGCGGGAACGGTCACCGGGCCGATAATCCTGGGCCATCAGGTCGAAATCCACCGGCGGTCGGGAACGGGGGTAATCGCCATCGTTCATGCCCAGCAGGCACACCTTGCGGAAGGGGATGGCCCGCATCGGCATCAGGGTGGCGAAGTTCACCTTGCCGGCGAGGAAGCGCTGGTTCAGGCCGCCTTCATCAAGGCCTTCCAGCAGCACATCCTTGACGATGTTCAGGGGCAGGGACTGATGTTCCAGCCCGGCGGCCAGGGCATCTTCCAGCCATTGTTCCAGCTGGCGGCGGAAGCGGTTAAGCAGTAACAGATCGCTGCCGGTTACCTTGTGGAAAAAACCCTCCAGCATGTCGGAAAACAGCCCTTCCCAGGCGGTCGCCGTGCGGGATTGCTGTAACGCCTGCCACAGGGTTTCCAGCTGGTGGACGAACTCGCTGAGGCGCCCGGCCAGGCTGGCCTGAAGCCCGCCGATTTCGCCGTAGGGTTCCACCCCGGCCCAGGGTTCATCTTCTCCCATGCTGTAACCCAACAGCATCGACCTCAGTCCCGACTGCCAGGTGTTACGTTCCAGCTCGGCCGGCAATTCCAGGCTTTCCCGGTGTTTGCCGTGCAGACCCCATCGAATGTTGGCGCCTTCCACCCAGTGCCGCGCCAGGGGGATCTCGTCCTCGGCGATGCCGAAGCGGTCGCGAATGCCCGGCACTTCCAGCAGGCTGATGATTTCACTCACGCCGAAGCGGCTGCGGGGCAGCGACATCAGGGTTTCCAGGGCAATCAGCACCGGTTCGTGGTGACGCTGGCCCTGATCGGAAATGGTGAAGGGAATATGCCGTTTGAGACCGGCCTGGTAACGACCGAATACCGCCTGGATGTGGGGCGCGTACACGTTGATATCCGGAACCATCACGATGACATCCCGGGGCCGCAGTGCGGGGTCGGCGTTAAAGGCGGCCAGTAACTGATCGTGCAGGATCTCCACTTCCCGCTGGGGGCTGTGGGCATCATGAAATACCAGGGAATGATCCCGGCCCGGATCCAGCTGGCGCTGCTCGGCGCGGATGTCCTGCAGCGGCGTCAGGTTGTAGATGTCGTTCTGCAACTGGTGCAGCAGGGTGGAGTCCTCGCCGGCACCATGCTCCGAGAAAATGTCGATCTTCTGGTCCGGGGTCTGTAAGCTGCTCCGGTACTCCTCCGGATTATCGAATTCATCCAGCAGGCGGATGTAATCACGCCCCTGTTTGCCCCAGGCCGCGAGTAACGGGTTGGCATGCTGGTGCAACTGATCCGGATCGGCGACGTGGGAAAGCGTCGGGTGGGCGATCCCGCGTTTGCGCTCGGCCTTGAGCAGTTCCCGGTCGCTGATGATATCCGCCCAGTAGAACTGGCTGGGGTTGTGGACACACAGCACCACCTGGCTGAAGCGACTGAGCACGTACAGCGCTTCCAGTGCCTGCCTTGGCAGGGAGGATACGCCAAACACCACAATGCGCTTTGGCAGCCGGGATGGATTGGCAGGCTCACTGATACGCTGGCCTTCGGCCATAAACCGGGTATGAATCTGCGAACGGCTGGTGTGGGCCTCGGCACCGACATCTTTCACCACCTTGCGCCACAACAAGGGCTGCCAGCGGGTTTCTTCATCCAGCGGCTTTTCCTCACCCCGTGCGGTGATCACCACATCCCGCCCCTGCTCCCAGGCACTGAGCCAATCGGCGCGAAACACCTGGTACTGGTCAAACAGATCCGCCACTTTTTCAGCCAGCTGGAAATCCCGCAGGTCCGGATCGGTGCCGTCCAGGAATCGGGCCAGTGGGGTGAAGGCGTCGTCCTGACCGACCAGTTCCGGCAATAACCGGTATAACCGCCAGACCAGTCGACGCTTGTCGAACGGTGATTGCTCCGGGACCTCGCCATCCGGCATTACCGCCCGGTAGGCCTGCCAGATAAACCGCGCGGGAAACAGGAAGTCCATGCCGGCGGCAATGCCCAGGCCGCCGTCGGCACCCTCTTCCGAACGCTTCTCCGCCAGTGCCAGCTTCAGCCACTGGGCAATGCCGTTACTCTGCACCAGGAAGGTTTCGCTCTCCAGAGGCGGCATGGGGTTCTGGCGGCAGATGTACACCACCGCGCGGCGCAGGTCTTCCAGGTGATTGGCGTGAATGGCGTGAAAGCCGGGTTCGATGGCGGTTGTCTCGGGCATACCTGCTCTTTTGGGGTCCGGGTAAACGTGGCGACTACAGAGTAGCGCAAACCCGGGTGAAATTTCTCGAAAACGCATCCGCCAACCGAAGATTGGCGTAAGCTGTAAGGAGGGTCCCCTCTAAAGGATACCGCTTATGATCACGTTCCTGATTCGTGCCCGAACCGCGCCGCCAGTGCTACTGGTTATTGCTGCGCTGGTTTTTCTGGTGCCGGCCTCGCCCCAGGCGGATGACACGGATTCTGAAATTCAGGGTGCCATCCTTCGGCAGATTGAGGCGTTTGCCAACGACGATGATGAGGCTGCCTGGCGGGTCGCGTCTGAGGGCATCAAGCAGCGCTTTGGCAGTTCCGAGGTGTTTCTGGCGATGGTGAAGCAGGCGTACCCAGCGGTCCACCGAGCCAGTGCCATCGAGTTTGTCAGACGAGTCCCCCACGGTGATTTCGAGATACAGGTGGTGCGACTGAAAGGACCGGAGGGCAAGCGCTGGGATGCTTATTACCGGATGGTGTTGATTGATGATCAATGGAAGATCGGTGGGGTACAGATGCAGCCGGCAGATCTGGGTATTTGAGACCTGGTCTTGGCCATCGTAGAGTTGGGTGGACTGCGACCGAGCGGGTAAGATCTGCCAAAATACGCTGTGAATACGTCCCTGTACGCTCGGCTCCGCCATCCATGGCTCCGCACGATTTTGGCAGATCTTACCCGCTCGATCGCGTGCAGACTCAGTCAGTTGCGGCCTCTTAAAAAGGTTCCCGGTAACAATATGACCCCCCAATTTAAAGGCCAGCGCCCCCAGACGGCGGACCTTGAAGACCCTCTGTATTACCTGAAAAACATGGACACCGTGGTGTCGTGGGTGGCCAGTCACCACGGGGATTTGCTGACTGCCGATGAGCAATCCCGATTAGGCAGTTTCTTCGAGCTATCTACCGCCGCGCGGGGACTGCTGACGCGTATGGTGATGCGTACCGGTGAGTTGTTTCGGGGAGATAAGCTGAACTATCCGGAACTGCCGGGATCCGTGGCTGACGCCTTGGTCGAACTGAGCGACAGTAACTGGCTGGAGTCATCACCTCTGCTTGGCATTGATGACCTGTTTCGTCTGTTTACTCTGGCCGAGCTCCGACCGGTGTTTGCCGAGTGGCTGGTTGAGCGGAATGTGCCGAGAACCCTGCCTAAAGCTCAAATGCGTGAAGTGCTGGCTGAACATTTCCCAGACCTGCAACGGACGGAAGAGTGGGTTGGGGATGAAGCGCCGGCGGTGGTTCGGCTAAAGGATATGCCTCTGTTCGACCGCATCCGCCTGATGTTCTTCGGCAACCTGCGCCAGAGCTGGACCGATTTTGTGCTGGTGGAATTGGGTTATCAACAATACGAGCAGGTGACCTTCTCTGCCGATTCCCGGGCTTTTCATCAACGGGCGGATGTGGATTGTTATCTGCAGATGCACCACTGTCGACAATGGTTGGATGAAGGGGTGGCCGCGGTTGAGGTGTGGCCCGAGGTGCCCGGTCCTCTGGCTAATCCCTGGCTGACCAGCCGGCGGGACCGGTTGTTGCTCGAACTGGGCCGGCAGGCGGAGCGGCAGGGCGAGCGGGAGCTGGCGCTGGAAGTGCTCGCGGCCAGTAACCATCGGGAGGCGCGGCTGAAGCAGCTTCGGTTGCTGGAACGAATGAAACGCTTCGGCGAGGCCTGGGAGATTGCCCGACACTGGCATACCGGGGATCTGAGTGATGCCGAGGCCCAGGGGTTGGCGCGCATTCTCAAGCGGCTGGCAGCGAAAATGGGTGAGGCGTCACCGGTGGTAGCGACTCCGCCGCCGATTCGTGAATTTACCGTGACCCTGCCGAAACCCGACGTGGGACCGGTGGAGCTGGCGGCCCAGCAGCATCTGGAGACCGAGGAGGCCCCGGTTTTCTATGTGGAAAACACCCTGATCAACGGCCTGTTTGGCCTGCTGTGTTGGCAGACCATTTTCGCGGCCATTCCCGGCGCCTTTTTCCATCCCTTCCACGTGGGTCCGGCGGACCTGATGCGGGAGGACTTTGTGGAACGACGCCAGCAAGCCTTCGACCGATGTTTTGCTCGGTTGCGCGGGGGTGATTACCGGCAGCGCATCCTCGAAACCTGGCGGGAAAAACACGGCATTGCCAACCCTTTCATAGTCTGGCCGGTGTTGTCGGAAGACCTGCTGACCATGGCCATGGACTGTATTCCGGCGCATCACCTGGAGCGGCTGTTCGAACGCCTGCTGAATAACCTGAAGGAGCACCGCAGTGGCTTCCCGGACCTGATCCGGTTGCACCCCAACGCTGCCGGCCCGGGACCGCATTACGAAATGATTGAGGTAAAAGGCCCCGGTGACCGGCTGCAGGATCATCAGCGTCGCTGGCTGGCCTTCTTTGCCCGCGAAGGTATGCCCGCCAGCGTCTGTTACGTGCGCTGGCAGTCAGATGGGGACAACGAGTGAAGGTTGCCGTCCGTACCCTGTGTGAGTTCGCCGCTCGTCGTGGCGATCTGGACTTTCGTTATACCCCGGCACCCAGCGCTGAAGAGGGCATTGCCGGCCATCAGTCCATCCAGTCACGGCGTGGCTATGGCTATAAGAGCGAGTACTTGCTGACCGGGGAGTGTATGGGGCTAGTGCTCTCGGGGAGAGCGGATGTTTACAATCCGCACAAGGGCCGGCTGGAGGAGATCAAAACCCACCGGGGTGACCTGTCCCGCATTCGCGAGCATCAGCGTGCGCTCCACCGCGCCCAGCTCAGAGCCTATGGTGCCCTCCTGTGCCGGCAGGAAAACCGCAAAAAACTGGAACTGGCGCTGATCTACTACGACACCGGCAAGGATAAGGAAACCACGGTGACGGAAACCGCCACGGCGGATGAGCTCTGGCAGGAGCTTGAGGACCTGTGCCAGCATTACAAGGCCTGGGCCGAGCAGGAAGCGCATCACCGGGAGCAGCGGAACGCCCTGCTGTCCGAGTTGACCTTTCCCTTTGCCGAATTCCGGCCGAGGCAACGCCAGTTGGCGGAAACGGTGTACAAGAATTCGATGAAGTCCGGCACTTTGTTGCTGGAGGCTCCCACCGGTCTCGGCAAAACCCTGGGTACCCTGTTCCCGGCCTTGATGGCCATGCCGGCGGCACAACAGGACCGGCTGTACTATCTCACCTGTCGTAATACCGCCCGTCAGCTTGCCATGGATGCGGTGGCCCGTCTGCGTACCGCCCAGAATCTGCCCCGTTGGCCGTTGCGAACCCTGGAGCTGGTGTCGAAAGACGATGCCTGTGAGCACCCGGACAAAGCCTGCCATGGTGATTCCTGTCCGCTGGCCAAAGGCTTTTTCGACCGCCTGCCGGATGCCCGGGCCGAGGCTGCACAGACGGAAGATACGCTGGATCAGGCAACATTGGCGAAGATCGCCGCAGGTCATGGCATTTGCCCCTATTTTCTCGCTCAGGAGATGGCGCGCTGGTGTGACGTGGTGATTGGCGATGTGAACCGGCTGTTTGACCAGTCCGCCCTGCTCCACGGCCTGATTCGCCAGAACAGCTGGAAGGCCAGCCTACTGGTGGATGAAGCCCACAACCTGGTGGACCGGGGCCGGGGCATGTATTCGGTACGGCTGGAACAGCAACGACTGCTGAAGGTGAAGAAGAGCGCCCCGAGCCCGCTGAAATCGGCGATCGATCGCACGGCCCGCGCCTGGCAGAGTCTGATCCGTGATCATCAGACGGACCACGAAATCCCGGTATTTCTCGAAACCCTGTCCTCCCAGCTACTCGGGGCCTTGCAGGCTTTGGTTTCCAACCTCACCGATTATCTGGCGGACAACCCGCCGGACCTCACCCTGCAGGAACTGCTGTTTGAAAGCGTGGCGTTCATCAAGCTGGCGGAGTCCTTTGGTGATCACTCCCTGTGCGAATTCCAGCGCACCGGTCGGGGCCGGGCCAGTCTCACCATTCAGAACCTGATACCGGCGGATTTTCTGCGGGAACGGTTCGAGGCGGCCCAGTCGGTCCTGTTGTTCTCTGCCACATTAAGTCCTGGCGTCTACTACCGGGACCTGCTGGGCATGCCGGAGGACACCCGCTTTACCTCCCTGCCCAGTCCGTTCAGTGCCGAGCAGTTGCAGGTGCAGTTCACGCCGGGCATCAGCACCCGCCAGACCCATCGGGACGCGTCCCTGCGGCCTATAGCGGATCTCATCGCCCGGCAGTTCCGCGAACGGCCTGGTCACTACCTGGCGTTTTTCAGCAGCTTCAAGTACGCACGGGCGGTCAGTGAGACCCTCGCCAAAGAGGCGCCGGATGTTCCCCAACGCTCTCAACAACCGGGCATGTCGCCGCAGCAACGAAGTGAATTTCTGGCAGGCTTTCAGAAGTCCGGGGGCAGTGTCGCATTTGCGGTTCTGGGCGGCGTGTTCAGTGAAGGTATCGATCTGCCCGGTGATCAACTGATCGGCGCCTTTGTGGCCACCCTGGGCTTGCCGCCATTCGATCCCTGGCATGAGATTCTCAAAGCCCGTCTTCAGCAGCGTTTCGGCGCGGGTTACCAATACACCTACCTGATTCCCGGGCTGCAGAAGGTGGCCCAGGCTGCCGGACGGGTCATTCGAACACCCGAGGATAAAGGCGTGATATGGCTGATTGATGACCGGTTTCTGCAACCGGACATCAACCCATTGTTGCCTCGCTGGTGGTTCGAGGTTGATTGATCAACCGAAGTGGAAAAACGCCAGTTTGTTGCCATCCGGGTCTTTTACGTAGGCACCGTAGAACTGGTTCGGAATGCGCTGCCCCGGCTCACCGTCGCAGGTGGCGCCCAATTCAATGGCCTTGTGGTAGTGGGCATCCACCGCTTCTTTCGACCCCGGCTGAATGGCGACCATGTTGCCGTTGCCCGGGTGGTTGGGCTCACCGTTATACGGTGTGCAAATCGCCAGCATGGGGGAGCCCATGTTTTTACCAATAAAGGCGATGCGCTCCATGTCCAGCAGTACCTTTGCGCCTAGATCCGCAAGCAGGTTACTGTAAAATTGCTTTGCGTTATTTATATCGCTGACGCCGATGGTGACGTATCCGATCATGGTTCTCTCCTCGATTGTTTGGTGGGTATACGAGTGTGGGTTGGTTCTGGAGCTTGGTAACCGCCTGGCGATCTTTACCTTCGATTATTTGTTTTTACGAGTGTTTGATCCATAGTCCTGATCATCAACTATACTTGAATGTGATCTACGCAGTTTGGTGGAAATTTGATCATTCTCACTTAGCTGCGTAGAATACGCCAACTCCAATAAGCTAACAGGGTATGACTATGCTGACGTTATCAGTTGCGCTAGGGATTGTCGCACTGGGAGTTTTTGCTTACCTGACACTGAAGTTCGCGGGTGAATGGCAACTCCGTAACAAGATGATGGAGAAAGCGAGTCGTCTTGAGCGTCAGGGTGTGAAACCTGCTGGCTCTTCCCTCTCCCATGGCATGTGTTTGGATAAAGAGTCTTCCAAAATTATTCCCGATCAGATGGAATCGCTAGTCTGGTACAAACGGTTAATGGACTGACCACTACTCGATGGAATATCAGTATCTTGGCTGGATACCTTGTATCAGCGGCCATCTTGATTTCGGCTTGATGAAGCCCGGAATATCCGGTGGCTTTACGAATAAATATATCAAGGACAACAAAACCAACCATATCAATTTTGGTTACTTGGCGCAGAAAGATCATCACGCCCGCCGGGTAATGCTGCAGTCGAAGGTTAACTGGCAAGATCGTCTCAATGACAAGGAGTACGACGGTTCCTTCCGGGTATTTGTACTCGCCGAGGCATCAGAAAGTGCCTGTATGGATAACCGGGAACTTCTTGGCAGCGTCTACGTTTACCCAACCAGTGAGCAGGAAGGCAGTAAAGCCGAAAATCGCGAAAAGCCGTGGTTTCAGACAATCCACGAAGCCCAGGAAGTTTATGACCGTTCCAACGGCAACGTTAATGGTTGGGATGATTCGCGAAGCCAGCTCAACCAGTGTTATGACCGCCTGAAGATCGAGTTGGAGGCAATGGGCTTCTGGCGAGTGGACTTCAAGGCAACGTCCGGCGGTCTGGTTTATCTCTCCACCCCTACGGAACAGCACCGCTCACTGTCCGATAACGAAAAATACCTGATCACCCGCCAAGCCTACTATTACATCAAGTATTCGCTTCACTCCCATAAACATCACCAAGCAGAGCAGGACTCGCTTACCACTATCGTCCCCTACTCTCGCTCCAGAGATGGCAGGCGTGATGCCGCATTAAAGATGCTGTGCCAGTTGAAGCGGGAACTTACCCACATCAAGCGAACACTCACTCAAGAGCAAGGACTGTATTCAGACGACGCCTTGGGAATCCTCAGCTATATGGGTTCGCTGTTAACAACCTTGCACACTCGAAAATTGATCGATGGTGATCTTCACCAGCGAGAGGGGCGTTACATCGATTCGCTCCGCAGTTCTTTCCAAGTCCAGGAATCGAGAACCAGGAATTTTCGCTCCATCGAGGATTCAACACGGTCTACCTACCGGGTGTACATTGGATGGACCCTGGCATTAGTTTCATTATTCTTTGGAATTGTCGCGCGGCCGTTCTATGCACCGGTTCCGGAAAGTGAATTGCTAAACATTCCTTCACTCGGGGAACTGGCTCTGTTCGTACCATTAATTCTGTTAGTAGCAACGCTTCTCTATAGAAAGGTAACGGCACACATGATCAGTACCAAGCTTGATGAAGCCTCGGTACGGTATTTTGTGCAGGCTAGATATCATCAAAGCAATGGGCAGCTTGTTAGAACATTCCTGTCGGATAACAGGAACACCCTCTTCATATTTGCGTTGCTAGTGATCGGGGCTTTTGCTGCCTCTCTTATCTGACCATTTTCGTGACACCATGAAAATGGTCTTCGGCTGCCATTACTGTCTGTACTGGTAAGTGGCCAATTTATTTATGCTTTGCTTTTGAGGTGTTTGGGCTTGGCGACAGACGCCCGTTCCGCCTTGATCCGCTCCAGCAACGCCTCAGCACTGTTCTCCCCGCTGATCAGATCCGGGTTGTCTTTGCGCCATTGCTCGGTGAGTTCACCTCGGAAGGTTTTGGCCAGGATGGACTGGGCGAGGTTGTTGACGCGGGCCAGGGCGTTGTTGACCTGTTGTTCGATGCGGTCGGCGTGGGCGAAGAGTTGGTCTACTCGGTGAACGATTTCGGTTTGTTCTTCTGGAGTGGGCCAGTTGAGCTCTAGTTGGCGAAACTTTTTCTGGGTGAGGTTCATGCCACTTTCGGAGATACCTGTTTTCAGCGTTTCAATTTTCTCAAGCACATAGGGACTGTTGAGCTGCAGTGCAAGAAACTTACTACTCCCTTTTCCCTCAATCACTTTATACCGATACACCTTGTCGCAAATCATCAGATTCTTAGATATCTCACTGACGTAACAAGTGATACCGCACCGCGATCTAGGGCCTGCTCTTGTCGTGAGTATGTCGCTGTCTAGAAGGCGTAAACTCGGCTTTGCATCCAGGTTATACGGAAGCTTTTTATTTTCGTTTTCGACGAAATCCATTGGAAGAACTGACGAAGTCTTTATAACCCCCCAGCTTTCATCAGAAGTGGGCTCATTATGGCACTTCGGACTCCACCCCTGATCGATGTTTCCAATTACATCACCTAGCACTTTTGCCTCCCATTCGGGCAAACCAGCTAGGTTTCGCCACTCCTCCGTCAACCGCCCACTCACTGCCGCAGCCAGTACGGACTGGCGGAAGCGTTTGAGGATTTTTGGGATGCATTCGAGGCGGGCTTTGGTGTTTTCCACCTGGGCCAGCAGGGTGTCGAGTTTGTCGGCGATAACTTTTTGTTCAGCGAGGGGGGATAACGGAAACTCGAAGTTCTGAACATCCGACGACTTCGCCGCAGGGTAAAGCGCACCCTGAACAACACCGCTGATTTGATCGACGAACTCCTTTGAGCGGACTAGCGCGAAAATATAGCGGCTATCAACTAGCACAGGCTTTATGACTTCAAACCCAGTCGACGCGATTTGCTTGTGATATTTCTGGTCGACTAAGGCTACAGCATTGAGATTTGGCCTAGTAAGAGAAACCAGAACATCGCCGCTTTCAATAACTTTCCTCGCCCTACTGGGAGCGTTGTCCCCAGCAACCACTTGAGGGTCGGAAATCTTTTTTAGGCTCCTATCGATACTGCCTATGTCCACATAGATGAAGCTTTCATCGGTACCTGGCTTTCGCTGGAGGCCCTTAATCGAGATATCCGAGATTTTGGCCTGTTTCCAGCCAGTAGGGATATAGTGGTCTGACATTACTTTTCCCCACCCATCACTTCCCGCAAAAGCACCCTAGCCCCATCAGCCTCCTCTTCAGCCCCCAACTCCCGCATTAAGGCATCCAGCTCCCCCAACGCCTGCACCAGTTCCCCCATAGCCTCACCCGCCAGCACACTCGGCTCGGGCAAGTTGGCCGCATCCACACTGTCGCTGTCCTTCAGCCAGGAAATATCCAAAGAGTCGCCCTTGTGCTCGGCAATCCACTGGCGGCTGAAGCTGCGCCAGCGACTGTGGGCCAGGCGAGGGTCGATGCCCTCGTTTTCGTCGCTGTGTTCGGGCAGTTCGATGGCTTCGGAATGGAAGCTGTATTCGCCTTCTTTTCGGCCTGAGGGATGGGCGGTGGCCGTTTCACCCTCTCCCCCGGCCCCTCTCCCGTTGAGGGAGAGGGGAGCAAACACGTTTTCAAAGGGTTTTAGGTGCTGTTCGCCGAAGGGGGTGCGTTTTCCGAAGCTGGGCATGTTGGTGCGCAGGTCGTAGACCCAGACGTTTTCGGTGCAGTTTTCTTCCTGGTACTTGTCCTTGGCGCTGCCTTTGGTGAACAACAGCACGTTGGTTTTCACGCCTTGGGCGTAGAAGATGCCGGTGGGCAGGCGCAGGATGGTGTGCAGGTTGCACTTGTGCATCAGGTCCCGGCGCACATCGGTGCCGACGCCGGCTTCGAACAGTACGTTGTCCGGCAGCACCACGGCGGCGCGGCCACCGGGCTTGAGGTTGCGGTAGATGTGCTGCAAAAAGGCCAGCTGTTTGTTGCTGGTTTTGTAGGTGAGGTCGTCCCGGGTGATGCTGGCATCGCCGCCTTTGCTGGTGCCGAAGGGCGGGTTGGCGAGGATTACGTCGGCCTTTTCCAGTCCGGCGCCGGTCTGGCCCAGGGCGTTTCCCAGGTGCACCACGCCTTCGGCATCCCCTTCCATGCCGTGCAGCAGGCAGTTCATCAGGGCCAGGCGGCGGGTGCCGGGTACCAGTTCGATACCCACGTAGGCCTGTGTGGTCTGGAAGGTTTTATCTTGGTCGTTCAGTTCGTACAGCTCGTCGGTCTGGCTTTTGATGTATTCGTGGGCGGCAATCAGGAAGCCCGCCGTGCCCGCCGCCGGGTCCTGAATGTGTTCGCCGGGTTGCGGTTTCAGGCAGCGAACCATGGTGTTGATCAGGGCGCGGGGGGTGAAGTACTGGCCGGCGCCGGATTTGGTTTCGTTGGCGTTCTTCTCCAGCAGGCCTTCGTACAGGTCGCCAAGGCCGTCTTTCTGGGCGCTGAACCAGTCGATCTGGTCCAGGGTCTTGATCATCTGCTCCAGATGGCGCGGCTCCCGCAGGCGGGTCTGGGCGTCGGCGTAGATGGCGCTGATCAGCGGGTCGTCGTGTACCCGATTACCCTCGCCGTCGTTGCCGGTGGACAGGCTGAGCAGAATGCGTTTGTAGTCGTTCAGCAGGTTGATGCCGGATTTGCCGTTCAGGTCTGTCCAGCGGCAGCCTTCCGGCAGAGGATGCCTTACCAGAGTGCCAAAATCCTTGTTCTCATGGACCATTTTGATGAACAGCAGCAGTACCAGTTCGGTGACGTAGTCCGAGTAGTTGATGCCGTCGTCCCGCAGAACGTCGCAGAGGTTCCAGAGTTTCTGGACGATGTCGTTGTTGGTCATGGGTAATTCCGGTTGTCTTTAAGCGCGCTCAAGGAACAGCGCCATGAGTGGTGAATTGATGTAGAAATTGCTGCGGCCTACCCTGGTTTTGTCCAGCAGGCCGATGCTGACCAGCTCTTCCAGGTACTTGGTCGCGGTGATTCGGGTGACGGAGAGGTCCTCCATCACGAACTCGATCTTGGTGTACGGGTGGTTGAACAGGTTGTTCAGCAACTCCTGACGGTAGATTTTCGGACACTCGTTTCGCATGCGATTTTTCGTGTGCTGCATAAGCTCACGAATCTGACCGATCAGTGCAATCGTCTGTTGAGCAGTCTGGCTGACACCTTCCAGCATGTAGAGCAGCCAGGACTCCCAGTTGCCGGTATCACGCACGGCCTGAAGTTCCCGGTAATAACCGGCTTTGGTCTGAATCAGGTAACGGCTGAGGTAAAGGACCGGAAGGTCCAGCAGATCTTTCGCCACCAGATAGAGCATGTTGATAATGCGCCCGGTGCGGCCATTGCCGTCGTAGAAGGGATGAATGCTTTCAAACTGGTGGTGGATAATCGCCATTTTCACCAGTGGATCTGCATCGCACAGCTCGTCATTGTTAATGTAAGTCGCCAGGTTACCCATCAGGTCTTCGATTTCACTGGCCGATTGGGGCGGCTCATACACCACTTCGCCGGTGGCCTGATTTTTCAGGGCGGTGCCCGGGAGTTTGCGCAGGCCAGCCCGGTTTCGTTCGAGGGTTTCCTGAATAACCAGAATGTCGTTCAGTCGAATCAACCGGGATTTCCGAACACTTCGGAAGCCTGCTCGCAGTGCAGCTGCATAGTCCTGAACTTCCTTGGTTTCGGGCGAAACACTGGCTTCGTCTGCCACCACAGCTCGATAAAGGTCATCCTGGGTGGTGATGATGTTTTCGATTTCGGAACTGTGCCGGGCTTCCTGCAGTGTCAGCGTATTGATTAGTATTTCTTCATTTGGGATGGTTGCGGCCACACCCTTGAGCTCCGCCAGATAACGGTGAGCCTCCGCCGCCTTTTTAAGCACCGTTCGGGATTCCCACTGTTCGACGTGTTCCAAGGGTAAAGTTGGCAGCACAGAACGTCCTTTTCTCAATTTATGTATAGAAAAACCAAAAATCTATACATGTCGAGGTGGATATGCAAAGGAAACCGCGTTTTTCTATGCATGTGACGTGTCACGGTTATAGAAAACTCGAAAATCTATGCACTTTGCTCCGGCCACATCGCCTCGTTCAACTCCTCCAGCACTGTATCCAGCTGCTCCCCCAGCACCTTGTTCATCTGCTTCGCCCCGCCATCATCGGCGAAGCGGTGGTTCACAAACTCGCGGTCGATGATGACTTCATGGACCAGTTGCTTGGCCAGGCGTTCCAGCCATTTGCGCTGGTTCGGGGTCCAGTTGTGTTGGATGTAGATGCGGTCCATGGCTTCAGCGACACGCTGTTCGAACGATATTAATGGTTCGCCTAGGGCGGCGCGGCGAATATAGCCGATGATGCTGGCGGCGATATCCTTGTTGGTCTGGTTGCGTACGGCGCTTTGCAGGCGGGCTTCGGAGTAGCCATGGTTGTCCAGCAGCAGCTTTACTTCCCGTAGCTGTTCGCGGGTGAGGTCCCGGGGTTTGTTCACTACGACCGCGAGGGCGGCGGACTGGTTGAGCTGCTGTTTTATGAACTCGTTAAAGCTGTCCAGGTAGTCTTCCGGCTTGTCGTGTACGCCATAGCTTTGAGTGCGCTCGCGGATTTCGTCCTCGTGGTCGGAGATCAGCGGCATGTATTCCCTGCCCACTAGGGACTTCACCTCTGCCAGCTGGTTCAGCAGTCCGCTGTGCTGTTTGATGAACTCCGAAGCTTGCCGGGGGCCGAGTTGATGCAGGTGTTGGTGCAGGGATTTGGGTTCCACGCCCCAGCTCTGGTGCAGTTCATCCAGCTTTTGCTTCAGTTCCGGACGGTTTTCCGCCTTGTTGTCAGCCTTGCGCAGCACCCCCATGAGTTTCTGGCTGAGCTGGCTGAGTACCACGTCAGCCTGACTTTCATCGGGTTGTTCACCGGGGGTGTTGAGGGCCTTCTCCAGTTGCTCGTCATCGGTGAGCTCGTCCACCAGTTGTTCCAGGGTGATGTTGGGGTCTTTCACCAGGGGCTTCATGGTGTTCACATCCTGCAGGGCGGCGTAGATGTCCACCGGGTCGTAGATGCGGAACACGGTTTTGCCAATCTCGTCGCAGCGGCGGGTGGCGCGGCCGATCATCTGTTCGTAGAGGATGCGTGAGCGTACCCGGCGCATAAACACCAGGTTGCAGATGGGCGGTACGTCGATACCGGTGGTGAGCAGGTCCACGGTAATGGCGATGTTGGGGTAGCGTTCGTTCTTATAGCGGCGGATGAGCAGGTCCACTTTATCGCTCTGGCCGGTGATCTTGGCCACGGCGGCTTCGTTGTACTGGCCGTTATAGAGATCCTTGAAGGCATCGTCCAGCAGGCGTTTGACCATATCGGCGTGCAGGTCGGTGGCGCAGAAGATCATGGTTTTTTCATCACCGAATGGGTCCAGTTCCTGCACCAGTTGTTCGCAGATCACCCGGTTGAAGTTTTCGTTGATCACTCGGCGGTTGAAAGTATCCACTTCGAAGTTGAGTTCGTCTTCCAGTTCGGTAGTGTCCACTTCCCCGGTCTGGGTGTTGATGACTTCTACCGGTTTACCTTTTTCAAACGTAATACCGTTCTGGGTGAGCACGGTTTCGTAGCGGATGGGTGGTTCGTGATCGATCAGCCAGTCGTCTGCCACTGCTTCCCGATAGGAGTAGGTGTAAACGGGTTTGCCGAAAATCTCGCTGGTGTGCTTGGCCGGGGTGGCGGTAAGACCGATCTTCACCGCATCGAAATAGTCCAGCACGCGGCGGTAGCTGGACAGGTACTGGCTGGTGTCCCGCAGGGCCAGTTCGCCTTCGGTCATTTCCTGGTCCAGCGTGTAGCCCCGGTGGGCTTCGTCGATGATGATGCAGTCGAACTGGTCGATGGGCGGCGGGTGGTCGCTCATGAAAATGCGTTTGACCATGGCCTGCACGGTGGCCACCTGAATGCGGGTTTCCGCTTCGGCGGCCATGTCTCCCAGCTCGGCAAGGTTGTAGATCTTGCTGAGGGTGTGGTTCTGCTCCAGCGGTGCCTCATTGAAAGCATCAATGGCCTGTTGACCCAGCGAGGTACGGTCCACCAGAAACAGGATACGGTGGAAGCGCTCAGCCTTCAGGAAGCGGTACATCAACCCGATGATGGTCCGGGTTTTACCGGTGCCGGTGGCCATCGCCAGCAGCGCGGTTCGCACGCCACGGGCCAGGGCGTGTTCGGTGGCGACAATGGCGTTCTGTTGATAATCCCGAAGTTTCAGGTAGCCGAAGGGCTCTTCTTTTAACAGTTTCTCGGCGTTTTCTTTGTCCCGTTCCAGCAGATCCAGCAAGCCGCCCGGGGTGTGGAATTGCGGCAGTGCCCGGCGCAGGTTGCTGGGTTCGCGAATATCCCGGAACCAGGTGCCGGATTGCTCCGCCAGTTGTGGTAAATAGGGACGGCCATTGCAGGAATACACGAAGGGTACGTGGTAGTGGCCGTTCTCTTCAGCCGGCCAGGCGATGGTGCGGCCCATTAATTCCCAGGCACCGACTAACGGTGCGTCTAAGTTGAAGCCTTTGCTGTAACGTTCGGCCTGGCGGATTTTACCGGCGACGTTGGTGTTCTCTTTCTTGGCTTCCACTACTGCGATGGGCGTAAGTCCTGCAAACAGCACGTAATCGGCTCTGCCCTTCTCGCCGTTTCGGTGTGTGGGCCATTCGGCTATGGCGCGGTAGTGGCCTTTCTCCGGGCGCGCGCCTTTCTGGAAGGTGATGACTTGACTGTCGGCTTCCCAACCGGCGTCCTGCAATTGCTGGTCAATGAGAATACGAGTGAGTTCTTCGTTCAGTACCAGGGTATCGGTAGCGGCTTTGGTCTGCTTGGCTACCTGCAGGCGCTGTTGATTAACGGTTTGTTCGCTCTGATCCGTGAGCTGCTGTTGTAGCGCTTTGATCTTCTGTTCGTAGGCCTGTTGCTGTTGGGCCAAGGCCTGTTCGTGCTGGCGGGCCTGTTCGGCCAAAGCGCGGGATTCTTCGTCCATGGCCACGGCCAGGGCTTCGTACTCGGCCTTCTCTTTCTCGATCAGTTGGCTGAGCTGCTGGCTGCTGTCCAGCTCCATGTTGGCGTGTTGCAGATCGTGGCGGAGTTTTTCGATATCGCTCTGAAGCTGTCGCAACTGTGCGCTGGGGTCGGCGGGCGGTACAAAGGGGCCGGGCTTGAAGCTGGCACCGGCTTTGCCGAAGGAACGGTGAAACCAGATAGCCAGGGCTCGCGCCACTTTCAAGCCATCCATCGCTTCTTTATGTTGGGTGCGGAATTGGTGAGTGGCCTTGTTGCCCTCGATGCGAAGGATGTGGAACAGCTCTTTGATTTGCGGTTCCAGCCGCAGTTCCCGATTCAGGCGATAAAGCAATTCGGACTGGCTGGTCTGTTCGTCAAACTCGATGCCCGACAGCGCGGCCAGGTGTTGAGCCAGGGCTTCGCCAAGCTGGCGCAGTTTGATCAGGGTGGTGTTGGGATCACTGGCGAAGGCTCGCTCGGCGGATTCGGTCAGTTCCACGAATATGGCATCGTGCTCTGACAGAAACGAAAAGTTGCCGGATTTGAAGTCCGTTGCCTTGTTCAATGTATCCCTCCACGACAGTCTTACCGCAGAACATTAGCAGACTTATCAAGGATACAGAAACGGGATTCCGTAACGGAGAAGCTAGAGAATCGGGGAAAATACGACAGTAGAGAGCGGGAAAGTGGTCGGCGTGGCAGGATTCGAACCTGCGACCCCTTCGTCCCGAACGAAGTGCGCTACCAAGCTGCGCCACACGCCGATCAACGGCCGGTATTATACGGATTCACTCTGGTTTTACCAGCCCTCGGAGGATAAAAGCGCATCCGTAAATTTGCTGAGATTGTCGTAAATCGTGACCTTTGCACCCGGTATCGGGCGCGCATCCAGGTGCCTTTCTGTATCCAGGCCATTTCCGGTTCTGACCAGAACAGGATGACAGCCAGCGGTGTAACCGGCTTCCAGATCCTTTCGGCTGTCACCGACCATCATTGCGCCCTGCAGGCTGTCCAGGTGGAAATGATTGCGGATCTGGTCCAGCAAACCGGTCAGTGGTTTGCGGCAGTTGCAGTGCTCATCGGGATGATGCGGACAATAGGCAATGAACTCGATGCAGCCACCCTGGGCTTCGACCAGCTGTTCCAGCTTATCGTGCATGGCGTTCAGTTCGTCGATGCCATAGTAACCACGGGCGATGCCGGACTGGTTGGTGGCGATGGCAATACGATGTCCGGCATTACAGAGCCGGGCAATCGCCTCAATGCTGCCGGGAATGGGGATCCACTCATCCGCTGAGCAGATGTAGTTGCCATCGTATTCGTTGATGACCCCATCCCGGTCCAGAATGATCAGCATTGTGCCTTTACGCTTGCCTCTGTATCAGCTTGCCGTGGGTAGTAGTGATATATCCGCCACCCGCAGGAACAGGTTGCGGAGCTGGTTGAGCATGGCCAGGCGGTTGTCACGAATGGCTTCGTCTTCCGCCATGACCATGACTTCATCAAAGAAGGTGTCCACCGGCTCGCGCAGGCTGGCCAGTGAGGTCAGCGCAGCGGCATAGTCACCCTTCTCAAACAACGGCAGAACGGTGTCCGCCTGTTGGCTGATCTGCTCGGCCAGGGCCTGTTCGGCCTGATCCTGCAACAGGCTCCTGTCCACGTTTTCACCGATGGCGTCGCCGCCCTGCTTGGTGAGAATGTTGGACACCCGCTTGTTGGCGCCGGCCAGTGCGAGGGCTTCCGGCAGCTGGCGGAAGGCTTCCACGGCTTTCACCCGGCGATCGAAGTCCAGCGGCTTGGTGGGGCGGCGGGCGTGTACCGCCAGGTAGACCTCAGCACCAATGCCCTGCTCTTCATAGTGGGCGCGGAAACGCTCCAGCATGTAGTCCACGACAGTGTCGGCAGTGTCCTTCTCGGTGAGGACCGTGAAGTTTTCCTCCGCCCACTGGCAGCAGGTCTGCAGGTCCAGCGGCAGTTCCCGTTCGATGATGATGCGCAGCACACCCAGGGAGGCACGGCGCAGGGCGAACGGATCGCGGGTACCGGACGGCGGCTGATTGATGCCGAACAGGCCGACCAGGGAGTCGAGGCGGTCGGCGATGGCGACGGCACAGCCAGTCAATGTGGTGGGTAGGTCGTCACCGGCGAAGCGCGGCATGTACTGCTCGTTCAGTGCCTTGGCGACGTCTTCCGGCTCGCCGTCGTTGGTGGCGTAGTACTGGCCCATGATGCCCTGGAGATCGGTGAACTCCAGCACCATTTCGGTGACAAGGTCGGTCTTGGCGAGCATGGCGGCGCGCTCGGCCAGGGCCGGATCACTGCCAATGGCGTCGGCAATCTTCTTCGCCAGCGCGGCAACCCGCACGGACTTATCGTAAATACTGCCAAGCTTTTCCTGGAACACGATGGGCTTGAGCTGTTCGATGCGGTCTTCCAGCCGGGTCTTGCGGTCGGTCTCGTAGAAGAAGGCGGCATCCGCCAGGCGGGGGCGGATGACCTTTTCGTTACCGGAGATGACCTGGCTCGGTTCTTTGCTGTCCAGATTGGCTACGGTGATGAACAGGGGCATGATTTTGCCATCTGCGGCAACCACGTGGAAATACTTCTGATGTTCCTTCATGGAGGAAACCAGGGCTTCCGCAGGAACCTCCAGGAAGCGTTCCTCGAACCGGCCCATCAGCGGTGCCGGCCATTCATTCAGCGCGGTGACCTCGTCCAGCAACTCTTCATCAATCACTGCCTTGCCGCCGGCTTCCTTCTCGGCCAGAGTGGTTACACCGGCCCGGATCTGTTCACGGCGCTCGGCGAAATCGGCAATCACATAGCCCTCCTGTTTCAGTACCACCTCATAGTCACCCGGCGTCGGTACAATCAGGGATTTCGGGCAGTGGAAACGGTGGCCTCGGGTCTTGTTGCCCGGGGTCAGTCCCATGATCGGTGCATCGACCACCTTGTTGCCAAAGAGCATGATCGCCCAATGCACCGGGCGAACGAATTCGGTGCGGTAGGCACCCCAACGCATGCGCTTGGGAATCGGAAGCCCGGCCAGGGACTGTTCCACCAGTTCCGGCATCAGTTCAACGGTGGGGCGGCCCTTCTCCACCGAACGGTAAACCACCCAGGCGCCCTTGTCGGTTTCCAGGGTATCCAGCTGGTCCGGAGTTACACCCAGCGAAGTGGCGAAACCGGTCAGCGCCCGGGTCGGGTTGCCGGCGTCGTCGAAGGCGGCTTTCACCGCGGGACCGCGCTTTTCCACGGACTTATCCGGCTGGGCATCGGCCAGGTCACGGACACGCACGGCCAGACGGCGCGGTGCGGCAAAGCTTTCGAGCTTGCCAAAGGCAATGCCGGCGTCTTCCAGGCCTTTGGCAATGCCGGCGGTGAAGGCATCAGAAAGCGGTTTGAGGGCCTTGGGGGGCAGTTCTTCGGTGCCCAGTTCGACCAGAAAATCCTGTGTTGCCATGATTATGCGTTCCCCTGTTCCTGCTGAGCTTTCTTCGCTTTCTTACCCTTTTTGCCTTTGCTATTGGCCTTTTCGTCGGCGGCTTCGGCCGTTGCCAGCACTTCCTGGCGCAGAGCCTCGGGCGCCAGCGGGAAGCCGAGCTTGCGACGGCTGTCGAAGTAGGCCTGGGCCACGGCACGGGCGAGGGTGCGAACACGCAGGATGAAACGTTGACGCTCGGTTACGGAAATGGCGTGACGGGCATCGAGCAGGTTGAAGGTGTGGGAGGCTTTCAGCACCTGCTCGTAGGCAGGCAGCGCCAGACCGGCTTCGATCAGCCGTGCACTCTCACGCTCGTGGACATCGAAGCTGTGAAACAGGAAGTCGGTGTCGGCATGTTCGAAGTTGTAGGTGGACATTTCCACTTCCTGCTGGTGGAAAACGTCGCCGTAGGTAACCACGCCGTCCGGACCTTCGGTCCACACCAGGTCGTACACGCTGTCCACGCCCTGCAGGTACATGGCGATGCGCTCCAGACCGTAGGTCAGCTCACCGGTGACCGGGTAGCATTCCAGGCCGCCAACCTGCTGGAAGTAGGTGAACTGGGTCACTTCCATGCCATTGAGCCAGATTTCCCAGCCCAGGCCCCAGGCGCCCAGGGTGGGTGATTCCCAGTTGTCTTCCACAAAGCGGATGTCGTGAACCAGCGGATCCAGACCCAGCGCCTTCAGGGAATCCAGGTACAGCTCCTGGATATTATCGGGGGAAGGCTTCAGTACCACCTGGAACTGATAGTAATGCTGCAGGCGGTTGGGATTCTCGCCATAGCGCCCGTCAGTGGGACGTCGGCTGGGCTGAACGTAGGCAGCATTCCAGGTTTCCGGGCCAATGGAGCGCAGAAAGGTTGCCGGGTGAAAGGTGCCCGCACCCACTTCCATATCCAGTGGCTGGAGTACCACGCAGCCGTGCTGCGCCCAGAAGTTCTGCAGAGCCAGAATCAGACCCTGGAAGGTTTTGACGTCCGGGGTATTGTTAGAAGTTGCCTTGTCTGTCACGACGATTGCCTGCTGATCGGTCTGTGTGTGGTGCCCCGTTAAACGGTCGGGGTACTCTGAAAAAAGGCGCATTATACGCTGGCCAAACGTGTATTTCTAAGTGGCGTTCACAGCCTTGTTTTTGCGCTGTTTCTGCTAGAAGAACGTGAGGCCCACCTGGAACAGTTTTTCCACGTCCCGTATTCGGGTTTTGTCCACCAGGAACAGGATCACGTGGTCGTCTGGCTGCACCCGCAGGTGATCGTGGGCGATCAGTACCTCGTTGTGGCGAACAATCGCGCCGATGGTGGTGCCTTCGGGCAGCGCGATCTCGTCCAGGCGCTTGCCCACCACCTTGGAGGACCGATGATCACCGTGGGCGATCGCCTCGATGGCCTCGGCGGCGCCCCGACGCAGTGAGTGAACGTTCACAACGTCCCCGCGACGCACGTGGGTCAGCAGGCTGCCAATGGTGGTCTGCTGGGGTGAAATGGCTACGTCTATGTCACCACCCTGGATCAGATCAACGTAATCCGGGTTGTTGATCAGGGTCAGCACCTTGCGGGCACCGAGGCGCTTGGCCAGCAGCGATGCCATGATGTTGGCTTCATCGTCATTGGTGACGGCGCAGAACACGTCGGTATTCTCGATGTTCTCTTCCAGCAGGATGTCCTTGTTGGCAGCGTTACCTTCCAGCACCACCGTCTTGCGCAGGTTCTCCGAAAGCATCACGCAGCGTTCGCGATTTCGCTCCAGAAGTTTCACCTGATAGCGGTTCTCCAGGGTATGGGCCAGGCGCTGGCCGATGTTGCCGCCACCACAGATAAAGATGCGCTTGTAGGGTTTCTCCAGTGGCTGGAGTTCACTCATCACCGAGCGAATGTGGTCGGAGGCGGCAATGAAGAACACCTCGTCGCCGTCTTCGATGACGGTGTCACCCTGGGGCATGATGGCCCGGTTCTTCCGGAAGATGGCCGCCACCCGGGTGTCGATCTTGGGCATGTGGGTGCGCAGGTAAGACAGCTCGTGGCCCACCAGTGGGCCCCCTTCTGTCGCACGAATGGCGACCAGCCGGGTGAGACCTTTGGAGAATTCCAGTACCTGCAGGGCGCCCGGGTATTCAATCAGCCGGGTAATGTGTTTGGTGACCAGGTGTTCCGGGCTGATGAGGACATCGATGGGAAAACCTCGCAGGCTGTCCAGGTCCTTTTTCTGCTCCCGCTGGTAAAACAACTCTGTTTTTGCCAGGTAGGCATTGGCGCGAACCCGGCAGATGGTTGTTGGCGTTTTGTACAGCAGTTTGGCGACCTGGCAGGCCACCATGTTGGTCTCGTCGCTGTTGGTGACGGCGATGATCATGTCGCCGTCTTCCGCGCCGGCCTGCCTCAGTACCGTGGGAAAGGACGCCTTGCCCTGCACCGTGCGAATGTCGAGGCGATCCTGTAGCTCCCGCAGGCGGGTGCTGTCGCTGTCGATCACGGTGATATCATTGGCTTCGTTGGCCAGGTTTTCCGCCAGTGTGCCGCCGACCTGGCCGGCACCGAGAATCAGGATTTTCATAGCTCAGGTTTCTCCAGCACGGCGTAGAAGAAGCCGTCATGGCTGTCGGGATTCGGTAACAGTTGTCTGCCTGCAGTCATATCGCGCCCCCAGGTAACGTCCGGGTCAACCAGCGTTACATCGGAACACTGTTTGAGGAATCGCTGGATTATACGGTGATTCTCCTGGGGGAACACGGAACAGGTGGCATAAACCAGCCGGCCTCCGGGTTTGAGAATCTGCCACATGGCATCCAGCAATCCGAGCTGGATCGACGCCAGGGGAACTATATCCGACTCCCGTCGCAGCAGTTTGATATCCGGATGACGGCGGATGACACCACTGGCGCTGCAGGGCACGTCCAACAGGATGCGGTCAAACGGCTGGCCATTCCACCACTGATCGATATCAGCCGCGTCTGCTTCTTGCAGGCTGGCCCGCAGATCGAGGCGGTCCAGGTTTTCCTGTACCCGCGGCAGGCGTTCGGCGGATTCGTCGATGGCCACGACTTCTCCAAGTTCGCCGCACGCTTCGAGAATAGCGCAGGTTTTGCCTCCCGGTGCTGCGCAGGCGTCCAGCACCCGCTGGCCGGGAGCGAGATCCAGCAGTGTGGTGCACAGCTGGGCGGCTTCGTCCTGAACACTGACGGCACCGTCGGCAAACCATGGCAGCCGATCGACCGGTACCGGCGTGTCCAGCTGGATGCCGTGAGGCGCAAACGCGGTGGCTTGTCCCTGGATACCGGCGTCAGCGAGATGGCTGAGGTAGTCTTCCCGGGAAAATCGCAGGGCGTTGACCCTCAGGGTCATGGGGGCCTGGGCATTGTTGGCAGCGAGAATGGCCGGCCAGTCATCGGGCCAGTTATGGCGCAGTTTTTCCACCATCCACACCGGGTGGCTGAAGCGGGCGGCATCGCTTGCGGTCTCGGGGGCACCGTCTCTTTCAGCACTGCGTAATACGCCATTGACCAGGCCGGTCAGGTTGGGTTTGCCAAGGGCGCGGCAGGCTTCCACCGTCTCATTCAGCACGGCGTAGGTGGCTTGCTGGCTATAGCGCAGCTGGAACAACGCCACCAGCATCAGATGGTGAACAATCCGGTCCTGTTTGCGCAGGGACTTCTTCAGCCGCTGAGTCAGTTCATCCTCAAGGCGATGATACCAGCGACAGGTGCCATAACAGATGGCCTGCAGTTCCGGACGTTCATTGGGGGCCAACTGGTTCAGGGCTGGCGGCAGGCACTGGGTCAGTGACTGACCATTCTCCACCGATTGCAGCACGCGGGCGGCCAGGGCTCGCATGGGCTGACTGCGGTCGTTCATTCAGTGCAGCTCCTGGTCGGGCAGTAACAGTTCCTTGCCGCCATTGATCAGGTCGTTGGCAGTCTGGGCGCGGGCGCCGGGAAGTTGCAGGCTGGTGATTCTGAGCACACCACTACCACAGGCCACGTCGATGCCGTCCCGTTCCCGTCGCAGCACGGTGCCCGGAGTCTTGTCAGACGATTCGTTCAGGGTTTGCGCGCGGTGTAGACGAATCCGCTGGTCATCGAGATCGGTGTAGGTGCCGGGCCAGGGATTGAAGGCGCGAATCAGCCGCTCAATGGTCGCCGCCTCGGCGGACCAGTCAATGTGACCTTCGTCCTTGGACAGTTTGTGGGCGTAGCAGGCCAGATCGTCGTTCTGGGCCTCTCCCTGAAGTTCGCCTTTTTTAAGCAACGCCAGTGCCTTGACGATAGCCTGTCCGCCCATCTCTGCCAGTCGGTCGTGGAGACTGCCACCGGTATCGTCGGGCTCAATGGCGGTCACCGCTTTCAGCAGCATGGCACCGGTGTCCAGACCCTCATCCATCTGCATGATGGTGATGCCGGTTTCCTTGTCCCCGGCGGCGATGGCGCGGTGGATCGGTGCGGCACCGCGCCAGCGTGGTAACAGCGAGGCATGGATGTTGAGGCAGCCGTGGGTGGGGATGTCCAACACCGCCTTGGGCAGGATCAGGCCATACGCGGCCACAATCATCACATCCGCCTCAAGGCTGCGGAGTTCGTTCTGGGCTTCCGTCGTTTTCAGACTTTCAGGCTGAAAGACAGGGATGTCGGCGTCCAGCGCGACCCGTTTCACCGGGCTTGGGGTCAGCTTGCGGCCGCGACCGGAAGGACGATCGGGCTGGGAATAGACTCCCACCACGTTGTGATGGTTGGCCAGAAGAGCTTTGAGAGCGGTGGCTGCAAAATCCGGAGTGCCGGCAAACACGATTCGCACGGTGATGTTGTCTCTGTTCCGTTGAATACGAAAAGACCGGGTATCCACCCGGTCCGTTAATTCTGGCTGTTGTCACTGAGATCCGAGTGCTGAGAAACAGAACCGGGAATGGTTACGGGCGCTCAGGCACTCTTCTTGTGAAGCTTTTCCAGTTTCTTGCGAATCCGGTTACGCTTCAGGGCGCTCAGGTAATCCACGAACAGCTTACCGTTGAGGTGGTCCATTTCGTGCTGGATACACACGGCCAGCAGGCCGCGGGCTTCGAGTTCAAAGGGCTTGCCGTCGCGATCACGGGCGCGGATCATGCAGTGCTCGATCCGTGAAACATCCTCGTAGAATCCTGGTACTGACAGGCAGCCTTCCTGCATGTCCTCCAGCTCACCGTCCAGCACTTCCACTTCGGGGTTGATGAACACCCGTGGTTCGCTCTTGTCCTCGGACAGGTCCATCACGATGATCTGTTTGTGAACATTGACCTGGGTCGCTGCCAGGCCAATACCGGGCGCATCGTACATGGTCTCGAACATGTCGTCGATGAGCTTGCGGTCGGCGTCAGTCACCTCATCCACCGGCTTGGCAACGGTGCGCAGACGGGGATCCGGGTATTCGAGAATTTCTAGTATCATATTGCTCGTACTTTTGACCTGTGAATGACCTGTGAACCTGAATCACACCGTTATGATTTGTAACAGTGTGACTACCATCTCCGAAATGCGACAGTGTACTGCGCATATTTCTGTACCGGGGCTATTATGACCGGATATTCTACATTATCCCCCATCTTGACGATTGAGTACAAACTGATCAGTTGATAGTTAAAATCTCTTGACGGTGGAGTAGAATTTACTGGAAGAACAAAAGATAACATCACAATTTGCGAGACTTCTTCTATAGTATCGGAATCGGCAACGTAATATGCTGCACTCGACAGGCTGCATATCAAGAACAGAATCCATCGATTCAAGGCACGCGATCAAGGACTTACACAATGAGGAAACTGCTGTACGCTCTGGCAGCAAGTATGCTGCTGCTAACCTCCTGGGCCCATGCACAACCGGAGCTCAGGGCCGATCATCCCGAGCGTTACACTGTCGTGAAGGGTGACACCCTGTGGGATATTTCTGCCCGTTTTCTGAAGGATCCCTGGCAATGGCCGGAGATCTGGCACGTGAATCCCCAGGTGCAGAATCCTCATCTGATCTACCCGGGCGACCGTCTTGCGCTGGTATACATCGATGGCCAGCAGCGCCTGACCAAGGTGGCGAGCAATGATGTGGTGAAATTATCACCGAAGGTGCGCTCCCAGCCGATTGATACGCCGATCCCGGCGATCCCTCTGGATGCGATCAGCAGCTTCCTGTCCGAGACCCGTATTGTCTCTGCTGAGGAAATCAACGGCGCCCCCTACGTATTGGAAGGTGAAGACGGTCGAATCATCACCGGTGCCGGCGACCGCATCTACGCTCGTGGTGAAAAGCCGGCGGACAAGGTGGGCGTTTTCCGTCGCAGCAAGGAATTTCGGGATCCGGAAACCGGTGAATTCCTGGGCCTGGAAGCACGCAGCATCGCCAAGGGTGAGGTCAGCGCCGAGAATGGTGACGTGCTGACACTGAATCTCACCAAGTCCAATGAGGAGGTGCGTATCGGTGACCGGCTGCTGGTCAGCGAAGACCGACGCCTGACAACCCAGTTCGTGCCGAGTTCTCCGGACGAAGAACTTGAAGGCGAGATGATTTCCGTCGAAGGCGGTGTCAGCCAGATCGGTCAGTATGACGTGGTGGCGATTAACCGTGGCGAACGCGAGGGCCTGGAGCCGGGCAATGTGATGGCGGTCCTGAAGAGTGGCAACCTGGTACGTGACCCGATCACCAATGAGACCATCCAGCTACCGTCTGAGCGCGCTGGCCTGATGATGGTTTTCCAGACCTACGAGAAAATGAGCTATGGTCTGATCCTGCAGGCTACCCGACCCTTGTCGATTGGGGATAAGGTGACCAATCCCTGAACAACGGGACCCCGCCTGAACGCAGACCCCTAAAACGGGAGCCCATCATTGGCTCCCGTTTTTTTATGACATAATCATCGCCGGCGGTGCCAGGAAGGCAAACGCCGGAACGCAGTCCCGTTACTGCAGTATCAACCAGCCAGGGAAGGATGGCCCATGCCCGATGTACCTACGGTTTTGACTTCGCCGGAGGCTTCCTCCGATACTTTTCATTGCGCGGCCGGTCCGTGGATAATGCTGTCTTGCCTGCCGAAATTCGGCGTGCGCCGTCGTCAGGCCGCGTTGTCTGCATTAACCGACCTCACCGACTTACTTGGCGCCAGTGTGGCGACACTGAAAGCCATTGGCCTGACGACCGAAAGCATAGAGCCGATCCAGGCATGGCAGCGTCAGGATCGGAATCACCCGGTGGTGGCGCAGGTTTGCCGGATATGGGAGGCGTGCCGGGCCCAGGGTATCTGGCTGCTAACGCCCGAAGATGACGATTACCCCGAGCCCTTGTGTCACATTCACGATGCCCCGCTGGTACTTTACTGCCTGGGACGCCGTGATCTGCTGGCGAGGGACCAGATCGGCATTGTCGGCAGTCGCAATGCCACCAGGGCCGGCCTCGACCATGCACGGAAATTTGCCGCCGCCCTCAGCGGCCAGGGATTCCTGGTGACCAGTGGCCTCGCATTGGGAATCGATGGTGCCGCCCACGCCGGTGCATTGGACGCCGGTCACCCCACCCTTGCAGTGATTGGCAGCGGCTTTGACCAACTGTATCCCAGCCAGCACCGCAAGCTCGCCGAACGCATTAGCGACCAGGGTCTGCTGATCTCCGAATACCCTCCGGGCGTCCGTGCCCGGGCGGCCCACTTTCCCCAGCGTAACCGCATCATCAGCGGCATGAGTCGGGGCGTACTGGTGGTGGAGGCGGGGCTCAAAAGCGGGTCCCTGATCACCGCACGGCTGGCCCTGGAACAGGGGCGGGAAGTGTTTGCCATCCCCGGATCCGTCCACAGTCCGGTAGCTCGGGGCTGTCACCACCTGATCAAGCAGGGCGCCCGGCTGGTGGAAACCGTGGACGATGTGCTGGAAGAACTGGGAGCCTGGTGGTCCCCTCCCCTGGGGGGCGAACCTCGGGAAAGTCAGCATCCCCCGGCGACGGATCTGGATGCCAGGGAAATCGCGGTGCTGAAGGCTTTAGGGTATGATCCGCAGTCAACCGATCAACTGTGTTCGGAAACCGGATTGCCCGCGGACCAGCTGATGCAGTCGCTGTTGCTGCTGGAGCTACAGGGGCTGGTCAGTTCGGTACCGGGTGGTTTTCAGAAAATTGCATGAGCCGGATTATTCCGGCAACGACGTATCAGAGTGAATGAACCCCATGCCACACTCATCCCGACCCCTGAACGACTGGCAACTGCACTGCGTCCGCCGCACGCTTCTGCAGGGCGGTGTCATTGCCTATCCTACAGAAGCCGTGTGGGGACTGGGTTGCGATCCCTGGGATGCGCAGGCCGTCGACAGGATTCTCGATCTCAAGCGACGGCCCATGGAAAAGGGCGTGATTCTGGTTGCGTCCTCCATCGAGCAGGTGCGTTTCCTGCTGGATCCCCTACCCGTTGAGTTGCAGCGGGAAGCCGAGAAGCACTGGCCCGGTCCGGTCACCTGTCTGTTGCCGGACGTGGAACGCCAGATACCGGAGTGGGTACGCGGTCGCCATAGCTCCATAGCGGTGCGAGTCAGCGATCACCCGGTGGTCCGTGCCCTCTGTGACACCGCCGGCATGCCACTGGTGTCCACGTCCTGCAATCCGGCCGGGCGTCAGCCGGCCCGCTCCATCTGGCAGGTTCGCCGTTATTTTGGTGATGAGCTGGACTGGATCGTACCCGGTGCACTGGGTGGCAATCGCCAGCCCAGCCGTATTCTGGATATCGTCAGCGGCCGTCAATTGCGCTAGGAGAATCAGATCAGATGTCGCAGCAACCCGACAGCAACGCCGTCAAACAGTACCTGCTTGAGCTGCAGGAGACGATCGTCGCCCGCCTCACAGCCGTTGATGGCAGGGCCGGTTTCATCACCGATGCCTGGGACCGCCCGGAGGGCGGCGGCGGGGTCAGCCGGGTGATCAGTGATGGCGCTGTGTTCGAGAAAGGGGGTGTGAATTTCTCCCACGTCATGGGTAATACCATGCCGCCGTCTGCCACCGCGCATCGCCCGCACCTGGCGGGCGCACCCTGGCAGGCCATGGGGGTCTCCCTGGTGCTTCATCCCCATAACCCGATGGTGCCCACCTCTCACGCCAATGTGCGGTTTTTCATTGCCACGCCAGAGGACGCGGAACCGGTGTACTGGTTTGGTGGCGGCTACGACCTGACGCCCTATTACGGCTTTGAAGAAGATTGCGTCCACTGGCACCGGACCGCTCGGGATGCCTGCCAGCCGTTTGGTGAAGACCTTTATCCGCGCTTCAAACAGTGGTGTGATGAATATTTCTACCTGAAACACCGGGACGAACCGCGAGGCATTGGTGGTCTGTTTTTCGACGACTACAACACCGGCGACTTCTCACGGGATTTTGAGTTGATGCAGGCGGTGGGCAGCAGTTTTATCGAGGGGTATGAGCCCATCGTGCGCCGCCGGAAAGCGCTGCCTTACACCGAACAGCAGCGGGATTTCCAGCTGTACCGCCGAGGTCGGTATGTGGAATTCAACCTGGTGTACGATCGCGGTACCCTGTTCGGCCTGCAGTCCGGCGGACGCACTGAATCGATCCTGATGTCGCTGCCGCCGCTGGTTCGCTGGGACTACCACCGCACGGCGGAGCCGGGCTCCGAAGAGGCACGGCTGACCGACTATTTCCTCACTGATCGTGACTGGCTGGAGTTGAACCATGGAAAATGATCTGTACGCGGTGGTGGGTCACCCCATCAGCCACAGCAAGTCGCCACGGATTCACAGTCTGTTTGCGCGCCAGACCGGGCAGCCGGTGGAATACACAGCCATTCAGGCGCCGCTTGATGATTTTGCAGGCACCGTGAGGAGCTTCTTTGCCCGGGGCGGCAAGGGGCTGAATGTCACTGTGCCGTTCAAGGAGCAGGCCTGGACCCTGGCAGACCGGCGCACCCCGGAGGCGGAGAAAGCCGGCGCCGCCAATACCCTGCTGCTTGATAGTGACGGTTTGCTGACTGCGGATAATACCGACGGCCGGGGACTGGTGACCGATCTGGTTCACAATCACGGCGTTGACCTGCGAGACAAGAGTATTATGGTGCTTGGCGCTGGCGGTGCCGTTCGCGGCGTCCTCGGCCCCCTGCTGGCAGAGCGACCGGCCGAGCTGACCATTGCCAATCGCACGGTCTCCAGGGCTGAAGCGCTGGTGGAACTGTTCCGGCCCGATGCCGGCGCAACCAGGCTCTCGGCCTGCGGTTTTGAAGACGTAGCGGACCGGTTTGATATCATCATCAACGGCACCAGCGCCAGCCTGCAGGGTGATCTGCCACCGATTTCACCGAATGTGATCGGCGCGGATACTGTGGTCTACGACATGATGTATTCTCTGACCACGACCACGTTCAACCAGTGGGCTCTCGATCAGGGCGCGACGCGGGTATTCGATGGCCTGGGTATGTTGGTGGAACAGGCGGCCGAGTCGTTCCGGATCTGGCGTGGTGTGCGCCCGGAAACGGCTGCAGTGATGGAAGAATTGCGTAACGACTGAGTCGGCAGGCCGGCGATAGGCTATGCTCAAGGTCAAAATAGATAAAAGGTCCCAGATGGATATCCTTACCCTTGTGGGTCTGGTGGCGGGTGTACTGATCGTGGTGCTCGCCATGCTGGCCAACGCCTCCGTAATGACTTTCCTGAACCTGCCGGGTCTGGCCATTGTGCTGGGCGGCACCTTTGCGGTGACCCTGGTCAAGTTCCGGCTGTCCTCGGTGATGAGCGCTTTTCGCCTGGCATTTTCCGCGGCATTCAAGGAACAGGTGGCCCGCCCGACCGAGCTGATCCGGGAAGTGGGGGAACTGGCGATGGTGGTGCGCAAGGAAGGCATTCTCGGGCTTGAGGACCACCAAACCACTGACGGATTCCTGCAAAAAGCCATCAACCTCTGCGTCGACGGCCATCCGCCGGAACTGGTGGAAGAAGCCCTGAACCAGGAAACCCAGCAGACAGCGGAGCGTTACGAGGTCTCCGAGCGGGTGTTCCGTGGCATCGGCGAATCGGCCCCGGCCATTGGCATGCTGGGTACCCTGGTTGGCCTGGTACAGATGCTCAATACCCTGGATGATCCCTCATCCATAGGCCCGGCCATGGCCATCGCCCTGTTGACCACGCTGTACGGTGCCTTTATCGCGCAACTCATTGCACTGCCGCTGGCGGACAAGCTCCAGCTCAAGGCAGAGGACGAAGCCCGCAACCAGTTGCTGATCACCACCTCGATACGCAACATCATGCGCGGTGAGAATCCCCGGGTGATGACTGAACTGCTGTCCTCCTTCGTGAATCCTGAACAGCGCACCGGCCTGGCACCGGAGCGGGAGGCCTGACAGTTTGACGGGTATCAGTCAGCAGCGCCGTCGCAAGCCGCAGAACCGCACCCCGGCCTGGATCGTCACCTTTGCCGATCTGGCCACCCTGCTGCTGACCTTCTTTATTTTGTTGCTGTCCTTTGCCGAGATGGACATCGAGAAATACCGCGCCATGGCCAACTCCATGTCGATGGCCTTTGGCAGCGCCAATGTCCTGGCAGAAGATATTGGCGGCTCCCCCCTGACCATGATCGAGTCGGACACAGTGTCGCTGCCCGAGCCTTCAGACAGCACCGTCGAGGAGCCGGAATTCATTGATGAGCGATCGGCTGGCGACGCCCCGACCAAAATTCAGGCAGGTGTGATCGAACTTGCCAGCCGCCTGATCAGTGAGCTGGAATCGGAAGTGGCCTCGGAAACGCTTAATGTGAACTACAACGAGAATCGGGTGGTGATCCGTTTTTCCGAAGAGGCGACCTTCCGCTCCGGAGAGGCGGCCATCAAGCCGGACATGATTCCGATCATCGAACGGGTGGTTGGCGTGCTGGCCCAGTGCAGTGGCGATGTTCTGGTATCCGGTTACACCGATGATCGCCCGATCTCCAGCAGCCGCTACCGCTCCAACTGGGATCTCTCTGCGGCGCGGGCAGTGTCGGTGGTCCACGAGCTGGTGCTGAATCGCCAATTGCCCGCGGAGCGGGTGGTAGCCGCCGGGCGGGCGGAAACCAACCCGCTGGTGCCCAATGACAGTGAGGCAAACCGCGCAAAGAACCGCCGGGTTGAAATTGCCATTCGCGACCCCGAATGCGCGGACTCCGTAGCTACGGACACTCTGCCGGTGGAAATCCTGCCATAGCGAGCCTTATGCTTCAGTGACAGCTCCTCATAGTCATTTCAACTAACTTCTTTGCTTTCAGATCTTTATACTGTGCACCCAGTTATGAACCATAAGCCGGAAAAATACCGGAGGGAGACTATGAGCGGACCGGACAAACCCAAAGTCATTGGCGAAGAGTGGAGCGACGAGCGGGTCAGGAGTTTTCTCGCCATCGAACCGGCAGAAGCTGGTATAAACCCGGATTTTCATGTGTTGCAGAAAGCCTACCGGGCCATGCGTGCCGAGGATTTCGAGCGCTTTATTGCGTTCTTCCTGGACGCCGGCAGGGATCTGAATGCCGTTGGTGAATCAGGCGAGACCATTCTCGACCACATCTCGGCTCACCGCAGGAGTACGGCCTATGCCGAGGCTCTGAAAGCCGCCGGAGCAAAAACAAAGGAACAGGCCGGGAGCTGAATTCTCCCGGCTTTGCGGTGGATTACTGAACCTCGACCTCAATGGCTTTCGGTTCAGCGGGCTCGGATTTCTGCAGGGTGAGTGACAGCATCCCATCCTTGAAGTTGGCCTTGATACTGCCTTCGTCCACGTTCTCCGGCAGGGTGAAGCGGCGCAGGAAACTGCCATAGACCCGCTCAATGCGGTGGTGTTTCTTGTCCTTCGTTTCCTCTTCGTGTTTGCGTTCACCCTGAATGCTGAGCACTCCATCGTGGACGGTGACTTTGACATCCTCCTTGTTCATGCCCGGCAGCTCCGCCTCGATGGTGAAGGCTTCCGGGCTTTCCTTGATATCAACGGCAGGTGCCCAGTCGCTGCGACTGAACAGATCCTTGCCTTCCCGTTCACCGTTGCCACGGCTCAGGCCCAGTAGTCGATTGTAACGGTTCATCAGGTCATCAAATTCACTGACCGGATTCCAGCGTGTAATGTTGCTCATAATGAAACTCCTCCTATACGAATCTGAAATCGTGAGACATCAGCTTCACTCGCGGAACAGCTCCATACCGGTGGCGCCGGCCGGATGGACATCCGTGAACATCTGCTACCTCCGAATGTAGGTTCATTACAGAGGTTTTCAAGTGCCGTCTGGTTAATTTTTGACCTGCATCAGGGGCGGGAGCATCATTCCTGCCCGTTCAGATATTCGTCCTTCAGTTTGACGTAGTTGGCGGCGGTATATTTGAAGAATGTGCGCTCTTTGTCCGTCAGAGCACGTGCCTTTTTACAGGGGGAGCCGACATAAAGATGGCCGGATTCCAGAGTCTTTCCGGGGGGCACCAGGCACCCGGCGGCGACGATGACTTCGTCCTCAACCACGGCCCCATCCATGATGATGCACCCCATACCCACCAGCACCCGGCTGCCGACCGTGCAGCCATGAAGCAGTGCCTTGTGGCCAATGGTGACATCGTCGCCAATAATCAGCGGATAACCGCCGGGGTTGTAATCACTGGCGTGGGTGATGTGGAGTACTGAACCATCCTGGACACTGCAGCGGTCACCGATGCGAATCTTATGCATGTCGCCGCGAACAACTGTCATCGGCCAGATGGAGACATCGTCACCAGTCTGAACGTCACCTATAACCACTGCGCTGGGATCAATCCAGGCGCGCTCGCCAAATTGTGGCGTGATACCCTTGTGAGAACGTACATTCGTCATTACATATACTCGTATAGCGTTTTCCCGGAGGTTCGGGGTACCTGTGGGAGGGGGCCGTTCCCCGAAGTCTGATATACCGAAGCTACCCTACAAATTGACAGCTGAGAAGGGAACTTATGAATAACCCATTATTGACCGACGACCTGTTGCCGAAGTTCGATCATGTTCGTACCGAACACATGGAAACGGCAATTGACCAGATTCTCAGCGAAAACCGCATGAAAATCGCCGAACTGGCGCAACAGGAAGACCCCACCTGGGACACCCTGGCGCAGCCCATGCAGGCCATGGAAGACAAACTGAGCAACGCCTGGTCGGTGATTTCCCACCTCAACGGGGTGATGAACAACGACGACCTGCGCAAAGTCTATAAGAACTGCCTGGAAAAGCTCACCGAATACAGTACCGAGTTGAGCCAGAACGAGGCCCTCTGTAACGCCTACAAGAAACTGGCAGCGCGGGACGATTTCAGTGAGCTCAGTGAAGCCCAGCGCAAGTCCGTGGACAACACCCTGCGGGACTTCCACCTGGGTGGTGTTGATCTGCCGGCGGACAAGAAAAAGCAGTACGCTGACCTGTCCCGTGAGCTGGCAGAACTCTCCAACCGCTTCAGCGACAACGTACTGGACGCCACCCAGCACTGGTACAAACACATTACCGATGTGGACGAGCTGTCCGGTTTGCCGGAAAGCGCCATTGAGGGCGCGAAGCAGGCGGCGAAACAGAAAGACCTCGATGGCTACGTCATTACCCTCGACTTTCCCAGTTTCTTCCCGGTGATGACCTACGGGGACAACCGCGAGCTGCGTCGCGAAGTCTACGAAGCCTTTGTTACCCGCGCCTCCGACATGGGCCCGGACGCCGGTACCTGGGACAACACCCCGGTAATGGCGGAAATCCTCAAGCGCCGCCACGCCCTCGCCCAGCTGCTCGGCTTCGATAACTACGCCGAACGTTCCCTGGCCACCAAGATGGCCCGCACCACCGACGAAGTGCTGGATTTTCTGAACCAGCTGGCGGCCAAATCCAAACCGGTGGCGGAGAAAGAGTTTGCCGAGCTGGAAGCCTTCGCCCGGGACCAACATCGCATGGACACGCTCGAAGCCTGGGATATTGGCTATTACAGCGAGAAACTGCGTCAGGAGCGGTACGACATCTCCCCTGAAACCCTGCGTCCCTGGTTCCCGGTCAACAAGGTGGTTCCGGGGCTGTTTGCCGTGGCGGAAAAGCTCTTCGACGTCCAGATCGAAGAAAAGCCCGAGGTGGAAACCTGGCATGAAGATGCCACTGCCTACTGCATCAGCCGCAACGGTGAGCCGGTGGCCTGGTTCTACCTCGACCTGTTCGCCCGTCAGGGCAAGCGTGGTGGTGCCTGGATGGCGGATTGCCGGGTGCGCTGGCGCAATCAGCGCGGCCACTTGCAGCTTCCGGTCGCGTTTCTGACCTGCAATTTCACCCCGCCGGTGAACGGCAAGCCGTCGCTGCTGACCCACGACGAGGTCACCACCCTGTTCCATGAGTTTGGCCATGGCCTGCATCACATGCTGACCCAGGTGGATGTACTGGAAGTGTCCGGTATCAATGGCGTGGCCTGGGATGCGGTGGAGCTGCCCAGCCAGTTCCTGGAAAACTGGTGCTGGAACCCGGAGTCCCTGGCGCTGATCGCCTCCCATCACGAAACCGGCGAACCGCTGCCAGAAGATCTACTGCAGAAACTGCTGGCGGCCAAGAACTTCCAGTCCGGTATGGCCATGGTGCGCCAGCTGGAATTCTCCCTGTTCGACTTCCGTCTGCACGCGGAATTCACCAGCGAGGCCCCGACCAACCCACTGGATATGCACCGCAAGGTGCGGGAAGAAATCGCCGTGGTGCAAGCACCGGAATTCAACCGCTTCCCCAACAGCTTCTCCCACATCTTCGCCGGTGGATACGCGGCGGGCTACTACAGCTACAAGTGGGCGGAAGTGCTGGCCGCGGATGCGTTCTCGCTGTTCGAGGAACGAGGTATCTTCGACCCGGAAACCGGCAAGGCATTCCTGCACAATATCCTGGAGAAAGGCGGCTCCCAGGAGCCCATGGAACTGTTCAAGGCCTTCCGCGGCCGCGAACCGCAGGTGGATGCACTATTGAAACAAACCGGCATCACGGACGACGCTGCTTGATCACCAAGGCCCGAATACTGGAGTAATCATATGGCGAGTCCAAAACGATTCATCGCCGGTGCCGTCTGCCCCCGCTGTGCGGAGATGGACAAAATCATGATGTTCACCACTGACGATGATGACCAGGTCCGCGAATGCGTGGCCTGCGGTTTCACCGATGCGGTGTCCGACACTGAACAGCCGTCTAATCCCGAACTCGAAACACGGGTTAACAAGCGCGACAACGAGGACGACCATACGGTTAAGCAGGTGGTGTTTTTCAAGGCTGGTTCTGAGGACTGACCTTGGTCTGACTTCTGGAGTTTGACCTTGTAGCCTGATTGATTGGGGGATTGGCCGCGTAGCCTGGTTGTCCGGGGATGAGAGGGTCTGGGGGAACATTTCCAAAACGGAGAAACGTGGTTTCTTTGAATGTTTTGGAAATGTTCCCCCAGACCCTCTCTTTTTTGACCACTGAGAAATCGCTTTGGTGCGTTTTTCAGGCAATGTGTTCTCTTTCTCCGCCTTCTTTGCGATTCCTCTGGAGTACGATGTGAGGGTGGGGGAAACCAGGGGCAAAACATTCAAAGAAACCACGTTTCTCCGTTTTGCCCCTGGTTTCCCCCACCCTCACAGCCCCCCAATCAGGCAGGCTACAAAAAGCAGGCAACTCCCAAACTCAAAGCACCATAGCCGCCAACCACCCAAAGCCGAGCAACGGCAGGTTGTAGTGCAGGAACGTGGGTACGACAGTGTCCCAGATGTGGTTGTGCTGGCCGTCGACGTTGAGGCCGGCGGTGGGGCCGAGGGTGGAATCGGAGGCCGGGGAACCGGCGTCACCGAGGGCGCCGGCGGTGCCGACCAGGGCGACGATGGCCAACGGGCTGAAGCCCATTTCCAGGGCCAGGGGCACGTACAAGGCGGCGATGATGGGGATGGTGGAGAATGACGAGCCGATGCCCATGGTGATCAGCAGGCCCACCACCAGCATCAGGAAGGCGGCCATGGCCTTGTTGTCACCAATGGTGGCGACCGAGCTTTCCACCAGGGTGGCGATCTCGCCGGTTTCGCGCATGACTTCGGCGAAGCCGGAGGCGGCGATCATGATGAAGCCGATCATTGCCAGCATCTTCATGCCTTCGGTAAACAGGTCGTCGGCTTCCTTCCATTTCACCACGCCGGACACATTAAACAGCACGAAGCCGGCCAGGGCACCAAGGATCATCGAGCCCAGCCACAGTTGCACGACAAACGCGGTGACGATGGCAATCATTGCCATGGACAGGGTGCGGCCGTTGTACTGGATGTCGACCCGCTCGGTTTGCTCGATGGTGTCCATGTTGTACTTGCGATCGCCGCGGTAGCTGAAGAACACCGCAACCAGAAGACCACAGAGCATGCCCAGGGCCGGCAGCGCCATGGCGGACATGACGTTCAGTTCGGAGGCATCGACGCCGTTTTCACCCACATTGGCCAGCAGGATCTCGTTCAGGTAAATGCCGCCGAAGCCAATTGGCAGGAACATGTACGGGGTGATCAGGCCGAAGGTCAGGACGCAGGCGACCAGGCGGCGGTCCATGTTCAGTTTGGCCATTACGTACAGCAGTGGCGGCACCACCAGCGGGATGAAGGCGATGTGGATCGGCAGGATGTTCTGGGACGAGATAGCAATGGCCAGCAGCAGCCCGACAATGAGGAAGCGGATGCCGCCAACGGCTTTGCCTTCGTCCTGTTTGCCCACCAGTGCCAGGGCTTTATCAGCGAGGGCGTGGGCGAGGCCGGATTTGCCGATGGCTACGGCAAATGCGCCCAGGGTGGCGTAGGACAGGGCGACGGTGGCACCTCCGCCGAGACCGTTGTTGAAGGCTTCGATGGTGGCTTCCAGAGGCAGACCGGCGATCAGACCACCGGCAACGGCACCTATGATCAGGGCGACAACAACGTGGATGCGGCACAAACTCAGGACGAGCATGATGGCGACCGCAGCGACAACGGCATTCATGGCAAAACTCCGGGTAGGAATTAACGGTTTATCCGACCCCTTGTGAGGGTGGACATCATAAAAAGCGCGCTAATGTGCAGGAAATCATCGCTTCAGTCAAAAACCGGTCCGATGTCAGTCGTCACTGACCCTGTAGAAACGGGGTACCTGTTCGCCGGCCACTTCAACGGTTTCCTGGAACATCGAGAGGGGTCGTACCCAAAGGCTGTGATCGCCATACAGGCAGCGGTAAACCACCAGCTTTTCCTCGGTTTCACTGTGACGGGCGATATCGATGACCTGATAGTCCTTACCCTTGTAGTGGCGGTAGCGCCCTGGCCTGATCTCCGTTTTCCTTTCGGTCATGCGTGGTCTCCGGGCGTTGTGTGGGGTTTATGTTACAGGCAGGAGAACTTCCGCCGGTAAGCGTCTAAACTTATCACCAATCTGGCACGGATGCATAAGGGTCGCGTTGCGCCGTCTGCAACTCAGAATCACTGATATCGGGCATCGGATATCTATTTATGAATCAGCCAGCCTATCGCTTCTGCCAGTGGCTCCTCCTTGTGATGGTGCTTTTGGCCCCTGCCTGTCTGAAGGCTGAAACTGCCGACTTTGCCTGGCTGGAAGATGCGGGTACTGACCTGTCGATTGAAAACATAATGGCCCTGCCTGAACAGCGCTGGCAATCGTTCGACCCCCACAAGGTTTTGAACCTGGGCTTCAGTGACCGCAGCGTCTGGCTAAAAGTGGATGTCCCGCCCGAGCCTGAGAACCGGCTTCTTGAAATCGGCTATCCGTTGCTGGATGAGGTGACAGTCTTCTGGGTACAGCAGGGTGAAGTGGTCGAGGAGCACCGGACGGGGGATCACCAGGCCTTTGACAGTCGTCCGATTCCCCATCGTCATTTTGCGTTTCTGGTGCCCTCGAATACCGAGGCGGTTACCGCGTATGTTCGTGTGAGAACACAGGGTTCTGTCCAGATTCCTGTCCGCATTGTGCCCTCTAAGCAGTTCCTCGCTGAAGAGCACCTGTCATACGGCTGGCAGGCGGTGTTCCTCGGCATTATGTTGGCGATGGCCCTGTACAACTTTTTTGTCTTTCTCATCGTGCGTCAACCCACCTACCTCTGGTACGTGCTGACGGTGATAACAGCGGCTCTGGTCTGGCTCAATTTCAATGGGCTGCTGTTTCAGTGGCTGTGGCCGGACACGCCGATCCTGAATCGGTATTTCACCGCTCCCGCTATCTCCCTCAACATTGCCTTTGCGGCGTTGTTCACCATGAGCTTTCTGTCGTTGCAACGCTTCAGCCCGATCGCCTTTCGCCTGTTTCAGGGGGTGATTGCACTGGCCGTGTTTATGTTTGTCTTCGGGTTGTTCGGGGCATATCAGGCCAGCACTGTTATTGTCAGTGCGTTTGCCGCCGTTGTAACTCCTCTAGCCTGGCTCGTTGGTCTTTGGGTCTGGCGTCAGGGCCAGGTACTAGCCGGTTTCTATGTCCTGGCCTGGAGTCCTTTATTGTTGGGGCACCTTGTGCTGGCAGTCAGTAAACTGGGCTATCTGCCCAGCACCTTTGTGACCGAATTCGCGCCGCAATTCGGTGTGGCGCTGGAGGTTATCCTGCTCTCGTTCGCTCTGGCCTACCGGATCAATCTGGAGCGGCAATGGCGCCAGGAGGCGCAGGATCATGCGCTGGCGGTCCAGAGGCATGCCACTGAAACGCTCGAAGCCCGTGTGCAGGAGCGCACTGAGGAGCTGGAGCGGGCCAATGAGCAGCTTAAGGACATCTCGCTGACCGATGGTCTGACTCAGGTGGCCAATCGCAGACGTTTCGATGAAAGACTGGCGGTGGAATGGAACAGGGCCTGTCGACAGCAAGATTCGCTTTCTTTGTTGATGCTGGATATTGACCACTTCAAACGCGTCAATGACCGGTTCGGGCATCTGGTAGGGGACGACTGTCTGGTCAGCATTGCCGGGCTTTGTGCCAACGAGATTCAGCGTTCCGGTGATTTGCTCGCCCGTTATGGCGGTGAGGAGTTCAGCGTGTTGCTGCCCGCTACTTCCGGGCAGGGCGCCCGGAGTGTGGCTGAGCGGTTGCGAACGGTCATTGCCGACAACCCGGTATATCCCGGTGATGGAACCGGTCCGGTCAACCTGACCGTCAGTGTCGGCGTTGCCACCATGACACCCGACAGCGGCAGCGAACCGGAAGCGCTCATCCGGCGGGCGGACGAGGCGCTCTATCAAGCGAAGGAATCCGGTCGCAACCGAGTAGTCGAGTGGGTCAGTTCTTCAGCTTGTAGCGACCCGGACCTAGAAAAATCAGAGCAACCGCGGTAAACAGGAAAAATCCCTGCAGCTCCAGCGCCCAACCACCACTGCTACTCAGGGCGAGGAGTTCATGCCCGTGGACGAGTGCAATGGCGACCACCATGTTAAAGGCAATCAACAGAGCGCCAATGCGGGTCTGGTAACCCAGGATCACCATCAACGGGGCCAGCAGCTCGCCGATAAACACACCGTAAGCAAAGATCGCAGGAATGCCGAGGCCAGCCAGCTGGCCCTCAACGAACCCTGTGCCGTGGATCAGCTTGGCGATGCCGTGAAACAGCATGAGCCCGCCCAGGGTCAGGCGGATGATCAGTTTTCCCAGGTCTGCATTGTCCAACAAAGGAGCCTCCGTCAGGTAAGTATGGAATCGTGGTATTCAGGAAGGTGCTAGATTACCCGCAATCAGAGGCCGTTGCCCAGAGAGAAACGGATATGATTCCTCACCAGGAGGTTCTCCCAGTATTGCCGCATCCAGTCCCAGGCGGCATTTTGTGCGTACTCAACAAAGGGATCCAGGTTGAGTTCATAGTAATCCGGTGTGCCGGCTATCTGTAAGACCGTCAGGGTAATGGCCTCGTCCAGTTCGTTGGCGAAGGGCTCGCCGATTAATTGGTGGACCAGAAGATTGGCCTGAGTTGCCTCAATGTCCACGAGGTCGCTGGCGCGAATGGAGCGGTTATTCTCATACATTTCTTCCATCAGGCGATGGCAGAGATAGGCCCGGATCAACAGGCCATCGAGGCCGTCGTAATGCACCAGCAGTACCGAAGGCTGGGTAAAGTAGCGGGTGGCAGCGTCGATGAACGGGGCAAACAGGCCGGACTTGCCGGCTTCACGGGCGCAGGCCTCGACACACTCGATCAATCGGGGGGCCATCTCGATATATTCCACGGCGAACTGAAACAGGCAGGTGGCCGGCTGGTAACCCTCGATGGTGATTGTGGCAGGCAGCGACGATGCCTTCTCTCCCAGTTGCCGGAGAAAAGTGCCGGAGCGGGCTTCCTGCCGTCGTGCCTGATCAATGATGTTTAGGACTACCTGTGGAGTCATGTCAGGAGATGCCGGTGTCTGAACGAATTGAGGTCGCAAGGCGCCTCCCGTTGTTCACTAAATAGTTGTTGAAGGCAGGTAAGCAGGGACTGGCAACCGCAACAAGCCTGCCGTTTACGACAATTGTAGCCCAGATTCACTCGCCTGCTTCCGCCGCACCATGAAAATCGGGCCATGTAATGTTTGCCTGACTGACTGTTACGGGGCGTCGAACCAGCGGTCATGCCGGGTGTGGGAGAGAAACAGCCACCCCATGGTCATGGCGCGGGCCAGCATCAGGCTGATCAGCGAGAACCAGAGGCCGTGGTTGCCCCAGCTGGTGGTCAGCCACCACACCGGGAGGAAGACCGCCAGGGCGGAGAACAGCATGGTGTTTTGCATGTCCCGGGTTCGTGTCGCGCCGATAAACACCCCGTCCAGCAGGTAACCCCAGACGGCGGCGAACGGCAGTAGCCATAACCACGGCAGATACTGCCAGGCGGTAATACGCACCTCCTCAATGCCGGTTAACAGGTTGATCAGAAAACGCCCGCCCAAAACAAAGGCCGCGGTGAACAGCAAGGTTCCCCACAAGGACCAGCGCAAAGCAGAACCGAAGACTACCCGGAACCGGCGCCGGCTACCTTTGCCCACGGCCTCGCCAATCAGAGCCTCAGCGGCATTGGCAAAGCCATCGAGGCCATTGGAAATGACCAGCAGGAATGTGAGCAGGACCGCATTGGCGGCGAGGATGGTGTCTCCCTGGCGGGCACCCTGCGCGGTAAAGAAGGCCAGGACCAGCAGCAGCGCGATGGTTCTCACCATGATGTACCGGTTAACCTGCAGGATGCGCAGGTAGTCCGCCAGCTGTCCCAGCAACGCACGGCTGAAGGACTGTCCCGCCGGCATTCGCAACAGGACCAGGCGAAAACCGATCGCCGCGGCGGAGTATTCCGCAATGACGGTGGCGGCGGCGACCCCCTGGCTATTCCAGCCCAGGACCGTCACGAACAGTACGTCCAGCACGATGTTCAGGCTGTTTGCCACAATCAGCATGATCATGGGGGCCCGGGGAAACTGGGTTCCAATCAACCAGCCCACCAGAGTGTATTGGCACAGCACGGCGGGCGCACTCCAGATACGTATGGCGGCGTAGTCGGCGGCCAGTTCCGCCACCCGTTCACTGGGATTCATCAGGGTCAGGCCAATACTGATCAGGGGCTTGTGGAAGACGATAAGTAGCAGGCCGATGCCCGTCGCCAGGATGATGGAGCGCAACAACAATGCGATCTGGGCGAACTCATCGCGCCGGCCCCAGGCCTGTGCAGAAAGCCCTGTGGTACCCATGCGCATGAATCCGAACGTCCAGTAAAGAATACTGAACAGGTTGGCACCGACAGCGACCGCCCCCAGGTATTGCGGACTCTCCAGATGACCAAGCACGGCGGTATCCACCAGTCCCAGCAGTGGGACGGTGAGATTGGTGAGCATAAGCGGCCAGGCCAGGGCCCATAGACGCCGATCTGTGTTGGTGAGCGGGAGGCTTTTATGTGATTTGATTATTAATAATCCGGGCTTATAACGTTTAGGTTTAGTCGGTTTTTAGCGTTTTCTTGATCTGTGTCTATACTCAATCCTGAGTTATCCATAAGCAGACTTCCACTCTGGCCTGACAGGTGTGTGCGAGCTCCGTCAGAACAGAGGGATTGAACGCAAAATCCGACAAGAATAACACTCTGTGGAGACACAGTATGCGCGTGCACGCTAAGCGGGCAGGTGCCCTTTTGGGCGGCCTATTGTTCCCCGCCTGGTCCATGGCGGACTGGACATTGAACATGGCTCCCGGGGTCACCGGCACCAGTAATGAAATTTTCAGCCTTCACATGACCATCCTCTGGATATGCGTTGTCATTGGCATCGTGGTTTTCGGGGTGATGTTCTGGTCTATTTTCGCCCACCGCAAGTCCCAGGGCCACAAGCCGGCCAATTTCCACGAGAACACCGTGGTGGAAGTTCTCTGGACCATCATTCCCTTCGTCATTCTCGTCGTCATGGCGATTCCGGCCACGGCCACTCTGGTGGATATGTATGACACCGCTGAGTCCGACGTGGACATCAAGGTGACAGGCTACCAGTGGCGCTGGAAGTACGATTATCTTGAGGAAGATTTCGGCTACTTCTCCAACCTGGCAACCAGCAAGGACGAGATCTATAACCGGCTGGAAAAGAACGAGAATTACCTGCTGGATGTAGACAATCCGCTGGTGATTCCGGTGGGCAAGAAAGTGCGCCTGCTGGTGACGGCAAACGACGTCATCCACTCCTGGTGGGTGCCGGCCTTTGGTGTCAAGAAAGACGCCATTCCCGGGTTTATCAACGAAACCTGGACCCGTGTTGACGAGCCGGGCATCTATCGTGGCCAGTGCACGGAGCTGTGCGGCAAGGACCATGGCTTCATGCCGGTGGTGGTCAAGGCGGTGCCCCAGGAAGAATACGACGAGTGGGTGGCCGAGCAGCGTGAAGCCGCCCAGCGTGAGCGCGAGCTGACCGAAAAAGACTGGACCCTGGAGGAGCTCATGGAACGCGGGGAACAGACCTATGCCAGTGCCTGTGCTGCCTGCCACCAGGCTGACGGCAGCGGCGCCCCTCCGGCCTTCCCGGCCCTGCGGGGCAGTCAGATTGTACTGGAAGACATGGATGCCCATCTGGATATCGTGGTTAACGGTGTGTCCGGTACTGCCATGCAGGCGTTCGGTGGTCAGTTGAGTGAAGTGGATCTGGCTGCTGTGATTACCTATGAGCGTAATGCCTGGGGCAATAACACCGGTGAGATGGTCACACCGAAGGAAGTCTTCGAGTACAAGAACCAGGAATGATTCGCCAGATAACATTACCAGCCAGAATAACAAGGCGTTAACGGGGGTTTTTCATGAGTGCGGTTGCAGATACCCACGCCCAGGATGATCATCACCACGGCCCGGCCAAAGGCTTCAGCCGGTGGTTGCTGACGACCAATCACAAAGACATCGGGACCATGTACCTGATCTTCAGTTTCGCCATGTTCCTGCTTGGTGGAACCATGGCGATGGTAATCCGGGCCGAGCTGTTCCAGCCCGGCCTGCAGATTGTCGAGCCTGAATTCTTTAACCAGATGACCACCATGCATGGTCTGATCATGGTGTTCGGTGCCGTCATGCCCGCCTTCGTAGGGTTGGCTAACTGGATGCTGCCACTGATGATCGGCGCGCCCGACATGGCCCTGCCACGGATGAACAACTGGAGTTTCTGGTTGCTGCCGTGTGCCTTCCTGATTCTGGTGTCCACCCTGTTCATGTCCGGCGGTGCGCCGAACTTCGGCTGGACCTTCTATGCGCCACTGTCGACGACGTATGGGCCGCCGAGTACCACCTTCTTTATCTTCGCGGTCCACATCATGGGGATTTCCTCCATCATGGGTGCCATTAACGTCATTGCCACGATCCTGAACCTGCGGGCACCGGGCATGACCCTTATGAAGATGCCGCTGTTTGTCTGGACCTGGCTGATCACCGCATTCCTGTTGATCGCCGTGATGCCGGTGCTGGCGGGCGTGGTCACCATGATGCTGATGGATATCAACTTTGGCACCAGTTTCTTTGATGCTTCCGGCGGTGGTGATCCGGTGTTGTTCCAGCATGTGTTCTGGTTCTTCGGGCATCCCGAGGTGTACATCATGATCCTTCCGGCGTTCGGGGCGGTGTCGCATATCATTCCGGCGTTCTCCCGCAAGCCGTTGTTCGGCTATGCCTCCATGGTCTACGCGGTGGGTGCGATTGCCCTGCTGTCTTTCGTGGTATGGGCTCACCACATGTTCACCGTTGGCATCCCCATTGCCGGTCAGTTGTTCTTTATGTACGCGACCATGCTGATTGCCGTACCCACGGGCGTGAAAGTGTTTAACTGGGTGGCCACGATGTTCCGTGGTGCCCTCAGTTTCGAGACCCCGATGCTGTTCGCCGTGGCGTTCGTCATTCTGTTCACCATCGGCGGCTTCTCCGGCCTGATGCTGGCTATTGCCCCGGCTGATTTCCAATACCACGACACCTACTTCGTGGTGGCTCACTTCCACTATGTGCTGGTGCCGGGCGCTATCTTCGGTATCTTCGCTTCGGCCTATTTCTGGCTGCCAAAGTGGACTGGCCACATGTATGACGAAACCCTGGGCAAGACCCACTTCTGGCTGTCGTTTATTGGTATGAACCTGGCATTTTTCCCCATGCACTTCCTCGGGCTGGCGGGTATGCCGCGTCGTATTCCGGACTATGCCCTGCAGTTTGCCGATTTCAACATGGTGTCCAGCATCGGGGCCTTCATGTTCGGGGCGACGCAACTGCTGTTCCTGTTGATCGTGGTCAAGTGTGTGAAGGGGGGCGCGAAGGCTGCGGCCAAGCCCTGGGATGGTGCGGAAGGCCTGGAGTGGACGTTGCCCTCGCCGCCGCCCTATCACTCGTTCACGACACCACCCGAAGTGAAGTAGGACAGAGCCTGTAGGCCATTATCGGATCAGGACAACAACAATCGATAACGGATAAGCCATCGGAGACTGTCATGGCGGAAAACCAGACCTATTACGTGCCCGAACAGAGTAAGTGGCCGATCATCGCAACGGTTGGTCTCGGGGTAACCCTGTACGGCGTTGCCGCGATCATGGTGAACGGCAAGCAGGGAGAGCCGACTACCGGATCCTGGATCCTGTTTTTTATTGGCGCCCTGATTATGGCCTACATGCTGTTCGGCTGGTTCGGGAGTGTGATTAAAGAGAGCCGGTCAGGCCTGTACAGCCCGCAAATGGACCGTTCCTTTCGTTGGGGGATGAGTTGGTTCATCTTCTCGGAAGTCATGTTCTTCGCAGCCTTCTTTGGCGCTTTGTTCTATACCCGGGTGTTTGCGGTGCCCTGGTTGGGCGGGGAAGGTGACAGGGCCAGCAGTAACATGCTGTGGGAGGGGTTCCAGGCGACCTGGCCGCTGATCAATAATCCGGACCCCCAGGCCTTCCCCGGTCCCAAGGAAGTGATTGGCCCCTGGGGGCTGCCGCTGATCAACACAATCCTGCTGGTTACCTCCTCCTTCACAGTCACGGTGGCGCACCACGCCCTGAAGGAAGGCCATCGACAGAAGATCAAGATCTGGCTTGGCGCCACCATTGCCCTGGCACTGGTGTTCGTGTTCGTTCAGGGCTATGAGTACGCTCACGCCTACGCGGATCTGGATCTCACGCTTCGGTCCGGCATCTACGGCAGTACTTTCTTTATGCTCACCGGCTTCCATGGCGCCCACGTGATACTGGGCACGCTGATGCTGACCATAATGCTGATTCGGATTATCAAGGGGCATTTCACGGCTGACCAACACTTTGGATTCGAGGCGGCTGCCTGGTACTGGCACTTTGTCGATGTGGTCTGGCTGTGCCTGTTTGTCTTCGTGTATGTGATCTGAGGTGATATCAGGGAGTCGGGTTCAGTACCAGGCTCCCTTGCCAGAGGGAAATTACAATCACCAGCAGCAATAACACACTCAGCGCCACCCGCACCGCCAGTGAGTTCACCACCCGGTTGGTTTTGCCGCCGTCCTTGATCAGAAAGAACAGCCCGCTGAAGAGACTAAAGACGACAGCCAGCATGAGTATGACAACGACAGCTTTCAGCATGGGGTTTCCTGTCTCTGAATGTGTTTATTCTGAGGTCACTATAGCAGAGCATGCCTGATACCGGGTCGTCCCCACGTCGTCAGTGGCAGTTTGACTGGCGGATACTGCTGTTTGCCGGAGCGTTTCTGCCGTTATTGGTCGGGCTGGGAATCTGGCAGCTTGGGCGGGCTGAAGAAAAACAGCAGCAGTTGCTGCAGTGGGAGCAGCAGGCCGAGAGCCTGAGCTGGCCCCGGCAAGAAATGCGCGGGTTGAGTAACGGCCGTCCGGTAACCCTCCTGGGTCGATACAGTGACCTGACCTGGCTGCTGGACAACCGGACACGGGATGGTGTTCCCGGCTATGAAGTGCTGACGATGTTCTACCCGCTTGAAGGACCCGCGGTCGTCGTCAACCGTGGTTGGGTTCAGGCCCCGAGAACCCGTGACCGTTTGCCAGCGATCGATGTCCCTGCGGGAGTGCTTGAAATTCGCGGGCGTGTGGCGGAGTTTCCCGAACCTCCGGTACTGGCTGATAACGCAGTGCAGTCGAAGGGCTGGCCACGGCGCGTCCAGGCGCTGCCCCGCTCGCAGGCTGTGGCGGAGGAGCCGACCCTGGCATCAAAGGTGATCCGGCTTTCCGGAAGGAAACAGCCCGGAGCGTATCGCGCTGACTGGAAACCAGATCTGATGGGGCCACAAACTCACTACGGATATGCGTTTCAATGGTTTTCACTGGCCATCGCACTGGTTATATTGACGGTGGTAGCGAGTTACCGAAAGACAGGAGCCAATAATGACAATGACAATGGCTAATAAGGTATCCGATCAGCACTCCGGAGGCCCCACGCCCGAACAGGTTCGCCGAGGCCGACGTACAGCACTGTTGCTGTTCGCCATCGGCTTTGGCCCCATGGTGTTTGCCACCATCATGTACTACACCGGTTGGCTTAATCCGGCCGGCCATACCAACAACGGCGAGCTGGTACAGCCAGTGGTGCCGGTTTCCGAACTCCAACTGCAAATGGCTGACGGGCAACCCCTGGCCGACCGCTTCGGACCTGAAAGGGCCGACGCTGAATGGATGATGATGGTGGTGGCCGGCCAGTGCACCGACGAGTGCGAAAAGCTGCTTTACCTGGCCAGACAGGTCAACATTGCTCTTGGCAAGAACGCCGATCGCCTATCCAGAGCGGCTTATATCGCGGATGTACCTGCCGGGCTGGAGGCACGTTGGGCTAATGAGTACAGCGCTATGGAGCGGCTTCAGCCGCGGGGTGATCAGGCTCCGGCCTGGCCGGCGGGTATTCAGCCCGACCGCGAGCCGCGAATCCTTCTGGTGGACCCGTTCGGCAATGTGATGATGCATTACGGCAATGAGCACACCGGCAAGGACATGCTCAAAGACCTCAAGCACCTGATGAAACTGTCCCAGATTGGTTAACCTGATGTCCGGAGGACGCTGACCTTGAACCAGCCCCAGGCCGCCATGTCACCGCTGCCCTTATCAGACCGTGCCCGCATCATGGGCCGCTGGTCGCTGTTTGCCACGCTGCTTGCAGTAGTGGTTATTATGTTAGGCGCCTGGACCCGGCTGGTGGATGCGGGGCTGGGTTGTCCGGACTGGCCCGGCTGTTATGGTTTCCTGTCGGTACCGCAGAGCACCGAGAGCATTGCCATTGCCAACGCCCGTTTCCCGGAGACGCCGGTGGATGTCGCCAAGGGCTGGCCGGAGATGATCCACCGTTATGCCGCCGGCACCCTGGGACTGGTGGTGTTCGGGTTGGCAGCCTACGCCATTCGCCACCGTCGGGAAGGCCTGCCGTTGAAACTGCCTGCTTTCATCGCCGCTTTCATCGTCCTTCAGGGCGCGTTTGGAATGTGGACCGTGACCCTGAAACTCTGGCCCCAGGTGGTTGCCCTGCACTTGCTGGGTGGCTTCACCACGCTCAGTGCGCTCACCCTGTTGACCTTGCGATTACGTGCGAGACATAAAGCGCCGTCCGACCGCCTTTCGCTGGCCGGGTTCAGCCGTTTCCGTCCATGGCTCTATGGTGGCCTGGCCCTGGTGATCCTGCAGATCGCCCTGGGCGCCTGGACGGCGTCCAACTATGCCGCCGTTGCCTGTCCGGAGCTGCCGACCTGTCAGGGTGAATGGTGGCCAGCCGATATGGACTTCCGGCACGGATTCGACATAACCCAGCACGTAGGCCCCAACTACCTGGGTGGTCAGTTGACGGCGGATGGTCGGGTGGCCATTCACGTTACCCATCGTCTGGGAGCCCTGATCCTGTTGGGGTACTTTACCGTGCTGCTGGGACTGATGTGGCGGCAGGCCCGCGAGACCGAGATGGCCAGGCACGTAAAGCTGGTTGTCCTGGTGCTGGCCGCCCAGATTACCCTGGGGATTATCAATGTGGCCTTCCATATTCCCCTCTCTATTGCCGTGGCTCACAACGCCATGGGTGCAGGCCTGCTGCTGTCAGTGATCAACCTGCTGTGGCGCCTGCATGAACAACCGCAATCACACGTGGCAAGCAGCCAACACACAACAACAATGAACCGAGAGGTGACGGCATGAGCGAGCATGTGAAAACACTGCCGGCCCACAGCGCTGGGAATCACGCAGATACGCGGACAGAAGCGTCCATTTCCTGGCGGGATTTCCTGGAGTTGACCAAGCCCCGGGTGGTGGCGCTTATGATCCTGACCTCGGTGATCGGCATGTTGCTGGCCGCACCGGGTGTCCCGGGTTGGGAAGTATTGGTTTATGGAAATCTTGGCATCGCCCTTCTTGCCGGCGCCGCTGCAGTGGTGAACCATGTGGTTGATCAGAAGATCGACACGGTAATGGCCCGTACCCGTAAGCGCCCGGTTGCCACCGGGAAAATCAGTCCGTTGGATGCCATGGGCTTCGCAACCCTGCTGGCCGCTGCCGGTATGGGCATTCTCGTGTGGCAGGTCAATGCTCTGACCGCCTGGCTGACCCTGGCCTCCCTGGTCGGATATGCCGGTGTCTATACCCTGTTCCTCAAGCGCGCAACGCCTCAGAATATTGTCATCGGCGGCCTCGCAGGTGCCATGCCCCCGCTGCTGGGCTGGACCGCCGTCACCGGGCAGGTAGAGGGCCATGCCCTGCTGCTGGTACTGATCATCTTCGCCTGGACACCACCGCATTTCTGGGCCCTGGCCATCCATCGCAAGGAAGAATACGCCAAGGCCGGCATTCCAATGCTGCCGGTCACCCACGGCAACAAGTACACTGAGCTGCACATCGTGCTCTACACCTTCATGCTGCTGGCGGTCAGCCTGTTGCCGTTCGTCACCGGCATGTCCGGAGGTATCTACCTGGTGGGTGCGCTGGCGTTGGGCCTGCGTTTCCTGCAGTATTCCTTGCGCCTGCTGCGGGGGGACGATCGTCGTGTCGCCCTCAAGACCTTCAAGTATTCCATCACCTATCTGATGGCCCTGTTTGTGGTACTGCTGGTAGACCACTTCGTGTTTTTCTGAGTAACTGTTTGATGGAGACTGCATGAACCGCTCGATTCGCCTGACCCTCATTATCCTGCTGCTGGTAGTGATATTGATATTCGGTCTTGTGGTCGGGCGGCAGATGTATCTGGCTGGCGACCGGGCGCCTGCACCCGCCCCCGAACTCGCCGAACTCAACACCTACGTTTACGATCAGGGTCGGCCCTTGCCGGAATTCAAGTTGCTTGATGAGAACGGTGACACGGTTACCCGTGACGATCTGAAGGGGCGCTGGACCTTTGCCTTCGTCGGCTACACCAACTGTCCCGATATCTGCCCTGCTGCCATGGCGAACCTGAGGCGCACCGACAATCTACTGCCGGATGACCTGCCCCAGCCTGATTATCTGCTGATCAGTGCGGACCCCGAGCACGACACGCCCGAACAGTTGAAGCGGTATCTGGATTTCTTCGGCAAAGACTTCCACGGGCTGACAGGAGACCTGGAAACGTTGCGGGCGATCGCCAAAAGCCTCAACGCCGTTTTCGTTCACCGGGAAGTGGACGGTGAGCTGCTGGTTGATCACAGCGGCCACTTTGCCTTGCTGAATCCCGACGGCGAAATGATCGCGGTGATCCAGCCACCACACAAACCCGAAGACCTGGCCGAGGCCTTTGAACGAATCTATGAGTGGGCCAGGGCTAACCACGCCCGCGCAAGTTAATAACGCTTGCCCCCTGACTTCGTAAGTGTTGTGGCTTAAACTGCGCTCCTGTTTTTGCCAGGGATGTCTGCCATGTCCGTATCTCGCCAGAGCTGCACGTCACGTCAGGAACTGTATACGGTCCTCGCTGCCGGCGCGGTGGTTCTTCTTGTTGTCCATGGCCTGGGCCGGTTCATCTACACACCGCTGTTGCCCTACCTGGTGGACGACGGCCAGTTCGGCGCAGGAGAAGGCGCGGCCATTGCGACCTGGAACTACCTTGGCTACCTGATGGGCGCCATGGTGGCGATCCGCTGGCATCGGATTGACCAGATTCGCACCCTGCTTCCGGTCTCACTGGCAATACACGTTGCCACCACCCTGGTCGTGACCCAGACCGACCACCTGATCGTGATCTCCGGTGCCCGCTGGCTGAACGGCGTGGCCAATGGCATCGTCTTCGTACAGGCGCCGGCGCTGATCCTGGAATGGCTGGTGCTACGTAATCGCGCCTCCATGAGCGGACTGGTCTACATCGGCGTGGGCCTCGGCCTGCTGCTGTCCAGTGGTCTGGTCACCGGCAGTGCCGACTGGCTTGAGGGCGCTGAACGCTGGTGGCCAGCCGCCCTGTTGTCGATCCCCCTGGCCTGGTGGGGCGCGGCACGCCTGATGAAGCTGGACGTACCGGTTCGCCAGCACGAAAATAACCACAACGCCGGACCCACCACCAGTCCCCTGTTCGACCGCGCCAGTATTCCGCTGTTCCTGTCCTACGCCGGTGCCGGTCTTGGCTACATCCTGCCGATGACCTTCCTGCCGTTGCTGGCAAAATTGGAGCTGGCGGCCGGCCATTGGCTGTTGAACGGAACCTGGCTGATTGTCGCCCTGACCACCATTCCCGCCCCCTGGATCTGGAACAAGCTGGGCGCCAGAATCGGTGACCTGCCGGCCCTGAAACTGAACTTCATGATCCAGCTGATGGGTGTTCTGGCGGCTGTCGTTCTGCCCGGCGAGATCGGCCTGATCCTCTGCGCCGCCCTGGTCGGCAGCACCTTCCTCGGCACTGTACTGCTGACCCAGCGCATCGGCCGCGCACTTCATCCTCATCAGGGTCCCCGACTCTCCGCGGCCATGGTGGCACTCTATGGCTTCACCCAGATGGTCGGTCCCTGGCTGACCAAGCAGTGGCTGGATGGCGGCGGCACCCTGGTCAGTGCGTTCGGCATTGGCGTGGCGGCCCTGGCCTTCGGGCTGGTTTTTGTGTTTTTTGTGCCTCGGTCTGAGTAGGGAGTCTGGGTTCTTTTCAGGATTGAGGGTTGTGGGGATTGATCGGGGTGGAGGGGGTATTTTTCCTTGGAAATGGAACTCGCTTCGCTCAGACACCCATGTTCCGGCGGAAAAATACCCCCTCCACCCCGCTCTAGCTGACCACAGCGATATCTCTGGTTAAAGACAGAACGAAAAGCTCGTTCGGAGCGGCTTCGGACCAGGCCCGAAAAGCCTCTCCCGGACAAACCCAAGCCGAACCATGGTATGTTGAAAACGACAACTGGAATAACGGTTGGGTATGGGGGTGGTATCTATTTTTTGGCGGACAAAGGTGTCTGAGCGAAGCGAGTTCTTTTCCGCCAAAAAATAGATACCACCCCCGTGCCCTCCCCCAGACCAAAGAAGTCCTATACAAAGCCAAAAACATGCTCCCGATAGACCAAATCCTCCCCGAGCTAACCGAAACCCTGGCGAACTCCACCACCGCCCTGTTACAGGCCCCACCCGGTGCCGGTAAAACCACCCGTGTACCAGTGGCATTGCTGGAAGCCCCCTGGCGGGAGGGCCGCAGGATTCTGATGCTTGAACCAAGGCGACTGGCAGCAAGATCGGCGGCACGGTTCATGGCCGGACAGCTCGGGGAGAAGCCGGGGCAGACCGTCGGGTATCGCACGCGGCTGGATACCCGGATATCGGCGCAGACGCGCATTGAGGTCGTGACCGAAGGCATCCTGACCCGGCTGATTCAGCGGGACCCGATGCTGGAAGACTATGCCGCCGTGTTGTTCGATGAATTCCATGAGCGGTCCCTGCAGGCAGATCTGGGACTGGCGCTGGTGCGGGAATCCCAGCAGGCCTTGCGGGAGGACCTGCGGGTGCTGGTAATGTCGGCGACGCTGGATACTGCGCCCCTGGCCCGGGTCTTGGGGGACGTGCCGGTAATCACCAGTGAAGGGCGGGCGTTCGATGTGGAGGTGCTGTATCGACCGTCGCCAAGGAACGCCCGGATTGCGGACCAGGTTACCGCCGTGATCCACGAAGCCCTGCGGGATCAGAGTGGTTCGTTACTGGTATTCCTGCCCGGCGCGGGTGAGATCCGGCGCGTGGAACAGCAATTGCGGGGACAGGTGGCGAAGCACGTAGTGATTGCCCCGCTGTACGGTAACCTCAAATCCGACGAGCAGGATCGGGCCATTGCGCCGGCTGCGGCGGGACAACGCAAAGTGGTGCTGGCCACGGCCATTGCCGAGACCAGTCTGACCATTGATGGTATTCGTGTGGTGATCGACAGTGGCCAGCAGAGGCGGGCCGTGTTCGACCCGAACAGTGGCATGACCCGGCTGATGACCGGTCGTGTATCGAAGGCGTCTGCTGAACAGCGCAAAGGGCGCGCCGGGCGGCTGGAGCCCGGGGTGTGTTACCGGCTGTGGAGTGAATCCGAGCAATTCGGCCTGGCGGATTTCACGCCGCCGGAGATACAGGAAGCGGACCTGGCACCCTTGGTGCTGGAGCTGGCGCAGTGGGGCGCGCGCTCCCCGGATCAGCTGGACTGGATTGATCTGCCGCCTGCTTCACACTGGCAACAGGCGGTGGAACTGCTGCAATGGCTGGACATGCTGGATGCCGAAGGGGCTATTACCGAACACGGCAAGGCGGTCCGCGAAATGGGCGTTCATCCCCGGCTGGCTCACATGATTCTTCGAGGCCGTACCATTGGTCATGGCTATCTTGCCGCAGAGCTGGCGGCCCTGCTGGAGGAGCGAGACCTGGCTGGGCGATCGGCCGGGGCGGACATGCAGGAGCGGGTGCGGATACTTCGGGGTGAGGGGGCTGGCCATGGTATTGATATCGCCAGGGTGAAGACCGTTGGTAAGTCGGTTGCGCGTTTGACGGGTGGTCTGGACCGGCCAGCCGAAATGCCCACCGATGATGACGTGGGCCGTCTGCTGGCTCTGGCTTACCCGGACCGGGTGGCCCGTAAGCGACGTGGCGATGCTCCGCGTTATCAGCTCAGCAATGGCCGCGGTGCAGTCCTCCGTGACGACGACCCGCTGGCCCGTCACCAGTGGCTTGCCACGGCTGAGCTCGATGGCAAGGCCAGGGAAGCGACAATCTACCTCGCGGCACCGGTTGATCCCGCGCTGCTGGAGCAGGACCTCGCCAGTCACATCCATGAACGGGAGGAGGCTGTCTGGGACGACAGCCGGGGAACCGTGGTGGCCCGCCGTGTCAGAAAGCTGGGTGAACTGATTCTGGAAGAAACGGCCTTGCCAGCCCCGTCCGCGGAACTGGTGCAGCAGGGGCTGCTGGCGGCAGTGCGTAAAAAGGGACTGCAAAGCCTGCCCTGGACACCGGCGGCGGAACAGTGGCTCGCCCGGGTTGCGCTGATGGCGAGCTGTTTTCCCGGCGACTGGCCGGACGTCGGCGAGCGCTGGTTGCTGGATCACCTGGAAACCTGGCTGGCTCCTTTCCTGGCGGGAATGAGTCGCTGGCGCGATCTGGAAAAGCTCAACCTGAAACAGGCCCTTGCCAGCCTGCTGGATTATCCGCAACAACAGGCGCTGGAGGAACTGACCCCAACGCGCCTGACCATTCCCACAGGCCAGTCGGTTTCACTGGACTACACGGCGGAAAACGGACCGGTGTTGGCGGCCAAGCTCCAGGCCCTGTTTGGCTGGACTGAGACGCCGACCGTGGCCGGCGGTCGGGTACCCGTGGTTATCCATCTGCTTTCTCCGGCCCAGCGTCCTCTGGCGGTGACGGCCGACCTGGCCAGCTTCTGGCGTAATGCCTATCCGGAGGTTCGCAAGGACATGCGCGGGCGCTACCCCAAACATCCCTGGCCGGAAGACCCGCTTAGTGCCGAGGCGAGTCAGGGAACGAAAAAACGCCCTGCTCGCTGATCCGGCCGGTGACCAGAGATTCGGGAATGGTCTCGAAATAGATGTTCCGGGGGGTAATCCAGTCGCCTTCCGGCGCGTTTAATTCGCTGACGGGCATCTCTTCCAGGGTTATCTCATCGCTGGTCTGGTCGCTGTGCCGGAAGCTGTCTCCCAGCACCCAGAACGGCTTCTTGTGAGCACGCGCGGCCAGGGCGAGCAGTCGTGTGCCGCTCTTGTTGATGAAATGCCCATCCGCCAGCCAGGTATCACTTCCGGTGATCACCACATCGGCCTGCGGCACAAACAAGCCCATCTGGGCATCGGTGATCAGGGTAACCGGCACGTTCATATCGTTCAGGGCCCGCGCGAGCTGATGTCCCTCAAAGCCGGGACTGCTCTGGGTGCAGATCACCGAAAAGCGATGCTGCTCCCGCAACAGCAACCGAAACAGTTCCAGCACCACCGAGCTGGCACTGTGGGTCATAATCACTGTGTTGGCTGGAATCAGTCGGTGCGCATGCTGCGCTATGGCAGCACTGGCGTTTTCCAGTGCCCGGGCAACCCGGTTTACTGCCGCCACAGGTTTCTCCCCGCCGGCCAGTTGTGACGCCACTCTGGACAGGGCATTACTGATCACAATCATGCTGGGACGGGCGTTGCGGAGCTCACTGACCAGGGCTGCCAGGTCATCACGGTTGGCCTCTTCCGCGTACACCGCCAGATCCCTGAGGGTCTTCAGCGCCAGTGCCGTGGCTCCGGACTGGTGATCCTCCCGGAGCCTGCTCAGTATTCGGTTTGCTCTGTTATCAAAATCGGGCATGGCATCTATCCCGTGTGTTTGAGATCAGGGTAGCAGTGGTCATGGGGGCTGTCCTCAGGGAGCACTCGAATTCCCTGTTGATGCTGTCAAAAACAACTTGCCAACCTCCGGGTGCTGTATAAAATGCAACCAACATAACCATGCACCCAATCCACATGAAACTGGTTTCCTTTGATATTTTCCGAACCCTCGGCTTCCCCAACACCACCACCCTCAAGCCCGAGCAGTTCCTGGCCCACAAGGAACTCCTGAAAGAGGCGGACTGGGTGTTGTTCCCGGAATACTGGCAACTCAATGCCCTGGTGCATGGTCTCAAGTGCCGGGTATTTCCAAGCATTGCCAGCTATCGCATCGGTCACGACAAGGTGGAGATGACCCGGGCATTTCAGACCATAGCGCCGGAGCATACGCCGTGGACCATGATCGAAGCCAACGGCCCGCAGGAGCGGGAACTGATCTGGGACGCGATGGTGCATCCCTTTGTGGCCAAGCTGCCGAAAGCCAGCATGGGCGAAGGGGTCTGGCTGATTGAAACGCGGGAAGACTGGCACCGCTACTGCGAACGGACCGATGTGCTGTACGCACAGGAATACCTGCCTCTGGACCGGGACGCGCGGGTGGTGGTTGTCGGCGACCGGGTTTTGACCGCCTACTGGCGAACTCAGGCAGATCAGGGGTTTTACAATAACGTTGCCCGGGGCGGCCGTATTGATACCAGCCCGGTACCTTCGGTGATGACGGATCTGGCGCTGCGTCTGGCGAAAGAGCTGGAGGTGGACCACGCCGGTTTCGACATCGCCCTGGTGGAGGGCTATCCCTATGTCCTGGAGTTTAACCGGTTGTTTGGCAACCAGGGCCTGGGTCAGGGCTGCGAGTTACAGCAAGCCATTCTCGATTACCTGCATCACCAGACCGAGCCGAAGGATCCGGATGGCCCAACCGATCCGACACCACTCTGGCCCGTGGCAGTCTAGGCCCATCACACGTTAGAAAAAGTCGCCCTGTTATGGGTAGATATGCGCATATCCGGACTTGGGGAAAAGCCCGATGATCGCGCCAATACCGGGGGGCTGCAGCCAGGCTGTAGCGCCCCTTTTTTATGCCTGTTTGCCTACTGGAGGGAAACACCACCCATGACCGAGTCTGCCCACGCTCACATCGCCGATTACTACGACGCCGAGACCTTTGCCCGTATCAAGGCATTTGCCGATACCAAAGAAACCCCGTGCGTGGTGATCGACACCGCCACCATCGACCGTCAGTACAACGAACTGGTGGAAGGTTTTCCGTACGCCAACGTTTACTATGCGGTAAAGGCCAATCCGGCGCCGCAGGTTCTGACCATGCTGCGTGATAAGGGGGCCAGTTTCGACATCGCCTCGGTGTATGAGCTGGACAAGGTCATGGCGCTGGGCGTGACCGGTGATCGCATCAGCTACGGCAACACCATCAAGAAGGCCCGGGACATCCGTACCTTCTACGAGAAGGGTGTGCGCCTGTTTGCTACCGATTCCGAAGCGGACCTGCGTAATATTGCCAAGGCCGCCCCGGGCTCGAAGGTGTATGTGCGTATCCTGACGGAAGGCACGCTGACGGCGGACTGGCCGTTGTCCCGCAAGTTTGGCTGCCAGACCGACATGGCCATGGACCTGCTGATTCTGGCCCGTGATCTGGGACTGGTGCCCTACGGTGTGTCTTTCCACGTGGGCTCCCAGCAGCGTGAAATCGGCGCCTGGGACGCCGCCCTGGGTAAGGTAAAGGTCATCTTTGAACGCCTGAAGGAAGAAGACGGCATTGAGCTTCAGATGATCAACATGGGCGGAGGATTTCCGGCGAATTACATTACCCGCACCAACGAGTTGAAGGTATATGCGGAAGAAATCGCCCGATTTCTGCAGGAAGATTTTGGTGACGACCTGCCCGAAATTATTATCGAGCCCGGCCGTTCGCTGATTTCCAATGCCGGTGTGCTGGTGAGTGAAGTGGTGCTGATTTCCCGTAAATCACGGACCGCCCTGCACCGCTGGGTCTATACCGATGTGGGCAAGTTTTCGGGCCTGATCGAGACACTCGACGAGTCCATCAAGTTTCCGATCTGGACCGAGAAGGTGGGCGAAGGCGAAGACTGCGTCATCGCCGGCCCCACCTGCGACAGCGCGGATATCATGTATGAGCATCACAAGTATCCGCTGCCTTTGAATCTGGCGATTGGCGACCGGATGTATTGGCTTTCTACAGGTGCCTACACAACGACCTACAGCGCGGTGGAGTTCAACGGTTTTCCCCCGCTAAAAGACTATTACATCTGACCGGGAGTTTGTCCGCGGGGCGGGGTGTCTTTTCCTCGGGGAAAAATAACTCGCTTTGCTCAGACATCTTTTTCCCGGCGGAAAAGACACCCCGCCCCACGGCCTTTCGGCCATTGGTGATGGAGTCCTTTTGCAAGGATCAGCTTTCGGGCTGGTCCTTTTTTCGTTTCAGATCCAGGGTGAAAGCCAGAGGGAGGACCAGGACGCTGTAGGCGACGATGGTGAGGATGGCGTGGCGGGCATCGCCGGTCCAGTCGGCCAACAGGCCTCCCAGCATCGGAACGGAGAAGGCCATGGTGTAGCCGACCAGGAAGGTGCCGGCAGAGAGGCGGCCGGTTTCCTGTGACGCGGTGACCAGCGGTGGCACGGCGACCAGCAAAATTAGCAGGATGCCGGCAGTGAGGCTCATAAGAGTGGCACTGGCGATGGTCCACCAGCCGGTGAAGGTGATGGCGCCCAGGGTGCCGATAATGCTCAGGGTGGCAGTGATGATGATCGCGGAGCGGCGCCCTACCCAGACTCTGGCCATCTTGAGCATGATCAGGGAGGCGAAGACCTGGGCGATGTTGTACCAGAACAGGGCGTCGGCGAGTTTGTTGAACTGGCCTTGTCGTTCCAGCAGGTTGCCCATGTAGGCATTGAGACCGAAGAACATGGAACCGGAGAGGCCGAGGAGCAGGCCAACCTTCAGGGTCAGCGGGTTGCTCCAGTCTGGTAGCCAGGCGACTTTGCCCACTGGTTTTGCCCGGTCTCTTTTGGGCAGGTACAAGGTAGCAGCGACGAGAAGGGCTGGAAGTGACCAAGCCAGCATAGTGGCACGCCAACTGTTGTCCAGCAGCGGCATCAGCACCGGTAAGGTAATCCCCGCCCCAATAAATTCGCCCATCAACATGCCATTCATGTAGATGGCAGAACCCAGGGCCAGGTGATGGGGTTCCAGCCAGCGCGGCAGCAGTGCGGGCAGGGCCGGTTGCATCATTGCGACCCCCAGGCCCATGACGGCGCTGGCGAGCATCAGGGTGAAGGTGTCCGGCACCAGACCCCGCCCGGCGGAGCCAATGACCATGATCAGCATGGCCAGCGCCAGGGTATTGCGCGGACCGATGCGGGCGATGGCCAGGGATCCGGGCATGGAACCGATGGCCAGCATCAGGATGGGCAAGGTGGTCAGGGCCCCGGTCAGTGCCTGGGACAGGGCCAGTTCGTCACTGATGAAGGGGGCCAGTGGCGGGGCGACGAGTATCGGTATGCGCAGGTATACGCCGGCGAGCCAAAGCAGCACCTCCACCGGAAGCAGCTTTGCCTGCGGTGGCGGTGTGGTAGTGCCCGAGAGTTCAGCCACGGTGGCGGGGCTTAAACGTCGCTGGTATCCAGAGTGTAAGCACCGTCTTCGTCATGGACTTCGCGGCCGGTGACGGGCGGGTTGAAGGCGCAGATCAGGCGCATGTCTTCGGTTCCGCCGCGGAGGGTATGGGGGTCGTTCTTGTCCAGTGCGTACAGAGTGCCGTCGGAAATCTCGTGGGTTTCGCCGGTTTCCTTGTCCAGGATGGTGCCGTTGCCGGCGACGCAATACACGGCTTCAAGGTGATTTTTATACCAAAGGTTCAGCTCGGCCCCGGCAGGGATAATGGTCTCGTGGAATGAAAAGCCCATGCCGTCTTTCTTGAGCAGCATGCGGCGACTGGTCCAGCCCGGCCCGGTTACTTCGCGTTCAGTGCCGATGATGTCCTCAACTCGTACAATTTTCATAATTATCCCTCATTTTTTGATGGAGCAGTCTTTTAGTATACACACCCCGGTCAGGGCCGGTTCAACCTCCAATCGTCGTAAACTGTCATCGCCTGCTCAATGGCGGCGACAAACGTAACCCGCTGACGATCGTCCGGTGTCCTGCGTTTACGGCACCGATCAAAGACCTTCTGGATGTCCTGGCGGCTTTTCCGGTCCAGGTTTTCCAGCCAGTGACTATCCGCTGGTGCCAGATCCAGCTGATCGCGACCGGCATGATTGCGGTGGCTGATATGCCACCAGTGATCCACGGCCCGTCCCAATACAACATAGCCGAACTGACTGTCCTGTACAGGGCCGAAGGTGGCGGTTTTCAGCCCGTCCTGGAGGGCGCCGATCTTCAGCGCCGGCAGCGCCAGCCGATCGCCATAGAAATAGCTGCCGGCGGCGCCGAGAATGCCTCCCACCAGGGCAACCGTGCCCAGTGACGAACCGAAGGTGAGTGCGTCAATGCCGGCACCACCAACGGCACCGGCCCCAAAACCTGCGGTGGCCAGGTATCGCCGGCTGACAGCCCAGACACGGCGACTGTCCTCACTGAACAGGTCGTGGTCGCTATGCCACTCGAGTTCTGCCTCCTGACGTTGAATCCGTTTATGTTGGTACAGGTGTTCAATGGAGACCCGAAGGGTCTGCTCACGTCGACGCTGATGCTGATACCAGCTGCGTCGCAGGGTGTCCGCGAGGGTCTGCTCGCTGGTTTCCGTGGCCTGATTGGTCGTCAGGGTGCGCTTTTCCTGGTAGGACATCATGTCTTCCAGGGCTTTGGCGATCAGTCGGGCGGCCTGGGTTTTCCGCTCCCTGCGCTGGTCCGCGAGAAAACCGGTGGCCTGCTCCAGAGGCGATTCCCAGGCCGGTTCCAGTTGGCCGAAGGCCCTCAGGAGGCTGAGATGTTGCTCAAAATGTGCGCGAACAGCGTCGAACTTGCGGACAACCTGAAAAAATTGACCAAGCGCGGCCTGCCAGGCATTGCTGTAATCGTCAGGACCAATACTGTTGATCAAGGCCAGGCTGGGGCGACCGGTCCAACGCAGAATGGTCATTTCCGCTTCGTGTTCTGCGCTGTAGGGCACCGACCCATCGACCACGTAGATGATGCCAGCCCCTTCAATCAGCGGGGTCAGCAGTTCGCACTCGTCAGTAAAGCGCGGGTCGTCGCGATGTTGGGTCACGAAAGCCGCGACGGTTTCGGCGCGATCCGAGGCGGATACACTGTGGGCATCCAGCCATTCCAGAACCCGTCTTGGGCGCTGGAACCCGGGGGTATCCACCAGTGTGTAGAGGGTTCTGCCATCGACGGTTAGCGGATAGGCCTGACGTTGACGGGTGGTGCCGGGCTCCAGGGCGATGGCGATGGCGTCGTTCTGGGACAGGGTCGCCACCACACTGGACTTGCCTTTGTTGGGATGGCCGACCACCGCAAAAACCGGAGTGTTGTCCATGGCTTACAACTCCCCCTGGCGGTACGGGTTGCGGGGAAACAATGGCGGAAGGCTGACGCAGGCGAAGTTGGTTCCGAATCGCTCGGTAAACCGCAGCCACTGTTGTACCTGGTGTGTGGGTGGCTCTTCCTGCCCCGAGGTGGTCAGCGGAACCACCGCTACGTGGCTGGCGGAGGGCCATAGTTCGCGGGCGTGCTGGAGAAAGTCCTGAAGCTCGGCAGTCGGTGGCTCCCAACTGCGGGTAACCACGATCACCGCGGGCCGGGTGATGGTCGCAAGGTGATCGGCGGCTTTCTCCAGTGTGTTCGTGTCGTCCTGAAGTGAGGCCCGGCCGCCAGCATGAAGCACCAGGGTATCGGGGCCATTGAGGGCATCCGGGAGCTCCGGTTCCCCGGCGCCGGCCCAGCAGATAACGGTGTCGCTTTCCGGAAGCGGCATCAGCTGACTGTTCGTGGTGGTATCCGGTTGGTGCTCGGCATCGTTATGGGCGTTGCCGGTTTCCAGTGTCGGCGTTTCCATCCGATAGTGTAATGCGATCAGCCCGGGGTGACGATCAAGCAGCCGACTGGCCCGTAATCGCAGATGGCCATCGGCAAGGATGGCCAGTATCAAACGCGGCAGCACGACATAGAAAACCCACGCCATGGTGACAAACGGCCACCAGTCACCCAGTCGGGCCGGGTCGCTGATGATGCCACCGGTTTGGGCACGGAAGAAGCGGGTGGTCTCCACCAGATTGGCGTCGGGTACCGCGGCGGGCCAGAGCCATTGCCAGGGAGTTGCAATGGCCTGTACCAGGCCGAGGAATCGTTGGCTCTCGGTATTGAGGGTCGTGCTCCAGCCAAACGCCAGGTCCTGAACGACCACCATCACCAACAGCGTGAGCAAACCGCAGACACCAAATGCGAGACCGCCAACATGAGCAGCCCGGGCCATGAGTTGTGGTTGAAGCTGGCGCAGGCCCCTGACCGATTTCTGGTCGGAAAACCGGGACAGCAGCGGACGCCAGGGCTGCCATCCGGCAAAGGCCTGGAGTGTGGTTAAGCCTGCCAGCAGGCACTGGAGCAAGACAAAAGCGAGGATAACAGTAACGTTGATGCGCTGGCCGCCCTCGTAAAACAACAGACCGAGCATGGTGAGGGCCCCCAGCGCAGAACCTGCCAGGATAAATCCCGTGATGATGCGACGCCAGGTTCCGAGGGCCGCATCGGCATTGGCTTCCCCTCCCTGCCCGCTTAAACGGGCCAGGTGAGCCAGCCAGTGTCGTGGGGAGGGGGAAACGCCGCGTTGTTGGCAATCCAGGGCATATTTCCGGTCGCGCCTGTGCAGAAAAGCTGGAGGTTGCTCCTGATCACGGCGTACCTGGTCGTCAAATTCCAGCAACAGGCGGATGGCGGTATCGGTCATTCAACGTCCCGGTGGCAAGTTCGGTAGGTCATCCCTATGAATGCTAGGATATAGGGATTCCGGCCACCGATACCAGACATACCATGCCCCACCATCTGATGAATCTCCGCCACGTTCCCGATGACGAGGCGGATGAAATCCGCGAATTGTTCGCATCCCATGACGTTCGCTACTATGAAACCCCGCCCAGTCGCTGGGGGATCAGCATGGGGGGCTTCTGGGTCCACGACGATGACGAGGCCGCCCGGGCCCGGACTTTGCTGGAAGAGTATCAGCAACAGCGCCGGACGCGACAGCGGACGGAATACGAGCACGAACTCGCGGCGGGCCGGGTCGGCGGCTTCTGGTTTCGGTTACGGCAAAAGCCCGTCAGGACGCTGGCCGCCTGCCTGGCCATCGTTGTCATCGCCGCCCTGAGCCTGCTGCCTTTCGTCAGAATTGGCTAGGGCTACTGTCAGGAGGCAGGCTGTGCCGGCGCAGAAAGTCTGCCGCCCGCTCCACCGCCTGTCCCGCGGTCAGGAAACTGGTCAGGTGACCGCGAAGGTGCATCCGGTAGAGTTCATTGTCCACGTTGTTCGCTTGCAGTGTCTGCTGCAGCCGTTTCGCCTGAGTGAATGGCACCAGCATATCCATGCCGCCATGGAACAGGAAGAACGGGGGAGCGGATGGGGTGACATGGGTCACCGGCGATGCCTGCCGGTAGATGTCGGGAATCTCCTGCTGTTCTCCTCCCAGGAACTGCTTGATCAGCCTGCCGGAATCAAACGCCTCCAAATCAGATGGTATTCCACCGGCGACGACGGCAGTGGGACGAGTCGGGTCACCGCCATAAGGGTCGTTCAACGGGCTGTCGGAACTGGCAACCAGTGCCATCAGTGACACCAGGTGAGCGCCGGATGAGAAGCCAAAGGCACTGATGGCCGAGCGGTCCAGTCCGTATTCGCTGCTGTGCTGGTGAAGCCAGTGCATAGCGACCTGCATGTCGTGGAGCTGAGCGGGGAAGATGTACTTCGGCGCAAATCGATAATCGACGTTCATCACCGCGAATCCCTGACTGGCCAGGTCCTCGGCAATCCACGCCATATCCTTGCGGGAGCGCCGTTCCCATCCACCGCCATGCACCAGTAACACCGTGGCACGTTTGCCTTTGGTTTCGGGAAGATAGAGGTCGGCGTAGAGAGTCTGCGGCCATTCCTCGGGGGTATAGGCAATATCGCTGAGCATGCGGAAATCGGTGTGGGGATGTTCCGGCGTGGATTCCGGTGCATCGGAATGAGTGGCACAGCCCCACAGGCTGCTAATCATCAACAGCATGATTGTTATCCGGTAACGGAATGGGATGAACATTATGAGCTCCCGCAGGGGTGAGTCGAGATTGGGTTATCAAGCTTTTACGCCGCGTGAGAGGGTTCGGATGCATATCAGGTCTGTGATTTCTCTCACATTTTACCGGGTCCACTGGCGACATGTCGGAAACTGAATTTCGGAAAAACCAGCGAAACCAGCAAGTTGTCATATGTCGCCTTTGTGATGACCCCGTTGCCAGGACATTCGAGGCTACCCTGCCAATCTGAACCTGAAATGGAGTGTTTAGGGTTCCGCCCCACAAACGACTCGGGCTTATCGCTCGGAGAACCAAATCCCGCGTGTCAAAAAGGAACTTAGCCATGTCGTACCTGCGCCGCAGATCCGTACTGTTTCCCCGCCTTGTGATCGCCACCAGCCTGGTGGGCATGTCACCTCTGCTGAATGCAAGTATGGGCAATATTGGATCGACCTATGGCGTGTTGCCGACAGATATCGCCTCCGCACAGGCTTTATCCATGTTTAACACCCAGGTGTCGGCCAATTTCTACAACCCCGCTTACCTGGCTTCGGACTCCCGTGGTGAGCTGACCGCCGGCCTGCTGCATGCCCAGCCTGATCTGGAAGCCACAGGTAGCAACGGCACCTTCAGTTTTGAAAAGGAAAGTCAGCATGTACTGATCGGTATGAAAACCGATCTCACCTCGATGTTTCGAAACGGCCCGCCGATCTACCTCGGGTTTATTGCCGGAGTGGAAAAGTACGGCAAGGAAATGCTGGCCTTTGGTTCGCAAACATCCGGCGAGGGCCAGTTTCTGGACTATGGCCGCCAGCCATTGTTCCTGAACATTGGTGCTGCCTCGAATGTCTGGCGAGGTGTCAGCGTTGGTGTCTCGGCCCGGGTCACGCTTCATGCCACCGCGGAGCTGCGGGCCGTCAGCGATCTGGCGGGGAATACCGAAAAGGAAAAACTGTCGGTCAACGCCGAACCCTCCGTTCGCCTGATCTATTCCACCAGTGTCGACCTGGGGAGCACCGTCTGTCCGGAGAGTCAGTGCCTGCTCAGTGGCTGGGAAGTGGCTGCAGTCTATCGCACCAGTTCGGATACCAATACCACGGTGGATTCGAGTGTGGTCATTCCCGGCTTGATACCGGCGTCTGCCCCTCTGGAATTCACTATTCGTACCTACGACTCCTACCAGCCCGAGACCCTGGCGCTGGGGTTGCAGTACAAGGGCGATGGCTGGCGGATTGGCGGCAGCCTGGAACAACAGAACTGGTCGGGCCTGAGTGACAAGTTCGAAGGAGACCAGATCAAGGATCAGGCCGAGGTGGGCTTTGACGACATTATTGTCCCCCGTGTCGGCGGTGAGTATCAGTTCCACCGCAATTTTGCGCTGACCACCGGCCTGGCCTATCAGGAATCTTCCCTTGAGGACGGCCTGACACCGGATGTGAATTATTACGACAGTGACCGATTCATCGTGGGCCTGGGTCTGTCCGCGCAGTACGAGCAAACGCGCCTTCTGGCATACCCGGTCCGCCTGGACATCGGGTACCAGTTCCATCAACTGGATGATCGTGAATTTGAGTTGAGCTCCACCGGTTCCGGTAACGAAACGGTGACCAACGGGCGGGTGACTGCCGGGGGCGAAGTCCATGTCATCGCCGGTTCCATCACCCTGAAATTCTGAACAGGAGGCCTCCATGAACTTTTGCAAAGTCGGCTCACTGGTGCTGGTTACGGCGGCCTTGCTGGCTGCGTGCGGAGGAGAGGACTCCAGCATGCAGATGCCGGGTCCTGCGCCCTCACTGATATACAGTTATCCCGCGGATGGTCAGCGCCAGGTCTCGCCCCGGGCCAGTCTGGTGCTGAGGTTTTCCAAGCCAGTGGATCAGCCTGAACTGGCACTGGAGGCCGGGGATGAGCGGGTCGAGCATAAGCTGACCCCGGTGGATGGTGGCCAGAGCTGGGTGATTCGCCCGGCTGCCGCCCTTCAACCGGCCACGACCTACAGTGTTCGCCTGCAGCGACCGGTCCGGGCCGGCGATACTGTCATTGAGCAGTTGGGTAGTGATGGCAACCTGGAGTTCCAGACCCGTGGTAGTTTCAGTGGCATCCGCTCACTCTCCGGCACGGCAACCGAATTTGAAGTCGAGGGCATGGTCCCTGACGGTGAGCATTATCCCCTGGTGGATTTTTCGACCCTCCGACTGTCATTCAGTCAGCCTGTTCATCCGGCCGGCGCCGTCTACGGGGAGTCGGTGAGGCTGGAAGACAGTGCCGGTAACCTGGTCCCCGCGCGGGTGTTGTCCGGAAAGCGGCACCTGGTGATAGACCCGGTGGCCGGTACAGACGGCTCAGAATCAGATCTGAACCCCGGCGAAACCTACCGGCTGGTTGTCCGCGACCTGCCCAATGCCTATGGCGATCAGTTGGCCAATTATGAAACCACCCTCACCCCGCAGGACTCGGGCCCGGGGGAAACCCTCTACCAGGCGGCGGTTGCCAACTCGGATGCCCGGGACCTGCGCTCGGTACTGAACGGAGAGCCCATTAACGGCATTGCTCTGAGTTCGGTGTTGCTGGGGAATACCCCCACTTCCTACCAGACCGGAGAGATGTGGGCAGAGCTGGCCTATGCGCCGGACTACCCCGAAATGACGCCGTTGCAGATCCCCGCCGGAACGTTACTGAGCAGCACCTCCCTGGATGTGAACGTCGGCGGCGTGGTGCCGTTGATGACCGACAGTGGGGTCCAGACAACGGGTGCCATCCGGGTAACCACAATTACCGACGCGGTGGGGTACCTCTACCGGAACCCATACTCCGATGCGGATGACGCACCCCGACATATCCGCCTGTTCATGGATGTCGCCATGAGCACCGAGGAAGCGCAACCGAATGCTGCGCTGTCCCAGAATATCCTTGGTCTGGAGCTGGTGGGCACCGCCATCATCCGGAACGGGACCCTGGAAATCGATGCCCTGAGCATGGTCGAACCGCGGCTACTGGGGCTTGAGAATGCGGTGGCGTCACTGGCGTTCCGGATTGAGGCGGACACCCTGGACCGAGCCCAACAGACTGCGCCGGACCCGCTGGTGGACACGCAGGGCCCGGAGTTGTTGAGCTGGATGCCGGATGAGGCGGGCTCAGGCCTGCACAATGCCCATCGTCCCGGGGATCCGATTACCCTGTTTTTCGATGAACCGGTATCGCGGGAGTCCCTTGCTGACGGACTCCGGGTCCTCGCGAACGGCAATCCCGAGGAGGTGCTGGATCTATCCGTGGATGGAACCAGTGTGTCGGTGATGCCGGCCGGCGGTCTTGTTCACGGCACGCATTATCAGATTCGGCTGACATCGGACCTTACCGACCTGGCTGGTAATGGCGCTGTGCCCGAGGAACTGTCGTTCGAGCTCCCGGTCCAGGCGGACCAGTCTGCGTCGTCCCCACTGGCGGTTGCGGTTTATCCCGGGTTCCCCTGTGTCACCAAGGGGCTGGATTTGCTGAACGACCAGCATGGGCGTTGCGTGGGTGCCATTGATGCCAACGGCGTGGACTACAACCTGGATGACGAAAGCATGCCGGTGGTTTCACTGCCCGTTAACCGGCCCATTGCGGTGACGTTTTCCCAGTCCATGGATCCTGCGTCCATCCGCCTGAACGAAACTTTCACGGTGGAAAAGGTGACCGATCCGGGTGATGGCACCGGTGATAACGTCCAGGTTGCCCGGGACCCGGTGGCGGGCCGGCTTGAGATAACCGCGCGTAAGCTCTGGTTCTATCCGGAGCAACCATGGCAACAAGGGAGCCGGTACCGATACACCTTGTCCTCGGAGGCATCTGAATCCCCGGACTGCGATACCGCCATCTGTTCTGTTGCTGGCCAGGCGCTGGAGACCGACGCCCTCGCCGGTTTGAGCCAACCGGGCGGTCCGGATATGACCATTTATTTCCGGGGCGGTGCGCCGTCCGATTCGGTGCTGCTGCCCCTGAGAAACCTCCCGGTGCGGGATGTGAACGCCGACGGGGTGGTTCAGTGTGGCATCGTGGATGAGACGGACAGTGATGGTGTTGTGATCCGCAAGGTCTACGAGCGTGACTGCACAGAGCCGCCCGATGTGGTCCTGGATGACGCGGGCCAGCCACTCACGCCACCTCAGGCTACCCGGGTCGTCAGCCGGAACCGCGAAGAGGCCCGTGTTGGCTGTAACCGCGACCGTAAGGATATCTACTCGTCCTGGATTGAAACCGAGTGTCCGGAGCTCAAGTTCATCTACATGACCGGAGCCCTGAACACCGAGGTTGTGGGGCCGGTGGACCCGGATGATCCGTCGGCGGGTGTTCGCGTTCTGCTTCATCCCACCCTGCTGACTACTACGTCCCTGACGGTGAATGCCAAAGTGGGTACAGACCTGACATGGGCGGAAACACCGACCGGTCCGCAGGTTATTCGCATGCGCTATGCAATGGATGAAGAGGGCAATCGCACGCGTCTGATACCGGGGGTCATCCGCACCGGTGACGACGGTTTTCCGGTCTTTGAAACTGATGTAAAGACCTATCTGGATGCCCCGGACCTGGCCACCCCACTGGACCTGCCCCACAACCTGCACAGTGTACCTCTGGATCTGGACCTGGCGGGTGAAGTGCGCTTCCTGGATGATGGCCGTCAGGTGATTGAGCAATACAATCAGGTGGCACAGACGTTGGCGGTGGATGTCGGTGGCATTGTCGCCTTTGACCTGGAGATACCGGCCAACGGCCTGCACTTGAGCTACCTGTCCTCCCCGGTCAAATCCATGATTGGGGTGAATTCGGGGCGCTGATCCGCCGGCGACTCCGTTCTTCGGGGGCGGAGTCCGCTTGTCGCTGTTCGGGTTTTCGGACGGTGTCTGGTTATCCGGACATCGTTTTTAACTGCCTGTTTTCAGAGCGTCAGCGGCTAACTGGGCATTTGGCAGTGTCCGGAATCCCGGATAACCTTCGCTCGATTTCCTGTCTGAATAGAAAATATTCTGTATTTTCAATGTCTTGGTAAGTTGGCACAGCATACGCATAGCAGCCAGTCAGGCCGGAGTGCCTGAGGTTCGGCCTGATCGTTGATAACAACAAACAAGGAACGAATCATGAGACGATTGCTGCTATGCACCCTGATCGGTGCAATCGGGGCTGCGCCCGCCACTGGTAATGAGGGCAAGCCGCCGTTCAACACGATACCCGATTTTATCTCCAGTGATATCCAACAGGCATGGTACGACGGCGTGACCGACGACCTGCTGACGGCCGGCCTTGGCGCCGACGGACTGGCCAGTGCAACCCCGCCGGCCTTTGATGATGCCCTCAACCCGACCCCCGCGGAACTCCGACGACTGGCGATCTACAACAACTACCGCGCGCTGGTGGACACCGCGCCGGGCGGTGGTTATGGCACCTTCTTCGGGCCCAGTGTGGGAGTTGACGGAAACGGTATGATTGCCGGCGAGGAGTTCCTCGCGTTGATGGCGGTACCAGGTCATACGGTGCCGGTGACCGTGATGGTCCAGGTGCCGGACAGTTTCGAACCCCGTCAGCCCTGTATGGTGACTGCACCTTCCTCCGGTTCGCGGGGTGTGTATGGTGCGATTGGTACCGCTGGCGAATGGGGTCTGAAAAAAGGCTGTGCCGTGGTCTATACCGACAAGGGCACCGGAACCGGAGCCCACAATCTGGCCACCAACAGCGCCCAGCGTATCGACGGTACCCTGACCACCAGTGACGACGAGGCGGTGCTGTTCCGTGCCGGTCTGGATGATGCCGCGCGGGCAGACTTCAACAACCAGTGGCCGGATCGGTTCGCCTATAAGCACGCTCACTCTGGCGTGAACCCGGAAGCTGACTGGGGGACCCATGTGCTGCAGTCGATCGAGTTTGGCTTCTATGTGCTGAACGAGACGTTTGGCCGCGAACTGGGTAATGGTGAGCGATTGATTACCATCAAGCCGAGGAACACCCTGGTGATTGCCTCCAGTGTTTCCAACGGAGGTGGTGCGTCGGTACGGGCCGCTGAACAGGACGACCGGGGGCTGATCGACGGCGTTGCGGTTTCCGAACCCAACGTTAACCCACAGGTGGATACCTCGTTCACCATTCGCCAGGGCAATGGCCCGGTCATTTCCGAACACAGCCGCAGCCTGCTGGATTACACCACGGCGCTGGCGGTGTATCAGGGCTGTGCCAATCAGGCACCGGCGATTCGGGATGTGGCGCCTTTTAACTCGGTGTTCAATCCGCCGGCCATTGGTGAAAATATCTGCGATTCACTGGCCAGCAAGGGCCTGGTTTCCGGTGTTACTACCGAGGAACGGGCCACGGATGCCTTGCGGATCCTGAACGAGGACTTTGGTATCCAGCCCGAGCAGAACCTGCTGGCGCCGGTGCATTTTGGCCTCTCGGTGGCACAGGGTATCTCCATGACCTACGCCAACGCCTATGCTCAGGCGGGTGTTGAGGATCGGGTTTGTGGTCTGAGTCTGGCGGCGACGGATGGAACCGGAGCGGTGGTTCCGTTGGCCCCGGCACAGGAAGCTGCCCTGTTCTCGGCCAGCAACGGCATTCCGCCGAGTGCCGGTGTGAATGTTGTGAATGACAACGCCGTGGGCCAGCCAACCCATCTGGCCATGAGCGCCTCGGCCAGTACCGGTCAGCAGGACTATGGCCTGGATGCGCTGCTGTGCCTGCACAGCCTGGTGCAGGGTGAGGATGTCGCCACGGGCAATCCCCTGACGGGCGCCGATACCGCCCTGGCCGACGCGATCGATCAGGGTATTGAGGCCATTCGCGCGAGTGGCGATCTGCGGGGCAAGCCGGCGGTGTTCGTTACCGGGCGGGCCGATGCGATCCTGCCGATCAATCACACATCCCGGCCATACCTGGCACTGAATCGACTGGTTGAGGGTGATAGCTCCGGCCTGCGTTATTACGAAATTCTCAACGCCCATCACCTGGATGTGTTGAATGGATTTCCGGGCGTGGCGGAGCGCTATGTTCCCCTGCACCATTACTACTTCCAGGCGCTGGATCTGGTCTACGACCATCTGACCGAGGGCCGAGCCCTGCCGCCGAGTCAGGTGGTGCGAACGGTGCCGCGTGGTGACATCACGACGGCATTGTCGGAGACCAATGTGCCGGATATCCAGGATCAGCCGCCGGAGAGTGATCTGATCGTGTTTGCTGATCATCAGCTGAATATCCCTGATTGACGGGCTGCGCAGGTTTTGTACCATGCAAGACAATCTCTCTGGCGGTAACCGGTACATGACCCAGCTTTTTGCCCACAATAAAAAGAATGGCCTCACTCAAGAACTCATCGAAGCCCTGATTCCGATGTTTGAGGAGGCCAGTGCCGGGGCGATCGCTGTGGACCGTGACAGCCGGATTACCTGGATCAACGCCAGCTATTCCGAGTTGCTGGGCTTCGACTCTCCGTCGTCAATGATCGGGAGGTTCGTGCGGGATGTGATCCCGCACACCCGCATGCCCGAGGTGGTGGAGACCGGGAAACCGCTGCTGCTGGATATCATGGAACACCAGAGCCAGCAGTTTGTGGTTACCCGCCTGCCATTCTTCGATGAAGACGGCGGGATAGTCGGCGCGGTGGCCTTCGTCCTCTACGACGACCTGCAGCCGCTGACACCTCTGGTCAGCAAGTTTCGGCGTTTGCACCAGGACCTGGTTGCTGCCCGCAAAGCACTGGCAAAAAAGACCCGTGGTACCCGCTACAGTCTGGGGGATTTTGTCGGTGCGAGTCCGGCGTCCCTGGAGGTCAAACGCCGGGCCCGGCTGGCCGCCGGTCGGGATATGCCGGTGCTGCTGTTGGGTGAGACCGGTACCGGCAAGGAGGTGCTGGCCCAGGCCATTCATACGGTATCCGGGCGCGCGGAAAAGCCCTTTGTGGGGGTGAATGTGGCGGCCATTCCGGACAATCTGCTGGAAGCGGAATTCTTTGGTGTGGCTCCCGGTGCTTATACCGGTGCTGATCGCCGTACCCGCGACGGCAAGTTTCAGCTCGCCAACGGCGGCACCCTGTTTCTGGATGAAGTGGGTGATATGCCGCTGCCGTTGCAGGCCAAACTGTTGCGGGCGCTGCAGGAAGGGGAGATTGAGCCGCTGGGTTCCAACAAGGTGGTGTCGGTGGATGTCCGTGTCATTGCCGCCACCAGTCGCAACCTGGAAACCATGATGGCTGAAGGCAGCTTCCGCTCCGATCTGTATTACCGGCTCAATGTCCTGGAAATACCGATTCCGCCCCTGAGGGAGCGGCTGGCGGACCTCGGTGTGCTGTGCGAAGCCTTGCTCGAAGATATCTGTGATGGCCTGGAAATACGCGGTGAGATAACCGATGCAGCGGTTTCCGCACTGGGTGGTTACGACTGGCCGGGTAATATTCGTGAACTGAGAAATGTGCTGGAGCGGGCGCTCACCATGGGTGAGGATAACGGTCTCCTGGATGCCGATGCCATCTTCAAGGTGCTTCCCCGTAACGGTTCACGGCCGCAGTCATCCCTCTCCCCCCGACCGGTCAGGCCGCTGGCCCAGGTGATGGCAGAGGCGGAAGCGCAGGCAATCGAGTCGGCGCTGGTGGCCTGTCGGGGAAACCGGACCCGGGCAGCCAAGCTTCTGGGTATCTCCCGTTCCGTTCTGTATGAAAAGCTCGCCAGGATGTCCTGAAATCAGGACAGTTGTTCTGAGATCAGGACAACTACCTACGACATAGGTATTAATGCGTCCTGAAATCCGGACGTTTTGATGCGCCCTTCTCGGCAAGAAAATATCTAACCTTCTGTTTTAACACGTTTTTTGTAGTCTGGCACGGCATCTGCTAAATCCCCGATGCAGGACGTCAGAACAACGCAGAAAACAAGACTGACGCTCAACGTTGGACCCACACTTTGTAATGTCGGTCTCGTTTTCTGCGATGTCTGACTACACTCAGACTAGGACCGTCAGTCAAGAATCGGCGGCCGGATAAAACAACAATGTTAGGAGACTTGCTAATGAAACTCTTCAAGGCTCTCGCCGGAATCACCGGTGCGATCGCCCTGTCCGCAGGATCGGCGTTCGCAGACGACCTTCGCTGGAAAATGCCTGTTGCTTTCGCCACCAATCTCCCAGGTCTCGGTTCCCCCGCAGCCTGGGTGGCCGACAATTTGACCACCGCGTCCGATGGCTCCATTCAGGTCCGGGTATATGAGCCGGGCAAGCTGGTGCCCCCTTTCGATATTCTGCAATCTGTTTCTGATGGCAAGGTAGCCGCCGGCTACACCTGGATCGGCTACGACCAGGGCAAGGTGCCTGCGATTCCGCTGTTTGCTGCTGTGCCTTTTGGTATGAAGCCCCCCGCTTACATTGGCTGGTATTACTTCGGTGGCGGCCACGAAATGCTGCAGGAAGTCTACGACAACAAAGGCTTCAAGGTTCATGCCCAGTTGTGCGGCATTATCGGTCCTGAAACAGCGGGATGGTACTCCAAGCCCATCAAAACACTGGAAGACTACAAAGGCTTGAAGATTCGCTTCGCTGGCCTGGGTGGCAAGGTTCTCGAAAAACTGGGCGCCTCCGTCACCATGATGCCCGGCGGCGAGCTATACCAGGCCCTGGAAAAAGGCACCATTGATGCCACCGAATTCTCCATGCCCGCCATCGATCAGATCCTGGGCTTCAACCAGGTCGTCAAATACAACCTGTTCCCGGGCTGGCACCAGCAGTTCACGGCTCAGTACATGCTGATCAACAAGGATGAGTGGAAGAAGGCCACCAAGGCGCAGAAGGCGCTGGTTGAGGCTTCCTGCACCGCGGCCACCACTCGTGGTCTGGCCGAGGGCGAGTACAAGAACGGCAAGGTTCTGGCTGAATTCCAGGACAAGGGTGTTCAGGCCGACCAGATTCCCCGTGACGTTCTGCTCAAGCTGAGAGACGTGACTGAGGAAGTACTTGAGGAAGAAGCGTCCAAGGATGCCGACTTCAAGCGTGTCTATGAAAGCCAGCAGGAATTCATGGAATCCTACAAGATATGGGATACACGCGCCTACGTCCCGGCGGACCTGTAAGGTTCGGGGCTGACCTGGGCATCGGAAGCAATTCCGGTGCTCTCTGATCCACTTTGGATGGCCCTTCGGGGCCATCCTTGTTTCATAACGGGCTTTCTGAACGAGGAACTGTTGTATGGCAGTGTCTGGTAAAGGCTCACCGCAGGATGTGCGGGCATCCGTGTCCGACGCCGGTAAGTTTATTCATCATCACACGGAGTTTCCTACAACCTGGCTCAGTCAGGTTGTAGACGGTGCAATTTCTGCAATTGGCAAGAGTGCTTCCTGGCTCTGGGTGGTGGTCACCGGCGTGATCATCTATGCAGTGGTGGGCCGCTATGCCTTCGGCCTTGGTTCGGTGACGCTGGAAGAAGTCCAGTGGCATCTGGCAGGTGCTGGCTGGCTACTGGGGCTGGGCTACACACTGGTGACGGATGATCATGTGAGGGTGGACGTGATCCATGAACGCCTTTCCCTCAAAGGTCAGGCCTGGATTGAGCTCTTTGGCGTGGTATTCCTGCTGTTACCGTTTCTTGTGCTGGCAGTTTACGAAATGGTTCCCTACGCCTTCAGTTCCTGGCAACAGGGCGAGACCAGCCAGGCACCCGCCGGGCTTCCACACCGCTGGATTCTCAAGGGCATTCTGGCATTGTCTTTTGTTGTGCTGATTCTGGCTGCCCTGTCCCGCCTGCTGAAAGTAACGGCTCTGCTGTTCGGCTTTCCGAAGCCAATCCGGATCGAGTCCGGAAATAACAAGAAAGAGGATGCGTCCTGATGGAGCTTGAAACCCTATTTGTAATCGGCATGTTCCTGACGTTCGGGGCATTGCTGATGACCGGTTTTCCGGTTGCCTGGGTGTTGGGTGGCACCGCGGTTATCTGGACGGTGATTGGCGTGGTGGCCGTTGATAACTTCGGCGCCAATTTGTGGTTCGACTATTCCTCCTCCATGGGGCTGGTGCCTGAGCGTGTGTGGAAAGTTGTAAGTAGTGAGACCCTTGTGGCCCTGCCCATGTTTATCTTCATGGGCATCATGCTTGATCAGTCCGGCGTCGCCGAGCGGCTGATGAACAGCATGGTGAAACTGTTTGGCGCGGTTCGCGGTGGCTATGCGGTCACAGTGATTGTCATCGGCGTACTGTTGGCAGCCACCACCGGTATCATCGGTGCGTCCGTGGTGCTTCTGGGCATGCTCTCCCTGCCGGTGATGATGGAAAACAAGTACGACAAGGGGTTTGCCGTTGGCACTGCCTGTGCCACCGGCACCCTGGGGATTCTGATTCCCCCGTCCATCATGCTGGTGCTGATGGCAGACCGGCTGGCGGTACCTGAGGCCTCGGTGGGCGACCTCTTTATGGGCGCGTTCTTCCCCGGTTTAATGCTGGGTGCCATGTACGTGGCCTATGCCATTATTCGCCCCATGCTGCAGCCGCATATTGCGCCGGTGCCGGCAGGTACGGAGAAAGTGTCCTGGAGCATTGTATGGGAAGTGGCGAAGGCCGTGGTGCCCACGGCGGCGCTGATCCTGGGTGTGCTTGGTTCCATCTTTGCCGGTATTGCCACGCCCACGGAGGCTTCCGGCGTCGGTGCCCTGGGCGCACTGTTACTGGCGCTGATGGCTAGACGCCTTAACCTGAAAGTGCTCAACTCATCGCTGCAACAGACCACTCGCACGTCCGCTTTCATCTTTGCGATTTTCCTGGGCGCGACGGCGTTCTCTGTAGTACTACGGGGCCTCGGTGGCGACCGGGTAATCGAAGACGCGCTGCTGGGGCTGCCATTTGGACCCTATGGTGTGGTGCTGACCATTCTGTTCGCTGTGTTCCTGCTCGGCTTCTTCCTGGACTGGGTTGAGATTACCCTCATCATCCTGCCGCTGGTGGCACCGGTGGTTCAAACGCTGGGTTTTGACCTGGTGTGGTTCACCATCCTCTTTGCCATGTGCCTGCAGACGTCGTTCCTGACGCCACCGGTAGGCTTTGCCCTGTTCTATATCAAAGGTGTCGCGCCGCCGGAAATCAGCGTGATGGATATCTACAAGGGTGTTATACCCTTCATCATCATTCAGCTGGTGGGGCTGGCCATCGTATTCCTGGTGCCCGAGATCGCTACCTGGCTGCCTGCTGCGGCTTATGACTAAGGAGATAATAAAATGCGTCTAGAAAACCGGATTGCTCTGGTGACCGGTGCCGGTCGTGGCATCGGCAGGGCCATTGCCGAACACTATGGGCGTGAGGGGGCAAAGGTGGCGGTTGCCGACCTGACCCTGGAAAGTGCCCGCGACACCGTTCAGGCAATAGAGGCCAGCGGCGGCACGGCCATGGCCATTGCGATGGACGTCACCAATGAGCAGGCTGTTGATGATGGTGTGGCCGCCATTGTCGAGCAATGGGGCGGGCTGGACATTGCGCTGGCCAACGCCGGTGTCCAGCACATCGACCCGGTGCACAAGTTGGCGTTTGCGGACTGGAGCAAAGTCATGAGCGTGCACCTTGACGGCGCGTTCCTGGTCACTCGTGCAGCTCTGCAGCACATGTATGCCTCCGGTGGCGGTACCATGTTGTACATGGGCTCCGTACATTCTCTGGAGGCGTCTCCCCTGAAGGCCCCCTACGTTGCCGCCAAACACGGTATGCTCGGCCTGTGCCGTGCAGTTGCCAAGGAAGGAGCCGAGCATGGCGTGCGCAGTAACATTATCTGCCCGGGCTTTGTACGGACCCCCCTGGTGGACAAACAGATCCCGGAACAGGCAAAGGAACTGGGGATTTCCGAGGAAGACGTCATCAGCAAGGTCATGCTGAAAAATACCGTGGATGGCAAGTTCACGACCCTTGACGATGTATCCGAACTGGCCGTTCACCTGGCTGCCTTCCCGTCAGCAGCCCTGACTGGCCAATCCATTGTCGTCAGCCACGGCTGGCACATGCAGTAATGAGCAGGAGAGACGGATGAGCAATACAGAACAATCACCGGTAGTCTGGTCTCCCTCGGAAGACACTCTGACCAACTGCCAGATGGCCCGCTTCAAGGCGTGGCTGGAAGACCAGGGTTTCGGACCCTTTGCCGATTACCACGCCCTGCACCAGTGGTCCATCGACGAACTGGACACCTTCTGGGCAAAGGTCTGGGATTATTGCGGGTTGGTGAGTGATACCCCCGCCGACCGGGTACTTGGCAAACGGGATATGCCGGGCGCTGAATGGTTTCCGGGCATGAAAACGAATTTTGCCGCCAACCTGCTACGCCTGGCCGACGGTGAACAGGCCAATAAGGAAGCGGTTGTAGCCTATTGCGAGACCCGACCGGTGTTGCGTCGCAGCTACGCGGAACTGAAGGCGGATACCGGCGCCCTGGAAGCTTTCCTGCGGGATCAGGGAATCCAGCAGGGTGATCGCGTCGCCGGTGTGGTCACCAACGGCTATGAAGCCCTGGTCGGCATGCTGGCGGCGACCAGCCTGGGCGCGATCTGGAGTTCCGCGTCGCCGGACTTCGGCGTTGGCGCGATTCTCGACCGCTTCGGCCAGATCGAACCATCCGCGCTGATTGTGGTGAACGGCTATGGCTATGGCGGCAAAGTGTTTGCCCGCCAGGACGATTTCGCCGAACTGATCGCCGGGCTGCCAACACTGAAGTGTGTGGTCAGTGTCCAGCAGCTGCCGGAGGAAGCGCCCATCGCCGGCGAGCGTGTCACCACCTGGGAAGACGCCCTCGCCTTCGGTGCTGGTAAAGCGCCGTCCTTTACGCCGCTGCCTCCGGATCACCCGGTCTACATCCTGTATTCCTCGGGCACTACCGGCAAACCCAAGTGCATCGTCCACGGCGCCGCCGGCCTGCTGGTCAACCACGCCAAGGAACTGATGCTCCACGGCGACGTCGGTCCGGAGGACCGCTTCCTCTATTTCACCACCTGCGGCTGGATGATGTGGAACTGGCAGGCCTCCGCCCTGCTGACCGGCGCGGCAGTGATCACCGTGGACGGCTCTCCCGGTTACCCGGATCTGAATTTCCTGTGGGACACCGTGGCCACCGAAAAAGTCACCCATTTCGGCACCAGTGCCCGCTTCCTGGCCGGTTGTCGAAAAGCTGAGCTCAAGCCTGCCCAAAATCTCGATCTCAGCGCCCTGCGTGTGCTCTTCTCCACTGGTTCGCCACTGTTGCCGGAAGACTACGACTGGGTCTACAGCGCCGGTGCCCCTGGCGTTCTGCTGGGCTCCATAGCCGGCGGCACCGACATCTGCGGCTGCTTCGTTGGTTCCACTCCGCTGCTGCCGGTGCGCCGTGGCGAAATTCAGTGTCGCTTCCTCGGTGTTGACGCTGTGGCCTATGGCGACGACGGCAAACCGGTCAGTGAAGGCCGCGGCGAACTGGTCTGCCGTCAGCCGCTGCCGTCCATGCCCGTATGTTTCTGGCAGGATCCGGAAGGCGAGCGATACCGCGACGCCTACTTCAACACCTTCCCGGGGGTGTGGGCCCACGGCGACTTCATCGAATTCACCGAACACGGCGGTGCCATCATCTACGGCCGCTCCGACGCCACCCTGAACCCGGGCGGTGTAAGAATCGGCACTGCGGAAATCTACCGTCAGGTGGAAACCGAAGCGGCGGTGAAAGACAGTCTGGTCATCGGCCGCCAGATCGACGGCGACGTGGAAGTGGTCCTGCTGGTGGTAACGGCTGAGGGAGAAACCCTCGGGGAAGCACTGGTCAAACGCCTGAAAACCCGCATCCGCGAAGGCGCCAGCCCGAGGCACGTTCCCAAACACGTGATCACCGTGCCGGACATTCCCTACACCCGCAGTGGCAAAAAAGTGGAACTGGCCGTCGCAAGACTGATCAACGGCTCTGCCCGCAGCGACAACCGCGACGCGCTCGCCAATCCGGAGGCTCTCGATCAGATCCGCGAGTGCCTGGCCGAAGCGAATTTGCTGCCAAAGGGATAATCCGACCTACGGTTCAGGGGCAGAAACGCCAGAGGCATATCAAGGATTATGGTCGGGGACAGTCCCCAAAACAGTCAGGGAAGCCACGCTTTCCGTTTTGGGGACTGTCCCCGACCATAATCCGCGCCCCAAAGCCTAAGAAAGCCACGCTTTCCGTTTTGGGAGCTCCACCCGGACACCATCCGAGCCCCCAAAACCCCAAACCCGATGTCCGAAAGTTTCGTAAATTCCCGCGTTTTCACTACCCTGTAACAGGTTTTAGTGCATTTTTAGTCCGTTCTTATACTAAGATCTTAACCAGAAAGCCTGAAAAAATGGTATTCTAGTAGTCCTATCAAAAGTTCCCGTATCAGTCATTGCCCAGGTCGGGCGTTCACAAGACACCTGACCCCGCCATGACCGTCCTGAACTCACACTCTAGCCTGAGGACGAAAATGACAACATCCAAGACCAAGATTGTCTACACCCTGACCGACGAGGCTCCAGCCCTCGCCACACGTTCACTTCTTCCCATCCTTGAAACCTACGCCAAGCCGGCCGGCATCGAATTCGGAACCAGCGACATCTCCCTGGCGGCGCGTATTCTGGCAGGATTCCCGGATTACCTGGAAGAAGACCAGCGGGTTCCCGATGCCCTGGCGGAGCTGGGTGAGTACACCAAAGATCCGGATGCGAACATCATCAAGCTGCCCAACATTTCTGCCTCCATCCCGCAGTTGCGTGCAGCCATCAAGGAACTGAACGAACAGGGGTACAAGGTTCCCGAGTACAAGGAACACCCCGAGACCGACGAAGAGAAAGAAGCCCAGACCCGCTATGCCAAAGTACTCGGCAGTGCCGTTAACCCGGTGCTTCGGGAAGGTAACTCTGACCGTCGTGCACCGCCCGCCGTCAAGGCCTTTGCCCGTAAACACCCCCATTCCATGGGTGAGTGGAGCCCGGCTTCACGCACCCACGTTGCTCACATGCGCGGTGGTGATTTCTACTCCAATGAACAGTCCGTGACTCTGGACAAGGCCACCAACGCCCGCATCGTATTCGAGAACGGCAAGGGCGAACAGACCGTTCTGAAGGCCGACCTGCCGCTGCAGGAAGGCGAAGTGCTGGACGGTATGTTCATGAGCAAGAAGGCGCTGATCAAGTTCTTCGAGGATGCGATTGCAGACTGCGAAAAGACCGGCGTCATGTTCTCCCTGCACGTGAAAGCCACCATGATGAAAATCTCCCACCCGATTGTCTTCGGTCACGCGGTGAAGGTTTTCTACAGGGATCTGTTCGACAAGTACGGTGAACTGTTCGACGAGATTGGCGTCAACCCGAACAACGGGCTCTCCTCGGTTATTGAGAAGATCAAGCAACTGCCGGAATCCAAGCAGGAACAGATTCAGGAAGATCTGCACGCGTGCTATGAGCACCGCCCGGAAATCGCCATGGTGGACTCGGTTAAAGGTATCACCAACCTGCACGTACCGAGTGATGTCATCGTGGATGCTTCTATGCCGGCCATGATCCGCAACTCCGGCAAGATGTGGGCCCGCGATAACAAACTCAAGGACACCAAGGCCGTCATGCCTGAGTCCACCTACGCCACGATTTATCAGGAAGTGATCAACTTCTGTAAGACCCACGGTGCATTTGATCCGACCACTATGGGTACCGTGCCGAATGTGGGCCTGATGGCGCAGAAAGCGGAAGAATACGGCTCCCACGACAAGACCTTCGAAATGAAGGATGACGGTGTAGTGCGAGTGGTTGCGGAAGACGGCACCGTGCTGACCGAGCACAAGGTTGAGAAAGGCGATATCTGGCGTGCCTGTCAGACCAAGGACCTGCCGATCCGCGACTGGGTCAAGCTAGCGGTTAACCGCGCCCGGGCGACCGGAATGCCGGCGGTGTTCTGGCTGGACGACGAGCGTGCCCATGACGCTCAACTGATCGAGAAGGTCCGGACCTACCTGAAGGATCACGACACCGAGGGTCTGGATATCCGCATCATGTCCCCGGTTCGCGCCATCCGCTGGACCATGGAGCGCCTGATTCGAGGTCTGGATACCATTTCCGTCACCGGTAACGTGCTGCGGGATTACCTCACCGACCTGTTCCCGATCCTGGAGCTGGGCACCAGTGCCAAGATGCTGTCCATTGTTCCGCTGCTGAACGGCGGTGGCCTGTACGAAACCGGTGCCGGCGGTTCCGCGCCCAAACACGTGCAGCAGCTGCTGGAGGAAAACCATCTGCGCTGGGATTCACTGGGTGAGTTCCTGGCAATCGCGGTTTCCCTGGATGAACTGGGGGAAAAGCACGGCAACGATCGTGCGCGCCTGCTGGGTCAGACCCTGGACAAGGCCACCGAGCGCCTGTTGGAGAACAACCAGTCTCCCTCCCGCATCACCGGCGAGCTGGACAATCGTGGCTCCCACTTCCACCTGGCCCGTTACTGGGCGGAAGAGCTGTCCCGGCAGGATAGCGACAAGGAACTGAAAGAGTTCTTCGGTAAGCTGTCGAAGCAGCTGGAAGACAACAAGGACAAGATCCTTGAGGAAATGAGTGTGATCCAGGGTCATCCTGCGGACATCGGTGGTTACTACCACCCGCCCGCGGATAAGGTCTGCGCGGTGATGCAGCCGAGCGAAACCCTGAACAGGATCCTGGCCGATGCCCGCGATTCTGTGAAGTGATTTAGCGGAGAGCTAACCGGGATTTCTGACCCGGCATGCTGTGAAAAAGCCGGACAGCCCGTAAGGGTTCTCCGGTTTTTTCATGGTTCGGACGACTAGTCGTCATCCACCGGCTCCTCGTACCCCTTGCCGGTTTCACCAGCGTGGCGGAGCTCGATCAGGGTCAACGGACCATTGGCGCCCGCCTCCCGCAGCACATCCAGTGTGGCTGCTGGTGCGGTGGCGTTGGCAACAGCTAAAAGCAGGGTGCCGCCGATCAGTAGCAGGTCCGTGGCGTTAGTCACCGTTCAGTCCTGATGCAGCGGCGTGAATACACCCCCGGTGAGCTGCGCCAGATCGTGAGGTGCTAGCTCAATTTCCAGGCCCCGGCGACCGGCGCTGACGAAGATGGTGTCGAAACTCCGGGCTGAGTCGTCAATGAAGGTTTTCAGGCGTTTTTTCTGGCCCAGCGGGCTGACGCCGCCGAGGACGTACCCGGTGCTGCGCTGAACATCCTGTTTGTCGGCCATGACCGCTTTTTTCCCTCCAGCCGCTTTGGCAACCAGTTTCATGCTCAGCATGGACGTGACGGGTAAGACACCGACGGCCAGGTCTTTGCCATCAATGGCAACGACGAGGGTTTTGAATACTCTTACCGGGTCCACCCCCATCTTCTCTGCCGCCTCGGTACCGAATGATTCGCTGGCGGGATCATGCTGGTATTCGTGAATACGGTGACGCACTTTCGCTTTTCTTGCAGCGTTGATACCGGGTGTCATAATTTGAGTCGGGCTCCGCTGTTCCGTGAACGGGTGAAATCCTGCAAATCTTCCCATGGCAGTGGTCGCGAGTACCAGAACCCCTGATAACTGGTGCAGCCAAACGATTTGAGCATGTCGAACTGTTCCTCGGTTTCCACGCCCTCGGCGACAACATCCATACCAAGTTCATGGGCCATGGACAGAGTGCCCCGGGTAATCGCGGCATCCCGTTGACTGGACGTTATGCCGTTGGTGAAGGTGCGATCGATCTTGATCTTGTCGACCGACATATCCCGCATGTAGCTCAGGCTGGAGAAGCCTGTGCCGAAGTCATCTATCGCCACCAGTACACCAAGGTTCTGTAGTTCCCGGAGTTGTTTGATCGTTTCCCGGGGGTCATCCAGAAAAACGTTTTCGGTGATCTCGACACACAGTTGTCCTGCCTGAACCTGATGCCTGTCGAGAAGATGAGTTAATCGTTCAACCAAACGATGACGATGGAACTGCAACGGTGACAGGTTAATGGATATAGTGGGCACGCCCATTTCGGCCAGTCTCGCCACCATGGTCGCGGCTTCCTCCATAACCCATTCGCTGATAGGGATAATCTGCCCCGTGCGTTCCGCCAGCGGGATGAATTCAGCGGGTGAAATATAGCCACGGGTGGGATGTTTCCAGCGGATCAACGCTTCCACACCGGTTATGTTGAGATCGTTGCCGAATATCGGCTGATAGAACAGCTGAAACTGGTGGTGGGTCAGCGCCTGCTGAAGCTGCTGCCGTAGCGACACTTCGTGCTGGGCATGCTTGTTCAGGCTGTCGTTGAACCATTGCCAGGTATTACCGCCCAGTTTCTTGGCCTGGTACATGGCCATGTCCGCCCGCTGGATGAGTAACATGGCATTTCGCAGGGGCTCTTTGCTGGCCGCAATGCCGATGGCCGCGGACAGGGTCACTTCCACGCTGTCATGGTGGAAGGGTCGCACGAACTGGGCAAGGATACGCTCTGCGACCTGATCGACGTCCACACCATCGTCCGGCGCCGGTACCAGGGCGACAAATTCATCACCGCCGAAGCGAACCAGCGTCGCCCCTGTTGGCGTCGCATCCGTCAGGCGGCCGGCGGTTTGTTTCAGGATCTGGTCACCAAAATGATGGCCCAGGCTGTCATTGACCGGCTTGAATCCGTCCAGGTCGATAAACATGACATATAGGGATTGCCCCTTGCTGAAGGTCTGTCGGCAGATATCGGCAAGGTGGGCCTCGAGATAGACCCGGTTGGGTAGGCTCGTCAGGGCGTCATGGCTTGCCTGGAAGGCCAGGGTTTCTTCGTGTTGTACCCGGTCACTGATATCGTTTTGTACCCCGATAAAGTGGGTGACCTCCTGCCGGTTATCACGCACCGGAGCGATGTACAGATCGTTCCAGAATGTCGTGCCGTCCTTGCGGTAGTTGAGTATGGAGGTGTGTACTTCGCGGAACTCGGACAAGCTTTGCCGAATATGGCGTATTGCTGATTCTGCGGTTGCGGGTCCCTGAAGGATGTTACAGCTACGCCCCACGATCTCATTCCGTGCGTAGCCGGTTATGTGCTCGAAGGCCGGGTTCACGTAGATCAGGGGAAAACCCTGCTGCCTGGCATCGGCGATGGTGACACCGTTGGCCGAGGCTTCGACTCCACGCTCCAGCAATCTCAGGCGGGCTTCCGTCTGTCTCTGCTCCGTTCGGTCCTTGGCAACGCCGTGAATACCGGTGACCTTGCCGTCGATGACAATGGGCATGTTGGTGATATCCATATCGAGCACATCTCCGGAACGCCGGAATACCTTGATCTCATAGCGCTGGGGAATCCCGGATCTGGCGCCTTCAAAATGCTCGCGAGTACGCTCGATGTCCTCGGGAGGAACCAGCGCCTCGTAATGCTGGCCGAGAATCTCCGCCTCGGTATAGTCAATCAGATCGCTTCCAGCCTGATTGAACTGAATGAACCTGCCTTCAAGATCCAGGGTGAATACGGCATCCGGGTTGTGAGTGAAGAGGGAGCGAAAGTGCTGTTCGTTGTGTTCTCCCAATAGACGTTGCCTGTGATACTCCAGTACCAGGCTGACCATCTGTCGGCTACGTTCGATTAGCTGGAAATGTTGTTGGTTGGGGGTACGACGGCGGCGGAAGTAGATAGCGAAGGTGCCCAACAGTTCTTCTTCGGCTCCCATAATGGGGAAGGACCAGCAAGCCACCAACTTGTTTCGGTCAAACAGATCCGCATACAGGTCGAAGCGTTCGTCCTGTGTCATGTCAGCAACAATGACCGGCTGCCGTTGGTAGGCAGTAGTGCCGCAGGCGCTGGAGCCATCTTCAATGGGTAATCTCTGGAGCGCCGTCTTCAACTCGTCGGAAAAACCGGGAGCGGCACCAACCGACAATGTGGTTTTGTGCTCGTCAGCCAGCATCACGGAACACAGCGCACCGGAGATCTGCTGTTCAATCAGGGAACAGATTTCATTGAGCTTGTTTTCCAGCGGCGCCACGCTCGTTATGGCCTCAATGATGGAATATTGGGCCTCGATTAGCCGCTTGAGTTGTGCCTGCTCCTTACGGTTACGCCACCACAACATCGCGATCGTCTCAGATTTTGTTGTTATCAACTTTAGGTGAGTTTGTCAGGGATTGCACAAACCCGTGCCAGGGATAACCTGTCGTTCAGTTTACCGGTTTCCGGCCGGCTCTCGACTAACTGGCCGAAAATGACTACTTTCAGAAGGTATCAGGCTTCCAGGTGGGCATCAAGGATAGGCCCACAGTTACGCAATTATCAGGACAGCTGCTCATGAGGAATCCCAGGAACCGGTATACACCGCTGCGGCGAACAGTAGGTATCGTGGTGATATACCTGTGTGTGGGATGGCTATGGATCACGTTTTCAGACGCCGTTGCCGAGGCCTGGTTTACCGACATCCGGATGCTGAGCCTTGTTCAGACCTGGAAAGGACTGATCTTTGTGCTGGTCACGGGTGCGGTGTTGTTTGTGGTTTTGCTGATGCAGTTCCGAAAAGACTGCAATCTGATCAAACTGCAACACGATCAGCGTGAGGCGTTACGCAAGCGGGAAAGACAGTTGGCGGTATTGATGGGGAACCTGCCCGGTATGGCCTATCGCTGTCGGCTGGACGAGCACTGGACCATGCTCTTTGTTTCCGAAGGCTGTCAGGAACTGACCGGCTATGCTCCCGACGAACTGGTGGACAACCGGGTCATCAGCTACGGGAGTCTGATTGGTGCTGAATCCAGTGATGTGGTGAATCGTGAAGTGGGAGCCGCAGTGGCGAAGGACGAATCTTTTTCCATTGAATATTCGCTGACGCGCAAGGATGGCCAGACAATCTGGGTCTGGGAACGTGGCCGGGGCGTCGATGAAGATGGCGAGTTGGTGCTTGAGGGTATTGTGCTCGATATCTCCGATCGCAAGGCCCTCGAAGAGGAGCTCTCGGAACTGGCAACCCGCGATCCCCTGACCGGGTTGAATAACCGTCGCGAAATGACGCATTTGCTGGACGAGGAGGTTGCCCGTGCCACTCGTTATAACCGGGAGCTGGCTCTGCTATGGATTGATTTCGACCACTTCAAGGATATCAACGACAGTTTTGGTCATGCGGCCGGCGACGCCGTACTGAAAAATGTCAGCCACCTTCTGCTTGACGGTATCCGTACGGTGGATTCTCTGGGGCGTTTCGGTGGTGAGGAATTTGTGATCCTGTTGCCGGAAATGGGCATTGACGATGCCCAGGAGGCCGCAGAGCGTCTGCGTGAAACGATCAGTAAGATCCCGATACCTCTGGATACCGGTGAAACGGTTTCGCTAACCATCAGTATTGGTGTTTCGGTGTTTCCGTGGCATGGCAGGAGCCCGGACGCGTTATGTGCGGCTGCTGACAAAGCGATGTATCGGGCCAAGCAATCCGGCCGTAACTGCGTGGGTATGGCATCTGAACCTGTTGAGGCCCATAATTCCTGACAGCCGCCGTTGGAAAGACTGACATTCTTGCCACCGCCCTTCGGCCAATGTTCCGGCATTGATCAGCGTTGATCATTAAATCAAAACAGCAATCTGAACCAAGGCGCACTGATGAATCGAATTGCCCGTCGAGCACTGCATACCTGCCAGGTACCCAAGGACCTTTCCGCGATCACCTACACCGATGCAAACGGGGAAAACCCGGATGCGGCCGGCGTGGACCCCCAACTGGTAGAAGACATCTGGCAGAGCGCGGAGCGACTGTACCGTACCGGTGTTCACCCCGGTCTCCAGTTATCGGTGCGCCACCGGGGTGAGCAGATTTTGCATCGTGCCATCGGGCACGCGTCCGGCAACGGTCCCCACGATCCGGCCAGTGCCGTCCGGGTACCCATGACCACGGATACGCCCATCTGCTATTTCTCGGCCTCGAAAGCAGTGACGGCGCTGCTGATGCATATACTTTCGGAGCAGGGGCTGGTGAACCTGATGGACCCGGTCTCCTATTATTGCCCCGAGTTTGCCGCCAATGGTAAGCGAACCATTACCGTGCACCAGATCCTCTCCCATCGCGGCGGGATACCCGCCATTCCCAGGGAAACCCCCATTGATGCACTGTGGGACCGGGACGAAATCTGGAAGATTCTATGCGCTGCCAAGCCGGTGGAAGTCGACGGTTCCAAAGTGGCTTATCACGCCATTACCGGCGGTTTTGTGTTGCAGCGGGTTCTGGAAAAGGTAACCGGAGACACGATTGAGAATTTCCTGGATCGCCACTTGCGCCAACCCATGGGCATGCGCTGGTTCACCTACGGAATTGCAGCGGACAAGGTCCACGATCTGGCCACCAATTATGCCACCGGCCCGACGCCGAGGTTTCCGGTGTCCTGGATTGTGAGCCGGGCTCTGGGCGGTGACATTCAGACCGTTGAGCAAGCGGTCAATGATCCCCGCTTCCAGGAGGCGGTGATTCCTGCGGGGAATCTCTGTGGCACCGCCGAGGAAATGGGGCGTTTCTTCCAGATGATGTTGAACGGCGGCGTGTGGAACGGCAAGCGCATTTGCAGCGAGATGACCATTCGCCGTTCCATCCAGCAGTTCGGCTCCCTGCAGATTGATCGCACCATGATGATTCCCATGCGCTTCAGTGCCGGTATGATGCTGGGGGGAAATCCGTTTGGATTGTGGGGGCAGCAGAGCCGCTATGCGTTTGGTCATATTGGTCTGATCAACAAGCTGTGCTGGGCCGATGCGGGCCGGGATATTTCTGTCAGCCTGCTGAACACCGGCATCCCCATTGTCGGCCACCACCTGCCCGCGCTGGCGAAATTTGTCTATACCGTGTGTGATCGTTTCCCGCTGATTCCTGAAGGCCAGAGGCCGCTGATCGCGGCCTGAAGCAGGTCAGAGCGTCTGTAACTGCTCCTCCAGTATGCCCAGCACTGATGACAGGATGTCGCGGAAATCCGTCAGTGTCTGGGTTCGCTGGATTACGTCTTCGCGGTATTCATCCAGTCGCTCAAGCTTGGGTACCACCCGGCGTATGCCTTCGGTGATGACTTCGTACGGATAGTGATGATCCATAACGCTGAGCTTGTTTATCTCCGCCACTTCCTGACTGAAGATGCTGATGATGTCGTACAGCATGTCCTTGTGTTGAATGTTGCTGGCTTCCCAGTACGCGTCGTCCAGAAGCTCAAGTAACGAGAGGTATTCCCTCAGGGTGTCGGCAACGGAAGTCTGGCTCATGGATGGCGTCCGTCCGGTTAGTGAGTTGCTTGATCGTCCCCGAAACTATAGCAGGAGAATGCTTGTCTGTTTCACAGGAACGTCATCATCTGCCCAGAGGAAATATGAAACTAAATTCATTGTTATTGAGTTCTGTCTGACAGTTGTGCAAAATTCTGGTGTGCGTTACGGAAAACCACCACTCAATGGAAGAGATGTTGATGGACAACAACCTTCACTCTCCGCCCGGCCCGGATGAAAAGCGTGTGGTCAAACTGGACCACCATGACAGCGTCCGCTCCCATGTGCGGGAACAAGTCAGTTCCGAGGTGCAGCGCCTGGAACATCGTATCGAAATGCTTCGTCTTGTCAGGGCGCCCCATGCGGCGATCATGATTTCCGCTTATCAACGGATGCTGGACCGCAAGAAGGGCTTCCTGAAGAACTGGGGGCTGCGGGACGGCGGTCTTTACTGACGGCGTGCGATGGCGATGCTGTTATAGCTGCTGGCTTCCTCACCATTTTGTTGATTGCCACAGTGGGCGGGATTAGCCGTGCGTTCGCCGTTGTCATCCAGTGTTGGTGGCTCGTCCTTTGATGTGAATACCTGAACCCGCTGAGTGTTGTAGTTCAATACCACCCGGATGCAGTCGGGTGTCTCGCCGTTGATGACAATGCCGCTGGCGTGGGTCAGTGTCAGCGTGTCCCGTTGGGTACCAATGAATTCCTGCAGTAACTCCACATTGCCACGGGTACGGCCGGTCAGGCTGGCAGCGGCGAATTCCGGCTGGTTGAATCCGGTCGTTCCGAAGGAGCTTGCGTCGTAGCGACCGCTCCAGGACGCGCTGGCCAACTCCGCCGGGTTGTCCTCACTCTCGGCGGGTTGCCTGGCGACATACTGTGTGGCCCGGAAAATCTTGCCCAGGTTGGGGGTGCTGGTCCAGTCCAGCATGGGGTAGATCCAGGTGCGGTCCGCAGCGGGCGCGCTGTTGTCACTGTCACTCTCGGTGAAACGGATCAGTGCCTCATTGGCCGGCGTGTTGTAGCTCGCGGCTTCGCCCCGGTTGGCACTATCCCGCATGAGCTGGCGGCCTTCATTGAAGTTGTCGACCATCCCGGAGCGAATCACTTCGTTGATCAGGTCCAGAGGATTCCGCACGCTGGTATAGTCGGTGCCATCTTCGGTCGGGGTAGCGCCAAGGAACGGATTCAGGTGCTCACGCAGCGCCTGCGCAATCCCGCCATCATCGCCGTCGGTGGCGGCCTGGATGCCACGGTAGAAATCCCGGAATATGGTGTATTGCAGAACCGGCTCCAGTCCCTTGGCATCGCTGAGTCGAAAGGTCGTCAGAGGCAGGTCTACGTCCGTGGCCGGATTCAGGTAACCGTCGCTACTGGAACTGTCAGGACCACACCCCGACAAACCCAGCGTTATCAAGGCCGTCACGGCGAAAAAGCAGGTTTGTCTCATTTCTGGTCGCCCCAAGGTGCGAAGAGCGTGATTACACGCTAAAGTGACTGTCTGCGAAGCGGGAATGCCCTGCTCCGGCCTGACTGCTGACAATAAACCATAAATCAGGTAGCTACCCTCGCGGAGATCACATTTTGCAGCAACGGCAACACCTGATCCGTCGTTTGATTACAGTGATCACTGTCCTGCTGGCGCTGTGTTTCTCCTCCATTGCCACCGCCAATGAACAGTGCCAGGACGGTGACATTGTACTCTCCAGTGACACCACCAACGTGCGGGACCTGGGAAACTGTGTCTGGTTTCTGGAAGACCCGGATCACACACTCAGCTTCAATGATATTGTCGATGAAGCCGCGCACCCCTTTACCCGCCACGAAGGTGGCGTGCTTAATTTTGGCTACACAGAGTCCGCTTACTGGACCAGGTTTGACCTGCGTGCAAGAGCGGGTGCTGCTGATTCGGACTGGATTCTGGAGTTGGCCTTACCCCTGGTGGATGAGGTGGTGCTGTACGTTGTGCAGGACGGTAAAGTCGTGCAACAGCGCCGTGCCGGCTATGAAGGGGACTGGTCCACCCGCGACCTGGCAGTCCCCAACCCGACGTTCAGGCTGTCGCTGGAGGCTGGTGTCCCTACCCGGATCTACCTGCGCATCACCAATACCAATACGTTCCGCTTACCCATTTCACTCTGGCACCCGGACAGCTACATCGAGAAGGTCTCAGTGGAGGAGGTGGTGCGGGGTATCCTGCTTGGCAGTATTCTCGCCATCCTGGCCTACAATCTGTTCGTTGCCGTGTCGGTCCGCGAGCGGACCAACATCTATTACGTTCTCTATCTGATCTCGGCCACGGTATTTATCGCCACCGAGCAGGTTCATGGCACTCAACTGTTTGACGAGCGACCGGCGTTCCTGAATAAGGAGTACCTGCATTACCTGATTATGATGACCTGGTTCTGGGGCCTGTTGATGGCGCGGTCGCTGCTGGAAACCCGGGAGCGTTCGCCGGACCTGGATCAGGTGATACGGCTTTGCCTGTGTTCGGTTGTTGTCACGTTTGTCCTGTCGCTGTTCCTGCCCTACCACGTTGCCATGGAATGGACCGTGCTGGCATCCATCGTGCTCAGTATCCTGATGATCCTGATCAGTTACCTGTCCTGGCGTTACTACAACCCGGCCGCCCGTTCCTATTTTTTCGCCTGGACCGCTGCGTTGCTGGGTATCGGTATCTATGCTTCGACAGTGGTGGGCCATCTGCCAGTGAATATGTTTACGTTGTATGCCCCGCAAATAGGTCTGACGGCTCAGATTATCCTGTTCTCATTTGCGTTGGCGGATCGTATCAAACAGGTTCAGGGGGAGGCGCTGAGCTGGAGTGAGCGGGCGCTGTCAAACCTGCGTCGCTACCAGTCTCTGTTCGATAACGCGATAGAAGGCGTGTTCCAGATGTCGCTGGATCGGCGATTCGTCACCGCGAATCCGGCGATGGCGACACTGATGGGCTACAACAGCAGTCGTGAACTGCTTGATGATAATCCGGACGTGCTGGATACCTGTTTCGCGGACGCCCGGGTACGCAGACGTGTGGTGGAGCAACTGGAAGCCCGGGGAACGGTGAAGGGCATCGAGGCGCGGTATTACACCCGCGAAGGCAGCGAGCGCTGGGCCACAATCTCCCTGCACACGGTTTACGATAACGATGGTGTGCCGGCGCACCTGGAAGGCACCTGCATTGATGCCACCGAACGCCATCAACGTCAGCGCATCGAACGTGAGCGGGAGCAGGAACGGCTGGAAAAAGAGTTGGCCCGCAACTCTGCGGAGGCCAAGAGTCAGTTCCTTGCCAATATGAGCCATGAGATCCGCACGCCGCTGGCGGCGATCATTGGTTATGGCGAAACCCTGCTCGACACGGATCTGCCCGACCGGGAAAAGCGCAAGAGTGCCGAAACCGTAGTGCGTAGCGGCCGACACCTGCTTGATCTGGTGAACGATATTCTTGACCACTCGAAGATAGATGCCAACAAGCTGGATGTGGATATCGTATCCGTCAACCTGCCGGAGCTGCTGGAGGAGATTCGCGCTTTTTTCGAGCCCCGCGCCCGGGAAAAGGGGTTGGATTTCCGGATTACCTGTGAGTTCCCGCTGCCGGAAACCATTCGTACCGATCCCACGAGGTTTCGCCAGATCATTATCAACTTGTGCGGAAATGCGCTGAAATTCACGGAAAAAGGCACAATTTCCCTGATTATCCGATGCGATCAGCAGCGTGAGCGGCTGATCGCCCGGGTGGTGGACTCGGGCATTGGTATGAAGGCCGAGCAGCTGGACCGTTTGTTTGACCCCTTTGCCCAGGGCAGCGCCGCGATTACACGTCAGTATGGCGGTACCGGCCTGGGGTTGAGTATCTCACGCCGGTTGGCGGAGCTGCTCGGGGGCGACATCACGGTCAGCAGTACCTACGGCGAGGGTAGTCAGTTTGAAGTCTCAATTGCCACCGGAAACCTGGATGATACCCACTTCCTGCGTGCGGCCTCGGAACTCGGCGAGCGGCGGCGGAGCCTGGCCAGGGTTGAGGCGCCACGGTTGGTCGGACGCATTCTGTGCGCGGAAGACAACGACGTCAATCGCCAGCTGGTATCCCTGCTGGTCAGGCGCACCGGAGCTGATATCGTGCACGTCAGTAACGGCGCGGAAGCACTGGAAACGGCAATCCGGGATCCTTTTGACGTTATTCTCATGGATATCCAGATGCCCGTGATGAATGGGCGTGACGCGACTGCGGCTTTGCGGGAAGCCGGGATCAACACCCCGGTTATTGCGCTGACTGCGAATGTCATGGCGGAAGACATCGCGGACTATCTGGCCGCCGGCTGTAACGAACACCTCGCCAAACCGATTGACAAGCAACGCTTCTACGAGGTTCTGGCACGTTACCTGAAAGAGCAGCCCGGGCAATATCGGGGTAAGGTGCTGGTCGCCGAGGATAATGACGACAACCGTCGGCTGGTCGAGCGTATGCTGCGCCGTCTGGGGCTGGAGGTCATTACCGTCACCTGTGGTGACGAGGCGGTGCGCGTGGCCCTGTCGGAGTCCGTCCGACTGGTGCTTATGGATCGGTACATGCCGGGAATGGATGGGGTGGCCGCCACCCGGTTGTTGCGGCAAACCGGGTTTCGGCGACCGATTATTGCGTTTACCGCGGGTGACCAGCAGGAGATTGAGGCGCTGCAGGGCGCCGGTTGTGGTGGCGTCCTGCACAAACCCATCGACATGGAGCATTTGCTGGCGTTGCTGGATCGGACCCTCGGGGGGCGTGGAGAAGAAGATGAAAATTCTCCGCAAACCGGCGAAGATAGTGACATAGACGAACTGGTGGTGCAGTTCCTGTCCGGGCTGGTGGAGCGCCAGCAGCGGATGGCTGCAGCCCTGACAAAGATGGACGCCGGCAGCCTCAAGGTGGAAGCTCACCAGATAAAGGGCACGGCGGGAGCGATGGGCTACCCGAGGATGACGACCCAGGCAGGGGTTCTCGAGGCCTGCCTGAACGGCACTGAGCCGGACTGGCACCGTATACGCAGCGAGCTGGCAAGACTCGATGAGATGATTGCACAGGCTCTGGCGGACCGGAAAGTGCGAACATGATAGCGATTGGGCAAGATTCACCAAAACGGGAAACCGGATGATGAGTGACACTCAACAACGAAACGAACAACACTCCCTGAGCATGATGTACGGGACCTATGCGGATATCCTGTTTGTCCTGTTTCCGTTCCTGGTGATCACCATGCAGCGGCTGTGGGATGGTAATCTGGCAGAGATTCTGATGCGTCCGGATCTGAGCATTGCGGCTGCGATCCTGGCGGGACTGGCGATCGGGAAATTTGTTCTGGGTCTGGTCAGTAACCGGGATCTCGGGCGCTTCAAGGAGCGCATCGTGTTTTTCATTGCGTTGACCCTGTTTGTGGTGCTCGGCCCTGCAATAATCCTGATGCTGAGTATTGTCGGTGATAGTGAAGTACCGGAATTCGTTGCCTTTGTGCAGCCGGTCCTGTTGATCATCGCGATTTCCCTGTATACCACCGCCATCAGTATCAGCAACATCCTGACCCGGGAGGAACCCGGTAACACTGAGGCGGGCGGAGCCGGTGGCCTTAATGATACGGCTACCGCTTCGGCCAGCCATGAACCATTGGCTATTCCGCGCCGTTCTGGCAGTGATACGGTCTGAATCGCCTCCGGGAAGCTAAGGAGAATATCGATGAATGAGCTCAGAGTGTTGGTGGTTGAAGACGAACCGGTCATGCGCGAACGGTTGGTGCAGATGCTGTTCAAGGCCGGTGCAACGATGGTTGAACCTGCGTGGGATGTAGCGAGCGCGCGAGCGGCTTTCGCGGCTGTCGAGTTCCAGATCGTGCTGTTGGATCTGGGGTTGCCGGATGGCAACGGTCATGACCTGATGAAGGAATTCAAGGCATTAAAGGAAAACCAGCATGTGGTTCTGGTGACGGCCGATGACTCCATCGACAGTATCCAGAAAGCCATCAGCGCTGGGGCCAACGGGTATGTGGTAAAGCCCTATTCTCAGGAAAAGATACACGATGTGGTGAACAACTATGCCATCGTTCACGGCGGTGACCTGGCAATGATGCAGGGCCTGGGCCGTCAGCATTGATCGGCCCGGGCCCTGAGTCAGTGGATCACGCCACCTGACGGGCAATCCAGGAGTTGTAGCGGGTTGCCAGTGCCCTCACGTATCGGGCTTCCGCGCCATCCAGGTTGCCAAGGACGCCATTGAAGATCCAGCCCCGCTCGTAAAGTCCAAGCACCCGCTGTTCGTCATCCAGATTGACGCGTTGATTCAGTTTCTTGCAGATGGCATCCAGCAGCGGCAGCTTGTCGGGACGCTTGATCGCTCCCTGACGGGTGCCGGCTGGCTGGTTTGCTGCACGTGTTGTTGGATGTCTTCTCATGATGTTCTCCTTGTCGTTTTGCGGCTGCAAAAACAAAAACCCCGGTGCCTTGGCGCAACCGGGGTCTGGCGGAGAGATTGGCCCGGTCGCTCGAAAGGCTCCCGGGACTGACCGAAAGCCTTTAGCTGTCTTTCACCATAGCGAGTACACACTGGCCGGCGTGGCAGCTCATGCCTGTGTAAGCAATGAAATGTCGGATGATATGTCGCATGGTTTCTCGCTCTTTTCCGGCGGTGCACTGGGCACTGATCAGCCGGGTATTAACGGTTTCGGTACACCGATCAGTGTATAGGCTACCGGCGGGTTTGCAAGAGGCAAAGTGCTTCGGCAAACCCCTACAGACTGACCAGGGAAAACACCCCATAATTTCTATCGTCACGTGTTTTACGTTGTGCAATCCATCCTTGGTGTCGGCCATATTTGTACTGTGGGACACCACTTGGATCTCTCCTTTCGACGCAGCCCCCAGGGCTGCGTTTTTTTTTGATAGTGGTTAATCCGTAGCCACTAGTTCGTACAGAATTCTCCCGCCGTTTTGTCGATAATATGCTTGCTAACTAATCATTCATCTCAACAAATATTCAGAGGTTGAAACCTAGGAAAATGCCTGACAAATCAGGACCTGCCAGAGAAAAGTTTTGTGCTCACGTCTTTGTGGAAATGTTTCTTGTTGCCGTACTTGCGGTGTATCTGATCTTGGCAAAAGGACAGATCGTGGGGGATGATCTCGCGTTTACCGTGGCGGGCGCGGGATTGATGGTTCTGTTTACCTACTGGACCCTGAACACCCTGCGTGATGGTCTGGAAGTAATCGCGGTTCGCCGCTATTCAGACTGATCTGCTCCCAGGTCCTGTGCAGGATCAGGGCGTCATTGGCGGCGCGGTGCACCGGTAGTCCCAATTGAGTGATGACCTCCTGGCGGATTGCGGACCAGTGCCTGACCTGAACCGAATTCAGCAGCATGGATATCGATTCCAACTGAAAGGACGGCTGGATGCCGGCGACCCGGAACAGACGATGCAGCCAGAAACTGTCGAACGTCCAGGCATCGCAGAACACCTGATCCGGAAGCAGCTCGTTGAGGCCATGTGCCACCTCTGGGATCGGAGTTCCCTCGGCGTTCAGGGTCTCCCGGTCAATGCCGTGTATCCGCTCAGCACTTTCAGACCAGTCCTGCCACAGCACATGAGGACGAATCAACCAGCTGTGCAATTGCCCATCAGGCAGGCAGATACCCACTTCAATCGGGTAGCTGGCAATAAGGTCGAGGCTTGATGCCTCGAAATCGATAAATGCTGGCCTGGTCTCGGAGTTCATTTTCTCTGATTTTTTATTGATGCGCTGTGTTTTGAGTTTACCCGCCCCGTTGTCCAGACGCGAACCCATCGTGTCATTCCACTGTTACAATATGCTCATCGAATGTAAAACCCCGATGACAGCCAGGCGGTTGCTGCGGGGATAATTGGGAAACACTGATGTCTGAAACTGTTGTTGTGATCTACTCCGGAGGCATGGACTCGTTCACCTTGCTGCACCTGGCCCGTGCCCGTGGTTACCAGGTGCATGCCCTGTCCTTCGACTATGGCCAGCGTCACGTCCGCGAGCTGGAGTGTGCCCGTCATGTCTGTGAGGACGCGAGTATTCCCCACAAGGTGATCGACATCCGGGCCCTGGGAGAGGTTATGGCCGGGTCGGCCCTGACCGCCGATGTCGATGTGCCGGAGGGGCATTACGAAGAAGAGTCGATGAAGGCGACGGTGGTGCCCAATCGCAATATGATCCTGCTGTCCCTGGCTACCGGTTATGCCGTTACTGCCGGCGCCAGCGCGGTCTGGTATGGGGCTCATGGGGGAGATCACGCCATCTACCCCGACTGTCGCCCGGAGTTCGTGGAGAAAATGGATGCGGTATGCCGGGTGGCAAACTATGAGCCGGTGGCGATCGAGGCGCCGTTCATGGCCATGGACAAAGCGGAGATTCTGGCGGAAGGGCTGAAGCTGGACCTGGACTATCGGCAGACCTGGACCTGCTACAACGGCCGTGACAAGGCGTGCGGCCGCTGTGGCTCCTGTGTGGAGCGTCGTGAAGCCTTTGCCGCCCATGGCCTGGTGGATCCGCTGCCATACGAGGACACTGCCTGATGTACAAGGTCAAGGAAGCGTTTTATACCCTGCAGGGGGAAGGTGCCCAGGCTGGTCGTGCCGCGGTTTTTTGCCGGTTCAGCAAGTGCAACCTGTGGACTGGCCGGGAGAAGGATCGCGCCGGATCTGTCTGTGATTTCTGCGATACAGATTTCGTCGGGACCGATGGCCAGAATGGCGGAACGTTCGACACTGCCGACGCGTTAGCCGACCATATTCGCAGCCTGTGGCCGGATGCGCCCGGACGGCCCTATGTTGTGTGCACCGGGGGGGAGCCCCTGTTGCAACTGGATGCCGACCTGATCACCGCATTCCACCGTCGGGGCCTGGAAGTCGGTGTGGAAAGCAACGGCACCTTGCCGGCGCCGGAGGGCATTGACTGGCTGTGTGTCAGCCCGAAAGCCGATGCGCCCGTGGTTATTGAGCGGTGTGATGAACTGAAACTGGTCTACCCTCAGCCCAAGGCCATGCCTGAACGGTTTCTGCACATTCAGGCGCAGCATTACTTCCTCTCGCCCATGGCCTCCCCATCCGCGCCGGAAACCGGCGTCGATCCTCTAAAGCAAAGCAACACCCGCAAGGCAACCGAATATTGCCTGGCTCATCCCCAGTGGCGGCTGACATTGCAGATGCACAAGATTGTCGGCATCGACTGACGTCGACAGCTCCCTGTTCAGGCCGTGGCTCTCATGGACGGAGCCTGGGGTTTGACTGGTTGCAGGGTCTGGCTGCGATAGTGGCTGGGGCTGGTGCCGGTCCAGCGCTTGAAGGCGCGGGTGAAATTGGCGGCGTCGGCATAACCCAGCACATCCGCAATCTGGCTCAGGTTCATGCCGGTGTTTTTCAGCAGTTCTCCCGCACGCTCCAGGCGTACTTGATCCACCAGATTCTGAAAGCTGGCGTTCTCTTCCTGTAACCGCCGTTTCAACGTGCGCTCGGAAACAAACAGGGTGGCCGCTACCCTGGCCAGCTTGGGCGGGAACGGGTGGCTGGTTTCAATCACGCGCCGCACCCGGCAGGCAAATCCGGCATCCTTGGTCAGTTGCTTCAGTGCCTCTTCGCACTTGGCGCGGGAAGAAGCCGCAAGCTGGGCATCACTGAAACGTATTGGCAGGCTCAATTGGGCGCGGGGGATGAGCAGGGCGTCCTCGCGGGAATCATACTTTACCGGAACCTGAATGTGCTGGCGGAAGCGGTGGAAATAGGCCGGTTCCGGTCCGCGTCGGAGAATGGCAGCGCCGGCTACGGGCGCGCCGGTCAGCTGGGTGCCCATGGACACGCAACCGAAAAGCATGGCGTCCATGATGAAACCGTGTAAAGGCCCGAGGTCCATGCTGCAGGAGACGTTGAACAGTACGTTGTCACCTTCCTCCCGGCGAGACACCTCCAGATGGGGGGCCCGCAGGGTCAGATAGCGCGTCATCAGTTCCAGGGCTTCGTCCAGCGAGCGGCTGCTCATGACTGCTGTGCCAAGGGCGCCGTGCAAGGGCAGTTTCAGCTCCCTGGACAGCATGATACCCAGACCGGATTCGCCACTTTCAATGATCGCCCGGGTAACAAATTCACTGGCCTGGGCCTGGCTGACACGCAGATCTGTGGATTTCAAACGGGCCGGGTCGAGACCGACACGCAGCAGGAGGGCCCGTTCATCAACACCTATGGAGTTGAGGAGCTCTGCCAGCAGGTGCAGGTATATAGCCGGCATGCCCAGATCCTGAACAGTCGATACTGAGGCGCGCATGGTTTTTCCTCGTTTTGTGCTGTTTTTGTTATGTAAGGGAACGATATTTAGGCACGATTATGACCGTTACCCTGGCCCAGCCCCATGACTTCAGTGACGGGTCAAGAGGCCATACAGGCCAATCAGTGCTGATGGCGGTGAATAAATTCGACCAGAGTGGCTGCCGAGCGCCCGGGATTTTCCAGCATGGGTAGGTGGCCAACGCCCCGGAACATGTGGATTTCGGCTTCCGGCGTCACGGTACGGAACCAGTCCACGCAACAGGTGGGGGTGATAACGTCGCGGTCTCCCCATTGCACCTGCAGTGGCGGAGTGTCTTGACCCAGGTAACGGGCCGGTGCCAGTGCATCCGCCAGCATGTCATCGAAAATATGTCGCAGCGCATCGCTGCGTTGCAGCAGATCCGGGCCCAGCAGGCCGGTCATTGCGATCCCCATGGCTGTGGGCTTGCCATTGCCGACGCTGTTGAACATGCGATAAACGCCGGACCAGTTTTTGGGAATCAGGATGTCGTCCCGGTCGGACTCGAACGGCGCATCGATATCCACGTCGGCATGTTCCGGTATGCCGGCACTGTTGAGTAGTGTCACGGAGCGGGGAGCCGGTTCCATGCGGTGAGCGAGAATGGCGGCAATTGCGCCACCCATGGAGCTGCCAGCGATGTGGATATTGTCGGAGGGGAAGGCCGCCAGCCAGTCCCGTAACCTCAGTGCCTGGGCTTCGTAACGGTAACTGGCATCGGAGCGGTAGTCGCTTTCACCCAGTCCGGGAAGGTCGGGTGCCAGAATGTGCCAGTCCCGGGGCAGCTTCTGCAGCCAGAAAGCCCAATTCTCTTTCATCGCCGCGAAACCGTGGATCAACAGTACCGTGGGCCTGTCAGGCGCCGGTGTTCCGCGCTCCAGGTACACCATACGGTGACCATCGATCATGACGTGCTTGCGTTTCGCCTGCAGCATCCAGCGCTGGCTGGTGCGTGCGAGGGGCCAGAGATTCGGGGCAGGTACTTTCATTGTTGTATTCCGATGTCATGGGATGAAGTCAGTGTACCGTTATGACATGGATGGGCGATGGCCTTGCCGCCAGTATCTGGCGGCAGCCGAGCAATTGTGGTGCCGAGTTTCAGAGAGCGAGATCGATGATGACCGGGTTGTGATCGGATGAACGCCAGGGCGAGGCTTCGGGGACTGGCACGGAACCCTGGTAACCCAGAGCCCTTGGTTCATCGGCATTGGCCGGCCAGCTCCAGGCACCGGTGACTTTCGGTGCCAGGGCTGTCGAGGCCAGCGCGTAATCCAGACTGCCATGGCGGCCTTTGTAGCGATAGGTGGCATGGGGACAACCAGTGGGGGAGCAGGGATGGAAACGGTGAACCATGCTGGTGTAGCCGGCGTCACCAAAGATCGTCAGTGGCGCTTCCTGCGCGTAGCTGTTCAGGTCGCCGGTAATAAGTGTACCGACCAGGCTGGGGTTGTCGGGCAAGTCATCCACCCATTGTGTCAGCGCCCGGGCAGCCATGGTCCGACGATGGTTATAACAGCCCTGACCATCCCCCTGGTCACGTTCCGGGCCGCTGGCGCCGTGACAGGCCTTTGATTTCAGGTGAGGCACAATAATTCGCACACTGGCCGCCCGCCCCAGGGGCCGAAAGATCTGGGCCAGAGGGCGACGCCCCAGCCTGTTATAGGGGGCAGAGCTTAGTCTGTATGCCTGACCCAGCGGTTCCACGCGGTCCGAGCGGTAAAGTAACCCGGTGCGAATGGCGTCACTGCCGGAGGTCTCCCGCGACACCACGTGGCGCCAGTCGGGCCCCAGAGCCCTTGTCAGTGTCGCGATGGCGCTGTCTTCACCCTGTCCGTCGTTTTCCAGTTCCGCGACCGCAACGATATCCGGGCCGGGGGCGGTCAGGGTTGCCGCCAGACGACGGCTCTGCTGTGCGAACTGCTCGGGTGTTTCGGCGCCGCGTGGCGTGGGGAATCCGCCGCCGTCGCCATCGCCGTTAAAGTAGTTTTCCAGGTTCAGGGTCACCACTCTCAGGGTGGTTTCCGGTGTCCGATCAGGCACCTGCGGGCGGCGGTTGTCCGCGTGGAAGCGCGGCCGGGTAATCGGTTGCAGGCGCCAGGCGCCAAAACGGTAATCGAGCACGCCGTCCAGCTGGCTGACGGTATCACCGGCGCGAACGGTGTTATTTGCCGCCAGGGCGGGCGTCGGCCAGGGGGGTGGCTCCGGGTAACGACTGCCGTGATTGTCGTCCAGTAACAGCCGGTGTAACTGCTGGTGTTCCTGCAGCTGGACTGCTTCGGGGCCGGGGGGCAGGCTATCCGTCGGTACGTTCTGGGGCTCACGGGCCAGCGTCAGTTCGCCGTAGCGGGCAAGGTTGTAATTGTCGATGACAGTGAGGGCCCCTGCCACGGTGATGCGCATGTTTTCCAGGTGTTCCGGCGCGCGATTGCCGGGCCAGGGCAGGCGAACGGTAGTGGGGGCCGGCAGTGTGGCCCGGCCACAATCTTCCAGTAGCTGAATATTGGTCAGCTCCGTCAGACCATGGAATTCCTTGATCCTGCCGCGTACCCGCACCCGATGGCCAACCTGGCCGGTTGGGCGGTTGGTATAGACGAACAGAGCTTCGGAGGTGGCCGGGTCGTTATCCGTTTCCGCATCGGCCTGCTGCAGGTAAAAGCCCCGGAAACCGTCCTGCTGACGGGAATCCAGAGTAATGATGCCCTCCACCGAAATGTACTGGCCTGCTAACGGGGATTGGGCCTGCCGGCCCTGCACGTGTGAAATGGCAGTTGCAGGCGCACCACAGCTATTGGCAGCTGCGGCGGCAGGTAGCCCGAGCATCAGGGTGGTTAACAGGGCGGTCAGGCGAGCGGTATGTGAGGTCACCGGTCGATTCTAGCAAAGCCCCGCCACCGCTTTCACGGTTTTTTGCTGATGCGGGGTGCCCCGGCCTACTACCTCTTCCGGGTTGGCCAGCTGCAGTTGCTGGACCAGAGGGTCCGGATGAGGCGTCTCCACTGCTACTCCCAGCCGTGACAGTACGTAGGGCGCCAGGGCCGCACGGGTGGTCAGCTCCAGGCGGTGATTGGTCATGCCGTAGTCAGTGGCAATGATATCCTGGCGCTCCCTGGTCAGACGGCTGTCCGGTGTCAGCACCAGGGTCAGTTCGCGATTCCATTCGTCATCCTGGTGAACCGTGCGGCGAGACCGCAGGCGCACCGCTTCCGGCTTGCCCCGGAATCGGCTCAGTGCGAAATCACTGAACTCCCCGGTGGTTTCGCACCAGGCACGCAGGTGCCAGTTATGGCCAACGCAGACCAGTGTGTGAGGCTCCAGGGTACGCTGACTGATGCCGGGCTGGGCCAGCGAGGCGTAGCCGGTTTTTAGCTGACGTCCGTGCCGGGTCGCCGTGACGACGGCCCGCATGACATCCGGTTGAACCACCCGGTGGGGGCCCTGAACAACAGTGCTGTCCGGAAGGCTGATGTTCAGTGTCTCAAAGGTATCGCTCAGGTGTTCCTGGCGGGCCAGCAGGTCCAGGTACTCACTGGCGTGGCCACGAGTAACGACCGGGCTGAAGTTTTCAGCCGGTACATAACCTTTCAGGTGACGGTCGTAGACCAGGTTGTCGGGAGCGAGCTCCCGCAAATAGGTGTTGATATCCTTGGAGGCCTGCTGCCGCCCAATGCCAAAACTGTGACAGATGTGGTTGGTTGTCAGCCGTCCTTCCCACAGGGCAATAATTTCAATCAGGCGGTAGCGAAGCAGCAGATCCCACCGGATGGGCCAGTCCGTTTTTTTCATAACAGGCGCTCACGGGTTTAGTGAATAGCTCGGATAATGTTACCCGCTACGTGTTGGCAGTTCTGTTACGTCACCTTAATGTAAAACAATGTCAAAGGCCGCTATGGTGCGTGTCTGGAGGGTGCGATTGGCCGAAATGCCATGCTGTGAACGGTTGCGGGAAGTGCTTAGTAGCCACAGAGAACGCGGGCTGGTCTAATTCGCCCCGGCAAAAAACGGCCCTTGCTGCTATGTTTTGTCACATCCCATGACCCTAAGCCAGCAATGTCCGGAGTTAGCCTGATGACCCGTATGGTCACGTCCCTCTCTGCGTTGATACTCAGTATTATCCTGTTGGTCAGCGGTAACGCGTTTTTGATGACCCTGCTGGGCATCCGGCTGAGCATCGAATCGGTGGCTCCGAACGTTATTGGCTGGGTTCTGGTCTGCTATTCCATTGGTTTTGTTCTTGGCACTCTCTATGTCCAGAAGGTCATTGCCCGGGTCGGCCATATTCGGACCTTTGCCGTATTCGCCGCTGTTGCTGCAGTGGCGTCCCTGATGTATCCGATGGCCATTTCCATGATTTTCTGGGCGATCCTTCGGGTATTGTCGGGGTTCAGCATGGCGGGCGTACTGGTGGTGATCGAGAGCTGGTTCAGCAGTCGTGCCACCAATGCCAACCGGGGAGCCCTGTTTGCCGTTTACCAGTTTGTGTTTTACCTGTCTGCCGCCGGTGGCCAGCTGGTGGTGAACATCGGTGATCCGGCGAACTTCATGCCGTTCTCGCTGGCAGCGGTGTTGCTTGTGCTGGCACTGGTCCCCCTGTCCCTGACGACCATGGAGGCACCGATCGTCGAACAGGTCGAGCGGATGTCGTTTTTCAAACTTGCGCGGGAATCCTTCAGTGGTGTTGCCGGGGCCCTGATATGCGGCGTGCTGATCGGCTCGTTCTATGCGCTCGGTCCGGTATACGCGACCCTGGTGGGGCTGGATGTCGCCCGGACGTCCACCTTCATGGCCAGCGCGATCATTGCCGCGATGCTGCTGGCGTGGCCTCTTGGTCGTGTGTGTGACCGCTTTGACCGGCGACGGGTGATGTGCTGGGTGGCGCTGACCGCAGCCACGTCAGCGGTTCTGGTTGGAGTGCTGGGGGCAGACAGATTGTGGCTGCTGACCTTGCTGGTAGGCCTGTTTACCGGTTTGTCGGCTATGGTTTATCCAATTGCGGTGGCGATCACCAATGACCGGATGGACAGTCATCGCATTGTGGCCGCCAGTGCGACGCTGTTGCTCAGCTATGGCATTGGTAGCGTGATCGGGCCGATTGTCATGGCAGAGCTGGTCAGCGTGTTGGGGCCACGAGGGCTGTTCCTCGGCAACGCCGGGTTCCTGGTGTTGCTGGCTGTGGTGACCAGTTACCGGATTACCCATACCGACGATGTGCCTGTGGAGCAACAGGAGCATTTCGTACCGGCAATGCCGGAAACGTCTGTTGTCCTGACGGAAATAGATCCCCGCAACGAGGACTTCCACGAATCTCCCGAGGTCGTGGAGATGCAGGAAGAAGACCAGTTTCGCCAGACCGGGTAAGGTTGCAAGCGACTGTTCTGGCGGACCTTTTCGGTCCGCCTTTCGGTTTTCCCCAATACTGTTTCGATGTTCCCATCTGTTTTCATTTCAATGGTTAGCTTACTATTGGTAATATTCCACGATTATTTAGCACCTAACCGGAGTCCCGACCATGAGAGATCAATTTCCCTTTGCTGTAGCCCGGGTCACCCGTCGCTGGCGTAAGCTGCTGGATGAGCGCCTGAAAGACCTGGGTGTGACACAGGCGCGCTGGACCACCATGGTTTATCTCAGGGAAGGCGGTGAAGGCCTGACCCAGCGTGAGCTGGCCAGCCTGATGGCAATTGAAAACCCGACTCTGGTTCGCTTGCTGGACAGCCTTGAGCAACAGGGACTCATTGAACGCCGGCCCTGTCCCAATGATCGCCGTGCCCGGCGTCTGCACCTGACTGATAACGGGCGCGCCTTTATGGAAGATCTGACCGTGCGTGCCGCGAAGCTGCGGGAGGAAATGCTGGAGGGGATTCCCGACAAGGAAATCGAGTGCGCGATCAAAGTCTTCCACAAGATCATGGAAAACGCCGAAAAGCAGAAATAAACACACCGATCCTGTCTGGGGGGCGTGGGCTCTGAGTAATAATTCGGTTGAAGGCCTGAGGGCCCGGTATGGTGAGAGCTGGCGCTGGCTGGCCGTGTTCACGGTGATGCTTGGCACCATGGCAACGGTACTGAGTGCCACGGTGGTTAACGTAGCGCTGCACGATATCATGCTGGAGTTCGGCATTCGCCAGGGCCAGGTCCACTGGCTGGCAACCGGGTTCATCGCGGCCATGACCACCACCATGCTGACGTCCAGCTGGCTGCTTGATCACTTCGGCCTTCGCAAGACCCTGGCAACTGCCATGGCCCTGTTCAGCCTGATTTCCGTGGTGGGTGGTTTTGCTTCATCCCCGGAGCAATTGATTGCGGCCCGTATTGGTCAGGGGGCCATGGCCGGACTGATGCAGCCCATGGGGATGTACCTGGTGTTCCGGATTTTCCCGCAGGAGCGTCGTGGCCAGGCGATGGGAATATATGGCATGGGGGTCATCCTGGCACCTGCGCTGGGGCCGGTTCTGGGTGGTTTTCTGGTGGACCAGCTGGACTGGCGTTATGTGATGTTTGCTCCTGCGCCGGTCACCTTGCTGGGTGTTTTCATGGCCTGGCGCTTTCTGCCGCTGCCGGTGTCGCGGCCGGCTCCCTATCGTTTTGACCTGCCCGGCCTGATTTTGCTTGGTTCCACCATTGCGGTGTCCCTGGACGCGCTGAATCGGCTGCAAAATGCGGCCGAAAGTCGCTATTGGCTGGTGCTTGAAGGCCTGGTGGCTGTGACGACCCTGTTGCTTTTCGTTTGGCGTGAGCGCAGGACCAGCCATCCGCTGCTGAATCTCCGTCTGTTGCGCCGGCCGGTATTCCTGTATGCCAATCTTGGCGCGCTCGCTCTAGGGCTGGCGTTGTTTGGTTCCACCTATCTGGTGCCCCTGTTCGTACAGACCGCCCTGAATTTCTCAGCCACCGAGGCAGGGCTATTGATGCTGCCGGCGGGTATCGCCCTGGGCATGACGTTTCCCCTGGCGGGGCGGCTGGCGGATAAGCACAGCGCCCGCGCTCTGGTCGTCTTCGGCATGGCGCTGTTTGCAACATCCGCAGTGTTGTTCGCGCTGTCAGACCTGGATCTTGCGTTTGGCTGGTTGGCGTTGTGGACCATTCTCGGGCGGGTTGGCCTGGGTTTCATGTTGCCTGCGTTGTCGACTGGCGCCCTGAATCCGCTTGAGGCCCATGAACTGGGGGCAGGCTCCAGTACCATTAACTTTACGCGACAGCTTGGCGGTGCCTATGGCGTCAACATTGTTGCCCTGACCATTGAGTTCGGGGACCACGCCGGGGGTATCCCCACCATCGGCGCGTTCCATTCGGCCTGGTGGCTGGTGGCACTGTTTGTGGCGGTGGCGGCCCTACCGGTATGGCGGATGCGGGCGTAATTGAACTGGAAAATGGCGTAGGGTAATATAGCGCTTCCTTCAGGGGAGTAGCCTCCGCCCACTGCCAATACAGCGGGCCGGATGGTAGTCAACATACTTGGGGCCCAACCCCATGGCTATCGTGTCCCGCCCTAACTTCAAATAAAGTGGAGTAGTGGCGAGATTGGCAAGACCTGAGGCAGACACCTCCAAAGGGCGGAAGGTGGCTGTCTCATGTCTGAAATTCCGCCCTGAGGCAATTCATGGACGCTTTTCTTTCTTCTACCCTCGCTGTGGCTATTGCCGAAATTGGTGACAAGACCCAGCTGCTTTCTCTTTTCCTGGTGGCCCGCTACGCCCAGCGATTGCCCATTATTCTTGGTATTTTCGTCGCCACGGTTCTGAATCATGCGCTTTCGGCCATGCTGGGAGCCTGGGTCGCCGAGTGGATACCGGAGGCCTGGCTGCCGTGGATCCTGGCAGTAAGCTTTGTCGCCATTGCCCTGTGGTTGCTGATTCCGGACAAGGATGACAGTGACGATTCGAAGTTCCTGGGCATGGGGGCCTTCATGGCCACCACTGTGATGTTCTTTATCGCTGAGATCGGCGACAAGACACAGGTGGCAACCGTGGTGCTGGCGGCGCGATTCACAGAAACCGTCTGGGTTATTATCGGTACAACCGTCGGGATGCTGTTGGCCAACATTCCGGTTATTATGGCGGGGAAATGGTTAATGGATCGTCTGCCGTTGGCAACGGCCCGTATTGGTGCCAGTGTTCTTTTTGTTGTCCTGGCGATTGCAACGGTCTGGGCGACCCTGGCTTCGGCCTGAGTGTCCGATTAACGGGATTTCTTTGTGGTGTGGAAAAAAGCTATGTGGTGTAAGAGAGTTCTGGCGATGATGACCGTCGGCCTTGTGCTTTCCTGGAGTGGTGCTTATGGCGCGGAACAGGACAAGACCCGGGTCATCGATGCCTCTGAAACGCCGGATCGCAAACCGCGGGTGCCGACGTTTGCCATTGATGGGGATCTTGCCGGTTCGCTGTCCGTGTTTACGACAAAGTACGAGGACACCTTCGCAGCAATTGGTAACGACCTGAGCCTGGGCTATCTGGAGCTGGTGAAAGCCAATCCCGGGGTTGATCCCTGGCTGCCGGGCGATGGCACACGCATCACCCTGCCCCGTCAGTATGTCCTGCCCGACGTCCAGCGCAAGGGCATCGTCATCAATCTGGCGGAGTACCGCCTGTATTACTTTACCGATGGGGGTGTGCAGGTATACCCGGTCGGGGTCGGCACGGATGACAACCCATCACCGCTGACGGATGCCGAGGTCACCATGCCGCTGGAATCTCCGGCCTGGTATCCGCCGGCCAGTATCCGTGCGGAATACGCAGCTTCCGGTGACTATCTGCCACGAATGATCCCTCCGGGGCCCGGTAATCCGCTGGGCAGTCATGCCCTGATGCTCAGCGAGGAGGGCTACCTGATTCACGGAACCAACAAACAGTTTGGCGTCGGTATGCAGGTCAGTCACGGTTGTTTCCGCATGTACAACGAGGACATTTCACGCTTTGTGTATCAGGTCAGCAAGGGAACGCCGGTACGGGTGATCAAACAGCCCGTGAAGATTGGTCTGTCCGGCGGGGAAGTCTGGCTGGAAGTGCATCGTCCCCATGAGGAATACAGCGACCAGGACCGTGAGTGGTTGTGGCAGGAGGTCACTGAAGCGCTGGATGACTTTCTCCAGCGCCGGCCAGGGGTTGAGATCCAGCGTCGTGCCATTGAACTGGCCGTGGATCAGGCGGATGGCATTCCCACCATGGTGGGAGAGCGGGTCAGGGGCCGCCAGTTGGCATCCGGCGACAGTAATGCGGAAGAACCGGCAGGTGTTGACGACAAGGACAAAGAGCAACAACTCTGGTTCTGAATTCCGTCTCTCCAACCATTCAAGAATACCAAGGACAACCCATGGCCAGTTCCGGTCCTGGCGGAAGGCTTGCGGGTGGAACTGGTGAAACAAACGTCTCCAATTCGAGTCACAACCTTGTATCCGGGCTATATTGGTACTGAGATTAATGAGAAAGTGAAAAAAACGCCCTTCATTGTGGATGCGGAAAGAGGCTGCATGGCCATGGCTAAAGCCATCAGGTCCGAGTAACGCGAATGTTCTGACCCATCACTCTGATCCAGGGAGGAGTTAATGAACGCGAGTCGTCCCATGAGATCACCGTCCTCCAGAGGGTTCACCTGGTCCCTGTTTGTTTTTCTGCTTGGGACCCTGCTGGCCCTGGGTTCCCTGACTTATTCCGTGTATGCGCAGAATAAAACCGCCGATACCGCACTGGTGCTGACGTTCGAGGGCGCCATTGGCCCGGCAACCATGGATTACCTGGTGCGTGGCATACAACGTGCGGAATCGGAGGGTGCCGGGCTCGTCATTATCCGGATGGACACGCCGGGGGGCTTGATGGAATCCATGCGTGGCATCATCAAGGAAATTCTCGGCTCAACCGTGCCGGTCGCCACTTATGTCTCGCCCGAGGGAGCCCGTGCGGCCAGTGCTGGCACCTACATCCTGTATGGCAGTCATATTGCCGCCATGGCGCCGGCCACCAACCTGGGGTCTGCAACCCCGGTCCAGATGGGCGGGGTTCCAGGCATGGATGAACCCCCGGCCGAAGAGCCTGACGAGCAAACCGGGGATGATAAGGACGCCGGGACGGCGGATAGCGAATCCGAGAAAGAGGCCAGTGAGAGTGAGAGCGACAGCAAGCGCCGTGGCGGGACAGCCATGGAGCGCAAGGTGCTGGAAGACGCTGTCAGCTATATCCGCGGCCTGGCGAAGCGTCACGGTCGCAATGCCGACTGGGCGGAAGAAGCCGTGCGCGAAGCGGTCAACCTGGGCGCCACAGAAGCCCTGGAAAAGAACGTGGTGGACGTGGTCGCCAGCACCCTACCCGACCTGCTGCGACAGATTGACGGTCGCACAGTAAGGATGGCGGGCGGTGAGCTCACCCTGTCGACGTCCAATCTCGAACTGGTGTACTCGGCGCCGGACTGGCGTACCCGATTACTGTCCGTCCTCACCAATCCCAATGTTGCTTATTTCCTGATGATCATCGGGTTCTACGGCATTATTTTCGAACTCTCCAATCCCGGCGCCATTTTCCCCGGAGTTATCGGCGCCATCTGCCTGATCCTGGCCCTGTTCGCTTTCCAGGTACTGTCGGTGAACTATGCCGGTCTGGCGTTGATCATGCTGGGGCTGGCCTTCATTGTCGGCGAGGCTTTCATGCCCAGTTTCGGCATATTGGGGATTGGAGGAATCATTGCCTTTGTTATTGGCTCGGTGATTTTGATGGACGGCAGTCACCGGGATATTTCACTACCGATGATTGGCGGAACCGCGGCCGTTGCCGGCGGGTTTATCCTGTGGACCGCAATGCGGTTAATCGGTCTGCGGAAGCGCCATCCGGTCACTGGTCCGGAACAGATACCCCATGAGCAAGCGCTGGCCCTGGATGATTTCAAGCCCGTGGAAGGTCACTATCGTGGCCATGTTCGGATGAGCAGCGAACGCTGGAACGCCACCAGCAGTTCACCGGTCAAGACCGGTGATGAGCTGAACGTCACGGCAATAGAAGGGCTGACGGTAGTTGTGGAGCCGGAAGAAACAACGAAGAAATAAATAAACGAAGGAGGCAGTATGATATTTGGAGATCTGATTCCTTATCTGGCACCCACTGTGGTGCTGCTTCTGATCCTCGGGTCAGCGATCAAGATCCTGCCGGAATACCAGCGTGGCGTGGTGTTCTTCCTGGGTCGCTTTCAGGGCGTCAAAGGCCCGGGCCTGATCATCGTTATCCCCGGCATTCAACAGATTGTCCGGGTGGATCTTCGGGTCATCACCCTGGATGTTCCGAGCCAGGATGTCATTTCCAAGGACAACGTTACCGTGCGGGTGAACGCCGTGCTGTATTTCCGGGTGGTGGATCCCGAGAGGGCGATCATCCGGGTGGAGGATTTTGCCGCGGCAACCAGCCAGCTGGCACAGACAACCCTGCGTTCAGTATTGGGCAAACACGATCTGGACGAGATGCTGTCGGAACGTGACAAGCTCAATAACGATATTCAGGAGATCATTGATGCGCAGACCGAGGAGTGGGGCATCAAGGTGGCCAACGTGGAAATCAAGCATGTTGATCTGAATGAGAACATGATCCGCGCCATTGCCCGTCAGGCAGAAGCGGAACGTGAACGGCGGGCCAAGGTGATCCATGCCGAGGGTGAATTGCAGGCGTCGAAAAAACTGGTGGAGGCGGCTGAGGTCATGTCCGCCAATTCAGGTGCCATGCAGCTTCGCTATTTGCAGACCCTCGCGGATATGAGTACCAGCAACTCATCGACCATTGTATTCCCGCTGCCCATGGACATGCTGAAATCGTTTATGGAAAAGCAGAAGCAGGGGCTTAACAAGCCGAAGGATTCGGAGCCCGAAGAATAATTACCGGTTCACAGACATGAAAAAGGCCGGAACATTCCGGCCTTTTTCATGTCGTATCAGCCTTACTTCTGGCTGGCACGCTCGAGCATACGCTTGGCACGCTCGTTTGCTTCGTCAGCAGCACGCTGTGCAGCTTTCGCAGCGGCCAGTGCTTCATCTGCAGTCTGCTGGGCAGAACGTGCAGCGCTGGAAGCGCTGTTGGCAGTGTTCAGAGCATTTTCAGCAGTCTGCTCGGCGGAGCTTGCGTTTGCATTAGCTTCGTCGATGGCTGCCTGGTTAGAGGCACAACCTGCTGTCAGTGCGGTGGCCAGTGCAAACCCTGCGATCGTCAGTTTACGCATATCTTTTTCCCCTTATTGGTCGTTTTATTTCCTGTGATCCAGAAGCCAGTCAGATGACATCCTGTCAAACCAGGCCCGATAGGCTTTGACTACCGGAGTCGTCAAACAGTGTAAAACACTCTGCAGGAAAATGTTAACTAAGGATACGTAAAAGTTCTGCCCTTATGACAACAACTTAATAAAAAGGAAAGCTGAATCCCGTGATAAAGGGCATTCTGAACGTGTCACGGAAGGATACGGATCGGGGTGCCATCGGACACCAGCCTCCAGATCTCATCCATTTCCTCGTTGGTGACGGCAATGCACCCGTTGGTCCAGTCCAGGCCGGTGTATGCAAACGCCATATCCCCTGCCTCGTTTGGCAAGCCGTGAATCATGATGCTGCCGCCGGGGTCGAGCCCCCAGGCTTGCGCCAGTTCCTGGTCCCGCTCGTTAGGGTAGGAAATATGAATCGACTTGTAGAAGTCGCTGTCGGCATTGCGCCAATCGAGCTGATAGTCGCCCTCAGGAGTGCGTTCGTCGCCCTCGTACAGCTTGTGGCCCTCCGGGTTTTCTCCCAGTGAGATCCGGTAGCTGCGGACGACCTCCTGATCATCCATCAGGTACAAACGGCGTTCACTCTTACGAACCAGTACTTTATTGATGACCAGGGCCTGATCCAGTGATGGATTATCGTCAGGCATCCGTGTTTCCGCACGTGCCAGCATTTCGGTCGCCGATGCACCGGAAAACGGCGCCACAAGGCAAACGACAAACATGAACAAAAAAAGCGACATCCGGACAGTCATGGGCATACGTTACTAATGATTAATATTGGTTTGGCACAGTTTATAGCATAGCCGAACGCAAGATTGTTAAGGGGTTTTGTTAACTTTTTTGGTTAGGCATTAACCTAGCCGCCGGTTTTCCGAGCTGTCCATCTTCAGGCCGACCTTGGTCACACGGTCGGCCTGGGTTGCACGAGCCACCAGGGTGACCGGCCCGAGAATCACTTTGTCACCGACAACCGGGTGTCCCTTGGTGCGTCGTGCGAAACACTCGGCCAGTGACAGTTCGGGCGGCAGTTCGTCAAACTCGATACCGTACACCTGCTCCACGTCTCCCAACAACGCGTCGCCATTGAGTACAAAGTCACCAAAGAAGGCACGTTCGGCCAGATGTTTGGGCGCCTGGCGGCCACTGAGGGCCTTGCCGAGTTCCGAAAGGTCCGACGGCGTTGCAAACATGGCGATGACATCGCCACTGAAGACCTCCATTTCCGGGCTTGGCTGGTAACACTCGCGCTTGCGGAACACGCCGGCAATCGCCGTATTGGGCGGAAGACGAAGCTGGCCCAGGGGGCGGGGGGTTTTCCAGCTATCACCCCGTAACGGAAACAGCATGAGTTCATGATCACCGGTGGCGGGCACATCCAGGGGTAGGCGACGATAGGGATCCTCCCCGGCGGGGACTTCCAGGCCGAGCTTGCGAGCCAGGGGGGCCATGGTAGTGCCCTGCACGACCAGTGACACCAGAACGATGAAGAAGGCCGCGTGGAAGATCAACTGGGCATCGGGCAGACCGGCGATGACAGGAAACAGCGCCAGCACGATTGGAACGGCCCCGCGCAAGCCGACCCAACTGATAAAGCCCAGCTCCCGGCGGTTGAAGCCGAAAGGCCAGAGAGTAATCAGCACCGTCAGCGGGCGGATCAGCAGTATGAGCGCCAAAGCCAGAATCAATCCGGCCCCGGCGAGCTGCCAGAGATCGGATGGTGTGACCAGCAAACCGAGGATCAGGAACAGGCTGATCTGTGATAGCCAGGCCAGGCCGTCGTGGACCTGAAGTATCATCGGCATCATTCGTACCGGACGGTTGCCGATGATCACGCCGGTCAGATAAATGGCGAGGAACCCGCTGCCGCCAATGGCGTTGGTGCCGGCAAACACGACAATGCCTGCCGCTGCCACCAGCAGTGGATACAGGGAGGGGGTCAGACGAATACGGTTGGCCAGTTGCACCACCACATGGCCGCCAATCAGGCCGGCGACGGCACCGATGCCGAACTGCTTGATCAGCATGACAAGCGCTGTCCAGCCGCTGTCGTGGCTGTCACTGGCAATCATGGTGACCAGCATCAGGGTCAGGAAGATGGCCATCGGATCGTTACTGCCGGACTCAATTTCCAGGGTCGCGCTGACCCGCTCATTGAGGTGCAGCCCCCGGCCCTGGAGTAACGAAAACACGGCGGCCGCATCGGTGGAAGAAATGATCGCGCCAATCAGCAGGGCCGTGAGCCAGTGCAGGTCGAAGACCCACCAGGCCACCAGGCCTGCGCCGCCGGCGGTCAGGAACACACCGAAGGTAGCCAGCATCAGCGCCGGCCGCAGACCCACACGGAAGGTTTCCGCCCGGGTGCGCATGCCGCCATCCAGCAGGATTACCCCCAGTGCCAGGTTGGCAATCACAAAGGCGAGCTCGAAATTGTCGAAGCTGATGCCGCCAGGCCCGTCTTCGCCCATCATCATCCCGACGATCAGGAAAATCAGCAGTACAGGCATGCCGACCCGGCTTGAAAGCGGGCTCAGTACGATGCTGATAACCAGCATCAAGGCGCCAATCAGGGTAAAGGTGGGGTCCATCAAATCTCCGTCCGTCAGTGTGTGAGCATAGCAGGACCGCCCCGTGGCCGGCGACGGAAAAATACCGTCACGGGGACTTGCCGGGCCGTGGCAAGTCCGCTTATATTGCCGTAGCGGAAGGTATTTTGCGGGTGTAGTTCAATGGTAGAACGGCAGCTTCCCAAGCTGCATACGAGGGTTCGATTCCCTTCACCCGCTCCACTCCACGCTTTCCGCACTCACTGATCCTTCCATGTTCGCTTTCCCTTGTAAAAACAAATGATTATAACATTTTGGCGTCATTGTAAGCTGTTGTCGTCCATTTTGTAACGACCCGTTTTGTGTACCAGGCGGGCACCCGGCCATGTTTGTGCAATCCGGAGGCTGTTGCTAGGTTTTATAAGAAGTGTTGAAAAAATAGCCGCTGTCTGCCTGTTGAGAGGGAAGCACATGTTGGAAAACGTGGTGAATGGCATTGCCGAATACTGGGCCACGGGGTTTTTCATCGTTGCGGTGGCTGGCCTTTGCGCCTTTATGGTGGGAGCGTCGAGTGTTCTTGGCGGGCGCAGCCGCGGCATAAGCAAATCCATTCCGTTTGAGTCCGGTATTGTCGGTGCCGGCAGCGCGCGCCAGCGTTTTTCCGTCAAGTTCTATCTGGTTGCCATGCTGTTTGTGATCTTCGATATCGAAGCGGTATTCCTGTTTGCCTGGGCCATTGTCATCCGTGATGTCGGCTGGACCGGGTTCTGGGGTGCTGCCGTGTTCATCTTTATCTTGCTGGCCGGTCTCATCTACGACAGCCGCACCGGCGCCCTGGACTGGGCCCCGCAAGCCGGGCCGGCAGACAGAATCGGCGATTAGCCACGTATCCGCTGAAGCGCCTGGCCTTTTGGGTGTCAGGTCGTGATGGCGGTGTGAACATCAATGGAGGCATCCATGGCCTATACCCTGACCCGGGCTGAGGATCCGACCGGAGGCGACGCCCGTTACCCGGTTGATCGTCGGGAAAAAGCCGAGGATCCAGTGAAACAGCAACTCGAGCGCAATGTGTTTACCGGCAAGCTCAGTGAGGTGCTTAACTCAGCGGTGAACTGGGGCCGGAAAAACTCTTTATGGCCCTACAACTTTGGGCTGTCCTGTTGCTACGTGGAGATGACCACCGCGTTTACTTCGCCCCACGATATTGCCCGGTTCGGCTCGGAGGTGATCCGGGCGTCGCCGAGGCAGGCGGATTTCATGGTGATTGCCGGCACCTGCTTCATCAAGATGGCCCCGGTTATCCAGCAGCTCTACGACCAGATGCTGGAGCCGAAATGGGTGATATCCATGGGCTCGTGCGCCAACTCCGGCGGCATGTATGACATCTACTCGGTGGTTCAGGGGGTGGATAAGTTCCTGCCCGTTGATGTGTATGTGCCCGGGTGTCCGCCCCGTCCGGAAGCGTTTCTGCAAGGGTTGCAGCTGCTGCAGGACTCCATTCAGGAGGAGCGGCGGCCCCTTTCCTGGGTGGTGGGTGACCAGGGCGTTTACCGGGCCGAGATGCCTTCGCAGCGGGAAAAATGGCGGGATCAGCGTATCCAGGCCACGGAATTGAGGAGCCCCGACAAGCTTTAAAGCCGCTTGCCGTCGTTTACAACTGATTGTCAGGAGTCAAACCACGAGCATGAGCAGTAGCGCAGAAAATGCCGACATTGAGCTGGTCGAATCCCTGCAGCGGGACTTTGGCGAGGGTGTGCTGCACTGTCAGCAGACCCGCACCGGCATGCCTGTGCTCTGGGTGATGCGGGCGGCACTGACCGATATCCTGGGCTATCTGAAGAGCCTGGATGCTCCTTTCGATCTGCTTTACGACCTGTCGGCGACCGACGAACGCCTCCGCGGCCACCGCCAGGGCCTGCCGGAAGCGGATTTCACGGTGTTCTATCAGTTGATGTCCATAGCCCGGAACCGCGACATCATGCTCAAGGTGGCCCTGAACGAGGAGGACCCGAGTCTGCCCACCGCTACCGGGGTGTTTCCGTCCGCCAACTGGTACGAGCGGGAAGTGTGGGACATGTTCGGTATCCACTTTGCCGACCATCCGCACCTGGAGCGAATTCTGATGCCGCCGACCTGGACGGGGCACCCGCTGCGCAAGGATTACCCCGCCCGGGCCACGGAGTTTGATCCCTACACCTTGACGGTGGAAGGCCAGCAGACGGAGCAGGAAGCGCTCCAGTTTGTGCCCGAGGCCTGGGGCATGGCGCGGGAGCGGGACGGGGTCGAGTTCATGTTCCTGAACCTCGGGCCCAACCATCCGTCCGCCCACGGTGCCTTTCGCATCGTGCTGCAACTGGACGGCGAGGAAATCGTCGACTGCGTGCCGGACATCGGCTACCACCACCGGGGCGCGGAGAAAATGGCCGAGCGCCAGTCCTGGCACAGTTTCATTCCCTACACCGACCGCATCGATTACACCGGCGGGGTCATGAATAACCTGCCCTACGTGCTGGCGGTGGAAAAGCTGGCTGGCATCGAGGTGCCGGACCGGGTGAAAACCATCCGGGTGATGATGGCGGAAATGTTCCGTATCACCAGCCACCTCCTGTTCCTCGGTACCTACCTGCAGGACCTTGGCGCCATGACGCCGGTGTTCTTCACCTTCAGTGACCGCCAGCGGGGCTACAAGGTGATTGAGGGTATCACCGGTTTTCGTATGCACCCGGCCTGGTATCGCATTGGCGGGGTGATGCAGGATCTGCCTCAGGGCTGGGAAAAGCTCGTCCAGGAGTTTCTGGACTGGATGCCGGCCCGCCTGCGGGAATACGAACGGGCCATGATGGAGAATGCTCTGGTCCGGGACAGGACGCGGAATATCGCTGCTTTTGACACGGCCGAGGCGTTGGCCTGGGGCGTCACCGGCCCGAACCTTCGGGCCACCGGCTGCAATTTCGATTTGCGCAAACAGCGCCCCTACTCCGGCTACGACAACTTCGAATTCGAGGTGCCCCTGGGCGACCGCGGCGATGTCTTCGACCGTGGTCAGCTCCGGATTGAGGAGATGCGCCAGAGCCTGCGGATCATCCAGCAGTGCGTGAATCACATGCCGGCGGGGGACTTCAAGGCGGACCACCCGCTGACCACACCGCCGCCCCGTGAACGCATGCTGGAACATATTGAAACCCTGATCACCCACTTCCTGCAGGTGTCCTGGGGGCCGGTGCTCAAACCCCAGGAATCGATGCAAATGGTGGAGGCCACCAAGGGCATCAACAGCTATTACCTGACCAGTGATGGCAACACCATGAGTTACCGGACCCGGATCCGAACGCCCAGTTTTCCGCACCTTCAGCAGATCCCCAGTGTGATGCGCGGCGGCTTCGTGCCGGACCTGATTGCTCACCTGGGCAGTATCGATTTTGTTATGGCCGACGTGGACCGTTGATGATGGAACCGACTCCGACCCCACAGACCATCACTACTGACGGCTTCCGGCTGCACCCGGAGGATGAGGCCGCCATGCGCGCCGAGGCCAGTCACTACGAGCAGCCCCAGGCGGCCTGCATTGAGGCGCTGAAGATAGTTCAGCGCCGCCATGGCTGGGTGCCGGATGACGCGATTCCGGCCATTGCCCGGATATTGGGTGTGGGGCCAGCCAGCGTTGAGGGCGTGGCCACCTTTTACAGCCTGATTTTCCGGCAGCCGGTGGGTCGCCATGTAATCCTGGTGTGCGACAGCAGTTCCTGTTTTCTCACCGGATCTGACCAGCTCCGTGAGGCGCTAAGTGAGCGTCTTGGTATCGGCCTGGGCCAGACCACGGCCGATGGCCGCTTCACCCTGTTGCCGGTGTGTTGTCTGGGCGCCTGTGACGGCGGGCCAGCCCTGATGATTGATGATGACGTCTACGGGCCGGTTGGGGCCGAGGAGCTTGCGGGTCTACTGGAGGGCTATCCGTGAACAGTCAGCGCCAGTCTCCGGTCTATCGCAGCCGCTTGCTACAGCCTGCCTCGGAACGCACGCCGGACAGCCACCCGCTGACCTGGCGGCTTCGGGACGACGGCCAGGTGGTGGACCTGAAAGACTACGAATCGAAGCAAGGCTACGAGGCCGTTCGGCTGGTACTGGATGAAGGGGATCCCCAGGCGGTCATTGCAGCCGTAAAAGAGGCCAATGTGCGTGGCCGCGGTGGCGCGGGGTTCTCCGCCGGCCTGAAATGGAGCCTCACCCTGCAGGGGGGCGACATACCCCGGGGGTATATCGTCTGCAATGCCGATGAGATGGAGCCGGGCACCTTCAAGGATCGCCTGCTGATGGAACAGCAGCCTCATCTGTTAATTGAAGGCATGATCCTGGCAGCCTTCGCCAACAACGCCCGCTTTGGCTACATCTTCTTGCGCGGGGAGTACGTGGAATCGGCCCGGGTTCTGACGGCGGCCCTTGCCGAAGCCCGGGAAGCCGGCTGGCTCGGTCCGGACATCGCCGGCAGCGGCTTTGATTTTGATATTGCCCTGCACACCGGAGCCGGGCGCTACATCTGTGGCGAGGAAACCGCCCTGCTCAACTCGCTGGAAGGCCATCGGGCCAATCCCCGAGCCAAGCCTCCGTTTCCCGGCCAGTCCGGGGCCTGGGGTAAACCCACGGTAGTGAACAACGTCGAAACCCTGTGCAACGTGCCGGCAGTGATGCTGCGGGGAGCTGATTGGTTTCAGGCACTGTCCGGGGATCGCACCGATGACGGCGGAACCAAGCTGTATGGCGCCTCCGGGCTGGTGAACCGGCCCGGTCTCTGGGAGTTACCCATCGGCACCACGGGCCGGGAGCTCCTGGAGCTGGCCGGGGGGGTGCGGGACGGCAGGGAGCTCAAGGCCTGGTTGCCCGGTGGCGCCAGTACCGGGTTCCTGTTGCCGGAGCACCTGGACCTGCCGCTGGATTTCGACACCGTGGGCAAGGAAGGCAGCCGCCTCGGTACCGGCCTGATCACCGTGGTGACCGAGGATCAGAGCATGGTCGCGCTGATGCGCAATCTGGAAGAATTCTTCGCCCGGGAGTCCTGCGGCTGGTGCACGCCCTGCCGGGAGGGACTGCCCTGGACCGTGAAGCTGTTGCTGGCCCTGGAGCGGGGCGAGGGTGAAGCCGGCGATGTGGAGCTGCTGGACAAGCTGGCGGCAGACTGCGGCCCCGGCCTGACCTTCTGTGCCCATGCGCCGGGTGCGGCCATGCCCCTTCAGAGCGCGTTGCGGCATTTCCGGCATGAATTCGAACAGGGCGTGCGCTATCCGAAGGGGAAGCCCCATGCCGATCCTATACCGGCGGGGGAAGTATGAAACGATCACTGACGGCCAACAGGGAGTAAACCGGCACCATGGCAACCATCCACGTGGACGGCCAGAGCTATCAGGTGAACGGGGCAGATAACCTGCTTCAGGCCTGCCTGTCCCTGGGCCTGGACATACCCTATTTCTGCTGGCACCCGGCCATGGGCAGTGTCGGCGCCTGCCGTCAGTGCGCCGTGCGCCAGTACAAGGACAACGAGGACAGCAAGGGCATGTTGGTGATGTCCTGCATGACCCCGGCCGCTGACGGCACCCGCATTGATATCGAGGATGAGGAAGCCCGGGCTTTTCGCGCCAGCGTGGTGGAATGGCTGATGATCAACCATCCCCACGATTGCCCGGTGTGCGAGGAAGGCGGCCACTGCCACCTTCAGGACATGACCGTGATGACCGGTCACGACCGGCGCCGCTACCGGTTCCGCAAGCGCACCCGTCGCAACCAGTATCTGGGCCCGTTCATCGCCCACGAGATGAACCGCTGCATCACCTGCTACCGCTGCGTGCGCTTCTACAACGACTATGCTGGCGGGACGGACCTGGGCGCGTTCGGGGCCAAGGACAACATCTATTTCGGTCGCCATGAGGAAGGCACTCTGGAAAGCCGCTTTGCCGGCAACCTGACCGAAGTCTGTCCCACCGGTGTCTTCACCGACCAGAGCCATTCCGATCAATACACCCGCAAGTGGGACCTGCAGTTCGCGCCGGGTATCTGCCACCAGTGCGCGGTAGGGTGCAACATCAGCCCCGGTGAACGCTATGGCGATATCCGGCGAATCGAGAACCGCTATCACGGAGCGGTGAACGGTTTTTTCCTGTGCGACCTGGGCCGCTTCGGCTACGGCTATGTGAACCGGCAGGACCGACCCAGAGTGCCGGAATTCCGGTCAGCCCGGGAGCGGGAACAGGAACCAGAGGCGCTGGGGGTGGATACGGCGCTGGCCCGGATAACGGAGGCCCTGCGCCACGCCAGCCGGGTTATCGGCATTGGCTCGCCCCGGGCCAGCCTGGAAAGCAATCACCAGCTACGGGAACTGGTGGGGGAGGCCAACTTTTCCACAGGCATCAACGAGAACGAACAGGTCTGCCTCGACCTGATGGGTGACCTGGGCCGCAGTTGCGGACTGCCAGCGCCCACGTTGCGGGAGGTGGAAGGGCATGATGCCGTACTCCTGCTCGGCGAGGACCCCATGGAAAGCGCGGCGCGGCTTGGTCTTGCCATCCGCCAGGCGATCACCGCACCTCCGGCTGAGTATGCAGCCAGGCTGGGGATTCCCCGGTGGAATGCCGAAGGCATGAAAACCCTGGCCCAGGATCATCGCCAGCCGCTATTCATTGCCTATCCGGCCGAAACCGAGCTGGATGCCCTTGCGCGGAAACGGCTGGCGCTTGCGCCTGAAGACATCGCCCGGCTCGGATTTGCGGTGGCCCACGCCATCGATCCGACCGCCCCCGACGTGCCCGATCTCGAGGAGACGCTGCGGTCCCGTGCCTCCGAGATTGCCCGCACACTGCTGGCCGCTGAACGGCCGCTGGTGGTCAGCGGTGGGGCGCTGGATTCCCCGGCCGTCATCAGGGCCGCCGGCAACATTGCCCGGGCGCTCTCCCGACGGGCCAGCCGTGGCAGTTTGCTCTTCGTCCGCCGGGAGGTGAACAGCACCGGTCTGGCGCTGCTGGGCGGCCAGCCCCTGGAGTGGGCACTGGATCAGTTGGCAGACGGAAGCGCCGATGCGGCGGTTATCCTGGAGAATGACCTTTATCAGCGCCTGCCGGAAACCCGCGTCGACGATGCCCTGACCAACGTCCAGACGCTGGTGGTGCTGGACCATCAGCGCACCCGCACGCTGAATCGCGCAACCTTCTCGCTGCCGGCGGCCAGCTTTGCCGAGGGCGATGGCACCCTGGTCAGCCTGGAAGGGCGGGCCCAGCGCTTCTTCCAGGTGTTCGAGCCGGGCTATCTCCGCCCGGAAGCCCGGATCCACGAAAGCTGGCGTTGGCTGCACGGTCTGTCGGCCAAACTGAACGGCGATACCCCGGGGGACATTACCCTGGATCAGGTAACGGCGGCCTGCAGCCAGGCCTGCCCGGACCTCATGAAGATTCCCGCTGCCGCCCCTGGTGCCGCGTTCCGGATCGAGGGGCTACGGCTGGCCCGGGAGCCCCATCGATACAGTGGCCGGACGTCCATGCGGGCAAACCGCAGCGTCAGTGAGCCCCGGGTGCCCCAGGACCCGGACACCGCCTTCGCCTTTTCCATGGAGGGCTACAGCGGCTTCCGCCATCCCCATCAGCAGGTGCCCTTTGCCTGGGCGCCGGGCTGGAATTCGCCCCAGGCCTGGAACAAATTCACTGATGAAGTTGGCGGCCATTTGCGCGGGGGCGACCCGGGCATCCGGATACTCGATCCCCGGCCAGGCCAGTATCACTACGAATGTGACATTCCGGCGGCCTTTCAGCCGTCCGACACGGATTACCGGGCCATCGTTCTGCCCCGCCTGTTCGGCGGCGAGGAGACCTCCGTCCGGGCGGAGCCCATTCGTCAGCGGATGGAGCCACCGATGTTGCTGCTTTCGGAAGCCGATGCCACGGCACTGGGTGCCGAGCCGGGTGGGCTGGTTGCAGTCACCGGTGAGCAGGCCTGCGTGACGCTGCCGGCCCGTATGCAGGCGGACTGGCCAAGGGGGCTGGTGGGCCTGCCGGCCGGCAGCGTTCCGGCGGGCATCGCTAATGGTCCGGTCATGCTCACCGCCGGCCCGGGTTCCCCGCCGACAGCCGGTGAGGAGGTGCGCCCATGAGCTGGTTGACGCCGGAATGGCAGGCGATTCTTTGGGCCATGTTCCAGGCCCTGGTGATTCTGCTGGGTGCGGTCCTGCTGGGCGCCGCCCTGACCATTGTCGAGCGTCGGCTGCTGGGGCTCTGGCAGGATCGGTACGGGCCTAACCGGGTAGGTCCGTTTGGCGGCCTGCAACTGGTGGCCGACATGATCAAGATTTTCTTCAAGGAAGACTGGATTCCACCGTTTGCGGACCGGTCGCTGTTCCTGTTGGCACCGGTAATTGCCTTTGCCTCCCTGCTGCTGTCGTTCATCGTCATTCCGATAACGCCCGAATGGGGCATTGCGGACTTGCACATCGGGTTGCTGTTTTTCCTGGCAATGGCGGGAATCAACGTCTACGCCGTGCTGCTGGGGGGCTGGGCCAGTGGCAACAAGTACGCGTTGCTGGGCGCTTTACGCTCGTCGGCCCAGACCATTTCCTACGAGGTGTTCATGGGTCTGTCGCTGATGGGGGTGGTGGCTCTGGCCGGTTCCTTCAACATGCGCGAGATTGTCGCCGCCCAGGAAGGACTCTGGTTCGTCATTCCCCAGTTCTTTGGCTTCTGCACCTTTTTGGTTGCCGGTATTGCCGTGACTCACCGCCACCCCTTTGACCAGCCCGAAGCGGAACAGGAGCTGGCGGACGGGTACCACATTGAATACTCCGGCATGAAGTTCGGCCTGTTCTTTATCGGTGAGTATGTGGGCATGGTGCTGGTGTCCGCCCTCATCGTCACCCTGTTCTTCGGCGGCTGGCACGGCCCCTGGTTACCACCGGTGCTCTGGTTTGCGATCAAAACCGGCTTCTTCCTGATGCTTTTCATCCTGTTACGGGCCTCATTGCCGCGGCCCCGCTATGACCGGGTGATGAGCTTTGGCTGGAAGATTTGTCTGCCCCTGACCCTGATCAATCTGCTGGCAACCGGCGCGGTGATGCTGCTGGTTGCACCCCAAAGTTGAGGAGGACCCAGTAATGGAGAAAGAAAAGGTCCCGTTCATCAAATCCGTGTTGTGGCTGGTACCGGCGACCTGGACCCAGCTGCGGACCCTGGGAATGGTGTTCATGCACAGCTTCCGCAAACGGGAGACCGTGAACTACCCGGAAGAGGCGGTCTATCTGCCGCCCCGCTACCGTGGCCGGATCGTGCTGACCCGCGATCCCGACGGCGAGGAACGCTGCGTTGCCTGCAACCTGTGCGCGGTGGCCTGCCCGGTGGACTGCATTTCCCTGCAGAAGGGGGAGCAGGAGGACGGCCGCTGGTACCCGGAATTCTTCCGGATCAATTTCTCCCGCTGCATTTTCTGCGGCATGTGCGAGGAAGCCTGTCCCACCTCGGCGATCCAGCTGACCCCTGACTTCGAGATGGGCGAGTACGACCGGCAGGAACTGGTTTACGAGAAAGAAGACCTGCTGATCAACGGGCCGGGCAAGGATCACGACTACCACTTTTATAAGGTGGCGGGCATGGCCATCGGAGGCAAGGACAAGGGCCAGGCCCTGAATGAGGAGGAACCGGTGGACGTAAGGTCTTTGCTGCCATAACCCGGGAGGCGAGAATCCATGGAACTGGCATTTTATCTGAGTGGGCTGGTGGCGGTACTGGCCACCGTGGGTGTGATCACCGGCAAGAACCCGGTGCATGCGGTGGTGTACCTCATTGTGTCGCTGATTGCCGTGGCGCTGGTGTTTTTTGCACTGGGCGCACCGTTTGCCGGGGCCCTGGAAATCATTGTCTATGCCGGCGCCATCATGGTCCTGTTCGTGTTTGTGGTGATGATGCTCAATCTGGGCCCGGACGAAGACAGCGCGGGCTGGCGTCACCCACGCCACTGGGTTGGCCCCTCAATACTGGCAGGAATCCTCCTGGCTGTGCTGGTGACCCTGCTGATACGGGGTGACCTGGTACAGGTCATCGAGGGCGACCTGCTGACCGCCCGGTCGGTGGCCCTGACCCTGTTCGGGCCCTGGCTCATGGTGGTTGAGCTGTCGGGGCTGCTGCTACTGGGGGCTCTGATTACAGCTTCTCACGTCGGGCGTCGTTCAAATCCGTCACGGAACAGGAGTGGTCACTGATGTCGGGCATCCCGGTGGAACACGGCCTGATCCTGGCCGCTATTCTCTTTGTGTTGGGCCTGGCGGGGCTGATGCTGAGGCGGAACATGCTGTTCGTACTGATGAGCCTGGAGGTCATGCTGAATGCGGCGGCCCTTGCCTTTGTGGTGGGTGCCACGGCCTGGAAACAGCCCGAAGGTCAGGCCATGTTTCTGCTGGTAATCACCCTGGCGGCCGCTGAAGCCGCGGTGGGGCTGGCACTGATGATTCAGCTCTTCCAGCGTGCGCGTTCCCTGAACCTGGACCTGACCAGCAGGATGCGCGGATGATGGAGTTGGCCGTTACCCTGTCGTTTGCGTTGCCCCTGATCGGTACCCTGCTGCTGGCGTTTTCCGGTGGTCGTCTGGGGCCCCGTCTGGCCTCCGCGATCGGTGTTGCCAGCATCGGACTGGCGGCGCTGGCGACGGCCTGGGCGATTGCTCTTCATGCCGGCGGCGACGAAACCCTGCGCTTTACGCTCTGGACCTGGATCGAGGCGGGTGCGTTCAGGCCGACCATCGGTCTGGCGGTGGATGGCCTGGCCCTGGTAATGATGGCGGTTATTACCGGCGTGGGTTTTTTCATCCACCTGTTCGCCGCCTGGTACATGGCGGGGGATGCGGGGGTCACTCGCTTCTATGCCTGGATGAACCTGTTCGTCTTCAGCATGCTGATCCTGGTGCTGGGGGATAACCTCTTGTTGCTGTTCCTGGGCTGGGAAGGCGTGGGGCTGTGCAGTTACCTGCTGATCGGCTACTACTTCCAGGACAGCGCCAACGGCCGCGCCGCGTTCAAGGCATTTGTGGTGACCCGGATCGGGGATGTCTTCCTGGCCCTGGGTTTGTTCCTGATCTTCCGGGACCTGGGAACCCTGGATATTCAGCAGGTGATGGTCCGGGCCTCCGAGGTCTGGTCGGTCGGCGACCCCACGGCGAGCCTGGTGGCGCTGCTGGTGCTCGGCGGGGCCCTGGGCAAGTCGGCACAGTTGCCGCTGCATACCTGGTTACCGGACGCCATGGCGGGCCCGACCCCGGTGTCGGCGCTGATCCACGCGGCCACCATGGTAACCGCCGGGGTCTACCTGATCGCGCGGCTGAACGGCATTTTCCTGCTGGCGCCGGACGTGCTCTGGCTGGTCGGTGTGATTGGTGCGGTCTCGCTGCTGCTGGCGGCGTTTGCCGCTCTCGCCCAGACCGACATCAAGCGGATCCTGGCCTATTCCACCATGAGCCAGATCGGCTACATGTTTCTGGCGCTCGGCGTCGGCGCTTTTGATGCGGCCATTTTCCACCTGGTTACTCACGCCTTCTTCAAGGCGCTGTTGTTCCTGTCGGCCGGCGCCGTGATCATCAGTTGTCACCACGAGCAGGATATGGGGAGACTGGGCGGACTGCGAAAGCGGCTGCCGGTGGCCTATGGCGGTTTCCTGGTGGGCGGCGCGGCCCTGGTGGCGCTGCCTCTGGTGACGGCGGGCTTCTACAGCAAGGATGAAATCCTCTGGCAAGCGGTGGCTGCCGGCCACCAGGGGCTTTTGCTGGCGGGCCTTATAGGCGCGTTTCTGACCTGTATTTACACGGTGCGTTTGATTCTCGGGACCTTCCACGGGGACTGTGGCAGCGACAACGCCCGTAATGCCGAGCCGGGTACCAACCCGTTGACCCATCACCTGCCCTTGGTGGTGCTGGCGGTATTATCCACTGCCCTGGGCGCCTGGCTTTACCCGCATCTCGGCGGCCTGTTCCCGGCGCCGCCCGGCGCCAGCACCGACGCCGGACACACCCTGCTCCAGATACTGGCCATCAGCACCGTGATCGCGGGTCTGGCAACGGCGGGCTGGCTGTTTCTGGCCCGTCCCCAGTGGCTGCGGCGACAGGCCGGGCATGGCCTGGGCGCCCTGTTGTGGTCGCTGTGGCACCGGGCCTGGGGATTTGATGCCCTGTATGACCGGCTTCTGGTCAGGCCCTGGCAGTATCTGGTCCGGATGCTGAGGTACGACCTGGTGAACATGACGATGAATCTTCCTGCCCTGTTGGCCAAACTCCTCAATGGTGGACTGGTGCGAACCCAGAACGGCCGGATCCGGAGCTACGCGACAGCGATGATTCTGGGCGCCACGGTAATGCTTCTGGCGCTGGTGCTGCTCCCGGGGGGTGTCGCATGATCCTGGTCTGGCTGATTCTGATTCCCTTTCTCGGCGGTCTCTTGTGCTGGCAGGCGGATCGTTGGGGCGAGCAGGCGCCGCGGTGGATTGCCCTGGCGACCATGCTGTTTGTGCTGGTGATCAGCCTCTGGTTGTGGGTTACCGGGGACTTTGCTTTTCCCCAGGGGGCCCAGAACCAGTGGCTACTGGAATGGCGGACGTCCTGGATTCCCCGCTTCGGCGTTGAGGTGCACCTGGCCATAGACGGCCTGTCGATGATTCTGGTGGCCCTCACCGGTTTCCTCGGCGCGCTGGCGGTGCTGTGTTCCTGGCACGAGATCACCCACCGCATCGGTTTCTTTCACCTCAACCTGTTGTGGATACTCGGTGGTGTCGTGGGGGTCTTCCTGGCGCTGGACCTGTTTCTGTTTTTCCTGTTCTGGGAAATGATGCTGGTGCCCATGTATTTCCTGATTGCGCTCTGGGGCCACAGTGGCTCGCCGGGTCAAACCCGCATTCGTGCCGCCACCCGCTTCTTCATTTACACCCAGGCCAGCGGACTGTTGATGCTGGTGGCGATCCTGTCGCTGGTGTTTATCCACTTCGGTAACAGCGGCGAATGGTCGTTCAGCTATGACGTCCTGCGCCGGGCGGACGTGCCGGAGGCGATGGCGCCCTGGCTGATGCTGGGCTTTTTCGTCGCATTTGCGGTCAAACTGCCAGTGGTGCCCTTCCATGGCTGGTTGCCAGACGCCCACGCCCAGGCTCCGACCGCCGGCAGTGTCGATCTGGCCGGCATCCTGCTGAAAACCGCAGCTTACGGCATGCTTCGGTTCGGTCTGCCGCTGTTCCCGGAAGAATCCCGGGCCTTTGCGCCGGTGGCCATGACACTGGGGCTGATCGGTATCATCTATGGCGCGGTGCTGGCGTGCGGCCAGCAGGACATCAAGCGGCTAATTGCCTACACCAGTATTTCCCATATGGGCTTCGTGCTGATTGCCATCTACTCCGGCTCGGAACTGGCCATTCAGGGGGCGGTGGTGCTGATGGTAGCGCACGCGTTCTCATCAGCCGGTCTGTTTATCCTGAGCGGGCAGCTGTATGAACGCATCCATACCCGTGATATGACCATCATGGGTGGCCTCTGGGGTCGGATACCGGCGCTGCCGGGCTTTACCCTGTGCTTTGTCGCGGCCTCCCTGGGCATGCCCGCCACCGCCAACTTCGTGGGCGAATTCATGATTCTGTTCGGCACTTTCCCGACGGCGCCGGTGGTTGTGGTGATTGCCAGTGCCGGTCTGGTGCTTGCGGCTATCTATTCCCTGATCCTGATGCAGCGGGTGCATTTCGGGCCCGTGTACCGACAGGGCGCGCTGGCGGGACCGGACTGGCGGGAGTACATCATGATGCTGAGTCTGTTGGCGCTGGTCATTCTGGTCGGACTGTATCCCCAGCCTCTGCTGGATATCACTGCTGGCCTGTCTGCTTCCATTGCCGAGCTGTTCGCCGAAGGCAGTCTGGCCGACGTTGCCGGAGAGGTGCGCTGATGCTGACGACCGCGGACCTTGTCACGGTATTGCCCCTGATCATTGTCGCTTCGACGGCGGTGATCGTCATGCTCGGGGTTGCCTGGCGGCGAAATCATGCGGTTACCGCGCTGGTCTCGGCGGCGGGCCTGGTTCTTGGTCTGTTGGCGCTGCCGCTGACCTTTCCCGCGACCAGCTCCCCGCCTCTGATGCAGGTGGATGGCTTGGCGGTCATGGCGGGCACTCTGGTCCTGGTCTCGGCGCTGGTGACGGTGATCCTGAGCCATCATTACCTGACCGGCTACATCGGACCGAAGGAAGAGTTTTATCTGCTGCTGTTGTGCGCCACTGCCGGCGCCCTGGCGCTGGTGGCCAGCGACCACCTGGCAATGCTGTTTATCAGCCTGGAGCTTTTGTCCATGCCTTTGTACGGCATGTTGGCTTACAGCTTTCGCGCGGAGCGCTCTCTGGAAGCGGGTATCAAGTATCTGCTGTTGTCGGCTGCGGCAACGGCGTTCCTGCTGTTTGGTATGGCGCTGATCTACGCCCGCACCGGTTACCTGGATCTGGCCGGTGTGGCTGGAGCGCTGGTACAGGCACCGGATGCCTGGATGCTCGCCGGCGCTGCCCTGATCGTGGTGGGGTTGGGTTTCAAGCTGTCCGTGGTGCCCTTCCACCTGTGGACACCCGACGTATATCAGGGTGGCCCGGCGCCCGCCACCATCTTCCTGGCCACCGTCAGCAAGCTGGCTGTGTTCGTGGTGCTGTTAAGGCTGGTGCTGGCGGCACCGTTCTTCAGCAGTGAGTGGCTGCAGACCCTGATTACGGTACTGGCCCTGCTGACCATGTTGGGGGGGAATCTTCTGGCCCTGTTCCAGGCCAATCTCAAACGCCTGCTGGGTTATTCCTCCATCGCCCATTTCGGTTATCTGCTGGTGGCGATTGTCGTCGGCAACGCCCTGGCCACGGAAACCACCGGGGTGTACCTGATCACCTATCTGGTCACTACCCTGGCGGCTTTCGGCGTGGTCACCCTGGTCTCAAGTCCGTTTGGTGGTGAAGATGCTGACGGGTTGCCGGTATACCGGGGTCTGTTCTGGCGCCGGCCTTACCTGGCGGCGGTGATGACAGTCAGCTTCCTGTCACTGGCGGGCATTCCGTTAACCGCTGGCTTTATCGGGAAGTTCTACGTGATTGCCCTGGGCGTTGCCGACAGTCGCTGGTGGCTGGTGGGCGGGGTTGTCGCAGGCAGTGCCATCGGCCTGTACTACTACCTGCGAGTGATGGTGACCCTGTACCTGCCGGAGCCCGGTATGCGTCGCCGGGATGTCACCAATGACTGGGGCAGTCGCATTGGCGGCCTGACCCTGATGGCCCTGGCTGTGGTCATTCTCGTGCTTGGTATCTACCCCGCCCCGATGATCGACTGGGTCCAAGGACTCAGCGGATTAACGAATTAGACTAGTGCAGTTTGAGCCGCGGATGCATGGCCCGGTTGATCCTGTCCATCAGCCAGATCACGCCGGTCCTCAGGAATCCGTGCAGGGCGACCTGGTGCATGCGGTACAGGGAAACATAGAACAGGCGGGCCACCTTGCCTTCAATGTACATGCTGCGCCCGGACAGGTTGCCCATCAGGTTGCCGACGGTGGTGTAGTGACTGAAGTTGATCAATGAGCCGTAATCATTGTAGACAAAGGGCACGGCCTCTTTGTCCTCAAGTCGGTTACAGAGCGTCTTGAACAACGCATCCGCCTGCTGGTGCGCGGCCTGGGCCCTTGGCGGTACGGGTCTTTCGGAATCCGGCTGGGGGCAGGCGGCACAATCACCCAGCGCAAAAATGCTGTTGTCACGGGTGGTTTGCAGAGTCTGCTCCACCACCAGCTGGTTGCCCCGGTTCACTTCGAGGCCATCCAGTTCCGCCAGGAAGCCGGGTGCCTTGATTCCGGCGGCCCAGATGGTCATTTCCGAAGGCAGTTCGGTGCCGTCCTTCATCACAATGCTTTGCGCGCGTACTTCGCTCACCGGTTGTCCGGTCATGACCTTGACGCTTTGCCGTTCCAGTTCCCGGGTGGCGGCTGCGGACAGGCGTTCGGGCAATGCCGGCAGGATACGGTCAGCCGCCTCGATGACAGAGATCGATACATCCGATGCCTGCAGATGACTCATGCCAAAGACCGGTAACTCCCGTGAGGCCAGGCGTAGCTCCGCTGCCAGTTCCACGCCTGTGGCCCCGGCGCCGATGATGGTGATGGGCAGTTCGTGGGTCTGACCCTGGTTCGCATCGTGGTTCTTGCGCAGGAAAGCATTGAGCAACAGGTTATGGAAACGGCGTGCCTGCATCAGGCTGTCCAGGAACAGGCAGTGCTCCTGGGCGCCGGGTGTGCCGAAATCATTGGCGGTACTGCCGACAGCCACCACCAGGGTGTCATAACTGATGCGACGCTCCGGAACCACTTCCACGCCCTCTTCATCGTGAAAGGGCGCGATCACCAGCTGTTTGGCGTCACGATCCAGTCCGCTCATGCAACCAAGCTGGAACTCATAATGGTGCTTTTGGGCGTGTGCGCGGTAGTTGATCTCGTTGGCACTGGCATCGAGTGACCCGGAGGCCACTTCGTGGAGCAGGGGTTTCCAGACATGGGTCAGGCCGGCATCCACCAGGGTAATGCGCGCCCTGCGCTTCCTGCCAAGTTTGTTGCCCAGGCTGGTGACGAGCTCAAGACCGCCGGCACCACCGCCGACTACGACAATGTGATGAAGTTTATCCATGACAATCAGACCTTTAAGTGAAGAGAGCCAAGCGCTCTTCGGGCAAAAGCGCTTGGCTGTCCTCACTGGAAACGAATGAAAGGTAGGGTGCTAATACTGGCGCGATAATACTAACGCGGAGAGGACAGCAGGTACAATTGGACCAATGTCCCGCTTTCCCTCAACTCTTACGGACGGGGTCAGTGGTGGGTGCGGTATCCATCCAGGATGGCTGCCATGTCGTCCCCGAGAGCCTGTAGTTGCTCACTCGTCAGGCCTCTCTCGGCCATGGCCCGCAGCGCCATGATCTGGGCCTGGATTAGCCTGGCCAGACGGCTGCAATCCGCTGTTGAGAGCAGTTCTCCCCGACCCTTTGCCTGCTCCAGTGCTGCTTTCAGGGCATGCTCAATCGCTGCAAGAATGCTGTTGGCCTGGGCTGCCAGTTCACTGTGTGTGTTGCTGGATTCCAGCAGGGTTTTGACGATCATGCAGGCCCGCGATGGCGCCTCTGTATCGGGGCCACAGCTGGCGGCAATGGTGCGCAGGTAATCCTGAAGGCCGTCCACGATGGAATCGTATTGTTCCAGGTGCGCGGCCATTTCCCGACCGCCCCGTTCGGCGTAGGAGGCCAGTGCTTCGGAAAACAGCCCATCCTTGCTGCCGAATGTGGCGTAAATACTACCGGGGCGCATATCCAGGGCGTGCTCGATTTGTTTCATCGAGCTGCCATGGTAGCCCTTCTCCCAGAACAGGCCAACGGCCTTCTCCAGGGCGACTTTTCGGTCATAGCGTGCGTGTCTGGCCATATCAGCAGTCCACCAACATTCTGTTTGAATGACTGCTCAATTATATCTTGAACGTCTGCTCAATAACAGATAGGGTTGAGTGGTAGTTGAATGGTCGCTCAAAAAAAGGGGATGGTTATGACTGATTTCACTCTTCACGATATGGATTCTGCCCCGGAACACGCCAAACCCCTGCTGGAAAACTCACTCAAGGGCTTTGGCATGATTCCCAGCCTCCATGCCGTGATGGCGGAAGCACCGGGTGTTCTGGAGGCCTACCAGAAGCTTCATCAACTGGTGCTGGACAGCAGCTTCGATAACGATGAGAAGACCGTGGTCTGGCAGACCATCAACGTCGAAAATGCCTGCCACTACTGCGTGCCGGCCCACACCGGCATTGCCAAGATGATGGAAGTGTCGGACGAGATCACCAACGCTCTTCGTGATGAAACCCCGCTACCGACCGAAAAACTGGAGGCGCTACGCACCTTCACTCTGGCAGTGATGAATAAGCGGGGTAACGTCAGCAAGGAAGATCTGGAAGCGTTTTACGGTGCAGGCTACAAGCGTCGCCAGGTTCTCGAAGTGATTCTGGTGCTCTCACAGAAAACCATGAGTAACTACATCAACCATATCGCCGAGACGCCGGTTGATGAGCCATTCAAAAAATTCGAGTGGCAGAAAAATCAGTAGGCCCGCAGTGGCATGAGTACGGATGTGGGCTCAGCCCGCATCCGTGGCCAGTATATTCGCCTGCCTTTCACGCTTCTTGTTCTGGATCCGCTTGTCCACGCACTGATCCTCGTCCCGCAGAATGACCACACACTCCAGACACTGGATGCATTCATCGTAATCCACCCGACCGTCCTTGCGGATAGCGTCAATCCCGCATTCGTTCTTGCAATGCTGGCAGGGATTGCCGCACAGCTCGACCCGATCCAGCCAGCTGAACAACCGGAACCGCCCCAGCACCGCCAACCCGGCGCCCAAAGGGCAGAGATACCGACAGTAGAATTTGTGGATAAACATACCGATCACCAGCAGTCCCACTGCATAAACAACAAACGGCCAGTAACGTACAAACAGCAGGGTAATGCTGGTCTTGAATGGTTCCACCTCCGCCAGTTGTTCCGCCAGAGTCAGTGAATAGAACGCCGTGCCCACCAGACTCAGGAGAATGGGATACTTGAGGAGGATGAGTCTACGGTGCCAGCGTTCCGGCACCCTGACTTGCCTGAACTTCAGCTTTTCGCCCAGCCAGGCGGCCATCTCCTGCAACGCACCGAACGGGCACAGCCAGCCACAGAACAGCCCCCGGCCCCAGATGAAGAGAGTGATGAAGGTGTAGGTCCAGAGAATGAAGATCACCGGGTCCAACAGGAAGACATCCAGTGAGAAGCCGTCCCAGATCGCCAGGAACAGGGTGTAGATATTCACCACCGAGAGCTGGCCCTGGGCATAGAATCCGATGAAGAACAGGGTAAAGAACAGGAAGCCCCAGCGGAAACGGCGCACCAGCCTGGGGTAGCGGCTGAGGGTCTTCTGTTTGGCGAAAAAAACCGTAAGAACCGCCAGGCCAATCACCAGAAGAGAGATTTGCCACCAGCGTTCCTTCCACAAACCGACCCACACCGGCTCCCGCGTGTCCTCCGGGGACGCGGCGATTTCAACGGTTTCGAACAGGTCGTTGTTGAACTGCACGGGGATGTCGAAGGTGGTGCGATCCACCATCAGGTGATTGCGCGCGAGGGTGACGTTCAGTTTAAGGTTCGCCTCTGCCCCTGGATTGAAGCCGAGGCTGCCGCCGACACGGAACAGGTGGCTGGCGTCGAAGGCCGGCATACCCTCCAGCTGCAGCTGGAGGGTCGGGCCCAGCAGGTTGAGATCCCGCATTTCCACGGCAAGGTTGTTCTGGGTCAGCCCAATGCGATCGGGTGTGCTGCCGGGCACAAAATCTTCTGCGACATGAAGGAAGCTGCCCCGGGAAAACACCGCCAATACCTGGGCGCCGCCTTCGTATCGCTCCATGAGTTGCTGATAGCCCTCGTCACCCAGCAGGTTGCGACCGACCATGGGAGCATTGATATAACCAAAGAACAGCTCACTGAAAGGTTCCCCCTCGGACGGCTGGATATCCATGGGGTAATCGGACAGCGGGCGACCGATGGCGTCTTCAACCGTTGCTGCATCCACCCGCCAATGGCCGATGTAGCCCCGGTCTAACAACTGATGCCAGGACAAAGGCTCATAGAAATCCGGTTTTGCCCGCGTTGGCGCGGCCTGGGCAAAGCCCTCCAGTTTCTGTCGCGCAACCTGCAATGCGGAGGACAGGACGGTGTCGTTCAGAATCAGGACCGATACCGTTGCCTTGCTGACCCCGTCAAAGTACACCACATTGCCGCCGGCATCCCGACCGGACCGGGTGGAATTCGAGGTGCCAACAATGATCTGCTCCCGCAGTGAACGGTTCTCGTACTGGTCGGTAAACTGAAACAGGGGCTCTTCGCCCAGGCCATGCAGAAAAACCGGTTCATGGTGATTCAGGACTTTCACGCCGGTAAACCGGCCACGGGTATCGAGTCCGATCAGCAGTTTGATCGGTTTACCGGCAAAACCCTGGAGACGGGTGAAGTCGGTAGACACGTAGGCGTAGCCGAGCAGTTCCTGTAACTGGTATACCGGATACACGGGGAAGTCCGGCAACTTGTCCTTGATGACGGTTGCTGAGGGGAACAGCTCCTGGATCAATGCCCGCCTCTCCCCGGAAAGCTCCGCGTGGGCCGTGGTCAACCAGAACAGACAGGCAAGAAGGAGCAAGATACGCCCGGCCATAGGGGACTCCTGCAGTTCTTGTTATTGAAACTTCCATGCTAGAGTTTTCGGCGGTTGGCTCAATGCGACCTCGGAGCCACCTGCCTGCTACTTTGTGAGGAGATTTGATGAAAATCGCTGTTTATTGCGGCTCCAGGAGTGGAAATGATCCGGTCTATGCTGACAGGGTCAGGGAGCTGGGTGCGTTCTTCGGAAGCCACGGTGCCGATATCGTATTTGGTGGCGGTCATGTCGGGTTGATGGGGATTGTGGCGGATTCCGTGCTGGCGTCCGGGGGGAAAGTCTACGGCGTGATTCCGGAACACCTGCGTGCCCGTGAGCTGGCTCACGGTAGCCTGACGGAACTGCATGTGGTGAAAGACATGCACGAGCGCAAGGCCAAAATGGCGGAGTTGGCGGATGGCTTCGTTGCCCTGCCGGGCGGTATCGGTACCCTGGAGGAGATCTTCGAGGCCTGGACCTGGGGGCAACTGGGCTTTCATCAAAAACCCTGCGCTTTGTTCAACGTCAACGGTTTCTACGATCCCCTGCTGACGATGGTGTCAGCCATGGAACGCGCGGGCTTCCTGAAGCAGGAATACATCGACATGCTCATCAAGTCGGAGGACCCCGAAACCCTGCTGAAGCAGATGCGGCAGTACCAACCTCCCCGGGAAAAGTGGACCTGAACAGCCTGGCTACAGCCGGTTAACCTTGGTCATCAGCTTGCGCCAATCGATGGGCAGACGATTTTCCAGCTCCGTCAGCAATGGATCTTTTGAATGCAGGGCATCGAAAGGATGCTTGCTGGCGTATATCACGGTGTTGTTGCTCTTGCTTCGGAACATCAGTAACACCGCAAAGTGCTTCTTGAGCTGGCGGAAATAAGGGCCTTCCGGATCCGGTGTGCGGTGATAGTTGAGCACCAGCCAGCCCCTGTCCGTCAGCGCCCGGCTGCACTCATCGACAAACTGACGCTGGGCCTGGGCGGGACTCATGCGGTCGGCGTTATAGAGGTCCGCCAGGATCATGTCGGTACTGGCATCGGGCACGGCTGCCAGGGCATTGCGTGCGTCAGCGATGGTGACGGCCAGGCGATCGTTATCCGGCAGGTCGAAAAACTCCAGGGCCACATCCAGCACGGCCTGTCTCAGTTCCACAGCATGAATGCGGCAGTCCGGGTACAGATGGTGGAACGCATTCACCATCACACCGCCGCCGAGTCCCAGGATGGTGACATGCCGGGGCCTGGCAAAGGCCGCAGGCAACATCATCGCGCGGTTGTATTCGTGCACCGGGAGATAAGGAAAACGACGGTCAATCTTGCTTTGCTCAAACACCGAATTGAAGGTCAGGACCCGGTGCTTGCGGTAATCGATCACCAGGATACTCCCCAGGGCATCGCGGGTGTGATGGATGATCTCGCCTTTGTTGAACATGCGGGATGACTGGCTCTCGGCTGGTTGCGGTGGCGTCTGCTAATCTGGACATAGCGACACCACCATTGTTAAAACCTTTTTATCACAGAACAGACGATATCCGGATAGAGTTACCGAGATAAAGGCCAACCAACAACAGGAGGCAGCACCGTGAAACTAGAGGTTCGAGGCATCGACGAGGGGAAACCCATCCCGGAAAAGTTCGCGTTTGGGGTCTACAGCCAGGAAGACCACATGAGTTTCGGTCCCAACCGCAACCCGGAAATCAGCTGGGAGGGCGCGCCGGAAGGCACCCGCAGTTTCGTGGTCATGATGTTTGATCCGGATGTGCCCAGTGTGGCAGATGATGTGAATCAGGAAGGGAAAACTGTTTCAAAGGACATCCCGAGGGTGGATTTCTTCCACTGGCTACTGGTGGATGTACCCGCCCACATCAGCCGGATTCCCGAAGGTGAGGACAGTGACGGCGTCATTCCCAAAGGCAAGGATCCGGGTCCCGGGCCAATCGGTATTCGTGGCGTGAATAACTACACCCAGTTCCTGGCCGGTAACCCGGACATGGCGGGTACTTACGCAGGTTATGATGGTCCATGCCCGCCCTGGAACGATGAAATCATCCATCACTATCATTTTGAAGTGCACGCGCTGGACAGGGAGAGCCTGGGGCTGGAGGGCGAGTTCGATGGTAATGATGTGCGAGAGGCCATGGCCGGGCATGTTCTGGCGAGTGCCAGGATAACGGGCACATACACCCTGAACCCGGAACTCCGTTAGTAGTTCTGCCAGACGAGGCATGCACACCTGCCGGACAGGAGGCCCATGGCAAACACCGCCTGATACAACGCAGAGAGCCCGCATGGTTAGTGGCGATACCCGTTTCAAACTCAGTATTGTGGCTGTAGTCGCCATCGTTATGGCCCTTCTGTGGCTACTCTTGCGCCAGTTAGGCATGCCCGCAAGCCTGGCGCCGGCAGAAATCTCGCTGTGGCTGAACAGTCAGGGTCCGCTGGGCCCGTTATTGCTCATGCTGATGATGGTCATGGGGGTTGTGGTCGGCCCGATTCCGACCCTGCCAATCAGCGCAGCTTCCGGTCTGGCCTATGGCATGTTGCAGGGCACACTGATTGCCGTGACCGGCGCTCTGGCAGGCGCAATGATCGCCTTCTGGCTGGCCCGGCTTCTGGGGCGTGACGTGGTTGCCCGTAAATTCGGCAACAACCCCGTGTTCTCTTCCGAAGGCTCCCAGAGGTTTCTGTTCATTGCGGTCATGCTTACCCGGCTGATTCCCCTGTTTTCCTATGCCCTGGTCAGTTATGCCGCCGGCGTGACAGCGATCCACGCATGGCGTTTTGCGGTGGCATCGCTTATCGGCATGCTACCTATGACGTTCGTGTTTGCCGGACTCGGGCATACCTTTGAGCTGAATCCGGTGCTGACGGTTCTGGCAGCTGTCGTCATCCTGGTTATCATGAGCGTGCTGCCCCTGTACCTGAGCAGAAAACCGGAATCTGCGCTGGCGCGCTGGTTGCACCTGTATCGAGGACCCGGGGACCAAAGGTGATCCGTCACCAGATTGTCGTCTTCCTGTCACCTTCCCGTCACCGCCTTTTGCAAAGGTGGCTGTATCCGGAATGGCTGAAAGGTGGGAGACGAAATGCGGAACTACCGGAGTGTGTTCATTTCCGATGTGCACCTGGGGACGGCGGATTGTCAGGCAGACTATCTGCTGGATTTCCTCAACAACGTCCGCTGCGAGACCCTCTATCTGGTAGGGGATATCGTCGACCTGATTGCGATGCAGCGGCGGGTACATTTCCCGCAGTCCCATCAGGCGGTCGTCCACAAACTTATGGACCTTGCCGCAACCGGTACCCGGGTGGTGTATGTGCCGGGCAACCACGATGAATTTGTCCGTCGCTTCTGTGGCCAGACCATCTCCGGTATCGACATCCGCTACAAGGCCATCCACACCACCGCCGATGGCCGGCGATTCCTGGTCTGCCACGGTGACCAGTTTGATCAGGTGGTGCGCTGCAGCCCGCTGATGCTGTTGGTGGGGGACCGTGCCCACGGCCTTCTGTTGCGCCTCAATCGTTGGTTTAACGCCTGGCGGCGGCTCAACGGCAAGCCCTACTGGTCATTGGCGGCCTGGGTCAAAAGCCGTATCGGTAAGGCACGTACCTTCATCCGCCGCTTTGAGCTGGCCGCCCTCACTGCGGCAGAGCGCGGCCACTATGACGGCTTCATTTGTGGTCACATTCACTCCGCCGGTTTCCTCAGAAGTGCCGAAGGCCTGTATTGCAACGACGGGGATTGGGTGGAGCACTGTACCGCATTGGTGGAGCAGGCCGATGGCGAGCTGCAGCTGCTGCACTGGTCGGAGAATCCGTCCATCATTGCCTCGGAACCGCAAACGCCGGCTCCGGAAATGAGCGGCGACCAGCGTCCGGTGATTGATGTGTTGCCCGCGGCGTTCGTGGAGCAGGTAAACCGGGTGATGAACTGATGCTTGTGATGTATTGGTTTGATCATGAGAATGGGAGGTAATACTATCAGGCCATCTCAGAAAGCGACGCCAATATGCCCTCCGATCGACATTCCGCCAGCCAACGATTCTGCTCTGTTGAAGGCCTGCGGGCTGGTGACCCACTGGCCGGCACCGGAACCCACGCGGTCAGCAATCTGTTAATCAGCTGGCCCCGTCCGAAATGGTCCCGCAGCCTGCGGCTGGCCCATGATATGGGTGAGGAGCTGACCCAGCGGTTAGAGCGTATTGCTGCCAGTGGTCGGCGGGTGAACATGATCGATCAGCGCGGCAGGTCGGCCTGTAGCCACAGAATCTATCTGCTGCCAGAAGGTCGATATTTCGATGTGGAGCGAAGCGAGCTTGCTGATTTTCTGGCAGCGGTGGAATCCGGCAGTGATCTGGCCAACTGGTCAGGTGAACCGATGAGCGAAGCGCTATTGCTTTGCTGTACTCATGGAAAGAAAGACAAGTGCTGCGCCAAGTTTGGCTATGCCGCCTATCGTGAGCTTGCGGCAACGGTCAAGAACCGTCGTTTACCCTTTGACGTCTGGGAGAGCTCACATCTGGGTGGATGCCGGTTTTCAGCCAGCGTCATGATCTTCCCGACCATGCGTAAGTACGGTCGCGTTGCGCCGGAACACGTATTGCCCCTCCTTGAGCATGAGGTTGAAGGGGTGCCCTATTTACCCTGCTATCGCGGCAATTCACGACTAAGCCAACCTCAGCAGTGCGCCGAAATTGCGGCACTGGAGTGGTTGTCGGAGCGGAACGTGACGGCGAGCCTTTCGGTCGAGGTTGAATCCATGTCCGGCAATGATGAAGCCTCTGTGCGAGTGAACTGGACGGCGGCTAACACATCCGGAACGCTGATCGTTGAATGCGGGGTTATCGAGGTGATGCGGGTGGATACCTGTGCCGACTTTGATGAGGGCCCCACGCCGTCCCGTTGCTGGGTCGCGAACGACATCAGGTCGCTCATCGGGTGACAACGTCGTGGGCCTTTGGTGCCCATGTGCGGTTCACCAGTGACTCGATATCCCTGAGGATTGCAGAGGCATCGGTCACCCGCGCCAGCCAGCTCAGGGGAATGCCTCGCTCACCCCCCACGCCGTGAATTGCGGCCATGGCCGGCCCGATGATCCAGGCCCGGCCGCAGGAGTCGCCCCCACACTGGATATTGGCGCGAACGGCGTCGGTAAAGCTGTTGGCATGGTGCAGGATGTGAAAGATCACCGGCATGGCTTCATGCAGATAACAGGTGCGGCCATAGGTATCGCCGGCGCCCGTTGCATCGAGAACGGAGCCGGAGCGGGCTTTGTTGAGGGTATCCGCGTCTGGCGCTTCATTGGTTGCGACATCCAGAGCTGTTGATATGGGGTCACCCCTGTAAATATGGTCCAGAAGTTGTGCAGCGCATTTTGCCCAGGCCACGGCGTCGTCATTGTGATTGGTCACCCGTACAGCGGCTTCTGTGATCGCCATCAGCCTGACGCTGCCGCAATAACTGGCCACCAGAGGCGGCAGTTTGGAGACAGCTGGTAACTGCATATCGTCGGCGCCGCTCTCGGGCAGCAGGTGTTGATCGATGGTCTCAGCCAGGTGCACACCGGCTTCCTGAATCTCCGGTTCCTGGTAGGTAAGGCTGATGGCCTTGCGGACCGGAGCAGCCAACTGATCGCCGCTCAGGCGCCGGGTGTAGGGCAAAACCTTCTGTACCAGAATGCGCTTCTGTTTATCGGTCAGTTCGGCCGTGGTAGTTGATAGCGCCTGTTCAATGGCATTCTGCTCGATGGTGCCCAGGTTGTTCAGGGTCACCCGGGTGGGGTTGTCGATGTAGCCCCGCCAATGACCGCCGGGGCCAAAGAAGGTACGAAAACGCCGCTGGTAATCGCGGACATCCAGGATGCCCTCACTGGCCAGCAGGCTGTCGGTCAGAACCCCGGTCGCGGCGCCATAATGACTGACATCACCGATCCGCTTGCCCTCGTGGGCGAAATAGCCAAGCCCGCCTTTGAAGTAATCGGCTGTCACGGGCAGGAATTCCGGGGACTGGCCGCCAACCTCGATGATGCGTTGGCTATCGTACAGCCAGTGCAGTCCGAGACTTGCGGCATCCGCGACCCATCCCCCGGCAATTGCATCGATAATGCGAGTGACTTGGCTGGCTGGGACATGGTTAGTCATGGAAGAGCCTCCAGATTCGGTGGCTGGCCGTCATACCGGATTAGTGGCCAGAATTTTTTTCAGAAAGTCCTTGGTTCGGGGATCCTGCGGATGGAAGAAGATCTCGCTGGGTGGCCCCTGTTCCACAATACGACCGCCGTCGATAAAGATCACCCGGTCGGCCACGTCCCGTGCGAAAGACATTTCATGGGTGACCACCATCATGGTCTGGCGCTCTGAGGCCAGCTGCTTCATAAGCCCCAGCACTTCCTCCACCCACTCGGGGTCCAGGGAAGACGTCGGTTCATCAAACAGGATGACTTCGGCGCCGGCGGCCATCGCGCGGCCAATACCGACCCGCTGCTGCTGGCCACCGGACATGGAGGCGGGGTAGGCGTCCGCCTTATCGGCCAGACCGATCTGTTCCAGTATTTCCCGGGCTCGCTGATACGCTTTTTCCTTCGGCCAGCGGTCCACCACCAGCAGACGTTCGGCGATGTTCTGCCGCGCGGTCTTGTTGGCAAACAATGCGTAGTTCTGGAATACGAACGCTGTCTGCCGGCGCATGGCGAGGACTTCCGCCCGGCTGGCACTGTCCGCATCTACGGTCAGGTCGCCGACGGTGATCGTGCCGGCGGTCGGTTGTTCCAGGAAGTTGATGCAACGCAGCAGGGTGGACTTGCCGGTGCCCGAAGGGCCGATGATCACCACGATTTCGCCCTTCTCAATGGTGAGGTCGATGCCATCGAGGACCACGGCCTTGCCAAAATGCTTGCTCAGTGACTGCAGTTTGATCATCGGCTATAGGCCTTGTTCAGACGGATTTCCAGGTAGTGCTGAAGCTTGGACAGCAGCTCCACCACGATCCAGTACATGATGGCGGCGACAATGAAGGCCTCGAAGTACAGGAAGCTACCGGAGGCTTCTTTCTGAGTGGCGCCCATCAGTTCGGTGACCCCCAGGGTGAATGCCAGGGAGGTGGCCTTGATCATGTCGATGAAGTAGTTCATCAGCGTGGGCAACGCGACCCGGGTGGCCTGGGGCAGCACGATACGTCGCATCAGCTGGCCATTGGTCATGCCGATCGACAGCGCGGCTTCGGTCTGGCTGCGATCAACTCCGACAATGGCGGCGCGGATGGATTCGGCCATGTAGGCGGAAAAGTGCATGGTCAGGCCCATGATGGTCGCGGTGATACCGTCGATGACCGTCAGTGCACTGACCAGCTGCGGCAACCCGTAATAGAACAGGAATAGCTGGACCAGCAGCGGAGTGCCCCGGAAGAAGGAAATGAATACGATGGTCAGTTGGTTGAGTACCGGGATAGCGAGTACCCGGACGACGGCAAACAGGCAGGCGAGAATCAGTGCCAGTACCATCCCGACAGTCGCCAGTTGCAGGGTAAGCGGCAGGTACCTGAGCAGCACAGGTACCAGCCCGAGCATGTAGTCGACGTTCAACACGTCCATAGGAAATCAGCCCTCGGTGTGCCCCTCAGGGCTGAGTGATGTCCGTGCCGAACCACTTCTCTGAAATGGAGGTCAGGGTTCCGTTTTCCCGCAGGGTCGCCAGGGCCTGGTTGACCTCGTCCCGCAGGGCCCGTCCGGCCTCGGTGTCGCGGAACGGGTAGGCATTGGTGATCTGGGAAAACGTTGGGCCCGCGAGTGCCAGCGGCAGCGGTTTTTCCTTGATGATCTGGCTGGCGCTGACACGGTCCATTACGAAGGCGTCAACACGACCGAGCGCCGTATCCCGCTCCAGGTTACTGTCATAGGTCTTGATGTTGATTTCATCGGCGTAGGGCAGCTCCCGCAGCAGGGCCTCGAAATTCGAGCCCAGGTTCACCGCGACGGTTTTGCCCTTCAGGTCTTCCACGCCCTGAATCTCGGTGTTGCCCGTCTTGACCACCACCTGGGCGCCGTCATAGACGTAGGGATCGCTGAAAATATAGGCTTTCTGTCGTTCCTCGGTGATGGTGATCTGGTTGGCGACGGTATCGATGCGCCCGGATTCCAGCATGCCAAACAGGCCTGAGAAGTTGGCGGTTTCGTACTTGATGTCACGCCCCATTTCCTTGCCCAGGGCATTCATGATGTCGACATCAAAGCCTTTGAGCTCATCCTGCTCGACAAAGGTAAACGGGAAATACTGGCCGGACATCCCGACTCTTAACGGGTTATCCTGCGCGAGCAAAGCTGTGCTTGCGGACAGGGAGATGATCATTAGCATTGTGGTCAATAGCGTTTTCATAATGCCTCCTTCCGACGTGTATCGTATCTAAAGCATAGACTGGGGTTAAAATTGGGCAATGACACTAAGGAGTTGTGCAGAGGCAAGGCCCCTTGAACACGTTTTCATAACTTGACGACAAAGCGAGGAATACCATGGTCCATGATCAGGTGAAGGACTATTACGGGAAAGTACTGCAGAAATCGGATGACCTGCAAACCAATGCCTGCTGCACTGACGATGCCATGCCCAGTCATCTGAAGCCCATTATTGGCAAGATCCACGATGAAGTGCTCACGAAGTATTACGGCTGTGGTCTGGTGGCACCGGAACAGTTGGAAGGTATGCGAATTCTTGACCTTGGCAGCGGCTCGGGTCGGGACGTATACGCACTGGCGGCCCTGGTCGGGGAATCCGGGGAAGTGGTCGGCGTTGACATGACCGATGAACAGCTGGAGGTGGCCCGTCGTCATGTGGATTACCATGCCGATGTGTTCGGTTTTGCCAAGCCCAATGTCCGTTTCCTCAAGGGCTATATCGAGAAACTGGACGAGCTGGATCTCGAGCCGGGCAGCTTCGACATCATCGTCTCCAACTGTGTGATCAACCTCTCTCCGGACAAGCCGGCGGTATTGCGAGAAGCCTATCGTCTGCTGAAACCCGGTGGCGAAATGTATTTCTCGGACGTCTACGCGGATCGCCGAATCCCCGAATCACTGGTCAACGACCCGGTGCTTTATGGCGAGTGTCTCAGTGGCGCGCTCTACTGGAACGATTTCGAGAATATGGCGAAAGCCTCCGGCTTTGCGGACCCGCGTCTGGTGACAGACAGCCCGATTACCATCAATAACAGCGCCCAAAAGGAGAAAACCGGCCCCATCCGCTTCTTCTCGGCCACCTACCGATTGTTCAAGCTGGAAGGGCTGGAGCCGGCCTGCGAGGATTATGGTCAGGCGGTGATCTATCGCGGCACCATCGCGCACCACCCGCATCAGTTCGATCTCGACAAGCACCACGCCATTCCGGCGGGAAAAGTGTTCCCGGTGTGCGGCAACACGCACCGTATGCTGAAAGACACCCGTTTTGCGGAGCATTTCGAGTTTATTGGTGAGGGTGACACTCACTTTGGCATTTTCAAGGATTGCGGTACCGATTTGCCCTTTGGGAATGGTGATGATCAGGGCGATGATGAAGGTACCGGTCAGGGAGGGTGTTGTTAAGCTCTACGTATCAGGGTTTTCGGGAGCGTCGCTGAGGTCGGTGTAGAGCGAGTGAATCATCGGGCACCGCTGAGGGTCCCGGCTGCAGCGACAACGTCCCACCAGATCATCCAGAGTGGCCTCCATTTTCTGCAGGCCGGCAATCTTGCTGCGCACATCGCCCAGCTTGTGTTCGGCCAGGGTCCGGGCTTCGTCGCAATGGGTGCCATCCTCCAGCTTCAGCAGTTCGCCGACCTCCTCCAGGCTGAAGCCCAGCCACTGGGCCGAGCGAATAAAGTGCAGGCGGGCCACCGCCTTCTCATCGTAACGCCGGATCCCACCAAAGGGTTTATCCGGTACCTCCACCAAACCCCGGCGTTGGTAATAACGGATGGTTTCCACATGGGTGTCTGCCATCTTCGCCAGGGTGCCAATGGTCATGGATTTTGTTGCTTCAGGCATGTGTTTGACTCCGTAGTCAGGTACGGAAGTAAGCTTAGATCATAGACCCACGAAGTGATACGGAGTGCCCTCATGAAGAACCCAAGTACGCTATTACGTGTCAGCGTAATCGGCACCGTCATCGTTGCACTGTGCTGTTTCACTCCGATCCTGGTGATCTTGTTTGGTGCCATGGGTCTGGCTGCTCTGATTGGCTATCTGGACTATGTGCTACTTCCGGCCCTGGCTATGTTCACTGGCTTGACCCTCTACGCTCTGTGGCGCAAGAAACAATACGACGCGCTTACCAACGAGGGTAACGGTAAATCCCCTGTCAGGGAGCCACACTCATGAGCGAAAAAAGTCCACATCTTGCCATTATCGGAAGCGGTGGCGCCGCCATGGCAGCTGCTCTGAAAGCCGCTGAGCGTGGTGCCGTCATTACCCTGATTGAGCGGGGAACCATCGGCGGCACCTGTGTGAATAGCGGCTGCGTGCCTTCGAAGATTCTGATTCGTGCGGCCCATATCGCGCACCTGCGCAGTGAAAGCCCATTTGATGCTGGTCTGAGCGCCCGGACGTCGGAGGTAAACCGCCCGGCCCTGCTCGCCCAACAACAGAGCCGTGTCGAGGAACTGCGCGATGCCAAGTACGAGGGCATTTTGCGTGACCACCCAGACATTACGGTATTGCAGGGCGAGGCCCGGTTTATTGATTCCAAAAGTCTGTCCGTCAGGCTGAATGACGGCGATGAGCAAATCGTTCACTTCGACCGGGCCCTGATCGGCACCGGCGCGCGCCCAGCGATACCGCCGGTGCCCGGCCTTGCGGATACGCCCTACCTGACGTCGACCAGCGCGTTGGTTCTGGAGGAGATTCCCCGGAGGATGATTGTTATCGGTGCCTCGGTAGTGGCCGTGGAACTGGCCCAGGCCTTTGCCCGCCTGGGCAGCCAGGTCACGGTGCTGGCCCGAAGCCGTCTGCTATCGCGGGAAGATCCGGCGGTCGGGGAGGCCGTGGAAGCGGCGTTTCGCCGCGAGGGCATCGAGGTGCTCAAACAGACCGAGGCAAGCCGCGTGAATTATCTCGATAATGAATTTTTAGTAGACACCGGTGCTGGCACTTTGCGGGCGGATCAGTTGCTGGTCGCTACCGGTCGCACTCCAAATACCGACAGCCTGAATCTGGAATCGATCGGCGTGGAAACCCGGGGCAGCAGCGTTGTCACGGACGATCACATGCAGACCACTGTGCCCGGAATCTATGCCGCAGGCGACTGCACCGACCAGCCCCAATTTGTCTACGTTGCCGCAGCAGGAGGCAGCCGGGCTGCCGTGAATATGACCGGTGGTGATGCCACCCTCGACCTCAGCGCCATGCCGGCGGTGGTCTTTACCGATCCCCAGGTGGCCACGGTTGGTCTGACGGAAGCAGAGGCCACAAATCAGGGCTTCAAAGTGGACACCCGCTCACTCGATCTGGAAAACGTGCCGCGCGCCCTGGTGAACTTCGAAATCAACGGCTTTATCAAGATGGTGGCGGAACAGGGTTCGGGGCGATTACTGGGCGTGCAGGCAGTCACCGGCGAGGCGGGTGAACTGATCCAGACAGCAGTGATGGCAATGCGGGCAGGCATGACGGTGCAGGAAATTGGCGACGAGCTGTTTCCGTACCTCACCATGGTGGAAGGTTTGAAGCTCTGTGCCCAGACCTTCAGCAAGGATGTCAGCAAGCTGTCCTGTTGTGCTGCCTAGAAGAAGGGAGTGCAGATTGACCTTGGAGCAGGTAAAGGGTTCTACACTGTTTATATACTCATAAGGACATTGCCATGATCAGAAAACTTACCCTGCTGCTGGCGGCTCTGATTACCAGTATTACTGTGCTGGCGGCCGATAATCAGTATGTTCTGGGCGTGGACGGCCTGGCCTGCCCGTTCTGTGGCTACGGCATCGAAAAACGTCTGAACAAGGTAGACGGCGTTACTGACGTGCAGGTCGATGTGGGCGAGAGTGTGGTCCATGTCACCATGCAGGAAGGTAAAGTGCTCACCGAGGATCGGGCGCGTCAGGCGGTTGATGAAGCGGGCTTTACGCTTCGATCCTACTCGGTAGCCGAGGGCAGGACAGGTGGTGGCAATGGGCAGTAGCCGTTATCCCGTCAGGGCGTCCTTGCTGGTTGGCGCCTTGCTGCTGGCCAGTGTGTATACGGTGCAGTCTGCCCCCAACACCTTCAACACCGCCCTGCCGGTAGCGGAGGGGCAGTACCTCTGGCGCGAACAGCTTGTACTGAGGGAGCGTTCCGATAACGGACCGATGGATCGCGACGTCTCGGTACAGGCTCTCGGCAGCGTCCTGGGGTACGGCGTCACTTCGAAGTTGGCCGTGTTTGGCGTGGTCCCCTACTTTTTCAACAAGGAACTCGATGTCACCACGCCCATGGGCCGGATTGAGCGTAACACCGGTGGTTTTGGCGACATTTCGCTGTTTGGCCGCTATACGCTGTACAAGAAGGATTTCACCGGAAGCACCTTTCGCATAGCGCCAGTGTTCGGCCTTACCGCCCCGACGGGTGATGATAATGACCGGGATCGGCTCGGCGAACTGCCACGCCCGCTGCAGACTGGCGATGGCGCCTGGGACGGTTTCGGTGGTGTGGTCACCACTTATCAGACACTGCAGTACCAGGTGGATGGGCAACTGCTCTACCGCGAAAACGGCCGTCACGACGGTTTCGCACGAGGCGACGAGACCCGCTTCGACACTTCACTGCAATACCGGATCTGGCCGCGAAGCATGAAGGGGGTGCCTGGCTCGCCGAGCTTCATCTATGCCCTGCTGGAATCCAATGTCATCCATCGCGAGCGCGACGAGCTGCGGAGCGGGACCGATGCCGATTCCGGTGGTACCCAGTGGCTGCTGGCGCCGGGACTGCAATACGTCAGCCGGAGGTGGATCGTCGAAGGCACGGTACAGCTGCCCGTGGCCGAAGACTTCAATGGCGATGCCCTTGAGGACGATTACATTGTGCGCGTCGGTTTCCGCCGCAGTTTCTAGTTTGCAGGACCGAACATGACAAGAATCGGTAAATGGTCGGGCTACAGTATTCTCGGTCTTGTGGTAGTGCTCGCCTTGCTCGGTTGCGCAGGCGGGGCCATCAACTGGAATCAGGAGCCGCCGTATGCTCTTGTTCACAGCTGGGGTGAAAAAGGCAGCGGCCCGGGGCAGCTAAGCGATCCCACCGGCATTGCCGTAACGGACACTGAAGTCTTTGTATCCGATGCCCGCAACGGGCGGATCCAGGTTTTTGATCACGAAGGGCAGTTCAAGCGGGCATTTGGTACCGTCGGTGATGGCTTCGGCGAGCTTGGGCGACCGATGAACCTGACCATCCACGGCGACATGCTCTACGTTCCCGAGTACATGAATGACCGTATTCAGGTGTTTAGCCTGGCTGGCGATCCCCTGGAAACCATTGGTGGCCCCGGTGAAAGGCCAGGTCAGTTCGATGCCCCGGGAGGGGTTGCCGTTGCTGGCAATGGCGATCTGTTCGTGACCGACTTCTACAATCAGCGCGTACAGCACTTGCGGGCCGATGGCTCTTTTGTCCGGCAGTGGGGAACCACCGGGGAGACGGGAAGGGGCGCCGGCGAATTTACTTACCCTACTGATGTAACGTTCGCCGATGATGGAACTCTCTATGTGGCAGATGGCTATGGAAATCGTGTCCAGGCTTTCAATGCCGGCGGCGATTTCCTGGACAAATGGGGAGGGCCGTTTGCCCTGGGGCTCTACGGGCCGTTCAAGGGCTGGTTCACCACCGCGACGTCCATTGCCGTTGGTCCCGACGGCAATGTCTTTGTAGCCGATTTTTATAACGATCGTATACAGAAGTTCGCGGCGGATGGGGACTACCTCACCGCATTCGGCAGCGAGCCGGAAAACCCCGGCCACACGGCCATGGCCGTCGCCATCGGGAGTGACGGCGCCGTGTGGAGCGTGAACTTTGCCGACAACCGGGTCGAGAAGTGGGAACCCGTAAAGTAAGCTGGCAAAGAGGGGATCAGAAGACAGATGCTTCACTTACGAAGAAGATCGAGGAGAGTCACCATGGGTAAAACCTATCAATCAATTGTGGTCAACGCACCGGCTGAGACAGTCTGGGCAAAGCTTCGAGACTTTCATGACGTGAGCTGGGCGCCGGATGTGGTAACCAATGTTGATGTTGTCGGGGACAAGAAGGGCGACCAGCCGGGCGCCAAACGGGTGCTCAACGGGGCATTTCACGAGACCCTGAATGCGCTCGACGACGACAACCGGGAGCTCACCTACAGCATCGACGAGGGCCCTTCTCCGGTTTCTTCAAATGACGTCAGCAGCTATGAGGGGCATGTTCGGGTTCGTCCGGTCACGGAAGGCGACGGTGGCACCTTTGTGGAGTGGTATTCACACTGGAAAGGGAATGATGAGTCGGCCGCTGAATTCTGTCACGGCATCTATGCCGGACTGCTGGAGCAGCTCAAGAAGACGCTGGAGGGTTGAAGGGCTCAGTTTGGTGGCAGCCGGGCGGGGTGCCCGGTGTTGACCATGCTGATTTGCCGTGGTGACCCTGGTGCTAGCCGATCTCTAGCTCTGACCGAGCCGACTTGTCCGACAGTGCAAAGGCAGAACCGACAAGGTAGGCAACGGCTAGTGGGCACAATCGTCCCACGAACATCAGAGCCATGATGATTGCCTGACCGGCGCCGGATAGTTCGGCGGTCAGGCCGCGGGTCAGTCCTACCGTGCCGATTGCGGAGGTAGCTTCAAAGGCTATGGCCAGCAGGTCGGCGTCCTCGGTTATGGACAGGGCGAGAGTGCCCATAAAGATCCCGGTAACGGCCATGACCGTTACCGCCATGGCCTTGAGTAGACTGGTCATCGTCAACGGCTGTGAGAACAGCGTGGGAGTGTGCCGCTGACGAAGGTAGGACCAGGTTGCGGCCAGAAGGACAAATAAAGTGACCATCTTGATACCGCTGCCGGTTCCGTTGGCACCGGCTCCTACAAACATCAGGAACATCAGCACCAGCGCAGTGGCCTGGGTGACGCTGGCAATGTCGACGCTGTTGAACCCTGCTGTCCGCGGTGTCGTGGCCTGCAGCCAGGCCGCCCAGAGCTGGTCAGAAAGATTGGGTAGCGCACCCAGGGTAGCGGGGTTATCCGACTCCAGCTGGAAAATCATCAAGGTACCCAGAACACTTAATATCGCCGTACCCAGAAGCACCACTTTGACGTTGATGTTCAGATAGCGGGTACGCGGGTAGTCCAGCAATCCCACGATCACGATGAACCCCGCCCCACCAATGATGTACAGGCTGGAAATCACGGCATTGATTACCGGATTGCCCGCGTAGCCTGTAAGGCTGTCGGGGGAAAGGGTAAAGCCGGCATTATTGAATGCCGAAACACTGTGGAACAGGGACCACCACAGTCCCTGCAACCAGCCATGCTCGGGAATCCACACCAGGGCCAGAGGAACAAGAGCGATGCCTTCCACTATCAGCGCCAGCCTGACCACCTCTTTGGCCGTCTGCATCAGGTCGCGGGGATGGGTTTCGTTATGACCACCACTGGCGACCATCTGGTGCCTTCCCCGTATGCGCCCGCCTAAGGCCAGCAGCGCGAGCACAGCGAAGGTCATCAGCCCCAGGCCACCTGCCTGAATCAAAAGCAGAATGATCAACTGGCCCCAGAAGCTGAAGGTGGTGCCGGTATCGGTTACTATCAGCCCGGTGACGGTTACCGCCGAGACAGAGGTAAACAGGGCATCGCTCCACGACAGTGCCCCATTCAAGGAAAACGGCAGCTTTAGCAGCCCGGCACCCACCAGGATCAATACCATGAACCCCGCTGCCAGCAGCAAGGGTGGGCTGATACGCCAGGCGCGAAGGTGTTCTGCTTGTTTAATCACGCTCGCTTTCCAGATACTTGGCCAGGCCTCTTCCTGGCGCTGCCCATCAACCATAAGTCGTTCATCAGAGCTCTGCAAAATCGCCAGGGCAAAGTGCACCCCGTCATTCCAGCCACCTCATTGGCAATGCAGAAACACTTTTAGGTACCGGGCCCCTTGCTAATGTCAGGATGTTTGGAAGTGGCAGTACACCCATACTGACACTGGTCTTCGGCAGGTGTTACGGAATCTGTTCTCGTAACATTCACTCTGGTTGCGTGTCCTGATCATCAGGATACGGAGGCCGGCATCTGGTCCAGGTGCAGTAACGCCTGCACCGGCTTCGGGGGAGCACCATGGACTTTAGCCCATTCGCCGCCACCGTACTTCGATCGGAACATGCCACCCTTGAAATCCGGGACGGTGGGATAAAGCTCTAGCAGTAAGTAAGACCGAAATCGGAGAACCCTATGACCAAATGGACTGAAACTACGCCCATACAAGCAGGCACAGTGACAGGTGAAATCACCTTCATGGTGCCCACTGAGCAACGCCCATATGTGCATACGGAAGCGCTCACCGGCGAGACCGAGCCTCACTACCACGCTGAGCTCCAGCGCCGCGAGGTGAGCATCCACGATGCAAGAGCTCAGGCGCCCGAGCTGTCACTCGACCGCCATGGTATAGAACTGCGTCAACGTCCGAGTGCCGTCAAAGACTTCTACGACAATACAAGCGTCGAACAGGAATACTATCCGGAGATCGAGGCTCTGGTGCGGGAAGCCACGGGCGCCTCCAGGGTGCTGATCTTCGATCATACCCGGCGCCGTGACGATGGCAGCGGCAACGCCAAGACGCCGGCCGACCGTGCCCATAATGATTATACAGAGTGGTCGGCACCGGAGCGGGTTCGGGACTTGCTTGGTGAGGAAGAGGCACGCCACCTACGAGATGTACCGTTTGTCCAGGTCAACGCATGGCGACCGATCCGGGGGCCTGTCAGGCGCTCACCTCTGGCGGTGCTGGATGCCGCCACAATCGATCCGGAGGACCTGATTGCCACTGACATGGTCTATCCGGAGCGCACTGGCGAGATCTACCACCTTGCCTTCAATCCTGGCCAGCGCTGGCTCTACTTCCCTGCCATGCAACGCGATGAGGTTCTGCTGATCAAGGGCTATGACTCCCGCACCGACGGTCGCGCCCGCTTCGTGCCTCACACCGCCTTCCAGGATCCGGGCACCCCTGCAGACGAACCGCCCAGGGAAAGCATTGAAGTGCGCACACTGGCGTTTTTTGAATAGCGATCGCCCCCAACCCTGCTCAATCCCAGGCGGCTTTCTTGAGAGGCTGGATCAGCATCTGGTCCAGGCGCAGGTCCTTTACTTTGTGAAAATCCTTGATGCCGATGGTCATTTTGCAACGATGGAAGTAAGAGGGGCTGTGGAAAAAAGCCAGACAGAGAATCGCTGTAACAATCTGCGTTGGTGATGGTCAGTAAATCGTAAGGCTCATAACGGCGATTGCCGTAGGAGGCACGATATGAAAGCTGCGTATGTTGTCATCATCGCATTGTTGTTTACCGGTTCCGTTTTTGCTGCTGGAGTTAGCGCTGAGAACGAACCCGGTTACCTGAATTATAGTTATGCTCCAGAGGATACCGGCCAGCCGTTTGGCATCCTGCACACGGGGGTAATGGTTGCGCCAGGGATTTATGAACCGGGCTATGTCAATTATCGATACGAACCTTCCGGAAAGCCGGGCCCGAAGCAAGCGCGCACAGGAAAGTGGCTGGCTTCAGGGGTCTTCGAGCCCACCTACCTTAATTATTGTGTTGAACCCATGTAACGCCGGCGTTGAAGATTGGAAAGCGCTTTGGGTGGAGCTTGTCTCCACCCTTTTTTGTCAGTTCATCCGGGGCAGTCCCTTGCCCGTACACCCGGAATAATCACCAGCCTCAAGGCGCGGCTTTTCGGACACTATGTCTTAGGCGGGCACGCTGCCAGAGATAGAAAATCACCGGAATCAGCAGCAGGGTCAGTATCAGGGTGGTGATCATGCCGCCGATCATCGGGCCGGCAATCCGTTGCATCACCTCCGAACCGGTGCCACTGCCGAGCATGATTGGCACCAGGCCGGCAACGATGGCGGCGAAGGTCATCATGATCGGACGAACCCGCTGGGCAGCGCCATCGCTGATGGCCTGGCGCAGGTCGTCGGCTGACAGCCGCGTGGGCTGATGGTCCACGGCTTCCAGGGCGTTATGCAGGGACTGGTTCAGGTACACCAGCATCAGTACCCCGATCTCCACGGCCACCCCGGCCAGGGCAATAAAGCCGACCGCCACGGCCACGGACAGGTTGTAGCCCAGCAGGTACATCAGCCAGATTCCGCCGATCATGCCGAATGGCAGTGTGCCGAGGATGATGCCCACCTCGGTCAGGTTACGGAAATTCAGGTACAGCAGGATGATGATAATGGCCAGGGTCAGTGGCACCACCATGGTCAGGCGTTCCTTGGCGCGCTGCATGTATTCGTACTGGCCGGACCAGGTCAGAGAATAGCCTGCTGGTAATTCGACCTTGTCCCGCACCCGTTCCTGGGCTTCGGCAACCCAACTGCCCAGGTCCCGACCCTCGATATCCACCAGGGTCCAACCATTGATGCGGGCGTTTTCCGACTTGATCATCGGGGGGCCCTGGTCGATCCCAATGTCCGCCACGTCCGCCAGGGCGATGCGTTGACCGTTGGGGGTCACCATGGGCAGCAGGCGCATCTGTTCCACCGAATCCCGGTAGCCCTGGGGGTAACGCAGGTTGATGGGGTAGCGTTCCAGGCCTTCCACGGTGCTGCCCACGTTCATGCCACCAATCGCGGTGCGAACCACCGACTGGATGTCTGCGATATTCAGTCCGAAACGGGCGGCAGCGTCCCGCTGTATATCCACCTTGATGTAGCGCCCGCCGGCCACCCGCTCGGAGAAGGCCGAGGCGGTGCCGGGTATGTCGGACAGCACCCGCTCCAGTTCTTCCCCTATGCCCTGGATCACCTCCAGGTCCGGGCCGGCCACCTTGATGCCGACCGGGGTCTTGATGCCGGTGGAGAGCATGTCGATGCGGGTCTTGATGGGCATCACCCAGGCGTTGGTCAGGCCGGGTAGTTTGACTGTTTCGTCCAGTTCCTGGCGCAGGGATTCCGGTGTCACGCCGGGCCGCCACTGATCCCGGGGTTTGAACTGGATAAAGGTCTCGATCATGGTCAGCGGGGCGGGATCGGTGGCAGTTTCGGCACGGCCAATCTTGCCGAACACGGTCTCCACTTCCGGAATACTGGCGATCAGCTTGTCGGTCTGCTGCAGAATCTGCCGCGCCTTGCCGATGGAGATACCGGGATAGGTGGTGGGCATGTACATCAGGTCGCCCTCGTCCAGGGGCGGCATGAATTCACTGCCCAGTTTGTTGGCCGGCCAGAAGCCGATCACCAGCACCACCAGGCCGCCAGCAAGCATCAGGGCTGGCCGCCGCAGGGCCCAGCCGATCACCGGCCGGTACAGGGTGATCAGCAGCCGATTGATGGGGTTGCGGTGTTCGGGCAACACCTTGCCGCGGATGAAATAACCCATCAGCACCGGCACCAGGGTAATGGCCAGCCCCGCGGCCGCTGCCATGGCATAGGTCTTGGTGAAGGCCAGGGGCGCGAAGAGCTTGCCTTCCTGGGCCTGCAGGGTGAATACCGGCAGAAAGCTCACGGTGATGATCATCAGGGAGAAGAACAGCGCCGGCCCGACCTCGCCAGCGGCCCGTGACATCACGGCCCACCGGTTTTCCGGTGTCAGCGGGGTTCGCTCCATGTGCTTATGGACGTTCTCCACCATCACAATGGCCCCGTCCACCATGGCACCGATGGCAATGGCAATGCCGCCAAGGGACATGATGTTGGCGTTGATGCCCTGGGCATGCATCACCACAAAGGCCGCGAGGATGCCCACCGGCAGGCTGACAATGACCACCAGCGAGGAGCGCAGGTGGAACAGGAACACCGCGCAGATCACGATGACCACCAGGAACTCCTGCAGCAGCTTGCCGTACAGGTTGTCCACCGCGTTGTTGATCAGTGTGGAACGATCGTAGGTGGGCACCACTTCCACACCGTCCGGCAGGCTGGTCTTGATGTCCTCCAGGCGTTGTTTGACGCCCTCGATGGTTTCCAGGGCGTTCTCACCGAAACGCATCACCACAATGCCGCCGGCCACTTCCCCTTCCCCGTTCAGTTCGGCGATACCCCGGCGGATCTGGGGGCCAAGCTGCACATCTGCCACGTCCTTCAGTAACAGGGGTTTGCCATTGTCATTGACCCCCAGGGGTACCTGGCGCAGGTCGACCTCGTTCTGCAGGTAACCGGTGACCCGCACCATGTATTCCGCCTCGGCCATCTCAACCACCGAGGCGCCGGTTTCCTGGTTGGCGTTGTTGATGGCGGCGTGAATGCGCTGCAGGGTAATGTCGTGAGCCCGCAGCCGGTCCGGGTCCACCACCACCTGGTACTGTTTGACCATGCCGCCCACGCTGGCCACTTCGGACACCCCGGGCACGGTTTGCAGTTCAAACTTCAGGAACCAGTCCTGAATGGCCCGCAGTTCCGACAGGTCATGCTGGCCACTGCGGTCCACCAGGGCGTAGGAATACACCCAGCCTACGCCGGTAGCATCGGGCCCCAGCTCCGGTTTGGCGGCATCGGGCAGTTGCCCGGCCACCTGGCTCAGGTATTCCAGCACCCGGGAGCGGGCCCAGTAGAGATCGGTGTCGTCATCGAAAATGACGTAAACAAAGGAATCGCCAAAGAAGGAATACCCCCGGACGGTCTTGGCGCCTGGCACCGACAGCATGGCGGTGGTGAGGGGGTAGGTCACCTGGTCCTCGACCACCTGTGGGGCCTGGCCCGGATAGGTGGTTTTGACGATTACCTGCACATCCGACAGGTCCGGTATGGCGTCAATGGGTGTTTCCCTGACGGAATAGAATCCCCACCCGGTCAGAATCAGGGTGGCAAGCAGCACAAAAAATCGATTATGAAGCGACCACTGGATAATGGCGTTAATCATGGGCTGAATCCGGTCTGGTGACAGTCGGGAGCGCGCTTACGGCAGCGCCCCCGGCGCTATCACTATTGTTTGCTGATGGCGGTCACTTGCTGTCCTTTCTCCGCCGGTCTCAGGGTGAAGGTAACGGAGTCATCTTTTTTCAGTCCGTTCATATCCACCTCGGGTGCCACGGAAAATCCCATGGTCATGCGCGGCCAGTTCAGCTCCGGAATGGGCTCGTGGTTCAGGGTGATCTTGCGTTTTTCGGTGTTGATCGCGGTGATCACGCCCCGGCTCTGGACCGGGCCTGTGGACTCTTTTGTGTCCATGCCGGACATGGATTTCATACCGGTTTCTGCCACTGCCAGCACAGGGCTCAGGGTTAATCCGAATACAGCAGCGATCATGAGGGTTTTCAGGTTCATGGTTTTCTCCAGTGGTTAATGCGCGTCTTGCGCAGGTTCAATACGTTCGATGAGATAGCCTTCCGGGGTTTCAAGGAATTCAAAGCGGACTGTCTGGTCGGGGGCCAGGGCACCGGTATCCACCGAGTCGGCAAGAGCAAACGCCATGGTCATGGCGGGCCAGCTCAGTTCCGGTATGGGGGCATGATCGAGGGTGATTGAGCTGCCTTCGCTATCCAGCTCGGTGATCCGGCCAACGCCTCCGATCAGTTCTGACGGCGAGCTGTCTGACCCGGTGTCACTGCTGCTTTGCTCATCCCCTTCAAGCCTTAACATGGCGGCTTCGAGGCTGGTTTCGGAGTCGATCAGGAATTGCGCGGACACCACCACCTGCTGACCCTCTGTCAGTCCCTCGCGAATGACCACCCTGTCCCCGGCTTCCTGGCCGGTTTTTACGGGCACCGGGCGGAAGTAGCCATCCTCTTCGGCCAACAGCACATGCTGGCTGTCGCTGCGCTGGATAAGTGCCGGGCGTGGGATGGTGATCAGGTCATCGCCGATGGGCGCGTCCATGGTGAGGTTCACGAACATGTTGGGACGTAGCCGGCCGTCGGCGTTGGGAACGCGCACCCGTGCCCGCAGGGTTCGCGTGCTGGCATCCAGCTCCGGGTAGACGTAATCAATGGTGCCCTGCCACTGGGTGCCCGGCATGGCGGGTGTAGTAAATTCGACCGCCTGGCCGGCCATGACCAGCCCCGCCTGACGCTCGAAAAACTCGGCGATCACCCAGACCGAATCGCGGCTGCCAATGGCCATGATCTCGGTATCCGGGCGCACATACATGCCGGTGCGGACTGGCAGAGCGGCCACGTAACCGGAGCCGGGGGCGAATACGGTGATGCGTTCCCGGACCTTGCCGGTTTTTCTCAGATTGGCAATCTGGCCATTGGTCATCCCCAACGCCCGCAGCTTTCCGCCTGTTGCCGTCGCCTCTGAGCCGCGCCTGAGACGTTCGGACATCAGGAATTCCTGCTGGGCGTTCACCAGCTCCGGCGAATAGATCTCATACAGCGGCTCGCCCCGGCTGACTTTCTCTCCCAGCGAACGAACGTGCAGCACCTCGACCCAACCGGCAATGCGGCTGTGCACGTGGATCAGCTCGTCCTCGTCGTCGGTGACATAGCCTACCGTGCGAACCGGAATGGTGACCGGCCCGCGGGAAACGGTCCGGGTTTTAACGCCCAGGTTGGCCCTGACTGCGGCGTTGATTTGCACCCCGCCATCGTCTCGCCCGGTGTCCTTTTCCTCATATACCGGCACCAGGTCCATGCCCATGGGGGACTTGCCGGGCTTGTCACGGCGGTAATCGGGGTCCATGGGGGCGACCCAGTACAGGGGGTCTTTCTGGGTCGAATCCTCAGCGGATGTGCTGGAGTCGTTGGATTGGGCCATTGGCATTGTTTGCTGACTTGTCAGCCAGCCAAGACCAAAGGCAATAGCGATCACTATCGCCACCAGGGCAATGCGCATTGATGTTTCCTCGTTTAAAGCTCATAAGCACCCATCCGTGGCTTTCCAGACGGGCGAATCCATTCAGAAGACTCGTATCAGGCTTGGGAGGAATTCGGGGGAGGCGTCAGGGTGTCCAGGACAATGCTGAGATAGCGATCGTGGGAAGGAAGGCTATTGAGCTCAGAGGATGATCGTGTGGGCACATTATCCTTTGCGGAGACCAGCGCCGAGATCATGGTGCTGCAACTGCCGAGGCTGGCCGCGAGGTTGCAACCTGCCGGTGTCATGTCGCCACAGGCCGTGCCCTGTTCAGAATGCATGGAAGCGTTGTGCTGCTCATTGGCACAACAGTCCATCATCGCCATGTGCATGGACCGGGCGGAGGGCTCGGTCATTTCTTGTGCAGATTGACCAAACGCGTGTACAGGCAGCATCACCATTGCCAGTAACAGCAGATTTATAACGGTTTTATGGAGTGCTGTGTGTGGCAAGTCAGGTTTTCCGGCTGCTTGAACAGAGTTTTAGTACGGACAGGGAATATAAAACCTGTGAGTTGCATACAGGTCAAGTGAATATTTATCTGTAACAACCCCGCATCCCCTGTGTCTCCCATAGGAACGGAAAGAAATTGCCATTGATGTGTAACGCCTTCCGATCTGGTGTGTCGATGTGGGAGTGCACTACAAATCAAGGCAAGTTCAGGGTGCAGAAGTTCACGGTACAGGAGCGTAATCCGATATGACTCGACACTACTGGATGGGTGGCAAGCGCACCTACGAGCAGGACCGTTTTTTCGAATCATCACTTGATAAAGCCCGCTGGCAGGCCGGGGATGATCCGCAGGAGTGGGATGCCTGTTGGTACACCGGTATGCCGGACCCGGAATACTTCGCGAAGGTCGGGCCTGACCGCAAGATCAATCACATTCCGGGAAACAACGCCCTGACGGTTAAGAGCCGGCTCTATCAGAGCCTGGTCACGCTTCGGGAGCGGGTGGCGGTTCAACAGCGCGGGGCGTCTCATCTGACAGACCGGCTGCAGTTCGTGCCCCGGGTTTTCTCCATGCCTGAGGATTACCATGAGTTTCAGCAGGAAGCTTTTGACAACCCGTCCAGTCGCTGGCTGCTCAAGCCCAAGAATGCGGCACGGGGCAAGGGCATTCAGCTGGTTCAGGATCCGGCGAACATTCCGCTGGATTCTTCTTGGATGGTCCAGGAGTACATCGGTAATCCCCACACCATGCGCGGGCGAAAATACGTACTGCGCCTGTACGTCGCCATCACTTCCGTCACGCCTTTGCGGGTTTATCTCTATCGTCAGGGATTTGCCAAGCTTGCCTCTGAACCCTATGACGAAGAAAACGCGGACAATCCTTACAGTTACCTCACCAATCCGGATATTAACGCCCTGAACCTCGATGCCGAGGTACCGGTGGAGTTTGTAGATCTGGCGCGATACCGGGAGTGGCTGAGGGAGGAGGGTCACGACGATGACGTTCTGTTTGCCCAAATTGAAGACCTGGTCGCCCTGACCTGCCTCTCCGCAGTGGAGGCCATGCGGGAGAGATCGAGGGCAATCGGCGCGGATACCCGGGGGTGCTACGAACTGCTTGGTATTGATTGTCTGGTTGATGACCAGCTCAAACCCTGGATTTGTGAATGCAACCTCAGCCCGTCGCTGGAAGTCTGCGCCGGTCCCGAAAGTGGTGGCGAGATCGAAGAGGATATCAAAGGTTCACTGGTGGCGGATCTGGTCAGCCTGGTGGGATTGAACGGCAAGACTGAACCCGATCGTGCAGACACCCCCGAGCAACAACTGATCGCGGAAACCGGGGCAGAGCTGTCGCGGGCGGGGAATTTCAAGCGTCTGCTGCCCTCGGACACCCCGGCTCGTTACCTGCCTTTTTACACCCTGCCGCGCATGGAAGACTGGGTTCTGGCAAAGGCCATCTCCGGTGAGCCGCTCACGCAACCGACGCTCAGGCGGCGTTACGCCGAGGACATGATCAGCGACGATTGTGTGTACGTTTATGACACCCGTCTTGGCCATCTCAGCGCCCTGAATGAGACCGGTTCTCTGATCTGGCTGATGGCGACAGACGGCGCCGCGCCAGATGACATAGCGGATGCCCTGAATGACTCGATTGATCCCGGAGCGGCGGACCGACCCGATATCTGGGCCATTCGCCGGGACGTCTGGAATTCGCTGGCGGACTGGGCCGCCAATCAACTTCTGGTGCAGGATGCCCCCTCTGTTTTTTCCGTCAGTACTGTCCCGCGCGCTGTCGAAGCGCGAGTCCCTGGCAAGACTGTGCAATTTTCACGGGTCCTTGAGTGCGGGGCCTTCCGGATCGAACTCTGCACAGACAGCGAGCCCCTGGTTGACCGGATAGAGCCCCTGCTTACGCCGATGGTGAGCGAATCGCCGCAGGGGGCTGAATCCCGATTGGAAATCGTCCGTGATACACCGGGATACACGCTGATTCTGGACGGTAAGGTCGTTCAGTCACGGTTGGCACTCTCCCGGGTGGCACTGGCGGTGATGGTGTGTCTGACCCGACAGGCAGCGGATAACGGCGAGATTGTTCTCGATGCTGGCCTGATTGCCTCCCCGGATGACCCCGACAATGCCGTCCTGGTGGCCAACAGCGACCGGGAGCTGGGTGATCTGCCTGCGCTTGAGATGGCGAGCCGTCTCGACGCCGGGTTCAGTCGTGCCATCAGAATTCCGGAGGATGTAGGCGGGCTTTGTTCAGTGCTGGGACTACCGGCCCAGGTGCCCGAGTTAAAAGCGGATGCTGCCGGCAAACCGTACGCATCGCCGATTCATCACCTGGCAGACGGTAGCGGCATGATGCTGCAGGCAGCCTCTTCCGGACTGGCCGGAGAAACGCGCCGGATTCAGACAGTGCTTATCCCCAGCCACGTCTCCCTGCGGGAGAAGACGGGTATCCGAAAACTCTCTGTGAGTGAGGCCATGCGCCATCTTATTCCCGGCTGCTGTGGGGCTGACGGGCAGCCTTTGGGATCTGCGGGATTCTCACGTCTGGCGGACTGGCTGGCGGGCATCGATCGATATCTGGTGGATGCCAATCACCTGGAAACCGCAGTGGCGAATTTGCCACTGGAACAGGAAACGCAGGGAGTGAGTCACTCTGCCTGAAAAGAATCCGGGCAAATTGCCCGGTGTTAACCACCGAAACGGATAGAGAGGAAAGACTATGTCCAGAGATATCCAGAAAAGACAGTTGTTGCGAAAACTCGCCAAGGGGATCAGCTACACGGGCCCGATCCTTGCGGTAGTTGTTGGTGCGTCGGCTTTCAGTGCCTCGGCCGCTGACGTCAATGCGGAAAGTGAATACCTGATGCTGGCCGCCGGAGAAGCCGAGGCTGAAGGGAAAGCCCACGGCGAAGGTGAAGGCGAAGCCAAGAAAGGCTACGGCGAGGGCGAAGGTGAGGCCGAAGGAGAAGGAGAAGGAGAAGGCGAGGGAGAAGGCGAAGGTGAAGGTGAAGGTGAAGCGGAAGGTGAGGCCGAGGGCTGACCCGGACTGCTTTCACCGGATCAACAGGCAGTGGCCCGGGCAGGGAATGCCTTCCTTGCACCGGGGCCCACTGGCCCTCCCCGGATATGACGTTGTCGAGATACGAATCAACCCAGATGATGCGGGTGAACAAAAATGCTGAATTCAAGTTCCGAATCCATCAATTGCGACGATCTTGTTGCTGAGAATGCATACGCGATCCGTCAGCTAACGGACTTTCTCGCGGTGTTGCCCGGACAGGTGTACCGACAAACCTTCGGGGCGAAGAAGCAGCACGTGATTGGCAAGCACGTACGTCACATCATTGACCATTACATGGCTCTTCTGAGAACTGTGGATGAGCAATCTCCCGGGTCACTTGATTACGAAAACCGACAACGGGAAGAGCCTCTCGAACTGGACAAACATGCGGCCTGTAACAGGCTCCTGGCGATTGCTAGCTCGCTCGGCCAGTTGATGGCCGCCCGGCACCGAACGTCGGTCCTGATGCGCCATGTCAGCGATGACCATGATCGTCTGGTATCCACCAGTATTGATCGGGAGCTGGTGTTCCTTGCCAGCCACACCGTTCACCATATGGCCATTATTGCCATGCTGGCGGAACAGGAGGGTGTTGAAGTCAGCGAAGAATTCGGGGTGCACCCATCGACATTGCGACATTTGCAGAAATTGAATATGGCGAAGAGTGCGTGACCAGGTAGGACCAACAAACGATAACGACCGGAGGGTGATCAAATGTCGACTGATACAAATCGTACGGAGCTCCTGCGAAAGCTTTCCCGAAACCTGATGGTGTCGGTACCGGTGATGACAGTTGTAGCGATGGCCGGTGCGACGGCGGTATCAGATAACGGATTCAGCTTGATTCCGTCAGCTGAAGCCGCACAGGGAGAAGCCGAAAGTGAAGCAAAAGGCGAGGCTGAGGGTGAAGCCAAAGGTGAAGCTGAGGGCGAAGGAGAGGCCAAGGGAGAAGCAGAAGGCGAGGGTGAGGCAGAAGGTGAAGGAGAAGCGGAGGGGGAAGCTGAAGGTGAGGGAGAGGCCGAAGGCGAAGGTGTCTCGGAAGCCATGAAGCAAGCTGTGCGGCGGCCCGAGGGTTACCAGCCTTATGAGGGTGATGCCGATTCACTGGCTAAAAAGGGTGAAACCCTGTTCAACGACACTACCCTGTCGTCCAACGGGTTGGCCTGCGCTACCTGCCACACCAACGGTGCCGGCTACGCCGATACTTTCTCGAACGACTACCCCCATTTTGTGGCAATGGGAAAATCCGACTTCGGCATGGACATGGTCCATCTCGATGAAATGGTCCAGATCTGCATGGTGGCGCCGATGGCTTCGCAGCCGCTGGATTGGGCGTCAGAGGAACTGGCTGCGCTCACCGAGTACATGCGGATTGAGCAGGAAAAGTTCAGAAATAAGTAGAGCCACAATTTGTTGTTGGTCGGGAACCAACCTTTCGGGTGGAGCTAGTCTCCACCCCTTTTTCTGATCTCGTCTTCGATCAGCCACAAACGGTCCTGGCCCCAACAGCTGACGCTGCCATAATGGAAGCTCGGAACCCCCCAAAGCCCGTGGCTGTACATCGCCTTGCGGTTATCTTCCGCCCAGTCGCGCCAACTCTGATCGGTGAGTATGGGGCGGGCCTTGTGCCAGTCCAGTCCCGAGCGTTCGACAATGATTTGAAGGCCACGATCGGTTTCAGAGCGGATGCCCTCTGCGTTAACTGCCCGGGCATAAGTGCGCATGTACTCGACTTCCCGTCCCTCAGCACGGGCGTACTCAAAAAGCGCATAGCATCGTTCAACTCCGGTCCCTAATGGATCGGCAACGAATCCGTAGGGTATGCCCAGTTTGGTTGCTTCGCGTTTGGTGTCCTGAAAGATGTACCACTTCTTGGCGTCGGGTACCGCCTGTCCGCGCATTAGCATGGGCAGAACCGGGCGTAATTCAAGGGGAAGATTCCAGGCCTTTGCCAGCGTAATGGCCCTTTCCAGGCCAAGGTATGAGTATGGGCTGCGGATAGAGAAGAATACTTCCAGCGCGTCGTTCCGGGCGGGGTGTGACTGATCCAGAGGCTTTGCGTTCTCTCCGAGATCCGTCCAGGTTCGGGTCCAGGAAGGGCCTGGTGTGGAAGAGCGTGAGAGGCCTTCAACGATCAGCAGGTTTTCCAGGTGGTCGAGCCGGTCAATACCCCAGAACCATTCACCCCGAAAATGCAGCATGCTGCCCTGGTAGTGACCAAGAGCGCTCAGTCGCTGCTCATTGATCTGCAGTCTCTCTGCCAGATCTGGCTGTGATAATGAAGATTCTCTGGCTATCTCGATCGCTTCTCCTCTCCAGAGAGCACGCAAGGCATCGCGGGCAGGCGTCAGGTATTCCCCCCTGTCTTCCAGGTTCAGTAACTGATCCCGGCAGGCGGTGAAATCTTCCTCTGTAGGGTGCTTCGACAGGTTCGGGCCTTCCAAACCGTAGAGGGAAGCGACTCTGCTTGCGTCCGTGATCGCCCAGTCCGCCCACATGGCCGGCTCCGGGAACATCTCCTGTGGTTGATGCCAGACCGTCTGGAATCGAAACCGAATATCGTACCGCTGTTTCAGGTCGGGCAGGGCCTGCAGTAAAACGAAACTGAAAGGATCCCGGGGATTGATGAAAACATCGACGACCTCCCCTTCCTTTTTTCGGAGCGCGTTCAGGCGGTGCACCCGCTGACGGAGCCCACGGGTTGTCGGGCTGGAGAGAATGCGCGCTATCCACGGCACGATGTCGGCTTTTTCGGGAGCTCTCATGTCAGTTTCTTTTATCGTTATTGTTGAGTGGTAACAAGAATACGGGTTTCTGGTCTGTAACAACCCTATTCCCGGAGTGTCGATAGTACGTGGGTCGGGTTTATTCTCCAAACGGGGGGCGTGCGATGAAATCGCAGGGAGGGACTGAGTCAGGTGTCGAACTCAGCAATGGTGCCATCTCCCGTCGGCGCGATGATTATTGGCATTCAATCCTGGAGTGGGGACATCAGCTGATTGCCTGTCGCCTGTGCCGGAATCTCACCATGGCGGCGTTTGTTGCCATCCTGGTCATTGAATCCATCATCCTCGTTCCCTCCTACCGTAACCACGAGGAAAATCTCCTGCGTCAACATGCCACGCTGGCAAGTCAGGCCCTTACCACCTTTCTGGCAACCAAGTCTGGCGAAGTGACGACGGGCTCCTTGAGTCTGCTGCTTGAAAGTTCCCGGATTACAGGTATTGAGTTAATGGTTGGTGAGCACTGGCTAACGACTGGCGAGCCTGTGATAGAGCCAGGGGATGCCGCGGGAAGGTTGAGGGACCTCTCCCGCGCCGACGCAAACCGACTGGATCTTGCCTGGGAGTCAGGGCAATGGCTGGGGGATTATCCGGTCAGGGCTCGAATCAATATTACTGGAGTTTCCGGGGAGCTGACATCATTTGTCCTGCGAATACTGGGACTTTCCCTACTTATCGCCGTCTTTGTGACAGTAGTGACCATGGCCGTCGTTGACCGCATGATGTTGTCCCCGTTGTTACGGTTGCGCAGCCGTATCGTCAGAGCCGGTGCGGATGCAGAACATCCGCTTATGTACGTCCGAAAGCCGGAGCGCTGCGACGAATTTGGTGAAGTGGAGGCGACCTTCAATCGCATGCTGAAACAGAATGCCTCATACCTGAACCGATTGACGGCCCTGAACCAGCGTCTGGATCAGCTGTTGACGGAGCGCACGCGTTCGCTCAGACGGACAGAGCAGGAACTGCACATCCGCAGTCTGTATGACCAGCTGACGGGGCTGGCCAACCGCTCCCTGTTCGAAGAATGTCTGACCCGGTCTTTGGTAGAGCCGACTATGGCGGATGCCAGGCCGTCTGCCTTGGTTGTCCTCGGTCTTGATGACTTCCAGGCATTGAACGGTCTGGCGGGGCACGAAATCGGGGACCGGGTACTGCAGGAGATTGCCCGTAGACTGGCCAGGTTCAACAGTGAACCTGGTTGTGTGGCTCGTCTTGGCGGGGACGTGTTCGGGTTGTTACTGACGCCTGAACAAGGTCCGGAATACGATCAGCTAGAAGCGGAGATTGCTGCCGTTATTCGTAGCTGTATGGCTCCTGTGTGTGTCGCGGGCATGAAATACGAATGCGATGTCAGTGCCGGTGTGGCAGTGACGCCCGTTGACGGTATGGATGCCGGAACTTTGCTGGGCCATGCCGAGATTGCCATGCACCGGGCAAAGAAATCGGCAGATCTCAAGATTCAGTTTTTCGCGTCGGACCTGGGCGAGCAGGTTCAGCATCGGCAGGATATGGTCAAAGACTTACGCGGTGCCCTGGAAAACGAGCAGTTTGCACTCCACTACCAGCCACAGTTTGATTGTGCGGGGCAATGTGTTGGCTATGAAGCGCTTTTACGCTGGTATCACCCGTTGCGCGGTATCGTGTCTCCTGACGAGTTTGTGCCGCTTGCGGAAGAAATCGGCCTGGTTGTCCCGGTGGGGCGGTGGGTTATAGAGCAGGCCATCGGGACCATGAAACGTTGGGTAGACGATGGCTTCCAGGGCCGGATGGCGGTGAATGTTTCGGCTCGTCAGCTTACGGATCGATCCCTCGTCGAACATATCGCCAGTGTGCTTGAATTCCACAATCTGGCTTCCGATTATCTGGAAGTGGAAATCACGGAAACCGCACTCATGAAAGACGTTTCCCTGGCCCTGGAGATTCTGGAAGGATTTCGCTCGCTGGGAATTCAGCTGGCGGTGGATGACTTTGGTACCGGCTACTCTTCCCTTGCCTACCTTAAGGCGTTACCCGTCAAACGCATCAAGATTGATCGGGCATTTGTTACCGGATTACCGGATAACGAGCAGGACGAGGTGTTGTGCCGGACCATGATTTCCATGGCGCATAGCCTGGGATGCCAGGTGATTGCAGAAGGTGTGGAAACCCGGGCGCAGGCGGACTGGTTGATCGCCTCAGGGTGTGATGAGCTTCAAGGCTTTTTGCTGGGTAAGCCGGAGCCGGAATTCTATTGGTCCTCCCAGTCGATGGTCCTGTAGTCAAAGTCGGTTTCAATGGTGGGTTTGATGATCCGGAAATAGGGAGAGGCGTCGAAATCCCTGGGTGTGAACAGGGAATGGTGACGGATACGGAAGCGCTCTATAACGCAATCCTCACAGTCCGGGTCGTCTGCGGGGAGCGTTCTTACAATCGGCAGGATCGGGTATCTCAGGAGCTGAAACCCTTCCGCAATAAAGGTTGAGCAGATGGCCCGCGTCGGGTCGCCACTCCCGAACGCCAGGAGTCTGAGCCTGATACGTGAGGGTACCGGAGGCGTCGGAAACAGGTAGCGCGCCAGGTCAAACACGTTTTTCATGTCGTACTGGTGCCCCATGCGACTGATGGCATAATCGGTCAATCGACGAATGTCATTGTCACTGAGTCCGACCGGTCGGCAGACCCGGATGTGGGCATGGCGGTAGAACGACAGTGGAATCGCCCGAATGCCTTCCTGAAGATCCGCTTCAACAAGTACGCGTGGCCCACCTTCTGCTTCTCCCAGGCCCGCATCCGGACCCAGGTACAGGGCCGCGTGTGACCAGGTGGACTGGGTAAGGTACTTGATCGCGACACTGATCCGCGTATTCCCCTCGACCAGAAGCACGTCTCCCGGTAGTAAAGCCCCCTGCAGAGCCTCCCAGGTCGATGTCCTGATGGAGTGACGGGTGATCTGCTTGGACAGGTAGGCGGCAAGGCGCCGCGATAGCCAGTTCAGGAACATCTTTAATCCCGGTTGTTGTTACTGGGTTTCTAGCACAGACAAAAAACCGGGGGCACTGTTACAGCTATTCTAAGCTGTCGCGGGAGCCGGCTGCCTGGAGAGCGTCAATGTATCGTAGTCACGCAGCAGGAACAAAGCTGCACAGGCTGCGAGCATGGGCCAGGCAGCGAAGAACAGAAGGTTATCGAAGGGTTGCAGATACTTGGCAAATGCCGAGAGTGTGGAGACCCCATGGAAGATCAATATTGCGCCGTAGGTCCAGGTTTTCATCATGCCTGCGACGAACATCAGAATCAGTACCAACTGTGCGCAGCCGATAGCATAAAATGCGGCTTCGCCTAGACCTCCGAGCCCATAGAAAGCGGCGAATACCTTCGCTGCATGCTCGGGCTGGACCAGTTTATCCAGGGTCCAGAATAGAAAAACGACAAAAACACCAAGTCGAAGCAATAACAGGGCTAGTGGTAGCTGCTTGGGCATCCGAATTCTCCTTGTTGATTTTGAGCGATCGTTCCAAATACGTGGGGGACTTGCAAGAGTTCCATGAAAATATTCAAATTTGTAACGTTGTCACATGAAAAGTGTCAGTTAGCAGAAGATCCGTTGCCATGCGAGAGGCACTCATGCCGCTTTCCCGATTTGCACACTCTGTTCGCCGCTGTAGCGAGGCATGCGAGCTGGCTGTCAGTCGTGGCACGCCAAGGCGAGCGGCGAAACTGGCTCTGGTGGTGGGTACCCTGCTTGTTTTGATCAATCAGTGGGAAGCCGTTACTGGCGAAGCGACCCTGGATTGGCTGAAGGTGTTGCTGACGTATTGTGTCCCCTATCTGGTGTCCACCTATACCAGTGTCAGCAAAGACCTGTATCTGATGAGGCAGTCCCGTAAAGCACAGCAGGAGATCCACCGGGAAGCGGAGAAATCATGATTCCAGAAGTCCGCGCTGTAACACTCGCGATGCCGGGGTGTCAGTGTTTTAGTGGTCTCCACTGAATCGCTGTCGTCGATCGGTGTTCTGGAGGAAAACCGATGAGGTTACAAAATCGTGTCGTATTACTGCTATGTGCGTTGATTATGGTGGTTACCCGCCCGGCTCTGGCCCAGGAAAAAAACGGGTTTGATCTGAGCAACGCTTTGATACCGATCGATGAGATTCTCAGTGGCGGACCACCCCGTGATGGTATTCCCTCAATCAACAACCCGAAATTTGAGCGCGCAGATGACTCCTTGCCCTGGCGGGAGGACGATCTGGTCATGACCTATGATCATGACCAGGCACGGTATGCGTTTCCGGTTGGTATTCTGAACTGGCACGAGATCGTCAATCACCAGTCAGACGGAAAGCCTGTTCTCATTACGTTCTGCCCGCTTTGTGGCACCGGCATGGCCTTTGACCCGGTGGTGAACGGCCGTCACTTAACTTTCGGGGTGTCTGGCCTGCTCTACAACAGTGACCTGCTGATGTACGACCATCAGACTGAATCGCTCTGGTCACAGATTGAACGCCGGGCAATAGCCGGCCCTCTGGCCGGTAAGGAGCTGGAGTCGGTCGCCGTTCGCCATGAGCTATGGCAGAAATGGCGGGAGCGGGTAGGGTCCAGGGGACTCGTACTGTCCACTGACACCGGCCACCGCCGTGATTACCGAAAGTCCCCCTACGGTGACTACGACCATTCAGATCGGATGTACTTCCCGGTTTCTCACACTAGTCGTAAATATCACCCAAAGACCTGGGTGCTGGGCTGGACTCACAATGGTGAGAGCAAGGCCTGGCCATTCCCGGAACTTGCGAATCACGATGGCGTGCTGGAAGATCGGATTGGGGGAAAGGCCGTTCGTGTTCACTACGATCCGAGCGTACCGTCCGCCGAACTGCGAGACGAGACGGGTAAGCTTCTACCGGCAACCCGGGCTTTCTGGTTTGCCTGGTATACCTTCCATCCGGACACCGGCGTGTTTGAAGCTGAGTAGCACTACGTGTTGCCCTTGCCCCGTTCTTTCGCTTCAAGCGCTTCAGCGACACGCTCATCAATTCGGCGAACGAATTCTTCGTCCACGGTACCTGAGGTATGGGCTTTCATAAGCTCCGTGCTGGCGCGCAGGTTGCCGATAAAGGTGCGGCAATTTCCGCACATCATCAGATGCATTTTTACGGACAGTTTCCCGGCGGTGCCAAGTTCGCCATCAATGTAATCACTGGCAATCATGGCCAGATCCCTGCACATCAACATTCGCCCGTCTCCTGGAACGTCTCTACCATGAGAAATATCTTCTGTCGTGCACGGTGTAAAAGTACACGAAGGTTAGAGGCACTGACGTCCAGAATGTTACACACATCGTCGGATTTGTGCTGGTGGGCTTCGTAAAGCATCAGGGCGGAACGTTGGGTTTCAGGCAGCGCCGAGAGGTGTTTGTCCAGGCAGTCGCTGAGCGCGCCGTTCTCCATCAAGGTATCCGCGGATTCGTCAAATCGCAGTTTGGGCGGTATTTCCCAGCGGCCGGATGCATTGAACCGGCTGTCCAGATCCGGGTCGAGGCCATCGGAAAAGTCCATCGGGACTTCACGTTTGGCAGATCTGAGTCTGTTTTTGCAGCGGTTGGCCACGATGCGGTGAAGCCAGGTTTTGAGTCCCGAGCGGCCTTCGAACGTTTGAATCGCGTCAATGACTGTTACCCAGCAATCCTGAACAATGTCTTCAGCACTAGAGCGATCAAGGTAGAAGCGCGCGACGGCAAGCATGCCGGGGCTGTATGCTCGCACCGCTTCATGGTATGACTGCTGATCGCCCGACTTCATTCGTGAAATCAGTGTGTTCTCGTCGGGATCGTCCGTGTCAGTCATGCGCTGTCCTTTTGTGAATAAGTATTCAAGAATAGCAGTGAGTTCGTTGATTTCCCAAAAAGTTCCCGGCGATTATCGGCCCACGTCGTGATCAATTCGTTAAACATTTATGAGCGCAGGTTGACACATTGGATGCTTTCTTCGCGTAAAACGAAATAAAGCTCAACAGTTGCAGTGCAGACGATTTCAGTTTTTCTGTAACACTTCCACGAATCGCGTGTCTTAGCGGCATCAGATTGCAGGCAACAAGGATTACTTCATGACATCGAAAAAATGGATGCTGATCGCATTGATCGCGGCGGTGGTCATCGGATTTATCGTCAGTGGCGGTAATGAACTGCTGACGTTGCAGAATCTCAAGGACAACCAGCAGCTTCTGGAGAACTGGATTGCCCGGAACCTGGTGGTTGCGGTGCTTGGTTTTATGGCCATTTATGTGGTGGTTACGGCGCTGTCTTTACCCGGGGCTGCCATCATGACACTGGCTGGGGGAGCGTTTTTCGGCAATATCTACGGCCTGGCGGCGGTGCCTGTAGCCTCTACCATCGGTGCTTCCCTCGCCTTTCTTGTCGCCCGTTTTCTGGCCCGTGACACCTTGCGTGAACGTTACAGGGACACCGTCGCCAAGATGGATCGCGGTATTAAGAAGGATGGTGCCTTTTATCTGGCGACCCTGCGGCTGGTGCCGGTGTTTCCATTCTTCCTGATCAACCTCGCCATGGGGCTGACGGCCATGAAACTGCGCACCTACGCATTGGTGAGCTGGGCGGCAATGCTGCCGGGCACCTTTGTGTACGTGAACGCCGGCACCCAGTTGGGTCAGGTCGAGTCCACCGGGGATATCCTGTCGGCCGAACTTTTGTTGTCCTTTGCGTTACTGGGTCTGTTTCCGCTGATTGCGAAATTTGTGGTGGGCTTCATCCGCCGTCGCCGGGTGTACGCCGGCTGGAAAAAGCCCGAATCCTATGACTACAACCTGCTGGTGATCGGCGGCGGCTCCGCCGGACTGGTCTCGGCCTATATTGCTGCCGCCGTGAAGGCAAAGGTGGCTCTGATCGAAAAGCACAAAATGGGTGGTGACTGCCTGAACACCGGATGTGTGCCCTCCAAGGCATTGATTCGCAGTGCCAAGGCGGCGGATACCATGCGCCAGGGCAATCGTTATGGTCTGGAATCGGTGCCGGTGAAGGGCTCGTTCAGGAACATCATGAACCGGGTGCAGGAGGTAATTGCCAAAGTGGAGCCCCACGACTCCCCCGAGCGCTATCGGAAATTGGGTGTGGAATGCATCTTTGGCGAGGCAACGTTCGTATCTCCATGGGAGCTGGAAGTAAAGCACAACGACGGTCGGACTGAACGGCTGACAGCACGGAGTATTGTGGTCGCCACGGGCGGCAAGCCGGCCATGCCACCGATACCGGGGCTTGATGATATGAACCCGTTGAACTCAGACAACCTGTGGCAATTGCAGGAACAGCCGGAGCGTTTGCTGGTGCTGGGCGGCGGGCCTATTGGTTCTGAGCTGGCCCATGCCTTTGGTCGTCTGGGTAGCAAGGTCACCCAGGTGGAGATGGGGGAGCGCCTGCTGGTGAAAGAAGACGTTGAGGTCTCCGAGCTGATCCGGAAACAGTTCGAGCGTGATGGCATCGACCTGAGGCTGAACCACGCTGCCAAAGAGTTCTCGATTGAGGACGGGGAGAAAGTGGTGTACTGCGAGCATCAGGGCGAACGCGTCCGGATTGCCTTTGATGAGGTACTGGTGGCCGTCGGCCGCGCGGCGAACACCGAAGGCCTGGGCCTCAGTAACATCGGCGTCGAGACCCTGCCCAATGGCACCGTGCCGGTAGAGGAAGACATGAGCCTGCGCTTCCCCAACGTATTTGCCTGTGGTGATGTGGCGGGCCCCTACCAGTTTACCCATGCGGCAGCCCATCAGGCCTGGTACGCGGCGGTGAACGGCCTGTTTGGCCAGTTCAAGCGTTTCAGGGTGGATTACCGTGTCATGCCCTGGGTGACCTTCACCTCACCGGAAGTGGCCCGGGTCGGCCTCAGCGAGGCCGAGGCAAAGGAGCAAGGGATAGATTACGAGGTCACCCGTTATGAGTTGGACGATCTGGACCGTGCCATTACCGAAAGTGAGGACTATGGCTTCATCAAAGTGCTGACACCGCCGGGCAAGGACAAGATCCTCGGGGCGGTGGTGGTCGGTTCCCACGCCGGGGAAATCCTCGCCGAGTTTACCCTGGCGATGAAGCACGGCCTGGGCCTGAACAAGATCCTGGGAACGATTCACCCGTACCCGACCTGGAACGAATCGGCCAAATACGCCGCCGGCGAGTGGAAGCGTGCCCACGCACCCCAGGGCGTTCTGAACCTGCTGGAAAAGCTGCACGGCTGGCGCCGTGGCAAAAACACGAAAACACCGAGGAGCACCTATGCCCCTGACCGAAACCCGACCGGCCCGCAGTAAACGAATCCCGGCCGTGGAAGTCCTGGAGCCCAGGGCGCTTGACAGTTGGACCCATACCCGCAACGGCGATCCGCGCGGGTATATCGACGCGGACAAGCTGAAGGAGCTGTGGATTCACACCGGCACCGCCTGCAACCTGGCCTGCCCGTTCTGCCTCGAAGGCTCTCACCCCGGTGATGGTCGGATTCCGGGCATGAAACTGAGCGATGTGAAGCCCTTTATCCACGAAGCCATCGACATGGGCGTGGAGCAGTTTTCCTTCACCGGCGGCGAGCCGTTCGTGATCCGGGACTTCGTCAACATCCTCGATTATGCCAGCCAGCACCGGCCCTGTTTCGTTCTGACCAACGCCACCGAGCCGTTGTTAAAGCGTCGCCACCAGGTGTTGCCGTTGCTGGATAACCCCTACGAGATCCACTTCCGGGTCAGCCTGGACTTCCCGGACCGGGCACGTCACGACAAGGATCGCGGCGAAGGCAGTTTCGACCAGGCGTTGGAGGGTATCCACTGGTTGATCGAACAGGGCTTCCAGGTGTCCATCGCGCGTCAGACCGATCCCGAGGAAATTCCCGCCGACGTCGAAGCGGCGTTCCGCGAGATTTTCCGTGAATGGCGTATTCCCGAGAACCTGGCGTTCACCGCCTTCCCGGATCTGGGTACACCGGGTTCCGAAGATGGCAGCCCGGAGATCACCGAAACCTGCATGGAGAAGTACCCGACCAAGGAAAGCCGGGCTCATTTCATGTGCACCTACACACGGATGCTGGTGAAAAAAGGCGATCAGGTTCGGGTGTACGCCTGCACGCTGGTGGACGATGATCCCCAGTACGACCTGGGCGGGTCGCTGGCGGAGAGCATGGATGAACGCATCATGTTGCGGCATCACCGGTGTTTTGCCTGTTATCGGTTTGGTGCCAGTTGTTCGGAGCCTGGTTGATTTTCCGGGCTTCGGTTTAGCCTGAGAACTTGGAGTTGCGGCCTTTGGGGTTGGGGAGACCTTCCAAAACGAGAACCGTGGCTTCTCTGACTGTTTTTGAAGGTCTCCCCAACCCCAAAGGCCTTGTTCTGACTGAAGAGGTTTATCAGACGGCAATTGCCAAAGACGGTGGCCGGTGAGGGGTGGGAATGTTTTTCCAAAACATTCAAAGAAGCCACGCTTCTCCGTTTTGGAAAAACATTCCCACCCCTGACTGGCCGGCCCCCAAACCAAAAACAACGAACCGGAAATGAACAATGAACTTCACTGAAGCCTCCCTGTTCTGGGGATTCCTGTTGGTATACGGCGTGGTCATGTACGCCCTCTCGCCTAAAAGCAAGAACGCGAATTCGTTCTACAAAGGCGCTGATGATCACGGTAACCCGGTGGGTCAGTGGTCACTCACTGCGAGTATTTTTATCAGTTGGATCTTTGCCAAGTCGGTGACCAACGCCGCCAACCTGGGTGCGGCCTATGGTGTGGTCGGTGGCCTGGCCTATGCCAGTTACTGGTTGTCGATTCCGGTGGCCGGTTACGTGATCTATCTGATTCGTACTCAGACCGGAGCCCGTAGCCTGCAGGACTTTCTGACCTCCCGCTTTGGGCGGCTGGCCAGTCTGGCGTTTGCGGCGGCGATTCTGATTCGGTTGTATAACGAGGTCTGGAGTAACACAGCCGTGGTGGGCGGTTACTTCGGGTTGCCGGGTGAGTGGGAATACTATGCGGCAGCAATGTTGTTCACCGTGTTTACCCTGGCCTACAGCCTTAAAGGTGGGTTGCGCTCATCGATCTTCACCGATGTGATTCAGGCGTTTGTGTTCGTCTTCTTTGTTGGGGCGGTATTGTTCCTGATCATTCCGGCCAACGATACCAGTGCCCTGCTGAGTAATGGCGAGTTCAAGCTTAACGCCGGCTTTGATCTGCTGCTGGTGGCCCTGCTGCAGTTGTTCAGCTACCCGTTCCACGATCCGGTGCTGACCGACCGGGGCTTTGTGAACAAGGAAAAGACCATGCTCAAGAGCTTTGTGGTGGCCGGGCTGCTGGGCTTTGTGGCGGTGTTTATCTTCAGTCTGGTGGGTGTCCACGCTCGCCTGAACGGTATCGACGCCATGGGCAATGCCCCGGCGGCTGTCGGGCAGTCATTGGGGCTGGCGGCGTTGTTCTTCATGAGCGTGGTGATGATGACCTCGGCAGGTTCAACACTGGATTCCACCTTCACCTCGCTGGCGAAATCCCTGGCCGTGGACCTGCCGCGACTGGCGCAGCGCGCAACGGATAAGCTGCCGAGTATGCGTGTTGGCGCGGTGGTGATGATCGTGTTCGCCTTCCTGGGTAACCTGCCGATGTTTGCCGGTACCGATATCCTCAAGGCCACCACCATCTCGGGCACCATGGTCATGGGGCTGGCTCCGGTGTTCCTGTTCTATGGCTTTACCCGCTGGTCACCCTGGAGTTTTCACCTGAGTTTCTGGACCGGTCTGGGGCTGGGGGTTCTGCTGGCTACCGGGTTGATTCCATCAAGCTGGGCCATTGGTGACGGCAAGTACGCCATGCTGCTGGGCGTGAATGCCTACGGCTTCCTTATCTGTTCCGCCGGGTTCTTCCTGCCGCTGGTGTTAAGGCGCCTGGCCGGCAAGTCTCTGGCCGCCAGTGGTGTCGGGCATGGCTGACCTTGAAGGTCGTAGTTGCCCATTGGCGTATCGCTACCATCCTGCTTCTCTTTGTCAGAACGAGAGCCAGGTGTCCGAGGATGTTCTGTTTGTCATTGGTGGGCTTTACGGCAACCCCTATGCCCTGGATGAGATTGAACAGATGGCGCTGGCAGAGGAACGCCAGGGCCATCGGGTCAAGCTGGTCTTCAATGGCGACTTCAACTGGTTCAATGCCAGCGACACGCTGTTCCGGCAGATCAATAACCGGGTGCTGGATCATACGGTTATCCTGGGCAATGTTGATTTTGAACTGGCGACGCCCAGCGTCGGAGCCGGTTGTGGTTGTGCCTATCCCGATTATGTCGATCAGGGGGTGGTTGAGCGTTCCAATCGAATAATGGAACGGCTTCAGGCGCTGGCCTGTGAGCACCCGGATATCCAAAAACGGCTGTCTGGCTTGCCGAGGTATCGGTGCCTGATGTTTGGAGGCCTAAAGATTCTGGTGCTGCACGGTGACCCGGAGTCACTGGCGGGTTGGGGGCTGGCACATGAATCTTTTTCAGCGGGCAATGAGCTGTCATTGGATAAATGGTTGAGGGCTTCGGGAGCGGACGTGATTACGTCCACCCACACCTGCCTTCCCGCTTTATGGTCGGGGATGGTCGATGAGCGGTTTCGTGTGGTGGCCAATAATGGCTCTGCGGGCATGGGCAACCTGCTGTCGGACCCCCGTGGGCTGATCACCCGGTTGGGCTTTACAAGCCCTCTGGCAGAGCCTGTGGCAGGCATTGAGCATTTTGGCCTGAACGTATCGCTTATGCCTGTTTCCTATGATCTCGATGCCTGGCTGTCGCAGTTTGACCGGCTCTGGCCTGCAGGTTCGCCGGCCGCGGTTTCCTATCGTAACCGTCTTGTTTCGGGCACCTCCCTGAGCCAGGACCATGTTGTTTTTCCTTCCAGTTCGTAATCAAGTTGTCACTGGCGATTGCTTCAATCCGGTCTATTCTAATAGGACGCACGCTGCCTGTTTGGCGCGGGTCATTTAGGCCCAACTTGAAATATATTTTGTGGTCTATATAATTTAACCCTAATTTTTTGACGCGAATTGATTACGCTATGACATCAGAAGGCTCGAATACCACCGCCATCACCCTTCGCACACCCGTGAAAGATGATGGCTACAGGCTCCACCAGCTGGTGGCTGAATGCCCTCCGCTGGACCCCAACTCGATTTACTGCAACCTGTTGCAGTGCAGCCACTTTGCCGAGACCGGCGTGGCCGCGGAGAAGGACGGCGATCTGGTCGGCTTTATCTCCGGATACATCCCTCCCCAACAGCCCGAAACCGTGTTTGTCTGGCAAGTGGCCGTTCACGAGAAAGGTCGTGGACAGGGTCTGGCCAAGCGGATGCTGAAAGAGATTGTGGCCCGGGACGCGTGTAAGAACGTGACGCATCTGGAAACCACCATCACCGAGGACAATGAAGCGTCCTGGGCTCTGTTTCGTTCGTTTGCCCGTGACCTGGGAGCCGAGCTCACCTTCCACGAGCACTTCGAGAAAGAGACCCATTTCGGCGGCAAGCACGATTCTGAATTCCTGCTGCGCATCGGGCCCTTTACCAAGCCAGTCTGAGAGTCTGTTACTGACCAGGCGTTATTGACCGCTATCTGGAGTAGCCGGCAGACCACTGAGGTAGGTCTGCCAGAAGGCTTTAACCAACGTGTGGCTGGCTGATCGCGACGTAACCGATGGGCTGTCCCACTTCTACCTCGAACCTGACATGCTAAGAGGCAAGACAATGGAACTTTTCAAGTCGACCGAATCTGAAGTACGCGTTTATTCACGCGCCTTTCCGGTGATTTTTAACCGCGCCAAGAATGCGCATCTTTACACCGAAGATGGCAAAGAGTACCTGGATTTTCTCGCCGGTGCCGGTTCCCTGAACTACGGCCACAACAACGATATCCTCAAGAAGGCGCTTCTGGAATACATTGAGGCCGACGGTGTCAGCCAGGGTCTGGACCTGTTCACCACTGCCAAGCACGACTTTATTGAATCGTACAAGAAGCACATCCTCGATCCCCGTGGCCTGGATTACAAAATGCAGTTTACCGGTCCCACCGGTACCAACTGTGTGGAAGCAGCCATGAAACTGGCGCGCAAGGTCAAAGGTCGTAGCGGTATTATCTCTTTCACCAACGGTTTTCACGGCGTGACCATGGGCGCCGTTGCCGCCACCGGTAACAAGCACCACCGGGGTGGTGTGGGTACACCGCTGGGCAACGTCGATTTTATGTTTTATGACGGTTACCTGGGTGACGACGTGGACACCCTGGAGATCATGGACAAGGTTCTGTCTGACAGCTCCTCCGGTGTTGAGCTGCCGGCAGCCGTGATCGTTGAGGCGGTTCAGGGCGAAGGCGGTCTGAACGTCGCCCGTGCGGAGTGGCTCAAAGGCCTGTCCGAGCTGTGCAAGAAGCACGATATCCTGCTGATCCTGGACGACATCCAGGCGGGTAACGGTCGTACCGGCGAGTTCTTCAGCTTTGAATTTGCCGGCATCAAGCCGGACATTGTGACGGTCTCCAAGTCTCTCAGTGGCTACGGCCTGCCGATGGCCCTGGTTCTGTTCAAGCCTGAGCTGGACGTTTGGGAATCCGGTGAGCATAACGGTACCTTCCGCGGCAATAACATGGCCTTTGTAACGGCTCGTGCAGCGGTGGAGACCTACTGGAAGGACGACGCGTTCGCCAGCGAAGTAAAGGCCAAGACCAAGGTACTGGGCGACGCCCTGCAGGCGATTTGCGACAAGTACCCGGGTGAGTTCAAAATGAAGGGACGCGGTTTGATGCGTGGTATTGAAGCCACACATGCCGATATTACGGGTCCGATTACCAAGCGTGCCTTTGAGCATGGCCTGATTATCGAAACCAGTGGTCCCAACGATGAAGTGATCAAGTGCCTGATGCCGTTGACTACGAGCGAGGAAGACCTGAAAAAAGGTGCCGAGCTGCTGGCAAAAAGTGTGGACGAAATCATGCAGGAAGGGATCAGCGAGGCGTCGTAAGGCGCCTCCCACATCCGGACATTCATTCTGCAGGATAGCGAAGGCAACACTATGACTACCCAACAACATACCGTAGAAAAGATCGGCGGCACCTCGATGAGCAACTACGAGGCCGTCCGTGACAACATCATCATCGGTGGACGCAGCAAGGAAGATCTGTACCAGCGCATTTTCGTGGTGTCCGCCTACGGTGGCGTCACTAACGAGCTGCTGGAGCACAAGAAGACCGGTGAGCCGGGCGTGTATGCCCTGTTTGCCGATGCCGAGTCTGACTGGGCCTGGGGTGACGACCTCACCAAGCTGGTGAAGTTCCTGACCGATATCAACGGTGAACTGTTTGAAGATCCCATGCTCAAGCAGCAGGCGGACCAGTTCATCACCGACCGTATTGAGGGTGTGCGCGGTTGCCTTATTGACCTGCAGCGTCTGTGTTCCTACGGCCAGTTCCAGCTGGAAGAACATCTGCTGACCGTGCGCGAAATGCTTGCCGGTATCGGTGAAGCGCACAGTGCCTTCAACACCGCTTTGAAGCTTCAGCAAGAAGGCATCAACGCCCGTTTCGTGGATCTCACCGGTTGGCGCGACAATGAGTTGCTGCCCCTGGACGAGAAGCTGAAGCAGGCGTTCGACGCGGTCGACCTGACCCGCGAACTGCCCATCGTGACCGGGTATGCCCAGTGCAAGGAAGGTCTGATGCGGACTTTCGATCGTGGCTACAGCGAGATGACCTTCAGCCGGGTGGCGGTGATCACTGAAGCCCGTGAAGCGATTATCCACAAGGAATACCACCTCAGTTCCGCCGACCCCAACATTGTTGGAGCTGACAAGGTGGTCCCCCTGGGCCGGACCAACTATGACGTCGCCGACCAGCTGGCCAACCTGGGTATGGAAGCGATCCACCCCCGTGCTGGCAAGGGTATGCGCCAGAATGAAATCCCGCTGCGGGTGATGAACACCTTTGAGCCGGAGCACACCGGTACGCTGATCACCGGCGATTACGTCAGTGAGAAGCCTCAGGTGGAAATCGTTGCTGGCGCCAAGGGCGTGTTTGCCATTGAGGTGTTCGACCAGGACATGCAGGGTGAGCCGGGCTCCGATCGTCGCATCCTCGATGTGCTGAGCCGCTTCAAGGTGCGTTTCATGTCCAAGGACACCAACGCCAACACCATCACCCACTATGTCGGCAGCACGCTGAAGCACGTCAAGCGGGTGGTCAAGGCGCTGAAGGAAGAGTTCCCGAATGCGGAGATCAATACCCGCAAGGTAGCTGTGGTTTCCGCCATCGGCAGTGACATGAAAGTGCCTGGCATCCTGGCCCGTTCAGTGAAGGCGCTGGCGGACGAGGACATCAGTGTTCTTGCCCTGCACCAGTGCATGCGCCAGGTGGACATTCAGTTTGTGGTGGACGAGGACAACTACGAGAAGGCCATCGTTGCCCTTCACGGTGTTCTTATCGAACCGCACAACCACGAGTACGCCATCGTCGCGGCCTGATACCTGGCCTGAATCAGCCCCGGCCGGAAGGCAATATTCCGTCCGGGGCTGCGTTGTTTGTCCCGCCTCTCCGGGGAAATCCACACCCCGCCCTCAGTCGTATTCTTCAGTACATTTTTTGAACGGTACCAAAGCCATGACCAAGTCTGTAAGGCTGGGACCGTCCCCGACCATAACCCCAAATGGTGAAACGGATTCTCTGGTGGGGCTGTACTTCAGGGATGCGTCCCGGTATGAACTTCTGGGAGACAAAGGCGAGCAACGCCTTGTTCGTCAACTGACGCGGTGCTATCAGGTGATTGGCCAGGAACTGGCTTTGCCTGATGACTCTCCGCAGACCTACCGCGACATCGTGGGCAGTCTCGGTGATGCCTGTGCTTTCTCGACCCGATGTCGCCGCGCCTACCATCTTGCCCGTGCATGCCGCAGCAGGCTGGTCGAGAGCAATCTGCGTCTGGCGGTTCACATCGCCCGCCGTTACAGCCAGTACGGTATTCCGATGGCCGACCTGATCCAGGATGCGAACGTGGGGCTGATCAAGGCGGTGGAACGTTTTGACCCGACCAGGGGCTTCCGTTTCTCCACTTACGCCTACTGGTGGATTAGCGAAGAGGTGAAGCGTTGTCTGCAGCGTGGCACCCGCCTGGTTCACACCCCGGAAAACGTGGTGGATGAGATCCGTCAGCTGCGTCGGGTGTCCATGCGGTTACATCAGGCCCTCGGGCGGGCGCCGCTTCAGAGCGAGCTGGCGCGGGAAATGGAAGCGTCCCCTTCCCGGATTGGTGAGCTTCGGGCACTGGCGAGTCGGGAGCTGTCCGTCGATACACCGGTCTCTGATTCTGGCGGCCTCACTCTGGGTGACAGTTTGAGTGCCAATGACCAGTTGGCGCCTGAGCACTCGATGGAGCAGCGTGACCGGAAGAAGACTCTGGCGGAGATCCTGGGGGAGTTGACGGAGCGGGAGCGCTCAGTGCTATCTCGTCGGTTCGGGCTGGGAATGCCAGAGCCGGACACCCTCCAGGTCATTTCAGACGACCTGGGCATCAGTCGCGAGCGAGTGCGACAGATTGAGAAGGGTGCTATCCGGAAAATCCAGTCAAAGCTGGGGGTGGAGCCCCTCAGTGGGTCGTGAAAAACCAGGTGCCGGCGGCGACCTGACAGGCGACAACAACGGCAGTGAGCACCAGCCGGAGTTTCAGGTACCACGCCGGCCAAAAGGCCTTCATCCATCGGGCGTCGACAAAGTAAAGAGCCAGATAGGCGGTGGTATACAACGCGATCTGCCACGCTGTTGTTAGCAACAGGCCAAGACCGGCGGACAGAAAGAAAACCTGGCTGAGCAGCATGGTCACCAGGGGTGAGAGCGGGTAGCAGCGGTTTTCCAGCTGCATAGCAATGGGCCAGTAAACGCCGCCCATGAAGGCCAGAACGCCCGCGCTGTAGAGATAGAACCAGCCGATGATTGCCACGCTGTGCGCCGGGATGAGAAACAGCGAAACAATGGCTGCAACGAAGGGCAGCAGGCCCAGAAGGCCAACGAGAATCGCAAGGCGGGCTACTGCAATCACGATGTTTGCCCCTGTACCCTGATTCTCATCGGACTGATGTCCGCAGGCTCCATCCCGACCATCTCGTGGTATGCCGACGGATAGACGATGTCTGTCCTGGCGATAACGTAGCCTCCCAGTATGTCCTGAATTTGCCAGCTGCCCCGAAACAGCAGGGTTTTACCCTCTTTATCGGAGAGAATGAGCAGCCGATTGCCAAGATGGAGTCTCGCCATGTATTGCTGGCCCTCGATGGAGATGATCTCCAGCAGATCAATGGCGTTGTCGTCGCGATTACTGAGTTCGTCGAATGTTATTCTCACCGTGGTGCTCCGGGGTGACGTGGTACGCCAATACTTACGCTCCCCGGTAGCAATAGGATCAATTCCCCAGAGCCTGACATTCCCTGTGTTGTGGGCAGCTGACCAGGTGATCATTGACCATGCCGGTCGCCTGCATGAAGGCGTAGACAATGGTCGGCCCCACGAAGTTGAAGCCGGCTTTTTTGAGCGCGCGGGACATGGCTTCAGCCTCAGCGGTGGTCACCGGTACCTCTGACAGGCTCTGCCAGTGATTCTGAATCGGTGCGCCATCCACGAACGACCACAGGAAGTCACTGAAATCGACGCCCCGTTCTTTCAGGTCCAGATAGCTTCGGGCGTTGCGGATAATTGATTTTACTTTCAGTCGATTGCGGATGATGCCGGGATTGCCCAGCAATTCCTCCACTTTCTCGTCGTTGTAGCGGGCAATCCTTTCCGGATTGAAGTCGTCGTAGGCGGACCGGTAGCTGTGCTGCTTGCGCAGGATGGTAATCCAGCTCAGACCGGCCTGCTGACCGTCCAGGCAAAGCTTCTCGAAGAGCGCGAGTTCATCGTACTCGGGGCGCCCCCATACCGTGTCATGGTATGCGGTATAGAGGGGATCGGTGCCACACCAGGGGCAACGGTTGTTCTCATCCATAAGGGCTCCTTATCGGGTCAGGCTGGGCGCGATGGGCCGGTGCCAACTGAAGCGTAACGGGCTGTCCAGTGGAATCGGTCTGTCGAGGTCCAGGTCGACGTCTGGTCCGGACAAAAGCCCTCCGCAAGGCAGCGTCTGGCGGTCATGCCGGTAAACCAGGGTCACCAGGAAGCCTCCCAGTTCGCCGCTGGCGGCTTGCCATCCGGCGTCGTGACGGTCACCGGACAGGCTGAAGTCCGGCCGTACTTCCAGTGTCTGCAGGTTGCCGGCTATGCCCCGCCCCGTGGCTTTCAGCCAGGCTTCCTTGAGCGTCCACACCCGCAGGAAGTCCTCCTGGCTGTCGTTGGCGAGTAGCCAGTTCTGTTCTGTCGGGGTGAACCACCGCTGCACGATTTTTTGCCAGTGGGGATGTCGGTGGAGTGGTTCCAGATCCAGGCCGATACCCGGTTGGTCACTGACAGCACAGCCTGACAAGCCACCACTGTGGCTCAGGGACAGGTGCCAGCCATCCGGCCGGGCTGAAGCGACAGGGCGACCGCTGACCGGTTCGCATTCCCGTGGGGGGCATTGCGAGCGGCGTCCGATTGCCTGTCGAATCAGCCAGCGGCTGCTGAGGTACTCCCGCTGTCTGGGGCCGGAGAACTGCGCCACCGTGGCTCGTTCGTACTCGGTCAGCCAGTGTGGACAGGACAGAGCCCCGGCCTCGGGCTCCCGGCACAGCCAGACCGTGGCTGCCGTCTCAGGGTTGCAGTCGCTGGATGTGCCAGCCATCACTTTGCCTCACGTATTCAAAACGATCATGCAGACGGCTGGGCCGGCCCTGCCAGAACTCAATCCGTTCCGGTATTACCCGGTATCCTCCCCAGAAACTGGGCAGCGGGATTTCCCCCTCACTGAACTTACGCTTGATTTCAGCCACCTTCTGCTCAAGCAGACCGCGGGAGGTAATGGCCTTGCTCTGCTCCGAGACCCAGGCGCCAATCTGGCTGCCCCGTGGACGGGAGGAGAAATAACGCAGCGATTCCGCCTTGCTCACTTTTTCCACGGTGCCCTGGATCTTTACCTGGCGATTCAGCGCAATCCACGGGAACAACAGCGCCGCTTTCGGGTTCTGTGCCAATTCCCTGGCCTTGCGGCTTTCGTAGTTGGTATAGAATACGAAACCCTGATCGTCGTAATACTTCAGCAACACAGTCCGTAGATCTGGCATGGAGTCGCTGCCGGTGGTGGCCAGAGACATGGCGTTGGGCTCCAGAATGCCCGCCGCCCGTGCGTCGTCAAACCAGCTATGGAACTGCTTTATCGGGTTGTCATCCAGCGCGTCCCGTTCCAGGCCTTCGCTCTCGAAGTCGCGTCGCATGTCACTGATATCCATTCGATGGATCCTGTCGTAAAAGGTGAGTCTTCAGTACTATTGAACGCATTAACATACGGTGGTCTATTCTTTCAGGATTGAAGAGTGATGGAAACTGACGCGCAACAAACGGGGAGCTCTGGAGTGTCCAAGGCGCAAACGCGAAAACCTGTCTACAGGAAGGTCTGGTTCTGGTTGGTGTTGCTGCTGTTGGCATACACGTTAGCCGGCTTTTTTCTGTTGCCCTGGTGGCTGCAGCGGTTTGTCCCGGAACAACTTGAGCAGCGAATGGGCTGGCAGGCGCAGGTCGAGGAGATCAGGACCAATCCTTTCAGCATGAACCTGGATATCCGCGCCCTGACCGCGGATGACGCCGATGGCGAAAAAGTGATCGGGTTCGATCGTCTGTTTGTCGATCTGGGGTTCTGGAAACTGTTCACCGGTGTGGTTGGGCTGCAGGCCATTGCGCTCGAGGAGCCATTTATCCGCCTGGACCTGCTGAATGATTACAGCGTGAATTTTGCCAGGGACTGGAACGAGGCCAACCCTGCCGCCACTGAGCCGGAGCCGGCAGAGGACGATACGTCCGAACCGCCGAAACTGTATTTTCAGCAGATTACCGTTAATGGTGGTGAGCTGTTGTTCCGGGATTTCAGCAAGGAGGAGCCTGCCGACTTCCGGATTTCCCCCCTCGACCTGACCCTTAACGATCTTGCCACCTGGCAGCGAGAGGGATCCCAGAGCAATTACTATCTGCTGGCGGCGCTCGGTAGCCAGACCATCGAGTGGGAAGGCGACCTGAGCATTAACCCACTTTACTCAAAGGGCTTTCTGCGAGTTGCCAATGTGGATCACGCAACGCTGAAGCATTTTCTGAAGCCGTATCTACCCTATGAGCTGAGAGGCGGGAACGTCACCGTCAGTACCGGTTATGAATTGAGTGTGGCAGAACAGTTGCACCTGACCACCTCGGATGGCTTGCTGGAGCTGGAGGAGCTGGCATTGGCGCTGGACGAGGATCAGAAAGACGCCGCTCTGACAAATGGACGCCTTGCTGTAGACCAGATTGGTTTCAGCCTGACGGGGCGCCGTGCCGATATCGGCACGATTACTGTGGATGCTCTGGATCTGTCCCTGGCGCGCAGTGCCGAAGGCGAGATAGACCTGCTGGTTCCATTGCAGCAAGGCTCAAAAGACGAGACCGACACGGATGCCTCGGAAACCGGAAATGAGGGATTTCTGTGGTCGATCGCCGAGGTAGAGCTGAGCAATAGCCGGGTGCAATGGCGGGATCGCCAACCGGAAACGCCGGCGGATATCACGGTTGAGGACCTGGCCCTGACCCTGGGTGGTATCAGCCACAAGTTAGAGGACCCCGTTCGTTACCGACTGCAAGGGACGCTTGCCAAAGGTGGTTCGCTGGGATTGGAGGGGCAGGCGACGTTACAGCCATTTACCCTGGAGGCCGGTGTGACCGGTTCCGGAGTGCAACTGGCGCCCTTTGAACCCTATATCCTTGAGGCGGCGAACCTGAACGTGCGAAGCGGACAGCTGGCTGTAGATGGAAACCTGGATCTGGATGGCCAGAAGGAGCCGCTAACGGGGACGTTCAGCGGCACAGCGGAAGTGTCTGCCCTCGACCTGACCCTGCCGGACTCAGATGAACCCTTGCTGGGCTGGCAAACGCTTCGCCTCGCACCGCTGGAGTACAACGTGCATCCGGCCCGCCTGGAAATCGGCACCATTACCCTGAGTCAGCCCGCGGTGAACGTCGTGCGCGGTGGTGATGGCCTGCATAATGTCGAGCGAATTATCCAGGAGATCGGGGCGCCAGCGGAGTCTGAGGCCGAGACTCGGAAGGAGGACAGTGAGGGTGAGCCAGATTTTATCTTCCGCATAGAGCAGTTGTTGCTGGAAGACGGCAAAGTGTCCTACACCGACCGAACCCTTGATCCGTCGTTTACGACCAGGTTCGATGAGCTGAAAGGCACGGTCACCGGGATCAGTAATATTGCGCCGCAACAGGGCAAGGTGTCGTTGCGAGGCCGGGTGGATGGCGTTTCCGACGTGAACTTTGAAGGCACCCTGGGAACCCTGGGCACTGATGACGTCAGCCAACTGAGTCTGGACATGAAGAACGCATCCCTGCCGAATCTGTCGCCTTATTTCGGGCGCTATCTCGGGTATGGAGTGGACAGCGGAAAACTCAATGTCGATATGACTTACGAAATCGCCGGCAGTCGTATCGACGCCACCAATATGATCGTGATGGACCGGCTGGAGCTGGGGCAGCCGGTGGAGAGTGAAGAGGCCGTCGGTGCGCCGGTGAAGCTGGGACTTGCGCTGTTGCGGGACCGCAAGGGCGTGATTGAACTTGATGTCCCGATCAGCGGCAACCTGGATGATCCCGATTTCAGTGTCGGAAAAGTGGTGATGCGGGCGTTTGTGAACATCCTTGCCAAGGCGGCAGCCTCCCCCTTCAGCGTTCTGGGATCGGTTGCAGAGTTGGCGGGTTTGTCCGGAGAGGAACTGAGCCAGGTCAACTTCCTGGCGGGCCAGGTCGCGTTGGCCGAGGGTGAGCAGGCGAAACTGGATGCCCTTGCGGATGCTCTGGCGGAGCGGCCGGCGCTGTTGCTCAATATCCGGGGTGTGGTCGCGCCGGAAGCGGATGGATTGGCGCTGTTGAAGCAACGGCTGGAGGAACAGAATGGCGGGGGGCTGAGCGATGAAGCCTGGGAGCAGGCGCGCCAGGAATACCTGGCCGGAGACCGCTCATTGCCCCCGGAAGCACTGGGTAATCTGGCCTCCGCGCGGGGCGTCTGGCTGCGGAAACAAATGCTGGAAGACTATGGCGTTGCATCCAAGCAGCTGTTTTTACTGGATCCGGTACGCAATGCCATGGCTGACGATCAGGGGCGGGTCGCCGTCGAGTTTGCGCTGGATGCCCGTTAGTCAGATTAAGGGAGTTGATAGGGAAAACTGGTCAGGAAACCCGACGGTAACTGCAGCCCCCACTGCTCAACGAGCTGCCGGTACTGCCCGCTTTCCATCAGCGGTTCAAACAGGCGAATCATGTCCTTGTCGTCGACTGGAGCGTCAGGGTGGGTAATGATTGACAGGCGGTAGGACTGGTCGGGAACCTCGGATACCAGAAAGGTATCCCAGTCTTCCGGGTGGCGCTCCAGATATTTCTGAAGGTAGGCGCGGCTGACAATCGCAACTTCCGCAACGGAAGGCCTGTCGGCCTTGATCAGGTTTATGTTGCGGCGGTGGCTGTCGGAAAACTCGATATCGAATCGTTTCTCCAGCTCCGCGTTGTTGGTCTCCAGATTGGCGAAACCGTAGTGGTACCCTGAAATGGCGACAATTCGCCGCTTGTTCACATCATCAAAGAAACTCGCGTCACGACCGGGTTTCTTAAGGGCCAGGTATACATCTTCATCGGTCAGGATGGGCATTGTGGCGTTGAAATCATGATTTTCCCAGCCCCACTCCGGACTCTCGAAGAAAATGACATCGTACAGACCCGCCTCGAAATCCAGGTGACGGCGCTGGGGTGAGGTGTGAATGATCCTGAACCGGATGTCCTGATGGGCCTTGGCAACGCGCTCCAGCGTGTCAGCCAGCAAACCCGTGACCTGATTGTCCTCGGTGATACTGGCAATGGGTGGGAAGTTATACACACCTACCCGGATCTCCGTCTCGGCACTTGCCACAGAGAACGTCAGCCCACTGGCGAAAAAGGCCGCTACAAGAATCGTATTTCTGAATAGTTGGACAGGTGACACAATAGCGATCCCGGGGTATAGGTGTAAGCGTCTTCCAGAGTACTGTTACAGTATTCTAGTCATAAAGGGTCAAGTATAGACACATGAGCAAAAGGAAGCAGTCATTGTGAGCCGTCCCCTGAGCCATTTTTTTGCCTATGTCTCCCGCTTGCGCTGGATCAAGCGCTGGGGATTGATGCGCAATGCGATCGAGGAGAACGTAGCGACCCATTCCTGGGAGGTCGCGACCCTTGCCCACGCACTGGCTCTGATTCGTAACCGGCATTTTAATGGTTCGGTGAACGCAGACCGGATTGCGGCGGCGGCACTGTATCACGATGCCACTGAGGTCATTACCGGTGATATGCCGACGCCGGTCAAATATCACTCGCGGGTCATGCGAGAGGCGTTCGGGGATATCGAACACAAGGCGGAGGCGGAACTGCTGGCGCTGTTGCCGGAGGACCTGAGGGAAGATTTCGCGCCCTATATAAGAGAGTCTCAGTTGTCGGCGGAGGAGCAGGAGCTGATCAAGGCCGCAGATCGTCTGTCAGCCTGGTTGAAATGTGAGGCTGAGATCCGCACCGGTAACAAGGAGTTTGAGCCAGCCGCCGAGCAGATCGCACGACGGCTGGAACAGGATGGGTTACCCGAGGTTGCCTACTTCATGGAGGTGTTTGCCCCCGGTTACCAGCAACCCCTGGACAACCTGCTGGGGTAATGCCCGTTCAGGAAGCGGCGCCGGAGGAGGCAACCATGCCGCCGCGCAGGCCATCACGCTGGACCGACTGGCGCACCACGTCTTCCGGGCTGCCCGCGAGTTCACGGAACATGCCCATGGAGCCCAGCAGTGCGGACGACTCATAGGGTACGAACACCCGCTCGCCGTCCTTGGCCATGTTCGGCAGCACCTTGATGTAGCTCTGCCCCAGAAGGTAGCCAATAACGGTCTGCTTGTTCTCTTCCGATTCGCCCATGGCGCTCAGTACCAGGCGAATGGATTCCTGCTCACCCTGGGCACGGAGGATGGCCGATTCCTTGTCACCCTGGGCGTTAAGAATGGCCGACTCGCGCTGGCCCTGGGCCATGGCAATGGCAGCGGACTTCTCACCTTCCGCTTCGGTCACGGTGGCGCGACGCTTCCGCTCTGCCGCCATCTGCAGGCGCATGGCTTCTTCCACTTCCTCGGGCATGCTGATGTCCTGCACTTCCACCCGCGTCAGTTTGACCCCCCACTTGGAGGCGGGTTCTTCCATTTCCGACTGGATGGCGTTGTTGACCTCACTGCGGGACTCGAACAGCTTGTCCAGCTCCATCTTGCCGACCACCGAGCGCAGGGTCGTTTTCGCCAGCACTTCCACCGCCTGGCTCATATTCGCCACTTCATACACGGCTCGCCGGGGATCAATGATCTGGTAATACAGGGCGCCATTGATCTTGACCGTGACGTTGTCGGTAGTAACCACGGGCTGGCCGGGAAAGTCCATCACGGTTTCACGGCGATCGATACGGGTCTCATCAGTCGTGACCGGGTGGTAGTCATCCCCCATGCGCATGTAGCGAATCATGGTGATCGGTCGGGGGCGTTCGATAAAAGGAATGATGATGTTTACGCCGCTCTCCAGTACCCGGTTGAAGGAACCCAGGCGCTCAATAACCATGACCTCGGACTGGCGCACGATCACCAGACCTTTGGCGATGATCGCGACACCGATGACAACCAGGACCAGGCTGATGATTAGCCCGGGTGACATAAATGCTTCCATACTCGTTACTCCGTGTGATTGACGCTGTGGACAACGGCGGTGGTGCCGTCGAATCGTTCAAAAATGACTTCTGTGCCTTCCGGTAATTCCGTAACCCCGGTATCACTGGTGCGAATCCGGTAGAAATCGCCATTGACCTTGATGCCGGAGGCGCCGTCAAAATCCCGCTGTTCGCAATGGTAGCGGCGGCCATACTCGACACCGGTGCCCGTGGTGCCATAAGCGATTCCCTTGGGTGAGAACCGGGGGCGAAGCCAGAGAATGGCGACAGGAACGAGAATGCCGGAAAACACCCCCATGCCCACAAGTTGCCATTCGAAAGACATACCAATGAATGCCAGTAATGCCGTCAGTGCGGCTGCAGCGCCGAGAGCCAGCAACACCAGGACACCGGAGGCAAGCTCCGCCAGGCTCAGGATCAGGGCCAGAATCAGCCAGAAATGCGTGAGACTCCATTCCATACAGGTCATGTCCGTCAGTGGTTGGTTTGGAAAGTCGCAGCGGATTGTAGCATGGCTCTCGCGGTTGGCCTGAGTGCCCGGTACCGGCGACCTCTTATGCCATGGTCTGGAACCGGACACCTGCTAGAGTAATTACTTTAAAACAATGAAGAGGCCCCGGCCATGAAAGATCTGAAGAACAAAGTTGCGGTTGTTACCGGTGCAGGTTCCGGCATTGGTCGCGCCCTCGCCAAGTCACTCGCTGCCCGTGGTTGTCGCCTCGCCCTGTCGGACGTGAATGAAACCGGCCTGGCGGAAACCGTGAAGGAGCTGGGTGGCGCGGACGTTAAAACCTACAAGCTGGATGTGTCCAGTCGTGACGCGATTTACGCCCATGCCGAAGAGGTCGCCAAGGATTTTGGTCAGGTAAACCTGGTGATCAACAACGCCGGTGTTGCCCTGTCTGCCACCGTTCGTGAAATGACCGATGACGATTTCAAATGGGTGATGGACATCGATTTCTGGGGTGTTGCCCACGGTACTCGTGCCTTCCTGCCCCATCTGATTGCCTCCGGTGACGGCCATGTCGTTAACGTATCCAGCGTGTTCGGCCTGATTGGTGTGCCCAAGCAAAGCGCCTACAATGCTGCCAAATTTGCCGTGCGTGGCTTTACTGAAGCTCTGCGTCAGGAAATGCAGCTGGAAAATCAGCCGGTGGCTGTCAGTTGTGTGCACCCCGGTGGCATTCGCACCAACATTGCCAACGCTGCCCGTATGGGCAAATCGGAAAATGCCGATGCCCAGCGTAAGGGTTTTGACAAGCTGGCGATGACCACACCTGAGAAGGCTGCTGAAATTATTGTAAAAGGTATTCTGAAGGACGAATCCCGCATTCTGGTGGGCCCGGATGCCTGGGGCATCGAAGCGATCAACCGTCTGCTGGGATCCGCTTATCAGCCACTGGTAGCGAGATTCTCCCGCAAGAACCTGTATGTCTGAGGCATGAATTAATGTGTAGCAGGTTGCGACTGGATCGCAATCTGCTGTACATTTTACATACAGAGTTTTACTTCTATACTTGCTGTTCATCTAGGGAAAGAGTCAGCATGAAAACGCCTCATCACTCCGATCTGGGGGCTACACTGGAACATAGCCGCTCGGGTCTTCGCGATAGCCATCGCCGTTCGTTAATGCGGCTGTTGTTTCTGATCACCGGTTTGTCACTGGTGGTTTTTGCCTTCCTGCAGTTGCTCAACGGTTTCTGGTGGGTCGCAACCATCGAGTTGTGTGCCAGTGCCCTGCTGCTTTTTGGCATGGTCCGCCTGCGCACCTCCCCCCACCTCCAGCAATGGATCTATGGGTACCTGGTAACCCTGTTTTCGTTTTTCCTGGTGATCATACTTTTACCGGAAGCGTCGGTGTCGGCGTTTGTCTGGGTGCTGATGATGCCAGTGCTGGCTTACCTGCTTCTTGGCAAGCATGAGGGGCTAATTCTGAGTGTGCCCTTCATGATTGTGGGCTGTGTAGTCTATTTTATTCACCTGGGATCCATTGGTAGTGCCCACGTGATGATCGACCTGCTCAATATGGTCTTTTGCGGTGCCCTGATGCTCACCTTCGTGCATATGTACGAGATTCGCCGGGAAGAGGCGGAACAGCGGCTTGTCACATTGGCGCAGACCGACGCCCTGACCGGGTTGGCAAATCGCAGCAGTTTTCAGCATAAGCTGAGCCGCACCATCGCCGAGTGTGAGCGCAGTGGTACCGGGTTTGCTCTGGTGATTATGGATATTGACCATTTTAAGATGGTGAACGACAGCATGGGGCATGACGCTGGCGATCATGTGTTGCGAAACCTTGGTCAGTGCCTGCTGGAACGCTTGCGGATGACGGATTCCGTTGGCCGTCTCGGTGGCGAGGAGTTCGGCCTGATCCTCAGAGATGTAAGGCCGGCCGATGCCTTTGAGTTGATGGATGCGCTGCGCCAGCGTATTGCTGACAGTGAGCTTGTCTATGGTGAGTCGCGGATACGCGTCACCGCCTCTTTCGGTATTGCCCAATGGCCGGATCATGGCCGGCAGGCGGAAGAACTGTTTCGCGTGGCCGACCGTTGCCTGTACAGTGGTAAGCGCGCTGGCCGCAACCGGGTGGCGCCCGTGGGACCGATAACACCGAGAGGTGAAATGCTTACTGGCTGAGGGGGTTGAACCGTGTGTGAATTACTGGCCATGAGCGCCAATACCCCGACCGACCTGTGTTTCAGCTTTACCGGTCTGACCCGCCGCGGCGGCGAAACCGGACCCCATAAAGACGGCTGGGGGGTGGCGTTCTATGAGGGCAAAGGCGTCAGGGCCTTTCATGAATCCGGTGCCAGTGCCAGTTCCCGTATCGCCGAAGTGGTCCAGACCCATCCGATCAAAAGCGAAGTGGCCATCTGCCACATCCGCCAGGCTAATGTTGGTGAGATCTGTCTGGCCAACACTCACCCTTTTATCCGTGAGCTGTGGGGGCGTTACTGGGTGTACGCCCATAACGGCCAGCTATCCTCGTTCCATGCGCCCCAGGGGTTTTACGAGCCGGTGGGCTCGACAGACAGCGAAGCCATGTTCTGCGATATCCTCAACGATCTTCGCCAGCACTGTGACCGTGAGACCCCGGTTGACGAGGTGCTGGATCGCCTTGTTGCGTTAGCCCGGAACTATGCCAGTGAGGGCGTGTTCAATCTGTTGTTAAGCAATGGCGACTGGCTGTTTACCTACTGTACGACCAAAATGGCCAGCATTACCCGCCGTGCGCCGTTTGGCCCCGCCCGACTCAAGGATGCCGATGTGACCGTGGACTTCGAGTCGGAGACCACGCCGGACGATATTGTCAGCGTCATCGTGACTGAGCCGTTGACGACGGACGAACAGTGGGACATCTACGCGCCTGGCGAGTGGCGGCTATGGCGGGGAGGAGAAGTGATCAGGTCAGGTTACGCGCTGGCATAACCTGACCTGAAAGCCGTGCTACCGACTGCAGTGAATACCGACTGCAGTGATTACTGGAGTGTACGGCGGTTGCCGTTCTGGTACTGGGGCGCGATGTGCTCGTTGATCTGCTCCTTGAAGCTGGCAATCAATTCGCTGTTGTCGTGGTCCCAGGGGTGGAAGCCCGGCTTGAAGTATTCCAGCCAGGTCGGGATCAGGCTGGAGAAGGTGCCGTTCTTGCCCCACATACGCCACAGCCCTTTGGCGGTGTCCTTCAGCGAGAAGTGCTTGGGATCCTTCAGCATCATTCGTGTCGTGAAGTAGCTTGCCATCACACCCAGCATGGCGGTACTGAACGTCAGGTAGAAGGCGCGTTCAGCATAGGTGCCGCCGACCTCCTGGAAGACATCGTAGGTTACGGCCTTGTGCTCGGTCTCTTCAATGGCGTGCCACATCCACAGCGGGCGCATGGTTTCGTGCATGTCCTCGCGGACGTCACTGCGCTCCAGCAGCATGTCGGCCATCATGGCGGTCAGGTGTTCAAGTCCGCAGGTAATGGCCAGCTGGTGCCGCTTGGGCAGCTTCTTGGCAATGCCGAGAACCACTTCCAGATGCTTTTCCAGCTCTTCCACGGGCATACCGCTATCCCGCACATGCTGGTTCATGGCATCGTGCTCCAGGGAGTGCATCGCTTCCTGGCCGATAAAACCACGCATCTCAGCCTTCAGCTTCGGGTCGTTAATCTGATCCCGGTAATAGCGCACGGAGTCCACAAAGAACTGCTCACCCTGGGGGAACAGAACCGACAGAGCGTTCATGGTGTGGCTCAGAATGTAGCTGTTATCGAGCCAGTAACGGGGGACCTGCTCGCCAAACTCGAAGCCCATACGCTGGGGCTTGATGGAGACGTTATCCGGCGTGTTGGAAACCGGTGCCCTGGACTCTGCAGTTTTTGTTCTCAGCATGTTCATACTCCTCTGCGACTGAACGCTTTGGCTGATGTCATGTCTGCAGTTTGGGCAAGTCAACGACAACTGTGAATGCGTGAAGGGGACGCCTGCCGTTCAGGTTGGGACAGTAATGGCGGTTTAAATTGACTATGATGACAGTATCACAGGTGCCTCCAGCCCCAGTGTTGCGGTCGCTGGCTTCTGTTAGCATCAGAGTAACTTTCCCACAACACCCAAAGGACAACCTATGGCAAACACCAGCCCGGACAAAGAACGGCAGATGCTGGGGTTTTTCCTGGTGCCTGGCGTGTATATGCGGGTCATGGCCGAAACCGTGCGGCAGCTTGGCTATAATGACCGCTCGTTGTACGAGGGGCTGAGCTTCTCACCAGAAGACCTGAAGGCGAATGACAGCCGGGTGTTCGTGACCGACGCGATCCTGATGACGCAGCGTGCATTGGATCTGGCGGGCAAGGACGGCTTGAGCTTCATGCTGGCGCGGGAACTCAGGCTGACCATCCATGGCACCCTGGGCTTTGCCGCTCTGACCAGCCCGACCTTTGCCGATGCCCTGGATTCCGTTCGCCGATACCTGCAGCTTCGCGCACCCTTCCTCAGCATGAGTCAGTCCGAGGCGGGTGAAAACGTCCTGGTCCAGCTCCGTACCGAGTTCGATGCACCCGGGCTGTATCCGTTCCTGGCAGAGACCGTGAGCGCCACGCTGATTATGTTGACCGAGCAACTGCTGGACCGCGAGGATGCCGAAAAGCGGGGCTTTGCGATGACCGACGGCAAGTTACCGGGAGTCACAGTGCATCTGAGCAAACCCGAACCGGATTATTACGCCCGCTTCGCCAATCAGTTGCCAGTACGCTTCGAGTACGGCAAGCCTGAGGAAATGATGGTGTTTCCAAAGGAGCTGCTGAACGTGCGCATGCGGCTGGCGGATGCGGATGCCTCCCGCATGGCCCGTGAACAGTGCGAATTCGAATTGCAGAAGGCGTTGAAGGATCAGGGCGATATTACCCTGGCGATTCGTAATATGCTGCGGATGACACCGGGACCGCTGCCTTCCCTGGAGGCCATGGCGGATCGCTTCTGTGTGTCGTCGCGGACACTCAAGCGCCGCCTGGCGGAGAAGGACACCACCTATCGCGAGATTCTGGAATCGGTGCTCAAGGACCGGGCGATTCAGCTACTGCGCTATACCAACCAGTCGGTGAGTGAGATTGCCTACGAGTTGGGTTACGCGGACCTGTCCAATTTCAGCCGGGCCTTCCGCAAGTGGACCGGGAAATCGGCCAGCGAGTTTCGTGAAGATGGGCCCGATCCGGCTCCCGAGCTGGGGCCCTGAAGCTTTGGCTTGGGGCCCACGGGCCTCTTGTTGGGGAGCGTGGTCGCAGGGTGGTGCCTTATTTTTCTGAGAAAAAGAACTCGCTTTGCTCAGACACCTTTGTTCTCAGAAAAATAAGGCACCACCCCACGCCCTGCTGACCGGGGAGAGGGCCGTCCAAACCAAATCACCCACTAATCCAGGAAACACCATGCCATCCGAAAAAGACACCCACAGCAAACTCTTTGGTTATCTCCTCTGGATCTTCGGCTTCCTCGGATCCCACCGTTTTTACTACGGCAAACCGATTACTGGCACCATCTGGTTCTTTACCCTGGGCTTGCTGTTTATCGGCTGGATCATCGACCTGTTCCTGATCCCGGCCATGGACCGGGAGGCGGATCTGAAGTTTCGGGAGGGCGAGGTCAGCTACAACATTGGCTGGCTTCTGCTGACCTTTACCGGCGTGTTTGGCCTGCACCGCATGTATATGGGCAAATGGATTACGGCAATTCTGTATCTGCTGACCGGCGGGCTGTTCCTCGTAGGCGTGCTGTACGATTTCTGGACTCTGAACGACCAGATTTCCGAGCGAAACCAGGAAGTTAAATTCGGCTGATTTCCTACGGAGAGCTTCGCCGGAGTCTGACGAGACTTTCTGCTGCCTTCTTCCAAAACCGTAGAGGGCCAGGGATGGCCCGATCCGAGCCCACAGGGAAGTGCTTGTAGGCGTGTTTTGGGAGAAGGCGGCAGAAGGTTTCAACCACCCCAAGTCAGCTTCCCCCAGCAATCTCTAGTTCCGCCAACCCCTCTTCCAGATAATCCAACATCCGTTGCAGGCTTGGCAGCGTGCGGCGGCAGCCGATGAGGCCGAATTCGATCTGGTCGCGGTAGCTGGTCAGGGTCATGTTCAGAGCAAGCCGGTCCATGGCGATGGATACCGGGTACATGCCTTCCATTCGGGCACCGTTCCAATAGCAGTCTTCCGAAGGCCCCGGCACGTTGGAAATCACCACATTGAAGGTCTGCCACTTCGGTGCCATACCTGTGAGCAGGTTGAACGCCGCCGGCGCGAGCGTCAGTGCGGTGTAGTTCAGGATCTCCTCGGAGGACATGGTCGAGTAGCGATCCTTGGCCATTTTGACATCGTGATGGATGTGCATCAGCCGGTCGGCGGGATCGCTCAGATGGGTGCCCAGGGACGCGAGTATGATCCCGACCTGATTGCCTTCCTCACTGTCATCCCGGCGCAGGGATACCGGCACCATGGCGATCAGCGGTTGCTCCGGGAGTTCATCCTGGTTCATCAGGTAGGTTCGCAGGGCACTGGCGCACATGGCCATGACCACATCGTTCACCGTCACCCCGTAGGCATGGCCGACCGCGCGAATACGTTTCAGGCAGTAGGACTGCGCCGCAAAGCGTCGGGAGCCGGTAATTTTCCGGTTCAGAATACTGCGGGGCGCGTGGAAAACCGAATGGTAGGCCGGATCCTTACGGGCCTGATTGATCGTTTTCAGTAGTTCCCGGGCCACCGTGGGCACAGTACCCAGCTGTTTGCCGGATTCCCCGATCAGCTGTCCGATGCTACGCCACAACGACATCCCACCCTCATCATCCGAGCGCCTGGCCCGGGGCGGCAATGCCCAGATCGGGGGCATATCGCGCTGTTCGGGATCATGGGACAGCATGCGCTGCGCCATGCGCATGGCGGAGACGCCATCCACCAGGGAGTGGTGAATCTTGGTGTACACCGCAAACTGGCGTTCCCTCAGACCCTCAATCAGGTGAAACTCCCACAGTGGCCGCTCGCGATCCATCAGGTGGGAATGCTCCGCCGACACAAACGACAGCAACTCCCTGACGCGACCCGGCGTCGGCAACGCCTCGAAGCGGAAGTGATGTTCCAGGTCCAGGTGCTCATCCTTCACCCACACCGGTTGAGCGAATCTGCTGTCCAGGCGGCGGTCAAACGGCGACGTGACCGTGGTGTGCTCACGGAGCTGGTCCGCCAGCTGCGCCACATAGTCATCCGGCGCATTCTCCGGGAAGGAGAACAGTTGGAGTCCGCCAACGTGCATGGGTTGCTGGCGTTTTTCCAGCCAGAGAAACATCTGGTCGGTAGGGCTGAGTGGCTTCACGAGGTCATCCTTGTTGTTGGATTTTCCCTGATCTTACCCTAGCCGTGGCGGGAGGCAATTGACCTCTGGTAAAACCCGGTCAGGAAAAATAGCAACCAGCGCTCCAACCCCTCTATCAGGCCGCAGCCGTTTCCGAGTGAGTCACTGGAACCTCCAGCCTGATCTGGTCGCCGTCTAACAGGACCGGGTAGGTTTCGATTTTGACATCTTCGTCTTCCAGACACTGACCCGTCACCAGGCTGAAGTGCTGCTTGTACAGTGGTGACGCCACCACCGGTTCGCCCTTGATATCACCGGTAATACCCCGGGCCAGCACGTTCGAGCCACTGAACGGATCGGTGTGGCTGACCGCAAACAGTGCAGGCAAACGGTGCGGCAGGTAAAACACCGCCACCGGCCCGTCTTCGGTCCAGACCGCAACACCGGATTCCGGCACCAGATCTTCCACCTTACAAACTACATCCCAGCTAGTGCGAGCTTTCATAACAGTCTCCAAAGCAATCTTATGATATCTCTGCATGGTCACGTGAGTGAGGGGTATGGGGGTGTTTTTCTGTCAGGAAAAAGGTGTCTGAGCGAAGCGAGTTCTTTTTCCAGAAGAAAAATACCCCCATACCCCTCGCTCCTCCCGCCAAGTCATCAGGCTACGCAGACTCGGTCTCCAAAACAGGCCGCCGCTGATCCCGCTCGGTAGTCCACTGCTGCACCGGATCCTTCTTCTCAGGCGCATTGACGAACTCGCGGAAGCGCTTGCGCTTCTCCGGATCTTCCACCGCGGTCTTCCACTCACACTGGTAGGTGCCAACAATACTTTCCATGTGCTCTTCCAGCTCCTTGCCGATACCCAGACTGTCTTCCAGCGCTACCTCTTTGAGATATTCCAGACCACCTTCCAGATTCTCCATCCACACACTTGTACGCTGCAGGCGATCGGCCGTGCGCACATAGAACATCAGCACCCGGTCAATGGTGCGGACCAGTTCCTCGTCGGAGAGATCAGTGGCAAACAGGTCGGCGTGGCGCGGGCGCATGCCGCCGTTACCGCAGACATACAGGTTCCAGCCATTCTCGGTGGCGATTACTCCGATATCCTTGCTCTGGGCTTCGGCACACTCCCGGGTACAGCCGGACACCGCCATCTTGATCTTGTGTGGCGAACGCAGGCCCTTGTAGCGATCCTCCAGGAAGATCGCCATGCCCACGCTGTCCTGCACGCCGTAGCGGCACCAGGTGCTGCCGACACAGGATTTCACCGTACGCAGGGATTTGCCGTAGGCGTGACCGGTTTCAAAACCGGCGGCAATGAGTTTTTCCCAGATCTCCGGCAGTTCGCTCAGAGTGGCACCGAACAGATCCACCCGCTGACCACCGGTGATCTTGGTGTAAAGGTTGTACTCCTTGGCCACCTCACCCAGCACGATCAGCTTGTCCGGAGTGATTTCACCGCCGGGTACACGGGGCACGATGGAATAGGTGCCGTTCTTCTGCATGTTGGCCATAAAGGTGTCGTTGGTGTCCTGCAGCGGCACGTGGTCGGTGGCCAGGATGTGCTCGTTCCAGCAGGTGGCAAGGATGGATGCCACCGCCGGTTTACAGATATCGCAGCCGTGGCCCTTGCCGTGCTCCTGGATCAGGGTCTGGAAGGTACGAATACCGTTGACCTTCACCAGGTGGAACAGCTCCTGGCGGCTGTACGGGAAGTGTTCACAGATATCCTTGCTCACTTCCACGCCGCGTTTTTCCAGTTCGCTGTCCACGACGTTCTTCAGCAGCGCCGCGCAGCCACCACAGCCGGTACTGGCCTTGGTTTCGCCTTTGACGCTGCCCAGGTCGCTGCAACCGGCGTCAATCGCGCCGCAGATGTCGCCCTTGGTGACGTTGTGGCAGGAACAGATGGAGGCTGTCTCCGGCAGGGCATCGGGCCCCAGGGCCGGCGCGCCGCCCTCGCTTTCCGGAAGAATCAGGGTTTCCGGGTTGTCCGGCAGGGTGATGCCATTGAGGGCATACTGCAGCAAGGTGTCGTAGGGACCGTTATCGCCCACCAGAATGGCACCGAGCAGGGTCTTGCCGTCCTCGCTGACCACCATGCGGCGGTAGTGACCGGCCTGCTCGTCGTTGAAACGGATGTTGCGGGCGCCGGGGGTCTGACCATGGGCATCACCAATGGAGCCCACGTCCACGCCCAGCAGTTTAAGCTTGGTGCTCATGTCGGCGCCGGTAAAGGCCGCTTCACTGTCTCCGTTGAGGGCGGATGCCAGGGTGCGGGCCATGGTGTAGCCGGGGGCGACCAGGCCGAAGATCTTGCCGCCCCACAGGGCGCATTCGCCGATGGCATGAATGTGCGGGTCGGAGGTGGTGCACTGATCGTTGATGACGATGCCGCCACGTTCGCCAATGTCCAGGCCGCTGTCGCGGGCCAGGGTGTCCTGAGGGCGGATGCCGGCGGAGAACACTATCAGGTCGGTTTCCAGATGGCTGTCGTCGCTGAAGTTCATCCGCAGGCGGCAATCTTCACCTTCGACAATCTCGGTGGTGGCCTTTTCGGTATGAACCTGAACGCCCAGCTCCTCAATCTTGTGTCTGAGCAGGGCACCACCGTCGGTGTCGAGCTGTACCGGCATCAGTCGCGGCGCGAACTCCACTACGTGGGCGTCCAGACCCAGGCTCTTGAGGGCATTGGCTGCTTCCAGACCCAGCAGGCCGCCGCCGACCACAACACCGGTTTTGACGCCTTGGGCGCTGGCGCGGATGCTGTCGAGGTCCTCCAGGGTGCGATACACCAGACAATGGGGGTGCTCGTTGCCCTTGATCGGTGGCACGAAGGGGTAGGAACCGGTTGCCAATACCAGTTCGTCATAACCGTAGCTGCCCTCGGAGGTGGTCACGGTCTTCTGGTCGCGATCAATGGCGGTGACCTGTTCGTTGAGGTGCAGGTCGATGTTGTTCTCTGCATACCAGTCGGCGGTGCCCATGGCCAGGTCGGCGTGTGTGGAGCCACCGAAGTACTCGGACAGGTGGACGCGGTCATAGGCCAGCAGTTTTTCTTCGCCGAACACCTTGATATCGAAGCGGTCAGCGGCAGCCGAACCGGTCAACTGCTCAAGAAAATGGTGACCCACCATGCCGTTACCGATCACGATCAGGGTTTGTTTGCTCATGGTATTTCCTCTCTCTTTCACTGACGGCATCACGCGGCGTCGCAGTAATGTTTGCCAAAGGCCAGGTGGGCCCGGATAGGGCTGATATCATCGGCCTGTTGAATGCGTTCGCTGTACCACAGGCCGTCCGTGGTCTCACCGAACAGGACCGCGCCGGTCAGGCGCTGGTTGCGGATCAGCAGGCGGCAATAGCGATTGGTTTCATAGTCCTGCCAGACCACCGACTCGGTGTCGCCGTCCGGCTGTGTCTGGCCACAGGAAAAAATGGGAATGCCACTGATCTTCAGTCGCGTGGGAATGACCGACGGCTCAAAAGTGGCATCGCTGTTGGCATCGCAGAGCACCTGGGCAAGCACCTCAGCCTGCTGGTAACCGGGCTCCACCAGCCCAAAGGTCTGCTTGCTGATCTGGCAGCACTCGCCAATGGCATGGATATTCGGATCACTGGTGCGCAGCCGGGTATCAACCTGAATGGCGCGATCACAGTCCAGGCCCGCATCCCGGGCCAGTTGGGCGTTGGGTGAAATGCCGGCGGCGATGACCACCAGGTCGGTGCTGATCAGGGTTTCATCGTCAAGCTGAACCGCACGGATGGTGTCCCTGCCCAACAGGGCAACCGGGGAAGTGCGGGTGCGGATGGTCAGGCCCCGGGCCGTCAGGGCGTCTTCCAGCAGGGCGCCACCGGTCGGATCCAACTGGCGGTTCAGCAGGTGGCTGCTTCGATGCAGGACAGTCACCGACATCCCGCGGCTACGCAGACCCTCTGCCGCCTCCAGACCCAGGAAGCCGCCGCCGATGACCACTGCCCGCCGGTGACGCTGGCTGATGTCAATCAGCCTGCGGGTGTCCCGCAGGTCACGGAATCCGACCACCCCTGCCATCTCCTCGCCTGCAATGCCGAGACTGGCTGACCGGGAGCCGGTGGCAATCACCAGGCGGTCGTATTCCTGTACCAGACCACTGGTGGTGGTAACGGTCTTTGCCGTCCGGTTAATGGCGGTGACGGGGTCACCCTGGTGGACCTCAATGTTGTGTTGCCGGAACCAGTCAGACTGTTTCAGGACCAGGCTGCCCTCGTTGGTATCACCGGCCAATAAGGCGGACAGCTGGATCCGGTTGTAAGCCGGGCTGGCTTCACCATTGAACACCACGATCCGGCTATAAGGCTGGTGCGGCTGTGCTACCAGCTTTTCCAGCAGCCGTTGGGCCACCATGCCGTGGCCACAGATAACGAGGGTTTGTTGTGCCCCGGTGTTCATGGTCGCTATCCCTTTTTAACCAAACAAAAAAAGCCGAAGCATCTCATCCCCGGAGGAACTCGATGGTTCGGCGCCAATGCCAACAACAATGATCTGATGGTCCGGCCGATCCTTAGCCGGGATATTCATCCTTGAGAAGGTAAAAGCGAACTCCGTGCCAACATTATTAGTTTAATTTAAACAGCGAGTTAGGCGTTTTCCTCCAGTTCCGTCTGGGCACGCGTGCGCCCAGACGGGGCGGCGTGCACCGCGAAGGTGCTTGAGGGCTGGTCCGGACTCTCATCGATTGATTCTGCCTCTGGCTCGTCCGCAGGCGCACCCTGTTTGCCCGGGAAGCTCTGTTTTTCATACAAAAAGGACAGCACGGCCTGACGGTAACGCACATACTCCGGATGATCCGCCAGGGTGACCCGGTTACGTGGCCGTGGCAGTTCAATGTAGAGTTCCTCCCCCACCGTGGCGGCCGGGCCGTTGGTCATCATCACGATGCGGTCGGACAGCAGAACAGCTTCGTCCACATCGTGGGTGATCATGATCACGGTGCTGTTCAGATCCTGCTGGATCTCCATCAACGAATCCTGCAGGTGTGCCCGGGTCAGGGCGTCCAGTGCCCCGAAGGGTTCATCCATCAGCAGCACGCTGGGCTTCATCGCCAGCGCCCGGGCAATACCCACCCGCTGGGCCATGCCCCCGGAAATCTCCCCGGGGCGCTTATCGAGGGCGTGTCCCATATTCACCAGGTTCAGATTGTGCAATATCCAGTCGCGTCGCTCGGCCTTACTCATGGTCTTGCGGAACACCTGCTGAACGGCCAGCTCGACGTTTTCATACACCGTCAGCCAGGGCATCAGCGAATGATTCTGGAACACCACCGCCCGTTCCGGGCCCGGCGTATCCACCTCATGCCCGTCCAGCACGCAGCCGCCGCGGGTGGCCTGCAACAGCCCGGCGACGATATTCAACACCGTGGATTTGCCGCAGCCGGAGTGACCAATCAGGGAGACGAATTCCCCTTTGCGGATCTTGAGATCCACGTTTTCCAGGGCGACAAACGGCCCCGTGGGTGTATCGAAGGCCATTTGGACATTGGTTAATTCAAGATGTGGCTTGCTCATAGCGATATCCTCAAATGTCAGCGGAGCCCCGGGCAAGGATGGCCTCACGGGACCGTCAAAAACATGGATGTTTTTGTCGAGCGTACAGGGACGTATCCACCGCGTGTCCCGTGAGGCCATCCTTGCTCGGGGCGGCATGCACCATTCCCGGAAGTTACTCGTTCCAGGCAACCTTCTTCTGAATCAGCAGCATGATGCGGTCCAGCAGGAAGCCGATGAAACCGATGGCCAATACCGCCACCATGATCCGGCTCAGCGACTGACTGCTGCCATTCTGGAACTCATCCCAGACAAACTTGCCCAGCCCCGGGCTCTGGGCCAGCATCTCGGCGGCAATCAGCACCATCCAGGCGATACCCAGAGAGACCCGCAGGCCGGTGAAGATCATCGGCACCGAAGACGGCAGCACAACCTTGCGAACGTGGGTCCAGAACGACAGCCGCAGGACTTTCGAGACATTCAGCAGGTCCGGATTGACCGCTGCCACCCCGACACTGGTATTGATCAGCGTTGGCCACAGGCTGCACAGGGTGACGGTGATCATCGAAGTCACGAACGACTTCTCGAACATTGGATCGTCACTGACGTAAGTTGCTGACACCACCATGGTGACCAGTGGCAGCCAGGCCAGCGGCGAGACCGGTTTGAAGATCTGGATCAGTGGGTTCACCGCCGCCGAAAAGTGGCGGTTGAGCCCGATCACGATACCCAGGGGAACCGCAATCAGTGTTGCCAGTACAAAGCCGGCCAGGACCGTGCCCAGGCTGGTTACCACCTGGTCAAGAAACGTGGGGGCGCCCGGATAGGAGCGAATTCTCACCTCTGCGTCCGGATTCTCTGCGAGAATGCGCTCGTTACGCTGTTCCTGCATGGTGATGAACTGTGCCGCGCGTTCCCGCTGGTCGCTGTGTTCCTGCCACAGCTGGCCCGACTGTTCCAGAACCGCTCCCGGTCCCGGAAACGCCCCAAGGGAGGTCTGTACCTGCGGCGCGGCAAGGTGCCAGAACCCCAGGAACAGGAGGATGCCGATGATGGGCAGCAACAGCTGGCGACCGGAGTCGGCCAGGTTTGGCCGGGGCAGTTTTTCGGTCAGTGCACGGAGCCAGTGTGTGGCAGCCGGTGTCTGATCGGTCTGGCTGAGTGTGGTCATGGGATCTCTCCTGACAATCACGTGATTAAGGGGTTTGCGACCCTTTCAGGCCAATGTCGAAACTGTCGATATAGGCGTTCGGTTCTCTCGGGGTAAAAGCGACGCCGTCGATCAGTTCACCCTGATAGGGGCGGGCGAAGTTTTCCGCGTCCAGGTCCGGGAAGTCTTCGGCGCTGAGGGTGCCGTCCTCGATCAGTGAGCGGGCTGCTTCCTTGTAGATGTCCGCGCGGTAAACCTTGGCGGCGGTTTCCATATACCAATCGTCGGACCTGGGTTCCGGAATCTGGCCCCAGCGGCGCATCTGGCTCAGGTACCAGATGGCGTCCGAGGGGTACGGATAGGTGGCGTAGTGACGGAAGAACACGTTGAAGTCAGGTACCTCACGCACGTCGCCTTTCTCATACTCAAAGGTGCCGGTCATGGAGTTGGCGATGACTTCCTCATCGGCGCCGACGTAATTTGAGCGGGCGAGAATCTTCACCGCCTGTTCCCGGTTGGCGTTGTCGTTCTCATCCAGCCAGTGAGCGGCACGAATCAATGCACGCAGCAGGCGAAGGTGGGTGTTGGGGTATTGCTCGGCCCAGGCTTCGGTTACCCCGAACACTTTTTCCGGGTTGTTGGGCCAGATCTCGTAATCGGTAATCACCGGCACGCCGATGCCCTTGAACACCGCCTGCTGGTTCCAGGGTTCGCCCACGCAATAGCCCTGGATGGTGCCGGCTTCCATGGTGGCCGGCATTTGCGGTGGCGGCGTCACTGACAGGTGAACGTCTGCTTCCAGTGTGCCGCTGGTGTCACCACGCTGGGGAGCGTAGTAGCCGGGGTTCAGGCCACCGGCCGCCAGCCAGTAACGCAGTTCATAGTTGTGGGTGGATACTGGAAACACCATACCCATACGAAAGCGCTCACCTTCGTTGCGGTACTGTTCAATGACCGGTTTGAGGGCGGATGCACTGATCGGATGCGCCGGCTGGCCGTCGTCGTTATCACCGATGTGCGGACGCATCTGTTCCCAGACATCGTTGGAGACGGTAATGCCGTTGCCGTTCAGATCCATGCTGAAGGCGGTGATGATGTCGGCCTGGGTGCCGTAGCCGATGGTAGCCCCCAGCGGCTGTCCGGCCAGCATGTGGGCGCCGTCCAGTGAACCGGTCACCACGCCATCGAGCAGCACTTTCCAGTTGGCCTGCGCTTCCAACTCCACAAACAGGCCTTCGTCCATAAAGAAGCCCTGTTCCCAGGCGACGGCCAGCGGCGCCATGTCGGTGAGCTTGATGAAGCCCAGTTTCAGGTCCGGCTTCTCCGCCGGTCCGATGTCGGCCTGAACCGTGCCGGTTCCACTCAGGATCAGTAGTGATATTGCCAGTGTCTTCAGCTTCATGGGTCTCTCCCGCAGTTTGCTTTTCCCCAAACAAAAAACGCCCGCTCCCCACTGATGGGAAACAGGCGTCGATGCCCGGGAAACCTGGTTGGTTATCGGTAAACTATTATCTGCAGTAGTCTCTGCAGGCCTCGTGCCAGGTTCTTAAAATGTTGAAATTAAAGTATTTATCATGTTTCTTGGAGGCTGGGAGGGGCTGTTCGCCCGATAGAGGGGAACGTTATTGGTGCGTCAGGCTTCGTTTGCGGGCACAGGCGGGTTGGATTGCCAGTCGTGAAGTTGCTCTCCCAGCAGTGAATCGCTGGAGACATTAACCGGGCCGAACTGGCCGTTCAGTGTGAAAGCGCGGGGATGTTGTCCTTCGGTTTTGCTGTCGATGACCGGGGCATCGATGCCAAGGGAGCCGGCGGCGTCCCGGAAGATATCGGGACGGAATATACGCCGTATCGAAGGCATATCGATATGGGCCAGTTGCTGCTGGTGGGCAATCAGGCGTGTAGCCAGCCAGTGGGCCTGGGAAAGCCAGGGAAAGTTGGCTGAGTTACGAAAGAAATGTTGGTGCAGTTTGGGGTGGAACGGGTTGTTACCGCCGCTTGGATGCAAGGGAAACTGTTCACCAATGTTGCGATTGAAATATTCCCCAAGATATTCCGGGCGGGCAAGGATCCGCGCCAGCATGGCGTGATTGTTCGGGTTGTCGAGCCAGCGGCAGGCGCCAAGGAGGGCGCGAATCAGGTGGCGATGCATTTCCTGGTGTTGTTCGGCCCAGTCGGCCCGAAGCCCCATGACCTTCTCCGGCGCATTCTGCCAGATCTGGTGCCCGGAATGCAGGATACGACCAAGCTGACGCCGCTCAAGGACACTGTTCCAGGGTTCTCCTACGCAACAGCCTTCGATGGCGCCGCTCTGAAGGGCATCCATCATCTGTACCGGTGACACCGGGATGATGTGGAAATCCTCGCCGTTAATGGCTCCGGCGGAATCCAGCCAGTCACGGAGTTGCAGGTCATGGCTTGACCACGGCGCCACCGAAGCAAGCCTGACGGGCTTCTGGCGCTTTCTCGCGAGCTGCGTCAATGCACGAGCGGTTTCAATCGGTTGCCTCAGGTCAGCACCGGAGAGAACCATCCTGTCAAACAGCTCATTGCCCAGGGTGATGCCATTGCCATTGCGGCTCAATACCATGCCGGTGGTTACCGGTACCCGGGGACGGTCTGTCGCCAGGGACATGCTCAGTGGCATGGGAGCAAGCATGTGTCCGCCTTCCAGAAGGCCGAAACTGATTTTGTCCCGGAGGGAGGCCCACGAACTCTCTCGAACCAGTTCGACCCGCAGCCCTTCGGCCTCGAACAGCCCCATCTCCTGGGCGATGATCAGCGGGGCGCTGTCCAGCAGCGGTACAAATCCGAGCCTGAGGTGAAAGGCCGTGCGGCGACGGATAGGAGTGGGGTTGGCCATGGGATCAGATTCGCCTCGGATCGATCAGGATGCCTTTTTGACTGCCGGGGCAGCGGATTGCCCTTCCAGCAGGGTGATGATCCGGCGTGCCATATCCGGCAGACGTTCACTGTGGTCCATGGCGGCAGACCGCAGCATCTGGAACGCGCTGTCTTCGTCGCAATTCTCGTGTTTCATGATCAGGCCCTTGGCCTTTTCAATGTATTTCCGGTCCTCGAGGGCACCACGGGTTTCCGCCAGTTCCGTTCGCAGGGCCTGGAAGGATTCGAACTGGGCAATGGCGGAATCGATGATTGAGCGGACACTCTGGGGCTTGATGCCGTCGACCACGTAGGCGCTGACGCCTGCTCGAACCGCGGCCTGAATGGTGGCGCGATCTCCGGGCTCGTCCGCGGAAAACACGATGGGTCGGGGGGCGTGGTCGTTCAGCGTACTCATGTTCTCCAGAGTATCGCGGTCCGGAGAGTCCATATCGATGATCACCATGTCCGGTTGATCACGGGCGACTGCTGCCGTCAGCCCGGTGGCGTCGGGGCGCTGGCGAATGACTTCATGGCCGCTGTGGGTCAGGGCCGCACATACCTTGCTCGCGCGCTCCGGATTGTTGTCGATCAGTAGAATTCGCAAAGACTCTGATGACTGCATGACGTTTCCTCGATGTTCTCAACGCGGAATGATCGGCACTCCGCGGCTTGGCGTTTGGTTTGAGTCCGTTATCGGACGTTCACACCACGGATACAGCAATTTATCTGCCATGCATGGGGAGTGGCGTGAAAACAGGAAGTTAGAACGTTTTCGGAGAGAAACAGCCGGCCCGGAATAATCGCCCAGTGCCTCTCACCTGTGCATGGCGATGCGAATCTGCACCACAATGTGGCCGCCAGGGGCCGTTATGCGGGCCACTTTTCTGCCAACCCCTTGGTTATCAGGCACTTTGCTGGCCTGGCCCCTGATTTGCTACTTACTCTGCACAAACAGAGAGTATTGAGCAGGCACAGGCAACGAGGCCCATCACGATTCCAGCGTCAGTCGGCGTGGGATCGTGATGGGCTTTTTTGTTTGGCCTTTCATCAGTGGAGCAGACATGTTGGTGCCTCTGAGTGACCAGGAAAACGAGATAAAAACCACCTGCCCCTATTGTGGTGTGGGTTGTGGCGTGGTGGCGTCTGTTGCTGGAAAGCCGGAAGTGGCTGGTGACGAGACACATCCTGCGAACGGTGGACGCCTGTGTGTCAAAGGCGCCAGCCTCGGAGAAACACTGGGCGACGATGGCCGGCTGCTGACACCGAAAGTGGCCGGAACCACTGTGACCTGGCCGGAGGCGATCGATACGGTCGCCGACGCCATCCGCACAGCGGTCGAGACTCATGGCCCCTCCTCGGTTGCCTTTTACCTGTCGGGCCAGCTGCTGACTGAAGACTATTACGTGGCCAACAAGCTGGCGAAAGGGTTCATCGGCACCCCGAATGTGGACACCAATTCCCGGCTTTGCATGTCATCGGCGGTGGCGGCTCACAAACGGGCCTTTGGCGGCGACCTGGTTCCCGGCTGTTATGAGGATCTGGAACTGGCGGACCTGCTGGTCCTTACTGGCAGCAACGCGGCCTGGGCCCATCCGGTGCTTTACCAGCGCATGAAAGCCTCGGCCCGTCCGGGCAGGAAGGTGGTGGTCATTGACCCCCGTCGGACCGCCACCAGTGATCTGGCGGATCTTCATCTGGCCCTGAAGCCGGGGACCGACACCCTCCTGTTTAACGGCCTGCTGGTGTGGCTGGCGGCATCCGGAGCGATTGATGAGGCATTCGTTGCTGACCATTGCAGCGGGTTTGAAGAAACGCTGGCGGAAGCAAAGGCCGCTGCGCCTTCGGTGGAAGCGGTTGCCAGGGTTTGTGACCTGTCCCGAGATGACGTGGAGACCTTCTATCGCTGGTTCGCCGAGGAGCAGCGGACGGTGACTGCGTTTTCCCAGGGGGTCAACCAGTCTGTCGCCGGTGCCGATAAATGCAATACCATCATCAACTGCCATCTGGCTACCGGCCGTATTGGCAAGCCCGGTGCCTGCCCCTTTTCTCTCACCGGCCAGCCCAACGCCATGGGCGGCCGGGAAGTCGGTGGCCTGGCCAATACGCTGGCCGCCCACATGGACTACGACACGCCAGGTGCGAAGGACCGTGTCGCCCGCTTCTGGCAGTGCGATGCCGTCGCCGATGGGCCAGGGCTCAAGGCCGTTGACCTGTTTGATGCCGTCGAGCGGGGCGACATCAAGGTGTTGTGGATTCTGGCGACCAACCCGGCGGTGAGCCTTCCGGAATCCGCCCGGGTCCGCAGGGCGCTGGAGAAATGCCCAACGGTGATTGTATCCGACTGCATCCGTCACACGGATACAACCGACTACGCCAATATCCTGTTGCCCGCCGCGGGGTGGGGAGAGAAAGACGGCACGGTCACCAACTCTGAGCGTCGCATTTCGCGCCAACGTCGATTCCTGCCCCTGGCGGGAGAGGCGAAGCCGGACTGGTGGATTCTTTCCGCTGTCGCCGGACGCCTGGGTCATCGGGGATGCTTCGACTATTCCGGCCCCGCGGATATCTTTCGCGAGCACGCGGCACTCTCCGGCTTCGAGAATGACGGTCGCCGCGCCTTTGATATTTCCGGTCTCTCCGGCTTGAGCGACAGCGCCTACGACTCGCTGCAACCGGCCCAATGGCCGGTACGGGAACATCCGGATAATTCGACCTCGAGGCTGTTCACTGACGGTCGTTTTGCCACCGTCGATGGACGTGCCCGACTGGTACCGGTCCAGACCCGGTTGCCGGAAGTGCAGCCTGATGACAGATTTCCGTTGATTATCAACACCGGGCGGATTCGCGACCAGTGGCACACCATGACCCGGACGGCGCGGGCATCCCGCCTGCTGGCTCACCGTTCCGAACCCTTTATGGATGTTCACCCGAAGGATGCGGAAACGTTGGGTGTGGAGGCGAATGGACTGGCCACCCTGGAAGGCGATCAGGGGCAGTTTGTTGGCAGGGTCCACATCAACCCGGGTCAGCGCCAGGGTGAGGTTTTCCTGCCGATTCACTGGAATCGACAGTTTACCGGAGAGGGAGTTGCCACCGCCCTGACCCGAAGCATTACCGATCCGCTTTCCGGTCAGCCCGAGGCCAAACATGGACGGGGCAGACTGACCCGCTGGCCCGCTCGTTGGCATGGCCGGTTGTTGGTACGTAAGCACCGGCCCCGGCGCTGGCGGGCTGATTATTGGGCAATGCAGCCCCTGGAGACCTGTGATAGCTGGTGGCTGGCCGGTCGCACCAACGTTGACTGGCCGCACATGGTTCAGGAGTGGCTGGGCGGGCAGCCACAGCTGATAATGCAGGACCAGCGCCAGGGCCGGTTCCGGGCCGCCCGATTGTCACACGGCAAACTGGAGGCGGTGCTGATGGTGGAGCGGGATCCCGCGCTTCTACCTGCCGTGGACTGGCTCGCCGACTGTTTTACGATGGAGGAGCTGGACGAAGCCACACGTCGTTGTCTGCTTGCGGCCCGCTCGGTCGACACCGAAGATATCGGTGCACTGGTGTGCAGCTGTTACCAGGTCGGAGAAAAGCAGATTTGTCGTGCCATCGAGGAAGGTGCTGACAGTGTCGATCTGTTGGGCGAGCAACTGCAGTGCGGTACTGGTTGTGGCTCCTGCATACCGGAATTGACGGGACTGGTTGAACAACAGAAATCCACCCCAACCGCAAACCGGGTCGAGGAACATACCGGTTAACTGTCCGGCGTGCCCAACAACGACACCGGCACCCGGTAGCGAACTCCCCGCGAAGGGCCCGTGCCCGCCACGGTACAGGTCTTCCGGTTCACCCGGATGATCTTGCCATGGTGCTGGGTTTGGCCATGGCCAAAACGGACCGCATCCCCCACCTGCCAGTTAGCAGCCAGTTGCTGGGGTTGGACGATCTCAAATGGCTCGTGGGGCAATGGAAGCCCTTGTTGGCGTGCCAGTTCGGTCAGGTAATCCCTCGCGGCTTCTGCGCCCCCGCTTGCATGAAGCTGATCGAGAATCTCGTAGAAATGACGGTTGTGCACTGATCCGTGAAAGCGTTTGCCCGCGCTGTGTTGCAACAGATGGGCGAACTCATGGCAACAGGTGTGGGCCAGCAGGTTGAGTGTTGTCAGTTCACCACCGAAATACCGCCGTTGCAGGATTTCCCGGCTGGAGAGCCAGCCCGTGGCAGTCTCGGCCTGCTGTTTGGCCATAATCATGCGAACACCATAAGTGATCTGATGTTGCCTGATGCGGGGATCGTAACGGTGGTAGGTGGCCTGGCCGGAGCCGACCCGGCATGACAGGGTACTACCCCTGGAATGTTGGCTTACCCATTGCCTTGCCGGTGCCCAGAGAATCTGCCGGGTGGTATGGCACATCAACTGGCCAATGGATCGTGCGGTGTTGCGTTCGGGATTCATGAATCTGATATGGCCGTGGCATTCGAGGGGCTGGTGGTTCAGATTCGATCATACCCGCAATTCAAGCGGTGGTAAAAACAACAACGGCCAGCGTCAGCTGGCCGTTGATCTGGCAGTACCCGGTGGTCGATCAGGCTTCGATCGGCGAGCGCCAGTCGTCTGCACCGGACGTGCCGGCAACGGCATGCTCCCAGGTGACCTTGCGGTAAGACAGGGATACCTGGACCAGCTGGGTGAAGTCAGCGTTGTCTGAATCCTGGCAGTGAGGCATGTTGCAGTCGATGTCAATGATGGTGGCATCTTCCAGGATGGTGGAGAAGAAGTGCTCCTGTTTGCCCTCAACGGAGGTGCGGTACCACTTCAGCTCCACCTTCGGCAGCATTTCACCGGAAGCCAGGGCGTTGTACATCAGCGGGGTGGCCTTGTTCAGTGCTGAGGTGAACTTGAACGGCTTGTGGACGCGCTGACCGGAAGGCTGACCGGACTGTGGGTCGGTCGGAACGGTGACAACGTGGCTGAATTCCTGAACCAGCACTTCGTCTTCGTGACCTTCCACGTAGATGTTACCGACAGAGTCGGACGTGAATGCGCCGGCGGTGATGTTGCCCTGAGTCTGGCCTTCGATGCTGATATAACAAGGAGTTGGCATAGTCTGCTCCATGACGTGTGAATGAATAAATGTCCCCGGGTTCTTCCCTGGACGGTCTACGTCATAACAAGAGCTGTGCCAGGACAGAAAAGTAGAGAAAAAACAGATGGTTGGGGTTTTGGGTGCCGTTGGCTGCCAGGGGGCTGGGCAAGAGCTCGCTTCAGATCAGGCGAGAGATTGCTGGCCGGGCAATAAGTTGCCCGGCTTCAACGCAGCCGGAAGCGCACCGGGAGCGCGTAACTGAAGCTCCTGCCGTGCATGGATTCAGGCACTTCGGGCAGCGGTGCAGCCTGTTCCAGCATGTCCATGGCGGCCTCGTCCAGCAGGTCGTGGCCTGATGAGCTTCTCAGGGAGTGACTCAGCAGTGTGCCGTCGCGGCTGAACTCGAAGATAATCACCGGTGCGCCCTCCTGCCCCAGTCGGCGGGCACGGCGAGGGTAGTCGTAATAGCGGCTCAGATGCCGGCTCAGTCTGGACAGGTAATTGTCCACATCCGAGGAGCTGCCAGCATTGAGTTCAACCTGCTGACTTTCGCTGTTGTCCTCGGCAGTCTCTTCCGTAGTGTTTTCGGCGTATTCTTCCGCCTCCGGCAGGTCAGGCTCCTCCACCTTTTCGGGGGTGGTTTTTTTCACCGGTTCGGGTGTTGGCACGGGTTCTGGCTCCGGTTCGGGATCCGGCACAATTTCTGGCTCTGGCTCTGGCTCTGGCTCTGGCTCTGGCTCTGGCTCTGGCTCTGGCTCTGCAGGCTGCTCCTCGGGCTCCGCCTTGGGGGCTTCGTTACGGGGCGCTCCCGCAAGGGAGATTTTCATGGCCGGAGCAGTATTGACGGCTGACTCGCCAAGGGCGGGCAATGTCGGTACGTTCCGAGGCATCGCAACAACCACCGCAACTGCGGTAATCAAAACCGCCAGTACCAGAAACAGTCCCCTTACCTTGCTGTTTGCCACCATTATTGCATGGGCTCCGTCAGCAGAATGACTTCGGTGTAGCCGTTATCCTCCAGCAGCCGGAGCAGGTCCTCGAGATCCGACATGGACACGTCTTCGCCAGCGGCAATCTTCAGGGGCGTGGTTTCATCCGGAGCGGGAAGCCGGGTCGGCAGTGCCTCCCTGGAGACGGTTTCACCGTTGATGTGCCAGCCTCTGTCCGCAGAGATCATGAGATCGGCGTGGGGTGGTTGCCTGCTTTCAGCCCGTGCGGCGGCCGGAAGATCCGGCAAGGGGGTATCCGCCAGTTGTCCTGCCACGATGAAGAACATCAGCAACAGGAACACCAGGTTGATCAGTGGCAGCAGGGCGTCTTCTACGCGCTCCATCAGGGTCTTGCCGGACGTCGACGGCGGTGGAACCAGGTCGTTCACGGGCGGCTCCCGGACAGCGGTGTCCGTTTCCAGTGCGCGGTAATTCCCTGATCCTTGAGGCTGCTCAGGGTCTGGGTAAAGTGGTTAAGTCCGGTTTCCGGTGCGGTGCTGACGTTCACCTCCCGGACACCGTTCGCCTGCAAAGCGGGTAAAACCTCTGGCAGGGTGAGGGTTTGGTTTTTCCATTCCAGACGCCCATCCGTCAGCACCCGGAGTTCCGGAATCGGTTCGCCGGTCGTGGGGCTGGTGTCACCCGTCTGGTTGGACAGTTCCAGGAAATCCACCGGCAGTAATCGGCTGGTGAGCATAAAGAACACCAGCAGAATGAACACCACGTCGATCAGGGGTGTTATCCGGATCGGGATCGGGCGGCGCGGCCTCGGATCAACCAGTTGCATGGGCAAGATGGCTCCGGGACTCTGTGGCGACTTCGCGAGGGGGGTGCGCTGGTTTGCGGGCTACCGGTTCCGGAGTCTCTTCAACAGCGGAGTAAATCGTGTCTTGCTGGCTGTTCGGGTCGACGGCAAGAACGCTGACCAGGGCGCCGTTGACGGTTTTGTGGATCCGGCGCAGGCGGAACTCGATCCAGGCCGCCAGGGCCGCAAAGGGAATGGCCACCACCAGACCGGCCGCCGTGGTGGTTAGCGCTTCGTAAATGCCGCCACTGAGCTGGCTGGCGTTGGCCCGTCCTTCGGTTGCGGCCATGGCGCTGAAAGCTTCCATCATACCGAGCACCGTGCCCAGCAGGCCCAGCAGGGGGGCCAGGGCGGCAATCACCTCGATGATTTTCAATGGTGCTTCGAATGGCTCAAGGGATCGTTGTGCATCCCGGGCTGCAGTCTCACGAACCTGTTGTGGGCTACGGCCAGCCAACTGGTTTTCCATGGTGTCTGCCAACAGGTGGTGCAGGGGATTGAGACGCGACCAGAAAGTGGCCTGGTTGCGTAGCCGCTGCGGGGCCTGATTGGACAGGTTTTCTTGCCAAAAGGTAATCGCGTTTTTAAGTTTCCCGGTCAGGCGAGGGGTGTAGAAGGTGCCAAAAAGCATCAGATAGACAAAAGTCACTGCCCCCGCAACGGCCAGTGCAAGCAAAACCACCATCACCGGCCCACCCATTTCAATCAGCTGACTGAGCGGTGTTGCCAGGGGTTCCGGTGAATTGGCAAGGGGAACTTCAGACATGGTTGTGCCTCGCTAGGAAAATAGATCTAAATAATAACGATTATCACTAAATATTCAAGTTTTGTAACCTGAGGTGCGGTGTCGGGTCTGTTAAAATCCTGAAACTATGTCGTTTACCTCAATGCTCATGTACTAACCTGTGTGTAATCATGTTTACCAACCAAAGCAGGGCGGGTTGTCCCGCTTCTGTTTGCCCGGAGTCGCGTCACTGTGCTGATTAAACGCTGGTTGGGTAGCCTGGTAAATCGTGCCGTTGCGTTCGTCATTCTGGTTATCTTTCTGTCGGCGCTTGTCGTCACAATTGCCGGTACGCTGGTCAGTCAAAGCGAACTGGAAACCCAGGCAAAGGCCGAAGTCGTCACCATTGCCAGTCTCGTTGCAGGAGAGCTGGACGACAAACTGGCGGAACGCCTGGCCATCCTTGCCGAAATCGCCGACGGTTTGAGTATGCGCGAGGATATCCTGCAGATTCGCGCCAGCATTCTGATCCGCCGTGAGACTGCCTTGCGTCACCTGTTCGACGGGTTTTACCTGATTGGCGCCGAAGGCAGGATTCTTGCCGAGTATCCTGAGGCGTTTGCCCAGAAAGGCCGGGATGTCAGTGGCCGGGAGTATTTCAAGAGAACGTCTCAGCAACTGACTCCCGTTATCAGCCAGCCCTACCGATCGTTCTATCAGGACAAGCCGGCGATCATGACGACCGCTCCAATCTTCGATCGTAGTGGCCGATTTATAGGTATGATCGCGGGCGCCATTTTGCTGGATGCGGACAATTTTCTGGGGGATGTTGGCAGGGTGCGCGTTGGCAAGACCGGTTATGTCAAGGTCGCCACTCAGTCAGGATTTACTCTGGCCCATGGCAGGACCGGAGCGGTGATGGAGCCGGTACCTGCCAGGAGTTCCCCTATGCAGCAGGCGATGTCCGGATTTGAAGGGGTTTTCGCCTCGGAAAATGGTGATGACGAACAGACCATCATGGCGGTGAAGCAGATGGATCACGTGCCCTGGTTCGTTGCCGCTGTGTGGCCCGCCAAAGAAGCGTTTGCGCCCGCCGGACGCCTGCTGGACAACCTGTTATGGGTGTTATTGGCGGTCATCGTTACGCTGGCCCCCATTGCCTATGTGGTGTTTCGACGGCTGATGACGCCGATGGACGTTCTTGGGCGCCAGATTACCGAAAGGCACCTGGGGGTCCGCACGACGCCGGTGGATGTTACTGGCGTGCGTGAAATCCGCCAGGTAGCGGAAACCTTCAATACGGTGATGGAAGAGCGCGATGAGGTTTTGTCATCGCTGGCTGAGCGGGAAGCGTTTTTCCGTTCACTGACCCAGAGTGCCCCCATCGGTATCGTGCAGACCGATGTGCTGGGTCGGATCGAGTTTCTGAACCCCGCGTTTGAGAAAATCACCGGCAGCGCTGGTAACGGATTGCTCCACAAGTATCTGATTGCAGCCGTCCATGAGGATGACCGGGAGAACGCGCTGGAGAAATGGTATTCCGCCTTACGCAACCACGAAGTGTTCCGTGGGCGTTTCCGGTTGCTGCGTGGCACGTCCGGCGGGTCAGTCTGGGCCGATGTGATGACCGCTGCCATCGAAACGCCGGACAGGTCCCTGGGGACCATTACCGTCGTGCGCGATATCACTCATGAGCTGGCAGTTCAGCAGGCGCTGCGGGAAGAGCAACAGCGGGCGGACAGCATTCTCGGAGTGCTGCAGGAAGGCGTGCTGATGGTGGATACCGGTGGTGTGATCCGGTATGCCAATCGTGCTGCCTGTTCGTTCCTGGGTAATGGGGACAACTGCGAGGATCAGAACTTCTTCAAGCGCACCATCATCGAAAGTGAGGAGCGTCAGTGGCAGGCTACGGATTTTCTCGCCGGTGAGGACTTTGAAAGCCTGTACGTAACCCTTCGTAACGTCCGGGGACAGATTTATGATATCGATCTGACCATGTTGCACCTGCGTAAAGGCCAGCAAAATGAACGGCTTGTCTTTGTGCTGAGGGACGACAGCGAACGCCGCCGCCAGGAGGAGCGATTGTCCTGGGAGGCCACCCACGACAGCCTGACCCAGTTACTGAATCGTCGGGCGTTTAGCGCCTCACTGGTGAAATGTCTTGGCCAGGTCAACGATCAGTCATCCGCCAGTGTGTTGATGCTGATTGACCTGGATTACTTCAAACCGATCAATGATGAAGGTGGCCACCTGCTTGGGGATGATCTGCTGAAACGTCTGGCGGATTTGCTCAGGGACTCCGTACGCCAGACGGACACGGTGGCACGTCTGGGCGGCGATGAGTTCGGGATTATTCTGCCGGCCTGTGGTCTGGACCGAGCCGAAGTGTTGGCCGAAAAAATCCGCGCCGGCGTTCAGGCAATGCGTATCGAACAGGACGGTCGCTCTTTCGGGGTGACCACCAGTATCGGACTGACAGGCTTGTCGTCCGGGGATTCCGGTCCCCGTGAGGTGGTGGCCCGTGCTGATGAGGGGTGCTACATCGCCAAGGCCCAGGGTCGCAACAAGGTTGTTGTGGTGCCGGTTCCCGGGTCCTGATTCTCCGTTCAGATTAAAGCAGGGCTGCGCTGGCAGATTGCCACAGGAGTCTGAGTGCAAGTATCGTCAGCAGAATGTTGAAAGCCAGGCTGAACAGCCGGTTGCTCATGGTCCTGAGCATGTGCAGGCCAATCCAGGTGCCGGCAAAGCCACAGGCAATCATACCCAGAATGAACACCAGCCATTCATGAAAGACAAATCCGGCGACACCAAACACCAGTGCCTTGGGGGCATGCTGCAGGCACATGGCGGTGGCGAAGGTGGCGACGGTGGTGAACCTTTCCGTATGCATCTGCTTGATAAACGCCGCGACCAGGGGGCCGGTGGCACCCACGAACAGACTCACGAAACTGGTTACGCCCGAGGCCACGAAGACCCCGAAAGGCCCGAACGCCCCTTTCGGCAGGCTTGGCCCCCAGCAAAGGTACAGCACGAACAGGGCAATGGTCAGTTGCCAGAGATGGGCTGGCAGATCCACCAGAAGCCAGGCCCCCAAGCCTGCACCTACAAGGACGCCTGGAGCAAAGGCGGCTATGGTTTTCCAGTCCGTGTGGCGGCGGGCCAGGACGGCGCGTCCCGCATTGGAGCCGAGCTGAATCATGCCATGTACCGGGATAATGGCGGCGGGAGGCACCCACATGGCCATTAGCACCAGTAACAGTACGCCACCACCGGCCCCCAGACTGGCCGTGATCATGGACGTAATGACGGAGGCGAGTAGCAGGAAAACCGCAAGGTAGGGAGACAGGCTCTCCGGAATCAGGGTCAGTTCCACACGTTTCCACCGGTGGTCAGTTGCAAAAGTCGGTGTCCTTGAGTTTCGGGCGGTTGCACAGGGCTTCAGTGGCCAGTTGCACGTCCGCCACATAATACAGCGAGGCCAGTCCGAACCGGTCCCTGCCCAGGTTATGGAAGATCATGCCGAACGCGATATCCCCTGCTGTGTAACTGTCATGGTGTTGGGCGAAATAGGCCGCCGGTCTTGCCAGGCTGTCATCGTCCAGCAGTGTCCCTACGCGGTTGGCGCCACCGTGGTAGGCCTGTACCAGCAACAGGGTGAACAGGCGATCCTGCTTGGCTTTTGGCAGGTGGCCAAAGCGTTCTTCGAATGCCGGCCGCAGATTGCTTGCGTTCTGGTTGATCAGGCGCAGGGCACAATCAATCTGCGCCAGTCTATGCCAGTAGTTTGCGGGCCGGATCCTGCAATCTTTCAGGGCTGCCGGCGACAGCTGCAGAATACCGCGGGCATTGGCAGCGGAGTGCGCGCGCTGTTGACCACCACTTTCAATCAGCAACTGGCCACCAAGATAGCGGATCAGATCCCTGGGCAGGCTGATTCTCTGTTGCTGTTTGCGAGTGTCGTACACATACAGCAAGGCGTTGTGAAGGGATTGCGGGGCGTCAGCGGAGGCGAAGCTGAGGTCATCCCAGGCGCCCCAGACCCGGTCGGCGGGCAGGTTCCCGAGATACCGTGCCATGGCTTCGTCGAGATTGACGTGGGGCTGATCGCAGGCCAGGGCAAAGGGATAGCCTGTTGTACCCTCGCTGCCTTCTGCCCAGGTATCGGCACGCCCCTCAGCGACCAGCCGGGCACGGGTGTCATTGAGTCGCCGCTGGGTTTCTTCACGGTTGTCGCCATCGTTCATGTAGCCGAGGAACTGCCCGCGCATGTTGTACAGGATGTGTCGCTCGCTGTCGGAACAGTAACCGGATTCCTTCAGCACCCAGCGCCGGATGGTGACAATGTTGTCGTAGACGCCCTGACTGACCCAATAGGGAGAGTTTCGAATGATGTCTGTCCAGTCATCAACCGACTCCGCCCCCCTGGCAATGGATGCCAGAAATATCAGCGGGACAAACAGGGCAGCCAGAAGGCGACTCTTGAGTCTTGTCGTCATAAGCGTTATACCCGTGACTCGTCAGATATCAGAATAACAAATGGAAGCAACGATGAAGCAATCCGAATACCAAAAATACGATGCCGTGGCTCTGGCCGATCTGATTCGACGGGGAGACGTCTCTTCCCGTGAGGTCTGTGAGGCTGCGATAGAACGAGCGGATCAGGTCAATGGCAGCCTCAATGCCATTTGTTTCCCACAGTTTTCCCAAGCGCTGGAGCAGCCCTACAACAAGGAGGCGCCTTTTGCCGGCGTGCCCCTGCTGTTAAAGGATCTGGCCCAGGAGCAGGAAGGCCAGCCGTGCACCTATGGCAGCCGCGGGTTCAAAAACAATATTGCCCCGAGGGATTCGGAATTCGTACGCCGTGCCCGTGAGGGAGGTTTGTTGTTCCTGGGACGCACGGCCACCCCGGAGTTTGGTCTGAAAGCGGTGACAGAATCCACCCTGTGGGGGCCATCCCGTAATCCCTGGGACACCGGCCTGACGCCCGGTGGTTCCAGCGGCGGATCCGGTGCCGCGGTTGCCGCAGGTATTGTGCCCATGGCCGGCGCTAATGACGGCGGAGGCTCTATTCGTATCCCGGCAGCCTATAACGGATTGTTCGGGCTCAAACCTTCCCGCGGCCGTATTTCTTCCGGACCGTTTGCGGGGGAGGCCTGGACCGGCGCTTCCTCGGACCATGTGGTCACCCGCACCGTCCGGGACAGTGCAGCCATGTTGGATGTGCTGGCCGGACCAGCGAGCGGTGATCCGTTCGTGATTCCGCCTCCGCCGGAACCCTACGCGGATCTGATGCGCCGCGCGCCGGACAAACTCCGCATTGGCGTTTTTACGTCGTCACCCTATCAGACCGAAGTGGCGCCGGAATGTGTGGAAGCGGTCGAGGAAACAGCGCGCATGCTGGAAAACCTCGGCCACCACGTGGAATATGCCCGCCCCGACTTCGATGGCATGGCATTGGCCCGCTGTTACCTGGGGCTGTATTTTGGCGAAGTGTCGGTACTGATGGAAAAGGCGAAAACGGAGTTTGGTGCCAGTGAGGATGATTTCGAGCTGGATACCCGGTTGATTGGCATGTTGGGTCGTACACTGCCATTGCCGGAGTACGTCAGTCGACGACAGCAATGGAACGACTTTTCCCGCGCTTTGGGGGCCTATTTTGGTCAATTCGATCTGTACCTGTGCCCGGCCACTGGTCAACTACCGGCAAAAATCGGGGAGCTGGACACACCGTCGCACCTGCAATTCGCCGCCAAACTGATGCTGGCGCTGAAGGCCGGAAAACTGGTGCACAAGAGTGGCCAGGTCGATCAGATGGCGCTGGAAAACCTCGCCCGTACGCCCTTCACCCAGCTGGCCAACCTGACCGGAACCCCGGCGATGTCGGTGCCCTTGCACTGGACGTCGGCTGGTCTGCCGGTCGGTGTTCAGTTCGGGGGAGCCCATGGCAGCGAGGGGGTGCTGTTGCAACTGGCGGCCCAGCTGGAGGAAGCCAATCCCTGGTTCTCCCAATACGAGCGGCTGGAGGAAGGGATCAACTGAAATCCTTAGCCGGCGGGCAGGGTTGATTTTCCGGATTGTGATCCGACATAGCCAACTCCACGTTTATCTTTATAGGCGGAACAGGCTATGCTGTAAGTCAGGAAGGCCTCAGTCTTCCTGACAGACCCTGATGGCATCGAGGAGGCGAGCGTATTATGAACCAACCGATGGCAATCGACGAACTGGTATCTGTAGCACAGGCCGAGGCCATGGGGGAGCTTGATGCCCCGATGATGGCCATCGTTCTGTCCAGCGAACAAAGCTACGACTTGCCCATCAATTCCCTTGAAACCGATGCCGATAAGGCCCGCTGGGGGTTGATCCTCCGCGCTGCCCGCGAGCATGTGGAAGCGGATGCCGTGGCGGTACTCTATCCCGCCTGGACCACCATTCGCCATAAAAAGCCGGAGAACGAGGCTGCGGACGCAGCCGAGGCAAAGACGGAAGAGGAGGCCGACCCGTCAGACCCCATCGATACGCTGTTCGTGCAGCTACACACCCGGGACCACGTCTACTGGCGGGGGTTTGAGCAGATCCGGGATCCCAAGCACCAACGTATCATTGGTTTCCGCCGCATCAAGGCGCTGTCTACGGACTACAAACGGGATGAAGCGCCTTCTGTGACGGCGTGGTTGAGCACTTTGTTCGAGCCATTGCCGGACGAAGGCGAAGAAACCGAAGTGGACCGCGAACTGGCGGATCTGCTGGAAGAGCCGGAAGTGAGCGCGGCACTCTACCCCAGGCAGATGCGCGCCCTGCACTGAGTCATGCTGAACAATACAGGTAATGGTGAACGCCCGACGACAGTGATGCCGCCGGGCGTTTTTGCAATGGCTGCTAGATGGCCGTTGCGCGCTCAGCCACCCAGTACAGGCTCAGGGCACCCGCCATCAGCAGCATCGCGGGTACCGCGGCGCGCTCGTAGATCCGGAACCGCCCGCACAGGTACAGCAGCGGGAACAGAACCACCAGCAGTACCAGTTGACCCAGCTCCACGCCCAGGTTGAAACCAGCCAGAGCGACGACGGTCTGTGACACTCCGGACGTCAGATTCCCCAGCACACTGGCGAAACCGAAGCCGTGAATCAGCCCGAACCCGAACGCCAGTTTCCAGGTCTTGCGGCCGAGGATCGGCCAGAATACGTTCAGCGCAGCAACGGCGATGGACAGGGCAATGACCGTTTCCACCCAGGCAATGGGCAGTGTCACGATCTCCAGCGCCGCCAGCGCCAGGGTAAAGGAGTGAGCTACGGTAAAGGCGGTGACAACGCCAACCAGCTCAAGCAGGCGGGGTTTCAGATCGTGGCCCCGGCCCGAATGCTTTCCAGACCGGCGGGTTTTCAACGGCAGGGTGGCTGGCAGCATCAGCACCAGCAGGAACAGGATATGGTCGAGGCCGATCAACAGGTGGATGATGCCCTCAGAGAGGAAAGTGCCGAACAGTTTCAGACTGTTGCCGAGCGTGGTCGCGCTGTTGATCAGTGTCAATGTCTGGTCATCGGGCGCCAGCACACTCAGACGTTCGCCCTGGCTGTCGGTGACACTGACGAGCGCGCGGTGCAGGGGGTCCTGCTCAAACAGCAGAGAGTATTTGAGGGACTCCGGTGCGAGGCTGTCCGGGCATGCAACCTGGTAGAGCCCGGCGGCGTATGGGCCGTCACTGTGGCGGGACAGCCCCCATTGCCTGCCGGTCAACTGACAGATACCGCTGGTGTTGCTGAGTGTCACGCCCTGATCAACCAGACGGGTGATGGCCTCCCGTCCTGTGCGGACTTCCGCGCCGGTGAGCTGCCCGTCACCATTGCTGTCCAGGGGCAACACCAGGGCAAGATCCCTCAGGGCCAGGTCAATGCGGATCTGCGACTTGGTCTGGTCCACATAAATGAAACTGTCACTGGCCTTGTGGGCCCATACTGGCAGCGCGAAGACCAGGAGCGCGGTAAAGACGGAAGTGAGTCGAAGCAACGCAGCCATCATGAGCGCACCTCCGGATAGCGGGCATCGCGCTGGTCATGCTGGTCCAGCCAGGACCTGACGTCGGCCTGTACCGAGTCGTTACCGGCTGACTGTGCCGCGCGGAGCAGTAGTCGGGTGTCCAGGGGTTCACGCTGGTCCTGCCAGTTGGCCAGGGCGTGGGTCAGGGCGGTGTCGGCCTCGCCTTCAATGTCCAGGGCGTAACGCGCGAGATCCCGCTGATGCAGCAGGGTGCCGCGCCAGCGGGCTTCGCTAAAGCGTTCTTCCAGCTTGGCGGAAAGTCGGCCGGCGTCCGTATGGTTGTGGCGCTTCATCGCAATGGCGCGGAGCACCGCGAGGGAGTCGACCTGTTCGTAAGTCTCGGTCAACTTGATCACAGCCTCGTTTTCCCCTCGTTCCAGCAGCCAGTCAGCCAGCTGCGCTCGCGTGTAGAGGTCGTCTGGCGCGAGGGTGAGCACCTGGCGCCAGTGTTGTTCGGCTTCGGGTCTGCCAAGTTGTGCGGCAATGTCGGCCAGGGTGCCAAGGGCCCAGGTCTGGCTGGTGCTGTCGCTGGCGGGTGATCGGCGGGTCAGCGCGAGCAGGGATTGGTAAGCTGTTTGTGCCTTGCCGGTTCGCGCTTCCACCTGGGCCAGGCAGCTTGCTGCAATCAGGCCGGGAAACTCGTTCGCCAATTGCTGGCAGTGGGAATGCGCGGACTTGTAGTGACCCTGCACCAGTTCCAGGTTTGCCAGAGTCAGCCTGGCCTGGCTGGAGAGCCGTTGGTTAATATTTGGTGTATTGATAACAGCGGTCAGTTCTTCACGGGCAGGCTCAAAACGGTGAAGGCTCTGGTTGAGTGTGGCGCGAAGGATCCTGAGCCGGTCTGTCATCCTGTTCTCAGGCCAGCGCTCGAATAATGCCTGGGCATAACCAAGGTAACGTGGATCCCCCTGAGAACGTGCCTGAACCAGATATTTCTGGGCCCGTTCCGCAAGTGCCGGGGCGGTTTCCGGGAGTGTATCGGGTGCGATTGCCTCGGAGGGCAATGAAATCAGAACTTCCTGGTCGTCAAACTCTGTTTCAATCGCAGCGGGGGCTGCCAGTGCCGTTTCCAGGGTCAGTGCTGTGACCAGCGCGACGATGGAAAAAGCCCTGCGCCGAAGCGCAGGGTTCAGGGCCGTCAGCCAAGGGTCGGAGTCAGACTGACGGCGGAGCCCGCAGGATTCAAAACAGGTCGTCGTATGCCTGTTCGTTGTCCTTGTCATTGAAACTGAACTCCAGGTTGTTGATGGCAACCGCGTTGCGGTCATTGTCTGTCTGATTGATCTCACCCTTCACGAAGGTGGTAAAATCAACCGGCAGACCTAATCCCTGGCCATTGCCGGAGCCACCGAAGCAGCCCGCCAGTGAAAGTACTGCAACCAGGGTGATACCTATTCGAAGTATCATCGCTTTCCCTCCCTTAAAGGTCATTAGGTGAACCGGCAATCGGAGTAGCCAGGTATGGGAAGGTGGTCCTCAACTCCGCCGGGTTGAGCTGTACACCGTCGGTGTACTCCAGGTCACCATCGGGAGCGTCAGCGGGATCTGCCAGCACACCCATGGCGACGCGAAGCGAGATGTCGACGGTATCGTCAACCGGACGACGGCCGTTGGGGAAACCTGCATTATCCCCACCGAGGACGCCCAGGTCGTTCTGAGAGGCGGGTGCCGTGGTGGCGATGCTCGGGTTCAGCCGCAACATTTCTGACGCGGTGACACCGTCGGGACCGTTCAGGTCCGGTACACCGGTCAGGAACGCGGTGATCAGGTCGTTCCGCGGGAAGTTGTTGGGAGCGGTCACACCAAAGAGGATCTCCACCAACTCGGGCAGTGTCGGGTTGGTAACATAGGTCAGGAACTGGCCATCATCCTTGGGTTCGCTGGCGTTAAAGCCATCCTTGTCCTTCAGGCCAATAACGACTTCGTTGACCAGAGGCATGCCCAGCCGCGAGACCTGCGCATAGGCGCCGCCTTCCACGGTCGCACCCTTGCCGTTGGCAGTCGGTGCCGGATTGATGACGCGGGCCTGACGTACGCTGGCGGTAGTCCAGCCGCCAATAACCGGGTCACCCGAGGCGGTCTGCGCACTGCCGGTCAGACAGGTGGTAGGAACTTCCAGCGCAAAGGAAGTGGTGTTCTTGTCCGCCAGGTCACCTGCGCCTTCCCCGTTCCGTGGGCCGAGCGGGTTGGTGTTTACCAGGTCGAAAATCTCACCCAGGTTCACCGCAAACGCTTCTTTGCGCTGACCCACGAATACCCGGCCTTCGTTACCGCATCCGGGAATCGCAATGTCAAAGATGTGCTGGTTGGCGTAGGCCTCGTAGTCACCGAAGGATTTTCCGCCGATGTTATCCAGTGGCTTGGCGAACGTTTCCGTACCGGTGGTCGCGTTGGTGGCCACCTGGCGTGTGCCGGAGCGGCGGTCGCCACGGATAACGGTGACGGTGTACTCCTGTCGCATCTGCACGTTGGCATTATCGGTGGCGTCGCCAATGTTCTTCAGCGGCACGGAGACCATTTCTCCGCCGACGGGCAGCTGGATATCGTTCAAGACATCCTGCATCTGGAACTGGAAGGTGATGTCTTCCTGGGCGTTGCCAGAGTTATCGATATGAATCTCGTAGATGGCGTCCTCGTCCAGGTCGAAGTAGTTGGGACCGCCATACGCGTCCTGAAGCGGCAAGTAGTTGGCGATCAGGGTGACAAAGTTTTCCCGACCGCTTTCGTAGCTTCGGAACATGTAAAAGTCGGTGCCATCAACCTTGGGAACTTCGGTGATGAACGGCGCCTCGCGGTGACTGGAGGCAGAGGCTGTGCCTGCTGTCAGACAGATGCCGGCAATCGCGAGAGCGAGGCCGGAGCGTTTAATTACTGTGTTCATTCCGCTTTCCTCATCTATTGTTAGTGTTGCATACGGAGAAACGGCATGACTTTGAAAAAAGATGCAGGTCGTTAACAAAAAAATGTTGAATGGGTGTAACAGGGTGACGGTGCATCCCGAACGGCCCAGAGAACGTAGTAAGCAAAAGGCCAGAGGAAGAAAAAGGTGCGAAGATCACAATGATAAATACAGAGATAGAACAGGCAGAATTGATGACGTTGCTGCTGGCTGTTGCCCGCAGTGATCGTCGGGCGTTCGAGAGGCTGTATGAAAAGATCGCGGCCAGAATGTTCGGCCTGTGCTACAAGCTGGCGGGTCAGCAGGAACTGGCTGAGGAAGCCTTGCAGGATGCGTTTGTGCAGATCTGGCATCACGCCGGGGAATATCACAGCGATCGGGGAACCCCGTTGAGCTGGATGTTGACCATTGCCCGGTATCGGACGCTGGATCTGATGAGGGCCAGGACTGTGCGCAGAACCGCCGGAGACGAGCACCTTGAGCACGTGGAGGATCCTCGCAGCGGTCCTCTGGACCATTCATTGCGACGTGCTGGTGCCGAGCAGTTGACGGGCTGTCTTGATGAACTCAGCGATGTCCAGCGAGACAGTATCCTGTTGTCCTACTACCGGGGGTTCACCCATGACGAACTGGCTCAGGCGCTGAGTTCGCCCATCGGTACGGTCAAAAGCTGGATCCGCCGCGGATTGATGGCCTTGAAGAGGTGCCTGGAACGATGAGAAAGACACCGGAAAGAGTTGAAAGTCTGGCGGCGGAGTATGTTCTTGGCTCGCTGAAGGGCAAAGCAAGAAGCCGCTTTGAGCGCTGGATGATGGAGTCGGGCCGGGTCAGGCAGGAAGTCTGGTACTGGGAGGAAAAGCTCGGTCTGCTGGGCAATCAGGTGCCGGAACGTGAGCCTCCGGAATCCGTGTGGCTGGCGATCCAGCAGCGCCTCTGGCCCCAGGACGACACGCGTCCGGCTGTTCAAAGGGAGGCGGCAAACAGGGTCTGGCCGGTCTGGAGCCTGTTCGCAACGGCGGCGGCTCTGGTGCTGGCGGTCCTGTTGGTTCAGCAGCCGGCACCGGAGCCGACGCTGTCGGGTGCGGTTGTTCAGGCGGATGTCAGTGATCCCTTGTGGCTGGTGAGCGAATCCAGTCGCGACAACCGTCTGCGGCTTAGATCTGTGGCCGCAACGTCCGCCGAAGCTGGCAAGGACTACGAGTTATGGATTGTGCCGGATAGCGGCAACCCGCTGTCTCTGGGGGTGATTCCGGTGGGGGACGTCTATCAGGTGAAACTCACGGATGAAGCCCGTGAAACCCTCAGCCAGAGCCGGACCCTTGCGATCAGCCTTGAGCCACGGGGTGGTTCGCCAACCGGCGCGCCAACCGGCCCGATCCTGCACGTCACCAAACTGTACGAGCTGTGAGGCCGGTGAGCCTGGCGGTCAGTTGGATGCCAGCAGCGTAATGCACAACTGGGCGTTCTGGACGAAGTGACCGAACGCCGTCAGTTGCTCGTCCGACGGGACATAGTCCCCGGCGGCGTTGTCGGCATAGAACAGGCCGACCAGGCGGCCTTTGGCTGTCAGCGGGCCGATCAGCGCCGGTACCTTGCCCAGCCAGCGGTCATAGGGCACGCCTCCGTCAGTGGGGGCGGGTCTGAAAATGCCACAGCTGGCATGGGGAAGCAGGTTGCCCAGTGGGCCGGTACCATCCCTGGGAATGATAAACTCCTCGCGCCAGTTTTCAGTACCCCGTCCGCCGACTTTCCTGGGAACCAGATTCTGTCCGGTTTTGTCAGCCATCAACAAGGCCACTCGTTGCATGCCAATGGCCCGGTGAATGCCCTCGATGATCAGCTGGCAGACTTCATTGAGATCCGGTTTCTCCGTCAGGCTCAGGGTCAGGTCTCGTAAAATCTGCAATTGCAGGGCCGGATCCATCACCGGCGCCTGGGCTGACTGGCGGTTGTTACCCTCCTGACTGCCAGGCATCAGTGCCGTCACCTGGGGAATGCCCAGGGAGACCGCTACTTTCGCGGCTTCTTCGGCGTTGACCTTGATCTGATCACGAATGGCAGCCGGTGTCTCGCCAGTGTCCTTACTCAGTTGTTCCAGCACCTTGTCCATCTCGGCGCCGCGCCAGCCATTTTCCGATAGCCGGGCCATTTCCACCGAGTGACGTACCAGACTGGCAGCCATGGAGTTGGCCTGGCCGGAGGAGACCACATCCTTGATGAACGGACCCAGCGCCCAGGCTTCCACCAGACCCCGGGTAATTTCTGTAAAGGTGCTGTGCAGCACGGCTTTCTGAGCCTCAACCGGAGGTTCTTCCAGCCGCAACCGCTGTTCCAGTTCCGTGGCCTGCTCAGTTTCGCAGGACCAGAACGCCAGTTCACCGATATTCATCAGCAAAGCCCCGATGAAGACTTCTTCCAGGGCATTTTCGTTGCGCCTGGGCGTCAGGCAGCGGGCCTGAACGGCAGAGTGAATCGCCCGGGCAAGGCAGCGCAGCAGATGTGGCCGGTCGTTGCGTTGCAGCAGTGAATCCACGATCAGCGATGAGATGGCCATGGATTTCACGGAGTCGAAGCCGATCAGGGTAATCGCGCGACTGACGGTGCTGACCTGGGTCCGCGTCTGGTTGTAGAAAACGGTATTGGAAAGCCGCAATACCTGGGAGGTTAGCTGGGCGTCATTGAGTATCACGTTGGCCAGTTCATTGACGGTACTGTTTGTACTGTCGGTCAACTCGGTGATGCGTTTCAGGGTGTTGGCCAGTACCGGCAGCTCAACCTTACTGAGATAGGTCACCCATGCCTGGGTAGAGTTCATTCTTGAGGGCAGATTCTCGGATTTTGTGGTCACGTTATTTGTTCACTCTGGCTTGCCCTGAGGCTCGAACGGTTCTTTTATTACCCGAGTTTAGCCCAGTGGGCCGGAGAGTGTCGGTAACAGAACGTGTACGGGGATTTACCAAGCGTCGTGAATTCGGGTTTGGCAAGCGATTGGGCTATAATGGCCAGTTTTAACACTGCACCCACAAGGCGCTGACAAGGCTGATCCGTGATTGTATTTGACCAGGTCCAGAAGTCATATCAGGTAGGCGGGCGGGCGATCCCTGCATTGCATTCCACCAGTATGACCATTGAAACCGGCGAGGTGTTTGGCATCGTCGGTCACTCCGGCGCGGGGAAATCCACCCTCGTTCGCCTGATTAATCTGCTGGAGCCGCCCACCGGTGGTCGCATTCTCGTTGATGATGAGAACATCACCGACTACGACGCCGCCGAACTGCGGGCCTTCCGTCGCAAGGTCGGGATGATCTTCCAGCACTTCAACCTGCTGTCGTCGAAGACGGTGGCGGACAACATTGCCTTCCCGATGAAGCTGGCAGGCATATACTCCCGCACCGAGATTCGCGAGCGGGTGGAGGAATTGCTGGCTCGGGTCAGTCTGACGGATCACGCCAACAAGTATCCCTCCCAGCTGTCCGGTGGCCAGAAACAGCGGGTCGGTATTGCCCGCGCCCTGGCCTGTCGCCCCACCATTCTGTTGTGTGATGAAGCCACCAGCGCCCTCGATCCGCAGACGACCCAGTCAGTGTTGCGTCTGCTGGCGGACATCAACCGCGAGCTGGGGCTGACCATCGTGCTGATCACCCACGAGATGGATGTGGTGCGCCGTGTCTGTGACCGGGTGGCGGTCATGGATGCCGGTGAAGTGGTTGAAATGGGAGCGGTCAGCGATGTGTTCCTCCACCCGCAGCATCCCACCACCCGGGATTTCGTGTTCGAGAGCGAAAACATCGATCATGACGAATTGCAGGAGGACCTGCAAAAGGCCAGCGGACGTATCCTGCGGCTGACCTTCCGCGGTGAGTCCACCTACAAGCCGTTGCTGGGCAGCGTAGCGCGGGAATCCGGCGTGGATTTCAGCATCCTCTCCGGTCGCATTGACCACATCAAGGACACACCCTACGGCCAGCTGACCCTCTCCCTGGTCGGTGGTGACCTGGAGGTGGCGATGAAAGCACTGGAAGCCGCAGAAGTTCACGTGGAGGTGGTACGCTGATGGAAGATTTACTGAGTAACGTGGACTGGGCGGAAATCGGCGTTGCCAGTTGGGACACCCTGGTGATGGTGGGTATGTCGCTGCTGTTCAGCGTGCTGATCGGTCTGCCGATCGGCGTGCTGCTGTTCCTGTTTGGCAAACGCCAGTTGCTGGAGCAGCCGGTGGCGTATGCGGTACTGTCGTTCGTGGTGAACGTGCTGCGTTCGGTGCCGTTCATTATCCTGCTGATTGTGATGATTCCGTTTACGGTGATGCTGATCGGCACGTCTCTCGGGGTCGCCGGTGCCATTCCGCCGCTGGTGGCGGGTGGCGCCCCCTTCTTTGCCCGCCTTGTGGAAACCTCCCTGCGGGAGGTGGATCGCGGCATCATTGAGGCTACTCAGGCGATGGGTGCCAACATTCGCCAGATCATTTTTGGTGCCTTGCTGCCGGAAGCGCTGCCGGGCATCATCGCTGGCATTACCGTCACGGCGATCACCCTGGTGTCCTACGCGGCCATGTCCGGTGTGATTGGTGGCGGCGGTCTGGGCGACCTGGCCATTCGTTTCGGTTATCAACGGTTCCAGACCGATGTCATGGTGATTACTGTGGCGCTACTGGTCATTTTCGTTCAGCTGTTGCAGATGGCCGGCGACCGGCTCGTCTTGTATTTCAGCCGTAGGTAAATCAACACAGCCAGATATAGGCGCGCGGTCGGCAACACCTTCCGAAAACGTGGAGCGCCAGGGATGGCGCGACCGAGCCCTACATGGATGTATTCACGGGCGTTTTTCGGAAGGTGTTGCCGACCGTGGGCCGTACTCACAAGCTGAATTAATTGCCCATACATTCCCGTAGGAGAACGTGCGTATGAACTTCAAGAAAACCCTGGTGGCCCTGGCCGCCGTTGCTACTTTCTCTTCTGCTGCCTCAGCGGAAACGCTCTCTGTTGCGGCTACCCCGGTGCCCCACGCGGAGATTCTGGAATTTGTGAAGCCGCAACTGGCGGAGCAGGGTGTTGAGTTGGACGTTAAGGTATTCACCGATTACATCCAGCCGAACATTCAGGTGGATCAGAAGCGGATGGATGCCAACTTTTTCCAGCACCAGCCGTACCTTGATGAATTCAATGATGGTCGTGGTACCAGTCTGGTTACCGTAACCGGTGTTCACGTCGAACCGTTTGGCGCATACTCCAGCAAGATCGACTCCCTGGAAGAGCTGCAGGACGGCGCCGTAGTGGCCATCCCGAACGATCCCACCAACGGTGGTCGCGCTCTGCTGCTGCTCCAGAAAGCCGGGCTGGTCACGCTGGAAGACGAAAGCAAGATCACCGCGACACCCCGTGATATTGCCGACAACCCGAAAGACCTGGACTTCAAGGAGCTGGAAGCCGCGACTCTGCCGCGTATTCTGGGGCAAGTGGATGTTGCGCTGATCAACACCAACTACGCACTGGAAGCGGGCCTGAATCCGTCCGAGGATGCGCTGATTATCGAGGGTTCCGAGTCACCCTACGTGAACATTCTGGTTGCCCGCCCGGACAACAAGGACAGCGAGGCCATGCAGAAGCTGGCGAAGGCGCTGAAGTCTGACGAAGTGAAGGATTTCATCATGGAGCAGTACGAGGGTGCGGTTGTTCCTGCCTTCTGATAGTACACTCTCTATGGAAAAATGCCGGGCATCTGCCCGGCATTTTCGTTATAGGCTGCGGGTGATCAGTCACCGCTCCAGTTGGATGTGGGGTCCGGTGTCACGCGCAGGTAGGACCGAACCTCTCGGTGACCCTGCGGGAAGCGTTCCTTGATTTCGTCTTCGTCCTGCAGCGATGGCACGATGACCACATCGCCTCCACTTTCCCAGTTGCCCGGGGTTGCCACCTTGTGGTTGTCGGTCAGTTGCAGCGAGTCAATGACCCTTAGTAGCTCTTTGAAGTTACGACCGGTGCTCGCCGGGTAGGTGATTATCAGCCTCACCTTCTTTGCCGGATCGATGACGAACAACGAACGCACGGTCAGAGTTTCGTTGGCATTGGGGTGGATCATGTCATACAGGTCGGACACTTTCCGGTCATGGTCTGCAATGATCGGGAAGTTTACCGAACAGCCCTGGGTTTCGTTGATGTCCTTGATCCACTCGTGGTGTGAATCGACCGGATCCACGCTCAGCGCGATAACCTTGACGTCGCGCTTGGCGAACTCGTCTTTGAGCTTGGCGGTCAGTCCCAGTTCGGTGGTGCAAACCGGTGTGAAGTCCGCGGGATGGGAAAACAGAACCCCCCAGCTGTCGCCCAGCCAGTCGTGAAAGCGGATCTTGCCTTCAGTGGAGTCCTGTTCGAAATCCGGTGCGGTATCTCCCAGACGTAAACTCATAGCGTAACCTCCTTCGGTGAAGCTCGTGACAACCTTAAGTGTGTCACCGGCATGATCAATCGCCGGAGTGTTCAATTTGAGTCTATACGATAATCAGTGGTGATGGATGAGAGGAAAACAAGGGAGCTTGATTTGCCTCATCCATCGCTTACCAGAACATTATAGCGGTCATTTATGACCGCTGAAGCGCTGGATCAGTTTTTGACGCCAAGAGCCTTCTCCTTCTCGAAGTGCTCACGAGTCAGCTTGAACACCACCGGGCTGAGGAACAGCAATGCGATCAGGTTCGGCAGGGCCATCATGGCGTTGAGCGTGTCCGCCAGCAGCCAGATGAAACCCAGGTTGATGGTCGCGCCGACCGGAATGGCAAGAATCCACAACACCCGGTAGGGCACGATGGCTTTTACGCCAAACAGGAACTCAACGCATCGCTCCCCGTAGAACGACCAGCCGAGAATGGTGGTAAAGGCAAAGACGGCCAGCGCAATGGCCACCACGTAGTTACCAAAACCGGGCAGGCCGTTTTCGAACGCCAGTGAGGTCAGGGCGGCCCCGGTTTCGCCGGAACTCCAGGCACCAGAGGTAATGATGACCAGGCCGGTGATGCTGCAGACGATGATGGTATCGATAAAGGTGCCCAACATGGCCACCATGCCCTGGGTAATCGGGCTTTTGGTCTGCGCGGCGGCATGGGCAATCGGTGCGGAACCCAGGCCGGCTTCATTGGAGAAAATGCCACGGGCTACACCAAAACGGATGGCGGCCCAGACGGCGGCGCCGGCAAAGCCCCCTTCGGCAGCGATCGGGCTGAAGGCATGCTTGAAGACCATGGCGAATGCAGCAGGAATCTGATCGGCGTTGACCGCCAGCGCAATCAGGCCGACAAAGATGTAAGAAATAGCCATCAACGGAACCAGCGAACTGGCGACGTGTCCGATACGCCTGATGCCGCCGATCAATACCATGCCCACCAGGACCATGAGGATCACCCCGGTCATCCAGTGAGGCAGGCCAAAGTTGGCGTTCAGCACGTCCGCGACCGAGTTGGCCTGTACTGTATTGCCGATACCGAAGCCGGCAATGGCGGCGAAAATGGCGAACAACACACCCAGCCAGGCCCATTTATGCCCCAGCCCGTTGCGAATGTAGTACATCGGGCCACCGACATGAGCGCCGCGCTCGTCCACTTCCCGGAAACGAACCGCGAGAACAGCTTCGGAGTACTTGGTGGCCATGCCCACCAGGGCGGTCAGCCACATCCAGAACAGGGCTCCCGGGCCACCCAGGAAGACAGCGGTGGCAACACCGGCAATGTTACCGGTGCCGACGGTCGCGGACAGCGCCGTCATCAAAGCCTGGAAGGGGGGGATTTCGCCCTCACTTTCCGCACCTGCGCCGGAACGGCCTTTCCACATCAGCCTGAAACCCGCGCCCAGTTTGAGCACGGGCATCATTTTCAAGCCAAGGCTGAGGAAAAGCCCCACGCCGAGGATCATGACCAGCATGGGGGGGCCCCAGACCAGTCCGTTTACTGCACTTACAAAGTTTCCAATGGCTTCCATGGGGATCTCCCTCTGTTTTTGCCAAAGACGGTTTTATGATTTTCCCCTTGTAAGGGTATAACTGATTGAGTTTAGTCGGATATTTCTGTCTGTAAACCGATTGGCCAGGGAATTTGCCCGTTGAACATTGGGGAATGTCATCAAAGTGATTGGATTTGACGTCATTTGCGGTACTGTTTGATAAGCAATCCCGGTTTAAATCACGAGGAATACCGATGTCCCAGAGCGCTGTCGCACAGACCAGCCCGGAATCCGATCTCACCGGTTCTCATGCGGCGAATCATCGTTTTGTCGATGCCAACGGACTGTCTTTCTGTGTGGAAACACGGGGCAATCCCGAGGGTGAGCCGGTATTGTTTATCATGGGGCTGGGTGCCCAGATGACGCTGTGGCCGGAGGCTTTGCTGGACCGATACGCGGACGAGGGATATCACGTAATCAGGTTTGATAACCGGGATATCGGTCTGTCCACACACCTGAAGGATCGGCTGGAGGGCCATCCGGTGGCAATGATGGCACGCTCCAGGATCGGCATGCCGATTCCTGCACCTTACACGCTGAAAGACCTGGCAGCGGATGCGGTTGGAATCCTGGATGCCCTTAATCTGCCAAGTGCTCACCTGGTCGGGGTGTCCATGGGTGGCATGATCAGTCAGTTGGTGTCTTCCTTGTGGCCGGAGCGTGTGCGCAGCGCCACGTTGATTATGACGTCGACCAACAGTCCGCGTTTGCCGATGCCCAAGACGAAACTGATCTGGCGGCTGGCAGGTGTGGGTGCCAAGGGCCACGATGAAGCATCGGTGGTTGCCCGCTCCCTGGATTTCTGGAAACTGATCCAGAGCCCGGCATTCCCGCCGCCGGAGGATAATGTCCGTGAGCGACTGATCCGGGAATACCGCCGCAGCTACCACCCGGCGGGTATTCTGCGTCAGACCCGGGCGATTCTGGCCACTGGCAGTTTGTCGTCCCTGAGCCGGCGGATTCGCGTTCCGACGGCCATTATCCACGGTAAGGCCGATCCTCTGGTACGTCCGGTGTCTGCTGAACAGTTAAAATACCTGATTCCACATGCTCACCTGGAACTGATCGACGGTATGGGGCACGACTTGCCTGAACCCCTGCTGGAGCGCTTTGCGGCCATAAGCCTGTCAGTGATGCGGGCGTCGTCCTGAAATCGCCCCCCCGGGGGAGGATATCCACAATATCCCCCCTTTGTGTTTTCACTTTTTGCCCCCATTGCCTATGGTTATAGGAGGACGTTTCGGTTCTGCGACGTTACTTCGGAACGATAACTGCGAGGGGAATACCCATGCGCTCATTAAAAGCTTCTGATGTCATGTGGAATCACATCGAGCCAATTCGGTGTGGTGAGCCGTTAACCCGGGTAGTGAAAGCGCTCCTGAGGAATCACGTCACCGGTCTGCCCGTGGTGGATGAACACCGGAAAGTCATCGGATTTATTTCAGAGCAGGACTGCATCCACGCATTGCTGGTCAGCAGTTACCACTGTGAGGGTGATCCCATTGTTGATGACGTGATGTTCCGCGAACCTGTGACGATCTCCCAGGAAATGGCCGTGGTTGACCTGGCCCAGAATCTGGGGGCTGGCAAACCCAAGGTATACCCGGTGGTGGATCATGGGCGCCTGGTAGGCATAGTGACCCGCACCGCCATTCTGGCAGAACTTGCCAGAGCGGGTTGCGGCATCGAATTACCAAAGTACGCTGCGGCGGAAGACTGACCAGTATTCGTACCCTGAACCGAGGACATCATGGAACTGCTATCCACCAACGTTTGTTTCGAGGGTGAACACCGTCGTTACCGTCATACCTCGGCAGCCCTGGGCTGTACCATGGAGTTTGCCGTTTACCTGCCGCCGCTGGCGGTTGGTCGCAATCCGCGCCCGGTTCCCGCGCTCTACTGGCTTTCCGGGCTGACCTGTAACGACCAGAATTTCATGCAGAAAGCGGGGGCACAGAGACAGGCGGCCAAACTGGGCATGGCCATTGTGTGCCCGGATACCAGCCCGCGTGGGCTCGGTCTTCCGGGTGAGGACGACAGCTACGACTTCGGCACCGGTGCCGGTTTTTACATCAACGCAACGGAACAGCCTTGGGCTCCGCATTACCGGATGTATGACTATGTCGTGAAAGAGCTGCCGCAACTGGTGGAAGGCCAGCTTCCGGTGACTGACAAGCGCGCGATAAGCGGCCATTCCATGGGTGGTCACGGGGCTCTGATCTCTGCCCTGAAGAATCCGGGGCGATATGCGTCGGTATCAGCGTTTGCACCCATCTCCAATCCCAGCGAGTGTCCCTGGGGACAAAAGGCGTTCACCGGTTATCTGGGTGCCGATAAGAGCCACTGGGAAGAATGGGATGCAACGCTATTGATCCCGACCGCACGGGAACGACTGCCCCTGCTGATAGATCAGGGCACGTCCGACGAGTTTCTGGACAGTCAGCTGAACCCGGATGTATTGGCCGATGCCTGCGAGAAAATGCATCATCACATCAACCTGAGGATGCACCGGGGCTACGATCACAGCTACTTCTTCATCGCCTCGTTTATTGACGATCACTTGAATTATCATGCCGAGGCTCTGGGGCTGAGGTAGGGGACGGTTTCAGCGCAAGTCCCAGATCAGGCTGAAATCCATGGAGGGCATGATTTCGGGTTGTTCCACTGCCCGAATATTGAATTCCAGCAGGCTGCAGTCCCGTTCAAACGTTCCACTGTACCGGTTGCCCTTCGGGCTGATGATGGCCCTTACGAAGGGGCCCAGGTGGCGGATAGGGCGTTGGGTCACAACGCCAACCTCACTATTGGCCAGCCGCACCAGGGTGCCGGGCGGGTAATCTGTCAGCACTGTCAGTAATGCCCTTGGAATGGCCGGGCGTAGCTGGCCGTCAGTCAGGCTGGCGACCAGTTTTCTGGCGTCGATAATGTTCATCCGTTCGCGGTAGGCCCGTTTGGTGATCATGGCGACATAGCGTTCAGCCAGGGCGAGAATTTCCGCTTCCGGCCTTATTTCAGTACCGCTGAGTCCTTTGGGATATCCGGATCCGTCGGCTTGCTCGTGGTGTTGCACAATGATCTCGAACAGGGCCTCGTTCTGGATACCAGCGGCATACAGGGCGTTAACACTGCGTTGCGGATGCTTGCGAATAACCGCGCGTTGATTGCCGTTAAGAAGTTTGCTGGAAGCGTTCAGCTGGTCGGCAACAGGGACTAATGCCAGGTTGGCAACCAGGGCGGCGCTGGTGAGCAGACTGGTTCGGTTGTTATCGAGTCCGAACGTCTGCGCGGTAAAGTGACAGAGAATGGCGTAGAACAGAATCTGTTCGTGAATGGTGGGCTCAACAGAGTACAAATGGATCAGGGCGAGGCTGGCATCCGGTGCTTCGTCGCAGATACGTTCAATCAGGCGGGTAAGGCCGAGCAGGCGCTTTTCTGCACTGTCGTCACCGGAGGTGATGGCGTTCAGGGTTGCTTCCAGAGTTTGTAGCAGCACCGGATAATCCGCGAAGGGATTGCGCTGACGGGTATCCTCGAAGATCTCCTCCTGCTCACGCTCCATCTTGCGGGGGTGGAACAATCCCCGTTCAAACAGCTGCTCGAGCTGCATGTCATTCTGGATGACGTAGCCCTGGCGCAACAGGACGTTGCCTTCAACGTCATAAACGGTCCACGGCAGTGGTCTACCCACCACCAGGGCGCCGGGTGCGATACGGGCGAGATTCGACACGGATTGATTTCCTGAACTTTGTTTTTCTTGCATCGCAGTCTAACGCCAAACTCGGGGTAACTCCAGAAGCCAGGGAGGCCCTCAGGCTACTCCTGCATGAGAGTATAGTAGTGGAAGGCTTGCTGAATATGCTCCCTTATCTGTTTGTCATCCCACGGTTTCGTCAGGAACTTGTATATTGCTCCCTCGTTGATGGCATCCGTGACGGATTTTAGGTCGGTGTAGCCAGACAGCACGATGCGCACAGTATCAGGATGGAGTGCTTTGACCTGGCTAAAGAACTCGGTACCGGACATCTCCGGCATTCGCTGATCCGAAATGATTACCTGCACATGGTTCTGGGCGAGCAGGTCAAAAGCATCATGCACACTGGTCGTCGATAATATCCGGTAACCATCGCGTCGCAGGACCCTTGTTAAGGCTCGGAGAATGTTGGCTTCATCGTCAAGAAGAAGCAAGGTTCTCGTCTCTTCCGCAGTGTCTGACCCAGTAGATATAGATGGTGTTTGATTATAATGCGAATGCAGGTATTTCAGTAGTTTCTGAAATGGTATTGGCCTGGAGTACGCAAAGCCCTGTAGCAGATCGCATTGATGCTTGCGGAGGAACGCTGCATGTGCCTCCGTTTCTACGCCCTCAGCGACTACTTCAAGGCCAAGGTGGTGGGCCATGGAAATGACCCCCTGTGTAATAGCAGCGTCGCTTCGGTTCTTGATGACGTTTTTAATGAATGACCGGTCGATTTTGATCTTGCTTGCCGGAAGCAGCTTGATGTAGCTGAGACTCGAAAAGCCGGTTCCAAAATCGTCAATTGCAACTTTAACCCCCAGATCACGGATTGCACGTAGCGTACTGATGACCTGATCGGTGTCGAACAGTACCGCAGATTCCACAATCTCCAGTTCCAGGCTTTCCGGGGGGAGTCCGGACGCCTTGAGAGCCTGCTTTACGATATCGGCGAATCCGGCTTTGCGAAGCTGAACAGGGGATACGTTGACTGCCACGCTGCATTCTTTGAAACCCTTGGACTGTAAGTGAACGGTATCGCGGCATGCTTGCTCCAGAACCCTTTTCCCCAAACCGATAATTTGCCCGGTTTCCTCTGCCAGAGGCACGAAATCAGCGGGGGAAACCAGTCCCAGTTCCGGGTGCTCCCAACGGACCAGAGCTTCCACCGATCTGGGATGACCCGTTCTCGCGTCAATCACGGGTTGATAGAACAGTGTCAGCTTGTCGTTATCGATGGCGTCCTGCAGCTGATTTCTCAGCCTGACTCGGTAATTGGCCTCCGTGTTCAGGTTTGTCGAATACCATTGGTAGGTATTTTTCCCTAACTGTTTGGCCCGATACATTGCCATGTCAGCTTGCTGTAATAGCTCCATGGGAGTGCAGATATCGCCGTCATCGGTGGTGATGCCGATACTGGCTGTAAGGTGAAGAGTATGATCATCAACCTTGTAAGGAACAGAGAGTTCCCTGATAAGCTTTTCGACAACTTGCAATACGTCGTTCGTGTGCGCAAGGTCCGGAAGCAGGACAACGAACTCATCTCCACTGATACGAGCCACGGTGTCTCCCGACCGCACCGTTCTGGCTAGACGTTCCCCGACCTCAGTCAATATCTTGTCACCCAAGCGATGACCCAACGAGTCATTTATAAGTTTGAAACCATCGAGGTCGACGAATAGAACGGCGACTTTCCGGTCGTATCGGGACGCAAACTGACATGCCTGGGTGAGCCGGTCCTCCAGTAGCGCGCGGTTCGGGAGGCCGGTTAGGACATCGTGGCTGATATTGTAGGCCAATTGATGTTCTACGGATTTACGGTCGGATATATCGTTCAGTACGCCAATGAAATGGGTCACCTGGCCATTGTTGTCCGGGATTGGAGCCAGGTATAGGTCGTTCCAGAACGGCGTCCCGTCTTTTCGATAGTTGCGCAGGACAACCTTGATAGGACTCTGGTTTTCCAGTCCTTCACGTATTTCATTTAATGCCTGTTCGTTGAAGGGGTCGGCGATGGTACCCTGAAGAAATCGGCAGTTTTGTCCGAGCGCTTCTTCCCCGGAGTAACCCGTTATTTGCTCGAAAGCCGGGTTCACATATATAAGCGGAAAATCTGATTCTTTTGCATCCGCGATAATGATGCCATTGGATGTGTATTCAATGCTGCGTTTCAACAGGCGCAGCTGACGACTACTCTTTACCCGTTCCGTTATGTCAGTGAGCATCAAAAGTTGCAGAGGCTGATGGTTGATTTCAATGTCCCGGCTAATAATTTCAACCAGTATCTTGTTACCCGATTTACTTTGGTGGCCTTCCAGTCTAGCGCCCTTGGCCAATAAAATTCCTTCTGACGCCAGTAACTCCGGTTCGTTATACTCGGTTCTCAGGTCCTTAAGGCTCAGCTCGTTTACAGAATTGTTATCATATTGATAAAGATTTCGGGCAGCGTGGTTCATTGAATGCAACCGCTGAGTGCCCGGGTGTACCAGACACATCGGAGCCGGATTATTCTCGAACAACAGACGATAGTGAGCCTCGCTACTCGCAAGACGTTCTGATGCTATTGCTCGATCAATGGCATAGCGGATGCTCCTGATCAGGGTATGGCCATCCAGCATGCCCTTAACCAGATAATCAGTCGCACCCAGCTCAACCGCCCTGACATCCAGTTCCTCGTCACCCTGGCCAGTCAGCAGAATAAACGGTGTCGTAATACCGGACAGTTTGGCGTCGTGGATAAGATCAAGTCCCGAATCCGGGCCAAGACGAAAGTCGATCAGGGCTGCGGCATAGACTTTGGTTTTCAGTGCTTCAAGTCCCGCACTGGCAGTGCTGTACCAGTCGAGGTGTGTGGGAACTGGGCTGCTATCTTTAAGCAGGTCTCGTGTGATCAGGTAATCGTCTTCGTCGTCCTCGATCAGGAGGATATTCAGTTCAGGGTCAAATTTACTCATAATATTCCGCATTTCCCGGCAGACGGACGGTATCGACCCAATAGGTCTTCAACGATTGGACTACACCCAGTAAGTCTGAATACCGCGCCGGCTTTATGATGTAAGAATTTGCTCCCTTCTCGTAACATTCGTCGACGTCATCTTCGCTCTTGGAGGTGGTCAATACCACCGTTGGCAGTTTCCTCAGTCTTGGATCGGATTTGATCTCTTGCAGGGCTTGCCGCCCATCTTTCAGAGGCATGTTAAGGTCGAGTAGGATCAAGTCCGGTAATCCACAGTATGATTCTGGTGTCGCAGCCTCGGGATCGCCGTTGAGGAACCGCATCAGTTCCTCGCCATCCTGCACGAAGCAAAGGAGGCACTCGTTACATCGCTCATCAAATGCATCCCGTATCAGCAGGCGATCATCCGGATCGTCGTCAGCAACAAGAACAAAAGGTGTTACATCCTGATTATCCATCTTGGGGAGAAACCTCCTTGTTGTTCGCCACAAACCGAATCCTGAAAGTCGTACCAGCATTCGGGGCGCTTTCCACCTCAATCGATGCGTTATGACGGTCCAGTATTTTTTTGACGATGGCCATACCTATGCCGGTACCGTCATACTCATGCTTCTGATGAAGTCGCTGGAACGGGTGGAACAGCTTGTCCGCATACTTCGGATCAAAACCAATGCCATTGTCTTGAACCACCAATGTCCACCCATCTTGAGCCTTATTTTCAGGGTAGACCAAAATCCTCGGTGGCCGATCTTTTGGATGAAATTTGACAGCATTACTCAACAGGTTTTGAAGCACCTGGCGGATCTGCGTCGGATCTCCGTGAATCGGAGGTAAACGGGATGTCTCCAGCACAGCGTTTTCCCGAGCAATGGTTGCCTCCATGTCGTCGAGGACTCCCTGTAATATCTTGTTGGTATCGCAATTGACGAACGGTTTGGCCTTGCTTGTCACCCTGGAGTAACTCAGTAAATCGAGAATCAATGCCTGCATTCGCATAGCCGCAGATTGCATCCGCTTGAGGTAGTCCAGATCCTGAGTGGTTAACCGATCTGACGTACTGATCAGGCGGTCGGAGAATGCCTGAATCTTCCTCAGTGGCTCCTGCAGATCGTGCGAGGCGACAAAGGCAAAGTCCTGGAGTTCCCTGTTACTGCGCTCCAGTTCCTTAAGTGTGGTTTCAAGCTTCTCCTGGGCCTCTTTGCGTTCGGTGATACTACGATAGTAGACGGATAGTCCTTCTTCGGACGGGTATGCACTTACTTCGAACCATTCCCTCAACGGGGGGTAGTAGGCCTCGAATGCGACCGATTCACCTTTCTCCATGGCGTATCGATACTGGTCATCGAATTCTGATCCAATGGCTTCGGGGAACCACTCCCAGAGCGTTCTGCCCAAAAGCTCCTCGCGACTCCTGCGCAGGATTTCTTCCGAACGCTTGTTTACGTATATGAATCGCCAGTCCTTATCCAGAGTAAAGAAGGCGTCGGTGATGCTCTCGAAGATCGTGGATTGTCTTTCGGCATACCTTCGAAGTTGTTCCGTGGCTTGGCGATTTTCGGTTATGTCCTGAAAAGCACCTTGAAGCCTGACAATGTTGCCTTTCGCATCCTTCACTGCGTGTCCGATTGTTCTTACCCAGCGAAGGCGCCCCTTAGCTGTGCGCAGTTCTAGCTCTTCATCGTATGGAAACCCGGTTTCGATGCAAAGCTCCACAGCTTCCCTGATACGTTGCTGGTGTTCAGGGATGTAATAGCGGATAGCCTCCTCGATATCAGGTACCTGGCCTCTGGGAACTTCGTGTATATCACACACGGCATCGGACCAAAGGGTCTTTCCGGATGATATATCAACAATCCAGCCGCCAACCTGAGCCAAATGTCCCGCGATACGAAGCAGGGCTTCACTTTCTTTGAGCTTCTCCTGAATGGCTTGGGTCTCAGTGATGTCCCGTGCCACGGCGTAGATCATTTCGTCGGTGCTAAGGATGGCGTTGATTTGTATCCAACGCGCCGTTCCATTTCTGTGCAAAACGCGTATGTAGAGATCATTAACGATGTTGCCTGCAACGAGGGATCGAACTGCTTTTTTGACGTCCTCTTCGTCGTCCTTGTGGACAAGTTCCAGATATGAGGTGCCCAAGAGTTCATTCCTCTCATAGCCCAAAGTTTTTACAAAGCTTTGATTCAACTCAAAGAAGTTATTGTTCAGGTCAACAATGCAGAACATGTCGGGGGAGAGAGAAAAAAATTGTTCCCGTTCGTGAGAGAGGACTTCCGCCGCCAGTTCATTAGATACGTCACGGCCCACGCAAAACAGGGCATTGTCTTCCTGTGACCATTCTGCTGTCCAGGCGACTGTGACCACCTGGCCGTTCTTGTGCCTCAGGCGAGTTTTAAGATCCCGTGTTCTTTCATTTTCACCCGTCACCAGTCGACTGATTTCGTCAGTAGCCGACGCTTTGTCCTCTGGAAGCAGTAATTGATCGTATCGGGTGCCAACTAACTCTTGAGGGGAATAGCCTAAAACGGTTTCACAGGCAGGGCTGACGGCAGTGAAAACACCCTCGTGACTGACAGAGCAAAGGATTTCCCGGGAGAACTGCATAATTCTTTCATGGGTGTGTCTGAGATTTCTTTCTTTCTTCAGGTGACGATTCAGTGTGTCATTGAGTGCGGATAGGCGCTGGGAGTGGTGTACGGATTCACGCCAGAAAAAGTGGCTGAGCATCATCAGGAAACTGAGCCCCAGGCCTGTAAAGAGAATTAACGGAGGAAGATAGAAATCATTTCCCTGTAATATGTTGCTAGTCGGAAAAACTTCAATCTGCCATTTGCTGTCATGGTGGGGGTACAGATCCAGTGCGGCCAGAGGCTGAATGGATTCCGGGCGTTCCCCGCCAGTTGAATCGAATATGATCTGTCCGCTGTATTTAACGAGTAATTCCAACGCTCCCTTTCTTTGCTGAAGCTCACTGAAGACATCATTTAGATTAATGGTTGCAATTATGAGCCAGGAGCGGTTTTGGGGCCGGTCGGAGGGAGCGGCTATTACAGAATACCACCCGCCGCCAGGTCCGGCCTTTTTGGGGGGGCTAAGGTGAGTTACTCTGGTTGCCGTCACATGCCCAAGCCAAGTCCGATTTTGTGGTTCATTGAGAAAGCCATCAATCCATATGCGGTCGTCCGGCAAACGTGCCTCTGTCTTCTCCGGCCGCATGGTGGGGTCGAGTATGCTGATCAGTCGAAGCTCGGGAAAATCGCGAAAATAACTAGTCACTTCCTGTCGCCAGTGGCCATCAGAGGGCTGGCTCTCCACTAACCGGAACCGTTCAGCCAATCTCTGAAGCAGGGTTAACCGAATATCGACTGCAGAATTAGCTGCGTCCTGCACCTGTATTGCCAGGGTTTCGGCCCGCTGTTGAATACTTTCGCTAGTATGTAAGCGCATGATATGCCATATCATCGTGGTAATGGTGATCCCCAGAACACCGACTAATACCACTCCCCGAGAAAACAGGGGGACTTTGGATTTATCGAAGTGGAAGAGGAAGGGGAGGGCCAGGCTGGCCAATATCGCCAACGGGCTGACGACGATAGTCGCTTCCGGGATGCTGCCCAGGCTCATGGGCGCAAGCTGTGGATACCAGTAAGATAACAGGGACAGGAACCCGATAACCATTACCAAAGGGGCTGCAATCAGACCAGCCAGCCACCCCCTGGTGAGGTGAATAGCGCTTAATACACTAATAGCCACAGCGAAAATGACAGTAAAGACAGCTGGGCCGATATAAAATCTGTCAAGGAAGGGGTGACTGGCCGTTGTCAGGGGCAGGTGGGGCAAGGCTGTGAAGAAAAAAGCTGCCAGAATAGTGCCCACCGAAGTCACAGACGCTACTATTCGCAATCCGAACAGAACCGCAAAAAGAGCTATGCTGATGGCGATGGCCATCAAACCACCGCCAGGCTCCAATGTGATTCGGCCGACAGCTCCATTTTGGAGTGTGGCGGCGTCAAACAGAATAATGGTCCCGATCGCGGCCAGCGAGATTGACAGTGCTAAAGTCAGACAGAACCAAAAAGTGAGCTGACGTTCAGCCATTCAACACCTGCGGACCTAACAACCGTAGAATTTCGTCTGCCGTGGTCAGTCCATCCTCCAGCTTTTTCAGTGCGTCATCCAGCAATATTTCCATGCCTTGCTCCTGCGCAATATGTTCAATCTGCATTGCGCTGGCGCCTTCAGTGATGGCAATTCTCAAGGTTTCATTCATGGTCAGCACTTCGTGAATTGCGACTCGTCCTTTGTAGCCTTTGTGGCATTTTTCACAGCCCCTGCCCTGATAGAAGGTCAGGTTGGCATCCGTAAACTTTGGGCCAAGCTGGTCAAGAACCTCTGTGGGTGGTGCAATCTCCTCTCGACAGCTCGAACAGATTCGGCGTACCAGACGCTGGGCAATGATGGCCTCAAGGGCTGAGGCCAGAACGAACGGCTTTAGGCCCAGATCGAGTAGGCGAGCAACCGTCGCCGCTGCGGAGCTGGTGTGTAATGTGGAATACACCAGGTGCCCGGTCATGGCAGCGTGGAATGCTACATCGGCGGTTTCCTCATCGCGGATTTCCCCCAACAGGATTACATCTGGATCCTGTCGCAGGATGGCCCGTAACACGCTGGCAAAGCTCAGCCCAATTCGCTCCTTTACAGGCACCTGGCCTGCCATGTCTACGTGGAATTCTACCGGGTCTTCGATAGTGACGTAATTACGTTCCGGGGAAGCATTGTGCTGCAGCAGGGCATACAGAGTGGTGGTTTTACCGCTGCCGGTGGGGCCTGTGGCCAGGATAATGCCTTGGGGCTTGGCCACCACGTGCATCAGCCGTTTTCGGTTATGCTCCGACAAACCCAGATCTTCAAGGGATTGTGCCGATGACTGACGCTCCAGAACCCGCATCACCACTTTCTCTCCATTAATGGTCGGAAGTGTGGAAATGCGCAGATCGACAATCCGCATGGGAGTTTTTACGGTAATGCGGCCGTCCTGGGGTTTGCGACGCTCGGTAATGTCCAGTTCCGCCATCACCTTGATTCGCGATACAACGGACATTAATAGGTTGGTCGGAATATGGATCTTGTCCTGTAGCACGCCGTCAATCCGGTAGCGGACCACCAGGGATTTAGTGCGTGGGTGCACGTGGATGTCACTAGCGCTCAGGCGCAAGGCTTCTAAGATAATAGCGTTGACCAGACGGATCGCTGGTGGCTCTTCCGAGCTGCCGAGCAACTGCTCCAGTGATTCCTTCTCGATATCTTCATCCAGGACAATCTCGATGCCCTCGTAGGGATCATCTGTGCCGACCTTGGTAGCGATATCATCCAGGTCGTTGGTTTCCCCGAAAATTTCTGCCAGCTTGGCCTGCATCTGCGAGGTTTCGCACAGCAGCGGATGGATCGTGTAGCCGGTCATGAAACCGAGCTCGTCGATAAGGTTCACATCCATGGGGTCGACCATGGCCAAGCGCAGGCGCTGTCCCTGTACACGCAGCGGTAATACCAATTGGCGAGTACAGATCTTCTGGGGAATCAGGGACAGCAGGCTGGGGTCTGGTTGGAATTCCCGCAGGTCAATTTCCTCGAACATCATGTCATCCCGCAGCATTTCATACACCTTGCGGAAATCGACCCATTCATGTTTGAGAAGCTGACGCACCACGGGGGTTTTCTGGCTTTGCATTTCCCGGTGCAGTTGCTGGATCTGCTGAGGATTCAGCCAGCCTTTCTTGTGCAGCAGGATCGCCAGTTGACTGCGGTTGGTGGCTGTCAGCTTACTGATGGTTTCCAGATCTTTGCTCTGCTTTTCTGTTTGTCGTTCAAGTGAACGGGTACGCTGGATCAGCTCATACTGCTCCAGAGCCAGAGCAATGGTCAGGCGAATATCGTCATCGTTCCAGGGTTTGAGAATGAATCGGTAAACCGCGCCATCCTTGATGGACCCCATGACAGCGTCGGTGTTGGCGTGGCCGGTGAGCATGATGCGGATGGTCTGGGGCCATCGCTCGCGCACGTCCCGTAGTAGCTCGCTGCCGTTCATGCCTGGCATCATGAAATCGGTCATGATGAGTTCAACAGGCTGCTTCTCCAGGATTCGCAAGGCTTCTTCTGCACTGCGGGCAAACAACAGCTCATAGTTCTCGCGCTGGAATACCCGGCGCAATGAGGCCAGGATGTTGGGCTCATCATCCACCAAAAGTAGCCGATAGGGGGCTTTCTTCTCTTCCTTTGGTGGTTCCGGTTCATTGCCGGTTTCCTGGCCGAAGAACAGTGACGCGTAGCGTTTCGCCATGGTGGATCCTTATGTCGCCGGCAAGGTCAGGGTCACCCGTGTGCCTGCACCTTCCCGACTGTCTATCTTGATGGTGCCCCGGTGTGCGCGAACCGTGTCGTGGGCGACCGTTAGCCCAAGGCCCGTGCCAGAACCGATCGGACGAGTGGTGTAGAAGGCATCAAACACCTGGCTGCGACTGGCGTCGGGAATGCCGCAGCCGTTGTCCTGGATGACGATGTCCACCTCATTGTCCCGTGCGGCGGTTTTAACCAGGATGCGTCCCTGGCCTTTTTTCGGTTTAGCATCCAGCAGCGCGTGGGCGGCGTTGTCCAGCAGGTTATAAAGGCTCTGGGATATGCGTCCAGGGTGACAGGAAATTTTGGGCACATCGTTTAGTCGTTCCATTATGTGCAATTGATGGCCATGTTCAGTTTGCAGCAGGTGAATGGCACTGGTGAGCAATGCATTGACATCACACGGGGTGTAGTCGGCCTGGTCGATGCTGGAAAAGGTTTTCAGGTCCGAAACGATACTGGCAATACGCTTCGCCCCATCGACCGATTCCCCGATCAGGTCGTGGAAATCATCAAGCAGTTCGCGGTTCGCTTCTGTATCTGGTACAAGGCCCTGCAGATCTTCCAGGTAGTCCCTCGCCACTCTCAGGTTGCTGGAGATGAAGCCGATAGGGTTATTGATCTCATGAGCTACGCCCGCTGCCAAATGGCCGACCGACCTGAGGCGGGAACTTTCGTACAGGTCCTGTTGGGTCTGTTGGATGACTTCCACCTGATCATCAACACGTTGCTGCAGCTGGCCTGACAGTTCCCGATAACGGGCTTCAGAGGCCCTCAGGGCTTCGTTCTGGCGTTGAAGTTCGGCGTAACTTGCCTCTGTGGTGTCGTGATGGAGGCTTGCCGCCAATCGGTACTTGGCAATAAACATCATCAGGAACGACACCAGTTCGGACGCGGCCTGCCGTTCCCCTGGGGACGCACCGCCGGACAACCAGCCTACGGTCTCCAGGTTGAACTCGACTGCAACGGCATCGTCCTGTCGGTGTGGCGTTATGGTGACTGATTTCCGGCATAGCGCGCTCAAGGCGTGGGTAAGTCGCTGCAGCTGCTCTGCGGTCAGTAGATCATCCAGGGTGGGATCGTCTTCAAAACTACGCACGATTCACCTCATGGCTGGCGCTTAGTCTGGTGATAAACTGGCTGCGATCAATACCGTGACGGTTGGCGAGTTCAAATTCATTATCGATCTCGGTGTACAGTCGATCCAGTACAGTGCGTAAGGTTTCGATGACGCCCTGGCCGTGAAGGGCAGACGCCATGATCAACGGCGACCATGGCGTGACGGACCATCGCGCCTGCAGTACGGTTTCATCCACAGCGCCCGGAATGTCCCGTTTGTTGAATTGCACCGCCAGGGGAAGCGTGTCGATGTCCAGTCCGACTTTCTCGAGATTCTCTTCCAGGTTGCCAAAAGCGTTGGCGTTATTGTCTTGTTGGCTGGGCTGTGAGTCCGCAACGAAGACAACGGCATCTGCACGAGAGAGAACCGCTTTGCGGGTGCTGTCGTGCTGGACCTGCCCGGGAACGGTGTACAGCTTCAGGCGCAGATCGAGACCAGAATTGCTTTTCAGGCCGATGGGCAGCATGTCGAAGAAAAGCGTGCGGTCATCCCGGGTCTCAAGCACCATCAGTTCGCCCTTGCGCTCCGGGTTCAGCAGGGAGTGCAATTGCATCAGGTTGGTGGTCTTTCCGCTCAGGGCTGGACCGTAAAAAACCACCTTGAGGGCGAGCTTGTTGTCTTCCGAGGTATATTCAGCCATGTTTTTTTAATCAAAGTCACTGATCGCTGATGAGGACAGAGCCGTCCGTATCCCGCTTTACGCGGGTAATTCCCGGGTTCTCCGATTCCAGCCTGAGTAATTCCTGCTCTCGCGCCCAGAGCATCTGCCTCTGTGCCTGAATCTCGGCTATAAGCCGTCGGTTTTCGGTCTTTAACTCGTAAAGATCAATGGCGGATTTGATTGCGGCGACCACTTCGTATTCATCCCAGGGTTTCGACAGATAACGGTAGACCTCCGCCTGGTTAATGGCCTTGATCATGGAGTTGCGGTCGCCGTAGGCACTCAACACCAATCGCATGGCGTCAGGTTGCCGTTGCTTGGCAAACTGGAGGTAGGTAACGCCATCCGCTGTGGGCATCTGGTAATCAGAGACGATGACCGCGTAATCATGCTCCAGCAGACCCTGAAGCGCTGATTCAACTGTTTCGTAGGTGTGAACGTCCCAGCCTTGTGGTCTCAGTAGACGTTTGAGGGCGCTCAGGATGTTGGGCTCATCATCCACTAGCTGGATCTTGATCATGATTCGTTCTCCGTTTCCTCGTCATCCGGGCGATGCACATACAGAGTGTAGCGGTATCCGTCCGGTTCTCCTTTTTCGAAGGAGGTGAGCTTGTCGATAAGAGGGGCGGTCAGTTCCTTGCCCTCGTTAAGCAGTAGCATGCCAGAGGCCGCGTACAGATTTTTTGCCAGCACCATGCCGGGCTTAACCCGCAGGGTGTCGAGTACCAGAATTTCCGGGTCGTCATGCTCTACGTCTGGCGCGACTTCCATGCAGACCTCCAGAAACTGATCTGCGATTTCTGGGTCGTACAGCCGGTCCTTATAACGCTTGATCAGTTTCAAGGCGTTGTCCCGCGACACCTTCCGTTCGAGGATCAGCCCATACTGCAATTCGATAAAATCCACCGCCAGACGCAAGATACGGGAACCATAGGGAATGTTCTTGCCCTGCAGTCGTTCCGGTACGCCATAGCCGTTCCACTTTTCCTGGTGATGGCGAATGATCCGCGCAGTTTCTTTCAGAGGCTCCAGGGCCATCAGTAGCTGTTCGCCTTGGATCGGATACTTGAGGTATTCCAAACGTTGGTCACGGTTCAACAGGTCCGAGGACGCAAAAAACAGCTCGTCGGGCCAGCCCAGTTTGCCGAGGTTATAGAGCGCGGCCGCCATAGAAAGATCCCGGGAGAGGTCTTCATCAAGATTGTGGTACTCGGCAAACGCTTTCACCATGGCAATGACCAGGGGGTTGGGCTGCTTGTGAACCGGCAGGCGTTTGGCGATCAGGCTGGAGAAAACCTCGGTGGTGGTTACGTAGCTTTGCTTGAGCTCAGTGTACGCAGCGTCCAGCATATCGGCCGTTTCTTTCAGTTCCTCCGTGCGAGCCAGCACCTTGTTTTCCAGGCTGGCGTTGAGCGCCTTGAGTTCCTTATTCTGCTTGCGCGTAAGCTTTTCCAAGGCCAGTCGGCGACGCTCTGAAAGCTGGAAAGCCAACGCCTGGCGAACAATGAGTTTCAGCTCTTCGTCATCCCACGGTTTACTAATATATCGGTAAATCTGTCCTTCATTGATAGCCTTGATAGTGGCGGTGACATCCGCATAGCCTGTCAGCAGGATTCGAATACAGAACGGCCATTTTTTCTTGATCTTTGCGAGCAGGGTCGGACCGTCCATGCCAGGCATCCTGGCATCGGATATCACCAGATCGAACTTCTGTTCCTCCATCATGGAAAGTGCGGCTTCACCGGACGTAGCCGTCTCCAACTCGTAAGGTTCCTTACGAAGGATGCGTTGCAGGCTCCGGAGAATGTTTTCCTCATCGTCAACCAACAACAGTCGAGCGGTTGTGGGTAATGAATCGGCCATGATCAGATTCTTCCGTGATCCGTCTTACTGTCGGTTTTACCCGGAGGCTGTGACGCAGGAAGCGTGATCCTGAAACAGGTGCCCTCACCAGGAACGCTATTAACTTCAATATGCCCGTTGTGCTTTTCGATGATATTGAACGATAGAGAGAGGCCAAGTCCTGTGCCTTTGCCAATCGGTTTGGTTGTGAAAAAGGGCTCGAAAATTCGGTTGAGATTATCTTGCGTAATGCCCTTACCGGTGTCCTCAACTTCGATGATCACCTTATCCTGCTGATGACAAGTGCGGATCGTGATACGCCCAAAATTATCAATAGCATGCGCCGCATTAATCAGCAGGTTCATCACCACCTGATTGATTTGCGAGATGATGCACTCCACCTGAGGGATGTCGGTAAACTCCTTGGTGATCTCGGCCTTGTACTTCAACTCGTTATTCACCAGGTTCAGCGTGGTTTCGATACCACGGTGAAGATCGGCAGGCTTGAATTCCTCCTCCTCAATGTGGGAGAAATCCTTCATGGCGGAGATGATAGTTTTGACCCGCTCGATACCCTCCCGGGATTCCGCCAGCAAATCGTTCAGATCCTCCCGAAGGAAATCGTAGTCAATATTCTGTTTGATTGCCCGCAAGTCATCGATAGACGCGGCGGAATCCACCGCATCGGTGAGTCGAAATAAATCTGAAAGGTAGGATTCCAAGCTTTGGAGATTTGAGTAAACATAGCCGACGGGGTTGTTTATCTCATGGGCTACGCCGGCGGCCAGTTGCCCGATCGCTGCCATTTTCTCTGATTGCAGTAACTGGCGATTTGCCTGCTCCAGCCTTTCGTTCAGTTTTTCCTGTTCGGGTACGGAAGATTCTGTATTTGGCATACACTGAGTCCGTTCGTTTCCATTGCTGTTATGCGGTGCGCAAGACAACCCAAGGTGATACGGGTGACCTTATTTCGGGCGGTGTATTGCGAATATGTGAACTGGCTCAAGTATAGAAGCTGTGAAATAGTATCAACGTTATTTTTGGTATCTGGGTTAAGGAAATTAGTTAATTAAAGTCATAAAGAGACTTTGGTTTTTGCGTTCAGGCGTGGGAGGCTCGCTTCTAAAAGTGGAGGCTGTATGTCCGGTAATAATGTGCAATATTGCTTTGAGTTCAGTGATGGTAGTGAGTGGCGATGCGATGTGGCCATGGACAGTGAGTATCAGGAAAGAAGCGCTGAGCTCCCAGAGTGGACGCGGCTGGGGTTTTATCAGTGTAGCCACTGCCCATTATCAACGACTGAAGTAAACTACTGTCCATACGCAGTGGCGCTTCTGGGGCCAGCCAAGGCCACGGCTGACAGACCTTCCCACGAACCCGTAGCTGTTTCGGTAAATGTCCGTGACCGCGAAGTCCGAGCCGAAACAACCCTGCAACGTGCAATGGGATCATTGCTGGGGTTAATCGGACCTTTCTCTGGATGTCCGGTGACGGCGATCCTCCGGCCAATGGCCAGGTACCATCTACCACTCAGCTCCCCTGAGGAAACAGTAGTCCGTGCTTTTAGTACCTACTTGTTGGGGCAATATCTGCGGGATCAGCACAACGAAAGTGCGGATTGGAGTATGCAGGGGCTGCGCCGGATATACGCGGACCTGCGGCAGTTGAATCTCGGGATGAGCCAACGACTCAGAGCTAGTCAGAAAGAGGATGCGGGAGTCAACAGTTTCGTTTTGTTGGATTTGCTGGCGGCGGATGTTGGCTATGCTCTGGACCAATATGAAGGGGAGTTGGATGAAAGCTTTGGTGAGTTTTTGTCTGATGCCTCGCGAAAGACGGAATGAGCCTGCGTCATAGCCCTGGGTTCCGATGGTTAGGTTCTCGGCGCGAACAGAAATAGCCGCAATCCCAGAAGAATGCTGGCGGATGCCAGCCCCCCTGTTAATCCTACCCAGAATCCGGCGGCGCCCATGGCCGGCACCAACCCATCGGTAAAAGTCAGCACGTAGCCAAGCGGCAGCCCCACCAGCCAGAATGAAAACAGCATGATAAACATGGGAATACCGGTGTCCTTGTAGCCCCGCAGAGCACTGATGCAGGTAACCTGGATGACATCGGCGATCTGGAACAGTGCCGCGAACATCAGCAGGCTGACTGTCACTTCCCTGACCGCTGCATCGCTGGTGTACAGTGCGGCGATCTGCTCTGCAAAGGTAAACAGCAGGGTCGCAAACACTAACGCAACGGTGGCTGCGAGGATCAGCGAACTGCGGGAAATCAGCCGAGCGGTATCGGGTGCCTGGGCACCGATAAGGAAGCTGACCCTTAGGGTCAGGGCCATGCCGATACTCAGGGGGAGCATGAACACCAGGGACACCACGTTGAGGGCAATCTGGTGGCCCGCCACCACCACCGGCCCCAGCGGTGCCAGGAACAGTGCAATGACAGAAAACAGGCTGGCTTCCACGAAGATCGTGAAGCCGATGGGCACGCCGATTTTCAGAATGTAGCGAATACCTGCGGGATCGGGTTTTACCCAATCGGCAAGCAGGTGAAAGCGACGGTACACCTCGCTGCGGTTCAGATACACCAGCAGGGCAATGGCGGCGACACCGTTGGACAGCGACGTGGCCCAGCCGCACCCAACGCCCCCCATGGCGGGCAAACCCAGTTTGCCGTAGATGAATACGTAATTAAGCGGCAGGTTGAGCAGGGTGCTTAGTACCGCAAAAGCCATAATCACCCGGGTGTGTCCCAGGCCATCGGTCAGTCCCCGCAATGCGGTCATCAGCAGCAGAGCCGGAATACCCCAGGCAAAGGCGTCAAGATAGCCCTGGGTGATGCCGGCGGTATGGGGGTCGAGGTTGAGTCGGTCCAGAACCGGATGCACGTGGGTCAGTAACAGGATCATCACCACCGAACCGACGGCGGCGATGTAAAGCCCCTGCCAGGTGGCGGGCATGATCTTGTCAGTGGTACGGGCGCCATTGTAGCCGGAGATGATGGGCTGCAGGGCGCCGAGCAATCCCATGAAGAACAGGAACAACGGCATCCACAAGCTGCTGCCGATACCCACTGCCGCCAGGTCTTCGGCACTGGCGTGGCCCGCCATGACGGTATCGATCACCCCATTGGCCATCTGTGCCAGTTGGGCAATCAGGATCGGCCCGCCCAGTATCGCCAGGGTGCGCCATTCGGTAAGGGTCCGCTGGATCAGTGGCTGTTTGCTGGCGGGCAGGGGCTGATGGGTCTCGTCCATGGGGTGTGATACTGCCTTGGCGGTTTGGGCGGTGAACAGGTGTTGTGTCAGCGGGCATGGTAACCGAACACGGTGGTGATCGGCATACTGCTTTTCCGGTATAGGCGAATGGTATTGCGTGGCTGTACAGCCTCGGGAGCGAAGCGGTAAAGTGCCGCTTTTCTGAACAACTGGCGAGTAATATGGGTCTTCTGGTCTTTGTAACCGTCCTCTGGGCATTCTCCTTCAGCCTGATTGGTGAATTTCTCGCCGGGCAGGTGGACAGCGATTTCGCAGTACTAACGCGGGTCCTGCTGGCGGCTCTGGTCTTCCTGCCGTTTACCCGCTGGCGCGGGGTTGCGACGGGCCAGAAGCTGGGTATTGTGGTGACCGGCATGCTGCAGTTTGGCATCACCTACCTGTGCCTCTACCGGTCTTTCAGCTATCTCACGGTGCCGGAGGTGCTGCTGTTCACAATCTTTACGCCGTTGTATGTCACTCTCATTGACGATGCCATGTATCGCCGGTTCTCGCCTGTGGCGCTGTTGGCTGCCGCAGTGGCCACCGTGGGGGCCGGGATTATCCGTTACGATGGGCTGAGCCAGGATTTCATTACCGGTTTCCTGCTGTTGCAGGTGGCCAATTTCACCTTTGCCGCCGGCCAGGTGGGCTATAAGCATGTGATGCGCCATTACCCGTCTGAGGTTCCGGCTTTCCGTACCTTCGGGTATTTCTTCTTTGGGGCTCTGATCATTGCGCTGCCCTCATTCCTGATTTTCGGTGATGGCAGCAGGCTGCCGGAAACCGGCCTTCAGTGGGGCATCCTCGCCTGGCTGGGGCTGGCTGCTTCCGGTGTGGGCCTGTTCCTGTGGAATCGCGGGGCCTGTCATGTCGACGCCGGTACTCTGGCAATCATGAACAACGCCCTGGTGCCGGCGGGCTTGCTGGTTAACCTGTTGATCTGGAACCGGGATGCGGATTTGTTGCGGTTGCTCTTGGGGGGCGCGGTGATTGCGGCATCCCTGTGGCTGAATGCCCGCTTCCACCCTCGGGCCCGTCTCGCTATTACTTGAACTTTCGAACTAATGGTTTTCCGTTACTGGTCGATAATATTGGTAACCATACAAAGATAGTGGTCTTTGGTAGAAGCATGGTACTAATCTATCCTGCAACTATCTGAATTTAAGAATTCGGCCCAAGCGCCCACATAGACGGATGTCGATATGAGAAAAAACCTGCCGGTTACCCAGAGGGAAGTTAGGATGCGTGAGGGTGGTCGCCTGATCACCACCACCGACCTGAAAGGGGTTATCACCTACTGTAACGATGAGTTTGCCGAAATCAGCGGTTTTAGCCGAGAAGAACTGGTCGGTCAGGCTCACAACATCATTCGCCATCCGGATATGCCGCAAGCTGTGTTCAAGGGCATGTGGGATTACCTGAAAGCCGGCAAGGCCTGGATGGGTGTGGTGAAGAACCGTGCCCAGTCCGGTGACCATTACTGGGTGAGTGCTTACGTTACGCCGATTACTGAGAATGGTCAGGTTGTGGGTTACGAGTCGGTTCGTGTTTCCCCCACCCGGGAGCAGGTCAGTCGCGCAGAAAACCTGTACAAGCGCATAAACGCGGGACGTTCCATCGTTGGTATTCAGAGCCGGGTAGCGTCTGTCGTCAAATCCGGCTGGCCGTTTTTCCTGTCCCTGGCGTTGAGTCTGGGCGCACTGGCCATGGGTGAGCCGGCGCTGGCTGTGGCCATGATCGTTGCTGGTCATGCCATTGGGGCGGCGTTCGTTTTCAAATCCGTGACCGGTCGTTTGAATCAGATTCTGAAGCTTCGCGCGGATGCGTTCCGTGATCCCGTGGTGGCCCGGACATACAGTGACGAGAGTGGTCTCTTCTCCCAGCTATCAATGGTATTGCTCAGCGAAGATGCGCGTATCCGGACAGCGCTGGCCCGTATTGAGGATCAGGCGGAACTATTGTCGGCGCAGGCCGAAGCGTCCCATGGTTACATCAGCGAGGGTGCCAAGGCCATCGCCCGGCAGCGCGCGGAAACCGACCAGACTGCGTCTGCCATCAACGAAATGACCGCCTCCATTCAGGAAGTGGCGGAAACGGTTAACGCTAATGCCCGCGATGCTGAGGAAGCCAATAGCTTTGCCGCCTCGGGCAGCAAGCGCAGTGAGGAGGCGCTGGAAGCCATTGAGCAGCTGGTGACGCGGGTTAATGGTATTGGTGAGGTAATCGGCCGACTGGGCGAATCCACCAACAGTATCGGGGAGGCCGCCAACCTGATCTCCGACATTGCCGACCAGACCAATTTGCTGGCACTTAATGCGGCGATTGAGGCAGCCCGTGCCGGCGAGCAGGGTCGGGGCTTTGCGGTGGTCGCGGATGAAGTCCGCACGCTGGCCAGCCGGACCCGGGAGTCAACCGTGAAAATCCAGGAAGTCATCGACGATTTCCGCCAACAGGTTGAACAGGCGGTATCGGCAACTCGCGATGGTGAGCAAGTGGCTGGCCAGGGGTTGGCGAAAGTCCGCGAGGCAGAAACCTCATTGCGGGACATTGTGTCGGCCATCCAGAACATTTCCGACAGCTTCATCAGCATGTCTGCGGCCTTTGAGGAACAAAGTCACGTATCGGATGAGATCAATCGTCAGATTGTGAACATTGCCGAGTTGGCGGACAACAGTACCGAACAGGCCAACTCCGCCCAGGACAGCAGTACAAAACTGAGCGAAATGTCACACGGATTGAAAGACCTGGTGTCGCGCTTTGTAAAGTAAAACCAGTCGGTTGGTTTGCCGGGAGCGTCGGGCTGTCATGTGCTCCGCCCCGGTTAACTGGCATCCATCTGCGACTACTGGCAAAATCCCGCCCCAATTGCCGGAGGCTATCTCCGGCAAATCCAATATAAAGCGATTCCTCAGCCAAAAGCACAGGATGAAAACATGACTGACAATAACCAGGCTGCAGCCCCACGTGGCATGTGGTCCTCGAGGCTGGCCTTTATTCTGGCGGCGACTGGCTCTGCCGTTGGCCTTGGTAATATCTGGAAGTTCCCGTATGTGACCGGTGAGAATGGTGGTGGTGCCTTCGTACTGGTCTACCTTCTGTGTATTGCCATTATTGGTATTCCCATCATGATGGCCGAAGTATTCATCGGTCGTAATGGGCGCCATAACCCGATTACCAGTATGCGACTGGTGGCGGAACGTAACCTCAGCTCCCCGGCCTGGCGCATCTCCGCGATAGTGGGTGTGCTGGCGGCCTTTATAATCCTTTCCTTCTATTCGGTCATTGGTGGTTGGGCGGCTTCCTATATTGGCCATGCCGCCACCGGGGATTTTACGGGTCAGGATGCAGATGCCATCGGTGCCCTGTTCGGTGACCTGCTTGCCAGCCCCGGAATGCTGCTGGCCTGGCACAGTCTGTTTATGGGACTGATCATCTTTGTCGTGGCTCGCGGCCTCAAGTCCGGGCTTGAGCGGGCGGTCAACATCCTGATGCCTGCCCTGTTCGTGTTGCTGTTGCTGGCGGTTGGTTACGCGGCGACCACAACCGGTTTTGGCCAGGCGGTGAGTTTCCTGTTTACACCGAACTTTGGCGCGTTGACCGTTAATGGGGTTCTGATCGCCCTGGGCCATGCTTTCTTCACCCTTAGCCTGGGCATGGCCATCATGATGGCTTACGGTTCCTATCTGGGCCCGGATGTTTCCATTGGCCGCACAGCAATTGCTGTCTCGGTTATGGATACTGTGGTGGCGTTGCTGGCCGGGTTGGCGATCTTCCCGATCGTCTTTGCCAATGGCCTGGAAGCGGGTGCCGGTCCCGGCCTGATCTTCCAGACTCTGCCTCTGGCCTTTGGACAGATGCCCATGGGTAGCCTGTTTGGCACGCTGTTCTTTGTTCTGTTGCTGTTTGCCGCATGGACGTCCGGTATCTCACTGCTGGAACCGGTGGTTGAGTGGGTTGAAGAGAAATTCTCCGTGGGACGTGTTGGAAGCTCGATTCTGGTGGGCGCTGCCTGCTGGTTGCTGGGTATTGCGTCTATCCTTTCGCTGAACGAGTGGTCCGGATTTGCGCCGCTGGGCATGTTTGAGCGCTTTGAAGGCAAGACCATCTTCGACTTGCTGGATTTCTTCACCGCTAACATCATGCTGCCGTTGTCCGGTCTGTTGACTGCGGTATTCGTTGGCTGGTTCGTTGCCAAGGAATCCCTGAAGGCGGATCTGGCGATGAAAGGTGGCAGCTTTACCTTGTGGTATAACCTGATTCGATTCGTGACACCGATCGCCGTGAGTGTTGTATTCGTCTATAACCTGCTGGCGTAAATGAACTAAACGGGGCAGACCTCGCGGTCTGCCCCGTTTATTTTCCGCTCTCTCCGGATTCGGTGACCGCACGCAGGGCCTGCATGTGTGGACGAACTGCCTGTTTGTCTGCAGCCGGAGCCTGTCTGGCGCTTTCCATCGCGGCCGTGGCCCCGCCCATCATCGACCTCATCTGTTCTTTCTGGGCTTCGCTCAGGTTCGGGTTATTGTTGATTTCATCCATGGCTGCCGCCATTTCCCGGGCCATTTGCGGATGTTGGTCCTCCATTTCAATGGCCATCCATGCCTGGAACACCCGATCCCCGGTGGCGCCCCAGTCTTCCATCGAATCAAAACCGTTGTTTTTAACGATGTCTTCCATTCGGTTGTAGGCTTCGTGCCCCCGCATTTGGTTCACCGAGTCGGAAAAGATGGATGAGAAATCGGGCATGTCCGACGGATTTCTGGAGCCCTGCATCTGTTCGTTCAGCTGGTCAAAGTCGTCCTCGAGGGTTTCGGCTTCTTGCAGTGTGTTGATGAAGGCCCGGACTTTCTCGTTAGTGAGACTGTCGGCAGCCAGCGGGCTGGTTGTCAAAAGCAGGGTGAGAGCCAGAACAAGACACAGTGAAAGTGAGTGTTGCATGAGTTTCCTCCGTGAGAAGTATGCCCCCGAATCCTTGTGCCGGGGGCTTATCTATACAATAGACACTACTCCTGGAAACTCGCAACCTGCTCAGGCGTGCCGGCAGCCGGGCCGGCTCAGAAGAAAAGATCCGGCAGGTAGGTGGCGATTTCCGGGAAGATCATGATCAGGGCAAGGCCGACGATCTCGACAAGGACGAAAGGAATGATCGATGAGTAGATGTCCTTCATGGTGATGCCCGGTGGCACCACGCCCTTCAGGTAGAACAAGTTGAAGCCGAACGGCGGTGTCATGTAGCCGATTTCCATGTTGATCACGAACAGGATGCCGAACCAGATTGGATCGAAGCCCAGGGATTCCACAATCGGCATGAACACCGGCAGGGTTATCAGCATGATGCCGACCGGGTCCAGCACCATGGCCAGCAGGAACACAATCAGCATCATGGCGATGATGATGCCCCAGGGGCCGCCGGGAATCGTGTTCATCAGGCTCTCGATCAGGTCCTGGGCGCCCATGCTCTGATAGGCGGCACTGAAGGCGTGGGCTGCGAACAGTATCCACATGATCATGCCAGTGAGCTTGAAGGTCCGGATGGCTGCTTCCTGCAGGATGTTCCACTTGAACTGCCGGTACACCGCCGCGGAAATCAGCGCGCCGAGTACACCCATGGCAGCGGCTTCGGTGGGCGTGGTGATGCCGCCAATGATGGAGCCCAGCACCATAATGACTACGCCGATCGGCAACAGCACCGCCCGCAGGGCGCGAAGCTTCTCCGGCCAGGTGCCGCGCTCTTCCTTGGGCAGTGCGGGCGCCAGTTCGGGCTGCAGATGGCTGCGCACCAGGATGTAGATGGCGGTCAGCACCATCAGCAGAATGCCCGGCATGATGCCGGCGGCAAACATTTTGCCCACGGATACGCCAGTGATCAGGGCATAGAGAATCATCAGGATGCTGGGGGGAATCAGTATGCCCCAGCCACCGCCGGTGTTGATCACACCCAGGGCCATCTTCTTGTCATAACCCCGTTCCAGCATGGACGGCAGGGCGATGGTGCCCATGGCAACAACCGCTGCGCCACTGATACCGACCATGGCCGCAAAGACGGCACAGATGCCCAGGGTGCCGATGGCAAGACCACCCCGAAGACCGCCGCACCAGAGGTGCATCATGCGGTACAGATCCTTGGCCACGCCGGTTCGTTCCAGGATCATCGCCATGAAAACGAACAGGGGGATCGCCACCAGGGTAAAGCTTTCCATGGTGCCCCAGATCTGCGAGGACACCATGTAGAAGGAATCGAAGCCCCAGGTGAAATAGAGGAAGACGACGGATACGCCGCCCAGCACAAAGGCCAGTGGCAGCCCGAGCAGCAGGAAGAACAGCAGGGAGCCGAAGAACAGCAGGGTCAGAACTTCAATACTCACAGTGCCTCTCCTTTTTCGTCTTCCTGTGCTTCGGGGGTGTAGTAACTGAGGTTGAAGGCCACTGCGATGTCTTCCAGTAATTTGACGATACCTTGCAGAACCAGCAAACCGGTGCCCAGTGGAATGGCTGCCTTCACTGGCCAGATAGGCGGGTTCCAGGCGGAATAGGAGGTTTCCCAACTGGCGATGGATTCACTCGCCATGTCGTAGCCGAAGTACAACAGCGCCAATGTGAAGATGAAAAAGACCACGGAAGTCAGAATGTCGAGGATAGCCCGGCCACGAGGGGGCAGGTGTGAATGCAACAGATCGACATTCACGTGGCCACGGTGTGCCATGATGTAACCACCTGACATGACGGCGTAGATACCAAACAGCATCTGGGTCAGTTCGTTGGTCCACACGGTGGGTGAGTTGAACAGGTAGCGGAAGGCCACTTCCATGATCAGGAACACGAACATAGCAAAGACGATAAGCGCTATCCCGCGCCCGATAACCTCATTGAGGCGAGTTACCCCTCTCATGAATGCAGTCAGCACACCCATTGGTATTCTCCGGGAAACGGTGGGTTCATAAGCGAAGCCGGGCCAGAAAACTGGCCCGGCCGGTTTCAGGTGTCAGGCGCTTACAGGTAGCCCAGCTCTGCCAGGTAGTCTTTCAGCATGTCCAGCGCCTTTTTGGCGTTGTCGCTGCGCTTGCCTTCCTCATCCCACAATTTCTGGGCGGTCTGGGTCAGACGATCCTGCACCTCATCCGGCAGCGTGTTGACCTCAACGCCGTGTTCGTTGATGGCCTTGGCGAGAGTAATGCGTTCCTTGTACTGGTACTCGTTGGTGCGGAACCAGAACTGCTCATTCAGCGCCTGCTTGACGATTTTCTGCATGTCTTCCGGCAGCTTGTCCAGGGCCTTCTGGCTGACGATGATGACATCGGTGCCAGCAATGTTCAGAGCCGGCTGCACGTGGTATTTGGCCACTTCGTACAGACCCATGGAGAAAGCACCCTGGGAAGCGCCCCAGTGGGCACCGTCGACAATGCCGGAGTCCAGGGCAGAATAGAGTTCACTACCCGGGATATAGGAGGCGGCAGCACCGGCTTCGGTCAGGAATGTCTGCAATGCACCGGAAGAGCGGATTTTCAGCTTGGTGAAATCTTCCCAGCTGTTGATCGGCTGCTTGACCACCATCTCGGTGGGGTAGACCTTGTCGGTTGCCCAGTAGACACCGTATTCGGCAGCTTCATCGCGAAGCATTTGTTCAAAGCCGAGGCCCTGGTGGAAATAGGCGGCTTCCCAGACATTACGGAAGGCGAACGGCAGACCGGACGCAATGCCCGCGAGGGTGATCTTGTCCTGCGCATAAGACGGGGAAATGGTACCCATTTCCAGAATGCCACGGCTGACAGCGTTGAAGATTTCCTTGGCCTTGAACAATGAGCCGGCTTCGTACAGCTCCAGCTCCAGGCGTCCGTCGGTGCGTTCTTCAAGAATCTTCTGGAGACGAACCAGGCTATCTTCATAGGAACTGCTGGAACCCGGCCAATGGGACTGGACTTTCCAGGTATAGATTTCCTCGGCAGCTGCCGGAGCGCTGGCCAATGCGGCGGTCAGGCCCAGGGTCAGGGCGCTACCGTAGATGGTCAGGGTTTTTCTGGCGGTGGTTAGCATCTTCATTGCGGGACCTCGGTCATTGTTGTGTTGGACGTCCTGTTTTAGTTTCGCACTGCAGAACTGTTGGTTGCAGAATGAATTCGTGTATCTGAATCTATCACACACTTTGCGTTTTGCAATAGGATGGAGGTCTATATTCCGTTACCAAAGTTTAGTCCAAGAGGAGATGTCCAGTGATTAATGCGCAAAGTGAGTCAGGTGTTACCCACCTGGTAATCAGTCGTGCGAACAAGAAAAATGCCCTGACTCGCGATATGTACCAGGCGTTGGCTGAGGGCGTGAGCGCAGCGGCGGCAGACACCCGTGTGCATGCCATCGTGATCAGTGGTGAAGGGGGCGTATTTACCGCCGGCAACGATCTAGACGACTTCCGTGCCCGCGCTACGGATGCCAGCCCGAAGCCCTCGGCTGGCCTGGCCTTCATTGAAACCCTGATGGCGTGCGACACACCGGTCATTGCAGCAGTGGAAGGGCTGGCCATCGGAATCGGTACCACCTTGTTGTTGCACTGTGACTCCGTCATTGCCGGTCGTTCCGCGCGTTTCAAGACCGCATTCGTGGATCTGGGTCTGGTACCGGAGGCCGCCTCCACCGTGACCATGCCATTGCACCTGGGGTCACGGCGCGCTGCGGATTTGTTGCTTATGGGCGAAACACTGAACGGCGAGGAAGCCCGGGAGTGTGGGCTGGTCAGCCGTGCCGTCGATGACGGGCAGGCGGTGGAAGAGGCGCTGGCGCAGGCCAGAAAACTCGCAGCCAAACCCCGGGAAGCCCTGAGAGCCAGTAAGCGGCTAATCAAGGCCCCGTGGAAGGATGCGGTGCGCGAGGCACTCGAACGGGAGCGCACGGTGTTTGCCGAGCGGCTCCGGTCGGAGGATTGTCGGGCCGCTCTGGCACGAATGGATAAGCGCTAGTATTCCGACAGGGCCGCTATTCAGGCCCAGTAAGGCGCTCTCAGCTCCCGCTTCAGTACCTTACCAATGGTGGAGCGGGGCAGCTCCGGACGAAACTCAATCGCCGCCAGGCGTTGGGTCTTGCCCAGTTGTCCATTGGCCCAGTCCAGAATTTCCGTTTCATCCTGCGTGCAGCCGGGCTTGCGCACCACCAGTCCCAGTGGTGTTTCACCCCATTGCTCGCTGGGAATGCCAATCACTGCGACATCGGCGACGCCAGGGTGGGCATGCAGTACCTTTTCAAGGTCCACTGCATAGATATTGAAGCCGCCGGAGATGATCATGTCCTTGCGCCGGTCCAGGATGTAGACAAAGCCCTCGTCGTCGATTCGGCCCATATCACCGCTGCGATAGAACACCAGACCCTCAGGACTGGTCCAGAGCATCTCTTGAGTCTGTTCCTCGCGGTTGACGTAACCCCGCATCATGGAGATGGCGCGACCGACGATTTCCCCGGTTTCGCCCTGAGGCAACTCGTTGCCATCGTCATCAATCACCCGGACTTCCGCGCCTTCGGTTGGTAGCCCCACCGAGTCCCATTTGTCCGGACGGGCGGCGCAATCCAGGCTGGTGGAGATGCCGCCTTCCGTCAGTCCATACACCTCGCGAATATTGCCTGGCCAGCGCTCCATGGCTTCCCGGATGACCTTCGCTCCCAGCGGAGCGCTGGTGCAGAGTTTGAGCTGGAAAGTGGACAGATCGAAGCGATCGAACTCCGGATCGGCGAGGATGCGCTGATACTGAACCGGCACCAGCATGGCGTGGGTCACACGGTAGCGTTCGGCCAGTTCGAGAAAGCGCCGGGCATCGAACTTTGCCATGAGTACCAGAGTGCCACCGTGGAAAAGGGTGGGCAGCACGGACACCAGGGTGGTGTTGGAGTAGATCGGAGTGGAGACCAGGTTGATGGCATCGCCGTCCAGCCCGAAGCGGCTCATGCGGACCATCTGACGCTGGCGAAAACGATAGTCGTGGAGAATGCCCTTGGGAGTGCCGGTAGTGCCTGAGCTGTAAATGATATTGAATGGATCATCCAGGGTCACCGGCGCCGGGTTGGCCTCGGCGTCGATATCTCCCAGCCAGGAATCCAGGTCCTGACCGGTCCGCGGGCCACGGCTATCCAGCCCGATGCATTGATCGGGGCCCAGGGTGTCGAACTTATCGGCCATCGCTTCAATCAGCCCGAAATTCTTTCTGGAGACAAACAGGAAACGGGCCCCGCAATCCTCCACCATCAATGCCAGGCTGCCAGCGCTGGCCATGCCTGAGAGCGGCACCATACAGCCACCGGCGACCAATGTGCCCAGGTACAGTGCGACGTATTCGATGCTGTTTTCCGATAACCCCGCCACCGCATCGCCCCGTTCCAGGCCGGCTGATCTCAGCCGATTGGCAATGCGATTGGCGTGTCTGACCAGCTCCCGCCAGCTGACCTGAGTCTCACCATCAATGAGTGCGATATGGTCCGGGCGTTCCATCGCCAGTTGCTGAATACGTTGACCGATGGCTTCCATGGTCTCCTCGGAATCCATGGGCGCGTAAACGGGCATGTGCTGCGTTCTTTTCATTTTATCGCCTCTCAGTGTTCTTGTGTTTTATCTAGTGAAATTAGCTTTCGAATATATTGACTCAAAACCGGTTGGCGTGACAAATTACGGTCAAGGTGAAATTTATGACGACGCAACAAACCACAATAAGGAGCATCGGCATGGAGCGTTTCGACAATCGGATAGCCATAGTCACCGGGGCGGGCAGCGGTATCGGCAGGGCCACCGCCGTCAGGCTGGCCCGCGAAGGGGCAAAGGTGATGATGGTGGATCGCTCCGAAGCCGGTCTGCTGGATACCGAGGGGCTGATGCCTGAGGGCGCTGAGGCCCTGCGCCGTATCGGTGATGTGGCGGATGAAGACCAGGTCAGGTCGCTGGTTGAGGAGACCATTTCCGCCTTCGGCCGGATTGATGTGCTGTGCAATGTGGCCGGTATTGCCAGTACCGGCAGTGGCCACCCGGACATCACCGGCAATGACCGGGAGGAGTGGGAGAAAGTCCTGTCGGTAAATCTGATCGGCACCATGCTGTTTATCAAGCATGTGGCGCCACACATGCAGGCCCGCAAGCTGGGCTCAATCGTCAATACTGCCTCCGTGGCGGGTATCCGCTCCGGTGCCGGCGGCAATGCCTACAGCGCGTCCAAGGCCGGGGTTATCAATCTCACCATGACGGCTGCCTGTGACCTGGGAACAGACAATGTTCGAGTGAATGCCGTGTGTCCGGGGTTGGTGGAAACCGGGATGACCCAGGCCGTGTTCGACTACGCCCGTGCCAACGAGAAGGCCCACAAACTGGGGTCCCGTTGCGAACTGCGCCGCTACGGTGCACCGGAAGAAATCGCCGCGGCCATTCTGTTCCTGGCCAGTGATGACGCCAGCTACATTACCGGTCAGGCCCTGCCCGTGGATGGTGGCAACACCGCTTCGCTTAACCTGCCGGGGATGAAAGTGTAATGAATGACGAGAGTTTGCATATTCGTGGCGGCCAGGACCTGCCCGGGTTCCACAATCTGCTGGGGTATCGCCAGGTGTCCTGGGAGGAGAACGAGGCGGTGATTGAGCTGGAACTGCAGCCCCGTCACCTGAACCTGGGTGGCGTGGTCCACGGCGGCGTGCTGACCTCACTGCTGGACATTGTCCTGGCCGAGGCTGGCACCTTCTGCCCCTACCCCGGTCGGATGCGTAAGGCCATCACCCTGTCGCTGACCACGACATTCACCGGCCAGTGTTCCGGTGGGACGATTCGGGTGACCGGGCGCAAACGCGCAGGCGGCACCCGGATTTTTAACAGTACCGGAGAAGTCCACGACGACAAGGGCAACCTCCTGGCTATCGCTGAAGGCACCTTCCGTATCCGCTCCGGAAGTGAAGGTCCAGAAGGCGTCCCGATCTGACCCTCCAAACAACAAGAGACACGCCGGTGTTGTCGCCGCCGGCCAACGACTATCAACCAATGAGGTACTGGACATGTTTGAACTGTCTGACAAAGCCAAAAAGCTGCAGGCGCAACTTCACGAATTCATGGATGCTCATATTTATCCCAATGAGCACAAGTACCATGAGCAGGTAGAGCAGGCGGAGAACCGTTGGGCTCCGGTACCGATCATTGAGGAACTGAAGGTCAAGGCCAAGTCGGCCGGTCTGTGGAACCTGTTTCTGCCGGAAAGCGAATTCGGCGCCGGTCTGACCAACTACGAATACGCACACTTGTGCGAAGTCATGGGTCGTTCGGCCATGGCCCCGGAAGTGTTCAACTGCTCCGCTCCTGACACCGGCAACATGGAAACCATTGCCCGCTACGGCAATAAAGAGCAGCAGGAAAAATGGCTGAAGCCACTGCTCAACGGCGAAATCCGTTCCTGTTTCTCCATGACTGAGCCGGATGTCGCCTCCTCCGACGCCACCAATATCGCCTGTGAAATCCGCCGCGAAGGCGACGAGTATGTAATCAACGGTCGCAAATGGTGGTCTTCCGGCGCCATGACCACCACGGCCAAGATTGCCATCGTCATGGGCAAGACCGATCCGGATGCCGAGAAGCACAAGCAGCAGTCGATGATTCTGGTGCCTCTGGACACGCCGGGGGTGAAGATGATCCGCCCGCTGACGGTGTTTGGTTATGACCACGCGCCGCACGGCCACGCCGAGATTCACTATGACAATGTGCGGGTACCGGTGGACAACATTCTGCTGGGTGAGGGCCGTGGTTTTGAGATCGCCCAGGGCCGCCTTGGGCCGGGCCGTATCCACCATTGCATGCGCACCATCGGTGTCGCCGAGCGTGCCCTGGAGTTGATGTGTCAGCGTGCCAATGCCCGCGAGGCCTTTGGCAAGCCTTTGTCCAGTTTCGATTCCATCCGCAAGGACATTGCCCGCAGTCGTATCGAGATCGAGCAGGCGCGGCTGATGACTCTGAAGGCGGCGCACATGATGGACACCGTCGGCAACAAGGTGGCCCGTCAGGAAATCGCGATGATCAAGGTGATTGCCCCGAGTATGGCGCTGAAGATTATTGATCGTGCGATTCAGGTTCACGGTGGTGCCGGTGTGTCCCAGGATACTTTCCTGGCGAAGGCCTGGGCCCACGTCCGGACCCTGCGGCTGGCGGACGGTCCTGATGAGGTGCACCTGGATTCCGTGGCCAAGATCGAACTTAAGCAATATCGGTAAATATTATAGGCCCGCGTTGTCGGGTGTCTGAACGAACGGGGAGGAGCCTGCCGGGACACGCTGTGAATACGTCCATGTACGCTCGACAAAAACATCCATGTTTTTGACGGTCCCGGCAGGCTCCTCCCCGTTCGTTCCCATAGCTCCGAGAAAGATTTTCGAGAATAAGGTGCCAGTATGAACAACCCGCTTTTTGATATGACCGGAAAAATCGCCCTGATTACCGGTTCCACCAAAGGCATCGGCCGTTCTATCGCCGAAGAGATGGCCCGCCTGGGTGCCAAGGTCGTGATCTCCAGCCGCAAGGCTGACGCCTGTGAGCAGGTCGCCGGAGAGCTGAAAGAGCAGGGCTGCGAGGCTATCGCCATTCCCTGTCACGTGGGCAAGAAAGAAGACCTGCAGAACCTGGTGGACAAGACCAACGAAGCCTGGGGTTCCATCGACGTACTGGTGTGCAATGCCGCGACCAACCCGGTCTACGGCACCACCGCAGAAATGACCGACGACGCCTGGGACAAGATCATGGACACCAACGTCAAAGGCACTTTCTGGCTGACCAATATGGTGCTGCCGCAGATGGCTGAGAAAGGCGAGGGCGCTGTTGTTCTTCTATCCAGCATCGCCGGTATTCGCGGTAATACCACCATCGGCACTTACGGTGTGTCCAAGGCCGCCGAAGCGGCCCTGGCCCGCAACCTGGCCGTGGAATGGGGTCCGAAAGGTATCCGTGTGAACAGTATTGCCCCTGGGCTGATCAAAACCGACTTTGCCAAGGCTCTGTGGGAAGACCCGGTGCGCGTCAAACGCGCCGAGGATAAAACCCCGCTGCGCAGAATTGGCGACCCGGTTGATATCGCCGGACTGGCGGTATTTCTGTCCACCAAGGCCAGCGCCTACGTCACGGGACAAGTCATCGTCGCCGACGGCGGCGAAACTATTTGCTGAGGATTGCCATCAAGAGTGGGGAGGCCGACGGGTGGGGGTGCCTTTATTCCCTGCACAAAGGCACCCCCACCCGCCGGCCACCAAACCTTTGTGTGGGCTGCGACCTTTAAAGATTAAAGAAGGCATGAACGAACAATGAGTATGACACCAGAGTTGGTAGACGTGCTGCCAGCCCACCAATTCGATGAAGCGCAACTGCTCGCCTGGCTTCAGAAAGCCATTGATGGTTTTGGTGCCAGGTTGGACGTGAAACAATTTCAGGGCGGGCAGTCCAATCCCACATTCTTGCTGGATACTGACAGTGGGCGTTACGTATTACGTAAGAAACCACCCGGAAAAACACTGCCTTCTGCCCATATGGTAGAACGGGAATACAAAGTCATGCGGGCCCTGTCTGAACACACTGATGTGCCGGTACCAACTACCCGGGCCCTGTGTGAAGACAATAGCATCATTGGCACACCATTCTATGTCATGGACTTCCTGGAAGGCAGGATCGTGAGCCACCCGGGACTGCGGGCGCTGGACCGTCAGGAGCGGATGCCTGCACACCTGTCCGCCATTGATACTCTGGCGACGCTGCACTCTGTAGACGTGAATGCGGTGGGCCTGAGTGATTACGGTCGCCCCGAAGGCTATGTCGCGCGGCAGGTTGCCCGGTGGACGAAACAGTACCTGGCGTCCAAGACCGACGATATGCCCGTCATGGACAAGCTCATGGAGTGGTTGCCGGCGAATCTACCGTCCACCGATGAGTGTGCCATCGCTCATGGCGACTACCGTTTTGGCAACCTGATGCTGGCGCCGGACAAGCCCGAGGTTGTCGCGATCCTAGACTGGGAACTGTCAACGCTCGGCCACCCGCTGGCGGATCTGGCGTACTACTGTCTTCCCTATCATTTGCCTTCGGACATGGAAGGCTCCCGCGGTTTGCTGGGTGAGGACCTGGAGGCCCTGGGCGTTCCCGATGAGCAGGAAACCATTGCCCGCTACTGCAAAAAGACCGGCCGTGACGGTATCGCTGACTGGCATGTGTACCTGGCGTTCTCGCTGTTTCGCCTGGCAGCCATTCTTCAGGGCGTTTATGCCCGCGCCCTGCAGGGCAATGCCGCTAACGCCGACGCGCTGCAAGTGGGTAAGCGTGCGAGTCAGCTGGCGGATGTGGGCTGGAGAATTGCCAGTGAGGGAGACCGGTCATGAGCGAGACTATTGTCCGTCGAATCCTGATCACCAATGACGATGGCATCAACGCACCGGGCCTGGCGATTCTGGAACGTATTGCCCGCAATCTGGCCGAGGAGGTCTGGGTGGTGGCGCCGGAGCACGATCGCAGCGGTGCGGGCCAGAGTATTTCCATCCATGACCCGCTGCGGGTGTACGAAAAAGGGGAGAACCGCTACGCCGTGTCCGGCACTCCGGCGGATTGCGTTTTGTATTCGCTGGCCCAGTGGTTTGGGGAAACCCCGCCGGACCTGGTGCTGTCCGGAGTGAACTGCGGCGCCAATATCAGTGACTCGGTGCAGTACTCCGGAACGGTGGGTGCGGTGCTCAGCGCGGAACACATGGGCATACCCGCCATTGCCCTGAGCCAGGCTTTTTTGAGCCGGGAAGGCATTGACTGGTCGCCGGTGTCGGCATTCGGTGAGCAGATTGTCCGCAAGCTCTGGCAACCCGGTGAGAACCGTGCCTGGAATGTGAACTTTCCAGCTTGCGATGCCGGTGTGATCCGGCACGCGCAATGGTGCCATCAATCCACCGGTTCCATTCAGCGGCCGCGGCTGCTGGCGGGGCAGGATGCCCGAAGCCTGCCCTACTGGTGGTTGGGTTTTGATCGCAGTTCCCGCCACATCCTGGCACCGGAGGAAGATGTCACCGTCCTGCGCGAGAAGGCCATTGCCATCACACCATTGCGTCATCGGGCTCTCTTGCCCGGCGATACCGAACGATTTGAGCTGGCCGCCATGGCGGCCCACTGACTTGTATGAGGGGATCACAACAATGACATTTACACGCCATCACAACGTCTGGCCCAAAGAGTTACCGAAGACCATGACGCTGCCTGATACCAGCGTTTTCACCAATCTGGAAATTTCCGCCCTGCGGTATCCGGAGCACACGGCCACCATCTTTTACGACGCGCCCATGAGCTACCGCCAGCTGTTGGCTGAAGTGGAAGCGATGGCTGGCTATCTTCAGGCGCAGGGTGTGAAAAAGGGTGATCGGGTTCTGCTCTACATGCAGAACTCGCCCCAGTATGTGATCGCCTACTACGCCATACTCCGTGCTGACGCGGTGGTGATTCCGGTCAACCCGATGAACCGGGCCGCCGAGCTGGAGCACTACATTGCCGATACTGAGGCGAGCGTGTGTCTGGCCGGGCAGGAGCTGGCAGGTTTTATCGCACCGATGCTGGAAAATACGGGGCTGGAGCAGGTCGTGGTGGCGTCCTACAACACTTACGTTAACAAGGACACCGACCTGGATCTGCCGGCGGAGGTGGCCGCCCCGGCCTGGTCAAAGCACGTTCCGGGCGTTGTGACCTGGGAGCAGGCGCTGGCATCGGAGCACAAGCCGACGGCGCACACTGCCGGTCCGGACGATCTGGCGGTGATTCCCTACAGCTCCGGGACCACCGGCGCGCCCAAGGGCTGCATGCACACTCACCGCAGTGTCATGGCCACGGCCGTGCATCGTGCATTCTGGAATCTGAGCACCGCCAATACCGTCCAGTTGGCAACGCTGCCGTTCTTCCATGTGACCGGTATGACCAGTTCCATGAACAGCCCCATTTTCAGTGGCTCGACCACCGTCATCATGACCCGCTGGGACCGAACCACGGCGGCCCGGTTGATTGAACGCTACCAGATCAGCGGCTGGACCAACATCGTCACCATGGCGGTGGATTTCCTGTCGAACCCCGATATTGCGAAGTACGACCTGAGTAGCCTGAACACCATTGGCGGTGGTGGTGCGGCGATGCCGGAGGCCGTTGCCTCCAAGCTCAAGACGATGACGGGATTGGACTACATTGAGGGCTACGGTCTGTCAGAAACCATGGCTGCCACCCATATCAATCCGCCGGATCACCCCAAGGCCCAATGCCTGGGCATTCCGGTATTCGATGTCGACAGCCGCATAATCGATGTGGACACCCTGGAAGAGAAAGGTCCGGGTGAGGTCGGTGAAATTGTTTCCAACGGCCCTCAGGTGACCCGGGGATACTGGAATCGTCCGGCCGAAACCGAAGCCGCCTTCGTGGAAATCGACGGCAAGCATTTCTTCCGTACCGGCGATCTGGCCTATTACGACGAAGAGGGTTACTTCTTCATGGTGGATAGGGTCAAACGGATGATCAACGCCTCGGGTTTCAAGGTCTGGCCTTCGGAAGTGGAAGGGCTGATGTACCGGCATCCGGCGATCCACGAGGTGTGCATTATTTCCTCGCCGCACCCCAAGCGTGGAGAAACCGTCAAGGCCTGCATTGTGCTGACGCCGGATGCGGATGGAAAGACCACCGAAGCGGACATTGTCAGTTGGTGTAAGGAGCAAATGGCGGCATACAAAGTGCCTGAACTCATTGAGTTTGTGGATGAACTGCCGAAGTCACCCACGGGCAAGCTGATGTGGCGGGCGCTGCAGGAAGAGGAGTGGAAGAGCAAGGCCTGAGGCCAATTTACAGTCTCAATGTTTCGCAGTGCGGAAGCATATTCTAAATATTGACATGCGAGACATTCAGTGCAATTGTTTCATCATGCTGATGCAGGGCCACAAGGCCCTGCCCAGAACCGCATAACTCGCTACAACAACAAAACAGCGGAGGAGCACACTTGAACCTTTTCTTTCAGCAAATCATCAACGGGTTAACCCTGGGGAGTATCTACGGTCTCGTAGCCCTGGGGCTGACCCTGGTCTACGGGATACTCCACATCCCGAACTTCGCACACGGTGCGTTGTATATGGTCGGGGCCTTCATGTCCTACTTCTTCATGGTCGACCTGGGAGCGCATTACTGGGTTGCCATGGCCGGATCGGCCATTGTAGTCGCCGCCCTGGCCGTACTGTGTGAGCGCCTGGTATTCCATCCCCTGAGGCATTCACCGCCGATCCACGACAAGATTGCCGCTATCGGCATCCTGCTGTTCCTGGAAGCGGTGGTGCAGATGTTCTGGGGCTCGGATTTCCGCCGCATGTCTTCGCCGTTCACCGGCATCCTGAACTTCGACGGGCTGATTATTCCTGAACAGCGTCTGCTGATCATTGCCGGCGCATTTGTGCTGGTGGTGGCCCTGCAACTGTTTCTGCGCAAGACCATGACCGGTGCGACCATCATCGCCATGGCCCAGAGCCGCGACGGCGCCTTCCTGGTGGGGATTGATGCCAACCGTGTGGCGATGATGACCTTTGCGATCTCGGGCGTGCTGGCTGCGTTTGCCGCCACCCTTTACGCGCCGATCAACCTGGTGTACCCCGCCATGGGCCACCTGGTCATCATGAAAGCCTTCGTAATCATCATTCTCGGCGGTATGGGCAGCATTCCCGGTGCCATTATCGGCGGCATGATTATCGGCTTCGCCGAGGCCCTCGGTGGGTTCTACATCTCCACTTCCTACAAGGACATCATTGCCTTCGGCCTGCTGGTGCTGATCCTGTCCGTTCGTCCACAGGGCCTGTTCGCGAAGGGGGCGCACTGATCATGTTTAAATTCGCATCCATGTTGATGACGCCAGCCGCCAAGTACCTGATGCTGGCCTTCGCTGTGCTGTTCCCGCTGGTAGCGGCGAACGAATATCAGGTGTACGTGATGGCCACCGCCTTTGTCTGGGCGATAGCGGTCTACGGCCTTAACATCATTACCGGTTTCTGCGGCCAGCTGAACCTGGCCCACGGCGGTTTCTTTGCCATCGGTGCCTACACCCTGGGCCTGCTGACCGCCGACTATGGCTGGAGTTTCTGGCCGGCCTTCCTGGCTGCACTGGTCATGACCGCCGCGCTCGGGTTTCTGGTGGGTATCGTGTCCCTGCGACTGAAAGAGCATTACTTTGCCATCTTTACCCTGTGTGTGGGGTTCATCATCTACCTGTTGATCGACAAGTGGGAAGAGCTGACTCATGGCGCCATTGGCGTTCGTGATATTGCCGCGCCCTATGGCTTCGGTGTGGTGGATTTCACCGACACCACGCCGTTCTACTATCTGGTGCTGGCCTTTCTGGTGTTCGCCATCTGGTTCATGGGGCGGTTGTCGAAGTCGCTGCTGGGGCGGACGTTCATCGCGATTCGCAACGGAGACGAGCTGGCCCAGTCCCTGGGGATCAACCTGATGCGCAACAAGGTCCTGGCGTTTGTACTGTCCACCACCTACGCCGGTCTGGCGGGTGCTCTGTACGCCGGGATGGTGCGTTTCATCGGTCCGGATGAGGCCAACATCCAACATACGTTCGACATGATCACCTATCTGCTGGTGGGCGGCATTGGCACCATCATGGGGCCGCTGCTGGGCACCATCGGTATTGTGTGGATCACCCAGTCCCTGCAGTTCCTGGAAGAGTACCGGATGATCATCTTCGGTCCGCTGCTGGTGCTGCTGGTGATCTTCTTCCCGAGGGGTATTACCGGTTCTTTCCTGACCTGGATGCACCGCAAGTCCCAGGCTCTGGTGCCTGGAAAAAAGCGTGAGGAAAGCAAGGTGAATACGGTTCAACCCAGGGAGGCGGAAAGCAATGCTTAAGGTAGAACATCTGACCAAAATGTTTGGCGGTCTGGCCGCGGTGAACGATGTCTCGGTGGAATTCGAGACGGGCAAGATCAACGCCATTATCGGACCGAACGGGGCCGGGAAAAGTACCTTCTTCAATCTGATCTCCGGTATGCACGAGCCGACGTCCGGCCGCATCCTGCTGGACGGTGTCGATGTCACTACACTGCCCAGCGACAAGGTCGCACGGCTGGGTGTCGGACGGACTTTTCAGACCACCAACCTGTTCGAGCAGGCGACCGTGCTGGATAACCTGATCGTGGGGCATCGGCTGCGGACGCGCTCCGGATTGTGGGATGTGCTGATCAACAGCAAGCGCCTGCAACGGGAAGAAAAATCCGCGCGAGAGAAAGCGATGGAAGCCCTTGAGTTTGTGGGGCTTACCCACGTGGCGGGTCAGTTTATTGCCGACATCACCCAGGAAGAGCGCAAGCGCGTGGCCTTTGCCCTGGCGCTGGCCACCGACCCCAAGATCGTGCTGCTGGACGAACCAGCCGCCGGAATAAACCCGGAGGAAACGGTCGGTTTTGCTGCGCTGATGCGCAAGATGGTCGACGAGAAGGGACTGACCGTCTGCCTGATCGAGCACAAAATGGACATGATCATGAGCCTGGCGGACAAGATCATGGTGCTGGACCACGGCGAAAAGATCGCCGAGGGCACACCGGAGGAAGTGCGTAACAATCCGGTGGTGATCGAGGCCTATCTGGGAGGTGATGAAGATGCTGCAGCTTAATCATGTTGATGTCTGCTACGGCAGCTTCAAAGCCCTGACGGACATTTCGATGTCCGTGGATACCGGAGAGCTGGTGGTGCTGCTTGGGGCCAACGGTGCGGGTAAAACCAGTCTGTTCAACGCCATCAGCGGTCTGGTCAAACCCGCCGCCGGTGACATTCTTTTCGAAGACAAGCAGCTCAACGGAATGAAAGCCAGCGCCATTGTTTCCAACGGTGTGGTGCAGTGTGCCGAGGGGCGCAAGCTGTTCCCCGAGATGAGCGTGATGCAGAACCTGATGATGGGGGCCTATGTGCACCGTCGTGATCGTCAGGGCAACCGGAAACGTCTGAATGAGGTGCTGGAGCTGTTTCCGATCCTCGGAGACAAGGCCAATGAGTCGGCAGGATCGCTGTCCGGCGGCCAGCAACAGATGGTGGCTATCGGTCGCGCCATGATGAGCCGTCCGCGCTTGTTGATGCTGGACGAACCATCCCTGGGCCTGGCCCCGTTGGTGGTCAAGCAGATGTTCGAAACCATCAGGCAGATTAACAGTCTGGGCACAACCGTGCTGCTGGCTGAACAGAATGCTTTCGCGGCCCTCAAGATTGCCAATCGCGCGTACGTCATGGAAAACGGCCACCTGGTGATGGAAGGTGACCGGGAAGCGATGCTTGGCAATGAGCAGGTTCGCAAGGCGTACATCGGGGCCTGATCGGCCTCAAACAACAATTACAGAGACACGCACAACACAACCAGGAGACAACAATGAAAATAGCCAAAAAACTGGGTCAGGCTGTCGCGGCGGTGACCCTGGGCGTGAGCCTGTCCGCCGGTGCCATGGCGGGCGAAGTGAATATTGGGTTCACCGGTCCGCTGAGCGGTGGTGCAGCTCTCTACGGCGAGAACACCCTGTCCGGACTGCGGATGGCCGTGAAGGAGATCAATGCTGCAGGCGGTTTTGATCTGAACGGCGAGAAGACCACGGTCAACCTGGTTTCCCTGGATGACCGGTACTCGCCGGCTCAGGCGGCCACCAACGCCAAGCGACTGAAGCAGGAGTCCAACGTTGCGGCGATCTTCGTGCCCCATTCCGGTGGTATTTTTGCTCTGCAGGACTTTAACGAAAAAGATGATTTCCTGCTGATGGCCTACTCCAGCGTGCCGAGCATCACTGAAAAGGGAAACAGCCTGACCCTGCGCATTCCGCCCACCTTTGATGGCTACGTCAAAGCCTTTACCGACTATGCCCTGGAGCATCAGGGCAAGAAGCTGGGCATGGGTGGAGCCACCCATGAGTACGCCAAGATCTGGAGCTCCATGGTCAAGAAAGAGTGGGAATCCAAGGGCGGTGAAGTCGTTTCGGATACCCCCATGGACTACAACAAGTCGGCGGATTTCTTTACCGGCGTCAGCCGTATCATCTCCGAAGGTCCGGATGTGATGTTTGTGGGCGGTGCCTCCGAGCCGACCGGTCTGGTAGTACAGCAGGCACGCCAGATGGGTTTCCAGGGCGGCTTCATCGTCATGGATCAGGCCAAGATTGATGAAGTGGCCAAGGTCGCTGGCGGCCTGGATATGGTGGAAGGCGCTATCGGTGTGGTGCCGCTGAGCGTGTATGAAACCGATGCAGCGAAAGACTTCATCGAGCGCTACCAGGCCGAGTACGACAAGATGCCCGGGTCCGAAGCAGCTTTCAACTACCTGGCGCTGCACGCTCTGGTGGAAGCTATGGATGCCACTGATTCCACGGATCCGAAAACTCTGCGTGCAGCGGTTGACGGTGCGCTGAAAAACATGGATGCCAGCAAGAACCCGTACGAAGTCATCGGTGTGACCGAAAACGGCGGGTTCATTACTGATCCTACCTTAGCGGTGGTGAAGAACGGCAAGATCGTTGAGGAGGAAATTGACTGATCAGGCGTTCGCGTTTACTGAACGAAAAAGGGGCCTTATGGCCCCTTTTTTCCTTCGTGGCGTCGCCGATCTAGGCGACATACATCACCAGATTCTCCGCCACACAGGCGGGTTTGTCCTCGCCCCGGATCTCCACCGTAGTATTGTAGGCAGCCAGCGTGCGCTGTTCATCCACTTTGGTGACGCTCTGAAGCTCTACCCGGGTGCGGATATCGGAGCCGGACCTGACCGCTGCCGGGAATCTCAGCTTATTCATGCCGTAGTTGATGCTGGCGCTGGTACCGCTCACCGACATTAATTGCTGATTGAGCTGGGGGATCAGGGACACGGTGAGGAATCCATGGGCCACAGGGCTTTTCCAGGGGGCTTCCCGCTTGGCCCGTTCCACGTCCACATGAATCCACTGGTGATCCCCCGTTGCATCGGCGAATGCCTGGATCATATCCTGGCTAATGGTCTTCCAGGGGCTGTGGCCGATAACCACGCCGGTATAGCTGTCCAGATCGTTTAACGCGATGGATACCATCAATTACTCCTCTTGTTTTTGGCAGTGGATTCAAACGGCGTAACCCGGATTCTTGCTGTCCAGCAGTCGCACCAGTGCCGGCCATGTCAGTGCGGACGCGCCACCCAGCGCCTGAGACTGGTCGGCAGTGGTCTGAATAGCTTGTTCCGAGGGCAGGTAGGTCGGGCCACAGCTTTGGGCCTTGACCTGGATCTCGCAGGCTTTCATCAGGAAATACAGGTAGGTAAAGGTTTCCGGTACATCCTTGCCGGCCGTGAGCACGCCGTGGTTGCGCAGCAGCATCATCGACTTGTCGCCCAGATCCCTGATCAACCGCTCCCGCTCGTCGAGATTGAGGGCGACGCCCTCGTAATCGTGGTAGCTCAGGTGATTCAGGCACAGCATGGCGGTCTGGCTCAGAGGGAGTAGACCATCCCGATGGGCGGATACAGCAACACCATCGGAGGCGTGCAGGTGCATCACCGCGCCTGCGTCCTCACGCCCCATGTGTACGGCGCTGTGGATGGTGAAGCCGGCCGGGTTCACGCGGCTGACATTACCGGACTCCACTACCTGCCCGTCCTGATCCACCTTCACCAGCGAGGACGCAGTGATTTCATGGAACAGCAACCCATAGGGGTTGATCAGAAAATGGTGATCCGGGCCCGGTACCCGGGCGGACAAATGGGTGAACACCAGGTCGTCCCAGCCGAACAGGGCGACCAGTCGGTAGGCCGCGGCCAGCTCGGTGCGTACCTTCCATTCGGCGTTTCTCAGGTCCTGTTGCTGTGATTGATCGCTTGTTGTTGTCATCGTGATGTCCTCAGGCTAAGACAGAATGTTTCCTGCAGTGTACTGCATAAAAAAGGGGGGTGGCTGACGCCACCCCCGCAAAAGACCTCTGACTGGATATAGTGAGGCCTCAGGGACACAAGTCCAGAGCGTGTTAGCTGGCTTGCAGCAGGGAGGCGTAACGTTCCAGGTGGAAATCGTCATCGCCCAACTGGTGATTGATGGCGATCAGTCGCTTGGCGTAATGGGCAAAATTGTATTCCCAGGTCATGCCAATACCACCGTGGGACTGGATGCCGGATTCGGAGATAAACTGACCGGCACGACCAATCACATTCTTGGCAGCGGCCAGCACGCGACGACGCTCATCGCTTTGTTCGCTGTCGGCGACGCTGGCGGACAGAATGGCCATGGAGCGTGCCTGCTCCAGTTCGGACATCATGTCTACCATGCGATGCTGCAGCACCTGGAACTTGCCGATAGGCACGCCAAACTGCTTGCGCTGCTTGAGGTAATCCAGGGTCAGCTCGTTGGCCATCTCCATCACACCTACGGCTTCGGCGCACAGTGCGGCAATCGCGCGGCCGGCCTGATATTCGATGACGTCAGCGGCGTTGCCTTCCTCGCCCAGCAGCGCGTCTGCGCCGACCTGAACGTTGTTAAGGGTAATGTCGCAGCCCTTGGCACCGTCGATGGTGGGGTACGTGCGGCGTTCAACACCGGCAGTGTCCGGGGACAGCGCAAACAGGCTGATGCCGTCGGTGTCGCGGGTATCACCAGAAGTGCGGGCGGACACCACGATCAGGTCGGCACAGTGGCCACCGATCACAACCGCCTTGCGCCCGTTCAGGACATAGCCTTCGCCTTTTTTCTCAGCGCGGGTTTCCACGTTGTTCAGGTCATAGAAGCTCTGGGGTTCCTGCAGGCCGACAGCGGCTTTCAGTTCGCCGCTGGCGATGCCGGCCAGCCAGTTTTCTTTCTGGTTGTCGTTGCCGGCCTGATCGATAAGGCCGCCACCCAGAATAACCGACTGCATGTACGGTTCCAGGCACAGGCCGCGCCCCAGTTCCGCCATCAAAGACTGAACTTCCACGCCGCCACCGCCGAAGCCGCCAAGTTCTTCGGAGAACGGCACCGCAGTCAGCCCCAGCTCGCTGAGCTGCTGCCAGAAATCGGCGCTGAAGCCCAGGTCGGTCTCGCTGAATTCCAGGCGCTTTTCAAAACTGTATTCACCGCGCACCAGACGCGCCACGGTGTCCTGCAGCATTTGCTGCTCTTCATTGAGTCGGAAATCCATGGTCGCCTCCTTAAAGCCCGAGAATCATTTTCGACACGATGTTCTTCTGGATCTCGTTGGATCCGCCGAAAATCGACAGCTTGCGGTTATTAAAGTACTGGGCCGACAGTGGGGCGGCGTTTTCGTCCGACAGGAATTCGCCCTCGTAATTCAGATCCAGCTCTTCCTCGACAAATGGCAGGGCGTAGGGGCCAATCGCCCGGCGTGCCAGATCGTTGATGGCCTGGCGGATTTCGGTGCCCTTCACTTTCAGCATCGAGCTTTCCGCGCCGGGTACACCTCCCCCTTCAACTGAGGCGATGATGCGCAGGTTGCTGATTCCTGCGGCCGTGAGATCAATTTCTACCCTGGCGATACGCTGGCTGAACGTCGGATCCTCGATCAACGGTTTGCCATTTTTCAGACGACGGCTCGCCAGTTGCTTGAGGTGCGACAATGCCGCCTTGGACATGCCAATGCCGGCCAGGCCGGTGCGTTCATAGGTCAGCAGGTACTTGGCGTAAGTCCAGCCCTTGTCCTCTTCACCAACGAGGTTTTCAACCGGCACCTTCACGTCCTCGAAGAACACCTCGTTGACCTCGTGCTCGCCATCCAGCGTGATGATGGGGCGCACGGTAATGCCCGGTGTGTCCATGTCGATCAGCAGGAACGAAATACCTTCCTGGTTCTTGACCTCGGTGTTGGTGCGTACCAGGCAGAAGATCATGTTGGCGTGCTGGCCCAGAGTGGTCCAGGTCTTCTGGCCGTTGACAATGTAGTGATCCCCATCGCGTACGGCACGGGTCTTCAGGGACGCCAGGTCGGATCCGGCGCCGGGCTCGGAATAACCCTGGCACCACCAGTCCTCGCCACTGAGGATGCGTGGCAGGTACTTCTGCTTCTGTTCTTCGTTACCGAACTTGATGATCACCGGTGCCACCATGTTCACCCCGAACGGGATGGAGCGGGGAACACCGTAACGGCAGGATTCTTCGTCCCAGATGTGCTTCTGGACCGGAGTCCATTTCACACCGCCGTACTCTTCCGGCCAGTGGGTGGCGTACCAGCCCTGTTCGCTGAGAATTTTCTGCCACCGCTGATGATCCTCTTTGGACAGGCGGCGGAACCCTTTGACTTTGGCGGCGATGTCCGCCGGCAGCTTCTCATCCAGGAACGCCCTTACCTCGTCACGGAAGGCAAGTTCCTCGGCCGTGTAGTTCATGTTCATCGGATAAACCTCATCAGTGCATTACAGCGAAAATATATACCGCATAGCAGAATTACTCAATGATCATTCAAAGCTAGCTTCCCTGTCAATGATAGTGAAACAAGAAAACACACAGTAATTACGACTTTCATCAGAATTTGGTTTCAAAACCTTGTTGATGGCAAATTCATCGTTTATATTCGAAACCACGGAAGCTGGTACTGCTATGCGAAATTAATAATTCACTAAATACCGCACAGTGAAACAGCGTGATTGATTTGGTGTGAGTCTGTACCAGCACCGGAATTTCAATAACAAAGACATGCAATCAACTCCGTCAAGAGGTTTGAGATGACAACAACAACGCGTTTCCATGCACGTCCACTCCCCCGTGCCATTGCCCTGGCCGGCCTCCCGCTGATCGCTCTCGGATCCGGATCTGCCCTGGCGCAGAGCTCCGAACTGGACGAACTGCGTGAGCGGGTACAACTGCTGGAAAGCAAACTGGAGGGTGCCGTATCGACGGCACCTGAGCTGCAGGACGACAACCCCTATCTGCTGCGGGATGGTGACGGGATCAAAATCGGAAATACCACGATCTCATTCGGTGGTTTTATCAAAGCTGATGCTATTTTTGGTTCCAACGGGAACGGCAGCATGAACAGTTACAGTGTAGGCCTGCCACGAACCTTTGCGAAAGCGGCGGCTTCAGGAGAAAGCGACTGGAAGACCGGTTTTTCTGCTCGTGAATCGCGCATCAGTATTGGTACCAAGACTGAGGATGTTGCCGGTCATACGCTGACCACCTATGTGGAGATGGATTTTAACAAGGAGATGAACGACGGTAATGAAGTCGTTTCCAACAGCTATTCTCCGCGTTTGCGCCAGGCCTATGGCTCCTGGAACAACTGGGACTTTGGTCAGACCTACACCACCTTTACCGATCTGGCCGCCATGCCGGAAGTTCTCGATCAGGGTAAGCAGGCCGCATTTATATACGTAACCCAGCCGATGATTCGCTACAACATGGCCGCGCCGGGCGGGAAGCTGATGATGTCCCTGGAGAACCCCGAAGACGGATTCTCCGACAACTCCTATGATGATCAGTCTTACCCGGACCTTGCCATGCGCTACCAGATTCGCGGCAATTACGGGTTCTACTCCATCGCCGGTCTGTTGCGTAGCATTGAAGATGATGCCGCTGACGAAACCAAGATCGATGGCGCGGTCTCTCTGAGTGCTCGAATTCCTACCATTGGCCGTGATGACCTGCGCCTGCAATACAGCTACGGCGCGCTTGGTCGCTACATGGGCCTGTTTACCTACCCGGACGTGGATCTGGCTGCGCAGGCCATGGGCGACGTGGAACCGCTTAAAAGCTATGGTGCAACAGCCGCTTACCGTCATTTCTGGTCGCCCTCATGGCGTAGCAACCTGATCGTTTCCCATACCGAAATTGTTGACGACCTGGCGGCGTCTCCGGCCGGTACGTTGAGTTACTTTGATTCCTCGACGTCGGTTCACGCCAGCCTGCTGTGGTCCGCTCACAGCAATCTGACCCTGGGCCTGGAATACGCCTACTGGAACTTTGGAGAAATTGCCACCAGCAGCAGCGAGCACTACGAGCAGGTTATTGCCTCTGCGAAGCTGAGCTTCTGATCAAAGTGGCAGCGCGATAATGCGATGATTCTCAGGTGCTTTTGCACCCGTTGCTTTGCCCCGGAGTGTTTCCCCCGCTCCGGGGCTTTTTTGTGGCCGGCACTCGGCAATGTGGCGTGAGATACGGCTACTAGGGCGTGGAGTGTTCATGGGCTTTTGTCCGGAAATCGCCAGGTGTGTTGCCAGTCCAGTCCTTGAATCGCCGGTGAAAGGACCGCACCTCGCTGAAGCCCAGACGCACTGCAATGTCCTGAATACTGAGATGGGAATTGGTGAGGTAGTCTCGCGCCAACTCGTGCCGGATGTCATCGAGCAGCCGCTGATAGGACAGGCCTTCCTCGCCCAGTTTGCGCTGCAGCGTCCGCGACGTCATGGCCAGTTGTTCGGCCACCCTATCCTGTCGGGTCACTCCCTGTCGCAGTTGTTGATAGATAGCGTGCCTGACGCGTGTAGCCAAACCATCGCGGTCCCCGAGGCTCTCCATGCGCGTCCGGGCGTGCTCCTCCAGGGTTTGTCTCAGGTCCGGATCCGGTTGACGCAGGGGGGCATTCAACAGTGACTGGTGGAAGCGGATGCGACTGTCCGGTTGGTCAAACAGCACCGGGCAGCCCCAGCGCTCGCGATAGGCGTGCTCCAGCCCGGCACCGGGAGAGGGGTGCTCCAGATCCACCCTCAGTGGTGCCGGTTCGTCATGACCTGCGAGCCAGCGGGCATACTGTATCCAGGAAGCAAATACGTTATCGATCATGTGCGGGCGCACCGCCGGGTCAGTGTAGGCGCAGGCCCAGACCAGGTGTGTTTCATCCCCCTGACGCAACACCCGGGTCACCCCCATGTCGCCCACCAGTTTCTCGTAGGGGGCAATCCGTTCGATCGCCTCTCCCAGAGTTGCACAGCTCATGGTGATGTAGCCCAGCACGTTGTAGGAGCCAGGCTGGACATAGTCGCCACTGTACAGCCCCAGTAACGGGTTGCCGGTCTGATCAGCCATCTCACGGATCAGAGTCTGGAAGCGGTTTCCGGGCACATGGCCCTGGGACAGGGTTGGCAGATCGGCAGGCAGGCCGGCTGCGTGGCACAGGGCTGCAACGTCCAGGCCCTCGTCCTGTGCCAGGCGAAGATACTGTTGTACGGCGGTGACTGAGGCGATGCCAAGACTGTTATCTGTCGTCATTTGTTCATTCAGTTGTCGCTGATCGACCGTGACAGGATTGTGGTAAACGGTAAGACTCTACACCCTGGTGTAACCGTATAAGTGTAACCGCATTAGCGACAACAAGGAGCCAAAAATGCGACGTTGGAACGGCTGGGGTGATGATCAATTCAATCTGGAGCTGCCCGTCAATGGCGCGGCCTTTCTCGCCGAGCGGATCGGCCGCGCGCAGCCGCTTCCCGATGCCAGTCTGGAATCTGTACTGGCCAGAGTGCCCGAAACCCGATTGCCGCATCACGACAAGGTGGCGACAGACGCCGAGACCCGCGTCCGCCATGCCCGGGGGCAGAGTCTGGCGGACTGGCTGGCCATGCGCAGCGGTGAGTTTGGCGTTTTCCCGGACGGGGTCGCCTTCCCGGAGAGCTCGGAGGATGCCCGGGAGCTCCTGGAATGGGCTGCGCATACCGGCGCTATTGTCATTCCCTACGGCGGCGGAACCAGTGTGGCCGGCCATATCAACCCCAACGAATCCGACAAACCGGTCCTTACCATCAGTCTGGCGCGAATGAATCGCTTGCTGGACCTGGATCACCAGAGCCATATTGCCACCTTCGGTGCGGGTACACCGGGGCCGTTGCTGGAAGCCCAGCTCAAGGCGGAGGGATACACCCTGGGGCATTTCCCGCAGTCTTTTGAACTGTCGACGGTCGGTGGCTGGGTGGCGAGCCGGTCCAGTGGCCAGCAGTCCCTGCGCTACGGACGCATTGAGCAGTTGTTTGCCGGCGGGCGCATGGAAACCCCGCGCGGTTCGCTCACCATTCCCACGATTCCGGCCTCTTCGGCAGGACCGGATATCCGCGAGATGATCATGGGCTCGGAAGGGCGTATGGGATTGATCACCGAGGTCAAGGTGCGGGTCACACCGCTGCCGGAGAAGGAAGGCTTCCACGTCGTTTTCTTTCCCAGCTGGGCGGCCGCCCGCGATGCGTCCCGGAGTCTGGTCCAGTCGCGGGTGCAGCTCTCCATGATCCGGGTAAGCAACGCCAGGGAAACCGAAACCCAGCTGGCACTGGCCGGGCATGAGAAGCTGATCGGGACGCTGGAGAAATTCCTGGCTTTCCGTGGCGTGGGCGACGGCAAATGCATGATGACTCTCGGTCTGACCGGCAGCAAAACTCAGTGCCGCGCCGCCCTGCGCGAAGTCCGGCGCATCTGTAAAACTCACCGGGGGGTCTATACCGGTACCCATATGGGCAGCAAGTGGGCCGAAAAACGGTTCACCATGCCATACCTGCGCGAAGCCCTCTGGCAAATGGGCTACGCCGTGGACACCCTGGAAACCGCCACGGACTGGGACAATGTGGACAACATGATCAATCGGGTGGAGGACAACCTTCGGCATGGCCTGTCTGAAGACAATGAGGCGGTGCATGTGTTCACGCACCTGTCCCATTTCTACACCCAGGGCTGCAGTATCTATACCACCTATGTCTTCCGCGCCGCGGATGACTACGCCACGACCCAAGCTCGCTGGCAAAAGCTCAAACAGTCGACGTCGCAATTGATCGTTGAGAATCGCGGCACCATCAGCCACCAGCATGGGGTCGGCAAGGACCACGCGCCATACCTGCCAGTGGAAAAAGGCGAGCTGGGTATGGAAGCGATTCGTTCCCTGTGCGGCCTGTTCGATCCCGATGCGCGTCTTAATCCGGGTACCTTGCTGCAGGAGGACTCCAAGTCATGACGGATGCCAACTTGCCGGCCTGGCCGCGTGAGTCGGTGCTTGATCGGTTGCGTGGAGGCGAGGAACATTATGATCTGGTGGTCGTCGGCGGTGGTATCACCGGGGCGGGTATCATACGGGAAGCGGCCCGGGCTGGTCTCAGGACCCTGTTGATGGAGCAGCGGGATTTTGCCTGGGGCACCTCCAGCCGCTCTTCCAAAATGGTCCATGGCGGTCTGCGTTATCTCGGAAGCGGGCACTTCGGGCTGACCCGGGACGCGGTGCGCGAGCGTCAGCGGCTGTTGCAGGAAGCCCCGGGACTGGTGGACCCATTGCCGTTTGTGATGCCGCATTTCCGTCGGCAGTTCCCCGGTCCACGACTGTTTGGCGCCTTGCTGTCGGTGTATGACTGGATGGCAGGAGGGCGCAATCACGAGTACCTGAAAGGCGACCGGGTTCTTGAGTGGGTGCCTGGCCTTAACCGTGATGGCCTGTATGGTGGCACCCGCTTCGCCGATGCGGTAACCGATGATGCCCGCCTGGTCCTGCGTACGCTGCACGAGGCGGTGGGTGATGGCGCTGAGGTACTCAACTACGTGCGTGTGGAGAAAGTGGAGCGTGACTCTGGCCCGGTGAAACGCCTGCATGTCAGCAACCGGATGAATGGCGAGTCCCTGACAGTCAGCGCCGATCTGGTGGTCAATGCCACCGGTGCCTGGACCGACAACCTGCGGGCCCAATTGGGCGCGGAGAAGACCATTCGCCCCCTGCGCGGCAGCCATCTGGTCTTTCCCTCCTGGCGCTTGCCTGTCGCTTGTACCGTTTCCCTGTTTCATCCGGACGATGGCCGTCCGGTCTTCATTTTCCCCTGGGAAGGGGTGACGGTGGTCGGAACCACCGACCTCGATCACTCGCTGACTCTGGACAGCGATGCCCGGATCACGCCGGAGGAAGTGGATTACCTGCTGGCGGTCGTGGGCCGGGTTTTCCCGGACAACGGTGTCGGCACCGCCGATGTGCTGAGCACCTGGGCGGGTGTCCGTCCGGTGGTGGGAGGAAGCGCCAAGGAACCCTCAAAGGAAAACCGGGAGCATGCCATCTGGGATGATGGCGGCGTGATCAGTGTTGCCGGAGGCAAACTCACCACGTTCCGGCTGATCGCCCAGGATGTCCTCACCAAAGGGCTGCCTTATCTGGACAAACTGGAAACCGCAACGTCTGATGCCCCCATCTTCCGGCGGCAATCGAGGCCCGGGCTGCGACCGGCATCGGTTTCGAGCCGTCAATGGCAGCGCTTGCAGGGCCATTATGGTAATCGGCTGCCAGAGTTACTGGCCGCTGGCCCCCTCGAGCCAGTGGCGAACACTGACACCCTCTGGGCCGAGCTGGTGTGGAGTGCCGCCAATGAAAGCATCCAGCAACTGGACGACCTGCTCCTGCGACGGACCCGGATCGGACTGTTGCTCCCCCGGGGGGGTGAGGCTGTCCTCGATCGTTTGCAGGCGCTTTGCACTCCGGTGCTGAACTGGTCCGCTGAACGCTGGCAGGTGGAGAGGAAACAATACCTTGAGCTTTGGCAGCAGGCCTACAGTCTGCCGGATGAAGGGAAGGGCGCATCATGACGGCTCCATTGATTCTGGCCATCGATAACGGCACGCAGAGTGTGCGGGCGTTGCTGTTCAACCTGGAGGGCGAACTGGTTGGCAAGGGCAAGGAAGAGATTGAGCCTTATTTCTCTGATCAGCCTGGCTGGGCCGAACAACACCCCGACTATTACTGGCAAAGTCTGGGCAAGGCGTGCAACAAGCTCTGGGCGGATACGGACGCCATCCCGGAAGAGGTCAAGGCGGTCACTGTCACCACTCAGCGTGGCACCGTATTGAACCTGGATCGCAACGGTGACGTTCTGCGCCCGGCCATTACCTGGCTGGACCAGCGCCACGCCCGTGTGGATGGCCCGGTGCGCGGGCCATGGGGCTGGTTCTTCCGGCTGCTGGGGTTGCAGGACACCATCCGACGGTTTCGGGAAAATGCACAGGCCAACTGGATTGCCCAGAATCAGCCAGAAATATGGAACCGCACGGACAAGTTTGTCCTGCTTTCCGGTTATCTCAACTGGCGCCTGACCGGCCGGATGGTGGACTCTGTCGGCAGCCAGGTGGGTTATATCCCCTTCGACTACAAGCGTCATACCTGGGCCGGCAAACGGGACTTCAAATGGCAGTTGATGCCGATCAAACCGTCCATGCTGCCGGAACTGGTGCAGCCGGGCGAGAAAATCGGGGTACTGCAGTCAGAAGCGGCCAGTCAACTGGGCCTCCCCGAAGGATTGCCGGTGATGGCCGCAGCGTCGGACAAGGCCTGTGAAATCCTGGGTTCCGGCGGTTATGCGCCGGACATCGGCTGCATGAGCTATGGCACCACGGCCACCATAAACACCAACAGTGCCCGATATGTGGAACCGATTCGCTTCATGCCGCCATACCCGTCAGCAATTCCCTATCATTACTGTACTGAGGTGATGATCTACCGTGGTTTCTGGATGGTGAGCTGGTTCAAACGAGAGTTCGGACAGCGGGAGCAACGCATTGCCGAGGAACGGGGTATCCAGCCGGAAGCCTTGTTCGACGAACTGGTCAATGAAGTGCCACCGGGTTCCATGGGACTCACTCTGCAGCCGTATTGGTCACCGGGCGTTCGTCAGCCGGGGCCGGAAGCCAAGGGGGCGATCATCGGTTTTGGCGATGTGCATACCCGCTCCCATATCTACCGCGCGATTCTTGAAGGGCTGGCCTATGCCCTGCGTGAGGGGAAGGAACGGATCGAGAAGCGTACCGGGGTGCCGATAACGCGTTTGCGAGTGGCCGGCGGCGGCTCCCAGAGTGATGCCGCCATGCAACTGACCGCGGATATCTTTGGCCTGCCGGCGGAGCGTCCTCATACCTATGAAACATCGGGTCTGGGGGCGGCGATCGATGCCGCGGTTGGGTTGGGGTATTACCCGGACTTTGAGACTGCGGTGAAGAAGATGACGCGGGTGGGGCGTGTATTTGAGCCGAACCCGGAAACCAAGCTGCTGTATGACAGGTTGTATCGGGAAGTTTACCAGGGTATGTACGGGCGTTTGCAGCCGTTGTATGCACGTATTCGCGATATCACCGGTTATCCCAGATAGACAAGGCGACGGCCCTGTCGCCCAAAAAAAAACCGCGACCAAGGTCGCGGTTTTTTTCGTCCGGAGTCTGAAATCAGAGTTCAACCCCGAGGTGCTCCAGAGACGCGATAGTGAGGTTGCCGGAAGGCAGGTTATTATCCTTCTGGTAGGCGATCAGAGCTGCGCGGGTCTTGGAGCCGTAGACGCCGTCAATCCATACCGGATCGTAGCCTTTGTCTTCCAGGGCCTGCTGCAGGCGCTGAACCACGCCCTCAGTAACGTTGGTCTCGCACAGGATTTCACGCCACTCCATGTCGGCGTCGGAAACCTTCACGCTCTTGGGAACTTCTGCGTAAACGGCGGGGATGGTGACCTTCTTTTCCTGGGGCGGTTCGACTTGCTGGACCACCTTCACGGTTTTGTACTCGGCGGGAATCGTGACTTTCTCGGTGTGGGCCGGTACATCCACTACACGTTTGGTGACAGTCTCATACTCCGCAGGAATTTCCACGGTTTCGGTGCGCTCCGGGCGAACGAGTTCCTTGCGCTCGACCGTCTTGTATTCTGCAGGTACTTCCACCAGACACATGATTTCCCCGGTGGATTCGTCGATTTTCTCGATCGGGCCCCGGCCTTTCTTCCAGGTGCTGTACGCTGGTTTAATCAGAACTTTCTCGGTGACGGTTTTATATTCCGCGGGCTTGGTGACCAGCTTGCTGGAGGCTTCCTTAACCAGTACCCGCTCGGTCACGGTCTTGTAGGTTGCCGGGATCACCTTGAGCTCTTCGTAGGCTTCGTTAACCAGTACCCTTTTCTCTACGGTTTTGTACTTTGCCGGTGTGGTGGTCACCTTGGTGTCTTCTTCAGAGACCATGACCCGCTGCATTTCCGTTTTGTAGGTTTCCGGAATCACAACGCGGGCATAACAATGACCGGGCTTGGCATTGGGCGGCAACAGCTGCGATTGGGTTTGTGACTCTGGCTCAGATGAAGACGATTGTTGCTGGTTATTCAGCTGCGCGCGTAACTGCTGATTGGTCTGCTCCAGATTTTGTTGCCGGTTCTGGAGCTCCCGGTATTCCGGGGTTTCTTCCACAGATTGGGTGGAAGCGCAGCCAGCGGTTATGGCTGCAATCAGGGCAGTGGTTATCAGTCGGGATTTCTTCACGGGTTTCTCCTTAACCTGAAGAGAATGCTTGAAGTAGAGGCGCCGGCCTCTTGGGGGCGCCGGATATCAGGGATGTAGAGCCATGCCTTTGTTAAGTCGTGTCAAAGAGTAGCATTATCAATTAATCGGAAAAGTGCTTCGGAGGGGGCCAAAAGGGCCAGAATGTTTCTGGTGAGCTGTTTGTGAGACGTTTCGTTGTGTGTGTTTCATAAAAAAGGCAGAGCCGGAGCTCTGCCTTTTGGGGTTCCCTCAATGGGGATCAGCTGAATGCCTGGATCCCGGTTTGGCCGCGGCCCAGAATCAGCGCGTGGACGTCGTGAGTACCTTCGTAGGTGTTCACCGCTTCCAGGTTCATCACGTGGCGAATCACATGGTACTCGTCGGAGATGCCATTGCCGCCGTGCATGTCACGGGCAACGCGGGCAATGTCCAGGGCCTTACCGCAGTTGTTGCGCTTGAGCAGGGACACGGAATCCGGAGTGGCAACGCCATCATCCATCATGCGGCCAAGCTGAAGCACCGCCTGCAGGCCAATAGTGATTTCAGTCTGCATATCCACCAGCTTCTTCTGGATCAGCTGGTTGGCAGCCAGGGGCTTGCCGAACTGCTTGCGCTCCAGGGTATAGTTGCGGGCCGCGTGCCAGCAGAACTCGGCGGCGCCCAGGGAGCCCCAGCTGATGCCATAGCGGGCCTTGGTCAGGCAGCTCAGCGGGCCTTTCAGGCCTTCGACGTCCAGCTTGTTCTCTTCCGGTACAAACACTTCGTCCATAAAGATGGAGCCAGTTTCGGAGGCCCTCAGTGAGAACTTGCCTTCTATCTTCGGTGTTTCCAGGCCTTTGGCGCCTTCACGTTCGATCACGAAACCGGTCACTTTGCCATCAAGCTTGCCCCAGACCACGCAGATGTCGGCAATAGGTGAGTTGGTGATCCACATCTTGGAACCGCTCAACAGGTAGCCGCCGTCGACTTTCTTGGCGCGGGTTTCCATGCCGCCCGGGTCAGAGCCATGGTTGGGCTCGGTCAGGCCAAAGCAGCCCACGTACTCACCGGAGGCCAGTTTGGGCAGGATACGCTTTTTCAGTGCTTCCTGGCCGTAGCTGAAAATAGGGTACATGACCAGTGAAGACTGCACGCTCAGGGCTGAACGGTAGGCCGAATCCACCCGCTCCACTTCACGGGCAATCAGACCGTAACAGACGTGGTTGAGGCCGGGGCCGCCGTATTCTTCCGGCAGGGTAGCGCCGAGCATGCCCAGTTCGCCCATGTCGGTGAAGATGGAGCGGTCGAATTTCTCGTGACGGTTCGCCTCAATAATGCCCGGCATCAGGCGCTGGTCACAGAAGGAACGGATGCTGTCCCGAACCTGCCGCTCGGTTTCATCCAGTTGCTTGTCGAATCGCAGCAGGTCATCCCAGGGTGCGGAAGCCATGGTGGTATCTCCTCAGAAAGTTAGTCAGTAGCTTGTTCAATCGGATGCTTGTTCAATCGGATGCTTGTTCAATTGGGTGCTCTTTCAATCGGATGCTCTTTAAGAGGTAACCCGTTCAATCACAGCAGCAATGCCCTGGCCGACGCCAATGCACATGCTGATCAATGCGTAACGGCCACCGCTGCGCTCGAGCTGTCGGGTGGCGGTCAGTGCAATCCGTGCGCCGGATGCTCCCAGGGGGTGGCCAACAGCTATGGCGCCACCATTGGGATTCAGCCGGGGATCGGTCGGGTCGATGCCCAATTTGGTGGTGCAGCCGAGAACCTGAGCGGCGAAGGCCTCGTTGATCTCGATCACGTCCATATCGTTGATGCCCAGACCCGCCCGGGCGAGGGCTTTCTCGCTGGCCGGGACCGGGCCGTAGCCCATGACCCGCGGTGGAACCCCGGCAATGGCTGCGGAGACGATGCGGGCACGGGGCTGGATGCCCGCTTTTTCGCCGGCCTCGCGAGAGCCAATGATCAGGGCGGCGGCGCCATCGTTAATGCCGGAGGCGTTACCTGCAGTCACCACCCCACCTTCAAACAGGGAGCGCAACCCTGAGAGTGCCTCCACCGTGGACTGGGGACGCGGGTGTTCATCGTTGCTCACGCTGACCGGTGGTTTTTTCCGGCCCTGGGGCACCTCAATGGCAAGTATCTCTTCATTATAGAAGCCATCTTTCAGGGCGGCGTCGTAGCGCGCCTGGCTCTGGGCGGCGAACTGATCCACAGCCTCCCGGCTCAGGTTCAGCTCCCGCGCAATGTTGTCGGCGGTTTCGGGCATGGTGTCCGCGCCGAATTCAGCTTCAATCCGGGGGTTGGGAAAGCGGGCTCCAATGGTGCTGTCGAAGGCACGGAAGTCCCGGCTGAAAGGGCTTTCACTCTTGGCCATGACGAAAGGAGCACGACTCATGCTTTCGGCACCACCGGCCACAAACAGCTCGCCCTCGCTGCAGCGAATCGCCCGTGAAGCGTCGATGATGGCTGCCAAGCCGGAGCCGCACAGGCGGTTGACGGTCAGGCCGCCGGTTTCTACGGGCAGGCCGGCCATCAGTCCGGCGTGGCGGGCCAGATTGCGGGCGTCTTCGCCGGCCTGATTGGTGCAGCCGGCAATAACATCTTCGTAGGCCTCGGCGGCAAACGCGTTGCGCTCGACCAATGCTTTGATAACACTGGCCAGCAAATCATCCGGGCGCACTTTTGCCAGCGCGCCGGCGTGTCGACCGAAGGGGGATCTCAACCCGTCGTAGATGAATGCGCTCATGGCATCTCCCGTTTCATCAGCAGACATGTTTCCCATTGTGGTCTTCCCAGTATAAGGAGGAAAGGGATGGGGGTTGTCATGTCATTAACGTTGATATAGTTTCGTATAGCGGAATTAAGTTTTGTATATTGGTTGCTAAAGACTAATCCGGGTCTGTGTGAAATGCAACCGATACCATCATCGAAGGGCGCTAATCTGTTATGAGCCGTTTTCTGGTTCCTGTTGCGGTTTTGCTGGAACTTGTGGCGCTTTGCTTCTCCAGCGCACATCTCAGCGCATTCGCCGGCGTGTTATTTGTACTTTACTTCATGTGCGCCCTGTGGCGACTGCAGGCTTATTCCCGCTACCTGTTCCTGATTTCCCTGCTGGTCATTGGCTATCTGGGTGTTGTCGGCCAGCTGGGTGCCGGAGATCTTATAAGGGCCGCCTCCAATGCCGCCTTTTACGCCGCGTTTCTGGGAAGCCTGGGAATGATGCAGTGCCTGGTGCGGCGGCTGGAAGTATTGCAAAGAATACATGACGTGTTGTTGGGTGGGCGCCCGGCCATGTTGTACCCAAAGTACGCGGTGGTGAGTTGTGGCATCGCGTCGGTACTGAGTTTCGGGGTGATGAACCTGCTCTGCGGCACCCTGGCGGATACCTTGCGGCAGCGAAGTATTACCGGAGTTTCGCGTCTGCGCTGGCTGCGCAGCGTACTGATCAGTACATTGCGGGGGTTTGCGCTGGTGCCGCTGGTCGCGCCCACCAGTGTTGCGGTCGCCATTATTACCCGGGAAGTACCCACCCTGAGCTGGTCCGGCCTGCTGCCCTATGGTATTGGCAGCGCGGCATTGCTGGTGCTGGTGGGGTGGGTGCTGGAGCACAGGCGCTTTCGCCTGGTCAGCAGCGAGCGTGAACCACTGGAGACCTGGCCGGCCGGAAGTGCGCGATTATTGCTATTGGTGCTGACCATTTTCACGGCCATGGGGGTGCTGGTCCAGTTCACGGAGTTGAAGGTGTCGGTGGCGGCCATGCTGACGGTGACGGTGGTGACCCTTCTTTATATGTTCTGGAACGACCGCTCAGTGACCGCTGTGGCGCGGGAGGCCGCTGACAACATGCTGGGCATGAGCAACGAGATGTCGATTTTCGCCGGGTCCGCCGGCCTAGGTGTGGCGCTGGTGGCGGTCATTCCGGCAGACGCCCTGGCAGGCATGGCATCTGGTGAGCTTGGCGTATTGTTGCTGGCGGTGTGTGGGTTGCTGATGATGCCCATGCTATCGGCCGTAGGGATTATTCCTATCACGGTGCTGAGTGTGCAGGCGGGATTGATGCCCCAACTGGTGGCGGAAGGGGTTGATCCGTTGCCGGTTGCGGTAGCGCTGGTCATCGGGTTCTCCCTGGCCATGATGCTGTCGCCGTTCGGCCCGGCGGTGATGTTGTTGTCACGGTTTGGTCAGGTGTCACGTTGGGTGGTGGCGTTTGGCTGGAATGGAGTCTTCGTCCTGCTGTCCCTTCCGTTGTTGCTGCTAATGTTGTGGGGTGTGTTCGTGGTGGCGCCGGCCATGGGCTGATACCAGAATGACCGGCGCGATTGCCTGACGTTTTCAGTATCCCCGGCTGGTGTCCACGATGCCGGTAATCGACTGACCGTTATGGTGCGCACGGATTTTGCCGGTAATCTGCTCCAGCGTGGCGTGCCGCAGGGTGCGCGCCGAAATGTGTGGCGTGATGGTGATCTCCGGACGCTGCCAGAACGGGTGGTCCGACGGCAGCGGCTCCTGGCGGAACACATCCAGCGAGGCCCGTGCCACATGATGGTCATCGATGGCTCTGAGCAGGTCGTCCTCTACCAGATGCTCCCCCCGACCAACGTTAATCACCACGGCACCAGGCATCAGTTGGCTGAGATGCGTGTAATTGAGGATATCCCGGGTTTCATCGGTCAGCGGCAGGGTATTCACCAGCACCCGGGTTGATTGCAGGAAATTGGGCAGGTGGTCGGCCCCGGCAAAGGTCGTAACCCCTTCAAGGTCATGCTCGCTACGGGCCCAGCCGTTGACGCGGTAATCCAGGTCCGCCAGTGTGCGCGCTACCCGTTTGCCAATGTGACCAAGGCCCATCACCCCGATCGGCCAATCACTGCGCTTGATCGGACGGTGAATTTTCCAGATGCCTTCACGTTGCTGTTCCCGATAGGTTTCCATACCCCGGCTGGCTTCCAGGAGCTGGTGCAGCACATATTCCGCCATCTGCACGGACATGCCGGCATCTTCCAGGCGCACTACGGGCAGGTGGGGCGGCAGGTTGGGCACGGCCAGCAGGCCATCAATGCCGGCGCCCAGGTTAAACACTGCCTTCAGACTCTTCTCGCGCTCAAACAGTTCCGCCGGTGGCTGCCAGACAATGGCGTAGTCGGCGTTAACGGCTGGGCCGTTGGCGTCCCATACATGAATCTCGGCCTCCGGAAGCAGCTCCTTGATGGGTACAGTCCAGCGTTCTGGCTTGGGGTCTCCTGCTACAAATAGTACCTTCATGTGCTCTCCGGGGATCGTCAGGTGCATTAAACTTGTTTGCCATGTTCCGCTTAGCAGAATAATATACCGAAATAGATCCGTAAACCCGGGGGTTCGTATGGAAATCGCGGAAGAAATATGAAACATAAAGGAAGAGTGTTTCATATTTGGCACGGCTTTTGATAATGGTTTCTGGTACTTGATATCTGCAGCGATTAAAATACCGCAACTTTTCTTCTATCTGACTATTATCCGGATATGCCGGGCGCACCGGATCAGGCGCAGCTGTTGGAGGTCGCCAGTTTATGACAAAAGCACAGATCACTTCACCGGAACTGTTGGCGGCATCCGGCGACGGCGAACCGGTAAAGCCGGAAAAGGATCGCAAGTTCGTAGAGGCGCTTTCCCGTGGTCTCGACGTGCTTCGTGCCTTCAGCCAGGGCTCGGTGATTCTGGGTAACCAGGACATCGCGCGTCTGACCGGACTGCCGAAGCCCACCGTTTCGCGCATGACCTACACCCTGACCAAGCTGGGCTATCTCAGCTACAACGCCCAGCTGGAAAAGTATCAGCTCAGCTCCGGCGTGCTGGCTTTGGGTTACGCCTATGTGTCCAATCTCAAGGTGCGCCAGTTGGCCAAGCCCTACATGGATGAGTTTGCACGTCAGACCAACATGTCTGTCGGCCTGACCTGCCGCGACCGCCTGCACATGATCTATGTAGAGAACCGGCTGCCCCCGGAAGCCTCATTGCTGCGCATGGACATCGGCCTGAAACTGCCCATGGCCACCACATCGGCGGGCCGCGCCTACTATTGCGCTATCTCCGACAAGGGGCGCAAAGTCATTGATGATGCCATGGAAGCAAAGTATGGCGATGCCTGGCCGGAGAAGCGGGAAGGTCTTGAGCGTTCAATGGAAGACTATAAGCAGTACGGCTTCTGCCTTTCCCTGGGAGAATGGGATCGCAACATCAATTCCGCGGGCGTGCCGATTCACCTGCAGGACGGCACCATCATGGCGCTGACCTGTGCGGCGCCATCCTATCTGATTCCCGGCGAAAAGCTGCGGGAGTCCATTGCCCACCAGTTGGCGATGCTGGCCAGCGATATTGAATCGCTTGGTGTTTGATTCTATCGGCTAACTGAAGAAGCCTGGGGCCGGACGGGGATCTCCCTCCGAAACCGTGCGGAGCCATGGATGGCGGAGCCGAGCGTACAGGGATGTATTTACAGCGTGTTTCGGAGGGAGATCCCCGTCCGGGCCTCCCCCACAAGCTGATATACCCGAAAACCTCAGGACCCGTCCTGGGGTTTTTTTATGCCTGCATTTTAATCCATGGTTGAAACCTGCCGAAAACTTGTATTAAATCGTACTTATGTTTCGCTTGATAAAACTACATTCCATATAGGCGAGGGGAGATTATGTCTGAGGTCGTAACTTACAACCGGGAAGGCGCCATTGGCGTCATCACAGTGAACTACCCGCCCGTGAACGCGCTGGGTCACGCGGTTCGTGCCGGTCTGGTGGCTGCGCTTGAGCAGGGGCAGAACGACGCAGACGCCAAGGTCCTGTTGCTGGTTTGCGAAGGCCGCACCTTTATTGCCGGCGCCGATATCCGCGAATTCGGCAAGCCGATGCAGGAGCCGGGACTGGCTTCCGTTATAGATCAGTACGAAAACAGCGACAAACCGATTGTTGCCGCCATTCACGGCACCGCCCTCGGTGGTGGTCTGGAGACCGCGCTTGGCTGCCATTACCGGGTGGCCCTGAACAGTGCCAAAGTTGGCCTGCCGGAAGTGAAGCTGGGACTGTTACCCGGTGCTGGCGGTACCCAACGCCTGCCGCGCCTGACCGGTGCCCAGAAAGCCCTGGAAATGATCACCTCCGGTGAGTTCGTGAGCGCCAAAGACGCCCTTGCTCAGGGCATCGTTGATGCGGTTGAAGACGGCAGCGATATCAAGGCCGTTGGTCTGGCATACGCTCAGACAGTTGCCGATGAAGGCAAGCCGGTCCGCCGAGTGCGGGATGTAACTGACAAGGTAGAAGCTGACAAGGGCAGTGAGATTTTTGACCAGTTCCGCGCCGGTCTGCAAAAGAAAGCGCGTGGCCTGTTCTCTCCGTTCAAGTGCGTGGATGCGGTGGAAGCGGCCTTCAGCCTGCCGTTCGATGAAGGCATGAAGCGCGAACGCGAACTGTTTATGGAATGCATGGAATCACCGCAGCGTGCCGGGCTGGTTCATGCCTTCTTTGCCGAGCGCGAAGTTTCCAAGGTAAAAGGCCTGTCCAAGGACGCGCCGGTCCGTGACGTTAACAGTGTGGGCATCATCGGGGCTGGCACCATGGGTGGCGGTATCGCCATGAACTTCGCCAACGCCGGCATCCCCGTGACCATTGTGGAAGTGAAGCAGGAAGCCCTGGACAAGGGGCTCGGCATCATCCGCAAGAACTACGAAAACTCCGCGAAGAAAGGTCGCATCACACAACAGCAGGTTGAGGAGCGCATGGCGCTGATCAGCGGCAGCCTGACCTATGACGACTTCAGGGACGTGGACCTGGTGATTGAAGCCGTGTTCGAGAACATGGCCATCAAGAAGGAGATCTTCGGCAAGCTGGACGAGGTTTGTAAGCCTGGTGCCATCCTGGCGTCCAACACTTCCACTCTGGATATCGACGAAATTGCCTCTGCCACCAAGCGTCCGGAAGACGTGGTGGGCATGCATTTCTTCAGCCCGGCAAACGTCATGAAGCTGCTGGAGAACGTGCGTGGCAGCAAGACCTCCGACGAGGTGAAGGCCACGGTGATGGCCGTTGCCAAGAAGATCAAGAAGGTCGGTGTGCTGGTTGGCAACTGCTACGGATTTGTTGGCAACCGTATGCTGCACAAGCGTGGTGCGGAAGCTATGGCACTGGTGAACGAAGGTGCCAGCCCACAGCAGGTGGACAAGGTGTTGACGGATCTGGGGTATCCCATGGGTCAGTTTGCGATGTCGGATCTGGCCGGTATCGACGTGGGCTATCGTATCCGCGAAGAACGCCGTAATGCAGGTGAAGACGTACCGGCGAGCTGGATGGACAAACTGGTGGAAATGGATCGTCTGGGCCAGAAGACTCAGGCTGGTGTCTATAAGTACGAGGAAGGCAGCCGCAAGCCGATCCCGGATCCGGAAGTGGATCAGTTGATTGCCGAGTTCCGCAAGGAGCAGGGCATCACTCCGCGTGAGATCAGCGATCAGGAGATCCTGGAGCGCTGCATGTATGTGATGATCAACGAAGGCGCCAAGATTCTGGAAGAGGGCATCGCCGATCGTTCGCTGGACATCGATGTGGTGTGGATCTACGGCTACGGCTTCCCGGCCTACCGTGGTGGTCCCATGTTCTGGGCGGACCAGGTTGGTCTGGACACTATCCTCAGCACAGTCAAGAACTTCCACGACTCCCTCGGTGGTGAGCAGTGGAAGCCGGCGGGCCTGCTGGAGAAATTGGTCAGTGAAGGTCGTAGGTTCGGCGATCTTTAGAACTTCGCCTAACCGGATCTACCCGTACTGTTTACGAAGGAAATTATTATGTCTGACGCCGTTATTGTCTCAACTGCGCGTACCGGTCTCGGTAAATCCTACCGTGGCGCCCTGAACAACACCCACAGCGTGGACCTGGCTGGTCACGTTATCCAGCACGCGGTTGAGCGTGCGGGTATCGACCCGAGCATCGTTGAGGACGTGATCCTCGGCGCTACCTTCCACGAAGGCGCCCAGGGCAAGAATATGGCGCGTCTGGCGGCGATCCGCGCTGGTTTGCCGGTGACCACCGCCGGTGTCTCCATCAACCGCTTCTGCAGCTCCGGTTTGCAGGCCATTGCCATGGCGTCCCAGCGCGTGGTGTCCGAGAAGGTACCGGCCATGGTGGCCGGTGGTGTGGAATCCATTTCGCTGGTGCAGAACGACAAGCTCAACAGCTTTCATGCTACCAACGAGTGGCTGATGAAGAACAAGCCCGAGCTGTACCTGTCGATGATTGAAACCGCCGACATCGTTGCCCAGCGTTATGGCGTCAGCCGTGATTCCCAGGACGAATACGCCCTGATTTCCCAGCAGCGCACTGCCGCTGCTCAGGAAGCGGGCAAGTTCGACGACGAAATCGTGCCTTTCGACGCCACCATGATGGTGAAGGACAAGGAAACCGGGGACATCAGCTATAAGGATGTCACGCTGACCCGTGACGAGTGCAACCGCCCCAACACCACGCTGGAGGGTCTGCAGGGGCTGAACCCGGTTCGTGGAGACGATCAGTTCGTCACGGCAGGTAACGCATCCCAGCTCTCAGACGGCGCGTCCGTGTGCACGGTGATGAACAGCACCTACGCGGAGAAAAACAACATCGAACCCATGGGTATCTTCCGTGGCTTCGCTGTTGCTGGCTGCGAACCGGATGAAATGGGTATCGGTCCGGTATTTGCCATCCCGCGTCTGCTGGAGCGCACCGGCCTGAAGATGGATGACATCGATCTGTGGGAACTGAATGAAGCCTTCGCCTCGCAGGTGGTTTACTGCCGTGATCGTCTGGGTATTCCCATGGACAAGCTGAACGTGAACGGTGGTTCTATCGCTGTGGGTCATCCCTACGGTGTCACCGGCTCCCGTTTGACCGGGCACGCCCTGATTGAAGGCAAGCGCCGCGGCGCGAAGTATGTGGTGGTTACCATGTGCATCGGCGGTGGCCAGGGCGCTGCTGGCCTGTTTGAAGTGGTTTAAGCAAGGTATAACGGTGCAGTCAGGCCGGTCATGGGGTGGGGGTACCTTTTCTGACGGGATAAAGGTGTCTGAGCGAAGCGAGTTCTTTTCCCATAAGAAAAGGTACCCCCACCGCAGGACCAGACTTCAGACTGGCAGGCTACCGTGTTAATCCATGCCAAGGGTAACGAGGCCATGCAACAAAAAATCATCAATACCCAGGACCTTGCGTTCCAGTTGTTCGAGCTCCACGACGTCGAACAGACCCTGGGTTATGACCGCTATGCGGAACACAACCGTGAAACCCTGCAGGCGGCCCTGGACCTGGCACTGAAAGTGGCCGCCGAAGAGTTTGCGCCCCATGCCCGCCTGGTTGATGAAGAAGAACCCAGGTTCGAGAACGGCCGGGTAGAAATGCGCCCGGAAGTGAAAAAAGCGCTCGACGTGCTGCGCGACACTGGTCTGATGGCCGCCGGTCAGGATTTTGAACGTGGTGGCATGCAGCTGCCTGCTGCGGTGGCCCAGATGTGCGTGGGGCTGCTCAAGGGCGCGAATGTTGGCACTCAGGGTTACGCTGGCCTGACCATCGCGGCAGCGAACCTGATCAAGGCCCAGGGCAACGAGTACCAGCAGAAGAAATACGCCGAACCGATGATGGCCGGTCGGTTTTTCGGCACCATGTGCCTGACCGAGCCCCATTCCGGCTCTTCCCTCGGTGACCTGCGTACCCGGGCGGAACCGCAAGACGACGGCAGTTATCGCCTGTTTGGCAACAAGATCTTCATATCCGCCGGCGACCATGAGCTGAGTGACAACATCATCCACATGGTGCTCGCCCGCCTGCCGGATGCCCCTCCCGGGGTGAAAGGTATTTCCCTGTTTATCGTGCCCAAGATCCTGGTCAATGAAGACGGCAGCCTTGGCGAACGAAACGACGTTGCGTTGGCGGGGTTGATTCACAAGATGGGGTACCGGGGTACGACCTCCACCATGCTCAACTTTGGTGAGAAGGATGGGGCTGTTGGTTACCTGGTGGGCGAGCCCAACAACGGCCTGGCGGCCATGTTCCACATGATGAACGAAGCCCGCATCGGCGTCGGCCTCGGTTCAGTCATGCTTGGCTACACCGGCTACCTCCACGCCCTCGACTACGCCCGTGATCGCAAACAGGGCCGCCCGGTTGGGGAGAAAGACCCCAACACCCCACAAGTGCCATTGATCCGTCACGCCGATATCCGCCGTATGCTTCTGACCCAGAAAGCCTACGTGGAAGGCGGTCTGGCGTTGTGCCTGCAAGGCGCCATGCTGGTGGACGAGAAAAAACACGGGGCCACCGATAGCGATCGCCAACTCGCGGCCGGTCTGCTGGATCTGCTGACACCAGTCATCAAGTCCTGGCCGTCCCAGTTCTGCCTGGAGGCCAACAGCCTGGCGATCCAGGTGTATGGTGGCTACGGCTACACCCGCGAGTACCCCGTTGAGCAGTTCTATCGAGACAACCGGCTCAACCCGATTCACGAGGGCACTCACGGCATCCAGGGCATCGACCTGCTGGGTCGCAAAGTCTCCATGGCCGGCGGCAGGTATTACGAAGAACTGATGGAACGCATAGCCGCTACCATCGGCGAGTCCCGCGATATCGAACGACTGGCACTGTGTGCCGACCATCTGGACCGGGCCGTGAAATCCCTGGCCACCGCGACGGACGCCATCAACGCCGAGAAAGCCAACGGCAACGTGGAAAAAGCCCTGGCCAACGCTTCGCTCTACCTGGAAGCCTTCGGCCACACCGTCGTCGGCTGGCTCTGGCTGCGACAGGCCATCAAGGCCCTTGCCGGACTGGAAGGAAATGGTGAGCAGACAGCGGAATTCTACGAGGGTAAGGTGAAAGCCTGTGAGTATTTTGCGCGCTATGAATTGCCGAAAGTGCTCAGCCTGTCCGGTTTGCTGAGCGCAGTGGATACAACGGCGCTGGGCATACAGGACTCTGAGTTCTAGCGGATATTGAGTTTGTCAGAACGGTCGTGGGGTGGGGTGCCTTTTCTGGCGGGAAAAAGATGTCTGAGCGCAGCGAGTTATTTTTCCCATAAGAAAAGGCACCCCACCCTGCGGCCAGCCCCAAAACAAGAAGGCTAAGTAAAACCGAGGAGCAAAACAGAATGGACAGAAAGGCAAAGGCAGTCGTCTGCCGCGAATGGGGCCAACCCGTTCAGGTAGAGACCATCACCGTGGAAGGCCCCAAACGGGATGAGATTACCATCAAGATCGGTGCCTGCGGCGTCTGCCACAGCGACCAGTCCGCCACCACCGGAAAAATCCCATACCCCGCGCCCCTCGTCCTTGGTCACGAAGCCGCCGGTGTCGTCATCGAAGTGGGCGAGGGTGTCACCGCCTTCAAGGAAGGTGACCACGTCGTCAGTTCCTTCATCTCCATGTGCGGCAAGTGCCGCCAATGCGTACGTGGCCGCCCTGTACTCTGTGAAAATGCCCGCAAGGCCATGTTTACCCTGCCCGATGGCACCGTTCGCACCAAAGGCGCGGATGGCGAAGACCTCAACGTCTTCGGCGCCTGCGGTGTAATGGCCGAATACGCCACCATGCACGTGGACAACTGCGTCAAGGTGGACGAATCCGTACCGATGCAGAACGCCGCCCTGGTGAGCTGCGCGGTGATAACTGGCGTGGGTGCCGTATTCAACACCGCGAAAGTCGAGCCCGGTTCTCGCACGGCCGTCTTCGGTATTGGCGGTGTCGGCCTGAACGCCATTCAGGGCTGCGTCACCGCTGGCGCGGAAATGATTGTTGCGGTGGACAACAACGAGAAAAAGCTGGAAATGGCCCGTGAGTTCGGCGCCACCCACACCGTCAACATCAGCGAAGTGGAGGACGGCGCCAAGGCCGTGAAGAAACTCACTGGCGGTGTCGACTACGCGTTCGAATGCGTCGGCGCCGGTCCGGTGGTGGAACAGGCCTACAAGTGCCTGGGCCGTGGCGGTACCGCCGTGGTGGTGGGTGTCTCGGACCCGAAGGACAAGACCTCAATCACCACCCTGACATTGCCCGCGGACGAGCGGGTGCTGAAGGGCAGCTGGCTGGGCTCCGCCCGACCACAATACGACTTCCCCCGTATCCTGGGGCTGTACAAGGCGGGCAAACTCAAGCTCGATGAACTTGTCACCCGCACCTACCACATTGATGATGCCCCCCAGGCGTTCGATGATATGTTGGCTGGCAAGAACGCGCGTGGCGTCATCATTTTCGAGTGACGGTTTCAGAGACACAGGAGTGAGCAAATGAACGATCTCAGCAAGAATTACATTAACGGCCAATGGGTGAACTGGACTGGCGACACCATTGATGTGCACGAATCCGGCACCGGTGAGGTGATTGCCAAAGTCCCGGCCTCCGGCCGCGAAGAGATGGAACAGGCCATCGCCGCTGCCGATGCCGCCTTTGCAACCTGGTCCGACAGCACCCTGGAACAGCGCATCAAGGTGCTGGAACAGCTCCACGCAGGACTGAAAGAGCGCGCAGGTGAAATCGCGGAAACGGTATGCCGTGAAGTGGGTATGCCGATCAAACTGGCCACCGCTATCCAGGCCGGGCTGCCGGCCACGATCACCAAGACCTACCTGAACCTGCTGCCGGACTTCCCGTTCAGCGAGCAGTCCGGTAACTCGGAAGTGCAGTATGCGCCCGTGGGCGTGGTGGGCTGCATCACGCCATGGAACTACCCGCTGCACCAGGTCATCCTGAAAGTGGTGCCGGCCATTGCCGCCGGCTGTACCGTGGTGCTCAAGCCCTCGGAAATCGCCCCCCAGAGCGCCTACATCCTGGCAGAAATCCTGGACGGGACCGACCTGCCCAAGGGCGTATTCAACCTGGTGTGTGGTGAAGGCCACACCGTCGGCGACACCCTGATCAAACATCCGGACGTCAGCATGGTGTCCTTCACCGGCTCCACCCGCACCGGCAACCTGATTGCCCATGCCGCTGCCGATGACTTCAAGCGCATTGCCCTGGAAATGGGGGGGAAATCCGCCTCGGTGATCCTGCCGGACGCGGATCTGGCGGCAGCGGTGAAAGGCACAGTAAACAACTGCCTGCTCAACTCCGGCCAGACCTGCACCGCGTTGACCCGTATGCTGGTGCCGGCGGAACAGCACGACGAAGCCTGTGAGTTGGCAGCCGCCGCCGTCGCCAAAATGACCCCGGGCAATCCGCTGGAAGAAACCACCCGCCTGGGCCCGCTGGCCTCGGCGCAACAGCGTGACAAGGTCATCGACTACATCAAACTCGGCATCGAGGAAGGTCATACCCTGGTCGCAGGCGGCCCGGAAGCGCCAGAAGGCTGTGACAAAGGCTACTTCGTCAAGGCTACGGTGTTCGGCAACGTCAAACCGGACAGCCGCCTGGCCCAGGAAGAAATCTTCGGCCCGGTGCTGTGCGTGATTCCCTACAACGATGAAGCGGAAGCCATCCGCATCGCCAACGGCACCCAGTACGGACTGTCCGGCGCGGTCTGGTCAGCGGACGCCGACAAGGCGAAACAAGTGGCGAGCAAGCTGCGTACCGGTCAGGTGTTTGTAAATGGTGGCGCCTTCAATCCCATGGCTCCATTCGGCGGCTTCGGCCACTCCGGCATTGGCCGCGAGTTCGGCAAATGGGGGCTGGAGGAGTTTCTGGAGGTTCGGTCGCTGCAGTTGTAAGGGCCGAGAGAAACACTCTGAAGTCAGGTCGGTCACGGGGTGGGGGTACCTTTTCTGCCGGGAAAAAGATGTCTGAGCAAAGCGAGTTATTTTTCCCGGCAGAAAAGGTACCCCCGCCGCGGGACCAGCCCCCCGGTTCTAGGCCTTCCCGCCAAGCAGAATCCGCACTGCCGTACAGGCGTCTTCCAGCTCCTCATCCCGGGGCTCGCGGCCGTTGATGATGTCGCTGTACAGGCAGGATTCGGCCAGGCGCACCATGAAATAGGACAGGCTGTTGACGTTCAGGGGCGGTTGGATATGACCTGATGCTATCTGGTCCCGAAGCGTGCGGGTATTGGCTTCCACCGTACGGCTGTGAATTGTGGACTGGGATGAGGTCAGGATCTTCAGCGCGTATTCGGGATCCTGGTGGATAAATCGCCGCAGAGGTTCGGAGTGGAGCAGGGTCGAGTTAACGTGTCGGTACACCCCAACCACGAAATCTACACCTTGCCCGGGGGTTGTACTCAGGGCTTCCAGTCTCAGGGGTTCGTAAAGTGACCAGAGCACTTCCCCCAACAGTAAATCCTTGTTGCCAACCCAGCGAAACAGGGTGGCCCTTCCGATATTCAGTTCCGCGGAGAGGGATGCCAGGTGAATTCTTTCGCCCTTCAGCCACATCCGCCGCGCACGTCGTAAAGCGTCCGCTGGAGTTGCCCTTGTTGTTATTTTTTCTGCCACTGCAACCTCGTATCGCTATTTGATTTCATTCTAACGACAAAACAGGAAACCCGCTATGAAGACCAGAATCACCGAATTGTTTGGTATCCGTCACCCGATCATCCAGGGTGGCATGCACCATGTTGGCTATGCTGAGCTGGCAGCTGCCGTCTCCAACGCCGGCGGTCTCGGTATTATCACCGGACTGACCCAGCCTACCCCGGAAGACCTGTCCAGGGAAATTGCACGTTGTGCCGAGATGACTGACAAGCCATTCGGCGTCAACCTGACGTTTTTACCATCCTTCAAGGCGCCTCCGTACCCGGACTATATCCAGGCCATTATCGACGGCGGTGTGAAAGTGGTGGAAACCGCCGGACGCAGCCCCGAGCAATACATGCCGCAACTGAAGGCAGCCGGGATCAAGGTTATCCATAAATGTACCTCAGTGCGCCATGCTCTGAAGGCCGAAAAAATCGGCTGCGATGCCGTCAGCGTGGATGGTTTTGAGTGCGGCGGTCACCCCGGGGAGGATGATATTCCCAACTTTATACTGCTGCCCCGCGCGGCGGAGGAGCTTACCATTCCATTCGTCTCCTCCGGCGGCATGGCCGACGGCCGTAGCCTGGTGGCGGCCATGGCCCTGGGCGCCGATGGCATGAATATGGGCACCCGTTTTATTGCCACCACGGAGGCTCCCGTTCACAACAACGTCAAACAGGCCATCGTTGAGGCCGATGAACGGCAGACACGGTTGATCATGCGTAACCTGCGCAACACCGAACGGGTGATGAACAACGCCGCCGTGGAGGAAATCATCCGCATCGAGAAAGCGAAGGGCGAGGCGGAAACCATTGATGATATCCGTCACCTGGTAACCGGTGTGAAGGGCCGGCTGGTGCTGCAGGAAGGCAAGATGGACGAGGCGGCCTGGAGTTGCGGCATGGTGGCGGGTCTGATCCACGACATTCCCAGTTGCGAAGAACTGATCGGCCGCATCATGGACGACGCCGACAACATCATCCGTCAGCGTCTGCTGGGTAGTCTGGAGGAATGATGCCGGCGTGACAGATTTGTGAACTTTCCGCTATACACTGTTTAACACCCTGTGATTATCCCGTGATGGCGCGCCTCCAGGATGGATGCCGAACCTGCCAGTCCGGCAGGCCAAAACCCTTACGGAGAGATCACAATGAACAAATTCACGACAATTGCAGCCATGTGCCTGTTCGGCCTGATGGCCAGTGCGGTCCAGGCGGATGAAATGGCGTCCGACGATGGCATGATGGACGACGACATGAAGGGGGCAATGGCTCACGAGGATATGAAGAAGGATGACATGTCCGACTCCATGGGCGATGGTATGAAAGACAACATGTCCGGAGACGATATGGGGATGAAGGACGATGGCATGGGCATGAAGGACGACAAGACCATGCATGACGACATGAAGGATGGCATGAAGGGCGATGGCATGGGCAAGTCGGATTCCATGAATTAACCGCGCGCCTCGGCGGGGCGCCAGAGCCAGGAACCTATGACACGAAACGTACTGATTGTTGAGGATAACCCGGGCATTGGGGAGCTGGTACGTATGCACGTGGCCGACCTTGGTATGAACCCCATTCTGTGTGATCGGGGTGACACCGGGCTTGAGCGTTTTCGTGAAGGGGGCATCGACCTGGTGGTTCTCGACCTGATGCTGCCCGGACTGGACGGCCTCTCGGTTTGTCGCGAGATCCGCTCCGGCCCGGGTTATGTGCCGGTACTGATGCTGACGGCGAAAAGCACGGAACTGGACCGGGTGCTGGGCCTTGAAATGGGGGCGGACGACTACCTCACTAAGCCTTTCAGTGTGGCTGAGCTGGCTGCGCGGGTGAAAGCCCTGTTCCGGCGTGTGGATGCCATGGCGTCGGCACCGGCCGACAACGCCGGTCATGAAGAAAAGAGTGGCGAGCTGAGTACCGAAGGGTTGCGTATCGACCCGGATCGCCGCCGGGTGTTTGTGCGGGAGCAGGAAGTGGAACTGACGGCCCGCGAGTTCGACCTGCTCTGGCACTTTGCCAGCCATCCTGGGCGGGTATTCAGCCGTGCCCAGCTACTGGACAAAGTCTGGGGCTACAACCATGAGGGCTACGAGCATACCGTCAACACCCATATCAACAGGCTACGTGGCAAGATCGAGAAGGATCCTGCCCGGCCGGAGTTTATTGAAACCGTGTGGGGGGTGGGCTATCGCTTCCGGGACTGAGCCATGGTGAGGACACTCTACACCCGGCTGGCTCTGGGCCTGTTCCTGCTGTTACTGGCTGTCGGCCTGCTGTACGCCTTTATCAGTCTATACTCATTGCGGGAGTACAACGCCTCGGTGAATCAGGAGCTGCACCGGGACCTGGCAAAAAACCTGGTGTCGGACAGGAATCTGGTCAGCGAAGGAGAGCTTGACCGCAGTGCCCTGAAAGAACTCTTCGCGCTGTATATGACCATCAACCCCAGTATTGAAATCTATCTGCTGGATCTGGATGGCACCATCCTTTCCTACTCCGCAGACCCGGCCAAAATCAAGCGCAAGCAAGTCTCACTGGAACCCATACACCGGCTGATGGACGACATGAGCCGCTATCCCGTGCTGGGCGATGACCCGCGGAGCCATGACCGGCAGAAAGTGTTTTCCGTGACCCCGGTACCATCCATGGACAATCCGGAAGGCTATCTCTACGTGGTGCTCCGGGGTGAAGAATACGACGCTGCGGAAACCATGGCCCGGGGCGGCCAGCTGCTGGAACTGAGTGCCTGGGCCCTGCTGCTCAGTCTGGCGGTGGTCATGATTGCGGGGTTGGCGGTCTTCCGCCTACTGACCAGGCGGCTGACTTTGCTGACCCGGCTGGTGGAGGCATTTGAGCACAGTGACATGAGTCATCCGCCGGTCAGTACCTGGCGTGACAGGCGCCCCGTGGTCCGTGACGAGATCGACTACCTGGGCGCCACCTTTGATGATATGGCCCGTCGTATTGCTTCCCAGATTGAGCAACTGACGGAAAAGGACGCCCAGCGCCGCCAACTGGTGGCTCAGGTGTCCCATGATCTGCGTACGCCACTGGCCTCGATGCAGGGTTACATTGAAAGCCTGAAATTACGGCGCGACCGTCTCAGTCCGGACGAGCAGGACCGTTTTCTCGACATCGCCCTCAAGGAAGGCCGTCGCCTGAGCCGCCTGGTGGATGAGCTGTTCGAGCTGGCGGCACTGGAAGCCCGGGAAAAGCAGCCGGTGCCAGAACCCTTTCCCCTCGCTGAGCTGGTGCACGATGTGGTCCAGAAGCACGGGCGGGAAGCCCGCAACAGGCAGCTGGATCTGACCGTCAATGGCGACCCGGATCAGCCGCTGGCCTATGCGGACCTCGCCATGACCGAGCGGGTGCTGGACAACCTGATCGGTAATGCCATTGCCTACAGCCCTGCCGGCGGGCGAATCGAAGTGGTTTTCGGGCAGGCGAACGGCCGGCCGCAAGTCTGTGTGCGGGACAGTGGTCCTGGCATTCCGGAGCAGGACCTGCCCCACATCTTCGATCCCTTCTATCGCGGTGAATCTTCTGATGGGACTGGCGGCCATGCCGGTCTGGGGCTCGCCATTGCCCGCAGGATTATGACCCTCCAGGGCGGTGATATTGACGTTGCCAACCTGCCGTCCAGTGGCGCTTCGTTTTGTATTCGGTTACCGGTGACGCCTTCAAGCTGAGCCGTGTGCATCCGCATTGATCTCTCTGACGTTATACAAACGTAATAAACTGGAGAAAGTGGTGTGATTAATTCCGTGCAGACTGGTCACAGTAATCAAAGGGCAAGAGGTTAAAGTTATGAAACGGTATCTGTTACTGATGTCCATGGCGGTGGCCATAGCGCTGACCGGTTTCCAGGTGGGTGCTTCCAGCGATTCGGACTCAAAATACGCACCCGACGATCCTGACCTGGCGATAGCGACTTTCGCCGGCGGGTGTTTCTGGTGTGTGGAAGCAATGTATGAGGAAAAAGTACCGGGGGTCGTCGAGGCGGTATCCGGGTACAGCGGTGGCGATGAGAAGGATCCCACCTATAAGCAGGTTTCTGGCGGCAGTACCGGCCACACCGAGGCTGTCCAGGTCTATTATGACCCGGAGGTCATCACCTACGAAGGCCTGCTCCAGGCTTTGTGGCGCACTGCAAACCCGACCGACGCGAAAGGCCAGTATGTGGATCGGGGCAGCCAGTATCGGCCCGCGATTTTTTATCACAATGAAGAGCAGAAGCGTGCGGCCGAAGCCTCGGTGAGGGCGCTGAAAGAGTCCGGCCGTTACGACGACCCGGTGGTGATTGAAATCGTACCCTTCAAGTCTTTCTACGACGCCGAGGAATACCACCAGGATTATTACAAGAAGAACCCGGTACGGTACAAGTTCTATACCTTTAATTCCGGCCGTTACCAGTTCATCGAGAAGGTCTGGGGTGAAGAGCAGGAAGTTGATTACTCTCAGTATCAGCCTGAAGAGGACACCATGAAGAACGATGCGCGAGATCTGCAGTCTTTTGTGAAGCCGGACGACAAAGAGCTCAAACGGATGCTGACCAAGGAGCAGTATTACGTGACTCAGGAAGATGGCACCGAGCGGGCGTACGCCAATGAATACTGGGATGAAAAACGCCCGGGATTGTATGTGGATGTGGTGTCCGGAGAACCGCTGTTCTCCTCCAGGGACAAGTACAAGTCCGGCACTGGGTGGCCCAGCTTTACCCGTCCGATTTCAGAAGATGCGGTCGTGGAAAAAGAGGACCGCTCCCTGTTCATGACCCGCGTTGAAATTCGCAGTGCCATTGCAGATTCACACCTCGGGCATGTATTTAATGATGGCCCGGCACCCACTGGTTTGCGCTACTGCATGAACTCGGCCGCCCTCCGCTTTATCCCGCTGGAGCAAATGGAGGAAGAGGGCTATGGCGAGTACATCAGCGACGTGAAACCGGCCAGCGATAACTCGATGGCGGCGTCACAGCCATAAGTCCTTGACTGCGGTGTCTGGATTGAAGTGATGATGAATCTGGGCCTGTAGTAACTCCGCCGTGGCAATGGCGTCAATCAGCGCATTGTGAGGCGGGTAGTGGGGCAGGCCGTAACGGGTCCGGCTATCGGCGAGGCGGATGGATACGGGCTTCATGCCCCTGAACTTTTGCCATCGGGTTGGCCGTCGGTTGGGATGAAGATGGCCCTCGATGGCCATGGTGTCGATGACCGGAAAACGGATGCCTTCGTTCAGTCGCCATTGCAGGGCTACGTTGAAAAATGGCCGTTCGATACTGCGGTAATGGACCACGGCAATCCTTCCGGCCATGGCCTCCAGTATCTCATCCAGTACGTCCCCCAAATCCGGCGCCTTGTCGATGTCCGTGTGTGTAATACCGTGAATGGTGATGGAGGCCTGCTCCAGCGGCAACTGGGGGCGGACAACCCAGTGGCGGCCCTTGCCGACCTGTATCCCGTCCAGGGAAAACGGCACCAGGCCAATACTGACTATGGAATGCCTATCGGGATCCAGCCCCGTGGTTTCAAAATCCAGTGCCACCAGGGGAACATCGGCCAGGGGCATGTCGGGCGCTACACAGCCGGCCTGGTAAAAGGCTTTGAGTCGTGAATCCTTGGCGTTTTCTGCGAGTTGGTCGAACAGTTCGGGCCAGGTCTCGCTGGTTTCTGAGATCGGCTCTTTGTTATCCGGCATGCCGACCCACCTGGCTGTGATACCGGAATTTCAGGAATTTCTGCGCGTTGCTGACGACCTGAAACGCGTCTTTCAGATGGCTGCGTTCAAACGGTGACAGGTCTTCCGGGCGAACATTGTTGTCCGGCTCCCGCCCGGCTTCGATGGCCAGTGCCTGGTGGCGGATGCGGACGATGGAAATGAATTCCAGGGCGTCCCTCAGGTTGCCCACACCGTCTTCCGGAATCAGCTTGGTTTCGGCTATGGCTTTGAGTCGGTTGAAGGAGTTCTGGGCGCGGGACCCGCAGGCCAGGGCATGCACCCGGATCAGGTCTGACAAAGGAGCGGTGCCCCGACGTTTCAGGTTGAAGGTCTTGTTTTGCTTGCCGTCTTCCTCCATCACAAAGGTACGGAAGAAACCCAGAGGGGGCGTGCGGTTCAGCGCGTTGCGGGCCAGCATGGCGAGGAAACGCTGGCTGTTGCTGGCCTTTTCCGCCACCAGGGTTTTTAGTTCTTCGGCGAATTCGGTGCGACCGTAAATACCGTCAAGATCAAAGAAGATATTGCTGTTCAGCAGGGCTTCCGCCTTGGGATTGTCGATCCAGTCGATAAAGTAGGACTTCCACACCTTCAGCGGCTGACGCCACTTCTCGTTGGTGGCCATGATGTCACCGGTGCAGTAGGTATAGCCACAGGCATCCAGCCCGTCGCTGACGAACTTCGCCAGCGCGAGGAAATAGGCGTCATGTTCTTTGGGATCAAAGCTGTCATCCAGGATCATGGCGTTGTCCTGGTCGGTCACCACCAGTTGTTCATCCCGTGCCATCGAGCCCAGGGCCATGAAACAGTAGGGGACCGGTGGCGGGCCCAGCTTCTCTTCGCCAAGCTCCAGCAGACGCTGGGTGAAACTGCGTCCAATGCCGGCCATGGCGCTGCCAATCATATGGGAGTTGGCGTCTTCATTGACCATGCGGACAAAGCTGTCACGGACATCGCGGCTGACCTTCTTCAGATCCTTGATGTTCTGCTGGTGATATATGTTGCTGACCAGGAACAGGCTGCTCTGGCTCTCATACTTGACGATGTCCGAGAGGGCGATGACACCCCGGACTTCATCGTCATCCATGACCGGAAGATGGTGCACATTGTTGTGAAGCATGGTGAGCATGGCTTCGAAGATAAAGCTTTGAGCGCGGGTGGTGATCAGGTTCCCGCTCATGATTTCGCTGATCGGCGTCTCCGAGGGTAACGCTTCGGTCACGGCGCGGGTGCGCAGGTCCCGGTCGGTGATGATGCCCTTGAGTTTGGGGCGGTCGTCTTCCTCGTCCATCAGCAGCAGTGCAGATACCCCCTGATCAGTCATGATGCGGGCGGCTTCCTGCAGACGCACAGTACAGGGTGCGGCCACCGGCTTTCGGGAGATCAGACGGGTGACCTTTGAGGTCATCAGTTCGTTTGACTTTTCCCGGCGGGAGAGGGCGGAACGGAGCCGGCTTCGGCCCTCAGTGTCCGCGAAATCGGCGAAGTTTTCGTCGTTGTCCCACAGGTACTTGAAAACAGTGTCAGGAATCCGGTAGATCAGACAATCTTCGATCGCTGTCGCAGGGAAGCGTACGGTGTTATGCATCAGCAATCCGAACTGGCCAAAGAACTCCCCTTCACTCATCCGGCTGTACAGTTCACCAGATCGGCGATAGACCTCGACCGCGCCGCTGCGCACATAGAACAGCCAGTTATTGCGTTGACCAAACTCCAGGATGGGCGTGCCGGCACGGAAATAGGAGATCTCAATGCTTGAGACCACCTTATCAAGCATCTCCTCCGCCATTTCGTCGAACGGCGCATGCTGGGCCAGATGGTTGCGGATATCGATAAGCTCTGCCTGCATGAAGTCTCCCTGAGCAGCGGTCGCGTTTGGCGTTCTCAGGAAGCAATATAGCAGTGAGGATGGGAGAGGGCCACGATAGCGGGGTGAGTACCGGGGCAGCCATTCCTGGCCGCCCCGGTGTACTCAGTTCAGAGACTGAAAGATACTGCCGTTGCCGCAGGCATCGCCATTGGCGTAGTCACTGTCCACCACGTTGTTGATCCAGTAATTGATCAGCTCAACGCCTTCCATGTGGGTGACACTGCGGGCAATGGGTGGCATGCGCCGCTGGGGATCGGTGCTGTCGGTGACCCGGCAGGAGACGATGGAACTGTCGGCGTCTCCCGGCACCACAATGTGCTGGCGACCGCAGGAACCGCCGCCGGTGGCGGTGGGCTTCTTGCAGATGCCGTAACCGGCGTCGACGTCACGGTAGTGGTCCAGGTAATAACCGGTGTTGGACGCGGCGCCACGGTCGTTATGGCAGTGCTGGCAGTTCACCTCCAGGTAGGCCCGCAGGCGCGCCTCCACATCGGCATCGGAACCGGCGGCTTCGCCACTGTCACCGGCCAGGTTCCAGTGGGGCAGGCGCTCGATGTTGGTGGCAATGCCACGACCATCGATCTGCAGGTCCGGTACATTGGTAAGAATGCCCTGATCCTGCCAGTACTTGAGCTGATTGACCCGGGGGAAGCCACCCTGACCGCTGGCACCCATGAACGCAGATTCCGGCGCATAGGCGCGGTTCAGGTTGCGGGGTTTCGGGCCGATGGGGGCGCTGCCGGATTCCACGTCATTGTTGCTGTGGCAGGTGATGCACTGGTTGGCGTTGGGGATGGCGTAGTTGTCCGTGCTGCCCGCCATCAGCTCGCCGGTGATCTGGTCCTGATAATGCCAGCTAACCGCACGGGTGCCGCCACCCATGGCCAGTTTTGCCACCGGTTGGCCTTCGCTGTCTTTCTCCCAGATATAAGCCGGACCATCCCAGAATGCCTTGCCACTCTCGCTGACCCGTTTGATCAGCAGGCGGGTTTCCACCAGTTCTTCCGTGCCCTTGCTCTCATCGGTAAAGGCAAAGGTCTTGGCGATCACCGTACCGGTAGGGAAGTGGATGGTGCCGTTGACGTTGCTGCCGCTCTGGCCATCCATGTAGACCGCTTTGGTGCCCGGTGGCACGAAGGCGACCCGGTATTTGGTGGCGTAGTCGGAGAACAGCTTGCTGTTGAGCACGAATGGCACACCACCATCATTCGGGGTGCTGCGGGGATCGTGGGGATCGGCAAACAGGTTGTACTGGTCCAGTGTCGGACAGTTCACATCCAGGGCATCCCGGTTGACGCTGCCGGGCTTGACGCGTTTGCTGCAGAGCCGGTTGATGTATTCCTCGCTGGGGGCCGGATCGATGGTACCACTGGGTTCGAACGGCGGGATTGTCACCCGGGGCAGCGGCGGTAGTAGCTTGCCAAAGCGGGCCTGGCAGTCGTGAACCGACTTGTCGGTGTCGGCCACAGCGCCGTCCAGGCCTTCGAGTACCGATTGCAGACCTTCCAGAGTGAGAATGCTGGGGTCCTGCTCGGCCGCGGCCAGCACCAGTTCCAGGCCCTGGGTGCCGTGGAAATTCATGTAGGCCTGACTATCCGCTGCCAGATCGTTATCGTGGAAGCATGAGCCCCATTGAGGCAGCTTGCGCTCGCCATTGGCGTTGAACTTGTAGGCGTTGTAGTGGCACGACGGGTTCGGGTGCTCATTGGTGTGGATCGGTTTGCCATTCTCGTCCGCCGGCACCGGATCACCGTTGGCATCCACCGGGTAGGGGCAGTCTGCATCCAGGTCATCCAGCAGACCGTCCCAGACGATGTGCGCGCCCTTGCCGGGATTGGTGACGTTCTTCAGACCGATCAGGGTGGGCAGTACCGTTTCCACCTGACCTTCCAGCAGCACCTTTTCATAGTTGGGCGGGGGCAGGTCGTACCCGGAGTTCTTCATCACGTTGTTGTGGATGTGAAGGCCTTCGGTGTACGGATCCAGTTTCTTGTCCGAGGTTTTGTCCTTGCCGTCGATCAGCTCGTAGCTGGTATAGATCACGGCGGCGGTGCTGTGGTCCTCGAAGGTGTTGTTGAAGACTTCAATGTTGTCGTAGCCCAGGGTGATGAAGCCAGTACCCCGGGGCACGGCGGACACCAGGCCACTGTGGGCAAAGTTGTAGGTGTTGTTGTTGCGGGCCGTGTTGTTGAGCATCACCGAGGTATCGCCGTACTGGGTGATGTTCTCCAGGTCGTAGATCAGGAAGCCGCCGGTGTTGCACTCGGCCAGGTTGCTGTCGTACTCCCCGCCCTGGACGTTCTCGATCTCGAAGCCCATGACGTTATAAACAGCACGGCTGTTGCGGATGATGGCGGTGTTGGTCTGGCCAACGTAAATGCCTGCATCGGACGCGCCCACGGATTCGGAGTTATCCACCAGGATGTTTTCCGACTCCACCGGGTAGATGCCGTAGCGTCCGCTGGCGGAGCTGGGGATGTAGTCCGGCGTGGGGTCGCCCTCGTTCAGTGGCGGATTGGTGCACTGCACGTGCAGCCGATCCGAATAGTTACTTGCGGTAATCGGTTCACCACCGCCGGACCAGATGGCCCGCACGTTGAGCAGCGTACCCCATTTCACCCCCTTGAGTTTGAAAGCGTCCCCCGGTGAGTCGGCGATGGTCAGGTCCTGCACCGTAATTCCGCGCACGTTCAGCGCTTCCAGGCCGGTGACGTTATCGCTGTCGCGGAAGGAGAGCACTGTGCTGTCCTTGCCACACCCCTTGATCAGGACGTCTTCGGTGGCCTGAATCAGCAGGCCGTGGTTCAGTTCGATGAAGCCACAACCGAATTCCAGGGTGTCTCCCGGGCGCAGTTGGATCATTGCGCTGATCATGTCGTGGGTGGCATCGGGCCCGGGCTCCACGAGGAAGGTGCGACCGTCGCTGAAACGGTCGATCGGATTGCCGGGGTTATTGGGCTTGTTGCTGGTGTCGCCGGCCACATCGCTGTTATTCCCGGCGCTGTCGTTGGTTGCCGACGTATCCGATGAGCTGTTGCCACCGAGGCAGCCGGAGAGCAGAACGGTGGCCGTCAGCACGGGGATAAGCCCCGCCTGACAGCGTTTTACGTTGTTTAAGAGTGTCTTGGCGTTCATGACGTTGTCCTTGTTTTTATAGTGGTGCGCTTTCAATCCGTTCCCACATCCGCAGGTAGGCTTCGGCGGAGGTGAAAAGCTGATTGATGGCATCGTCAATCTGTTCAGGATCGGCATCGCTGTTGCGGATCATGTCTTCGATCTGGTCCGGGTACAGGCCGTAATGGGCGACACCGCGGCCGTCGTAAAGGCTGAATTCCCGGTCGCCGGTGCGCTGCACATCGAAGCGGACCCGACCGTCAATGGAGGTGAACGGGTAGAGGCCTTCTTCGTCCTCAGCAGTGCCGGGATTGGACGCCAGCTGTGCAATGCCGTTGACGTCCGAGGCGAAGCCGGCGCCGCCGAAGGGGCCCACCTTGAGGTCTTCGCGACGCGGGCGGTTGCCATCCCGGATCAGTTTGCGCACCCAGTCTTCACGGGTGCCGCCGAAGGACGCGGTAATGCCGCCCTGGGCCGCGATACGATCCCGCAGGGCTTCGGTGCCGCCCCAGCCGCCATGGCTGTTGATCACCGGGTAATCCAGTGGCCGGGTAATCTCCAGAATTCGGGCGGCGGCCTTGCGGCTGATGTGGTCGGTTTCGATCATCATCTTGCGTCGCACCAGCTCCTGGATCAGGAAGTCCCCCAGATCGCTCAGGCCGCGACGGTTACAGAGCTGGTCGGTGCCCCGGCGGGGGTCGAGTGCCGCCATTTCCTCCGGGGTCTCCGGGAAACGCTCCCCGAGGTAGTCCATCTGGTACAGCAACTGATCGAACAGGCCAAAAGGCTGCAGGTCGGCGTTCTGGTCTGGTTCACCCCCGGTGTATTCAACGCTTTCGGGGCATTCCTCGAACTCCACCGGGTGGCCGGTTTCCAGCAGGTTGCCGCCATAGAGAATGGGGCCGATGCCAATGCCGGTAGACAGGTCTGGCAGGTGGCCGCCAAAGGCGTTGTCGAACTTGTGAACCGGGAAGATGTTGCGAACCCCGAGCTGGTAGAACTGATCCAGCCGTTCCACGATCTCTTCCCGGGTGCATTCCGCCACCCCCAGGAACTCACCGCACTTGAAGACCTTGGACATCTCAATGCCCAGCACCACGGCAAGCTTGCCATCATCGATCACCTCGCGGGCCTGGGCCGGGCTGGTGACGATCTGGAACCAGCCTTCCCCCGGGCCGCCGTGCTGGGCATCAATGTAGTCCTGCATCTCGTACATGCGCTGGATCTGCAGCAGGATGGATTCCATGGGGTCGCAGTCGTTCTCTTTCTGCGGGTTGATGCGGCAGAGGATTTCGTTGTGCACCAGATGATTGACCAGGATTTTCATCCCCGCCAGGTGCGCCCGTTCCATCCAGCGGTAGTAACTCTGGTGATGCTGCAGGGAGTTGTAGCGGGGCCAGTCATTGAACGTGGGCCAGCCCTGGGTGTCGTGGGTGCCGATACCGCTGGTGGCCAGCTCGACAAAGCCGGTAGCGCCCCAGGGGCCGTGGACGGCCTCGCAGTCATGGAGTGCGTGGGTCACACCAAAGCGGTGGAAGGGGGCGCCGTAATTGACCCGGCCTCCGATGAACTCGTAGGCGGAGATATGGGAGTGGGCGTCGACAAAGCCGAAGACGTCGTCTTTATCGATGCCTTTCACGTTGCGGAAACGGTCCACCTCTTTCAGATAGGTGGCCGGGCCTTTCGAGTCGACGACCTCCGCATTCAGTTCCGCTTCCGGATAGTGGTCACAGCCCTCGGCCTCACGCAGGGCAAAGGCGCCGGATTCGTCAATGACAGAGGGCGACACAAGAGCCAGGCCATCGTCCGTGGCGGCCAGCATCAGGCCAGTGACGTCAGAAGCCAGGGTATAGCGCTGTTCATTGCCCTGGCGTTGCAGTTGCCATACCGCCAGATCACTGGGTGAACTCACCATGGCAAGCGAGGGACTGACGGTGGTGTCACCCAACTGATCACCGGTGAACTCAATACTCTCACCGATCGAACGCAGCGCATCTCCCAGCGGAGCCACTGGGTCCAGAATCAGGTTGGTGGTATCCCCGAGGCCGGCAACCAGGTAGGAGATCTCGCCAATGAAATTACCGGCGTCATCCAGGAATTCGCCGGCGGGGTCGCTGATGCCAAGCAGCTCAAACAGACCAACTTCCCCGGTGTTGCGTTGATAACCCGACATCATCAGGTAGGCCCCGAGACGGGTGGGGCGCATCCGGAATGCAGTGGCCTGACCGGCATCGCGGGTCGTGGAGTATTGGCCCGATTGCGGGTCGGCGCTCAGATAATTGCCTTCGGCTTCCAGGGTGTAACAGCCATTGGCGAAGCTGAAACGGTCAATCGCGGCCGGTTCCCTGAAGGTCTGTGTGTCCGAGGAAATGACAGGATCGTTGGGGGGTGTTGATGGTCCCTGTTGCGGGCTGCCTTCGTTGCCTTCTTCGGAGCCGCCGCACCCGGTGATCAGCAACGCACCAGCCAATGCCCACGCTGTTCGCATGGGTCGTTTCTTATACTTCATGTGAACCTCTCGTTCGTCGTCATTACCGGCTTGCCCGGCAATTCGTTTTTTTATTGTTGAGGCATTTCGATTATTGTTGTGATTGCCCGGAAAGACCCTGCTCCGGGGTAACGTGACAGTTTGTAGCATATTAGATAAATGTGATCTGCATCACATTGGGCCATTTTTGATCACCGATTGATCCCGAAGGAGCATTCATGGGTGTATCGCGAACTCTCGTTATGGGGGGTATCCGCTCAGGGAAAACGGCATTGGCAGAACAGCTGGCCACTGAATCCGGTGGTGCGGTGGTCTACGTAGCCACGGCCACGGTGGGGGATGAGGAAATGGCACAGCGGGTAAAACGGCATGTCGATAGCCGGCCGGATCACTGGGGATTAGCGGAGGCACCGCTCCGGCTTGCCAGTGTCCTGGAAACCTATAGAGACGAGACCTCGCCGCCGTTCCTGTTGGTCGATTGCATGAGCCTGTGGATCAGTAACCTTTTGTTTGCCGGGGAGGAGACCTTCGCTCATGAACGTGAGGCGTTTCTGGCGGCGTTGCGAAGCTATCCTGGCAGTGTCGCCGTTGTCAGCAACGAAGTAGGTCTGGGTACCATTGGCATGGACCCGCTGACCCGTCGGTTCTGCGATGAGCTCGGCTGGTTGAATCAGGACATCGCGGCCACCTGTGACCGGGTGGTGATGAGTGTTGCGGGGTTGCCGCTTTGGCTCAAGGAGTGAGGGCGCTCAGGCGCCATGACTCAGCAAGGAGCTGAAAACACCGTGCTCGGACTGGTCAATGCGCAGCCGGCTGCGACAGGCATAGGGAACCGCCATGGCTGAGAAACTCCGGTTCAGCGGAATGCCCATCACCTCGGCCAGTATCATGCGGATCACGCCACCGTGGCATACCACCAGAACGCGCTGCCCCGCGGCTTCACGACACCAGTGATGCCAGCCGTCCCGCACCCTGGCGTGAAACTCACTCATACTTTCACCGCCGGGTGGTGGATGGGCGACAGGGTCGTTCCAGAACCGGGTCAGTGCCTCCGGGGCGTCAGCCAGAATGGCGTCGGCTGTCATACCCTCCCAGTCACCGAAACTGATTTCCCGCAAGCGTTCGTCATGCTCCAGCGGAAGCTGCCGGTCGGTTGCAAGCTGTTCGGCAAACCGTCGGCAGCGCAGCAACGGCGAGGTAACCACCAGATCCCACTCATCTTTATTGGAAATGGCGGCCTGCATCTGCTGCCATCCCAAAGCACTGAGCGGGTCATCCTGGCTGCCCCGGAACATCGGGCCACCGGCGGGTTCGCCGTGGCGGATCAGATCAATGGTTGTGGTGCTGTTATTCATCATGGTCCTTCAGGACGTAGTGTCCTTATTGCTGACACCGGCATCGGTAAAACTGGCCATGTTGTTGTGCAGGGCACAGGCCGCTCGCAGCAGGGGAACCGCCACCGCCGCGCCGCTGCCTTCGCCCAGTCGCATACCGAGATCCAGCAGGGGCTTTGCGTCCAGAGCCTCCAGCACCCTGGCATGCCCGGGCTCCGCCGAACGGTGGGCGAACAGCAGCCAATCCCGCAGCGCTGGTTGTTGGTGCACGCCTAACAGCGCGGCGACCGAGACGATATAACCATCCACCAGCACCGGAATACCCCGCGCTGCACAGCCCAGGATTGCACCGGTCAGCGCGGCAATTTCAAAGCCGCCAAGAGAAGCCAGGACCGTCAAAGGATCGGTGCTGTCACCGTGTCGTTCCAGTGCCCTTGCCACCACCTGACTTTTACGGGAAATCCCTGCTTTGTCCAGCCCCGTGCCGGGACCGACCAGCTGCTCCGGTGACTGATTTAGCAATGCACAGGCCAGGGCCGCAGCACTGGTGGTGTTGCCAATACCCATGTCGCCGCCGATAAATAACCGACATCCGGCGTCAGCAGCACGTTCTGCCGCCGCGTCGCCACTGGCAAGCGCTGCGCACACCTGGTCTTCGGTCATCGCGTTGTTCACTGCCAGATTGGCCGTCGCCGGTGCGATTTGTTCATCACGAACGCCGGGTAACACCGTTACCTCGCCGACAGTGCCCAGGTTCACCACCTCCAGCGACGCATTCAGCTGTTTTGCCAGCACGCTGATGGCCGCGCCACCTGTAGCGAAGTTGGCGATCATCTGTGCCGTTACTTCCTGTGGAAACGCGGATACGCCTTCTTCGCATACACCGTGGTCGCCGGCGAACACGGTGATCCGCACCGGGTCCACCCTTGGCTGTTCGCACTTTTCTAAACCAGCCAGCTGGATGGCCAGTTGTTCCAGTTGTCCCAGAGAACCCGGTGGTTTAGTCAGAACCTGCTGGCGTTCTGTAGCTTGTCGGGCAATGAGTACATCTGGTTTTGGCGGTTGTTGTGTCCAACTTCTGGGCAGGTAAGGCATGAATGAGTCCTGGCCGGGGAAAACAACAAATGGTCTACCCGGTCCGAAAAGGTGTCAAGGCCGACGGTGACTCGGTTAAACTCCTGCCTGATCACGAACGCCCATAGTCCGGGGAATTGGTTGGGTAGGGCTCTCCAAAACCCTGCGGAGCCATGGATGGCGGAGCGGAGCGTACATGGATGTATTCACAGCGTGTTTTGGAGAGCCCTACCCAACCAATTCCTGGCTCCCAAGTTTTGTCTGCTTAAGAGAGATGCTGCCGATTTGAACGCCTTTATGTTCCCCGTGATTGTTTGCCTTCTTGCTGTGCTACTGGATCGCTGGCTCGGTGAACCACGCCGTTGGCATCCGCTGGTGGGGTTCGGGCGTCTGGCTGCGTTAGTTGAACGGCGGTTGAATCGGTCGCCGGAGCACACGGGCCGGTCAATATTCTTGGGGCTGTTGGGTGTATTAATCGTCGTGTTGCCTGTGCTGGTGGTCGCCGAGTCGTTGCGATGGGCGCTGGATGGCTGGACATACCTGCTACTGCAAGCTGTGGTGTTGTATTTTGCTCTGTCGATCAGGGGGCTGACAGAACACGGCCGGGCAGTGTCGGATGCGTTGCATAGCGGCGATCTTGAGCAAGCACGGGAGCAGGTAGGCCGGATTGTGAGCCGCAAGGCCAGTGAGCTGGACGAACAGGGTGTGGCATCGGCGGCAAGCGAGTCGATGCTGGAAAATGGGGCGGATGCGGTGTTTGCCAGTTTGTTCTGGTTTCTGGTGGCGGGGATTCCCGGTGTGTTGCTGCATCGGATGGTGAACACGCTGGATGCCATGTGGGGCTATCGCAATGAACGTTATCTGTATTTCGGGCGGGTGGCCGCCCGGCTGGACGATGTCATGAATTGGGTACCTGCCCGGCTGACCGCGCTGACTTATGCCTTGCTTGGCAACACCCGCCTGGCCTGGCGTTGCTGGCGGACCCAGGCGCCGGATTGGGACAGCCCGAATGCCGGGCCGGTGATGGCGGCCGGGGCCGGGGCTCTAGAGGTATCTCTTGGTGGTCCGTCGCCCTATGCTTCAGGCCTAAAGCAAAGACCGGTTCTGGGGCACGGACCAACGGCCAGCGCGGACACGGTGGATGGTGCGCTCCGTCTGGTATGGATGGGTGTCTGGCTGTGGCTCGGTGTACTCGCTCTGTTGGCTGTAGCAGGACTTCTTTCGGGGGCAGGGACATGACTGCACCAGAACACGGGGGACGACTCAACGCAGCGGCAAAACGCTGGGCCATTCCGCGCGACCGGTGGCTTGATTTGTCCACCGGTATTAATCCCCACGGCTGGCCGGTGCCGGATCTGCCGCCGGAAGTCTGGCAGCGGTTACCGGAGCCGGATGATGGCCTCGAAGCCCTGGTGCGGCAGTGGGCGGACGCTCCGGCTGACGCCGCCTGTGTGCCGGTGGCTGGCAGCCAGGAGGCAATCATGGCGTTGCCCCAGATGCGGGCCTCGTGCCGTGTGGGCGTTCCCCGTCCCGGCTACCGGGAGCACGGTCACAGCTGGTCCTGCGCCGGGCATCACGTGGTCGGCCTGGATTGGGCACGGGTGACTGGTGAGGATGAATCCTGGCTGGACGATCTGGATGTGCTGGTCTGGATCAACCCTAACAATCCCACTGGAGAGACCATCGAACCAGAGCGCCTGTTGCGCTGGCATCAGCGGCTACAGCACCGGGGTGGCTGGCTGATTGTCGATGAGGCGTTCGTGGACGGATGCCCCGAGCTGAGTCTGGGGTTCGCCACCGGGCGGGAGGGTCTGGTGGTGTTGCGATCTGTCGGTAAGTTCTTTGGTCTTGCGGGCGTGCGGGCAGGCGCGGTGCTGACCGCGCCAGAACTGGCTGAACGCCTGCGGAAAATGATTGGTCCCTGGACGGTCAGTGGACCCGCCCGTTACGTGATGGGGCTGGCGCTGGCAGATGAACATTGGCAAGTCGCCACGACCGAGCGGTTGTTGGCGGGCAGTCAACGGCTGGGACGGTTGCTGGCTGCTCACGGCCTGGACGGTTCCGGGGGAACCCTGCCGTTTCGCTACGTTCAGCATCCACGCTCGGCAGAACTCGCCGACGCACTGGCCAGGCAGGGCATTCTTGTTCGCCAGTTTGATCAGCCGCCGGCCCTGCGGTTTGGATTACCTGGATCCGAAGCAGAGTGGGAACGGCTGTCGCAGGCGCTGGAGGCTTGCCGAATGTCATTGACCAATCGTTAACCGATTGCTAGCCTTGCCGCACTTTTTCAGGTGCCCCGTGCAAAGCGACACAGGGGTGAAACGGGAAGCCGGTCAGATTCCGGCGCTGCCCCCGCAACGGTAATTGAGTCAACGGTGATCGAATGCGCCACTGTGCCCCTGAGGGTATGGGAAGGCGATCACCCGGGTTTGCCCAAGGCAGACCGCTCATAAGCCCGGAGACCGGCCTGAAATTGCCAGACGTTGCGGTGGGCGACAGTATGGCAGGTGCCGGCTACTCCGACCTGACCTGGATGCTTCCCGAACACCTGCTTCTTCTCCCGTTACCCGATTGCCTGCCCCAACGTCATTACCTAATCCATTCGTGCGGGCGAGCACGAGTATGAGGACGTTGAGATGAAGTACGCACTACCGACCGTAACCCTGTCTGCGGCAACCCTGTTGATCACTACCCAGCCCGCCCTGGGCGAGGAAGTCTCCGAATCCACACTGAACCCGATCGTGGTCACCGCGACCCTGGGCCCGAAAACCCGGGGCGAAAGCGATTCCTCTGTTACGATCATTGATGAAGAGACCATCGAACGCCTGCAGCCTCAGACTTTCGAGGAGCTGCTGGTAGGACAGCCGGGCCTGGATATCACCAGCAACGGCGCGTTCGGCAAGAACATCAGCGTTTACACCCGGGGTACCGGGAGCGAATCCACCGTATTTCTGGTGGATGGTGTGCGTCTGCGCTCGGCCACCAGCGGCAGTGCCGCGTGGCAGTATTTCCCGCCGCAGATGATTGAGCGCGTGGAAATTGTGCGGGGTTCCCGCAGTAACCTGTATGGTGCCGATGCCGTTGGCGGCGTTATCCAGGCCTTTACCCACAGCGCGCCGACGGGCAATGAGGGCTGGGTTCAGGCTGGTGGCGGCAACTTCAACACGCAGGAGTATATCGCCGGAGCCGCCGGTACCGAAGGCCGCATGAAATACAGTCTGAGCGCCAGCCATCTGGAAACCGACGGCACCGCCATCGTGGAAGGCGGCGAAGACAAGGGCTTTCGTAACACCTCCGCCCTCGCATCCGTAGCCCACCAGTTTGACTCCGGCGGCGAGGCGGGCATTGTCCTCATGCGCGCCCAGGGCAATACCGAATTCGAGGGCGGTGACACCGACTTCGCCATCCAGACCCTCGGTTTCCGTCTGGACACACCGATCAGCGACTACTGGCGCAGCCGCATCCTGTTGGCGGAATCCCTCGACGAATCGGACAACCGCGATACCTTTGGCGACAGCACCTTCGACACCAAGACCCGCAGCGCCCGCTGGGAGAACCAGATCAGCATTGGTCGTCATGAGTACATCGTGGGGGGCGAACTGCTGGTGGATGAAGTTGACAGCACCACGGAATACGACGAATCGAGCCGCACCAACGCTGCCGTTTTTGGCCAGGCCCTGCTGAATTTCGGTCCGACCGATTTTCAATTGAGCCTGCGGGCAGACGACAACGAGGCCTTTGGTCGCGAGGAAACCGGAGCCGTGGCCATGGGCGTTGACCTGGACCGGAACCATCGGGCCCGGGCGAGCTACAGCACGTCCTTCCGCGCACCCACCTTCAACGACCTCTACTTCCCCGGCTTTGGCAATGCGGACCTGCAACCGGAAACCGCTGGCAGCGTGGAGTTGGGTATTGGCGGGCAGTACCACAACTGGTTCTGGGACGCCGCCATTTATCAGACCGACGCTGATGACCTGATTGTGTTCACCATGAAGGACGGACGTTTTGCCCCGTTCAATGTGAACGAGGCGCGTATCCGGGGTGCCGAGCTCAGCGCTGGCCTGGAGCTGGACGCGTGGACCGTGCAGGCGTCCGCCTCGGTCACTGACCCTCGGGACGAGGAGACCGACAACCGCATTCGTCGCCGCAGCGCCAAGCAGTTCCGGGTGGATGTGGACCGGGCCTTTGGCCAGGTTTCCCTGGGCACCACCGTGAAGGGCCAGGGCTATCGCTACGACGATGCAGAAAACGAGAACCGGATTGCTGGCTTCACCACCTGGGATTTGCGGGCGAAGTGGCAGATCGACAGCCATTGGACCACCAACCTGACGGTGGACAACGTTCTGGACCGGGAATACGCCACGGCATTGCGCTTCGATGGAAGTGAGTACATTGCCGCCGGTCGCACCGCGATGTTGACCCTACGCTACGACATCTGATTGATTGCGGGGAGGCAAAGGAATGAACCACACGCGTCCAGTCCGGATCATCAATGGCCCGGTACTCGCATTCCTGCTGGCACTGGCATTGTTGCTCTCGCCCCCGGTATTCAGTGCCACGGTCGTTGGTGTGGTCTCGGAACGCTCGGCGGCGGAAATGGCCGCCGGGGCGGAACGGTTCCTGGCTGCCAACCCGGACCATCGGGTGGTACTACGGACACCGGAACAACTGGCCGCCCTGGATAACCAGGCACTGGATGAACTGGTGGCCGGTGCTGATGCGCTGCTGTTGGCGGCGGTCTTCGGCGATCAGGTGGGCCGGCTTGAACAGGCGGTTCGGGATCAGGCCGCAGATCGTTCGTTTCCGATACTGGCACTCAACGGCGACCGCGCCCTGACCCGGTTGTCGCGGCTCGAAGGCCGGGCGGCACTGGGCAGACTGGATGCTTCCTCTCTCAACGACCTGATGAAAGCCCCGGATCCGGGAGCCGATGTGAAGGCCCACCGGGCGACCTTGCGCCAGCAGTTTCCGCAACAGGCCCCCTGGCTGGAAGGGCGTGCCCTGTATCAGGGGCGCACGCCGCAACACCTCGATGGTCTGTTGCGTTGGCTACTGGTGCAGGCAGGCCATGACCTGACCGTGCCTGAACTGCCACCGCGGGCACTGATTCGCTACTACCGCAACGGGGAAGCGGTCAAGGATGCCGGGGATTTGAACCTGCAATCCGGCCCGGTGGTCACCCTGCTGGATCTGGACAGCGGCGACCGCCCGGGCGACCGGGCCTTGCTGGATGCCACTTGTGCCGCCCTGGAAGCCCGGGATATCCAGTGCTTTGCCATCCTGTCCCGTTGGGGCGGTGCCAGCCTGGAAGCGGTGCGCACCCTGGATAACGCCACTGGACCGGCCACTCTTTCCGGCATCATCAGCCTGCAGGACTTCACCGTGGGCGGCGGTGAGGGACGGCGCCAGGTGACCGAGGCGCTGACCCAACTGGATGTGCCGGTAATCAAGGGGCTGCGACTGGCCTCCCGCACGGTTAACCAGTGGCAACTGTCAGTGGACGGCATTCCGGCGGACAAGGTGCATTACAAACTGGCCATGCCGGAACTCCAGGGTGTCAGTCAGCCCATGGTGCTGGCCACCGCCGAACCGGAAGTGATCGACGAACGCACCGGCGTGGCCCTGACTCTGACGCAACCGGTGGCGGACCGGGTGTCAGCCGTCGCTGATCGCCTGAAACGCTGGCAGGCCCTGCAAACCAAAGACAACGCCGACAAGCGCGTGGCCATCATCTACTACAATCACCCGCCGGGGCGCCAGAACATTGGTGCGGACAACCTGGATGTGCCTGCCTCCCTCTATGAAATGCTGACCTGGCTCAAGGCCGAGGGCTACGACACGGGCCCGCTGCCGGACAGCCCGGAAGCCCTCACGGACCTGATCCAGCAGCACGGCGTGAGCCTGCCGGACGATCCCCGGGCCCTGCGGGAGATGGCGGGCCAGGTGGCCTCCATGGACAGCGACACCTACCGGCGCTACCTGGAGACGTTGCCGGCAGTGGTCCGCCAGGAAATGGCCCACGGCCCCCTGGGCTATCTGCATGAGCGGCTGGAACAGGCCCACGGCCTGGGTGAGAAGGAACTGGCGACCGGGCTGCTGAATCGGGGCATCCGCGACCTGCGCCATCTGATCGAGCACGTCCAACACCCCAATCGCAAGAATGCCCTGACCCGGCTGGATGAATACGAGGCCCTCTGGCAGCGTCGCCTGAACGAAGGCGGTCACCAGGAGGCGCTGGTAGCCCGCCGGAACGCCCTGGCAGACACCGGTATCCCCGGCCTCAAGGGCTGGGGCGAGGCGCCAGGGAAATCCATGGTGGTGGACGACCGGATGATCTTCCCGGGCCTGCGATTCGGCAACATCTTTATCGGCCCGCAACCACCGCGTGGCTGGGAGGTGGATGAGGAACTGCTGCACGCCAACACCACCTTCCCGCCCACCCATCAATATGTGGGGTTCTACCACTGGCTGCGGGATCACTATCAGGCGGACGCCCTGGTGTACGTTGGGCGCCACTCCACCCGGGAATTCCTGCCCCGCCGCCGCGCCGGGCTGACCGGGGATGATTACCCGGACCTGCTGGGTGGCGACCTGCCACTGATTTACCCCTACATCGTTGACGGCGTGGGCGAGGGCATACAGGCCAAACGCCGTGCCTTGGGCGTGATGATCAGCCACCTGACCCCGCCGCTGGCAGCCACCGAACTCTACGATGAGCTGCTGGAACTGCGGCAACTGGTGGAAACCTGGGAATCTGCCAACGAGCCCGACAGCCCCACCCGGGAAAGGGCCCTGGATATGCTGCGGGAGAAAATCCGGATACTGGACATCGGCGAGGACCTGGAGCGGGAAATCGCTGGCGAGATGGGGCTGTCGGAGGACGAAGTGTCCCTGGACGAACTGTCACCCGACCTGTTGGTCCATGAAGCGGGCCACTACGTCACCGATATGCAGGAGCATTTCATGCCACTGGGGCTGCACGTGTTCGGCCGTGACTGGAGTGGAGACATGGTGGACACCATGCTGGGCTCAATGGCGGGCAAGGCCGGCACTCCGGAGGCGGAATGGCGGCAGAACCTCGAGGCTTCCCCGGCCGCGGAACGCCAAAGCTTTCTTGCCGCGCTTGAGGGCCGCTTTGTGGCGCCGGGGCAGGGCAACGACCCGCTGCGTACCCCGGCAGTACTGCCAACCGGTCGCAACTTCCACGCCCTGTCCGATGACCTGATTCCAACCCGTGTGGCCTGGTCCCTGGCCACCGAGCTGGCGGAAGAAGCCATGGCCGACAAGAGCAAACAGCCGGGCGAGAGTGATGCCCTGGTGCTCTGGGCCTCCGACACCGTGCGGGACGAGGGGGTGATGATCGCCTTCGGCATGAAACTGCTGGGCATTCGCCCGGTGTGGAACAGCCGGGGGATCGTGAAAGGGCTGGAGCGTTTGCCCGCCGGGGCGGAGACCGACACGCCGGTTCGGCGCAACGTGGTCTTTACCACCTCCGGACTGTTCCGGGATCTCTACGAGAGCCAGCTGGAATGGCTTGACCTGGCCTCCCGCTACGCGCTGGCCGGCGCGGCGAACACCATCGAGGCGGAACACCCGGAAATGGTGGAGGCGTTGGATCAGGCCCTGTCGTATTTACCTGCGGACATGCGTGAACGGGGCGATGAACCCCTGTCGACCAACGGAGTGGCGGCACGTTGGGTGGCCGATACTCGGGTGCTGATGGCCGCGGGCGCCTCCGCGCGGGATGCCGGTGCCCAGGCCGCCCATCGGGTCTTCGGCACCGCACCGGGGGCCTACGGCGCCGGCGTTAACCGCCTGGCCACCCGCACGGGGGCCTGGCAGGACCGGTCGCAACTGGGCGATGCCTATCGCCGTCGCATGGGGCACGTCTATGGCAAGGGCAGCCAGGGCGAGCCTGCTCACCAGGCCTTTGATCGCCAGTTACATACGGTGAATCATACCTACCTGGGGCGGGCCAGCCATCTCTACGGTCTGCTGGATAACGACGACGGGTTCGACTTCCAGGGCGGTCTGTCCAAAGCGGTGGAACACCTGCGTGGCGAGCCCCCGCAGAACCGGGTGTTGCAGTACGCCGATCCGAAAAACCCGCGGGTCGACTCGCTCCAGCGCGCGCTGCAGGTGGAACTGCGCGCCCGCAACCTCAACCCGCAATGGCTGGCACCGTTGATGGAACATGGTTATGCCGGGGCCCGAACCATGGGCAGCGATTTTCTCGACAACCTCTGGGGCTGGCAGGTCACCAGCCCCCAGGTGCTGCGCTCCAGCATGTGGGACGAGATCAACGAAGTGTACTTCCAGGATCGCCATGACCTGGGTCTGGATGAGTTCCTCGCCGAGGGGCACAATGTCCACGTCAAGACCCATATGCAGGCCATTGCGTTGCTGGCGGCCAAGCGGGGATTCTGGGAAGCGGATGTATTCACCCGCCGTGCCCTGGCCCGTGACTTTGCCGGTAATATCATCGACCATGGCCTGCCTGGCAGCGGTCATACCCGCCCGGATCATCCGCTGATGGACTGGGTGGCGGATCAGCTTGAGCCGCAACAGCGGGAAGCCTTTGAATCCGCCCGCAAGGGAGGCTCGGCCGCCTACCCCCTGGGGGCTGCTGCCAACGATGAATGCCAGAACCAATACAGCCGGACAGCCTCATGCTGAATGTCTCCAGACGATTGACCATCATCGGCGCAGCCGTGTTGGCCCTGTGGCAGACGCCTGTTGTTGCCGAGGTGTGTGCTGTTGATGACACCGGCAAGGAGGTCTGCCTTGAGCAGCCGGCCAGCCGAATCGCGGCGTTGTCCCCCGGTGCCACCGAGCTGGTCTGGGCGGCGGGAGCCGGAGAAAAAGTGGTCGCGGTGGTGTCCTTCAGTGATTACCCGGAAGCCGCAACGAACGTGCCCTCCGTGGGTAGCCATACCCGTATGGATATGGAGCGGCTGATGGAGCTGCAGCCGGACCTGGTGATCGGCTGGGTCACAGGCAATCCTCCGGAACAGCTTGAAGCTTTGGCAGACCTGGGGTTACCGGTGTTTTCCATTGAACCCCGTACGTTTGAGGCGGTGTCTCACACCATTGAACGGCTGGCCACCCTGGCTGGCACCGAAGAAGAAGGCTTTGCCGAAGCTGAACGCTTCCGCCGGGGCATCGCCAAACTGGAACGCCAATATCGGAATGCGGAGCCTGTGCCCGTGTTCTATCAGGTGTGGGACGAACCGATGATGACCGTGAACGATGAACACCTGATCGGCAAGGTGATCACCCTGTGTGGTGGCGTCAATGTCTTCGGCGACCTGGACCGCCTGGTGCCACGCATCAGCGCCGAAGCCGTGATCGGTGCCAACCCCGAAGCCATTCTTGCCGGTGGCATGGGGGAAGAGAACCGGCACTGGCTGACCCGCTGGGAGGCGTTTCCCGGTATTGAAGCCACCGCCAAAGACAATCTCTATTTCATTCCGCCGTCCCTGGTGCAGCGCCCAACGCCCCGCATGCTGGAAGGCTCACAACTGTTCTGCCGTAAACTGGACAATGCCCGTGCCAAACGCTGACCGGAGACTGAGGTCGTGAGCCGGCCACTACTCAAGCCTCTGCTGATCCTGGCGCTCGCCAGTCTGGCGGCCATGGTGTTGTCCGTGGGCACGGGCAGCGTCAGCGTGGCGCCGGGGCAGGTGCTGGCGGTGCTTCTGGGTGAGGGCAGCAACCTGCAGCAAACCCTGGTGCTGGAACTGCGCCTGCCCCGGACCCTGTCGGCGTTTGCCACCGGCGGGCTGCTGGCCGTGGCCGGAGCATTGATGCAGGTCCTCCTTCGCAATCCACTGGCCGACCCCTATGTGCTCGGTCTTTCAGGTGGCGCTGCCGTGGGTGCGCTGCTGGCCATGCTGGCCGGGCTGGGCGGTTTGATCATCTCCGGTTCGGCCTTTGCGGGTGCCCTGCTGGCCACCCTGATGGTGTTCGGCCTGGCCCACGGTACCGGCAGCTGGACCCCGTCCCGCTTGCTGTTAACCGGTGTGGTGGTGGCCGCCGGCTGGGGCGCGGTGATTACCCTGATGCTGGCCATCAGCCCGGCCCAGCGACTGCCCGGGATGCTGTACTGGCTGATGGGGGACGTGTCTTACGCCCGTTCGCCCTGGCCGGCACTGGGCTTCCTGTTATTGGTATGCCTGCTGGTGGTGCCGCTCGGTCGCAGCCTGAATGTGCTGGCGCGCGGACCCATGCAGGCGGCTGCGTTGGGGGTGGCTGTGCGACCGTTGGAGTGGACGATCTATATCCTCGCCAGCCTGCTGACGGCCACTGCGGTCACCATGGCCGGCAGTATCGGTTTTGTCGGCCTGGTGGTGCCCCATATGCTGCGCCTGGTGCTGGGTAATGATCAGCGCCTGATCCTGCCCGCCTGTGCCCTGGCCGGCGGCACCCTGCTGGTGCTGGCGGATACCCTGGCGCGGGTGGTGATTGCACCGGAGCAGCTGCCGGTGGGTGTGATTACCGCGCTGCTGGGTGTGCCCACATTCCTTTACCTGCTGTATCGGAGCCGCTGATGAATCCGTTACGGGCAAAAGCACTGGTGATCGACATTCCCGGTCGCGGCGACGGCCAGCCCCTGGATTTCACAGTGGAGCCGGGGCAGATGTGGGGCGTGCTGGGTCCGAACGGCGCCGGCAAGACCACACTGCTGCATACCCTGGCTGGCTTGCGGGCGCCACGCCATGGGGAAGTTCATTTAGGTGAGCACTCACTGACGGAACTCCGGCGCCGGCAGATTTCGCAGCAATTGGGGCTGGTGTTCCAGGAACGGCAGGACGGTTTTCCGGCGACGGTACTGGAAACCGCGCTGATTGGCCGCCACCCCTGGCTGTCTCCCTGGCAGATGGAATCCGGGGACGATGAGCGCATTGCGCGGCAGGCACTGGAACAACTGGATGTGGCCCATTTGAGTGACCGCCTGGTGAATACCCTCTCCGGTGGCGAACGCCAGCGCGTGGCTATCGCCACGGTGCTGACCCAGGCGCCGGACACCTGGTTGCTGGATGAGCCCACCAACCATCTGGACATGCACCATCAGGTGTCGGTACTGCAGTTATTGACCGACCAGGCCCGCGCCGGTCGCTCAGTGTTCATGTGCCTGCACGACCTGAACCTGGCCGCCCGCTGGTGTGACCATCTGTTACTGCTGTATCCCAACGGTGACGCCTGCTGGGGGCCTGCGGAGCAGATGCTGGTGCCCCAAGCTCTGGAACGCCTGTATGACCAGAAACTGATCACCGTGGAAGCGGATGGGGCACCGGTGTTTGTACCGGTTAAATCGTAAGCTTTGGATTTTCTGACGATATGAAAGCAACCGTAGCAGCCGCAATGATTACCGCTCCCGGTTCCGGCCAGGGTAAATCCATGGTGACCGCAGCCCTGGCCAGACTGCACCGTAATGCCGGGCGCAAGGTACGAGTGTTCAAACATGGGCCGGATTACCTGGACCCGATGGTATTGGAAGTCGCCTCTGGCCAGCCGGTGTACCAGTTGCACCCATGGATGACTGGAGAGAACGAATGTCGATGGAGGTTGGCGGAAGCTGCTCAGGATGCCGACCTGATTCTGGTGGAAGGCTCCATGGGGTTGTTCGACGGCGACCCGTCGAGTGCGGACCTGGCCAAGCTGATGGGGATTCCTGCCTTGCCGGTGATCGACGCCCGGGGCATGGCCCAGACCTTTGGTGCCGTTGCCCTGGGGCTGGCGAGTTTCGATGCGGAGTTACCGGTGCGACAGGTGATCGCCAACCGCATTGGCAGCTCCCGCCACGGTGACATGCTGCGGGAAAGCCTGCCGGAAGGCATCGAGCTGCTGGGGGCCATTCCCCGTAACGAGGCCATGAATATCCCGGACCGGCACCTGGGGCTGGTTCAGGCCGGCGAACTGGGGGATCTGGATCAACGCCTGGATGCGGCCGCCAATGTCTTGGGCGAGGCCGGTCTGGATGGCCTGCCCCTGCCGGTGACGCTGGAAGCTGACACACCGGCGCCTCCGCCACCGTTGTTGGCGGGTGTCCGCATTGCCATTGCCCGTGACGCGGCCTTCAGCTTTATCTACCGTGCCAATCTGGACCTGTTGCGCGCCATGGGCGCGGAATTGTCGTTCTTCTCGCCGCTGGTGGATTCGGCGTTGCCGGACACCGACGCCCTCTGGCTGCCGGGCGGCTATCCGGAACTGCACGGTGCCACCCTGGCTGGTAACCAGCCGATGCTGGAAGCCATTCGCACCCATAACGCCGCTGGTAAGCCGATGTTGGCGGAATGCGGTGGCCTGATGGCCTGTGTGGAGGAACTGGTGGACCACGACGGCCAGAACCACAAACTGCTGGGTCTGATGCCGGGGCGGGCCATTATGGCCCGCCGCCTGCAGGCGTTGGGTCTGCAGAGCCTGAATACCGAGCAGGGGCAATTACGGGGCCATACCTATCATCACTCCCGTCTGGAGACCGATTGGCAACCCCTGGCCCGAACCCGCAAGCTGGCGGGCACCGAAGCCGAACCGGTGTATTGCCGCAACGGTCTGGTGGCCAGCTATTTTCACGGTTATTTTCCGTCCGCCCCGGAGCTGGTGGCCGGCATTTTTCGCGGGCAGACCATTCGCCCGCTCACAGACAAGGAGACTGACCATGCGTGAACGCGCCAAAGACCCCGAACGCCATGCCCGCCGCATGGAGGCCAAACAGAAAATCATGCAGGAACGTATTGCCAACGCCCAGAAAGAGCAGGGCGTGTTGCTGGTGCTCACCGGCCCGGGCAAGGGCAAGAGTAGCTCCGGCTTTGGCATGGTGGCCCGGGCCCTGGGCCATGGCATGAAAGTGGGCATCGTCCAGTTCATCAAGGGCGCGTTCAGTACCGGTGAGGAAGCCTTCTTCCGGGACCTGCCCAATGTCGACTACCACGTGATGGGGCAGGGCTACACCTGGGACACCAAGAACCGGGAGCAGGATGTGGAAGCCGCCAACGCCGCCTGGGATGTTGCGGCCGCCATGCTGAAGGACGACAGCTACGATCTGATCCTGCTGGACGAGCTCAACATCGCCCTGAAATACGACTACATCGACCTGGATCGCGTGCTGGATGACCTGCAGGCCCGGCCGGAGATGCAGCATGTGGTGGTCACCGGCCGCTCGGCACCAAAGGAACTGGTGGACCTGGCGGACACGGTTACGGAAATGGGTGTGGTCAAACACGCCTTCAAGGACCTGGGCGTGAAAGCCCAGAAAGGCGTAGAGCTGTAACAGGCCGGACCCCATGACCACACTGATGATTCAGGGCACCACCTCCGACGCCGGCAAGACCACGGTGGTGGCCGCCCTGTGCCGGTGGCTGGCGCGCCAGGGTGTCTCCGTGGCGCCCTTCAAGCCCCAGAACATGGCCCTGAACAGCGCAGTCACCGTGGATGGTGGTGAAATTGGCCGCTCCACCGCCCTGCAGGCCCTGGCTTGCGGCCTGGAACCCCACAGCGATATGAACCCGGTGCTGCTCAAACCCCAGAGTGACCGCGGTGCCCAGGTGATCCTGCGGGGCAAGGTCCATGGCAACATGGACGCACTGGATTATCACGCCTACAAGGCGGAAGCGATGACCTCGGTGATGGACGCCTGGCGAGCTCTGAGCGCCCGTTATGACGTGATCATCGCCGAAGGCGCCGGCAGCCCCGCCGAGATCAACCTGCGCACAAATGACATCGCCAACATGGGCTTCGCCGAGGCGGCGGACTGCCCGGTGCTACTGGTCGGAGATATCGACAAGGGCGGTGTGTTCGCGCAACTGGTGGGCACCCTGGAACTTGTCTCCGACAGCGAACGGGCAAGGACCAAAGGCTTCATTATCAACCGTTTTCGCGGCGATATCGGCCTGCTGGAACCGGGGCTGGACTGGCTGGCCGAACGCACTGGCAAGCCCGTAGCCGGTGTGCTGCCCTACCTCCACGGGCTGGTGATTGACGCCGAAGACAGCGTGGGTACCAGCGGCAGCAGCGAGGCCGGCGCGCTGAATGTGATCGTCCCGGTGCTGCCCCGCATCAGCAACCACAACGACTTCGACCCCCTGCGCCTGCACCCCGGGGTTAACCTCCAGTTTATCGGCCCCGACCAGCCCATTCCCCCGGCGGACTTGATTCTGTTACCCGGCAGCAAAAGCACCCGCCACGACCTGCAATGGCTGAAGGCTCAGCGCTGGCCCCAGGCGATCCGTAAGCACCTGCGATACGGCGGCAAAGTCTTCGCCATCTGCGGTGGTTTTCAGATGCTGGGATCCGAGGTACAGGACCCGGACGGACTGGAGGGCGAGGCCGGCAACACCGAAGGACTGGGCCTTCTGGACATGACCACACGTATGGTGGCCGGCAAACAACTGAAGAACGTAACCGGCACACTCACGATCGGCCCGGATAAAACGGGCTTCACCGGCTATGAAATGCATAACGGCGTCACCACCGGGCCTGCTCTGGCCTGCCCTGTGGCGGAACTGGACGGCAAACCGGACGGTGCCATCAGTGAGGATGGTCTGGTTGCGGGGACCTACGTTCACGGCATCTTCGATCAACCGGAAGCCTGCACCGCGATCCTCCACTGGGCGGGCCTGGGTACCGACACGGAGCTGGCCGGTACGGCGGTGAATTACCAGCAACACCGCCAACAACAACTGGACCGGCTGGCAGACCTGGTGGAAGACCATCTCGACACTGACTGGCTGCGCAACCTGCTGGGCCTTGGCAAACAGGACACACAACACTGATGACCGACCACAACCGCCCTTTCAGCAATGACGAACGCGATGGCCTTTACCGTGCCATCTACGAACGGCGGGATGTCCGTTCCCAGTTCCTCCCCGACCCAATCCCGGCAGACGTCCTGGCCCGCCTGCTCACCGCTGCGCACCACGCCCCATCCGTGGGATTCATGCAGCCCTGGGACTTTATCGTTATCGACAGCACAGAGGTGCGCCAGTCAGTCCTCGACATCTTCGAGGAAGAGAACCGCAAGGCCGCCGACAACTACAGCGGTGAGCGCAATACCCGTTACAACAGCCTGAAGCTCCAGGGCATCCTCGAAAGCCCAATAAACCTCTGCATCACCTGCGATCGAAGCCGTGGCGGCACCCACGTGCTGGGTCGCAACTCCATCGTCGAAACCGACCTGTTCAGCACCTGCCTGGCGGTGCAGAACCTGTGGCTGGCGGCCCGCGCCGAAGGTATTGGCGTGGGTTGGGTCAGCATTCTGGATCAGCAGAAACTTGCCAACACTCTCAACCTGCCGGAACAGGTCTATCCGCTAGCTTACCTGTGCCTGGGCTATGTCAGTGAGTTCCTCGACCAGCCGGAACTGCAGGCCAAGGGCTGGCGGTCACGGCTGCCAATCGAGGAGCTGGTGCATGGCAACGGCTGGGGGCAGCCCCAGGAAAACGTGGAGCTGAAGGCAGCACTAAAAGAACAGGAGCGGAATTAAGGGCAGTCAGGCATCCAGTGGGCTGCTGATGCCGCGCTCATGGGTGCCGACCACATGGGTGTATATGGGTTGTGCGTCGCCATTTGTCACCCTTGGTTTCCCGTATAAACAGACACGGTTCCGAAAAATCCACGTCCTGCACACGCAAGCGCGCTGCCTCCATCACTCGCAAACCGGAGCCGTACATCAGGCTGGCTACCAGCCTGTTAGTGCCCTGAATATTCGACAACACCGACATTGCTTCATCATGACTAAAAACCGTTGGTAACTTGCGTCCACGATTCGTGTTGGTGAACTGCAGGTTGCCCAGTTCTCGACCGAGAAACTGGTGATACATGAAAACCACCGCATTCAGCGCTGTTTTCTGCGTGTTCACCGCCACATTGCGGTTATTCGCCAGATGACTTAACCACGCATTCACCTCCTCTGCACCCATGGATTCCGGATGGCGCTTGTCGTGAAACCGGATAAATTCCCTCACCCAGTTGCAGTAGGTTTTCTCGGTGCGATAGGCAAGGTGCCGGGCGCGAATAAATGCGCGGAAACGATCCATAAAGCGGGTAGGGGTGGAGGGCAACGGGACAGGAATGTCATCCATCAGTACAAATCCTTTTGATGCTGTATATCCATACAGTTTATGTGTGGTATTGAAGGGTGACAACTGGAAAAATGATCATTTTGACCATGAACTGGGACAATTTTTGAAAATCTGTAAAAAAGCTATCCAAATCATAGGTCTGGAGTGGTGGTTGAAAAAGTGGATAGTCGCCTTTGTGATCATTTTTGTTTGAGATGGCGGTCAGGAAAACAGCCAGAACTTATTGACCTGACGGGATTTTCTGCTTAGTTTTGGGTTATTGCTGAATTGAGATATGAGTCAGTGGAAAAGTGATCATTCAGACTCATATACAAATGTTAGTGGGAAAAAACGATGAGTACTGCAGGCTTGGTTCTAGAGTATCTCAAGGTTTTGTTGTCTGGCCCAGTACTGTTCTCGCTGGTAGCCCTCGTAGTGATTATTGTTTTTAGAGAGGACATAAAGGCGCTGATACTCCGGATAGCAAAAATAAAGCTTCCAGGTGGAACGGAGTTCGATACGCCTCAATCCAAACAGCTGGATGCTGAAGAGGAGAAGCCAGCTCCTGAGCCTCGGGCAAATGATGAGATGCCAATTCTGGGACTCCCTGAAGGCCTCACCGCCGAGCAAAGAGAGCGTGTGGAGCAGGTCATCCGCGCACATATTGCAACCGCATATACGTGGGAGTATCGGTACCTCAACTATTTTTTGGCCCGAGGTACTCAGGTGGTCTTGGATTGGCTGATTAACCTACCTCAGCCTACGACTTACGCTCATTTCGACTCAACTTGGCTTCCATTGATCCCTTCAGCAGAGGAAAGGCAGGCGATCATTGGAGCGTTGAGAAATCATCATTTGATTCAACAAGATGAAGCGGAATTGATTTCTGTCACCCCAAAGGGGCGAGAATATCAACAGTGGCGCGGGCCTTTGCCCCCACTAACAAACGGGTCAACAGGACGCTCCTGACGTCGCGCCTGTTACCCTTGGCGTTATGCAGCTCACGACTGAGGGCCTTCGGGTTGGCCAATTGTTTGATGGGTGTCTGGCGGCCTTGTCGCGAGTCCAGTTTTATTAGGTAGCTGTATGGAATGTCCAAATTGCGAGGCAAAGCTTTCCCTGAAGGCTCATGTGGTCAAGGATTACCAGTGCAAAATTTGTGGAGGGATCCTCGTCCCCAGGCTGTGGGTACGAGTGTTTACAGCAGTGATGGCGATTGCCGTAGGGAAAACAATATTTTCTGAGCATTACGCACTGGCATCCTTCTTAACTGTTACCTACTTTTTGGTAACTCTTGGCACCGGTGCAAAGGCCTTCGAGACGAGCTCCCATGGTGAATAGAGAGCTTCGACCTTAACCCAAGTTAAGGCATCGAGGCATAACCATGCCAGTCACGGCGACGGCCACTCCATTGCGGCTTCGCCTACATTTCGTAGCCGCGCGTGCTGAGCGGCGTTAGGGCTCCGAGTTACCCACGAACAGTAGACACCTTCTATAGTTAGGGTAGCCCCTAGCACGGAGGTGCTCCATGAGCCGCAAGAAGACCCAGGCCTACACCGAGGAGTTTCGTCGGGAAGCCGTTCGCAGAT
>NZ_CAMYMK010000010.1 GCF_947259545.1 uncultured Marinobacter sp.
AGAGCCAGAGCCAGAGCCAGAGCCAGAGCCAGAGCCAGAGCCAGAGCCAGAGCCAGAGCCAGAGCCAGAGCCAGAGCCAGAGCCAGAGCCAGAGATGGAACCGGAATCACAAGCGTTGGTCCAAGTCGAGACAGTTGCCGATTTTGTACCGGCACGACCGGAGAGGTTTGTTCCTGTGGAACAGGTCCGCACCGGAAGCGGGATGACCGCGCAGTTCGTCGCCGGCTTTCAGGAGCAGACCGCAATTAACTTCCTTGAGCAGTACGAAGCGGTTGACGAACTGAAATACACTCGCTCCACGCGGCAGGGTCAGGATTGGTTTGTGGTATTTTATGGTGATTTTGAGGATGTTGAGGCGGCCCGGTCTGCATTGGGTGAGTTACCTGCGGATCTGCCTTCCCGGGAGTCATGGGTTCGCCCGTTAAAGGGGTTTTGATGGGCTTTCAGGTACGTTCCCGGGAGTCTGAGCCTCTTTATGTCTTCTTCCGTAAAAGCCATTAAAAACAGTGGGGTTAGAGAGCTCCTTCAGCCCCGCAGCCCTTAAAATAATCGGACACTGGATTGAGTACGTAATTGTACGTGTGTAGAATATCCAGCCCCCATTTTCAGTGTCAAAGGGTGACTTTAACGGTATTTGCTTATAACTCTTTGATTGAAAAGCATTTCTATGTGAGAGAACGCTTATGATGACAGGTTTGTATCATCCCGAAGAATTCAGGGACAACTGTGGTTTCGGACTGATCGCCCATATGAAAGGCGATGCCAGCCACAAGTTGTTGCAAACTGCCATCGAGTCACTGACCTGCATGACCCACCGTGGTGGTATTGCGGCAGACGGAAAGACCGGTGATGGTTGCGGCCTGCTTATTCAAAGTCCCGATGCCTTCCTGCGCAAGGCCGCTAAAGCGGCGTTTGGCAAGGAGCCCGGAGATCTGTTTGCCGTTGGCCAGGTTTTCCTGAACCCGGACGAAGCCAAGGCAAAAGCCGGGCGGGAAGCCATTGAAAAGCGTCTGACCGAGCAGGGCCTGGATATTCTGGGCTGGCGGGAAGTTCCGACGGACAACAGTTGCCTTGGGCCCATGGCCCTGGATTGTCTGCCTCGTATTGAGCAGGTGTTTGTGGCGCCGGCTGACAAGGCAGAGAAAGAGTTTGCAATCAGCCTGTTTATTGGTCGCCGCTACGCCGAGCGCGACATGGCGGATGATTCCGAGTTCTATATCTGTAGCCTTTCCCATCGTACGCTGGCCTACAAGGGCCTGATGATGCCGGCCGATCTGGCGAATTTCTACAAGGATCTTGGCGATCCGGATCTGCAGACCGCTATCTGTGTCTTCCACCAGCGCTTCTCTACCAATACCATGCCGCGCTGGCCGTTGGCCCAGCCATTCCGTTTCCTGGCGCATAACGGTGAGATCAATACCATCGATGGTAACCGCAACTGGGCGATCGCCCGTGCGGCCAAGTTCAGCTCTCCGGACCTGCCGGACCTTCAGACCCTGCAGCCACTGGTGAACCTGACTGGTTCCGACTCCTCGAGCATGGACAATATGCTGGAAGTGCTGCTGGCCGGTGGGGTGGATCTGTTCCGTGCAGTGCGGATGATGATTCCGCCGGCATGGCAGAATGTGGATACCATGGATTCCAATCTGAGGGCCTTCTACGAATACAACTCCATGCATATGGAGCCGTGGGACGGTCCTGCCGGCCTGGTATTCTCGGACGGCCGCTACGCGGTCTGCATGCTGGACCGGAATGGCCTGCGCCCGGCGCGCTGGGTGGTCACCAAGGATGACTTCATTACGCTGGCATCGGAAATCGGCACCTATGGCTATGAGCCCGATGACGTTGTGGCGAAGGGCCGGGTAGGACCGGGCCAGATGCTGGCCGTTGATACCCAGACCGGCGAAGTACTCCATACTCCGGACATTGATGAGCGCCTCAAGAATGCTCACCCGTACAAGCAGTGGCTGCGCGAGAACGCGCTGCGTGTTGAATCCACGCTGAATCAGGACACCCCTGAGTTCCGTCTGATGGACGCCGACGAGCTTCTGGTGCACCAGAAGATGTTCATGGTGTCCTTCGAGGAGCGCGATCAGGTGCTACGTCCGCTGGCGGAGAATGGCCAGGAGGCCGTGGGTTCCATGGGCGACGATACTCCGATGGCGGTATTGTCCAGTAAGGTGCGTCACGTTGGTGACTACTTCCGCCAGAAGTTTGCCCAGGTAACAAACCCGGCGATTGATCCGCTTCGGGAAGCGATTGTCATGTCGCTCGAGACCTGTCTCGGGTCTGAGCGCAATGTTTTCGAGGAAACACCGGACCACGCGGACCGGATCATTCTGACCACACCGGTACTGTCGCCGGCCAAGTTCCTCAAGATTGCGAACAATGATCGGCCGGGTTTCGAGGTTGCTCATATTTCCATGGGCTACAGCCCGGAGATGGGCCTCGAGCAAGCCATACGCCGTGTCTGTGAGCAGGCTGAAGAAGCCACGCGCAATGGTAAGGTGCTGCTGATCCTGTCTGACAAGGATCTCAAGGAAGGTGAGCTGCCGGTGAACGCGCTGATGGCCACTGGTGCGGTTCATCACCACCTTGTGGCGCAGGGTCTGCGTTGTGATTCCAACATTATCGTGGAAACCGGCTGGGCCCGTGATCCTCATCAGTTCGCGGTCCTGTTCGGCTTTGGTGCGACCGCCGTCTATCCGTACCTGGCGTATCAGGTGCTGAACGACCTGATCCGTACCGGTGAACTGCTGATGGATCCGATCGAGGCCAAGAACAACTATCGCAAGGGCATCAACAAGGGGCTGCTGAAGATCCTGTCCAAGATGGGTATCTCGACCATGACCTCCTACCGTGGCGCCCAGTTGTTCGAGGCCATTGGCCTTGCCGATGAGGTGGTCGACCTGTGTTTCAAAGGTGTGCCCAGTCGTATCCAGGGTGCCGGGTTCTTTGATTTTCAGCAGGATCAGGAGCAGCTGGCAGCTGTGGCCTGGAAACCCCGCAAGCCGGTGTCCCAGGGCGGCCTGCTGAAGTACGTTCACGGCCAGGAATACCATGCCTTCAATCCGGATGTGGTCGGCAAGCTCCAGGAAGCGGTGATCAGTGGTGATTACGGTCACTACAAGGAATACGCCGGGCTGGTGAATGAGCGGCCGGTGGCGACGCTGAGGGATCTTCTTGGATTCCGCCAAGACCTCAAGGCCATTGATATTTCCGAGGTCGAGCCGGCTGAAAACATCTTCCCGCGCTTCGATTCCGCGGCCATGTCCCTGGGGGCACTGTCCCCTGAGGCACATGAGGCGCTGGCGGTCGCTATGAACACCCTCGGCGGGCGTTCGAACTCTGGTGAGGGTGGTGAGGACCCGGCCCGTTACGGCACCGAGAAGCGCTCCAAGATCAAGCAGGTGGCCTCTGGTCGCTTTGGTGTGACTGCCGAGTACCTGCGTAGTGCCGATGTCATGCAGATCAAGGTTGCCCAGGGCGCCAAGCCTGGCGAGGGCGGTCAGCTGCCGGGTGGCAAGGTAAACGACCTGATCGCACGTCTGCGATATTCGGTGCCCGGCGTGACGCTGATTTCGCCACCACCGCACCATGACATCTACTCGATCGAGGATCTGGCGCAGCTGATTTTCGATCTGAAACAGGTGAACCCGAAGGCGCTGGTGTCTGTGAAACTGGTATCCGAGCCGGGTGTGGGCACGATTGCCGCGGGTGTTGCCAAGGCCTACGCCGACCTGATCACTGTCTCCGGTTATGACGGTGGTACCGCTGCGAGCCCGCTGACCTCAATCCGTTACGCCGGTTCACCGTGGGAGCTTGGCCTCACGGAAACCCAGCAGGCCCTGCGTGCCAACGATCTGCGCGGAAAAATCCGTCTGCAGACCGACGGAGGCATTAAAACCGGCCTTGATGTGGTAAAAGGTGCGATTCTTGGCGCCGAGAGCTTCGGCTTTGGTACCACCCCAATGGTTGCCCTTGGGTGTAAGTACCTGCGGATCTGTCACCTGAACAACTGTGCCACCGGTGTTGCCACCCAGAATGACCATCTCCGTGAAGAGCACTTCAAGGGGACGGTGGAAATGGCCATGAACTTCTTCCGCTTCGTTGCCGAAGAAACCCGCGAGTGGATGGCCAAGCTTGGTGTTCGCAACCTGGAAGAACTGGTGGGTCGGGTGGATCTGCTTGAGCGCCTGCCGGGTGATACCGAGCGCCAGAAGAAGTTGGATCTGAGCCGCCTTCTGGCGAACGATCACATCCCTGCGGACAAGCCACAGACCTGTCAGGTAGAGCGCAACCATCCGTTTGATGAGGGCACGCTTGCCGAGCAGATGGTGAAAGATATTGCCGCGGCTATCGAAGAGAAGTCCGGTGGTGCATGGTCCTATCGCGTGACCAACTGTGACCGATCCATCGGTGCGCGTCTGTCTGGTGAAATTGCTGAGAAGCACGGCAACCAGGGCATGTTGGATGCGCCTGTGACTCTCGACCTGACCGGTACCGCCGGGCAGAGTTTCGGTGTCTGGAACGTCAGTGGTCTCAACCTGATCCTTGAGGGTGATGCCAACGACTACGTGGGCAAAGGGATGACTGGCGGCAAACTGGTGGTCAAGCCGCCCCGTGGCAGCAGCTTCAAGACCAATGAAACCTCCATCGTCGGGAACACCTGTCTGTACGGTGCAACCGGTGGCAAGTTGTTTGCTGCCGGCACGGCAGGCGAGCGTTTCGCGGTGCGTAACTCCGGAACCCATGCGGTTGTTGAGGGCACCGGCGATCACTGTTGTGAATACATGACCGGCGGGCTGGTGACGGTTCTCGGCTCTACCGGATACAACTTCGGTGCCGGTATGACCGGTGGCTTTGCCTATGTACTGGATATGGATAACACCTTCGTGGACAAGTACAACCACGAGCTGGTGGAAATCCAGCGCATCTCCCGTGAGGACATGGAGTCCTACCGTAATCACCTGCGCGGTGTAATCCGTGAGCACATCTCGGAGACCGGCAGTCAGTGGGCAGAGCACATTCTTGAAGATTTCGACGACTACATCGGCCGTTTCTGGCTGGTGAAACCCAAGGCTGCCAACCTGCGCAGCCTGCTGGCAAGCACCCGCGCGCGCCCGGAATAAGCGCCGGAACGATCAGGGTTTGGGGTATCCGCCACAGAGCGGTGCCCCCGTCGAAATCGAGTTGATGAGAGCATCATGATGAAAGAACGACTGAATAACGACTTCCAGTTTGTCGAAGTAGGGCGCGTAGACCCGAAAAAGGTACCCGCAAAGAAGCGGAAGAAGGAATTCGGGGAAATCTACCACCCGTTCACCCAGGAAGAGGCGGCGCCACAGGCGCATCGCTGTCTGGAGTGTGGTAACCCATACTGTGAGTGGAAGTGCCCGGTACACAACTACATCCCGAACTGGCTGAAGCTGGTTTCCGAAGGCAACATCATGAGGGCGGTTGAGCTGTGCCACCAGACCAACTCCCTGCCGGAAGTCTGTGGCCGTGTCTGCCCGCAGGACCGTCTGTGTGAGGGTGCCTGTACCCTGAACGACGGATACGGTGCGGTCACCATCGGTTCTGTCGAGAAGTACATTACTGACACCGCGTTCGCTCTGGGCTGGAAGCCAGATATGTCTGCGGTGAAGTGGACCGACAAGAAGGTCGCCGTGATTGGTGCCGGCCCTGCGGGTCTGGGCTGTGCTGACGTTCTGGTGCGCAACGGCGTGAAGCCGGTGGTATTCGATATCTACCCGGAAATCGGTGGCCTGCTGACCTTCGGTATTCCCGAGTTCAAGCTGGAAAAGTCCGTCATGACCCGTCGTCGCCAGGTGTTTGAGGAAATGGGGATGGAATTCCGCCTGTCCACGGAAGTGGGCAAGGATGTGATGATGGAAGACATCCTTGAGGAATACGACGCCGTGTTCATGGGGATGGGCACCTACACCTACATGAAAGGCGGCTTCCCCGGGGAAGATCTGTCGGGTGTGTACGACGCCTTGCCGTTCCTGGTCTCCAACGTCAACCGTCGCCTCGGCTACGAGGAAAACGCGGATGATTTCATCGACATGAAAGGCAAGCGTGTTGTGGTCCTGGGTGGTGGTGATACCGCGATGGACTGCAACCGCACGTCTATTCGCCAGCAGGCAGAGAGCGTCACGTGTGCCTATCGCCGGGATGAGGCGAACATGCCGGGGTCCCGCAAGGAAGTTGAAAACGCCAAGGAAGAGGGCGTCAAGTTCATGTTCAACCGTCAGCCCATTGCCATCATTGGTGAAGACAAGGTGGAAGGGGTGAAGGTTGTCCAGACCCAGTTAGGCGAGCCTGACGAGAACGGCCGCCGCCGTCCGGAAGTGGTTCCGGGCAGTGAAGAGGTGATCCCGGCTGACGCCGTGCTGGTGGCCTTTGGTTTCCGCCCAAGCCCGGCAGACTGGTTTGATGCACAGAGCATCAATACCGATGATTCCGGTCGTGTAGCGGCGCCGGAAGAGGCTGAGTTTGCGTTCCAGACCAGCAACCAGAAGATTTTTGCCGGTGGTGACATGGTCCGCGGCTCCGATCTGGTCGTAACCGCTATCTGGGAAGGCCGTCAGGCCGCTGAAGGCATCCTGGATTACCTGGATATCTGAGGACGGACCTGATTCAGATCAGAAGGGCGGCTTGCTACGGGTAAGCCGCCCTTTTTTATTGCTGTAAACGGGGTATCATTGCACCCCACATTTCACAGACCGAGAGCAGACTGGAAATCCTATGACCGAGCTGAAAAATGACCGCTTCCTGCGCGCATTGATGCGCCAGCCCGTTGATCGCACACCGGTGTGGATGATGCGTCAGGCCGGCCGTTACCTGCCCGAGTACCGTGCGACCCGAGCCCAGGCGGGGGATTTTCTCAGTCTCTGTAAGAACACGCCCCTGGCCTGTGAAGTCACGCTGCAGCCTCTGAAGCGTTTCCCGCTGGATGCCGCCATCCTGTTCTCTGACATCCTGACCATCCCGGACGCGCTGGGACTCGGCCTGTACTTCGAGACCGGTGAAGGTCCCAAGTTCAAGCATACGATCCGCTCTGAGGCGGACGTTGCAGCCTTGCCTACGATGAAGGCCGAGGTGGACCTGGATTACGTGATGAACGCGGTATCCACCATCCGTGGCGCCCTTAATGGCAGTGTTCCGCTGATTGGCTTCTCTGGCAGCCCCTGGACACTGGCTACCTACATGATCGAGGGCGGTTCTTCCAAGGATTTCCGTGAAGCCAAGAAGCTGATGTACGGCCAGCCGGAGGTGATGCATCGCCTGCTGGATCACCTGGCAGACTGTGTCATTGATTACCTGAACGGCCAGATCCGCGCCGGAGCCCAAGTGGTCCAGATTTTTGATACCTGGGGCGGGGTGCTGAGCAGTTGGGCGTATGAGGAGTTCTCGCTGCGCTATATGAAGAAAATCGTGGATGGCCTGATTCGCGAGAGCGAAGGTCGTCGTGTTCCGGTGATCCTGTTCACCAAGAATGGTGGTCAGTGGCTGGAGTCCATCGCCGATTCCGGTGCAGATGCAGTAGGTCTGGACTGGACCACAGACATCGGCAATGCCCGTGCTCGCATCGGCGATCGGGTTGCCCTGCAGGGCAATATGGACCCGGCCATGCTGTATGCGCCGCCTGAGCGTATTCGCCAGGAAGTGGCGGATATCCTCCGTCGCTTCGGCACCGGCCCGGGGCATATCTTCAACCTGGGGCATGGCATCACCCCGGATGTGGATCCGGAGCACGCCAAGGCGTTTATTGAGGCGGTGGTAGAGCTAAGTCCTGAGTATCACCGCTAACTATGGTTTTCGCCGGCTCCTAGCCTGAGAGTTTGGTGGTTGCGGCCGTTGTGGGGCCCTTTCCAAAAACCGCTACGAGCACTTCCCTGTGCGCTTCTCTCCGGCCATCCATGGCCTCCGAAATTTTTGGAAAGGGCCCCACAACGGCCTCGCTTCGACTGTTTTGGTATATTCGGCCACGTTGATATCTCCGTTCTGGACTCGTAGGTCGGATTAGGCACGCAACGCGTGCACCAATCACCAAATACCACTCGTAAAACTCCTCTGGATGCATCCTCCTGTCGGGTCTATAGTCATATGGAACAAAAGCAGTAAACAGGAGTAACCACTTGCCGACTCAACCCCCTGAGAAACGACGATTCCACCGTATTGAATTCGACGCCCCCTGTGAGCTTCACTGCCAGGACAGTGTCTGGTTAACGGAGGTGCTGGATATCTCCCTGAAAGGCGTTCTGGTAAAAAGGCCGAACGAGTGGAACGTGCCGTTAAACGAGCCGTGCGAGGTGATCGTTCATCTGGACGACAATGAAACGGCCATTGTTATGGCGGTGGAGCTTAGACATGTTGAGTCGCAGCGATTGGGGTTCAAGTGTCAGTACATCGACCTGGAAAGTGCCACTCACTTAAAGCGGCTTGTTGAGCTTAACCTGGGGGATCAGGCGTTGCTTGAGAGGGAGTTTGCGCATTTGATTGATTAGGGTGTCAGCTGATTTGTCCTGCTCAATCTGCTCATCCCGTTTTCAGGCTTTGCGCTGTCGGCGTTATCTGCTTGTTTCGAGGGGAGGGGTTGGGGTTCCTTTTCAAAAATTTCGGAGGCCATGGATGGCCGGAGAGAAGCGCACATGGATGTGCTTGTAGCGGTTTTTGAAAAGGAACCCCAACCCCTCCCATGCACCAATTCTGGAAGTCTAGGGGTAGACGTTTAAACCTCCTCTAAAGCTAAAAGCGCCTCGCTAAGCTTGGTCACCGGAATCACTGTCATCCCCTCGACAGGTTTGCGCGGTACATTGGCCTTGGGCACTAGTGCGCGGGTGAAACCGTGCTTGGAGGCCTCGTAGATTCGCTCCTGACCGCTGGGTACCGGGCGAATCTCCCCCGACAGGCCGACTTCCCCGAAAATCACCAGATCCTGGGGCAGGGCGCGGTCGCGGAAGGACGAGACAATCGCAGCCAACAGAGCCAAGTCCGCACTGGTCTCGTTGACCTTGACGCCGCCAACCACGTTGACGAAGACATCCTGATCCGACACATGCATCCCGCCGTGGCGATGCAGAACCGCCAACAGCATCGCCAGCCGGTTCTGATCCAGCCCTACGGCGACGCGCCTTGGATAGCCGCCCTGGGCCATGTCCACCAGCGCCTGGATCTCCACCAGCATGGGTCGGGTTCCTTCCCAGACCACCATCACCACACTGCCGGGCGCCGCTTCTTCGCCCCGGTTGAGGAAGATCGCGCTGGGGTTCTTCACTTCCTTCAGGCCCTGTTCCAGCATGGCAAATACGCCCAGCTCATTCACCGCGCCAAAGCGGTTCTTGATGCCCCGTAACGTGCGGTAGCGGCTGTCGCTGGAGCCTTCCAGCAGGATGGAGCAGTCGATCATGTGCTCCAGTACTTTCGGGCCGGCGAGGCTGCCGTCCTTGGTGACGTGGCCGACCAGGAACAGGATTGTACCGGTCTGTTTGGCGAATCGGGTCAGATAGGCGGCGCTTTCGCGGACCTGGGAGACACTGCCCGGGGCGGATTCCGTTTCGGCGACATGCATCACCTGGATACTGTCCACCACCAGAATTCGGGGTTTTTCCGCTTCCGCCACCTGCATCACCCGCTCGACGCTGGTCTCCGACAGCATTTTCAGGTCTCTGGTGGGCAAGCCCAGGCGTTTGGCACGCATGGCCACCTGTTGCAGGGATTCCTCACCCGTTACATACAGAGCGGGAACGCTTGCGGCCAGATGGCAGACGGCCTGAAGCAGCAGGGTGCTCTTGCCGGCGCCGGGGTGACCGCCCATCAGGACGGCAGACCCTTCTACCAGGCCGCCGCCCAGCACCCGGTCAAACTCCTGCATGCCGGAGCTGATGCGGGGCTGCTCGGCCAGACTGACGTCGTCCAGGCTCTGGACTGCCGACAGGCTGCCGGCGAACCCCTCGAAGCGGGCACCGCGGGCGCCTTTGGCATTGCTGCTGACGCCGCGGACTTCGCTGACGGTATTCCAGGCCTGGCAGGCCGTGCACTGGCCCTGCCATTTGGAATAGTCTGCGCCGCATTCGGTGCAGACAAAGGCGGTTTTGGCTTTGGCCATCAGGCGAGCTTCTTGTACTTCATACGCTTGGGCTGCATGGCAGAATCCCCCTTGCGCTTCTTGAAGTCCTCGTCGTACTCGGTGAAGTTGCCCTCGAAGTAGACCACGTCCCCGTCATCCTCGAATGCCAGGATATGGCTGGCTACCCGGTCCAGGAACCAGCGATCGTGCGAGATCACCAGGGCGGAGCCAGGGAAGTTGAGCAGCGCTTCTTCCAGGGCGCGCAGGGTTTCCACGTCCAGATCGTTGGTGGGTTCGTCCAGCAGCAGTACGTTGCCGCCCTGCTTCAGTAGCTTGGCCAGGTGCAGGCGGTTACGCTCACCCCCGGACAGGTCGCCGACCCGTTTCTGCTGGTCGCTGCCCTTGAAGTTGAAGCGTCCCACGTAGGCCCGGGATGGGGTCTCGTAGTTGCCAACCTTGATGATATCGTTGCCATCGGAGAGTTCTTCCCAGACGGTTTTGCTGCCGTCCAGGTCGCGCATCTGGTCCACGTATGCCAGTTCGACTGTCTCACCCACGATAATGTCGCCGGAATCGGGTTTGTCGTACCCCCCGATCATCTTGAACAGGGTCGATTTGCCGGCACCGTTACCACCGATAATGCCGACAATGGCGCCCGGCGGAACGCTGAAGGACACGTCTTCGTACAGCAGGCGGTCACCGAAAGACTTGCTGATGCCCTCAACCTCTATAACCTTGTTGCCCAGGCGTGGTCCGGGCGGAATATACAGCTCGTTGGTTTCGTTGCGCTTCTGGAACTCCTGGGAGCTCATTTCCTCAAAGCGAGCCAGACGGGCTTTACTCTTGGACTGGCGGCCCTTGGCGTTGCTGCGGACCCATTCCAGTTCCTGTTTGATGGCTTTCTGGTGAGAAGCTTCCTGCTTGGACTCCATCTCCAGACGCTTCTCCTTGTTCTCCAGCCACTGGCTGTAGTTGCCTTCAAACGGAATGCCCTGGCCGCGGTCCAGTTCCAGGATCCAGCCGGCAACATTGTCGAGGAAGTAGCGATCGTGGGTGATGGCAACCACGGTGCCTTCGTAATCGTGCAGGAAGCGCTCGAGCCAGGCCACGGATTCGGCATCCAGGTGGTTGGTGGGCTCATCCAGCAACAACATGTCAGGGCCGGACAGCAGCAGGCGGCAGAGCGCTACCCGGCGGCGCTCACCACCTGACAGCACTTTAACCTTTTGATCCCATGGCGGAAGACGCAGCGCGTCCGCAGCCACTTCCATCTTGCGCTCAATATCGTGACCGTCAGTGGCCTGAATGTAGGCCTCCAGTTCACCCTGTTTCTTGGCGAGGGCGTCAAAATCCGCATCCGGTTCGGCGTAGGCAGCATAAACCTGGTCCAGTTCCGCCAGCGCGTCGTGGACGCCGGAGACTGACTCATCGACGATTTCCTTGACGGTTTTGTCTTCGTCCAGCTCCGGCTCCTGGGGCAGGTAACCGACATTGATGCCCGGCTGGGGGCGGGCCTCGCCGATGTAATCCTGGTCCACACCCGCCATAATGCGAAGCAGGGTGGATTTACCGGCACCGTTGAGGCCGAGTACGCCAATCTTGGCGCCCGGGAAGAAGCTCAGGGAAATGTCCTTGAGAATTTCACGCTTGGGCGGAACCACCTTGCCCACGCGGTTCATGGTGTATACGTACTGGGCCATAACTGGCTGTGTCCTCTGTTGTATTCGGAGGTAAATAAAGGGAATGATCAGATTAGCCCCGTAAGGTAGCGAAACCGGCAGGCTATGGCAATTGCGGAAAGGTGATGAAAGCTGGTGGAAATTGCGATGTGACGGTTTCTGCGGAGGGGCCACGAGCGGTATAAAGGATGATTTTTCACCCATTTGTAGGATAGAATAGCCGCCCAAATTTTTCGGGCAGCTAAGCACACAGGGGCAGCGCATCCATGTTTAATCGTGATATGAAAATCGCCGGCTTTGACGACGAACTCTGGAACGCCATGCAGGCGGAGGAAAAACGTCAGGAAGCTCACATCGAGCTGATTGCGTCAGAAAACTACACCAGCCCGCGGGTGATGGAAGCCCAGGGCAGCGTGCTCACCAACAAGTACGCCGAGGGGTATCCGGGTAAGCGCTACTACGGTGGCTGTGAGTTTGTCGATATTGCCGAAGACCTGGCGATCAATCGCGCCAAGGAACTGTTCGGCGCTGCCTACGCCAACGTGCAGCCGCATTCCGGCTCCCAGGCCAACTCCGCGGTATTCATGGCGCTGCTGAAGCCGGGCGATACCGTGCTTGGCATGAGCCTCGCCCACGGTGGTCACCTGACTCATGGCGCCAGCGTGAACTTCTCCGGCAAGATCTACAATGCCGTCCAGTATGGTATCAACAACGATACCGGCCTGATCGACTACGATGAGGTTGAAGCCCTGGCGGTTGAGCACAAGCCGAAGATGATCATCGCCGGCTTCTCTGCCTATTCCCAGGAGCTGGATTTTGCCCGTTTCCGTGAGATTGCGGACAAAGTGGGTGCTTACCTGTTTGTCGACATGGCTCACGTTGCCGGTCTGGTGGCTGCAGGCGTTTACCCGGATCCGGTACCCCACGCTCATGTGGTTGCAACCACCACCCACAAGACCCTGCGCGGCCCACGCGGTGGCCTGATTCTGGCCTGTGACGATGCGGATCTGCAGAAGAAGCTGAACTCTGCGGTGTTCCCGGGTGGTCAGGGCGGCCCGCTGATGCACGTGATCGCTGCCAAGGCCGTGTGCTTCAAGGAGGCCATGAGCGATGACTTCAAGACGTATCAGCAACAGGTTGTGAAGAACGCCTCGGCCATGGCGCAGGTATTTATTGAGCGCGGTTACGATGTGGTGTCCGGTGGCACTAAAAACCACCTGTTTCTGGTCAGCCTGATCAAGCAGGACATTACCGGTAAGGATGCGGACGCTGCCCTTGGCCGCGCGCACATTACCGTCAACAAGAACGCGGTTCCCAACGATCCACGCTCTCCGTTTGTGACGTCCGGGCTGCGTATCGGTACTCCGGCGGTAACTACCCGCGGTTTTGGTGAGACCGAATGCCGCGACCTGGCTGGCTGGATGTGTGACATCCTCGACAACCTGGAGGACGATGCCGTCAATAACCGCGTGCGTGAACAGGTTGAAGCCCTGTGTGCTCGCTTCCCGGTATACGCGGGCTAAACTTCAGGCAAGCACGCCGGGTCGTCCTGTCGACGACCCGGCTACTCATTAACCGGTGACTCTTACCCCGGCTATTTTCCGGAGCTCCCGAATATGCACTGTCCCTTCTGTGGTGAAGCAGATACCAAGGTGATTGACTCACGGCTGGTGGCCGAGGGGGATCAGGTGCGTCGCCGCAGGGAGTGCCTGTCCTGTCGCGAGCGGTTCACAACCTTCGAATCGGCCGAGCTGGTGATGCCGAGGGTGGTCAAACAGGATGGCACGCGTCAGCCGTTTGATGAGGAAAAGCTGCGTTCCGGCCTGATGAAAGCGCTGGAAAAGCGCCCGGTCAGTATTGAGGAAATCGACGCTGCATTGAACCGTATCAAGTTCCGTTTGCGGGCAACCGGTGAGCGTGAAGTCAAATCCATGCAGCTTGGTGAAGAAGTGATGACCGAACTTCGCCAACTGGACAAGGTGGCTTACGTCCGGTTTGCGTCGGTCTACAGGAGTTTTCAGGATATTAACGAATTCAAGGAAGAGATTGAGCGGTTGTCGGCCAATTCCGGCGACGATCCGGTGGATGTGGCCAAGGTACTGGCTGATAACCACTCCTCCAAGGGCAAAGCATGATAGACGCCCAGGATACTGCGTTCATGGCCCGAGCGGTGCAGCTTGCCTGGCGTGGGCGCTACTCGACGCACCCGAACCCACGGGTTGGCTGTGTTATCGCCCGGGGCGGCAGGATTCTCGGTGAAGGCTGGCATGAGCGAGCCGGTGAGGCCCACGCTGAAATTCGCGCACTGAGTCAGGCGGGCCCGGCAGCGCGGGGCGCAACGGCCTATGTGACCCTGGAACCGTGTAGCCACTTCGGCCGCACGCCGCCCTGTGCCAAGGCGTTGATCGAGGCGGGTGTCGCCCATGTCTTTGCGGCCACCAAGGATCCCAATCCTTCGGTGTCCGGACGTGGGCTGGATATGCTTCGCGAGGCGGGCATCCGCGTGACCGAAGGCCTGCTGGCAGATGAAGCCGCCCGCCTCAATCCCGGCTTTATGAAGCGAATGAATTCCGGCCGCCCATTTGTCCGGTTGAAGATGGCGGCCAGCCTGGATGGGCGTACGGCGATGGCTTCCGGTGAAAGTCAGTGGATTACCGGGCCGGACGCCCGCCGGGACGTGCAGCGCCTGCGCGCCATCAGTGATGCCGTGCTGACCGGTGTTGGCACGGTACTCGCCGACGACCCGTCGCTGACGGTGCGGCGCGAGGAACTGGGGGATATTGGCGATGCGACCGAACCATCCCGCATGCCGCTTCGGGTGATCGCAGACCGTGATGCCCGCACACCATGCGGCGCAAACATTCTTCAGGGTGGGAATGTTCAGGTGTACTGTGCGTCCCCCACGTTGGCAACCGCGCCGGCCCAGGATCTTGCCGCTCTGGGAGTCAGTCTGACCGGGGTTGCCTGGAAGGATAATGGCATTGATGTTGGTGAGCTGCTCGATTCCCTCGGCGAGTTGGGGATCAACGAATTGCTGGTGGAAGCCGGGCCAACCCTGGCCGGTACCTTTATTGACGAACGCCTGGTGGATGAGCTCTGGCTTTACCAGGCGCCGGTGTTTTTAGGCAGTACGGGGCGGCCAACAGCCCACCTGCCACTGGAATCCATGGCGGATAAAGTACAATGGAAGGTACTGGATCGCCGTCAGGTGGGTGAGGATCAACGTCTGATCCTGGCGCCACGGTAACGTTTTCAATTCACGGTTTGTCCGTTGCGGAGCCCGCTCCGGCAAACTGAAAGGGTGCAAAATACCTATGGCACTGAACAGCATAGAAGAGATCATTGAAGATATTCGTCAGGGCAAGATGGTGATCCTGATGGACGACGAGGACCGCGAGAATGAAGGCGACCTGGTAATGGCGGCAGAGCATTGCACGCCGGAAGCCATCAACTTCATGGCCCGCTTTGGTCGCGGCCTGATCTGTATGCCCATGACCCGCACCCGCTGCGAGCAACTGGGGCTGCCGTTGATGGTCCAGCGTAACGCCTCCGGGTTCGGAACCAAGTTTACCCTGTCAATTGAAGCAACCGAGGGCGTGACCACCGGTATCTCTGCGGCTGACCGGGCTCGAACCGTGCAGGCTGCCGTGGCGAAGAATGCCAAGGCTTCCGACCTCGTTCAGCCTGGCCATATTTTTCCGTTGATGTCGGATCCCGGCGGTGTGCTGAGCCGCGCCGGTCATACCGAGGCGTCCTGTGACCTTGCCGCATTGGCGGGTTGTGAGCCGGCGGGTGTGATCTGCGAAATCATGAACGACGATGGCTCCATGGCCCGTCGTGAGGATCTTGAACGGTTTGCGGAACAGCACGATCTGAAGATAGGTACCATCGCCGACCTGATTCATTACCGTACCCTGAACGAGCGTACTATCGACTGCATTGAGAAGTACGACCTCGATACGGAATACGGTGTATTTAACCTGCGGACCTATCGGGACAATATCCAGGGCTCGACGCACCTGGCTATGGTCATGGGCGATATCAGGCCGGACGAGCCTGTGCTGGTGCGCGTGCACATTACCGACACTTTGCGGGACCTGTTGGGCGCCCGTCGTGCCGATTCACGTAGCTGGCCGCTGCACCATGCCCTGGAGAAAGTGGCCGAGGAAGGTCGGGGCGTGGTGGTGCTTCTGAATAGCGCCGAAGACAGCTACAACCTGGAAGACCGGATACATGAGTTTTTCGGGGAGGAGCAGGCCTCAGCCGCGAAAGGCAGTTCCGGCGTTTACTTTACCGTGGGTACCGGCTCTCAGATCCTGAAGGACATTGGTGTCGGAAAAATGCGCCTGTTGAGCCCGCCCATCAAGTTTTCCGCGATTTCCGGGTTCGATCTGGAAGTGGAAGAGTACGTACCCTATACCCCCGAATGATGAACCCGGCAGCGCTGGTGTTCAGCGTTGCCCGTTAAGGAGCCGTTCATGGCAGATATCAAAGTAATTGAAGGCGATTTCACCCACTGCAGCGGTCGATATGCCCTGGTGGTTGGTCGCTTTAACGGATTCGTTGTGGAAAGCCTGGTTGAGGGCGCAGTTGATACCCTTCGTCGTCACGGCATTGCTGACGCCGACATTACCATCGTGCGTGTCCCCGGCGCTTACGAAATGCCGCTGGCCGTCAAGCGGGTGGCCGAAACCGGTGATCACGACGCGATCATTGCCCTCGGTGCCGTTATCCGTGGTGGTACGCCGCATTTTGATTATGTTGCTGGCGAAGCATCCAGCGGGCTGGGTGCAGTCAGTCTGGAAACCGATGTGCCGGTGACTTTCGGCGTGCTGACAGTGGATTCCATAGAGCAGGCCATTGAACGCTCGGGCACCAAGGCTGGCAACAAGGGTGCGGAAGCCGCGATTACAGCCCTGGAAATGGTCAGCCTGTTCAAGAAGCTGGGTGAGTGATGAGCGCAACTGAAGACACTTCCCCGCAGCCGGGTGCATCCGGGCAACCGAAAGCTGGTGATCGTCGCCGTGCCCGAGCCCTGGCCATGCAGGGGCTTTATCAGCGCCATTTCAGCAAGAGCGCGATATCGGACATCGAATCCGAATTCCTGGTCGATAACGATATGACCAAGGTGGATGCCCTCTATTTCCGGGATCTGCTGCGTGGGGTTCACCGTGAGCAGGCTGAACTCGACAGGTTGCTGGAGCCGTTTCTTGATCGCCCACTGAATGAAGTGGATCCGGTGGAGCTGGCGATTGTCCGCCTTGGTGCCTATGAGCTGAAGCATCGTCTGGATGTGCCTTACAAGGTGGTGATCAACGAAGGCATTGAAATGGCCAAAAAGTTCGGGGGTACGGAAGGGCACAAGTTTGTGAACAGTATCCTCGACAAGCTCAGCCGTCGCCTGCGGCTGGCTGAGACCCGCCCGCGCTAACGAATGGGTGAGTTCGAACTGATACGCCGCTATTTCAGTCCTCTCGCCGGGCAGAGCCGCGCTGCGTCGCTGGTGCTCGGTCCGGGGGATGACTGTGCTATCGAGCGTGTTGCATCCGGTCACGAGCTTGTTTTTTCCGTGGACACCCTCGTGGAGGGAGTTCACTTTCCCGCCGGTTATGATCCCGAACATCTCGGTTGGCGATCATTGGCTGTGGCCGCCAGTGATCTGGCTGCCATGGGCGCAAAACCTGTCTGTTTTACCCTCGCGCTGACCTTACCGGAAGCGTCCCCGGAATGGCTGGAGCCTTTTTCCCGCGGACTGTCCCGGGCGTCTCGGGCCTTTGGCCTGGAGCTGGCCGGAGGGGATACCACCCGGGGGCCGCTGACGCTCAGTCTGCAGGTGCATGGCGAGGTGCCTGCCGGTGAAGCCATGTTACGTTCCGGTGCGAGAGTGGGGGATTATCTGTGCGTGTCGGGCACCCTTGGGGAAGCAGGCGCGGCATTGGATTATCTTCAAAGCGTCTCCCCGTCTGAGGATGAACGGGCCGTTCTGGAGCGATATCACGCTCCGGTTCCCAGGCTGGACCTGGGAATGGCATTGCGAGAGGTAGCCAGCGCCGCCATCGATATCTCCGATGGCCTGTTGGCGGACCTCGGGCACATTCTGGGGGCCTCAGATGTCGGCGCGGAGCTGGATTGTCAGGCAGTACCCGTATCTGCCGCAGTAAGTCGCCTCAAGGGTCCGGCAGAGGCGCTCAGACTGGCACTGGAGGCCGGTGACGATTACGAACTTTGCGTCGCTGTCCCGCCGGATTTGTGGGAAGGTTTGCCAGAGGCCGTGCATGCGCAATTGAGTATTATTGGTAAGGTGGTAGCCGGAAACGGTATCAAGGGTATTGAAAGCGGGTTGGTGACTGGTGGATACGATCATTTCGGGAGTAAGCGATGAGTAGTGATGATGACCTGCAGGAACCCGAATTGACCGAAGCACTGCTGCCTCCCGGTTTTCTGCGTGACCCGGTTCACCTGCTGGCATTCGGGTTTGGCAGTGGCGCTGCCTCCCGCGCACCGGGCACCTGGGGCAGCCTGGCGGCAATTCCACTCTGGCTAACCATTGCCTGGCTGCCGTTCGCTGCCTACTGGGCGGTCATAGTGGTTGCCTTTGTTGTGGGGATCTGGCTTTGTGGAAAGACGGCCACTGACCTGAAAGTACACGACCACGGTGGCATTGTCTGGGATGAGTTTGTCGGCATGTGGATTGCGCTGGCACTGATTCCCGACAATATCTATGGGGTGCTGATGGCTTTCGCGCTGTTCCGGTTTTTCGACGTGGTGAAACCCTGGCCCATCAGTTGGATTGACCGGCGCGCTCCTGGTGGACTGGGTATCATGGTGGACGATGTGGTTGCGGGGTTTATGGCGCTGGGGTGTCTTTTCGCCATTGACCGGTGGTTGATGCCGATCATTATCTGATCCGGCTCTTCCGGTGAGCCGGACCCGTTTGGCTGGTAGATTCAGTGAATTTGCTGATGTTGCTCTTCGGGTAGCAGACGGACAACGTGTAAAAAGCGTCTCAGCCCGGTTTCTGCGCGATCGCGAGTGGCAAAGGGGCCACTGTCAAAACCTTCCCTTGTGGTGAAGTACCACTTGCTCCCCACACAGAAAAAACGGCTGCTGCGAAACGGTACTGGCCCATCTTCCTCGGTCCGGCGTTGAGTGTCCATGGTGCCTCCTGTGCCCTGGCGCTTTCTGCGTGCTTTCCCGCTTTCAGGGCTACGTGTCATCCGATTGTTTAAAATTAAACCAATTTCGGGCGATTTCAACCGGTTTTTATTGTTTGTAAGCTCTGGGTCTCATTCTGACGATTCGCCTGGAGCGAAGGAGAGGCGTGAAACCGGGCGCCCCCTCTTGCTCTGGCTAATGGCACTCGTCAGAATGCCAGCAGTCTGATCTCATCACTGCATAAGGATATTTCATGAGTATTTATCACGTTTCGCGGGTTTTCAAGGTGGCAGCCTTTCCCGTAATGATTTTCCGGTTGTTCGTTTTAGCTCTTGCTGCCATTTTCCTGGCCGGGTGCGCCTCACCCCTGACCAGGATACAAACGTGGGAAGGGGAGGCTGATGTAGATGGTCGTGCCCTGTTAAAGGCTCCGGGCGAGATTCAGGTGACCAGTGTTAATGGTCGCAGTATGAGCAACTTCCTCATGGATGACCTCGCCCTCAACTACGAGCTGTTGCCCGGGGAGAATCAGGTCGTATTCAACTATAAGACGATCTGGGCCAGGACCGATGTCGTCAAAAATGGTGAGTCAAAGGTTCATGTGGTGGAAACAGAACCTCAGGCCGTATCTTTCGTTGCCCAGGCGGGTGAGACCTACCATTTCGATTTCACCAAACCGGAATCCCGCCGTGAGGCGGAAGCACTGAGGGAAGATTTCGCTGGCGCCATCGTGAACGAGGCCGGTGAGGAGGTGGCGCAGTTCGAGTTGTGGGGCGGTGAGTCCACGAATCTGGCGCGTACGCCCGTTTCCAGTGATAGCCACGAGGTAGCTGAAACGACGAATGGCGACACCTTGGGGCAGTTGAAAGCTCTCTGGCAAGACGCCAGCGAAGAGGAAAAGCGTACTTTCCTACGCTGGGCGTTTGAATAAGGGCCCTACCTCACTTCAGCGCCGGAAGCGCTGAAGTGTTTTTTTCAGCATACCTTCGAGCAATGTCAGGGCCTCATCGGTGAGGCTCTGGCCGTTCTCCGCCTGACCGTCCAGTTCTTCGTCAAATTCGGTCAGCGTCGCTGCTGAGTTCTCGATGGCGACCAGGCTTTCTTCAAGTAACGGTTTAAGTGACTCGCCATCTGCCACAACGTCGGGGCAGAGAGTGAAGTTAACCGTCAACCGCCCTTCGTAACTGACGGCCACGATAACCAGCCCCATGCTGTCAAACAGTGGCGCGGTATTATACTGCCGCACCAGACGTGCGCCCTGAAGGTAGAGTGGAACCTGCGGGCCGGGAACGTTGGTGATGGGCAAGTTGAAAACCGGCTGATAACGTTGCGCAATCTGGAGTTCAGAGTAGAGCCGGGCAGACAGGGCCAGCATGGTGGACGGCAGCAGTTCCGTGAGCCTGTCCGCTGCAATGGCTTCCCGGTAGGGTTCCGATGCCACCGCATTGCGGTGGATTTTGCGGATTCGGCGGGCAGGGTTCGGTTCATTGGTCGCCAGGTCCAGCAGCATGGCGGACATCTGGTTGCCGGTCGCTTTACGCAGGCTGTTTGAGCGCACAGATATCGGAGTCATGGCGACCAGCGACTTGTCAGGGTCTCCCTCCTGATTAGCCAGGTATCGCCGAAGTGCCTCGGCGCAGAGCCCAAGCACTACGTCGTTCAGGGTGACGTTACCCAGGCTGGCTTTTATGGCCTTGAGCCGGGCCAGATCGATATCGGCCGCAACGATCTGACGATTGGCGGTGATCTGGCGATTGAAAGGGCTATGGGGGGCAGAGAACACTGGAAATGGTAACGGCAGTTTCCGCATCTGCTTCTGGATCAGTCCCCGCGCCGTTATCTCCGCTGCGCTCAACGCGAGAGAGGTGACCTGTAAGGGCTTGCGCAGCAGGTTGGCGCCGGTCTGCACAATAACCCGCTCTTCTGATGGAGCGGGCTTGGGGTGCCAGGGACGGGGCTGGGAAATCGGTCTTGCCTCCGGCGTATATTCCAGCAACTTGCCAATGATCTCCTCACCACTGAACGCATCAATGGCCGCATGGTGCAGTTTCACGATCAGTGCGAACCCGTGGTGGCCTTCGTCGTCATCCGCTGCGGGGAAGCCATCCACAAAAGTGATATGCCAGAGTGGGCGATCCCGTTTGAGCGGTTCCTCCAGAATCTTGGAGGCAAGTTCCATCAGGCTCTGCACACGACCGTGCTCACCCAGGTTGACGTAGGCGAGGTGGCGCTCGATGCTGAAATCAGGGTCATCAATCCAGTAGGGCCGGCCGAGACGAAACGGGATTTCTTTCAGGCGTTGGCGGAACACCGGAACCACGTGGAGTCGGCTGCGAAGGTAGGCAACGAACGTGCTGAAGGCCAGGGGTTTGCTGCTGCCACGACCATCAAACAGGTAGATGCCCCCGATGTGCATGGGCGCCGTTTCCGACTCCAGGTAAAGAAAAGAGGCATCCAGTTCCGACAACTGCCGCATGTTTGAACTCCGTTCGGCGTTTTGTTTTCCGGCAGTATAAACGAGTAGTGCCGGATTCCGTTGGCTGTTTTGCCGAATCCGCCTACGCCTCGGCGGCCACGTCGAACTCCGGATCAGGTTTCGAGCCAGGAGGTCAGTTCCTCGGACTGGCTCAGGGTTTTCCAGAACCACATCAGAGCCTTGCCCTGATCTTCCGCGTGTCGCGCCAGATGGAGCATGATGGGTTGGCGAACATCGTGGACATCAAGGGCAATCAATTGGCCTTCCCTCAGTTGTGAGCGAATTCTCGATTCCGGTAGCCAGCCAACCCCTAGCCCTGCCTGCTGTACAGCGATCTTCTGGTCAATGTTGGCCACCGTGATGGTGGGCTGTCGCCGGAAGATGCCTGCATGCCCTGGTGGCAGTGAGCGGGAGGTGTCGGCTGCGACCGCAGCCGGGTAGCGGGCGATGTCTTCTTCCGCCAATGGCTGGGTTGCCGCCGCCAGTGGGTGGTCTGGGGCAACGGCGTACACAAAATTCATCTTGCCGAGCGCCTTGGTGGTAAATGTACCGGCGGGCTTGCTGAGCTGGTCGGCACCGACAATCAGGTCGACGCGGCGACTCTGCAATGCGTCCCAGGAGCCGGCGAAGACTTCCTCAATGATCTGAACTTCTACAGGCACTCCGAGGTCGTAAAAAGCCCTGATGGCCGGAAACAGGCACTCGGCGGGCAGCAAGGTGTTGAAACCGATACGCAGTCGCGTCTCCCAACCCTGAGCTACCTGTTTGGTGGTGTGTGCCAGGTTTTCGGCGGCTTCCAGGAGAGTTCGGCCTTCCTCGAGCAGGTAGCGACCGGCTGGTGTCAGAGTAGCCCGATGGCCGCTACGGTCGTAGATGGCGATGTTCAGGTCTTCCTCGAGCTTTTGCACCGTGTAACTGATCGCAGAGGGGACCCGGAATAGCTCCCCGGCCGCGCCGGCAAAACTGCCTTTGCGATCGATGGCGTCGAGGACCTTGAGTGCGTCTATGGTGATGGCTGTATGCATGTTCGAATTATCTGAAGTTGTTGGCCAGAAATGCTTGTTTGAGAGGGTAGCAGGCTGACCGTTATTCTTCTTCAAATATTATCGGGTTTTGGAGAGGTCAATATTATGGGGCTTTTAGTTGACGGCAAATGGCACGACCAGTGGTATGACACCAGCAAGACCGGTGGCAAGTTTGAAAGGGAGGCCGCCCGCTTTCGCAACTGGGTAACGGCGGATGGGTCGCCCGGTCCGGAGGGTGACGGTGGGTTCAAGGCGGAGTCGGGCCGGTACCACCTGTACGTTTCCATGGCCTGCCCCTGGGCCCATCGCACCTTGATCTTCAGGAAGCTGAAGGGGCTGGAGAAGCATATCTCTGTGTCGGTGGTTCATCCGGACATGGTAGAGAACGGGTGGGAGTTCCGGCCCGGTGATGAGCAGCACAGGGATCATGTGCACGAGTTCGAGTTCCTGCATCAGGTCTACACCCGGGCGGCGCCGGACTATTCCGGACGGGTGACAGTGCCAACGCTGTGGGACCGGGAAAAGCAGACCATTGCCAGCAACGAATCAGCCGAGATCATCCGCATGTTCAATTCCGCCTTCGATGGTCTTGATGGTGTGCGTGAGGATCTGGACTTCTATCCCGAGCCGCTGCGAGGTGAGATCGACGAGGTGAATGCCCGGGTTTATGACACCGTCAATAATGGTGTGTACAAGGCCGGATTTGCCACGGCCCAGGACAAATACGAAGAGGCCTATGGGGCGTTGTTTGACTCACTCGACTGGCTGGAGGCGCGGCTGGCAAAGCAGCGCTACCTGGTCGGGACGCAGTTGACCGAAGCGGACTGGCGTCTGTTCACCACGCTGATTCGGTTCGACGCGGTGTATTACAGTCACTTCAAGTGCAACCGACAACGCATCGGGGACTTCCCGGCGCTGTCCGCGTATGTGCGTGATTTGTATCAGGTGCCGGGAGTGTCGGAGACAGTTGATATTGGCCAGATCAAGCGCCACTACTACGTGAGCCAGCGGACCATCAATCCGACCCAGGTTGTCCCTGTGGGGCCGCAACTGGATTTTGAGGCGCCTCACGGCAGAGAGTCACTGGATTGAGTTAGCTGACGCGGGCAACGGCAACTTCGGTCAGGAGTGCCAGCGCCTCTTTGTAATCGGATTCGGGAAGGACATCGAGGCACTCCGCTGCCAGGGAAGCCTGCTCCCTGGCTTTTGCCATGGTGTACTCCAGCGCGCCGGAACTGTCGACAATCTGCAATATGGCTGGCAGGTCATCCAGGCCGCCTTTGCGAATGGCCTGACGAATCAGTTGGCGTTCATCTTCTACGCCTTTCTCCATGGCGTGAATCAGGGGCAGGGTGGTTTTGCCCTCGGCGAGGTCGTCGCCCACGTTCTTGCCCATGGCTTCGGCGTCGCCACGGTAGTCGAGTACGTCGTCCACCAGTTGGAAAGCCAGTCCCAGGTGCTTGCCGTAGTCCTTCAGGGCATTCTCCTGACGTTCATCGGCGCCGGCCAGCAAGGCACCGGTGTGGGAGGCGGCCTCAAACAGCATGGCGGTCTTGTTGTGGATAACCTCCATGTACTGCGCCTCGGTGAGGTCCGGATTCTTTACGTTCATCAATTGCATCACCTCGCCTTCGGCAATCACCGCCGTGGCGTGTGACAGTACGTCCATGATGCGCAGGCTTTGCAGTTCCACCATCATCTCGAATGCGCGGGCATAGAGGAAATCACCTACCAGCACGCTGGGAGCGTTTCCCCACCGGGCGTTGGCAGTGCTGCGGCCCCGGCGCATGTCGGATGTGTCCACCACATCATCATGGAGCAGGGTGGCGGTGTGCAGGAATTCGATGACGGCGGCCAGTTTGAGGTGGTCGTCCTTGTGGTAACCGACTGCCTGGCTGGATAGCAGGACCAGCAGTGGTCTCAGCCTTTTCCCGCCACTTTCAATAATATAGTGGGCTATTTTCTCCACCAGCGGGACGTCGGAAGAAAGCCGTTTGATGATCAGGTCGTTCACGCGGCTGAAATCATTCGCCACGGTGTCGTAAATGCGCTGGGCTGTCATGCGGCTTGTGGATCCCTTTCTGGTGTTTTCGTTGATACTATTTGTTGATGCTTTCTTTGATGCTATTTTTTGATAAATAGGGGCAGGAAGCGGCAATGCTAGGTACTGGAGCTTTCAGTGTCAACTTGGCTTGTATTGCGGGGCCGGTTTTCGTACAATCACGCGCCCAACTCATCCCAACCTGCGCTCCCTGCTATAGGGTTGCCGAAGCGCTTCCCTTAGAACCAGGTGGATAAGAGCAGGGATGGGTCAATCGCGGAGAACGTTAATGTACGCAGTTATTGTTAGCGGTGGTAAGCAGCACCGTGTAAAAGAAGGCGAAACTCTGAAGCTGGAGAAGCTGGAAGTGGAAACCGGCGGTAACGTCGAGTTTGACCGCGTTCTGCTGGTTGCCGATGGTGACAAGGTTCAGGTTGGCGCGCCGGTTGTTGATGGTGCCAAAGTGACAGCGGAAGTGGTCAGCCACGGCCGTCACGACAAGGTTCAGATCATCAAGTTCCGTCGTCGTAAGCATTCCATGAAGCGTCAGGGCCACCGTCAGTGGTTTACTGAAGTCAAGATCACGGGTATCAAGGGCTAAGACCCTCGAGTAACCCCTTAGATAAGGAGGCTTGTAATGGCTCATAAAAAGGCAGCAGGTAGTACCCGTAACGGTCGCGATTCCGAGTCGAAACGACTTGGTGTGAAGCGCTTTGGCGGTGAGGCTGTTTCTGCAGGCAGCATCATTGTTCGTCAGCGCGGCACCCGCTTCCACGCAGGTAACAACGTTGGCATTGGCAAGGACCACACCCTGTTTGCGAAAGCAGACGGCCAGGTGAAGTTCGAAGTCAAAGGCCCGCAGAGCCGTAAGTTCGTGAGCATCGTTCCGGCTGCGTAAGCAGCGGCGATCCGGTTCTGTCGAACCTTGGATTGCTCTGGTGGTATCATCAGGGTGATCCGGAGCCCCGCAAAGCTTCCTAGAGGCTGCGGGGCTTTTTAGTTTATGCGCACAGCGCAAAGGGTAGGTCCATGAAATTCGTAGACGAAGCCACCATCATCGTGGAAGCCGGCAAGGGCGGTCACGGCTGTCTCAGTTTCCGGCGCGAAAAGTACGTTCCTAAGGGTGGTCCCGATGGGGGCGATGGCGGGGATGGTGGTTCCGTGTATCTGGAGGCGGATGAGTCGCTCAATACGCTCATTGATTACCGTTTCCAGCGCAAGCACAAGGCTCAAAATGGTGAGCCGGGTTCCGGCCGTAACTGCACCGGCACAAAAGGTGAGGATCTGGTCCTGCCGGTACCGGTAGGCACCACGGTTGTCGATATGGATACCCATGAGGTGCTTGGTGATCTGACCCATGCCGGGCAGCGTCTGAAGGTGGCCCAGTGCGGTTTCCACGGCCTCGGCAATACTCGGTTCAAGTCCTCGGTCAACCGCGCTCCGCGTCAGACGACCAAGGGCTCTGAGGGTGAGCTGCGCAATCTGCGCCTGGAGCTCAAGGTGTTGGCGGATGTGGGGCTTCTGGGTATGCCCAACGCCGGTAAGTCCACTTTTATCCGTTCGGTCTCGGCCGCGCGTCCCAAAGTGGCGGACTATCCGTTTACCACGCTGGTGCCGAACCTTGGCGTGGTCAGCGTGCAGGCGCACCAGAGTTTTGTGATCGCGGATATTCCCGGTCTTATTGAGGGTGCCGCTGAAGGTGCCGGGCTTGGTATCCGTTTCCTGAAGCATCTGGTGCGTACCCGTCTGCTGTTGCACCTTGTGGACGTGGCTCCCTATGACGGCTCCTCTCCTGCCGAGTCGGTGCGCGCCATCGAGCATGAGCTGGAGAAGTTCAGCGAGACTCTCGCCAACCGGGAGCGCTGGCTGGTTCTGAATAAAGTCGACATGGTCCCGGAGGAGGATCGGGACGCCCATTGCCAGGCCATTATTGACGAGCTGGGGTGGGAAGGGCCTGTGTTCCGTATTTCCGCATTGAGTGGAGAGGGCACCAAGCCGTTGACTCAGGCGGTCATGCGCTGGATTGAAGATCAGGCCGAGGAAGAGGCGCAGAATCCTGAATTTGCCGAGCGCGAAGCGGCGCGCCGCCGCCAGATGGATGAAGAGGCCCGTGCCCGTATCGAGGCTGAGCGGCAGGCTCGCCGGGCTGCCCGTGAGGATGACGACGATGACGACTTCGACGACGATGATTACGATGTCGAAGTGGTGTATGCCCCCGAATAAACCGATAGACGAATCAGTGAGCATCCAGGCGAACCATGAGTGAACGCACCCAGTTACGCCAGGCTCGTCGCCTGGTTGTGAAAATAGGAAGCGCCCTGCTGACCAATGACGGTAAGGGGTTGGACGTTGAGGCCCTGGGGTTGTGGGTGGATCAGATTGCCGAGCTGATCGAAGACGGCGTTGAGGTGGTTATCGTTTCGTCGGGCTCTGTCGCTGAAGGGATGAGTCGCCTGGGGTGGACGTCCCGTCCGCAACAGCTCCATGAGTTGCAGGCCGCGGCTGCGGTTGGGCAGATGGGGTTGGTGCAGACCTGGGAGGCCCAGTTCAAGCGCCACGATATCCATACCGCCCAGATTCTGCTGACTCACGATGATCTGTCTGACCGCAAGCGATACCTGAATGGGCGCAGCACGCTGCGGGCGCTGTTGGATTTTGGTGTGGTGCCGATCGTCAACGAGAACGACACGGTGGTGACCGATGAAATCCGCTTTGGTGACAACGACACACTGGGCGCCCTGGTCGCTAACCTGATTGAGGCAGATGGCCTGATCATTCTCACCGATCAGCTTGGGCTGTTCGATAAGGACCCCCGCAAGCACCCGGATGCACAACTGGTCACCGAGCGGAAAGCGGGGGATCATGAGCTGGATGCCATGGCAGGTGGCGGTGCCGGTGCACTGGGGCGTGGCGGTATGCAGACCAAGGTTCGTGCGGCCCGTCTGGCGGCGCGTTCGGGTGCATTTACTGTCATCGTGGGTGGTCGGATCGAGCATGCTCTTACCCGCCTGCGTAGTGGCGATGTGATTGGCACGATGCTGTTGCCGGAGCAGGGGCGGATTGCAGCGCGTAAGCAATGGCTTGCCAGTCATTTACAAACGCGAGGTCAGCTCGCTCTGGATGATGGTGCCGTACGGGTATTATGTCTTGGTGGTCGCAGCCTGTTGCCAGTTGGCGTCAAGGGTGTTTCCGGTCAGTTCCGTCGCGGCGAAATGGTTTCCTGTGTGGACCAGAATGGGAAAGAGGTTGCCCGCGGGTTGGTCAACTATGATGCGGACGAGGCCAGGGCAATTGCCGGGCGTTCCAGTGACAGGATTGCAGAGGTGCTGGGGTATATCTCGGGAGAGGAGATGATTCACCGGGATAACATGGTGATCGTCTAGAGAAATCTCGGGCAGGCACAAAAAAACCGGCTCGAAAGCCGGTTTTTTCAGCTCTGAAGGAAAGTCGCTTATGCGCCCTTCAGGGCCTTGATCTTGGCGCTCAGGCGGCTCTTATGACGAGCAACCTTGTTCTTGGCGAAAACGCCCTTGTTGACCATGCTGTCCATGATCGGCTGGAACTGCTTGAAGGCAGCCTGAGCTTCTTCGTAGTTGCCGGCTTCAATCTTGGATTGAACCTTTTTCATGTAAGTACGAGCCATGGAACGCAGGCTGGCATTGTGCTTGCGGTTCTTCTCGTTCTGACGTGCGCGCTTCTTGGCTTGCGGGGAATTTGCCACCGTATAACTCCTGAAAATCTGTAATTGATTCGAAAAATTCGCGGGCGCGCCAAAACCAGCGCGTCGAAATAAATGACGCGGAACTATGCCGCTGATGGGTTTAAATGTCAAGGCTTAAGGCGCCTCTGGAACCATTTCATCCCGTGGTGCAGAAGGGCTGTGTTAAACTCGCCGCCAGTCAGTTTTACGAGCCATTTCAGACATCAGGACCCGCATGTCATCCCAAGCTGAAGATACACCAGAGAAAAAAGAACCGCCGCAAGCGCCGGGCCTGCTCCGCTCGTCTGGATTGGTTGGGGTGATGACCATGCTCTCCCGGGTGTTGGGGCTGGTGCGGGATATGGTGATTGCCCGCTATTTCGGGGCCGGAGCCAGTGCCGACGCCTTCTTCGTCGCCTTCAAGATTCCCAATTTCCTCCGCCGGCTGTTCGCAGAGGGGGCTTTTTCCCAGGCCTTTGTGCCGGTGTTGTCATCCTACCGGGAAAAGGAGGATATCACGGAGATTCGGCGGCTGGTCAACGCGGTTGCCGGTTCCCTCGGGCTGGTGCTGCTCGGGGTCACCCTGGTTGCGATGCTGGGGGCGCCGTTGTTGACGGCGCTGTTTGCGCCAGGCTTTCTGGATGATGATTACAAGTTTGGTCTGGCCAGCGACATGCTGCGGATCACCTTTCCGTATCTTTTGCTGATCTCGCTGACGGCATTCGCTGGCGGCATTCTCAACAGTTACGACCGGTTTGCGATACCGGCCTTTACGCCGGTGTTGCTGAACCTGGCGATGATCGGTGCCGCCATCTTCCTGTCGCCGCTGATGGAGACGCCGGTCATGGCCCTGGCCTGGGGCGTGTTTATTGCCGGGGCCCTGCAGCTGTTCTTTCAGTTGCCCTTTCTGATGCGCCTCGGATTGCTGCCTCGGCCCAGGGTGGATTATCGCCATGAAGGCGTAAATCGGATCCTGCGGCTGATGGCGCCGGCGCTGTTTGGTGTTTCGGTCAGTCAGATCAACCTGTTGCTGGATACGGTGCTGGCCTCGTTCCTGCAGACCGGCAGTGTCTCCTGGCTGTATTACTCCGACCGCTTGTCCGAGCTGCCCCTGGGGGTATTCGGTATCGCCATTGCGACGGTGATTCTGCCCAGTCTCTCCCGCAAGCATGCGGCGGCATCCGCTGACCAATTCGCCGCCACGCTGGATTGGGCTGTACGCGCGGTTCTGCTGATTGGCGTGCCAGCCGCACTGGCCCTGGCGTTGCTTGCCGAGCCGCTGATCGCCACGCTGTTCCATTATGGCGAAGTGACGGATCGTGATGTCACCATGTCCGCGCAGAGTCTGCGTGCCTACTCGGCCGGGTTGATGGCCTTTATGCTGATCAAGGTGCTGGCGCCGGGATTCTTTGCCCGGCAGGACACCAAAACACCGGTAAAGATCGGTGTGATCGCCATGGTTGCCAACATGGTCTTTAACCTTATCCTCGTCTTTCCGCTGGCCCACGCAGGGCTGGCACTGGCGACCTCGTTGTCCGCCTGGCTGAACGGTTTCCTGTTGTGGCGGGGGTTGCGGAAGGAAGGCGCCTGGAAAAGCCAGCCGGGCTGGCCCCGGTTCCTGGCCCAGCTTGCGTTTGCCAACGCCGCGCTTGCGGGTGTTATTGTCTGGTTGCAGGCCCCTGTGGCCGAATGGCTGGCGGCTGGTGGGCTGCAGAAGGCCGCGGATATGGGTGTTCTGGTGGCAGCCGGGGTGGCGGTTTACTTTGTGGCGCTGGCGGTTGCTGGCGTCCGGGTAAGACATTTCCGCCACAGGTAGGTTATAATCGCGCGTTTTCTCACCAGCGGATGGCCGTCGGCCGTCCGTGGAATGCACAGCTGGCAATTGAAGGTTCGCATTACATGCGTCTGATCCGGGGCCTGACCAACCTGAAAACTCTCTCCCGACAGGAGGGCTCACCTCTAGCCGATGGTTGTGTTGCCACCATCGGTAACTTTGACGGTGTTCATATTGGTCATAAAGCCATTCTGGACCAGGTCAAGGAAAAGGCCCGCACCCTCGGTGTGCCGTCCGTGGTCATGATCTTCGAGCCACAGCCCCGTGAATTTTTCCAGGGCAGCGAGGCGCCACCCCGATTGATGGCATTCCGCCAGAAATTCGAGGCTCTGCTGGCCGAAGGCATCGATATCGTGCTGTGCCTGCGTTTCGACGAGAAGTTCCGTAGCTACTCCGGCATGGGATTCATCGAGGACGTTCTGATCGACGGGCTGGCGGTTCGGCACCTGGTGGTTGGTGATGATTTCCGCTTCGGCTGTGACCGCGCCGGGGATTTTGCCCTGCTGGAACAGGTCGGCAAGCAGCGCGGCTTCAGCGTTGAGAATACCCGAACCGTGACCGTTGGCGGCGAGAGAGTGAGCAGCACCCGGGTACGAAATCTGTTGAATGTGGATGGCCTCGAGCAGGCGGAACAGCTGCTTGGGCATCCGTACCGGATACGGGGGCGAATAGTCTACGGTCGTCAGCTTGGTCGCGAGCTGGGCGCGCCGACGGCAAACATCCTGTTGCGTAGAATGCCTGCGCTTCAGGGGGTGTACGTTGTCAGTGCGACTCTGGAAGACGGCTCCGTTCACGACGGTGTCGCCAATATTGGCCTCCGACCGACTGTGGATGGCAAACAGCCATCGCTGGAAGTGCACCTGTTTGACTTTGCTGGCACACTTTACGGGCAACATATTGAAGTGGTGTTTCGTCACGGTGTGCGGGAAGAGATCAAGTTCTCCTCCGTAGACGAGCTGAAAACGCAAATAGCCCGTGATTTTGACAGCGCCCGGGCGTGGATTGCCGACAATGGTTCCGCCGCTGGTGACCGCTGAGGTCGACCGGCGTGATCTGGCCTCTATTTTACTGATGACAACTGACCGAAAGAGTACGCACACATACCATGAGCGACTACAAGCACACTCTGAATCTGCCTGAAACCGCCTTTCCCATGCGCGGTAACCTGGCCAAGCGCGAGCCGGATATGCTCAAGCGCTGGCAGGACCTGGACGTCTACGGCAACCTGCGCAAGCAGCGTGAAGGCCGCGACAAGTTCATCCTTCATGATGGCCCTCCATACGCCAACGGCAGCATTCACATCGGTCACGCGGTCAACAAGATTCTCAAGGACATGATCGTCAAGTCCCGCGGCTTCATGGGGTACGACGCCCCCTACGTGCCGGGCTGGGACTGCCACGGTCTGCCGATCGAGCACAAGGTCGAGCAGGAAATCGGCAAAGCGGGTGTGAAGGTGGACTATAAAACCTTCCGTCAGGCCTGCCGTGACTACGCCACCAAGCAGATCGCCGGGCAGAAAGCCGACTTTATCCGTTTGGGCGTGATGGGGGAGTGGGACAAGCCTTACCTCACCATGGACCCGAAAGTGGAAGCGGGTATTGTTCGCGCGCTTGGCAAGATCGTTGCCAAAGGTCATCTGGTTCGTGGTTACAAGCCGGTTTACTGGAGTGTGGTAGGTCAGTCCGCACTGGCAGAAGCCGAGGTAGAGTACCAGGACAAGACTTCCACGCAGATCGATGTACGCTTCACGGCGGTGGATCAGGCCAAGGCGCTGTCATTGTTTGGCACTGACAAAGGGGAAGGGGACGTGTCTGTGGTGATCTGGACCACCACGCCCTGGACCATCCCCGCCAACCAGGCGGTGTCGCTGAGTGCCGATCTGGACTACGCCCTGGTTCAGCTGGATGTCGGACAGGGACCGGAACGGATGATCCTGGCCGCTGACATGGTGGAAGGCATCATGGCGCGCTGGTCTGTGGAGAATTTCGAGGTACTGGCCACCTGTTCTGGTGCGGCGCTGGAGCATCTGGCGCTTCACCATCCGGTTTATGACAAACAGGTGCCGGTGACTCTAGGGGATCACGTATCAACGGACGCGGGTACCGGCGCCGTTCACACCGCCCCCGACCATGGTATGGAAGATTTTGAGGTCGGCAAGGCCTACGGTATCGATACCCTGAACCTGGTGCAGGCCGATGGCACCTACACGACTGCCGCGGGCGAGTTTGCCGGTGTGCACGTGTATAAAGCCGATGAGCCGGTGTGTTCCGCGCTGGAGCGTGAGGGCAAGCTGGTGTTTTCCGAGAAGTTCCGCCACAGCTATCCCCATTGCTGGCGCACCAAGACACCGCTGATCTACCGTGCCACACCGCAATGGTTCATCAGCATGGAGAAAGAGAACCTGCGTGCCGATGCCCTGGAAGCCATCAAGGGTGTGCGCTGGATTCCTGCCTGGGGCCAGAACCGCATCGAGGCCATGTTCCAGCAATCCCCGGACTGGTGTATCTCCCGTCAGCGTACCTGGGGGGTGCCGATTACCCTGTTTATCCATAAGGAAACCCAGGACCTGCACCCGGATACCCAGAACCTGATCGAGGCCGTGGCCAAGGAGATCGAAGCCGGTGGTATCGATGCCTGGTACGAGATGGACACCGACGCCCTGCTGGGTGATGACGCCGACCAGTATGAGAAAGTCACGGATACTCTGGATGTCTGGTTCGACTCCGGTGTGACCCACGAGTCGGTCCTGCGCCCGCGTACCGAACTGGGTCAGTTCCCGGCGGACATGTACCTGGAAGGTTCCGACCAGCACCGTGGCTGGTTCCAGTCGTCCCTGAAAACCTCCATCGCCATGAACGGCGTGGCTCCCTACAAGCAGGTGCTGACCCATGGTTTCACGGTGGACGGCAAGGGCCACAAGATGTCCAAGTCCATGGGTAATGTGATCGCGCCCCAGGAAGTGATGAACGAGCTGGGCGCCGACATCCTGCGCCTGTGGGTGGCTGCCACGGATTACAGTGGAGAAATGACCGTCTCCAAGGACATTCTCCGACAGACCGCAGACGGTTACCGTCGAATCCGTAACACCGCGCGCTTCCTGCTCAGTAACCTCACCGGTTTCGAGCCGGAGAAGCACATGGTGGCGCCGGAGGACATGATTGCCCTGGACCGCTGGATGGTGGATCGTGCCCTGCAGTTGCAGAACGAGCTTGACGAGGACTACCAGAACTACGCCTTCCTGCGCATCTATCAGAAGGTGTACAACTTCTGCGAAGCGACACTGGGCGGGTTTTACCTCGATATTATCAAGGACCGCCAGTACACCACTCAGGCAGACAGCCGCGAGCGACGTTCCTGTCAGACCGCGCTTTACCACGTCGCCGAAGCTCTGGTGCGCTGGATTGCACCGATTCTGAGTTTCACCGCGGACGAGATCTGGCAGACCCTGCCGGGCAAGCGTGGCGACACGGTGTTCTACGAGACCTGGTACGAGGGCCTGACCGCGCTGCCGGAGAATGCCGAACTGGGTCGTGACTACTGGCGTGAAATCTACAGCGTCAAGGAAGCGGTGAACAAGTGCCTGGAGGAGGCCCGTGGCCGCGGTGAAATCAAAGGTTCACTGAGCGCAGAAGTCACCCTGTACTGTGAGGGTGAGCTGGCGGCGGATCTCAAACACCTGGGTGAAGAGCTGCGGTTCGTGCTGATCACCTCGGAAGCCACCGTCAGGCCGGTGTCCGAAGCCGGTGATGCCGAGCCCACCACCCATGAAGGATTGTTGGTGAGGGTGACCCCGGCGGCCCATGCCAAGTGTGAGCGCTGCTGGCATCACCGTGAAGATGTGGGACAGCACGCGACCTACACGGATCTCTGTGGCCGTTGTGTAACCAACGTGGAAGGGGCGGGTGAAGTCCGCTCGTTTGCCTGATGGATGCGGTTATGAGTGATGAACGCCCCGGCGCCAAACTGAAGTGGTTGTGGCTGGCCGTTCTGGTGATTGCCCTGGACCTGGGGACCAAGGCTATGGCGACAGCCATGCTGACCTACGGCAACCCGGTGCCCGTAATCCCGAGCTTCAACCTGACGTTGCTGCACAATACCGGCGCTGCCTTCAGCTTCCTCGCGGGCGCCGATGGCTGGCAGCGCTGGTTTTTCGTGGTACTGGCCATAGGCGTGAGTGTGGCTCTGGTGATCTGGCTCCGGTCCCTCAAATCTCATGAAACCTGGCTGGCGGTTGCCATCGCCCTGATTCTCGGTGGCGCGCTTGGCAACGTTTATGACCGGGTCGTGCACGGCTATGTGGTGGATTTTCTGCATTTCTACTGGCAGGACTGGCATTTTCCCGCGTTCAACCTGGCCGACACCGCGATCACCATTGGTGCCGGCATGATGATTCTCGATATGTTCCGCAAGCCCCCCGAAGAGGCTGCGGACGGGAGCGATAAACACTGATGAAAGAATTGCCTGTAGACAAGGGAACCCGCGTTACTCTCAACTTCGCCCTGAAGTTCCAGGACGGTGAAGTGGTGGATTCCACCTTTGATAAAGAGCCGGCTACCCTGGAGATTGGTGACGAAAACCTGCCCGAGAACTTCGAAGCCTACCTGATGGGCATGACCGCCGGTGAGCAAAAGTCGGTAGAAGTGCCTCCTGAGAAGGCCTTTGGTCAGCACAACCCGAACAACGTGCAAACCTTCAAGCGCCATGAGTTCAGTGCCGATATGGTGCTTGAGCCGGGGGTGATGATCTCCTTTGCTGACGCTCGTCAGCAGGAGTTGCCGGGTGTGGTCAGCCGTGTGGAAGGTGACGAAGTGGAGGTGGACTTCAACCATCCGCTGGCAGGGCGTACACTGACCTTCGAAGTAGAAATTATTGACGTGGAACCGGTCGGACCGGCCCACTAACCAGAGCAGCAGGCGCAGATATGCAGATCCGACTCGCGAACCCCCGTGGCTTTTGTGCCGGTGTTGACCGTGCCATCGAAATCGTTAATCGGGCCCTGGATGTGTTCGGGGCGCCCATTTACGTGCGCCACGAGGTCGTTCACAACAAGTTTGTGGTCGATAACCTGAGGAATCGAGGCGCGATTTTCGTGGACGAACTGCACGAAGTGCCGGACGATACCCTGGTCATCTTCAGCGCCCATGGGGTTTCCCAGGCGGTACAGAATGAAGCGGCCAGCCGTGGCCTGAAAGTGTTCGATGCCACCTGTCCGCTGGTCACCAAAGTCCACATGGAAGTCATGCGCTACAGCCGCGAAGGTCGTGAGTGCATTCTGATCGGTCACCAGGGCCACCCGGAAGTGGAAGGCACCATGGGGCAGTACGACCACAGCAACGGCGGCGACATCTATCTGGTGGAAGATGAAGAGGATGTCTCAAAGCTGGCGGTCAAAGACGCATCCAGGCTGTCCTACGTCACCCAGACCACGCTGTCGATGGATGACACCGCCCGTGTCATTGACGCTCTGCGAGCCAGGTTCCCGGAGATCCAGGGACCCCGGAAAGACGATATCTGCTACGCCACCCAGAACCGCCAGGATGCCGTCAAGCAACTGGCCGGTGACTGCGACCTGATGCTGGTGGTCGGCTCACCCAACAGCTCCAATTCCAACCGGCTGCGGGAGCTGGCCGAGCGTATGGGTACCCCTGCCTACCTGATCGACGAAGCTGCCCAGATCGAGCCGCAATGGCTGGATGGGAAGCAATCCGTCGGCGTAACCGCCGGTGCCTCCGCCCCGGAAGTGCTGGTGAATGATGTGATAGCCCGCCTTCGCGAGCTTGGCGGCGACCTGCCTGAGGAAATTGCGGGCAGGGAGGAGAACATTGTGTTTTCCATGCCGAAGGAATTGCGGATTGATGTGGTAGATTTAAGCTGACTTTTAAGCAACGCTAGATGGCATGCGCGGTGGACGTATTTGCGTGTACGTGATGGCCGTCACACCAAACACAGTTTGCATGCCGCTCATCCCCTGACATTTGCCGCTGATCGAGTGACGCTGGCCTCTTAATTTCATCTGGCATAATCTTTACTCAAGTAAAACTGGGAAGGATTTATGTCTGGAATCAAGCGTCATTCGGGTTTTACCCTCATTGAACTTCTGATCACCATTGTCATCCTCGCGATCATCGCGGCGTTTGCGGTCCCGTCTTACCGTGAGATGGTGATGAATAATCGACTCTCTGCACAAATCAATGAGACTTCCAGCCTTGTGAGCTTCGCACGCAGCGAAGCGTCGAAGATTCTTTCCGGTGTCGTTACGGTATGTGCCTCCGCCGACAGTGCAACCTGCAGTGGTAGCTCCAACTGGGAAACCGGCGTCATTGTATTCCGTGACGATGACATGAATGCGGCATTTGGTGGCACTGATGAGCTACTCAAGGTCAGCGGGGGGCTTTCTGGCGGCAATACGCTGAGAATTATTGATATGACCAGTGACAGCGGCAATTACGTGCAGTTTGACAATAAAGGCTTTCCCAGGGCTTCTGCTTCGGGAAATGTGGCTGGCACGTTTGTTGTCTGTGACGAAAGAGGTGCTGCCGAGGCGAGGGCTATCTCGATCAATTTCTCGGGTCAGACCCATTTGGCCAGGGACACAGATGGCAATGGCATTCTGAACGACCATGAAGGCAACGACGTTACCTGTCCGTGATGGTGAGCCAAGACATGAACAAAGAGCGTATTCATAAACATTTGTTTTTCCGCACCGGCAATGCCGCCCGAAGTCAGCGTGGCTTCACACTCATTGAGATCCTGGTGACAGTGTTCATCCTGGCGATTGGCCTGCTCGGTCTGGCCGGCCTGACTCTGGAAGGCATGCGCAACAACCAGGGAGCGTATCTCAGGACTCAGGCCAGCATCCTTGCTTACGATATGGCCGATCGAATGCGCGCCAACAAAGAAAGGGCGTCGGATTATGCCGGCTTCAGCACCGACGGGGCGACAACGACTCTCCCGGCCTGTGCCGCTGATGCTGCCGGATGCACACCTGCGGACCAGGTAACGGTGGATAAGGTGGAATGGACTCGTCAGATCCAGGGTGTGGGCAGTGACACGGTCTTGTTACCTGGTGGGGTTGGGACGATTCAATTCGATGCAGCCACGTCCAGGTATACTGTCACCGTGACCTGGGATGAGGTCGCCCGTGAGGGGGACGCGGGTGAAACCATTAGCGGCGACGGTTCATACACAGTGCGGTTTTTATTGTGAGGTATGACATGATCAAGGCTCCTGACGTGAGGAACATTGCCCGTGTGAGGAAAACCCAGCGTGGTCTTTCGCTGGTGGAGCTGATGGTTGCGCTGGCTCTCAGCGCCACCCTGATATTCGGGGTGTTCACGGTGTACATGGATTCCAACCGGACCTCTCAGGTAAGCAATGCGTTGGCGCGAACCCAGGAAGCTGCCCGTATCGCTACGGATCTCATGGCCCGGGATATGCGTATGGTCGGGTTCCAGGGCTGCGCCGATCCGGATGATGTGACGTTGAACATCATTGCCGACAACCCGCCCACATCCGATTTTTTTGAGACTACGTTGCGTGGCTGGGAAGTGACGGACGGGACCTGGGCCGATGGTACAGAATTTGACGGTACCGCAATCGAGTCCAGTGCCAAAGTGGGCAGTGACGTGATCTCTGTGCAGCGTGGCGAAACGCTGGCTATTGGGCTTACGGGCAACATGGAAGTGGAGAATGCCAATGTTCAGGTAACAGGTGACGATGTGGTCCGGTTTGCCCAGAACGATATCGTAATGATCTCCAATTGCGAGGCGGCGGATCTCTTCCGTATCTCCAGTCAGCCCTCTTCCAATACTTGGGCTCATGCCAAGGGCGTAAACAGTTCAAACCGTTTGAGCCGAGCCTATACGGCAAACGCAAGAATTATGAAATTCTCCTCGACCCTCTACTTTGTCGCCGATACCGGTCGGGACGATGCCCGAGGCAACGATATTTTCGCATTGTACCGCCAGATAAATAAGTTGGACGGGTCGCTCTTGCCGCCGGAGGAAATCGTTGAAAACGTCGAGAACCTCCAGATCGAGTACGGTGAACTGCTGGCTACCAATAATATTCGTTACCGCCCTGCGGACCAGGTGGGAAACATGACAAGTGTGAAAGCACTCCGGATCGGCATGCTGGTCAGCCACTCCGATCCGGTCCGGGATGACAACGATACCGCGGCTTACGCCCTTCCCGGCGAGACAATCACCGGGACCAGCGGTAGTGGTACCGTCACTCATCCGGAGGACCAGCGCTTGCGCCGGACCTTCGTATCGACAGTAATGCTCCGCAACCGTGACTGATGACAGGGTAATGGTGACCAGATTATGAAAAGGCAAACAAAATTCGTTTCAGTTCGGCGGGAGCGCGGAGCAACACTGATCGTATCGCTGATTGTGCTGCTGGTGCTGACGCTGATCGGGATTACCGGAATGAACACTTCTGTTATGCAGGAACGCATGGCGGTGAATTCCCAGAATTCGAACCGGTCATTCCAGGCGGCGGAGAGCACTGTGAGGTCGCTGATGGATCAGGTATACGCAAACAACCTCGATCTGTTGCGAGAGTCCATGCAGAACGCCTCCGGCCTGAGTTCCGAAGTCAATGTAACCATCGATCCTGCCAACGGCGTGAGTGGAAGCTATCAGGCGCGGTACCTTGGTGAGGTTATTGTCACCAGTGGCAGCTCCATGGATGCCGACGAGAGTTCCAACCAGTTGAAGGGGTTTCGTTACGAGCTGGAGGGTGAGGCCAATATGACAAATACCGGTGCATCCTCGCGGGTGTTCAAGGGCATTGAATACTACTGAATTTGATAAGGGGAGTTCGTCCCCGGAGGCAGAGATGAGCAAATTGTACTTACATAGCATGTTCAACCTTAAAGCTGTCGTTGCCGTGTTGCTGTGGGGCCTGGCGCCATTGGTATTGGCTGATGAACCCACAGGTCAGCTTATAGATTCGCCCTACGAAGCGGTGGAAGCGCGGGCGATTGAGTTGGTGACCAGTGCTGGTGGCGACGTGGTCGGTGTTCGTGGCGAGGGCTGTCCTGGCTGTCCCGCTTCCTCCCTCCTTCCTTCGGGGGATCTGATTGTTGAGGCCGGAGGACGACGATTGCAGGGAAGTGATTTGGACACTTTCAATGGCAGACCTGGCGTTATTCACATCTACCGGCCGACGGGGATGGCTCATCGTGTGTCCTTCACTGGCGTTGTTTCCTCAGGAGGTGATGAGCAATGAAAACATACATCAATTTCCGCCTGATACTGTCAGTGGTGGCAATGGCGTTTGCCGCCACAGCGAGCGGGCCGGTCTATGCGGATGATACCGAGATCTTCTTTACACCGCCGGGCACCTCGCAGATTGTAAAGCCCAATATCATGTTTATCATCGATAATTCGGGCAGCATGGGGACCACCGTCGATAATACCGAGACTACCCGCATGCAAGTGGTGCAAACGGTGACCAAGAACTTGATCGACAAGATGCAGGACGTGAATGTCGGCGTCATGAAGTTCAACATCCAGACAAAATGCACCAGTAAAGATGACGCCGGTAACTGTACCGAAAAAACAGCTTATACCGAGAGTGGTGGCCATATCCTGTCTGCGCCGGTCGACGTGGAGGCTAACGCGACAACCTTGAAGGGATTAGTTGATGGTCTGTCCCCGGTAGGTAACACGCCTTTATCTGAAACCCTGGCTGAAACCGCTCGCTACTTTCGGGGTGATGCCCCCTTGTACGATGACGAGCCGATCTCATCGGTCACTTCCGAGACGGATGGGTCATACGTTTCGCCGGTTACCTACCAGTGCCAGAAGAACTATGCTGTTTTCCTGACTGACGGTGCACCTACTGCCGATGATACTGACTCGTCTATTGGTACCTATATAGGCCAGACTTGCGGGGATGGGAACGCATCGGATTCCAATGGCAGTTGCCTGGACGAAATCGCCGGTTTTCTGGTCGATACTGATATGAGTGGCTCTCTGGATGGCGACCAATACCTGATTACCCATACTGTCGGGTTTCACACGGACCAGGCGCTCCTGTCGGATACAGCCGCTGCCGGCGATGGCAATTATTACCTGGCCAATGACCAGGCCGCTTTGGAAGACGCATTCGATAAAATCTATCAGGCGGTCCGAGCTCAGGGCACAACTTATGTTTCCCCGGGCGTCGCGATCAATACCTTCGATCGACTGAACCACCTGAACACTCTCTATTACGCCCTGTTCCGGTCGGATAAGGGTGCCATCTGGGATGGCAACCTGAAGCGTTATAAGCTGGACATTCAGACCGACAATTCCGGTAACTCGGTTGCGGTCATCGTGGATTCCAATGGTAATCCCGCTATCGACAACACCACCGGTTTCTTTAAAGAAACGGCAAAAAGTTGGTGGAGCCCGGTGGTTGACGGGCCGGACGTCAGCCTCGGGGGAGCCGCGTCCCAGTTGCCAACGACGACATCCACACGCAATGTTTATTCAAACCTGGACTCTCGTAGTTCGAATCTCACGAACTCGGGCAATGCAGTTGTCACTACCAACACCAACATCACCAAGGCGGACCTTGGTGACAGCACCATGACCGATGCGGAATTCGAGAAGATTATCAATTGGACCCGCGGTGTGGATGTCAACGATGTGGACGGAGACTCGGATACAACCGATGCGCGGCAGCTGCTGGCGGATCCGCTGCATTCTGTTCCCCAGTTGGTGATCTACGATGCGACTACCAGCCCCCAGAATACTACTATCTATTACGCGGATAATCAGGGCTTTGTCCATGCCGTGGATGGTAATACAGGACAAAGTGACTTCGCCTTTATCCCCCGCGAGCTGTTAAAGAACCAGCAGGCGATGATGAACAGTACGGAATCCTCCACCAAGCGGTACGGCATGGATGGCTCCGTTGTGAAGTGGAGCCATGATGAAAATAACGATGGCAAAATCGCCAGTGCCGATAATGACTTTGTCCGCATCTTCTCTGGTATGCGTCGTGGTGGCAGAAGTTATTATGCTCTGGATGTAACCAGCCCCTCCTCGCCCAGCCTGATGTGGTCCATAACTGGAGGTGCGAGTGCCACAAGCGGGTTTGAGGAAATGGGGCAAACCTGGTCGACACCGGTCAAGACAAAGGTGTCAATCCAGGGGAAAGCTTATGATGTGCTGATCTTCGGTGGCGGTTATGACCCGGATCAGGATTCGGCAACCACCCATACTGCCGATGATGAAGGCAGAGCGGTGTATATTGTTGACGCCGCGACGGGAGACCGAATCTGGTGGGCAGGCCCAACTGGCAGCGGCGCAAATCTAGAACTTTCGGAGCTGCAGTACAGTATTCCGGCTTCTCCAAAAGTCCTGGACATCAATGGTGACGGCTTTGCTGACCAGATATATGTTGGCGATATGGGCGGTCAGATTTTCCGTTTTGATACGGGAGATTCCAGTAAGAGCAACACCCTTGTGGTCACTGGCGGGCGCATTGCCAACTTGGGTGTTACCCATTCGGACCTGACCGAAACCTCCGAGGAGAAAGCCCGTCGTTTTTATCATACGCCGGATCTGTTCGGGATAAAGATCGGTGGCACGCGGTATCTGGGCCTGGCGATTGGTTCCGGCTATCAGGCGCACCCGCTCAATACCACGATCAAGGACAGGCTCTACATGCTGAAAATTGAATCGGTGAGTTCGGCGCCTATTAATCCTGCAGACGAAACCGAAACCGAAGTGCTCTATGAAACCCTGACCGAAGATGATCTGTATGACGCAACAGATAACGTCATTCAGGAGGGCACTGACGCTGAAAAGACCGCGGCTTCGACTGACCTGGCAGGCAAGCATGGCTGGTTTATCCGTCTGACCAATGCGGGCGAAAAGGTTCTGTCCGAAAGTACGACGGTCAATAACGAAATCTACGTGACCACTTATGAACCCAAAGCCAGCGATAACCCCTGCCTTCCGCCAACGGGTACATCCAGGCTTTACCATCTTTCGGCATTTGATGGCAGGGCGGTGCAGAATTACGACGGCACAGGGGCCGATGACGCTCTGACCAAGGGCGATCGTTATGTTGATCTGATTACCGCTGGCCTGCCCCCAACACCTCAGAGGATGCGGGTTGAGGATACGGATGTTGTTTGTATCGGCACGGAGTGCAGGACCATCAATACGGTCAAGGGCGTTGTGGAAACCTATTGGTATGAGGATTAAGGTTTGATGAGATCATACAAAGATCAAAAGGGTTTCACCCTGATTGAATTGATGATTGTGGTGGCTATCGTGGGTATTCTTGCCGCTATTGCGTATCCGAGCTACACCGAGCATGTCCAAAAAACCAAGCGTTCGGATGGTCAGGGGGCGCTGATGGGACTTGCAGGCGCCATGGAACGGCACTATGCCTCTAACAACGCCTATACGGGGGCTGCAAGCGGTGGAGCAGATACAGGATCACCTGCCATTTATCCCGACGAGGCGCCTTTGGATGGCAATGATAAGTATTATGACTTAACCATTCAGGCTGCGGATGCCACGTCCTTTACGTTGAGGGCGACTCCCAAGGGAGCGCAAGCCGGAGACGGCATGCTGGAGCTGGATTCTACCGGAGCAAGGCGATGGGATCGGGATGACAGTAAGGCTTTCGAGACTGGGGAGAATACCTGGAGTAAATAAACTCTTTATCAAAGCCGGTCTGATGACCGGCTTTTTTTGCCCCGTTTAACACGTAATGGTGGCTCCCCAGCGCAGCGTGATAACGCCGTCTGCATCATTATCGAGTTCGACCCGAAAACGTCCTGCCATATTCACGGGCATATACGTCATGGTGCCACTATCGATCTCGTTGGGGCAAAGGACCAGACTGCCGGGCGACCCGTGGGCCATGCCGTTTTCATTGAAGCGGAAGTAGCCCCGTCCGCCGGTCCGCGAGTGCAGTGTGAAAGATCTGTTCCCGGGAGCCAGTTGTCTCAGGATACTGCCATCGTCTGGTTGTTTATCCTTGTTCTCGTCTATGAAGACCGCTACCGGTAACTCCCAGTTGTCCACGCACTGTTGTTTATCCGAAAGGGGGCAGACGGTAACGAGTTTGCGTTGGCTGGCGGCGCTCCAGCGGGCGAAAGCAAACAGTCCGTGGTAGTTTTCAAGAATAGCTCTGTGCTGTCCCTTGTTGACCAGACTGTTCCAGGCAGGTACGGCTAAACTCAGAGTGATGGCGGCAATCGCTATGACAATAATCAGTTCCAGTAAGGTAAAACCTGTGGGATGCTTGGTAGGCAGCATTCTGAACGCTCCATGTTGTTGGTAATGACTGGCCACTGACTTCCTGTCAGGACCGGGGCGGGAAGTATAACTGATAACTCCTGGTGGATATGAGGGGCGCGTTTCTCAAAATCTGGTTATTGAATTTTTGCGTTTAGATGCCTAACCGGCCAAGCCATACATAGATTGAGGAAAAATATGCAGTGTTCACCGCCCTCCGGTCAGACCGGCTTTACCCTGATTGAGTTGATGATCGCCGTTGCCATCATTGGCATCCTCGCAGCGATTGCCTATCCCAGTTACCTGGAGCACGTAAAGAGTACCAGGCGTGGAGATGCGCAAGGCGATTTGGCGACTTTTGCGAATGCCATGGAGCGCTATTACACCCGGAACAGCACGTACATTGGTGCTGACGGTGGTAGTTCAGATATAAGCAACACGCTCACCGTTCCCGATGCGTCGGTATTTCGGAGTCAGTCACCTGCCGATGGAACGGCTTTCTATAACCTGAGAATCTACAACCTGACGGCCAACAGCTACGAGTTGAGAGCAGTGCCAATTGCGGGAACCCCTCAAGCGGGTGATGGCTTTCTTCAGCTTATGTCTTCGGGTATGCGTGGCTGGGATCGCAACAACCTGGGTTCGATTGATGCCGGAGAGCAGTCCTGGTCGAAGTAGAATGGCTGTCTAAACGTCAGTGAAGTCCATGTCATTGGAGGACATTCCTGTTGCTCCATGTATCCCTCCAATTGCGAAATGCGTCACAACAGTTCCAAATTGTCAATTGTTGAAAAACTCATCGATTTAGCGTTAACAAACCAATCCTAACGGCCGATAAATAGTGTAATGTCGGTAATGCAGGGACGAATCTGGTTTCCCGGTAACGAAGCGAACTCGGGAGTTTTCTCAGTATGACGCTCAAAAGCCAAAAAGGGTTCACTTTAATTGAACTGATGGTGACCATTGCCGTTCTGGCGATTATTGTCGGCTGGGCGATTCCCTCGATGTACTCGCTGATCAATCAAAATCGGCTCACCGCCACCTCCAATCAAATGCTCGGTCTGATCAACCAGGCCCGTAGTGAAGCTCTGCGCAGGGCGGGCAGGGTCTGGGTCTCTCCCCTTGATGGCAGTTCCTGGTCCTCGGGCGTTGCCATCTGGCGTGATGCGGATGGTGATGGCACCCGCAGCGATTCGGAAATCATCCGTATGGTGGAAGGTAGCAGCGGTCCGATCTCCGTGACCGGATCGGCATCTTCCCTGGCAACGGCGCCCTTCGGCTTCAATGGAGCCGGCTTCGCCATTGATGAACAGGCATACCAAATGACCGTGTGCATCGATGGCAAAACCGATGGCCAGGAAATCGAGATCAATGGCGGCGGCCAGATCCGGGCCCAAAGCGCTGTGTGCGGAGGTGGCGGATGATTCGTCAACAACGTGGCGTGGGCATGATCGAAATTCTGGTGGCCACCCTGATTTTTGCCATTGGCCTGCTTGGTGTTGCCGGCATGCAGGTATTTACCCTAAAGATGAACAGCAATTCGGACATCCGCACCCGGGCGACGTTACTGGCTTCGGACATGGTGGAGCGAATGAGGGCCAATCCGAATCAATGGAACGCCTACAGCATGGGCACGGATGAATGTGCGATGGCGGTTGCCGGAAGTCCTTCTTCTACCAATGTGGCTGCCCTTGACCGCCGTCAGTGGTGTCTCAGACTGGCTCGCGAACTGCCTGCTTCTGAAGCAGAGATAGTGGTAGCGAATGAGGTGGTTACGGTCAGCATTCGCTGGCAGGAGCGCGAAGGGCGTGAATTGGTGGATGCGGACGGCGCGGGTACCGGGTCCGAGCAGAGTACCAATGAATTCGTATTAAGGGCGAGGCTGGGCAATGCGTAACGTTGAATCAAGCCGGAAGTTACCACAGCAGGGCTTTACGCTGGTTGAGCTGATGGTCTCCATGACCCTGGGGCTGATCCTGACTGCGGGCCTGGTGCAGATCTTTGTCTCCAACAAGCAGTCGTTCGTTATGAGCCAGGCCCTGTCGAATGTTCAGGAATCCGGCCGGGAAGGCGCGATGATTCTGGCGCGGGAGATTCGTAATGCGGATTATTGGGGGTGCATTTCCACGGCTACTTCGGTGCAGAATAATCTGAATTCGGAGAAAGCCAGTGATCTTTTGGATTTTAGCCGTGGGCTGGAAATTTTCCCCGATGCCGATAGTAATAATGCCATTGTGGATGGCTCTCACGTACTGTTTTTTCGGGGGATCTCGGGGGCTCCAGAAGTTGGAGTGGAAAAAGTGCCGGCAGCCGATGCGTCGTCACTTCACGTCACTGATGCATCACCATTTTCGAAAGGCGATATTCTCCTCGTCACCGATTGTGAGCATGCCAATATTTTTCAAGCCACGACGGTTAGCGACAAAGGCAATGATCTGATGACCCATAACAAAGGGGATTCGTTTGATCCGGGCAATGAAATCACGACGATGCCGAAAAAATACACTAACAACGCCAAGATCTACCGCCCGTCTGTACAGCGCTATTCCATCCAGGCTGATGATCAAGGTCGGCGCTCTCTGGTCGTCGAGCGCGCGTTGCTGGCAAACAACAGCACCAATGCCGATGGCTTTGGTGATCCGGTTGAATTGGTTGCGGATATCCGTGACATGCGGACTCTTATCGGTGTAGACACCGATGGTGATGGCGCCGTAAATAGCTGGCAAGACCCTCCCGAAAAAGATGCAGCGAACGCTGCCAATTTGCTGGCTCAGACGCTGGTAGTCAAAGTCAGCCTGTTGGCGCGTTCCCGAGATGACAATGTGAACGACGATGCCGTTCAGTTTTGTTTCCCCGGCTGGCTGGACTGTACCAGTGAGGCCACCGGTCTTCAGACCGCCGATGACAGTGCGCTTTACCGGGTCTACACAATGACCGCCAGCCTTCGCAACCGGACGCTGGAGGGCACATGATGAGAGCCTATAACCGGCAGCAGGGAGCGGCACTGGTGATGACCCTGCTCATCCTGCTGATCCTGACGTTGCTGGCCTCCAGCAACATGGAGCGAACCACCATGCAGGAATTGATGGTGAATGCCCAGCGTGACGGTGAAATGACGCTGGAGCTGACCGAGGAGGTTCTGCGGGAAGCGGAGCGAACAGTCGATACGGTGGTGGTGTTGTCCGACGCCGATGACGATGGCCCTCTGTACGCCGCCGGTACGGCTCCGGATCCCCTCGATCCATCCACCTGGACTGAAGCCAACACCTACGCGGCCCAAGACACCTACGATGACTGGGTGGCGGAGTTTGGCACAAAATCCCTGGCGGTACCCAGGTACTACATTGAGGTGGTTGGCGATGTTCAAGGAATGAGTCAGGTCACCGATGTGGTGATGGCGGGCAGGCAGGATATGACCGCCGGCGATATTCGCCCGACGGGGTTCCGGATCGTTGCCATGTCACAGGGGCTCAGCGGAAACGCCCGCAGAGTCGTGGAAGTCTATTATGCAGGTGAATTATGAATAACCGGCTGTCAGTGTTTGCGCGCAATGTGTTCCTGGCGTTCTGTCTGGTGCTACCGGCGTCCGGCTATGCGTCCACCGGGGGGCTGGCCCAGACGCCGCTGTTCATCAGTCCCGGCACCCAGCATAACGTGATGTTCGTGATGGACGATTCCAGGCTCATGGACCTGGAACTGTTGCTCGACGGAGCGGCCTTCGGGCGTGTGGATGATGAAACCCTGACCACCTGGTTTGGCCAGTTGCTGGAAGGGTCGGGCATCGACTTCCTGGGGTTGTCCAGCTCACTGATTGGTGGCGCGAACTATGGTTACCTGTTTGAAACCTTTCTTGCGCCGGAATCCGGTGGTGTACGACGGTACAACGGCCAGCGTCTGAATGAAGACCATCAGGTGGTTCCGCCGATCAAGGCCTTCGGGTTTATGCGTTCAAGCGCCTATAACCCGCAGTACTACGATCCAGCCATTGATTACACTCCCTGGAGCCAGGACGGCGTGTACGCCGATGCCGAACTGGGCAACCCGCTTCTTGATCCCAACTACCCGATGACTTTTGACGACGCGACCACGACGGCGGGTGGTGAGCTGATATCCGGTTTTACCGATCTAATTGAGGACGCTTTTTGTGCTTCTTTCGACAGCTGGCTTCTTAATCCACTGGGGCTGCCAAAGCCTGATTATTGCCTGGAGAACTATCCACTGGCCGAGACCCGAATATTACCTTTCGCTTTCTCGGGAAATCTGGCCCAGCAGTTGAAAATTGCCACCGACACCGGGGCAAGTGTTAACAGGGTCATTTCCGAGGGGCTTGATGGCAGTTTGAGTCTTTCCGATGCAACCGAAATGGGGTTGGGATGCACGGCGGAACAATTGAGTGCAAATTTTCAGGATCTCGCGGGCGATCTTGTTCAGGACGTATACTACCAGTGTATTGCTTTTACTCCGGCCACTTACTACGTTCCGGTTAGTGAAGGTTCCTACGAGCTTTGGTTCTTGCCTCAAACCTATGACTGTGCCTCGCCCAACCCTGAACATTACAGGGAGCTCGTTGAACGATGGTCGCTTGAGGGCAGTCTGACATTCAAGCGAGCAGACGGTACTACGCCTTTTGACGGCGCACTGGCGCCCGACGGTCGCTGTCTTGAAAGGGTTCGTGTCAACGACGAAGATCGGTCTTACAACCCGGGAACCGATTACCAGCGGACCTTCGTTGAAGAACTGCAGAACTTTTCAAACTGGTTCCAGTACCACCGCAGTCGCCATCAGTCCGTTCGCTACGGATTGGGCGAATCCCTGCAGTCCATCAGCGGCGTTCGCGCCGACCTTCTGACAGCCAATGACCGCTCCACGGATGCGGTTATGCTGGATACCGGCGACCGGACGAGCGGCGGCGACTTTGAGGCACTGCAGGAGAAGGTGTTCCATGCCTATGATGACGTGCCCGCCACCAATGAGGCGCCGTTGCGGGGAGCGCTGGACTATGCTGGCACCCAATACCAGAGAACTGGCGTGGATGCTCCTATTCAGTATGAATGCCAGCGTAATTATACACTGATGTATACCGATGGGTTTGCCACGGACTACGAGGCCCATCCGACTTCGTTGGCCGATATCGCGGAAAACTACTACTCAACCAATTTGAGGACAGACCTACCGAGAGGCCAGGTCCGTATTCCGGGCCAGTGCCTGGATAATGACCCCTACCCGGGGCTGGACTGTAACTCCAACCTGCATATGAACACCTATGGCGTGTTGCTGGGATCAAAGGGCAGTGTCTATGGGCAGCTGATTGACGGCACACTCTATGATTCTGTAGACGATGTTCATGCCAGCGCGCCGGACTGGCCGGATGTCAATGACGCGACGGACGCTGATATCTCAATCTTCCAGATTGATGACCTTTACCGTGCCACCGTAAATGGTAAAGGGGAAATCTATAACGCCCGCCTGCCTACTGATATCACAGACGGTCTGAACCGTGCGCTGGAAGATATCGACAATCAGTCGGGCGCAGCGGCCGCTGTGACATTCAGCAGTGCCACCGTGGAATCGGACTCGTTGATCTTCAGCGCTATCTTCAACAGTCGTCGCTGGAGTGGGCAGCTGTCTGCGCGGGCGCTGAACAGTAGCAATGGCCGACTGGTAAAGAACGCTGCCGGTTCTTACATCGGCGATGTTGTGTGGGAGGCCGGTGCCCGGCTTGATAGCCGGAATTTGAGTGCGAATGCCCGGGAGATTATCACCTACAATTCTGTGACCGGTCAGGGGGTACCGTTCCAATGGTCAAACCTGAACACAACTCAGCGCGCTGACCTGTTGGCAGGCACAGACAGCCTGGATGCGACCGCGGCAGAAAGTCTGGCGATTGATCGGCTGACCTATCTTCGCGGGGATCGCAGCAAGGAGGCCCCGTTAGGTCAGTTCCGTGTTCGGGACAGTCGCCTCGGCGATATTGTTCACAGTGCCCCGGTTTATGTGGCCGAGCCGCGGATGGGATGGCCTGATAAGTTCCCCTACGGAGCCGAGGGTGCCCGTTATTCGGATTTTCGTTACTCCGATACCGTTTCCGGACGAACGCCGGTGGTCTATGTGGGTGCCAACGACGGTATGCTCCATGCGTTTGAGGCTACCCGGGATGCGACCGGAGGCGATGAATTGTTCGCCTACGTTCCGGATCTGGTCTTCAATGACAGTTCTGGGAAAGGCCTCAATTACCTCACCGACCCGGGTTACCTGCACCGCTATTACGTAGATCTCACGCCAACAGTTGTCGATGCCTATATCGATGTTGGCGACGGTACGGGGGATGGCTGGCGGAGCCTGCTGATTGGTGGTTTGCGTGCCGGTGGACGGGGCCTGTTTGCGCTCGATATCACCTCTCCGGACAGTGTCGGAGAGACAAGCGCCGGGGACCTCGCACTCTGGGAGTTTGTGAACGACGACCTTGGTTATGTGATTGAGCCGGTCAACGTCATCCTGACGGATCTTGGCTCGGGCTATGAGTGGGTTGCCGTGTTCGGTAACGGGCTGGATGCCCCCAGTGGTCGAACCGGGCTGTTCATTCTTCGGCTGGAAGGCGGGCTGGACGGAACCTGGACTGAGAACAGTGATTACTGGTTTATCGAGGTGGACAGTGGCCCTGCCGGTGGCATGAATTCAGATGTCCGGCTGATCGACCTGGATGCAGACAATCTGGTGGACCGCATTTATACCAGTGACCTGGACGGACGCATCTGGGCCTTTGCCTATGACGCCGACAGTGATGAGTGGGCCAGTGCCTACAGTGGAACTGGTGCAAACGCCGGGCCTGAGCCGCTGTTCACTGCTCCGGATGGCCAGCCGATCACCTCGGCGCCGATGGTGGTGCGCAATCCCCTGGTAGAGACTGACAATCAGACCGAACCGAATCTTCTCGTGCTGTTTGGAACCGGCCAGTACCTGAACCAGGGAGACGTGGTAAACACGACGCCGACCCAGTCTTTTTATGGCATCTGGGATTCCGGGGAGTCAGGGCTCGATAGGGACGGCGGGTTATTACTGGAACGTGATATCACAGAGTCGACCACGGAAGAGGGTGTGATTCGCAATCTCAGTAATGATGAGATTACATGGGGGAGTAAAACCAAACCCTACATGGGCTGGTACATTGATTTCGATACCATCTCCGGGGAGCGGGTCATCATGGTTCCCCAGGTGCGTGGAAATACGATTCTGTTCAATACCACAATTCCGCCCACCAACGAGTGCTCATCCAATGGAGGCAGCTTCCGTATGTTTGTGGACCTCGACGGAACGGATCCGGACCAGCAGGTGTTTGATACCAATGGCGACGGTCAGGTGACGAACGCCGACACCCTGGTGTCCGGTTTCTATTTCACCGGTGGGGTTCTTTCCATGTCCAGGATACTGGGCAACGTGATGTTCGATAACACCGCCGGTGGTGTGGGTGAGCTTCAGGACTTTACCAATGAGAATATCGTTGAGTTTGGAGACAAGACTCTGCGCGGGCGTCTGGGGTGGAGAGAATTGATTTCAAATTGATAGCAGATGGATGAACAAAAAAGGGGCAGCCGTTCACCGGCTACCCCTTTTTTGCTATGTCGACTATTCCATCCCCAGCTTCTTCAATCGATACCGCAACGCCCGAAAACTGATCCCCAGCCGCTTGGCCGCCGCAGTCTTGTTCCAGCGGGTGGCCTCCAGTGCCTTTTCGATGGCCTGCTTCTCGATCGTTTCTAGGTAACCCTCAAGGTCTATTTCACCGTCGGGCACATCGGCCTGTTCAGCATTGCGGGTGATTTCACGGGTTGCCGCGCCACCCAGTCCGGGGGGCGTGGGGGCATTGCCCAGATGAAGGTCGGAGGCGCCAATCTGGTCGTTATCGCACAGGGTAAAGGCCCGCTCCAGAATATTTTCCAGCTCACGAACGTTACCGGGAAACTCATAATCCTTCAGGCGTTCGATGGCATCAGGCGTCAGGGTTGCGGGCTCACATTCATATTCACGGGCAATGCGTTCCAGGATATGGTTGGCGAGCAGGGCAATATCATCAGGCCGATCCCGCAGCGGTGGTACGGCCAGCTCAATGACGTTAATGCGGTAGAACAGATCCTGGCGGAATGCCCCCTCCTGCACCAGTTCCGGCAGGTTTTTGTGTGTTGCGCTGAGCACGCGGATGTCCACGGGGACTTCCTTTGTGTCTCCTACCGGCCTGACCGCCTTTTCCTGGATCGCCCTGAGCAGTTTGACTTGCATGGGCAAGGGCAGGTCAGCTACCTCGTCCAGGAACAGGGTGCCGCCATCGGCTGTGCGGAACAGGCCGTCCTTGTTGTCGACCGCGCCGGTAAAACTGCCTTTCTTGTGACCGAAGAACTCGCTTTCCATTAACTCGGAAGGAATGGCGCCACAGTTCACGGCGATGAAGGGACCGTCCCGTCGCGGGCCCTGCAAATGGATCATCCGGGCAACCAGTTCCTTACCGCTGCCGGATTCACCGCTGATAAAGACCGGTGCCTGGCTTCTGGCCAGCTTTCGGACCTGATTGCGCAGCCGTTTGATTTCAGCGGACTTGCCCAGAAGCAGCCCGGGTTCGTCCGGGGCGATCTCCAGTTCCGGCTTGGGTTCGGAGAGTTTGAGAGCACTGTTGACCAGTTCCCGCAGGCGTGGGAGTTCCACGGGCTTGGACACAAAATCGAAGGCGCCGGCTTTCAGGGATTCAATGGCCGTGTCCATGTTGCCGTAGGCGGTGATCACGGCGACCGGCGTACAGGGGGTATGCTGTTGAATCCAGTGCACCAGATCAATGCCGTTACCATCCGGCAGGTTCATGTCGGTCAGGCAGAGGTGGGGGCGGTGTGCTTCCAGGAGCTTTTTGGCACTGGTAATGTCTGGCGCGGTCAGGGTGTTGATGCCCATGCGGGTCAGGGTGATGTCCAGAAGATCCCGGATGTCCGGTTCGTCGTCTACGATCAGCGCGGTGTGAGTGGTCATTGTGTGGTTTTGGTTACCTGTCGTTTTGCTTTCGTCCACCGTCATTAAATCATTCGCCCCGGGTGGGCGAAGGTTATCCGAAAACAGCAGCCGGGTTTATCGTCTTCCACCAGGGAGAGATGGGCTTGATTAGCCTCGCACAGTTCCCGGGCCAGATAAAGCCCGAGCCCGGTGCCGCTTTTATCGGTTGTGAAAAACGGCTCAAAAACCGAAGACTGTTGTTCCGGTGGTATACCCGGGCCGAAGTCCCGAACATCCAGATAGGCACGCTCCCCATCAGCGCTGGGGCCACCATGAAGTTCGATCGTCCGTTTACCGGTTTGTTGTTCACTATAGCGCAACCCATTATCGCAAAGGTTGACCAGAACCTGCTCAATCTGACTTTTATCAAACCTGGCTGGCGGAATGGTTGCGTCCAGGTTGAGCTTTATCTCGGTGGGTGGCTGGTGTTCGTTGTCCTGTGTTTGCAGGTATTCGTCCCTGAACTCACGCAGCCATACAGCCACATCCAGCAGTTCACTGCTGGCAACGCGGCGGCGAGACAGGTCCAGCACGTTCTCGATGATGCCGTTGACCCGTCTGGAATGGCGCCGGATGATGTCGAGCATCTGTTGATCGCTCTTATCCAGGTGGTGTGATTCTTCCATCAATTGCGCCGCGTGGCTGATGGCGCCCAATGGATTGCGGATTTCATGGGCGATGCCGGCGGTTAACCGGCCCAGCGACGCCAGTTTCATTTGTTGTGCCTGCTGGGTGACCTTGCTCATGTCATCGATAAACACGAGGATATGATCGCCACGCTCCTGGTCCAGCTGGGTGAAATTGACCTGCAGCAGCGGCGATGTCGGTGATGCCTGGAAAGGTTCGGTCTTGCGGGAAGGATCCTTGAGCCAGTCCTCCAGACCGAGGCGAAGTTGCTGGGGCAGATGACGTGCCCGGTTGCCATCGTCAGGCTTTTCGGTCGGTGCGCCAAACAGCAGCTCTTCTGCCGCGGCATTGGCCAGACGAATCTCACCAAAACGATCTAGCACCAGTATCCCGGTGCGCATGCGCTGGATGATCTGGCGGTTGATCTGTTCCAGTTCCTCAATGCTGCGGGCCCTGGAGGTGGCGAGGGCTTCGCTGCGCACCATGCGTCTGGAGATATTCTGGAGTATGAACGCGGCGGCAAAGTAGAGAATGCCCAGGGACCCGGCTCGTACAATGTCGTCTCCGGATTCGTCCCATGCCAGCACTGCCCAGCTGGAAATGCCGAGCGAGCAGATAGCGGCCAGGGCGGCGTAGAAGGTACCCATGCGACTGGGCGTCAGGATGTTGCCTGCCGCAACGGATACGATGACCAGGTTCGCAAGCCCATTGGTGATGCCGGTACTGGTCAGCAGCAGCCCGTGCATGAGGAGAATGTCCAGCAGAACCGAGAGCGTGATGTGCCGCTGGTTGGGCTGCATGCCCGCCAACAGGATCAGGGCAATAAAACCATTCAGCGCAAAGTAGCTGACGACCCCAGCCTGGTAATAATCCAGCATCCGGAAGCGGGTGTCGAAGTTCACCGGATCCACAAACAGCAATGCCAACAGCATCAGGCTGATGACCACGCGATAATGATTGTAGATGCGGAACAGCTTGGCCCGCTGAGTGATGGGGGGGCTCTCTGGCCAGCTTTGGTCGAGCCTGGTTGCCGTTTTTACCATAATTGGTTGGGGTTCCCGGGAGAATTCCATTGCCTTGAAGGGTTATAATAGCCTTTTAACGGCAATAAGTTACAGGAGCTGTCTTTATGTCCGTCTCACAGCAACCGTCCTCTGCTGGCACGGCAACACGAAAACTGTGTGTGGTTATGGCGCAACTGGATTTCCTGGTGGGGGATATCCAGGGCAACACTCAGGCGGTAATTGAGGCGGCTCGGAAAGCGCACGATGAACATGGCGCCGACATTGTGGTGTTTCCGGAGTTGTGCCTGACGGGGTATCCGCCGGAGGACCTGTTGTTGCGACCAAGCCTGGAGGTGCGGATTAATGAGGCGCTGGAGGCCCTCTGTGGAGCCAATCTGGAGCCGGCGATCGTTATTGGGGCTCCTGTCCGGCAGGGTGGTCTGCTATACAATTCGGCGGTGGTTATTGAAGGCGGTGAACTCTCCGGACGCTATTTCAAGCGGTTCCCGCCGAATTACCAGGTATTCGATGAAAAGCGGTATTTTGCCGAAGGGCGCGAAACACTGGTGATGCCCATCCGTGGGGTACAGGTAGGTATCACCGTGTGCGAGGACCTCTGGAGTGACGGTCCGGTGGAGGACGCGGCTGCTGCAGGAGCACAATTGATCCTGAACCTGAATGCCTCTCCCTACGATATCGACAAACAGGCCTCCCGCAAGGCGCTGTTGGAGCGCAAGTCCCGGCAAAACCGGGTGAGCATCGTGTACGTGAATCTGGTTGGTGGCCAGGACGAACTGATCTTCGATGGCGGCTCTATGGTGTTCGATCATTCCGGACGGCTGGATGTCGAAGCACCACAGTTCGTTGAAGGGCTGTTTCCGGTGGAATTCCTGTGTGAGCATCCGTGCCAGCCGGTATCCCAGCCTCTGCCCAAAGAACCCTCGCTGGAGGAGAACGTTTATAACGCTCTGGTACTCGGGGTGCGGGATTACGTCAACAAAAATGGCTTTAAATCTGTTGTTCTCGGGTTGTCCGGTGGCATTGATTCGGCGGTGACCCTTGCCGTGGCCTCAGATGCCCTGGGGCCTGAGCGGGTGAGGGCGGTGATGATGCCGTTTCGCTACACCTCGGGCATGAGTCTGGAAGACGCCGAAGCGGAAGCGGTTGCCCTGGGGGTACAGTACGACGTGTTCTCCATTGAGCCCATGTACGATGCGTTCATGGCGAGTCTGGAGAAGCCGTTTGAGGGCACGACACCGGACACCACCGAAGAGAATCTTCAGGCGCGGTTGCGGGGAGTATTGCTGATGTCCCTGTCCAACAAGTTCGGATCCCTGGTGCTGACCACCGGGAACAAGAGTGAGATGGCCGTTGGTTACTCCACCCTGTATGGCGATATGGCCGGTGGTTTCGATGTGTTGAAGGATGTGCCCAAGACCTTGGTGTTCCGGCTCGCCAAGTATCGCAACACGCTATCGTCGGTTATTCCGGAACGTGTCATTACACGTCCGCCATCGGCTGAACTGGCGCCGGACCAGAAGGATGAGGACAGCCTGCCGGGCTACGACGTGCTGGATCAGATCCTGAATCTGTACGTTGAACGGGATTTCAGCGCGGATGCAATTGTGGCCGAGGGATTTGACCGCGCCGATGTGGAGCGGGTTATTCGCCTGGTGGATATCAACGAATACAAGCGGCGCCAGGCGCCTATAGGCGTGCGCATCACCGAGCGAGGTTTCGGCAAGGATCGTCGCTATCCGATTACCAACGGATGGCGTATCGGGAAATAGGGGCGAGCGCCCCCGTTTCCCTGCGGGGTTACTCGTCGCCCATCAGGCCGAAGGTGACCACGCTTGAGAGGGAGCGGTTCTCCCGCTTCAGCAAGTCGGGGGCAAACTCACCATTGTCATCGAACGCATTGCTGTTGGGGTAGTTTTTCGACAGCAGCGCAATGGCATCGTCGGCGGCCTTGTTGAGATCCATAAAACGGAAGGTTTCAGCCAGGATCACCAGCGCTTCCTCCACGGACGGTGACGTAGAGAAGTTGTCAACCACGAATCGGGCCCGGTTGTTGGCGGCGACATAGGCTTCGCGCTTGATGTAGTAGCGCGCAGCATGAATTTCCAGTTCGGCCATACGATTGCGGATGGCAATCATGCGCTGTCGCGCGTCCGGCGCGTACTCGCTGTCGGGGTAGCGGTTAAGCAGGTTGGAAAAATCCCGGAACGCCTGGCGTTGTTCGCCGGGGTCGCGGGCAGCCACGTCAATCGGGAAATAGCGTGCAGCAAGGCCGATGTCCAGGTTGTAAGACGCCAGGCCCCTCATGTACAACGCATAATCCGCGTGCTCGCTTTGCGGGTTAAGCCGCAGGAAACGGTCGGCGGCTGCCCGCGCACCTTCAAGATCCAGGTTCTGATAGCGGGCATAGATCAGATCCATCTGGGCCTGCTCGGCATAGCGGCCAAACGGGTAGTAGGTTTCCAGAAAATCGAGATTCTCTTCGGCTTCGTTGAAATTGCCGGAGTTCATGGCCTGGCGGGCGTTCTCGTAATAGGTTTGTTCCGGCAGTACTTCTTCCTGCTTATTGGAAGCACAGGCACTGATCAACAGCGCTGCGGTGGTCAGTAGCAATAATCGAACAACTGATCTCATGCCGGAATCCCGTATAATGTCTGAAAGCGAATGATCGGCCATTGTAACGGGGAACCTTTGCCTTGTGCAGTGGCTGGCCAACTAGATTGAAAATTTCTGACTGAAACGTAACACATCACCATCGGCCCCGGGGGCTTAATGTCTGCTGAAAACCGTATTACCGCTGCTTTTTCCGTTCCGCCGGAGTTGAGTGACCGTCGCCTGGATCAGGCAGCGGCAGAGCTGATGCCCGAGCATTCCCGCTCGCGTCTGCAGAGTTGGATCAAGAGTGGCGCCCTGACCGTCAACGGTGAAAATCGCAAACCAAGGGACAAGGTGATGCTCGATGATCGTCTGGAGCTGGATGCTGAACCGGAAGCACAGGTGAGCTGGCAGGCGGAATCGATCACCCTCGACGTGGTCTACGAAGACGAACATTTACTGGTCATCAACAAGCCGGCCGGACTGGTGGTGCATCCTGCAGCGGGGCATGCGGACGGCACACTGGTTAACGCGTTGCTCCATTACGCGCCGGAAGTGGAAAACCTGCCCAGGGCGGGCATCGTCCACCGTCTCGACAAGGATACCTCCGGGATCATGGTGGTGGCACGCAGTCTGATCGCGCACACCTCCCTGGTGGATCAGTTGCAGAGCCGGACCATGGGGCGTGAATATGAAGCCGTGGTGGTGGGCACGCTGACAGGCGGCGCTACAGTGGATGCCCCGATTGGGCGCCACCCCCGCGAGCGGAAAAAAATGGCGGTCGTGCCAACCGGCAAACCGGCGGTGACCCATTATCGGCTGGTGGAACGATTCGCGGCCCATACCCATGTTCGCTGCAAGCTGGAAAGCGGTCGTACTCACCAGATTCGTGTCCACATGGCCCATGTGAAGCATCCGTTGATTGGTGACCCGCTCTATGGTGGTCGGTTACGCCTGCCCAAAGGCACCACAGATGAGTTGCGGGAGGTGCTGGCGGCGTTTCAGCGTCAGGCGCTTCATGCGCGCCAACTGACCCTGGAGCATCCGGAAACCGGTGAGATCCTCACCTGGGAAGTGCCTTTGCCCGAGGATATGGAGCATTTGCTGGCGGCACTGCGCCAGCATGTAAAGGATCTGGAGAGCAATGAATTCTGATCGGTCTGTGATTACACCCGACTGGCCTGCCCCCGAGCGTGTCAGGGCGGTTTCTACTACCCGTCTGGGTGGGGTCAGTCCGGCACCGTGGGATTCCATGAATCTTGGCAATCATGTTGGTGATGATCCGCAGCATGTGCAGGAAAACCGGCAGCGTCTGGCTGTGATGGCCGGGGTTGACCTGTGCAACGTGGGCTGGCTGGATCAGGTTCATGGAACGGACGTGGTGTCGCTACCGGTTGCAGGTGTTCCGAAGGCCGATGCCAGCCACACCGGTCAGGCTGGTCATGGCTGCGTGATAATGACCGCTGATTGCCTGCCAGTGCTGCTCTGCGACGTTTCAGGTACCCGGGTGGGAGCGGCCCACGCTGGGTGGCGTGGTCTGTGTGATGGCGTCCTGGAGGCCCTGGTGAGCGACATGAAGGGTAATCCGGCAGAGTTGATGGCCTGGTTTGGTCCGGCTATTGGGCCGCGGCAGTTTGAAGTGGGGACTGAAGTGCGGGAGGCTTTCCTGCTGCATGATCCTGCCGCTGCCGACGCGTTCTCGGAGCAGGGTGCGCGGGCTGGCCATTATATGGCGGATATCTACCTGCTTGCCCGTCAGCGTCTGGCCGCGTCCGGTGTGAGCCAGGTCTACGGTGGAGACCGTTGCACCGTATCCGAGCCGGAAGCATTCTTTTCCTACCGTCGCGATGGCCAGACAGGGCGTATGGCCAGCATGATCTGGTTATCCGATAACGCCTGACGCCCGTCAATTTTCTGACAGATTCTGTCTCTCCCCGCTTGAAGTCCACCCGGTTGCCCCTACATTTAATGTCAAGGCAATCGGGATGTCAGCGATACCGCTGGGGCATCCGGTCACTGAATTGGGGAAAGACTCATTATGCGAATTGACAAACTCACCAGCCGACTGCAAACCGCGCTCGCCGATGCGCAGTCCCTTGCCGTGGGCAAGGATCATAACTTTATTGAACCGGTGCACCTGATGCAGACGTTACTGGATCAGGATGCCAGCTCTATCAAGCCGTTATTGAAGCAGGCCGGGGTCGAGCCTGGCCGTGTGCGTCAGGCCGTTGCCCGTGAGATCGAGAATCTCCCGGAAGTTAAGGGCTCTGCGGGTGATGTCTCCATGTCCAACGATATGGGGCGCCTGTTCAACATCGCGGACAAGCTGGCCCAGAAGCGCAAGGATCAGTTTATTTCCAGTGAGCTGATGTTGCTTGCCGCCCTGGAAGATCGAGGAACCCTCGGGCGGGTTCTGCGGGAGCAGGGCGTAGACAAGGCGGCCCTGGAAAGTGCCATCGATGAGGTTCGTGGTGGTGAGCCCGTCGATGACGCATCCGCGGAAGACAGCCGCCAGGCTCTCTCCAAGTACACCATTGATCTGACTGAGCGGGCCGAGGCAGGCAAGCTGGACCCGGTGATCGGTCGTGATGACGAAATCCGTCGCACAATCCAGGTGCTGCAGCGTCGTCGCAAGAACAATCCTGTGTTGATTGGCGAGCCAGGGGTGGGCAAAACCGCCATTGTTGAGGGGTTGGCCCAGCGGATTGTGAACGGAGAGGTGCCTGAAGGTCTGAAGGACAAAAAGGTGCTGTCTCTGGATATGGGGTCGTTGATCGCCGGCGCCAAGTTTCGCGGTGAGTTCGAGGAGCGCCTGAAGGCGGTTCTGAACGAGCTGTCGAGGCAGGAAGGCCAGATCATTCTGTTCATTGATGAAATCCATACCATGGTGGGTGCCGGTAAGGCGGAAGGTTCCATGGACGCTGGCAATATGCTCAAGCCGGCGCTGGCAAGGGGCGAGTTGCATTGCGTGGGCGCCACCACCCTGGACGAATATCGTGAAAATATCGAGAAAGACGCGGCCCTTGAGCGCCGTTTCCAGAAAGTCCTGGTCAGTGAGCCGAACGAAGAAGACACCATCGCCATCCTGCGGGGTCTGAAGGAGCGTTACGAGGTTCATCACGGGGTCGAGGTGACGGATGGCGCGATCATTGCCGCCGCCAAGCTGTCCCATCGCTACATTACCGACCGTCAGCTGCCGGACAAAGCCATTGATCTGGTTGATGAAGCGGCCAGTCAGATCCGTATGGAAATGGATTCCAAGCCGGAAGCGCTGGATCGCCTTGAGCGCCGTCTTATCCAGCTCAAGATCGAGCGTGAAGCGTTGAAGAAAGAAACCGATGCCGCCTCGAAAAAACGGCTGGAGGAGCTGTCGGATGTCATTGCCGGCGTTGAGCGTGAGTACGCTGACCTGGAAGAGGTATGGAACACTGAAAAGGCCGCGCTGCATGGCTCCCAGAAGATCAAGAGTCAGCTGGAGCAGGCCAGGATTGACCTGGAGAATGCTCGCCGCGCCGGTGATCTTGGCCGGATGTCCGAGCTCCAGTACGGCAATATACCGGAGCTGGAGCGTCAGTTGGATATGGCCAGTCAGGCGGAAATGATGGAGATGAAACTGCTCCGCAATCGCGTCACTGACGAGGAAATTGCCGAGGTTGTCTCCAAGTGGACCGGTATTCCAGTGTCCAAGATGCTGGAAGGGGAGCGTGACAAGCTGATGCGCATGGAAGAAGCGCTCCATGGCCGGGTTATCGGTCAGGATGAAGCAGTGGAAGCCGTGTCCAATGCCGTGCGTCGTTCCCGCGCCGGCCTGGCCGATCCTCACCGCCCGAACGGTTCGTTCCTGTTCCTCGGGCCAACCGGCGTCGGTAAGACCGAGTTGTGCAAGTCGCTGGCATCGTTCCTCTTCGATACCGAAGAGGCCATGGTGCGAATCGACATGTCGGAGTTCATGGAGAAGCATTCTGTGGCGCGACTGATTGGTGCGCCTCCCGGCTATGTGGGGTATGAGGAAGGTGGTTACCTGACTGAGGCGGTTCGCCGTCGTCCTTATTCAGTGCTGTTGCTGGATGAGGTGGAGAAAGCCCATCCGGATGTATTCAATATCCTGCTGCAGGTGCTGGAAGACGGTCGCCTGACGGACGGACAGGGCCGGACGGTCGACTTCCGTAATACGGTAATCGTGATGACCTCCAACCTGGGGTCGGACATCATTCAGCAGAAGGCTGGCGAGGAAAACTATGAATCCATGAAAAATGCGGTGATGGAAGTCGTGGGCACGCACTTCCGGCCCGAGTTCATCAACCGTGTGGATGAGGTAGTGGTCTTCCACCCGCTGGCGGAAAGTCAGATTCAGGGTATTGCAAAAATCCAGATCGAGTCGCTGAGCAAGCGTTTGCGGGATCAGGAAATGAAGCTGGAGCTGGACGATGCTGCTATGGAGTTGTTGGCGGAAGTCGGCTATGACCCGGTTTACGGTGCTCGACCGCTGAAACGTGCCATCCAGCGCATGATTGAGAACCCACTGGCACAGCGCCTGTTACAGGGAGAGTTTGTTTCCGGGGATACCATTCGCGGGACCGTGCAGGACCACAGGCTGGTATTCGATAAACTCTGAAAGCAGAAGGGGCGATCGGCTTGATCGCCCCTTTTTTGCCTGCATTTTTTCAGCGCTCTGCCGGAGCGTCTTCTTCCGCGCCACAATTCTCGTCCGCAATCTCCTGGAATTTCTGGCGCTGTTCGTCAATTTCTTCGGGGGACAGGTAGCGCTGTTCGCCTTCTTCCTCAACGCGAATCCGGCTGTTGCGGTCCAGAATCCTGAGATTACTGCGGGCGGTTTCGCAGTTGGCTTCCCGCTGTTTGCGGCGAGCTTCTTCAACAGCTGATTCTTCCCGTTTTTCCGCTTCGTCTGCCTGGCGTGCTTCCAGCTCTTCCAGTTGCTCCTGTGGACTTTGCCCCTTCTGGCCACCCGAGGATGTGCCGCTGCGGACATTGACCTGTTCGGCTTGCTGCCCTGTCGGTTGTCGGTCGCCAAAGTGGGTGACGCCGTTCTCGTCGGTCCACTTGTAAACAGATGCGCCTGAGGCGGCAAGGGGTACGGCTGCCAGAATGATGGCCAGTGTCAGGATTCTTTTGTTCATTGCTATACTCGTCTCGCGTTAGCCGGTTCGGGCCAACCTCTGGTTGCCCAATGTTATTGCTGTGTTTTTATCATGCCATCCGATGGCCGGATTTTCTCTAGCATGGTTCAAAAATCCGCATAAAGTATGGCAGACCTTTCGCCAGTATGGGCGTAGAATCTGCACACTGCTATTGACAGGGAGTTTCCCGCTGTCAAAATTACCGATTGCCTGAAGACAGGGGTCAATACGGCAGGCAATCCCGAGCGAGTATCCCCCGTTAATCACCACACTGAACGCGCCGCGCACAGGTCGCGGGATGGTTGTTGCTTATTTGCAACCCGTCGATTGGCCGTTCTCCGCAACCCTCAGGAGGGCGGCTGGCCAGGAGACAACCTCTTATAAGGTAGTGTGGAGGAGCAGCCGGTGCCGCTTTCACAAGAAGCAGGCAGACCGGGTATCCAGGCAACCGGGAGCTTTCCCGGCTCATTCACTCGTAGAAGAGGGTAGAAAATCGTGGAGTTATTGTCTGGCGCCGATATGCTGATCCGGTCCCTTCAAGATGAAGGCATCGAATACATATACGGCTATCCGGGTGGTGCAGCCCTTCATATTTATGATGCGCTGTTCAGGCAGGACAAAGTCAAGCATATTCTGGTTCGGCACGAACAGGCCGCGGTCCATATGGCCGACGGTTATGCTCGCGCAACCGGAAAACCAGGTACCGTACTGGTGACCTCGGGTCCTGGAGCCACCAACACTATTACCGGCATTGCCACTGCGTTCATGGATTCCATCCCCATGGTGGTTCTGTGCGGCCAGGTTGCATCCACCTTGATTGGTGAGGATGCCTTCCAGGAAACCGATATGATCGGTGTTTCCCGCCCTGTGGTGAAACACAACCTGAGCGTGCGTCACCCCGAGGAAATTCCCGAGGTGATCCGCAAGGCCTATTACATCGCTTCGACTGGTCGTCCCGGTCCGGTTGTGGTGGATATCCCCAAGGATATGACCACGCCGAACGAGCGTTACGAGTACGTTTTCCCGAAGAAGATCAAACTGCGCTCCTACAATCCCGCGATCCGTGGTCATGCCGGCCAGATCAAAAAGGCTGTGGACATGCTGCTGGCGGCCAAGCGCCCGATCATCTATGCGGGCGGTGGCGTTATTCTCGGCAAAGCGTCCGGCCAGTTGACCGAATTGGTGCGGATGCTGGGACATCCCATCACCAATACCCTGATGGGGATCGGTTGCTATCCGGCCTCTGACAAGCAGCATCTGGGCTGGCTGGGGATGCATGGCACCTATGAGTCCAACATGGCCATGCACCACTCGGATCTGATCCTGTGTGTGGGAGCCCGGTTTGATGACCGCGTAACCAACGCCACCGAGAAGTTCTGTCCCGGAGCTCGGATTGTCCACATAGACATAGATCCGGCGTCTATCTCCAAGACCATTGATGCGGATGTGCCCATCGTGGGCCCGGTCGATGCGGTGCTCAAGGAGATGATCACTCTGGTCAAGGAAAGCAAGGAAAAACCCGATGCGGATGCCCTTGCGTCCTGGTGGAGGCAGATTGAAGAGTGGCGTGCTTTCCATGGCATGCGCTATGAAACCAGCCCCGACGTGATCAAGCCGCAGGAAGTGATTGAAACACTGTGTCGGCTGACCAAGGGTGAAGCCTTTGTCACCTCCGATGTGGGGCAGCACCAGATGTTCGCGGCTCAATACTACAAGTTTGACAAGCCCAACCGCTGGATCAACTCCGGTGGCCTGGGCACCATGGGTTTCGGCCTGCCAGCTGCCATGGGTGTCAAGCTGACCCACCCGGACGATGAGGTGCTCTGTATTACCGGTGAAGGCAGTATCCAGATGAATATCCAGGAGCTGTCCACCTGTAACCAGTACAACCTGCCGGTGAAGATTATCAATCTCAACAACCAGGCGCTGGGTATGGTTAAGCAGTGGCAGGACATGAACTACGAGTCCCGCCATTCCCAGTCCTACATGGAATCCCTGCCGGACTTCATCAAGCTGGCGGAGGCCTATGGCCACGTGGGTGTCCGGATCGACCGTAAGGAAGATCTGGAAACCAAGCTCAAAGAGGTATTGGCCATGAAGGACAAGCTGGTCTTCGTTGACATATACGTGGATCGGTTCGAGCACGTCTATCCGATGCAGGTGGCCCGTGGCTCCATGAAAGATATGTGGCTCAGCAAGACGGAGAGGGTGTGATTATGCGTCGAATCATTTCTGTTTTGCTGGAGAACGAGCCGGGTGCATTGTCGCGGGTTGTGGGGCTGTTTTCCCAGCGCAACTACAACATCGAAACTCTGACGGTGGCACCGACCGAGGATGAGACGCTGTCTCGTCTGACCGTCACCACCACCGGGTCGGACAAGGTCATTGAGCAGATCACCAAGCAGTTAAACAAGCTGATCGAGGTCGTGAAGCTGGTGGACCTGACTGAGGGCTCGCACATTGAGCGTGAGCTGATGCTGGTCAAGCTGAAGGCCACCGGATCCCAGCGTGCCGAGATCAAGCGTACCGTCGATATTTTCCGTGGTCAGATTGTCGATGTGACCAGCTCGGTCTACACGGTCCAGTTGGCGGGTGACAGCGATAAGCTGGACGGCTTCATTCAGGCGGTTGGCACGTCAGGTGTACTTGAAGTCGTCCGTACGGGTGTGTCCGGTATCGCTCGTGGCGAAAAGGTGTTGAGTCTCTGACCGACACCCTGTTCATTTTTTAAATCATGGTCCCGGTAACGGGGTCGTTACAATACAGAGGTTATCCCATGCAGGTTTATTACGATAAGGATTGCGATCTTTCTCTCATCCAGGGCAAGAAAGTGGCCATCATCGGTTTCGGTTCACAGGGCCATGCCCACGCGTGCAACCTGAAAGAATCCGGCGTTGACGTTACCGTAGGTCTGCGTCCCGGTTCTTCCTCCATCGCCAAGGCCGAAGCCTATGGCCTGAAGACCAGCGATGTGCCTTCTGCTGTTGCCGCCGCTGACGTGGTAATGGTTCTGACTCCGGACGAATTCCAGGCTCAGCTGTATGCGGCCGAAATCGAGCCGAATCTGAAGCAGGGTGCCACTCTGGCGTTCGCTCACGGTTTCGCTATCCACTACAACCAGATCGTTCCGCGCAAGGATCTGGACGTCATCATGGTCGCTCCGAAAGCGCCGGGTCACACCGTTCGCACCGAGTTCACCCGCGGCGGTGGCATCCCTGACCTGATTGCGATCTTCCAGGACGCCTCCGGCAACGCCAAGAACCTGGCTCTGTCCTACGCCAGCGGCATCGGTGGCGGCCGTACCGGTATCATCGAAACCACCTTCAAAGACGAGACCGAAACTGATCTGTTTGGTGAGCAGGCGGTTCTGTGTGGTGGTGCGGTTGAGCTGGTCAAAGCAGGTTTCGAAACCCTGACCGAAGCCGGTTATGCTCCGGAAATGGCCTACTTCGAGTGTCTGCACGAGCTCAAGCTGATTGTTGATCTGATGTACGAAGGCGGCATCGCCAACATGAACTACTCCATCTCCAACAACGCGGAGTATGGTGAGTACGTGACTGGGCCGGAAGTGATCAACGAGCAGTCCCGTGAAGCCATGCGCAACGCACTGAAGCGCATTCAGAGTGGCGAATACGCGAAGATGTTCATCTCTGAAGGTGCTCTGAACTACCCGTCCATGACGGCGCGTCGTCGTCAGAATGCCGCTCACGACATTGAAACCGTGGGTGAGAAGCTGCGTGGCATGATGCCATGGATCTCCGCGAACAAGATCGTGGACAAGGACAAGAACTAAATCGGGTTTCCGGTAAGTTCTGAAAACGCGGCCCGGGTGGCCGCGTTTTTCGTATATACTCCGCATAAATGCTTTCCGGAGTGAGTGGAATGACTGAAGACAGGAAAATCCCGGAATCGAAAGAGACCGAAGAGGCCGGCAAACCTTCCAATGCCTCCTCGGTGAATGAGTTCGAGCCAGGTGAGGTTGTAGAGGAAGAACTTGTGGAGGGCGCACCGGTGAGGCGCAAAGGCATTTATCTATTGCCGAATGCGTTGACGACTGCGTCATTGTTTTCGGGTTTTTATGCGATTGTGTCCGCTGCCAATGGCGTTTTCGATAATGCCGCGATTGCGATTTTCGTCTCCATGATACTGGACGGTCTTGATGGCCGGGTTGCCAGGATGACGAACACCCAAAGTAAATTTGGTGAGGAATATGACAGTCTCGCTGATATGGTGGCCTTTGGGGTGGCCCCGGGATTGGTCGCATTTTTCTGGTCGCTCAATGAGCTGGGCCAGGTAGGATGGGCGATAACCTTTATCTACGTGGCTGGGGCTGCGCTGCGTCTGGCGCGGTTCAATACCCAGATTGGCTCGGTAGACAAGAAGTTCTTTGTCGGGCTGGCGAGTCCGGCGGCTGCTGCGTGTGTCGCGGGGCTGGTGTGGTGCTTCCATGATGTGGATCCGGCAACGTGGCTGACGTTCATGACTATCGTCGTAGTCGGCGGTAGCGGTGTGCTGATGGTGAGCAATATTCTGTATCGCAGTTTCAAGGATCTGGATCTGCGAGGCCGGGTGCCTTTTGCGGCAATATTGCTGGTGGTGCTGATCTTTGTGGTGGTCGCCCTGGACCCCGCTACCGTATTGTTTACCGGGTTCCTGATTTATGGGTTGTCCGGTCCCTTCCTGGCGCTAACGCGCAAAGCTCGCCGCAGGTCTGCTTCCTGACTGCGCACTTTCCGGCCCGCGCGAGCGGGCCGGGAATGTTTGCTGCATTCCCCGGTCCATCTTTAAGGCTATCCGATTCCAGAAATGTTTCCCCGTGCCGGTTGAAGGGGAGTGGTGTTGGTTTTATGATCAGGTTGTTCGTATTCTGAGCGGGCTGGTAGGGGGAAACCGAAATATCTTCGAAATAGTTTCAAAAGCGCGTTGACACCTCGTCTGAGCTCTGTAGAATGCGCATCTCTTTCGAGGGGTAAGCCACTCAGGCGGCTCCGGATTCGAAAGGCAACTGTTTGAAAGTACTGAAGAAAATGATTTTTGAATTTCTTCAGAAAGCGGTTGACAA
>NZ_CAMYMK010000011.1 GCF_947259545.1 uncultured Marinobacter sp.
CGTTTACTTTTCCTTGTTTTCCGTCTCCGGAAAGCGCCGAAAAATGAACCGGCTTACTGCTTGTTTCGAGGCGCGCATTCTACACTGAACCGCCACCTTGTCAACCGCTTTCTGAAGAAATTCAAAACTCATTTTCTTCAGTACTTTCAAACAGTTGCCTTTCGAATCCGGAGCCGCCTGAGTGGCTTACCCCTCGAAAGAGATGCGCATTCTACAGAGCTCAGGCGAGGTGTCAACGCGCTTTTCAATATTTTCTCAAAAAACCAGGATTCCGCTCAATCCTTGACCAGAACACGGGCAATCTTCTTCTTACCCGCCTGGACAACATAGTCATCCCCGGCCGCGAACATCCGCTCGTCAGTGACCTGCTCACCATTGATGTATACCGCCCCGCGACCAAACACGTCTTTCGCCGCCTTGCCATTGCTCGCCAGGTTAGCCTCTTTCAACAACGACACAATGTGCAGCTCACCACGACCCGCCAGAGAAACCTCCACGGTTGGCACATTCTCGGGAATCTCGCCAAGACCCACGCGGTTGCCTGCCGACTTATGCGCAGTCGCTGCAGCTTCGGCATCATGGAAGCGGGTAATAATCTCCTCCGCCAGCACCTTCTTGTAATCCTGGGGGTTGGCGCCTGCCTCCACCTCTTTACGGAAACCTTCAACTTCCGCAAGCGGACGGAAGCTCAGTAATTCAAAGTAACGCCACAACAAATCATCCGGGATGGAAAGCAACTTGGTGTACATCTCACCCGGCGCATCGTTAACCCCTATATAGTTACCCAGGGATTTGGACATCTTCTGGACACCATCCAGACCTTCCAGAATGGGCATGGTCAAAATGACTTGAGGTTCCTGACCGTAGCGACTCTGAATCGTACGCCCCATCCCCAGATTAAAACGCTGATCGGTGCCGCCAAGCTCGACATCCGCCTCGAGCGCTACGGAGTCGTACCCCTGCACCAGCGGGTAAAGGAATTCGTGAATCGCGATGGGCTGATTCGAATCATAGCGCTTTGAAAAGTCGTCGCGCTCAAGCATCCTGGCCACAGTGCTCTGACCGGCCAACCGGATCATATCCGCCGCACTCATCTTGCCCATCCAGTCGGAATTGAAAACCACACGGGTTTTCGACGGGTCCAGAATCTTGAAGACCTGCTCTTTATAGGTAACGGCATTATCCGCCACTTGCTGGTCGGTCAACGGGGGACGCGTCGCACTCTTACCAGTGGGATCACCAATCTTGCCGGTGAAGTCGCCAATCAAAAAGATGACTTCGTGCCCCAGATCCTGAAACTGCCGCAGCTTATTAATAAGGACAGTATGCCCAAGATGGAGATCCGGCGCGGTGGGGTCAAACCCCGCCTTGATACGCAACGGCCGACCTTCCTTTAATTTTGCGACCAGATCGTCTTCCGGAATCAATTCGTCAACGCCACGCTTGATTATGGCTAACGCCTCATCGATAGATGCCATGAACTACACGTCCCCAGTTTTATCTAGAAAGATTCTCTCAGTTACAGACTTCAACAAAAGAAATCTGTGAGTTACCCGATCCCCTGATACATTAAATGCTCAGATTTTGAGCAAATTCGGATATACAGGGCGGCGCATTATAGCAATGACGCCACCAGAAATCTGGCGGATGGAGCCGTAACCGTAATGTTACACGCTGTCCCACATGCATTTTATACGGTAATCTGTTGGACTATACTTGAACAACAGCTTTAATTAGGTAGTTCAACCTACCGGAATACCGATTAAAACGGGTGTCACACGTGCTAAAAACGTTTCCCAAAACACACATTACCATTGCTGCCGCGGCAACAGTGGTAGTAACGACCGCCATTCTCATGAGCCCCAGCTCCGACGTTGAGGCCAAGAGAATGTCCTATTCCCTGGACCTGAATGGCAACCCAGTCACCAACTCTGCGCCCAAGGAAAGCACTCCGGTTGCAACTGAAGATAGGTCCGCGTCCGGAGCGAACGAGCGTTCAGCGACAGTGAATACCGAGCTCGCCAGCGCCGAATCGGCAGAGGACCAGGCGCCCAAGCTGAACTGGCAGGAACACAAGATCAAGTCAGGGGACACATTGTCCTCTCTGTTCCGTGAAGCAGGGTTCAACGATGCCATCATGCTCAAGGTCATCCACGGTGAAGGTGACGCAAGCAAACTGCAGCGCCTGTACGCAGGCGAAACCATCGCCTTCGCTACCGATGCCAATGGTGACCTGGCGGCCGTTGACCTGAAGCGCAGCTTGCTGGAAACCCTTCACATTTCCAGAAACGAGGACGGCTTCAAGGGAGAGACTGTTGTCCTCAAGCCAGAAGCCCGTCCGGCCTTCGCCTCCGGTGTCATCGACGGTTCCCTCTATGTTGCAGCCCGCGAAGCCGGGATGAGCGACAGGCTTGCCATGGAGATGGCTGGCATCTTCGGGTGGGACATCGACTTTGTGTACGATGTTCGCAAAGGCGACCGGTTCGAGGTGGTCTATGAAGAACTTTACCTCGACGGCGAAAAGTTCGACACCGGTCGCATTCTTTCTGCCCGCTTTATTAACAGGGGTGAAGACAACGTAGCGCTCCTCTACACCGACAGCCATGGTGACAGCGACTATTATTCTCCGGATGGCTCCAGCATGCGCAAGGCATTCCTGAGGACGCCGATCAACGCACGGGTTTCCTCCCCCTTTAACATGCAACGCCGCCACCCTGTTCTTGATGTCGTTCGCCCTCACGAGGGCACTGACTATGCCGCCCCTCCCGGAACCCCCATCAAGGCCGCCGGCCATGGCCGTGTACATTTCGCTGGCTGGAAGGGCGGTTATGGCCGCACTGTAATTCTCACTCACGGCGACAACATAACCACCCTGTATGCGCACATGAGCCGTTTGGGTAAAGGCATCAGGAACGGCTCCCGAGTGAAACAGGGGGAGACCATTGGCTACGTCGGCTCCTCCGGCATGGTCACCGGGCCACACCTGCACTATGAATTCCGCAAGAACGGCGCACCACGAAACTCCCGCACGGTGGATCTGCCGGATGCCAAACCGGTACCCAAATCCGAAATGGCTCGTTTCAGCAAGTTTGCGAAGCAGCAGGTCGCCCAGCTCGAAGTGTACCGCGACGGCCACCAGCAGCTCGCAATGGCCCAGGACCGGGACGAGTAAGCTCATGAGCAAGTGGCTGGGACTGATGTCCGGCACCAGCATGGACGGTATTGATGCCGTGCTGGTGTCCTTTCTGTCTGACCGGATCCAGATACACACCACGCACAGCATTGCTTACCCTGAGGATATTCGCCAACGCCTGACCCAGTTAAGCCAGAATCAGGGCACACCCGACGAACTCGGCGAGCTGGATCACATTGTGGGCAGCCTGTTTGCTGAGGCGGCCACACTTGCCATCGAGAAGGCAGGCATCCCCCGCAGCGAAATTTCAGCCATCGGCAGCCACGGCCAGACGATTCGCCACCAACCCCGGGGCAACACACCGTTTTCCCTCCAAATTGGCGACCCCAACCTGATTGCCGAGAGAACAGGCATTACCACCGTGGCCGACTTTCGCCGGCGGGACATGTCAGCAGGCGGACAAGGTGCACCGCTCGTTCCGGCGTTTCACAAAGCCTTTTTTGGCTCGGAGGCTGAAAACCGCTGCATTCTCAATCTTGGCGGCATCGCCAATATCAGCTGTCTGCCGGCCAGTGGAAGTCAGGCGGTCACCGGTTTTGACACTGGCCCCGCTAACGCCCTGATGGACGCCTGGTGTCAGTACCAGACCGGACGCCCTTTCGATGAAGATGGGCGATGGGCCGAAGAAGGCATGATCCATCAGGAATTACTCGAAGATATGCTCTCGGACGGCTACTTTATGAGGCCGCCCCCGAAAAGCACCGGGAAAGAGAAGTTCAACCTGGAGTGGGTTAAAACCCTGGCGCGCAGACATCCGGAAGTGTCTGAAGTTGATGTGCAGAGAACGTTGCTGGAGCTCACGGTGGCGTCCATTGCCCGCCAACTACCACATGCGCCGGATATGACTATTTTTGCCTGTGGTGGCGGTACCCGGAACCCGTTTCTGATGCGGGAACTGAAGCGTGCCTGCAGCCCGCTGACAATCACCTCTACAGCAGACTTGGGGCTTGACCCTCAGTGGGTGGAACCGGTTGCCTTCGGCTGGCTGGCCAAGCAAACCATGGAAAAACGCCCCGGAAACCTGCCTGAGGTAACCGGGGCGTCCAGGGAGAGGATTCTCGGCGCAGTCTATTTCGCCTGATCAGATGGAAAAGGAGCTACCGCACCCACAGGTGGAACTTGCATTAGGGTTACTCACCACAAACTGCGAGCCCTGAAGGCCTTCCGTGTACTCCACCGTTGCCCCCACCAGGTATTGATAGCTCATGGGATCCACCAGCAGCGTCACGCCATCCTTTTCAATTGCTGTATCTTCCTCGTCCTGATTGTCATCGAACGAGAAGCCGTACTGGAACCCGGAGCAACCACCACCAGTCACAAAAACCCGCAACTTCAGTTGAGGGTTGTCTTCTTCCTCAACCAACTCGCGCACTTTTGCTACGGCACTGTCACTGAGAAACAGCGGTGTGGCCATTTGTTCCTGAACTACACTCAAGTCCGCCTCCGGATTGCTGTACGTATGGTCAACACAATTATCATATTCCTGACTAAAACAATCAACTATTCGATTTCCACCCGATCTTCCGCTTCTGCCGAGTGTTCCGGCACGTCTTTGGCGGGCCTCTTCTGGTTGTCACTGTTCAACAGCCCGACCGGCTCACTCTGATGGACCAGATTACCATTTACAGCAGCGCCCATGGCCATCTCGATCAGATTGTAATAGACGTTCCCGTTAATGGAGGCTTTTTCGGCCAGTTCAAGGTGGGCAGACGCATACACATCACCATGCACCTGTCCATTGATAATCACATGAGGCGCCATGATGTCACCGGTGATCTCCCCCACTTCCGATACTCTGAGCACCGCATCACTGCCCTCTTCCGCGACGACCTTGCCCTGGACACGACCGTCAACATGCAATCCACCGGAAAAGTGTATATCGCCTTCCACTGTGGTGCGGGATGACACCAGGGTGTCGAAATGACCAGTCGGACGACGAGGTTTTTGTTTTTTCTTGCCGAGCATGTTTCAGTTCTCCGTTAGTTCAACCCAATCAAATGTACGTTCGGCCTGCGCAGATTTTTTGCCCTCGGATTGGGCAACCACCTGCACCTCCACCGGCTCAAAATCCGATGGCAGCTTCAGCAGCCCCTCAATATCCTGGAAGTAGCGAAAGCGGAACTGTACGCCAAGATCATCAATATCCTCAGAAAGATCGCGAAGCGCTATCACTTCTTTCTCATCATTGCGCTTACCAATGACGTTAACGGCAACAACGCCGGAAATATAACTCTTGTTGTTGCCAACCTGCGTTAGCACCAGTTTGAAACTGTAATCGTCCTGATGACGCCCCTGCTGCAGGGACAATCGGTCCACCTGGAGCCCTTTGCTTGTCTCAGAAGGCGCCATGATATTCTGATAGAAAGTCAGGTCTGCTTTTAGTGAAACAATCTGGGTTTCCAGATCGACTATGCTCTTACGAGCCTGATTCAGGGCCTGCTTATCAATCGTGCGCCCCCGCTCCAGATTCACCAATTGCTGGGACGCATCACTGTACCGGTCCTGAAGCTCCTCAACTTCCCGCTCCAGACGATCACGGGAGTCCTCAACCGAGGAAAACCGGAAGCCGCCCTGGGCAAGTCCGGCGGCGTACCCACCAACGGCGGCAGTCACTGAAAACACCAGCAGGATCAGCGTACGTCTTAACCGGTATCCTGGACGGTGGCGGATGACAACGTATTCTTCCGCCGGTTTTCTGGGCTCATTCACCGGCACGTCCTACGGCAGCATGGCGGGCGCTTCAAGCCCAAGCGTTTCTTTCAGGCCGAACATGATATTCATATTCTGCACCGCCTGGCCCGCAGCTCCTTTTACCAGGTTATCGATAACCGAAGACACAATCACAATATTGCTGTTTTCCTGGCGATGTAGCGCAATCCGGCAAAGATTAGCGCCCCGTACACTCCGGGTTTCAGGATGGCTGCCGAATGGCATGACGTCCACAAACGGCTCATCGCGGAAGCGGTTCTCATAGAGGGACTGCAGCTGGTCGAAATCCTCGGGGTTCGTCAACTCCGCGTACAGTGTCGCTTCGATACCACGAACCATGGGAATCAGGTGTGGTACGAACGTAATGCCGACATCTCGCCCTGCTGCGTGGCTCAGCCCCTGCCGGATCTCCGGCAAATGCCGATGTCCTGACGCCCCGTAGGCCTTGAAGCTTTCGCCAACTTCACCGTGAAGCATGCCAATCTTGCCCTGACGGCCCGCGCCGCTGGCACCGGATTTGGCATCGGCAATCAACCGGGATGGATCGACCAGGTTATTCTCCAGCAGGGGCAGAAAGCCCAGCTGTACAGCGGTCGGGTAACAGCCGGGGTTGGCTACCAGTTGCGCACCCCGCACTTCTTCCCGCACCACTTCCGGAAGGCCATACACAGCTTTTGCTGCCCATTCCGGACTCTCATGGGCCATACCATACCAGTTGGCCCAGACATCCAGATCTCGCAGACGAAAGTCTGCGGACAGATCCACAACGCGGGTTCCGGCTGCCATCAACTCAGGCATCATGCGCATGGCAACGCCGTGAGGTGTGGCAAAGAACACCAGATCACAAGCGGCAAGGGTATCCAGATCCGGCTCGGAAAACGCCAGGTCATAGTGACCACGAAGGTTTGGATACATATCCGCTACTGGCAGGCCAGCTTCCGAACGGGAGGTAATACAGCTCACCGTTGCTTCCGGATGTACTGCCAGAATCCTCAGAAGCTCCACCCCGGTATAACCGGTTCCGCCTACAATGCCTACTTTTATCACCTGTTACTCCAGCTCCGATCGTTTCGTATAATACGGGTCATGTTCTATTCACTAGTCTAACATGATAAGCCAACGACTTATTGCAGCCCGACAGCCGCCCGTTACAATAACCATACGATCCACCCACAACCGGAACTCCCGCGTTCATGCGAAAGATCTGGCACCAGATTACCGAGAACCTGTTTCCCGTCTTCCGTCGCAGGCTCTCCGGCGTGGATGCCCTGCCGCAGCTGGCTGTACTCGGCCTGCTTTCCGGACTGATCACCGGTGGTGTCATCCTGGTATTCCGCCTTGCCATCGAATGGCCCCTTGAATACTTTCTGCCGGGCGATGGATCGGAATCCTTTGAGGAGCTGGATTTTCTGACCCGGGGACTGTTACCCCTGGCCGGAGCCCTGGCCCTTGGCCTGTTTCTTCACCGCCTGGCCATCCATGATCGCAAGGTTGGCATTGTCCATATCATGGAACGCCTCAACTACCACCAGGGCTATATTTCCGTTCGTAGCGCCATTGTTCAGTTTATTACCGGGGTCACCACCGTCATTACCGGACAGTCTGCCGGCCGGGAGGGACCAGCCGTGCACCTGGGCGCGGCTTTCTCCAGCCTGATGGGCCAGTGGATGAGGCTCCCCAACAACAGCATTCGAACCCTCGTTGCCTGCGGTTGTGCCGCGGCGATATCCGCCTCATTCAACACCCCGCTTTCCGGTGTCATTTTCGCCATGGAAGTGGTGATGATGGAGTACACCATCGCCGTTTTTACACCCATCATTCTCGCAGCGGTCAGTGCAGCCATTGTCACCCAGGCCATCTACGGCTCGGAACCGGCGTTCAGTGTGCCGGCACTGACCATGAATTCCCTGATCGAGATCCCGTGGATTCTGGCCATCGCCGTGATTATCGGGGTGGCCGCCGCGCTCTTCATCCATCTTGTGGACACCATGGGCCGCTACCACCACCGCCCGGTGCTGCTGCGCGTTGCTTTCTGCGGACTGTTAATGGTGCCGTTTGCGCTGTTTATTCCGGAAGTGATGGGTATTGGCTACGACACCGTGGACCTGGCCATCCACGGGCATATGGCTTTCTGGCTGCTACTTGGAGCAGGCATCGCCAAACTGCTTATAACGTCTCTGACCATCGGACTGGGCATGCCCAGCGGTGTTATCGGCCCGACCATTTTCATGGGCGCCACCCTGGGTGGAGCCATGGGCCTCATTGGCGCCCAGATCGCGCCAGACATCGCATCGTCCGTCGGCTTTTACGCCATGCTGGGCATGGGAGCGATGATGGGAGCTGTGCTGCAGGCGCCACTGGCAGCGCTGATGGCATTAATGGAGCTGACCCGGAACCCCCATATCATGCTGCCAGGGATGCTGATCATCACAACCGCCAGCCTGGTCACCAGCGAAGCCTTTGGCAAAAAGTCGCTGTTTCTCACCATACTGAAAAGCCAGGGATTGAGTTACCAGAGCTCCCCCGTCATTCAGGCCCTGCGTCGGGTCTCGGTAGGCGCCATCATGGACCGCAACATATTGCGTACAGAGAGGCACCTGACGACTGAAGCTGCTCGCAAAATACTCAAGGCAGAGCCCAAATGGCTGGTGGTAGAAGGCAGTAACGGTCCCACAGCACTGCTGCCCGCAGTGGACCTCGCCCGCTACCTTGAAGACGCGGAAGAACTGGCTGCGGAAAAAGGCACCAAACCGGCGGACACCGTTGACCTGATGGAAATTCCGGCCAACCGCCGGGATATTGCGCCGGTCCAGTACCAGGCCACGCTCGAGGAAGCACTGGAGGTGTTTGACGGCAAGAGCGTGGAGGCTCTGTATGTTCAACGCCATGTTGCCCCCATGATCCAGCGGGTGTACGGCATCGTGCTGAAATCCGACATTGAAAGCTATTACCAATACCGACGGAGTTAAACGATGCTCTGGGTTAAAGCCCTCCATATCATTGCCATGGTCTGCTGGTTCGCCGGCATTTTTTACCTGCCACGACTGTTCGTGTATCACGCTGCCTGCGAGGATCAGCCCGGGCGTGAACGCTTCAAGGTCATGGAGCGCAAACTTTACCGGGGCATAACGACCCCCTCCATGATCGCCACGCTTATTTTTGGCGTCTGGCTGATCAGTTACAATGCGGGCGGATATTTCAGCCAGGGCTGGATGCATGTCAAACTGGCACTGGTGGCGCTGTTAATCGCCTACCATTTCTACTGCGGTCACCTGGTGAAGGTTTTCCGGGATGACCGGAACACTCGCGATCATGTCTTCTACCGCTGGTTCAATGAGTTACCAGTGCTTGTACTGGTCGCCGTTGTGATCCTGGCCGTTGTCAAACCGTTCTGAGGAGCTGAGCCATAAAACGTCACACCCGCCCCCAAGTATTGATCCTGTCCGGCCTTGACCCTTCCGGTGGTGCCGGAATACAAGCCGACATCCAGGCCGTAACGGCGCTGGGCTGCCATCCCCTGCCGATCCTGACCTGTCTGACGGTTCAGGATACGCGCAATGTGTATGGCGCCAGCGCGGTGGATGCGGAGTTGATTCGCAGGCAGTTGGACTGCGTCGCAGACGACGCCCCCATTCACGCCATCAAAACCGGCGCCCTGGGCAATGCCGACGTGGTGGAGGTTTTGGTGGAATTCCTCGGCAAGCACCCGGACGTTCCCGTCATCACCGATCCGGTCATCAAAGCCGCCGGTGGTGGTGATCTGGCAGACGACGCCCTGATCCGGACGATGAAGAAACGTCTCTTCAGCCACGCCGAAATGATTACCCCCAATGGGATCGAACTGGCACTGCTGGGCGAAAGCGACGATCCCACCGAAGCCGCTCAGTCGCTGATCGCTGAAGGTTGTCAATCAGTGCTGGCCACCGGCGGTCACGGAGAGGGACCACAAATCACCAATACCCTCTACACCCGGGACGCCGATCCCCTTTACTGGCATATCGAGCGAGTCGGCGGAGAATATCATGGCACCGGCTGTACCCTGGCAGCCGCTATCGCTGCCGGGCGCGCACAGGGCCTGTCACCACGGGCCGCGATTTCTCAGGCTCAGAATTTTGTTAACCACGCCATTCTCCACGCACTGAAGGTTGGTCGCGGCCAACCGGTACCGGATCGCGGCATTCCGTGGGAACAGTGATCTCATGACAGCAGCCCCTTTTGCCAAAGGCCTCGCGCCTGGCCTTTATGCCATAACCGACAGCACTCTTCTGCCTGACGACAAACTGGTGCCGACGGTGGAGGCCGCGCTGCGAGGGGGAGCGGTTATGGTCCAGTACCGGGACAAATCCGGTTCAGCAGTCACAAGACTGAATCAGGCCCGCAACCTGCTCGCCGCCTGCCGCAATGCAGGCATTCCCCTGATCATCAATGACGATCCAGAACTGGCGCAGCGTGTGGGCGCCGACGGTGTTCACCTGGGCCAGAGCGACAGCTCACTCATTGATGCCAGGCAACGGCTGGGGGACGGTGCGATCATTGGTGCGACCTGCCATGGCGACCTGACGCTGGCCGCGAAAGCCACCGGGGAAGGCGCAGACTATCTCGCCTTCGGGCGCTTTTTCGGCTCGGCCACCAAACCCGATGCACCGCCGGCAGATTTCTCGGTGCTGGCGAGCGCCCGCCAGTACAAGCGACCACTGACCGCGATTGGCGGAATTACAACAGGAAACGGGAGCGCTCTTATCCAGGCGGGGGCGGATATGCTTGCGGTGGTCGGCGACCTGTTCGACGGCAACCCTGAATATACAGAACGACAGGCGCGCGAGTTTTCGCGACTGTTCGCCGCCCATCACCCGCTGTTCCAGCCCCGGAAGAACATTCACGACACGCTTTCAAATCATCAGGAGCCTTGAACATGACTCACTCCGAAACCCTCTTTGCCGAGGCCCAGAAATATATTCCCGGCGGCGTTAACTCCCCCGTCAGGGCGTTCAAGGGCGTGGGCGGCACGCCCATCTTCTTCAAGCATGCCGAAGGCGCCTACCTGTTCGATGAGGATGATCGTCGCTACATCGACTATATCGGGTCCTGGGGCCCGATGATCCTTGGCCACTCCAGCCAGTTGATCAAAGACGCCCTCCACGCCCAGATCGACCTCGGCGTCGGATACGGTGCACCGACCGCCATTGAGACCGAAATGGCCAAAAAAGTGTGCGAACTGGTCCCCTCCATCGATCTGGTGCGCATGGTGAACTCGGGCACCGAAGCAACCATGAGTGCCATTCGCCTTGCCCGCGGCTACACCGGCCGGGACAAGATCGTCAAGTTCGAGGGCTGCTACCACGGTCATGTGGACTCTCTGCTGGTAAAAGCCGGCTCAGGAGCCCTGACTCTCGGCGTACCCAATTCGCCAGGCATCCCCGCCAGTCTGGCCGAACATACCCTGACGCTGACCTTCAACGACATCGATAATGTACGGGACACCTTCGCCAGGATGGGCGACGACATTGCCGCCATTATCGTGGAACCTGTTGCTGGTAACATGAACTGCATCCCACCGGTACCCGGCTTCCTGGAAGCGCTGCGGGAAGTGTGTGATGAGCACGGCACTGTGCTGATCTTCGACGAAGTCATGACCGGCTTCCGCGTCTCACTCGGTGGCGCCCAGGGCTACTACGGCGTCACGCCGGATCTGACGGCCCTTGGCAAGGTCATCGGTGGCGGTCTGCCGGTTGGCGCCTTCGGTGGCAAACGGGAAATCATGGAGCATATTTCCCCACTCGGACCGGTTTACCAGGCCGGCACCCTGAGCGGAAACCCCCTGGCCATGTGCGCCGGGCTGACCACCCTGAACGCGATTTCCGAACCGGGTTTCTATGACCGGCTGACCGAGAAAACCAATGCCGTGCGCGACGGGCTCAAGGAAGCCGCGGATGAAGCCGGCATTCCTCTCGCGGTTCAGAGTGCGGGCGCCATGTTCGGCTTTTTCTTTACCGACGCACCGGCCATCACCCGATTTGACCAGGTCATGGCGTGTGACGTGGAACGCTTCAAGGCCTTCTTCCAGGGCATGTTGAAGGAAGGTGTTTATCTGGCCCCCTCCGCGTTCGAAGCCGGATTCACCAACGCAGCGCTGTCACAGGATGACATTGATCACACCATAGCGGCAGCCAAACGCGTGATGAAGACACTGTGAACCCAAACCCGGATGGCAAGCCCCCTTTGGCTTGTCATCCGGGGCCACGCCCGTGACCTCTCTCACAAATCCAGACCTTTCTGGTCGCAACACCCACCGGAACATTGACTTGACACCTGCATGATCAAAGTATGTGCAAATCTCATACGAGATGATCAATCAAACAACAACAAATGCAGGTACAACGATGAAACAATGGCTCAAAGCAGCAACCATGCTGTGCATTCTGGCATGGTCCGCGCCGACCCTGGCGTGGTGGAACTCTACCCCATCCAATTATACCGATACCCGCTACCCGGTTGTTCTGGTACACGGTATGTTTGGCTTTGACTCTGTAGCAGGCATTGATTACTGGTACGGTGTGGCGGAAGGTTTGCGCAAATACGGTGCTGACGTATACACCACTCAGGTACCGGCCCTGGACAGTACGATTGCCCGCGGCGAAGCACTCCTGCCTCAGGTTGAGGCCATTGCAGCAGTTCATGGCAAGGTTAACCTGGTCGGCCACAGCCACGGCGGTCCAACCGCGCGATACGTTGCTCGTGTACGACCGGATCTGGTTGCTTCCGTTACTTCCGTGGGCTCGCCCCACAAGGGATCGCCGGTTGCCGACCTGATTGTCGGCTCCCCGGCTGAAGGCCTGGGTGCAACACTGGGTAATGCACTGGGCGGGCTCATTGACCTGTTGTCAGGCGGTGGCTACGACCAGGATATGAGCGCCAGCCTGTATTCACTGACAACTCAGGGAAGTACTGAATTCAACAACTTTGCACCCGCCGGCGTTCCGTCCACCGCCTGCGGCGAGGGCGCGTATTCCGCCAATGGGGTGCGCTTCTACTCCTGGGGGGGCACTGGCGTCCTGACCAACGTTCTGGACGTGTCTGACGCCCTGCTCGGCACTACCAGCCTCGCGTTTGGATTCAGCGCCAATGACGGCCTGGTGGGCCGCTGTAGCAATCACTTCGGTAAGGTCATCCGGGACAATTACTTCATGAACCATCTGGATGAGGTGAACCAGACGCTGGGGCTGCACAGCCTGTTCGAGACAGATCCGAAGGCGGTATTTCAGCAACACGCCAACAGGCTGAAAAACGCCGGACTCTGACGCCTTCTGTAAAGATGTCCTGGTGGCCCTCGTTGCCACCAGGAACTCAGAACACGCCTTCTATCGCCACCAAAGCGGTCTGGCGACGATAATCATAGCGGGCAAGATTGCTCTGGTTATCCCGGAACATCCACTCACCACGCACGGACCAACGCGCACTCAAGACGTACTCGGTCAGCAGAGTTCCCTGCGTACGCTTGTCCACCCTGCGCTCGGTCTCCAGAGCACCTTGTGAGTTGAATAAGCGGTGCGGATCCGCATACCGGCTATACCGATAACTGCCTTCCACGCCGACGTTCCAGCGCTGCGAGACTTTGTAGCGAAGCGCCAGCTCTACGAGATTGCGTTGTGGAGACACACTGACAAACTGCTCCCCGGATTCCAAGTCATCACGGTCGTTCATATCCCAACGGTACTGGGCGTCGACACGCCAGTGCCTAAAATCCTTGCGCCCCTTCAAACGAGCCTGATACCACTGCCCGTCATAGGCCTCGAAACCATCGCCCCCTTCGACGACCCCGGTAGACGCTGACGCCCGACAACGAGAGCCGCGGCCAACCACAGGACACTCGTCAAGCTGGTATGAAAAGTCCAGGCGGTAGGTACGCTCAAGCGCTTCAGAATCAAACCAGGATTGGCTGACACCGAGCGTCGCGCCTGCCTGGCCCGGCCCCAGGTTCTCCAACCAACTGGTTCCAATCTGGAGAAAATCGGTATCGAATTCAGATTCCGAGGGGTACTGGCGAGAATATGCCGCGCCTTCCAGCCTGACAGTAGAACCTTCAGCCTGATAAACATCTGCCGATCCTGCCGCCAAAAGCTCGGCAAATCCACCTTCCTGCCCTGAACTGCCTGCCTCCGGAACGCTGGCGATGTTGTCATCATATCCACCCGCCAAGGACACATAGGCCATCCAGGGACGCGGTGAAGGTTCCGGGGAGGGTTGCTTTCCTTCCTGAAGCTGGAGAATAGCCAGGGCCCGTATTTTCTCGTGAGCGGACTCGGACGCTGCACGATTAAACCAGAGCCTGGCCGTATCCGGATTACCGGCGGCCTTGGCGACCAACCCGAGGTTATACTCTGCCAGTGTCTGGCTGGAGGTACCGAGCAAAGCAGAGAAAGCGTTGGCGGCCAGCTCGTATTCACCCAGCCGGTAATAGACAACCCCCAGGTTGTACATCAGCGAGTTACTTTCGAGGCCCGCCGCACGGGCAGCCTCAAAGGAGATCCGAGCGGATTCAAGCTCACCGCTCTGGAAGTACTCTATACCTGCCGACATCTGTGCCCTTGGGTCATCAGACGCAGCCACCGGATGAGATACGGTCGCTATCAGCAACAAGCAAGACGTGGTGAAAAGCCGAACTGCAGCCTGCAAACAGATCTCTCCGGAGCCTGAGGAAAAACATTCACCGGCAAATTGACACAACATCAATATCGCCAGCGCTACTCAGGAGAGTATAACAAGCAAAGGCAGGAGAAAAGTCTATCTACACGATGTATACACCGCGTTGTTGAAGTCGGGATAGATCCACTGTCGTCAGCAATTAAAGCTCAGCAGCGCCGCTTTCCAGCTGTTCACTGGTACTATCCAGCAGTTCACCGGCGTCATCGAGCAAGTCGCCCGTGCCCGGCAAATCCGTTATATCGTCTTTGCCGGGCAGTAAATCTAGAAGATCATCACTACCGGGGCGATCCGAGTCAATCAGCTCTCTAGCCTCACTCGCCCTTTCAGACGCCGACTCTCCAATATCCTGCCCCCGTTCCATGGCATCCAGTGCGGCCTCAATGTCCGGACGTTCCGGACGAGCCGGCGTGCCCGGACGCTCGGAGCGACCTGTAACCATGGGTTCAGGCAATTCGATCTCTCGAACCACAGAGTTGGTCAAATCCTCGTCATCTACAACCATTCTCATGGTCACGTCCAGATCGTCCCTGGCCTGAGCCATTACTGGCCACGCCAGTAGTGCCACCAGGCACATCAGTGCCGGTTTTAACCACTGCCTGTCGTGCATTTTCATGATGCTGGCTCCGTATTATCTGCCTTGGTCTGACCGGGAATAGCTGCCCTGAAGGTTTTCTGACGCTGGCCATCGTCAATATGGGCCACCAGATCACCAGCGCCCGGGAACAGCACCCTGAGAGGCAACGCCAACACATTCTCACCCTGTTCCAGATCGACTTTCCAGCTCAGTTGCTGTCGGCCAGGGAACGTTGCCAGTTCAACATTGGCAGGTAATTCAAGTGTCAGAGTAACGTCCTCAAGAGGCTGGCCAGAGCTGAAAGCCAGGCGCACGGTCTGTATAACCGGCTCATTCACTGCCGACGATGAAGTCGCCAGGGATTCGTCAACTTCGGCCTGATTTGTCGCAATTGCGGGCTGCGACTGCTCAGAACCCGGTTTCAATCCCACACCGAGGGCGATACCAAGGGCCATTGCTGCTGCAACAGCTCCCCCAACCACCGGTGTACTCCAGCCACGATGACCGGTCTTGCCAGCAGCATTAGAGCGCGCAGCAGCCAGTACCCGAGTCTCGAAATCCGGTGATGGATCCGGAATGGCGTAACGACCAGACAGCGTCGACTGCAGCACCCTTTCATTGGTCAATCTTGTCGCACAGCGGGCACAGTCCGCCACATGCTGCTCCACATAAGCAGCCTGTTCCGCAGATAACTCATTCAACAAGTAGGGAACAAAAAGCTCCCGCGATTCACGACAAGACATATCCATCACCTCATTCCTTCACACGTCCAATGCCTGAAAAAGGTTCCAGTTCCCTCTGCAATTTTTCCCGTAAGGTCGCGCGACAGCGGTGTAAACGCGATTTTACCGTTCCCAGGGGGATGTCCAGAACCTCAGCGATGTCTTCCTGCCGCCAGCCATCCACATCATGAAGCATGATCAGAGCGCGCTGATCAGGAGCCAGGGTCGCCATAACCAGATCCAGAGCGGGCCCTATCCGGTCGATATCCACCCGTTCCTCCGGTCCCGCGTCTTCCGAGGCGAAGCTGTCAAGGTAGGCAGATTGGCTTTCGGAGTCCACCACTTCACTCAACGGGCGATCTGACTGCCGCCCCTTGCGCCGCACCTGGTCGATAAAGTGCCGATACAGTACGCGATTCAACCAGGGCCGCAACTGGTCTATGGACGCCAATTCGTCCAGGCGGGGGTACAGTTTTACGACCACATCCTGAACCAGATCCTCCGCATCCTGCTGCTGGCCAGCCAAACGGTACGCAAACCGGTACATCGCCTGCAAATGCGGCTGAACCAGCTTCTCGAATCGTTGGGACCGGGACTGTCGGAAAGGAAGTAATGCCAAAACCGGTGCTCGCCTTTGCTGTAAATCGTTATCTGGCTCAAACAGGCCTTCAAGTCTATACCAGATCAAGGATACGTTATACTTGACCAAGCCCTGCGCGCCGAAATCTTTATTAACGAGATATGAGAAAACGTTCACAAAAGGGCAGGAACTCAGCAACCTCACCTATCGTTTAATAGGTAACACCCAGCGCAATCCCAGCGCTTTGTAACTTTCAGAAAATAATAGACCCCGGAGGTTTGTATGAACCGCTCTCTGAAACTCTTTACAGTTGCCGCCCTGGCTGCGGGGGTTGCTGCCTGTGGCAGCGACAGTTCCGATGCAACCGGCACCGTGTCCTTTGGCCTTACGGATGCGCCGGCAACTGAATTCAGCAATGTCACCGTAGCGTTTACAGAGATCCAACTGAAACCTGCGGATAGCGACTGGATTTCTTTCCCGCTGGACGGGTTTGAAACCGTCAACATGCTGGACCTGCAAGGCGGTGTCACCGAACCACTGATCACAGATGAAGAAGTATTGGCTGGCAACTACACACAGCTACGGCTGATAGTTGATACTGACAATTCATTTGTAAAACTGAAAAGCACTGGTGACACAGAATATTCTCTGGCCGTACCCTCTGGCGAACAGAGCGGCCTGAAGCTGCAGGGCGAGTTTGTTGTAGCGGCCGATACCAGCACAGACTTTACCATCGACTTCGACGTCCAGAAAGCCGTTGTCAATCCTGCTGGACAGGCGCTGGCTGACTACATGCTGAGACCCGCCCTGCGTTTGGTGAACAACCTGGAGGTTGGCTCAATTGCAGGCACTGTTGACGCATCGACGGTCATCCAGACCGAATGTGCGGATGCAACAGCATACTCCGGCATGGTTTACGTGTATGAAGGATCTGGTGCCACTCCGGATGACCTGGGAAGTGAAAACGAACCTCTCGTGGCCGTCCCGGTCTCTGATGAGGACAACCCTGGCACCTACACCTATAAGGCGGCATTCCTCACCGAGGGTAATTACACTGTCAGCTATTCCTGCTCAGCCGACGACAACGAGATGGATGAAGATCTGACGTTCGTTGGCACACAGGATGTACAGGTTGAAGTGAACACCGAGAAGCCCATCAATTTCGAATAAGACAATTTGCTAACCATAAAAAACCCCGCGCTTGCGGGGTTTTTTATGGTCGCCTGGTTTTATAAAGCCCCGGCTCTCTCCTCGGCGCTATTCGCCCCGGCCACGTTGCCTCGGGCCCGACGAATATCCGCCAGCAATAGCCAACCTGAGCGCTGCAACCTGACATCATTACCGGTCAGAGACAGCCCCTTGAGGGTGAACTGCTCTGCGGATCCCAGCTGTTTTTTTGCCACATAGGCCTCGGAAAGCTTGAAATAGACCTCTGCCGAACGCGGCGCAATTCGTTGTGCACGCTCCAGCTGTGCGATCGCAGCGCCCGCGTCACCCTGTGCCAGATAGGCATCCGCCTGTCGGATCAGGCTTTGTGCCGCCGGAGACAGCTGGTCACCTGAATCCTGGTAACTTGGCGAACTCGAGCGACGATCCGGCTCAGGCGCAGGCTCTGATGGCTGCTCGCTCTTGCGCTCGGTGCGGATTTCTTCCTCCCGCGGGTAGGTTCTTGGCGGCTCGGGAACTCTCTCCCTCTCTACATCGCGGGATGAACCGCCTGCCGGCACATAAATGGAGCCACCCGGCGAGGCACAACCCACAACGGTCAGTGTCAACGCCAGCAAGCCGGCATTCTTGAGTGTTGTCATATTCATTGGAAAAGCCCTTCAAACCAGCCGCGGATCCGTCGTTCCAGCCTGCCCGAGCAGGATACCTGCTGCTCGGGCTCGCTACCGGTCATAAACGGAACCAGGCGTGCATTGTCACAGTACTCATCGGTAAGAGCCTGCCGTTGCGCATTGACCCAGTGATAATCGACCCCATCAGGCACCACCGGGGAGAATCCATGCTGGGGCACCTGCGCCATGAACCGAGCCCACACCGGCAGGGCACCAGACGCACCGGTCAGGCTGGTCGGGCCGTTGTCATCACGCCCGACCCAGGTCACCGCCAGCAGGTCACCGCTAAACCCGGCAAACCAGGAGTCACGACCATCATCGGTGGTGCCAGTCTTGCCAGCCAGGGTCAGTTGTTGTGGCACAAATCGATATGCGGAGCGGCCAGTTCCCTCCTGCATGGTTTCCTGCATCGCATACTGTACGAGGTGAACAGCTGCCGGATCCGCCACCTGGTCCACTTCCAGGCTGTAGCGGGACAAGGCTTCGCCATCAGGCCCCGTCACCTGACGAATGGTCCTGAGCGGCGTGTTAAAGCCCGAGGTTGCCAGCCCTTGATACATCTGCGCCACGATGACCGGCGTCATCGACACGGAACCAAGCAGCATCGAAGGATACCGGGATATCGTGCTGGTCACACCAAAAGCCTGCAGCGTCTCGGCAACCGCATCCACGCCCAGATCCAGTCCCACCCTGACGGCGGGCAGGTTATAGGACCGCGACAGCGCCTCATGCAACGGCACCTCACCACGCTCCTTGTGGTCATAGTTCTCCGGCTCCCAGCGGCGGTCATCTTCGAATACCAGAGAGAAGCGTTTATCCTCGACCGGCGAGATCAGGGTGTAGCGCTCCGGCTCCTGCAGGGCTGTCAGATAGATGAACGGCTTGATCAATGACCCAATCGGCCGCCGTGCATCCACGGCCCGATTGAAGCCGGCAAACTGGGGATCCCGGCCACCGACCATCGCCAATACTTCTCCGCTATCGCGGGAAGTTACGACCATGGCAGACTCCAGGGAGGTGTCATCCGCCCCGGAATCCATACGGGAAAGCATGTCTTTCACGGCAAACTCGGCGGCATTCTGGATACCGGGATTCAGGGTGGTAAAGATCCTCAACCCCTCACTTTGCAAATCCTCTTCCTTGTAATCCCTCGCCAGGTGACGGCGGACCAGATCGATGTAGGCCGGATAGCGGTTTTCGGAATACGACGGCCGCTCACTGACCCCCAGGGGCAGCGCTTTGGCCTGGCTTGCCTCGGACTGACTGACAATACCCGCCTCCGCCATGACATCAATGACCAGGTTTCGTCGCCCCGTGGCGCGCTCAGGATGGCGGCGGGGGTTGTAATAACTCGGCCCTTTCACCATGGCTACCAGCAGGGCCACCTGATGCAAGCGGAGATCCCGCATCGACTCCCCGAAATAGAACTGACTGGCCAGACCGAACCCGTGAATGCTGCGGGTTCCGGCCTGTCCCAGATACACCTCGTTCAGGTAGGTCTCGAGGATATCGTCCTTCTCGTAATGCAGCTCCAGAAGTGTCGACATCAGCGCCTCATTACCCTTGCGGACCAGGGTCTGTTCGCGAGTCAGGAAGAAATTCTTGACCAGTTGCTGGGTCAGCGTGCTTCCCCCCTGAACAACCTCTCCGGCCTGGATATTCACCAGCATGGCGCGGGCAATGGACAGCGGTGCCACTCCGAAGTGCTCATAAAACCCACGGTCCTCAATGGTCAGCAACGCCTCTTTCAGCAACTCGGGGACCTGATCCAGCTGCACCAGCACACGATCTTCCTTGTGGGCGGGGTAAATGCCCCCGATCTGGGCTGGTTCCAGACGCACGATGGGTGAGCTGTCACCGGACAACACCCGGAAATCCTGAATCTGATCCCCATAGATCGTCAGTGCCAGACGCCGTCGGGGTTCCCGCCCATCGGCAAACAGGAATCCGCGGGTGCTGATGACAAAGCGCCCACCATTACGGCTGTATGTTCCTGGCTTGGTACCGTCGCCCTTGCGGAAGCCGGACAGTTCCAGCTCGCGCTGAAGGTCACCGGAGCTGAGACTGGCGCCGTTATAGAGCTCTAACGGGCGGGCATACACCCGCGAGGGCACTTCGAATCGCCGCCCCTCGAAACGGGAAGTGACCACCGCGTCCAGATACACCATCCAGCCGACAAGCAATACCAGACCGATCAGTGAAACACGCCAGAACAGGCTCCAGAACCAGGGCCGTTTAGCGGAACCGCCCTTACCGGATTTTTTCTTTGCAGACTTTTTTGGGGGTGATGTTTTTTTCATGGCGCGATTATAACGAAAGCATCGGCCCGGAAGGCAGGTTATCCATGTGTTATTTCTGTAATCTGCCCGTTATGATAGGTGCCAGAAAAATCAACAAGTTCAGGGAATGCGAGGAGAGAGCCGTGAGCGACACCACAAGCAATGATTTGATTCTGGCTTTGCAGAATCCGGAGCTGTACGACCACCCGGTCAAGGATTTTCAGGTTTTTGAGACTCATATCTCCCAGGTCATCCTGACTGGCGACTACGCATACAAGATCAAGAAACCCATGGATTTCGGCTTTCTCGATTTCTCCACCCTGGAACGCCGCAGGCATTTTTGCGAAGAAGAACTGCGACTGAACTCCCGCCTCGCGAAGAGCCTCTATCTGGACATCATTCCGATCACCGGCACTCCCCAGGAACCGCAGCTCGGTGGTGACGGTGAAGCGTTCGAGTATGCCATTCGCATGCACCAGTTCGATCAGGCGGATCTGTTCGATGTCCGCCAGGAGAACGGCACCCTGACACCGGAGCTGCTCACCAGTGTCGCCCGCCAGGCAGCCGACTTCCATGACCGCTTGCCACCAGTGGCGGAGGACAAGCCCCTGGGCACCCCGGAAGCGGTCTATGCCGCCATGCAGGAGAACTTCGACCAGATTCGCCCCCTGCTTGACGACAAGGCATTGCTGGAACAGCTGGACAACCTGGAAGAGTGGACGCGCACGACCTTCGAGCGCCAGCGGGATCTGATTGCCAGCCGACGGGAAAACGGGTTTGTTCGCGAGTGTCATGGTGACCTTCACCTCGCCAACATCACCGTGTTCAAAGGCGAAGTCACGGTCTTTGACTGCATTGAATTCAGTGAGCCATTTCGCTGGATTGATGTCATTAACGATCTGGCATTCCTGCTGATGGACCTGGAATCCCGCCGCGAGCAGAAGCTGGCCAACCTGGTATTGAATACCTATCTCGAGTATCGGGGCGACTTTGAAGCACTGCCCCTACTCCCCTTGTACAAGGCCTACCGCGCCCTCGTCCGTGCCAAGATTGCGCTGTTCACCATGGGCAACCCATCACTCTCGGAAGCAGAAAAAAACGGGCTGATGCAGCGCTACCAGGATTACGCCCTGCTGGCCGAGAGCTATAGCAGCATTCCTAACCCCTACCTGCTGGCCACCACCGGCCTGTCCGCCAGTGGTAAAACCTGTGTCAGTGCCGCCATGGCAGAGGAGCTGGGCCTGATCCGGCTACGGTCCGACGTGGAGCGCAAGCGTTTGTTTGGCATGGGACCGCTGGAACAAAGCAAGTCTCCCACCGGCGGTAACATCTACACCGCGGAAGCCACCGAAAAAACCTACCAGCGCCTGGCCCACATCGCAGGCGACCTGCTGAGTGCAGGCTTCCCGGTCATCGTGGATGCAGCGTCCCTGAAACAGGGTGAGAGAACTCTGATGGCGGACGTGGCAGAAACCCAGGGGCTTCCCTTTGCGCTGATTCATTGCGAAGCCCCGGAAGACTTGCGCAGGGAGTGGGTACGAAAGCGCACCGGAGACGCCTCCGAGGCCACCGAAGAACTTCTGGACGCCCAGATGACCTGGTTTGAGCCGCTGACCACGGAAGAAAAGACCCACACCATCCACCTGCATACCGATCAGGAACATGTCGCCGAAGCGGTTGCGGACCGAATCCGTCAGCACTTTGGATTGCAGGAGCAATAAACGTCTACAATACCGGGTACCTGCCTCACCCGGGCAGGTACCGACAACAGACGCAGGGACCAGAACGATGGATACGGACGCAGTGCGCCATATCGACGATCCACTCTATGAAAAGCTCAGAAGCGAAAACATGGAGGCTTTCAACGCCGTCAAGGCCAAGCTGGATCCGCTTCCAAGCTTTGCTCACGGTGATTTTCGCGGGCTGGACCTCCGAGGCATGGACGCACAGGGGCTGGATCTGAGCCACGCCTATTTCCGCGGTGCGGACCTGCGCGGCATTGATTTCAGCGAAAGTCAGATGGAGGGAGCGAGCATTGCCGGCGCCAAGATTTCAGGCTGTTTTTTCCCTCATCAGTTGCACGCGGATGAGATCGTAATGTCACTCAATCACGGCACCCGAATGCGGTACAACACCGGAAAATGAACGAACACCACTCCTGGCACAAGGTGGGCTCACCAGACGACTTGGTGGATGACAGCTTCCTTGAATTCACACTGATCAAAGGCAACCCCGAAGATCAGACAACTGACCAACGGGGCTTTGTCTTTCGTCGTAATGGCAAAGTCTACGGCTACCTTAACCGATGCCCCCACCTGGGCATCGAACTGAACTGGATGCCGGGGCGCTTCATGGACAGCGATAACTGTTTCATCCAGTGCTCTACCCACGGCGCCCTGTTTCTGCCTGACAGTGGCGAATGCATCGCCGGTCCCTGCCAGGGCGAGGCACTCGTGTCCCTGGAAGTGGCCGAGTCCCGGGACGCCATCGAGGTCAGGCTTCCAGAATGACGGGCACCGGGCTGGTCAATGCCAATTTACCCGTGGGCCCGTCCCCATCCCCCAAATCCGAACGGTAAGCAAGCACTTCCACACCGGCGCTGACGGCATCCCTGAGCAAAGCACCGTAGGTCGCATCAATATGGTCCGCCGGGCGCACAGAGGTAATCCCGGTATGGTTGACCACGAACATCAGTATCCCCCGATCCCCTTTGGCGACCTGAGCCATCAACTCCCGCAGGTGCTTCTGTCCCCGGGTGGTGACGGCATCCGGGAAGAAGCCACGCCCATTCTCGCAGAGAGTGACGTTCTTGACCTCGACCCAGGCATCGGCAAGCTCAGCGTGACCTGACAGGTGGAGATCGATACGGCTTTTCTCCTCGCCGTACCGGACTTCGCTCCGACACACGCCATAGCCGGCCAACTCCTGCACACGGCCCGCCTCGACTGCCTCCCTGGCCTGCGCGTTCGGGCGGGCAGTATTAATACAGGCCAGCTCGCCGGGCGAAGTCTCTACCAGTTCCCAGGTATAACGAAGTTTGCGCCTGGGATTATCACTTTCGCTCAGCCACACCCTCGCGTTATCCGGCTGACAACCGAGCATGGAGCCCGTGTTGGGGCAATGAGCCACAACCTCCGAGCCATCTTCCAGTAACACATCCGCCAGAAAACGCTTGTAACGTCGAACTAGTTTGCCTTTAATCAGTGGTTGGGAGAAGTTCATGGTGGTCTCCATATGAAAGTCTGAACACAAGGCTGGCACCCCTGTAACTTATCTGCTATTTTCCGCAAATTCCCGTTTCAGGACGAATGCTTCATCCAGGGTCAATTCGCGCAGTAAAAGCTGGCGCGGCGGAAAGCAAAGCGTTCTTGTGAAGTACAAACAAGAGGCCGGGTTCAATGGCAAACACTGCAGAACAACCACGCGAACGTTTTACCAACTTCACCCCTTACGAAATGAAGAAGGGTGAAGAGTACATGAGTGCTGAAATGCTGGAGCACTTCAAGAATCTGTTACTGCAATGGAAGCAGGAACTGATGGAAGAAGTGGACCGCACCATGCACCATATGCAGGAAGACGCCGCAAATTACGCGGATCCAAGCGACCGCGCAACCCAGGAAGAAGAGTTCAGCCTGGAATTGCGCACCCGTGACCGTGAACGAAAACTGATCAAGAAGATCGACCAGACCATCGATCGCATCGACAAGGACGACTACGGCTTTTGCGATCAGTGTGGCGTGGAAATTGGCATTCGCCGCCTGGAAGCACGCCCGACGGCCACCTTGTGCATTGACTGCAAGACTCTGGCGGAGATCCGCGAGCGCCAGACCGGCATCTGAGCCGGACCATAGTCGTGTCAACCGGCCCCAGAATGGGCCGGTCTGTTGATTGCTATGGCTGATACCCCCTACAGAGGTCGCTTCGCCCCCTCCCCTACAGGTCCATTACATTTCGGCTCCCTGGTCACAGCGCTGGCCAGTTACCTTGAAGCCAGAGTCCATCAGGGCCAATGGCTGGTTCGTATAGAGGACCTGGATCCCCTCCGGGAAAGCCCGGAAGCCACCGACAGCATTCTCCACAGCCTCAGGTGCCACGGGCTCATTCCGGACGCCCCGGTTCGCTTCCAGTCCAGGCGTCACGGCGCCTATCAAAACGCCATTGATCAGTTACTGTCCGACGGAATCGCCTATCGTTGCGCCTGCTCCAGAAAACAGCTGAAGGAACACCATGGCAGGCACCCGGAACACTGCCGCCAGGGGCAAAGTGCGCCTGGCAACCGCCTGTTCGCCATCCGCTTCGCACTGCAGGATGAAATCTGCCACTGGCAGGATGAGCTGCTGGGAGCGCAAACCCAACAGGTGACCGCGGAAGTGGACGACCCCGTCATTCTTCGCAAGGAGGGGTTCTACGCCTACCAGCTAGCCGTTGTGGTCGACGATATCGACCAGGGTATCACGGACGTGGTAAGAGGCTCCGACCTTCTGGACATGACCGCCCAGCAACAACAGATTTACCGAGCACTGGGCGCCACACCCCCCAATTGGCTCCACATCCCGGTGATTCTTAACGAAGACGGACAAAAGCTCAGCAAACAGAACCACGCCCCGGCACTGGACGACCGGCAACCGGCCGGCAACCTGGCCGCAGCCCTGGCAGCCCTCGGGCAAAAACCACCAGCCAACCTGAGCCAGCAGCCCGTGGAAAACATCCTCGCCTGGGCAATCAGGCACTGGCAACGGGAGGCAATCCCCCTGACATCCCGGTAAGCTACGTGGTATAAGGAGCCTCTGAATAACTCCTGAATCGCCTCTGGCTTTCAGAGCCATTCACAATCAAGGCGCGACTTTGCAGGAATGTCTGGACCTTGCAAAAAGTCGCAACGCGGAGTGTGAATGGCTCTGGAAGCCCCGAAGGGCGCGCTCTGAAGGTTGCATCTGCGGCGTTGCGGCTCTTGCCAAGGGCTACGGCCATTGGCGGCGAACCGCGCCTTGCATCTACAACCTTCAGAACGCGCAGAGGCGAGTCAGGAGTTATTCAGAGGCTCCAAGCCCTTCACAAACTTCAGTGCGGATACCAAGCCTGATGTATATCTATCGTCTGGTCTTCCTGTTGGTTCTGGCCATCTATATTTTTTCACCGAACATCCTCGACTGGTGGACCTCCCCGGGTAACGCCTGGTACACGCCCTACATCATATGGGCCGGGCTGATCGCCATGGGTTTCTGGCTTGAATGGCGACGGGACCCCAATGAGTTTTAGCGCCCCGGGCCTGTTACTGGCCAGCCTGCTGTATCTGATGATTCTCTTCGGCGTTGCCTGGGTGACTGAGCGTGGTGTATTCCCTCAACACTGGGTACGACACCCCCTGGTCTACACCCTGAGCCTGGGAGTCTACGCCGGCATCTGGGCTGTCTATGCCGCCGTGGGTGTTGCCGCCGAGTCCGGCTTCGGCTTCCTGGCCTACTACCTGGGGATCAGCGGCGCATTCCTGCTGGCGCCCGTATTGCTGAACCCGGTGATGCGCATTGGCCGCGCCTATCAATTGACGTCACTGGCCGACCTCTTTGCCTACCGCTACCGCAGCCAATGGGCCGGCACACTGGTCACCATCTGCTCCGGCGCGGCCATACTGTCGTTGCTCAGCATGCAGATACAGGCTGTATCCACCTCTGCCAGCCTGTTGGCGCCGGATACCTCCCGCAACCTGATCAGCGTCATGTTCAGCATTACCGTGGTGCTGTTTGCGATGCTGTTTGGCACTCGTCGCAATCAGGGCTCCGAAACCCATCAGGGGCTGGTCATGGCGATCGCCTTCGACTCTGTCGTCAAGCTGACCGCCCTGTTAACGCTCGGCGGAGTGATCCTGTTCAGTGTGTTCGGCGGCATGAGCGGACTGGAAGTCTGGCTGGAGAGCCAGAAGTCAGCGGCCAGCACCATGACCATGAACATCGACGACGGCAGCTGGCGCGCATTGATGCTGATGTCTTTCGCGGGCGCCCTGGTATTGCCGCACATGTACCACATGACCTTCAGCGAGAACCCGTCACCCAAGGCTCTGGCAAAGGCCAGCTGGGGGCTGCCTCTGTACTTGCTACTGCTGGGACTGCCGGTACCTCTGATCCTCTGGGGAGGCCAGGAATTGGCTGCAACCACGGGACCCAATTTCTACGCCATCGGCACTGCCCAGGCTCTGGGCAGCCCGGCGCTGACCCTGTTGATGTACATTGCCGGCCTGTCCGCCGCCAGCGGCCTGATGATCGTCAGCACCCTGGCGCTGGCCGGCATGGTACTGAACCATGTGGTTCTACCCCTGCACACACCCAAGGACCACGGCGACATCTACCATTGGCTGAAGTGGATCAAACGCCTGCTGATCGCCGTAATTATTTTCGCAGCCTTGCTGTTCCATGAAACCATCGGCACCAATCTGGATCTTTCCATTCTCGGCATCATCTCCCTTTCCGGCATGCTGCAGCTGCTGCCGGGCGCACTCGGCGTGATTTACTGGCCCGAGGGTAACAGGCGAGGCTTGATCGCCGGACTGGTTTCAGGGATGGCCGTCTGGATTGTTACCCTGGTCCTACCCTTTTCCCATACCGCCAATCTGCTGGAATGGCTTGGTGCTCCGCTGGTGCCGGATTACAGCAACTGGCATATATTCACCTTCATCAGCCTGACCCTGAACGTGACGGTGTTTTCGCTGACCTCCATCCTCAGCGGCAGCAGCGCCGAGGAAGCCAGCGCCGCCCAGGCATGCTCCCTTGGCGCACTGTCCCGTCCCCAACGCCGCGAACTGGTGGCCACTTCGTCCTCAGACTTCATCCGCCAGCTGGCCGACCCGCTGGGCTATGGCGTCGCCAAACGCGAGGTCGAACGAGCCCTGGGGCAGCTCAAACTACCCAATATGGAATATCGCCCCTATCAGCTGAGGCGCCTGCGCGATCAGGTGGAAATCAACCTGTCAGGCTTGCTGGGGCCCGCCGTGGCCCGAGACCTGGTCAAGCGTCATCTGGGCTACAAACCCATGGCCAGCAGCGGCACCGCGCAGGATATCCGTTATGTGGAGCGGGCACTGGGGGATTACCAGAATCAGTTGACTGGCCTGGCAGGTGAACTCGACAACCTGCGCCGCCATTACCGGCAGACCCTTCAGAATCTGCCAATTCCGGCCTGCTCCGTGGGTGAAGACGGCGAGATCCTGATGTGGAATCACACCATGGAGCAGCTGACCGGCATTACAGCAGACGATGTCGTCGGCGCCCGCCTGATGGCATTGCCGGAACACTGGCACCTGTTGCTGGATGATTTCAACCAGGGCGAGGAGCTGCACCGCTACAAACACCGCATGGATCTGAATGGCAAGCCTCACTGGCTGAACCTGCACAAGGCGGCCCTGAGCGGCCCAGACCATCCGGAAGGTGGCAGCATCATTCTGGTGGAAGACCAGACCGAAACCCGGTTGCTGGAAGACGAGTTGATGCACAGTGAGCGACTTGCCTCTGTCGGCCGGCTGGCAGCGGGTGTGGCCCACGAAATTGGCAACCCGGTCACCGGGATCTCCTCCCTGGCGCAAAACCTGAAGCTGGAAACAGACAACCCGGAAATTCTCTCGACCGCAGAGCAGATTCAGCAGCAAACCCGGCGCATCTCCGCCATTCTGCAATCACTGATGAATTTTGCCCGCACGGGCAACCACTCCCAGGCCAACCACTACGAGCCGGTCATCATTCAACGCTGTGTGGACGAATCCATCAACCTGCTTTCCCTCAGTGATCGCGGCCTGGGTATCACTTATCTCAACGACTGCCCGGACCAACTGATGATACTGGGCGATGAGCAGCGACTGGTCCAGGTGTTCGTCAACCTGCTGGCCAATGCCCGGGATGCCTCTCCCGAGGGGGGAACGATCCGCATCAGTGGAAACCGCGATGGCTACTCCGCTATCATCGAGGTCACCGATGAAGGATCGGGCATCCCCCGAGACCAGCTTGATCATATATTCGAACCCTTTTACACCACCAAGGCCCCCAACAAGGGCACCGGCCTTGGTTTATCGCTGGTGTACAGCATTGTTGAAGAACACTACGGCAACATACATGTGGACAGCCCCGCAGACCCGGCAACCGGCCTGGGTACCTGTGTACGGTTGAAGCTGCCCGCATACGAACCGGAACCCGACAATGCTGTCACCAGCCAGAACGAAAGGTTGTAACCCCCTATGGCTCGTATTCTGATCGTAGAAGACGAAGAGATTATTCGCTCCGCAGTAAGGAAGTTGCTGCAGCATGCCGGTTATGAAGTCGCCGATGCAGGGTCCGTTGAAGAAGCGGAGCAGAGCCAGGATCCCGATGATTTCGATCTGATCATTTCCGATCTGAGACTTCCCGGCGCCCCGGGCACCGAACTGATCAATCGCGCGCCCAATACGCCGGTGCTGATCATGACCAGCTACGCCAGCCTGCGATCTGCAGTGGATTCCATGAAAATGGGGGCGGTTGAGTACATCGCCAAACCGTTCGACCACGATGAAATGCTGGCCGCGGTGGAGAATATCCTGGCCCGAAAACAGCACGCGTCGACCGATGAACCGGCACCGGACACCCCCACTTCCGGCGATGACACCGCAAGCGGCGATCCGGCGAGCATCATGTACGGCAAGTGCGAGGCGATGCAAAAGGTCTTTACCCTGATCCGCAAGGTGGCACCGACGGAAACCACGGTATTGATCCAGGGCGAGTCAGGCACGGGTAAGGAGTTGGCCGCCCGGGCCCTGCACCTGCTCAGCCCGCGGGCAGCCAAGCCGCTGATTTCCGTGAACTGTGCAGCGATACCGGAAAGCCTGATCGAATCGGAACTGTTCGGTCACGAAAAGGGCTCATTCACCGGCGCAGTCTCAGCCCGAACCGGCCTGATAGAAGCCGCCGACGGGGGCAGCCTTTTCCTGGACGAAATCGGTGAACTTCCGCCAGAAGCCCAGGCACGACTCCTGCGCGTACTGCAGGAAGGCGAGATCCGCAAGGTCGGGTCCACTCAAAGCCGCAAGGTCAGCGTGCGCATGATTGCCGCGACACACCGAAATTTGAAGGCCATGACCCGAACCGGTGAATTCCGGGAGGATCTCTACTACCGCCTGAACGTTATGCAGGTACGCATTCCACCATTGAGGGAACGGCAGGGGGATATCCTGGGCCTTGCCCAACGCTTCCTGCAGCGACAGGGCGAGAAGATGGGCAAGCCCAACCTGAACCTGAGTCCCGAAGCGATGCGTGCCATGGAGCGACACCGCTGGCCCGGTAATGTGCGCGAACTGGAGAACGCCATAGAGCGGGCCACCATTCTGTGCGACACGGACCTGATTACCCCTTCCCTGCTGGACCTGGAATATGAAGGTGGCGACGAATACATTCCGGAAACCCTGGTGGAGGGTAACAACGAGCAGGTACGTAATCGCGAACCAGAGTCTTCCAGCGACCTGTCCCTGGAAGATTACTTCCAGCATTTCGTGCTGGAGAATCAGGACAAAATGAGCGAGACAGAACTGGCGCAGAAGCTGGGCATCAGCCGCAAGTCCCTGTGGGAACGTCGCCAGCGCCTGGGCATTCCCCGCAAGAAAGGCTCGGGCAACTGAGGCTGCACCAGACAGCTGAGCGGCCCCAGATGGATAGCTACCTATAAAAGATGAACTCAAGCTCAACTGTTACCCTATGTTCCGTACGGTAACACTCACAAAAAACATAATGAGAAATCAGTAACACTTAGGTCGCATACGGGGTAACACTTACGACCCACTTTTATTAAGTTACTGTTATTTAAGGATTTAAAAAAACTGGCACACGCCCTGCACTCTATTAAGCGCGCAACAACAAAAACAAGAGTGACAACGCAGCGCCAAAACAAAAACAAAAAGCTGCAGGAAGACGTTCGGTAACAAAAACAAAAACAGAACGTGAGCGAACTGAGTGTTTTGGGTACTGTGCTTTTTAGTGGTCCCTTGGCACGTGCGAGTTGTAGATGTAGAGAAGAATCGTCTTCCAGGCGGCACTGCATTTACTCCCGACTCGCCCGATGCTTCTGACCGCTCTGTGTGTTCAAAGCCTTCCGTTTGCACTACTGAGATCCCTGGATTTGGGGATGAACAGTGGGGTACAAAAACGAAGAATAATCCCGGCAACAACAAAAACAATGCAGATCGTCAACGCTTTCAGGGCGGATTCGTGAGAACGGATCCGCCTTTTGATTATCTGACCGACGGAAAGCCCGCCCTACACTCCGGATTGAACAATTATTGTCCGCTTTCCCGGCCATTCAGCCGCAAACGTGTGCAAATCCTGTCCAAACCGTTAAACTCTCGTTTTTTGCTCACGCAATAACGGAATTCAATGCCTAACTCAAATACCTCTCCCTTCGAGAAGTTTGTCGAAAAAATCCAGTCCTTTATGCCGGGCACCGGAAGGAAGAAGCACCGCACCTATCAGCGGCGTGAAATTCCAAGGGACCAGCACAACGTCTCTCGGTCCGCAATCAGCGAACCGGCCAAAAAGGTGCTCCACCGGCTAAACAAGTCCGGTTATGAAGCCTACCTCGTGGGTGGCGGCGTCCGTGATATCCTCCTGGGCGGCCAGCCCAAGGACTTTGATATCGCAACCAATGCCACACCGGAAGAAGTCCATGACCTGTTCCGGAATTCCCGCCTGATCGGCCGCCGGTTCCGGATTGTGCATGTCGTGTTTGGCCGTGAAATCATTGAGGTCACCACCTTCCGCGGCAACGCTGTAGAAGCGGACGATGACGCCGACGACGATGATCGTCGCACCAGTGAACATGGCCTTCTGCTGCGCGATAACGTCTATGGCTCCCAGGAAGAAGACGCTCTGCGCCGGGATTTCACTGTCAACGCCCTGTACTACTGCATCCGTGACTTTACGGTCATTGATTTCGCCGGCGGCGTGGAAGACCTGAAGAACCGCCAGCTGCGGCTGATTGGCGATCCTGAAACCCGTTACCGTGAGGATCCGGTGCGAATGCTCCGGGCGATACGGTTTGCCGGCAAACTTGGCTTTGACATTGAGCCAGGCACCGAAGAACCCATTCGCGAGCTCGCCCCACTGCTGACCCACATCCCACCGGCGCGGCTGTTCGACGAAGTCCTCAAGCTGTTCTCTGCCGGGTACGGTGAAGCCACCTATGATTTGCTGAGGAAGTACAATCTGCTGGCTCCGCTGTTTCCCGAAACGGTCAGGGCACTGGATAACGGCGAGCCCGACGAACTGATTCGCCAGGCACTGCGCAACACCGATGCCCGTATCGCCAAAGGCAAGTCCGTCACTCCCTACTTCCTGTTCGCCGCCATGCTCTGGCCGGCACTGCAGGCGGAATGGCGACACCGACAGGATAACGGCGACCCGGTCCAACCGGCGCTTCACGGAGCGATTGCCAAGGTGATTGGCCGCCAGGTCCAGGCCACATCCATCCCGAAGCGCTTTTCCGGCCCGATGAAGGAAATCTGGGAGATGCAGATGCGTCTGCCCCGCCGCCAGGGCAAACGGGCCTTCATGGCCATGTCCCATCCGCGATTCCGCGCGGCGTACGATTTCCTGTTGGTACGGGAGTCTGCCGGAGAAATCGAGCCAGGGCTGGGGCAGTGGTGGACGGACTTTCAGGCGACCGACGAGCGGGGCCAGGAACGCATGCTCAGTGAGCTGAGCGCGGGTGCGCCCAAAAAACGCAAGCGCAAACGCAAGCCAGCCAACCGGAGCTGATCATGCCGGTGACCGACGCCTTTATCGGACTTGGTAGCAATCTGGCGGATCCGACCGCCCAGCTTGCCCGGGCTGTGGCTGAACTGGCATCGCTGCCGGACACCACACTGGTGGCGCAGTCGGCGTTTTACAGTAGCCATCCCGTCGGCCCCCAGGACCAGCCTGATTTCGTCAACGGCGCGGTATGGTTGCAGACCCGGCTCAGTCCCCTGCAGCTCCTCGACCGCCTGCAGCAGATCGAGCAACACCATGGCCGGGAAAGAAAGCAGCGCTGGGGGCCAAGAACTCTGGATCTGGATTTGCTGATGTACGACGATGACACCATCAGCAGCGAACGCCTGACCGTTCCCCATCCGGAACTTCCCAACCGCGACTTTGTGCTGCAACCTCTGCTGGACCTGAAGGCGGATCTGGCATTGCCCGACGGGCAGACCATTGCCCAGCTGAGGCAGCATTGCCCCGACAACAATCTGCGCCCTCTACCGCCGCTTCCCCGGGAGCCGTTTCCGCCCGGTTAATCCCGGGAGCGTGCTACTATTGCCTCAGCCACACCCCCGGATTACCCTTAACACCTGAATGCTGGCTGACCCCGGCGCGGTCTTGGCCCATCCACCCACAAGGCAAGGATTCTATGGCTGTTACCATCAATACCCTGCGGGAATACAAGCAAAAGGGCGAAGCCTTCTCCGTCCTCACCTCTTACGATGCCACCTTTGCACAGGTCGTCAGTGAGGCCGGAGTGGATGTGATCCTGATTGGCGATTCACTCGGCATGGTGCTTCAGGGCCATGACAGCACTCTGCCCGTCACCATGGACCAGATGGTCTATCACGTCAGCTCGGTCGCCAAAGGCAACCGCGGCTCACTGATCATGGCGGACATGCCGTTCATGACCTACGGCACCACGGAAGCGGCCCTTGAAAACGCGGCCGAACTGATGCGTGCCGGAGCCCATATGGTCAAGCTGGAAGGCACGGACTGGATGACCGATACCATCGCGGCCCTGAGCGAGCGCGGCGTTCCCGTGTGCGCCCATCTGGGCCTGACTCCGCAGTTTGTCAACAAATTCGGTGGCTACAAGGTACAGGGCCGCGATGACCACGCGGCAGAAATGATGATAGAGCACGCCTGCGAACTGGAATCCGCCGGAGCCGATGTCCTGCTTCTGGAATGTGTACCGGCACCGCTGGCCGCGCGCATCACCCAGGCCGTGAAGGCTCCGGTGATTGGCATTGGCGCGGGCGCTGACACTGACGGCCAGGTGCTGGTCGTGCACGACATGCTCGGCATCACCACCGGCCGCAAGCCCCGCTTCGTCAAGGATTTCCTGGCCGACACCGGTTCCGTACAAAAGGCGGTGGAAGCCTATGTCAAAGCCGTACGCGACCGCTCATTTCCCGCCGAGGAGCACACGTTCAAAGCATGAGAACCGTCAACTCCCTGAAAGAAATACGCACCATCCTTGCCGGTTATCGCCGGGAAGGCAAAACCATCGGCCTGGTCCCCACCATGGGCAACCTTCACGAAGGGCACATATCGCTCGTACGTAAGGCCTGCGAAGCAGCCGACGTGGTGGTAACCAGCATTTTCGTCAACCCGATGCAGTTTGGCGCCAGCGAAGATCTGGACAGCTACCCCCGCACCCTGGAAGAAGACCAGAGAAAGCTTGAGGCCGCCGGCAACACCCTGGTCTTCGCCCCCGGCGTTGAGGAAATCTACCCCAACGGCCTGGTCCAGCAAACCAAGGTGATTGTGCCGGAAGTCAGCGATGGCCACTGCGGAGCCAGCCGCCCGGGACACTTCGAAGGGGTGGCGACGGTGGTGACCATGTTGTTCAACATGGTTCAGCCGGACGTCGCGGTATTCGGAGAGAAAGACTTCCAGCAACTGGCCGTTATACGCAAGCTGGTACGTGATCTGATCATTCCTGTGGAAGTGATCGGCGCTCCCACCATCCGTGAGGATGACGGGCTGGCGAAGAGCTCCCGCAACGGCTACCTGAATGACACGGAACGAACCATCGCTCCGGTGGTTTACCAGACCCTTCAGGAATGTGCCCGACAGCTCAGCGAAGGGCGCACTGATTTTGGCGCCCTGGAGCAGGAAGCCAATGATGCGCTGACTTCCGCCGGCCTGCGTCCGGATTACTTCAACATCGTCAACAGCCTGACCCTGAAGCCGGCCGCTGCGGAAGACACCGAACTGACCATACTGGCTGCCGCCTTCCTCGGCACCACGCGACTGATAGACAACCTGTCGATCACGCGATCCTAACTGAGACTCTGACAGCCGAAAGGAATCATCATGCCCCAGGATCCCACGCCACTCACGTCTCGACCCGAGTGGCGGGCTCTTGCGAGCCTCCAGCAAGACCTGAAGAACACGCCCATGCGGGCGTTGTTTGAACAGGACCCCGACCGTGCGCGGCGTTTTTTCAGCGAGGGGGCGGGCCTATCCCTCGATTACTCCAAAAACCGCATGACCGACGAAGTCCTGGCCAGCCTGATAGCACTGGCGAGGGAGTGCGGAGTGTCCGAGCGGACAGAAGCCATGTTCCGGGGTGACCGCATCAACGTCACCGAAGGCCGACCCGCCCTGCATACCGCCCTGCGGAATGTCGGCGGTGACGCGGTCATGGTCGACGGCATCGACATCATGCCCGAAGTGGAGCAAACACTGGCCCGCATGGAGTCATTTACCGACGACATCCTGTCAGGTCAGCGTACAGGCTTCACCGGCAAACCCTTTACGGACGTTGTGAGCATCGGTATTGGCGGTTCGTTCCTCGGCCCGAAACTGGTCAGCGAGGCACTAAGGCCCTACCAGAACGGTCAGCTCAGAGGCCACTTCGTGGCCAACATTGACGGCTCTGACATTTCCGAAGTTCTGCATCAGGTGAATCCGGAAACCACCCTGTTCCTCGTTCAGTCCAAGTCCTTCCGCACCCAGGAAACGCTGGAGAACAGCCAGATTGCCCGGGACTGGTTCCTGAAAAACGGGGGCACCGAGACTACCATTGCCCGACACTTTATCGCCGTGACAGCCAACCCCCAAGAGGCGGAAACATTCGGCATCGCCGGCGAGAACATTTTCCCGATGTGGGACTGGGTAGGCGGCCGCTATTCGCTATGGTCGGCGATCGGGCTGCCCATCGCCCTGCTGGTGGGCATGGCCAACTTCCGCGCTCTGCTGGCCGGTGCTCACACCATGGATCAGCACTTTCGCCATACCCCACTGGAACAGAACCTGCCGGTGATCATGGCCATGCTGGGTGTCTGGTACAGCAACTTCTGGGGCGCCGCGACTCACGCCATCCTGCCCTACGACCATTACCTGGAAAGCCTGCCCGCGCATTTGCAGCAACTGGACATGGAAAGCAACGGCAAATGCGTCACCCAGGGTGGTCAGGCAGTGACCTATCCTACCGGCCCCATCATTTGGGGCGGTGTCGGCGCCAATGGCCAACACGCCTACCATCAGTTGCTGCACCAGGGCACACGACTGATTCCCGCGGATTTCATTATTCCGTTGCAGAGTCAAAACCCGGTGGGTGAACACCACGCCATGCTGTTTGCCAACTGCCTGAGTCAGTCACGGGCCCTGATGACCGGTAAAACCGAGGAAGAAGCCCGGCAGGAACTGGAGCAGGAAGGACTGTCACCAGACGACATCGAGGCCCTGGCACCACACAAGGTGATTCCCGGCAACAAACCGAGCAATACCCTGCTGATGGACAAACTCACCCCGGAAACCCTCGGCGCACTGATTGCGCTTTATGAGCACCGCACTTTTGTTCAGGGTGTGATATGGGATGTGGACTCATTCGACCAGTGGGGCGTGGAGCTGGGCAAGCAGATGGGCAAGGGTATCCTGGACCAGATCATTGGTGACCCGACGCCGAAAGCCAAAAGCGACAGCTCAACCGCGCACTTGATCCGGCTGTTCCAGTCAAAGCGGTCGTGAAATCCGCCTGCCCTTCCAGGTAAAGTCGATTGGCCAGAGTTTCTGATCGCTTGAGTACGACTGCCACAACTCCCGATAGGTCTTGCCACAGACCGGGTGGCGGTCGTTCGGCGCAATATCGGACAGGGGCCAGAGCACAAAGGCGTTCCTGAGAATTTCATCTCGGGGCAACTTCACGCCGTCGACTTCACCGACGACATCGTTATACGTGAGGATATCGAGGTCCAGCGTCTGCGCACGAAATCTCGGCTCACCTCGTCGGCGACCATTATCAGCTTCCAGCTGCTTGAAACGACGCGAAAGCTCGCCAACACTCCAGTCCGTATCTACACCGACCACCAGGTTGTAGAAAGGTGACCCATCAAACCCGACGGCCTCACTTTCGTAGACCGGTGAAATCGTCAACACCTCAAACCACTCCGAGAGAGCATCCAACGCCACCGTAATGTAGTGTGACCGGTCGATATTGCTGCCGATGCTGATATACACCCGCGCCCTGGCGGTCATCACTGCTGCCCCCGTTCAATACGGACACCAACGGCTCTGGCAGTTGGCACCGCACCCGGCTTACGCAGCGTCAGCTTTAGCCATGGCACACCGAAATCCGTCTGTATCATGGCTGCAAGCCCCTCGGCCGCCGCTTCCAGAAGCTCAGGCCTGGCGTGCTGCAGCCAGCGGGTCACTTTCTCGCTGACCGTCGCGTAGTCCAGCGCATCGGCAACGTTATCGGACGCTCCGGGAATGCGGTTATCCCAGCCCATCTCCAGGTCCACCACCAGCCGCTGGGTAACGTCACGCTCCCAGTCATATACGCCAATCACCGCCTCTACGGCCAGGCCCTCGATCAGAACACTGTCTGCCACCGAATTATTACACTCTTTGCTGATTGAATAACGTACAGGCTACGGATACTGTGTGATTCTCGGCCTGAGGCGTTCGTGGGGCCGGCATTTTCGCATAAATTCACCGGACGCGTCTTTGCTCCGGACCAATTGCCCGGGAATTCAATGAGTGACCCTGTACTGATAGTTTTACTGTGCGCTCTGGCCTACCTGGTCGGCTCCGTGCTGTTTGCCGTTGAGATCTGCAAGCTATGGAAGTTGCCAGACCCGCGCGCACTGGGATCCGGTAATCCGGGGGCCACCAATGTCTACCGTAACGGTGGCTGGGTGCCCGCGGCCCTGACCCTGGCGCTGGATGCCGCCAAGGGCTTTGTGCCGGTATGGCTGGCCCACGCCGCCGGCCTGTCGATTCTGGCCCAGGCCATGGTTGCGCTGTGCGCAGTCACCGGCCACATGGTGCCGGTTTTCTACCGCTTCAAAGGGGGAAAGGGCGTTGCAACCGCACTGGGTTCGGGTCTGGCGCTGGCGCCCCTGACCACTGTGCTGATGGCTGCGATCTGGGCGCTGGTCCTGTGGCGTTGGCGCATCTCGGCATTGGCATCAATCATTGCCATCGTCAGCGGACCGCTGATCAGCGCGCTCATTGATCCCAAAACCCTGCCCCTGTTTGGCTTGCTCGCCATTCTTATTGTCGTGCGCCACCGCAACAACCTGATACGCCTGGCCCAGGGGCGCGAAGCCAAATTCTAGCGCCTGATCAGTCCACCAGCCCATTCGAACGGGGCTGTGACACGGGCGGCAGGGTATTCATTGGCCAGCGCGGGACCGCCAGAATACGATCGCCATCCCTCTGCCCCGCCTGCAGACGCTGGCAACCGGCATAAGCAATCATGGCGCCGTTGTCGGTGCAAAACTCGGGACGAGCGTAAAACACACTGGCCCTGTGCTTTTCCGTCATCTTCTCCAACCCTGCCCTCAGGCGTTTGTTAGCGCTTACCCCGCCAGCAATAACCAGCCGTTTGCAGCCCGTCTGCTCCAGAGCCCGCCGGCACTTGATGGTCAGCGTATCCACCACGGCTGCCTCAAACGCCAGGGCAATATCCGCCCGGGTCTGATCATCCAGGCCACCAGCTTCTTCCTCCGCTGTGACGGTATTGAGCGTAAACGTTTTCAGGCCACTGAAGCTGAAGTCCAATCCCGGGCGATCCGTCATCGGCCGCGGGAACCGATAACGGCCAGCGGTGCCCTTTTCGGCCAGGGCCGCCACCCTCGGACCGCCAGGATAGTCGAGCCCGAGCATTTTTGCGGTTTTGTCAAAGGCTTCCCCGGCGGCATCATCAACCGACTCCCCCAACAACTCGTATTCACCGATACCGTCCACCCGGACCAGCTGTGTATGCCCACCGGACACCAGCAAGGCCACAAACGGAAATGCCGGTGGCTGTAGTTCCAGCATGGGCGCCAACAGATGGCCCTCCATGTGATGCACACCCAGCACCGGAATACCCAGGGCAAAGCCCAGGGCGTGGGCGACGGAACCACCCACCATCAGCGCCCCGACCAGGCCCGGACCGGCAGTATAGGCAATGCCCTCAAGGTCCTTACGGCTGCGCCCGGCTTCTGCGAGCACCTGATCGCACAGGGGCAGCAACTTACGGACATGATCACGCGACGCCAGCTCCGGCACCACGCCACCATAGTCCGCATGCATATCAATCTGGCTGAAAAGAGCATGAGCCAACAGGCCCTGCTCGCTGTGGTAAAGGGCGACTCCGGTTTCGTCGCAGGAGGTTTCAATTCCGAGAATCAGCATAGATAATGGATCACTACGGGTGGCATGAATGGTCAGGAGCGGTATTTTAGCAGAAAGCCGAAACCCACTGGCAGTTTCATCGAACAAACATTGACCTCACCCCGGAGCAGGGGCTATCATTGCCGCCCTTAAATACGCACTGGTCGAGTTTTAGCCAATCTGACCAGGTATCGAGTCGATTCGACGCACGAGTCGATCAGACAAAACAGAAACCGAATACATCAGGTAGGTGATTTTCGAATGCCAGCTGTTAAAGTGAAAGAGAATGAACCGTTTGACGTAGCCCTGCGTCGCTTTAAGCGTTCCTGCGAAAAAGCAGGTGTACTGTCGGAAGTACGTCGTCGTGAGCACTACGAGAAGCCGACAGCCGTTCGCAAGCGTAAGGCAGCCGCTGCCGTTAAGCGTCATCTCAAGAAGCTTCAGCGGGAACAGCGCAAGTTCGAGCGTCTGTACTAAGCTTTAGCTGACGCCGCTTGACTGCATACCAATAATCGCCTGTTAAGCCGCAGGCTGCACAGAGCGATTCCTAAATGCCGCCGAGGCCTGGCTTCGGCGGCATTTTTGGCTATTGGCGGCGCTAAGCCGGCATTCCTGTGCAACCGGAGTCATCATGAGCGGACTGATCCCTCAACGTTTTGTTGAAGATCTGCTGGATCGAGTGGACCTGGCGGAGCTTATCGGATCACGCATCACGCTGAAGAAAGCCGGCGCCAACTACAAGGCCCGCTGCCCGTTTCATGATGAGAAGACACCGTCCTTCAACGTACGCCCCGACAAAGGCTTTTACCACTGCTTCGGCTGTGGCGCCCATGGCGACGCCATCAGTTTTGTGCGGGAGTTCGAGGGACTGGGGTTTACCGAAGCGGTCGAGGAACTGGCGAAACGTGCCGGCCTGGAAGTGCCTTACGATCAAAGCGCGCGACAGGAAATCCAGCAGGCCCGTACACTGACCGACGCCCTGGATTATGCCAGTCGATTTTACCAGTCCGCGCTACGCAGCCCGCAGGGCGAATTCGCGAGGGACTACCTCAGGCAACGGGGGCTGGACGACAACATCATCCAGCTATACCAGTTGGGGTATGCGCCCGGCACGGGCACCGCGCTGTTTGATTCCTGCAACAAGGACCTGCAGGGGCCACTGATTGAAACCGGTACGGTTTCCGATAAGTACGGCCGCCCCCGGGATCTGTTCCGCAATCGGGTGATGTTTCCGATTCGCAACAGCAGGGGCAAGACCATCGCTTTCGGGGGGCGAACCCTCGGTGACGACAAGGCCAAGTACATCAACTCTCCGGAGTCCGATGTTTTTCACAAGAGCCGGGAAATCTACGGCCTGTACGAAGCCAAACAGGCCATCCGGCAGCTGGACAAGCTGCTGGTCGTGGAAGGCTACATGGATGTTATCGCGCTGGCGCAGCACGATATCCATTTTGCGGTCGCCACACTGGGCACAGCGACCAACCAGGACAGCCTGACCGCCCTGCTCCGGCAGGTACGGCACCTGGTCTTCTGCTTTGACGGTGACCAGGCCGGATTCCGCGCTGCGGATCGCGCCCTGGAGAACGCCCTGGAACTGATGGCGGATGGACTGCACCTCCAGTTCCTGATGCTGCCGGATGGCGAAGACCCGGACACACTGGTCCGCAAGGAGGGCACTGAGGCCTTCCAGAAGCGAATTGAAGGCGCCACACCCTTGTCCCGCTATCTGTTTGACCGACAGAGCGAGGGGCTGGACCTGCAGCTGCCGGAGCACCGGGGAGAACTCCGGGCCCGGGCGGAACCACTGCTGAACAAGATGCCCAGAAGCACCCTGCGGGATGCCATGTGGCATGAGATGCTGCGGCTTTGCGGTGGCCGCAACGACTGGCAGAACCGCCGCCCACAAAACGGGCAGAAGCGGTTCGGTGAGCGCCGCGACAGAATTCAGGAAGAACGGATTGATGTCAGGCTCAGCAAGGACAGCACGCTGTGCCTGGCCCTGCTGGAAGCCCCGGATATGGCCAGCGATGTGGTCGAACTGGCACGCCAGTCCCGGCAGTTTGGCCAGGCAAGGCGTTTCGCGGAATGGATACTGGAAGGCCAGATCCGCGATCGCCGCAAACTGGTGCGCACACTGGCCACCGACAAGCAGGCGCGGGAGCGCTTTTACCATCTGTTCGACGGCATTGAGCACATACCGTCACGGGAAAGCACCCTGGCCGGCGCCAGGGAGCTGCTGACCCCGAATCAGGAAGCGGCCCGCAAGCAGCGCCTGATGTCATTGCTGTCTGCCAAGCGAAGCCTTGCAGACCTTACGCCGGAAGAACGCCAGGAGCTGAAAGCTCTGAGCGAGCGTGCCGAAGACTGACCCGCAATCCAGGGTTGCGGGGCAAAAACAGGAAAATACAGGGTCAAACCTGTATTGCACTTGAAACTTGAAGCGTTGATCACCATCTAACCATCCGGTGGCAGAGCAACCGAGCGGCAGCTATAATGGCTGTTTAACTTTTTTTCCTTTTACCAGCGAGTTCACAGGGTGTCTATGTCAGGCAATTCGCAGAAATCACGTTTGAAAGACCTCATTGCACGAGGCAAGGAACAAGGTTACCTGACTTACGCCGAGGTAAACGACCACCTCCCGGAAGACATTGCCGACCCGGATCAGGTCGAAGACATCATTCGCATGATCAATGACATGGGTATCCAGGTGTGCGAGGAAACCCCCGACGCCGACACCCTGCTCATGACCGAAGGTGACTCCACCGCCGACGAAGCTGCTGCCGCTGAAGCCGCTGCCGCCCTCGCCGCCGTTGAGACCGACGCCGGTCGCACGACCGACCCGGTTCGCATGTACATGCGCGAGATGGGTACTGTTGAACTGCTGACCCGCGAAGGCGAAATCGTCATCGCCAAGCGCATCGAGGAAGGTATCCGTGATGTGATGGCTGCCGTGGCTCACTTCCCGGGCACCGCTGGCACTGTGCTGCAGGCGTATGAGCGCATCATTGAGAACGAAGGCCGCATTAATGACATCGTCACCGGCTTTCTGGACCCGGACGACGCCGAGCCATTCATGGGCGAGGAAACCCCGGCAGAAAGCAGCAGTGACAGTGACTCATCCGACGACGATGACGACTCCGAAGAAGAGACCGAAAGCGGCCCGGATCCCGAAGAGACCCGCCTGCGTTTCGAATTGCTGAAAGAAAAGCTCGATGCCGCCCACGAGGCACTTGAGAAGCACGGCCGCGGCGACAAGAAAACCCAGGAAGCCCTGAACGAGCTGGGACAGGTATTTGCCCCCTTCAAGCTGGCCAACAAGGCATTTGAGGAACTGGTTAACGTTGTTCGCTCCACCAACGACCTGGTGCGCGAAAATGAGCGCGCGATCATGAAGATCTGCGTCCGTGAATGCAAAATGCCCCGCAAGGATTTCATCAAGTCTTTCCCGGGCAATGAAGTCAGCCTGGACTGGGCCGAAAAGATTGGCAAGAGCAAGAAACCCTACGCGTCCGCCATCAGCGAGCGTATTGACGAGATTGTGCGTCTGCAAAAGCGCATCCATAACATCCAGACCGAAGTAGATCTGGAAGTTTCCGACATCAAGGAAATCAACCGTCGGGTTTCTATCGGCGAAGCCAAGGCGCGCCGCGCCAAGAAAGAGATGGTTGAAGCCAACCTGCGCCTGGTTATTTCCATTGCCAAGAAATACACCAACCGTGGCCTGCAGTTCCTGGACCTGATTCAGGAAGGCAATATCGGCCTGATGAAGGCGGTCGACAAGTTCGAATACCGTCGTGGCTACAAGTTCTCTACCTACGCTACCTGGTGGATTCGTCAGGCCATCACCCGCTCCATCGCAGACCAGGCCCGCACCATCCGTATTCCGGTGCACATGATCGAAACCATCAACAAGCTCAACCGCATCTCGCGCCAGATGCTGCAGGAAATGGGTCGCGAACCCACACCGGAAGAGCTTGGCGAACGCATGGAGATGCCGGAAGACAAGATCCGCAAGGTCCTGAAGATCGCCAAAGAGCCGATCTCCATGGAAACCCCGATCGGTGATGACGAAGACAGTCATCTCGGTGATTTCATCGAAGACATCCAGGCGCTCTCGCCGGTGGACTCCGCGACCGCAGAAGGTCTGCGGGAAGCCACCCGCTCGGTACTGGCCGGCCTCACAGCCCGTGAGTCCAAGGTACTGCGCATGCGTTTCGGTATCGAGATGAACACCGACCACACCCTGGAAGAAGTCGGCAAACAGTTCGACGTCACCCGGGAGCGTATCCGTCAGATCGAAGCCAAGGCCCTGCGCAAACTGCGTCACCCTTCCCGTTCCGATCACCTGCGCGGCTTCATTGACGACCAGGGCAACGGATAACACCGCAACAACAGTAGCGGGCGCCACCCCTCACCGGTATAATGGCGCCCGCTTTGTTTCCCCTCCGGGGCGACCTCACAAAGCAAACCTTAAAACAGCATTCGCTGCATAAGGGCCTATAGCTCAGTTGGTTAGAGCAGAGGACTCATAATCCTTTGGTCCCTGGTTCGAGTCCAGGTGGGCCCACCATTCATATCAGATACTTACCTTAGAAACAGCCAGGCTGACTCTCCAGCACCGGACACCACTTTTCTGCAACGTCGCACAGTTCGGAATAGGCAGTCACGTAATAGTCTGCTAAAACTATAACGGTCTATTCAAAAAGATTGGCAGTCAAAGGCACCCCAAGCTCATGGATGAACTGCTCCCTCCCAGCCTGATAAGACTCCGCCATATTGCCAGGGACATCACCGACCAGGTATTGGTCCCGGAAGCGCAAAAGGTGGACGAAAACGCACAGTGGCCGAGCCATGCCTTTGAGGCACTGGCACAGGCTGATCTGATGGGACTTCATGTGCCTAAAAGGTTGGGCGGTCACGAGCAGGGACTGCTTGCACTCGCTGCAATCATCGAAACCCTGGCGCAAGGGTGCAGCTCTTCCGCCCTGTGCTACGCCATGCACTGTGTCGGCTCCGCCGTTATTGCGAGCAAGGCCACCAGGTATCAGCAGGACAAATACCTTGTCCCCATTGCAGATAACCGACACATCACCACACTCGCCCTTTCGGAAGCCGGCACCGGTGCTCACTTTTATCTGCCGCAAACACAGTTGTCGCGAGTCGATGGCCATTTCGACATCCACGGCACCAAACAGTTTGTAACCAATGGCGGACATGCTGACTCCTACGTCATCTCCGCCCAGGTCAGTGGCCAGACCACAGGCGGTGGTGACTTCAACTGCCTAATGGTCGACCGCGACACTCCAGGCATCGGTTGGCTGCCGGACTGGCGAGGTCTCGGCATGCGTGGCAATTCATCTCGCGGCATGCAACTCGATCAGGTTCGGGTTCCCACTGACAACCTCCTTGGAGAGGAGGGAGATCAGATCTGGTATGTGTTTGAGATCATCACCCCGTACTTTCTTACAGCCATGGCGGCAACCTATACCGGGTTGGCTCTGGCATCGCTCAACCAGACCATCGACCAGATCAGCCACCGCACCTACGCCCACGCCGGTGATGGGCTGGCCGATCACGATGTCATCCAGTATCGCGTTGCCCAGATGAAGATTGCCGTCGACAGATGCCGCGCCCTGCTATACCGGGCAGCCTATCTCGTGGATCAGGGACACCCTGAGGCACTGACCCAGATCATGATGGCCAAAGCTGACTCGGCGGATACTGCCGTATACGTGACAAACGAAGCCATGAGCTGTTGTGGCGGCAGGGCCTACCGGGATAACGATGCCCAGGCGCGCCGCCTGCGTGATGCTCGGGCAGCGCACGTCATGTCCCCTACAACCGACCTGTTAAAACTGTGGATCGGTCGGCAGGCTTTGGGAATGCCACTCCTCTAGATGGGAGGACGACTGCGTGGTTGGATTTGTACTGATCCTCGAGCCGGCCAATACGGCCTCATCGCATCGTGACACACTGACGGAGGCACTCCAGGACTCCTCCGTCCCGCTGTATGTCTGCGGGAACCTGACCGGAGCCAGAGAATTACTGGAGAGGGAACAACAAAACGGGAATGAGCTGCTCCTGGGTATTCTGGATGCAGGCCTGACACAACCACTGGTTTGTGCCCAAACACTGGCCCCGATAGCGCCTTTGGCACATTGGAGCTTTGTGGGTGTTGACGAGCACTCCCCACTCACTCGCCAGATCCACTCTCCCTTTAGCCGAATGGGCAAATACTGCTCAGCGGAACGCTACCTTTCTGCGCTGAACATTCAACAGCGGCTGGAAGAAAGCCAACAACGGTACGATCATCGCGATCGACTCGCCAACATAAACAGACAGCTCAGCGTGTCGCCCAAAGACCCTCTGCGGGAGTTGAAACGCTTTACCCAGTCCACCGACTTTCTGACCCACCTTTTCGAGACCGCTAACGAGGCAATGATCGCGACAACTGTCGACGGCACCGTTGTCCAGTGGAACCTGGCGGCAACACACCTTTTTGGTATCGACAGCGACAAGGCGATCAATCGGAATGTCCGGACGGTTGCTTCCGATCAGTGGCATGACCAGTTGCCGGTAATACTGGCGCAGACCCTCAACACCCCCGAAGGCTACATGACAGCGGAGTTACGATGCCGACTGAACTCAGGTGCTCTCTGCGACGTAGAATTGAAACTGGCTCAAATCAGGGACAGGCAGGACAATACCCTCGGCCTGTCCCTGTTCGTCAACGATATCAGCGTCCGTAAACGCGCCCAGGCCGCCCTGAACATTATGAACAAGCACCTGGAAAAGCTGTCCTTCCAGGACGGACTGACCGGCGTCGCAAATCGGCGTCGTTTCGACGTAGCCCTTGAACAGGCCTGGTCCGAGGCTCGCCGGCAACAGGCCCCCGTCAGCCTGGCCATTTTCGATCTGGATCATTTCAAGCGCTATAACGACTGTCTTGGGCATCTTGCAGGGGATGAGTGCTTGCGTAAGGTAGCCGAGATTCTGTCTCAGACCGTTCGCCGTTCCAGCGATATGCTGGCACGTTATGGAGGAGAGGAGTTCATTCTGTTGCTGCCCCACACCGGATATCAGCAAGCGAAAACCTTATTGCTTCATTGCCAGAAAAGGTTGGCGCAAGAGAACCTCCTGCACCCGGATTCACCAGTGGGCCATCAGATCACCTTCAGCTGTGGCATTGCCACAATTATGCCCGATTCCGACGATCCCACCTCACTGATTCAGGCGGCTGATCAACAACTCTATCGCGCCAAACAGGGCGGGCGTAATCGCATTTGCACGGATCACGACGGCTAACGAAAAACGCCCCTCAGGGAGGAGCGTTTCCGTTATTGACGCATTCGAATACAACAACACCAAGCTGCTGGATCAAGTCTGCTTTCTAGCCCAACGACCTTTAAGACCGATGGCAAACAAGCCAAGACCCAGCAATGCCAGCGTACCTGGCTCGGGCACCGTGACCGTATCGCCTATGGGAGCAACGTGACTGATGATCAGCTCCTCGCCATCCGGCAGGTTGAAACCAGCACTCACCAACGCAGAGTCGATGACCGCCCAGTCCAGACTTTCGTTATTTTCAAACAGTCCCCACCAGGTAGAGTTCTTGATCATAAAGTACTCGGTCGGGCTGTCCAACCCGAATCCGATGATGGAACTACTTCCATCCACGAACTCGTAGGAGACATCCTCTTCCTTGACGCCATAGGTTGTGTCGGTCCCTAGCACATTATTTATCCAGCACGATTCCACCGACTCACTACTGCCACTACCACAGAATCCCAGTGAATTGAGGTCGTTGGTTTCCGCTGCAAGAGGGTCGACATCCCCAACATCAACGCCCCCGATCATATATCCCCATGCGGTACCGGCAAGCGACATAGACGCCACCAGCACCAAGGATTTAGAGAACGTTCTCATAGTATTTCTCCATTAAACTTCGCCTGTTAATGACAATCGTTCAAACAGACTTCTTCCTTATTTGGACGCCTTACGCCTAATCAGCCAAGGTCCGGGTTTTGGATAATCAGCCCTTAATCCGAATCTGGCCTCTTCGAATGAGCAAGCACAAGCCACGCCAATGACATAATTTTTATATAAAACATATAGTTGAATAACACTCAGCGGCCTCATTTACGCCAGCCATATTCACAACTGTAAATTTCGTCGACATTTTTGGATAATCAGCCGCAATCCGGCTAAAAGGAGCTGGCCATGAGGCCACAGGTATTGGGCAGCCAGCTTCTTTGCGTCAGTTTTATTTACAAACCTGTTTACCATGTACCAATTGCCAACCACATCACAAAAACACAACAAAAACTGATTTCATGGCTTATTGGAATCCACCACGAATCCCATAACCGTGCCGGCTTAATCGCGAATTGACCTACCCCCGACACCTCCAACGTCGCCAAAGCCAAACCTTTGGCCCAATCAATGGGCCTACTATCCCAACCAATGATAAAGCGGTCACAAGAACCGCAACGACTCACAATAACAACGGAGTACTCGAATGAATGGCTCTCCCTCTTCCAGCAGGGGACCGCTGTATATAGCGGCTCCAGCTATGATTATCCCCAGAACAGCCCTCCTTGCCCTGATGGCCATCGGCATCGGCCTGACAGGTTGTGGCGGCGAAGAACAAACCATACGGGACACAGATAACAGCCCTGGTGAACTTTATTTCAGCTACCCGGCCGCTGACCAGGCAGCCGTTCCCGTCACCACCCCGGTTTTCATGCGTTTTACCCGGGCCTTGTCATTGGATGAGAATAAGCTCTCCCCGGACATGTTGCGCCTGGAAAGCGACCAGGGGGAGATGGTCACCCTGACCGATCTGACCGTGACGAGCGGCCAGCAAGGCATTGCCGCCCGACCACAGCAGCCTCTGAGACCGGGCACCCGCTACACCCTGGTCAACAACGGCCTCGCCACCAGCATGGGCGAGATTACACTGCCGGATGGTGGTATTTCTTTCACCACAGCACCCGCAACCCGAGGTCCACTACTCGATCGTACCGAGGGCAATGGCTTTCGGGTTGCCCGCATGATTCCCAAGGGGACCGATGCCTACCCGGCAACCGACATCTCGGTACTGCGTATCCAGTTCACCGAGCCGGTGAATGAGCAGACTCTGATCTATGGCGAAACCATCAGCCTGCTGGATGCCAGCAACACACCTGTACCTGCAGAAATGTACGTTCAGGGCCACCGGGTTACCGTCGATCCGGACGACGATCTGGATCCGTCCCAGACCTACACCATCAGCCTGACCGAGGGTATCCGCAGCACCATTGCTGACGCGCCCCTGGCGTTGCCACCAGAAGCGCCGTGGACTTTTACACCATTGGACTCGACCTCTCCGAAGGGTGTCCGCGAACGCATGGCCCAGACAGCCACGACCGATACCGGAAAGCTCGCGCTGTCCGGCGAAGACTATAATTCAGTACAACTGAGCTCTCTGTTACTGGGCGACAGCAACGCCACCACCGCGACCGGTACCGTATTCGCGGAGCTCGGTTTTATTCCGAAGTTCGAAAACGCCGGGCAAAGCGTGCCACTGCGAATCGGGCGGGGCGCGCTGATGACCGGGTCTGATGTGGTCGTTAACGTGGCCGGGGCGCTGCCTGCAGGCTTCTCATCGGAAGCGGTGGAAGTCCGCTTCCTGTCCGATGCCAACGGCTTCCTGATGAAGAACCCGTACACCGACAACGAGAACGCCCCCCGCCTCGTCGAACTCTACATCGATATGGCACTGAATACCGGCAACACCATTGCCAACGCCGCCCTGGGCCAGGAACTGCTTCACGTGCACCTGGTCGGGACCGCCATGGTGGAGGACGGCGCCCTGAGTATTGAAGCTGTGGGTGTCATAGAACCCGACGTCATGGGCGTGGATGTTGCCTCGGGACTGATTTCCTTCCGCCTGGAAAGCTATCGCAACCCGGACGATGCCCCCTCCGAGGCCAGCTTTGCGGATAATAAAGCACCAACCATTAAAAGCTGGGTGCCGGGCGAGGACAATCAGGACAAGGTTCGGCCGGGCGACCCTGTTATCGTCTATTTTTCCGAGCCGGTGCTGCCGGGGTCTGTGTCCCGCGAAAGCATTTCCCTGATAAAAGATGGCGTGGAGCAACGATTCACCTACTCACTGAACGGCTCGATTCTCTCCATTCAGCCTACATCTCCGCTGGCACACGGTGCGCGCTACAGCCTGCTGCTTAACGGAATACAGGATCTGTCAGGACAGGGCCTGACCGCCCCACAACTTGATTTCGAATTATCCCCTACGTTGGACGGCACCCCGGCCGACCAGTCCCCTATCGCCCTGACGACCTTACCGGGGTTCCCCTGTGCCAAGGATTCGGTCGACACTGCCGGCGGCCACCAGGGGCGATGCTCCGGGGGCAAGGCATCGGATGACCTATTGCCGATTCCGCAGCACCCGGGAAACCAGCCCATTGCGGTTCGCTTTTCCCAGAACATCGACCCGGCAACCATTATCGCCGGCGATTCGCTGACGATTGAATCCTTCGAAGACGGCGGATGGACACCGGTGCCAACCAATGATTACACGCTCCAAACCGGCCCGAGACATCTACTGATCACCCCAATGGTGGGCTGGAGTGAAAACACACTGTATCGCTACACCCTTAACGCCAACACGGCGATTCGCTCAGCAGCCAACCTGCCCCTGCAAACGCAGATCCTGACCCAGGGAACCCGTGATCAGGACAACCGGACATTCGGCGGCCAGCCCCTGGTGAACTACTTTACCGCCACCAAACCGCTGAGTGACCGTGTCGCCCTTCCCCTCAGGAACCTGCCTGCAGCAGACGCCAACGCAGACCTTGCGTATCAGTCGGGCCTCGAAGCCGGCTCCGTTTCCGGAGAAAGCATCCCCAATGCCGCAGGCCTGAGAGCAACGGGCGTCAGCGCCATCAATGAAGAGACACTGGTACAAGGGGCCAACATTGGCTGCGCATTCGCTCTTGCTTGCGAGAAGGACCAGTACATCTACCTGAGCGCCATGCTGGACACCCTCGTGGCCGGTGACACCGATGACAATGGCGACATCCCCGTTGATATATTGCCCTCAATTCTCGCCACCACTTCGAGCAGCGTATGGGCTTTTATCGATACCAGCTTTGTTGATGCCTTCCCCGATTTCGTGTTGAGCGTGGATCTCAGTGAAAACGAGGAAATACCCACCGGACCGATGCTCATGCGCATCCGCTACGATGAAAATGACGACGGCCATTCCGTAGCGCCAAAAGGCAGAATCCGTTCAGACGAAAACGGTGACCTCACATTCGAGACCACCCTGAACGTTTACCTCGATGCGCCCTACCTGAACCCCAGCATCGGCCCCGCCAATCTCGGGCACAATCTTCGTAGTTACCCGATTGACCAACTGGTTCTAAAGGGGCCTATCACGTTCCTGGAGGACGGCAGGATGCAGATTGCGCTCGATAACGTGGAGGCGGTCCCGATCGATGTCGAAGTGACAGGACAAATCGATATCACTGCCGAAAATACCGGCGGTATCTGCGGGAGCATTCTGTTCCAGTGGTTGTGTGAAGGTATTGCAAACGAAGCGATTGATGCCAACACCCGCATCCACCTGGAAATCCCCGCGGGCCAGCTACGCCTCAATTACATCTCCCCTTATACCCAACACTAGGCAACTTCCCATCCCGAAAACGCAATAGAGGCCAGCTCCCGCTGGCCTCTATTGCATGAATCGGACACAAAATCTCGCACTCACTCACACATTTCCAACAAAGTCTGTCAGTTATGACCTCGCATTACCTTCCTTACTGGTCAATGATGGGGAAGCACAAAAGTGTTCTTTTCGACGAGCATTCATGTCATTGAAGCCAACGTCCCAAAAAGACAAGGTCGTTACACTCCGAAACAGTTTTACCAGTATCCATAATTGTGACCAGGCTCATCACCTCAGTCACATGAACATGACAGACAAAAATAACAGGAGTCACATTCATGTCCGGTTCCCACCGTTTCGCAGTACGGGCACTTACGCTTGCCGTCGCCACCACCTCCGCAGGCTTTGCGGGTATCGCATCCGCCAGTATGGGCAACCTCGGCACTGCCTACGGCATCATGCCCGTAGATGTCGCGACCGCCCAGTCACTGTCCATGTTTAACGACCAGGTCTCCGCCACCTACTACAACCCGTCCTATCTGACGACGGACGAACGTGGCGAGCTGACCGGCGGTATTCTCCACGCCGAGCAGGAACTTCGCTCTGCCCGCTCAGATGCGGACGGCGATATTGTGTCCGATTCCCCCAGCCAACACGTGCTGCTCGGCATGAAAACCAATCTGGGTTCGCTTACCCGTTTCGACCACCCGATTTACCTGGGCTTTATTGTTGGCGTTGAGAAATACGGCAAGGAGATGTTGGCATTTTCTTCAGAAACATCTGAGACAGGCCAGTACCTCCAGTACGGAAAAGAACCTCTGTTCCTGAACGTCGGTGGGGCAACCCCACTCTGGCGGGGCATTTCGGGTGGTTTCTCGGTTCGAGTAACCCTGGAAGCCGAGGCCCAGCTCGACGCAGTATCCACTCTGGGCGGTGAAACCAGTCGCGAGCAACTGGCCGTCAACGCCGAGCCGTCGCTGAAATCCATCCTTGGCACCACCATCCGGTGGGGCGAAACACTGTGCCCTGACAGCGATTGCTTTCTGGATGGGTGGGAAAGTGCGCTTACCTATCGCACCAAATCATCTGCCTCAACGGCGGTAAACTCCAACATCATCGTGACCCAGACAATCCCGGACCCCGGTCTCAGCCTGGCCGTGGCAACCATCGACTCCTTCCAGCCTGAAACATTTGGTTTCGGTACCCAGTACAAAGGCGATGGCTGGCGCGTTGGCGGTAGCATCGAGCAGCAGAACTGGTCTGAGCTGGAAGATGAGTTTGCCGGCGACACCATCCGCGACCAGGAAAGCGTCAGTTCCGGTGACCGCATCCGTTTTGACGACATCCTGATCCCTCGCATTGGTGCGGAGCTCGACCTTGGCGAGCACTTTGCCTTTCGCGGTGGCCTGGCGTACGAGGAATCGCCTCTCAAAACCACGCGCAACCCGGAACTAAACTACCTGGATACGGACAAAATCGTAGCCGGTGTTGGCATCAGCGCAACCTATAAGCGCACCCGCTTGCTCGCGTACCCGGTACGGCTGGATCTTGGCTACCAGTACCAGCAATTGCAGGAACGGGATTTCACCATCGTTGACTTTGACGGCAACGAGCAGGAAGCCACGGCCGATGGCGATATCCATGTAGTCAGCGGTTCCATTACCCTGAAGTTCTGAGGAGAGGTCTGCCATGAACTACAAAAATACATTGGCACTGTTACCCGCTGCGATCCTTGCTGCCTGCGGCGGCGGGGAGACACAGTCCATAAATGAGCCGACGACGCCAGGCTCGGTTGTATATTCCTACCCATCCGATGGTCAGGGAGAGGTCAGCCCGAAGTCCGACCTGGTATTGCGATTTTCCCACGCACTGTCCGATGAGGATGTTGCCAGCAAGATCCGCATTACCGGTGGTGGCAGCGAAGTTGCTTTTTCAACCGAAGGCGTGGACGGTAATCGCAGCCTGAAAATCTCCCCGCAGGGCGAACTGGAGCCCGGCACCGAGTACACCATTGAATTCGCCGAAGGCCTGCTGGCCGAGGGCAACCGTATTATCCGGACACCCAACGCCGTTGGCGCCGCCGGTGTGCAATTCTCCACCCGTGGGGCACTCAGCGGCATTGCAGGGCTCGATAACCTGAGTTCCAGCTTCGACGTGGCAGAGATGATTCCGGCGCCTGGCACAGTGTTCAGGCCCATGGACATCTCCACCTTCCGCCTGCGCCTCACCCAAACGGTGCACCCTGAGTGGAAAGAACTGGGCGGCATTATCGAGATGACCGACAGTAACGGTGACCAGGTGCCCGCTAAAGTTCTGGTCAAGGGCCGCCAGGTCACTATTGATCCCTGCATACCAGACACTCCGGAGCTGTGTGGCCGGGATAATGATTTCCTGACCCCGGGCGAAACCTACACCGTGTCCATCAGCAATCTGCCCGGCCTTAACGGCGGTGTGCTGGAGAATTTCAGTGAAGAGATCACGCCGCGCGATACCGGCCCGAGAGTCGTTCTGTTCCAGGAAGTCATTGATTCCGGCCTGAATGCGGGTAGTACAGAAACCGACGCGCGCCGCTCGAAACTGAACGGCCAGATCATTAACGGCGTCACCCTGAACTCTGTTCTACAGGGAACCGCTGGCCCGTCACAGCAGACCGGCGGACTGTTCGCCGAACTGGCATTCGCACCGGCCTTTGAAGCCGACGAACCTTTGCCTCTGCGCGTGCCCAAAGGCAGCCTGCTGAACAGCAGCAGCCTGGACGTACGCATCAATGGCACAGTGCCCATTATCGACCCGGACACCGGCGGCATTCAGCAGACTGGCAACATCAAGGTCACCATGCTGTCCGATGCCACCGGCTATCTGATGCCTAACCCCTATACTGACGACCAGAGCGCGCCCCGCCACGTCAAGCTGTTCATGGACGTGTCCATGAACACGGAGGAAGAGCAACCGAATGCCTCTCTGTCCCAGGACCTGCTTGGCGTTGAACTGACCGGTATTGCGCTGGTGGAAGACGGCACGCTGACCATCGACGCCATCGGCATGGTCGAGCCCAACCTGCTGGGTCAGGAAGTCACCGACTCCACCATTGCCTTCCGCATCGAAGCAGCTACCGACTCCACCTCCCAGCTCGACGCGGCCGATCAGCGGGACGAGGAACTGGAAGACCTGACCGGACCACAACTGGTCAGTTGGATGCCAGGGCCCGAAAACGCATTTCCCGAGACCCGACAGGACATGCAGCGTCCGGGCGACCCGGTGGTGCTGAACTTTGATGAGCCACTGGATGCCGACTCCGTTCCGGGAAATGTCATGCTTTCCAGCAGCGACGGCGATGTCGCCAACCTCAGGACCAAAGTGGACGGCACTGTGCTGGTGATAAACCCGGAAGGTGGCCTGAAACATGGGGTGGACTACACCGTGACCATAAATGGTGTAACGGATATCTCAGGGAACCCAGCCAACATCCCCGCCCTTAAATTCAGCCTGCTGGACATTGGCGAAGAAGGTGGGGTTACCCAGCGATCTCCGATTGCTCTGACAACCTTTCCTGGCTTTCCCTGTTACGTAGACCAGACCGATACACCGGTCGATCTGAGCGCCGGCACTCATGGGCAATGTGCAGATGCCGCCTCTAATGGCCCGCAGGGACAGGTACTTCCGGTCACTACCATCCCCAAGGATCGTCCGATCGTGGTGGTCTTCTCTCAATCCATGAATCTGGATTCCGTTCGTCTTAACGAGACCTTTACCGTTGAGAAGGTGGATGCCAGTGGCGCCGTGGAAGGCAGCGTCGCCGGTCGACTGGAAAAGAACAATCAGCGCATCCGCTTCTATCCTGATGAGCCCTGGGAAGTTGGTGGATTCTATCGTTACACCATGAGTTCCATCGCTGAAGGAGAGTGCACGGACGGCGCCTCAGACAACTTCATCTGCGGTGAGAACGGCCTCGCCTTCAAAACCGACCTGCTGGTGGACCCTGAGAGTATCGGCGGCCCTGATATGGAGATTTTCTTCCGCGGCGTGGAGACAACCGAAATGGTGTTCACTCCTCTTCGCAACCTCCCCGTCAGGGATAGCAACTCCAACTACGAAATTGACTGCCCCACGCTTGCCGACACTGACTGCAACCTGGAGCCATTCAATCACCCGGCCGATGGCGAAGGCGGATTCCTGCCCTCGGAGAACGCCGCGCAATTGGCGGTGGTTGAGCTCGACGAGAATGGTGACGTCGTGTCAGAGAAGGAGGCCAGTGTTCTCAACAACTCCGCCGGCGCCAGCGTGGGCTGTCCCACCGACGAATCCTGCCCTGAGAACAAGTTCATTTATCAGACCTACGGCCTCAACACCGAGGTCGTGGGTCCGGAGCTGGATGCGAATGGCAATAAAGTCGGCGTGAAGATCCTGCTCTATCCGACCATGCTCCCGACCACGTCTGCAAGCGTTTTCATCGACGGCCTCGGTGAGCAGGTCACCGGCCCTCAGGTCTTGCGGATGACCTATGGCGAGCCCAGCGAGGACAATCCCCTGGGGCTCGTGGAGGGTTCCATCGTCGAGGGAGAGGACGGACGCCCGAAGTTCGAGGCAAAGGAGGTCAATCTGACTCTGGACGCACCTAACCTGGCTCTGCCGGACGGCGGGACCTTACTCTCTCACAATCTCTACAGTTACCCCATCTCACTGGAACTGGAGGGACCAATTACGTTCTTCGACGACGGGCGAATGCAGATTGAACAAAGGAACCTCAATACCCCCGAAATCATTGTCGAAGTGAATGCTGACCTGTTGATCGTTGGCGACCTCATAGACTGCCTTCTCGACCCGGTGAGCTGTCTTGACCCAGCGGGTCAAATCGAGAGTGGCGCCATCAGGATTCCCCTGATTATCCCTGAAGGAGGCATCTACCTGAACTTCCTCTCCAACCCAATCAAGGAGATCCCGGCGCAGTATTGATCACGGGACTCACCCGCACTCCAGGCCAGCCTTCGGGCTGGCCTTTTTTATGGCCGCTTCTGCCAGATCGGGCTTTTCCCCTCGCGCTCATTTCCTGCTAATCTGGTTGCCTGTTGAAACCACCCCGCTTGTTGCTGCACCTAACTTAATAAAAAGAGCCATTCAGGAGAGACCCATGGAAAACGGCACCCATTACCGCACCTGCCATTTGTGTGAAGCCATGTGCGGCGTGGCTATCGAAGTCAAGGATGGGCACATCGCTTCCATCAAGGGTGATGAAGACGATCCGTTAAGCCATGGCCACATCTGCCCCAAAGCGGTCGCTCTCCAGGATCTGCACGAAGACCCGGACCGCCTGAAAAAACCGATACGCCGAACAGCCAACGGCTGGCAGGAAATGGACTGGGACGAAGCTTTCGACCTGGTGGCCGATCGTCTTCACAGGGTGCGCAAGGAACAGGGCCGCAACAGCATCGGGGTGTACCTGGGCAATCCGAACGTTCACAACCACGGGTCACTGGTGGCGACCATGCCGTTCTTGCGGGCCATTGGCAGCCAGAACCGGTTCTCTGCCACCTCCAACGATCAACTACCCCATATGCTGGCCAGCCTGGAAATGTTCGGGCACCAGATCCTGTTTCCGATTCCCGATATCGACCGCACCGATCTGTTTATCTGCATCGGCGCCAACCCCATGGCCTCCAACGGCAGCCTGATGACGGTGCCGGACGTCCGCGGGCGACTGAAAGCCCTGAAAGGTCGTGGCGGGAAAATGATCGTGGTGGATCCGCGACGTACGGAAACTGCCAAATTGGCCGACGAGTTCCATTTCATCCGCCCCGGCACTGATGCACTGCTGCTGATGGCCATGGTGCATACCCTGTTCGATGAGGATCTGGTCAACCTTGGCCACGCGGAGAACTGGACCAAGGATGTCGACCTGCTGCGCCTCGCGTCCCTGAGCTTCACCCCGGAGGCGGTCAGCCCGCACACAGGACTGGAAGCGGATTCCATCCGTCAGCTGGCACGACAGCTGGCCACCACACAGAAAGCTGCGCTTTATACCCGCATGGGTACGAGCACCCAGGCCTTCGGGGGCGTGGCCACCTGGTTGGCCTACTGCCTGAACATCCTGACGGGCAAGCTGGACGCCACCGGCGGAGTCATGTTCACCCAGCCCGCAATCGACCTGGTCGCCCTTGGCGGATTGTCCGGCCAACAGGGGCATTTCGGCAAGCGCTACAGTCGTGTGAAAAAGCTGCCGGAATTCGCTGGTGAATACCCCGCCAGTACCATGGCGGATGAGATGCTGACACCGGGCGAAGGTCAGATCAGGGCATTTGTTACCGTCGCCGGCAACCCGGCGCTGTCCAATCCCAACGGCGGTCGGCTGGAGCAGGCCCTGGAAGGGCTCGACTTCATGGTGTCGGTGGATTACTACCTGAATGAAACCACCCGCCACGCAGACGTGATCCTGCCCCCCACGGCTGCCCTCGAACGCAGCCATTACGACCTGATTTTCAGCATGTTTGCGGTGCGCAACTTCGCCAAATACAGTGATGCCCTGTTCGAGGCCGGCGAGGATACCCGCCATGACTGGCAGATCCTGCTGGAACTGGCACACCGACTGGAGAAGAAACGTAAGGGCGGTCGCCTGCCCCTGCGCGCTGAACTGGGTTGGCGGGCGTTCAAGCAGGTTGGACCCGACCCGATTCTGGACCTGTTGCTACGCTCCGGACCCTATGGGGCAGATATTGGTCCGGCCCGAGGGCTGGTACAACCGACCATCGATCTGGTCATGGACATCCTGCCCGATCGCCATCCGCTCCAGGGCATTGCCAAACTCAGCCCTCTCAACCGCCATTGGCAGGACTTGCCCAAGGGGTTGTCCCTGACAGCGCTGCGGGACAACCCTAACGGTGTCGACCTGGGCCCCCTCAGGCCCTGTATGCCCGAAAGGCTGTTCACCCGTGACGGCAAGGTAAATCTCGCGCCAAGGCGCTATCTGAAGGATCTGGACCGTCTCCACGAGGTTCTGGCCCGCCCTGCCACGGATGACTTGCTGATGATTGGCCGCCGCCATGTACGCAGCAATAACTCCTGGATGCATAACAGCCAAAGACTGGTCAAGGGCAAGGATCGCTGCACTCTCATCATCCACCCGAGAGATGCCGCGCGCTGCGGACTTCAGTCCGGCGATTCAGCGGAAATCGCCTCGGACTCTGGCGATGTATCCGGTAACATCGTGCTGCCCGTTGAGATTACCGAAGACATTATGCCCGGTGTGGTCTCTGTTCCCCATGGCTGGGGCCATCATCGTCCGGGCACCAGTCAGTCCGTGGCATCGGCCCATGCCGGGGCGAGCATTAATGACGTACTGAGTGACCAGCAGGTAGACCCTCTGGTGGGCACGTCAGTCCTCAACGGCCAGAAGGTTAAAGTGAAGGTCTGGCGTGCGGAACGCCAGCGCAAACGCGCCTGATAAAAACGAGGATTAGCCTATGCCCCTGTGGCTCCAGTGGACACTGATTATTGCTGGCCTGATCGCCATCGCCGTGCTCTCGGCGTTCATCGTGCGCCAGGCCAGGCTACTGAAGACAAACCGCAGGCGGGCAGACAAGAACCGGGCGTTCCAGTCGGAACGCCGGCAATCGATGGTGGAAAGCATCCAGGTGATTGCCCTAGCGGTTGAAGAGGATCAGGTCGAATACTCGGAGGCCTGCCTGCGGCTGAAAGGGTTGCTGGACCACGTAGCCCCGGAATTACTGGAACAGTCGCCTTTCCGGGTCTTCCAGGAAGTCTACGCCCAGATCCAGCACATGCCGACGCACAGGGCGCGCCAGGCTACGGACACCCGCTTTATCGAAAAGATGGACAAAGAACGCCTTGCCATAGAAGAAAAGCACGCGGACGCTATCCGTCGTGCGGCAACGGCCCTTCGACATCACACCTTCTGACGCCACCCCATACTCCCGCGAATTTAATTTGTAACATTTTGTAACCGGGGCACACCAACACCAGGGGCATTTAACTTTGGAAATCAATACATTCCAGTGTTTCAAAATTGAAACAGTCGGCCTGACAGCTATTCGCTACCAAGGTTGACTTTTAATTTCAAGCTCATCGTCTAAATTTAAAGACAAGGTAGTCCCAACCAATCTCTGCGGACACCTTACGTTGTTTTCTCCTGATAAGTTTGGACGACTCTGCAACAAGCGGGTGAGCTTGCCGGCCCTTGGGCCGGCTTTTTTATAGTAAATTCAAGGGGCCATCATGCCAGCCATGGCCATGACACTGGCTTTATTGCCGACCAGCCTGTCGAACTGCTCTTCTACAGCGGCCTGATCCAGCCCCAACGATTCATACATGGTGCGGGGTACTTCCTCGCCGCCTCCCAAAGCGACGCCACGTTCTGCGAGCAACTGACGCCCCAGCCATAGCAACCTGGCATAGACGGCGTGTTCACCCTCGTAGTCCGGGTTTTTCTGGTAACGAATCGCCAGGACCACCTCATCGGGCATTCCCCAGTTCTGCATCAGCTCGGCAGCTATCTGCTCGCGGGTTATTCCCAGAAAATATTGTTCGGTCACCGCGGGGTCCATGTTCGCATTCACTTCCAGTGAGCGACACACGAGCTTGAAATGGGGTGGAAAAACCTGAGCCAACACCAGATAACCAAAGTTGTGTAACAGTCCGGCCAGATACGCCAGACCGGATACGGGGCGCTCTCCACGGGGCATCATCGCACTCAGGATGCTCGCGGCCTGAGCCTGCCAGATGGCCTGCTGCCAGTAATCCACATACCCTTCCGGATGGTCCTTTGGTTTGGCAAGAGCCCGGCCGAGGGCCAGCCCCATTGACAGATTCATCACCAGATCGAATCCCAGCACCCGTGAAACGGCATCATGCACCGATCGAACCTGTCCTGCCGCAGCATAGAAGGACGACGAAGCCCAGCTCACGATCTGTGCCGCCAGACTGGGGTCACTCTCGACAATATCAACCAGGTCCCCCATCTCCGCATTGGGATTTACACGCAAGCGAATAATACGCTGGGCAGTCTCGGGAAGTGGTGGCAGCTCGAGCGTGTCTTCCAGGCGCTGATGGATTCTCAGCCCGGTGAATTTCTTGATGGCAGAATGGAGCTGATCCAGGTCCTTCTCCGGGTAATCCAGATTGATCCGGATGCTTTCCGGAGCCACCGCAAAATCCGCCCTTTCAGCCTGAGCGGTCATCGCACGAAAATCCTCACTCGGCATCACCATGGCCAGGTCTTGCGACCCGAGAACGATGGCAATGGCCTCAAGGCTGTCCACGCGATGGTCCACAATGGTGGGCCACCCGGTCAGCGACGGCAACGCCGGCAACTCGGCCAGCCCTGCACGCTCCCTGACTCTCAGCTGCTCACGACGCTTCATCACCCGCAGATCCCGCCCAAGCTGACGATTGAGCGAGTTGATATCGAGAAGGTCATCATGCCGGCATATGGCCTGCACGTTTCCCTGATCGTCACTGAGCAACACCATTCTCAGCAACTGGTCACTTTCTGCCTGACGCATATCCCACAGGGCCACACCCCCCGCGTTGTCGCCCAGCGCTTCCCGGACCGAAACCGGTAATTCCATGGTTATTCCCCAATGTCTGGCGTGCCATCTCGTGACACAATGACTTTAGACGTCGCCGTACCGAATTCTCTCACCCAGCCAACGACGAATCAGGCCACCGACTACTTCGGGTTGCTTCATCAACCCCGGCGCCATTTCACGGATTGGCTCAATCCAGCCCTTGTCACGCTCGAAATCAGCCAATCGAAACTGCATCATGCCGGTTTGGCGCGTTCCCAGTACCTCACCCGGCCCACGAATTTCCAGGTCTTTCTCCGCGATCACAAAACCATCCTGGCTGTCCCGCAGGGCCTGCAACCTGGCTTTACCATTCAGGGACAGTGGCGGGTGATACATCAGCACACAGAAACTGGCCTGCTCGCCCCGTCCTACCCGACCACGAAGCTGATGCAACTGCGCCAGCCCGAGCCGCTCCGGGTTTTCAATAATAATAAGCGAGGCGTTCGGAACATCCACGCCAACCTCGATGACCGTCGTTGCCACCAACAGGTCCAGCTCACCATGCTTGAATCGGGTCATGACCTCGGCTTTTTCCGCCGCTTTCAGGCGCCCGTGAACCAGGCCAATTTTCAGGTCCGGAAGGCGTTCCGACAACTCCTGGGCGGTTACCTCCGCTGCCTGGCACTGGAGCGCTTCGGATTCTTCAATCAGTGTACAGACCCAATAGGCCTGGCGCCCCTCCCGGCAGGCGTTGCGAACGCGCTCGACCACATCGTCCCGTCGGCTATCGGGTATGGCGATGGTTTCAATAGGTTTTCTCCCGGGCGGCAGCTCATCGATCACCGAAGTATCCAGGTCGGCATAGGCGCTCATGGCCAGGGTTCTCGGAATCGGCGTCGCGGTCATGATCAGCTGATGAGGGGCAAGGGACCCACCCACCCCTTTCTCCCGCAAAGCCAGGCGCTGATGGACACCAAAGCGGTGTTGCTCATCGACGATCACCAGGGCCAGACGGTTGAACACCACATCGTCCTGAAACAGGGCATGGGTGCCAATCGCCACCGTCGCCTCACCGCTGCTGACCTGCTCCAACGCTTCCCGCCGGGCCTTGCCCTTGACCTTGCCGGACAGCCAGGCCAGACGAATACCCAGTGGCTCGAGCCATTCCCGGAAGTTCTGGTAATGCTGTTCCGCGAGAATTTCGGTAGGGGCCATTAACGCGACCTGAGCCCCCGCGCCTATGGTTTGCAACGCCGCCAACGCGGCCACCACGGTTTTCCCCGAACCAACATCCCCCTGGACCAGGCGCAACATCGGCAACGGCTGACTGAGATCCTGGCGGATCTCACCGACAACGTACTGCTGGGCTCCGGTCAGGCGGAAGGGCAAGGCATCCAGAAAGCGTTCCACAAGGTCACCGGCGGGTAACAGCGGCAAGGCTTCCCGCGCCTGAATCTGCTCCCTGACCTGTAACAGGCTGAGCTGGTGGGCCAGCAACTCTTCCATCACCAGCCGTTGCTGGGCCGGGTGCCTGCCTTCCATTAACAGGTGAACCGGGGCATTGGCGGGAGGCGAATGCACCAGCTCTACGGCCTCCGTTATACCGGGCAGTTGATAGTCCGACAGCAAGGCCGCGGGCAGCCAGTCTCGAATGGGATAACGCTTCAGATAGGACAATGCCTGCTGGCACAGGGATCTCACCCGCGGCTGCTGGATCCCTTCTGTCAGGGGATAGACTGGTGTCAGGGTCGCCTGACCTTCCGCCGGCATGGGGGGCGGATTGATCTGATACTCCGGGTGGTAAAACTCATAGCCGGCCCGGCCGGGCCGGACTTCGCCAAAGCACCGCACCCGGGTGCCTTCAGTCAGCTGATTTTTCTGAGCCGCGTTGAAATGAAAAAACCGCATTACCAGGAAGCCGCTCTGGTCCTTCAGAGTCACCTGCAGGCTGCGGCGGCGCCCCATGACCAGATCGGCTTTCATCACCTCGCCTTCCACCACACCGACATCGCCGATGCGCAGGTTTCCCATGGGAATAATCCGGGTACGATCTTCGTAACGGTGGGGCAGATGAAACAGCAGATCCTGCAGGGAATGTATCCCCAGCCTGGCCAGCCGGTCCGCCAGGGCGCTTCCTACGCCCTTGAGTGTGGTGACCGGAATATCATCCAGTGAGGTCATGGCAGGCCTCAGGCGCTGACTGCAATGGCCGGGGTATCGGATTTTGCCTTTTCTATGACGCGACACTGACTTGCTGCCAGCGACAGTACATCAATGGCTTTCGGACGCGGGAACGTCACCCTCCAGGCCAGGGCCACCGTGCGAAACGGAACCGGCGGGGCGAACGGTCGAACCGCCAGAATGTCTTCGTGATACTGCATGGCGGTAGCCGCTGAGAGTGGTAGCACGGTAATACCCAGCCCGGAAGCGACCATGTGGCGAATGGTTTCGAGGGAGCTGCCCTCCGTGACCAGTGCCGGGGACGCCGCACCGGCATGACGGGTGACGGCCTCCACCAACGGAGGGCAGGACTCCAGTACCTGGTCCCGGAAACAGTGGCCAGGGCCAAGAAGCAACAGCTGCTCCTTAGCCAGTTCTTCTGCTGTCAGGCTTTCTTTCTCCGCCAGCGAGTGCCCTGCAGGCAGAAGGACCACAAATGGCTCGTCATACAGCGGCAGGGTTACGACTTCCGGCTCTTCAAACGGCAAAGCAATAATGATGGCGTCCAGTTCGGAATGCCGGAGTTTCTGACGCAGGTTGGCTGTATAGTTCTCTTCGATGAACAGCGGCATATCCGGCGCGGCGCGCCGCAATTCAGGCAGAAGGTGAGGAAACAGGTACGGACCAATGGTATAAATGGCACCGACTTTCAGCGGAGAGTTCAGCTGGTTCTTGCCGTCCTGGGCCATGTCCTTGATAACGCCAACCTGATCCAGAACGCGCTGGGCCTGCTCGATAATACGCAGACCGGTTTCGGTGACCCGGATACTGCTCTTGCTACGTTCAAACAGGGGAATGCCGAGCTCGTCTTCCAGCTTCTTCACCGCCACACTCAGTGTGGGCTGACTGACATGACAGCGCTCGGCGGCGCGGCCAAAATGCCTTTCCCGTGCCAGGGTAACAACGTATCGTAACTCGGTGAGAGTCATGGTGAGCTCCGGTCAGGGTTTTTCCAGGTCAAAAGTTCGTCCAGGTCGAAGTTCTGTGTGTTTGAAATTCCCGTTGGTTGATACGCCAAAGCATAAGGATTGAAATTGTCTATGGCAATCACTGAAAGCAATAAACAGCCACGAATTCTCATCGCCGGCTGTGGCAAGCTGGGCGGCAGCATTGCCTCATTACTGACCGAGCAGGCCGAAGTGTTCGGGCTCAGACGAAACCCGGACCGGATACCCGCCGGCATCCATCCGCTGGGAGCCGATCTTATGCAGGCAGACCAGCTTAAGGACGTTCTACCCGACCGGCTCGATGCCGTGGTCTATTGCCTGACCCCCTCCAGCTATGATGAGCAGGGCTATCAGGATGCCTATGTGAACGGCCTGAACAACCTTCTGTGCGCGCTGTCGGGACAGACACTCCAACGTCTGATTTTTATCAGCAGCACCAGCGTCTACGCACAGGATGATGATAGCTGGGTCGATGAATCCAGCCCAACGAAACCGTCTCGTTTCAGTGGACAGACCATACTGACCGGCGAGAAGGTCGCTCTGGAGAGCGGATTCCCCAGCACCATTGTTCGCTTCAGCGGGATATACGGCCCTTCTCGCCGGCGCTTCCTGGACGCCGTAGTCGCCGGCAACATGGATCCGGTCAGCCCCGGCCCATTCAGCAACCGCATTCACGAAGTCGATGCCGCCCAGGTCGTGGTCCACCTGATCAACAGATCACTGAACGGGGAAACGGTGGAAGACTGCTATATCGCCAGTGACTGTGAACCAGTCCGGCTCGATGAAGTGGTGCACTGGGTTCAGGCACAGTTGCCATGCTCGGCGCCAGGCGCGGATGCCCGCAAAGGTGGGCGGGCCGGTAGCAAGCGGTGCAGTAACCAGCGGTTGCTGGACGCCGGTTACCGCTTTCGCTATCAGGATTTCCGGGCAGGCTACCGGGAAATGATTACCGAGCGCCCATAAAAAAAGCGGCCAGTTCAAGTGGCCGCTTTCTTATCGCTGTTGGTACCGGGCTTTCAGCTCAGAACCATCACCGCTTCCATTTCGATAGGCACGCCCTTGGGCAGGGCCGCCACTCCAACAGCGGCACGAGCCGGGTACGGCTCCTGGAAATACGTTGCCATAATTTCGTTGACCGTGGCGAAGTTGGCCAGGTCTGTCATGTAGATGTTGAGCTTGACGATGTCTTTCAACTCACCGCCACCGGCTTCGCATACCGCTTTCAGGTTCTCGAACACCTGACGGGTCTTGGCCGCGAAATCACCGGCCACCACTTCCATGGTTTCCGGTACCAGAGGAATCTGGCCCGACAGGTACACGGTATCGCCGGCCTTTACTGCCTGGGAATAGGTACCGATTGCCTGGGGGGCATTCTCGGTCTGGATAATGGATTTATTGGTCATGACCTCTGGGTTCCTCTCTTCCAAAACGCCAATCGTCGCCCCTTGAAGCGCACCCTGTCAACCAGCCGTTGGTCGGCCCTCGGGGTTAATGACGCACCCGGTTGATGTGGGTCACGGCGCGAATATTGCGAATTCGCCGCATGACTCTCGCCAGGTGGCGACGCCCGTTGACATGCACCACCAGACTGACAACGCCCAGCCGTGCATTCTGCTCTTCCACGTTGATGCGTTCGATGTTGCCGTCAGCCATGGCGACAGCGTTAGCCACCTCCGCAATCACCCCACGCTGACGCTCAAGCTCGACCCGCAACTCAACAGAAAACTCGTCAGTAATATCCTTGGCCCATTTAAGGTGGGTCAGGCGCGCGCGCCCCTCGTCGTCCTCGGGCAAACGGGAGCAGGTATCGGAATGGATCATCATGCCCTTGCCCGAGTCCATAATACCCACCACCGGATCACCGGGAATCGGCTTGCAGCAGCTGGCAAAACGGACCAGCAGGCCCTCGGTACCGCGAATGGTCACCGGACTACCCTGGGACCGGGCATCCGCCACCGAAGCAGCGGCTTCCTCCTCACCACTGACCAGCTGCCGGGCGACCAGATAGGCCATGCGATTTCCCAGCCCGATCTCACTGACCAGGTCATCCATGCTGGTGACCTGATTGTGTTTGACCACCGCATTGATCTGACTGTCACTGATTTTGGACAAGCTGGTACCGAAGCCTTTCAGTGATTTCGTCAGCAGTGCCTTGCCGAGCTCCAGGGATTCGGTCCGTTTCTGATTCTTCAGCACGTGACGAATGCTGCTGCGGGCCTTACCGGTGACAACAAAACTCAACCACGCGGGGTTCGGGCGCGCCCCGGGGGCGGTGATGATTTCCACGGTCTGACCGCTCTGCAATGGCTGGCTCAACGAGCCCAGGTTGCGGTTGATACGGCAGGCAACGGTGGCATTACCAATATCGGTGTGAATGGCGTAGGCAAAGTCCACCGGCGTCGCGCCACTGGGCAATTCCATAATCTTGCCCTTGGGCGTGAACACATAGATTTCATCCGGGAACAGATCAACCTTGACGTGTTCAATGAATTCCAGGGAATCGTCCGCCCGCTCCCGCATTTCCATCAGGCCCTGCACCCAGCGGTCCACCCGGGACTGGTTCACACTGGTCACGCTGGAGGGTTCGTTCTTGTACATCCAGTGGGCAGCAATACCGTTGTTCGCAATATGCTCCATTTCCTCGGTACGGATCTGGATCTCGATGTTCACGTGCATACCGAACAGCGTGGTGTGCAGGGACTGGTAGCCGTTCGCCTTGGGCATGGCAATGTAATCTTTGAAGCGTCCGGGCAGCGGCTTGTAGAGGCTGTGCACGGCACCGAGAATGCGGTAGCAGTCGTCCTCGGTATCGGTGATGATGCGGAAGGCGTAAACGTCCATGATTTCGTGGAACGACTTCTGCTTGAACTTCATCTTGTTGTAGATGCTGTTCAGGTGTTTTTCACGCCCCAGAATGCGGCCCGGCAACCCCCGCTCTTCCAGTTTTTCCTGCAGCTTGCCCCGAATCTCGTCGATGATTTCCCGGTGACTGCCTCTCAGTTTCTCCACCGCCTTGGAAATGTACCGCGATCGCATGGGATACAGGGACGAGAAGCCCAGATCCTCCAGCTCGGTGCATATCGAGTGCATGCCCAGGCGATTGGCAATGGGAGCGTAGATATCGAGGGTTTCGGTGGCAATACGCAGACGCTTTTCATAGGGCATGGGGCCCAGGGTGCGCATATTGTGCAGGCGGTCCGCCAGCTTCACCAGAATAACGCGGATATCCCGGGCCATCGCCAGGGTCATCTTCTGGAAGTTTTCCGCCTGGGCCTCAGCACGGGAGCGGAATTCAATCTGGGTCAGCTTGCTGACGCCGTCCACCAGCTCGGCGACATCCTCGCCAAACTGATCTGAGAGGGCATCCTTGGGAATACCAGTGTCTTCAATAACGTCGTGAAGCATGGCCGCCATCAGGCTCTGATGATCCAGCTTCAGGTCGGCAAGGATATGGGCAACCGCCAGGGGATGGGTGATGTATCGGTCGCCACTGCGGCGCATCTGGCCTTCATGGGCTTGTTCGGCATAATAGTAGGCCCGTCGCACCTGGTTGATGCGATTGGTATCCAGATAGGAGCTGAGTTCTTTCGCCAGCCCTTCAACCGTTGCCTCTGCCGACACCGCGCCTCCGAGTACAGGTTAAAATGTACAGATCGAAAATCAGGGACAAAAAAACCCGAATGCAAGCATCCGGGTCCTTCCACTGTCCTTCCAGTCATGCCTTATAGTTACACTATAAAAAGGCGGGGACAGATTTCAATGCTTAAGGCAGGTTGCCAGGTATTTCTCCCGGCCCCGAGACTTACTCGGGATCTTCTTCTGTCAGAAGACTGCGGGTCACCTTACCTTCGGCGATTTCACGCAGGGCAATAACCGTAGGCTTGTCATTCTCTTCCGGCACCATCGGCTCGAAGCCCTTGGTGGCAATCTGACGAGCGCGCTTGGTCGCCAGCATAACCAGCTGAAAACGGTTATCAACGTTTTCCAGACAATCTTCAACGGTAACTCGTGCCATAACTTCCCCGACAAAATAAGAAAATGAGTATTTCAGCAGACCGCATAGTTTACTGCGGCCGGTTCAATTTGTATACAGCGGAAACGCGACGTCAGCCCTGTTCCGACAGGCGCGCCAGCAAGTTCCGATGGCGAACCTGCTGGGCCGTCATCCGCAGGCGCTGACTGCGAACAATTGCCAGCAGATCATTCAGTGCCACGCCAAAATCATCGTTCACCACCAGGTAATCAAATTCGACAGCGTGGCTACACTCTTCTGCGGCCTCTTGCAGCCTGCGCTCAACCACCTCTGGCGCATCCGTCCCGCGACCGGTCAGTCGCTCGCGCAACGCTTCCGGTGATGGCGGCACAATGAATATACCAACACATTCGGGAATGACCCGTCGCACCTGTTCGGCGCCCTGCCAGTCGATTTCCAGGATCACGTCCCGCCCCTTTGCCAGGGTTTCACGAACCCAGACCTGGGAGGTGCCGTAATAATTACCGAACACATCGGCATGTTCGAGAAAATCACCACGGCCAATCATGGCCTCAAACTCGTCACGGCTGACGAAATGGTAGTTCACCCCGTCCTGCTCACCCTCTCGCATTGGGCGAGTAGTATGGGAAACGGATACCCCCAGCTTCTCATCACTGCGCAGCATTTCCGCCACAAGGCTGGTTTTCCCCGCCCCGGAAGGGGCCGAAATCACATAGAGAGTACCTTGTTCAACTGCCTGGCTCATGGTGCACAACACTCCGGATCCTGACTGAATTCCGCGACATCCCACCGGTCACAACCCGCTGCCGCAATTAACAAGGGACGGAATTATACACGATGCGGAAATCCCTTACTCCAGGTTCTGCACCTGTTCCCGCATTTGCTCGATCAGCACTTTGAGATCCACCGCTACGCGGGTCACCCGCGCGTCGATGCTCTTGCTGCTCAGAGTATTGGCTTCGCGATTCAGTTCCTGCATAAGAAAATCCAGGCGTCGGCCGATGGCGTCATCGGACTGCAGGGTTTCCGATACCTCGGAGACATGAGCCTCCAGACGGTCCAGTTCCTCTGCCACGTCACTCTTCTGGGCCAGCATCACCATCTCCTGGGCGATCCGTTCCGGATCCAACTCAACTTTCGCCTTCTCGAACCGCTCCTTCAGATTCTTCTCCTGGGCCTTCAGCAATTCCGGCATCAGGCTGCGCACCTCACTGACGAGATCACCCATGGTCTTGAGACGATCATCAAACAGCGGCCGCAAACGCTCGCCTTCCCGTTCACGGACTGTCACCAGCTCCGCAACCGTTCGCTTGAACAGCTCTCCCGCCGCCGTCTGTGCCGGGCTATAGTCCAGCTCCTTGGCTGCCAGCACACCCGGCCAGCGCAGGATATCCAGGGCACTGATGTGGGCAGGGTTATCCAGCATCCGATTGATGTGATTCGCCGCCTCGTTCACCGCATGAGCCACCTCTTCACAGACCTCAAACTCCTGAGTCGCGCTCTCAGCCGTCTGCAGGCGCATGGACACATCCACCTTTCCACGCTTGAGTTGCTGACGAATCTGATCGCGGAATGCATTCTCCAACTCGCGGAGCGCCTCCGGCAACCGAAAGGAGGGCTCCAGGTACCGATGGTTCACTGTACGAATCTCACACGTCAGTGTTCCCCACTCTCCCTGGGTATCCTGTCGGGCAAAGGCAGTCATACTTCTGATCATGGCGACTCCGCTTGTCATCAAGTGCAATCGTTCAAGTTTAGCAGGCCGGCGCGCAAAACCGCGAACCCGACCAACGCCGTGACCCTCCACGGCAGAGACCGGAAATTCCCCGTGTTATACTCGGCGGTCTTTCATTTTCTCAACAACCGGGTATAACGCCCGGACATCCACTACCACTATCAGGAAACACTATGCGACCAAGCGGAAGAACTCCGGAACAACCGAGAGACATCCGAATTACCCGCAACTACACCCGCCACGCAGAAGGCTCCGTACTGATCGAGTTCGGCGACACCAAAGTCATCTGCACCGCGTCTGTCGAGAACAAGGTTCCCCCGTTCCTGCGCGGCGAAGGCAAAGGCTGGATCACCGCCGAATACGGCATGCTGCCCCGCTCCACCGGCAGCCGCATGGGCCGCGAAGCCGCCCGTGGCAAACAGGGCGGCCGCACCGTCGAAATCCAGCGCCTGATCGGTCGTTCCCTGCGTGCGGCGGTTGATTTGAGCGCTCTGGGCGAGCACTCCATCACCATCGACTGCGACGTCATCCAGGCCGACGGCGGCACCCGCACTGCGGCCATCACCGGCGGCTGCGTGGCCCTGGTCGATGCACTGAACCACCTGGTCGCGGAAAAGCGCCTGAAGGAATCACCGCTGAAGCAGATGGTTGCGGCTCTCTCGGTTGGCGTGTACAAAGGTACCCCGGTTGTCGACCTCGACTACCCGGAAGATTCCGAAGCCGAAACCGACATGAACGTCATCATGACCGATCAGGGTGGCTTTATCGAGATTCAGGGTACCGCCGAGGGTGCGCCGTTTGTTCAGGAAGAACTGGACAGCATGCTGGCGCTGGCGAAGAAGGGTATCGATCAGCTGTTTGAGATTCAGAAGGCAGCTCTGGAGGGGTAACTTCCCGGACTTGTGAGTGTCGGATTACGGCTGACGCCTAATCCGACCTACGACTGGCTTGCAAGATTAACTGCAGAGTCCGGGCGCCGGGCCTGAGCCTTCTCCCCAGACTGTTGAAGGCCAGGGACGGCCTGAAACAAGCGCACATGGATGTGCTCGTAGCGTGTCTGGGGAGAAGGCTCAGGCCTGGCGCTTCCTCCCAAACTGAAAACTAAAAGCCGATTTCGATGTCGTAGTCCATGATCACCGGCGCGTGATCGGAGAACCGGGTGCCGGTGTCTATCCAACCGTCCTGAATGGTCTTGCGAATGCCCGGCGTCATCAAGTGATAGTCCACCCGGATACCCGCATTCTTACGCGAACCTTCGATCTGCTCCGGCCACCAGGTAAACTGATTACTCTGCTTGTTGATCTCGCGGAACGCATCGATACAGCCCATCTCATCAAACAGACGATCCAGCCACGCCCGCTCATGGGGCATGAAACCAGACACATCCAGCTTGTGGTAAAGAGGACTCGCGTCCGTCACATGGTGGGCAGTCTGCAGGTTGGCGCAGAAAATAAACTGGCGACGCTTACGCAACGTCTTCTGCATGTGCAGACCGAAGGCGTCCATGAAGTCGTCCTTGTGGTCCAGCACGGTCAGATCATCATCACCGATCAGCTCGTCTTCCCGCCCCAGAGCACAGGGGGCCAGGACACAGGCAACCGAAACCTTGTCAAAGTCCGCCTGAATAAAGCGCCCTTCGCGGTCCGCCTGTTCATTGGCGAACCCATACATGATGGCCTTCGGGAAATGACGGGTGTAGATACCGACACCGCCATCCTCGTTGTTCTCGCCATCGATGAAATAGGCCTCGTAGCCTTCCGGAATCAGGTTAAAGTCTTCAACTTCATAGGCCCGCATGCGGTGATCCTGGACGCACACCACATCTGCGTCCTGCTCGGCCAGCCACTCGAAGAAACCTTTTTCAACAGCCTGGGCCAGACCGTTGACGCTGATTGATACTACCCGCATACGTGTTCCCTGATTCGGTTTGTGTGTATGATACCCGTTTTACACTTTAATTAAAGATCCACACCCGCCAGAAGCCCTGTCATGCACGACTATCAGCAACATTTCATTGAATTTGCCATTCGCCGTAACGTTCTCCGTTTTGGCGAGTTTCAGCTCAAGTCCGGACGTACCAGTCCGTACTTCTTCAACGCCGGCCTGTTCAACACCGGTGAGGATCTGCTCGAACTAAGCAAGGCCTATGCCGCAGCCCTGCAGCGCAGCGGCCTGGATTATGACATTATTTTCGGCCCTGCCTATAAGGGCATACCGTTGGCCACCGTAACGGCCATGGCACTGGCCTCTGAAGGCCAGAACAAACCCTTCGCCTTCAACCGCAAGGAAAAGAAGGATCACGGTGAGGGCGGCAACATCGTCGGCGCACCACTTGAGGGCAAGGTACTGATTGTCGATGATGTCATTACCGCCGGCACCGCCATCCGCGAATCCATTGATCTGATCCGTGCGGCTGGCGCCGAGCCTGCTGGAGTGCTGATAGCCCTCGACCGGCAGGAACGTGGCACCGGCGAACTGTCCGCCATTCAGGAGGTGGAACAGGACTTTGGCCTGCCAGTGGTCAGCATCATTCAACTGGATCAGGTTCTCGATTACCTGAGCAGCCAACCAGACTTTGCCGAACACGCCAGTAACGTTGCACAATACCGGGATCGTTATGGAGTCTGAGTTCACATGAAGCATCTGACCAGGTTTTCACTCATCATTTCCGCCCTGCTGCTGACAACAGCTGTAGCAGAAGCGAGAATGTACCGTTATACGGATGAAAACGGTCAACTGGTCATTAGCAATACCGTTCCCCAGGAAGCCTCCAAACGGGGATACGACATCCTTAACTCCAAAGGCCGTGTTATTGACACGGTCGCCCCTGCTCCCACGCCGGAAGAAATTGCCGCCCGGGAAGCTGAAGAAAAGCGTCAGGAAGCCGAGCGACTTCAGCTCGAACACGATCAGACGCTGCTAAAACGCTACAGCCATCCCGACGAAGCCGTCAGGGCCATGCATCGAAAAATCCGTGAACTGGAAAGTCTCAACCAGCTCAAACGGGGCAACATTTCGGTGATCGTCAACCAACTGGATAGCGAAGAAGGTCGGGCAGCCGACATGGAACGCGCCGGGCGTGAAGTACCAGAATCCACTCTGGAAAAGATTCGGCGCCTGGAAGCCCAGATCCGTGACATTGAGCAGGAAATTGCCTCCCAGAACTCCGAAATCCAGTCCCTGCGCGAGAATTTCGAGGCTGATATCCGGCGCCTGGAAGAGCTCACGGGAGAGGAGCGAACACTTCCCCTCGAACTCCCCGAAGAGCAGCAGTAAACATTACCCGGGACACAAAAAAAAGGCCGCCCCGTTGGGGCAGCCCCTTTCATTTCTGACCACTAAGCCGATCAGGCAGTAGCAGTGCTCTTCTTGGCGGTGGTCTTACGCGCCGCAGGCTTCTTGGTTTCAACAGACTTCTTGGCAGTCTCGGCTGCTTCGGAAACTTCTTCTGCTGCTTCGGAAACAGCGTCCGCGCCTTCGGCGGCTTCTTTTTCCAGCTTGGCAACCAGCTCAGCTGCAAAACCGTTAAAACGGCTGTTCAGGCTGCGCAGCTGCTCGAACAGGCTTTCGCTGTAGCCGTCGTAACGGGTACGCAGGGTCTTTACGCTGTATTCGCGCACTTCAGACTCCAGCTTCTCAGCATAATCGAACGGCTTGGAAGCGAGCTTCTTCTGCTGCTCTTCTGCGGCGTTGATGCCCTTCTCTACGATGTCCTGAAGCTGTTCCTGATATGACTTGAGTTTACCCATAATAGTCTCTCCTGAGATTGTCGAGGTTGTGGATTCGTTACGGATCCTTATGACACTCCCTCAGGCTACGGCTAAAAATTAGAATGTTCATACTAATAAGGCCGCCCAGAACACAATCAGGGTGAGATCGTGACGTTACCAGCGGAAAATGACCCAGCTGGGCACCAGCATGTCGGTCTCGTCCTCACGGATCCAGCCACCACCATCGGCCGGCACCAGATAGTATTCCGGCCCTACTTCCGGCACGACCTTGATCTCCACCAACTGACCATTCACCCGGTATTCGTAAAACACTTCCTGCTCACCGGGTCGAATCACGATCTGCGGTCCCTCGGAGGACGGCTGGTAATCGGACACCACAACGGGCTCTTTCGGGGTTTCCACAACCTCCTCATCAAGCCCGCCACTCTGCTGCGCCAAAGCAGGGGCACAAAGCAGTGCGGATACAACACCCAGGCAGGTGATTCGCTTCATTTTCGTGATACCCTTTCGTCCATTCATGACTACAGAGTTGCACAACGCAACCCCTGCTTCAATCAGAATTCGGACCTGCTTGATATGACACAGCAACAGACCCCACCGGTCGTTCTTGTAGACGGCTCATCCTATCTGTTCCGGGCTTACCACGCCTTGCCGCCCCTGACTACCAGCAAAAACCAGCCAACCGGCGCCATCAAGGGCGTCATCAGCATGCTGCGGCGTCTGGAACAGGACTTTCCGGGCTCCAAGATGGTGGTGGTGTTTGATGCCAAGGGCAAAACCTTTCGTCATGACATGTACGAAGACTACAAGGCCAATCGTCCGCCCATGCCGGACGATCTCGCCACTCAGATCAAACCGATCCACGAGATAGTGAAAGCCATGGGTCTGCCCCTGCTGATCGTACCGGAAGTGGAAGCGGACGATGTGATCGGCACCCTGGCCCATGAAGCCACCAGTAAGGGGATTGATGTGGTCATCTCCACCGGTGACAAGGACATGGCGCAACTGGTCAGCGACCATGTCACCCTCATCAACACCATGACCGAAACCCGCATGGATCGGGACGGGGTGATAGAGAAGTTTGGCGTCAAGCCGGAGCAGATCATCGACTATCTTGCCCTGGTCGGCGACAAAGTGGACAACATTCCCGGCGTTAACAAATGCGGCCCCAAAACCGCGGTGAAATGGCTGCAGGAACATCAGGACCTGGACCATGTCATCGCTAACGCGGACAAGGTCAAGGGCAAGATCGGCGACTACTTGCGAGAGGCCGTGGACACCCTGCCCCTGAGCCGTGAACTGGCAACGATTCGCACCGACGTCGACCTGGAGTTCGGGCTGGAGGATCTGCAGCTGCGCAACCAGGACGACAGCACCCTGCTGGATCTGTTCCGGGAGTATGAATTCCGTGCATGGATTGCCGAACTGGAAGACTCCGGAGACGCCTCCTCCGATACTCAGACCGAATCCACCAGCAAGAACAGCAAGCCGCTGGAGAAACGTTACAGCGTCATCACCGACCAGGCAGAACTGGACACGTGGATCGACCGCCTGAAGAAAGCCCCCCTGTTCGCCTTCGACACCGAGACCACCAGTCTGCGCTATATGGACGCGGAGATTGTCGGGGTATCGTTTGCCATCGAACCCGGTGAAGCCGCTTATGTGCCCCTGGCCCACGATTACATGGGCGCGCCGGACCAGTTGGACCGGGACAAGGTATTGTCGCAACTGAAACCACTGCTGGAAGATCCCGACGCAAGAAAGCTGGGGCAAAACCTGAAGTACGACAAGAACGTGCTGGCGAACCACGACATAACTCTGGAAGGCATCGCCGAAGACACCATGCTGGAGTCCTACGTTCTTAATTCCGTGGCTTCGCGACACGACATGGACACCCTCGCCAGACAGTACCTGGATGAACAAACCATCACCTTTGAGTCCATAGCCGGCAAAGGCGCCAAGCAACTGACATTCAACCAGATTGATCTGGAAAAAGCGGGGCCCTACGCCGCCGAAGACGCTGACATTACCCTCAGGCTGCACCAGGTACTGCGCCCGCAACTGGCGGAAACCGGCAAACTGAAGTCCGTGTACGAGGACATTGATCTGCCGCTGGTGCCGGTACTTTCCCGCATGGAGCAGCGCGGTGCGATGGTCAGCGCCAGCACTCTGAAACAGCACAGCCAGGAACTGGCAGAGCGGATGGCGGAACTGGAGAAAGAAGCTCACGAGGAAGCTGGCGAAACCTTCAATCTGGGCTCCCCCAAGCAGCTGCAGGCCATCTTCTACGACAAGATGGGCCTGCCGGTCATCAAGAAAACGCCCAAGGGCGCTCCTTCAACCGCGGAACCGGTGCTGCAGGAACTGGCTCACGAGCACGCCCTGCCGCGACTGATTCTGGAGCACCGCAGCCTGAGCAAGCTCAAATCGACCTACACCGACACCCTGCCGGAGCTGATACACCACCGTACCGGTCGCATCCATACCTCCTATCACCAGGCGGTCGCGGCCACCGGACGGCTGTCGTCGTCGGAGCCCAATCTGCAGAACATACCCATCCGCAGCGAGCAGGGTCGTCGTATTCGTCAGGCCTTTATTGCCCCCGAAGGTTACAAACTGGTGGCTGCAGACTACTCCCAGATTGAGCTGCGGATCATGGCCCACCTGTCTGGCGACAAGGGGCTGCTGACCGCATTTGAACACGGCGAAGACATCCACAAGGCAACCGCTGCCGAAGTTTTCGGTGTTTCACTGGGCGATGTCACTGGCGATCAGCGCCGCAGCGCCAAAGCCATCAACTTCGGGCTGATCTACGGCATGTCCGCTTTTGGCCTGGCGCGACAGCTGGACGTCGGGCGCAATGTTGCCCAGGAATACATCGATCGCTATTTCGAGCGTTACCCGGGCGTTTTGAAGTACATGGACAGCATCCGCAAACAGGCCCACGACGACGGGTACGTGGAAACCCTGTTCGGCCGCCGACTTTACCTGCCCGAAATCAACGCTCGCAACAAGCAGATGCAGCAGGCCGCTGAACGCACCGCCATCAACGCGCCGATGCAGGGAACCGCCGCCGACATTATCAAACGCGCGATGATCGACGTCGAAAACTGGCTGTTGAACAACCACGCAGACGATGCACGCATGATCATGCAGGTACACGATGAGCTGATACTGGAGGTCAAAGAGGGCGCGGTGGAGAAGATCTGCAAAGGCCTGGAAGACAGGATGTCCGCCGCTGCCAGCCTCAACGTTCCCTTACTGGTCGAGGCCGGCGTCGGCAACAACTGGGACGAGGCACACTGATTCGTGGGCGGGCCGGGCGACCATCCGGCCTGCACCATATTGGTACCAATTTGGGGCAGGTTCCGATCTAAATGCCCCGTTCCGGCCCACCCTTCATATTGCCGACTCAACAACGGCGCGCCTTCACGAAACGGCATGAAATTCGCAGGCTATTTGCTTGTCGGCTCCCATATCCACAAAGGAGCCAGGTTGTGACAATTCTTTTCCGAGGCCGTTACCATGACATCTCTGGCATCTGAACGAAGCTGGCTACTGGACCCTGGCCTGCTCAAACTCGTCCACCAGTGCCGTCGAATGATCCACACCGAGTTCGGGGTCAAACTGCACCTCACCGAGGAGCATCTCGAGCAAAGGCTGGCAGACTACGCCCGTAAAACACGTTCCAGCCAGCTGATACGAACCTGGGAAACCCTGAAAGAGCGGGTTCCGCATCTTGATATCGCCGAAACAGAGGACGACAACCCGGAAGGGTCCAAACGAACCTACCGCGGGCAGGCGATGCCGGAAGACAGTAACGGCAAGGACAGCCATGAAGAGGGAGAAGAAGCCCGACCACGACGAACCAAGGTGATTTATCGCGGCCAGGTGGTTGGCTGACCGGATCCAATCCAGTCAGCCTGTCAGCAGAACCCGCTTAGAAAGACTTACTGACCTGGATGCCTGCACTCCAGGCGTCGAGTTCGTACTCACCCCGGTAGTTGCTCGGATCTTCAGTGCCCGTGGGCAGCCGGGAGACCTGTGACGGGTTTTCATGCTGGTAGTTGCGCTCGTCCACCTTGCCATTGCCGTCGAAGATCAGGGTGCCGGCCGCCACATCCACGGTCCAGCCAGTGCTCTGATCGGCCCATTGGGCACCGAGAGTCAGCCAGTGGCGGTCATTGGAGGGAATCCGTGCCGTCACGAAGTCTTCATTAACCGGTGACTCATCAAAGGCATAACCGGCCTTGAAGGCCCACTCCGGAGCCGCCTGCCAGATCCCGCCAAGGTTGAACTGCCAGGTGTTCTGCCATTTCTCGGTGATGTGACTCAGGACGGCACCTTCCTGAGGCGCCTGAGTTATCTCTCCCCCCGTTTCACGACTGACGATATCCAGTTCTTCAAAGCGGCTCCACTTGGCATAAGTCGCGCCTGCCAGGAGCGTTACAGTACCCGTCAACTGGTGGCGCGCACCAACGGTAATACTCTCGGGAATGGCCAGCGGCACTTCCACCTTCTCAGACACGCTGGTCGGGGTGACCACCCCAGCCGCCGGATTGACGTAGCCAGTCAAATCCGCGTCACCCTTGAGGTTCAGCTCGGTGCCAGTTTGAGCGGACAACCCGAACTGGGTCCTCTCAGACAGCTCATACAGGAAACCCACACGGAAGGTGACGCCAACATCGTCTCCTTCAATGTCTGCGTAACCCTGGTCATAAAATCCGGGATCGGGATTGCCACTGGGCGCCGTTACTGCAACGCTGGCCAGCGAGTTATCCAGAAACCGCGTGAGCTTGCCTTCGGCATAAATGATGTTGATACCCGCGCCCATGGACAGGCCCTGGCCGTTACTGACGGAAACGGATGGGCTGAAGGAGATCGCAGTCAACTCGGTTTCATCAGCAAAGAAACGCCCTGTGAAGTCATCGTCGTAATCCGCAGCCAGGCCGAACGGCGCATGAATACCGAATCCGACATCAACGGAATCACTGACTTCGTGCGTCATGTAGACATTGGGGAGGACCGCCGGGTCAGCAATATCTCCGCCGCGCGAACCCCGTACCGGGAGCCCCAGCTGATTGATTGCTTCCACGCCCTCTTTTGCTTCCGCATCAATATCCAGCACAGCCGCACCGAACGAGAGGTTAGTACCAGACAGCTGACTCATGCCCGCTGGGTTGAACAGCACGGTGGTCGCGTTCTCGGGATTGGCGGCGGTGCCGGCATTGGCAACACCCATGGCGCTGGCGCTTTGCTCATTCAAGGCAAAACCACCAGCCAGAGTACTAACGGGGGCCGCGGCGAACGCCAGGGGGACCAAGCGGATGGCACAAAAGAGATTGGACTTGTTAAGGCGCATACTTCCTCCTGTTAATTTGGCGGCGGAGTATACGCATCTCGGGCCAATGGCCTCAAATGCCATCCCTACTGGTTCGGGACACTAATTATTTTAGACGTTCGTCTGATTCTCTTAACGTTCGATCAATCGTCCTGGATCGACAACTTGTCCACGGACGAGGACAGCTGGTCGGCGCCCTGGGCGTCGGTACCCAGTTTGATCATCAGGCGCAGGTCATTGGCGGAGTCCGCATGAGCCAGGGCGTCCTCGTAGGTAATGGAACCTTCTGCATAGAGCTTGTACAGGGCCTGATCAAAGGTCTGCATGCCCGCTTCGTTGGACTTGGACATCAACTCCTTGAGCTTGTGGACTTCTGCCTTACGAATCAGGTCTGCCACCAGCGGTGTATTGATCAGCACCTCAATCACCGCCTTGCGGCCCTGACCATCCGGCGTCGGAATCAACTGCTGGGCCACAATGGCCTTAAGGTTGAGGGACAGGTCCATCCAGATCTGATTGTGCTGTTCCGGCGGGAAGAACTGAATGATGCGGTCCAGCGCCTGGTTGGCGTTGTTGGCGTGAAGCGTGGCCAGGCACAGGTGACCGGTTTCCGCGAACTGTACCGAGTATTCCATGGTCTGACGGGTCCGCACCTCACCGATGAGAATCACGTCCGGCGCCTGGCGCAGCGTGTTCTTGAGTGCTACTTCGAAGCTTTCGGTATCAATCCCCACTTCCCGCTGGGTCACGATACAGCCGTGATGCTGGTGGACGAATTCGATGGGGTCTTCGATGGAGATAATATGGCCACGGCTGTTGCGATTACGATGCCCCAACATGGCCGCCAGGGAGGTGGACTTACCGGTACCGGTGGCACCGACGAACATGATCAGGCCCCGTTTGGTCATCGCCAGGTCCTTGATCACCTCCGGCAGGGCCAGGTCATCAATCTGGGGAATCTTTATCTCGATCCGACGCAGAACCATGCCACAGAGGTTACGCTGGAAGAAGGCGCTTACCCGGAAACGGCCAATGCCCCGGGCACTGATGGCGAAGTTACACTCATGGCTTTCCTCGAACTCGGCCCGCTGCTTGTCGTTCATGGCTCCGTAGACAAACTCACGGGTCTGCTCGGGGGTCAGGGCGTTCTTGGTGACCGGGAGCACCTTGCCGTTCACCTTCATGCTCGGTGGCACACCGGCGGTAATAAACAGGTCCGAACCGCCCTTTTCCACCATCAGCCGCAACAGTTTTTCGAATTCCATGATTTGTTACCTACTCTTTCAACATTCGGCGCCGGGGCAGGCCGGGTGAAACTGTCCGGGACACGCTGTGAATACGTCCCTTTACGCTTGACAAAAACATCCCTGTTTTTGACAGTCCCGGACAGTTTCACCCGGCCCGCCCGCAAACATTAATCGTGCCTACCAGATCAGAAATTGTCTGGCATTTTTGCCTTGGCCTTGGCTGCTTCACGCGAGATAAGGCCTTTCTGCAACAGGCGCTCCAGGCACTGATCCAGAGTCTGCATGCCGATGGAACCGCCGGTCTGGATGGACGAATACATCTGGGCGATCTTGTCTTCCCGGATCAGGTTACGGATCGCCGATGTGCCGATCATGATTTCGTGGGCAGCAATCCGGCCACCGCCCATTTTCTTCATCAGCGTCTGGGAAATAACTGCCTGCAGGGATTCCGACAACATGGAACGGACCATGGACTTCTCCTCCGCCGGGAATACGTCAACCACCCGGTCGATGGTCTTGGCAGCGGAGGTGGTGTGCAGAGTGCCGAATACCAGGTGCCCCGTTTCCGCTGCGGTCAACGCCAGACGGATAGTCTCCAGGTCCCGCAATTCGCCCACCAGAATAATATCCGGGTCTTCCCGCAGGGCCGAGCGCAATGCTTCATTAAAGCCCAGGGTATCCCGGTGCACTTCCCGTTGGTTAACCAGACACTTCTTGGATTCGTGCACGAATTCGATGGGGTCCTCGATGGTGAGCACGTGCTCATAACGACTGTCATTGATGTAGTCGATCATCGCCGCCAGGGTCGTGGATTTACCGGACCCCGTCGGTCCTGTCACCAGCACCAGCCCCCGAGGCACCGAGGACACGTCCTTGAAGACCTGACCCATACCCAGATCTTCCATCGTCAGAACCTTGGACGGGATGGTCCGGAATACCGCACCCGCACCCCGGTTCTGGTTGAAGGCGTTAACACGGAATCGGGCGACACCGGGAACTTCGAAGGAGAAATCGGTCTCGAAAAATTCTTCGTAGTCCTTCCGCTGCTTGTCGTTCATGATGTCGTAGATCAGCCCATGGACTTCTTTATGCTCCATGGGTGGAAGGTTAATCCGGCGCACATCGCCATCAACACGAATCATCGGGGGCAATCCGGCGGACAGGTGCAAGTCAGACGCACCCTGTTTGGCCGAGAAGGCAAGCAGTTCAGTAATATCCATAGATTTCCTCGGAAGGCGTTTTTCTTTTATCCAGGTCTGAAGCCGGCTCCGGTGCGGACCCCGCAGCCAGTATCACTTGGCATTTCAGTAACCTGCGGGTAACGTGTCAGCGAGACAGTGACAGACCGGACTCGGCGGATTCACACTATGAGCAGCATAGCAGACAACATCGGGAGCGTAACCCGACGCATACAAAAAGCAACATTGAAGGCCGGGCGGCCTCCCGCTTCTGTGCACCTGTTGGCAGTCAGCAAGACTCGTTCAGCAGAGGACCTGAGGGCAGCGGTAGCCGCTGGCCAGATGGCCTTCGGAGAAAACTATCTGCAGGAGGCCCTGGACAAGATGGCAGCCCTGGAGGATCTGCCAGGCATCGACTGGCATTTCATCGGTCCCATCCAGTCCAACAAGACCCGTCAGATTGCCAACGCCTTTTCCTGGGTGCACAGTGTCGATCGCCTGAAAATCGCTCGCCGCTTGAGTGAACAACGAGACGCCAGCCTGCCGCCCTTGAATATTTGCCTGCAGGTCAATATCAATGAAGAAGACAGCAAATCCGGGTGTTCACTCGAAGAACTGGAGGGGCTGACCGGGGCCATAGGTGAGCTGCCCAACCTCTGTCTCCGGGGGTTGATGGCAATCCCTGACCCCGATCAACCGGAAGCGAAATTGCGGGCCAGTTTCCGCAAACTGGCCAATGCACTGAAAAACCTGCGCCAGGGTCAACCCGAAGCCGGCCCCCTGGACACCCTTTCAATGGGCATGTCCGGCGATATGGAAATGGCCATAGAAGAAGGAGCAACCTGGGTTCGTGTTGGCACCGCCGTCTTTGGCGAACGGCCACCTAAGAGCTGAATCGGTCAGTTCCTGTTATCATCGGGACCGGATCAACGACAGATCAACTTGTGGAGTGAACTTTGAGCACATCACCAACCATTTCGTTTATCGGGGCAGGCAACATGGCCAGCGCCATCATTGGCGGTATGCTGGACAACGGTTTCAAGGGAGCCGATATCTGGGTCAGCGCTCCCGATGACAGTCACCTGCAGTCCATTCGCAACCGTTTCGGCGTCAGTGTGACCACTGATAACCGCTACTGTGCACAGCAGGCCGACATGGTGATCCTGGCGGTGAAACCCCAGGTCATGGCGGATGTCTGCCGCGACATTGCCCCCGTGGTGCAGAACACCCGCCCGCTGATGGTCTCCATTGCCGCTGGCCTGGAAGCCGGAACACTGGACGAGTGGCTCGGCGGCGGTCTGCCGCTGGCCCGGGTCATGCCCAACACCCCCTCCCTGGTTGGCAAGGGCGCCGCCGGGCTGTTTGCCAATGATCAGGTCAGCGACAAACAGAAGAAAATGGTCGAAACCGTCTTCAACAGCATCGGTTCCGCCCTCTGGGTTGATGAGGAATCCCTGCTGCACGCCGTTACCGCCCTGTCGGGCAGCGGCCCTGCCTACTTTTTCCTGATGCTTGAAGCTCTGGAAGATGCGGCCACAGAGGCCGGCATTGCTCCGGAGACGGCCCGTCAACTGGCGATTCAGACCATGGCCGGCGCCGCCGAAATGGCCGGTCGCAGCGAACACGACCCCGCACAACTGAAACGTAATGTGATGTCCCCCGGGGGCACCACCGAGCGCGCAGTCCATACCTTTGAGGATGGCGGCCTGCGGGAACTGGTCAAGAAAGCCTATTCCGCTGCGTTCTCACGCTCAGAAGAAATGGCCAAAGAACTGGCCGGCAAACAGTAACCGATAACGGAGACACGGCTTCATGCTGGCTGATATTCTGATCACGATCCTGCTCATCGCGTCGACCTTCTACATGACTATCGTGCTGCTGCGTTTTTTGCTGCAGCTGGCAAGAGCGGATTTCTACAACCCCATTTCCCAGTTTGTGGTGAAAGCCACCAACCCACTGCTGCGACCGCTCCGGAGAGTCATTCCGGGTTGGGGAGGTATCGACGGTGCTGCTCTGGTGCTGGCCATCGTTATTCAGGCCATCGCATTTCTGCTGATTCTGGTGACCCTGAACGGTGGCATGCCAAGCATCAACCCGATCACTCTGCTGGTGTGGGCCGCACTGAATGTACTGGACCTGATCGTCAAGATTTACTTCTGGTCGGTCATTGCCGTCGTTGTAATCAGCTGGATAGCTCCCGGGAGCCATCACCCGGCCATTCAACTGGTAGCGCAGATCACCGAGCCGGTCATGCGCCCGGTGCGCAACGTTATACCCTCAATGGGCGGTCTGGATTTGTCACCGATTGTGGTGTTCCTGATCCTGAACGTGATATCGGTAGTTATTAACCATATGAAAATTGCCGCTGGCATGGGCGCACTGGCTGGAATGTAAACCAGATCCCGAAAATACATTTTGTTACAGTTAGCAACGCAAAACATCATATCCGGGCCACCGACTCATCCTACTGATTCGGTGGCCTTTTTTGACCAAAACCTGCCTCTCTGCTATACACACCTGCTTTGACTCCCAAAGAAATGCACAACAGTTGGGATATTATTGCCTATAGTTTGCCGTTAACCCGTGCACCAAAACCGTTACCCGGAAGTCGCGCAGAAGGAAATTCCGATGAACAAACAAGGAACTCTGTCGCAGCAGGTAGAGGCCTACCACAACTGGAAGAAGGAACTGATCCGCCAGATAGGCCGATATCGATTGTGGTTGCAGGATAACAACCTGTTTTCAGAGGACGTAAGCCGCCGTATCCGGCACGGCCTGGAATTATTGATTGAAGACGAGCTGACCATTGCCTTTGTCGGGGAATACTCCCGTGGCAAAACCGAGCTGATCAACGCCCTGTTTTTCTCCGAGTATGGCCAGCGTATGCTGCCATCTCAGGCCGGACGCACTACCATGTGTCCCACCGAGCTGTTCTTCGATCGCACCGAAAACGCCAACTACCTGATGCTGCTCCCCATTGAGACTCGCACCGGGGAATTGTCCCTGCATCAACTCCGAAAGCAACCCGAGCGCTGGGTCAAGCATGACCTGGATGAGCGCAACCCTGAAATCATGCGGGAAGTGCTGTCCGAGGTCGCCCGGGTGAAAAGCGTCACCCCCGGTGAAGCCCGTAACCTGGGCTTCGACGAGAACATGTTGGAGCACGACCGCAACAACCCCGGAAACGTACTGGTACCGGCCTGGCGTAACGCCCAGATCAGCATTCGCCACCCACTGTTCGAGCGCGGCCTGCGCATTCTAGACACACCCGGCCTCAACGCCCTCGGGTCTGAACCGGAACTGACCATCAGCATGCTGCCTCGGGCCCATGCCATCATTTTCCTGCTCAGCGCCGACACCGGTGTCACCGCCAGTGACATGACCATCTGGAAGGACCACATCGATACCGAGCATGCCGACCATCGCGCTGGCCGGTTTGCCGTACTCAACAAGATCGACGTGCTCTGGGATGATCTTCAGGGCGAGCAACACACCCGCGACGCGATTGACCGGGTTTGCGGCTACACGGCCGATCACCTAGGCATCCGCAGTGGTGATGTCATCCCGTTGTCAGCCAAGCAAGGCCTTATGGCCCGCATCAAACAGGACCATGACCTGTTTGACCGCTCAAACCTGGGCCAGCTGGAACAGCTGATCATCAAGCGCATCCTGATGCACAAGGAAGAATTGATCACCCAGAGCCTGATCAATGATCTGCTTGGCATGCTCCAGAACAGCCAGGCCGCCATGCAAACCCGTCTTGACGCCCTGGAAGAGGAACTGCAAGCCTGTTCCGGCGTGACCATGGACAAGGAAGCGCTGCACCGTCTCGCTGACCGCGCCCAGAAGGATTACGAGTTTTACTACAAGAAACTGATCACCCTGCGCTCCAGCCGTCGTCTGATGGAATCCCAGGGTGAGATGCTGAACAAGCTGGTCGACGAGCAACGTTTCGAAGAACACGCCAGTAAAGTTCGTACAACCATGTCCAAAAGCTGGACAACGGTCGGCATGAACCGCGGCATGGAGCACTTTTTCGAGCTACTGGAAAGCGACCTGAATAACCTGATGAGCGAAGGCTTGCTGGCGGAAAAAATGGTCGGAGCCATCTATCGTCGTTATAACGAAGACACCCGCGCCCGTCACCTGGAACCCATCCCCCTGCGTTCGGGCCGCCACATCATTGCCGTAAGGGAACTGCGCAAAAAAGCCCGGCGTTTCCGGGCAAACCCCAAAAACCTGTTGAGCGAACAATCCGTGCTGATCAGGCGGTTCTTCAACGTCATGGTCAACGAGGCCCGCACCCTGCATGAAAGGGCCCGGCACGACGTGGAACGATGGCCATCGGAAGCCCTGCTGCCGATCATGCAGTACTCAATGGAACAGAAACAGCTCCTCGAACACCAGATCCGACGGCTTAAGGACATGGTACGCAGTGACCGGGACAGTCGTGCCGAGCGTAAACGCCTGCAAAACGCCATCACCGACTTGCGCCGTCAGCTGGAACTGGCAGACGCCATGCATCGGCAAATCCGCAAGCCCGCCCCCACGCTGATTCAACAGAAAGTCGTCAATATATCCGGCGCCATCTGAGGCGCCCGGTTTTCTGCGGTTGCAGGCACGGAGAGCGGCCTTTAAACTGCTGGGCTGGCAACCGCTCTCCCCGCGTTGTTCCAGACTTTCACTGACTGAACCAGGAACCTGTCGCGCCGATGCCCGATTCCCTGCCAACGGATTCTGTCGGGATTGTCACCCCGCAGACGCTACATTTTGACGCGCCCATCACCCTGGCGTGTGGGCAAACGCTGGATAGTTACGATCTGGTGATCGAGACCTACGGCACATTGAATGCCGACGCCAGCAATGCCGTTCTGATTTGTCATGCCCTCAGCGGCCATCACCACGCCGCCGGTTACCACTCGATGGAAGAGCGAAAACCTGGCTGGTGGGACAGCTGCATTGGCCCGGGCAAGCCCATCGATACAAATCGCTTCTTTGTCGTCAGCCTGAACAACCTCGGAGGCTGCCACGGCAGCACCGGCCCCAACAGCGTCAATCCGAAGACGGGCAAACCCTACGGCCCGGAATTCCCGGTGATTACAGTCAGCGACTGGGTACAGAGTCAGGCCCTGCTCGCGGACCGGCTCGGCATCGAATGCTGGGCCGCTGTCGTAGGCGGCTCCCTTGGCGGCATGCAGGCACTGCAGTGGAGCCTGGATTACCCCGACCGGCTGCGTCATTCGGTGGTGATTGCCTCCACCCCTCGCCTGACGGCCCAGAATATCGCCTTCAACGAGGTGGCACGACAAGCCATCACCTCGGACCAGGAATTTCACGACGGCCGTTACCAGGATTTCGATACCGTGCCTCGCCGCGGCCTGATGCTGGCACGAATGGTGGGCCACATCACCTACCTGTCCGACGCGTCCATGGGTGAAAAATTCGGCCGGGAATTGCGGGACCAGGCCTACAAATTCGGCTATGACGCGGAATTCCAGGTGGAGAGTTACCTGCGCTATCAGGGCGAACGCTTCTCAGAGATGTTCGATGCCAACACCTACCTGCTGATGACCCGCGCACTCGATTACTTCGACCCTGCGTACGAGTATGGCGGCGACTTATCGAAGGCCCTGGCGCCTTCCAACTGTGAATACCTGGTATTGTCCTTCAGTACCGACTGGCGCTTTACCCCGGCCCGCTCCGAGGAGATGGTCAACGCCATGATCGCGGCAAAAAAACGGGTAAGTTACGCGGAAATTGACGCGCCCTGGGGCCACGACGCCTTCCTGATCCCGACCCCCAGGTATACCGACATCTTTAACGCCTATATGGATCGTGTCGCACGGGAGGTGGGCGTATGAGACCGGATCTGGAAATCATTCAGCAATGGGTCAAACCCGGCAACCGGGTACTCGACCTGGGCTGCGGTGACGGCACCCTGCTGGACTTTTTGCAGCGTGAACGTAACGCAACCGGCTTTGGACTGGAAATTAATCCGGACCACATTACCACCTGCATGGGTCGTGGCGTTTCGGTTATTGAACAAAATCTGGACACGCAGGGACTGGGTAATTTCGACGACCGGACCTTCGATACCGTGCTGATGACCCAGGCCCTGCAGGCCGTACGACGACCGGACATGGTACTGGAGGAAATGCTCAGGGTGGGCCGTGAAGGTATCGTCACCTTCCCCAATTTTGCCCACTGGCGCCTGAGATGGGGCCTGACCCTGAGAGGGCGCATGCCGGAGTCCGAAGCCTTGCCATACAAGTGGTACAACACGCCTAACATCCGGCTGTGCACGTTCAGGGATTTTGAAGCCTTGTGCCGCCAGAAGAACATCCGCATCAAGAGTCGCCGGGTGGTGGATGGACAACACCAGAATAGCTGGCTCGCCCGCCTATGGCCTAATATGCTGGGAGAGATCGCCATTTACCGTATTACACGGGAGGAGACCTAATGCAGAACACCCAACATTGGCTGGCAGCCGCTCTGCTCTGCCTCGCTTTCATCAGCTTCCAAGCGCACGCTGCCGGCGCAAAGGATTTTGGTGAGTATCAGGTACATTACAGCGTCTTTCCAAGCACCTTCCTTGACCCTGAGGTGGCGAAGGCCAACAACCTCACTCGCAGCCAGGGTATCGGCATCGTCAACATCGCGATCATGCGCGAGGATGAAAGCGGCGGGCTGACTACGGTAACGGGACAGGTGGAAGGCAAAGCACTCAACGATGTCCAGCAACCCAGTTTTCTGGCGTTCCGGCGAATTAAGGAAGGTGAGGCGGTGTACTTCATAGCAGAATACCAGTACCGCAATGCCGAACTGATGACCTTCCAGATCACCGCTCGCCCCAGCGGCGCCGGAACAGATCTTCCCATCCGATTCTCTCACACGCTGTTCAACGACTGATGACTGAAACTCGTACGAAGCTGGTCATCGCCAGCAACAACAAAGGCAAGATCGCGGAACTAACCGACCTGTTAGGTCCGCTTGGCATTGAGCCGGTGGCACAGGGAGAACTTGGTGTCAGCGCAGCGGAAGAACCCGCGGTGACTTTTGTCGAGAACGCCATTCTCAAGGCCCGCCATGCCGCCCGCGCCACTGGCCTGCCAGCACTGGCCGACGACTCCGGACTCGCGGTTGATGCCCTCGGCGGTGCGCCCGGCGTCCGTTCGGCCCGTTACGCAGGCGAAAACGCGAGCGATGACGACAATGTACAGGCGTTACTCGAAGCCATGTCTTCTGTTGCAGAGGAAGAACGAGGCGCCCAGTTTCACTGCGTGCTGGTGTACCTGCGCCACGCCGATGATCCAACACCCATTGTCTGTCATGGCCGCTGGCCCGGAAGCATTCTGCCCAGCCGCCGTGGCGAAGGCGGCTTTGGCTACGACCCCGTATTCCTGGTTCCGGAAACAGGCTGCAGCGCTGCCGAACTGAGCCGGGAGCAAAAGGGCAAAATCAGCCATCGCGGCCGCGCTCTGACACAACTACTGGATCAGCTTAGGGCCAGGGCGGCATCGTCGTGACCTCCAGCTCCGCAGGGGCGGGTACAATGCTGCCGCCCCTGAGCCTTTATATCCACGTGCCCTGGTGCGTTCGCAAGTGCCCCTATTGCGACTTCAACTCCCATGCCTTCAGTGGTGATATTCCGGAAGACGCCTACCTGCGGGCACTGCTGGAGGACCTGGATCAGGATCTGGCCCTGACCGGTGGCCGCAGCATCCAGACTGTCTTTATTGGCGGTGGCACACCGTCGCTGATGTCCCCCGATTTCTATCAGCAGCTTTTCCGCGCCCTGAAACAGCGCCTGGATTTCAACCCCGACGCCGAGATCACCCTGGAGGCCAATCCCGGGACCGTGGAGCAGGCGCGATTTGAGGGGTTCCGTGAAGCCGGCATTAATCGCCTCTCCCTGGGCATCCAGAGTTTCAACCCGGACCATCTGAAGGTTCTCGGCCGTATCCACGATGACAAGGCGGCCCATCAGGCGATTCAGGCGGCCAGACAGGCAGGCTTTGACAACTTCAACCTGGACCTGATGCATGGCTTGCCGGGACAGACACCGGACAACGCCATCGCCGACCTTGAAGCGGCACTGGCATGGGAACCACCTCACGTTTCCTGGTACCAGCTGACCCTGGAACCCAATACCGAATTCTACAGCCGTCCCCCGGCTCTGCCGGATGACGAACGCTTATGGGAGATCTACGAAAAAGGGGGGGCCTATCTGCGACACCATGGCTATAGCGATTATGAGGTGTCCGCCTGGTCCCGCCCCGGCATGGCGTCCCGCCATAACCTGAACTACTGGACCTTTGGCGACTACCTGGCACTCGGTGCCGGCGCTCATGGCAAGATTACCGGCTCCGGGCATTCGTCGCGATACTGGAAAACCCGGCAACCGTCCGCTTACCTGAATCGTATCGGCAGCCGCACCGCCGGCAGCGAGACCATCGCACCGGACGACTTGCCGCTGGAGTTCCTGATGAATGCACTGCGACTGACTGAAGGCGTGGACGATCAATTATTCAGTACACGAACAGGTTTACCCCTGAGCACGGTTGCGGTAAAACTTGAACAATTGAGAAAGGAAAATCTGCTGGCCCCTGACCGGCTCAAAGCCACCGAACTTGGCCACAGGTACCTGAACAGCCTGCTGGAGCGTTTTCTGTAATGCACATGCTGAGCACCGTCCGATCACTGCCCAAACGCTTGAAGCTGGGCATGATCTTCTCCATCATCCTGCTGGTGGCCTTGCTGGCCATCAACCAGCCCCTGCAAACCGGTTCAGCTCCACAGGGCATCATCAGCTACCAGTTGGCCGCCACCGCAGATCATTCCATGGCCATCCTGCGCAGCTGGCGCGGGGACGTCATGATCTGGGCGTACACCTCGCTGTGGCTGGACTTCCTGTTTATTCCTGTCTATGTCATCACCCTGTTGATGATGACCAACCTGATTATGCGGGATCGCCCGGGGGTGCGCGAGCGCAACGTGGCCCGCTGGGTCAGGGCACTGTTTGTGTGTGCCGGCGCCAGCGACGTGTTGGAAAACATTCTTCTGCTGAACAACCTTAACCCGCCAACCGACACCATCAGCCTGTCCGCCACTATATGTGCGCTGATCAAGTACACCGGATTGATGCTCGGGTTGGCGGGGCTGGTCATTATCCGCGCAGCGAGGCGTCACCCGCTCGCTCACGGGTAACGCCACATCCGGCATCAGTTGGTGCGGTGGAAGAGCAGATCCCAGACACCGTGGCCAAGTCGCTCGCCACGTTTTTCAAATTTGGTCATCGGACGATCATCAGGGCGGGGCGAAAACTGGCCTGGCTCAGCGGCATTGGCAAAGCCTTCGGCCTCGCTCATCACTTCCATCATGTGCTCGGCGTAGTTCTCCCAGTCTGTTGCCAGGTGCAAAATCCCACCAACCCGAAGCTTGTGGCGAATACGCTGGACAAAGTCGTGCTGGATCAGACGGCGTTTATGGTGCCGCTTCTTGTGCCAGGGATCCGGGAAGAACACCATCACCCGGTCAAGACAGGCGTCCGGCAGGCACAGATCGATGACGTCATTGGCATCAATGGAGTAGACCCGCACATTCTCAAGCCCACGGTCCTCAACTTCCTTCAGCAACGCCCCCACCCCGGGCAGGTGCACTTCAACCCCGATAAAATCCTGTTCCGGTGCAGCTTCGGCCATGTCAGCAAGCGATTTGCCCATGCCAAAGCCAATTTCCAGGTTGAGCATGGCATCGCGCCCGAACACCTGGCGCGGATCAATCATGCCCTGCTCGCGGGTTAACCCGTAGATCGGCCAGCTACGCTCATACGCATTCTTCTGGCCTACAGTCATCCGACCCTGGCGCAAAACGAAACTGCGAATGCCACGGCGCGTGGTTACCGGGGAATCGTTGGACAGATCTTTTTCATCGGTCATCTGGGGTCCTCAACCGCAGCAAGCGGATTCTGGTTCTGGAGAAATTACCGCACAGTTTACCAGAGTGGATCGATTCAGGCCGACACAACCGAATTGGCCGATTGCTGCCGGTCCAGCTTGCGATAGCCCAACGCCTCCACCAGATGGCCATTGCCGATACCTTCGGCCCCATCCAGGTCGGCCAGGGTCCTCGCCACGCGGAGGATCCGGTGCAAGGCGCGGGCGGAGAGCCCGAGTTTCTCCATCGCCCCGGACAACAGTGCTTCTCCCTGGCTGTCCAGCTGACAGTATCGGTGCAGATCATTGCCACCCAGGCCTGCATTGATGGTTCCCCGCTGCAACTGGCGATCGCGCGCCCGGGCCACCCTGGCCCTGACCACTTCGCTCGCTTCACCGTCCGCCTGTTTCTGCATTAACACGTCCCCGCCCTGCACCGGCACCTCCACGTGAAGGTCAAAGCGATCCAGCAACGGCCCCGACACCTTACCCCGGTAGCGCATAACCTGCTGCGGCGTACACTGGCACTCGATCGTCGGGTGGCCATTGTAGCCGCAGGGGCATGGATTCATCGCCCCTACGACCTGGAACATGGCAGGAAACGTTACCTGCCGGGCGGCACGACTGATGGATATCTCACCACTTTCCATAGGCTCCCGGAGTACCTCAAGCACCCGGCGCTCAAACTCTGGCAATTCATCGAGAAACAATACGCCGCGATGGGCGAGAGAGATTTCTCCCGGGCGGGGACTGCTACCGCCACCCACCATGGCAACGGCAGAAGCGGTATGATGGGGCGAGCGGAACGGCGGCTGCCGCCAGTAACCGTCGCGCACGGGCAGCCCCGCCACGGAATGGACACTGGCTACTTCCAGAGCGGCATCGGTGGTGAGCGGCGGCAAAATACCGGGCAGCCGGCTGGCCAACATGCTTTTCCCGGTGCCCGGCGGCCCGTAAAAAAGCAGGTTGTGGGCTCCGGCGGCCGCCACCTCCAACGCCCGTCTTGGTACGCTCTGCCCCCGGACATCCGCAAGATCCGGCCCGGCTACTGCGTTTTCATCCAGTGACGATGGCGGAATGGGCACCAGCGTTGCGCGGCCGCATAAGTGTTCACACACGGTCAGTATGTGGGCAGCAGAGAGCACATCGTCCTGGCTTGCCAGAGCAGCCTCGGACGCATTCGCCTGCGGCACCAGCAACCTCCGCTTTTCCTGCCGTGCGGCCAGCACGGCCGGCAGTATGCCTTTGAGGGGGCGCAAGGCGCCATCCAGGGACAACTCCCCCACGAACTCACAGGCAGTCAGGCTTTCCGGGGGTATCTGCCCCGACGCCACCAGGATACCCAGGGCAATTGGCAGATCGAAGCGACCGCCCTCTTTCGGCAGATCGGCGGGGGCGAGATTGATCGTGATACGACGGGCGGGGAATTCGAAACCGGCATTCAGCAGAGCGCTGCGGACCCGCTCCTTGCTTTCCCGAACCCCGGTCTCCGGAAGCCCGACAATGGAAAGGGCCGGTAATCCACCGGACAGATGCACTTCAACTGTTACAGCAGGTGCGGATACACCAATGCTGGCGCGGGAATGGACAATAGCTAACATAACGACCTTCCGTGGTCAGATTCTTTCGGCATTCATCGTATGGGCACGCCGGCCCATCTCAGTGCAGACTCACTGATCCTGCAGCTTGCTTTCCAGGGCGGCCACGCGCTTCTCCAGCGCTTCGACCTTTTCACGGGTCTTCATCAACACCGCCTGCTGGGCATCAAACTCTTCACGGGTCACCAACTCCAGACGGGAAAGCACCGTCATCACGGTCGCCCTTGCCTGGGTTTCGAAATCTTCCCGGGCCGCACGGGCCATATCGGGCACAAACTGGCCAAACTGCCCCTGAAGCTGGGCCAAGAAATCCTGCGGACCTTTCACAACATCACCTCTCTGGCATCAACGGGTTCCGGCACCAACCGACGATCAGGCGCCCGGAATGAACTTGCGGGAGTGTAACACATCGCTGGCCCTGCCATACTGTGCCCTGTCCGCAGTATAATAACGCCGCAGGACGGCTGGCACGGTGCGCCAATTTGGCTCGCCGTGAAAGCCAATGCTCTTTTTTGGTGCAGCATAATGTTCCAAACTGGAGCGTCATATTTTTAGGTCATTGAAAATATGTGATTTTTTTTGCGTTGGCACACCCGATGCTCAAAGCCTTGTACGCAATCCGCACAATTGGTGTGCGAGGTGGCAGCATCCCGACCTCAACACAAACGGCCAATGGGCCCTCACTGTTGGGACGGCTTTACCAAGGAGAAAGCAATGAAACTTGTGACAGCGATCATCAAGCCTTTCAAATTGGATGATGTCCGTGAGGCACTATCCGAGATTGGCGTGCAAGGCGTAACCGTCACCGAAGTGAAAGGCTTCGGGCGGCAAAAGGGCCATACAGAACTCTATCGTGGCGCGGAATACGTGGTGGATTTCCTGCCCAAGGTCAAGGTTGAAGTCGCCATTGGTGACAACCTGCTGGATCAGGTTATTGAGTCCATCACCAAGGCTGCCAACACCGGCAAGATCGGTGACGGCAAGATCTTCGTGACTGAACTCGAACAGGCGATCCGTATCCGGACCGGTGAAACCGGCGAGGAAGCGGTCTGATAACAGCCTGAATTCCCGATAGCCAACGCAAAAAACTTATAACCTGAAAAGCCTCGTGCGGAGGGCTTCATATGGAAAGCAATATCTTTCACCTGCAGTACGCTATAGATACCTTTTATTTTCTGGTGTGCGGTGCATTAGTCATGTGGATGGCAGCTGGCTTTGCCATGCTGGAATCCGGCCTGGTTCGCGCCAAGAACACCACTGAAATTCTCACCAAGAACGTGGCATTGTTCGCAGTGTCATGCACCATGTACCTGATCTGCGGTTACGCGATCATGTACGGCGGCAACATCTTCCTGTCCGGCATGGGCGACGTGGACGTCGGCGGTGTCATGGGCGAATTCGCCAGCCGTGACGGCGGTTTCGAGGGTGGCTCCATCTACTCAGGCGCGTCTGACTTCTTCTTCCAGGTGGTGTTCGTAGCCACGGCCATGTCCATCGTGTCCGGTGCGGTTGCCGAGCGTATGAAACTCTGGGCTTTCCTGGTGTTCGCCGTCGTCATGACCGGCTTCATCTATCCGATGGAAGGTGCCTGGACCTGGAATGGTGCCGATGTCTTCGGCATGTACAACCTCGGCGACCTTGGCTTCAGTGACTTTGCTGGCTCAGGCATCGTTCACATGGCCGGTGCAGCCGCCGCCCTGGCAGGTGTTCTGCTTCTCGGCGCCCGTAAAGGCAAGTACGGCCCCAATGGCGAGATTCGCGCCTTCCCGGGTGCCAACCTGCCGCTGGCAACACTGGGTACTTTCATCCTGTGGATGGGCTGGTTCGGTTTCAACGGCGGTTCGGTTCTGAAACTGGGGGATATCTCCAGCGCCCACGCCGTCGCGATGGTCTTCCTGAACACCAACGCAGCAGCTGCCGGTGGCGCCATCGCCGCACTGATCACTGCTCGCCTGATGTTTGGCAAGGCTGACCTGACCATGCTGCTGAACGGCGCACTGGCCGGCCTGGTAACCATCACCGCTGAGCCGTCCACCCCGACAGCCCTGACGGCAACGCTCTTCGGCGCCGTGGGCGGTGTCCTGGTGGTACTGAGCATCGTCACCATGGACAAGCTGCGCATCGACGATCCTGTGGGTGCCATTTCGGTTCACGGTGTCTGTGGTCTGCTGGGTCTGCTGCTGGTGCCGATCACCAACGGTGATTCCACCTTCTTCGGCCAGATCGTGGGAGCCCTCACCATCTTCGTCTGGGTCTTCGGTGCCAGCCTGATTGTCTGGGGTATCCTCAAGGCGGTCATCGGCATCCGGGTCAGCGAAGAAGACGAATACGAAGGCGTCGATCTGTCCGAGTGTGGTATGGAAGCCTATCCGGAGTTTGTCAGCAGCAAATAACGTCTGCCGACAGGAAAACGCAAAAGGGGCGCTCCACGGAGCGCCCCTTTTGTTTATCGACCAAACAGGGATTACATGGCATTGCGGAAGATATCATCTTCCGAATGACGCAGATAAAGCATCAGTTCCATCTTTGCTTCATTCACACTGTCAAAAGGCCCTTCAAAGGTCCCTTCCCGGGTCTGAAAGAACCACTGACCATTGATTGTGGTAAACCGATCACTGCGGAACCAGTTTCGTTCCTGCTCACCTCTTCTAACATCCATATCCTACTCTCCAGCTACAACCGAACGGCTATTATCGATCACTTACTGATCACTTTTGCAGTGTAGCGAACATTCTCCGAAATGCGAAATTCATCAGGCCTCGCCCGGGATCACCCGATCCTCAAGTACATCCACCATGAACTGAGGCATCGCCAGAGCACCATGATGGGTGCCGGCGTTATAATAACGGGTCACAAACGGCCGCTGCTCGGCGTCTTCCTCGCGGAAATACTGCACCGGCTTTTCTTTGCCCGCCATGGTGCAGCTCCACCAGCCCGTCGGATACACCGGCTGCGGAAACGGCAGCGTCTGAACATGATCAAAGCCGGCCTTGCGCATGTCCTCGTGCATGGTCTTGATGATGGTATCGGTGTGCAGCATGGGGGATTCGCTCTGCTGGACGAGAATGCCGCCGTCTCGAAGGGCCAGCATGGCGTCCCGGTAGAAGTCCTGGGCAAACAGGCCTTCTGCAGGGCCCACGGGATCGGTACTGTCGATGATGATCACGTCGACGCTGTTGGGCTCTACATCCCGCATCCACTGGATACCGTCACCGAAGAAGAAGTTGGCGCGCGGGTCATCGTTGGAATCACAGAGTTCCGGGAAATACTTTTCCGACAGCCGGGTCACCCGCTCATCAATCTCCACCTGCCAGGCTTCCTCAACGCCAGGATGCTTTAGAACCTCCTTCAAGGTGCCGCAGTCACCACCACCCACGATCACCACTTTCTTCGGGTCACGATGGGTAAACAGTGCCGGGTGGGTCATCATCTCATGGTAGAGAAAATTATCCCGGCTGGTCAGCATCACGCAGCCATCAAGAACCATCAGGTTTCCGAACGTTTCAGTCTCGTAGATCTCCAGCTTCTGGAATTCGCTCTGTTCTTCGTGCAGCTTTTTCTTTACCTGCAGGGAAAACGCGGTTCCCTGGTCCTGAAATACTTCGGTAAACCAGTTTTCGTTCAATGCCGTCATAATGTGTCCCTCGTGTTGCTCAGCGAGCCTGTGTCATATTGCAGGTATTGTAGGTCTGACAGGCCCTCAGCTAAAGCACTATAGCCCATGGTCACCCCCGTATTTTCCACAAGCGGTTCTTTTAGCGGGACCGAGTAATCCATACAATGTCGACCAGACGCCGACTTTCGTCCGGCACGGAATCAGTACAGGATGACCCCAATGACCCAGGCCTCCACAAACACCGCCCACAAGGTGTACAACATTGCCCACTGGAGCGATGGCTATATCGATGTCAATACCCGTGGCGAGGCGCTCATCCGGCCAGACCGGGGCCGCGGTGACGCCACTGGAGAAGGCATCAACCTGCTGGAGCTGACCCGCACCCTGACCGCCCGAGGCATCCAGCTGCCGGTGCTGATCCGTTTTATCGACATTCTCCACGACCGGGTCAACAAGCTGTGTGGAGCCTTCAACAAGGTGGCCCTGGAACAGTCCTACCAGGGGCAATACACCGCGGTCTATCCCATCAAGGTCAATCAGCAGCGGCGTGTGGTCGAGGAATTACTGCGCGCAGAGCCAGCGGCCAGCAACAATCAGATTGGCCTGGAGGCGGGCAGCAAACCCGAATTGATGGCGGTATTGGCAATGTCAGGCCAACCGGGCTCGGTGATTGTCTGCAACGGCTATAAAGATCGCGAATACGTCCGCCTTGCGCTGATCGGACAAAAGCTCGGGCACCGGGTATTCATTGTGGTGGAAAAGCAGTCAGAGCTGCCGCTGATTCTGGAAGAGTCCCGAAACCTTGGTGTGTCACCACTGATTGGCGTGCGCGCGCGACTGGCCACCATTGGCAAGGGCAACTGGCAGAATACCGGCGGCGAAAAGTCCAAGTTCGGCCTTTCCGCCAGCCAGGTCCTGGATGTCGTGGCAACGCTCCGCGACGCAGATGCGCTGGACACCCTCCAGTTACTGCACTTCCACCTGGGATCCCAGATAGCCAACATCCGCGATATCCAGACCGGTCTGAAGGAATGCGCGCGGTTTTACAGTGAGCTGCGCAAAATGGGCGCACCCGTTGGCACCGTGGATATCGGGGGCGGCCTGGGTGTCGATTACGAGGGCACACGCTCACGCAGCAGCTGTTCAATGAATTACAGCGTCCATGAGTATGCCTACAATGTTATCCATGTCCTGCAGGCGGAATGTGATCGTGCCGGCATTCCCCACCCTGACCTGATCAGCGAATCCGGCCGCGCGCTGACAGCCCATCACTCGGTACTGGTTACCAACGTCATTGACCAGGAAACGCCAGATGCTCGCGCACCCTCACAACCCGAAGTGGACGCCGCCGCACCGCTGCAGGATCTTTGGCGCGATCTGGAAAGTCTGAAAGACGACAACACCCCCCGCTCCCATGCGGAAATCTACCATGACGTGCTCCACGCCATGGCCGATGTGCACGCCCAGTTTGCCCATGGCCTGTTATCACTCAACGAGCGGGCAAACGCGGAAACCTTGTACACCAGCTGTTGCCGGTTGCTGAGATCCCAGCTGGACAGCGCCAATCGGGCACACCGGGAAATCATTGATGAGCTGAACGAAAAGCTCGCCGAGAAACTGTTCGTGAATTTTTCGCTGTTCCAATCCCTGCCGGATGTCTGGGGCATCGACCAGATCTTCCCGGTCATGCCCATCAACGGGCTCGACCGCCCGCTGTCCCGCCGCGCGGTCATCCAGGACATCACCTGCGACTCTGATGGCCGGATTGATCGATACGTGGACGGTCAGGGCATAGAGACCACCTTGCCGTTGCCGGAAGCAAAACCCGGTGAACCACTATTGATGGGTTTTTTCATGACCGGTGCCTACCAGGAAATCCTCGGCGACATGCACAACCTGTTCGGCGATACCCACTCGGTCGACGTGCACGGCAATGGCTCCGGAGAATACACCGTCAGCGACGCCACGACCGGCGACACTGTCGCGAAAGTGCTGCGCTACGTCAATTTTGAGCCCGCGTCACTTCTGGAGTCCTATCAGCGCCAGTTCGAGACCAGCCAACTGCCTGAAGAAGAGCAGCATCAGTTGCTTGGCGAGCTCAGAAACGGGCTTGAGGGGTACACCTACCTGGAAGAATAGCACTCCTGGTCACACTCAAAGGCACCACAGTTTTTTGTCCGGGGCACTCATCCAAAAACCCAGTTCGCCCGTATAACAGGAAACTGACAAACCCTCGACGAGTGCATAGAATAATGACCAGGACCAGTTCAAACCATGCAACAGTCAAGGAGCTTCCGGTGAAGACACTGGATCAAAAGCCCGCTCGCCCCGAGGGCCGAAAGGACCCCTGGAGCCAGTTGCTGGAGAAAGTGGGTAAAAACCAGGACCGCCAGGCGTATCACGCGCTGTTCGAGCATTTTGGCCCGCAGATCAAGTATTACGCTATGGCGAACGGCATGGCCAGTCACGCGGAGGAACTGGTTCAGGAAGTATTTGTCTCCATCTGGCGGCGCTCCTGCCTGTACGACTGGCGTAAGGCTGCGGCTTCAACGTGGATCTTCACCATTGCCCGTAATCAGCGCATCGATATGTTGCGGAAGATGAAGCGTCTCAGCGTGGAAATGCCGGTGGAAACAGAGGACCTGTGGCAGATTCCGGGCGAGAACGAGGACGAGCCGGTGACGTCCCTGCACCGCCTGATGTCAGAACGGCGGATCAGGGAATCCCTGAGCCACTTGCCGGAAGAACAGATCACCGTCATTGCCAAGGTGTATATGGAGAACAAATCCCACCAGATGGTGGCGGATGAGCTCAATATTCCTCTTGGCACGGTGAAGAGCCGGGTGCGCCTGGCGTTGAACAAATTGAAAGTGATTTTGCAGGATCAGAACGTATGACACGGCACCATCCCGACAGCCTGACGCTGATGGAATACAGCGCCGGCAACCTGACCGAGCCCCATGCCCTGTGCATCCGGCTGCATCTGGATAAGTGCCCGCACTGCCAAAGCCGGGTCGACACCCTGGAGAGCCTGGGAGCTGTAATGATGGAGAATCATCCCAAGGCCGATGTGAGCGAAAGCATGTTCGACAGCATCCTGGCGCGCATCGACAATGGAAGCGATGACAACGAAGTCATGGCCCGGGTCAGTGTCAGGACAGATCCGCTGCAGAAACTCCTGGGGGAGGATCTCGACAGTCTGCCGTGGAAACGTCAGTTGGGCGATGTCAGTGTTCTGGATATCTCCGAACGCTTTCCGGGGCAGCATGAACAGGTTGTCCTGCAGAAATTGTCAGCTGGAGGCAAGGCGCCCGTTCATACTCACAGAGGCGAGGAGACCACCATCGTCCTGCAGGGGGCATTTGCTGATCAGAAAGGTGTCTTCAATCAATGGGATTTTGTGGTTCTCAATGATCAGGACGAACACAAACCGGTTGCAGTTGGCTGTGAGGACTGCATCACCTTGTCCGTGCTCAGCGCCCCGGTGAAGTTAACCGGCACCTTTACAAGGCTGCTCAACCCGTTCATTCGCTGAACAGAACGGAATAAGTCCGGGGCACGCACATCCCGGACTTATTACCAGCGAAGCTCTTCTCCGTCCCAACTCAGAAAGCAACCATTCCGGCTCTCATCCAGGTCATCGACAATCGCCAGTATGTGCAACGCGGTCTCATGGGGGCTGTGAACCTCTAACTGCTGCAACGATCTTGAAAACGGCTCGCTCAGCGCTGATCGGGTTGTGCCTGGGTGCACCGCCACGCAGGCCACCGGTTTGCAACGACGGGGTAACTCTACCGACAGCGTTTTCACCAGCATATTCAATGCGGCCTTCGAGCTCCGATAGGCATACCAGCCGCCGAAACGGTTGTCACTGATTGAACCCACCTTGGCTGAAATCGCGACAATACGTTTAAAGGATTTGTGACGCAGCCAAGGCAGCAGAGACTTTACCAACATCCCGAACGAACTGGCGTTGACCTGCATGGAACGTAAAAATGCTTCGGTCTCCAGATCCTCGAGTCGCTTCTCGGGAAACGTGCCGCCTCCGTGCAGTACGCCCACCGCAAAAATCACGCAATCAAGCCCGGTATCGTATGGCAAGGCCCGCGCCAGCGTGGCTTGCATTTCATCAGCGTCACCCGGTTTCTCTGCATCCCAGCGCATCAGACAGACCTGACTGGCCGTCCTTACCTCTTCGGGCACCTTGTCAGGCTGCCTGCATAAACCAAAGACCCGGATCTCCGGATCACGACGAATCAGCTCCCTCGCGATGCTGCTGCCGATCGCTCCGGATATACCAGCAATCAGAACGTTTCTCAAAACGCCTACCTCGTCAGAAGTGTCATTGAAAAATTCAATACTGTTGATACGAATCCTTTTGCATTCGGACGTCTGCTCCGGGTGAACCGCCTCATTCAAACAGCCGTATGAACTTTGGCATTACACAGGCACATCTGTTGCGGCCGATTGGCGCCAACACGATTCATACCCTAATGATCTGCGTTGAGTTGAGGAGAGACCTCCATGCAATACCAGGCTCCGGCGAATGACCTTCGCTTTCTGTTGTTTGATGTACTGGGTGCTGACAGGCTCCATGAGCTGGAAAAGTACTCCGATGCCACCCCCGACCTTATAACGGCGGTGATAGAGGAGGCTGGCAAAGTGGCGGCGGAGATCATTCAGCCGACCAATCAGACAGGCGACCGGGAGGGCTGCAGCTACGATGCCGAATCCAAATCGGTCAAAACTCCGGCTGGCTTCAAGCAAGCGTACCGGACGTTTGTGGAAGGCGGCTGGACAGCGCTGGACGCCCCTCTTGAATTCGGCGGGCAGGGCCTGCCCCACACCCTCAAGTTTGTTGTCGACGAAATGGTGTGCTCTACCAATCTGTCACTCGGCATGTATCCGGGGCTGACCCACGGCGCGATCAGCGCCCTTCACGCCCATGGTTCCGACGAGTTGAAGCAGACCTACCTGGAAAAACTGATCTCCGGCGAATGGACCGGCACCATGTGCCTGACCGAACCCCAGTGCGGTACCGATCTCGGCCTGATCCGCACCCGCGCCACTCCGAACGACGATGGCAGCTATGCCATTGAAGGGACCAAAATCTGGATTACAGGCGGCGAACATGACCTGACCGACAACATCGTGCACCTCGTGCTGGCCAAACTGCCTGGCGCACCTGATACCACGAAAGGTATTTCGCTGTTTGCAGTCCCCAAAATCCTGCCCGAATCCGGGGAGCGCAACCCGGCCTTCTGTGGTGGCCTCGAACACAAGATGGGCATCAAGGGTTCCGCCACCTGTGTGATGAACTTTGAGGGCGCGAAGGGCTGGCTGGTCGGCGAGCCCAACAAGGGCATGCGCGCCATGTTCACCATGATGAACGAAGCCCGTCTGATGGTTGGCATGCAGGGGCTGGGGCTCGCCGAAATGGCCTATCAGGAAAGCCTGGGCTTTGCCCGTGAACGCTTGCAGAGCCGATCCCTCAGTGGCCCTGAAAACCCCGACGGTCCGGCGGATCCCATTATTGTGCACCCGGATGTACGGCGCATGTTGATGCGCCAGAAAGTACTTAACGAAGGCATGCGCGCACTGGCCTTGTTCACCGGCCATCAACTGGACCTCTCCGTAGCCCACCCGGATGAGGCTACCCGGGAAGCAGCCGATGATCTGGTGCAACTCCTGACCCCGGTGGTCAAGGCATTCCTGACGGACGAAGGCTTCAATAATGCCAACACCGGGCTGCAGGTGCTGGGTGGTGCCGGCTTCACAACTGATTGGCCATTGGAGCAACTGGTTCGTGACGGACGTATTGCACGCATTTACGAAGGTACAAACGGCATCCAGGCCATGGACCTGGTCGGCAGAAAACTCAGCCTGAAAGGCGGTCAACTGGTGCGAACGCTGTTTGGGGTGCTGACGACCTATCTCAAGGATAACCCCCAAGCCCCTCACCGTGAGGAACTCAAGGAAGCAATCAAGGCATTGGAGGAAGCGACCCTGTGGCTGGCCGCCCATGCGCCCAAAGATCCCGAGCAGGCAGGTGCCGCAGCAACGCCTTATCTTCGGGTAATGGCCCTGACCGTGACTGCCTACCTTTGGTCCCGCATGGCGGCGGTCGCTGACCAGCAGTTGGCGGCCGGTCACGGAAACACCCCCCTGCTGGAGAGTAAGAAGATATCCGCCCGCTTCTACTTCGAGAAATTGCTGCCGGAAGTGCACGGGCTGCTCAAGGATATTAAAAGTGGAAAGGACGCATTAATGGCGTTCTCGGACGATCATTGGGCTGCCTGACACAGCACAAATACACCAATGGCCGGAAATGACCGATAATTGTCAGACAATGACCTTCAGAACATCGGCCCGAAAATGGATACTAAGCGGGTTGATTAGTGTCTCTGAACTAGTCCTGTTCAACTCCCCTTTGGGTTGAACACTTGCTTGTTAGCCACGCCCCGCGTGGCTTTTTTTTTCCCTTCCTGCTTGCGTTACAATCTCCGTCCCTGATTTCACCGGAGACTTCCCATGACCCCTGACGACTATGGCTTTCGCTTTGGCGGGATTGAGCGCCTGTATGGCCGTCGCGCACTGGAAGCCTTCCGCCAGTCACATATAGCCATCGTCGGGCTGGGCGGCGTAGGCTCGTGGGCGGCTGAAGCCCTGGCTCGTTCCGGTGTCGGCACCATTACCCTGATCGACATGGACGACATCTGTGTGTCCAACACCAATCGTCAGCTTCATGCTCTCGAAGGCCAGTACGGCTACACCAAGACCGACGCCATGGCCGCAAGGCTGAAAGCGATCAACCCCCAGGCAGACATTCGCGTGCATTTCGGTTTCCTGACCCTCAAGAACGTCGGCGACCTGATCACCCCGGAGATCACCGGTGTGGTGGATGCCATCGACAGCGTCAAAGCCAAAGCGGCTCTCATTGCCTTCTGTCAGCGGCGCAAGATTCCCGTGGTCTGTGCCGGCGGCGCCGGCGGCCAGATGGACCCGACCCAGATCCGGGTTGCCGACCTCAGCAAGACCACACAGGATCCATTATTGGCCAAGGTTCGTAACATGCTCCGTCGGGAGTACGGTTTTTCCCGCAACCCCAAGCGGCGGTTCGGTATCGAAGCCGTGTACTCACTGGAGCAGCTGACGTATCCTGCCGGTGACGGTGAGGTCTGCCTGCAGAAACCCGCTACCGATGGCCCGGTCCGGCTGGATTGCGCCTCCGGATTCGGGGCCGCCAGCCCGGTCACCGCCAGTTTCGGCTTTTTTGCAGCCTCGCGACTGCTGAACCGGATCGCACGACGCGCCAACCCATAACTCAATGGACCTGAAGTCATTATGCCCGTAAGCACTGTTCTGCTTCTCGCAAGTATCGGCGTTCTCTCCCTATTCTGTCAGTGGCTCGCCTGGCGCGTCAGGATGCCTGCCATCCTGTTCCTGCTGGCGGGCGGTATTGCCGCGGGCCCATGGCTGGGTTTTCTGGCACCGGAAGTGGTGTTCGGCGATTTGTTGTTCCCACTCATTTCCCTGTCCGTCGCCATCATTCTCTTCGAGGGCAGCCTGACCCTGCGTTACGAGGAAATCCGCGGCCACGGCAAAATGGTGCGCAACCTGATTCCGGTCGGCTCTATTGTCACCTGCATCATCGGCACACTGTCGGCACGCTGGCTACTTGACGTGTCCTGGGAGGTGGCATTGCTCTTCGGCGCGATCTCCATTGTTACCGGGCCCACAGTGATCGCCCCGCTGCTGAGATCGGTTCGACCGGACGCCAAACTGGCCAACATCCTCCGTTGGGAAGGCATTATCATCGACCCGGTAGGTGCCCTGCTGGCGGTTCTGGTGTTTGAAGGCATTGTGTCCTGGGGCCAGGGCAATGTTTTCGGGCACTCGCTGTATATTTTCGGCAAGACCCTGGCGGTGGGTTTCCTCATCGGCGCGATAGCTGGCTATCTGAATGGTCTGGCGCTGAGAAAACACCTGATCCCCCAGTACCTGCACAACGCCGGCACCCTCACCTTCATGCTGGGCGTTTATGCCCTTTCCAACGAGCTGGCCCATGAGTCGGGGCTGCTGACCGTCACCGTCATGGGCATCTGGATGGCCAACATGAAACAGGTGCCCATCGACAGCATCCTCGAGTTCAAGGAATCCCTCAGTGTGCTGCTGATCTCGGCCCTGTTCATCATTCTGGCGGCGCGGGTTGAGTTTTCCGCCATTGCCGAGTTGGGCTGGGGCCTGGTCGCTGTGCTGGCGGTTCTGATGCTGGTGGCACGACCGATGAGCATCTTTCTGTCCGCTATCGGTACCAGTCTTAACTGGCGGGACAAACTGTTCCTGAGCTGGATAGCCCCGCGAGGCATCGTTGCCGCAGCGGTTTCAGCGCTGTTTGCGTTTCAGCTGCAAAAACTCGGATATGAAGGTGCCGGCGCGCTGGTCCCGCTGATTTTCATGCTGATCATCGCCACCGTCACGCTTCAGAGTCTGACCGCCCGGCCGCTGGCGAAACTGCTGAAGGTTGCCGAACCGGCGGAGTTCGGTTTCCTGATACTCGGGGCCAATCCGGTTGCCCGGATGATCGCCGCTGCCCTGAAGAAGTACGAAGTACCGGTGACGCTGGCGGACACCAACTGGGAAAACGTCCGACAGGCGCGTATGAACAATATCCCGGTCTACTTCGGCAATCCGGTGTCCGAGCATGCCTCCACCCACCTGGATCTGACCGGGATTGGTAACCTGCTGGTCATTTCCCCCTACAAGCACATGAACTCACTGGCCACCTACCATTTCCTGGACTGGTTTGGAAAGGATTCCGTGTTCACCCTGGCGGAAGGTGATCCCGAACAGAAAGCACGACACCAGACCGCCGAGAAGATCCAGATGACCCGGGGCCTGTTTGATGGCGTCAGCTACGCCAAGCTCGCGAGCCTGGTCAGTCAGGGCTACACCGTGAAAACCACCCAGCTCAGTGACGAATTCAGCTACGAGGACTTCCTCGAGAAGTATCATCGCCAGGCACTGGTACTGTTTGTCTTTGACAGTAAGGGACGGGTATCTCCGGTACTGGATATGGAACCCATCAAGCCGGAAAATGACTGGATCCTGATCAGCCTGGTGCCACCCCAGGCTCCGAAAGAGCGAAAGGAAAGGGAAGAGCGACCGGAAGAAGCAGGGCAGGAACTGCCGGACGGAGTCTCCGCCCGGGACTGAAGCGCCTCCGAGTCTAGCGGCAGTCAAGCACCAGCTTGCCGCGCACGTGGCCGCCCTCGAGCAATTCGTGGGCGTCGGCCACCCGGGCCAGCGGAAAAGCCTGTTCGATATGGACCTTGACGTCACCGTCCTCGATCAGCTCCGCGATCTCGTCCAGGTGGAACACATCCGGGCGCACAGTCATGCCATGGGCCCGCAGCCCCAGCTCTTCAGCGGCACTGATAATCTCATCCGCGGTGACCGTGGGAATGGTCACCAGCACCCCGTGCTCACCGAGTGTGTGCAGGGAACGCTTGCCAGTGTCACCGCCAACCAGATCCAGCACCACGTCCAGGCCATAGCACTCCTCGGCAATATCCGTGGTGCGATAATCAATCACTTCGTGAACCCCCAATTCCGCCAGGAAATCACGGTTTCCGGCTGATGCGGTCGCGACCACGTGGGCGCCCCGCTCCAGGGCGAACTGGACGGCAAAATGCCCAACACCACCGGCACCAGCATGAATCAAAATCTTCTGCCCCGACTCCAGCTTGGCCACTTCGAACAGGGCCTGCCACGCCGTCAGAGCCGCCAATGGCAACGCACCGGCAGCCAACAGGTCGAGCTCCTCAGGGACAATAGCCAACTCATCTGCCGCCGCCACGGCATATTCCGCGTAACCGCCTCCCGTCGCCGGGAAACCGATCATACCCATGACCCGATCCCCCGGCGCCAGGGTTGTCACATCATCCGCCACGGCAACCACTTCACCCGCCACATCATAGCCTGGCGTCCAGGGCAGGGAGCTCTCGATCTGGCGAGCAGCGAACCCCAGGCCCTTGCGGGTCTTCCAGTCAATGGGATTAAGACCGGCACCATGAACACGGATCAGCACCTGCCCGCTATCGGGGCCGGGAATCTCTGAGGTGACAACCCGCAGCACATCACGGTCACCAAAGCGATCGTAGATCACATGGCACATGGAGGATTCAGCATTCTGATCAACGAGGTTTTCCATGAGGCTCTCCGCACAACGGTGGTAACGGCAAACAGGCTTTCTTCAGACTAGCAGAAGTTGGCGCGCGAGGTGATTCAATCCAGTGTCAGGCCCTTGCCGCCGGCCACCACGGCACTACCAAGTATCTCGGCAAACTCTTTCGGAGCCCGGGAAGGACGCTGGGTTTTCATGTTTACGCAGGCATGGGTGGACATCGCCCGCACCAGTGTCTTGCCGTCGGCAACACGCACCAGCTGGAACTGGCGCGAGGAACGGAACCGGCCATCGTATCCGGTCAGCCAGGTGCCCAGAACCAGGCGATCCCCGGCATTGGCCGAAGCAAGGTAATCAATCTCGGTGCGAGTAATGGCCATGGCTTTTCCAGTGGCCTCATGCAGTTCCCAGGTCATGCCCAGACTTTCGATGTGTGCCCAACTGACGTCTTCCAGCCAGCGGACATAAACCACGTTATTGGCGTGACCGAGGCGATCCGTGTCTTCATCCTTTACCAGGATATCCATGGTAAAAGGAGACGGCAGGTCCCACTCAATCATCTGGTCATTGTCGGTCATTGCTCCCGCTCTCCAAACCCGGAATAGCCCGCAACGGTAGCCGGCCGATGCGGTCGTTGTGAAGTGAACCAAAGTATAGGTGCCCACCGTGAGGGTTAACCGAGGTGATTTCCTGCAGGTGTGTTCCGCGGGTATCGTGGAGACTGGTGATCAGCTCGCCGCTGGCGTCGAATGCCAGCACCAGCCCATACTCCTGAGGCTTGGGGTGGAAGCTTTCCGGCAGCTTGGCCACCAGATCTTTCAGCCAGGGCTGACGGTGCATGGAATCCACCTGAGGGTTACGAAGCGTCGGAAAGGCCACCCAGTATCGCCCGGCCTGATCCACCGCGAGGTTGTCCGGGAAGCCCGGCAGATTATCGGCGAAAACCTCTGCCTGCCCCGCCCTGGGGCCATGGATCCAGTATCTCAGGATACGGTATTTCCAGGTTTCATTGACCAGCACATAGTCCCCTTCCGGAGACACCGCCACGCCGTTGGCGAAGTGCAGGTTTCTCAACAGGGTTTCCGTTTTTCCGGTACGGGGATTATAGCGGAGCAGGCGGCCATGGGGACGCATCTCCAGCAAATCCAATACGTAATCAGGTTGCTCGAAACGGGAGCTGGCGTCGGTGAAGTAGATGCGGCCATCCGGGGCAATATCCACATCGTCGGTGAACCGGAACGGCGTTCCCTCCGATTCCCGTGACAACAGGGTGATGGACTTGTCCGGGGCAATCGACAACAAGCCTTCCCAGGCATCCGCCACGATCAGGTTGCCGTCGTCATCAAATACCAGCCCGAGGGGACGACCACCGGTTTCCAGCCACTCTTCGACTCGCCCATCCGGCCAGACCCGCACAATCTTGCCGTCCTGAGTGCCGGTGTACAGCACACCGTTGGCGTCCACCGTGGTATCTTCCGGTCCATACACTTGGCCGCGGGCTAGCAGGTCAGACAGTCGCAACAGCTCATTGGGGGCGAGTTTTCCGGTCAGTGCCGGTGGTGCGGGTGCGTTCCAGGCTTTACTGTCAACGGGAGACGGGGACAGCAGGAAGCCCCCCAACAGCACAAATACGATCAGTAAAAGACCCAACAGCCACTTCATACAGACATTCGTCCCTTTCAGAAACAATGACGTAACCTTAGCAGAGACGCGGGCACGGCTACACCGTTGCCCGGGCCTGGCTCACTGTTTCAGGAAGGCCCGACACAAGGCCTCAAATGCGTCAGGTTTCTCCGCATGCAACCAGTGGCCCGTGCCTTCGATGATTTGCAGTTCGGCGGATGGAAACAAACGACGAATCTCGTCCCAGTGCTTGTCCTGAATATAGGCTGAGTCCTCCCCCTTGAGGAACATTACCGGGCCGTTATAGGGGCCATCGCCTTCCGGAGCCAATGCCAGTTTCGGATAACTGGCCTCAATGACCGGCAGATTCAGACGCCAGCGATACAGGCCTTCTCCCGGTTTCTGCTCGCCCTCGGGAACCCGCTCCAGGTTTTTCAGCAGAAACTGCCGAACCGGGGGCATTTCGACGTACTCCGCCAGCAGTCTGTCTGCGTCCCGACGGGTTTTTACAGCCGTCAGGTCCAGCGACGTCAGCCCTTCCAGAATGGCATCGTGACGGGGCTTGTAGGCAACAGGCGCAATGTCCGCAACAATTACCCTGTCCACCCGCTCCGGTGCCATAAGCGCTACCTGCATGGCGGTTTTTCCGCCCATGGAGTGGCCAAGAATGGCGGCCTTGTCCAGCCCTTGAGCGTCCATATAGGCAACCACATCCGCCGCCATCGCCGGGTAATCCATGGTCTCGGTATGAGGAGAATTGCCATGATTGCGCTGATCCAGGGCATGGACCTGCCAGCCTTCCTGCAGGCGCCGTATGATTCCGCCGAGGTTATCCATGGACCCGAACAACCCATGCAGGACGATCAGGGGGGCGCCTTCGCCAGTAATACGATGGTTCAGCTCAACACTCATGGACGTTGTTCTCCTGATCGATTCATTCTTTTGAGTCAGCGGGATACATTACCATTGCCGGGAAAAGGAGCAAGGCCGGAGACGGCCTCGATTTCTACAGGCATAAAAAAACCGGGGAGATCCCCGGTTCAAAGGTCAATAGCGTACGATTTGCCCGTTCAGCAGTAGAAGATGCTGTTCAGGTACTCCGCGAGCGCCTCGCAGTTGCGGCGTTCACGTTCGTTATGGGGCACGAAGATCTCGCGTTCCATAATCATCTCCTCCTCTTTAATGCCTTTCCATTGCTCCAACCTGATGACTTAATGCTATCGTTGTTGGTGTGACAAACCGTTGACAGGCTGTCCCATCCGCTTGACATTTTGTCTCAGCAAACATGAAAAGCTGTTAACAACAGGAATGGACCATAGTGAACGCAGTTCCGGCTGAAACAACGACAACACCTCTGGTAGCCGCCTCCAGCACTCTCGCGCTGGTGCACTACCTGGATTGCCGGGGCGTATTGGACCGTGAGCGGGTCGAAGCGATCACTGCGACAACCCTGGAAGCGCTTCGGGACCCGGACCTGAGGGTGCCGGCCGACAATCACTATCGGCTATGGGAGCACGCCGAACAGGTGACCGGAGATCCTGGCGTGGGTCTCCATGCCGGACAAGTGGTCGATCCGGAACGCATGGGACTGGTGGGGCACGTGTTTTTTAACTGTGACACCCTGGGAGAAGCGGTTACTCAATATGTACGACTACACCGGCTGATCAACGAGTCCGTGACCCTCAGTTTTGAGCAGACCGGTGAACAGGCAATCCTCACCTGGCAGCCCGACAGCCCCGGCCATTACTGTCGTCAGGATATGGACCGTACCCTGGCGGCGGCGCTCTGCCGCACTCGCCATTTCATTCATCCCGGGATCAGGGCGGAATGGGCAGAGATCGCTCATCCCCGGCCACGTTACGCCAGTGAATACGAACAGCTGCTGGGCGGCCCCGTCACGTTTGGCTGTGCCGCCATGCGCCTGGCGTTCAGCAGTCGCCATTTGAGCCATCCGATCCCCCACCGAAACCCCTATGTGTATTCGGCGGTGCTGCAGAAGGTCAACTCCCTGATGGCACGCCTGCAGACCCGACGCACGTTCAGTCGCAAGGTGCGACGCCTGATCTCCCGCCAGATGTCGACGGAAAAGATCGACGCCGACACCCTGGCACGGCAATGCCACATGAGCCGGCAAACCCTCTACCGCCGGCTCAAGAAAGAAGGCCTGAGCTTTCATGACCTGGTAGAGCAGGTACGTCAGGACAAGGCCCTGAGATACGTGGCGGCTGATCAGTATGCTCTGGGAGAAATTGCCTTCCTGCTGGGGTTTTCCGAACTCAGCGCTTTCAGCCGTGCCTTCAAACGCTGGACCGGCATGGCCCCGGCGCAATACCGTGCCCGTCATCTTGCCGGAGAGGCCGGCCAGACACAGGAATAACGATGCCCGAAACGACCCTGATCGCCATCGCTGTCGGCCTGCTGTATCTGGCCGCGTTGTCCTGCGTTTACCGGATACTGCTGACATACCGCACGACCCAGGGCGCGATTGCCTGGATCATTTCACTCATCGGCCTGCCCTACGTAGCCGTACCGCTGTTCCTGTTGTTCGGTCGCAGCCGTTTTGGCGGTTATGTCCGTGCCCGACGGATGGGTGACGCCGCGCTGACCGATTTGATGAACCACTTCGAACAGCAAACCACCTCCCTGTCACACCCCGCCAGCGAACATTTCGGCGATGAACTGCAGGTGCTGTGCAATCTGGGCCGGCAACCCTTCACCAGCAACAACCACTGCACTCTTCTGAAAGACGGCGAGGCCACCTTCGAAGCGCTCTTCGATGCCATGGAAAATGCCCGCCATTACATCCTGCTGGAGTTTTACATCATCCGCTCCGACAAGGTGGGTCAACGCATCAAGTCCATCCTCAAACGCAAGCTGGCGGAAGGTGTGCAGGTCTGGCTCCTGTACGACGATATCGGCAGCGTCTGGCTGCCCCGAACCTACCTGAAAGAGCTGGACCGAGCCGGAGCCCGGGTTGCGTCCTTTGGCAAAGGCAACATCCGGCGTCGGCGCTTCCAGATCAATTTCCGCAATCACCGTAAGTTACTGGTCTGTGACGGCCATACCGGCTTCGTTGGCGGCATTAACCTCGGCGACGAATACCTCGGCACCGCCATGGATCAGGAACCCTGGCGGGATACCCATTGCGGCATTACCGGGCCAGCGGTCATCGGCCTGCAACTGGCATGGCTGGAAGACTGGAATTGGGCAAGCAGCGAATTTCCCGAACTTAACTGGCACCCCAGCCTGCCTGCTTCCGGAGATCATCAGGTGCTGGTCCTGCCTACCGGCCCTGCGGACACCTACGAAACCTGTGCATTGTTTTTCCTGAATTGTATTAATAATGCCCGGACCCGCATCTGGATCGCATCACCGTATTTCGTACCAGACTTCCAGATTATGAACGCTTTACAGTTGGCGGCCCTGAGAGGCGTGGATGTACGCATCATCATTCCGGAGAAATCCGACAACCGGTTAATCAGGATTGCAGCCTACTCCTACCTCGTCCAGGCCTGTCAGGCGGGGGTCGGCATCTATCGTTACCAGCGGGGTTTCATGCACCAGAAGGTCATCCTCGTGGATGACCGCTACGCCGCCGTGGGCACCGCCAATCTGGACAATCGCTCCATGCGCCTGAACTTTGAAATTACTGCGATCACCACGTCCCAATCCTTTGTCTCCGACGTGACCGCCATGCTGGAAGAGGACCTTGGGCACTCGCGGTTGATGACCCAAAGCGAGTATCAGGACCGGTCCGTTGCGTTTCGCCTGGGCTGTCGCGCCGTGCGATTACTTGCGCCCTTGCTCTGACCGGGACAGTAGACAGGCATTTTCCCCCGCAGAAAGAATATGAGAGTATTCAGGGAACCGAGCCCGGGATGCAGTAACGAAGCAGGACTATGACAACATTCAAGCCCCGAGAAACCCTCACCGAACAGGTTGCCCGCCACATTGAGAACCTGATTGCCTTTGGACAACTGCGATCCGGTGAACGCATCTACGAGAGCGCGATGGCCAAACAGATGGATGTCAGCCATGGCTCCATCCGGGAAGGTCTATTGCTGCTGGAAAAGCGTCACCTGGTCCGCAACGTTCCCCGCAAGGGCGCGTTTGTCACGGAACTGGACGACTACTTCGTTCGCAGCCTGTACGAGATCCTGGAACTGTATCTGACCCATACCGGTCGCAAACTGGCACGTCAGTGGCAGCCGGCAGACATGGACAAGCTGGAATCCCTGTACCAGCAGATGAGGGCGAACTTCGAACGCAACGACCTGATGCGCTTTCTGGAGCTCGGCATTGAATATACCCAGGCCTCCCTCGCCTACGCAGACAATTACTTTATCGTCTCCGCCATTGACGATCTCTGGCCTTCCGCCAAGCGCTGTGCTTTCGTAGCCTTCCAGAACGGCGGCAACCGGGTATTGGAGGACAACCTTGTCCACATGGAAGAATCCATCCAGGCGATCAAGGATCGGGACGAAGACCGGTTGGCGACCATCCTCAAGCGCTATGCCGAGCAACAGTGCCGTCAGGTCCTCGAGGCACTGGCCAGCCACCAGGCGCGTCGCGGCGCCTGACTGGGACAAAGACTCAATAGAACAACTGGGTGAATGAAAAGCCGATGTTCAGGTAAGCCGTCCAGTTATCTTCGTTATTGTAGGCAGCCGCAAACTGCACCGGCCCCAGAAAGGTATCGACCCCGGCAAACGCACTCCAGGATCTGACCGTATTGTTCCAACTGGCATCATCGAACGATTCCCAGGCGTTGCCCGTCTCGATGCCAATACCGGCAAACCAGGGCACCAGCGGCCCACCAAACTCCTGACTGGCAAACAGTGATGCCATCGCAGCGTTTTCGCCGGTAATTTCACCCGGGGCATAGGCCGACAGCCGCCGGAAACCGCCAAGGCGAACCGTATTCTCGATGCCAGGCTCCCCCCGGGTGACGGCGTGGGCATACAGCAGTCCAGTCATGGTGAAACCCTGCCAGCTACCGGTACCCAGCCCCATTCCGGTCACCGAATCAAAATGCCGGTCCGAGCCCAGGTCCTCCCGTTCCAGCCGACCGCGGATACCGGCGAAACCACCGGACTGGGGATAGAAGATATCGTTCAGGGAATCATGCACCAACTGAAGACTGAAGCCGCCCTGATGGATGGTCCCGGAGGGCGCCACCGATGCACCAAGCTGATCATCGACGGTGGCATAGCCCCGGGAATAGCCAAGCCGGACGTCGCCGTTGCCCCCCAGCTCCATGCCGAGTGCCAGATCCAACTGACGGAAGGTAACGTCCACCTCTGAGATACGAGCGCCGTCATCGCCAAACACACTGAAGCTGTTCCGGGAATATTCCAACCCGGTGATCACGTAGCGTTCATAACCATAATCCAGGGGCTGGAACCATTCCGTGCGCACATAGGGCTCCGTCCCCAGTTGCAAACCGGTTCGCCATTCCCCGCCGAGGGCGTTCAACTCTGTCACGCGCAAGGCTGACCCGACATTAAAGCGGGTTTCGCCGTCGAAGTTGTCCTCGTAGTTCAGACCAAAAGCCAGGTAGTTGGGCCCCCAGGATTTTTCCTGCACTTTAATGGTCAGCACGGTTCCCTCGGAGGATGGAGACAGCGAATAGGACACCGTTTCGTAATAGCCAAGACCATAAATCCGCTTGAGATCGTCCTCAAGCGCATCCACATCCAGAGGCTGACCGACTTCCTGTCGAATCCTGGAACGGAGGAACTCCCCGGCCAGACGGGAATTGTGATCCACCTCAATGCGGGCGATGTCCCCGAGCGGCAAGCCACTCTTGTTCAGCGACTCCCGGAACCGTGTCCAGCGCTCCCGGGGCACACTCAAATGCCGCAACTCGGACGCATGGGAGCGGGCGCTGGTGGCACCCAGTTCAAACAGGACCGGTGCGTCATAAAAATCCGCGGATGTGCGCCCCTCCAGATCGGGACGAATCAGCACGTCCTGATCTTCCAGTCGCGCCAGCTGATGGTCGGTATTCCTCCGCGTCATCATCGTCGTCAGTTGCCCGACAACCGAGAAGGCCTCCTGCAGATCCTCAGCTTTCAACAAAGGGTCGGTAATATCCACCGCAATCACAATGTCCGCGCCCAAATCGCGGGCCACTGTCACTGGCAGGTTGTTGGCAATCCCGCCGTCCACCAGCAGCCGGCCATCCAGTTTGACCGGCGCGTAAACTCCGGGAATGCTCATGCTGGCACGGATTGCCTCGGACAGGTTGCCACTGCCAATCACTACCTGTTCGCCGGTTTCCAGGTCGGTGGCCACCGCACGGAAGGGAATCGCCAGCTGATCAAAGTCTTCTACCAGCGCGGCATCGCGGGTCAGCTCATTAAGAATAAAGCCGAGATTCTGACCCGCGATAATACCTCCGCCGACGTGTAGCCCGTCCAGGCGCACGCCAATCCCGGGCACAACCGGAAAGCGCCAGTCTTCCTGTTTACGGCGTACAGGCTTATAGGCGCGGCCCGGATCGTCGCGAAAACTGGACAGCCAGTCCAGGTCGATGAAGCGTTGCTCGATTTCCTCTACCGGCATACCGGACGCATAGAGCGCCCCGACCGCAGACCCGGCACTGGTGCCCACTACCAGGTCCACCGGAATCCGCATTTCCTCCAGAACCCTCACCACACCGACATGGGCCATACCTTTGGCACCACCGCCACTGAGCACCAGACCCACCTTGGGTCGATCCCCGGTCGGCTCCGCTGTGACGGTAAACGAAAAAAAAGCAACGCAGGCTGCAAGCAGCAGGATAAACATCCTTGGCAAGGGAGGGGTCCTGTTATCTAGTCACTGGTTTTTGGTCGATTCATCGTCGGCCAGCGACAGGTGTGACACATCGGGCACCATCGGTGGTGGCAGATCACGCTCAACGCCCAGATCCGTGCCGGCAGGCGCCAGTGTCCACTCATCCAGGTGCTGAAACATCGGCGCTTCCACCTCCTGATGCTCCGCCAGGCTGACACCCACCGGGTCGAGCGATAGCGCGGATCCCGCCAGGATGGAATCCACCTTTTCCCCTGCTACCGATAGCCGGTCACCGGGCTCGACAGCTGGCGCCTCACCACTGGAATGTGCCGACTGCTGTTGGGGGGTAGGTTCAGCAGGCTCAGGATTCGAAGCCGGGGGTGGAGAGGGTGTTTCACGTCGTGCTGGCTCGGTACCCGGCATCGGCTGCACGTAGGCAACCATACCGTGCTTCGCCAGTACGGCCCGGTATTTCTCCGCCTGCTCCGCTTCCAGCTTGTTGCGGATCACGACTGGCTGACCACTGAACATTCGTCCAACCTGCTCAGCGCTGGCCTTGAACAGTGTCCGTGCATTATTGCGGGCGGTAGCGACATCGGTACCCGGCGTGCATTCACCCTTGAAGACGAGCTGAAACATCAATCTGCCTCTTGCTGAACCTGTTTACCAACATGATAGTTGATCCGCGAACGCCGGGGAAACCCGGGACTGACCGGATACTTTTTGATCAAATCGCAAACAATTGAAAAATCTACGCAGTCCGCTGCGCAAACGCCACCAGACTCTGCGATAATCTCCGTAACCAAACTTTACAATCGGTAACATAGAGCCCGGATCGGCACCAAGGAGTGGCCTCCATGAACAGAACTTTCAGGCTTTTTACCTTTGCCCTGTTATCAATCCTCGCAATCCGCCCGGCCCTGGCAGAGAATCTGGACGTGCTGATGAGCAATGTCTTTATCAACGGGCAGCCGACGTATATCGGATACGAGAGTGTGGAACGGGAGGATATTCCGGTCTCCGCCCCGGTCGATCGCAAGTACCTGATCGTCGACTTCCGCTTTCAGTCCAGTCCCGCTAACGACGAGCAACTTCAGGCAAGTGTTCACAAGGTGTGCATGACGTTGCTGAAGAACCGGGACCTGATTCAGAACTTGTCCGACTCAGGCTACGACATGGTCTCCGTCGCCTTTGATCGCCGTTCACAGTTTGACTGCCTGTAACCGAAAACCTACTCCCGGCCCAGCAGCCTGGGAAATGCCTCCAGTGCGCTGTTCACTGCATCAAGGTTGAAAGCTTCGACATCGGCCAGCAACTTTTCGCCGTAACGGGTTACCGACGGTGAACGGAAACGTTCGCCCCACGCCAGGACACGCTTGGCAAAGTCGCGCATCTGCTCGGGGTCGCCACTCTCCCTGACCGCTTCCCACTCATCGCCAAAATCGCGGGCCAACTGCTCCCGCAACCAGCCTCGCTCCTGCATGCTCAGGGTCTGGGCCAGCAAGCGCTCGGACTCTTCCGGCTCACTCTCATCATCAGCCTGCTCAACCGTCGCCTCAACACGGGGCAGTGTCACCGTGAATGTGGAGCCTTTGTCCGGCTCACTCTCCACAGTAAGCTCTCCCCCCATCATCCGCGCCAGTTTGCGGCTGATGGCCAGGCCCAGCCCGGTACCACCATAGCGGCGACTGTTCTGCCCCTCCTGTTGTTCGAACGCATCAAAAATCCGTTCCAGCTGGTCCGCCGGAATACCGATCCCGGTATCCCGGACTGTGACCTCCAGCCGATACACCTTTCTGCCTTCCTCGCCGGTTCCTGACTTTTGCCGGGCATCGGATACCGGGATCGCCGTGGCGCGCACGGTCACCCCACCTTCGTGCGTAAACTTGATGGCATTACCTACCAGGTTGAACAACACCTGGCGCAGGCGGGTTTCATCCAGCATCATGGCCGCGGGCATCTTTGAATCCACACTGACTTCCAGGGTAATGCCCTGTTCCCGTGCCCTTAGATCGAATATGTGACGGACATCGCCCAATAGCCGGCGTACCGATACCGCAGAATAATCCAGGCGCATTTTCCCGGCCTCGATTCTGGACAGATCCAGAATGTCATTGATCAGCATCAGCAGGCTCCTGCTGCCGGCACGGATGGCATCCAGGTAATTCCGCTGCTGCGGGTCTTTCACGCTGTCGCTCAGCAGGTCGCTGTATCCGATGACGGCATTCATCGGGGTACGAATTTCATGGGACATATTGGCCAGGAACTCACTCTTGGCCAGGCTGGCAGTCTCGGCTTCCCGCGCCAGCCGCTCCGCCTCGAGCTTGGCCGCGCGTAACTCGTCCTCACTGCGGCGCAGCGCATTCTCGGAGCGTATCCGCTCGTCCACCTCCCGCGAGAGTTTGCGGTTCCAGTAGAGGAAAATCAGCACCACCACCAGTGCAATACCGACCACCCGCCGTACCACCGTGTAATCCGTTGCCTGCTCAATATCCAGATGAATCCAGCGGTTGTAGATGGCTTCGGTCTCCGCCGCGTCCAGGCTGCCCAGAGCTTTATTGAGAATGCGCTGCAGCTCCGGTCGGTCCTTGCTGACCGCCAGGCTCAACTCATACTGATACGGGGTGATACTGGTGATTCGCAGGTTCGACAGTCCCAGACGCGCGACCGTGTAGCTCACGGCCGGGATGTGGGTCACCATGACATCCAGATCGCCATTGGACAGCGACAGCAGACCATCCTCCACGTTGTCCATCGGGTACAGGTCGAGATCCGGATGGTTGATCAACAGAAAGTCGTGGGCGGCATGACGGTTGACCACCCCCACCCTTTCCGATCGAAGCTCCCGAAGATCGCCGATAAAGCGTCCATCGTCACGAATGACGAGGGCGACGGGTACGGTGAGGTAGGTGCGGGTAAACAGGAAATCGTTACTACGCCGGGGCGTGCGGTTGAAGGCAGGCAGTATGTCCACCTCGCCATCCTGAAGCTGTTTTTCCGCCTCGATTATGTCCGACGTTTCCTCGCGCTGAAAACGGACATTCAACTGGCTCTCCAGCCGGGATACCAGGTCCGGCACCAGCCCCGAGGACCGGCCATCCTGGGTAAACTCGAACGGCGGCCAGTCGTCACGAAAGGCGACTCGCAAATTGGGGTTTCGCTTCAGCCAGTCCTTCTCGTTACTGGACAGCGCAATGCCGTCTTTGATCGCAACTGGCAGATCGGTCTGCAACCATGACTGGCGAATGGTGCGATGCTCATTATGGCTGATAGCCGCCACAGCGCGATTGAGAACCCTCAGCAATTGCTCGTTGTCCGAGTCAACCTCGAGTACAACATCAACCGGCTTCTGATCCAGCAGCAGGGCAAGTCCGATGCCGTTGATCATTGCCGATTGCAGATAATCGGATACGACCGGAACCGGGCCAAGAAAGGCATCGGCCTGACCAGACAGCACCATGCTGACGGCTTCGCCGATACTCGCCACGGGAACCGGAGTGAAGCTGTCCACCGGGTCCAGTAACAGGTACTGGTTACTGTCTTCCGCAATCAGGGCGATCCGACTGTCCTCCAGATCCGACAGCGTTCGGATACCGGCATCCCCGGCACTGACAAACAAACCGTAAGTCAGGCTCATCAGCGGTGCAGTTACGGATCGACCTTCAGGGTCGGGCTGCCTCGGACTGCGGGCCACCAGTCGCGCGTCCAGACTGCCAGCGTCAAACTGCGCCGCTATCGCCGTCGTACTGGCGGAGACCGGTACCATCTCCACCCCTAACTTGTCTGACAGCCGCTCCAGATAATCAATGTAGATGCCCGCCAGCACCCCATCGCCGGTGTCAAAGACCAGGGGGATCTGGCCACCGGACAGCCCCACCTGGAACTGATCCTGCGTCGACAGCCATTCCAGGTCCTTGGCCCCGAGAACAGGAGCCGGCGATTGCTGCGGAGGGTCCGCCAGCAATGGCGTCGCCGCCCAAAGACACATTAAAAACAACAAACCCTGCAAGGCGGCCTTCACTGGATATCCTCAACGGTTCCGCTAAAGTTTAAAGGAGCCTCAGAACAATACCTGCAAATCTCCCGGATTTCATTCAAGCGTAAGCAATGCAAGGAGACGACAGAGATGGATACCAGCAAGCACACATTCAGCACACTGTTCGAACAGCTTGGACTAGCCTCTGACAGCGCCAGCATTGAGGATTTTATCTCCAGGTATTCGCCCCTGCCCTCGGAAGTTGCGCTGCAGGATGCACCGTTCTGGTCGGAGAGTCAGGCCCAGTTTCTGGAGGAAGGGCTGGAAGACGATTCTGACTGGGCCGAAATCATTGACGAGCTTGATGCCCGGATGCGGCACTGACACCCTCAACCTCAATCGCAAGGCGGACCTGGTTTCTCCCTGCGTCTTTCGCGGCGTACAATGCCCTGTCCGCCCGATCAAATAACGTTTCTTCAGTATCGCCATCTTCAAGGGTGGCGACGCCAGCCGAGAAGGTGATTGTTACGGGCTCACCCTGGAAATGAAATGGCAGCGCAGCAATGTAGCCTCGCAGATCGTCAAGCACACGTTTGGCATCTTCCGCTGAGGTTTCCGGTAACAGCAAAACAAACTCTTCGCCACCAAAACGGGAAATGAAATCTGTGGTTCTGAGCCGCTTCTGACACTCCCTCGCCACCATCTGAAGGACCCTGTCACCGGCCTTGTGACCGAATGAATCATTCACCCGTTTGAACAGGTCGATATCCAGCACCGCAATCCTCACCGGTTGACGGTAACGCTGCCAGCGGCTGTATTCAAAGCCCAGGCGCTCCTGCCAGGCCTCACGGTTGGGCAATTGGGTTAACAGATCGGTGAGCGCTCTTGCCCGCTCTTCCCGAATCTGCTCCCTCATTTGCTCTGAATTTGCCTCCACCGCAGCCAGCTTTTCCTGCATCACCTCCAATTGCTGCGAATAACTCTTCTCCCGCTCCGACTCCTGTTCCCGGAAACGCTCGACCACACCGCCGATCGTCTCCAGGTGCATCGTCACGGAAAGTTTCAGTTCCTTGAAGTCGGCGAAGGAATCGATCTTTCGACCGAAAGTTTCCAGCTCCCGCCGGATTTCGCGATCCAGTTCCCTGGAGGCGTCCATACGCCCTTCCTGGGCGTTTGACTGATTCTGGAAATGCTGACGCAGGGATACCAGCCGCTCATCGAGCTTCTTGAGAAAGGCCTCAAACTCCCTTTGACTGCGGGTAATCGCGGCAATAACCAGATCAGCCACACTGTTGAGCCCCTCCCTCAACACGTCCCAGCTTTCACTTTCCAACAAGGACTTCTGAAGCTGGCGGGCCCGGGCTTCAGCGGCCGGCTCAAGGGTGACCTGGTATATCATCTGCCCCAACAGCTGCCCGACCCGCCGGGCAATCCGTAGCCTCTGGGCGTGAATGGTTGCCAGATCGTTTTCATCGCCAACAGTGACGGTCGGGGAAGGTTCAGAATCAGAAGGTACATCAACAGTCTTCCGGGATTGATAAAACCGGCCGTTGCCAGACCTGGCTTTCGGTGAATCATCATCCAGAAGCGTGACCTGGCGATCAATCTGCTCCTGAAGGGAACGCCATTTCTCAAGGTCCAGGTTACCTTTACGCAGATCCTTGCGCACCCGAATCAGCAATCGGTCAAGCTCGGGGGTCTGACCCTCTGAGGCAAGACAGGTGCGCACCAGCATCCGCTCAAGGGAATTCCTTTCCGCTTTCCACAGTTGCTCCCGTTGTTCTGATGATTCAAGTTCCTGAAGGTACTTGTCCTTCCAGGACCGATCCGAAGCCATTGGGCTCTCCTGAATAGTGAACGTTCAAACCTTTCAAGGGTCTGCGTGAGCTGGCCAGGCATCATCCCTGTCTGGCCCATCACGACGACGGGCCCGGGGGTGACTCTGGTCATACACGCGAGCCAAATGCTGGAAATCAAGATGAGTATAGACCTGTGTGGTGGAGATGTCCGCATGGCCCAGCAATTCCTGAACCGCACGCAGATCGCCACTGGATTCCAGCAGATGACTGGCAAACGAATGGCGTAGCATATGCGGATTCAGCCGCTGCTCAGCACCCTTGACCAGGCCCCAGCGACTCAGGCGGGACTGAATGCTGCGGTTGCTGAGTCGCCCACCCCGCTGACTGACAAACAGGGCCGGCTCCGACTCCGCGGCAAGCCCGGCGCGAACCGACAGCCATGCACGCAAGGCCGTCAGGGCCTTACGACCAACCGGCAAGACACGTTCCTTGCTGCCCTTCCCCAGCACACGGATTTCCCCACCCTGATGATCCACAGAGCTCAGGTCCAGTCCGGCAAGCTCGGACAATCGCAAACCCGAGGAGTACATCAACTCGAACATGCACAGATCACGGACTTCCAGAGGGTCGTCGGGATTGGCGTCCAACAGATGGTTAAGCTGATCCACATCGGCCACCTTCGGCAGCCGGCGGCCGGATTTTGGCGCACGGATATCAACCGCCGGATTATCCCGAACCTTTTTTTCCCGCAGAAGATACTGGTAGCAGCGACGGATCGCCGAAAGATGCCGGGCAATACTGCGGCCACTCAGCCCCCCGCGACTGAGCCATGCCACATAACGGCGCATGTCGTGGCTGGTGACGTCAGCCCAATCATCAACCTGATGCGTCATTAACCAGGCGCCAAAACGTGTCATGTCCTGCTGGTAACTGTCACAGGTGCGGGGAGAATGTCGCGTTTCCGAAGACAGATGACGAAGGAAGTCCGCGAGCGGCGCGGACAGGGAATCAGATAAATCCACCAACTCCCCGGAAACGGTCACGGTCAGCGCGACTCCGCAACCACACCGGCCACTGGGGGCGCACTGGTGTGACGCTGCACGATCGGTGGCAACAGACGACTCAGGGTGTCACTGATGTAGGTAAGGAAGAGCGATCCCATGCTCTGGTCAAAGTAGCCCTGTTCACAACTGCCTACCGCAAAGACACCCAGCAGTTCATCGTGACGCAGCGGCACCAGGGCCACCGAGGCAATGGGCTCCTCCCGGTCGGGGAACAGGAAATTCCGCTCGGATTCGCGGAACTGGCCACACACCGCACGCTCGCCATCCAGCAGGCTACCCAGACGCTCCTTGGCCTGTGCCGGTGGCACCACATGCAAGGCCCCCTGAGACGCGAGCGACAATTCCGAATCGGTAAACAGGATCACCGACGCCGCATCAAGACCGAAGTCACCCCGGATGCTGTCATCAATGGCGGAAGCCATATCATTGAGGTTACGAGCCTCAATCACCTGCATCAGCAGGCGCTTGCTCTTTTCAAACAGGCGGTCGTTGTGGCGGGCGATAGAGACCAGTTCCACCAGCTCCCGCCTCAGCGTATCCCGCTGTTCACGAAACAGGTGAACCTGGCGTTCCACCAGTGAAATGGCTCGACCACTGTCGTGGGGCAGGGTCAGGCTGCGCAGGAGCTCATCCTGTTCAACAAAAAAGTCGGGATGGGCACGAAGGTACTCCGCGACCTGTTCCCCGGTGAGCTCCTCGGCCTTCTGCTGGGCCGTTTGTTCTGTCATGCTGATCTCCTGATCGTCAGGACCTTGGTTTTGCCGGTCGACTACCTTTACGACGCCGCCCGGAACTGTCTCCGGGCAGACGAATCTGGCCTTCAAACACACTGGCCGCAGGGCCTTCCATCATAACAGGGGTCCCCTCCCCCTGCCATTCGATGATCAGCTTGCCCCCACGTAACTCGATCTCCACCCGGGAATCCAGCAGCCCCCGCAAGCACCCGACAACGACCGCTGCACATGCCCCGCTACCGCATGCCAGGGTTTCACCTGAACCACGCTCGAACACCCGCAAGCGGGCGTGGCTGCGATCAATGACCTGCAGAAAACCAATATTGGCGCGGGCCGGAAAGCGGGGATGATTCTCCAGCTTCGGCCCGAGGGTTTCCACCGGTGCGCTGTCGACATCGTCCACCACCAGGACGCCATGGGGATTGCCCAGGGAAACGGCACTGAGCTCGACAATCTGGCCATCCACCTCAACCGTGTAGATGTCCTTACGGCGATCAGCGGCGAACGGGATGGCAGGCGGATTCAGCTCAGGCACCCCCATATTGACCATCACCAGGCCATCACGACCAACCCTCAGCTCAATCACGCCTTTGGCGGTCTGGACCCGGATTACCCGCTTGTTGGTCAGGCGCTGATCGCGGACAAAACGGGCAAAACAACGGGCGCCATTGCCACACTGTTCCACTTCCGAGCCGTCGCTGTTAAAGATCCGATAGCGAAAATCCACGTCCGGCAACCCCGGGGGTTCGACGACCAGCAGTTGGTCAAAACCAATCCCGAAATTGCGGTCCGCCAGCTCCCGAATCATGTCCGGACGCAGCCGGAACGGCTGGCTGATGGCATCCACGACCATGAAGTCGTTACCCAAACCGTGCATTTTGGTAAATCGCATCAATGGCCCCTGCCCACGGCGGGTATGATTCGTATCATCACGCTTGCCCATCGCCGCATTCATCCTGGCAGACAGCTTTCAGGAGCGAGCTGGTCTTCAAGGGTTTCGCGGCGACGAACGACATGCACCTGATCGCCATCCACCATGATTTCCGGTGGCCGGTTGCGGCTATTGTAGTTGGAGCTCATCACAAAGCCGTAGGCACCCGCGGATCGAACCGCCAGCAAGTCTCCCGCCTGCAGACGCAGTTTGCGGTCCTTGCCGAGGAAATCACCCGTCTCACAGACAGGGCCAACCAGATCCCAGGCTTTTTCCTCGCCGTCCTGGCGGGGCACCGCCGGGATGATTGCCTGCCAGGCACTGTAGAGTGCCGGACGGATCAGGTCGTTCATGGCGGCATCGATGATGGCAAAATTACGATGATCTGTGCATTTCAGGAATTCCACCCGGGCCAGCATGATACCGGCATTGGCCGCAATTGAACGGCCGGGTTCCAGTACCAGCTCGAGATCACGGTCGCCCAGGCGCTCGGCCAGTGCCTTAACGTAATCCGACGGCTGCGGTGGCTGCTCCTGGTCGTAGGTAACCCCCAGGCCGCCGCCCATATCGAGGTGACGAATGGCAATGCCCTGCTCCGCCAGCGCATCAATCAGCGAAAGCACCCGGTCCAGCGCATCCAGGAACGGCGACACCGTGGTCAGCTGTGACCCGATGTGGCAATCCACGCCAATCACATTCAGGTTGGGCATGGCCGCAGCGCGAGCATAAACCTCGGGCGCCTCGGTAATATCAATACCGAACTTGTTTTCCTTCAGGCCCGTCGAGATGTAGGGATGGGTGCCGGCGTCCACATCCGGATTCACCCGCAAAGAAACCGGCGCCTGCTTGCCCAGCTCTCCCGCCACCGTGTTGAGGCGGTCCAGCTCGGTATCCGACTCCACGTTGAAACAGCGCACGCCAACCTCCAGCGCCCGCCTCATTTCCCATTCCTGCTTACCCACGCCAGAGAACACCACGTTGGCCGGGTCACCTCCGGCGTGAATCACCCGCTCCAGCTCACCAGCCGAAACTATGTCAAAACCGGCACCGAGGCGGGCCAATACGTTCAGCACAGCCAGATTGCTGTTGGCCTTTACCGCATAACACACCAGATGCGGGCGACCCTTGAGCGCATCGTCGTAGGCCCGGTAATGGCGCTCGAGTGTGGCGCGGGAATACACATACGTCGGGGTCCCGAAACGCTCTGCAATTTCGCTGACCGGTACGTCCTCGGCGTAAAGCTCGCCGTTGCGATAGTTAAAATGGTCCATGAAAGTCCTGATTCTGTTGACGGGGCAATGGGTCAGCGGGCCGACGGCTTTTCATCCTGACGGCTGTCCGGGCCATTGTTCCGGCCTTCCCCGACGGCCTCCGCCGCCGCTTCATCCGGCACTTCCCGGTACAATGGTCCTTTCTGGCCACAACCGGCCATTACGCTGACCAGTACCAGCCCGACACTCACTGTTTTCCATGTCTGCACGGAACTTGCCCCTGTTTGAGATATGCGCGCAGTATACCTGACTCAGCTACCAACGGGCGAGACTGCCCGGGGCGCCTCGGTATAACTTCTAAGCCATCAAATGACGATTGAGGGATGCTTCCAGTGACGACCGGTAATACAAATACTGCGTGGTCTGTATGTCCTGCTGATACAGGTGCGGATCCAGATCATGGGGCAGGTGCACATCCGTCAGGTAAACCGGGTAGGTTTCACCGGTCTGGCGTAACGAACGAATATAGTGAGCCACCGCGGGAATCAGCTGGTCCCCGTATTCCTGTACGCTGAACTCCTGATCGCCACAGAAGATATCGAACCGCAGGTGCTGGTCACCTTCCTGAACGCCAATCGCCTGCACCTCGAGCCCGGGCAGGGTCACACTGGTATCTTCGTCGAACCGTCTTTCCGCTTTCCACTGCCCATCCCGGTACACCACCTCGTAACAGTGGATGCCGGCGATCCCTACCGGACTGTCCAGTTGGCGCAGTTGGCGTCGCTCCACGAGATTGTCCAGAAACCGTAACAGCGGCACCAGCAGGTAACGCCGATTGCTGTAGCCCTGATCCCAGATGAAAATCGAGCCCCGCTCGTCCACCACCCACAGCTTTGCGCGATTGCCGACCACCCGGAAGAAAACCTGAATACTTGCCGGCTCACTGGCCTGACACACAGCACGCAGGGGCTGATCATCCAGCATCGCATGGCGGTCAAACACTACCGGCACGTACCGCTCCTGCGGTCGGGCCAACTGCTCTATCAACGCTTCCGCGCTGCCCAGTGCGACAAAACCGGGTTCGATGCCGCTGAACTGCAGCAGGAAATAGCGCCGGTCCATCTCAATGACGTATCGCAGCGGGTGGGGCCCGACGCCTCCGGCGAAGAAATGGCGCAGAACGTCGGAAAAAAGCTCCTGAACCCGGCGAGCAATAGCCGCCCCGTGCCCACTTTTATAACTGTGCACCTGGATCTCTGGCAGATCCGCCGGCGCAGACGCCACTGACGCCAGCACGTTCTTGAGGCACTGGATCAGGGTGTCACCGGAAGCGTAGTGCTGCAAACTGACTTCGTGCCAGCTGTTCAGGGCCACCTGGTCAATAGTCGCCACCAGATTGTCACGACCCCCGCTGAAGCCGAGGGAATCGTGGCGGGCACTGAGCTTGTGCAACCCCCGCTCGGTCAGGTGAGCCTGGGGATCCACGCCCACATTGACAAACAACAGGTTCCGCAGGGGTTTGACGCCACGGGACAACGCCTCCCGGCTGGCGGGTGCCAGGGGAAACGGAATAAAGGCTGCCAGTGCATCCAGCATCTCCCTCAGCTCGGCCACTGACGCGGTACTGGTACCCGACCTCACATTCAGCCGGGTTGTTCGTGTCAGCAAACCGTTACAGTAACACCACAACATCAGCTCAGTGAGATTACCGGTGCGGCGGATCACCGGTTGCCAGAAGGCATCGGACGGATCCTCCAGGTCCCGGTAAAGCAGCCAACCGTCCTGCCCCGGCATCTCCCCCTGCCCGGACTGATGATGAAACGCCAGATTCTCCTCCCCCAGGGACGGTGCCAGCCCGGGGTTGATCAGTTCGATCTTGCCGGCCTTGCGCTGAAACGCAGCGTAGAGCTTACGACCCAGCAGGTTCATATCGTTGCTGCTGATCGCCGCTCGGGTGCCGTGCTCCCGGGCCAGTCGCGATAGCAGACGGTAACTGTGAGTCAGCTCGGACACGATGGTTCGCCGCAACGTCATGACGTCCTCGGCACGCCATTGGTGACGATTATCCAGGTTTCTCAATACCGCCGGGGACCAGCCCCATTCATCCACCAGTTGCTGCAGCAGTCTTACCCGCCAGTTGTCTACGCCCTGCTCGGTGCGTGATAACGGCAGGCCGGCTTTGAGGTACAAGCTGCGGCGCACCAGATCCAGTCTCTGGGGCGCTTCCATGGCTAACAGCCAGCGCTCCAGACGCTGATACAGCAATATATATGGATCCAGTCGGTCAGCTCTGGCTTCACCGTCATACACGGCGGCTTTGAACACCCGCGACAACAGGGGCTGCTCACTGTCCAGGGCATAACATTCCGTCAGCAACAGTTTGAGGATCGATTTCCAGGGAGCATCCATCCCCTTGTACAGCTGCCATACCCCGGCGCCCAGAAACTCTTCCGGGGGAACCGACGGCACGGCCCCGAAATCGATGTAGTCGCTCCCCTTGATGAAACGACAATCAACCAGTTGCCGGGCACACGCTTCGTAGTTCTCCTCTTCACTGGCCGGAATCAGCCACCACAGCGGGTAACAGCCACCCAAGTGGATACTGGTGCGGTAAAACTCATCCAGCAGCAGGTAATGCTGGGCACTGCCACAGTTCTCCCCCGTCACTTCTGCGCGTTGCCGCCCGGCTCGCCAGTCTTCTACAGAGAACACGAACACATGCAACTCCACACCGAAGCTGGCAGCCCAGGCCGAAAGCTTGTCCGCCTTGCGCTCCAGACACTGCACATTCCGCGCTGACAGATCACTGCGATGACACAGCCAGACGTCCAGATCACTGGCCACCGAATGCCCCAGGGTCCCGGGGCTGCCCATCAAGAACAACGCTTCCAGGTCCGGTTTCCTTTTTCCTTCGTCCTTCAGGGAGAATGCTCGCGCCAGTCGGCGGGCGGCGTTCAGTGTCGGCGCGGACGGTTTATAGTGGCTGAGGCCATAGGGGCAATCCCTGTCCAGGTACCCGGGCAGGGAAGGATGATTAAGGTGGAACACCAACGGCAACACATCCAGCACCACCTGCTGTCGATAGGTCAGGGCCGAGTGCGCCCGCTCCCAGCGTTGTTGATTGAGCGCGATGAACCGATCCCTCAGCCGTCGCAGAGTTTTTCGGTCAATACCCTCTTCAAAATCCAGGGTGATAGGGGGATTGTGGGTGCTCAAGGCGGCTCCGCGAGAGAGGTTCTTTCCGTTGTCATTATCAGTATGATGGACGCATCGTGGCAAAACCGGCAAAAAAATAAAAGCGGGTGTTTCTGTACACTCCCGTAGCAAAACTGGCTGAGGCTCCCCGTCGTGAAAGAATTCTTTATCCGTCGTTATCGCTCAGACAATCCCCTGGCAGCGGATCGTCGCACCCTGGTCCGCATAGACGACGAGGGTGTGGTGACGTCAGCAGACCAGAGCGCAGAAGTGGTGCTCGGTTACGATTCCAGCGAGCTCGAGGGCCAGCCGGTGCATCGCATTCTTGCCGCGCGGCAGGACGATCCTTTTGCCCCAGCCAACCGGCACCGCATGGAAAGCGGGGAACCGGTGCTGATCACCTTCCGTCACAAGGAAGGTTTCTTTTTTACCGCAAGCCTCAGTCTCCGGATCGACGTCAAGGACTCGGACCAGGCCGCCAGCGCCTATATCTCACTGCGAGACACCGCGCCCATGGACCATCAGTTGATGCGTCTGGCGGAATCCTCCGCTGACTTCGGTATCTGGGAGCTGGATATCCGCAACAACAACCTGACCTGGACCGACGGACTCTACACCCTGCTCGAACTCCGTCCCGGCGCCGACATCACCCCGGAGCAGGCCCTGTTCTACTGCCAGACCGGCCAGAACCGTATACGCGCCCTGTTCCGACGCTGCATTCGCTGCGGGCAGCCGTTTTCCGCCAGCTTCGACCTGCTGACAGCGAAACAGCAGTACCGCCGGGTAGAGATCACCGGCAAAGCCATCGTGCGAGAACATGGGCGCATCCACAAGATCGGCGGCACAGTGGTTGACCACACCAGTACGATGCGCAAAGAGCAGGCTCGCCGGCAGTCAGAGCAGCTTTTGGCGGCCACTGCCAACGCCACCAACGATCTGGTCGCCAGCGTGGACCGGCAGTTGAATCTCGTTTACTTCAACCAGGCCTTCAGCCGTCAGTTCGCGTATACCTTCGGCCAGCTGCCTCGCCCCGGCGGAAACCTGATCAAACTGCTGCAGGAGTATCCCAACGAGCGTCGATTGATTGAACGGCTGTGGAACCGCGCACTGGAGCGGGACGGCTTTGTGGTGGAAATGCCCCTGGCCCAACAAAACCGTGACCTCCCGGTTTATGAATTTCATTTCCAGCGGGTGGTCAACGAACACGGCGAAGTGACCGGCGCGGTGCACGTGGGCAAGGACATCAGTTCCAGGCTCAACCAGGCGTCCAGCCGGGAATACCGCATTCACCATGACCCGATCACCGGCCTGATGAATCGCAAGGCCTTTACTGAGCGACTCGGACGACTGATCAGGCCGCCGCGGCGCGAAAATACCATTGACTCGCTGCTGTATCTCGATCTGGATGACTTTGAACTCATCAACAAAGAGGCAGGCGGCGGCACTTGTGACCGCTACCTGCGAGAGCTCGCCAGCAACCTCGGCGTCAGAGTGCGCCAGCGTGATGCCCTGGCGCGGCTGTCCGGGGACACCTTCGCCCTACTGATTGAAAGCTGCCCCGAAGCCCAGGCCCGCAAGATTGCCGACAGCATTCTGGAACTGATCGGCAGCTTCAACTTCGACTGGCAGGGCAATCAGTTACAAACCACCGCCAGCGGCGGACTGTTGATCCTGGCCGAAGACACGCCCGACGATCCGGAGCAGTTGCTGAGTCAGGCCGCGGACCTGTGCCACACGGCCAAAACCTCCGGGCGCAATCGTATACACGCCGCCCAGGCCATCGCCCCTGGTCCGGAAGACGGTGTTGCCAGCCAACGGGTGGCGCAGATTCGCAGCGCCCTGGACAACAAACAGCTGATTCTCGAGTACCAGGCACTTCGGCCCGTGGCCAGTGCAACCTGGGGCGAGCACATTGAAATCCTGTCACGGATTCCGGGGAAAACATCAGATCAACCTGCCCTGCAACCGGCGGAGTTCCTGCCGGTTGCGGAACGCTTTGACCTGACCAAGCAGCTGGACCGCCAGGTCATTCAACAGACCATGCAGTGGCTTGCCGACCATCAGCTGCTGGAACCCCGGCTGAAATACTGTGGCTTCAACCTCTCCCTGGCCAGCGTGCTGGACGACACGTTCGCCGATTTCATGACATCGATCCTGACCGGCTCACCCTTCGCCGCAGAGTGCTTCTGCCTGGAAATCCGCGAATCCCACGCCACTCAATACCCGGACGATGTAGCGGTCTTGTGCGATGCCCTGCACCGGGTCGGCTGCCGGGTGGCACTGGATGGCGCTGGCGCGTCAGTGGAAAGCTATAGTCTGGCGGCAAAGCTGCCGGTGGATATCATCAAACTGGATCGCAAGATGATGCAGCACCTTCACGATGATCCGGTGCAGCAGGTGATGGTGGAGGCCTTGCACAAGATCGCCGAAGCGGCTGGCAAGACCACCGTCGCCACGTTTATCGAGAGCGACGACACGCTACGCAAGGTGCGCACACTGGGCATTCACTACGGGCAGGGTTTCCGGCTATACCCGCCACGACCTCTAGATGAGCTGAAACCCGCCACCGTGGATCTGAGTACCGGGCGAATCGGCGGCTGATCCACCGATTCCTCCCGATACCGGATTACCCTTGCTTGCGGGCCCTCGCGACGGCCGCACGGACCTGATCCGGCGCGGTACCACCCAGGTGATCCCGGGCCTGCACCGAACCCTCCAGGGTCAGCACATCGAACACATCCTCGCCGATGACGTCCGAGAAACGCGCCAGTTCTTCCAGGGTCATATCCGACAGGTCGCGGTTTTCGGCGACACCAAAGGCGACTGCCTTGCCGACGATTTCGTGGGCATCGCGGAACGCCACGCCTTTCTTGACCAGATAATCCGCCAGATCGGTGGCCGTGGAGAATCCACGCTTGGCCGCTACCCGCATGTTGTCGGCCTTGGCACGAATGGCCGGAATCATGTCGGCGTAGGCCTTGAGACAGCCCTTGATGGTATCGACAGTATCGAACAGCGGTTCCTTGTCTTCCTGGTTGTCCTTGTTGTAGGCCAGAGGCTGGCTCTTCATCAGGGTCAGCAGGCTAATCAGGTGACCATTGACCCGACCGGTCTTGCCACGGACCAGCTCCGGCACGTCCGGATTCTTCTTCTGGGGCATGATGGAAGAACCAGTACAAAAACGATCCGGCAGGTCGATGAAGTCGAACTGGGCGGAGGTCCACAGCACCAGTTCCTCGCTGAAGCGGGACAGGTGGGTCATCAGCAACGCCGCAAAGCTGCAGAACTCGATGGCAAAATCCCGGTCACTGACCGAATCCAGGGAGTTCTCGGTCGGGCGATCAAAGCCCAGCAGTCGCGCAGTCATGGCACGGTCGATCGGGTAGGTGGTGCCGGCCAGCGCGGCGGCGCCCAGCGGCATGACATTGACCCGCTTGCGGCAGTCCTGCAGACGCTCGCCATCCCGTACCAGCATTTCGTACCAGGCCAGCAAGTGGTGGCCGAAGGTCACCGGCTGAGCGGTTTGCAGGTGGGTAAACCCGGGCATGATGGTGTCGGCCTCGCGCTCAGCCAGGTCCAGCAGGCCGGTTTTCAGCCGGGTAAGTTCCTCGGCGATTACATCAATCTCGTCGCGCAGGTACAGGCGGATGTCCGTGGCAACCTGGTCGTTGCGGCTGCGGCCGGTGTGGAGCTTCTTGCCGGTAATACCAATCCGGTCGGTCAGGCGTGCCTCAATGTTCATGTGCACATCTTCCAGGCTGACGGACCATTCAAAGGTGCCCGCCTCGATATCGGCCTTGACGCCCTTCAGTCCCTCAATGATGCTGTCCCGCTCTTCCACGGTCAGCACACCCACCTCCGCCAGCATGGTGGCGTGGGCAATGGAGCCGGTGATGTCGTGATGGTAAAGGCGCTGGTCAAAGCCAACGGACGCGGTGAAGCGCTCAACAAAGGCGTCGGTCGGCTCACTGAAGCGACCGCCCCAGGGTTTTTCGGAGCTTGTGCTCTGGTCAGACTTTTTCTGATCCGTCATGGTCTATCTTTCCTGCTGACAGCCCGGCATTATTTCGCGGGGTGAATGAAGAGGTGAATAAGTTGGTCGCGGGATTATAACATTCCGGTGCGTTCTGTTGCGCGCCCTGTTCAGGAAAGAGGTTTGATGGCAGCACCACGCAAAAGCAGCGAATTCTATGTGCCGGACCTGTGCCGTGTGCGGGCCGTGTTCATGCTGCTGATTACCAGCGAACTGATGGTGCTGGTACTTTCCATTGTGCAGGCGAAAGCAGACTGGATTGACTGGAACTACTTTGGCCTCCTGTCCCTCTTCGTGCAATGGACGGTACTCACCAGTGCCGCGCTTATCTGCCTGCTGCGCAGCTGGCTGGCACAACTGAGTGTTACCCGTGCCACCCTCGCGATGGTCATTATTGTCTTGCTGGACGTGCTTGCGTTTGGCCTGTTCGCCGACGGAGTTCTCTACCCGCAACCCGGCGTCAGTGGCTGGCAGGGGATTGCCAAGAAGCTGTTGCTGGCGCTGCTCATTACGCTGATGGTACTGCGCTATTTCTACCTGCAGCATCAGTGGCAGCAGCAGCGGGAAGCGGAAATGCAGGCGCGCCTGGCCGCCCTGCAGGCGCGGATACACCCCCACTTCCTGTTCAACAGCATGAACACCATTGCCAGTCTGATTGCCGTTAACCCGGACCGGGCCGAGGACGCAGTGCTGGACCTGTCGGAACTGTTTCGCGCCAGCCTGCGGGCCGGTGACCGCCTGATTCCGCTGAAAGACGAGCTGGATCTGTGTCGGCGCTACCTGGATATTGAGGGTTTACGACTCGGCGACAGGCTGACAATGCAATGGGATATTGCACCGGACCTGGAGAAGCAGGCCATCCCGCCCCTGACGTTGCAGCCATTGCTGGAGAACGCCATCTACCATGGCATCCAGCCACGCCCCGACGGCGGCACCGTGACGCTGGAAGCGTCCAGCCGTGGACCCTTCGTCTATATCATGGTGCAAAACCCGCGGCCCGAATCCGCCATCAGCAAGCACGATGGCAACCGCATGGCCCTTGCCAATATCCAGTCGAGGCTGCAGGCTCTGTTTGGTGACGAGGCGGTACTGAAACACAGCCAGCAGAACGACGTATACACGGTTACCCTGAGGCTGCCCCGCAGGAGCGCCAACCACTCTGCCGGGCCAGACATCGAAGGATCACGAAAAGGATCATGACTGCCACAGCCCCAACCATTCGCAAGGTACTCATCGCCGACGACGAGCCCCTGGCCCGTGACCGGCTGCGGCGACTGATTCAGGACATTCCCGGCTACACGGTATGCGGCGAGGCTGCGGACGGCGACAGCACCCTGCGCCAGGTCGCGGAGCTGGACCCGGACATCCTGTTACTGGACATCCGTATGCCGGGCACCGATGGCATGGATGCGGCAACCGCTATCAATCAACTGGACCAGCCGCCTGCCATCATTTTCTGCACCGCCTACGACCATTACGCCATCAAGGCCTTCGATGTCAGCGCTGCGGCGTACCTGCTCAAACCCGTCCGCCGCGAAGCGCTGAGTGAAGCCCTTGCCCGTTCCGGCCAGGTCAATCGCGTCCAGCAGCAAACCCTTGCTGCCCGCGATGCCGAGGATAGTGGCCAACTCGCCATCAAAACCCATCGCGGCACCGAGCTTATCGATATCGGGGCAATCCTCTACTGCGAGGCGGACCAGAAATACGTCACCATTCACCACACCAGGGGCGAGATCGTCTCCGACTACACCCTGAAAGAACTGGAGCAAAGCCACCCGAAGTCATTGCTGCGCATTCACCGTCATACCCTGGTGGGGGTTGGCTTCATCCAGGCCCTGACCCGCGATGGGCATGGCCACAGCTCGGTTGTTTTACGGGACGGGCTGGGGCAATTGCCAGTCAGCCGCCGCCATACCAGCGCGGTCCGGCAATGGTTGCAGGAGCATCAACCCGGTTGATGCTGACCACGAACACAGGTCAGGGCAGCACGGTGCCGTGGCGGGACTTTTTCGTCGCTTCAAGGTAACCTTGAGCAACATTTTTTCAAACCGGCAACGTTCATCATGTCAAAACGAACTCTGCGTATCGCGACCCGCAGCAGTGCCCTGGCACTGTGGCAGGCCGAATTCATCAAATCCGAACTGGAACGGCTCCACGACAACATTTCCGTGGAACTGATCAAGATAAAAACCCAGGGCGACAAGATCCTCGACGTCCCCCTGGCCAAGATCGGCGGCAAGGGCCTGTTCGTAAAGGAACTGGAAGAGGCCATGCTCGATGGCCGGGCAGACCTGGCGGTGCATTCCATGAAGGATGTCCCCATGGAGTTTCCGGAAGGCCTCGATCTGGTCGCCATTTGCGAACGGGAAGACCCGACCGACGCGTTTGTCAGCAACCACCACGACAACGTCGACGCCCTGCCCCAGGCTGCCGTGGTGGGCACTGCCAGCCTGCGCCGCGAAGCCCAGTTGCGGGCCTATCGCCCTGATCTGCAAATCCGCGTTTTGCGGGGCAACGTCAACACCCGGCTGGCTAAACTGGACGCCGGCGAGTACGACGCCATTGTCCTGGCGAGCTCGGGCCTGAAGCGCCTGGGTTTCCACGACCGCATCCGCTACTGCCTGCCGGATTCCGTGTCACTGCCCGCCGTCGGGCAGGGCGCCCTGGGCATCGAGTGCCGCGTGAGTGATTCCGAACTGCTGGCCATGCTGGCGCCGCTGAACCATCAGGACACTTCGGATCGTGTCAGAGCCGAACGGGCCCTTAACCGGCGCCTGCAAGGCGGCTGCCAGGTGCCCATCGCGGCCTATGCCTTGCTGGAAGACAAGGACACAGTCTGGCTGAGAGGTCTGGTCGGGGCTGTTGATGGCACCCGGGTTTTCCGCGTTGAAGGGCGGGCCCCAAGGGCCGAGGGCGAACGCCTTGGCCGGGAACTGGCCGAGGATCTCCTGGCCATGGGCGCTGACAAGGTACTGGCTGAGATCTATGGCCACACGCCAACCTGATCCCCGCTCCCTGGCCGGCCGGCGAATCCTGATTTGCCGGCCGGAGCCCGAAGCCTCCCGGCTGGCCCAGTGCTTCCGCGAAGCCGGTGCCGATGTCCGGGTACTGCCGTTAATCGGGCGGGAACCTTTACCGGAAACCCCGGAAACCCGCACCCTCATCCAGAATCTCGATCACTACTCCCACGTTATCGCTGTGAGCCCCTATGCCGCCTCCCTGTTCATGGCGCTGGCCGACAACTGGTGGCCCCAGCTTCCCATGGGGATTCGCTGGTACGGCGTGGGTCGGGGTACCGCAGCGGTGCTGGCCCGCCACGGTCTCAGCCCCCGCATGCCAAGTAATGGCTGGACCAGCGAGGCACTGCTGGCACTGCCCTCGCTACAACGAATCAGCGAAGAAAGGGTCCTGCTGGTGCGGGGCGAGGAAGGGCGAGAACTGATCCACCAGACGCTCAGTGATCGGGGTGCCAGAGTTGACGTATTACCCTTGTATCGGCGGTATCAGCCACACCACGATGCCACCACACTGGACAAAGCCCTGCTATGCTTCTTACCGGAGGCTGTGATCACGCTGTCAGGGGAGACATTGAACAATCTCATCGCACTGAGTAAGAATACCGGCCATAATCTGAATAAAACATTGCTGGTGGTCCCTGCCAGCCGGGTCGCTGAACAGGCCCGTCAGGCCGGGCTGAACAGAACCTGTATACCGGAAAGCCTTGCCGACAACGACATCGTGGCAACCGTCGCAGAAGAACTCGACGGCTGAGGGTTGCCCCGTAAATACCAAGTAAGGATGCCTGTGACTGAATCAAATACACAACTGCCTGCCGCCATCCCTCAGGATAAGCCCGCTCAGAAGAAGCTCTGGCCCCTGTGGCTGATATCACTGATTGCCCTTGCCCTGATCATCGCACTCGCCCTCTGGAGCTGGCAGCAATGGAATGACGGCCAGGCATTGCAGCAGAGGCTGGAGAATTTGAGTAGCGACGTGTCCCGGCTCGACAGCCAGTATGGCGCACGGGGCAGCGAACAGAGCCAGAGGATCCAGGCACTGGAAGACAAGCTGGCCGATCAGCGGGAGCTGCTTGCGACTCAGCAGCGCCAGATTGATCATAACGCCAGGGAACTGCTGGAAGCCGGTAACCGCACCCGTACCGACTGGCTGCTGGCCGAAGCCGAATACCTGCTGAGGGTTGCCAACCAGAGACTGCTTATCGAAAAAGACATCCGGGGCGCGCTGGCGGCACTGGAAGCCGGCGACGATGTGCTCAAGGAATCAGACGACATCGGCGTCTACCCGGTACGGCAGCAACTGGCCAAAGAAATCCTCGCCCTCAAGGGCATCGCCGATGTGGATCGCACTGGCCTCTACCTGACCCTGGAAGCCGCCATCGACAGCGTTAACCGACTGACAGACGATGCTCTGGTCAATGAACGGGCGCCAGGATTTGTCACCACTGCAGATGCAGCCCTTGGCGACAATCGCGAAGGCGAACCCGGCCTGCTCAGCCAGGGCTGGACCAAGGTCAAGAACACGCTGGCGAACGTGGTTGTCGTTCGCCGCCTGGACGAGCCCGTCAAGCCCCTGCTCTCTCCCGATCAGAGCGCCTACGCCCGCCTCAACCTGCAACTGATGCTGGAGGAAGCGGAGATGGCCGTACTTCGGGGCCACCAGGAGCTCTACGACCGCGCACTAACCAAAGCCGGTAACGCTATTACCGACTGGTACGACAACACCAACCCGCAGGTAGCTGCGCTCACCCAGACCCTGGGCGAACTTCAGGCCCGGAACATCGACCCGCAGCTGCCAGACATCAGCCGTTCACTGGAGCTGCTGAAAGCCCGGCTGGAAGGACGCCAGAGCACGCTCCCCAACGCCGCCGATGAGGAAGAGGAGAGCGAATCATGATTCGCCTCCTGCTGATCGTACTTGTTGCACTGCTGATCGGTACCGCCCTGTCCATGGGGCTCGAATACGACCTTGGCTATATCCGCATCAGCCTGGGGCATTACCTGATCGAGACCAATTTCTGGGTTGGGCTGGCCCTGCTCGTGGCGCTGGTGGTGCTTTCGGTACTCACCATCAATCTGATACGCCGTTTCCGCCAGGGGACAGGCCTGATGGCTGGCTGGCTTGCCCGCGGCAACCAGCGACGGGCCCGTCGCCGCACCACCCAGGGACTGCTGGCGCTGGCCGAGGGCAACTGGCCCCGGGCCCGCAAGCTGCTGACATCCTCCGCCAATCATGCCGACACCCCGCTGATCAACTATCTGGCGGCGGCACAGGCCGCGTTCGAGTCGGGCGACCATGACGCCGTCGATGAGCTGCTGCGGGCAGCATTCGAAAGCACCCCGGGTTCAGACATGGCCGTGGGAATTACCCAGGCCCAACTGCAACTGGCGGGCAACCGGCTTGAGCAGGCACTCGCGACCCTGGTCCGTCTCCGCAAACAGGCGCCGAATCACCCCTTCGTGCTGAAACTGCTGAAAAACACCTACCTGCGACTGGAGGACTGGCGCGAACTGTCAAAGCTGCTGCCGGAAATGCGCAAGCGCAACCTCCTCGCCTCGGACGAAGTGGAAACACTGGAACGCAGGGTCTGGCAAAACCTGCTGCAACGGGCCGCGGAAGACTGCCGCCGCCAGACCGGCGCGGACTCGGCATCACTCGAACCCCTGACCCGGCTGTGGGACGAGTTACCCGGCGTGCTGCGTCGGGATGAGCACACCATTCGCGAATACGCCCGCCTGCTTGCCGCCCTCGGTGACGAGGCCCAGTCGGAGACTCTTCTGAGGAAGGTGCTGCGCAATCACTGGAGTGACGAACTGATCAACCTGTACGGTCGCGTGAAGGGCAAAAAGCCCGACGAACAGCTGCTAATCGCCGAACAGTGGCTGAAAGACCGGCCCAACAACGCCGAGCTGCTGCTGGCACTGGGGCGCCTGAGCCTGAGAAACGAACTGTGGGGCAAAGCCAGGGAGTATTTCGAGACCAGTCTGCATTTGCGCCGCAGTCGCGAGACCCTGGCGGAACTGAGCCGGCTCAATGCCCATATGGGCGAAGAGGACACCAGTGTGAAGCTGTTGATGCAGGGGCTGCTGAAGGACAACGAATTGCCCGATCTGCCGATGCCGAAGGCCTGACATCAGGCCCTCGGCGCGTACTCCAAGACATCGGAGAAAAACGCCGCTTCCGGCAAACCCGCTTCAATCAGCGCGTCCATTAGCGTATACACCATCGTCGGTGACCCGCTGGCATGCACTTCCACGTTCTTCCAGTCCATGCCCGACGCGAGAACCGCCCGCACCAGCTGGTCGTGATGGCCGGCCCAATCGTTATCCTCGTCATCGCCCACTACGGGAAGAAACGTAAACGGCGGCCACTCCTGCTCCCATTTCTGGGCCAGACCGCGCAGGTACATGTCTTCGTGGCGGCGCACGCCCCAGTAGAGCTTGACCGGTTGCCCGTAGCTGGTGGTCCTGAGATAGTCCACCAGACTTTTCATCTGGGCAAACCCGGTGCCGGCCGCTACCAGCAGCAACGGTTTCTCCGGAGCCGCTGCCAGGCAAGCCTTACCGTGGGGAAGTTCCACCGTGACATCGTTACCCGAGGTCAGCGCCTCAATCACCTTTTGCGCCGACACCCAGTCCGGCGAGGCCTGGATATGCAGCTCAATGTTCGCTTCGGACGGGCTGCTGGCGATGGAGAAGTAGCAGGGCTCGGCATCCGGCAGATTCACGGACAGGTACTGACCGGCGTGAAATGAGAGTTCTCGACGGCGAGGCAGCTGAAGCTCGACCCGGTAGACGTCGTGGCTGATGGAACGAACGTCCACCACCTTTGCCTGGTACTTGCGAGGCTGATTGGTTCCTGCTGCCATAACGGCGTTAATCTCCAGTTCCAGGTCCCCGAGCGCGAGGGTTCTGCACATCATCAGTCGCTCGTTGACCGTAATCGTCTGTTGGTTGCGGGTGTTCAGTGCGCTGCCAGCCAGTAGCCGGGCTTCGCAGATTTCACACACCCCATTGCGGCAGGCGGCGGGCACGGCAATGCCCGCATCGGCTGCGGCATCGAGCAAGTTTGTCTCCGGACTGACCGAATAGACCAGTCCGGACGGTTTCAGGACAACCCGATACACATCGTTGTTCCTATCACTCGGGGCGATCCGGCGCAGTTTCAATCCCCAGGCTGTCCCAGAGGTCATCCACCCGCTGTTTGACCTCGTCGGTCATGGTGATCGGCGTGCCCCACTCACGATCGGTTTCACCGGGCCACTTATTGGTCGCATCCATGCCCATCTTCGAGCCAAGGCCGGACACCGGCGATGCGAAGTCCAGATAATCAATCGGCGTGCTCTCTACCATCGTGGTGTCACGGGCCGGGTCCATCCGGGTAGTCATCGCCCAGATAACATCCTTCCAGTCACGGGCATTCACATCATCGTCCGTGACAATCACGAACTTGGTGTACATGAACTGCCGCAAAAAGGACCATACCCCCATCATCACCCGTTTGGCATGGCCTGGGTACTGTTTCTTCATGGTCACCACTGCAAGGCGGTAGGAACAGCCTTCCGGGGGCAGATAGAAGTCCACAATCTCCGGAAACTGCTTCTGCAGAATCGGGATAAACACTTCGTTCAGTGCCACCCCGAGAATCGCCGGCTCATCGGGCGGGCGACCGGTGTAGGTACTGTGATAGATCGGATCCTTGCGGTGGGTAATCCGCTCCACGGTAAACACCGGGAACTGGTCCACTTCGTTATAGTAGCCGGTGTGATCCCCGAACGGCCCTTCCGGCGCCATGTCGTCCGGATAGATAAACCCTTCCAGCACGATCTCGGCACTGGCCGGCACCTGCAGGTCACTGAGACCACACTTGACCAGCTCGGTGCGGCTGCCCCGCAACAGGCCCGCAAAGGCGTATTCGGACAGGCTATCGGGCACCGGGGTCACAGCGCCCAGAATGGTGGCCGGATCGGCGCCCAGCGCAACCGCCACAGGATAGGGCTGGCCCGGATTGGCTTTCTGGAACTCCTGAAAGTCCAGCGCCCCACCGCGATGACTGAGCCAACGCATAATCAGCCGGTTACGACCAATCACCTGCTGACGGTAGATCCCAAGATTCTGGCGCTCCTTATGGGGGCCACGGGTGATCACCAGCGGCCAGGTCACCAACGGACCGGCATCCCCGGGCCAGCAGTGCTGAACCGGAATCTGGTAAAGGTCCACCTGATCCTTCTCGACCACCACATCCTGACAGGGCGCGGAACGCAGCACCTTGGGACTCATACGCATGACCTGCCGGAACAACGGCAGTTTTTCAATGGCGTCCTTGAATCCCTTGGGAGGATCCGGCTCCTTCAGAAAGGCCAGAAGTTTGCCAATCTCCCTAAGCGCGGTGACATCGTCCTGCCCCATGCCCAACGCCACCCGCTTCGGCGTGCCAAACAGGTTGGCCAGCACCGGCATGTCGTAACCTTTCGGGTTTTCGAACAACAACGCCGGACCGCCCGCCCGCAGGGTGCGGTCACAGATTTCAGTCATTTCCAGATGGGGATCAACTTCAACGCTGATGCGTTTTAGCTCGCCCAGCTTTTCCAGCTGACCGATAAAATCTCTAAGATCGTTGTATTTCATTCGGTGCTCCGTTCGCGCTTCTGATACTACGGAGGTAAGCTCCTGGCGGACTATTATTCGGAGGCCGGAACGAGGTGTGGGACAGGCGGGGCCAAAACATTCAAGGAAACCACGTTTCCCCGTTTTGGCCCCGCCTGTCCCACACCTCATCCCTCAAGCTTAAAGGACTACACCGGGCAATGGTGTGAGCCTTAAGACCGTAATCAACGACGCTTCATGGACTGGAAGAACTCATCGTTGGTCTTGGTGTCTCTCAGCTTATCCAGCAGGAACTCGATGGCAGCTGTATCGTCGTCCATCGAGTGCAGCAGCTTGCGCAGAATCCAGACACGTTGGATATCCGCTTCAGACATCAGCAGGTCTTCGCGACGGGTGCCGGAGCTGCGGATATTAATGGCAGGATAGGTACGCTTCTCGGCAATTTTGCGATCCAGATGGATCTCCATGTTGCCGGTGCCCTTGAACTCCTCGTAGATCACCTCGTCCATCTTGGAACCGGTGTTTACCAGTGCCGTGGCAAGGATAGTCAGGCTGCCGCCCTCTTCCACGTTACGGGCCGCACCGAAGAAACGCTTGGGCTTCTCGAGAGCGTGGGCGTCCACACCACCGGTCAGTACCTTACCGGAGGACGGGATCACGGTATTGTAGGCACGGGCCAGACGGGTAATGGAGTCCAGCAGGATCACCACGTCTTTCTTGTGCTCGACCAGGCGCTTGGCCTTTTCGATCACCATTTCTGCCACCTGCACGTGACGGGCCGGCGGCTCGTCAAAGGTGGAAGCAATGACCTCACCGCGCACGGTACGCTGCATTTCCGTCACTTCCTCCGGGCGCTCGTCGATGAGCAGTACCATGACATGGCACTCCGGGTTGTTACGGGTGATGGACTGGGCAATGCTTTGCATCAGCAGCGTCTTACCCGCCTTGGGCGGGGACACGATCAGGCCACGCTGGCCCTTGCCGATCGGTGCCACCAGGTCCAGAACCCGGGAAGAGAGATCCTCGGTGCTGCCGTTACCGGCTTCAAGCATGAGGCGTTCGTCCGGGAACAGCGGCGTCAGGTTCTCGAACAGAATCTTGTTGCGGGCATTGTCCGGCTTGTCGAAGTTAATCTCGTTAACTTTCAGCAGGGCAAAGTAGCGCTCGCCGTCTTTGGGCGGGCGAATCTTGCCGGCAACGGTGTCACCAGTCCGCAGGTTGAAGCGGCGAATCTGGCTCGGCGACACGTAGATATCGTCGGGTCCGGCAAGGTATGAGGCATCGGCGGAACGGAGGAAGCCGAAACCATCCTGCAGAATCTCCAGTACGCCATCACCATAGATGTCTTCGCCGCTTTTGGCATGCTTCTTCAGGATCGTGAAGATGACATCCTGTTTGCGCGAACGAGCCAGGTTATCGAGGCCCATCTCTTGCGCAATATCGAGCAATTCGGGCACGGATTTCTGCTTGAGTTCAGTAAGGTTCATAGGTTGTTAGATTTTCGGAATGGAAGTAAACGAATATTGGAATGACAGGAATGCCCCTGAACGAGTTGGTCGGATGCTAGTTGAACTTGGTGCTGGCCAGATGGAGCAACCGGTATAGATGAAAGCCGGAAAAGTACTGAAGCCAGAGACAGGAAGAACAACCGTTCGCCGGGCAACAGGGATAATCGACCACCTGACCCGTGTATGTCAAGTGATGCTGACCAAATTTACGCCAATTGCCATGCCCGGAACGGAAAAATACCACCTTAATCACCCTTCTCCCTCTGAAGGAATACCCCCCTTCCATTCACCTGCTGCTCCGGGGATACTGGCCACAATCAGTGATTTAACCTGCGGAGTAACACCATGAGCAGCGAGAAAACCAGCGAACTCAAACCCCTGAACATTGCCATCCTGACAGTATCCGATACCCGTGGTGCCAATGAGGATACGTCCGGCCAGTTTCTGGAGGACTGCGTTGTTGAGGCAGGACACCAATTGATCGCGCGCCGCATTCTCCCGGACGATGTCTATCTGGTTCGTGCGCTGATGTCCGGCTGGATTGCCGACCCGGAGGTGCATGCCATTATCATTACCGGCGGGACCGGTTTCCATGAACGCGACAGCACCCCCGAAGCCGTGATGCCATTACTGGACAAGACCATAGATGGCTTTGGCGAGGAGTTCCGCCGGCTGTCGGCGGCGGAGATCGGCACCTCTACCATTCAGTCCCGCGCCTTTGGCGGACTGGCCAACCATACGGTCATTTTCTGCCTGCCCGGATCGACCGGCGCTTGTCGCACCGGCTGGAACGGCATCCTGAGCACCCAACTGGACAGTCGTCACGGCCCCTGCAACTTCTCGGCACTGACCCTGCGCAAACCGGACCGCCCTCATCATCGGCTGCATGAAAAAATTGGCGAGCGGGGGCAACGATAACTATGGCGGTTCAACACTTAACGCCAGTCGAAGACGCGATTTCGCAAATATTGGACCAGGCAACGGCGCTGACCGGATCGGAACCCGTACCGTTGGCCGATAGCCTTGGCAGGGTGCTGGCAGACGATCACTACGTGCCGGCGGATGTGCCGCCCGCAGACAACAGTGCAGTGGATGGTTACGCCCTGAGAACACAGGATTTCGTGGCCGATCAGCCTTTACCGCTGTCAGCCCGTGTTCCTGCGGGGCAGGCCCCGGAGGCCATTGCCCCCGGCACCGCCGTTCGCATCTTTACCGGCTCGGAGATTCCACAGGGCGCCAACGCGGTGGTTATGCAGGAGCGGGTGGAGGTGACCGATGCCGGCGTTGTCATTGGCGCCGATGTCAGCGACGGCCAGAACATTCGCCGCCGTGGACAGGATTTGACTCAGGGTGACCTGGCGCTGGCACGGGGCACCCGCATCCGTCCCCAGGAGATGGGGCTGCTGGCTTCCATGGGCGTCGCCCGTGTGCCGGTACTGCCCCGCCTGAAAGTGGCCATCCTGAGCACGGGCGATGAACTGGTTGAACCGGGAGTCCCTCTCAAGCCCGGACAGATCTACAACACCAACCGCTTCACCCTCCTAGGCTTGCTGGCTGAAACCGGTTGTGACGTAGTGTTGTGTGAAACGCTCCGGGACACCCGGGAAGCCACGCAGGCAACCCTGAAGCGCGCGGCCAGCGAAGCCGACCTGGTAATTACCAGCGGTGGCGTCTCGGTGGGCGAGGAAGACCACGTGCGGGCGGTACTGGAAGAATCCGGCGAGCTGTCCCTTTGGCGCATGGCCATCAAACCGGGCAAGCCACTGGCCTTTGGTTCGATCGAGGGCACGCCGGTTCTGGGCCTTCCGGGCAACCCGGCGGCGGTGCTGGTCACTTTCCTGGTGGTGGGGATTCCCTATATCCGCAAACGCCAGGGCGTCACGGATTATCGTGTTTCCGGTGAACAGCTGCCAGCGGCTTTCAAGGTGGACTCTGCCTCCATTCGCAAGGAGTTTGTCCGGGCGCGAAAGGAGGTCCATGGGCAGCGGGTGGAAGTGGCGGCCTACCCGAACCAGAGTTCCGGCATGCTGAGTTCCGCCTGCTGGGCTGACGGGCTGGCGGTGGTGCCAGAGAACACAACCGTCACCCCCGGTGATATGATAACTTATTATTCCTTTGCAGAACTTCTGGGGTGACCATGGGAAACGAAAACACACTGACCGTTCGTTTCTTCGCCCGCCTGCGGGAGGAGCTGGCGACCGACAGCCTTACGCTGCCGGTACGCCCCGACACCTCAGCCGGCCAGGTGCTGTCTGAACTGGCAGCGAAAGGCGGACCGTGGGCTCAGCTGGATGGCAGGCAACCGGTGATGATTGCCGTTAACCAGGCGATGGCCAAACCGGAAACACGGCTCAAGGCGGGGGATGAGGTGGCTTTTTTCCCGCCGGTGACAGGAGGCTGACATGGATCATTCCGTCTCTGTGCAACAGGAGGATTTCGACGCTGCCACGGAGTACCAGGCGCTACGGGGCAGCGATGCTGGCACGGGTGCGATTGCGACGTTTACCGGTCTGGTGCGGGATAGTGGCGATCTGCAAGGCGTGACGGGGCTGTTTCTGGAGCATTACCCGGGGATGACGGAGCGGGTGATCGAGGATCTGATCGAGCAGGCGGCCGAGCGCTGGGATGTGCGCAAGGCCCGGGTGGTTCATCGGGTGGGTGAGCTGGCGCTGTGCGATCAGATTGTGTTTGTGGGGGTGTGCAGTGCCCACCGGAGCGATGCCTTTGCGGCCTGCGCGTTCATTATGGATGCCTTGAAGACGTCGGCGCCGTTCTGGAAGAAGGAGATGACGGAATCCGGGGAGCACTGGGTTGAGCAGAAGGACGCTGATCTGGCTCGTAGTCAGAGTTGGGAATTGTAGGTTCCTGCAGGCCTCATATTGGAGTGCGTCGACCGGTAACTAATGCGGGTGGGTGGTTCCGAAAAACGCTTTGAATACGTCCGTGTACGCTTGGGCTCCGCCATCCATGGCTCCGCACATTTTCGGAACCACCCACCCGCATTAGCGCCCTACTTCTGAGTTATCTTCAAGATCTTCCGGGCGGTTTCTGTTCTTGAACGCCTGGGCCGCATCGTCGCATTTCACTTTTACCGCTCCAGCCAGCTCGGCGAAAACCATCACTCTGCGGTTGCCTTCCTGCAACTGCTTTTCCAGTAACGGCGCCAACGTTACCGGGTAGACGCCGTGCAGCGGATGCGCCCTGCCCTCGCATTCGGCGACGACGGGATGTTTCGGAGCTTTCTGCCAGGCATCCACCAGGCAGGACAGGACCTCGGGAGTGATTTGCGGCGTGTCACAGGGGCAGACCAGTACGGCGTCAGCATCTATGGCTGCGGCTTGTTTCAGGCCGGTTAGCAGGCCTGCCAGGGGGCCCTGGCCACGAATGGAGTCGTCATCTTCGAAGACCTGATCCGGGGCAAGCTGTCGGTAGTCTTCCAGGGAGCGGTTGGCGCTGATCAAGACGGGGCTGGCGACGGCTGTGAGGACATCGTATACCCAGGCGGCCATGGGGCGGCCGTTCCAGGGGATCATGCCTTTGTCGCGGCCTCCGAGGCGGCGGCCTTCGCCTCCGGCCAGGAGCAGGCCGGCGATATGTTTGCGGTCACTGTGTTTTGTCATGGCCATAAAAAACCGCCCGTGAACGCTGGTTCAGGGGCGGCTTCGGGCGTCCGGTCAGCAATCAGAGGTTGCTGTCCAGGAAGGCCGCCAGCTGGGACTTGGACAGTGCGCCCACTTTGGTGGCGTCCACGTTGCCGTTCTTGAACAGCATCAGGGTGGGAATACCGCGGATGTTGAACTTGGGCGGAGTCTGTTCGTTTTCGTCGATGTTCAGCTTGCAGATTTTCAGCTTGCCGTCGTACTCTTCGGCGATCTCTTCCAGTACCGGAGCGATCATTTTGCAAGGGCCGCACCACTCTGCCCAGTAATCCACCAGTACAGGTACGTCAGACTGCAGGACGTCCTGCTCAAAAGATGCGTCAGTTACGTTTACGATATTTCCGCTCATTACCATTTCCTGATTCAGGCACGTCTCGCTCTCAATACCAGGTGACTACCACCTGGATACCATACGGCCCATGCCGCGGCGATCGGTGCTGTTGAACGTTGCTGAAGGCTGCAATCTGTTCAAATAGCAGCCGTTCACCCTCATCTCAATACGCCATACTTTACGCGATTGATCAGCTGTCTGTGAAGCGGTTCTGCCCCTCTCTCGGTTTCCCGCTATACTGACGGGGACTAAAATTCGATGGCGACCATTACTGACAGGTCCGCCGGAATTCGCTTATAGTACCGGCACCGGTAACGCCTAGAGGAATTCTTCACACGTGACGGCTACCCCCTCTGCCGAATCCAACACCACGTCGCCCGAGTTGCTCGCGGCTATCGACATGGGCTCCAACAGTTTCCATATGGTGGTTGCCCGGCTGGTCCACGGTGAGATACGTACCCTGGAGAAAATGGGCGAGAAGGTTCAGCTCGGCGCTGGCCTTGATGAGCGCAATCGTTTGACCGAGGAAGCCCAGCAACGTGCGCTGGCCTGTCTGGGCCGGTTTGCCCAGCGTCTTCGGGGCATGCCGCCCGAGGCGGTGCAGGTTGTCGGCACCAATGCACTTCGGGTCGCTCGCAATGCCCACGAATTCATGACCCGCGCGGAGGATGCCCTGGGCTATCCGGTGGAGATTATCGCCGGGCGTGAAGAGGCCCGCCTGATTTACCTTGGCGTATCCCACACCCTGTCTGACGATGCAGGCCGGCGGCTGGTGATTGATATCGGCGGCGGTAGCACTGAATTTATTATCGGCGAGCGGTTTGAACCCCAGGAACTGGAAAGCCTTCACATGGGCTGTGTATCCTTTCGCAACCGTTACTTTGCGGACGGCAAAATCACCCGGCGCCAGATGGACAAAGCCATCACCCATGCTGAACAGGAATTGCTGAACATTCGCCAGCATTTCCGCACTGTGGGCTGGCAGAGTTCCGTTGGTTCCTCCGGCTCGATCAAGGCGATTGCCAGCGTGCTGGCGACCCTGAAGATCACCAATGGCACGATTACCCTGGATGCGATGAATGAATTACGTCAGCGCCTGATCGACATGGGAAAGGTCGAGAAGCTGGCGGACCTGGGGGTGCGCAGCGACCGCCAGAGCATTTTCCCGGCCGGCTTCGCGATTCTGATGGGGGCCTTCCAGTCGTTGAAGATTGAGGAAATGACGTTTGCCGAGGGCGCCCTCCGGGAAGGACTGCTTTACGACATCGTCGGGCGTATCCAGCATGAGGACGTGCGAGAGCGAACGATTGCCGCGCTGCAGGAGCGTTATCACGTGGACCAGGCCCATGGTCGTGCTGTGGAAGACACCACCATTGCAGCCTGGGATCAGGTCGCGGACGCCTGGGCACTCCGCACTGCACCGGACGAAGAGGTGCTGCGGTGGGCCTGCCGCCTGCATGAGATCGGCCTGACCATCTCCCACAGCCAGTACCACAAACACGGTGCCTACCTGTTGCGCTACTCGGATCTGCCCGGTTTCAGCCAGCAATTCCAGCGGGATCTGGCCACTCTGGTCAGGGGCCATCGCCGCAAGTTCTCCAGCGCCATTTTCGAGGGGCTCGACCCCGAGGACATTCCGCGACTGCGTTATCTCTGTGTGCTTGTGCGTCTCGGGGTATTGCTCCAGCATCCCAGGAACATGGAAGCGCCACCGGCCTTCCAACTCCACGCCGGCGAGAACCGGCTGACAATCGAGTTTCCCGAGGACTGGTTCAGGGAGCGCCCGCTCACCCTGGCCGATCTGGAAAATGAACGGGACTACCTGGCGAAGCAGGGGTTCAAGCTGGAACTGGTTTCCGACGCCTAGGCAACCAGTTCCGCTTCCAGGCTCTCCACGGTTTCACTGATCTCCAGCCACTGGGCTTCCACGTCTTCCAGGCGATCCTTGAACTGTGCCTGTTGCCCCAAAAGCTCCTTCAGCTTCTGTTTGCCCCCGTCCTGATACAGGTCCGGCGCCGACAGGTCGGCCTCCAGAGTCGAGAGTTTCTGGTGAAGCTGCTCCATTTCCTTTTCCAGCACGGACTGCTGCTTGCGGTAGGGACTCAGCTTCTGCCGGATCGCGGCCTCGGCGCGCTTCCGCGCCTTGCGGTCCTCGGCACTCTCTCCAGCCACTCCAGCCCCATTCCCACCGACCCCATCTGCCGGTGCCGCAGCTCCGCTCTGTTGCGGTTCCCGTCTGGGCGGCTCGGATTCATCCTTGCGACGATCCGCCAGCCAGCGCTCATAGTCTTCCAGATCGCCGTCGTATTCCGCCACCCGGCCATCATTAACCAGCCAGAACTCATCCACGGTGTTTCGCAGCAGGTGACGGTCGTGAGACACCACCACAATCGCGCCAGAAAAATTCTGCAACGCCATGGTCAGCGCCTGACGCATCTCCAGATCCAGATGGTTGGTGGGCTCATCCAACAGCAACAGGTTCGGCTTCTGCCACGCGATCACCGCCAGGGCGACACGAGCCTTCTCGCCACCAGAAAAAGAGCGAATAGCGCTCAGTGCTTCGTCCCCATGGAAGTCAAAACCACCGAGAAAGTTACGGATACTCTGCTCGGACGCTTTTGGTGACAACCTCTGGAGATGCAGGAACGGGCTGGCGTTCAGGTCCAGAGATTCCAACTGGTGCTGGGCAAAATAACCAACAGCCAGGTTCTCACCGGCGGTACGCTCACCCGCCAGCAGGGTGGCCTGCCCCCGCAGCGCATCCATCAGGGTCGATTTACCGGCACCGTTGGGACCAAGTAAACCGATCCGGCTTCCGGGCAGCAGCGACAGATTAATACCGTTCAGAATCACCGTGTCTCCGTAGCCGGCGGCACCATGACGAATCGACAGCAACGGGCTGGACACCTTATCCGCTACCGGAAACTCGAAGCTGAACGGTGAATCGACATGCGCCGGTGCAATTTTCTCCATGCGCTCAAGCGCCTTGACCCGGCTCTGGGCCTGACGGGCCTTGGTGGCCTTGGCCTTGAACCGGTCGATAAAACGCTGAATCTCGGCAATCCTGGCCTGCTGGCGCTCAAAACCGGCCTGCTGTTGCGCCAGGCGCTCACTACGCTGCCCCTCGAATGCTGAGTAATTACCCGTATAGAGTTCCAGTTTACGGCGGTCAAAATGAACCACATGGGTCGCAACCCGATCCATGAAATCGCGGTCATGGGAGATAAAAAGCAAAGTGCCACTGTACCTGCGCAGCCAGTTCTCGAGCCACAGGCAGGCATCCAGATCCAGGTGGTTGGTGGGCTCGTCCAGCAACAACAGATCGGACGGCCTCATCAGTGCCTGGGCCAGGTTCAGACGGATTCGCCAACCGCCGGAAAACGCCGACACTGGCCGCTCGGTGTCGGCATCGGAGAAACCCAGCCCTCGCAGCAGAATGTCCGCCCGGCGTGGTGCAGACCAGGCCTCGTGCACATCAAGCTCACCGTGGATACGGGCCTGGGCATGGTCATCCCCATTGCGTTCTGCCTCGGCGAGCTCCCGCTCCATCCGGCGCAGGTCGTGGTCACCATCCAGCACGAAATCACGGGCACTTCGCCCGGATGCCTCAACCTCCTGGGCCATATGGGCAATGCGACACCCACCGGGGAGTGACACACTTCCCTGCTCGGGGGAAAGTTGCCCCAGCAAAAGCTGGAACAGACTGGATTTGCCCGCGCCGTTGGCACCTACGATGGCAACCCGCTGGCCAGGCTGAATGGTGAGGCTGACGGTGTCTAGCAACCAGACACCGCCTCGTTGTAGACTGAGATCGGTTATCGTTAGCATGTGCTCATTTTATCAGGGTACGCTTTACAAGGAAGACACAGGGCCACAATGCAGGACAAGCGGGTACAGCTGCCATCAGAAATGGAACCGGATACCCCACTTTGGCGTTTTGCCTTGGTATTCTGGAAATATCCGGGCATTGAATCGACGTGCCTGGCCTTACAAGGCAAAGGGTGGAACGTTACACAGATTCTGGGCGCCTGCTGGCTTACCATTACGGGCCATAAATACAGTGGCTATGAGAGCGATACGGTAACAGAGTGGCGCAGCCATGTAACCGAGCCGTTGCGCTCAGCCCGGAAATTTATGCCCCGACATAACCCGGTGACTGAAAGCCTGCGCGCCAGTATCGCCACAAACGAGCTGGAAGCGGAGCGGATTGAGCTGGCATTGACTTATCAAAGCCTTGCCAATACTCAATCAGAGAGCGCCGGCGCGTATGAAACTGAACACCTGGCCCGCACCAATCTTGAAGCGGCAGCACCGGAGACGGTTATGGATATGGAAACCGGACAATTGCTCGACGCCCTTACCCGCAGTTTGATGGCCTTTTCAGCCGGAGCACAAGGGGAATGATGATGAAATGGCTCATCCGTCTCGCCTTTCCGGCGCTTGGCGTTCTGCTCGTGCTGATGTTTTTCGGGCTTAACGAGCCTGAACCACAGACCGTCGAGAGCGCCCCCGAGCAAGCATCCAACGCAGAGATTCCGGCTTTTGAGGGCTTGGTACCGTCCCCGATTCCTGTTGAAGGCCCCGACATTGTCTTCAAGTGGCAGGACAGTGATGGTAGCTGGCACTATGCAGACCAGCCTCCCGAGAATGGCCCGTGGAATGCTCTGGCGATTGAGCGTCAAAGCAATGGCGACGCGCACCCGACCGAGCCAGCGCCGGAAACCGACTGGCAGTCCCCCTACAGCGCCCCCTTCTCCCTGGCGCCGTCCACACCGAGCAATAGCGGCAGCTGAGTTTTCGGCCACTTTCTTAACACATGTTCAGTGGCATCTGACTACAGAACCCGTTACCTTTCCCAATTTCAGATAAACACAATACGGGGAGCCTCAAGACTCCCCACCCACAAAATAGGACTCTGCAATGAAGAAAATGCTGCTCGCACTGGCAGTGACCGGCATCGTCGCCGGCTGCTCCACGCAAACCGAATCAAAGAAAGACCCGAGCCTGGACTCCACCGACCAGAAGGTCAGTTATGGCATGGGGCTGGTGCTCGGTGAGCGCATGAAGAACGACCTGCCGGACCTGCAAATGGAACAGTTCCTCCAGGGGATTGAGCACGGCCATCAAGGTGATGAGGAAGCGAACCGGATGAGCCGTGAAGAAATCCAGGAGGCGCTGATGGCTTATCAGCAGCAACTCCAGGAACGGCAAAATGAACAGCAGGAAGAGCTGGCCCAGAAGAACAGCGAAGCCGGTGAAGCGTTTCTCGCGGAGAATGCACAGCGGGAAGGTGTTGAAACCACGGATTCCGGCCTGCAGTACGAAATCCTGGAAGAAGGCGATGGCGACAAGCCAGGCGAAAATGACCGGGTGAAAGTTCACTACACCGGTGAACTGCTGTCTGGAGAGGTCTTTGACAGTTCCCGCGAGCGTGGCGAGCCGGTCACCTTTGGCCTGAATCAGGTGATTCCAGGCTGGACCGAGGGTCTTCAGCTGATGAACGAAGGCAGCCGCGTGAAGCTGTACATTCCTTCAGACCTTGCCTATGGGCCAGGCGGAAACCACAGCATCGGGCCCAACGAAACCCTGGTGTTTGATGTGGAACTGATCGAGGTGAACCCGGAATAAACCGGCCCCTCTGTGGATACAGACTGCAGCCTCTTCTACAGAGGCTGCAGGTCTATCCCGTTTCCCTGAAAGCCTCAGGCAGAGGACATGACCTTGTCTGCGTGTACGTTATGCAGATGTTCAATCAGGTAATCTTCCATCTCGAACCGGCTTTCCAGAATTTCTCCCAGCTCGGACAGTTGATCGAATAATTCCCGGACATCGCTCTCACTGAGTGACTTACCATCCAGGCGATCATTGAAATTCAACGCCGTCTCGGTGGTCTGTGCAATTCGCGGATATAACTTGGCGGCCAGTTCCAGCCCACCGTCATTGAATTCCCTGGCTTCCTGAATTAGCTGCTCATAGATTTCAAAATGACCGGCGGATACATAGTCCACCAACACCTCGCAGAGCCGGACAAACTTTTCCCGCAGGGCTTCCGTTTGGGAAAAATCACTTTCTCCGGACAACTCACAGTAGTGCACCAACAGCTCCTGGCGCTCCTTCAGCCAGCGATCAATCAGCTCGCTGACGCCACCCCAACGCTCCCTGGCATTACGGCAATTTTCCAACATGACGCCTTTCTCCAGTTACCTGACATACCCGGTGTCGGTTTCAATTTTTCTTATGTCGAGACTCAAGGTACCCCATGCCCATAGCAGGCCGCAACCGTTTCAGCCTCTACTCCACTCAGACCTTTTGCCAGTACCAAACAGCATCACAAGCCCCGCTACGACCAATAGCGAGAAGAACACCGCGGTCCATCCCGGAATGCTCAAACCGAGGAATCGCCAGACCACTTCCGCACAGTCGCCAGTGCCCCGGAAAGCGGTGGTCAGCACCTCGGTCAGGGGCAGGACATCCAGCATGTAGTCCACGGACGGGCCACATGCTGGCACCTGATCCTCGGGCAGGCTCTGTAGCCACAACTGCCGTCCGGCCACCGTCAGCCCGGAACCAGCGGTGATTGCCAGTAACAGGCCATACAGGCGAACACCGACATCTTGCGGATTGTGCAGCACCGCCAGCAGGCTCACCAGCCCGGCTCCCATAAACCCGAAGCGCTGGAGCCAGCATAATGGACAGGGCTCCAGCCCCATGACATGTTCCATGTAAAAAGCCACGCCCAGCAGCGCGGCACACACAACAAAGATTACTGAAAACACCAGTCTGGAAGTCAAATGTACACCTCGGGAATGACACTCAGCCCCTCGCCCCCGCCCACAATTGGGCAAGGTGTCAGCGAATGCTGCAAGAGGCTACCGGGCCTGTTATTCTGCGAAAACCAGGCGGTTATCGCCGTTGCTTCGTCACTAAACCCTAAACCATAGTGAACTTCAAGCCTATGACACTCCAGCTAAAACGTTTTTTTCTGATCCTGCTGTGCCTGCTTCCAGCGATTCCTGCCGCCGTGGCCGCCCAGGAGCAAGAAGAGGAAACGGAAGCAGCCGAGGAAGCCACCATCACCGACTACATCGAAATGGACCCACCGTTTGTCACCCACGTCGGAGAACCTGGCGATAAACTCACCTACCTGAAGGCCTCGGTGACAATTCGTGCGTCGCGTGAGAGCACTCGCCCCGCCGTGGAGACTCACATGCCCAGGCTAAGGCACGAACTGGTGATGTTGTTCGGGGAACAGACCGACGCTGACCGGCTGGCAACCGGTGATGGCCAGGCCGCCCTGAGGGATGAGGCCAAAAAGCGGATAAACGCAGTGCTGGCCGAGCAGCAGACCGGCGAATCCATTACCGGCGTTCTGTTTACGGAATTTGTCGTACAGAAATAGGCAGGCAGCCTGGACGCGCAGCTCAGGCAATCCAGGAAAACAGGTCGTCGCTGGCGACCACCTGCTCACGGGCAGCCACGCTGGCGTCTTCCCAGCCGGCCTCCCAGGCAGCAATAACCACCTCACTGCGGTAGGGGCAGCGGCTTAGCTCCATGCCCATTGACGCCGCCATATAGCCATGGCGGTAGGCCTTGTTTAGAGATTTCACATCCCAGCCCAGCTTGGTCTCTCTGTTCATGCCAGCTCTCCCTGTTCCCTGACTGCCGCGCTCTCAAAGCACTTTGAACGCACTCACCACACACCATCAACGATGACGCCGCTGCATAAAGTTAGCAGCAGGCGTCAGAATCCGACAGATGTTTGTTCACTTTTTGTGCGGCAGGTCCGACTCCGGCGTGAAGCGGTTCCAGGCATCTGCAATCAGGAGCTGAGGTAATCCTCCAGAAACTCGGCAAAAGGCAGAGTGTCTTCCGACTCCATTCTCGCCTGTTCATCCAGGGATTCCGCACTCATGCGTTCAAAGTCCGCCATGGCGGTCTCACCGAATGATTCGTCACGCAGTGTCTGCTGATGCTGACGGGAGATTTCCTGGACCCATTCCCGGTGGCCGAGACCGGATTGCGACATGGCCTCCGTCACCCGTGCAGAGGGAATCAGGCGGGGTGACGACAGTTTCTCCTGCTGAGCCTGGAGTGCTCGACGATACGCATCGCCACCGGTCCAGCTGTCGAGCTGATCCGCCAGCGGTTCCAGCTCCGACAGCAGGCTGCCAGCCGCTTCACCCACCGGGGTTTTACGTCCTTTACGGCACAGTGCGAGCTCAACGTTGCGGCCATGGGCCACCACGTCCTTGTAATTGTCATCGAGTCGCTCACATTCGCTGTCGTCAATGCGGGGACTGTCCGCCAACAGACAGTCGAGCAGGAACAGATCGAGAAAATCGATCTGGCTTTCCGTAACACCCACTGGAGAGAACGGGTCCAGGTCCAGGCAGCGTACCTCAATGTACTCCACGCCCCGTGCCTCCAACGCCTGTATCGGCTTTTCCTCGCGCTCGGTGGTCCGTTTGGGGCGCACCGCGCTGTAATACTCGTTCTCGATCTGCAACACGCTGGTATTGATCTGGATAAACTCGTCGCCACGGCGGGTACCAATGGCTTCGTATGCCGGCCACGGGGTATGGATCGCCCGATCCAGTGTCCGGGTATAGGTGCTCAGTTCATTAAAACAGATATTCAGCGATGACTGGGCGTTGTTGTGATAACCCAGATCCCCCATCCGCAATGACGTGGCATCCGGTCCGTGCCAGGTGTTGTCATTAAAGCGGGCGAGATCATGTTTCACTCCGGCCACAAAGCTGGCATCAAGCGCGGGCGATGCCCCGAACAGCAACATCAGCAACCAGCTGCGGCGACGGAAATTCCGGATCAGCCAGAAATACTGGTCTGACTTGAAATCCTTCATGCTCTGCTGGTTGCCCAGGGCCTGCTGCCACAGCGACCAGAAGCCGTCCGGCAGTGACAGATTGTAGTGAGCGCCGGCGATGCTTTGCATCATCCTGCCATAACGCACAGCCAGCCCCTGGCGGTAAACGTGCTTGAGGCGACCAATATTGGACGTACCGTATTCCGCGATGGGGATACTGGCGTCGCCATCCAGCTCGCAGGGCATGCTCGCCGCCCAGAACACCTCATCCCCCAGGTTCTGCTGCACAAACCGGTGCACATCCCGCAACGACGAGAGCAGGCCGCCAGTGCTGTTGCACACAGGAGTAATCAGCTCCAGCAAAGCTTCGGAGTAGTCCGTGGTGATCCGCGGGTGGGTCAGTGCAGACCCCAGGGCCCTGGGGTGCGGGGTTTGTGCGATAAAGCCGTTGCGGTCAACCCGCAGACCTTCCTTTTCCACCCCTTTCAGGAAACCGCCCCAATCGTTGGCCGAAAATTGATGGAAGATGTGATGGCGGGATTCAGCCATGAATGACTCCTGCTAAAGCGGGTACACGCCTCGTGAGCGGTACCCACCTGTGGAATGGGTATCGGCGCGCCGGTTAACGGCCGTCTTTCCGGGCCGACGCCAGCGCCTGAGCCAGCGCTCCGGCCATGGCGCCCTGCTGGGGCTTCTGGCCACCCTGGGCGCGATTATTACGTCCACCAGGCCGGCTATCACCCCGGCCACGACTCGCCGAATCACCGGATTTGCTGTCCGTTTTCTCGCCCGGCTGGTCATCCATACGCATGGACAGGGCAATCCGTTTGCGGGGGATGTCCACATCCATCACTTTGACCTTGACGATGTCCCCGGCCTTCACCACCTCACGCGGGTCCTTTACAAACGTATTGGACAGCGCAGAGATGTGTACCAGACCATCCTGATGCACCCCGATATCTACAAACGCCCCGAAATTGGTGACGTTGGTGACCGAGCCTTCCAGAACCATACCCGGCTTGAGATCACTCAGGGTTTCCACCCCTTCTTCAAAACTGGCAAACCGGAATTCCGGGCGCGGATCACGACCAGGCTTCTCCAGTTCGGAAATAATATCCTTAATCGTCGGCAGACCAAACTGTTCGGTGACGTAGTCCTTGGGATTCAGTGACCTCAGGAAGGCCGCATCGCCGATGATGTTCTCCACCTTGCGGTTGTTTTTCGCCGCAATGGCTTCCACCACACCGTAGGCTTCCGGGTGAACGGACGACCGGTCCAGCGGATTTTCACCGCTGGCAATTCTCAGGAAGCCAGCAGCCTGCTCAAAGGTACGATCGCCCAGGCGGGAGACTTTCAACAACTGCTTACGGTTGTGGAAGACACCGTTCTGATTGCGGAAATCGACGATATTCTGGGCAATGCTCTGGTTAAGCCCGGACACCCTTGCCAACAGGGGCACAGACGCCGTATTCAGGTCCACACCAACGCCGTTTACACAGTCTTCCACCACCGCATCCAGACTACGGGCCAGCTGCACCTGGGAGACATCGTGCTGGTACTGCCCCACCCCGATGGACTTGGGCTCGATCTTCACCAGCTCGGCCAGCGGATCCTGCAGGCGACGGGCAATAGAGACCGCACCCCGGACCGTCACATCCAGATCCGGCAGCTCCTTCGAGGCAAACTCGGACGCAGAGTAAATGGATGCACCGGATTCGCTCACCACAATTCTGGCCAGCTTCAGCTCAGGGTATTTCTTGCACAGATCCGCCACCAGCTTCTCGGTTTCACGGGAGGCGGTGCCGTTGCCAATCGCAATCAGCTCGATCTTGTACTCACGGCACCAGGCAGCCAGCTGCTCAATGGAGCGCTCCCACTGGTTTTTGGGGGCATGGGGGAAAATCGCACCGTGACCGACCACCTGACTGGTGCCATCGATGACCGCCACCTTGACGCCGGTGCGCAACCCCGGATCCAGACCCAGCGTTGGGCGCGGGCCGGCCGGCGCCAGCAGCAACAGGTCCTTGAGGTTGTTGGCAAACACGTTGATGGCTTCGGTCTCCGCCGCTTCTCTTACCTGGGCCATCAGATCGGTTTCAATCTGGGTCGACAGTTTCACCCGCCAGGTCCAGCGCACCACGTCCGACAACCACTTATCGGCAGGGCGGCCGTTATCACGGATGTTCCAGCGCGCGGCAATACGCTGTTCCGCCGGATGGGGCTGTCGGCGATCACCGTCAGCGTCACCCACCACAATGGAATACCCCAGGATTCCCTCGTTGCGGCCACGCAGAATCGCCAGGGCACGGTGGGAGGGTACTTTTTTCAGAGGTTCGACGTGATCAAAGTAGTCGCGGAACTTGGCGCCTTCGTTTTCCTTGCCCTCGATTACCGTGACCTTGAGCTGACCGTCCTGCCAGATGAAATCCCGCAAATCGCCCAGCAGCTCGGCATCCTCGGCGAAACGCTCCATCAGGATGTAGCGTGCGCCGTCCAGCGCAGCCTTGGTATCCGCCACGCCGGCTTCAGCGTTGACGTAGGTGCCAGCGGTAGTTTCCGGGTCCAGGGTCGGGTCGTCGTAGAGGGCGTCCGCCAGTGGCTCGAGGCCGGCCTCTTTGGCTATCTGGGCCTTGGTACGGCGCTTGGGCTTGTAGGGAAGGTACAGGTCTTCCAGGCGGTTCTTGGTATCCGCCTCGTTGATGCTGGCGCGCAGCTCATCCGTCAGCTTGCCCTGCTCTTCGATGCTGTTGAGGATCGTGGATCGGCGGTCTTCCAACTCACGCAGATAACGCAGGCGTTCTTCCAGATTACGCAGCTGACTGTCATCCAGCGATCCGGTGACCTCTTTCCGGTAGCGGGCAATAAATGGAACGGTGGCACCCTCATCCAACAGGGCGACAGTGGCATTAACCTGTTGCTCGCGTACGCCGAGCTCTTCGGCGATGCGCCTGGAGATACTGTTCATGCAACCTCTGTGATGCTTTCTGGATCAAAGCGCAAAGGTACAGCGGCTTACCGCTGCAGGCAAGCGGCCTGGCCACGGCTGGTCAGGAATTGCACAAGATCACCCCAGGGCATGGGACGAGCGTAGTAATAACCCTGAATCTCATCGCAATGTTGTTGGCGCAAGAATTCCAGTTGCCCCTCGGTCTCTACACCCTCGGCCACCACGCTGATCTGCAGGCTGTGGGCCAGACTGATAATGGCGCGGATGATGTGCTCGGCGTCGGCGGAATGGCCCAGATCCTGGACAAAGGACTTATCGATCTTGACCAGGGAAATGGGCAGATGCTGAAGGTTGCTGAGGGACGAGAACCCGGTACCGAAATCGTCCAGGGCGAAACTGATACCCAACTGGTTGAGCTCACGCAGGCAGCGCTGCGCGTATTCGGGATCGTGCATCATTGCGCTTTCCGTCAGCTCCAGCTCCAGCAGACTGGTATCAATGTTGGCATTGAAAATAATGCGAAAGATGGTTTCCGTCATCTTGCGATCGTGGAACTGGCGAAACGACAGGTTAACCGCAAACACCAGCCCCGGGAAGCCCAGCTCTGCCGCTTCCTGCAGGCGCTTGCAGGCCTGCTCAATCACCCAGTACCCGATCGGCACGATCAGGCCACTGCGTTCAGCCACCGGAATAAATTCCTCCGGCGACACCAGCCCGCGTTCGGGATGATTCCAGCGCAGGAGGCACTCCATCCCGCGGACTTCTTCGGTCGCCAGGTCAATGCGTGGCTGATAGTAAAGCTCCAGTTCCTTGCCCCTGAGCGCGTTGCGCAGATCTGCCTCCAGCCGCAGCTGGTAACCGGCAGTGATGTGCAGTTGCCGGTCGTAAAAGCGGTAGCTGGTGCCCGGATCGCGCTTGGCTTCGAACATTGCCCGATTGGCCCGGCGCATCAGATTTTCCGGAGTATCCCCCGCTTCGGGGTAGGTCGCCACTCCCAGACTGGCGCTGACCACTACATTCTGGCCATCCACAGTGACCGGATCATTCAGGGCATTGACCACTTTGCGAATGATCTGGGTAATGTCGAGGGAGTCTTCCACCTTCTCGACAATGATTGCCAGCTCATCGCCACCGATACGCATCAGCGAGTCCACACGACGGAGACTGTGACGTAATCGTTCTGCCAGCTTCAGTAGCAGAGAATCACTTTTCTGGTACCCGAAGGATTCGTTAAAGCTGCGAAAATCATCCAGATTAAGGTGCAGCAGGGCCAATCGGTGGCCACCCCGCTCTGCCCGCAGCAGAGCCTGCTGAAGCCGGTCAAAGAACAGATCCCGATTGATAACGCCGCTGGCCACCGCACGACCGAAATGGCCCGTGGCGGATGCCGCCAGCTGCTCCCGGTACCACAGGCATTTCACGGCCCGGGTCAGGCTCAAGGCGTCCAGTGCCTGGCGACACAGGTAGTCGGCCGCCCCATTGGCGATTAACTCGGGAGCGCGCTCGGCGCTCGGGTCCGCACTGAGGGCGAGCACGGACTTGTCGTTACTGGCGGCATTGAGATACTGCAGGAATGAGGCTTCGGAATCCCCGTGGAACACACAGTCCCAAAGAATAATGTCGAAATGCGTGTTGCGGATCAGGTCATCACAGTCGATCAGATCCGGACACCAGACCATGTCCGGCACCAGCTCACGATCGCGGCAAAGCAGTGACTCCAGCCACAGAAAATCCGCGTATTCCGGCGTCAGTACCAGCAAGCGTACCTGGCCGGAACTCATTGTTTCCATTGGCAGTGTCATTAAGGGCGCCCGATTTCCATGATGAACCACATCCGTCCTACATAGGATAGCCGATAGATCATCAAGGTACAGCAACTCTCGCTGGTGTAGAATGCGCGCATGAACAAACTCAACCCCCGACAGCATGAAGCGGTACGCTATGCCGACGGCCCTTTGCTGGTTCTGGCCGGCGCGGGCAGCGGCAAAACCAGCGTGATCACCCGCAAAATAGCCTATCTGATTGAACAGCTGGGCATTCCGGGCCGCCATATTGCCGCCGTCACCTTCACCAACAAGGCTGCCCGTGAGATGAAAGAGCGGGTCGGCAAGATCGTGGACCGGAAACAGACCCGTGGTCTGATCGTGTCCACCTTCCACAATCTCGGACTGAACATGATCCGGGAGGAACACCCGCATCTGGGGTATCACCCCGGCTTTTCGATTTTTGATGCCGAGGATGCCAAGGCATTGTTACAGGATCTGATGATGCGGGAAGCCAGCGCTGACGCCGGTGATGAGCTTTCCGACGTTCAGATGACCATCTCTTCCTGGAAAAACGCGATGCGCGGGCCGGAAGAAGCCTGGAGCAAGGCGGCGGATGAACGCGAGCAACGCATTGCCCTCATCTACAAGCGCTACAACGAGTATCTCAAGGCGTACAACGCCGTCGATTTCGATGACCTGATCCTGCTGCCGGTGCAACTGTTCCGCAGCCATCCGGACGTACTTGAGAAATGGCGACGCAAGATCCGCTACATGCTGGTGGACGAGTACCAGGACACCAACGTGTGCCAGTACGAACTGGTCAAACTATTGGTCGCCCAGCGGGCTGCCTTTACGGTGGTCGGGGACGACGACCAGTCCATCTACGCCTGGCGTGGCGCACGACCGGAGAACCTGGCGCAGCTCAAGGAAGATTTTCCCAGCCTGAAAATCGTCAAACTGGAACAAAACTATCGTTCCACCGGGCGAATTCTCCGTAGCGCCAACACGGTAATCGCCAACAACCCCCACGTGTTCGAGAAAGCCCTGTGGAGTGATCACACCATTGGCGAGGAACTCCGCGTCGTCCGTTGTCGCAGCGAAGATGCAGAAGCCGACCGCGTGGCCACCGAAATTCTCGACCAGAAGCTGAAAAAGGGCCTGGCCTTCAAGGACTTCGCGGTACTCTACCGGGGCAATCACCAGGCGCGGCTGCTGGAAATGAAGCTGCAGGCCTATCAGATTCCCTATCGTATCTCCGGCGGCCAGTCGTTCTTCTCAAAAAACGAGATCAAGGACGCCATGTCCTATCTGCGGCTGCTGATCAATCCGGATGACGATGCGGCGTTCCTGCGAGTGGTTAACGTGCCGCGCCGGGAAATCGGGCCGCGGACGCTCGAACAGCTCAGCCACTACGCCCGCGCCCGCAACGTCAGCCTGTTCAAGGCGCTGGGCGATATGGGGGCGGAAACCCACGTTACCGAGAAGGGCCTGGACCGCCTGAGGCGCTTTGCCCACTGGGTCGACTACATCTGCGAGCGCCTGCACCGGGAAGACCCGATACCGGTGATCAAACAGCTGTTTACCGACATCGAATACGAAGAATGGTTGCACCAGCACTCCGGCACGCCCAAACAGGCGGAACGCCGCATGCAGAACATCTGGTACCTGGTGGAATCGATCCAGCGCATGCTCGATGACGGCAAGGGCACCGCCGATGAGCTCGGCATCGAGGATGCCATCAGCAAGCTGATTCTCCGGGACATGATGGAACAGCGGGAAGAAGACGACGACAGCGACAAGGTCCAGCTGCTCACCCTGCACGCCTCAAAGGGCCTGGAATTTCCCCACGTCTTCATCATGGGGCTGGAAGAGGAAATCCTGCCCCACCGCGCCAGCATTGAAGAGGGCAACATCGAGGAGGAGCGACGGCTGATGTACGTGGGCATCACCCGTGCCCGGGAGACTCTGACCCTCACCTACGCTGCCCAACGCAAACAGTACGGTGAAAAAATCGAAACCATCCCCAGCCGTTTCCTTGATGAATTACCGGAAGCAGACCTGAAATGGGAAGGTCTGGGCGACCTCGATGTCGAGGCCAACCAGAAAAAAGGCAAAGCCACCCTGAGCGCTCTGCTCGGCGATCTGGAACATTAAATTTCACATTTTTTCACATTTAATGAATCTCAATTGAAACCTGATCCGTACTCCGGGAGGGACCAAAAATTGGCCCCTTTTGCACAATAACAAGATCAGGAGAACACAATGTCCCGATTACCCAACCGTTTTCTGACTGCGACCGGCTCCTTACTGCTGCTCACAGCCGGACCGGCGTCCGTCAACGCAGACCTTCTCGGCGGTCTGCTGGACGGATCATCAGATGACACCACTGTAGAATCGAGCGAACCAACCCTTCAGGATGGTTACGATCCAAAAGGTCGTTTCAGTGACCCCTTCGCTGAGCCAACCATCATGGTCGACGGCAAGGCGGTCGAAACCGACGAAAAATGCATTCCCCGCGCAGACGGCACGGACGAATGCAAACCAGCAGCCGGCACCATGGCACTGCTCAAGGACGGTCGCCTGCTTTACCTGAATGCCCTGGAGGGCACAGAGAACGTCGAGTTATCCATCGTCAAAGAATTTGGCCAAGTGTCCGTCAACGACCAGTCGCGTGTTCTGTCACTCGACAAGAAAGATTCTCCATCCTGGCTCAAGCCCTCACCGCTGGATGCCGGCGCTAACCCTGACGGCAACGACAGCGAAACCCTGCTGGACGGCACCCTTTCCGATGCCGACGACACCAGCAAGAACGACGGTGCGCTGTTCTGCTCCGACGTTATCGGCCTGGCCAATGGCAATGTCATGGCCGTTGGCGGCACCGACTATTACACAGAGGCGGGCGTGGTTGAGCTCGAGGGCATCAAGAATTCGCGAATTTTTGACGAAGAGACCAACACCTGGAGCCAGAGTGGCGATATGACCTACGGACGCTGGTATCCCTCGGTCGTTACCATGGGCAGCGGTGAACTGTTTGTGGCAAGTGGTGTCACCAAGCTGATCAAGCCGGTTTACCCGGAAGACCCGCTTAACAGCGGCCGTAACGTGGTACAGACGGAAACCTATAATCCGTGCGCCGGCGCCTGGACGCAAAACCCGTCAACCGCCGATCGTTCGCTGCCGCTGTACCCGCGGATGCACCTGCTACCCAATGGCCACGTCTTCTACAATGCTGGTGGCCAGGCGTTCAATCCGTTCGGTCAGGGTTACGATCAGGCGCTGTGGAACATTGCCGCCAGCTTCAATCCCGAAACCCAGAGCTGGACCGATATCGGTTATGCCGGCCTGCCCCTGCGCCTGGACGAAGCGGGTCTTGCCGAGCTGAGCAGCACGCTGAATATCACGAACGCCTCCCTGGATCAGGCCTCGTCCCTGCTTGACGGCGTCATCGAATCACCTACGGATCTGCTGGAAAGCGGTGCCGACCTCGACGTTACTGAGGATGACCTGAAAATGGCCATTGCTGGCGGTATGCGCGGTTCCACCTCATCCACCATGCTGCCGCTGAAACCCAATGCCGATGGCACCTATACGGATGTTGAACTGCTGACCGCCGGTGGTGTTCCGAGCTACGCTCTGCTGACCAATCCGGGCGGCTACCTGCCCACGGACCAGAGTCGCATCGACCTGATCTCCACCAACGGCGATGAGATTGACTATGAATCGCGCCTGACCAGCCCCCTGAACCAGCCCCGCTGGTACGGAACCAATGTCCTGATGCCGGACGGCAGCGTGATGATCTTCAGTGGCGGTGACCGGGACGGTGTTGCAGCCCCGGGTCTGGAAGGCCCTATCCGGACCGCTGAGCGTTTCGATCCGGAAACCAGCACCTGGACCGAGATGGCCATGGGTAATCGTGCCCGCACCTATCACAACACGGCCGTGTTGATGCAGGACGGCCGGGTGATGATTGCCGGGCACTCGCCCATCAACACCGCGTACTTGACCTTCGTCGACCTCCAGGACTTCGGGCTGGCGCCTTATGACGGCCGGGACCCGAGTTTCGAGATCTACACACCACCTTATGCCATGCGCAATGATCGCCCGGTTATCAAGAGCGCACCGCGCAATCTGACGATTGGCGACCGCTTCAACGTCACCGTCGACCAGGCCGATGAGATCGACAAGGCTCTGTTGATTCGGCGCACGGTCATGACCCACCTGGTTGACAGCGACCAGCGAGCAGTCGAACTGGTACTGGAGCATAAGCCGGGCAACAAAGTGACTCTGACCATGCCAGACAATCACAATGTGGTGCCTGCTGGCGAGTACATGCTTTTCGTCAGTAAGGACACTGAGGAAGGACGCGTTCCGTCCGAATCCGCGCCGATCACAGTCGTCAACGAAAGCCTTGAATGCATGGCTCCCGCAGACGACTCGGACACGACAACCACCACTGAGGATGGAATCATCGAGTCAACACTCGCGATTCTGTAAATCTGATCTCAGGGAGTTACAGGATGAAAAGTGAACATACTGGAACAACCTTGACTACCCTGATTTTGTCCTGTCTGGTCCTCCTGTCAGCCCCCGGGCTGGCAGGAGCGCACGGTGCGCCAGAAGTGGACGAAGTCCCCGAAGGTTTCATCAAGGCCAGCATTACCAGCCAACCGGCAATTCAGGGTCTCAACGCCTTGATACTGGACGCGCCACGGCCCGGCATCATGCTTCGATACGAGGGAGACGACCGCTTGACGGTGCTCGGCACGGAGGGCGAGCAGTTTCTGAGATTTACCAGGGATGCGATCGAGGTGAATGTTGCAAGCCCCAGCTGGAAAGGCCTGCCTAATGCACCAAAGCTCGCGGAAACTGAGGTCGTCCAGCCGGATCATCCGTCCGGACAGCCATCATGGGTAACTCTTTCGCGGTCCGGCAGCTTTGGCTGGCTCGACCCTCGCCTCAACGAGCTGCACGCTGGCGATCATCAGAAAGGTCCACGTGCCTGGTCGATTGCCATCGAAACCGCCGAGGGCAGGACCGATCACATCAGTGGAGAGTTAACTTTCCATCCCATTCCATAAAATGCGGACTAGTTTCCGCCACTTAATATAAGGCCTCCGCAAAGCGGAGGCTTTTTCGTTTCGACACCCACCATACAATTGTCCTACAATTAATCAAAAAACTGACGAACAGTTGAAACCATTTTTGCTCTTCCAACGTAAGGGATATGGAAGGCTGGTCTAACAGGCCGCCCTTCCCTTACTGACAAAAACAACATCGAGGAGCACAGGATGAACTGGAACCAGAATCTGTTATACCGACATATGGCCCTCGCCATGGGCACCCTGGCCTTGTCAGCCTGCGGTGGCGGTTCCTCAGGAGATGACAGCGCATCATCGGAACCTGCGCAGAACCAACAGGAAACGGCGGTTGCCGGGGACGCGGCCGCCCAGTCGACATTCAAGGACAACTATTCCCCGGTTGGCGCTTTCAGCGAGCCGTTTGCCGAGCCCACAATCATTGTTGACGGCGAGACCGTAGAGACTGACGAGAAGTGTGTTACCAATGCTGAAGGCCTGCAGGAATGCAAGCCCGCGGCTGGCACCATGGCTCTCCTCGAGGACGGCCGCCTGCTTTATCTGAACGCTCTGGAAGGCACCGAGAATGTGGAGCTTTCCATTGTAGCCGAGTTCGGCGAAGTGTCGGTAAACGATCAGAGCCGGGTCCTGTCCCTGGGCGAAGACGACGAGCCTCAGTGGCTCAAGCCCAGCCCGCTTCGTGCAGGTGCGAACCCCGATGGCGCCGACAGCGAAACCTTGTTCAACAACACGCCGCTGGCTGTGCTGGATGGATTGCTGGACACCGCTGACAACACCGCCAAGAATGATGGTGCTCTGTTCTGTTCAGACGTTATCGGCATGGCCGATGGCAGCGTACTGGCCGTCGGCGGTACCGACTACTATTCCGAGCCGGGCGTCGATGGCCTGCCCCTTGGCGTCGCTGAACTGGAAGGCGTCAAGAATTCCCGTATTTTCCACGCCGAAACCAACAGCTGGCTGCAAAGCGGGGACATGACGTATGGTCGCTGGTACCCGTCCCTGGTGACCCTGCCAGACAGCAAAGTTCTGGTTGCCAGTGGCGTTGAAAAACTGATCAAGCCGGTTTATCCGAGCGATCCGCTGAACAGCGGCCGTAACATTGTCCAGACCGAAGTCTACGACCCCTGCACCGGCACCTGGAGTGTGAACCCTTCCACCGCAGATCGTTCGCTGCCACTGTATCCGCGCATGCACCTGCTGCCTAACGGCCATGTGCTTTATAACGCCGGTGGCCAGGCCTTCAACCCCTTCGGTCAGGGCTACGATCAGGCACTTTGGAACATTGTGGCTACTTTCAACCCGGATACCCAGAGCTGGACCGACATCGGCTATGCCGGTTTACCTCTGAAACTGGATGAGATCGGTCTGGGAGAACTCAGCAGCACCCTGAACCTTACTAACCTGTCACAGGAGCAAGGCTCTTCACTGCTCGGAGATGTTCTGAACTCAGCTGAAGATCTTATGACCGCAGCCAGCGAGCTGAACGTGGATGAAGAAACCCTTAAATCCGCCATTGGTGGTGGCATGCGCGGGTCCACTTCATCCACCATGCTTCCGCTGAAGCCCAACGAGAACGGCGAATATACCGATGCCGAATTCCTCACTGCCGGCGGTATACCCAGCTATGCTCTGCTCACTAACCCGGGTGGCTACCTGCCCACAGATCAGAGCCGGATCGACACCGTACGCACCAATGGCGACGAGGTCGACTATGAGTCCCGCCTTACCGGATCCCTGAACCAACCACGCTGGTACGGCACCAATGTGCTCATGCCTGATGGCTCGGTCATGGTATTCAGCGGCGGAGACCGCGACGGGGTGGTATTGCCTGGTCTGGAAGGCGCCATCAGGACTGCCGAGCGGTTCGATCCTGAGACCAACACCTGGACCGAAATGGCGACCGGCATTCGCCAGCGCACCTACCACAACACGGCTGTGTTGCTGCCTGATGGTCGGGTCATGGTCGCCGGCCACTCTCCGATCAACACCGGCTACCTGAGCTTTACCGACCTGTCAGACCTCGGCTTCGCGCCATACGACGGTCGGGACCCGAGCTTTGAAATCTACACACCACCTTACGCCATGCGGAACGATCGCCCGGAAATTCTCTCGGCGCCGAAATCCCTGATGCCTGGCGACGAATTCACCATCCAGGTGGACCAGGCAGAAGACATCGACAAGGTGCTGTTGATTCGTCGGACGGTCATGACGCACGTGGTCGACAGCGATCAACGCGCCATCGAGCTTCCGGTTCAAGGCCGCAATGGTCGTAGCATCCGGCTGAAGATGCCGGAAACCAGTAACGTTGCTCCTGCCGGCGTATACATGCTGTTCGCCAGCAAGGATACCGAAGAAGGCCGTGTGCCGTCGGTCTCTGTCCCGATCACCGTGAAGACCGCTGGTTCTCTGCAGTGTAGCGGCGACACCCAGTTGGCGGACAACACCAACGACGATAGCAACCTGCTCGACAGTGTTGTTGGCCAGTTCTGAAGGAGCAAAGATGAAACGCACAGACTTTCGTCACATACGGTTCGTCAGTCTGGCTATGTTGATGGCGGGCACAACGCTGATAAGCGTTGTGCCCGGGCAAAGTAACGCGCATCAACCTCCGAGTGCCGAAGGCACTCCGGAGGGCATTGTGCGGGCCAGCGTCCTCCAAGAGGGGGGTGTTGAAGCCATGGGCGTGACCATACTGGATGCACCCAAGCCAGCCATCATGGTCAGTTACAGAGGGGAGGAAGTGCTGACGGTTTTCGACAGTGAAAACCAACCTTTCCTGAGATTCCACCGTGACCGCGTTGAGGCCAGTACCCAAAGCAGCCTCTGGGAGGCGGTCACTCATAGCCAGGACACTGCGCCCGAGGGTGACCCGTCCTGGGTTCAGGTGTCGGGCTCGGGCACCTTTGGCTGGGTGGATCCGCGATTGTCAGCCGGACACATTGATCCGGACGCAACGACCGAATGGCGCATTCCAATCAGGCAAGGGCAGCAGGCGATGTCGGCCATCACAGGACGGCTTTCCTGGCGACCTTTGACCGCCAACGTCGTTCCTACCCACCGATAAACTAAAAAGCCCCGCTAAGGCGGGGCTTTTTAGTTAATTCTTTCGTGCTGATCGACTCATTGACTCTCAGACACCAGGTACTCTACCGCAGCCTCGATTTCCTCATCGGGACAATTGCTACAGCCACCTTTGGCAGGCATGGCGTTAAAGCCGTTAATAGCATGATCTACCAGGGTTTCTAACCCTTTATCGATACGGGAGCTCCAGGCGGCAGTATCACCCTTTTTCGGTGCACCGGCTGCGCCGGTGTCATGGCACGCCATACAGACCGCGCTGTAAACTTCATCTCCAGAACGAGGTCCCGAGCTGGCTTCTTCAACAGGCGCTGATGCGGATCCGCAATCGTCGCCCTGCACACAAACCTCACCCACCGGGGCGATGCGTGCACGGATTTCGTCTTCAACACTTGCCATTACGGCACCCGCTGTCAGGCCAAAGCCAAGCAATACAGCAGCCAGGACTCTCTTCATCTTCACAATGCACCTCGCATTTGAGCGTTATAATAATCAGTCGCCGCATTATAGCGACTGCGGCCAGGCAAAAAAACCAAAGTGCAAAATCGGCGGTTGATTTCAAGCATTTTAATTGCCGTTTCGTAAGCATTAGAGCCCGGGGAAGCTATTCCGGGTAACATAGGAACCGACCACACATCGCGGAATACTGGATTATGCGACAACTCGAGCAAGCCCCCCATCCACTTCGCAAGCCTCTACTGATACTGGAATTTTCCGCGCTTGCAGTGTTACTGATCTCCATGGCCTGGTTTTCCGGACGCGTTGACGATGACGCCACTCTCAATCCCGCGTGGCTGCTGATCCCTGCCCTTGCAAGCCTGGCGGTGTTTTGTAGCTTTATCGGGCTGATGTACCTGCGCTGGGTTGCCGCCGCGCAGGCCGATAAAAAGACGCGCCACAAGATCGTTTTCTCGTTGCTCGCCCTCACGCTTATTGGAGTCTGGTTATACGGCATCATTAATACCTGGATCAGCCTTAACGCCTAATGAGGAATAGCGGATATGGATACATCCCGCGGCGCTTCGTCCCGATTTAACTTCACGCTCATCCCGCTCGCCGCAGCCTGCCTGCTACCTGCCCTGGTGCATGGTCAGTCTGATGAAAAACCCCCGACAGCGGATGGGCTGACCCTGGATGACTGCGCACTGATTGACGACGGCATTCAGCGCCTCGCCTGCTACGACAGCATCAACGCTCCTGAGAAGGCGCAGGATAAAGCCGGAACAGAAGAAACGCGACAAGCACAAGAAGCCACCGAGACTCTCGAATATGACGAGTCCGCCGACATCGCGGAGGGTGAAGCGGAGGACGAGAATCGAGGCGTTATGGCCGCACTGGTCAAGCGCTACACGGCAACAGAAAAAGCAATTTTTTCCTTCTCTGGCAGCTTTGTGGGCCACCGCCCGACTTACATCCTGCCTTTCACCTGGGTGGACACACCGAATGAGGTACCTGTCAGTCCGCGACTGGGAGAAAGCCCCTACGATCACGCCATCGACAACAAGGAAGCCAAGTATCAGATCAGTTTCAAGGTGCCCTTGCTGACGGGTATTCTGGATGATCGTACGACGCTCTGGTTTGGCTACACCCAACAATCCTTCTGGCAGGTGTACAACACTGATGATTCCGCGCCTTTCCGGGAAACTAACTTTGAACCGGAGGTTTTTCTTCGCTATCAGGCAGATTATGACATCGGGCCCGGCACCCTCAGCGGGTTCACAGTAGGCCTTAACCACCAGTCCAACGGGCAGTCTGAGCCCCGCTCCCGAAGCTGGAACCGGATTATCGGCTCAATCGGGTACAGTTATGATCGCTGGCTGTTTCATGTGCAGCCCTGGTATCGACTGCCGGAGCGTGATAGCAAGGATGACAACCCTGACATTGAACGATTTGTTGGCCACGCGGACTATCTGGCGGTCTACAAGCTGACCGAGGACCGCACGCTTTCCATGAAGCTGCGTAACAATCTGCGCTCTGAGGATAACAAGACGTCGGTGGAGTTTGGTTACAGCTTTCCGATGGGGGATACCCTCCGGGGGTTCTTCCAGTACTACAACGGTTATGGGGAGAGCCTGATTGACTACAACGAGAGGATTCAGAGGGTCGGCATTGGCATTATGCTGAATGACTGGCTTTGAGCTTTGGGGATCGGAGCCAAGCCGGGGTGCCGGCGAACCTGTCTGAAACACGCTGTGAATACATCCCTGTACGCTTGGCTCCGCCATCCATGGCTCCGCACAGTTTCAGACAGGTTCACCGGCACCCCGGCTCCACACTCCACGAATAGCCTTCTTTGCTCAGCCCAGAATTTTTGAACTAGCCTTCGCTATTCAAACGCTCCATTTCCGCGAGAAGCTCTTCGGTTTTCGCCTTCATCAAGGGAATATCACCGCGAGATTCAACGTTCAGGCGAACGACCGGTTCGGTGTTGGACATCCGCAGGTTGAAGCGCCAGTCGTCGAACTCCACGCTCACGCCGTCCACGTGGCTGACGCTTTTGGCATCGGCGCTGTAGGCGGTTTCGATGGCGGAGATGACTTTGGGGGGATCGGCGATGGTGCGGTTGATCTCGCCGCTGGCCGGGTAGGCTTCAATCCGGGCATCGATCAGTGAGGAAAACGGCTGACCGGACTGGCACAGGCGTTCTGCCACCAGCAACCAGGGGATCATACCGCTGTCGCAGTAGGCGAAGTCGCGGAAATAGTGGTGGGCGCTCATTTCGCCACCGTATACCGCGTCCTCATCGCGCATGCGCTGTTTGATGAAGGCGTGGCCGGTTTTGCTTTCGATGGCTTCGCCACCGGCCGCTTTCACCAGATCAAGGGTATTCCAGGTCAGACGCGGGTCGTGGATGACCTTGCCGCCGCCGGTCTTGCGGAGGAACTGGTCCGCCAGCAGGCCAACGATGTAGTAGCCCTCGATGAATCGACCATTCTCGTCGAAGAAGAAGCAGCGGTCGTAGTCGCCATCCCAGGCGATTCCCATGGCGGCTCCGTTGGCCTTCACGGCTTCCGCAGTGGCAGCCCGGTTTTCCTCGAGGATGGGATTGGGTACGCCGTTCGGGAAGTGACCATCCGGCTGGTGGTGTACCTTGATGAACTCAAATGGCAGGTGCTTCTCCAGCTGGTCAATCACCAGACCCGCGCCACCATTGCCGGCGTTTACCACGATTTTCAGCGGCTTGAGTGCAGCGGCATCAATGTAGCCCAGAAGGTGATCGATATACGCACCCATGGCCTCCAGGGGCTCATACCTGCCCTGAACCGGTGCGTCCGCAAACGGTTCCGGGACACGGTCGCGGATATCATTGAGGCCGTTGTCGGAGCTGATGGGCCGGGATTCGGGCCCAACCATTTTCATGCCATTGTGATCTTTCGGGTTGTGGCTGGCGGTTACCATGATGCCGCCATCCATCTTGTAGTGACTGGTGGCGAAATAGACCTGCTCGGTACCGCACAGGCCAATATCAAACACATCCGCGCCGGCCGCCATCAAGCCTGAACTGAGTGCTTCCGATATTTCGGGGCTCGACAGACGGATGTCGTAACCGACAATTACCTTTTTGGCACCGGTCACTTCCACATAGGCTCTGCCAATACGCTCGGCCAGTGTCGGGTTGAGTTGATCCGGCACGCGGCCACGCAGGTCATAGGCTTTAAAACAGGACAGATCCATTGTCTGGCGTTACTCCGCAGCAGAAGATTGCAGTTGAATGTAATTCTGAATACCCATCTGGCCGATCATTTCCAGCTGTGTTTCCAGCCAGTCAATGTGCTCCTCTTCGCTGTCCAGGATATGGCGGAACAGCGCTCGACTGGTGTAGTCCTGGACGGACTCACAATGAACGATGGCTTCCTTCAGATCCGCATGTGCCGTCAGTTCCAGCTTCAGGTCGCAGGACAGCATCTCTTCGACATTCTCGCCAACCAGAAGCTTGTTCAGATCCTGCAGGTTGGGAAGGCCTTCCAGGAACAGGATGCGCTCAATCAGCACATCGGCGTGCTTCATTTCGTCAATGGATTCTTCGTATTCCTTGGCTGCCAGTTTGGTGATGCCCCAATCTTTGTACATCTTGGCATGCAGGTAATACTGGTTAATTGCGGTGAGCTCGTTGCCAAGTACTTTATTCAGGAACTGGATGACTTTCTTGTCGCCTTTCATGACGTTTCTCCTTGCTTGGATGTGCGATCCGTACAAGGATAGCCCTTCCTCCGGGGAGAAAAAATCACAAATGGGAAATGATTGCAGCAAGCCCCCGATCAGGCGGGCTGGGCGAGCATGTTTGCCATGGCCAGATAATCCGGAGTACGGCTTTCACGCAGAATTTCCCGTGCGGTACAGGCGCAACGGCCACACTGGGTTCCAACGCCCAGTTCCTTGCCAAGCTGGCGCATGGAACTGACGCCGTTATCGGCAGCTTCCCGAATTTCCCGGTCTGTTACACCATGACAAAGGCATACGTACATATTAGTCACTCAAAGTCCCGATGAAAGGTACTGATAATTATTGTCATTTGCATGCGGCTTTGCAACCCCTTCGAGTGATTTTTGTGCAAATAGATGTACCAACTGCCTCTCAGAACCCGGCCATTTGCTTTACACTGCCCACATATCAGCAGACAAAACGACCACGGGAAGCTCAATGGCGCTCAAGGCAACCATCTTCAAGGCAACACTCAACATCGCCGACATGGACCGGCATTACTATGGTGATCACCATCTCACCATTGCCCGGCACCCGTCGGAAACCGATGAGCGCATGATGATTCGTCTGCTGGCATTCGTACTGAACGCCAGCGAACACCTGGAGTTCACCAAGGGCATCAGCACCGACGACGAGCCGGACCTGTGGCAAAAAAGCCTGAGCGATGAAATCGAGCTGTGGATCGAGCTCGGCCTGCCCGACGAGAGCCGCCTGCGTAAAGCCTGCAACCGGGCGGACCAGGTTATCCTGTACACCTACGGTGGCCGTGCCGTGCCCCTGTGGTGGGAAAAACATCATGGCAAGCTGAGCCGCTTCAATAACCTCACCATCATCGACCTGCCCCAGGAAGACACCGAAGCACTCGCCAGCCTGGCCGAACGCGGCATGAACCTGCAGTGCACGATCCAGGACGGAGAAGTGAATATCGGTAACGAAGAAACCCTGGTCAGCATCACACCTGCCCCTCTCTATCCCGAATAATCATTAACTTACCAGCAGATGGCACATGTGAAGGCCAAAATCTGCACACCAGGTCTACCCGAAAGCCGCAGTTTACGTTAAGGTAAACAGCAAGTAGCACTGACAGGGTCACACCAGATCCTGCCGGATTGACTACAATGACATCATCGACACCCCCACAAGGGGTGTTTTGTTCCTCAGGCCAACACCCCAGGAAGAGGATTATGACAACAACAAAATCGAAAGTTGTTTACTCCCCGGTCTTTACCGACGGTGCGGAATTCCGAATTCCCACCTTCAAGCTATTGAAGCAGGACGGCTCGCTCTACAAGGGCGCCAAAGCGCCAAAACTCGATAAAGAGAAAGCCCTGCGTATCTACCGTTCGATGGTTACCACCCGGATTCTCGATGAACGCATGCTCGCCGCCCAGCGACAGGGGCGCCTGAGCTTCTACATGCAGTGCACCGGCGAAGAAGCCGCCGTGATCGGCAGTACCGCTGCGCTGGACGACGCCGACATGATCATGGCGCAGTATCGGGAGCAAGGCTCCCTGGTCTATCGCGGCTTCACCATCGATGAGTTCATGAATCAGCTGTTCGGCAATGAACTGGACTATGGCAAGGGGCGCCAGATGCCCGTTCACTACGGTTCCAGCAAGCTGAACTACATGACCATTTCATCGCCCCTGGCGACGCAGATTCCCCAGGCCACCGGTTACGCCTATGGCCAGAAAATGGCGGGCGAGGGTCATTGCACCATTACCTACTTCGGTGAAGGCGCCGCATCGGAAGGTGACTTCCACGCCGCCCTGAACATGGCGGCCGTCCATCGCGTGCCGGTGATTTTCCTGTGCCGCAACAACGGCTACGCCATTTCCACCCCGGCCGCCGAACAATTCGCCGCCGATGGTGTTGCACCCCGCGCCTACGGCTACAAGATGGACGTGATCCGGGTGGATGGTAACGACATCCTGGCCATGTACGAAGCCACCAGGGCAGCACGCAGCCTGGCGGTGGAGCACAATCGCCCCGTGTTGATCGAAGCCATGAGCTATCGCCTGGCTGCACACTCCTCTTCCGACGACCCTTCCGGCTATCGCAGCAAGGACGAGGAAGCCGTGTGGCGTGAGAAAGATCCGATTCTGCGTATGCGACTCTGGCTCGAAAGCAAGAAGTGGTGGAGCGAGGACGACGAGAAACAGCTCCAGGAGAACATGCGCCGCGAAGTGCTGGAAACCATGAAACGGGCACAGAAGCGGCCACCACCTCCGCTTGATTCGCTGGTCAGCGACGTCTACGACGAGGTGCCACCAGCCCTCGCCGATCAGTTCGAAAAGCTCAAGGCCCATATCCGCCGGCATCCCGACGCCTATCCGAAGAGCGCCGAACACGCCAAGGGAGGGGCTTGAGATGACCAAGATGAATATGCTCCAGGCCATCAACAATGCCCTCGACACCGCCATGGCCGCCAACGAGCGGGTGCTGTGTTTCGGTGAGGATGTCGGCGTTTTCGGCGGCGTTTTCCGTGCCACCAGCAACCTGCAACAGAAGTACGGCAAGGCCCGCTGCTTCAACACACCGCTGGTGGAACAGGGCATCATCGGCTTCGCCAACGGTCTGGCAGCGCAGGGTTCCGTACCGGTGGCCGAGATACAGTTCGCGGATTACATCTTCCCCGCCTTCGACCAGATCGTGAACGAGTCCGCCAAGTTCCGCTACCGCTCCGGCGACCTGTTCAATGTTGGCGGGCTGACCATACGTGCGCCCTATGGTGGCGGCATTGCCGGTGGGCTTTACCACTCGCAATCGCCAGAAGCCTACTTTGCCCATACGCCGGGCCTGAAGATTGTGGTTCCGCGCAATCCTCACCAGGCCAAGGGCCTGCTGCTGGGTGCAATTCATGATCCCAACCCCACCCTGTTCTTCGAGCCCAAGCGGCTCTACCGCGCCTCGGTGGGTGAGGTACCGGACGAAGACTACCGGCTGCCGCTGGGCGAAGCCGAAGTCCTCAAGGAAGGCACAGATATTACCGTGCTGGGCTGGGGCGCGCAGATGGAAGTGATCGAACACGCCGTCGAAATGGCGGAGAAAGAAGGCATTTCCTGTGAAGTCATCGACCTTAGAACCATCCTGCCGTGGGATGTGGAAACCGTCGCCAACTCGGTGCTCAAGACCGGGCGCCTGGTGGTGACCCACGAAGCCCCGCTGACCGGCGGTTTCGCCGGCGAAATTGCGGCGACGATACAGGAGCGTTGCTTCCTGTACCTGGAGTCCCCGATCGCTCGGGTCACCGGGATGGACACTCCGTTCCCGCTGGTGCTGGAAAAAGAGCACCTGCCCAATCACCTGAAGGTCTATGAGGCCATCAGGTCGAGCGTGGAATTCTAGGTTGATATCAGGACAGGAGAGCAATCATGAGTGATTTTATACTGCCCGATATCGGCGAAGGTATCGTGGAGTGCGAACTGGTCAAGTGGCTGGTCGCCGAAGGGGACATCATCGAAGAGGACCAGCCCGTCGCCGAGGTAATGACCGACAAGGCGCTGGTGGAAATTCCGGCCCCCTACAAGGGCAAGGTAACTCGCCTTTACCATAAGGAGGGCGACATCGCGAAGGTCCACGCACCGCTTTTTGAGCTGGTGGAAGAAGGTGGCGACAGCGAACAGGCCGCCGCCCCTCAAACCCAGCCATCTGAAACCGTTAACGAGACGCCGGCATCACCGGAATCCTCCGACACCAACAGTGCAGCGACTGACGACGCCACCGAGGACTTCATCCTCCCGGACATCGGGGAAGGCATCGTCGAGTGTGAGGTGGTGGAATGGCGCGTGGCCGAAGGCGATGAGATCGAGGAAGACCAGCCGGTGGTGGATGTCATGACCGACAAGGCGATGGTCGAGATCACCGCGCCCAAGGCCGGCCGTGTCACCAAACTCTATCACCAGCAGCAGGAGATGGCCCGGGTACACTCCCCCCTGTTTGCGTTTATTCCCCGCGAACGTGATGAGCCTGCCGACGCAAAAGCCACATCAACGCCGGCACCGGAACCCGCAACGGCGACGGCCAAACCGGTCGCTACGGGCAAGCGGCAGCGCATTCCCGCCAGCCCCGCCGTGCGTCGTCTGGTGCGGGAGCATGACGTGAACCTGGCGGACATCGCCGGTTCCGGCAAGGATGGCCGGGTGCTGAAGGCCGATGTACTGGCCCACCTCGACAAGCCCGCAGCGCCTGCACAGGGCCAGACAAGTGCTGGTGAATCACAGCCAGCCAGTACCGGCAGTGCGCGCAGACAACCGGAGGGTGAGCAGGAAGTCCGGGTCGAGCCGATCCGCGGCATCAAAGCCGCGATGGCCCGCAGCATGGTGGCGTCGGCGACCACCATTCCTCACTTCATCTACAGTGAGGACATTGATGTCACCGACCTGCTGAAACTGCGGGAGCAGCTCAAACCGGAGGCCGAAGCCAGTGGCTCACGGCTGACGCTGATGCCTTTCTTCATGAAAGCCATGGCCCTGGCGGTTCAGGAATTCCCGGTGCTCAACAGCCGTCTCAACGACGACGTCACGGAGATTCACTACCTGTCCCAGTGCAATATCGGCATGGCGGTTGACAGCAAGGCGGGCCTGATGGTTCCCAACGTGAAGGGTGTGGAGAGCCGCACCCTGCTGGGGGTTGCCGATGAAGTGGCGCGCCTGACCGAGGCGGCCCGTTCAGGCCGTGTCAGCCAGGAAGACCTCAAGGGCGGCACCATTACCATCTCCAACATCGGCGCACTGGGTGGCACTTATGCCGCCCCCATTATCAACGCGCCGGAAGTGGCGATTGTGGCCCTGGGCCGCACCCAGAAACTGCCCCGCTTCGACGCCAATGGCCAGGTGGTGGAACGGTCTATCCTGACCGTGAGCTGGGCGGGTGACCATCGCATCATCGACGGCGGCACCATTGCGCGTTTCTGCAATCGCTGGAAAGGCTATCTGGAATCGCCGCAATCGATGCTATTGCATCTGGGCTGACGGGACATCATGGCGCAGAAGACACAGCTGCAGCAGTTCTACATACCTGAAGAGCAGTCGATCTACCTGCTCAGCCATGACGATGCCAAGAAGCTCAAGGACTGGGTGGCGCTCTGTGCCACCCAGCTCCGCCAACTGGGTTACCGGGACATCGAACTGATCGGCAAGGGCGCCTACGGCTTTGTGTTTGCAGGTCGCCTGCCAAGCCAGGACGGCACCGGCCCCGAACACGTCTTCAAGTTCACCCGTATCAACCTGCCACAACACCTGCAGGACCGCCTCGAGGACGAAGCCTTCATTCTCGAGCAGGTCCGCCACCCGCGGGTGCCGCGACTGATCGCCTACCAGCGGGCACGCAATCAGCCTATCCTGGTCATGGAACGGGCAGCTGGCATTAATCTGGAAGAAGTGTCACTGCGTGAAGGCCGCCTGAAACCGCGGCTGATCATACGAATCGCCGACCAGCTTGCGGACATCCTGCGCAACCTGCGTCGCGAGAACGGCCCCGCCGGACGCCCCATTGTGCACGGCGACATCAAACCGTCGAACCTGGTGTTCGACGCCAACACCGAAAACATCGCCCTGATCGACTGGGGCTCGTCGGTGTTTGCGCAGCTCGATGCCAACCAGCAGTTCATCACCAGCAATGTCATGGAGCTGATGTCCGACAACCTGCAACAGACCAACGCGCGGCTGGGGGATGTCTACTTCATCGGCGACGAACAGCTGAACGGCGGCCTGTCGTCCCCCCGCTTCGACGAACAGGGCGCCGCCGGAACCCTCTATGCGCTGGCCTCCGGCCAGTCGTGCCGGTTCGGACACCAGGCGATTCCCGCCAGCTCCCTTGGACTGCCCATGGAATTCGCCCGCATGCTCGACGGCATGCTGGCCCCGGATCCGGAAACCCGTCGACGGGCCGGTGACTACTACCTGAAAGAAATGCCGAGAATGGCGCGCACCGTGATGATCGACCTGCCGGAACCGCCCGTGGCCCCGCTGGTGCCAGTGTGGACACGACCATCAGATCATGAAATCGACACCGTGGTGTACAGTTCCCGCAAGTCCTTCCTGCGACAGGAAGGCGCCCCCGAAACCCTCAACGACGTTAACGATGTGCAGCTGGACCGTTACTACAAAAACTTCATGCAGGGCATGGGTGAGACCGAAAAGGCGTTTCTGGCCGCCGTCAGCCGGCTGGGGCGATACCCTGTTGAAGGTGGTCTTGCCGTACGCTGGGAGAGCGACGGTGTCTACATCGACACCTCACTGAACCTGCACGACCCGAGCCTCAAGGCGGCCTTCGTCAGGGCCGTCAACAACATGGTGTACCTGGCCCAGGCCATCTACCGTCAGGGCATCTTCAAAAGCTGCCTGTTCAATGCGCGAAACACCCTGCACATCGATCGCGACGAACCGGATCAGCCCTTCGTGATCGAGCCGGGCATGCAATTGAAATACGAGGTCAGCGCGGCGCCGGAAGTGGAAGACGAATCCCGGGTGCATTCCTACTTCGAGGATGGCCCCGACCCGGAGGAATTCCTGGTACTGCCCCAGACCATCATCAATGCGCTGGAGTCCCTCAACGACATTCACCACACCGGCATGATCATCTTCGAAGCGCTTCCCCGCCACCTCAAGATCCACAGCCACTACCGGCTGCTGGATCCGGACCGTGAAGGCGAGTTCAGTCAGCTTCTGAGCGAGATTCTGTCAGCGGTGGACCAGATCACCGGCCTCGGCGTCTCCGGCTTCATGAAAATGCCCTACAAGGACACCCGTTTCTTCCCTCACATCGAACGGCTGCCCGAACGTTACTACCCCAGAAATCCCAGGGCCGAAGCAGACTCAGCGTGAATCCACGCCATCGCAGCAAAGATACCAGGAGGGCTGGACAGAACACCTCTTCACACGTAAGATTGCGCACTCGAAATTAACGCACCAAGCGATTGATTTCTTCCGCCCGTAGCTCAGCTGGATAGAGCGTTGCCCTCCGGAGGCAAGGGTCACTGAAAAAATCCGGAACCGAAGGCAACGGTCAAACACGCCAACTTTGTTGAAGACCGCCCGTAGCTCAGCTGGATAGAGCGCCGCCCTCCGGAGGCGGAGGTCAGAGGTTCGAATCCTCTCGGGCGGGCCATTTCAATGCAAATTCAGCAAGTTACACACCTGAAATTTCTGAACACTCCTTTACCTCGCAAATTACTTCTGAATAAACTTCCAACTAGGCAGTGACTTTTGCCCCGCTTGTGAAATTTTACTATTTGGCACATAAATCTGAGCCTGTGTCCAAATTGTGTCCATGGTGTGTCCACGGCTTTCGGGACGTTTTTCTCAGTCTGAAATAACTGACCTTTGCACAGAAACCGAAAGCTCCTAACTTGGACACAGAAAACGACCAGAAAAAGTCCCTCTGGTAGACCCCCTATAGAGCTGCCATAGCCCTCGATGTAAATGCTTGTCCTACGCCTTTGGTAAACCGGCGAGAACTTCTCTGGAGATGCTCAATCCGACGCCAGATCTTGGATGTCCCCTCAACGAAATCTTCGGGCTCTGGCACGCGGATAGTTCCATCACGCCATTACTCTTCTTGTTTTTTAACCTCATTTGAGGTATAAAAACAGGAAGACTAGAGTTCCGCCCCGGAGGCAACCTCATGCACAACCTTTTACACACTGAAGAGAATGCTGTAGATCGACTGTCCCAACTTGGGATTCAGTTACCTGTCCTTAGAGAATCCGTCTGGCAGGGATACCTGGCAAGATCTCGCACTACGGCCAATCATCCGAGTATCTCTCGCGGGATCATCATGTGGGCAGAAACCGTTGCCGTATTACGGGAACAGCTAAGGCCTGAGGGGTGGAGGAAATCAGATAAAGGCAACTATGAGCTCACGGTGAACGACGAAAACGCTTTGGCTATCGTTGTCACCACCGGAGATGATGCAACCGGTATGGTCGGGCCGACGCCTTCAAATAAGTGTCCAAAGGGAATTAATACTGCTGAAGCGATTGAAGCCAACAATCAGTTGGATATGTTCAGTGAGTTGTTGCAAGCGATAGAGGAAAACCAAGGGCTCACGACTTGGGTACTTTTGATGCATTTGGCTGCCAACGAAGTACGCTGTGAACTTTCCCTTCCATCTAGCATTTCCAATGGAAAAATCAATGGTTGGAAGGAACGGATTGTTCTGCCGAGTATGCCGTTAGATGACGATTCGGTCCAAATCGATCTTCCTGACTTGCCCGATATAGAAGTACCAATTAAGAAAAAGGCATAGCATGTTCAACAATACTCGTTTTGCCCTCGCAAGAAAGCGCAGAGGCCTTACAAAGCGGGCATTGGCTAAGGAAGTTAATGTGACAGATCGGTCAATCACTGCTTATGAGAGTGGCCAGACCGTGCCTGAAAACCACACAGTCGACAAGATCGCGAATGCGCTCAGGTTTCCGGTCGAATTTTTCTTTGCTGATGATGTAGAAGAGCTCCCCGTCGAGGTGGCAAGCTTTCGTGCGCTTACCAAAATGACGGCCTCTAAAAGGGATATTGCTTTATCGGCGGGTGCTGTGGCACTTCTCTTGAACCGCTGGATTGAAGGCAAGTTTGATTTGCCTTCACCTGATTTTCCTGAGGATTACAGAATTGCGTCAAATGTAGATTCAAAAATTGATGCCGGCCAAAGATCGTCTGAGGATGACCAATATCCAGGTCTCGGGCAGAAAAATGATCCTGAATCCGCAGCCGAAATGCTGCGTCGATACTGGGATCTAGGCGAGCTTCCAATTAAAAGCATGATCGCTTTACTTGAATCCAAGGGCGTTCGTGTATTTTCTCTATCCGTTGATGCTAGAGAAGTCGATGCCTTCTCCATGTGGTATGGCGATATTCCTTTTGTCTTTCTCAACACAAAGAAAACAGCGGAACGATGCCGGTTTGATGCCGCACACGAATTGGGCCATTTGGTAATGCACCGACACGGCGCACCGCAAGGTCAAGAAGCAGAGAAGGAAGCTAACTCTTTTGCATCAGCGTTTCTAATGCCCAGGAGAAGTGTGTTGGCAAATGCCCCAAGAACAGCGACGCTAAAGAGCCTTATCTCCCATAAAAAATACTGGAACGTCTCTGCCGCAGCCCTTAACTACCGGCTTCACTCACTGAATTTAACATCGGACTGGACCTATCGAACACTGTGTATTGACTTGGCTAAATTAGGCCGGGATCACGAGCCCGAGCCATCACCATTCGAAACATCGCAGGTGCTCAAGAAGGTTTTTGCCAGCCTGCGCGAGGATGGAATCTCGAAAATTGACGTTGCCAGAGAACTATTGATTGAACCGGAAGAACTGGATGAGCTTACATTTGGCCTGATGTTGAATGCCTTGAGTGGTAATTCGCCAACCAATTTTTCTGACAGATCCAAGCCTAGTTTGAGGCTAGTTAAATAGCTAATTTCACTATGCTACTTGGGAGGTAGTTTGGCTGTCGCCCAACAATCTCAAACCTTTAGGCTACGATATGATTTTTTCCTCTCAGGCCAGAGCTGACCTGCCTCCAATCACTCGGCCGCTTTATGCCCAAAAAAAAACCGACCAAGAGGTCGGTTTTTTTACTTTACGTTGTATCATTAGTGCTCAGCACAAGCTAAACAGCATATGCCTCCTACTAGTCGCGGTGGTGGGCTGATACGACCTTGGCACCGCCATGTAAGGAATACTATGTGAACGACTCCCTACTGTCAACATCTTACCACTCAATCCAAGAGAGCTTTCAGGGCATCCTCAGGATCGCCCTCCAACCCATACTGTTTCGAGACCTCCCCTATTATTTCTAGAAGTCGAGTCATTCGGTCCTCCAGGCCTTTCTTTGCATCTCTGAGATCCTCTTTTGTCGTCAAGAGGGCGCCACGCTCATGCTTTAGCTGGCTATGAGACTGTTTTAAAGCTTCGAAGTCAGCCACTACGTCGCTCCCATAGTGCCTTGCGAGCCGGAGCTTCATCTCAGCCTTATCATCGGAACAAAGCTTAAAGGCGAAACAAGTAACAGGAAACGAATTGCCTTTAAGCATTGGGGGATAAACCCGATATGAAGATACTGTCTGAATCATGCGAGGAAGAGTTCGACACGTTCTCTCGGTGTATTTAGCGTGCAATTTTGCAAAGGATTCTTTTGATATTTCCATACTTTCTGGGTCACCAGAATTCGGAGAGGTGGTCAAAGGCATGACTTGAATTCGGTCACCGTTCACCGATAGAACAATACATGGCCGTTTTTTGTACAATTCGCTAGGAAGGTGAGAGGCTGAGCATAAAACGCTTTGACCCAGCTGTCCTTGTGAATCGATCGCAGATACTTTGTGCCCAAAATCAACTTCAACTATGTTAAAGCGAGTAACTATTTTATTAGGAGATGAGCTACCCTTTGACGCCATCAATCCTATTGAATCCGTGTGCTTTACCTCTGCAAGACTAATATCGATTTCAGACTCAGCGAATTGAATACCTTCAACTTTCCACGATATGTTACCGTCGCCACTAAAGCTCTTAATAATGAACGTCTCAGCGGCATTCTCATCATGATATGGAATCAGCACCTCATTGAAATCTGTATATTTTACCTCGCCTAGAGCACAGTCATCTTGTTTCCAGAAACGGACCTTCATAATTTAGAACTTCACCCCAGAGATTTGTTTGTCAATCAGCAGACGCGACACAGAGCGATTTTACATGCCAGATAATGAGAAACTAGAAGCCAGCGTAGCAATACGGCTACATTTCACCCGGCCCCACAGATTTTGGACGACTAATCAAGTTTCTAACCTCAGCTTCTTGGTCCCCACTCCCAAAGACGCATAGCATATACGACGCTAGCCTAACCTGTTTTTTAGAAACGAGAGCATAAATTATGATCAACCGGCAATGTAAAGCTTGAGCCAACAATCTAGATTTCTAGCCGCTAACTGACCTCGCTCTTTAACCTATTAAGTTTCGCAAGCTTTGCTGCATTGATGACTTGAACGCGCCATCGCTGGCAACCAAGCGATAAAGCTCCAGGTCCTGCCTTCGACGCTCCAGCATTACTTCCTCAAAAATTTTCTCAAATGCCAGTGCCCGGTTATCCGCATCCTGGTTGTTACGGTACTTGGTTTCGAAATCAGGATGATCCTGAATATTCTTCATAATGCTCAGAAACTTTACCCGTTGCTCTTCGGGCGTAGCCTCCCATCCTTGAAACCAGCGCTCATTGAAGTTCTGAATAATCTGATCCAGAGGGTCTTTTTCATCTTCGCCCCCATGGGTGCCACGCGGATTGGGGTTTGTAGGGTCCAGCTCCGAGCCCGTCTCATCCAGACCAATACCGTGATTCAGTTTTACGCGCTCAAGTCCGTAAGAGGAGAGATCGACGGATTCCAACAAGGCATCTATCTGGTCAGCATCCTTGTCTTTGATCTTGAGTTTGGGAATCAGGAACTTCAGGAACCAAAACAACTTCTCCCAAGCCACCACCTCGTACGGCATAATCGACGCCATCTGACCGTAAATCTTAACAAACTGCTTAGCCTTGATCTTGAAGTCGGCCTTCCCCTCATCCTCTAGATCCAGTTCGTTATTGAACCTATCAGCAGACGTATCAATGATCGGGCTCAACTTTTGGGCGTCAGCATTGTCAAAATACAGTGCAACGAATTCCTCCACATCAGGCCAATCAAAGACCCCCACTTCCTCCAGATTATCCTTCAGTTCGTGAAGAACATTCACATCCGTTGCCTGCGAAAGGCTGGTGGCGGTGTAAAAGGGATCAAACGCAGCCTTGATATCATCCACCGAATTAAAGAAATCCAGAATGAAAAGGTCCTCGGTCTTCTTGCCTAATTTGGGCGCGGAGCGATTCAGTCGTGAAAGCGCCTGCACAGCCAACACTCCTTGTAGCTTTTTATCCACATACATAGTGGAGAGCTTTGGCTGATCAAAACCTGTCAGGTATTTGTTGGCCACTACCAACAGGCGGTAGTTATCCTTGTCGAAGTATTCCCGCGTTTCAGATTCCGCAAACCCGTTCATATCCGCTTCGGTGTACTCAATACCATCGACCTCCTTGGTGCCGGAGAAGGCGATCAGCACTTTGATCGGGGCTCCCCTTGAAGCTAGGACGCAGGAAATGGCTTGGTAATAACGAATAGCCGCCTCAATATTCTGAGTAATCACCATACCCTTGGCTTTGCCCTTCAGGCGCTTAGTGTTGATCACCTGTGGAATGAAGTGATCAAGCATGATCTCCGCTTTCGCTGCAATAGTCTGTGGGTGCCGCTCCACGTAGGCTCTAAGCTTCTTCTGTGCCTTCGCCGTATCAAATAACGGGTTGTCCTCAATAGACTTCTGGATCTCGTAATAGCTGCGGTACGTGGTGTAATTCGCGAGCACATCCAGGATAAAACCTTCCTCAATGGCCTGCTTCATTGAGTAGAGATGAAAAGGATGAAAACTGCCATCTGATTGAGGCTGGCCAAACTTTTCCAAAGTACTGTTCTTGGGAGTCGCGGTGAATGCAAAGTAGGAGGCATTGCCCCGCATTTTCCTCAGCTGCATGGCTTCCAAGATTTTGTCTTGGGGATCTTGATCTGGCTCTTCAGCCGCTGCTCGGCCCATGACCTGATTCATCTTTCCGTGTGCAGCACCATCCTGGGACCCATGTGCCTCATCAATAACCACGGCAAAGCGTTTGTCGCTCATGTCTTCGATGCCATCAATAATGAACGGAAATTTCTGGATGGTAGTTATGATGATCTTTTTACCTTGCTCCAGGGACCGTTTCAGATCGGCCGACTTGAATGCCGGAGCAATGATGTTCTTAACCTCCGAGAAGTCCCGAATATTTTCCCGTAGCTGCTTGTCCAGCAATCGACGATCGGTCACCACGATGACCGAATCAAACAACGGTACCTCAATACCTTTGGCGCCAGGAACATTGGCCGCTATTGGATAGGTTTCTATTAGCTGATAAGCCGCCCAGGTAATGGAGTTGGACTTACCAGAACCTGCAGAATGCTGGATCAGGTAGCTCTGGCCTACCCCATGCTCTCCGGTGTGGGCTATGAGCTTACGAACCACATCAAGCTGGTGATATCGAGGGAAAAACAGCGTTCGCTTATTCAATGCCAGTTTGCTGGTGCCATCCAATCGTACGAAATGCTGAATGATATTGGCAATGCTATTGCGGCTGAACACCTCTTCCCACAGATAAGCTGTTTTATGGCCATCAGGGTTGGGCGGATTGCCTGCCCCATAGTTATGGCCCTTATTGAACGGCAGAAAGAAGGTACTTTGGCCGGCCAATTTGGTTGTCATATAGACTTCGTCGGTGTCTAAGGTCATATGGACCAGACACCGACCAAATTGAAGCAACGTCTGGCTGGTATCCCTATCCTGCCGGTATTGCTTCTGGCCATGGTATCGAGCGGTCTGTCCGGTCCAGGGGTTTTTCAATTCCAGGGTGGCGAAAGGCAAGCCATTCAGGAAGAGCACCATATCAATCTCTTCCAGAGTATTGGTCATGGAGTACCGAACTTGCCTAGTGCTGCTAAAGATATTTTCTTCGAAATTCTGCTTAACTCGGTCGGAGCTGCTCGCCAATGGCGCGGGATACATCAGGTGAACGTGGACGTCCTCAATATCCAGACCTCGCTTCAGCAGATGCAGCGTGCCGTACTTTTTTGCCAGCTTATCGAATCGGTCCAAAATTCGGGTTTGCCAGTTGTCATAACGATCCTTCAGGCGCGTGATCTCCTCCTCCTGCGTGTTTTCGAGAAACTGCAACAGAAAGCGAGTGTCTACCGCATAGCGCGCATTGAAGTCTCCGGCCTGACCTAGCCGGTAGCCATGGTGCTGACTGAATGGTACGACTTCACGAACGCCCCGCTGTTCTTCCAGGCAAGTGCCGGTGAGATACTTTTCGATGCTGGCTTCCAGCGCACGTTCGTTCGTTTGGCTGACCATTACCTAATCACCGCCTTTCATTCGTTTGTGCTTCGGCTGGAAGCATTTCTGAAAGTTTCCTCGGGTTACCACCTTTGAAGTCGCCCTTGGTGCTTCTAAATACTTTCTTGTGCGGAAACACCTCATCTGGGGGATTTTCACTGCCGTCCCCAATCGCAATGGAGTTACCCTGGCTCCACATTGATTCACGCAGAAAGTGGTTGTACCAGAGTAGCTGAGATCGCAGGTCTGCTGCACTTGGGTTTGGCGAGTATTGCTCACGCTTTAGGGCAAGCATTGTCGAAACGTCCTTGCCCGATTCAATCAGGTCGCTCAAAAAGTGGCGAAAAATATCGTTCTGAGGTTTCCCCAAGATAGGTGCTCCACGAATGATGGACTTCCAGTCATCGAACTTATAGTTCTCGTAGTACCACGGCGTTTTCCGTTGCCAATAATCACCGTAGTGAAGTAGCAGACTTTGAAGTTCCTTATTATTCGAGGAGTCATCAGGGAAACACCTAAGGAAGGCGTCTCTAATCGATCTCACCTTATCGATTGATAGGTCAGCATCGAACTTTACAAGGTGAGTGATGTTAATAGCGCCCACATCGGACCCATCTAAGTTTAATGGGTGGTCTTCGAGCTCCCAAAGAATAGATTCGGCTTCACGACGTTTTTCGGCGCCGCCAATCGCTCTCAACCAACTTTCGCGCTCGTATTCTTCATGCGACTCGTCTCTCGTGACAAAGCCATCTTTCAGAAGATTTTCTACGCTGTCTTTTACCTGCTGGGCTGCTCGAACGTAATTGTGGAAGCGAAGATAGAAGGGCCTCAGATTCCGATATAGCTGTTCCAAATCCACTTCGCTATCAAGCGCAGATACGACCCAGTGCAAGACTCCCCAGGCTAAAACCATGCGATTGGTCTCAGGGGAGAAGGTTTCAGGTCTACGGTAGTCAATGAACCAATCGGTTGCGTCCTGGTTCCATATTGACCAAAGCTCTATCAAACATTTGTCGACCCAATCTGAGTAACTGTATAAAGCTTGGAATTCGGCCCTATGATCATCAAGGAATTCCAGCGCCTTAACGTACTTTTCAATATCATCCAGGTCGAGCATATTCGAAAGCACAGAAACCGGGGTTTTCCGACCACCTCGCTTTTCGGACACGATGTATTCTCTGTCGCCCATTAGATATTGTTTCAGCGCTGCGATGCAGAAAATGAAGCCGTTAAATCCCTTGTCGGCATTGAGGCTACCCTGTTTTGCACCAAGCTTTCGGTGCCTCCAAAAAAGATCCTGCCAATGCTCCCATCTCTTTCCCCAGTCATTCTTTTGGGAATCTGTAGGAATGTGCGATAACAATTCAGCCTTCAGGTTCTCATTGCTTTGGACCTGTTCTCCCCGGGCATTCAAATAGATATAAAGGTTCTCACCTTGCGCACTGATGTTGGTATCGAAGTACCAGAACTCCGTATGATTCTGAACGTAATCAAAAAACTCCATCTCTGACAGTTTCGCAGACTCAAGCCAACTGGAAATTGACTTCAGATTACTGAGCATCGTCCGGATACTTACATCTTCGTTATAAGCATCGAGATACCAAGCTTGATCCTCTATCTCGACTTCTGGATTCTCAAGCAACATTTCTACGATGGCGCTGAGAAAGTGACTGGTCGCATCGCGAACCCGATAATCAAGTAAGGGGTGCCCTTCTCTGCAATAGTATTTTGTGAAGGTCTCCTCCTGATCACATCGGCTGGCTAGAACCAATAGTAGGAGAAACAAGCTTGTTATTCGCTGTTGTCCGTCGATCAGGAAATATCGACCTTGGTACTGCTCATCACTGTAGGCATAGATGAAGCCAATATTGGCCGAGAAATTTCGCTTGCGGAAAAACTCCTCAAAATCTTTTTGTAAGAGAGCACCAGAATCGCTACGGGTGTCGACATCAATCTCCGGAATATCAGCGTCCTGACATTTACGAAACTCCTCGGCGATCGAAGACAAAAATCCAAGAAGCTGATCTTCTTGCCAAACATAATCCCGCTGTATTTCAGGAACGATAAGCTGGTCAACATACCGGTTAACAAAGAGCTCTTTAAAACTGTACTTCCCTGCCCTCATAGCTCCTCTCTTTCCGTGATAGCCCGCAATGACTTGCCGATGTGCTTAGAGTGGACAGAGATATCGCGCGCAGTCCAATTCTCCAAATCGTCCGTCAGTCCGCGAATCATCTTGGAGAAAACATCGAAGGTGTGCTTGGGAACGAAGCTGCCCGCTTGAATACGACGCAGGATGGCCTGGCGCTTGTCATGGAAGAATCCATTACCTAAGGCACTGTTATCCTTGCGCGCCAAAAGACAAATGTTGCCAATTTTATTGATGCAGTCTGTAGCTTCAAGCGCGGTCTCGTATATCTTGCGCTGATCAGTGTCTCTCACTGTCAGTTGGAGTACTTCTTCCACTTCTTCACTAACAGTTCCTGAGCTACTCGATTCAACGAGCAATTGCCGAATGTTATCTTTCTGATTTTCAGACAGCACTTGCCCCTTTCCTTCCGGGGTTTGGGGGAAAATATGTTCCAAAGACCAGTCTTGATTATGAAAAGCGCCAAAATCAAAACGCCCTGAGTTGCCGCCGCCTGGAAATACGCTCAGGGCCAACAAGACCGCATGAATTCTGTCGTCGTCCTCCCCGTACCTTAATGACTCAACGGCGGCCAACTCTTCTTCCTTTACGCCTAATTTTAAGAGGACACGTTCGTCTAACCATGTTCGCAGTGCTGTTTTAGTTGGATGGTCAAAGCACTTCTTGAGGAACGCGAGCCCGGTGTCTCCGCTATTCTTCACAAAGCGACAGAAACCAATTCTTCGATAGAAAGCATCGTTCTCAAAAAAATCCGACAATCGCTGATAAACTCTGATTAGAGCGTCAAAAGCAACACTGGCGTCGCTGACCTGATTGAAAAAATCAAAGAGTGGGTAGCCGGGTTTATTCTGCAGTGACCGCGGACTGGCCAAACCCTGCAGGTCCATTGCACAAAGCGTAAGCAGCTGGTGCATACCATCCTCAGCCTCGCGAAAATAGAAGCGGCGAATATCGGACCGCCGAGCCCAGCTCTGTATTTTCTCCCAGTCTTTTCCGAGACCGAGCCGGGTTTCCATGACTTCCCTGAAGTGGCTCTCGGCGTTTTTGACGCGTTTTCGACCAGCGCGAGTAATTAGCAGCCCTTTAACTAGCTCTACCTCAGTAAGAGGAACTTTATTGCTATTGAGATTCCGGAAAACGGTCTCACTCTGGATGTGAGGCTCGACAGAATTGACAATGACCTTTACCGATTCCTTGATATAACTAACAAACGACTTTAGAGCCTCAGTATCATCAAGGTAGATCTCCCGAAAGTCATCGCACTCTCTGAGCGCTCCGTGCAAGTAAAAGATATCCTGACGGTCTAACTCCGGCGACTCTGAAATGAGTGTACTCCAACTCAATTCAGCCAGTTCAAGCACCCGCTCAGACGGGTAGATATTCTTGTCAAAAAAATTCTCGCGCACCGCATAATGGAGCTTATCAGTCACGGGATTCGAGCCTTCGCTTGATGCATGATCTAACCGAGCACTGAGTATCGAAAATAGAATTGAGAGGGTCGTAAGGCGCTGCTGGCCATCAATCACCTCCAGGCAGTTAATCTCACTCCCGTTCTTTTCCAGCCGCTTCCGCTTAACAGTGATGTATTGGAGGTAGTATTCCGGTTCCTGCTTCTCGAAAGCGGAGAAAAGGTCCTCAAGTAAAACCGGCACTGGACCACCTGGCTCTGAGGACCATTTATAGCCCCGTTGATAAGCAGGAATGTGGTAACAACTTGCCTCGTACTGAGAAAGACAGCCAGAGCTGGTTTCTGCGTTGTATACATCCTTGAGGCTAAAAATGAGTTCTTTCATATCAGACCAGCGTTTCTTCTTTTTCTTTTTGCCCGACAGCACCTGGCACCTTGATCTTGCCACTGACGGCGCTATTGATCAGGGTCTTTTTGTATTCTTTGAGTTTAGTAATTTGCTGGGCCAGCAAATCCATTGCCTTGTCGAGTTTCTCGGACTCAGTCGTGATGAACCCGACAATCTCCGTTTGCTCAGATTTTGGAGGGAGCGGCACTCTCAATGAGCCAAAGCGATCGAAGTAAAGCCTCAGACGCATTTCCATGATGCCGCGAGATCGTTTCTTTAATTCAGCTGTACACAGCTTCGTTCGAAAAAGGTAATGATAATATTGGCCATCAATATCTGCGACTGGGCGCAGAATGTCATAAGCTGGGCTCGTAACTCCCTCGTACTCAGATAGACCGATTGCCCCCATCCATGCCAATAGCTTGTTAACTATAAAATCACCTCTCCGAACCAACCAGTAATCATCAGTAGTTGATGCCTTGTTACCTTTTTCCTCTAGATCTTTGCGAGGTCTAACTCCAATATCGGTGTATATCGAAAGGAGCTCATGGTCATGACGCTTTCCTGATAACTCCATCACAAGCCGGAAAATACTCTTTACTCTTCGGAGCTCCCAATGCTCCGGAACCACCCCAATCCAATCCTCACCGGAATCCCGCATAGGCGCATCCGGATTCAGGCCACGGATGACAGCATTCTGGATTAGCATTTGTTTGCGTTCCTTTAGGAGGGCAATTTGTTGTTCCTTAGTGCGGATTGCATTCTCAATCTGAACAATTTTTTCATCCAAAAACCTTGCGATTGCGATCTGCTCGTTCTTTGGAGGTACTGCGAACGCATGATTCAACAAGTCGGACTGAGTCATGCTTGGCAATGCGGTTGATGTGGAATAAAAAGAAAAGGGAATGGTTGTGGCAAGATAGTAAAAATATTTCGCATATGCGGCTCTTTTGCACACCGCATAAAACATCGTATCTACAGTCCAAAACTTCCCTTTTACATACAGAGGCTTATCTATTGTACCTTTCCTGCCAAGCAAAACAGCTTCACCGTCATACAGGTATGTAGAAGCCCAAGCAAACTGCCCGCCTGAGCCAATTACAGGAAAACCTTGATCCGACTGAACATGCTTGTAATCGAGACCGTTATTGATGTCAGCAAGATATTTGAGGCGCGTGACGACCCAGTGATTCGGGTAGTCAGAAGTATGAATTTCCGGCAAACCTGAGGTTTCAGTCACTTTCTACTCCCGAAACATCTTCAACGCCAATTCCCAATATTTCCGCAATCACCCCCTCAGCCTCACGTTCCAGCATCACAATATCCTTGGCTACGTCTTCCATGCTCCGCAATGGCTGGTGCTTGTAGAAGTATTTGTTGAAGCTGATTTCATAGCCAATTTTGACTGAATCTAGATTAATCCAGGCTTCAGCTACGTGGGGTTTCACTTCCTCTAGGAAAAAATCGTGAATATCGTCCACTAGCGGAATGCTCTCGCTGTCCCGCAGGTCGGTGTTGGATTCGTAGGTGATGTATTCACCGGGTTTTCCGATGGGATAATACCCAAAATCCGGCAGGTCGACCTGCTGGCAGCCAAGGTGGCTCAAAAGGCTGCCCAGTTTATCGCCGGTCAGTTTTTCGACTTTGCGGGTAACCTTCTCTGCGCTTTCGTCATACCAGCTTACGGCATTGAGGATCTGGTTCTTGTCGCTCGCTCCGGGCTTGATGCCGGATTCCTTCGCCAGAGTTTTCAACTCCTGATCGACCAGATTCTTGAACTGGTTGTAGTCCCGGTGGGTGTCGGTACCTATGGTCTCCATCAGGTAATTGGCGATCTTGACCAGTGTGGCGTGCTTTTTCCAAGTATCCGGGCTTAGCAGCTTTTTGCGTTGCTTGGTATTGAGGTTGAGGTCTCGCTCCTCACACCACTTGAGGATGTCTTTTTCATGGGCTTTGAGCGTGCCGGGCTCGTAAACGGCAGCGCCCCACTGCTGGAAGATCCACTCCATGGGTTCGCGCAGGGATTTGTCGAAGCGCAGGGTTTCGATGTGTTCCTGGCTGAACTGGGCCATGCGACGGTCCGGGCGTTCGATGGTAACTTTGTGATAGCCGAAGTCCCGGTTGTCGAACACCTGAGCAGCAATGCCGTCGCCACCTGCCGGGCGATCAATATTGGTCATGTTCAGGTAGATATCGGTGATTTCGGTGATGTGTTCCGGTGAGAACTCGCAGTTCTTGTTACCCAGGTTCTTGCGCAGCTTTCGGTACAACAGGCTGGCATCGATAAGCTGAACCTTGCCCTGTTGATGCTCAGGCTTGTTATTAGACAGCAGCCAGATGTAGGTGGTGATGCCTGTGTTGTAGAACAGATTATTGGGTAGCTGGATGATAGCTTCCAGCAAATCGTTTTCAATGATGTGGCGACGGATGTTGCTCTCACCACTGCCGGCATCGCCGGTAAACAAACTGGAGCCGTTGTGGACCGAAGCGATACGAGAGCCCACAGCGCCCTCACCCAACGGTTTCATCTTGCCGATCATTTCCATCAGGAATAGGAGCTGACCATCGCTTGAACGTGGTGTGGCATCTACAGTTTCTTTAGTGCCCCAGTAGTCCTCCAGGGTGACTTTGAAGCGCTGGTCGAGTACATCACCCCCATCCTTGATGAACTTCTGCTCGCCGCTCCAGCTCTTGCCGTAAGGTGGGTTCGATAGCATGAAGTCGAACCGAGTACCGGCAAACTCGTCGGTGGAAAGGGTAGAACCCGGACGAATGTTGGCCGGGTTGTTGCCTTTGATCATCATGTCGGATTTGCAGATGGCGTAGGTTTCGTCGTTGATTTCCTTGCCATACAGGTGAATGTCCCGATGGGTATCCGAGTTCGGGTACTTCTCGTCAATAAAGTTCTGGGATTCCGTGAGCATACCCCCGCTGCCGCAGGCAGGATCGTAGATGGTCATCACCGGAGGAAGGTTGTCTTTGACCGAATCAAACACCAGGTGGGTCATCAGTTCAATCACTTCTCGCGGGGTAAAGTGCTCCCCGGCTTCTTCGTTGTTCTCTTCATTGAACTTGCGTATCAGTTCTTCGAATACATAGCCCATACCCAGATTGGTCAGTGCGGGCAGACGGTTGCCGTCCGGGTCTTCAGCCTCGTGCGGCGTGAGGTTGATGGTGGGTGAGGTGAACTTTTCCAGAACATCCAGCAGCACGTCTTTGCTGGCCATGTGACGCATCTGGGATTTCAGGTTGAACTTAGTGATTATTTCTTTGACGTTGCTGCTGTAGCCGTCCAGGTATTCTTCCACGTTGGCGAGGAGGATTTGCTGGTTGTTGGTGGCAGTTTTGAACAGTTTGGTCAGCGTCCATTTGCTGGTGTTGTGGAACACGTAGCCAGATACTGACCTCAAGGCATTTTCATCGAGCTCGACAAGCTTCATTTCGTTTTGCTGGAACGCGAGCTCTTCCATCACCGCATCCTTGCTGGGCTCAAGCAAAGCATCCAGGCGGCGAAGCACCACCATAGGTAGGATCACATCGCGGTATTTGCCCCGCACGTAGACATCTCGAAGGCAGTCATCGGCAATGGACCAGATGAAGGAGACCAGTTTGTTATGGACTGCTTGGTTCACTAAAATACTCCAGAAATTGATCAGATGATGCGCGGACCATAAACGCTACCGAAAAAACACTCCACCCTTACACTTGCTACCGCCAGCTACAGCTTTTTAGGGTGAGGGCTGCCTTAACTACTCTTCTATGAAGTAATCGATATCTACCTGCTTAACCTCATAAACATCCTTCACATGAACGCCAAGATTATTCTCGATCATTAACTGAGCCAGCTCCCGACCGTCGATCAGGACGACTTTCATATCCAGGCCAGCTGCAGCTTCTCGAGCTCCAGCGGAAAAATCAGACGTAGTCAGAAACACTCCTTTGCGCGCACGCTGCCTGGTCAAAGCACCGATAAATTTGTCGATTTCGGGGCGATGTACCGTATTGGCCCAGCGCTTGGCTTGGAGGTAAATAGTATCCAGACCAAGTTTGTCTTCCTTGATGATTCCGTCAATTCCATCATCGTTGGTCGTTTGTGTGGCTTGTCCTGCCTCTTTCCTGGAACCGCCATAGCCCATTGAGATCATTAAATCGACGACCAGGGTTTCGAAAAAAGAGGGTGATGCTTTGCGGATGCTATCCAGTACTTCGTCAGCAAGGTTTTCCATCAAAGACTGGTGAGCCGATGCAAGCTGCTCGTCGGGCGTGGTCTCTTCAATGGTGTCGTCCACCGGCTTCAAGGCATCGGTGACAGGTTTTGGTTTCTGGGTATGGAAATCATGGAATTCGGGAAACTGTTTTAACCATGCAACACTGATTCGCTCCGGCCCCTTGGATAGCGCATCCTGGCCACGGTCCGTGATCTGCACCATCCCTCTTTCCGGAATTGTTAGAAGTCCAGCCTTATTGAGGTATGTCCTTGCCCAACCCACCCGGTTATTGATTACCGTTTGATTGCCCGATGGCAGACGCTCTTTCCGCTCTTCCTCAGACAGCTGAAATGCTACTTTCACAGCCTCGCGTACATCGGCCAAAGCCCGGGGCTCCCCGTCGCTGACTGCTTGAAGAACCGGACGCATGACTGACTGGAAATCAGGTATCGCCATTGCCTGCACTACTCCCTGCCAGAACTTTGCTTACTGCTCGTCTACAAACTCGAACAAATCACCAACGTCACAGCCCAGATATCGGCACAGAGCTTCAATAGTTTCGAGCTCCACACGACTCGCTGTCTCGTGATAAAGCCGAGTGACGGTGCCCCGGTTAACTCCAGTTTCTCTCGCCACATCAACAATCTTGAGCTTCTTCTCACCCATCAGTTTGGATAGATGGCACTTAATCATTTGGCCCACCAAAGAACAAATTAACCCGCAGGAGATCAAAAAGACTTGCAAAAGGTCTTTATGAGTGCATAATGATCTTCAGGAGGACATTTTGAAGCGCTAACAGCGCACCATGTTCTCCAGCACCAAACCATAGCAGAGGTGAATTGTTATGTCACAAGAGTATCTGACCACCGAAGAGCTCGCTCAACGCATCAAATACGATGTTCGGACCATCCGTGAACGGCTGAAGGATTCCGTGCTGCTTGAGGGCATCCATTATTTCCGCCCCTTTGGCGGCCGAAAGATTCTCTATATCTGGGAGAAAGTCGAGCAAGACATGTTTGACCAGGCCAGCAGCACTGTGTTTGCCGTGCCGATGGCACGGGGAGGTGTGTGCCGTGGGTAAGATTGTAGAGCGGCCAGAGACTGGCAAATTGTTCTTTGACTTCCGCTACCGGGACAAACGCTGCCGAGAGCAAACCGCTCTTGATAACACGCCCGCAAATCGGAAAAAACTCGAGGCGATTCTCAAACGAATCGAAGCGGAAATCACACTGGGTACGTTCGAGTACCACAAATATTTCCCAAACAGCCCCAAAGCCCAGGAGTTTACGCGGCAAGCAGAGCTCCGGCGTTCTCACGAAGCACACGACACGCCGTTGTTCTGTGAGTTTTGTGAAACCTGGATGGATGAGATGCGGGTGCAGTGGCGAAAGTCACACATCACCACCATCGAAGGAACCCTGAGGAACTACCTGATCCCGGAGTTTGGGGAGAAGGAGGTTGGCCACATCACCAGGCAGGAAATTCTTTCGTTCCGGGCGTCACTCGCCAAAGTAGAAACCCGGAGCAAAAAGCCACTTTCCGCCAGCCGTATTAACCGCATCATGACGCCTTTGCGCATGATTCTGGGAGAGGCAGCCAACCGCTTTGAGTTTACCTCACCCTACCAGGGGATCAAATCACTGAAGGTGCCCCGGTCCGATGTAGAGCCGTTTTCACTGGAGGAGGTTCGTCTGATTCTCGCCACGGTTCGGGCGGATTTCAGGAACTACTACACCGTTCGCTTCTTTACCGGTCTTCGGACCGGCGAGATCGACGGCTTGCAGTGGGATTGCGTCGACTTTCAGCGCCGGCAGATTCTGGTTCGCCAGGCATTGGTGAACGGGGAAATCGAGCAAACCAAAACCGATGGCAGCTACCGCCACATTGAAATGCCTCAACTCGTCTACGATGCCCTCAATGACCAGCGCAAGGCTACCGGAAACAAGAGCTTTGTGTTCTGCAACCGTGAAGGAAACCCGCTTAACCACAACAACGTCACCAAACGGGTGTGGTATCCCCTGCTCAGCCATCTGGGCCTACGAAAGCGCCGGCCGTACCAGACCCGCCACACTGCCGCCACGTTGTGGCTGGCCGCTGGCGAGAACCCGGAATGGATTGCCCGGCAGATGGGGCACACTACGACCGAAATGCTGTTCCGGGTTTATAGCCGGTATGTGCCGAACCTGACCCGTCGGGATGGTTCTGCGTTTGAGCGGCTGTTGATTAATGAGTTCGAGGCCAAGGTGACACCGGAAGAGGAGGCAACAAGCGATGAGGTCTGAGCTGATGTTATTGGCGGCCATGCCGTTGAACCGTCTGATACCTGCCGAACGGCGCACCGTTCGTAATCTGGCTAGCAGCCTGTGTGTGGCCATGGGCATCCTGCAAGAGGGCTGTCATCTGGTGGCCATCCTTGGTCTGGGAGGAGAACGCACCAACCAGGAGGCGATGGAAACCTGGGTGTACTGCGAACTCGTTAAGCAGAATCTGGAAGCGGGCCGTGACTCTCTTCCAATGCTGATCAACCGGCTTCAGGAACTGGAGCATGAATGGAGGACATACTAATGGCCAATCCGGCGATTGACACTGCGGGCCTTCATCTAGCCTTTTGGAGGGATCAGTTTACGGTTCTCGGAGTGCATCCGTTCCAGTCAGCTCGCACTCAGAAAACCATTTATCAACTAACCCTGCACTGCCGCGGACGACAGGTGAAGGCTTATCTCGCGCAGGCTCAGGCAGTTCAGACTGGCGTACCGGTATTAGGCAACCGAGTGACCGCCAGCCTGAAGCTGCTGAGATTTCCTTCGGGAGGCCGCCTGATCGTGGAGTCGTTAGATCTTTCCTCCAACACTCAATAGCGTGAACATCTTAGCCAGGGACGGCGCCCTTCTCACTTTCATCATCCAGCGTGTCAGCATCAAAGCTCCCGTCTCGGAAACTCTCAGGCACTGCGTCGTACAGCACACACCCGGTGAACACCACAAACCGAATGGTGGGCCAAAGGTATTTGCCAAGCTTGTGCGGGGCTTTCCAATCAAAGCTGACATTGCCATGCTTAGGGATTCTTATGTCCTCGGCCGGCCGGATAATGATGGCATTTTGCGCAACACCCAAGCTCTGTCCCCAGAACTTTAAAGCTGCTTTTCTGTTCTCTTCTTTGACCGTCAGCGTAATAGTAGCCCTTGCTCCGAGGCGAAACTTCTTCATCAGAGCCATAAAGGCAATCTGCCTTGACCTTCCCAGGGGCCGGAGCGGAGCCTTACTCCGCTGCACGCTCTCGGCTGCTGCGATAAGCGCTCGTCGCCCAGACTCCGGATCTTCAGCCATCCAGTCAGACAACCATTTGAAGAACTGCATACACTCCTGAAACGCGGATTTCGATTGGGGAGGGCTGATGTAGGTCGGCAATTCCGGTGCCCGAAAGATCAGCGTAAAGGCCTTATACAATTCTGTGTTAGCTAGCTCTGATTTCGGTCTCAACGAAAAACTCAACCGAATGCCAAGCTTTCGAGTCGGTGAGGGTGTTCCGGTCATGCCAGTAGAGCTGTTCATCAGCAACGCCGAGCGCTCATACCACTGCTGCACGATCGGCAAGTCCAGATCCAACTGGGCCGCCGTTTTCTCCAATGCCACAGGCAGGGGCTCATGAAGCTGCGCCTGCGTCCGAATGAAAACCTGGCACGAAACCCGATACGGCAGCAGCGGATTGACGTCTTCAGACACCCGGTTTACAACGGGTGGCAATTCCTTCTTTTTATCGCTGATTTTCGGAAGCGCCATCAGGCCTTTCGCAGGTATTCGAGCCACAGCTGCCAATATTATTCCGGGTGTCACTCGGTCCTTTAGCTGTGCACGGTGCCGGAATCGTTCAAGTGCACCTGACGTTTTGTCTAGAAGCGCTTGCTGCTGTGCAATCGTGTAAGACCGATCATCGCTAAGCAAGTACTGGCGAAGTGCGAGATCCAGCAGGTGGGTGTAGCTTTTTAGGGTCACCCTTTCACTCGAATGGCCCATCCACTGAGCCAGCTGAGAAAGCGGCCGCCAGGCGTTAGCGACTCCAGCATTTACCGTGTTGCCTGAGCCGTGCACGGCTGGCATGAGTTCTACGTCATTCGACCGAACCCAAGTTTCCGGCAAGAGGTCAAAAGGTTTGCGCTCCAGCAATCGCAGCAAGGTCAGCGTTGCAAAACTGTGTCTCAGATGGTGAAAACGTATATTTTCATCACCCGACACGGATCTGAGTAGGGCCGTCAGCCCATCAAACGCCCATTTTTCCTGGATTCGAAAGGTTCCGCTGACTGGATCTTCGAACAAGGCGTCACGCGCCTCATCGTTGGCGCGCCGCAACTTGCGCCCATTCACAAACCCGGTCAACCACTCCAGTTCATCTCCGGTTAAAAGCAAGCGTAAAGGAAGTCGGCGGATTGCCGCGTCCGACTTTACGCCGGCAATTTTGGTGGGACGTACGAGCAGCTCGGGATCGTTAACGGTAGGATCCCCGAGGCCATGGAAATCTCCGTATTGCCGGGCCCAACACTCGGTTCGCCGAAGCCCACAACGGAACCCCATAATCAACAGGGCCAGCTGTATTCCCGCCAGCTCATCGTCGGCACGAGCCAACAAAAAGCTCTTTGCCCGGTGATACTCCAGAGGCGTCAGTATTGCCGCGTCGACGCCATAGCCTGAGCCCTCCTCCATTGGGATACGAGGCATTCCGTAATATCGGTGAAGAAATTCGTGCCACTCGGATAATGTCTGTCTGAGTGCTCCACCGTTACCGGGAAAGCCGCTCACCACCGTCTCATAGATCGATTGCCACTCATCCGAGTCCAGGCTTTCAGGGTTCGGAATGTCAGTTGCATAGGGCAGCAAAAGTTCCAGGTGTTGAAGATTGCGAATCTTTTGCTGCAAGGCCGGTGACACACTCTCGTCGGTTCTCAGAAGCGCTCGAACGTAGTGACACATCAACTGCACCAGAATGGAGCACCCCTTCTCTTCTGCAATTTTGTCGAGCGTTTTGAACACCTCCGCTTTCGTTGCCAATACATCCCTCCGTTGCCTTTCCGTCCTGGCCCCCTGGGCGGTCAACGCTTCAGATGCCAGGAACCGCACCCGCTTCATCAGACGTTTGAAAAATGGTTTTTGGTCGATCAACGGGAATTCAGGAACGATGAGAGCCGGAGAGCCGACCATCTCGTTCTCACGTTCGGCCTGAGATGCTTGCGGTGCAGGTTGGACCACCGTCCCACCGGTCAACAATCGCATCCAGTTAGACAATGGCAAAGAAGCGCCCAGGTCAGGTGTTCGGGCGTAGTGAACCAGGCAGCCTGGCGCGACCATGATCAGGTTTGCCTCGGCAACCGCAAAAACATGCAACGGCCGGTTCAAGGTAATCCGGTTTGCCTCAATGAGCCCACCGACAAAGCGTTTCAGCAGCTCCTCATCCGGAGACGCCTTACCTTTTACCTCATTTACCTCTGGCCAATTGCTGCCCCAGCGCAGGTACCAGCGTCGAAGCAGCAGTTCGGTGATAGGCGCCAGAATGACCCTACGGCAGGTGTCGGTTGAGGGACGGGTACGCCCGCCAAGCGAGGTCGATTCCAATTCCAGCCATGTGTAATCACCGGCGCTACCGGCACCCTGCCGGATCGCCTCACTCAGCCGGTTGAACCATCGACGCGCGGTAACGCCACTATGAAAAACCAGGCTGTACAGTAACTCACCAGCGTCCCTCTCCATGGCCTCTTCGGCTTGCAGCTCAGGAGCGGCACTTTCCAGGCTGGCCAGGAACGCATCATTGATCTGATCGTAGTCGGCCAATCGGGCTCCCATGTCAGGGGTGGTAAACGAGGAAAACATCTGGACGCTCTGCACAGGCATCGGGACAGGGAGCTGCCAACCCCGGGTTTTCACCCCTTCCTCCAACAGTTTCACGAGGTAGTACTGCCGGTCCTTGACCGCCCGACCTTCAACGGTTTGACAGGTATTGTCGATCAGCAGGGCAACCTCTTCGGCTGTCATCGTCAATCCTCGCTGGCCGCTTGCCAGCTCCGGGTGGTGCTCTCGCAGATAATCCCGGACCGCCTCCAGGTGGCCGAGTTTCTCGGCGTTTCGATTATTGGCCCGGTACTCGGAGCCCACTGAGGGTCCTTGGTTTCGCGCTGACAGCCTCTTCTTCAACGCATCAATCGGTTTATTTAATGGCTCAAACACTGCTTTATCATCACGCATCAAGACCTACCTCCACCTCGAATCCCAACTCATCCAAAAACGCCGCTGTTGCCGGCACAATCCGATTCTTCATCTCGAAAAGATCGAGCGATGAGAACTTGGCGAGAGGCTCAGTCCCCACGCCCCAGTGCCCCATGAAGACGTCGACCAGATAACCTGGAACCCCCTGGTCACGCAGGAAGCCTCTCAGGGTGTGCCGGCTGACGTTCAGGGGCCACGGAAACGTCCATTGAATTTCATCCGCCAATCGTTTTGGGGTGGCGAACTCTGACTGGAGTTTCGCATCAAGAAAAACGAAGCAGGTTTCAATGGGAGCTTCGACTCCTACCTCATTCAGGCGCAGCTTCATGTGCTGCCGGTGCGTCTCATAGCGGCGAAGCTGTTCAATAACGACCTCCGGCAGGTAAACCAGGCGAGAGTGGCCGAGATTATCATCGACCTTGTCCGCGATGATCACGAATCCCCGGCGTTCGTTGAACTCGTATGGATGGGCGATCGGATCGCGAACGGCCCGAAAACCGGTCGACCACATAACCTGCAGGATGGCGTACGCTGTAAACAGATTATGAAATCTTCGGATGTTGGCCCTGGAGTAGGCCGTTTTACGGTATTCGGCAATCTGCGCTCGCAATCGGCTTACGACGTCTCGCATGACCTCCAGACGCACGCAAAATGGAGAACCCACTCTCGGCAAACCGAAATCGAGGTTGGCAGGAGCCATCGACGGCGACGAGAGCCCCAGGTTCACCAGCCAGGTATTCACGACATCGACATAATCCGCCGCCAACGTCTCAACCGCCCGGGTGTGGTAGTAGAGGTTTGCCGATTGCCCGGTGGGTAGCGTGCGCCCGGTCACCAGGCTCGCATCCACCGTATCCGTGGTTTGATGAATCAACCCCTCAAACACGCAGGTCTGAATTCGTTTCAGGGTAATCCTCGAACCAGTGCTCTTATTGATTTTTTTGATCTCAATCGCAATCTCCTCAGCCACAGACTCAGTTGAAAGATTTTTCGCGAAAAGAATCCCGGACTTCTTTCGTACTCGCCTGGCAGCAGATTCCACCCGCGGCCCGAGAATCTGCCAGTACGCATCCGGAATCGGTGCGATAAACTGATTTTCCGTGCTCTCCATGTGGGGCGCCCACTCAGCCTCCAATTTTCGGCGCTCTGGAGGCTCCGGAACGGCGCTGGCCCAGGCCTGATCATCTCTGATGAGGTAAATTCTCTCGGGGTCGGTAAACGTTTTCGGTAATTGAGAGCGGTTCTGGACGACCAGTGTCCTCGAGATAGATTCCAGAGGACGACCAGTGAGGAGAACCAGCAGGACATGTAGGCGCGTATTTTCAGAACCCAGCCTGTTCTCAAACAGGGCTCTCAGGACCAGTCCCCGCTCATATTCATTCAGGCTTTCCCAGCGACCTGGCAGAAAACTGTTCGAACGTCGGTAGGCTGCCCGCTTCGGTTGCAGTTTTCTGAGTCCAGTGGAGGGAGTTTCACCACGTTCGGTACTCAGGGCGGCTCCACGCTCTGAGATCAGAACGCTCTCACTCATCAATTCCTCGGGCGCATTGCCGGCGGCGTGGTGCTCCTTACGCGCTCGCTCCGAGTCCTGAGGCAAAGTGATATGAACCGAACGCTCCCGGCCACCCTCTACCTCCGAGTCGACATCGGCGGACAAAGGCTGCCAATCACCGGTTCTTTTTATTTCCCTGTGTTCTGTTTTTTGTTTGTCAGACTGGTAAGTAATAAACCGTCCTTCACCCAGATAAAATTTGAAAAATCGTTGCAGTTCATCGAGGTAACGTCTGTCCTGCTCGTCAAACTGCCGTTGATCCAAGTGCTCATTGACTCGGGCAAAGTGCTTCTCAAAGCGCTCTACATCGCCCGTGCACTTCGGCACCTTCGCCAAAGCCAATTCCGATAAGAGCCGCATGGCACGCCAAGCGCCCTCAACCCGTTTATCGAAAAACGACTTTTCAGACGGCACCAGTTCCTGTCGCCAAGCACTCGCGGTGTTGATGACGTATGCCGCAACCTGAAGCCTTTTCTCCGAGCACTCGTCACTTTCCGCGAGGGCACGTAACCCCGCATGCTGCGGATACTCACCAACCAGTCCGCGAATTCCCTGACGGTCAGGGGCAAGTTCCTCGTATTTTGTTTCTACAGCGGCAGATCCCAGCCATTCCAGGAATGCATCCGAACCTTCGATCGGCTGCGAAATTTGATCAAATGCCTTCACAAGACGTGGCAGCAGGGTTGCGATGCGGTCCATCGCTAGCCAATCGGGCCGAGGTTGCACGATCTCATTAAGAAGCGCCTCGGGGTTTCCTGAGTTAAATTTCAATGCCATCACGCGACCTCCGCGTCGTTGAGGAGAAGGCGGAGTTGAGACTTCGCCGTTAAATAGCCTTTGAGGTATTTCGCCAGAATCTTGAGGTGCCGCCGTTCGGCCTTGCTGTCAGGGTTACCGTCGTCACACTTTTGAGATGTGTCCTGAACTTTGTGGAGCAGACTTTCAGCGTTGGGCGAGAACGGCGCTAACTGTCCGATGGTGTCGAGTGACAACGCCGAAATAGCGGCCCAGATGTTCTTCGGATTGGAAAACTGTTTGAGGAGACTGTCGCTATGGAGCTCGTTCAGCCACTCGATACAAGAGGCAGTGAGCATCGCGCAGAGCTGCATACGTAACCCCGACGCGCTTTCTTCTGCCGCCTGTTGCCACAGATTCGTGAAATGGGGCTTGACCGCGTCGAGGACTTTTGATGCCGGGGCATCCTCAGCTACATCATCGGGTTGCACAGTTCCATCGTTACCCTGTCCCAACAGTTCTACCTGGCGTAGGGCATCGCTCAGGTAGTCAGGGACAGCTGGCGCCGAGCTCTCGAGGCCTGGCTGTTCAGAGCCGGAGGCTAGTAGGTGCTCAAACGTTGAGAGGGTGCGTGTGTCCAGAATGACGAGTTTGATATCAGTCCCTGACGTTCTAGCCACCGCCTCAGAAACACCCTCTTCCAAGTCGGGGTGATCAACCTCACTCAGCGCGTCATGGTCAACTTCAGGCTCCTCGCTTTCGTCCGGCGGAAGTAAGTGCCGTGCAAGCCCGGGAACGAGAACCGGTTCCTCATCCTGGATTCTGAGCTTGCGGCTGATGCCGGCGAACTCCTCCAGCCCAACTCGAGTGTTGAGAGAAGGCGAGATCCAACGGCGCTCTTCATCGGAAAGATTGGCCCAGAGTCGAAGAAAAGCATTATGCGAGCCCAACCCGAAAAGCAACGCTGCCAGTAACCGCGAAACCTGCTGGTTTTCAGCTTCTCGGTGCTTCCATACGAGAACCTGAACCTTCTTATCTGGAGCGAATTCTTTCAGGAGCACAGCTACGTGCGCGTTTCCGACGACACGGTAATCGCCCCGCCTGATTTCGCAGACCGAAACGGGATAGTGATTCGCGACCGCTAGCAGCGCGTCCTCAGTGAGGAGTTCGGGCCTACGCAGCCCCGAGTAGGAGCCGAGGATCACGTCCTCAACCTCGGTATCTAACCGTTCAATTTTGAGTTGCGCAACGCGTAAAAATTTTAGGGTTCGCTTGGTTCCGGTCACGTTCTGCTCCTAAGTGAATGCAATCGACATCAGGGGCATTCCCGACCGTTGCCCCTCGATCATTCGTTTTTTAGGAGTATCACTGCCTCAGAAAGTGCGCAAGCACGCAGTCTGTCAAAAAAACGAGCCGTTTCATAAAGTTAGGAGGCGTTAAGCCTACCATTGATCATAGCGCGACCATTTTTTGTGGGGTTGTTTTTTGTACAACCTGCTAATTTATAAGATTTTTTGCTTGGAGCGTAAATTTCACCGTTACGCAGATACGAACACGAGTATGAGCTGAGGCCGTTTCGGTAAATACGTACAAGAATGTGTGTTTTCCGGCTCGACTATCGAAAATCACAGGAGAATTGACCGCAAGGCGAGCTCTCCCGTGCGGCAAATTTAACGAGGAAACCAAGAAATCATCGTTTGTGAGGTGTCGCCCTCAGGCGCTATTAACTCCGGTAAACTAGACCTACGAATCAAGAAAAGTGAGTCTATAGGTGAGCGGAATATCCGCTTTTAAGATACCAAGCCGAGTACCCGGGCGAGAAAAATGCGTGACGAAACGATCCTTGTTGTGGACCTTGAGGCGACCTGTTGGGAAGACCAGACGACACCCGCAGGTGATGCTCAGAGTGTCAACAACATGGAGATCATTGAAGTCGGGTGTGCCCTCGCCACTCGGAAAGGAAGCCTGCTGGATGCCCGCTCGTTTTTGGTCAGGCCAATCCGGAATCCTGAGCTGAGCAGCTTCTGCTCCGAGCTAACCGGAATCACTCAATCAATGGTAGATGCCGCACCCACTTTCCCCGAGGCGATTGCGGCGATGGATGACTGGCTGGGTGATCTGCCGGACGATTTCATCTGGTGCAGTTGGGGTAACTATGATCGCTTGCATCTGGAAGCCCAAAGCCTGCTGGACGGGGCGCAGCCAGCTATTCTGGCTCGCCCTCACCTGAACCTGAAACGAATTTGGCGACGCACTACCGGCCAGAAGAGAAAGAACGGTCTGGCCAGCGCTTTGGCTTTTCATAATCTCGCCTTTGAGGGCAGCCACCATCGGGGCGTGGATGATGCTCGGAACATTGTCCGGTTGCTGCCGTTTATGAAATGGTCATTAGAGTCCGAGTTACTGACATCACCGGAGAGGACGGTATGAAATTAATCTGTATTTCAGATACCCATAGCCTACACCGTCGAATTCCGGATATTCCCGATGGCGACGTGCTGATCCATGCCGGTGACAGTCTGGGCCAGGGCACGCTGGAAAATATTGAAGACCTCAACGAGTGGCTCGGAACGCTGCCGCACCGGCATAAGATTGTGATTGCCGGCAACCACGACTGGGCATTCCAGGAAAGCCCAGAATTGGCACGGCAGGCACTGACGAATGCCATTTACCTGGAAGACAGTGGTGTCGAGATCGAGGGCGTTCGGTTTTGGGGTTCACCCTGGACGCCCACCTTTATGGATTGGGCGTTTATGCTGGAGCGCGGTGAGCCGCTACACCAGAAATGGCAGCTCATTCCGGACAATACCGATGTGCTGATCACCCACGGACCACCGAAAGGCATTGGTGATGAGGCAAACCTCGGATTCAAATGCCAGAATGTTGGCTGCATTGACTTGCTTGACCGAATCCAGCAACTCTCACTCAAAGCGCACATTTTTGGTCATATCCATGAAGGCTATGGGGAGTATCAGAAGGGGCAAACGACGTTGATCAATGCCAGCACCTGCACCGCTCGGTATGAGCCACGGAACGCGCCGATTGTGATAGAAGTTTGAAGCGGTCAAATTTGACCGGGGAGTCGAAATGACCGCAGAAGAGCTGATAACGCAACTACAAAAGTCCCCGCCGGAGACGCCAGTGCTGGTCGAGGGCTACGAAACCGGATTTGATGAAATTGTCGAGCTCACCCCCGAAGAAGTTGTTCGCTACCGGCATGCTCAGGAGTGGGATGGCGAATACCAGGCGCTAGACAGATTCTCCAATCCAGAATCCGGAGTGCTGCAAGCCGCGGTGATCCGGGGACGTAGAGGCCATCGAAGGTAAGGCCATGAAGGATAAGAAATCGTACAGCTTGAGTGACCTGGTGGCACAGTGTGACCCCGACGCGCCCATGCCAGAGACGCTCCGAGAGTGGGATCAGGCTGCGCCGGTTGGCTTGGAACAGGTCGTTATGGGTGACCAAGTGGATATTCGGGAGGCGGTGCTGGTTTTTGGCGAAAAACTGGCTGGCCGGTTCGATGCAGTTCAGCTGATCCTGTTTGGTAGCCGGGCCCGTGGTGATTATCACGACGAAAGCGATGCCGATGTAGCCGTTGTTTTGGCCGGACAGCCTGGGGATTTTGTGGACACCAAGCTGGAGATGGCGGGCCTGGCGTTTGAAGTGCTTTTGGATACCGGCGTGTTGATTCAGGCCTTGCCGGTCTGGGAGCGTGAATGGGCCAACCCGCAGGGCTACTCCAACCCAGAACTACTCGAAAACATTGTCAGGGACGGCATTGTGCTTTGGCGTGCCGGATAACTGCGCCGCAAACCTCGCATACTGATACTGTCGTAAAAATTAACCACCTCGCTGTACTTGCGCCACTCTTTCCAGCACACGATGAGCCGGCATCAACGGCACCTGACCGGTTCTCGCCAGAACATCAATCCAGATCTGGTTCCCGCGCTGAATGATCTCAGCAGTCCCGATGTGGCCTGACACCACGGCCGTGATACCCGAAATGGTTTGATTTTTTCCTTGGGCCCGGTTCCAGGGCCAGGTGCATTCAATGGCAAAACGCTCGGAGAAGGGTGTGTCCTGAACGGTTCGCCAATCATCGAAGGGGCTTTGAGCATGTACCAGCCCGAGCTGTCCGCTCTCGCACTCCAGCGTCATGGTGAGCGGCAACTGGTAGCGACACTGGGTTGCCAAATTTTTGTAAGAGGTTTCATCCAGAGTCGCAGCCCAGCCACCGCCCATCCCCCGGTGCTTGTATCGGTTGCGGTTATCCTCAGCGCCGGCGATAAACATCAGCTCATGGTTACCTATCACGCTGTATACCCAGTCGGTGTCCAGAACCCACTCCAGGAGAGCCCGGGATTCTGGGCCACGATCAATGGTGTCTCCCGGCAGAAACAGACGATCAGCCGCTTTGTTGAATCCAGCACCCGACAACGCGGTTTGCAGAGCCTCGAACTCGCCATGCAGGTCACCACAAACCCAGTCCACCCCGACAGGATTGGTCGCAAAAAAGCGGTGTGGAGTCAGTCGCATGCTCATCGAATCGTCACTCCTACGCCTAATCGTTCACCCACCGTCAACCTCCGGCAGAACCACCACGACCCGCCCATCGACATTCAAAGCCTGACCCTCACCCAGAGAAATCAGCCAGGGCCAGCCCCACCGAGTATGGCCGAACACGGTGAGCCCTTGAAATCCGGTTTCGAGCGACAGCGCTACCCCAGGATCACCCCGACGATCCGCCCGTTCCGGGTCGGTTGGGCCTTGATGGAGTAGCAGGATATCCGGGACTTGATCGGTCACCGACTCTAGTGCGGTCAGGAAATCGTCCTCGGTTCGCCGTTGGTTGCGATTCGGATTGCCCGCGATACCGCTGACGCCACCGATGTTCAGGTTGCCCAACACCCCAACCACCTCGCCATCCAGGAGGGTGGTGTTGTCTGGAAGCGCCTCGGGGTACTCCATCTGGTCGTGGTTCCCCAGGACGCCGACAACTTCGGGCGTGACCTCAGAAAACGCCTGGAACACCTCATCTACCGTTCCAGTACCGCCCCTTTTGTGGCAGTCGGGATAGTCGTACAGGTCGCCGCAAAGAAACACCGCGTCGGGAGCCGGAATGACACCTTCCCGAGACAATGCCGAAAGTGCCTCAGCCACAGGTACGCCGAGCAGCCGATTCTGACTGCCGGCTTCTCGCCCCTGGAGATCAGAGGTCAGCACAAGACTCTTCACATGACTCGGAAGGCCGGTGGCATAGGCTCGATAAAACGGCAGGCGATTATGCAGAGGCACACCGGCAGAGCCGCTGGTGCGGTGCGGCAAGGTGAAAAAGGGGTTCAGGTCGATCCGGGTGATCCTTAGCATGGAAAGCCTCTCGAACTGGCTCCGTATTTCCTACCACTCAAACAAAAAAGGTGACCAAACTGACCGCCCAAAATCTTGGTCGACGGGGGCTGGTTACCCCGCCCGCTTTGCATCAAAGTAGCGTCGAGTTTCCATGAGGTGCTTCATGGAGCCTTGCGCCATAAAGTCTAGGGCTGACGCTCCAAGGAAGGGAGGCTCACTGGTTTCCAGTCGAACCCGACGATTGGCGCGTTCGGCCGTTGGATACATGATCCTCAGGGATTCGTAGATGCCCAGGATGTAGCTGATGCGCTCCAGGGTATCCTGCGAGAGCGTTACGTGTGGCAACGTCTCATACTTGGCCAGCGTGCTCCGGGACACACCGCCGAGCAACTGCATCATCTCTATCTGGGTGCAGTCCCATTCGCGACAGATACCAAAAAAGCCTTTGAGAGCCACATGCCCTCTAGTTTTTTCGTCATCGAGGGCCATTATGTTCGTCCATCCTTGGGCTGCTCTCGATCTTCCACAAAGTCGTCACTGACGCCTTCAGAGTCGAACCACTCGTCCCAAACCGGATCGGTTGGTCGCTCGTAGCCTTTGACTGTCCCCTTTAGGCGTTCCAGAGGTGTAAGCTCCTGAGGGAGCGGCTCGGCCAGCTCGTCAGCATGGGCGGTGTGGGCATCTAGGCCGTCCAGGAGTTCTTTTTCGGTTGGGCGTTTGGTCTTCATGGCACACTCTCCGCAATCACAAGCAGGCCAACTCCGGGGCAGTGGGCTGCAGATAGTATGACTTTACCACCCGAACGAAGCGAGCTACATAGCCGCACTCGCCCAGTGGGGGCAGCCATTCGTCGGGGCCTTTGGCTCCCTTGCTCAGGCTCGCCTTGACCGGCAAAAGATTAACCGGATCATTGGCTATGGACCGGCGCTTCTGGCCAAGCCATTCTCTGGCTCCGCGATCCCAAACCCAGGCCAGCGGCACAACATGTTTTGTGCCCTCAAGGAACAAGCTTTTGGTACACGGTATGGTCGCAAAGCGAACATTCAGGCGGATAGACCAGCACTCACCTTTGGAGAAATTCAGCCTCTTTTTTGGCATGTCCGCAGTAATGGGGTAGAACCCATGATCTAACCTGAAAGTATCAGTTTTGCCGTTGCCAACTACAGTGCTGTTTTCGTCGTTATTCCGGCGCCCGGTATACGAGCGGGCTGAACAGACACGGCAACAGCTTTTGTGTAAGGTAACCGACGATTGGACACAGAACGAGCCGTGATTAAGCCCCCAGTAATATAAGTGGTCGATCAAATTGCTAGCCAACCTTGTGTATATCGCGTTCGCACTTGTCCTCCTTTTCGTTGGGGCAGAGGGCCTTGTCAGGGGCAGTTCATCACTGGCACTGCGGGCGGGTCTCAATCGCCTGATGGTGGGCTTGACCATCGTTGCATTTGGAACCAGCTCACCGGAACTGGTGGTAAGCGTGGAAGCTGCGCTTTCCAACCAGGGAGATATCTCGGTGGGCAATGTGGTGGGCTCAAATATTTTCAATATTGCTGTGATTCTTGGAATAACAGCATTGGTGTGCCCTATTCCGGTTCACCGCCAGGTTATCAAGATAGACGCTCCTGTCGCCCTGGGAGTCGCCCTCCTGTTGGTTTTGCTACTACTGAACCAAACTCTCAGCCGCCTTGAGGGCGTGCTTCTGTTTTCAGGAATTGTCGCCTACACATGGATGAGCGTCATTTTGGCCCGCAGAGAACCTCCCCCCGCCAGTGCGGATGAGGAAAACATTCTGGCAGTCAATACATCACGTCATTGGTGTGTCGATATTGCTCTGATCCTGGTTGGGCTGGCGATTCTTGTGGCTGGCTCCCGCCTACTGGTTGAGAATTCTGTGGCATTGGCGGTCAGTTTCGGAATCAGTGAAGCGGTGATCGGTCTGACGATTGTCGCGGCGGGGACCAGCATGCCGGAATTGGCAACCTCGCTGGTTGCAGCTTTCCGAAAGCAGCCTGACATCGCAATAGGCAATATCGTTGGCTCCAATATATTCAACGTCCTTGGAATACTGGGGGTGGCGTCGATTGTTTCGCCTATAGAAGCACCCGGGATTTCGACTCTGGATTACGGAGTGATGATTCTCTTTACGGTTTTGCTGATCCCGCTTCTGTATACAGGGCGCATGCTGCACCGGGTAGAGGGTGCTGTGCTGCTGGCGCTGTATTTCGGTTATCTTTTTCTCCTCTGGCCCGACTGATGGCCGAACAGGTGACTACGGATCGACGGCATGCCTAAAACAAGTTGAATCGCGTCACGGTGGACTTTCATTGGAGCTGAGCGTGTAAATCAGTTTTATCCACAGCAGGATAAGCCAGCCCCGGTGACCATCTACCTCTTAGAGTACGATCTTGCTGAAAAATCGTTCAATCCACTTTAACCGGGTCGTCGGCAAGGGAAAGTCGGCCCCGACTGAGCAATGGGAATATTGAGTTATTAAAAGGTGCGAGCCCTCGGCCTACATTTAAGGAGATAGAGAAGACCGGCGGTCGCAAAGCGGACATTCAATCATATTGGAGCAGATTCACTTTTTGGCTTTCTTTCTAGTAGTCAGCGTGCTGCTGCTGTTATGACACTGATCCAGCCAGCAAAGCTGAACGGGCATGATCCCTATGCCTACCTGAAGGGTGTGCTGACTCGACTGCCGACGCAGAAGAACACTGCCATCGTCGAGCTATTGCCCCACAACTGGAAGCCGACTATTTCCGACAAGGTATGGTGGCTTGACGCTGACGCTACTCCATCCTCCAACCCTGCCAGGCAACTTCTTCAACCGGCCACATAAACTCGTTGACTTCGGTTAGTCCGCGTTTCAAGATTCATTCGACATTTTGAGATAGCAGCATGACCAACGACAATCACCCTCTCCCTCGCGGACGGTTCCAAGTGCCTCTTGTAGTGCTTTCACTACTGGCATTGCTGCTTGTCTTTATCTCCTCAATTACCCACCAGCAAGCCTCAGCTACTAAGGCCAACCATGGTTTTATCGGAACCGTGGATCATCTGGTTGTTGCGAGTCATAACGAGTCCATCAGGGTACTAGGTGGCAATTCTGAGAACGATGCCGCAGTGGGTGGTGATCCGGACCTTTCCGACTGGTGGCCTGCCAGTCCGATGGTGCTAGGCGTCGGTCTTTGCCGCAGTAACTGCATCATCACCGCAGGAGCGGGACATCCCCCTGCATCTCCTCGTTTTTTAATCCCGCTTCTTCGCGCACCCCCTCTGGCGTAGTCCTCCGCTTTATCATGGCTGTGCATCTGGGCAGTCATACCGGTTAGTGAAGTTTTCTTCGAGGATTACCCATGAAATCGTTGCATACACGGGCCGTCGTTTACGGCCTGGTGATTGTGCTCGGGTTGTTGAGTGCGTTGCCGAACCTTCTTTCCCCTACAATGTCCGGGAAGCTCCCGGATTGGTACCAGCAGAATACGGTCTCCCTGGGGCTTGACCTTCAAGGTGGCTCACACCTGCTTCTGGAAGCGGATATCCAGGAACTGTTTGCCAGCGAGCACGAAGCGATGGCCGGCGAGTTGACCAACTCCCTGCGTGAAGCGGACATTCGATACGGGCGCATCCAGATGACTGATAGAGGCATCGAGCTACCGGTGCGCCAGCCCGAACGGGTGTCTGAAGCAGCCAGCCTTGCTCGAAAACTGGCAACGGATACTCCGGATGGCACGCGTCGGTTCGACGTTGATATCAACGGCGGACGGCTGGTGCTGACGCTGACCGAGTCCTGGCGTGCAGGTATTTCCCGAGATGCGGTGGAGCGAAGCCTGGAGGTAGTCAGACGGCGACTGGATGAAACCGGACTGGTGGAGCCCAGCATCACTCGCCAGGGTAGTGACGGCATTCTGGTACAAATGCCGGGCGTCGCCGACCCGAGCGAGATTCGTGAATTGCTCGGTACCACCGCGAAAATGACGTTTCACTGGGCAGCCCGGGCAACGGCGGAGGAAGATATCGCAACCATTATTCTGCCGGGTGCCTACGAAGACAGAGACTACAAACTGGAAGAACGGGTTGCCATAGCAGGCGAGCACATCCGTGACGCACGCATGGCTTTCAATCCGGATACCAACGAGCCGGTGGTCAATTTCAAACTGGATGACAAGGGTGCCCGGCTGTTTGGGGATATGACCCGGAACAACATTGGCCGGCCCCTAGCCATTGTACTGGATGGTGAAGTGATTACAGCGCCGGTAATCCGCAGCGCCATTGGCGCTAGTGGAGAGATCAGCGGTGGATTTACCACAACAGAAGCCAGTAACCTGGCTCTGCTACTGCGAGCTGGTGCCTTGCCCGTGCCCCTGTATGTGGTCGAGGAACGTACCGTGGGCCCTGACTTGGGCAGTGACGCCATCGCCATGGGGCTGACCACCGGTTTGCTGGGCGCAGCCATGGTGATTGCCTTCATGATCGGGCTTTATGGACGTTGGGGACTAATTGCCTGTGTCGGGTTGACGGTGAATATTGGGCTGGTGTTCGGGATATTGAGCTTGCTGGGGGCTACCCTGACTCTGCCAGGTATTGCTGGAATTATCCTCACCATTGGCATGGCGGTGGATGCCAATATTCTGATTAACGAGCGTATCCGTGAAGAATCCCGCCAGGGCAAGCCTGCCTGGATGGCCCTCCGAGAGGGGTTCGGCAAGGCCTACAGAACGATTCTGGATTCCAACTTCACGACACTGATCGCGGTCAGCCTGTTGTTCCTGTTTGGCAGCGGGCCGGTCCGGGGCTTTGCCGTCACAATCGGCATAGGCCTGGTAACGTCGTTGTTTACGGCAATAGCGGTCACCCGCCTGATCATGGAGTGGCGCATCCGGGGCCGTGCACGGGAACCGTTAGTGATTTCTGGCATAGCCCTGCTTGACCGCCTGAGTGAGCGGGGCGTGAACTTCATGCGCGGTCGCGTGATCGGTCTCATGGTATCGGCGGTGTTCTCCATTGCGGCAATCGCTCTGTTTGTGCAGCCGGGACTGAAATACGGCGTCGATTTTACCGGCGGTACGGTAGTGGAGGTACAGGCCCAGGGAGTCACTGTTGATAAGTTGAGAACCACGCTTCAGGCGAAAGACCTAGAGGACGCCGCCATTCAGGAAGCAGGCGCGGATGGGCGCTTCCTTATTCGCCTGCCAGCAGAGCAAGGAGTACCGGGGGCGACCGCGGAGCAAGTGGCATTGCTCAAAACCGCTGTTACCTCTGTCGAGCCAACGGCGGAATTCCCGAAAGTGGATATGGTAGGGCCTAAAGTCAGCGGTGGCTTTAGTGATGCCACCATTCTGGCTATTCTGTTGGCCGGTGTTGGTATGTTGGCGTACCTATGGTTCCGATTCGAGTCCCATTTCGCCTGGGCCGCCACACTGACCATTGCGCTGGATCTCACCAAAACCATCGGTTTCTTCGCCCTCGCCGGCGTGGAGTTCAACCTGACGGCAGTTGCGGCACTGCTCGCGCTTATGGGATATTCGGTCAACGATAAGGTGGTAGTGTTTGACCGCATCCGGGAAAACATCCGCAAGACGCCGGACCGCCCCATGCTGGAACTGCTGAACGATAGTATTTCATCGACGCTTACCCGCACTGTGTTTACCTCGGTAACGACCTTTCTGGCGCTGCTACCCATGGGCATTGCGGGTGGAGCCGCCGTTGCGAGTTTTGCCTTGCCCATGCTGTTCGGAATTGTAATTGGCACCAGCTCCTCGGTCTTTATCGCGTCGCCAATCCTTTATTATCTGGGGCAGCGACGGTCGAGGAAAGGGCTTGCTCAGTTGCGGCCGACTGCCGAGGAAATTCGCAAGGAACTGGAACTCATACCCTAGGGAGGTTACTGATGCCAGGGCAGACGCGTTTACAAAGGGGGATGATGAATGTTCGCCATTGTTTAGGTGCCCCTGGTCGCAAAGCGAACGTTCAGATGGTGCGATAACGCCGGCGCACACTAAGCGTTCGGTGATCCCAAATTGATTCGATGACCACCATCGGGCCAATTAAACCCAGTCAGTAACTTGTAGGTACTCCTCGCACCTTTTGACTGAGAGCGGCTTAGCATATAGATAGCCTTGTCCCGCATCACAGCCAAGGATTCGGAGATGGTTTTCTTGCTCTTTGGTCTCAATTCCCTCGGCCAGTACATCGAGTCCTAGGCTATGTCCCATCTGAATAATCGCTTTGGCAATTGCTCCACTTTCCTGGTCGTTAGGTAAGCCCCGGGTGAATGACTGGTCACTGTGGCCATCACAGCTGGGCTGGGCGATTCTGTATCTCCTGCTCTACAGCAGAGCTTGTGGGAGGGCCAGAATCCCCCTGCAGCTGGATATGCTCAGTCACGAGGCTCGACACATAGAAATCTCAGAGATGAGAATGAGTTGCATCCCATCTCGCTTACACTTACCCGGAGAGAGCTTTAGATAGCTTGGCTTGCCGGGTGGGAAGATTGACCGTTTCAGCTGCGATCATCCGGTCTCCGGAAAAGAGCCAGAATTCACAGGCATTGTCACTCTCTGTGGGACGCCGCTGAATTCGGTCGTATCCAGTGGCGATTCCAATACACTGGACTTTCATGCCGTTGAGATCTGACCAAAAACGAGGAGGAGAGGCAGGCGGAGACGGTTTACCACAAATATGAGCCGCCGCAATTTGTGCTTGAAGCATGGCATTGTGAATAGTTTCTATTCGGATGGGTGTATTGGTGGAAACGTTGACGGCTTTAGCGCAATCTCCGATCGCAAATATGTCAGGGTCAGAGCTACGCATGCCGCTGTCTACTATAATACCACCGTCGCAATCCAGGTTTGCGTCTTGCGCAAGTTCAGCATTGGGGATGGCTCCTATACCGATAACAACGACGTCTGCGGGTTTCGTAGTGCCGTCGGACAAACGGATACCGGAAACTCGGTCTCCCTCAGTGAGAATCTGGTTGACGCTAGCATTGAAGTAGAACATTACGCCGGCGGAGGCCATGCGGTTTCTGACAAAATTACTTGTTAATGGTGACGCTACTCGACACATCGCTCGGCTGTTGGCCTCAAACACAGAGACTTGTTTTCCCTGTAGATTGGCAGCGGAGGCGACTTCAAGCCCGATAACACCCGCGCCGAGAATGGCCACCTTCTCGCATTCCGGGGCTAACAGGGCATTACGTAATGCGGCGGAGTGGTCAAGATTCCTGAGATAGAAAACATTTTTTGCGCTCTCACCAGGTAAATCAATAGGACGTGGCCTCGCTCCTGTTGCCAAAATCAGCGTGTCGTATTTAATTTTCCTGCCGCCTTGAATCACTACTTGCTTTGCCGATCGTTCAAGCGCTATTACTTTACCGCCTTGTTCAAATTCAACTTTGTTGTCCCGAAAGAAATTAGGAGAACGGATCGGAGTTGGCGAGGGCAACTCATCTGAGGTCAAATAGGCTTTGGACAACGGGGGACGCTGGTAAGGCAGCGTGTTTTCCTCGCCCAAAATGGTAATCGTTCCGTCGAATCCATTCTGGCGGAGAGCCTCTGCGGCGGTCAGGCTGGCTATTCCAGCGCCAATGATAACTATTTTTTGCATATTCGCTCGATTCCTCTTTTGTTTTTGTAGCACTATAAAAGTCCGCGCAGTCGAGCTTCAGTGACTGCCTGAACCCGGTTGGTTACTTTAAGTTCGCTGAAAATCTTCTTCATATGCCATTTGACGGTATCCTCCGTCACGAGAAGCCGTTCAGCGATCTCTCTGTTGGTCATTCCGTTGCTTACGCATTTCAACAGAGAAATCTGCTTTATCGTGATAGTTGAGTGGGCATTGCCGGGCACAGGTGGCACGCTGGAGTCTTCTATTCTGACATCGGGATCCTTCGTAGCTTTAGCTTCAGAGTCGTCTGGCAGATCGTTAAAAAGATCCTGAGCAAGGGGGCTAAGAGAAAGTAGCGCTTCTTTGATCCAGAGCCGTGTGAAGTGACAGTTCAAATGTTCCGAAAGTAGGTTTGCATCAAGAATCATGCGCTTCGCCGATTTTGATGAGCCGAGGGCAAACGCTGCCAGGGCCTGACAATAGTGGGCGGCGATCCTGGTTCTAGCGTCTGAAATTGCGCTGGCGCTTTGTAGTGCTTGTTTGGCATATTTTTCGGCGACACCAAACTGTTTCCCAAGCCGTAGTCTATACATTGAGGTTACCAGGGCCATACGTGCTTGAATGGCCTGGTTTTGATTTGGCAGGAACGTCAGCTCACATTCATCGGGGAGTATGGGTGGACCCAATTCCTCGTTGTTCAGGAGAGTAAACTCAGCTAACTGAACTTTAGTCAGGATATTTAGACGAGAGAGCTCTCGCTCGCAGGAGGCTAAGCGGGATTGTTCCAACAAGGCCATGGCTCTATCTCGGAACCCTTGGTGGTACAGAAAACGGCTGTAGGCCTGTGTACACCCCCACAGAATATCTGTAACGCCATAGTTCAAAGCGAAATCGAACGAAGCCTGTGCAGATTCCTGGGTAACCAGGTGATGGTTCTGTTCGTGCAGGATTTGTAACTCAAGGGTGCCAAACATTTTATTTAAAAAAGTTTTTGGCACCTGAATCTTTTCTGCTGTTTTATTCGCCTGGATCAACACACTCATTGCTCGGGCGATGTCACCCTTGAACAGTTCAGCCTGAATTTCTGCAGTTTTAAGCCAGATAAAAGCGTAATGTTGATTGGATGACTGGATGGCCACAGCCGCTCGATGGGACAATCGCTCCAACTCTTCAAAATGGCGTCCACTGGAGGCAATGAATGCCTGGCAAGTAAGTGCTGCGCCTTTGCCAACCATGTTACGGTCGCCAAAGGCGTCTATCCATTTTTGACAGAGAACCTGACTCTCCAGTAATTCATCCTGTGTAGCTTTGCCTATCGCATTAACCAATTCCCGCCATCCTTCCTCATCAAGATTGCTCGCCCCCCTGGAGCTCGGATGAAGCGAACTAGCCAGTATTTCGTCTGCTTGACGAGCTTGTTGGCTGAAATACAAAATCCACGCGTAACCTATGCTCAAGGCGGCAATTTTTTTTATCGTGCGAGCCGGTACTTTTCCAAACCAGGTGCGAAGTACTTCGATTTCACCCTGTCTGAGTGCCACGTCCAGGATAATGCTGTCACTTACGACGCGAGCCCATCGATGGTCACTGGCTTCCAGAGCTGCATTGATTGAATGGAGGTACTCTCCCCTACGCCAATGCCAGAACGCGACCCGTTTCAGTACATACGAGCGACGTTCTCGTTGGGTGGTGTTAAATAAACTACGCAAATACTCTCGCAGCACAGGGTGCATATCCATACGATCAGCAGAAGTCCCGGTGGGAGCTAAAAGAGCATAATGTTCGTTAAGAAACGTAATTTCCCGGTCGGCCTCTTCTGTCTTATAGACATAGCCATAGCATTCAGCGCTGATTACTTCGAGCATCGCTGCATTGCAAAGAAAGGTCCTCGTACTATTGGGTAACGCAGTTAAGAGGTTGTCCCTGAAATACGAGCGAGTTTCCGGCCAAGTCGCTGCGGGGAGATTTGGGTTTGGGGTTCGGCACATAAGCCTGACAAGTGCTGGCCATCCACCGGTCGCTTTTATGATGTTGCTGGCTTCGGGGCCACCCATACCAGATAATTCACTAACCTCCTCTTCTGTAAATACAAGTTCATCAGCACCATACGTTACAACACCCGCCATCATAGACAAACGTGGCAACGCCCCGACGCGACTCGGTGCAATGAAAAATTTCACATTGCTCGGTGTTTCACAGATTAAATCCTCAATCAAATCCGCGGTATGTTTAGCCTCGCCAACCCCATCAAGGCAAATTCTTATCGTCTTTTTTGCATTACACAGTGCGTTTCGAAGAACTTCGATGGTGTCGATGTCACTTTTTATCATGCGCCAGGATTCAACTCCTTCGAGTTGATATAAAACTAACGCTGCAAACAAACTGCCATTAACGTCACATGAGTCAGGGCACGACCGGGTATTGATATAAACGGCGCTCTCACGTTCCAGTTCGCGAGTGTTTGCTGCCAAGGCCACTTGTACAGATTTTCCATAGCCTGGCGGGGCCCGATACAGAACTACCTTTGATTCAGGCGTAGCAGAAGGCCTCAGGCAATAGCGGTCTAAACACCCTTGAGTAATGAAATACTGACGAGCCCACATCCTTTCAGACATCCTCCGACACCAGTCTTCCAAGCTATGGCGGGTCATGACAATCCGATCTCCTGCTTCGTCTCCCCGAAACGCGAGGGCGCTATGGGGTGAAAGCATATTGATAGATGTCTAGTGCGAAAACTACCCCTTAGAGTAGTTGTTTGATCTCCGGTTCTGGCCAAACCTGTTCATGCCTACAACTTGTCCGTTCACCTGAGGGACTCGGTGTTCGCACAATGTAGAAAAATGATCAAGCTGAAAAACAATAAGGTGATCCTAATGTCAATGTCAGAAAATGTCTTAACAACAGAGTCTCTTCAGAGAGACCCTGATGCCGAAGGTTATGTGGACAGAAAACGCCACCTGTGGGTCCTTTCTGTGCTGTGGCCAGCGACGCCTCTTATTGGCCTTTATTTGGTATCCCAGACTGGATGGAGCATTTGGTACGGATTGGTGTTGATCCTTTGGTATGGCGCAGTTCCCTTGATTGATGCCATGTTTGGAGAGGATTTTTCAAACCCCCCTGAGTCGGCTGTGCCTCGGCTTGAACAGGATCGTTACTATCGGGTACTGACCTACTTGACGGTTCCTATTCACTATGCCGCCTTGATTGTCAGTGCCTGGTGGGTATCCACGCAACCAATGAGTGTTTTCGAGTTTCTGGCATTGGCCCTTTCCCTGGGAATCGTGAATGGCCTGGCTCTGAACACAGGCCACGAACTTGGCCATAAAAAAGAAACGTTTGACCGTTGGATGGCGAAGCTTGTCCTCGCCGTGGTCGGATATGGTCATTTCTTCATTGAGCACAATAAGGGGCATCACCGTGATGTGGCTACGCCGATGGACCCGGCGACATCCCGCATGGGTGAGTCCATTTACTCATTCTCACTGCGTGAAATTCCCGGTGCTTTCAAGCGGGCATGGGATTTAGAGGAACAGCGCCTCAGTCGTTGTGGAAAAAGTGTCTGGAGCCTGGAGAACGAAGTTCTTCAGCCTATGATTTTGACCGCTGTGCTTTATGCGGGATTGCTGGCGTTTTTTGGCCCGTTAATGCTGATCTTTTTGCCCATTCAAATGGCCTTTGGCTGGTGGCAGCTGACCAGCGCCAACTACATTGAGCATTACGGATTGCTGCGCGAGAAGATGTCGGATGGACGTTATGAGCGTCAACAACCGCACCACTCATGGAACTCAAACCATATTATGTCGAACCTGATTCTGTTTCATTTGCAACGACATTCCGACCATCACGCCCATCCTACAAGGTCCTATCAATCGCTTCGCGACTTCAAAGACCTGCCTTCCTTACCATCGGGATATCCCGGGATGTTCCTGGCCGCAATGTTTCCCTCATGGTTTCGTTCGATAATGGACCACCGGGTGCTGGATTGGGCTAAAGGAGATCTCGATAAGATTCAGATTCAACCCGGCAAGCGTGAATTCTATGAGCGTAAATTTGGTGGGACTGATTCTGAATCAGTCGATACCGCCGCGGCTAAATGATCGGCTAATCGGAACTTATATACCTCGTTTACTTTATTTACGTTGCAGAAAAAGAGCCTCTGACGTGCACCTGAAAGAGGGTGCGCGTCGGGCGCTACCAAAACAAAGACAATAATATCGTTTGAAAGGTGCTCTAGATGGCTAAATATCAATGCCCTGATTGTGGTTATGTATACGACGAAGTGGTTGGTGATCCGCACGAAGGCTTTCCTGCAGGAACGACATGGGAAAAAATTCCTGAAGACTGGTCCTGTCCAGACTGTGCCGTCAGGGATAAGGTTGACTTCGTTGCGCTTCAAGAAGCGAACCCGGAACTTTCGGTGTCCGCAACCAATACAGCGGTCCGCCCTGCCAGCCAAGCTAAGACCGAGGGAGCATCGCAGAAAGCAACGGGCGCATCTACTCCTTCAGCTAAAAATAAAACAAAGCCCAAAGCGAAACCCAAGCCTAACTCTTCAAAATCGCCGAAAGACTCGACTCAAAAAGATACCTATCGGAAGTGGGTCTGCATCACTTGCGGCCATATCTACGATGAAGCTCTCGGAGATGAAGCCGAAGGCTTCCCTGCCGGCACTCGTTTTGAAGATATTCCAGACGATTGGTGCTGTCCGGACTGTGGTGCCACAAAAGAGGACTATGTCCTCTATGAAGACTAGTAATCCGATTGAAAATAACAACAGTCTCGTTCGGCAAGAGGTGATTTTATAATGCAGATTGCTAGTCTGGCGGAGGTTGGGGTGACCAATGTGTCAACCAGCGATACGATTGATTCAACGTTCGCGGCCCTACAGCGGGCACAACTTGCGCGTCGCGGAAGCTTTACCTTGGAGGCTCGAATAGCGCAGCTCGACCAGCTGCGGGATTCAATTAAACGCCACGAATCAAACATCATTGCGGCTTGCGCGGCGGACTTTCGAAAACCCGCTCCAGAAGTCAAATTAACTGAACTCCTGCCGGTGCTTCAGGAAATTCGACACACTAAAAAACACTTGCGTAAATGGATGCGTCCGAAGCGAGTGGCTGCATCCGTTGGTGTTCTGGGCACGAAATCTTATGTTCGGCCAGAACCAAAGGGAGTGTGCCTGATTATTGCACCGTGGAATTATCCGCTCAATCTTGCGCTCGGGCCTCTCGTCTCAGCGTTGGCTGCAGGGAACGGAGCCATCATTAAACCCTCGGAAATGACACCACATACCTCAAAGGTGATTGCCAACATTGTCGCCGAAACCTTCCCTCCCGATCTGGTTTCCGTGATTGAGGGTGATGCCGCGGTAGCGCAGAAACTGTTGGCCTTACCCTTCGACCACATATTCTTCACGGGCAGTCCTGCGGTAGGCAAGGTGGTCATGGAGGCTGCCGCCACGAACCTTTCCTCAGTGACGCTGGAATTGGGGGGTAAGTCCCCGACCATTGTTGGCCCAGATGCCAACATAAAGAGGGCTGCAAGAAACATTGTCTGGGGTAAGTTTGCCAATAATGGACAGACCTGTATCGCCCCAGATCATGTTTTTGTGCACGTTAATATCGCAGATCAATTCAATGAAGCACTTAAAACGGAAATTGGGCGAGTCTATGGAAAAACACCAGAAGCCCAGAAATCGACCGCCGACTATTGCCGGATTGTAAATCGACGTCATTTCCAGCGAGTTTCAAACCTGATAGATGATGCCAAAAACAAAGGTGCAAGAGTCTTTGAGGGCGGTGTTACAGATGCTGAAGAGAATTTTATTGCTCCGACGTTGATTTCAAATGTATCCAGCGACATGGATATTTCACGTGAGGAGTTATTCGGCCCGATCTTACCCGTTATTGAATTCGACGATATTGATCTGGTTATCAAGAAAATCAACGATAACCCTAAACCGCTTGCGCTTTACATATTCGACAAAAACGAGTCTTTTGCCACGGATATTATCGAGCGAACGAGCTCCGGCGCTGTAGGAGTCAACCTTACAGTTGTGCATTTTCTACATCCGGGTCTGCCGTTTGGTGGAGTTAATAATTCCGGGATAGGGGCGGCACACGGTGAATACGGTTTCCGCGCTTTTTCGCATGAAAAGGCGTTGATGGAGGATAAACATTCTCTTATGCATCTTCTTTTTCCACCCTATACAGCCTGGGTCCGGCGTCTTATAGAGGCTGCTGTTCGTATTCTGGGCTGAGCATAATCAAATAATAAGAGAGTTATTATGTACGATTACATTATTGTCGGTGCGGGATCGGCGGGCTGTGTATTGGCCAATCGGCTTACGGCGGACTCTTCAAAGCGAGTAGCGTTGCTAGAAGCGGGCCCAAAGGATAAAAATCCACTCATACATATGCCTATAGGTATAGCACTCCTTTCCAATAGTAAAAAGCTGAATTGGGCTCTTGAAACCGAACCTCAAGAACATCTAAAGGAGCGCCGCCTGTTTTGGCCTCGTGGGAAAACACTTGGCGGGTCCTCTTCTATCAACGCCATGGTCTATATCAGAGGTCACAAAGCCGATTATGACCACTGGGGTCAAGTTGCCGGGACAGACCTCTGGGGATGGGATCGCGCTTTAAAATTGTTTCGTCGACTGGAAGATAATAAACGTTTTGGCGCAGATTCTTACCATGGGGAGGGCGGTGAGCTCACCGTAAGTGAACTCAAATCAGTCAATCCGTTGAGTCGAGATTTTGTTCGAGCGGCACCTCATGTAGAGCTCCCGATAAACACGGACTTTAATGGAGAGACGCAAGAGGGATTGGGACTCTACCAGGTGACACAAAAAAATGGTCGCCGTTGGAGTTCAGCGCAGGCATTTCTGCGTGTCGCGGAGAACCGGCCTAATCTTGATGTGCTAACGGACGCGCGGGTAACCCGGGTGGTAATGGACGGTAAGCGGGCAGTCGGCGTGACACTGAACCAGGGGGGCGAATATCGCCAGCTTAGACTCAATAACGGCGGTGAAGTCATATTGTCTGGTGGTGCGGTTAATTCACCACAACTACTTATGCTTTCGGGAATCGGTGATAGCGAAGAGCTTGGAAAACACGGGATCCCCCTTGTGCATCATCTCCCTGAGGTCGGCCAGAATCTGGTTGATCATTTGGATATTACGATCATGCACGCGGCGAACTCACGTTTGCCCATTGGCGTTGCTCCCAGTTTCCTGTTTCGGGGCGTGAGCGCATTATTCTCATATATCTTTGCGCGACGTGGATTTCTTACCAGTAATGTTGCCGAGTCCGGAGGCTTTGTTAAATCCGAGCGCTCGTGCGAACGGCCAAATGTGCAATTCCACTTTTTGCCAACTTACCTGAAGGATCATGGACGAAAAGTGATGGCCGGGTATGGGTACACCTTGCATATTTGCGATCTAATGCCCAGAAGCCGCGGTTTTATAGGTCTCAAAAGCCCTGACCCATTGGCCGACCCGTTGATTCAACCCAATTATCTCAGTAACCCCGAAGACATCAAAACAATGATCTCGGCCGTTAAATTTGGACGACGGATACTCGGGGCACCAACAATGGCTTTACATAGTAAACGAGAAATTAAGCCCGGAAACTCGGTGTCTTCGGACGGTCAGATTGCGGACTTTATCCGGGAAAATGCAGAGACTATTTACCACCCCGTTGGCACTTGTCGTATGGGCGCGGATCCGGATTCAGTCGTTGATCCGGAATTAAAAGTCAGAGGGATTGAAGGGCTAAGAGTTGTCGATGCCTCGATAATGCCCAGTTTGGTTGCCGGTAACACCAACGCACCCACCATGATGATTGCCGAAAATGCAGCCGACATCCTCTTGGGAAATGTTTAGGTTCAAACCCGGATTATGCCTTCTACATTGGACCTTAATGACGCCAGATACTCGCGTCAACCAACTACAAAAACGACAGGAGATAAACGTGCTTGGCCAAATGATGAACATGGAGCTCACCGTGAATTCCTTGATCGACCATGCTGCTCGCTACCATGGAGACGCTGAGATTGTGTCGATAGGAACGGATGGAAATCCCAGTCGATCTGACTGGGCAACTGTTTCGGAGCGGTCGCGACAACTTGCGTCAGCGCTTCGAACGGCAGGCTATGTCCAGGGGGATCGGTGCGCGACCATTTGTTGGAATAACGTGGGGCACCTGGAATGTTACCTTGGCATCTCTGGTGGCGGGATGGTGTGTCACACCATTAACCCGCGACTGTTTCCAGAACAACTCGTTTACGTTATCAACAATGCTCAAGACAAAGTCATATTCTTTGACAAAACGTTCCTTCCCATTGTTTCAAATATCCGAGACCGACTGGAGACGGTTGAGAAATTTGTATTGATGTCCGAACCGGACGAAGAAATTGCAGCGCAATTTCCAGGATTGTTGTTTTATGAAGAGTTTCTCCAGCGAGGAACGCCTAACGCGAATTGGCCTGAAATCGCCGAAAACCAGGCTTCAAGCCTCTGCTATACATCGGGCACCACTGGAAATCCCAAAGGGGTGCTCTATTCACACCGCTCCACCGTTCTGCACGCGCTGGTAGCTGCTCAACCCGACGCACTGAATTTATCGGCACGGGACGTGGTGATGCCGGTTGTTCCTATGTTTCACGTAAATGCGTGGGGGGTACCCTACATTACGGCGATGGTTGGAGCCAAACTGGTGTTGCCTGGTCCTGGCCTGGATGGACAAAGTTTGGTCAAGCTGATCGATTCAGAAAGCGTAACGATTGCGCTGGGTGTGCCTACAATTTGGCAGGGACTTCTCTCGGCTTTGGACGAGCTTGGCTCCTCGGCACAGTCGCTTAAACGGACGGTGATAGGGGGTAGCGCTTGTCCGCCCTCAATGATGTCGGAGTTTCGTGGTAAGTATGGCGTAGAAGTTGTCCATGCATGGGGAATGACAGAAACATCACCGATCGGAACCGTCAATGCACTGCTGTCGAAACACAATACTCTTTCGGAGGAAGGAAGAAACAAAATCCGTGAAAGCCAGGGACGGCCTCCCTACGGGGTGCAGCTCAAAATTGTGGGTGAAGACGGCCATCAACTGCCCGAAGATGGCATTGCTCAGGGAAATCTCCGCATCCGTGGTCATTGGGTGGTAGCCGATTACTTCGGTGTTGAACCAAATCAGACTCTTGAGGAAGACGGTTGGTTCGAGACAGGTGATGTTGCTTCGATCAATGATGATGGATTTATGACAATACGTGACCGCTCAAAAGATATTATTAAATCTGGTGGTGAATGGATATCTACAGTCGAATTGGAGGGAATCGCAATGGGCCATTCTGCCATCAATGAAGCTGCCGTAGTGGCGGCCTCCCATGATAAATGGGACGAACGACCGATCCTGTTGGCAGTAAAAATACCCGACGCAAATATTACTGAGGAGGAACTTCTTGCTCATTATCAAGGGAAAGTCGCCAAGTGGCAGATCCCGGATCGCGCGATCTTTGTGGAAGGATTGCCACGCAATGCCACTGGGAAAGTATTAAAAAACAAGCTGCGTTCTGAGTATGGGGAAGTATTAGTCAATAAACCGGCAAGCTAGCTTCAATGAGTGGCATTTGTGTTACGAAAAATTGCAGTTTTACCTAAAGCCAATTTGTTTTAATACCAAAAAGGATAATAAAAAATGAAACCTAAAATAATTAGTAAAGTCTCGTTAGTGGCGTTCCTTTTACTTTCACTTGCTGCGAGCCTGGCCAACGCTCAATCTGAGCCGGTTTACAGTAGAGGCGACTGGGTGGTTGGGCTGAATGCCACTAGAGTTCTAACCGATGAAGATTTGCGATCAGCCTCTGCGGGGAGTGCCCCCGTTCCAAATTCCAACCTGTCTATTAACAACGATACGACCGTATCATTCGACGTGTCGTATTTTCTGAGTAATCAGCTGGCATTTAACATTTTTGGCGGCATTCCCGCTAGTGCGGACCTCCAGGGCGAAGAGTCTCTCTCCGGTCTTTTTCTTGGTCAAACAGATTATGGTCCGGTAATTCTTTCGCTTCAGTATCATGTTTTGACGGGTAGCAACTTCTCTCCGTACTTTGGAGCGGGTGTAGGACGGATTCTCTTTTTAGATGAGAAGGATCGCGCACTAACCGACTTCGACGTCGAAGATACATGGGCCCCTGCGGTTCAGGCTGGTTTTCGCTGGAGGATACACAATAACTGGTCGGCAAATTTTGACGTTAGATATGCACCCTTCGAGGCGGATATCACCGGTAACCTGGGCCCGGCCCCTGTTCAGGCAAAAGTGGAAGTGGACCCCACTATCGTGAGCATCGGTGTTGCATATCGCTTTTAAATGCCAAGTATACCAACCGTCTGCATTTGCTGGTCGCTTTCAGCAACCTGCTGATTGATAAAAAACCTGCAGCGTAAGACCAATGCGCCCCTTTTCCGCCAAGATTGCGGAAAAGGGGCAAAAACCAGCGGTTATTCAGATCTTCCTTAGGTATATAGCCCCAGCCTTATGCATCATTTAAAGGTCTCGTATCGTTTAGTCGAGTAGTATATAGCCATCAGGACCGGCACGTCCTTACTATAGAAAACCTTTTCAGTAGTCCCGCAAGTTTCATTTAATCGAGCAAGTGTCTTAACATTAATACCGCTCGTAACTATCGGTTCTTGATGTCCACCATCAATAAGCCGGAATCTTACTGTGTTTGATTTACACACCGCTTGAAGCTTGCAGTCTGAAAAGCCCTGTCTTGGCTGCCACCACCCATCCGCATGAAAAAGCATATGCTCAGATGAACCAAAACAAGAGGTCGACACCGAATGGGCGATGTTGCTTATGAAGGATTGAGTGATCGGAACCTCTACCCATAATGGCCGATAGAGACTTCGCTTTATCTTTGTGGATAAAATCAAGTTCATATTTTCGTCGGTAATTGCAAGGTGAGGTTATTAGTGGGATATATAGAGAATTATTTCACCGCTATGGTGCTCTCGGTTTACCAGAGCAACAGTAATGTGTCTGGCTACGGGAAATTCCGCCGGTTGTGGCTCACGCATTCTTTGCGCTCACTGAAAGCTGTCGGTCGTAGGATATGATATCCATAGGCCGTATGAGTTGTGCATTGCTTTCGCAATTTTGGGCAAACTAAGGGCACAGCTCTACTCGGTCGTCAATTTCAATTTATGGACTGACCGCTCACCAAGGACTTCAGTTCAATATCCGGATCCTTCAACATTTCAGGATTGACCTGCCTGCGTTGTTGAACGAGGGTCTTGCCGACCATAAAAGCGATGGGCAGGTTAACCGCATCAACAGCAATGACACAGCCGTCGCGGAGATAAAACACCGCAAATCCCTTGTCTTCCGGGCTTCCGCGCAGCACACGCTGATCATGATATTGCGACAACCCCACCATCTGCAGACGCACGTCATACTGGTTCGACCAGAACCATGGAGCGCTATTATAGGGTTTCTTCTCGCCCATCAGGGTTGCCGCCACTGTCCGGGCCTGATCAACCGCGTTGGCGACAGATTCAAGGCGCTGCATCTTCTCGAAGAAAAGATTCCGGTGGCGGGTACAGTCGCCGATCGCCAGGATGGCTGGATCTTCTGTGCGGGTAAACTCGTCAACAATAATGCCGTCATCACAGGGCAGGCCGGCGGCCTCAGCCAGGGCGGTTTCTGGCGCCACACCCACTGAAACGAGCACTATGTCGGCCGGTACAGTGCCGCCGCTCGCCAATGTCACGCCAGCCACATGCCCCTGATCGCTAGCTTCGAAACCGGTTACCGCCGTGTTCAGGCGTAGATCCACGCCAGCGTTACTGTGTTTGGTGTAAAAAAACTCCGACATTTCCGGGCCTGTTACACGCTGCATAAGACGCTCGGCCGCTTCCAGTACCGTGACATCAACGCCTTTTTTGGTAGCGCTGGATGCCACTTCAAGGCCAATGTAACCACCACCCACGATGACCAAGCGTTTCCCCGGAACCAGTTGTTCACGCAGGGCATCCGAGTCAGCTATGTCATGTAGGTAATGAATGCCCTTCAAGTCAGCCCCGGGTGCGTTCAGGCGTCGAACGTGTGACCCCGTGGCCAGGACCAGTCGATCGTATTTCAATGTGCTCTGGTCCGACAAACTGATGGTCTTGTTGTCCCGATCAATTTGTTCGGCACGTACACCGAGCCGCAACTGATGGCCGGCGTTCTCGTACACCGAGCGCGGCTTGAGGTACAGCGACTCCTGATCCACCTCGCCTGCCAGGTAGTTCTTGGACAGGGGCGGCCGCTGATAGGGTGGATGTGGCTCTTCGCCCACCAGGACCACTTCATGTTGATATTTCTTTTGCAGCAAGGTTGTCAGGAGCGCACCTGCTGCGTGCCCGCCGCCAACGATGACTGTCGTCTCTTTCTGTTGGTTTGCCATAGCCTGTCTCTTTCTACTGTTCTTTGGAATCAGATTGATCAGAAGTCCAGATGCCAACTGAGCCCTGTGACGCCCGCGCGCGCGGAGCTCAGCCGACCATCTCCCCGGCATCCTCAAGTATCATCGCGGCACCTTTCTCGCCGATCATGGTTGCCGGCTGATTGGTGTTTCCGCCGACCAGCGTCGGCATGATGGAGGCATCGACCACCCGCAGGCATTGCAGGCCATGCACGCGCAGGCGCGGATCGACCACCGCCATCGGATCAACACCCATCTTGCAGGTGCCAACCGGGTGGTACGCTGATTCACCGCTGCGCCGTACCCATGCGGCGAGATCGTCGTCATTCTGCAGCGCCGGCCCGGGCAAGACCTCAACCTCGTGGTGCGGGGCAAACGCCGCCTGCGCCAGGATCTTGCGCACCAGGTGGACACCGCGCACCAGTCGCTCGACATCGGCGGACTCGGCCATGTAGTTGGGGTCGATCAGCGGCGCGGCAAACGGGTCGGCACTGTGCAGACCGACGCGCCCGCGCGACGACGGCCTGAGCCCGTAGATCATCACCGCGTAGCCATAACCGCTCATCGCGGTCTTCAGGTCTCGCCCGTGATCGTCGTACAGCATTGGCGCGAAGTGCAGCTGCAGGTCGGGTACCGGCTCCTCGGGCCGGGAGCGGATGAACCCGCCGGCCTCGGCGCCGTTGCTCGACAGCACGCCCCGCCGGCCGCTCAGATACGTCAGAGCGCCCCACAGCCCCTTGAGCCAGTAACTCGGATGCATCGAGATGCTTTGGCGGCTGCGGGCGCTGACGCGCACGAACACGTCGATATGATCCTGAAGATTCTGCCCGACGCCCCCCAACGCATGGCGCAGTTCTATGCCATGCCGGGACAGTTCCTCCCGCGGACCGATCCCGGACAGCATCAGCAGTTGCGGCGAGTTGAACGCGCCGCCGCAGAGCACAACTTCGCGCCCGGCACGGACCTGCGTCAGCCCCTTTGTATCGCGGTATTCGACACCGGTGGCGCGGGTGTCTTCGAGTAGCACCCGGGTGACATACGCGCCGCTGCAAACCGTCAGGTTGGAACGCGCCGTGGCGGGTTCGAGATAGGCCCGCGCGTTGCTACAGCGTGTGCCGTCTTTCTGGTAGGCGTAGTAGAAGCCCACGCCCTCCTGCTCACTGCCGTTGAAATCTGTATTGAGCCGGTACTTTGCCTGGGTCGCCGCCTCGACAAACGCCGTGCTCAGCGGATTGGTATAGCGGCGCTCGGCAACGTTCAGCGGACCACCCTGACCATGAAATTCTGCCTCATTCGGCGTAAGTTTGGGCTCGAAATGTTCCGATCGGCGGAAGTAGGGCAACACCTCGGCGTATGACCACCCTTTGCACCCCAGCCGTGCCCACTCGTCGTAGTCCCGGGCATGCCCGCGAATATAGACCTGCGCGTTCATGCCGCTGGAACCGCCAAGCATCTTGCCCCGCGGCTGAAAAAGCGCCCGGTCGTGCATGTGACGCTGCGGTTCGGTATTGAACTGCCAGTTGTAGCGGCGGCTGAACATTAGCTGCAGGAAACCCAGCGGCATGTTCACGAAAGGGTTGCGGCGGCTCTCCGGACCGGCTTCAAGCAGCAGCACAGAATGGCGACCGCTCTCCGACAGGCGGCTGGCGACAGCACATCCGGCCGAGCCCGCGCCAACCACGACATAGTCAAATTGTTCGGTCGTCATCCTGGTTAGCCTGTTCATTAACTTTTTGGTGTCAGCTGGACCATCAGCTCCGAATAGCCCCGCACGAAGTTGGACTGCACGCGCTCCGGCTCGCCGACGACTTCGATCTTGTCAAAGCGTTTGAGAATCTCTTCCCATAGGATACGCAGTTGCAATTCGGCCAGGCGGTTGCCCATGCAACGGTGAACACCGTAGCCAAATGACATATGGTTTCGTGCGTCCTTGCGATCGATAATGAAGTGATCGGGGTCCTCGAACTTGCGCTCGTCACGGTTGCCCGAGGCGTACCACATCACAACGCGATCGCCCTTTTTGATGGTCTGGCCGCCCAGCTCAACATCTTGCTTGGCGACTCGGCGCATATAGGCCAGCGGCGTTTGCCAGCGGATGATTTCCGACACCATGTTCGGAATCAGTTCCGGTTTTGCCTTCAGTTTTTCGAACTCCTTTGGGAATTCGTTCATGGCCACCAGGCCACCACTCATTGAGTTGCGAGTGGTATCATTGCCGCCAACGATAAGCAGCGTCAGATTGCCGATAAACTCCATCGGGCGATTGATCAGATCTTTGGTGTCGTCGTTGCTCTGTAGCAGGCTGATCAAATCGAAACCGGGCTCTTCGCCCGCCGCGCGGCGCGCTTCCTTATCCCTCCAGAGCCTGGAGAAGGACCAGGCCATGTCAGCCGCGTCGTCAAACATGATCTCTTCTTCGGCATACTCGCCGCCGGTTGCCGATGCTGCCCCGGCCATCCGATCCGACCACTCAACCAGCTTGTGACGTTCCTCGTAAGGAAAATCCAGAAGGGTTGCGAGCATGCGACCGGTGAGTTCCTTCGATACAGTGGGCACCCAGTTGAAGGGCTGGCCCAGAGGCAGGCTGTCAAGCACATCGCCGGTACGCGATCGGATCAGCTCCTCCATTTCCTTCAGGTTCTTCGGTGCCACCACGCCTTGAACCGAGCTGCGCTGCACATCGTGTTTTGGCGGATCCATGGCTATGAACATTTCCACCGACAGCCCCTCTGGAGGGTCGCCTAATATGATTTGCGGCTCGGCGGAAAACAGGTCGTGACTCTTGTCTACGAACATGATGTCCTCAAAGCGAGTCACCGACCAAAAGGGGCCGAAGGGGCTGTTCTTCTGGTAATGCGCCGGAGCCTCATCGCGCAACCGTTTGAAATAGGCGCGCCACTGATCCTGCCGATACAAAAATGGATTGCTGACATCGATGTCCTCAAGGGCCAGCGTGTTAACGTCCGGGATGACTGATTCAACAAATTCGGGCACCGGCCGGCGTGGGCCGAAGGCCTTCTTCTTGGCGCCCATTAACAGTTTCAGCCCCTGGATCTGCCTGTGCATCGGCACCACCCTGGAGGTAGCATTAATCACTCGGGACTGAATGTCGTCAAATGTTTTGGACAGTGTTGGCATGCGTCCTCCTATGATCACATCTGGAACTCGGGTAAATGCACGGTCATGCCGTCCATTTCATCAGTAATGACCACCTGGCAGCCCAGGCGCGAAGTGCTTGCCCGCTCCGGGGTCATTGACAGCATTTGCTCTTCCTCACCACCAGGCGTACCTGTCTTTCTGAACCAATCGTCCGAGACGATCACGTGGCAGGTACCACAGGCACACTCTCCCCCACAATCCCCGTCAATACCGGGAATCAGATTGTCAACGGCGATTTGCATTACCGAGGAACCAGCTTTGAATTCAGCAACATGTTCAGTTTGATCATGTTCTATAAAAGTAATCTTGCCCATTATTGTTCTCCTGCCAGTAGTGTTCAGTAATAGATATTGTCTGTCTGACGACACTCCTGTCAGGTCATTTCTTGACAAGCTGAGGTCATTTAAAGACAAAATGACGATCATTTAGGACGGGGAAGATCGATGATGACGACGCAGAAGACGGGTGATTTGCAAAAATCCGGTCCCGGTATTCCATCGAATTACTCACGGCTCATTGCACGTGAGCTCGATTTAACAGCCAAACAACTGCCACGTCTGCTGCTCGGCACCGGGCTTGGTGTGACGCAATTCCTGAGCGAGGAAAGCCTGCTTACCGCAGCGCAGCAGGTGCGGATTCTGCGCAACGCACTGGATTTGTCCGGCCAGCCGGAATTAGGGTTATGGCTAGGCAAGCGACTGACCCCGGCAACCCATGGTGCGATGGGATTCGTGGCCTACAGCAGCCCCGACTTTCTCACTGCGCTGCAAGCGATTCATACTTTTCTGCCCACGCGCGCGAGCTTCATCCAACTGCATTTGCGGCAAGTCAACGAGCGCCTGGAATGTATTCTGGACTACCAGGAGTCGCTGGACGATGACATACAGCGGTGCCTGTCGGATGCGATGGTTAAGGCCCTTTTTGAATTTGGCGAGTTTATAATTGGTCGCCCTTTGCATGAGGCTGAAATATGCTTCGCTCATCCTGAACCCCCGTATCAGGCAATGTATGCCGATTTTTTGCCCGGGCAGATTCGCTTTGATTGCGACCAGTTAAAACTTACGTTGCCGATGTCGTTGTGTCAGGAACCGAATGCCTCCGCCAATCACGAAAACTATCGTCTGGCCTTGCAACAGTGTGAATCGATGCTTGCGCAACTTCAGTCGGATAAACCGAGCTATCAGACCCAGCTGAAGATGATGATGTTGTCCCGACCGCCCGGAACGCTCAGTGAAGACGAAGCAGCAGCCTCGTTGTTCATGAGCAAACGCACCCTGGCACGCAAACTCAAACAGGAACGCAGCGGTTTTCGGAAAGTTCGCGACGAGATTCTGTCCCAGCAGACAGCGACCTACTTGCGTGACAGCCAGCTGTCAATCGAGGCCATTGCCGCGTTGATGAACTATCACGACAGTGCCAATTTCAGACGCGCCTTCAAGCGCTGGTTTGACCAGTCGCCTGAGCAGTTCAGGCAAAATGTCAGATCACAAACCGTGCATCCGCATGATTAGCGATCATAAACAGAGGCTACTTGCTTGCGTTTGTGAAGCCAGAACCTATGCCTGCCCCCCTTTATTGATCACACCGTCCATAGCGATCTGCCAGATCAAGTCGCCAATGGTGTCGAGTGAATGAGCCCCGTTCGGGTCGAACCAGGTTGCAACCCAGTTGAGCGCCCCAAGGCCGATCAGGCGAAGCAGGCGGCCATCAATATTCTTGCGGACCACGCCCTGCGCAATCATTGTTTCGAGGATACCGGCCCACAGGGACTCGTACTGGTCACGCAGTTCGATGATTTCCTCGCGAGCCTCCGGGCCCAGCGCCCGCCATTCAAACAGCAGCACGTAAACCGCGTCCGAATCGACCAACAGGGCTCGCAGATGCGCGTTGATACAAAGACGTAAACGCTCAACCGGGTCATCCGAACTGGCGTAAGCCGACTCGACCTCTGCGGTAACCAGGTCCACCCCCCGGCGCATCAGCTCGACAAGCAGCGCTTCCTTGCTGTTGTAACGATAATACAGACTTCCGGGCAGCATATTGCAGGCCTCGGCAATCTCCTTGAGCGACGTCCTTTCAAAGCCTTTCTCACGAAAAAGCCTGGCTGCGTTAGACAAAACGTCGCCCTGGTCGCCCAGTTTGCTTGGAGGAGCCATCTGTCTGTTAACCATCGCTTAAGTATCTCCTCAGCAAGCCAGTTCGTTATTCATCAGAGCGGCCACCACCTGACTTGTTACACTGATCGTACGCCATTGCACGGGTGGCGTGCCATTTGCCTCAACAGATTCTTGACTTTTGGTTGGTTAACCAACCAAAATCCAGCAACAATGTTATTCGGAAGAAACTGACATGGCAATGACATATGACAATCAGCTGTTTCCCGCCACTTCCGCCCCTGTGCGAAATGCAAACCGGGGTGGGCAGATCTGATGACGGAGTCGAACAGAGCTCAGCACAGTGACGCTGTGACGACGGCGTGGCAGTTCACCGAACAGGTTCCCCACGGCAGGGATCTGGGTATGCAGGTTGTCTCTGTGAACGGAAACCAGGTCTGCATGCGCCTGACCCCACAGCCGTGGATGTTCGCCGAAGAGGATACAAAAGAAATCTGCACCAGCGTGCTCTACTCGCTGGCCGACTCCGCCGGAGGCTTGGCGGTATTCGCGGGGGCCCTGGAGTTGATGCCCATTGCCACGCTGGATCTGCGCATGGATTATCTGCGGCCCGCCATCGGCGACCGTGCCCTCTTGGCGGTGGCCACCTGTCGTCATTTAACGGACGAGGTCGCGTTCATCCATTGCGACATCCTCAGCGAGAGCGATAGTGCACTGTTAGCGACGGCAAACGCCACCTTCATGCGCAACACCCAGGGCCAGCGATTCCAGGCCGGTGGACGAAAAAAGGAGGGCGCATGAGCACGACTGGCGATTCGGCACAACCCATCTCAGGCCCTACCGAAAGCGGGAAAGAATGTTCCGACTGGCAGGCTCTGCTGGAGCGCATTCCCTACGCACGGCACCTTGGGCTTGAGGTTCAACGCGACGATGTAGGTCTAGTGGTTCATATGCCGTGTCGTGAAGCGCTCATTGGCAACTTTATGCTACCCGCCCTCCATGGCGGCGTGCTTGGCGCCCTGATCGAACTCACCGCGCGGGTCGCTGCGCAAAGCCAGGATACCGACAAACGTTGCCCACGCATTCTCGACAGCCACATTAACTACCTCCGTTCCGCGCAGGCCCGATCGACGTTCGCCAGCGCCGAAATTGTTCGACAAGGCAGGCGGAGCAGCCTGGTCCGGGTGACCTGCTGGCAGGGCGATAAGCGCAAACCGATCGCCAGCGGTCAGGTTCAGTTGTTGCTCCCGACAGTGGCGGCCAAAGAAGCAGATCTTCATGAACAATAAGCACAACAACCCTGAACGCGACCAATTCCAGGCGCCGGATGGCGCGGAGATCGCACTGTGGCGCTGGCCGCAATCCAAAGCGCGCCCCACGGTGCACTGGGCGCATGCAACGGGTTTCCATGGCCGCCTGTACCGCCCCCTCCTTGATGGGCTTGCCACGGACGTCAATGTCCTGGCCTGGGACATGCGGGGGCACGGGGCCAGCGCCGGTGCGGCGAACTTTTCGACATTCCGGGGCTGGGAAACCTACTATCGCGACATGACCGCTCTGCTGGGTAGCCTGGACGAGCCGGTCTGGCTCGCCGGCCATTCTATCGGTGCCACCACCAGCATCATGGCCGCTGCCCGACGGCCAGACAAAGTGCTGGGCCTGATTCTGGCGGAACCGGTGATCATGGATCCGGGGCAGGGCCTGAAGTTGTGGCTGGCCAAGCTGCTACGCCAGTCACATCGGTTGTCACTGGCCGCCGGAGCCGCACGTCGGCGCCGGGTATTCGACTCGCACGCTGCTGCGCTGGACAACTATCGGGGCCGCGGTGGCTTCAAGACCTGGCCCGATGCATGGCTGGAGGCCTACATCCAACACGCTTTTCTGCCGCAGGACGATCAAGTTCGCCTGGCGTGTGCGCCGGAGTGGGAGAGCACCACCTTTGCCCATACCGAACACAACCCCTGGCCCGGTATTCGTCAGTTGCGGTGCCCGGTTATCGCGCTGGCGGCGGAACGCGGGTCAACCTTCTCGCCGGCGGCGCAAAAACGTCTGCAGACCTTGTTGCCCTCGGCTGACGTGAGGGTTCTTGAGGGTACGACTCATTTTCTGCCCATGGAACAGAAGGAAGCCGTTCGCGATGCCATCCTGCAACTTGCTTTGTCCAGACACCGCGAGAACTGATACCCACACCTTGATTTTGCCAATCGGGACACCTGCCATGCGCTGTATGCTGACACTGTTTATCTCGCTGCTCATTCTGTCTGGTTGTCAGCAGTCTTCGGAACCGCCCCCAGAGGCCCGCGCCCCTATCCCCTGGGTAAAAACAGTTGAACTAAAGGACGCCGGCCCAACAACGCACAGATTTTCAGGAACCCTGCGAGGCCGCCACGAAGTTCCTCAGGCCTTTCAGATCGCCGGTCGGATTCAACATCGTTACATTGATGCCGGTCAACGCGTGGAAAAAGGCGACTTACTGTTCAAACTCGATACACGAGACCTTGTAGCAACGGCGGAGGGAGCCGCCGCGGATCTGAAGCGTGCAGAAGCGGCCCTGGCAATTACCACCAATGAGCTCCAGCGCCAACAGCAACTTGTGGGGCGTCAGTTTGTCAGCGAACAAACCCTGCAACGCCTTGAATTGGCAGAGCGTGAGGCGCGCAGCCAGGTGCAAACGGCTTCTGCACGCAATCAGCAGGCTCAGAATGCCCTGGGGTATGCGGAACTGAAAGCCGCCCATGCAGGCGTGGTCACTGAGGTCATCGTTGAACCCGGCCAGGTTGTGGGTGTCGGTCAAACCCTTGCCGTTCTGGCCGAAGATCAATCGCTGGAAGTCGAGGTTTTTTTGCCAGAGGGCAGTAGCCCGCCCAGGCGCGGTTATGTTCCTTTACCCAATGGCGAACAGCTTGCTGTGAGCCTGAGAGAGATTGCCGGGGCTGCCGACCCGGCAAGCCGGAGCTGGCGTGCCCGATACAGCCTGGAGGGGCCCTACCCCTCATCTTTAACCCTGGGTTCGGTGGTGAGTGTCCAGTTAGCACAGAAGCAAACCGCGCCCAGCCATCGCGTACCGCTGGGTGCCCTCGATGAGAGAGGGCAAACGCCGCAGGTCTGGTTGGTCTCCGATGGCACGGTGAAGCCCCTTGCGGTCGAGGTGATCGATCTGGGTGAAGAGTATGCGCAGATCAAGGCCGATATCAACGCGGGAACGCCCATCGTCGCGTTGGGGACACACCTGCTCACGCCTGGCATGGCGGTGCGGGAGCTGGCTCAATGAGCTTACCGAATCTTTCCGCGCTGGCAGTGCGCGAGCGTTCGGTCACCCTCTTTTTTCTTTTGCTGTCCGTTGTTGCCGGTTTCTACGCGTTCTCCTCCCTTGGTAGGGCGGAAGACCCTGCGTTCACCGTCCGGGCGATGGTGGTTTCTGTCGTCTGGCCAGGAGCAACCCCTGAGGTGCTGCAGAATCAGGTCGTGGATCGTCTGGAAAAGCGAGTTCAGGAGGTGGCGTATACCGATACCATTGAAACAACCATCCGGCCCGGGCAGGCCGCCATGGTTATCCGATTCCAGGATTCTACGCCCAGCGAAAAAGTGCCGGACCTCTTCTATCAAGTCCGCAAACGCATGCTCGATGAGAGGCCCAATCTGCCCCGGGGTGTGATCGGCCCCATCGTCAACGATGATTTCGCGGATGTGTATTTCTCCCTGCTGGCGCTGACGGCACCCGGGATGCCAATGCGTGAACTGACCCGAGAGGCAGAATCGATACGGGATCGCTTGCAACGGCTGCCCGGCTTGCAAAAAGCACAGCTCCTGGCGGAGCGTCCTGAGCGGGTGTATCTCGAATTTGATCAGGACCGGCTCAACAACCTCGGTTTGTCGGCAGAAGAGGTGTTGCAGGCGATAGAGGCCAACAACCGTCTTCAGCCTCTTGGCTTTGTTGATCTTGCCGGCCCGCGGGTTTATGTCCGCAGCAACATCGACCTGTCTGACCTTGAGCGCCTCACCTCAGTACCTCTGCGTATCGGAGACCAGCTTATCACCGTGTCTGATCTGGCCGAGGTGCGTTTAGGTTATGAAGATCCTTTGAGCTACATCGTCCGCTCCAACGGTGAGGATGCGATCCTGTTAGGTGTCGTCATGCGCGCGGGTGAAAATGGCCTGGAGTTTGGTGAGCGGCTGCGCGAGTTTGTCAGTGCCGAACAGGGCAGGCTGCCGCTGGGAATGTCAATACAGACCCTGACCGATCAGGCGGAAGCCATCACTCAGGCGGTTGATCTTTTTCAGGTCAAGTTTCTGGTTGCGTTGGTCGTGGTGATGGGGGTTAGCATACTGGCGATCGGTCTGCGCGCGGGTTTGGTGGTGGGCATTGCGATTCCTGTGACCCTCGGCCTGACTTTCTTGTTGATGAAAATGGCGGGCATAAACCTGGACCGCATCACCCTGGGTGCGTTGATTATCGCACTGGGTCTGTTAGTGGACGATGCGATCATCGCCATTGAAATGATGATTGTGAAGATGGAGAGCGGCTGGGACCGGGTACGGGCAGCCAGTCATGCCTGGAGCGTAACAGCCGCGCCCATGCTGTTTGGAACGCTGGTGACGGTGGCCGGATTTGTTCCCATCGGATTTGCCCAGTCCGGAGTGGGAGAATACACCGGCAACATCTTCTGGGTGCTCGCTTTTTCGTTGTTGATTTCCTGGGTGGTGGCGGTAACTTTTACGCCTTATCTGGGCGTCAAGCTCTTGCCCGATTACACCGGGCATACGGGCCAGGACCTCTACCAAAGCGCGTTTTATCAGCGGTTGCGTAGAGTGATCACAGCGTGTGTACAGTACCGGAAAACCGTCGTTTTTATCACAGTGGGTTTGCTGGCGATCAGTGCTTTCGGGATGGCAACCCAGGTGCAGAAGCAATTTTTCCCCAGTTCTGATCGCCCCGAAGTTCTGATCAGTGTCTACGCTCCGCAGGGGAGCGCTATTGCCACCACGGATCAAAGTGTCAGACGCCTGGAAGCGATTCTGATGGACATGCCGGAGGTGAAAAGCCTTTCCGCTTACATCGGTGCCGGTGCACCCCGATTCTTCGTATCGGCCAACCCCGAGCAGCCGGACCCGGCATTTGCCAAGTTGATTGCCATTGGGCAGGACGTTGAAGGGCGCGATCGCATCATCTCGGCGCTGGAAACCAGAATCGCGGCGGGTGAATTTCCGGAGGCACGAGTGCGGGTGACGCGTTTGCTGTACGGTCCCCCGGTGGTCTGGCCGGTCAGTTTTCGTGTGCTGGGTCCGGAATCCGATCAACTCAGAGAGATCGCGCACCAGATCCGCACTCTCATGACCGGGCATCCGAATATCGTCATGCCGCATCTCGAATGGGATGAGCGTGTGCCCACTCTCTATCTTGATATGGACCCGGAAAACCTGGGTTGGATGGGCCTGACCCCGGCGGAAGTTGCCCGGCAACTGCAGTTCCAACTCCGCGGAGTGGCCGTCACCGAACTGCGCCAGGGCATAAGGAGCGTTCAACTGGTGGCGCGTAATGCCCGTGGCGAAGTGATCATGCCGGAAGATCTTGAGATCAAAACCCGCGACGGCCGCAAACTTTCCGTACAGCAACTGGGCAAGTGGCAGGTTCGTTACGAGGACCCCGTCATAAAGCGTTACAACCGTGACCCCTTCCTGGCCGTTCAGGCCGATGTAGAAGGTGCCCAGCCACCGGATGTTACCAAGGAGATATGGAGTGCGATGACGGGCCTGCGCGAACAGTTGCCGGAGGGTTACCGTATTGAAATCGGCGGTACGGTGGAACAATCAGCCAAAGCCAATGCTTCAATCCAGACATTACAACCGGTGATGTTGGCGTTGATGCTGATCTTTATCATGCTTCAGATGCGTTCCTTTATCGGCACATTGACTGTTCTTGCCACCGCGCCACTGGGTCTGATCGGGGCTGTGCTGGCTTTGCTGCTGTTTAATCAACCCTTTGGCTTTACCGCGCTGCTGGGGCTGATTGGCCTGGGCGGCATCCTGATGCGAAATACCATGATTCTGACGCAGCAGGTGCAGGACAACTTCAAAGCAAGGATGGCTGCCCGGGAAGCCGTTGTCGAGGCGGCAGTCCAGCGTGCCCGACCCGTGGTACTCACCGCCCTGGCGGCCGTTCTGGCGTTTGTTCCTCTGACCTTTGACCTGTTCTGGGGGCCGCTGGCTTATGTCCTTATCGGTGGCGTGGCGGTCGGCACTCTGATCACGCTATTGTTTGTGCCGGCGCTTTATGCTCTTTGGTTTCGCTTACAGATGGAAGATTGAGGTAGGTTTGAATGAGCGCCAATTTTGTTAGCAATTACATTTCACTTAAGTCTTCCAGGAAGGTGATTGAGTTCTGAAATAACCCTTAGACACGACCTGTTTTGCCGCCAACACCAGAACCGGTAAAGTCAGGTGTTGAAGCAGCCAGGAGAGTCGTCGAAGTGGCCAGTAGGCACGGACGTCTAAGTTTTGACAGCATTAACGGTTTTTCCAGCATAGCGGCTGCGCCGTCGGGGCGCAGCACGATGTGAAGGTTGGGTTGGGTTGGGTCGGTTTTGGAATCAGGACTCGGTAGAGTTTCGGTACCCGGCCATCATTGCCATCATCCAGCCCGGGTACTCCTCGGGCAGGCGGCTGACTTCATCCAGGGCTATCAGTTCATCGTCGGACAAGCGGATTTGGGCCGCGCGGATATTGTCCCTGAGCTGCTCGGGCCGCTTGGCGCCAACGATGATGCTGGTCACAGGCTTCTGGTGTAGCAGCCATGACAGGGCAATCTGTGCCACATTGACCGGTTCGCCGTCGATCTGTTTGCCATCGGCAATCTCCCGCATAACCTTGATGACTTCGCTGCCCCGCTCGCGGTTGACGGGTGGAAAGTCAAACTTGGCGCGCCGGTTTTCTTCGGAAACGTCCGGCCCCTCGTATTTACCGGACAGGTAACCCCCGGCCAGTGGGCTCCACACCATCAGACCAACGTTCTCAGATTTCAGCATCGGAATAATATCCCGCTCCAGATCGCGACCTACGAGGGTGTAGTAGGCTTGCATGGATATGATCGGGCACAGGTTGCGGGCCCGGGTGATGCCGATGGCTTTCATCACTTGCCAGGCGGCCCAGTTGGACAGGCCCACGTAACGCACATGGCCTTGCTGCACCAGGGTGTTCAGTGCCTCCAGAGTTTCCTCGATCGGCGTGGCCGGGTCAAAACCGTGGATCTGGTACAGGTCAATATAATCCGTTTGCAGGCGCGCCAGGCTCGCCTTGCATTCGCTCATTATATGGCCGCGGGAAGCACCACGGGCATTGGGGCTTGCGCCCATGGGGCCGAGCACCTTGGTCGCCAGCACCACATCTTCGCGGCGAACGCCGAGATTCTTCAGGGACTGGCCGACGATGCGCTCACTGGCGCCGAAACCATAGATGTTGGCGGTATCGATAAAGTTGACCCCCGCCTCCAGGGCGATCTTCACGAGTTCGTCGGCCTGTTCCTGCTGCAACTGGCCGATCAGGCCCCAGATGTCCTCATCGCCGCCGAAGGTCATGGTGCCCAGGCACAGTTCGGATACGAACAGCCCCGAGTTGCCCAGCGACTTGTAGCCTGGACGATTGTCTCCATCGAACAGTGGTAAACTCTCAGTTGCCATGTTGCACCTCATCATGCTTTTCGGTTGGTGTTCCAGAATTCACTGTAAATACTGCCGGTTTCGGTTTGTTTGCACTCGCTTGTGTTACTGGGTGAAGATGGCCTTGTAGAAACGCATGGTGCCATCCCAGGAACGGCTGGCAGCCTCTTCATCATAACCAACCGGCATGCCGAACTCCTCGGCGATCTTGTCGGCGCCTGGGTTGGTGAATGAGTGCAGTACTCCGGGAAAGCTCACCAGTGTCAGGTCGACTTCGGCATCCTGCATCTCCTTGACCAGGCCCGCGACCTGATCCGAGGGGACCAGCTTGTCGGCACCGCCGGTGTACACCTGGATCCTGGCTTTCACGGACTCGGGTTCAGCCGTGAGGGGGCTGCCGAGCGCGCCGTGGAAGCTGACAACGCCGTCCAGATCGACGCCCATGCGCGCCATGTTGAGAACCACGGCGCCGCCAAAACAATAACCCTGTGCCGCAATTCGGGACGCATCAACACTTTCGTGGTTCTTCAGGATGTCCATCGCCTTCATGAAGCGCGCCTTGACCTGACTCATGTCCCGAGTGGCTTCCTGCATGAACTTCTGGGCGGTATCGGGATGGTCGGCTTGTTTGCCAGAGCCATACATATCCAGCGCAAACGCCGTATAGCCGGCCGAGGCAAGTCGTTCTGCCTGATTCCGGGCAAATTCATTGTGCCCCCACCATTCATGGACCACCAGAACCCCCGGACGCTTTTGCCCGAATTCATCATCCCAGGCCATGTAGCCGGTGAAGGTCTCGTCGCCGACTTGATACTCGATGGTTCTGGTTTGCGTTTCTGCCAGTACCTGCGTACTTGCAACAGTGAGTGACAGCGTGGCTGCTGCCAGTGCTGTTTTCAGGGTGCTCATCATCTGTTTGCTCCTTTTCGCTCGTTATGAGTCAATTTGCGTAGCGATTCTGTACATCAAAGCGCGATTCCTGTCCCGTCGTTACTGGCAGCGGGCGCGCAGCAGTCGCGTTGCGGCATCAAACACGGCGAGGTCTTCTTCGGTGCGCGCGGCAAGGTGGGCCCCTTCCAGCATCGCCAGGGTCGCCTGCGCTTCATCGGCGGGACCCAGGATGGCCGAGACGGATCCATCCCTTTGTCCCAGTTCAAACGTTGCCGTAATCCACTGCAGAACCATTGCGCGAACGGCGCCGACTCTGGCAATAACGGTGTCGGACAGGCTTTCGCGGCAGGTCGAAAAGGCAACGCACAGACACACGGTCTGGCCATCATGCAACGCCCCGCGGTACAGGGCAATGAGTGCCTTGAGGCGCGCGCCAGCGCTGGCATGGGCTGCGTCTATCTCGGTCAGACCCTGCTGCAGACTGGTCTGATAGCGCTCGATCAAGGCTTCGGAGAGCTTCGCCTTGGTGGGGAAATGATAATGGATCGAGGCCTTTCGAATGCCGATGGCCTCGGCCAGATCCGCGTAGCTGAACCCGTCAAAGCCCCGTGACCGGACGGTGTGCTCGGCAAGATCCATCAGGGCTGTTCTGGTATCACGGTTCATGGTTGTTCACCTGTCTGCCTTTTCAATCCCGCTATTGCCGGGCTTATACCCTCGGTGCCCCGGCAAATCGCAGGTGCCCCGTTTTCATCCAGATCTTGGCGCCGTCGTCCCCGGCCGTCACGGACAACCTGTGTCCTTCAGGGAGGCGCAGCCAGTCATGCCTGGCCAGCACCTCGCCATCCCTGATAGCCGAACCTTCGACCACCAGCAGTTCGATTCCGCCGGGCGCCTCAGAGGTCAGTGTCACCCCCGCATCGAGCTGGCTGTAGGTCACGATCTCACGATCGTCCTCATGCAGCTTTGCGGTGGCAACGCCGCCCACTGGGGCGCCCAGCTCGGCCTCCATATTCTTGCTGAACTGGGTGCGGTCGGCCAGGTCGAACTGCCACAGTTTCACAAATATCGTACAGCCCGTTTCAGAGCCCGGAATATGTGACGTGGTTGGGGGGTTGCGCACGTAGGTGCCAGCAGGGAAGTCACCGTGCTCGTCCTGGAACACGCCATCGAGTACGATGAATTCTTCTCCACCGGTATGGGTATGCGCCGAGAAATGACTGCCCGGCGCATAACGCACGATGGTCGTGGCGCGGGCAACTTCGTCCCCGATCCGGTCCAGCATGCGCCGCTCCACCCCTTTCATGGGCGAGGGCTGCCATTCAATCTGGTCGGAATGCATAACCACCGGTTTGGAGAAATCTGCATTAATCTCCATGATATTCCTCCCTTTTGTGCCCTTCATGTTTTCAGCGCTTGCATTAAATCCGAAGGTTTCGGATTACCCGGCAATTGAAGGACGGGCTGCGACTTTTGCGCGCCAGGCCTGGAGATTGGTCAGAGACTCGGGAATGTCAACCTTCGCGAAATCCGCAAACCCCAGGCCGGCAAAGGCGGTGATGTCTGCGACCGAGAAGCTGTCGCCTGCGAGAAACTCGTTGTCCGCCAGAACGCTGTCAAGGTAGGCCATGGTTGCGCTGGCAATTTCTTTCTGTTTATTACCCCACTCAGCGCATTGCCAGGTTTCCAGATCCGGACCAAGCCCCGGGGTCGCGTGGTGGAAATAGGCACCCACGGCGTTCATCAGACCGTTTTCTGCCCGCAGATTCATCATTGCGATACGGGCACGCTCCGCTGGGGTTGTACCCATAAGGGACGGACCATCAAAGACGCCGTCGATATATTCGGTGATGGCATTGCACTGGGCGATGCAGGTGCCGTCGTCAAGTTCCAGCATGGGCACGGTGGCATCCGGGTTTTTCGTCTTGAACGCCTCGGAACGGTGCTCGCCGCCCATGACATCGACCGGGACGAATTCCACCTGGTTTGTTGCGCCTTTTTCTGCCAGAGCGATGCGAACGCGGAGCGGGTTCGGGAAGCCTTCGATATCGTAGATTTTCATTGATTGCCTCTGTTGGTCATTAAACATGCGCCAATTAATCTACCTATTAGTAGGTAGATGTGCAAGAGGCAATTTGATTGTTCTGCTTTTCTTTGCGCTGTTGACAAGACATTCCAAACGCCAAGAACAGCCCGGGCCTTCTTGCAGTACATAGCCAAACCAAAAAGCCAGCTTCTCAGTTAGACGATTTGATAAATATCGAAGTGTTTTTGTTGAAAGAAGCGTGTGCGAAAGAGCAGCCGTGAATGTTCGCTTATGTTTAACAGCAGGAACAAGCGCCACCACATCCCGTAAGCAACGGTCAAAACCGACCTTTCTATATTGCCCAAGAAACTGACAGTGTTCCAAAGCTGAAGTTGTCTTTATGGCGCTCGTCTTCGCTGGTCGAGGCACGCAATGTGACCGCGGCCAGCAGGTGATCCCACTGCCAGGTAGCACCCAGACCAAGCTGACCAATCAGCGGCCCTTTGTCGAAACGGTAAGCCCCGGCATTGTCATCGATGTAGGAATAGCCTACATACTCCAGCCCCAGCCCCACATATACTGACCAGCTACTGCCTGAATCCTTGAACGAGCCCGGCAAAGCGATGGTTGAGGATGTACCAGCGTAGTCCGGCACAAAATTTATAGGAAGGTGTCTGCCAAGCTGCCAGACCAACCCGGTTTTAGCGGAAGTCCGAAAACTCGACAGTAGTCCGGATCCAACCACCGACACACGCTGTTCAATGTTGCCGCCCTGCCCGAGTTGCAGGAGTTTTCGGCCATGCGCAGCCTGTATGCCACCCACCACATCGGTTCCAAGCTGATTCCCCCACCCTTGCGGCTTGTCGCTTCCAGTGGCTTCGTGCACCCATTTCTGAACCGACTCGGCACCGCTTTCGGGCCCAATAACGCCAATGTGAGCACCAAAGCCGGTAATCGTATCGGCGTTCCAGCTCCAGAGAGTGCCGCTGAGCGACAGGTGGCCGGCATAGGGAATGTCGTCGAACTGCGGACCTTCAACCGTAATATCTTCAGGCGTAACCATGAATTGCCGCAAACTCAGGCTTACCGCCTGCTTTGAATCAGCAGTTCCAATACCTGGCAGAAAGCGCAGCTCATCACGCAGAATCCGGGCAAATCTTGCCGACTTTCCATCGTTCTCGTCAGCGGTGTCCGTCAGATACGAAAAGCGTACCCCGTTTGTATAGCCGCGATCGGTTCCGGTAAGCAGGTCGTTATCCCAGGACAGGTTCACGACTTCAGCCTTCAGGCTGGTTGGGAAAACACTAATGACGAAAAACAGCAGGAGGGCACATCCGCAGCGACAACTCAAATCCAGTCTCTCCGGTTGATACAAGAGTTAACAAGCATGGCCTATGTCGAGTCATACCGTTACAACGGCCACTCAATCAGATGTGCAGACTAAGTCGCTTTCCCTCGCTTTTCTAGCTCCCTCCCATCGACGCAGTCAGCTTTCCGGATTAACGTGCCGCCGGACGAGATAAGAACACCCGATTACTTGGAAAAGTTCAGCTGTAGTCAATCGACCTGACAGGTACTGGCTCTTTAGCTATTGGTAGTCTGAACGCTACACTAATCGCCCCGAGTGTCAGCTATGTGGTTGCCGAATCCCCCCGTTACTCTTGATAACCTCTGATGCGGCCAACCTTGACTGTTAACGAGTGCCGATGGGTGATACTCTCTCGCAAAATATAGCTTTCTACAGGCGGACTCTCGGACTACCCCGCTCGACAACTGTCCAATTTCGGACAGTTAAAACCAGACATTTTTTCTGAGCTTGAAGTTCGCATAGTAAACTGTGAAACTGGAAAATAAGCAGTTGGAGCAGCGGTCATTCTGTCCTGTTAGAGCCATCTCTAACCTGACAAGTGTGTGCCCAAACCTGGGATAAATCGTGTAACTAGCGGTGTTAAAAGAATTTTTTTGAGCTTCCGCCCGACCTGCAAGTTACTGACGAACAACGATTTAGACCCACCGACCTCACTCCAAACCGCCCCCAATCGGCGCCCTCCGGAGGCAAAGGTCTCAGGTTCGAATCCTGACGGGCGGGCCATCTTTCACAAAGGAGCCCCGCCATGCGCGGGGCTTTTTTGTGAAAGACGGTTTGACCGTTAGCTTTGGTGAGAACCTGCGTTCGACAAATCGCGAAAGCGATTTGGGCGCCGCAGCAAAGCGAAGGCGGGGCGAAGCCCCGAAGATCGCCCCCAAGGCGATCTGAGTCTATCCTGTAGTAGTTCAGCGATTCCGGACACCAACGCAGGTGGTAAAATCACCACCTTAAACGAAGTATCCGATTGCGAGCACCTCACAGCTCGCTCAAGGACATGTTGCCGGTGAGCCCGCCACTTCGAAGGCACCACTCGCACCTTCCCAGGCACCACCCGGGCTCGCTACACCTTTGGTCCTCAAGCGGTAGGTTCCGGGCGTCAGATTCCGTGGTAACGTCCAACTGACCGTTGCTTCTGAAGCTCCGGTATAGGGCAGCTCAGTGGCCAGGGGGGGCAGGAACTGGGGGTGCCAGGTGTACAGCAGGTCAGGTGAACGGTCTGTCGCCACAACCTGCCAGCTGCCGTCTTCCTGAAGCTGCTCGGCATACCCATAACTGTCGTTCAGCATCAGGTCATTCCGTGGGTGACTGGCCTGAAACCGAACAGCAACCTCATCGCCAGGAGCTACCACAGAGGGTGCCTCCTGAAGTACCGTGCCAAAGGCCTGCTCACCCGGGCTGTCACTGGGGATGTAGGGCGACCTGCGTAACACCGGAGTTACCTCGGGCAAATCCGGCCCCACCGCCAGTACTGTGCCCCGGGCCATTGAATCGGCAAGCTTTTTGAGCTCCTGGGTCACTGCAGCCAGGCTCCAGGGTCCAAAGACTGTTGAGGCCCCTTCATATTGCTGGCTGGCGTATTCTTCTCGCGTGGTCAGGTAGTGGATATAGCCATTCACAAGACCTGCAATGACGACGGTATCGACGCCCACCGGCGCCATCTCTTCAAGCACCATCTCACGCAGACGCCGGGCAGACATGGTCGTCACTTCCCAAGGCAGACCCACCAGGGCCAGGTTGCCAAGACGGAAAATCTGCAATGGGTGAATCGCCGGCTCGAAATTCGCCGTCACACCTGTCAGCTCCGTTAGCACATTCGGCACGCCATCGGCCGCTTCTCCGAGATTGGTTGGGAGCAGGACCGGTTTTTCGGCGTGACAGCCCATGCCCAGTAGCGGCAGCTGCTCCACATTGCACAGCAGAAGGTCGTTCACCAGATTCACCGGCAGCGCCATGTCCGTCAGTCCCGCGAAGTCAGCGGCGACACTGCTAAGCAAGTCGGGCGAAGCGCTACAGGTCAGCCCTTCCTCGCTGATGGGCCCGGGGCCATCTTCCGCGCCGGCAGGGAAAGAAACCCCGAGCGCCGCATTGCAGGTTTGTTTATTGGCGACATCCAGCTCTGGTGGATGCTCAAGCCCGGAAAGGACCTCGGGATCCGTAACTGTCACCTTGTTCATCTGCACATGCAGAAGCCGATAATCCACACTGCCGGTTAATGGCTGACCGCTCTGCCAAAGTTCCAGCGCTCGAGCCAGTTGTTTGGTGCCGGAGATGGCGTTCGAGTCGACAGGGGTCTCACCCCCGCCGCGGCGCGGATCCGGATGAGGAAATTCATTAATAAAGATGTTGGGGGATGCATCGCCCTCATCCGCTTGGGCAAAGGCCGCCACAAAACTGTCTTCGGCGGGGTCAGCCCGGTACTCCGTTGCCATGATGTCCTCGAAACCCAGCGAGGCAAATCCTTTGACATCGGAGCTGACGTAGGGAATTTCCGGCCCCATGACCGTTGGGTGCACGCCAAACCAGTTGATCACACCGACCGGGCTGCCACTCTTGCGACGCAGATTCAGTTGCACCACGGTTTTTACGACGTCAACCTCCTCGCCGCGAATATTCAGGTACTGCTCACGTTCATCCGCAGGGTTCATCGCATATGCAGGGCGCGAGCGATTGATGTTGGTGTTCAACAACTCTCCCGCCGCCATTTCGATAGGTGCTGTTTGGGGGTTGGCTTCAATATTCTGATGCGCGCGCACGATGGCATCGACGATGCCATTCACGATGGTGTTGTATACCAGAGCATCGAAACCCAGGTGCAGGGCGTTACCCGCTTCATGGTGTGCATAGCCTGCAGGCCCATTGTGGGTATGAGTTGCCGACAGCATGAGGTTTTCACCGGTATACGCTGCCGCCAGCTCAGGATTCTGCGCCAGGGCGTTGAGAACACCGTTGCGGATAGATCCCCACATCAAACCAATGTCTGCCGACACAAACATGACGCGTTTTCCGTTGCAGGGCGACTCAAGAGCAAACGCCCGGGCATATTGCCGTGTGTGAAGGCCGTGCATGACCTGCCCGGTATCTTCCCAGCCGGCGCCGCTTTTCAAGGCAACCGGGCCGGTAATATCCGATAACCCGCTGCCGAAACGGAACGCCCGGTTCTTCGCGCAGGCAGAATCTGCCGTCACTGATGAAACTGCATTAGCACTCCGGGTTTGATTGCGAGCAACGGAAGGCGCATCGAGACCACTGCCGACTTCCCGTAACGGGCTATCCATCACACACTGCGCCAGGTCCGGATTCGCAAAGGGGGCCGGGCTGGCTCCCCGTTCATCCGAAGGGCCACGGTCTTGCTGATCGTTTACCGGCGACGAAGCCTCACGCCCGCCTTGATCGCCGCCACAGGCAACCAACAACACACTGGCAAACACCAGGCCCAAACAATGGGAGGCAAAACGGTAGTTATTGTTGTTCATGACAATTCTCGTTGGTGGTGGTCCGGGTGTTAAAACGCAGCAGTCCAGCCATCCGGCACGCTACCTTCACGGATACGTTGTGGGTGGTCTCCCACATCAACCCGGACCACTTCCTCGGCCCGATCAATGTTGATCACCGACATTTGATCCGTCCCACTCCAGGACACGAAGCAGTTCTCGCCCGAGGTATCCCGGGTGATCCAGTAAGGCTTCTCACCCAGCCCTTCCAACAATTCATATTCGAACGTTTTACGGTCAACAATGGCCACATAGTCGCTCATGGTGCCGGCGACACACAGCTTCTCGTCATCGGCCCCCATTGAGATTCCGTGGTGCGCCGAGTCGTTCACGTAAAGCTCGACTGGCAGGTCCGGCACCAGGTTCGGAAGGTTGGCGACCCGGGTGATCTGGTCGTTTTCCATATCGTACTCAACGAACCCATGGAAGAACGAAAGCTGGAAGTAGAAGAACTTTTCATCCTCGGTGTGCGCCATGGGTCGAATGGCTGGGCTCATGTCCGGATAACCCGCTTCGGCCAGCTTTTCGCTGATATCAAAGCTTTTGATGTCTTCCCAGGTGTCTGTATCAACCACTTTGAAAATGCGCTCACCCTTGGTGTCGGTCAGTGCGCCACGGTCTGCCGGGGAGAACACATGACCGATACTGGCGTGGTAGATCTTCTTGCCGTCTTTCGAGTAAACATTTTCATGGGGTGAGTTACCGGTTGGGAAGCGCGCTTTTTCTTCGCCAGTCCAGACATCGAGAATATGCACCACGCTGCCTGTTGAGGCAGACACCGCAACTTCACTGCCGTCCGGAGATAGCGCCATATGGTCAGAGCGAATACCCTCCACTTCGAACCGCCACACAATGTCATTAGAGGCAATATCGATGGCGACGACATCCGCAAAACTGGGGCGCGAAACGATTAACAGCTCCCCGTTTCGGGTGCTATACATGTCGTCTACGTATTGGTTGTGGCCCTCCCCGATCAACAATGCAATGCCATGAAACGCGGCCAGTTTGATCGGATCAAGACGAATCTCATTCATCCGTTCTTCTTTGTCCGGAATGCCATTGATGCGGCCAATTTTTACGTAGCTTTCGCCATCAATTACATCAATGACGCCATCCCAGTTGCTACCGACAAACACCACAGGTTTGGCACCGTCCTCAACGGGAATCGTTGCCAGGGGCTCGTTATCCCGTTGTGTTTGTTCCGCAGGGTTCTGGGCCGAGGTATCGCTGTCTTTGTCACCAGCACTTTCACTCTCGCCCATGCAGCCGGACAAAATCAGCGCCATAAAAAAGGGGGTAAGGGATACTATTAAACGCATGAAAAGGGCTCCACATTGATATCTATTGTTTTTCTTTAATCACGCCACGACGAAAACGTGACATTTTGTTGTGAAACATTATGGATACGTAATCGCAGTTTCAGCTATGGCAGAATTGACAGAGCGATTGGCGGAACCGTCAACTCGGCCCGTATACGCCCTCTGAGTGACCCTACCCCGTTTCCAGGGACGGCATTAAAGCCGCAAGAACTGGTGGCGGATTACATTGCCCGGGACTTTTTGAATTTCGCGATCAGGAACAAGGACAATCACATTCGAAACACAGCGATCTTGAAGAGGGGCAGGGATATTGCGCTTGCGCCGGCGTTCGATGTGGCACCCATGGTTCTCGACCCCGAGGGGTTCGCACGAGAGGAAATCATCAAAGCCCTCGATCACGGGGAAATTGAGCTCGGGGAGGCGATTAAACGAATGCGCCTCGAATGGACTGGCCTGAACCAGACACTTTTTTTATCCACCACCTGCCCACCAAATTATTGACAAGCAACGATTTATACCCACCGACCTCACTCCAGCCCGTCCCCACTCGGTGCCCTCCGGAGGCAAAGGTCATAGGTTCGAATCCTATCGGGCGGGCCATATTTAGAAAGGACTTGCGTGAGAGCGCAGGTCCTTTTTGTTTTCTGCTACCCCGGAAAACCCACAGCCCAAATGGCGCCGATTGCACTTGCCCCCACACCTTCCCAAACGGTAATTTCTCCACACAGGATCTCAGGTGAGTTCCAGCCTGAGGCGACGGTCTGACGCCCGAACAACAAGACAAAAACACCATGCTCGAAGCGACTCCTGAATCATCGGTCTCCCGCGAACATTTCCTGACGACGGTCAAGGGATTGAGGCACGTTGTTGAGCCGGCAAAACTGGAAAAGTCCCTGAGCACGGTGATTGGCAGGCACTCGCACCTGGCTTCCGCCCGCATCCCCCTGGAACGCCTGCTGGAACTTCACGCCGCTGTCACCGATGGTCGCGATGACCCGCTCCTGTTGGCGAAGGCCTACAGTCACCTGAATTACGACCCCGGGTTTATGGGACGGACATTCCTGGCGGGTGCCCTGAGTCTGGACGAAGCCATCTCACTGCTCTGTCGTTACATGAAAGTGAATTCGGATCTTTGCAGCGTCACGCTGCAAACAAATCCTGAGTCAGCCACTCTTCGGATAACGCCGACAACCGGCTACTCGAGGGCTCACGAACAGCTTGATGCGATGGTTTATAGCTTTTCCCGAATTCTGGTGGCACTGGGCATTGAGTCCATTGATCTCATCAGGCTTAACCATGTGCCTCCCCTCGTCATTCAGGATCAGTACCATCGTCTGTTTCCTGCCCCAGTGCACTTTGGTGGTAGCGAGCCGGCGATTCAGTTTTCTCCGGAACAGCTCAATCGACAGCTGGGTTGGGAAGCCTGCCCGGTGGAAAAACTGGCGAAACGCGAACGCCGACTCAAACGATTACAGGGGCCACCCAATTGGCTGGAATCTGTCGAAATCCTGATTCCGCCGCTGTCCCGCCGCGGAGAGGCACACATCGACCGGTGCGCGAATCTGCTGGCGGTGAGCCCACGTTCCTTACAACGCCATATTCGCGCGGAGGGATCGACCTTCCGGGACATTCTCGATCAGAGTCGCCGCAAACTCGCCAGAAACTACCTTTCAAGGGGGTACTCCAACGAAGTAACGGCCTCGCTTCTAGGGTACAGACAGACGGCCCAATTCTATCGGGCATTTAAGGAGTGGTTTGGCTGCTCACCCTCGGAGTACCAACACTCCCCTCCCCCTTAGTCCACGTCGACACATCTAAAACATAAACAACAATCGCAAGGAGATACGCATGCGTAAAGCACTGCTACGGGCAACGCTCGCCTGTATGACTGTCACAACCCCATTTGCTATGGCAGATCAATCACTGACAGACCAGGTCATCCAGGGGGCTGACTCTGTTCACCAGCAAGCCATTGAATGGCGCCAGGACGTGCACCAACACCCCGAACTCGGCAATCAGGAACACCGAACCGCCAAGCTGGTCGCCGACCACCTCCGCAGGCTGGGAATGGAGGTTCAAACCGGTGTTGGGGGAACCGGTGTCGTCGGCATTCTCAAGGGCGGCCTTCCCGGACCGGTGGTGGGTCTCAGGGCGGACATGGATGCGTTGCCCGTCAAGGAACGTACGGGGCTGCCCTATGCGTCTGACGTTATCCAGAAATACCAGGGCGAGGACACTCACGTCATGCACGCCTGTGGGCACGACGCCCACGTCGCCATCCTGATGGCGGTTGCCCAGAACCTCTCCAATGTCCGCGATCAACTCCCGGGTACCGTGAAGTTCATTTTCCAGCCCGCTGAAGAGGGCACCAGTGACTACGTCTATAAAGGCGAACAACATTTTGGTGCTCGCCTGATGGTAGAGGAAGGGGTTCTCAAGAACCCGGATGTGGACGCGATTTTCGGGCTTCATGTGACGTCAAAAGCCCCCACCGGCATCATCAGTTACCGTAGCGGTCCCACCATGGCCAGCAGCTCGGACCTCTATATCACGGTGAAAGGTGAGCAAACCCACGGTGCACAACCCTGGGATGGCGTTGACCCCATCGTGACGAGCGCCCAGATCATCAACGGACTGCAAACGGTGGTCAGCCGCAAGACCAACATCATGCCGGCTCCGGCGGTTGTCACGATTGGCACCATTGACGGCGGCTCCCGCCACAACATCATTCCGGACTCCGTCAAAATGAGCGGAACCATCCGCACCTTTGATGACGATGTGCAGCAGCAGGTGAATGAACACGTGACCACAACGACGGAACATATTGCTCATGCTTCCGGCGCTGAAGCAGAGGTTTCTATCGTCAACAATTACGCCACAACAGTGAACGATCCGGCACTCACCCAACAGATGCTCCCCACCCTGAAGCGGGTAGCTCCAAAGCGGGTTTTCGAAGCGCCATTGGTCACTGGCTCCGAGGACTTCTCATATTATGCGAAGGAAGTTCCCGGGCTGTTCTTTTTCCTCGGTGTTACGCCCATGGAAAACATGAAAAATGCGGCTCCCAATCATTCGCCGGAGTTCTACGTGGATGACAAGGCACTGGTCACTGGCATCAAAGCATTGTCGGCGTTAACGAGCGATTACCTGCAAAGCCAGCCCTCTCGTTGAAATTGATAAGGTTTGGCAGGTAAGCCTTATTGCATCGTCGACCAGACGTGCCGCCCGGGGGTGAGTCCCCGGGCTCTTTTCCGCGGGGCGGCAGCTCAATAACCTTTCAGCCGCAGCGCCTGAATTTGCCACAAACATCGATTTTTTCGATCCTTACCTATCTTAAAATCTGTTTTTTTGCGATTCGTCATTCGACTAAGGTAGCAGCCCTTTCTTCGGGCACTACCCAATAGGTCATGATATGGCGAGTCACCACACTGACATCCTGATGATTGGCGGCGGCATCATGAGCGTTACCCTCGCTTCGCTGATCAACCGGCTTGATGGCACCCGGTCAATCACCGTGGCCGAGCAGTCCGGACAGCTTGGTGAAGAGAGCTCCGATGCCTGGAATAACGCGGGCACGGGTCATGCCGGTTACTGCGAGCTCAATTACACGCCTCAACAATCGGATGGCTCCATTGCCATCGAACGCGCACTGCAAATCAACGAACAGTTTGAGATGTCTTTGCAGTTCTGGAGTTCTCTGGTTGATCGCAATGTGCTTCCCCGGCCTGACTACTTTATCCGCAACGTCCCTCATTTAAGCTGGGTTCAGGGAACGGACGCGTGTCAGTACCTGAAGAAACGACATGCGGCCCTTCAGTCCCACCCACTATTCGCGGCCATGGAATTTTCCAACCGACCGTCCACCCTGTCGGACTGGCTGCCATTGGTGACGGGTTCACGGTCGTCCATTGCTCCCACCGCAGCCACCCGGGTTGCTCACGGCAGCGATGTGAATTTTGGGGCCCTGACCCGACTGCTCGGCCAGTCTCTTGCCCAGCAGAACGCCATCAACATCCGCCTCAAGACCCGAATTACCAATCTCGCGCGCAAGCAAAAGGCGTGGGTGGTCACGCTTCTGGATCTTGAGTCCGGGGAAACAACGGAGCTGACCGCCAATTTCGTGTTCGTTGGTGCCGGCGGTGCTGCACTGCATTTACTTCAGAAGTCCGGCGCGCCCGAAGCAAAGGGCTATGGCGGCTTCCCGGTTTCGGGGCTGTGGCTGGCCTGTGAGGATGAAGCGCTGGCGATGGCTCACAACGCCAAGGTCTACAGTCAGGCGCCGGTGGGCGCGCCACCGATGTCGGTACCGCACCTGGATACCCGTTTCATCGATGGCAAGCCGGCTCTGCTGTTCGGCCCCTTTGCCGGATTCACCACCCGCTTCCTGAAGGCAGGGAGCGCGTTCGACCTGGTCAAATCGGTTCGAAGCCACAACCTGCAGAACCTCATGGATGTGGCGGTGGCAAACTGGCCGCTGACCCGCTATCTGATCCGGGAAGCTCTCAGTTCCAGAGACTCCAGGCTGGATCAACTCCGTAAATTCCTGCCGGATATGCAACCGGAACAATGGCGCCTACGCCAGGCCGGCCAGCGTGTCCAGATCATCAAATCCAACAGCCGGAACCGCGGCACGCTGGAATTCGGCACCGAAGTACTCACAACGGCCGACCGATCAATGGCGGCCTTGCTCGGTGCATCCCCGGGCGCTTCCACCTGTGTCTCCGCGATGCTGAACGTGATCGAACGCTGCCTGCCAGAACTGGTCACCGGCAAGCATCTGGAAACCCTGCAAACACTGATCCCCAGTTACGGTCAGTCATTGCAGGAGGACACCGTGCTGCTGGAGAACGTTCGGCACTACACCTCCAACACTCTGGGCCTCGGGCCCGCCCATTCTCAATTCACCCCTGGACGGAGCATTTCCGCATGATGATTGGTATTCCCCGGGAGAAACTGGCCGGTGAAAACCGGGTCGCGATTATCCCCTCAGGCGTAACGCAGTTGATTGAATCCGGCTATGAGGTGGTCGTGGAGAGCGATGCAGGCCTGGCCGCTCACTTTACGGATGAAGAGTACCGCCATTGCGGAGCCATCATCGCCGATGACGCCGAGGCGCTCTATCGACAGGCTGAAATCATCCTGAAGGTGCGAGCCCCGGAACCGGAAGAAGCGGCCCTGATCCGGCCCGAATCCACGCTGATCTGCCTGCTCGACCCCTGGTTTAACCGGCCGCTCCTGGAGCAACTGGCCGACCGGTCCGTACAGGCCTTCGCACTGGATCTTGTGCCGCGTACCACCCGCGCACAGTCCATGGACGTGCTCAGTGCCATGGCCGGGATCACCGGCTACCGTGCAGTGCTTAGTGGCGCCATGGCCCTGCCGCGATACTTTCCGATGCTGATGACCGCCGCCGGCACTATCCACCCGGCCCGCGTCCTGGTGATCGGTGCCGGTGTGGCCGGCTTGATGGCCATTGCTACGGCCCGTCGCCTGGGTGCCGTGGTAGAGGCCTATGATCTGCGCCCCGAGGTCAAGGAACAGGTAAACAGCCTGGGCGCGGATTTTATAGAAATTGAAGTTCCGCAACCGGCGGCCTCGGGCAACGACGGTTACGCCAAGGCCCAGAATGCCGAATTCTACGCCGCCCAGCGTCAGCAGCTGGCCGATTGCGTGGCCCGGGCAGATCTGGTGATCACCACCGCATCGGTACCGGGAAAGGCGGCGCCAAAACTGATTGATCGCGACATGATCCACCGCATGAAAAGCGGTTCGGTGATTGTGGATCTGGCTGCTGACAAGGGTGGCAACGTCGAGGGTACGGTTCTGAACAAAAAGGTAGACCTGGACGGCGTTACCCTGGTGGGCCATGCCAACCACCCATCAAGGGTGCCGGTGCACGCCTCGCAGCTGCTCACTCGAAACATTACCGGCTTCCTGCTGAACATGACTCGTGAAGGGCATTTCGATCCGGACCCGGAGGATGACATCGTGACCGCGACCCGAGTCATCCACGAGGGTCGGATTACGCACGGCGAGGAACCCCGGAAAACGGTTGCTCCGGAAACCGCAGAAACGGACGTTGAGGAAACTGCCTGATGGAAATGTTTGTTCTTAGTTTCACTATTTTCATTCTTGCCCTGTTTGTCGGCGTCGAGCTGATCAACAAGGTGCCGCCCACCCTGCACACGCCGCTGATGAGCGGCACCAACGCCATCTCTGGCGTTGTCATTGTTGGCGCCATCATCAGCGCCGGCAGTACCGATCTGTCACCCAACGTGGCGGGGGTTCTCGGATTTGTGGCCGTTACCCTGGCCAGCATCAACATCGTGGCCGGCTTTCTGGTAACAGACCGGATGCTCAACATGTTCAAGCGCAAGGGATAATCATGTTTGCACTGATCAACTTCTCTTATCTGGCGGCTGCCGTTTGCTTCATCCTCGGCATCAAGGGCATGACCAAACCCAGTACCGCTGTCCGCGGTAACCAGCTCGCTGCTATCGGCATGCTCATTGCCGTCGTTGCCGCGCTGCTCCACAAGGAAATCATCAGTTACGCGACCATCATCGCCGGTATGCTGCTGGGCGCCGCCATTGGCGTCTGGCTGGCCAGGCGCACCGCCATGACCCAGATGCCGGAACTGGTGGCCAGCCTCAACGGTATCGGCGGTGCCGCTTCCGTCACGGTCGCCACCAGCACCTGGCTCCATGCCCTGGCTACCGACAACCTCGGCACCACAGGCTGGACCGTGGCGATTCTGGTATCCATTGTGATCGGCGCGGTCACTCTCTCCGGCTCGCTGGTTGCAGTGCTCAAGCTGCACGGCAGCATTGGCGACTCCGGCAGGAACCGAGCCTGGCAATCGGTCGCCCTGCTCACATTGGTCGCCGTTGTTGTCGGTAGCGTGCTGTTTGCCGCCGGCACTGGCGCGCAACCGCTGGCATTGGCCGCGCTGGTTGGGCTGTGTCTGCTGTTGGGCGTTGGCCTGGTGCAGCCAATCGGTGGCGCTGACATGCCCGTGGTTGTCGCCCTGCTGAACGCCTACTCAGGTCTGGCCGGCGCCGCCACCGGCTTTGTGTTGGGCAACCAGGGGCTGATCATCACCGGCTCACTGGTCGGTGCCTCCGGCCTGATTCTGACGGCGGTCATGTGTAAAGCGATGAACCGGTCACTGCCGAACGTGCTGTTTGGGGGCGCATTCGGTCAGAGCGGAGGCGACGCCAAAGCGCAGGATGAAGGGGATTTTTACGCTGGTAAGGTGAAATACGCCACCGCCGATGACCTGGCGTTGCTACTGGATAGCGCCCGCAAGGTGGTCATGGTCCCCGGCTACGGGTTGGCTGTGGCCCAGGCCCAGCATGCCGTTAAAGAACTGGCGTCCCAGCTTGAAAGCCGTGGTGCCAGCGTCAGCTACGCCATCCATCCTGTTGCAGGTCGGATGCCCGGACACATGAACGTACTGCTGGCTGAAGCCGAAATACCCTATGACCAGCTCAAGGACATGGATGCCATTAACCCGGAACTGCCCCAGGCCGATGTGGTCATCGTTCTCGGTGCCAACGACGTGGTCAATCCGGCCGCTGCCGAGGAGCCCAGCTCCCCCATCTACGGCATGCCTATACTCAACGTTCACAAGGCGAAAACCGTGGTCGTTGTGAAGCGCAGCCTCTCCCCCGGTTTTGCAGGCATTCCCAACAGCCTGTTCATCAAGGATAACAGCCTGATGCTGAAGGGAGACGCCAAGGACGTATTGCAGGCAACCACACGGGCCATCAAGGACCTGTAGATACGGGTCCCCTTGGCTTTGGTACGACGTTTACGGGTTACAATGAGCTATACTCCGGTCGATCACCCCGGCATCTCAGGAGACCCCATGGAACTGTCAACGTACCTCAAAGTCATGGCGGACAAAGGAGCTTCGGATATTTATCTGACCACCGGCGCTCCGATCATGATGAAGGTTGAGGGCCATACTGCCCCCATTACCGATACGCGTCTTTCGGAGGGGGCTGTAAAAGCGCTGGCTTACTCGATCATGAACGACAGGCAGCGGGCTGAATTCGAGAAGAACCTGGAGCTCGACATTGCCATTGGCGTCCACGACATCGGTCGGTTCCGGGTGAATGCATTCTGGCAGAGGGGCGAAGTCAGCCTGGTGATTCGACACCTGCGAACGGACATCCCCTCTATTCAGGCCCTGGGCCTGCCAAACCTGCTGGAACAGCTGATCATGGAACCCCGGGGACTGATCCTGGTGGTGGGCTCTACCGGCTCGGGAAAATCCACCACCCTGGCCTCGATGATCGACTACCGAAACAGCCACAGCACCGGCCACATTCTCACTATCGAAGATCCGATTGAATACACCCACAGCCACAAGCTCAGCGTAGTCAACCAGCGAGAGGTGGGTGTCGACACCCGCTCCTACACCGAGGCCCTGCGCCGGGCCATGCGCGAAGCGCCGGATGTCATCATGATCGGGGAAATTCGCGACCGGGAAACCATGAAGCAGGCACTGACTTACGCGGAAACCGGCCACCTGTGTATTTCCACCCTGCACGCCAGCAATGTGGACCAGGCCATGCGACGGATCGTCAACTTTTTCCCCGAGCATGCCCATAAAGAACTGTTTATGGACCTGAGCATGCATCTTAAAGCCGTAGTCGCGCAGCGCCTGTTGCGCGGCAGAGACGGTACACGGTCTCCCGCAGTCGAAGTCATGCGCTCCAGTCCCTACATCCGTGATCTGATTAACAAGGGCGAGATCGATGGCGTCAGCGAGATCATGGAGAAGAGTAACGAAATGGGCATGAAAACCTTTGACCAGGCCATTCTGGAACTTTATCACCAGGGGATAATCTCTCAGGAGGAAGCGCTGGGCAACGCCGATTCCCGCCACAACCTGGAAGTCAAAATCCGCCTGGAACATGGCGGGCTTGCGTCCGGAGGTGGGCTCAGCATCGATCGTGAATGATGAAAAGCCCAAACCAGCTCAGTGATCAGGGGTGGCCACAGAAAGTGGCCCAGAATCACCTTCAGTAATGTAGCGGAATCCCACACTCTGTCGATGCTGACAGGCTCTGTGAGCGCCCTCCCGGATAACAAGAATCTCAAAGGTGATCGTTAATGCAAACAGTGGATTATGTGATTGTAGGTGGTGGTTCCAGCGGTTGTGCGCTGGCCGGTCGGCTCAGCGAGGACGCCAATTCCACCGTTGCCCTGATTGAGGCCGGATCACGCAAGGGCGCCAGCTGGCTGATCCAGACACCAGCCGCGGTGGTCGCGATGGTGCCGAAGAACATCAACAACTGGGCGTTCGAGACAGTGCCGCAGCCGGGCCTGAACGGCCGGCGTGGCTACCAGCCCCGTGGCAAGGTGCTGGGTGGTTCGTCCGCCATCAATGCCATGGCGTACATTCGTGGCCACGCCAGTGACTATGACGACTGGGCAGCCCAGGGCAATGACGGATGGGCCTTCAAGGATGTTTTGCCCTACTTCAAGAAGTCCGAAGGTAATCAGACTCTGCAGGATGAATGGCATGGCACTGATGGGCCACTGAAAGTCAGCAACCTGCAAAGCGACAATCCTTTCCAGCAGCATTATCTGAGGGCGGCCGAACAGGTGGGCTACCCGCTGACCGACGATTTCAACGGCCCTCAGCAGGAAGGTATTGGCCTGTACCAGGTAACCCAGCTCAATGGTGAGCGCTGGAGCACCTACCGCGGTTATCTGCTACCCCATATCGACAGCCGTCCCAACCTGACCATCGAATCCGATGCGCTGGCACAACGCGTTCTGTTCGAGGGCAAGCGCGCGGTCGGTGTCGAATTCCTGCAAAACGGCCAGCTAAGACAGATTCGGGCACGGAAAGAAGTGGTGCTGAGCGCCGGCGCCTTCCAGTCACCGCAACTGCTGATGCTGTCCGGAGTGGGAGATACCGATGAGCTCAACGCCGCAGGCGTGCCTGTGGTGCATCATCTTCCCGGCGTGGGCAAAAACCTTCAGGACCACCCGGATTTCATCTTTGGCTATAAATCCAAGGATGCCAACCTGCTGGGCCTGTCATTGAAAGGCGGCCTGCACGGCATCCGTCAGTTTATGCGTTATCGCAAAGAGCGGCGCGGTTTGCTCGCCTCGAATTTCGCCGAGGGGGGCGGCTTCCTGAAAACCGATCCGCAGCAGAGCGCACCGGATATCCAACTGCATTTTGTGATTGCCCTGGTGGATGATCACGCCCGTACCCTGCATGGAGGCCACGGCTTCTCCTGTCACGTCTGCCTGTTGCGCCCGAAGAGCCGCGGCACTGTATCCATCAAGGACAACTCGGCACAGACCCCGCCGGTGATCGACCCGAAATTCTTTGACCACCCCGATGATATCGAAGCCATGGTCAAGGGCTACAAAATGACCGATCAGCTGATGAAGGCGCCGGCACTGGCCCGCTTCATCACCAAAGACCCGTTTACCGAAAACGTCACCACCGACGATGACATCCGCGAGGTGCTCCGGGCACGGACCGACACCGTGTATCACCCGGTGGGCACCTGCAAGATGGGCATCGACGACATGGCCGTGGTCGATCCGCAATTACGGGTTTATGGACTGGAGGGACTGCGGGTAGTGGACGCGTCCATAATGCCCAGCATCATTGGCGGCAACACCAATGCGCCGGCGGTGATGATCGCGGAGAAAGCGGCTGACCTGATGCGGGAAAGCGAGTGAGCGGGGGCTCACTTCTCCTCACTTGTCAGCCGGGCAACCACCGCCGCAAGATCGATCATGCCCTTCTCCACCTGCTGAATGCCGCTGGCAACCCCGGAAATTTCGCCGGAACTGCGGCGGGACAGCTCGGACACGCCGTCCATGCTGGAACGTAAGGACTCGATCAGGTGGCTGTTCCTGCCGACCACGGCGGAAATTTCTTCCAGCGAATGGGCGGTTTTTGCTGCCAGTTGACGCACCTCGTCCGCCACCACTGCGAAACCACGACCCGTTTCTCCGGCACGGGCGGCCTCGATGGCGGCATTCAGCGCCAGCAGGTTGGTCTGTTCTGCCACGGTACGAATCGTGCTGACAATGTTGCCGATCTGATCCGCCTGGGTTTCCAGATCCCGGCTGACCTCCGCCGCGCTGGCCACTTCCGCCAGGGTGGACTCCGAGGTTTCCACGGCTACCGCCAGTGCGCGGTTAGCCTCGGCGGCAATCTGTGAGGTTTCTTCGGACGTGGACGCGGCCACTTCGGCTGCCTCCCGGGCATTACTCACCCGGGCGGTGATGTCTGCGGCGAACTTGATCACCTTGTAAACCTGCCCCGTCGCATCCCGGACCGGACTGTAGGTCGCTTCCAGCCAGATACTCCGCCCGCTCTTGTCCTTGCGCTCAAACTGGCCCGCAAAGCTCTCTCCCCGGGACAGGCGACTCCAGAAGTCGGGATTATTCCGATAGAAGTCATCAAAACAGAACATCTTGTGATGCTGATGAAGGATTTCGTCCTTGCTGTAACCGGTAGTGGTGAGGAAATTATCATTGGCTTCGAGTATCTCGCCATCCGGCGTGAACTTGATCACCGCCATGTAGCGGTCAATCGCATCCAGCATGGCGCTGTCATCTGCTGCCTTGTCCTGAGCGGCAGTGGCGTCCCTGGCGATCTTGACCACCTTGAAGACGTCGCCATCATCATTGGTTACCGGGAAATAGGTGGCTTCCACCCACACCCGTCGACCATCCCTCGAGTAGCGGGGGAAGGTTCCCTGCTGCGAAATGCCACGTCCCAGCTCTTCCCAGAAGCGCTGATACTCGCTGGAGGAGGCGTAGTCCGCATCACACAATAACCGGTGGTGCTTACCAACCAGTTCCTGGCGCTGGTATCCCACCACAGACAGCAGGATATCGTTGGCCGCCTCGATGACCCCGGAACGACTAAATTCGATGTACCCGATCTGGGAGCTGATGGCGTCCAGGATTTGCCGCATCCTGGCGTAGTCACTCCGGGAAATCTCAAGCTCTTCTGTCAATTCCGCAATGCGATGGCGACCAAACATATCATGCCCTCCGTGATTGGATGGATGAATCCATTGATTCAAATATAACCAATCACTAAGGGAAACCACGTAGTTTAAAGTAGGTATAAGGAAAAGATTTGTAATTAACGGCTACACTTGTTGAGTGCTCTCTGATTGGCTCCAACTGCTCAGAACAGCCGTGCCTAGTGCTCACCGCCCACTCGGAAGAACCCCAAATCCTGTAACGGCAGCTCCAGAACCGAGTCGTCGAGGATAATGGGCACCGAGCGTTTATCGGGAATGACCGTGGCCGAGAACCGGTTTTTTACCGGTGACTCGATATCCAGGTCCAGATTCAGCGAGGTCGCCAATTCCGTATCCACAGACGGCCTCACCACCTGGTCAATGGCCGCCAGAACCTCGCCGTTGTACTGCAGACGCACCATCGTATCCACCGGCACGACAATATCCACGGGCAGATCAAACCGCACCGGCAACACGCCTCTGACAGGCAGCTCCGGCAGCCAGGAATAGATCATTCCAGTATCGGCGGAAACGTCCAGATCCGTCTCAACGGTTAATGTGTCCCGATAGCGGATCTCCATGCGAAGGGGGATCTGTGTGTCCAGATCAAGGTTCGTGCGGTACTGCCCTTTCAGGGGCAGTGGCAGGGCTTCGTGCCGGAAAGGAACACTGACATCCACCCGGCCCAGCAGAGTGAGCTCGGCATTCTCCTCGGTATGGGCGTCAACCCTCAGCTCCGCAGGCAGCCGCAACAGCGCGAACTGATCGGTCAGAGAGACCCCGATAATCACCCGTGTGTATAACAGGAACCCGACAACCAGTCCCAGCGCCAGCACCAGCAGAAACAGCCAGCCATACAGGATCCAGCGTCCAAGAGCACTCATTGCCGTGGCTGCTCCGAGGGTGTGTCGTCGTAGGGGTTCGGTTCCGATGTATCCTGCGGCGACCAGGAAAGTCCAATCTCGCGAATCGGCAGCTCCAGGTCCATTTCCGCCAGCAACGCATCGGCAGGCTCCAGGATGGTCGCGTAAGCATTGATACGTGACCGGACCGGTACAGACATCGCGGTTTTCAGCGGGATATCCGTGGCAATATCCACTTTCAGGGGCACCTTCAGAGATTCCAGCAGTTCAACCTGAGCGGGGGCGGTGAACTTCAGATCCACCATCTGGTCAATCGCGATCTGTTCGTCCAGGGGAATGGTTGCCTTGACTGGCAACTCACCGCGCAACGGCAATTCAAACCATTTGCCAAGCGCTTTGACTTCCACATTACCGTCCACTGCAATGGTCTGATCCAGCTCGATGTTCTGGCGCAGCGGCACCACCATCTGTATCGGTACGGCGCTGTCGAAAGTCACCGACACGTTCAGGGTGTCGCGAATCGGCAGCGTCAGGGTCTGGTCGATGGGCACCGTTGTGGAGAGCACGGTATCCAGTTCAATATCCAGACTGTCCAGAATGTCGATGCCCACGGCCATGGGCTCGGGAATGGACACCTTCGCCTGCTGGTCACGAAGCAACAGCTCCGCACCCAGATTCTTCCACAGCCAGTAGGCGCCGGTAGCCCCCAATGCGATAGCCAGAATCAGCAAGACTCCGGCAAGGGCCAACCATGTCTTGCGAACCGTAATCTGAATTGCCATAGCGGATTCCCTGAACCAGACCCGTTATCCGAACATGAAGGTAAGCTGAAATACCCCCACACAAAAGCCCAGTGCCGCACCGACGGCAATCAGTATCCACTCATCCTGCTCAAACGCCGGCCTCAGCATGCCCTCGAACTCCGTGGGTTTGAGGCTCTGCAAGCGGGTCGACAGGGTATGCTCCAGGTCCAGGGCCTCATCGGCATAATCTTCGATGTGTTTCAGCGTGGCTGGCAGCCGCTGAATCAGCCGTTTCACGGCACTGGACTTCATGTCACGATAATTCTGCGTGCCCACGGCAAAGGTGACGAAGGGCTTGGCCAGGTTGGTCTGCTCGTCGACCGCGCGCTGCACGTGGCGTCCGATCATATCGAACACCTTGTCCGCGTAGGGGCCCTTCAGAATGCCTTCGATGATATTCGACGGCGTCAGAACGTAGGAGGACACCAGACGACCGTAATCACTGGCCACTTCATTCTGACGCTTCATGAACAGCCCCTGAATATTGAACGGGCCGATGCGCATCAGCTCTTTGGGGTTGAAGATCATCTGCAGGGCGATGGCGTTGGTAGCATAGCCCACCAGCAGACCGAACGCCGGCAGGAGCCAGCCCTGCTGGAAGAACAGCCAGACACACATCTGGACCAGGCCGAACACAAAACCGAAATAAAGACCCGAGCGCCCGATAAAACGGAACTCGGCGGCGCCCACTTCCTGGAAGATCTTGTTCAACAAGGCCTTGTCACGGCTGAGGTTGGTAACCACCATATCTTCAAGGTCATACATCTGGGAAATGTTGACCTTAAGCTGATTCATGATGTCATTGATCAGTTTGGGAGCATCCCGCTTGACGCGCTTGTAGATCTGCCGTTTGACCATTTCCGGCAAGGATTCCCAGAGCCTCGGTTCGTACTCCAGCATCACCTGGTCGACGATTTCCTCGATCATGCCGTTCAACGCCGGCTCCAGCGCATTGGCCACTTTATCGGCGTCCAGGCGGGAAAAGATCTCTTCCTGGGTAATGAGATGAGTGGTGATGGTTTCCACCGAAATTGCGGCCATTTTCGCCGCCCGTCGGGGGATAATGCCCTGCCAGCCCAGGAAAGGAGGCTTGCCCACAAATTCCAGCGGCTGAAACATCATCTTGATGGCTATGACGTTGGTGACATAGCCGACAACACCGCTAATCACCGGCATCGACAGATACAGCCACAGGTTTGACACGAAGTCATTCACTACCGCTTCCATACTCGCAATTCCAACCGTTTTTATTGTTTGCCCGTCGCACCCGGTGACTCACCATTTTCACGGCAGTCGAGCGTTTTAGACCAAAGGGTTTTACCGAGATCCGAAATTGAAAAGGACAGCCGCTGAAAGCGCACTTTCATGCCGGCCTGACTCTCTATATCGGTAGTCAGAGCGCGTACCGCCAGACCGTTCTCGATACTCTCGTAATTCTGCACCAGCGTCTTGAACGAAGGTCCGGTTTCGATCAGTCCCAGCTGTATCAGGTGGTTTAAATAATAAGGCGCCCACTGGCCCAGCATCAGCCCCGACTCCTGGGCAATCCGGCTCAGATGCCCCCGCAGCCGATAAACCGGCTTCCCCAGCCGACCAATCACATCCATATGACACATGGCGTGGGGCTGTTCATCCGAGACCAGGGCCAATACCCGGAGTTCGTCAGGGACCAGTTGCTGCACAATGATGCGGATCAGGTCATCCGTAGCGGATTCTTTGGTCTGGTATATCGAACGATGATGCAGGTCCTGCAGAATGCCGGCGGTATCTGCCGTCACCAAAGTCGGCGTGATATCGTCAGAATTCCCATGGGACAAGCCATTACCATCCAGCCTCTGGAGCCGGTTTCTGAGCGCCAGAAGCAACTGGTTTTCAACTTCCGAAGCAACGGCCGCAGCACGCTGAACGGGCGGTAGCTCCCCGAGTGCTGACCGGAGACGCAGTAGGGTACGGTTGCCCGGCACGAAGGGCACCGGTAATCCTGACGTTAGCTTTCGCTTGTCCATCGCGCTCGCCTGACAATCTTATTGTTGTGAATGCTGACAATTTTCGTGACATATGTCACATTTTTAAAATAAGGTTGCAAGAACAAATTAACAAAAACAAACGTAAAAAGGCGCACAATGACACCCTCAGCAAAACTTTCCAGCGTTCTGAATACGCTGCCCGATGAGCTGGCAGAAGCCATAAGAAGCCATGCCGAGAGCGCATTGGTCACCCATCGCCAGAAAACGGAGCACGAGTTGGCGGAAGCTCGCCGTCACCTGTCCGCGCCATCGCGACTCGTTTTCAGCATGACCATTGGAAAAGACAACAAGGCGGGAGGCTGATCACTGTGACGATTTCCTCTCTACAGATGGTCGCCGAATTCGAAAAGCTGCAAGCACTGATCGGCGAACTACCGTCAACACAAAGGGATCTGTTCAATCGGTGTGATCCCCGCCAGATCCGCGAGGTAAGGGATGCAGTGCTCGATGACCTCCACAGCGATCAGGCATCGACTTTCAGACGCCTGAGCTGCCTGGTCCGGATGCTACCGGTAAAACGCGCGGCCAGACTCGCGACCGCTTGCGGCCCCGTGGTCGCTGCCCGCACCCTGCCCTTTCTTGACCCGTTGAAGGTCGGCAGGATTACCCGCCAGCTGCCGGTGGACTTCCTCACCGACATCACCCTGGAGGCAGACCCCAGGGCTCTAAGAACCCTGATCCGGCACATTCCAACGGATCAGATCGCGGCGGTAGCGGCAGCGCTCATTCAACAGCGGCATTACATTACCGCCGGCCAACTGGCGGATGCCCTGCCCTCCACCGCCATTCGTCAGGTGCTGACACTGATCAGCGACGACGTCGCCTTGCTGCGCACGGTTTTCTACATGGACGAGCCAGAACAGCTCGGAGACATCATCCGCTTGGTGGATAACGAGCGTCTCAACCAAATCATTCTCGCCGGCCTCGGCAACCGTGAGATCTGGCCCATTCTGATGTGGGTGATTGACCAGGTCGGTCGGGACATCAAGAGCCGCATCACCAATCTGATCGTGGAACGTGATCCCGAGACCCTGAACGAACTGATCAATGTGGCGAACAACCAGGCTCTTTGGGGGCCGATCCTCCGCTCGCTGGATACCATAAAAGATCGCCACCAGCGATCGCTCGTGCATTTGCAGGCCCTGCGGGACGAACAGGTTCTGGAAGGATTGATGAAAGCCGCCTACGACGAGGGCCTGATGGCCAACACCATCCCTCTGATTGAGGCGATGAATGGCGACTTGCAGGCCTTTGTCGCCAGGGTCGGCCTGCGTCAGGGCGCGGATATTCTGGAGGCCTTCATTCGCGACGCGGTCCGCCAGAATCATGCCGACGTCATCCTCACCCTTCTGAGCCGAATGACTGACGAAGAAGTGAAGGAACTGACCACCCTCGGGGTGTTCGACGATAACTTTATATTGCAGGCCATCGTGTCGGCCGGCATCAACACCGGACAGATCCATTCACTGATCCGTTTCGCCCGGCGTCTGCCCGGCAAGGGGCAGGAACTGATGGCGAGCCTGATGGCGGCTGATCACGGCGCCCTGCTGGAGCGACTGCTTAATCGCTCGGAACTGCTGGGGGACAGCGACTGGAACGAGCTGGTCACCCTCATTTCCAAAGCCCGGATACCGGATCAGGTGAAGGAAATTGCCGATGTTATCCGTTACCAGTCACACCAGACATCGCGCGCACTGAAAGCCCACGCAGAGAACATGGGTTCTGAGCTGTTCAAGACGCTGTTGAAATGAGCCCTCAAACGTCCTCAAGGATGAGGACAATCAGTTCCTTTGGTCCGTGGGCACCATAAGCCAGCACCTGCTCGATATCCGCCGTCTTGGAAGGCCCCGACACCAGCAACGCATTGGTCGGCAGGCCCGCTGCCCAATTCTGGTCAGTCATCATGTCGTACCAGTTATCGTGAATCCCACTGGCCTTGAGCAGGGCAATGTGCACCGGCGGCGCCAGACTCATCAGCCTCGGCTCATGCCGGTCTGGCCAAAGCACCAGCGACCCCGTCGCGGCAATGCCGCCAATGGTGCCCGTCACACTGGCCTGTACCTCATTGAAGAGCTGCGCTTTCCATTCTTCAATGGGACGGTCATAGACCCGCAATGCCGGCCTATCCGCTTCATCCTTCCAGGCCCTCGCTAACTGCTTGCCATGAGGCGTGGCCGGCGCGTACAGCAGATTGGTGATCTCCCGCTTTACCAGTAACTCCGCGACCAGTTCCGGCCAGTCACCCTCAGTGGTCTGATGCACTTCGGTGTGCACCGCTTCCATCAGTTCCCGTAACCGGGCAATCCGCTGCTCCGGAGGATAGCGCCAGGGGCCGGTCACCAGGGATTCGTCAAACTCGTCGGGGCGCGGCGTTGTGCCGGCCAGGCTGGTTCTGAGCTTGGTGAGGATATTGTTGCGAGCGCTCATGATTTCTCCCCCCGGATCGGTGAATTTTTCAGGTGATCCCGGGCGAGGTCATGGAGGGAGCGCGCAGCCGGCACCGGTGCACTGTGATTCTCGGTCCACGGGCCCGCTTTTTTTGGCGCAAGCGCCCTGAACCGGGTCGCCGCCCACAGGAAGAGCTTATAAAAGGCCGGACGGGTATTCAGCATGACCCAGGCCCGCCACATCATCCGCTCCTTGCGGGAGTATTTGCTGCCCGCCCCTCTCACGGCTGCCGGTTCATGATCCGGTGCCTGCACGTTTTCCTGCCGCAACCGCTGCAGCAACTCCGGAATGGGAATCTTCACCGGGCAGACTTCCCCGCAAGCACCACACAGGGAAGACGCACTGGGATGATCCGGCACCTTGTCGAGCCCCACCATATGGGGTGTGACAATCTTGCCAATCGGTCCCGGATAGACCTCCCCATAGGTATGGCCACCCACCCGGGTATAGACCGGGCAATGGTTCATGCAAGCACCGCAACGGATGCAGTTCAGGGTCTGGCGCATCTGGGCGTCGGCAAAGGCGCCGGTGCGGCCGTTATCCAGTAACACCAGATGCACTTCTTCCGGGCCGTCCAGTTCATCAGGCTTGCGCGGACCCGAGATCAGGTTCACATAGGTGGTGATGGGCTGCCCCAGGGCTGAGCGGGTCAGCAGGGACACCAGAGGCACCACATCCCGCAGGTTGGACACCACTTTTTCGATCCCGGTTACGGCAATATGGACCGGAGGCGACGTGGTGCTCATGCGGCCGTTGCCCTCGTTTTCCACCAGCAACAGAGTACCGGTTTCGGCGATGGCGAAGTTCACCCCGGACACCCCCACGTCCGCCTCCAGGAACTTGCGGCGCAGGATGCGACGCCCGGTCTGGATCAGCTCATCCACATCTTCGGAGACGTGTTCGCCGAGCTTTTCATTAAACAGCGCCGACACCTGACGGGCGTTCTTGTGAATCGCCGGCATGATGATGTGGGACGGTTTCTCATTATCGAGCTGGACGATGTACTCGCCCATATCCGATTCCAGGCATTCAATATCACGGTCGGCGAGATAGTCGTTCATCTCCATCTCTTCACTGACCATGGATTTGCCCTTCACCACCTGGCGACCGTCGTGAGCTTCAATAAGGCCGTGAACAATCTCGTTGGCTTCCTCAACCGTTTCTGCCCAATGCACCTTGATGCCGTTGGCGGTCAGCTTGGTTTCCAGTTGCTCCAGCAGGTCCGGCAGGTTGGAGAGCGAACGCGCTCGAATGTGGTTGCCCAGCTCCCGCAGGCCTTCCCGTTCATCTTCGTCACTGAATGCATCCGCCCGTTTGCGCATCAGCGAGTCCATGGCGGTGCGGAAGTTGGATCGTAGCTGTGAGTCGGCCAGCGCTTCCCGGGCGCGACCCTTGAAGTCACTGGCCAGTTCAGTCACCGGAATGCGCTGATTCATTGCTCACCTCCACACCGCTCCCAGAGGAAACTGGCCAGATGGCGTCCGCGGAAAGCCTGCTGCTGTTTTTCCAGGGCGCCGTTGATGTTCATCAGGCAACCACAGTCGGCGCTGATGGCTTCAGCGGCACCGGATTGGCGCAGGGCTGTGGTTTTGTCCAGCACCATGGCGCCGGAGATGTCCGGCATGCGCACGGAGAAAGTCCCGCCAAACCCACAGCACTCGCTTTCATGGTCGTGATCGATACGTTCGACGTTATCGAGCTGGGCCAGCAGTTCCCGTGCGTGCAGATGGGTATTCATTTCCCGGCGGGCGGTGCAGGAGGTGTGCAGGGCAATCTTGTGCTTCTCACCCCGGTCAACAAGCTGAACCTTGCAAACCTTGAGCAGGAACTCCGTCAGCTCGAAAGTGCGCCCGGCGAGATCCTCGGCACGCCTCAGATTTTCCGGCTCCTCAGCGAACAGTTCGAGGTAGTGATGACGAAACATGCCGGCACAGGAACCCGACGGCACCACCACCGGACGACCATCATCCAGAAGGTCCAGCTGTGCCAGGGCAACGGCCCTGGCCTCTTCCCGATAGCCGGACGTCCACGCGGGCTGGCCACAACAACTTTGCTGTTGGGGAAAGTGCACTCGAATGCCCTGCTGTTCCAGCAAGCGGATAGCATCCAGACCCGCCTCCGGGAAGAACAGGTCCACCACGCAGGTACCAAACAACGATACCTCCGCGGGCTTGTCAGGGTAGCGACGCTCCGTTTCCCGGGCCGGGGCTACCCGGGTAGCGTTCGGGGCTGCGTCATAGAACAGCTCGCTCATTGCTTAACGTCCTCCGGACGGGATGAGGCTAGTATAAATTGGTAATACCAATTTACCGATACAGTCTGATAAGGTATGTGAGTTGTTTATGGACTGTCAAAGTTAAACGCTAATACATTGGTCTGATAGCTATGGTAGAACGCCGCCTGAATTCGTCAAATGACAGCCAACGCGGCATTGGTCAGACCAATAACTAATCGCGGGAATAAAATGGCTATCGGTCAGATTTCACCAAAGCGTCTTGCAGACACTATTGTCGAGCAACTGGAAACCATGATTCTGGAAGGCACGCTGCAACCCGGGGAGCGATTACCGGCCGAGCGGGTACTGGCTGAGCAGTTCGGGGTATCCCGCCCTTCCCTCCGGGAAGCGGTTCAGCGGCTCGCGGCCAAGGGGCTTCTGGTCAGTCGTCAGGGGGGCGGGCATTATGTGGCTGAAACACTGGGCTCCAGTTTCAGCGACCCGCTGATCGGACTGCTGGAAAACCGCCCGGATGCCCACCGGGACCTGCTGGAGTTCCGCCGCACTCTGGAAGGCGACTGTGCCTATTACGCAGCTCAAAGAGCCACGGAAGTGGACAAGGCTCAACTCAGGGAAGCCTACGAAGCCCTGCAGGCCTGCTACAGCAATTGCAACAAGCAGGATGTCCATGCAGAGGGAGCCGCCGACGCCCGCTTCCATCTGGCCATCGCCGAAGCCAGCCACAACGTCATTCTGCTACACACCATTCGCGGGCTGTTCCACATGCTCAAGAACAGTGTCGTCAACAACATCGGTGGCATGTACGCGAAGACCGTGGAAACCCGCAATGGACTCATGGACCAACATCAACAGTTGTTCGACGCCATCATGGCAGGACGTGCCGAGGAGGCACGTGAAATAGCCGGGCAGCATATCCAGTACGTTCAGGGTGTGCTGTCAGAACAGTTCGAGAGCCATCGGAGGCTGGAGCGCTCACTGCGCAGAGACAAGCTGAGTCGCAGTTGAGATGCTACTTTGAACCGCAGACCAACGTTATCGGCTATACAGGACACACTCATGACTGACCAACCCGTGCTCACCTCCGTAGACGACGACATTCTGACCATCACCATCAACCGGCCCGACAAACGCAATGCCGTAGACAGACCGACAGCCAATGCCCTGCGACAGGCGTTTATGGAATTTGAACAGAACCATGCATTAAAAGTGGCCGTGCTTTGCGGTGCCGGTGGCAACTTCTGCGCAGGTGCGGACCTGACCGCAGTGGGTGATCCTGAGCGGCGCAATGAAATCGATCCCCATGGCACCGGTCACGGCCCCATGGGCCCCACCAGAATGGCGTTGTCGAAACCGGTTATAGCAGCTGTCTCCGGCTATGCGGTCGCCGGTGGACTGGAGCTGGCCTTGATGTGCGATCTACGGGTCGTGGAAGAATCCGCAGTGTTCGGCGTTTTCTGCCGGCGTTGGGGCGTGCCGCTGATCGATGGCGGCACCGTGCGTTTACCCCGCATTGTCGGCCACGGGCGCGCCATGGACATGATTCTCACCGGCCGGCCGGTTCAGGCCGATGAAGCACTGGATATAGGGCTGGCCAGCCGCAAGGTTGCCGATGGCACGGCGCTGGAAACAGCTCAAAAAATGGCCCGGGACATCGCTGGTTTTCCGCAAAAATGCATGCTGGCAGACCGGGCGTCCGCTATCCATCAATGGGACCTGGACATGCATGAGGCTCTGGTATCAGAGGGCGCGGCCGGCTACCCCGTGGTGTTCGAGGAAGCCGTGGAAGGCGCAAAGCGATTCAAGGATGGTGCCGGGCGTCACGGCCAGTTCTGAGCAGCCCTGCAACCCAGTCCGACACGTCAGGATAGACGCCCATATCCAGCACGAATTCCTGACCACGGGCGGCACAATCCAGATAGCAATACGGCGGCGCAAGCCGCCAGCGGTCAGGGCGGGTGTGGTAGCTCAACGCCGGCCTGCCATCGCCGGGGAAGAAACCGGATGGCAGCCGCCATTGGGTGGGCAGGCGTCCATCCGGATCGCTCAGCACCAGCGGCGCATCGAGATGGGTAAACACTCCGCTGCCCGGAAACGGCTTCTTTTCATCTGCCAGGGAAAAGCGGTCAGAAGACACATACAGCGTATTACCAGTATCTGGCTCACCATGAAAATGCGGATGATAACCGGCCCAGGGCAAGGCGCCAGGTGCCAGGTCGTCAATCCGGTGAACGTCCCCGATGTGAAGCCAACCCCAGATGGCATGAAATGGCCGCGAGCCCGGGACAAAGCGCCAGCGTCGCTGCCAAACCTCCGCCCTGCGGAACACACCAAAGAACAGAAACAGGTCCCCGGCACTCACGCCCTGATTACGCAAATGGCCCTGGGCGGAGCCCGTCTGCCCCAACACCGGACGCCAACCTTCTGCACGGGGAAAAGCGTCAGCCACCAGGTCCGGATCCAGATGGGCGCCGTGGTTGCCACGGATTCTTCCCCTGGTCAGATCCCGGGCAATCTTTCCCAGTCTGCGCTCGCCATGGGTTACATCATCGTAGCGAATTCGGGACTGGCTATCGGGAATGGGAAGCACACACAGGGAGCCGTCCGGCAGCACCGGGCTCGGACACCCGCCGGCGGAGGAATCAAACCCTTTTCGGCTCAGAATCAGGCGCATGGACTCACTGCAAAATCATGGATGACATATCGGGGGGCAATGCTATCTTAGATTCCGGGTGGTTGCCCGCATCAACGTCCAACTCTCAGCCGGATAACGAACCATGAGACTTGTCTGTATTTCCGATACCCACAGCATGCACCGACAGATCCAGGTGCCCGATGGCGACATCCTGATCCACTCCGGTGACTGTCTCGGTGTGGGGTCGCTGGATGAGCTGGAAGACCTGGACAACTGGTTCGCCGAACAACCCCACCCGCACAAGATTCTGATTGCCGGCAATCACGACTGGTGTTTTCAGGACGAACCACAGGTCGCCCGGGCCCTTGTCAGACATGCCCATTACCTGCAGGACAGCAGCCTCGAACTGGAAGGCCTGAAATTCTGGGGCAGCCCATGGACACCCGCGTTCTTTAACTGGGCCTTCAATCTTGAACGCGGGGCGGAACTGGCTCAGCGCTGGGCCAGAATTCCACGGGACACCGACGTCCTGATTACTCACGGACCACCCGCGGGCATCCTCGATACAGTACCAACCGGAACCGGCTCGCTGAGCGTCGGCTGTGAGGATCTCGCCAGCATGGTTGAAACCCTCGATCTCAGGCTCCATATCTTCGGGCACATCCACGAGGGATACGGCCAACAACAGATTGGTCAACGCCGGTATATCAACGCAAGTACCTGTACCGGCAGCTTCAAACCCCTGAACCCACCCATCGTGATCGATCTTTAGTCCAAAGATTCGATGTATTCGGAGCAAGATATGCCACAACGCCCGCCATTTTCGCTGCTGGAACTGGCTTCCGTTCGCGACGGCGACTCCGTCGGCACCACCCTGGCCAACAGCGTGGCCTATGCCCAGCACGGGGAAAAGCTGGGGTTCAAACGATTCTGGCTAGCCGAACACCACAACATGGAGGGCATCAGCAGTTCGGCTACGTCCGTGCTGGTTGGCCATATTGCCGGCAAGACCTCATCCATACGAGTCGGCTCTGGTGGCGTGATGCTGCCCAACCACCCGCCGCTGGTGATTGCCGAACAGTTTGGCACACTCGCCTGCCTGTATCCGGACCGCATCGACCTGGGTCTTGGGCGTGCACCGGGCACCGATCCGATCACCAGCCGGGCACTGAGGCGTGACGGACTGGGAGCCGAACAGTTTCCGGAAGATGTGGCACGCCTGCAGACTCTGTTGGGACCATTGCAACCCGGCCAACCGGTCAAGGCGATTCCGGGAGCCGGCACCAACGTACCAATCTGGCTGCTGGGGTCCAGCCTTTACAGCGCGCAACTGGCTGCCATGCGGGGACTGCCCTACGCCTTCGCCGGGCATTTCGCTCCGCGGCTGTACCGCGAGGCGCTCAAAGTCTATCGCGACCACTTCCAGCCTTCGGAGCAGCTGCAAACGCCCTACGCCATGCTCGCGGTGCCCGCTATTGCTGCGGACACGGACGACGAGGCGCAATGGCTGGCCACCACCAGTTACCAGCGCATCCTGGCGCTGTTTCGTGGTCAGCCACTGTGGATGAAACCACCGGTGGATACCATGGAAGGGCTGTGGAATGCGGGCGAAGAAGCCAGCGTCCGGGATTTCCTGGGATTGCAGGTACTCGGTGGCCCGTCATCCGTACGGGATCAACTGGACCGCCTGCTGGACACCGTGGACGTGGATGAACTCATGTTCACCGTCGATATCTATGACCCGGAAAAACGGCGTCATGCCCTGGATATTCTCAGCCGGGCCTGACGCCCCTCAGACAACATAAAGGATGGACTCCGGAAAATGGCAGCAAAGACCACCCACGTATTTCTCTCCCACGGTCTCGAAAGCGGCCCGGGAAGCACCAAAATTCAAGCCATGAAACAGGCAGCGGAAGCCTTTCCCGGGGTTGTCGCTATCGCAGTCGATCACCGCATCAGCAAAGATCCCGCTACCCGTCTGGAACAGATGAAGGATGCAATGGAGAAGGCAGGAGCCGTTCCGGAACGTACTGTCCTGGCTGGCTCCAGCATGGGCGGCTGGGTCTGTGCGCAAACCAGTGCCCACCAGCGGGTTCTGGGTTGCTTCCTGCTGGCGCCGGCACTTGCCCTCCCCGGCTACCCACAATCACGCCCGGTCATTCAGGCTGACCACATACAGCTCATTCACGGCTGGGATGACGACGTGGTTCCGGCCATGCCTGTGATAGAGCTCGCGGAACACCAGAAACTACCCATCCTTATGGTGCCGGACGGCCACCGCCTGGAGAACAGCCTGGAACGGGTGGTTTCCGAGTTCCGCCAGTTTCTCATCAGGGCTGGCTTATAGCTTCGAATTCCGCCAGCGCCTGGCCGTCAGTGTCCAGTAATCGCAAGTAACGAGCCTCCATCTGGACTCCGGCGGTGTTCTCCAGCGCCCGGAAAAATGCCGGCTCAGGAATATCGGCATTCTGGCAGGCGCGGCGGGTACTGGCCATGCGGCTGAATACCAGATTCCGGTTGTTGATGACCTCGTATTCGCCACGGAAGGCATTACAGCCGCTGAAGCCGTTTACAACCCCATCGTCCCGCAGAATCAGGTGCGCTTCACTGGCCGCCCCGGAATCCGGTGTCGGCACACCCGCCAACGCCTGAAGCTTCCAGTATGTATTGGTCAACGGCACTTCACCTCCGCCCATCATGGGTTGTGACATACACCCAGCCAATACCATCAGGCAGCCGGCTAAAACCGGCAACCGCCATGCCATCCACGATTTTTTCATCCTATTCCCTCTCTTGGACACGATGCACTGCAATCATTTTCCATTTCACTTCAATACGATACCGCCCAGCAATCTAAATTGGCCATTTTCTTGCGAAAATCACGTTGTTTTGCCAGTCTTTAATAATGCAGCAAGTGTTTGGAGTAAAAAACTAAATGGAGACAACACGATGAGCAGCTTAAGCAAGTTCAAGAAACTGGCTGGAATTTCAGCGATCGCGTTCGCGGCCATGACAGCCGCCAACTCAGTAAACGCTGCTAACTGGCGCTATGCGCATGAAGAATACGAAGGCGACGTCCAGGACGTATTCGCCTACAAGTTCAAAGAATACATTGAAGAGAACTCTGACCATACCCTGCAGGTTTATCGCTTCGGTGAACTGGGCGAGTCCGACGACATCATGGAACAGACCCAGGCTGGCATCCTCAACTTTGTAAACCAGTCACCAGGCTTTACCGGCTCCCTGATCCCGGAAGCGCAGATCTTCTTCATTCCCTACCTGATGCCCACCGACATGGAAACGGTCATCGAGTTTTTCCGTGAGAGTGAAGCGATCAATGAGGACTTCCCCAAGCTCTACGCGGAAAAAGGGCTTGAGCTTCTGCAGATGTACCCGGAAGGCGAAATGGTCGTCACCGTCGACGAACCAGTCACCAAGCCGGAAGATTTCAATAACAAGAAGATCCGGGTAATGACCAACCCGCTGTTGTCTGAAACCTATGACGCCTTCGGTGCGACCCCGACGCCTCTGCCCTGGGGTGAAGTCTACGGCGCCCTGCAGACCAACATGATTCAGGGTCAGGAAAATCCGATCTTCTGGATTGAGTCCGGCGGACTGTATGAAGTATCCCCGAACCTCGTCTTTACAGCCCACGGCTGGTTCACCACTGCCATGATGGCCAACCAGAACTTCTATGAAGGTCTGTCCGACGAGGACAAGCAGCTGGTACAGGATGCCGCGGATTTTGCCTTCGAGGAGATCCTCGTTCATATCGACGGCCTGGCCGAAGAGTCACTGGCAAAAATTCAAAAGGCCAGCGACGAGGTTACAGTCACCCGCCTGAACGATGAACAGATCGAAGCCTTCAAGGCCCGTGCGCCCCAGGTGGAGAAAAAGTTCATCGAGATGACCGGCGAAAGTGGCAAAGAACTGCTGGAGCAGTTCAAGGAAGATCTGAAAGAAGTTCAGAACGACTGAACCTGAAGGAACCTTTCCCGCCGGCGCCGCCCGGCGGGAAACTGTATTAACCCCGCCCCGCCGGGGACCTCCTACCGGCCGGGGGCGATCTGTTCTGGAGCAGAACCCATGTCCGAGAACTCCCCGGATCTAGAAGACGATACCGGCACCTACGAGTCCGGCCTGCCCGGGTTTCTGGGAACCATCGACGAAATCATTGCCAAGACAGAGGCCGTCATGCTTGCGGTTGGCGTGATGCTGATGGCTGTCAACACGTGCGTCAACGTTATTGCACGATTTGTCTTTGGTGAAGGCCTGTTTTTCTCCGGTGAGATCAACCGGATCCTTATTATCCTGATCACCTTTGCAGGTATTGGCTACGCGGCCCGCCATGGCCGTCACATCCGTATGTCTGCGGTTTACGATACGATTCCGCCCAAAGGAAGAAAAGTACTGATGATTTTCATTGCCCTGTTTACATCCCTGGTCATGTTCTTCCTCTGCTACTACTCCTTCGAATACGTCCAAACCCTTTACGGCCGTGGTCGAATTCTGCCAGCGCTGGGGTTTGAGATCTGGTGGATTTACGTCTGGGCTCCTATCGGCTTTGCGATCACTGGCATTCAGTATCTCCTCACTGCCATCAAGAACTTCACCAGTAAGGATATATACCTCTCGACCGGTGTGATCGACGGATACTCGGACAGTGAATCGGAAGTCTGAACCCTGCAGCCGCTTTAACAAAGGATAGAAACTCATGGCAACTATAATGATGGTGATCATGATCGGGCTGCTACTGCTGGGCTTCCCGATGATGGTTCCGCTGATTACCGGTGCGGTGGTCGGTTTTGTAATGATGTTCGATGGCTTCGGCCAGATGGGCACTTTCATCCAGCAAATGATGGGGGGCATCCGCCCCGCCTCGCTCATTGCCGTGCCCATGTTCATTCTGGCGGCGGATATCATGACTCGCGGCCAGTCCGCCGATCGTCTGATTCATATGGTGATGGCGTTCATCGGACACATAAAAGGCGGGCTGGCAATCAGTACCGCCACGTCGTGTACCCTCTTCGGTGCGGTTTCCGGCTCAACCCAGGCGACGGTTGTCGCGGTCGGCTCTCCACTGCGGCCCAAACTCCTCAAAGCCGGCTATTCCGACTCGTTTTCACTGGCGCTGATCATCAATTCCAGTGACATCGCTTTTCTGATCCCCCCCAGTATCGGCTTCATTATTTACGGGGTTATATCCGGGACCTCCATTGCAGAGCTGTTTATTGCCGGCATTGGCCCCGGCGTCATGATTCTGTTCATGTTTTCAATTTACTGCCTGATCTATGCCTACATTAACAAGGTTCCCACCGAGGAGAAGGCTGGCTGGAGAGAGCGGGGGGTCGCCGTCCGCGAAGCGCTGTGGCCTCTGTTCTTCCCGGTTATCATTGTGGGCGGTATCTACGGCGGCATATTCAGTCCGACCGAGGCTGCAGCCGTCTGTGTGCTTTATGCCTTCTTGCTGGAATTCGCGGTTTTCCGCTCGCTGAAACTGCCGGACATCTATCGGATCGCCAAATCCACCGGCCTGATTACCGCTGTGGTATTCATACTGGTGGCTGTCGGCAACGGCTTTTCGTGGATTATCTCCTTTGCACAGATTCCCCAATCTATACTGGAGGCTGTCGGCGTTAACGAGGCCGGACCGGTCGGCGTGCTGATTGCGATCTGCATTGCCTTTTTCGTCGCCTGTATGTTTGTCGACCCGATTGTGGTCATCCTGGTGCTGACGCCGATCTTTGCACCGGCAATAGAAGCCACCGGTCTGGACCCGGTGCTTGTCGGGGTGCTGATTACGCTTCAGGTGGCGATTGGCTCCGCAACGCCACCCTTCGGGTGTGACATATTCACCGCCATTGCCATATTCAAACGCCCATACTGGGAAGTGATTCGCGGAACGCCACCGTTTGTCTTCATGCTGGTCGCAGCAGCGGGACTGATTATCGCCTTCCCGCAAATCGCGCTGTTCCTGCGTGACGTCGCGTTCCGCTGAAGACAGTAAAGAGCAATTTCAGGGAGAAGAGCATGTTCAAAAGAATCCTGGTGGCTGTTGACGGATCCAAGTCTTCTTTCAAGGCCATGGACAAGGCCATTGCGCTGCAGAAGCTCACGGAAGCCGAGATTTATCTGCTCTGCGTTTACAAGCACCACAGCCTGTTTGAGGCATCCCTGTCCATCGGGCGTCCCGAAGGCATGGATATCCCTGACAAGGTGTTGTCGGAGTACGCCAGGGATGTGGTCAACCACGCCAAGGAGCATGCAATAGAGCTGGGTGCCGTAAAAGTACGTGGCTTCGTCAAGGCCGGGCGCCCCTCCAGCGTCATCGTGAAGTTTGCCAAGGAAAAAGAGGCAGACCTGATCGTGGTCGGCTCCCGGGGCACACACAGTGACAAGGACGGCATGCTGCTTGGCAGCGTGTCCCACCGGGTAGCATCCCGCGCCAAGTGCCCGGTACTGGTGGTGTAATTTTCTGAGTTTCCACACACAGATCCGTCATTAAAGCGTCATCTGTTTGCGTTAAAAAAGATCCGACATTTTTTTGGAGCTGTATCAATGTCGGATCAATCCTCCCTTCTTGTTGAAAAACTCTGGCAACTCAAGCGACGGATCGATAAGGGCGAGTGCCCGGACATCGCTTTCGTTCACCTGAACAACCTGCTGCGGGAACCCGGCTACCGCAGTGATGTGTTGCGACGCGTTGAGTCGTCTGGTTCCGAACGCCTGAAACGGCTTGCTGAAGATATCCGAGCCCTGGACTCCGGGGGCCCATTGATGGCGACAACAGCGGCTGAAACCATTGAATCACGACAACCAGCGACACAGCAGAAACCTCAATCCTGGCTTCGCCGGAACCTGATCTGGATGATGCCGTCTACTGCGGCTGCCGCCATCGCCGCGTTTGGCTTTACTGCGTTTGAACCCCAAACCATCCGGGTACACGAAGACATCGTTTCAGACGCGGTCTGGGAATCGGGCAAGACATACGTTCTGGAGAAATCGATCTTTGTCGAGGGCGCTGACCTGACCCTTGAGAGTGGCGTCACGGTAAAGGGCGACAACGGATCTGCACTCATTGTCACCAGGGGCAGCAAACTGTTTTCCCGCGGTCGCCCCGACAGCCCGGTAGTCTTCACCAGCAACCAACCCGAGGGGCAACGCGCCCGTGGTGACTGGGGCGGCGTGGTCGTCCTCGGCAAGGCTCCGGTCAACCAACCCGATGCAGGTATTGAGGGCATCTCCGCCAACGATTCCAGGGGCGCCTTTGGCGGCAACGACGCTCGTTACAGCTGCGGCGTCATCGAATACACCCGTATTGAATTCGCCGGTTTCGAGGTCTACAAAAACAATGAACTCAATGGTCTCACCCTTGGCGGCTGCGGTAGCGATACCATTGTCCGCAACGTACAGGTGCATCGTGCCCTGGATGATGGCATCGAAATGTTTGGAGGCTCTGTAGACCTCAAGAACATTGTTGTGACTGGCGCTGCGGATGACAGCATTGACTGGGATTGGGGCTGGACCGGCCGCGTACAGTTCCTTGTTGTCCAGCAACACCCGGATGTGGGTGATAACGCCTTTGAGGGCGACAACAACGGTAATGACCATCAGGCGCGGCCACGCTCAGAACCGTGGTTCTACAACGTCACCCTCGTCGGCACCGGACAGACCGCGAAAAAGCATCGGGGCATGGTCCTTCGAGAAGGCACTGGCGGGCACTTCCACAACATGATCATCGACAGTTATGGCATTGAAGCCGTCGACCTGAGGGACGAAATCTCATCGCTGATTGGCAACGGCAGGCTGACCTTCTCCAACAATCTGATTGCCAATACCGGCAAGCTCGGCAAAAGCACCGATGAGTCGGGGTCAGATAATGACGACTTTGGCTTCAGCGAAGGACAATGGCTGGCAGCCGCGGACCAGGATAACGTGAGACGCCTGGACAGCGCGTTGCACGTGACAGCCAGGGACCCGGTCGATCCTGACTTCCAGACACGGGTGCAAATGCGCCAGATGAAAGCCACACAACCTCCAAAATCGGAGTTCTTCGACGAGTCAGCGAATTACGCAGGGGCCCTGAACCCACGCCTGCAATCCAGCTGGCTGGACAGCTGGACAGCCTACCCTGAGAGCTGACCCCGCATCTGCGGATGTCCGAGTCAACTTCGGATATCCGCAAGTTTCCTCAGAATACGCCATGCTAGACTCCCGCCCCCACTCTTAAATTCAAATCCCAGAGTCACAAGGCGTCACCATGACTGCAATTGTCGATTTCCTGAACTCTATTCTATGGGGCTACGTCCTCGTCTATGGCCTACTGGCCGTGGGTGTTTTTTTCACGATTCGCCTGGGCTTTCTCCAGTTCGTCAACTTTGGTGAGATGGTTCGCGCAATCCGCGGTTCGCGGGAGAGCGACGTTCATGGCATCTCCCCCTTCCAGGCCCTCTGTACCAGCCTGGCGTCCCGGGTCGGTACGGGCAACCTTGCCGGGGTTGCCGTTGCCTTGTACCTGGGCGGATCCGGTGCGATTTTCTGGATGTGGATGGTTGCCCTCGTGGGCATGGCCACGGGATATGCTGAAAGCACCCTGGCACAGCTGTATAAAGTGCGTGACGGCAAGGGGCAATACCGGGGCGGCCCTGCGGTCTACATTGCCAAAGGTCTGAAAGCGCCCTGGGCAGCCGCCATTTTCGCGGTCTGCCTGATTCTATCCTTTGGATTAATATTCAACGCGGTACAGGCCAACTCCATTGCCGACGCCATGCAAGGCGCGTTCGGGGCACCAAAACTCGGTGTTGGTGTGGTGATCGCAATACTCGCTGGCATCGTGATCTTTGGCGGTCTGCGCAAGATCGTACGCTTTGCGGAGTTTGTCGTGCCTTTCATGGCCGGCGCCTACGTCCTGCTGGCACTGATCATCATGGCCATGAACATTACAGAAGTGCCTGGTGTGCTGGCCATGATTGTGAAAAGCGCTTTCGGTCTGGAAGAAGCCGCAGGCGGTGCGGCCGGATCCATTACCGCGGCCATGCTGAACGGTATCAAGCGCGGTCTGTTCTCCAACGAGGCGGGCATGGGGTCCGCACCCAACATTGCCGCCACTGCCACCCCGGCCCCCCACCATCCCTCTTCCCAGGGACTGGTTCAGGCATTCGGGGTTTTCGTGGATACCATCATCATCTGCACAGCTACAGCCGTGATGATCTTGCTGGCCGGCGTTCTTGAACCCGGGTCGGGGGTGACCGGCACTCAGCTGACCCAGCAGGCCATGGAGGCTCACCTGGGTGAATTCGGTAGCTACTTTATAGCCGTTGCCATTCTGTTCTTCGCCTTCACGTCCATCGTGGCAAACTATACCTATGCGGAAAATGCCCTGATCTATCTCAAGGGCGGCAATACCCTGGGACTGACACTGCTGCGCCTGGCAGCACTGGCGATGGTCATCTGGGGTGGCTACGAAGCGGTGATCACCGTCTTCAACGCCGCCGATGCGTCCATGGGGCTGATGGCAACCATCAACCTGATTGCCATTGTGCTGCTATCAGGCACGGTCGTGAAGCTGACCAGGGACTATTTGGCACAACGAAAGCAGGGTGACGTGCCTCATTTCAAGTCCAGGGATTACCCCGAACTGCACGAGAAGATCGACAGCAATATCTGGCACTGATCCTTACTGCCTGCACACCGCTATGTCGGTGTGCAGGAGGGCCACTTCTATTTCGTCCCGCCCCTGTGCCCTATACGGTTTCATCCGAACGGTATCAGTCGGTGGAGATACTGTTCAGGTAGGCCTTGTCTGAAATGTTGGTCCACTTGCGGACTTGCTTCAGGTACTCGCGCTGGGAAGTGATGATCTCCTTGGCCAGCGGATCCTTCTCGGCCGCTTCGGCCAGCAGCTTATCGGTCGTATTCCGGAGTGCTTCGATCACCTCCGGCGGGAAGGTCTTGTGGGTCACGTTGGGATAGTCTTCCTTCATGCGATCCCAGGCCTCACCGCTTTCATGCATGGTCTGGATGTACATGTCGTAGGCGGCGGTGCGCATGGCCACCCGCAGGATCTCCTGGAGGTCTTCGGGCAGGCTGTCCCAGGTTTTCTGGTTGATCAGGAACTGCACTTCCGCGCCCGGCTCGTGCCAGCCAGAGTAGTAATAATCGGCAATCTGGTGGAAGCCCATGGGCAGATCCAGCGCCGGCCCGACCCACTCAAGGGCATCGATGGTGCCACGTTCCAGAGCTGTGTATAGCTCCCCGGGAGGGATATTGGTAACGGCCACACCCAGCTCGGCCATGACCTCGCCAGCAAAACCTGGCGTTCGCATTTTCAGGCCCTTCAGGTCGTCCAGGGACGTGATTTCCTCACGGAACCAACCGCCCATCTGATTACCGGTATTGCCGCCGGGGAACGACAACAAACCGTGTGGTTTGTAGACCTTTTCCATCAGTTCCATGCCACCACCATAGTAGAACCAGGCGTACTGCTCCGCGGCCAGCATGCCAAATGGCACCGTGGTGAAGTACATGGCATTGGGGATCGAGCCCTTATAGTAATAAGACGCGGTATGGCCCATGTCGTACTGGCCCTGACGCACCAGGTCGAAAATGCCAAACGGCGCTTTGTGCTTGTTGGAGGAGTCAATACGAAACTTCAGACGTCCATTGGACATCTTTTCAGCCATGGCGGCCATACTGCGGGGTGTCTCTCCCAGAATGGGCGAACCTGGCCCCCAGGTTTCAGCCAGTCGAATGGTGTAGGTTTTCTCGGCCATCAGCGAAGTGCTGACCAGCGACAGCATCAGCGCAAATGCCGCAAGGAACGGTTTGCGAAAAGTCATTGTTGGCATCGTCTTACTCGTTATCGGTTATTGTCTGATAATCCCGACAATAGTAGCGTGCCAAATACCGCTTAGCCAATGCAGCGGGCACCTATCCCTGTGCCCACTGGATTGAGTTCTTTACTAACGTGCCAGTTCTACCAGGCGATACTCTACGAGCCCCGGATCACTGTCGATTTCTTCCTGAGTGTAGGGGAAGCGTATCCATTGTTTGCCGGAGTAGGCCTCGGTCATATCCTTGTAATAGGGCGATGCCGGATCAGTGGACTGGGAATAGGTCACAAAGCCTTCCGCAACGGGCTGGCCCTCGTCATCCCACGTCACGGTCTGGATATAGCTGTTGCCATAATTTACGTCGTATCGGCCATCGCTGATATCGTGTGGCCGCGAACTGGCGATGGTAAACGCCCCTTCGAACCCTTCACCACCGAACACCGGGATCACGGTATCGTGAATACCGGAAACCTGAAGGTCCCCCATGGCGGCGTCCATCGCCATCGGCGAGTCCTGGATGGCTTTCACCCCATCGGCAAAAGCCGCCTGCACCAGAGGACTGGCGACATTGAGCATCGCCGGCGTATTGACCGGGTCGGAAGAATCAAACGGGGTTCGCCATTTGTCCGGGGATTCCACGGGCAACGGATCAATGTTGCGCCAGAACTCCCGCCAGATATGACCGCCGACCGATCCCAGGTTATGAGTGCCATCCCAGGCCTGCAGAATAGAACAGGCTTCTGAAATGTCCACCGGCTGCCCGCCACTGCTCAACAAAGTGCCGATCGGGCAATAGGCACTCAGCACATCTTCACGCGCCAGTTGCTCTGACTGTAGCGAGCTGTCCAGCACGATATCCTGCAGGTTGGCCAGGTCAAAACCCGTGCTGCCCGGTTTGCCATCGGAACCATCGAGACGCTGGATCACCTGCTGCATACATTTACGGGTACGCAAGGTACGCGGAGTTTCTTCATCCCCAATAATGGCGGCGAAGCCGGTCAGCGGCTCAGCGGGGTTGGTGACCCAGTAACTGTCATTGCAGTTGTGGACCCAGTCATCCCGCTGCAGGGAAGGAAGATTGGCACGCCCAAATACACCTTCTGCAGGGGCATCCGCGTCCGTATCCCACTGACAGTCGGCACGGGAACCATCCATCAGCGGCAGGCCCGGAGACAGCAGATCAAATACCGGAGACAGCGCCGTTGCACAGGCTTGTGCCTTGGCATCCGGTACATTGGGCACCACCGTCAGGTCACCGTAATACGCCGGTTTACCCGGCCCGGTTGCCACTGTATTGACCCAGGGCACACCCAGCACGCTGCCATGCAGCTCCACAAACTCCTCGAAACTGTCAGCCTGGTTCCAGCGGAAAAACTGGTTCAGCAGGCGATCATTCTCGGCGTTGGCATCACGCAGGGTGTAAGCCTTGGCGTTCGACCAGTTCAGTATCGGCACACCCGCCGCTTCAAAGGTCAGCATGGGTCCGTAACGGGAGTTGTAGAGCGTACGGGTAACGTCACTCACCTCGCCGTTGTCATCCATCGCCTGTACCGTAATCTCCGTGGCCTCCATATCCACAAACTCACCCTCGTACAGATACTGGGTGGGATCGGCGGGGTTCAGGGTCAGCTCATAAAAGCTGAAACGAAAAGCAGTAGAAACAGTGTGGCTCCAGGCAAACTGATCATTGAAACCGATCAGTACTGCGGGCAGACCATAGAGTGCCGCCCCCATAATCTCGGCCTGATCCCCGACTTTGATGTGCGCCAGGTAAAGGCGTTCGGTCTTCTCCCACGGGAAATGGGGATTGCCAAACAACATGGACTCACCGGAGCGGCTGGCTCCCGCCGACAACCCATACATGTTACTGCCGATCGGCAACTCATCCGCAAACGGGAAGGGCAGGTCTTCACTGCCCTCAATGCCAGCATCCGCAAGGGCATCGAGAATCTGGTCCGTGGACAGTTCCGGCACGTCCGTAGCCGGCGGCTGGGCCGTAGCTACACCCTCAACAAAGACCGACGAGGACGCCAGAACCGCGAGGCGGAAGTAGCGCCGATACATGTCATCCTCTTCCATCGGCATCAGCCAGGGCTCATCGCGACAGGCTTCATGCCGTCCAGGGTGCTGACCGTTCCGAAGTTCCCGCAGGTAGCGATTAAAACCGGCAACATAACCACTGGAGGCCTCCAGGACTTCCGGATCACTGCCGGTTTTGAACGGCGCGATGGCTTCGTCCGTTGCAGCTGTCCGCCAGAAAAAGTCGGCGTTGAGATTGGTTGTCGTCGCACCGTTGGATGGGATCTGATAGGTTCCATCGGCCCCGAGAAAACGGGCCCGCAATCCACGAACGGTCAGGGTATCCTCTGCCAGCAGGCAAAGATTATCTTCCGCCTGGGCATAACCGTAGGCGTATCCCATACTGGCAAAGTCATCAGCTTCGATGTGGGGAATACCAAAAGCGGTGCGTTTGAGGGTTGCCTTGAACAGTTTCTGTTCACCACCAACGACAGGCGCCGGGGCGTTTGCATCGTCACTTCCGCCACTGCTGCTCAGGCAGCCGGAAAGCAGGATTGCCGTCAGGGCAACCCCGCCCAGTTTTTTTGTATGTATCATTGTCTCTTCCGTCGTTGTTATTGTTGGTCACAAAGCTGACGCCCTGTCACCAACTCACGAACAACGACGAAAAAGGGTTCCAATATCCGGTCAATTTAAACCTTGAACTGACCAACCAGTGACCGCAGGCTCTCACCGAGGCGCGCCAGCTCTTCGCTTGCCTCATTCGTCTGGGTCACACCGGTATCGCTGCGCTGTGCTGCATCCACGATGCGCACCACGTTCTGGTTGATTTCTTCGGCGACCTGGCTTTGCTGCTCAGCCGCCGTTGCGATCTGGGTGACCTGATCGTGGATCTGGCCAACGGATTTTTCAATGGTGCCCAACGCACTGGTCGCATGGTTGATCCGCTCAACCGTTTCGGTGGAATGATCACGGGAGGCGTTCATACGATCAACCGCTGCCCGCGACTCACTGACAAAGCCACCGATCATCTCGCGAATCTGATCGGCCGATTCTGCGCTGCGCTTGGCCAGCTGACGGACCTCATCGGCCACCACCGAGAACCCGCGACCATGTTCCCCGGCCCGAGCAGCTTCAATCGCGGCGTTCAGCGCCAACAGGTTGGTTTGCTCGGTGACCGCATGAATGACGTCCAGCACCTGTTGAATGTCATCGGACTTCTCTGCCAGCGAATTGATGCTTCGAGCGGTCTCTTCAATTTCACCGGAAAGCCGGTTCACCGCAGCCTGGGCATTAGTGATGGTCTCACCTCCATCACGGGCCATGCGGTCTGCATCCGAAGCAGCACTCTCGACCTCATTGGCGTTGCCGGAAATCTGCTGGATCGTTGCCGCCATTTCATTGATGGCGGACGCAATCTGATCGGTTTCCGAGCCCTGCTCCTGGACTGACGTACGGGTTTCATTTGCCACCCGACTCAGCTCTTCAGCAGCCGACGCTACCTGATCCGTGGTGCTTCCCACTTCACGCATGGTGTTCTGGATCTTGATCACGAAGTTGTTAAATCGTCGGCCCAACTCTGCCAATTCATCGGTGCCCTCGTCCGGCAGCCGCTGACGCAGATCGCCCTCACCGTCGGCGATTTCCTGCATCATGTCACTGACGGCTTTCAGGGGTTTGGTCACCGTGCGACCGACAAACAGACCAATGAACAGGGCCACCAGGACCACAATGACCGTATCAATCAGGATAGCGCCCAAGGTGGCCCGTATGTTCTTTTCAATATCCAGGCGAGCCTCGCTGACCACGGCGTCTATATCGGTCACGTACACACCGGCACCGACCAACCAATCCCAGCCCGGGATAATGACCGCGTAGGACACCTTGGGTTCCTCATTGCCGGAGGCAGGATTCATCCAGTCATACCCGTAAAAGCCGTCACCCTGAGCCGCCTCGAACAGGTTACCAATCAGATCCCGGACCGTCGGATTATCCGTAGGACCTTCCCTTGAAGGATCAGGTGCATAAGCCAGGTTGTAGACGTCTCGGGTATAGGCAAATACGTAGTTGGTTTCGTCGAAACGAATCGAACGCAACCGATCCGCCGCAACCTCCTTGGCTTCCTGCTCCGTCAGATCCGGATCGTTCTTCGCTTCAAGCACCACCGCACGGGCCGCCTCGACCAGATTCTTCAGCCCGGCTTTGCGAGCTTCCAGCAGACTCTCGTCCAGACGCTCCAGTTCTTCCGCTTCGTTCGCACGAAATTCACTGAATGCAACCCAGGTAATGGTTGCAGCCGTCAATATTACTGGCACCAACACTGCCAGCAGCAGTCGGGAACGGATTTTAAGTCGGGTCATCAGTGTCATCGGCGTGTATCCCATTATTATCGGTGCTTGACGTGCAATTATGCACAGGCTGGCAAACCCATCTGTTCCAGTTTGTTAAGGCGGTGTTACCAGAGTTCGACGACAGACCGGGTCGCCACAGCGAACCGGTTTTACAACAGTCGGTTACGGTAGGGAGTTTATCGGCCAGACGGTTACGGACTTGAATCCAGTGTAGACTAAAGTACCAACCAGCAGAGGGCACCCATGACTGACCTGTTCCTTATACGACACGGGAAATCAAGCTGGGCCGACGAGTCACTTCGTGACCAGGAACGCCCTCTCAATGCCCGCGGCCAGCAACAGTTACCGGCACTTGCCCGGGCAGCACAACAACTGGGCGCGCTGGACGGCCTCATCCTCTCAAGCAATGCCCAGCGTGCCACTCAGACCCTTGCAGGCATCACAGCAGACAGGTGCCCGCAAGACAGGATCCTCACCGAGCCTGGACTGTACACGTTTGATTACCGGGTTCTCCTCAAGGCGTTGTCCACTGTAGACGATGAACGCACCGTTACCGTTGTGGGCCACAATCCCGCCCTGCTGGATCTGGCATCGCACCTCCTTGACTACCCTCCGGACAGCTTTCCAACCGGCAGCCTTATGCACATTCGGTTGCCGGCACGGCCGTGGAACAAACTGAAAAAACACAGCGGCCACTTGCGGACACTGCTGACCCCCAGGGACATCAGTTTTCAGCAATTCATCCGTAAGCGCGACAAACACAGTCCGGACAGTGCCGGGCCCCTGGCGGGCCATATCCCTGACGCCCTGCTTCACCAGTACCACCTAATGCGGGATCTTGAAAACGGTGTCATGTACGGCTTTGACGAAGAATTCCTGCACCAGTACCGGGTTGCGCTCAGGCGTTCCCGGGCCATTGCCGAATCGGTGGCCGGGCTAATCGAGGTGAGGCACCTGCACAAGGCTATTAAAACTCTCGGGCGGCACGCCAGAGCAACGAGCGCCCTGCGAGATCTGCATGTATTCATCGCTGCCCGTGAAGAGGACTTGCGTGCAGCCGGTGCGCTCCCGTTCTTCCAATCTCTTGCCCACTCTCAACAACAACAGCTCAGGGAACACCTGCAAAGCGGCAACTATCAACGCGACATGGACCGATGGTTTCGCCTGATCAGTTCGTCCTCTTTCAGGAAACACACCCTTAACCTGAAACCGAAAGACATCCGGCACACGCTGGAGTCCCGGATATCGCGCTACAACCAACGGGCGGCAGAACTGAATGAACAATCCCCGGACGAAGACATCCATGCCCTTCGCAAGATGCTGAAGCGCATTCGCTACCTGATGGAGCTGCAGAAGCCTGGCCGGAACAAGGTCATGAAGAAGGTGAAAAAACGACAAAGCTGGCTGGGCAATTTCCAGGACTTACATGTGCACCTGGAACTGTTGCAGCGATTCAGGGAAGACAAAGGGACACTCACGGAGAACGACGAAACCGAAGACGCAATCAACCCGCTGATTGAGAGCGTTGAACAAGACAAGGCAGCCCTGAAGGAGCAGATACTCACCCACCATCGCCTTATGCTGTAATCAGCCAGCCTGTCATCAGGGGCGCTCGTCCACCGGAGCGCCCTCGTCGCACTTTTTGCAGTCCAGCTCAAATCCGATCATTGACTCACGGCCATCTTCAGACACAACCCAGGGCCGATTCACCCAGGGCGGGTCATGGCGCACGTGCTGATTGTGACCGCAGGCCAGTTGGGCGACCCAGTGGCATTCCTCATCTTTGTGGTAACCGGTAATGGGTTGTTTCATGGAATCAAAGACAGCAGGCTTTGTATTTTTTACCGCTACCGCAGGGGCACGGTTCGTTCCGGCCAGGTTTCAACGGACCTTCCGTGGTATCGCCGGACACGTAAAACCAACGACCACCCTCCCTCGCGAAATTCGATGTTTCTTCCAGATAACCCCAGCCGTCACCCAGACGATAAACCGCGCGGAAATGCACTGTGCCGGTATCGCCCCGGGTGGAATGGTCGAGAATGTGGAGGGATGTCCACTCCGGCGACGGATCAAGATTCATGGATTGGGGGCGGGTGCTCTGATGCCAGGTTTCCTGCAGATAGTCCGACAGTTTGAACACGAACGCACAATATCGGGAACGCATCAACGCTTCCGGCGTAGGTGCCGGGCTGCCTTGATGAAATGGCTGACAACAGGCAAGGTAGGCTTCGCCGGAACCGCATGGGCAGCGTTGCTGTTCGACGGGAGATTGATCTGTCATCCGGAAACCCTCATTCCACTATACTGTAACCACGGGGCGCAGTTTATCAGCTCCAACTGTATCCCGGCTTTGCTTTTGGCATTCCTTACCCTCAATCGGTGACTGGTTTTGGACGACGTATCCCTGGTTCATATTCTGCTTGCCAACCTGACGTTACTTGGGGGTGCTTGCCTCCAGGGATTGGCCGGTTATGGTATCGGTACCTTTTCGGCACCGCTGTTGTTCCTGATCAGTCCACTATTTGTGCCCGCACCGCTGGTACTCAACGCAATACTTCTGACCGTACTCATGCTGTTCCGCTACCATGAATCGTTGCAGATCCGCGAAGTACGTTTTGCTATCGGAGGCGGCGCGTTGGGCACCGTTCTTGCTGGTCTGACACTGCTGATCCTGTCACCCAAGGGGTTCGAGCTGATATTCGGCGTGCTGATACTGGCCGGTGTCGCGCTGAGCATCGGCGGGTTGCGCCCGAGACTGAACGCCTGCAACAGTGTGCTTGCCGGCGCGGCTTCCACCTACATGGGCACAATTACCGCCGTGGGCGGACCACCCATTGCGCTGATATACCAGAATGAAAAAGGGCCACTGGTGCGCGCGAACATGTCTGCGTTCTTTCTGGTCGCGAGCTTTTTCAGCGTAACAGCGCTGTTTGCCTCCGGGTATCTCGGCGCCCGGGAACTCAAGCTGTTTGCCCTCACATTTCCCGGTGTTCTGGTTGGCTTCTGGCTCTCGGGAAAACTGGTCCACCGTCTACCGGTTGAGGGACTTCGACCTGTTATTCTCGGTATCGCCGCCGTAGCGGGTGCGGCAGCGCTGGCGCGTGGATTACTGACACTTCAGGTGTAGCCACGGTTTCACTCCGCCCAAAGCCGGGCCCGGAAACGGCTTCGACGCCACAGTAGCGACAGCCAAAGGGCGTGGAGATTGATCAGCAGGGCCAGCACCCATTCAAAGGCATCATCCCTCTGGTCGTAAAATTCGGGCACCACGCCATCAAGAATGACCGACAGGATGCCCACTGCGAGCGTGATCTGACACAGCCTCAAAAGCCGTAAGCCCGTTCTGCTCCAGGTCGGGTGATCTCGAAGAGCACCGCTGATCAGAAGTTGGGCAATGAAGGTGAGCGAGAAATAGAGAACCACGCCGGTGCGCCTAACCAGATTAAAACCGTCACCCGTGTGACCGAGCGCCAGGGTATACGCTATCAACGACAGGCAGGCGATCAGCCCAAGCCAGGGAATCCAGGCTGCTCCTGCGGTGTGGATACCCAACTGGCGCAACCAGCGACCATTCAGCCACCAGAACAGGATACCCACTACCCCCGCCGGCAACATCGCGCCCTTGAAGATGAAATAGGCCGTGCCGTCCCGACCCGTGCGACTGATGCTGGTGCAGCTGTCCCAGTAGGGAATGCAGGCAGTAACATGCCCCTCCAGCACCGAGACCACAAAGGTGGTGTGAATGGTCAGAAACGGAATAAGGCCAGCAGCAAGCGCCAGCCACCAGAGAGGTACGCTCCTATGGTCAGCCACGATAAAACCTCTTAAGCCTGAGTCCTCATTTGACGAGGCTAGCGGCCTGCCGTCGGACAGTCCACCGCCAGCATGAACAATAATTACACAGGTTTTTCAAATATACAGATAAAATGCCTTCTCTTCGGCTTAACTGCTAGATTAGGAACAATATTCATTCACTCTCCGGCTCCGAACCCAATATAAAATGTCTCGAACGTGCCTGCTGTTGATCGCTCTTCTTGTCAGTAATTCTGCGTTTCCTGCCCAGCCCTCACCACACAATGTCGCATTCTATTACGGCAGCGAAGCACCTATTGGCAGCCTGTATGCTTACGACTGGGTGGTGCTGCAACAGGACCGGGCATCCGACGCCCGCCTCGAGCTTCTGCGCAAGGGCGGCACCCGTCCGCTGACGTATATCAGTATCGGCGAGATGGCACGCTCACATCGTTACTACCCTCAGTTGAAGGACCACTGGAAGCTGGGTGAAAACACCGCCTGGCAGAGTTCGGTACTGGATGTCAGCAACCCGGAGGTTCAACAGTTCATTCTGGACAAGTTGATTGCGCCAGCCATTGAGCGCGGGTTTCAGGGCGTCTTCATGGATACGATGGACAGCCATCTTCTGACCAGCAAAGGTAAGGAAAATCCATCAAAGTTTGCCGAAAGCCAGGCTCGCCTGATTCAGGCCTTCAAGCAGCGCTATCCTGCCGCCAAACTGATTGTTAATCGCGGGTTCCACCTTCCTGAAAGCATTCACCCACTGATAGATGCTCTGGCATTCGAGTCCTGGCGGGACGGCTATGACGCCTCTCGCAATCAGTACACAACGGTGTCGGATAGCGACAGGGAATGGCTGGAGGGACAGTTAAGGCATTGGCGAGAGGGGCATCCCGATGTTCCTCTCATCGCTATCGACTACGCCGCACGAGGGAACGACACTGCCGAGCAGGCCAGGCGTCTGCGAGACGAAGGATTCGTTCCCTACATCAGCAACGGTGCACTGAATCGACTCGGCCCCACGGAGCCGGCGACGGTAAAGAGACACGTGCTGGTCATCCACGACCTGCCAGCAGAGCGTATGGACCAGAGTGCGGCTCACCGCCGTCTCGGCATTATCCTTGAGCGATTGGGGTTGGTTCCCGTCTACCGCTCCGCCCTGGAACCACACCCTGAAGAACCCCTGGATGATCGCTATGCCGGGGCGGTTATCTGGTGGGAAACCGGCAATCGCAGCAACGGCCTTTGCCGGTGGCTGGCGGAGTGGCAGTCGCCAACCCTGCCGATTGTCACCTTTGGCCAGGTACCCATCGAACCAGCCTGCAGAGCCTTGATGAACATCGGGCGCGTTGCGATTCCCGGGTCACCTTTGGTGTTCAGCTCGCTCCAGCCCTCGGTTGGTGAGTACGAAGGCGGCCGGCTGCCTCCCTCCCCTGGCACGCCATTGCCGGCCATGCGGACCGGCAACACCTGGATGACGGCAACCAGTGAGGACGGCAGTCAGTTTCATCCGGTTTACAGCTTCGAAGAGGGCGGCACCGCGGTGGCACCATTTGTCCTGGAGTACGGCCCGGACGATCAGGCGTTCTGGCTGTTCAACCCCTTCGACTTCCTCAGAGAAGCCCTGAACCTGGGCACACTCCCGGCCATTGACAGCACTACCGAGAGCGGTCGGCGAATCCTCACAGCACACATTGACGGAGACGGCCTGGTATCCCGTGCCGAGCTGCCCGGCACTCCGCTCAGTGCAGAAGTCATTCAGCGCCAGATTCTCAGGCGTTTCCCGCTCCCCCATACGGTGTCAGTGATTGAGGCAGAAACGTCCCCTCAAGGTCTCTACCCGGACACCAGTGCGGAAGCGGAAGCATTAGCCAGGCAAATGTTCCGGCTGGAGAATGTTGAGGTGGCTTCCCATACCTACAGCCATCCGTTTTTCTGGCAGCCTCTGGAGGGAGGCCCTGCCCCAAAGTCAGACTTTGTCCAGTACGGTTACTCGATGAACGTGCCGAATTACAACGCTAACCTGAAGCGCGAAATTGAGGGATCGGTAAGTTACGTCAATGAGAGACTCACTCCGCCAGGCAAACCTGTCTCGGTGTTCCTTTGGACGGGTGATGCCAGGCCAGGTGAACGGGCACTGTCAAAGGTTCGCAGATTGGGACTGGTGAACGTCAACGGGGGAAACACCCACCCGGTACCATTCGGCTCTGAACTGGCGGGCGTATGGCCAGACGCAAGACCCGTTGGGGACGAACTGCAGATTTATGCACCAGTCATGAACGAGAACGTCTACACCAATCTCTGGACCGGGCCCTTCTACGGCTTTCGTAACGTCATAGACACCTTCGAGATACTCGAAAAGAAGGGGCGACTTAAGCCCATTGGGATCTACTACCACTTTTATTCGGGGACACGCCCCGAATCCCTGAATGCACTGAAAGAAGTTTATCTATACGCCATTGATCAATCGATTACGCCCCTGCATCTCAGCGATTACGCGCAGCGGGTTCAGACTCAATATTTTACCGCTATGACCGTTACCAGAGACGGCGGCTACCAGTGGCGCGGCATAGGTGCACCAAGCACGGTAAAAATACCAAGCGATCTGTTTCCTGACCTGGCTCGTAGTCATGGTGTTGCGGGTTATAACGATGTGGCGGGGCAACGCTTTGTTCATCTTGTCGGGGCAGATCCACTACTCCACCTTACGCCAACCTCGACCAACGGCCCCTACGTCGAGAGCGCCAACGCTGTGATCTCTGAATGGCGACGTAGCAAGGTGGCCGGCAAGTGGTTACTGAGCATGGTCTTGCACGGCCACCAACCGGTTAATCTGAAACTGGCCGGCAGCAACCAGTGCGATATCACCAACGGGTCTCCTGTGCAAAAGTCCCGCGACGCAGACTCACAGAGTCTGGTTTTCTCCGCTGCCGACAGCCATGAGATACGCCTGGAACTGGAGTGCATCTAATAGATGGCACGTCGTAAACCCTCTTTCTTCAGTCTGCCTGCACTGCTGCTCATGGGATTTCTATTTGCCCTGGTGCTGTATGTCCTGTTTCCGCGACAGTCTGTGTTTGAGGACCTTCGACACCTGTCGGACCCCGATGCGGTGTCCATCGCCTATTTTGAGACATTGTTAAAATCCGACCCGGACAACGTTCCCCTGCGTATCAACCTCAGCCGGATGCAGCACCAGACAGGACGACTCGACGAGGCACAGTCGACCCTGGCTCCGTTACTGCAACAGCAAAAAGTGCCATCCAGGGCCCTGGAAAGCTACCTCGAGTTGCTCATCAGCCAGCATCAGGCCGCACCCGAGGGAGATCGTCGTGAGTTGATCAGACAGCAACTGACGAAGGCCATCGACCAACTCATGGCACAGTCCTATTCTGCAGAGCGCAAACAGACACTTATTCAACCTGTTTTGCCACTGCTGGCCGCCTCAGATCAGTTGGCAATCCGGGATGAACTATTCTCATTGGCGGATGGCCGGTTGCGGCTGTCTCTTGGTAGGAGTCTGGCCCAGGAGTATGAAGCCCGAGAGCGCCATTCTGAGGCGATCAGCACCCTTGAATCCGTGCTTGGCCTTGTGCCCGCCGAAGCAAAATCAGACTTCATTTCCAACATCATTCGCCTCGAACTCGCCGCTGGCCGCCCTGGGAAAGCCCTGGCCAGATTCCGCGCGAATCAGACCGGGGCGCCGAATCCGGACCAGCTACGCCGCGGAATTCAACTGGCCGACTTCGCTGATGACTCAGAGCTAAAACGACAATGGCTGGGCCAGTTGGCAGCTCTGGAGCCTGGTAACCTTGATGTGCAACGAGAGCTTTTGGCTTCACAACTGGCCGGGGGCGATATCCGCGGCGCACTGACAACCCTGAGGCGTATCGAACAACATCCGGAGGCAATGACCCGGGACGACCGGCGCCGCGCTGCCCAGATCCTCGAGTGGAACGGTTATCCGGAGCAAGCACTCGCATACTGGCGCAGACTGTACCGGGAATCCGGTTCGGACGAAGCATTCGAGCGTGCTACCACGCTGGCTCGTCAGCTTTACCGCTGGGAGGAGTTGGCGACGCTTCTCGACCAGGCGGTGACCAATAACAAAGTGGACGCCAGGGTCTATGCCATGCTGGTCGACAGCCTGATCCGCAATGGCCGACTTGATGAGGCAGAAGCCAGACTGGATCAGGGGCTCAGACGCTTTCCTGACAGCGTGTCACTACGCGAACGCAAGATCACCCTGCTAACCAATCGCCGGCGCTTCCCCGAGGCTATCCGGTTATTGCAGTCGCAATCGACCCTGAGTGACGCCGAGCGGGTACAGCTGGCCAGACTCTATTGGCGGGTTCGTGATCCGGAGTTGGCGCTTTCCACGCTGGATTTCCAGCCCTCAAACCCGGCGCTGGCAACGGAAGTCGCGAACCTGCGGCTGGAGCTGGGAACGGTGCTTGGCCGCGACGACATACTGAAGAACACATTCAAAAGGCTGTCTTCACGCCCGCTGAACGAACTGGACGCGAACAGGAAGGAACAACTGATCGGACTGGCCGTCAGGTTCAACGATTACCCCAAAGCGATCACCCTGTCAGAAGCGCGCTTTCAGGACACAGGCGACCCGAGATACCTTGCCGCTGTCGCCGAGTACCAACTCTCGATGAACGACTGGAATGCTCTGTCAGACACCCTGGATCGCTGGCGACAACAATTTCCTGAAGTGGCTGGCAACACACGGTTCTGGACACTCACTGCCCTGCTTCGCCAACAGCAAAACCAGAATGATGCAGCCCAACAGGCTTTCAGGAAAGCGGTCCGCCTGTCGCCATACAACACCGAAGCGTTGATCAGTTGGAGCTGGTTTCTCATGAGTCAGCCCGACCGTTTGCCGGGCCAACTGCCGGCCATACTCCATCGCCTCGCTGACAACCCATCTCCTGACGCCTATGCGGCGCTGGCCTACGGCTACCAGACGTTAGGAGACAGGAAACGTGCCCAGACATGGGCGGGCCGTGGACGGCGGATGCAAAGGAACAACCCGGAGTGGCTGATGGCCATGGCGCCACTGGTCGAACAAAGCGGAGCGCGGGCAGAGGGTACCGCCTACCGCAAGCAGGTTGTGGCGCTCGACGGGACACCAACAGACCAGAGCAGACAGGAGGTGCTCTATCCATCAAACGACCAGACCGGCACATCGAGCGGGGCACTGTATCAATTTGACAACCGCGCCTTACAGGCCCGCCTGTCGATCATCGATCTCGGTGGATTCGGGGTACGCTCGGCAGGTGTGAGGGGCGAATTCAGCCATGACGATTGGCGCTGGTCGTTCAATGCCTCGGACCTGCAAGCCGATGCCCGGGGCCGGTTGCGAGAGCGCCCCGACCTCGACCGCGACTATCAGATCAGCCTGCAAAACAACAACAGCAACACCCTTTTGACACTGGAACTGGGACAGCTGTCGCGATTCGATGGAACGGAGACAGCATTGGGCGCGGAGCTCGAAGGAAGGCCGGCAAACCGTATCAGTCTGAACGGAGGCATTGCTCTCAAGGAGCGCACACCTGACAGTGCCGAAGCCTGGTGGTTGACCTCCCGGGACAGGCTTTACGCATCGGCAAGGTACAGGCTGGCACCAAGACTGGAACTTTCCGCCGGACTTGAGCACATGTCCATTAACGGTAGCTCCGGAGGTTCTCTTGCCTCAGGTGTCGGCATGGATGCCGCAGGGACCTACACCCTGTTTCGGGAAGATCCGGGATGGTCAATCACCGCCAGTTACCGAAACCAGCGGCTTGAGCTGACAGACAAACTCGATGCAGACATAGCCGCAACCCTGAGAACGCCCCTGCGCCCCGGAGACCTGGTGACGGAAAACTATGAGCGGGTTGGCATTCAGTCACGCTGGTATCACGGCGAACCCCATGCACTCTACCGCACCACGCCTGAGCCACACTTTTTTGTGGGATTGGGCGCAGGTTATGTACTATCCACTTCAAGCCCGGATTTCGGAGTGGAGCTGGGGCTGGGCTGGCGCGTCGTCGGCGATGATTCGCTGTCATTGTCAGCCGGCCACACATCGGATGGTCTGGATGGTAGTTCCAGAACCAACCTGAACCTCACATACACTCTGTTTTTCGGTCGTTAAAGGAGACCCGTATGACGCTTCGTTCCATTGGATTGTGCCTGTGCGCACTCATACTGACCGGCTGCTCCGTTATTCAAAGCCAGGACAACGCCGGGCCGATCAGTCTTGATAGCCGGATTGCCGTCATCCCCCTGAGCAACCTGTCGCAAACGCCTCAGGCAGGCGATCAGGCCGCCAGCATACTGAGCGCATTACTGCGGGCGAAAGGCGCAACGGATGTCCGGCTCTACCTACCGGAAGATCAGGACCCACTCGCTTATGACAACCGTCTCCGGCAACAGGAAGCCCAGACCCGGGCAATGCAGAACGGGGCCGACCTGATTGTCTCCGGAACGGTGGACGAGTGGCAGTACAAGGAAGGCCTGGACGGAGAACCCGCCATCGGCATTACGCTGGAAGTCCGCGATCCCTCGGATGATCGGGTCGTCTGGTCGGGGACCGGAGCCAGAACAGGCTGGGGGCGCGAGGGGCTCAGTGTGGCGGGCCACAAGGTGTTGCAGTCACTGTTAGACGCCATGCCGTTCACTGCCGGAAGCCCTGACTGACACCATGAGTTATTCCCAGGAAGACACAGAGACTGAAAACCAGCCAGCGCGAATCTGGCTGAAATGGTTTGAATCCCTGGCCGTGACAGCTCTGTTCATCAGCGTCGGCGCATGGAACCGGCCTGACGACCCCTTCTACCTCACCGGCAGCTTTTCCTGGCCAGCACTAGCCCCCTTGCTGGTCGCATTACGATACGGCTTTTTTATGGGGCTGGTGTCATCATTGTTGTTGCTCGGCACGGTGGGACTTCACTTCCGTGTCGTGTCTTTATCGAGCGAAGGTTTTCCGTACGTATGGAGTATTGGGGTGCTGGCCGTCAGCCTGATTGCAGGTGAGTTCCGGGATTATTGGGGACGTCAGGCAAATAAGCTTCAGGCCAGTAATCGCTATCGCCAGGTGCGACTGGAGGAGTTCACCCGCAATTTCTACTTGTTGAAAGTCTCCCATGACCGTCTGGAGCAACAGATTGCGGGCAGCTCCAGCAGCCTGCGGGAGGCGCTCAGAAGACTGTATCACGAAATCGCCCATGCCAACGGCCGGGGTCTGGATGCGGAGACCGGCGACCTGATTCTGCAGTTACTGGTTCGCTACGGACAGCTCCAGATTGCCGCAATCTATCCGGTCAATGGAAACACACTTGAAAAAGAGCCTGTTGCCCGGATCGGGAATTTCCGGAACGTCCGCAAGCAGGACCCATTACTACTACACGCTCTTCAGGAACGTAAACTTGTATCCCTGCAGAGTGAGTACCGTCAAAAACTGGCCGAACTGGACACGGACCTGCTGCTGGCCATACCGCTGATTACTTCCCAACAAGTCGTGATCGGAATGGTGGTGGTCGAAGCCATGCCGTTCTTCAATTTTCAGCCCAAAACCTTAAGACTTCTGGCGATTCTTACCGGACACATGGCCGATATCGTCCATGAGCAACAACAGACAGCCTCGGGCTCCGATACCGAATTGCAGCAGTTCCGCTTCCAGCTCAATCGTGCCGAGAGGGATGCACGGGAGCACAACTTACCAGCCGCTCTCACCCTCTTTTCATTTGCCTCGGAATCCGACGCCGGCACCGTCACCGGCCGTGTTCGGCAGTTACGCCGCGGCCTCGATGTCATAGCCGAACTTCCGGCCGACGACCGGCATCAACTGGCGATCCTGCTTCCGCTGACGGATGAACTCGGTCATAAAGCCTATTTGCAAAGGCTGGATGACGATATCCGGGCACACACCGGCAAGCCTTTATCAGAGCTTGCCATGACCCAGTCCTTGATGATTACCGGGAACGCCAACGCCGGCGACTGGTTGAACAGGCTCCTGGAAGGGGACACGTCATCATGACTAACGCATGGCTGGCAGGCCTGGCGATATTGCTTGAAAGTGGGGGCATTTATGGCCTTATCGCCGGGCTGACGGACACCCTTGCCATTACCGGCTACCTCACTGCCCACGCCTTTGCCTGCAGCTTACTGACTCTCGTTTTGCTGCCGCTGCTGCCCTCCCGATACCGTGGCCATTTACTGCTGCCCGGACTGTTTCTGTTTACGCTGCAGTTCGCCATTCCTTTTCTCGGTAGCCTCGGGGTTTTCACCGGTGTTCTGCTGGCGCTGTACCTGCCGAGGTTCGAGCGCGATGTGGCATGGCAGGAACTGGACATACCCGAGCTTCCGTTTCAGCCGGTCGACATGGACCAACAGGTCATATACAGCGAAGGGGGACTACGCCAGATTCTGCGCGAGGCCGGGAGCACGGACAAACGTCTCAAAGCCCTGCTTGCCACCAGACAGATGGCGGACCGTGATGCCATCAGCCTGCTTCAGGAAGCCCTTAAGGATCCTGTGGACGACATCCGGCTACTGGCTTACTCAATGCTGGAGCAGAAAGAAAAAGGCCTCGCTGGCCAGGCACGCAGGCTACTGCTGGCGCTTGATGACAAGCAGTCAGGCAACCGCGAACGGCTGAAGCGGCGCCTCGCTCAAACCTGGTGGGAGATGGCTTACCTTGGCCTGGCGCAAGGCAGCTTGAGGCTGTACTACCTGAATAACGCGAAACGCATACTGGAGGACCTCACCGGCAATCTGTCCCGACATAATGACTGGCGTTTGCTGGGCCGTATTGAACTTGCACTGGGCAACATCAGCGCTGCCCGTCACGCCTTCGACAGAGCCGTGGCACTCGGAGCTCCACCGCAACTGCTGCTGCCTTATCAAGCCGAGGTTGCGTTCCTTGAGCGGGATTATCAGCGGGTCCGTTTCTGCCTGGCCAGCCTTGCCAGATTCAAGCCCCACCCATCGGTTCGCCTGGTGATGGAGGGTTGGCTGTGAGAATCGGCAAACAACCTGAATCTCTGAAAGCAGACGTGACACTGTTGCTGGAAGGAACCTATCCATTTATTCGCGGCGGAGTCTCATCCTGGGTGCACCAGATCATCACCGGGTTGCCGGAGTATACCTTCTCGCTGGTATTTCTCGGCGGGGATCCGTCTCATTATGGCCCGCAGCAGTATGAACTGCCTGACAACGTGGTTCACCTCGAGTGCCATTACATCATGGATGTACGAAACGAGCGCAAGCCACGGCCGAAAAAAGGCAACAGAGCGGCCTTCCAGGACCAGCGGGCACTGCACGACCAGTTCCGCAAAGGTGAAGCCGTGCCCGCCAACCTTCTCCATGATGTGTTCCGGCAACTGGGCGTCAGGGGAGGGATCACCCGCGACGATTTCCTCTACAGTGAGGAAAGCTGGTCGATGATTGATGAGAGTTACCGGAAATTCTGCACTGAGCCATCGTTCGTGGATTACTTCTGGACCATCCGCATCATGCACGCTCCGCTCTTCCAGTTGGCGGAGATTGCCCGCAACCTGCCTGAAACCGGCATGGTGCATTCCATCTCGACGGGGTATGCCGGCCTGCTTGGCGCTATGGTCAGCCAACAGCGTAATGTGCCTCTGGCACTCAGCGAACATGGCATCTACACCAAAGAACGCAAAATCGATCTGTCCCAGGCCGACTGGATACAGGATCCGAGTGACCTGGTCAGCGCCAACATCAACGATCAACTGGGGTATATCCGCCAGCTGTGGATTCGTTTCTTCGAGGCGTTGGGGCGTTTGGCTTACCAGCAAGCCGACCCCATCGTCTCACTGTATCAGGGAAACCGTGAACGCCAACTGGCGGATGGCGCCGAGCAGAACAGGACCCGAATCATTCCCAACGGTATTGACCCGGCAAAGTTCGAGGCGGCCAGATCAGCCCGTCCGGAAGGAATACCCAGAGTGCTGGGGCTGGTTGGACGAGTTGTGCCGATCAAGGACATCAAGACGTTTATCAGATCGATGCGTTCGGTATGCGAAGTCATCCCGGATGCCGAGGGGTGGATTGTGGGTCCTGAAGAAGAGGACCCGACCTACGTCGCGGAGTGCAAGGAGCTGGTTCAGAGCCTTGAACTGGAAGGCAGAGTCCGGTTTCTGGGCTTCCAGAATGTGAATGACATTCTGCCTCAACTGGGCCTGATGGTGCTAACTTCCATTTCAGAAGCCTTGCCTCTGGTCATTCTCGAGGCTCACGCTGCCGGTTTACCCTGCCTGGCAACCGATGTTGGAGCCTGCCGGGAACTTCTGGAAGGCATGTCCGAAGAAGACTGCGCTCTTGGCGCCAGCGGATCGATAGTGCCGATTGCCGATCCGGAAGCAACCGCCCGTGAAGCGATCCGGTTGCTGCTGGATGAGGATCTTTGGCATCGGGCCCAGCAAGCCGGACTCGAGCGGGTACAACGCTACTACACCCTGGAAAGCATGTTTGGCGCTTACAGGGATATTTACACGACCGCGCTGGATGCGCAGCAGGGAGCCTCCTGATGGCGGGCATTGGCTTCGAGCTGAGGCGCATACTCCGGAACGACAGCTTCACCAGCCTGCTGGGTGCTTATGGCCTTGCCGGCGTCATCAGCTCCGGACCGTGGGTATTGTCTGTCTTGGGTGTGATGCTGATCGGCATCATCAGCATCAATCTCTCGATTCCGGGCTCTGACGTCGTCCAGTTCCTGGTATCGGTCACCTATCTGATGTCCATTTCCCTGATTGTGTCCGGGCTATTCCAGCACGTATTTACCCGTTGGGTGGCGGATAGGCTCTACGAAAACCGCAATCCGGTTATTCTGCCGAATCTGATGGGAGTGATCTGGGTGTCCACCCTGCTTGCACTGGCCATCAGTTTCCCCGTACTGATGTGGTTCTTTCCGGACACATCGGTGATGTACAAGCTACTGATGCTGGCCAATTTTGTGGTGCTGTGCAACCTGTGGCCCGTCACCATCTTTCTCTCCAGCATGAAGTCCTATCGTCGCATCGTTGTCATCTTTGCCCTCGGCTACGCCACTGCTGTCACTGCCTCTCTGCAGCTTGCCGGTTTTGGGTTGGAAGGGTTGCTGACAGGTCTGTTGATCGGACACAGCCTGCTGTTTTTCAGCTTCTTCTATACCATCATTCGCCAGTACCCCGGTGAAACCCTCATTCGTTTCGATTTTACCCGTCGGAAACAGATCTTCCCGGCCCTGATTTTCACCGGTCTGCTGTTCAATGCGGCGGTATGGGCAGACAAGTTTATCTTCTGGTTTCACCCCGACACCTCCGATCCAATCATTGGATTGCTGCGGGCCTCCATCATTTACGATCTGCCGATCTTCCTCGCCTATCTGGCGATCATACCGGGCATGGCGGTGTTTCTGGTCCGCATGGAGACGGATTTCTCCGAGGCTTACGAACGTTTCTACGATGCGGTCCGAAACGGCGACACGATTGGCCGCATCAACGACTTCCGTGATGACATGGTGCGGGTAGCCCGAAACGGGATTTACGAAATCTGCAAAGTGCAGGGCCTGACGGTCGTTATTCTGTTCCTCTGGGGCGGGGAGCTTCTGTCCGCAATCGGCATTTCCACTCTCTACCTGCCGCTATTTTACATCGACCTGGTGGCCGTCAGCATTCAGTTGATTCTGCTGGCAATCCAGAATGTGCTTTTTTATCTCGACGCGCGCGGCATCAACCTTACCCTGTGCTTTCTGTTCCTGACCTCAAACGTCGTATTTACGCTGATCACGATCAATCTGGGGGCGTCGTTTTACGGTTATGGCTACGCCGCAGCCACACTGGTGTCCGCATTGGCGGGGCTGGCCCTGCTTTCGAGGAAGTTTGACCGGCTGGAATACGAAACCTTCATGCTGCAAGGGCGCTGATAACGCCCTTGCAGATTTCCGCCGAAAGCCCGCTACGGACGTTTGGTCACAGCCATCGTCAGGCGGGAAATACAGGTGGTCTTGCCCTGCTCATTCTCCAGACGGATTTCCCACACCTGGGTTGCGCTGCCGATATGCAGAGCGGTAGCGGTGCCATACACCCAACCGGCGGTTACCGGCCGAATGTGGTTGGCATTGATGTCCAAACCTACCGCGACGGTGTTCGGGTCTTTCAGGCAACAGTTTGCCGCCATGCTTCCCAGGGTTTCCGCCAACACAACGGAGGCACCGCCGTGCAGGATGCCAAAAGGCTGAACGGTGCGCTCATCGACCGGCATACGGCCTTTGACATAGTCATCACCGACTTCCAGATACTCAATGCCCATGTGGTGGACCGCCGTATTCCTACTGGCTTCCATCATCTGTTCAAGGTTGGGGGTTTGGGTCCAGATTGCCATTGCTCTTCCGTCTCCCGGGTAGGTTCGATTGAATGATCAAAAATACAGTCTATCCAGATAGGAAGCGAACGACTATTGTATTTTCGTCACACATCAATAAACCCGCACCAACTCTTGCTTTTCCCAGCCCAGCCGCCCGGTTTCCACCACCTGGCGACGGATGCCGGGCACCGGACGGATCATGAACAGATCGCCGTTGCGGCCCACCAGGGATCTGGGTACGCCACAGGCTTTGGCGATACCGGCGTGAGCTTCCATGTGTTCGGCCTCGCCGTGGACCGGTATGGCCACATCGGGTCGGACCCACTGGTACATGGCTTCGAGCTCTTCCCGGGCGGGGTGCCCGGAAGCGTGTATGGGGAGTGCTGCGTCTTCCGCGGTGATGACGGTCACGCCCATGGTTCTGAGCCGGTCTATCAGCGCGGCAATCGCCTCTTCGTTGCCGGGAATGGCCCGGGCGCTGAAAATAACCGTATCGCCGCTTTCCAGCTCGAAGTCCGGATGGCTGCCATTGGCAAGGCGACGAAGGGCCGTGCGGGGTTCGCCCTGACTGCCGGTGGCCACCGCCAGTACTTCGTTGCGGGGCAGATACCCCAGGTGCGAAGCGTTGATTAACTGATCCGCAGTGTCCCACACTCCTGCGGCTTTGGCGGCACCGCTCATATTGATCAGCGAACGTCCCAGTAACCCCATGTAACGACCGGTTTCCCGGGCAATCATTGCGAGGGTGTGCAGGCGGGCGATGTTACTGCCAAAGCAGGCCACCACCACACGGCCTTCCGCACTTCTGGCGGCCTGCAGCAAACCGTTGTGGAGCGCACTCTCCGAAATCGAGTGACCGGCAACCGTGGCATTGGTGGAATCACACACCATGGCAGCCACACCCTCATCCGCCAGATCGGTAAAGGTCTTGCGGGAATAGCCATGGCCAACCAGCGGCTGATCGTCCAGCTTCCAGTCCCCGCTGTGGAAAATATTACCCAGCGGGGTGCGGATCATCAGGGCGTTGGGATCGGGAATGGAGTGGGTCAGAGCCAGCCACTGAACGTTGAATGGTCCAATCTGACGGCGCTCTCCGGTGTCCACCACAATGATCGGAACCCGGTGCAACAGATCGAACTCGGCCAGCTTGCGGCGCAGTATCTCGGCAGTGAAGCGGCTGGTGTATATGGGGCACTGCAGCAGTGGCCACAGATAGGGTACCGCCCCCACATGGTCTTCATGGGCATGGGTGATGATCAGACCAGCCAGCTGATCACGGCGATCGGCAATGAACCCGGGATCCGCCATTTGCACCGGCGGCTCGCCGCGATGGTGAACGGTGCCATCCGCCGCAATTCGTCCGGGACGGGGAAATGTCACCCCGCAGTCCACCATCAGCCACTGGCCATCGTGGCCATAGAGATTGAGGTTCATGCCAATCTCGCCGGTACCGCCGAGAGGTAAAAACCAGAGATCGCTGTGGTCAGGCGTCACGTATACCTCTTCAGAATCCACACTCGATGGTTGAAATTGATGGCACTGGCCACAAGGTTTTACACCAGAGCAGCCAACAGATTGACGAAGTCCCATTCATCCATCAATCACAAGGACAGACTCCATGAACGTTCTGATGGTTTTGACTTCCCACGACCAGATGGGCGATACCGGTCACAAGACCGGCTTCTGGCTCGAAGAGTTCACCGCCCCGTATTACGTATTCAAGGATGCTGGTGCGCAGATTACCATAGCCACACCCAAGGGTGGCCAGCCGCCTGTTGACCCCAACAGCGAAGCGGAAGAAGCGTTGACCGAAACCACACGCCGATTCCAGGCAGACGCCCACGCCAAAGAATCCCTCGCCAGCACCAAAAAACTGGCGGATGTGGATATGAACCAGTTCGATGCCATTTTCTATCCCGGTGGCCACGGCCCGTTGTGGGATCTGGTGAACGATGAAAGAAGCATCGCCCTGATCAAGAGTGCCTACGAACAGGATAAGGTTATCGGTGCGGTTTGCCACGCGCCGGCGGTGTTCAAGAACGTGGAAGTGAAACCCGGACAGAACATCGTCGGCGGTCGCGAAGTCACCGGCTTCAGCAATAGCGAAGAGGAAGCGGTTGGTCTGACCAGCGTTGTGCCTTTCCTGCTGGAGGACATGCTCAAGGAGAATACCGCCACCTACTCCAAAGGCGATGACTGGGCACCACACATTGTGGTGGACGGCAGGCTGATTACCGGTCAGAACCCGGCCTCGTCCGAGGGCGTGGCCAAGGCCGTGGTTCAGGCGCTTCAGGAGGGCTGACTCGCCCCCCCGACACGGCTACTCCCCGGCGTGGCTGATCAGAACGCCGGGGGCTCCCACCTCCAGCTTTTGCCGAATGTGCGCCGGAATCGGCGTCTTTGCCATCTCCGAAGGCTGAATCAGCACGTACGTAATGTCGGCGTCGGCAACCAGTTGCTCATCACCATGGCGGACAAACTCCAGGTGCAGGGTGAACGAGGTATTACCGAGACGGCCGATCCTGATCCGCGCCTCCAGCACATCATCAAACCTCGCCGGTGCCCGGTAATTCATCGTCAGGCTCACCACCTGGATATCGAGATCCTGGTCCAGCAGGTTCTGGTAGTCCCCGAACAGGGTGCGGATGTATTCGTTGACGGAAATGTCCACGTAGTCGGCGTAGCGAGCGTTGAATACGACACTCTGGGCATCGCATTCGCCGTAGCGGACACGGAATCGGAAGCGAAAGGGTTGGTCGGTCTGATCGGTCATGGTTGCTCTTTCTGCTCACTGGCTGTGGTTGTCATCACAGACTAACTGATCCCCGGACCTTTTTCTTCCCGGCGGTTTCACTGCAATCGTCTGGTCATCACAGTGTGGTGTGCTATGTTCATGGATACCCTCCCAAACAGGCAGGCGGTGTATATGAGCAACCCCAAACACACGTTGTTCTGGATGACACTTTTCCTTGCCGTTGTGGTGGTTGTGGGCGCCCTCATCCACGCGCCACTGACCACAGCGTTTATGGCCAACTGGGTCTTTAACCTGCTGATCGTCTGCGTGTTGATCATCGGTATCGCGCTGACCTACCGGCAGGTCTTCACCCTGTTCCCCGAGCTGCGCTGGATTGCCCAGTTCCGCACCGGCAATGCCGGGCTCTCGGTACTGCAGGAGCCACGGCTGCTCAAGCCGCTGGCGAAACAGCTGGGGGACGAGTACAAGCGCGATCGCTTCACTCTGTCTACGCTTTCCCTGCGCACGGTGCTGGACGGCATCCACTCCCGAATGGACGAGCAGCGGGAAATCACCCGCTACTTCATCAGCCTGCTGATTTTTCTCGGGCTGCTCGGCACGTTCTGGGGTTTGCTGGGCACCATCAACGCGGTAGGTGAGGTAATCACCAATCTCAACATGGATCAGGAAGATTTTGGCGCTGTCTTCGCCGACCTGCAGGCCGGCCTGCAAACACCGCTGCAGGGCATGGGCACCGCGTTCAGTTCTTCCCTGCTGGGGTTGGGTGGATCACTTATTCTGGGGTTCATGGATATCCAGGCGGGTCACGCCCAGAACCGCTTTTATGACGGGCTGGAAGAATGGCTGACCAGCGTCACCAACCTCGTGGATACCGTTGAAGATCATGACCAACAGCTCGGGTAATGTCTCGTGATCGGTTCCAAGCGCCGCGCCCGCAGCACCATCAATGTCTGGCCGGGGTATGTGGACGCCCTGTCCGCACTGCTGATGCTCATCATTTTCATGCTGCTGATCTACGTCGTCAGCCAGCTGTACCTGTCCCAGACCCTGTCCGACCGCAACATGGAGCTGGCGCGGCTGAACGATCGCCTGAATGAGATTTCCCGACTGCTGGGTCTGGAGAAAGACAAGAATACGATGCTCCAGAGCCAGCTGGAGGCAAGCCTGACCCGTAACGAAGAGATGCAGATGCGTTTCGACAGTATGCGGAATCAACTCATGCAGCAGTCAGCCGATGCCGAGGCACAAGCCGAAAGGCTGGATGCCCTCAGCCAGGCCGTGGAAGTACGCGATCGTGCACTGAATGAGAAAGACGAGCTCTCCGCCAGCCAGCAGGCCATGATTCTCCGGTTATCCAACCAGATCGCAGCCCTCGAGTATCAGCTACAGCAGATCAGCGCTGCGCTGAGATTACAGGAACAACAGACGGCGGAAAAAGAGGCGGAACTGGAAGACGTCAGCCGGCGACTCAATACCCTTCTGGCCGAGCGGGTGAATGAACTCGAGCAGTACCAGTCGGAGTTCTTTGCCCGGTTACGGAAAATTCTGGAGGAGAACGAAAATATTCGCGTGGTCGGCGACCGTTTCCTGCTGCCATCGGAGCTGCTGTTTGCCTCCGGCTCGGCACAACTCGGCCAGGCGGGAAAGAGCGAACTGGATAAACTGGCAAACGTATTACTGGATGTGGTCGAACGGATACCGGATGACATTGACTGGATTCTTCGAATCGACGGCCATACCGACGTGATTCCCATCAACACGCCGCAATTCCCTTCCAACTGGGAGCTGTCTACCGCTCGTGCCGTGGCGGTTGTTCGCTACCTCGCCGACCAGGGAGTCCCCGAGCGACGCATGGTGGCAGCTGGCTTCGGCGAGTTTTTCCCCGTCGCTGACGGGACATCGCCAGAGGATTTACAACAGAATCGACGGATCGAACTTAAGTTGACGGATCGCTGATTTCCCTCAGCTCACCTCACCACACCCCTCGAATTGTTAACCAATGTTAAATCAGGTGCTTGCAGCCAAGGAAACTGGTCGAGATGCCCAAAATGGCTGGCTATGCAGCCAATGTGGCTTTATGGGCCACTAGCGTATTTTCCGAAGCATTAACAAAAAGAAACATTCGGAAACATTGTCGACTAATAACCCAAGGCTACACCCCAAGGACGCACCGAGCGACTGACAATAACCAAAACCGTGAGAGGGATCACACTTCCATGACTCAACTTCCAAGACTCCTCCTGGCTGGATGCATAGCACTCCCCATAACCTGGGCACATGCTGACACGACGCATTTCCCGCTTTCCTACAGCTTCATCGGAGCCGAAGTCGGCTATGTCGATTCCGGCAACTCAAAAGACAAGTCGTCCAACATTGATAACCTCGCGAACTACCCGGAATATGGCCTCACACTGGGCCATCAGTTCAACCCCAATTTCACATTGATGGGCGCCTTCAGTTACGGCGACGCAGAAACCCGTGTAACCAACATTGATGCCGACATTCTGCGCGGCTCACTGGCGGGACGCATCCACCCGGGCAAATTCCGACTCGGTGGCTGGCGCCCCTTTGCTGGCCTGGGCTACAGCTACACCGACATTGATGTAGACGGTGCACCAAGCTCCAAAACAGAAGATGCACTGTACCTGGAAGGTGGTTTTCAGCGCATGATGAGCGACCGCATCGTATTTGAAGCCGGTGCTCGCGCCCGCACGGAGCTGGAAGATGGCTACGTCGACGGTCAGGTATTTGCCGGCGTTCAGCTTCTGTTCAACCGCTCGTACCCGCAACCTCCCAAAAACCAGCTGCCCGAGCAACCCGCGCCTGTCGCGCCGCCAGCTGACTCCGACGGTGACGGTGTTCCCGATCCACGGGACCTGTGCCCGAACACGCCCCAGGGCGCGCTGGTGGACGCCGACGGCTGTGCCAAGGAGCTGACCCGCGAGATCAAGGAAACCCTGTACGTTGAGTTCGACCTTGATGGCACGGAAGTGAAGCCGGAGTACTTTGATGAAATCGGAGAGCTGGCGGCATTAATGACCCAGTACCCGACCAGCCGGATCCTGCTTGAGGGCCACACCGACAGTACCGGCAGCGCCAGCTACAACCAGAACCTGTCCCAGAGCCGCGCGGACTCCGTCATGAAGGTATTGGTCCAGGAGTTCAATATCGGTTCTGAGCGCATCTCAACGACAGGCATGGGTGAATCCCAGCCCATTGCCGACAACGCAACCGACGAAGGTCGCGCAAAAAACCGGCGTGTAGAGGCCATCCTCACTGGCAAACACACCGAAATAATGAAGAAATAAAAAAGGGGCTCAACATGACTAATTTTAAAACGCATCTGGGCATTGGCGTTACGGCCCTCTCACTTCTGATCGCCGGCTGCGGCGGTGGCGGCGGTGGTCCAAGCGACCCGCGTATTCCAGCAGAAAACACACCCTCCGATGGCGGCGACAATAACGGCAACGTTGGGGGCGAACAGGAAACCTTCTGCACGTCCGAGAGTACAGTCTTTGAAGTTTCTGAATTCGTACCTGCGGATGGAGAACAGGGTGTTGAGCTCAACCGCAGCATTCGGGTGACATTCAACGCGGATGTCGATGCAGCCACTGTCAGCCAGAACTCCCTGCCCCTGACCATTAATGGCAACGCAACGGTGGTAGCTGCCTCCTACAACACTCTGGGCAAGGCTGTTGTCATCAATCCCGATATGGACCTGTTGGCCAATACCGACTACCAGGTGACCGCTACAACGGAACTGCGGGCTCTGTGTGACGAAGAAGGTGACCTGGTCAAGACTCTGAGCGGAAACGACTCCGCCGCATTCAAGACAGGCAGTGAAGTGGATGGTCAGGGGCCAACGGCTGTTACCTCCTCACCTGAGGACGGCGAAACACTGGCACCGACTGACACCAACATCTATGTCGAATTCGATGAAGAGATTGACCCTCAGTCGGTCAATGCGAACAACTTCACCGTCACGGAAATCGATGAAAACGGCAATCCGGTTGCCACTGTCGAGGGTGTGATTAATCCGGTGGGCAACTCCATCGAGTTTGATCCTGACAGCAACCTGAGCTTCCAGACCACATACGAGATTACGGTTGATACGACGATCACCGATCTCGCCGGCAACGGCCTCGAGCAGCCTGCAACCTTTACCTTCCGTACAGGTGGCCTGGTTGTGCTGCTGGATAACACCCTGCTGGGAGACCCGACGACAGCCCAATCCGAGGGTTTTGACAGTGGTATTCTGGTCGAGGGTTTACACACCCTTGGCGGCACCCTGCTGTCCGCCCTGGAGTTTGGTGATTCCGAGGACGGTTTGAACAGTGTTGATAATGCGCTGATCCTGCAGTTTCCGTTGGTGGAAGACCTCCTCACCGCCCTTACGGCTCTGAGTGCAAGTGAGACCCCCAGCCTGGAAGGCACAGACTTCACCGAGTATTCCTCGGCACTGGTAGCCGTATGTGATCCGAAATCAATCAGCACGACCAATCCTTCACCGGATTGTGCACTTGCGCTGGATCTTGGCCTGGATGCAACCCAGTTGCAGAGCCTGGCCGACGCCTTCACCGGCGGCAACCCGGAGCAGATCCCGGCCCTGATTCAGGCCATGGCGGAAACCTTCGCTTCCGGCGACTTCAACAACCTGCCCCAGGAACTGTCCGATGTTCTGGGTGGCCAGCTGTTCCCGACAGACGACGGCCTCGGCGTTGAATTGCGCCTGGTGGACGACAGCAGCATTCCGCTGCCGGCCGATGCCGAAAATGCCTTGATGATGGTGTTGGAGGCGTTCAACGCGATTCCGGTACTGGGTGAGCTGTTCAACCTGAATGATGGACAATCGCTGGTCGATCTGGGCCTGCTGGAAGGTTCCCTGCTGGGTGTTGATCTGGGCGGACTGGCTTCAGTGGATGTCCTCAGCGGTACACAGACCATCGTCGGCGAAGACGGCGTTCTCAATCTCGGTGGCGCTTTGTTTGATCTGTTGCTCGGAATGATCCCTGAGCCGGGCACCGGCGAGCCTGGTGGTGAACTGCCGCTGTCGCCTGCTGATCTGCCTCTGATCGGTGAACTGCTGAACCTGGAAGACATCTCGCTGGATCCAGCGCAGCTGGAAAACCTGGCGGAGTTGCTGATGCCGGGTGAGGGCTTCGAGTTTGATCCAGCGACCCTGCCTCTGGTCGGTGATATCCTGTCAGCATTGCCGGACGATTTTCCCGGCGAGTTCCCTAACGACGGTGCTGACCAGCTGCCGCTGATCGGTGACCTGATCATGCTGCTAGATCCATCCAATCTGGATGGCGAGCAACTGACTTCCATTCCGGTTCTTGGCGATCTCGTTGAGCAGCTGCTCGCCCTGAGCGAGGGTGGTGACGCAGGCTCATTGCCTCTGGTGGGCGAGCTGACCACCCTGCTCGACAGTGGCGATCTGGGCGGCGACAGCCCTCTCGGCCCGCTGACCGATCTGCTCAACCCGGATCAGCTGAGCGATCCGACGTTGTTGGAGGATCTGGTAAATCTGCTGGATCCGGGTAATCTTCTGGGGCTGCTCGGGCTTTAATGCCAGCGACCTGACCATCAAAAAACCCGCCAATTGGCGGGTTTTTTGATGGCTGAACAAAATGTGAATGCAAGCCCCGAAACGCTTACTGACCTAAAAGTGAATCACCGACCGAATACTTTTCCCCTCGTGCATCAGCTCAAATGCCTCATTGATATCTTCAAGCGGCATGTTGTGGGTAATAAACACATCCAGCGGAATGTCCCCTTTCTCGGCCTTTTCCACATAACCCGGCAATTCCGTACGACCCTTGACGCCACCAAACGCTGAGCCCCGCCAGACCCGGCCGGTGACCAGCTGGAACGGGCGGGTACGGATTTCCTCACCGGCACCGGCCACACCGATGATAATGGATTCGCCCCAGCCCTTGTGGCAGCACTCCAGGGCTGACCGCATCACATCCACATTGCCGATGCACTCGAACGAATAGTCCACACCGCCGTCGGTCATTTCGATGATGACCTCCTGGATCGGCTTGTCGTAGTCCTTTGGGTTAACCACATCGGTGGCACCCAGCTGTTTCGCAATGTCGAATTTGCCCGGGTTGATGTCGATGGCGATGATGCGGCTGGCTTTGGCCATCGTGGCGCCGATAATCGCCGCCAGACCGATACCGCCGAGACCAAAGATGGCGACGGTTGCCCCCTCTTCCACTTTGGCCGTATTCAGCACCGCGCCAATACCGGTAGTCACGCCACAGCCCAGCAGACAGACTTTATCCAGCGGCGCTTCCTTGGGGATTTTTGCCAGCGAGACTTCCGGCAGCACAGTGTACTCTGAGAACGTGGAACAGCCCATGTAGTGGTAAATCGGCTCGCCCTTGTAGGAAAAACGGGACGTACCATCAGGCATCACACCCTTACCCTGGGTTTCCCGCACGGCACCACACAGGTTGGTCTTGCCGGAGGTGCAGAACTTGCACGTCCCGCATTCGGCGGTGTATAGGGGGATTACATGGTCGCCCACTTCCACCGAGGTCACACCGTCGCCGACAGCTTCGACAATGCCGCCACCTTCGTGACCGAGGATAGCCGGGAAGTTGCCTTCGGAGTCAGCACCGGAAAGTGTGTAGGCATCGGTATGGCACACACCGGTGGCCACGATACGCACCAGCACCTCTCCTTTCTGGGGCGGGGCAACATCCACTTCCACAATTTCCAGCGGTTTGTTGGGGGCAAACGCCACCGCGGCACGGGATTTAATCACGGGAAAGCTCCTTCAGATCAGTGTCGGGATTCATTGGGCATAATCGCTTATACAATGGTCAACGTACAGTGTAGAAACAAACCCCAAAGGATGCGCTGAACTTTGAATACGCTCTACTGGTTTACCCGGGATTTGCGACTCGATGACAACACCGCACTGCTGGCTGCATCGCGTTCGGACATGTTGTTGTGTGTGTATGTGGTCGACCCTCGATGGTTCGTGCCAGGCCCGTTCCAGTGCATGGCTATGGGCACTCATCGCTGGCGCTTCCTCTGGCAGAGCCTGATGGCACTGGAGCGCAGCCTGCGCCCACTGGGACAACGCCTCCACATCGCCTTCGGTGAACCGGAAAGGGTGATCCCGGAACTGGTTCATCATCACCGCATTTCCCGCGTCATTCGATCGCGGCAACCGGGTACATGGGAAGCCCGGCAATGGCGTACGATCAGGGACCAGCTCCCGGACGCCGTGTGCCAGCAGTTCGAGACCCTGAGCCTGTTCACCGAAGGCTCGCTGCCCATGCCCCTCCAGGATCTGCCGGAGACCTTCTCACAGTTCCGCAAGCAGATCGAAAACACCGGTGAACGGTATTCTGAACGTCTGCGGATTCGGACCCTCACCGCGTTGCCGCCACCCCCGGGCTTTCCCGATGACAATCGTGGGGATTGCCCGCCCATTCCCGAACCGCAACACCCCGCCCTCTTTACCGGCGGGGAAAACCCGGGGCTGACGCGGCTCAGGCAGTTTACCTTCAGCAACCACGATATCGACCACTACAAGGACACCCGCAACGCCCTGGACGATCCGGATGCATCCTCAAGGTTAAGCCCCTGGCTGGCCAACGGGTGCATCTCTGTCCGGGAGGTAGCGGAAACCATCACCCACTACGAGAAGACTGAAACCAGAAACCGGTCCACCTACTGGCTTTGGTTTGAGCTGCTCTGGCGGGAATATTTCTTCTGGTATGCCCTGAAGCATGGTGCCAACCTGTTCAGACGCGATGGTGTACAGGGCAAAAAGCACACAGCGACGTTTTACCCCCATCGTTTCAAGGCGTGGTGTGAAGGCAACACCGAATTCCCGCTAGTGAATGCAGCAATGAACCAGTTGAGGGCAACGGGTTACATGAGCAACCGCGGGCGCCAGCTGGTGGCCAGCTGTCTGGTGTACGAGCTGGGGCTGGACTGGCGCTATGGTGCAGCATGGTTCGAACAACAGTTGGTGGATTATGACGTCGCCAGCAACTACGGCAACTGGCAGTACCTGGCGGGCGTGGGCGCGGATCCGCGGGGATTGCGGCAGTTCAATCTGGAAAAACAGGCACAGCAGTACGATCCGGATGGCGAGTTTGTCCGCCGCTGGCGGGGTCAATCCGACCAACCGGTCGGTCTGCATACGGTGGACGCGGCCGACTGGCCCCTATAGGGCCGCCGGTACAGCGATTCAGAACGAGGACTTCACACAGTTACGGCCGGATTCCTTGGCGCTGTACAGCGCTGCATCGGCCCGCTGAATGAGTTCATGGGGGGAATCGCCTGGGCGGAAGGCGGCAACACCCACGCTGATGGAGACCGGCTCAGGAATCGAGAAACGATGACTTTCCACGCTGACCCGCAGGCGGTCAGCGACCGGAACCGCGCTGTCCAGAGGCGTTTCCGGCAGGATGATCAGGAACTCCTCACCGCCCCAGCGGCCGGCGATTTCCGACTCACGAATCCCCTTGCCAACCAGCACAGACACACTGGCCAGCACCGCATCCCCTTCATTGTGCCCGAACCGGTCATTGATGGACTTGAAATTGTCCAGATCAAAGATAATCACCGAGAAGGTGCTGCCATACCGGCTGCAACGTGCCACCTCCTGATCCATGAAGCTTTCGATCTTGTGGCGATTGTATAGCCCGGTTAACTGATCGTGCACCGCCTGGTAGGTCAGCGAATGCAGTAACTGACTGCGATTCAGAGCGCTGCCAAACAGGTTTGCCATCAGTTCCGCCGTCTGGGACCTCTGAGGCGTCCAGGGGTTAACGGCGGACGTCATCTGGATACCGAGAATCCCTGACATCCTGTCACCCCGATGCACCATGGCCAGAAGAACCGACTGCTGCCCTTCCAGGGCCAGCAATTCTTTGAGGAAATCCAGCTGCGGCGGGATCTGGCTGTCTGCCGAGAAGATCACGCTTGGCTTACCGTCAAAGACCTTGTCCAGGCTGGCTGGGATTACCGGATACTTTCTGCCAGACACCTGACGCAGCGATTCAAAGCCTTCTCCTGCCCATTCGTGGCTGATCCACACCTGCTGGCTGGTGTCGTCAAGCTGGCACAGAAACACCCGGTCCGCCCGGTAAAAATCCCCGAGGGAGCGGCAGGTACTGGCGAGGCCCTCGTCCGTCTCTTCCGGATCAAGGGTCAGCAGGTCGGTACTGATTCTACGAACCATCTGTTCCGAGAGCACCATGTGCTCCAGCTGGCCTTTCGCCAGGTAGCGCTCGATCGCCAGGCTGGTAATGGCGATGGGGTCAGTGAGAGCGTCAATGTCGTCATCGGCCGGTGTCCAGGGGTCTTCATGGTAAACATCAAACGTGCCCAGCAACTCCCCACTACTACCGATGACCGGCTCTGACCAGCAGGCCCGCAACCCGGCTGACTCGGCCTCGTCACGATGGCGGTCCCAGCGATCATCCGAACGTATATCCCGGGCCACCACACGCCCACGAATAAACACCGCGGTACCACTGCTCGCCGCGCCAAAGGCCACAGGCAGGCCATCCATCGCCTCACTGAAGAACTTAGGCACGGAATGCCCCCCCACCCACCGCAGGCGGCCACGCTCGTGGTCATGGACCATTACCCCGCACGAGGATCCGGGCAGACGGGCTTCTGCCATGGCGGCAAGGTGGTCGAGAGTAATGTGCAGGCCATTGTCGTTGGCCATGGACGTCATGGCCTTATGGCGGAAGCGGTCGGCTTTTTCAGCATGTTTGCGGTCAGTGATGTTGACCCCGGTGAACATCAATGCCTGTCCGCTTTTATAGGAAATAATGGAAAGTGAACTGTCCAGCCAAACTGGACGACGGCCGGCGGGCTCAAAATACCATTCGAATTTCTGAAGGCCGGAACGGCTGGTCCTGAAAATGGTTTCCTCAAAATCCAGCAGGCTGTACGGCGACGCTGGCCAGGCGTCTGGCTTTTGCATGACGTCCGTGGTGAGCTGATCTTCCGTCCGCACCCCGAACGCCGTCATGGCCGTTTCATTGGCGTAGAGGACCGATTTTTTGGTGGCATCCAGCAACATCACCGCAATAGCGGACTGATCAAAGAGGGTGCGCAGATCACGATCCGCATTCCGCAGGGATCGATTGGCAAACCCCATCTCGGCACTGAGCCCTTCCACTTGCCGGTTCAGCCTCCGGTACCTTAACAGGGAAACAATCAGCAACGCCGCCAACGCCGCTGTCACAAACGGAAGAGCAACTGCCGTCGCGTTCTCTGTAAATAATGTCCAGTATTCCGATACTGTTGATTCCACTCGTACGCCTTCCTTGCCTGAAACTGGATTCACTAATTCACTATAGACACATTTTCAATCAGCTGTGCCGCGTTTTGGTTAGCATTCACGACGGTCACCGACATATTGCCGGGATTTACGCCGAGTGCCGACAGGAGGGGGGCTACCACACCTTCCACAACATCGTTCGCGACGTCTTCCAACAGAATCGTGATGGGGTTTACCAACGCACTGGCAATACTTAAAACACCTGCGGTCAGCCCGCTTTGTCCACAAGTCAGATCAAGCGAGGTGATGTCTACATCCGCGTTAAAATTATCTGCTGAATTTCCGGAGGCCAGACTCTGTCTGGCACAATCACCATCCACGCATTCAAGCGGGTAATTATCAATGACCGATGGCAGTGCACTTTCGCCGTACAGATCAACAGCCAGACCGGCATCCACGCACAGTTGCTCGGTATAGGTTCCCAGAAGGATGGTGTTGATGGTGAGTTCCAGGATTTCGGCATGCACATCTTCCGGGGTCACCGTGCCCGATACGGGATCAATGGTGCCTGTCTCGACATCAACAGCAGTGTCGACCAGGTCAAATCCCAGGGAAACATCATTATCATTGCCACCTCGGGCGCAGTCAGCAGACACAAAACTGCCACGACCACCGCCAGCCTGGACAACCAGAGGTATCTCGATATCGTCCAGCAGATTGAGATCTATCAGACCAAGAGACAGCGTTGATATCAGGCTGTTAATGGTGCTTTCACTCAGTCCGGCCGAGATGAGCACCTCAAGCCCTATATCCGCTGATTGGAACTGAGTTACCCATTCCCCCTCTGAATTCTGCCGCGCCGGGCCATATACCAACTTCGGTGGTTCCGCCACATGCAGTCCCAGCGCTACATCCAGGTCAGCAAGTTCATCGATTGAACTGGTCAGGCCCTGCAAAAGAGCGGACTCCGATGTTTGCAGATTCAGCACCAGCAAGGACCCGGGATCACTCAAAACACGAGCACTGTTCATAACGGTGCTTATCACCAGGTCATACACCGGGAAACTGGCATTCGCTGGCACATCCGCACCCTCCACCACCGTCAGTACATCACTGACATAGAGGCCACCGATGCCTGCCGCATTGGTCAGATCATCCACCAATCCGCCAACCGGTAAGGCGGCACCACCAACGAGGCTTGTTACGCCAGTCAGCAGGTCAACAAGAGGCTCGTCAACCAGATCCGCCACACTGGCAACTCCCATCTGCGACAGCAGGTCACCAACATTGACCAGAGTGTTTTCAAGGCTATCCAGCTGGGTAGGACTCACGCTGTAGGAAGGGTCGCCTATCACAGCGCCGACCAGCTCACCCAGCAGCCCCCCCTCTACATCTGCCGCAGAGCCAGCAGCGCTGATTGTGGCGTTTACTTCCTTACGAACGGCGGCGGAGGTCTCAAGAGTAATGGAGCCTATCGGGATAAGCCTCGAAATTGGTTCTTCACGGGTCATCGAGACGCGAACACCGTTGCTACGAACGAGAGCGGTTTCGGGAACGCTGCGAAACACCAGATCGGTATTTTCTTCCGTTGACTCCAGCACGCCGGGCAGGACCTCCAGCGTACCTTCCCCGTCATAACCCGCAGTCTGGGCTGCCGCCAGAGCCCTGGCGGACATGGTCGACATGGCGATATCCGCACCGCCACAGGCCTGAGCGCCATCGGCCGCGGCACTGGCGGCGGTATTAACCTGGTTCTGCATTTCCGACTGCAGCACCAGAAGGCGGGCACCATCGGTGGCCAGCACCGTCATCAGAACGATCGCGGTCACAAGCACAGGGGTAATAAAAATCAACACCCCACGTTGCTGCCGCACGCCCTTAATCCTCATCACGGGATGACTCTGCTAATTTGTCAGGAATAGCTCGCCGGAATGTCTCGGATATTCGCTCCTGACTATCCACAAAGGATTGTACCGACAACTCACTTTTGTCCGGTGCATCCGATGCCGCCTGCCGATCGAGTCGTTGCCGGGTTTCAGTTCTATCCTCCATGACAACGACCGAGTTGGACAGACCGTGCTCAGGTTGCCCCTGGCCAAGTGCTGATATCGGCACGCACACCAACAACAACGTCAGTGTCTTTCTCATCTCGACCTCCTGATCCGGGCAGCCAGTTTTTCAGCATGGGCGATTTCGTCCATGGACATATCGTACTTTTGCTTCAGCATCGCCAGGCCGGAACGGTCGTTGGTAATGAAATAGCCCGCGGCCAGATTCTGGCGCACCGCACCCTTTCCGTCAGCCAGCTCAAACGCCGTCCTTAGTTCGAACACGGCATCGTAATAACCGCCGGTCAGCAAAAGCGCATAGCCGTAATCGTTGCGAATGTCAGAGGATGACGGAGCCAGTTCCCTGGCTTTTCTCAGTGCATTTGTGCCTTCCTTCAGTTTCCCCTGCTTCAGGTACACAAGCCCCAGCCCATGGTGCCCCTTTGACGAATCGCATTGTGTAGCGAGCGCCTGAAATATCTCCTGGGCTTCAGCAACCTGATTGGTCGAGGCCAGCAACTGTCCACGCCTTACCCAGTGCTGCTCGGTTGCAAGGCCTTCACTCTCCAGCTTTGCCAGAGCAGCATATGGCTGTGAGCGGGACATCTGAGCATCAACAGCATCCAGTTGCAGCTGATGCTCGGGTTGTAAGGTCGTTGTGCAACTGACCTGGAGTTGCGGTTCCCCCGCGGTGCTCGTAGCCATGGACGAACAACCGGTCACTGCCAGTGAAATTGCCAGCAGCATACTTCCCCGCCCGCCAAATTTCTTACAAACTCCCATAATGTCTCCTGACAGGTTTTATTCGTTCGTCGCCAACCTAGAACCGATACTCTAGCGGCTAATCGTTTCCAAAATGGACATCACGGCCGGACCGCCGATCAGCAAGAACAGGCCCGGCAGAAGGAATACCATCATCACAATCGTCATCTTGGCGCTAATACGGTTGGTTTCTTCGTTCAGGTTGCTGCGCTCTTTCTGCTGCGCTTCCTTGATGATCTGATCCAGGCTTGATGTCACCCCGGCCCCCAGAGTTCCACTCTGTTTCATCAGGTTCACGTAACTCCGCAACACCACTATGCGCCGGTTCCTGCCGAGTTCATCCAGCGCGGCCGTGCGATCCGCGCCGCTTTCCATCACCCGGTTGAACCGATCAAGGCGACTGGCCAGATGAGGCATGATGGGACGGGCCTGAACAGCAATAAGCCGCATTGCGCGCTCAATGGAGAGACCAGCTTCCATCAGCATTCGCGTCATATGACAAAGCTCAATGGCTTCAAGGTTCTGTTTTTTTTCCGCGGTGACTCCCATGGTCCGAATAACACGGCGAGGCAGCAGAAAGGCTACGGCGGCGATGAGCATGCCTCCAATGGAACCGGCAATAATAAAACCCAATACGATCACGATCAGTGGCAGCACCCAGCACAGAACCATGTATGTCGCCTGACTTTGCTGGCGATTGCGCCCCGTGGTTTCCAGCGCAGCCTCCATGTCCTCATAGTCGCCCTGAATCGACGCCAGGCCGGTGAAGCTTTCGCCCAATGCCGCCAGGAAACCGGTCATTTCCTCATCATCGGAGACACTGGCACCCCGGTTCCTCAGACGCTCATGAATTCGTGCTTTCAGGGCCCAACGTGGGGCCATATAGCCGGCCATCCACAGCGCAAAAAAAGCGGCCGCCGCAGATAACAGAAACCAGATATCAACCACGCCCCACCCCCTGGATCATTCGCCAGATCACCACCATGCCCAGCACCTGGAGAATTCCCGCCGTTAACAACAAGGTATGCCCGGTGGAGGTATTCAGGAGGACGTCGGAATACTCTTCATTGACCAGCACCATGAAGGCCGCCAACCCCGGTGGCAATACGGCAAACGTAACTGCCGTAAAACGCGTTTCCGCACTGGCCGCGAGGAACTCTCTGCGCATGGCCTGCTGCGTCCGCAGAGAGGTGGACACTTGCTCAAGTACGGGGCGGATCGACGAACCAAAACGTGAGGTCGTACGCAGGGCTATGGCGACCAGAACCATGGCCGGCACTTTGTAGAGGTCGGCAAAATCTTCGAACAGCCGGGTATATTCGCGGCCGGCTTCCACGGCATTGCGCAGCCGGAAAACCAACGGGCTGAACACCGGGGACGACTCATCAAACGCCGTAATCAGCGAATGCTCAAGAGAGCGACCGGCATCAATATTTCTCAATACCGCATCGACAACGCCCGGAAGCTCTTCATGAATCGTCTGGCGCTGTTTCTGGAACCGCATTCGCCACCAGGCACCGATCGCGGTCACAATGAAAAACAGCACCACAAGAAAAACCACCATACCCCGGGTCAAGGCAATCACAGCCAGAGCTCCCAGCAACACGACTGAGAACATCACCAGGCGCTGGATACTCCAGCGAATGTCCGCCTGTACCAGCACTCTCTCCAGGGGCCCCAGATCTACTCTGGCACCGCCCGGGCCCGTTACCTCACTCGTTGAGCTCAGGCGGGTTTTGATACTGTGAGCAATCCGACGCTGGCCTTGCCACTGCCCCCATCCCAACTGCACCAGGAGCAACACTACGGCAAGCAACCCTACCAGCAGCGCACCCACAAACCAGATATGGCCACTCACCCCGGAGACTCCACGTTCAGTGATTCCATGAGGCTGTCACCTTCTCTTTCCGCCCGATAAAGAATTTCCATCCTGTAGGGATCGTCCGGTGTAGGCTTCATCTCCACGACTTCACTGATAAACCGGCGACCATTGGGTAGCCTGGCAAGCTGAACAATCACGTCCAGCGAGGAACCAATCAGTCGACCAATGGCCCGCTCACCCGCGTCATACCCATTGACCGCGAGCAGGGTTTCAATTCGCACAAGCGCGTCCTTGGCACTGTTGGAATGGATAGTACTCATCGAGCCTTCATGGCCGGTGTTCATCGCCTGAAGAAGTTCGATAATCTCCCCGGAACGCACCTCACCAAGAATAATCCGGTCTGGCCGCATACGCAGCGCGTTGATCACCAGGTCCCGGGCCGTGATCTTGCCAGAGCCTTCCGTGTTAGCCGGCCGGGTTTCCAGCCGCACGATATGAGGATGATTCAGCTGCAGTTCCGCCGAGTCTTCGATGGTTACAACCCGCTCATCCCTGGGGATGAACTGGCTCAGAAGGTTGAGAATGGTGGTTTTACCGGTGCCTGTACCACCACTGATCAGAATGTTACGGCGGCTTTCCACCAGGTTCATCAGGATGTCCAGGCAACGGGATGTCATCGACCCGCTGTTCACCAGATCCTGGGCAGTAAGGTGTTTCTGGGTAAACTTCCGAATGCTGATGGAAGGTCCGTCCAGTGCAACCGGCGGGATAATAGCATTCACCCGGGAACCGTCCGGCAGGCGAGCATCGACCATGGGGCTGGACTCGTCCAACCGACGACCCAGGGGCGCCAGGATACGGCGAATCACACGGGTAACGTGGTCATCATCAATAAAGCGGGTCTGGGCCCGCTGCAACACGCCAGAAACCTCAATGAAAACATCCCTGGGCCCGTTAACCAGTATGTCATTGACTGTTTCATCCGAGAGTAAAGGTTCCAGCGGCCCAAAGCCCGCCACCTCATCAAAGGTTTCACGGGTCAGCAGGGTCAGATCCTGCGCAGACAGCGGCATCCTGTGCTGGGCGACAAAACTCCGCACATTGTCCTGAATAAAAGCGAACAGAGTTTCACGGCCGGATTTACCGACTTCCAACCCCTCTTCGTCCAGACGTTCCACCAGAAAGTAGTGAACGCGCTTTTTCAGATCCTGGTATTCCTGGTCAATCCTGGTAGCCATTCCGCGCTCCCCTTACCCGACCCGCAACAGTTTGCGTCGCACGGCGCCCTGACCTTCCCTGTTCTCATCAGCGGCGTATCGCTTCAGAATAGCCTCAAGCCGCTTCTGATACGGACTTCTTTGCGGCAGCTTATGCAGTGGCAAGCCCGCGTTGATCGACATAAGCCGGTGGTTCCAGTCCAGCGGGAGACTGCCCATATAATCGATACCTACAGCTCTCTCAAGTTCACCAGTTGCAGGGGCACCCTTTTTCTCATAGCAATCCAGCACCAGAGATTTTCGACAATCACGGGCAAGGTGCTCCCGCCAGCCATCAAGCCGCCTGCGCGCTTCATGGGCTTGCTCGACAATAGGCTGAATGACCATCACCAGGTCCTTGGCATGCAAGCCAACGGCGCTGATCCAGAAATCGGCTACAACGGGATCCACGTTGACAACAATGTAATCGAACATGCTCATCAGCTGGCTGACAGCAATAAACAGATCCGCGTTACGGTCGTCACTGAGGGCTTCGGGCGACAGCTTGCCCGACAGCAAACGCAGATTGGGAGCGTATTCCTCCAACGCTGTCTCGACCATGGCCTGATCAAGTGATTCCGGATTCTGCAACAAACTTTCCAGTGAAACCCGATTGTTACTGTCCAGATAAAAAGCGTGCCGGTCCGTTGCCGAGGTATCCAGTGCCAGAATCCGGGCCTCTGGAAAAAGCTTGTTGGTCGTGAATGCCAGGTTTTGAGCGAAGAACCGAGTGTCCACCACTGGGCTGGAACTCGTCACCAGAGTTATCTTTTTCCGCCCCTCGGATGATCGCCCCCCTCTCGCCTCACGCTCAGGCGCAACATGAAGAAACTGCTGAATTCGTGTCCGTATTTCCTCACCATCACTGCTGGCGATAAAGCAATCCCGGGCGCCCGCTCGCATGCTCCGCAGGAGAAAGTCCTGGCTCACCCGACGAGTCAGGGACACCACTGCCAGGTCGTCACGGGATTTGGTCAGGGCGCTGATGATCCTCAGGGCTTTCTCGGCATCGTTCTCATCGGCCGCCACCATTACAAAGCGGCTGCCGGTAGCCTCAACCAGGCGACTGACACGAGACAGGTCCGATGAAGCAACAAACTCCAACGGCCACATACCGTCCAGCGTCCGCTCCAGCCAGGTCCGGATACCAATATCATCCGCCACACAAACAAGAATCTCGTCTCTGTTCATAGGGTCACCAGCTCAGTCCGTGTTTAATCGGGCGCTCTCCGGGGCTGGAATCGGTCGCCATGTCCAGCCAGTCAGTACTGCTGTGATGGTAGTCCCTGGCAATGGACTCCAGCTTGCCATTGCCCTGCTTGGCCGGGCTGACCAGATGCGGAGTGACCACCATGATAAGCTCCCGGTCTTCCCGCGACACACGGTCGGAACGGAACAGCGCGCCCAGGACAGGCAGATTACCCAGCCCGGGAATCCGGTCACTGTTGTTAAAGGTATTGCGACTCACCAGACCACTGATAATGAACGTTTCGCCGGGAGCCATCGCAACGGTGGTTTCCGTACGACGAACCCGTAAACCCGGAATGGTAATGCCCCCTGTGGACACACCGGCTGACTGATCCAGGTCACTCACTTCTGGCGCAACCCTTAATATGATCTGCCCTTCATCCACCACCGTCGGTGTAAGACTCAGGCTGACGCCAAACTGCTTGAACTCCACCTCTATTCCATCATCGCCACTACTCACTGGAATCGGAAACTCACCACCGGCGAGGAAGGTGGCGCTCTGACCGCTCAAAGTGACCAGCGATGGCTCCGCCAGAGTGTAGGCAAAGCCTCCCGACTCCAGAGCATTCAGGACACTCAGGGAATTGCTTCCAAAACGGAACAAACTGAAGCCGCTGGCGGTTATAGCATTACCCATACCGGGAATCGGCGCGACGGCATTACTCCCCGCGAAAGCTGCCTCGAAGCGCCCGCCATCAAACAGCTTGGAGTAATACATACCCAGCTCATTCAGTTCGTTGCGATTCACTTCCACAATACGAATATCGGTCTGCACCTGTGTACCGAATGGCAGTCGGGCGCCCTGAGTCGATGCGACAACTACCGGGGAGCGCAAGGGCTCGTCACGACCTTTGAGCCAGACCGATAAAATGGCCGCCCCCTTCGATTTGCCGGTCAACAACAGTTCCCTGTCGCCCGACACCGATACCGCCGCAACTTCCGGATCAGATGTTGCTACCTTGGCCAGAGTGCCCGGAAAGCTCAGCACTTTCTGTTCCCCATCACCTAAAGTGACCGGCGCGCCGTCCACCATGTCATCACCCTGAGCCGCTGCTGGCAGAATAACCGCCAGACTGCCCAGTAACACAGCCGTTAGCCACAGGGCGATCGGTTTACCGTACATACACACTCCTTGATTCGGATCCTTCGAATACCTGTACGCGGGTGGAAGGTGGTGGCGGGGCCCGCCGGGTTGGCTCGGGCTCAGGAGGCGCGGGGAAAAGGTCTTCCAGGTAGACCGGTTTCACTTCTGGTTCTTCACCTTCTAATGTTGATACCGGTTCCGATGTCGCCACCTGTTGCGGGGCAACGGCTACCAGTTGGAGCCTGCCCTCACTGGAAGCCAGCAAAAGGCGAGAGACCTCGTCTTCGGGCACCGACAATACAACGGTGTTGTTGCGCCGGGAGTCGTTCTCTTCCCCAGCTTCGCCATTGTAGGGAACCCCCTTGACCGCCAGGACCAGCACATTGCCCAGTAACTTCAGGGCGGCAGGTTTGTCCTTGTCCGAGCGCCGGAAAGAGGCCGTCACATCAACCCGGTCACCGGGTCGCAGCAAGCCGCCGACGCCAGAGACATCGTCAACGGCAATGGCCATAGCCTGATGCCCCTGCGGCACCAGGGCTTCCAGAACGCTATCGGTTCGCATATTGGCGCTGGTCAGCATCTGGCCGGCAGCCAATGATGTTTTGATGGTCTGCCCATAGGGCGCATCGTCAGCAGGAATGGCATCGGGCAGAGGGTCAGAAGAGGCAACCGACATAAAACCTTCTTCTGTCATGGCATCACCCGGCGACAAGGCTTCACGGGCAACAAGGTAGCGGTACTCCGGCGAAGACGGCGCCTCTTCAGGCTCTACCAGCTGCGTTTGCCGGGAGGGCTCCGATTGATTTTGGGTCGTTACGAGACCAACAATGGCAAGGCTTAGTGCCACCAGCGCCAACACCGTTGCAGGCAATGCGTAAATCAGTCTCTTATTCATTATTGTGCCTTAGTCATCCAAACTAGAAGGCCATGGTTGCTTCCACACTCATTGTGTCAGGCATGGGCGGGAACTCCCCCAGAAACCCGAACGTCAATTGAGGAACCATGGGCTCGGCCTTGTTGTCGCGGGAGATGGTGCAGCTCAGGAAACTGCCTGAACCATCCACCTGACATTCATTACCAGTAATTTCCGCTCCCGCCCTCAGGCGCTGGGATTTCGACGCCCAGCCCTGCGCCAGTGCCGCATTGGCAGTGCTCTCAATCTGGCCGGGGAAATCAGCTGCTGAATGACGGGTACGATCAACTCGCAAGGCAGACGAAACGGCCTGATCCACGACGCTCTGCATCTCATATTTCCCAAAGAACAGAATGCCGTAGGCCGCCGCCCCATAGAGCATGGCGACGACCAAGGGAAAGAGCAGCAAAAACTCCAGAGCGACTGCCCCGCGACTATTTCGCATAAATCGAGCCTTGCCCCAACACGGTCACGACATCTCGGACTTAAGTGCCACTGGTAGTGCCACTTCCTGCGGAAGACGCATCAGTAAAGAGGTCAGTGAAGGCTTGAACGACCTGGTCTCCAACGCCTGAAGTCGCGAGCAGGGTGAGAATCCCGATCAGTGCAGCTGCAAGAACAATATATTCGAGCGCGGAGGCACCCTTCTGTTTGGTCTTGAGCGGCAACCTCCTGGTCTGGATGTTGGCCGTCAGACGGGTGGGTAGATTTTTGATCCCCTGAAAGTTCATGGCAAATTCCCTCGCATCTCTCTTGTGTGTACTTTCAAAGTACTTCATCTATGATCACTAAAACTACGGGTTTTATGGTGTTTTTTGTTACTGACAGTCACCTTTCTTTATAGGGTGTCAAGCTAACTCCGTTCAAAAAACAAACATTATTCGTGAATTTTGTAGATCATTGTTTGTACATTAACACCATTCCATGGGCAAAATATTGCCTTTGATGACAAGGCAAAGCTGAATTACTAGCCAATAGTTATAAGCTTATGCTTGGCAGTTGAATTGCCGCCAATCCGCGCAGGTAGCCGTTGTTGCCCGCCTGGCGCGGCAAATGGGATACTAAGCCAACACGTGGAATGGATTGTCGTTATGGCAACACCCCAACAGGCCTTCGCAAGACTGGTTGACACGGTTCAACCTCAATCTCTGCTGGTTTGTGGCGCTCTGGCCCGGAAAATTGGGACTCACTGGCAGTTACATACTGGCAACACGCGGCTAACAACGTTGACAGAAACCGCACCTGATGACGCCTTGCCAGTATCGGAAATTCAGGATCTTGCACTCGTTTCGGATACGCTTGAACACCTACCGAAAGCTCAGGGACAGATTCTCCTCGGCCAGCTGAGAAACTACGGCACCCACCAGATTGCCGTCGTAGTCGAGCCCGATCACGGCTGGAGCTTCACCGACTTTATTGCCCTGGGCTTTCGACGGCAGGCAGAGCTGGAGAGCGATGGTGCGCCTTCAACGCTCTACACCTACAATATCGACACCTACAATCACAAACGGGCGTGGAACAACCCGGACAACTGGGCCAACCCGGAGATGTGGGGCAAGGCCTGGTGGTGACCACCCCACACCCTATCCCTGACAGGACCAGACACCATGCCGCTCTTTACCGAGAAGAATGCAGAGAAACAGTTAAATGCGGAGGCAGACAAAGTCCACCGCGACGACCTTGAAAGCCTATTGGCCCGACAACGCGCCATAGAAGAAAAAGTAAAAGGCAGCGGCAAACTGAATCGCTTCAGCGCCGACATCAAACTGATGTTTGCCATGATCCGTGACTACTGGAACGGCAGTTATCGCGATGTACCCTGGAAAAGCATCGCCGCCATTGCCGGAGCGCTCGTTTATGTACTGAATCCGCTGGATGTCATTCCGGATCTGCTGGTCGGCATTGGCTTTCTGGACGATGCCGGTGTCGTGGCCCTTTGCCTGAAACTGGTGGAATCGGACCTTCACCGTTATGCCGCCTGGAAAGAACACCTGGAAGAGCGAGAAAGCGCACCTCAGTCGAATTGATTAAAATCTGATCTGAAGGTAATCTCACCGCTCATTTTCCGGCACTGCAATCAAATCTGGAGTTACTGTGGATTTCGCCACTCTTATCGGTCTTGTTGGTGCCATTTTGCTGATCGCCTCCGCAGTGATTCTCGGCGTTTCCCCCTCAGTCTTTATTAACCCGGCCTCCCTGCTGATCGTCGTTGGCGGCACCTTGCTGGTAGTACTCGCAAAATTCAGCTTTGCCCAGTTTTTAGGGGCCTTCAAGGCCGCAGCCAGAGCCTTCAAATTCAAGTTGCCGGAAACCCAGGCCAGCATTGAAGAACTGGTGGACATCAGCAACGTGGCGCGGAAAGAGGGCGTTCTTGGCCTGGAAGGCCGCGAACTAAGCAGCCCCTTTCTGAGCCAGGGCATCCAGATGCTGGTTGACGGCCAGGATGGCGACACCATCAAGCAACTCCTGAGCAAGGAACGCCTGATGACGCTGGACCACAACCGCTCCGGAGCCAAGGTCTTTACCGCCATGGCGGACGTCGCCCCGGCCATGGGCATGATCGGCACCCTGATCGGTCTGGTGCAAATGCTCTCGAATATGGAAGACCCAAAATCCATCGGCCCGGCGATGGCCGTTGCGCTTCTGACCACACTATATGGCGCCATGATCGCAACCATGATCGCCTCCCCCATCGCAGACAAGCTGTCTCTGCGGATGACGGAAGAGGCGCGAATGCAATCCCTGTACATCGACGCCCTCGTTGCCATTAAGGCTGGCACCAATCCACGCATCGTTGAACAGCTGCTCTCCAGCTACCTCCCACCCAAGGAGCGCGAGAAACTGGCCGGGGCAGAGGGCACCTAGTCATGGACGAGTTACCGGAAGAGGAGAAACCGGGCATCCCGGCCTGGGTTGTCACCTTTGCGGACCTCATGTCCCTGTTGATGTGTTTCTTTGTTCTACTGCTCTCTTTCTCGGAAATCGATGCCCAGAAGTTCAAACAGATTGCCGGTGAACTCTCCAAGGCTTTCGGTGTGCAGCGGGAAGTCCCGGTTCTCGAAATTCCCGAAGGTACCAGCCCCATCTTCGACACGTTTTCCCCCGCGCCACCGGAACCAACGGTGGTCAACGAAGTAAAGCAGACCACTACCGATGAACAGCCGGAGCTTCAAACCCTGAACAGCCCTACCGACGTAGCTGTGGAATCGGCCATTCAGGATCAGATGCAGGAGTCCATGGACCAGATTCTACAAGTGTTGGAGCCGGCCATTGCAGACGGACGCATCAATGTCAGCCGGGACCAGCGGCGCATTGTGATCCGGGTGGAAGAGAAAGGTTCTTTCCCGTCAGGGTCTGCCCGACTGACTTACGAATTCGAGGGTCTCTTGCTTGAAATGGCGGAGGTTCTGGCGGATATTCCGGGCAACCTGACCATCGAAGGGCACACTGACAACGTCCCTATCCGAACAGACCGCTTTTACAGCAACTGGGATCTGTCCGCTGCCAGGGCAGCCGCTGTTGCGAACGTGCTGCTGGCCCGGGATTACGTGCAACCTGCGAGGCTGGCGGTGACGGGCCTTGCGGATACTGAGCCGAGAGTACCGAATACCTCATCTGACAACCGCGCCAAAAATCGGCGGGTGGAGATCATCATTGATCTCTCCGAGCCCATGCAGGAGCAGGAAATTCGCCTGCGGGAACTCATTGAATCCGCCTCCGGAGATCAGGAAACAACACTCGGAATCGAGTCTGACACCTCGACGTCGGACCAAATCAACTGGTAATCATCCATATTGGTGCAGCCACCGACAAAACGCACATATTTGGTGCGCGAAAAGTCGCAAGCACTTTGATATACGCACCCAACATTTCCGCAACCCCCTCCCCCTTCTCGAAACGCATTGTTTTGGAACAGCTCTTGCTTATGGTGCACCCCATCAATGCACACAGGCCCGACAGAGGCCGGAAACATAACATCAGGAGAGAAAACCCGTGGACATCACGAGTGCAGTACATACCCTGACCGAAAGCGCCAACACGCTGTTCATACTCATCGGCGCCATTATGGTGCTGGCCATGCACGCCGGCTTTGCCTTTCTGGAAGTGGGCACCGTGCGCCACAAGAACCAGGTCAACGCCCTGGTCAAGATCATGACCGACTTCGGCATCTCTGCCGTCGCCTACTTCTTCATCGGCTACTACATCGCTTACGGCAGCCACTTCATGGCCGGCGCCTCGGAACTGACCGCCGCCAACGGCTACGATCTGGTCAAATTCTTCTTCCTGATGACCTTCGCCGCCGCGATTCCCGCCATCGTCTCCGGAGGCATTGCCGAGCGGGCGAAGTTCTACCCCATGCTGATTGCCTCGGGCCTGATCGTGGCCTTTGTCTATCCGTTTTTTGAGGGGCTGATCTGGAATGGCAACTATGGCTTCCAGGCCTGGCTGGAGACCCAGTTTGGTGCAGGTTTCCATGACTTCGCCGGCTCTGTTGTGGTGCACGCCGTGGGTGGCTGGATCGCCCTGGCCGCCGTCCTGCTGCTTGGCGCCCGGAACGGACGCTACCGCAATGGGCGCGTGGTCGCCTTTGCACCATCCAACATCCCGTTCCTGGCCCTCGGCGCCTGGATTCTGACCGTGGGCTGGTTCGGCTTTAACGTGATGTCCGCACAGACCCTGGACGGCATCAGCGGCCTGGTGGCGGTCAACAGTCTGATGGCCATGGTTGGTGGCGTACTGGTCGCCATGCTGGTCGGTAAAAAGGACCCGGGCTTTATCCATAACGGCCCGCTGGCCGGCCTGGTCGCCGTGTGTGCCGGCTCAGACCTGATGCACCCGGTCGGTGCGCTGGTGACCGGCGGTGTTGCCGGGGCTGTGTTCGTGTACCTGTTCGAATGGGCCCAGGCCAAAATCGAGCGCCTGGACGATGTGCTGGGTGTGTGGCCGCTGCACGGTGTGTGTGGTGTGTGGGGCGCGATCGCCGCCGGCATCTTCGGCCAGGAAGCCCTGGGTGGACTGGGAGGCGTCAGCCTCATGTCCCAGATTGTTGGCTCCATCGCCGGCGTTCTGATTGCCTTCGTGGGCGGCCTGATTGTATACGGTGTAATCAACGCCATTGCCGGGCTTCGCCTGACCCAGGAAGAAGAGTTCAATGGCGCGGACGTGAGCATTCACAAGATCGGCGCCACCTCAATGGACTGACGCCTTCCGGCTAGTACCCGGTCAGTTCCATGTAGCCCTCGCCCTGATGGCTGCCAGTGACGCTGACCGGGCTTTCCCAGTAGGGGAACAAGCCGTCGTTCCAGTAGTGGCCCGGCGGCGCGACCACAGTCAATTCCGCTTGTCGCCCGGGAATGTGAATATGCCACTGTACCGGTACGTTGCCCTCGGCAGTGTCGCGATGCTCTACCACCTCCAGCGTCATCGTATCGGCCCCTAGTGGGATGACCTCCCGTTCCGGCGTCACCCAGGTGCCTGACAGGAAATCCCCACCAGCCTCGCGCAAGCGGAACATCATCAGCTTGTCTCCAGACTCCAGATGCAGAGCAAACCAGTCCCAGCCCTGTTGGCCGGCTTTCAGAAACTGGCTACTCCATTCCCGGTCGAACCAACCCTGCCCTGACACCCCAAAGGTTTCGCCACCGAGTGTCACCTCACCCTCAATAGCCAGATCCACCAGACTGAAGTACATAGAGCCTTCGCCACTGGCAGATTTGGGGCTGAAACCATCGTCGCCATGGGCGACCGGCTCACCCTCAATCTTTACTCGCAGGTCGTATGACCAGCCCTCACCACTGACCTGTAGCCGCCAGCGCCCATCGTCCTCCACCTGCAAATGCCAATCGTCGAGCCAGACCTCAAAGGGCTCGGCCGTCGCGCCCGCCTGCCCGATACCACCCCGGGCCAGTTTTTCGGAAAACCAGTGCTGCCCCTGGAACGATACCGCTGCGTGGGCCATCCAGGCCGCGTCCAGAGGCCAACTGCTAGGATCAGGCTCGGGGCTACCGGGATCGCGCGCTTCCAGGGCCTGGCGGAACTGGGTCCACTGCAGACCAAGCGGTTCCCCCTGCTCGGTGGTGAGAGTGGCAGTCAGGTACCACCATTCGATGCGGTGTCGCGGGTGAGGTCCGAAATCCTCGGGGAACCGCAACCGATCCCCCGGGGCCGGCTGCGCGAAGGCCTCTCCCGCCACTTGCTCACCCAGGCCGGCAAACCCGCCCGACTCCGGGGTCTCCTGGCAGGCCGGCAGGCTAAGAACAAAGGCCATCAAGCCCCATCGAAGCGGTTGAAAACACCACGTCATCGCTCACCTCCACCGGCGACATTGGCCATGGCTGGAGCCGGCACCCCAGCCCCGAGCTGTCGGCGCATCAACACAGAAATCGCAAGGCCAATTACCAGGCACAGCACCAACATTTCCAGCCAGAATCCGGGATACACAGCCATGGGCAGGGACCAGCCAAACGCCAGTGGATTGATGCGACTGACCAGTGCCCACGTCAGCCATACTCCCAGGGGCAACGCCGCCACAGCAACCGCACCGGTCAGGAACATGGCCAGCCACCGCAGCTGGCCCGCCACTTCCCGAGGTGACAGCCCCCAGACAAACAGCAACCGGTAGTACCAGGCCCGGGTGGTGAAGAACACCCACCCCATGATCAGTAGCGACGTTCCCGCCAGCACCAACGTCAGCACCGTAATGGCGCGGGTGATCAGGAAGGTCTGGTCAAACACCCCCGAGGCCAGGGACCGGATACTGCCGTTATCCCGAACCGTCAGTTGATCGGTATTCCAGACAGCCGCCAGGCCCTGCTCGATCTCCGCCATGGCCAATGTACCCGGGTTCAGGGACAGGCTTTGAAAGCGGGTGTTGAAGGTCTCCGGCAGAATCTGTCCGGCAACAAGGATCTCCCCGTCAGGGCGACCATAATCCGCATACACGCCGACCACAGGCAGCGCCAGGGATTGCTCTCCGAGGGTAAAACCGATTGTTTCACCAGGCTGATACCCCTGACGCCGCGCCAGTTGTTCATTCACCATCACACCCTGGCCGGTAGCCAGCTTTTCCCAGGCATCCGGTATGGCATCAAGCAATGTCCAACCCGTGACCAACGGCCCGATCGGAGAGATTGAAAACAAGTCGACTTCTACAGAAGTCGCAGCATCGTCGCCTGCCATTTCCGGCACCACGTGTGTTTTACCGCGCTGAACGAGATGCCAGTCACCCACCCCTGACAGACCTGCAAGGTAACGGACCCCATCCACCGCTGCGGATTGCTCAGGCACTTCCACATAGAATTCGGCCTCCAGACGCTGGCCCAGCCAACGCTCGAAGGTGTCCTCGAACGTCGTCACCAAAGCCTGGATTGCCAGCACCATGGCCACGGCAAACTGCAGCGCCACCACTGGCAGGGCCAGGCGACGGAACAGTACCGCCAACTCCCGCCGTTGCCATAGTGTGATTGCGCCCGCGCCCTCCGCGCCCCATTGCGCGACGTAAGAGAGCACTCGTGGCGTCAGCAACCCCACAGCCACAAACACCAGGGCAATACCCACAAACAGCCAACCAAGAGTGAAGGGCCAGGCAACCATCGCCAGGCCCAGCCCAAGAACCGGCACACCGAACCACACGACCGACGGTCTTCCCGATAGCCAGGGCAACCTCCGCAACAGGCGCTTATCGGCAAAACACGCCAACAACACCACGGTCACCATGACCAGTGCGGGCAGGACAAAGCCACCGCCATCCACGGCGTACAGGGGGGCATCGAACAGGCTTTCCAGAACCTGGCCAAACCCGCCACCGAGTATTTCCGCCAGCAACCGCCCCAGCCAGATTCCGGGGATCACCCAGACTGACGTCAGCGCAACCATCTCAATCAGCAACAGGACCTGAACCCGGGTAGCGGGCACGCCAAAGCGCCTCAGCAACGTAAAACTCTCGCGGCGCTGCACCAACCCCAACTGATATACGCTCCGTACCAGAAGCGCCGTTATCAGCAACACCAGCACCCCGAGGGCATCCAGATTCAACAGGAAGCTCTCTCCCAGCTCACCGGTAGCCGGCCCCATCGAGAAGTCCTTCAGGCGATAGTCAGCAGGAACCGCATCGGCTTCGACATCGACCGGCACCAGAAGAGACAGATCCCCGTTACTGCCCTGACGAACCATCGCCTTCGCCTCAGCGATATCGAGGAAAGGCTCCCCGTTCAGCGCATCTACTCTGGCCTGACCGGGCGCATCGCTCCCGAAACAGGCGCTTGCGAAGGGATCCACACCAATCACACGCCCTTCCGGCGGCGGCCGCTGAACCTCCAGCCAAGGCATGACACACAATCCCTGACGCCGCAGATAGGCGAAATCCTGTACGGACACCGCCTGCCCATCCTCCCGCACCAGCTGTTGCTGGCCGGCTATTGCCTGTTCACTCTGGGCAAGGCTGGCCCTTGCGTGGTCGGTAAGATGGCTGACGCCGGTCCACAACATGGTCGCCAATACGATCATCAACGCCAGCGCCAGCAGTTGCAGCGGATGGCGGCGATAATGGCTGAGCAGAGCAGAGCAGACGGTCATTGGCTGCCTCAGGTTTCGGGCAGATGCCCGAGGTCCAGATGGTGGCTGCACCGGGTAGCGAGTTCGGCGTCGTGAGTGGCGAGGATCAGTCCGCAGCCGTGGCGAGCCTGAAGATCAAAGAGTTGCCCGGTGACGTCTTCAGCAGTATGGCGATCCAGACTGCCGGTGGGCTCATCCGCGAGAATCAGCGCCGGTTTCATGGCAAATACCATGGCCAGGGCAGCGCGCTGGCGCTGGCCGCCGGACACCTGGTCGGGATAGCGGCCGGCAAGTTCGCCGATCCCCAGCCGTTCAAGCCAGTCCCTGCAGTCATCTTCATTCTGCCCCGCGAGCCGGGCGCGCAAGCGGACATTGTCCAGCAACGACAGCGCGGGCATCAGGTTCGCTTCCTGGAACACCACACCGATCTGCTGCCGGCGCAGATTCGCCCAGCGGGCTTCAGTCTGACGATCAGTGCCACCCTCAAAAACCTCATCCAGCACCTGCACGCTGCCGGTGTCCGGCTTCTCCAGCCCACACAGGATATTGAGCAAGGTGCTTTTACCGGAACCGGAACGACCAACCAGCGCCAGTGACTCGCCCCGATCCAGTTGCAGGGAGAGATTACGGAACACCGACACCGGCTGATTGCCGCTGCGGAACTGCTTGTTCAGGTCTCGGGCCGTAAGCAAGGATGCCACCATGGTTTTCCCGTCAGGATTAGTCAGGAGCGCTCAGGGGCTCGGCAGTGGAACCGTGGCGCCGCGCCCGCCATTCCCGGAACTGTTCAAGCCAGGACAGGAGCGCCGGAATGACCACCAATACCAGCAAGGTCGACAGCCCCAGCCCGAAGGCAATGGATGTGGCCATGGGAATCAGGAACTGTGCCTGCAGGGACGTCTCGAACATCAGCGGCAACAGCCCGCCGATGGTGGTGAGTGACGTCAGTATCACCGCCCGCATCCGCTGAACGGCGGCCTCATTGAGCGCGTCGGTAATGCCCAACCCTTTCTGCCGCTGCTGGTTATAGAAAGCTACGAGAATAATGGCGTTATTGACCACAATGCCGGACAAGCCGAACAGACCAAACAGGGACAGTATGGTCAGCTGCAGCCCCATCAGCCAGTGCCCCAGCAATGCGCCCACCAGGGCGAACGGGATAATGGCCATCACAATCAGCGGCAGGCTCCAGGACGCAAACACCCATACCAGCACCACGTACATCAGCCCCAGGCCAATCACGAGCCCCGTTCTCATATCGGCCATGGTTTCCCGCTGATCCGCGGACCGGCCTTCAAAGCTGTAGCGCACATTGTAGCGACCGACGATGTCCGGCAGCGCCTCCGCCTGCAGGCTCTCCAGAATCTGATCCGTGGTGCTGACCCGGGTGTTCAGCCCTGATGTGACCTCAATCGACAGCTTCCCGTCCGCGTGACGCAGGGCCTGGAAACCCTGGCGGTGGTCGAGATTCATCACCTGGGCAAGTGGTACAAAGCGTCCGTCCGGAACCCGCACAGTCATCCTGGACAGCGTGGACAGGCGTTCGCGCTGATCCCGGGGCAACTGCACGCGCACTTCCACCTCATCCCGGCCATCCTGGTATATCTGCGCGATCCGGCCATCGAAAGCAGCCCTGAGTTGCCGGCCAAGATCCGCAGTGGTCAGTCCCAGGGCTTCACCATAGGCGCTGACCTGGTAGATCAGCTGTTCACGTCCCCATGGCATATCGTCCTCAACGTCCAGCACCCCTGGCAGCGTTGAAAGCGCCTGGCCCAGCTCGTCGGCGGCCCGTTTCAGGTTTTCGGCATTGTCGCCGGTCAGGCGGACATTCACGTCCCGGCCCGGCGGCCCCGCCTGACGTTCTGAAATGGTCAGGTTGTCGAGTCCGGCGGGTGTCTCCAGCCGGCGCCGCCACTCGGTGATGAACTCGGGGTTGCGCACCGAGCGGCGATCCGATGGCACCAGCTCCACCATCATGGAGCCCAGCTCGTCGCCACTGCGGGAGCTGCCTTCTGCACCCTGAGTCGCGCCCTCCGTGGTGACGGCGTGAAGAATGAGATCCCCACCCAGGGCCTCTTCGGTCTCATTGAGTGACCTCTGCATCTGGTCTAGAAATTCCTCCACCGTTCCCCGGTCGGTACCGGCAACGAAGCTGGCATTGGCAAAGAAAACCGAGGGCTCTGGTGTCGGAAAGAAGTTAAACCCCAGCCGGCCACCGGCCAGCAGCCCGACGGTCACGATGGCCAGGGCAACCGCGCCGGCAACGGTGGCGCCCCGGTGCTCCAGGCTGTAACGGGAGAATCGACGAAACCGGCCATCCCGGAACTCTTCAAAGCGCCGTTCAAAGCCACGTCGGAAGCGCTCAATCGGGCCAGGCGATTTCGGCCCGGAGGATTCCTTTTCCACTTTTTTCGTCCGGCGGGGAACGAAGGCGTGTCGCAAATGGGCGGGCAGGACGATAAAACATTCCATCAGCGAGGCCACCAGCACACAGATCATCACCAGCGGAATATCACCGAGGATATTGCCGATCACACCGCCGACCACCAGCAGGGGCATGAAAGCCGCGACGGTGGTCAGGGACGACGCCAGTACCGGCCAGACCATCCGTTTCGCTGCGCCCTCGGAGGCGTAAATGGATTCTTCTCCCATACGGGCGTGAGCATCGGCGTCCTCCCCCACCACGATGGCGTCATCAACGATCACCCCCAACGCCATGATCAGGGCAAACAGGGAGATCATGTTAATCGAGCCACCGATCAGCCAGAGGACCGCCATGGCCGCGAGGAACGCGGTCGGGATGCCGACGGCAACCCATAGAGCCACGCGGCCCGGCAGGAACAGGTATAGCAGACAGACCACCAGCACCAGACCACCCAGGCCGTTGGTCACCAGCAGGGAAATACGATCGTTCAGCAGTTGCCAGGTTTCGTCGTAAACCTCCAGTTCGACCGTTGGCGGCAACAACGGCCGGGTATCGGCCAGCCAGGTCTCCAGAACCTTGGCCGCCGCCAGCGAATTGCCGTTTTCCGCCCGCTGCAGCTGAAGCTCCACCGCCGGCTTGCCGTCCTGTTCCAGGGTTAACTGGTTCTCCCGGGCTTCCTGCCGGATGATGGCAATATCGCCCAGATTCAGCTGAATACGCTCTCCGCTGAGCACGGGGAGGTTCTCGAACGCCTGGGGACTTCGTCGCTGCTCCACCGCCCGCAACTCGCGGGTGGCGTCCTGTTGCGCCATCATGCCTGCTGGCAAATCCCTTGATAGGGCCGCAACGCGCTCGGCAATCTGATCCAGTGACAGCCCCAGCGCCTCCAACCGCTCAACGGGCACATCAATACTGATCTGTTGCTCTGGCAGCCCACGAATGGCCACCCGGTCGATGCCCCTTTGCAGGAGTTCATCCTCAAAACGATAGGCCAGCTGCCGCAATTCACTGCGATCCACGTCACCAAAGACCAGCAACCGCGCCACCGGTTCATAACGTTCAACCCGGGTAACCTGGGGCTCCTCCGCCTCAGCGGGCAGGTTGGTGAATTCGTCCACCTGCTGGCGGACGTCGTCCAGGGCCTGAATGGGAGGGGTGCCTTCCTCGAATTCCAGGGTAATGGACGACACTCCCTGCGCGGACGTGGACGTCATCTTTTTCAGACCATCAACACTGCGAAGACGCTGCTCCAGAGGGTTGGTAATACCCTGTTCCACATCTTCGGCGGAAGCGCCACTCCAGACCACGCGAACGCTGACGATATCCAGGGCAAAGGTGGGGAAAAACTGGATATTCATGCGGGTCAGCGCCAGCGCCCCACCCAGTAACATCACCAGCATCACCAGATTGGCAGCAACCCGGTGATGAACAAAAAAGCCGATCACGCCCTTTCTGCGCCTCATTGCTCCGCTGCTCCAGCCTCAGCCACATCCACCTTGAGGCCGGTAACCGCGTTAGGCAGATGTGTGGTGATCAGGTAGGCACCGGAAACAAGGGGCTCTCCGGACACCAGCAGCAGGCGCTCGCCATTGCGGCCCCGGGCTTCACCGATCCGTTCGACCTTCGCCCGTTGCATCCGATTGTCAGGGGTCATCAGGTAAACGCTGTCAGCGCCGTAAAGCGCACTGAATGGCATCGCAACGGTATTATCCCGTGCCGCTCGCTCCAGGGTGACCTGCAGCAGCCCGCCTGGCCGGAGCCCCTGCGGTTCTCCCTCAAGCGCCAGTATGACTTCGGTGCCGGCCGGATCGCTGGTGCCGGCGAACCGGGTCAGCCGGAACCGGTGTTTTCCATCGGCGCTGACAGCCTTCAACGTCTCGCCTCGTTCCAGCGCATCCAGCAGCTCGGCACGAAAGACCTCCGGCACCCGTGCCCGAAGTTCAAGGCCGTCCACAGGATACAGCGACAGCAAGGGCTCATTCCGGCTGACCTGATCACCACGGGCCACCTGAATGCCGGTCACAATACCTTCGAACGGAGCAACCATCCGGGCACGCTCGGCATCCCGACGGGTGCCGTCGAGATTGGCAGTGGCCTGAGCCAGCTTCGCCTCCAGGCTCTGCAGGCGAGCCGGATGTTCATCAATGGCCCGTTGCCGGGTGCTCACAGTCAGCTCTGCCCGGGCGGCGGCATCAGTGGCGGCTTCCAGTGCCTCACGGGAAGCCAGGTTACGGTTTACCAACGATCGTGTACGCTCCAGCTGCCGCCGGGCGTTATCAAGAATAGCCTGCTCATTGGCCAGCGCCGCCCGATCATTCCGGTGGCGTACCTGTTCCGAACGGATCTGCGCTTCCAGGTCCGCCACCTGCGCCTCGGCCCCGGCAAGCGCCGGCTGGATATCAGCGTCATCGAGGGCCACCAGAAGATCGCCCTCGTTCACCCGCTGCCCTTCGGTCACAGGCCGTGCTCCGATTCGGCCGGCCAGCGTCGCCTGGACCGTCAACTGCTCAGGTGCCACCACCTCGCCATACAGGGGCAACACCGGCGTGTGGGTGCCGGGTTCAATCAGCTGCACCTGAACACGCCAGCTACGCTCCGTGGCGCTCACCTCCGCGGGCTCCGGACGGGTCATCTTGAGAAACAGGAAGCCGGCGATACCGACGGCAATAATCAATACAGGAATGAGTCGTTTGGACATTACTTGCTGGCCAGCTAATGTGAATAAAGCCTTTGGGCTGATGGAATCAAACTACTATACAATCAGGACCAACCCCACGATTCCGCGGAGAACGGCACCCTTGGAAGCAACTGAGCACATCGACCTCTTCAATGCGACTCTTATCAACGTATTCATTGTTGTCGTGGTGGTTGTCATCCACAACGAGGTTCTTATCCGTCTCAGCAGCCTGCTCTCGGGGATGCGGCAGAGCTACCACTTCCGTCTGATTGCAGGCGTGCTGGGTATTCTCGCTACCCACACGGTTCAAGTCTGGGTTTTCGCGACCGCCTTCTATGTCATGCACCATGCCGAGCGCTGGGGAGAACTGACCGGCAATTTCAGTGGCAGCCTGCTGGATTGTGTCTACTTCTCGTTCACAACCTTCACCACGCTCGGCTATGGCGATATCGAGGCCCTCGGCATCCTCCGCTTCCTGACAGGGATCGAGTCCCTGACGGGCCTTGTTCTGATCACCTGGAGCGCCTCCTTCCTGTTCGTCGAGATGCAGCGCTACTGGCCCACCCGCTAGACCCACCGGCATCGTGCCAGAGTGTAGTACAGCAAAGGCACGACCAGAACGGTCAGCAACGTGGACATGGCCAGACCAAAAATAAGCGATATCGCCAGGCCGTTGAATATCGGATCGTTCAGGATGAAGTAAGCGCCCACCATCGCCGAGATGGCCGTCAGGGCAATGGGCTTGATGCGAACTGCGCCTGCCAATACCACCGCTTCGTCCAGCTCTACACCCTCCTCGATCAACTGCCGTATAAACACCACCAGCAGGATCGAGTTGCGCACGATGATGCCGGCCAGGGCAATCATGCCGATCATGCTGGTGGCGGTATATTCCCGCCCCAAAAGGGCATGACCGGGCATGATACCGATCAGTGTCAGCGGGATGGGTGCCATAATCACCAGCGGCAGGATATACGATCGGAACTGGGCCACCAGCAGTACAAAAATCATGAATATGCCCACGCTATAGGCCGCACCCATGTCCCGGAAGGTTTCGTAGGTAATCTGCCATTCGCCGTCCCACTTCAGAGTGCCTTTTTCCGGCAGTGGTGGTTGATCGATAAAGTACTGTTCCGGAGCGCCCTCCTGCTGATTCAGGTGCTCTACCATGGCAAACATGCCATACAAAGGGGAATCGGTCTCACCGGCCATATCGGCTGTCACGTAGGTCACCGGAAGAAGATCCTTATGGTAGATAGCCCCCATCCAATCCGCCTCCACAACCTCGGCAATGCTTGCCAACGGGACCAGATTTCCCTCGCGGCTGCGCACATTCAGTGATAACAGTACTGATGGCTGGGCTTTATCCCCTTCGCTCAGAATCACCCGTATCGGCACCGGGTACTTGGCATGATCATCGTGCAGGAAACTGACACCGGTTCCGCCAAGGGCCGTCTGCAGGGCAGCAACGACCTGAGCCTGAGACACGCCAAGCCGTGCCGCGCGGTCCCGGTCCACCACCACTTCCCATTGCCGTGTGGGCGACTCCAGCGTCGTATCAATATCCACCAGGCCGTCCACCTGGGTCATGCCCGCAGCCACTTGCCGGGCCAGTTCCGCCCGGCGGGCCTCATCCACCGCATAGATCTCCGCCACGACGGGTGAAAGCACCGGCGGACCGGGCGGCACCTCGACAATCTTCACGCTGGCACCATACCGCTCACCGATCTCGGTCAGCGGCTCCCTCAGGGACTGGGCAATATCGTGGGATTGCCGCTCCCGGTTTTCCTCGTGAATGAGGTTAACCTGAATATCGCCGTGGTAGGGATCGCCGCGCAAGTAATACTGCCGCACCAGACCGTTAAAGTTGATCGGCGAGGCGGTCCCCGCATAGGTCTGCCAGTTGGTGACTTCCTCTACCGTTTCCAGGTAGCTGCCCATTTCCATCAACACCCGCTGGGTCTGCTCCATGGGTGTGCGCTCCGGCATATCCACCACCACCTGCAGCTCAGACTTGTTGTCGAACGGCAGCATTTTCAGAATCACCGCCTGGAATACAGGCAGGGAGGTGGCCGCCAGGGTCAGCCCCACCACTCCCAGTGCCAGCAAACGGCGTCGCCAGGGATGATCGCCCAGGAACGGACCTAGCACTGTCCGGAAAATTCGCAGGGACACTGGGCTGACGCCATCTGCGGAACTGGAAGCCTCCTCGGCTTCGGCGGCCTGCTCCCCCTTCTTGTGTTTGAGGAGCCTGAAGGCCAGCCAGGGCGCCACCACAAAGGCGACGATCTGGGACAGCACCATACCTGCCGAGGCGTTGATCGGAATGGGACTCATGTAAGGCCCCATAAGACCACTCACGAACGCCATGGGAATCAGCGCCGCCATGATGGTGAGGCTGGCCATAATGGTGGGCGTCCCCACCTCGTCCACAGCGACGGGAATAATGTCCTTTACCGCGTGCCGGGAATTCTGGATACGGCGGTTGATGTTCTCGGTGATCACGATACCGTCATCCACCAGGATGCCGATGGAGAAAATCAGCGCGAACAATGAAACCCGGTTGAGAGTAAAACCCCAGGCCCAGGAAAACACAAGGGTTAACAACAGCGTGATCAGAACAGCCAAACCCACAATCAGGGCCTGGCGCCAGCCCATAGCCGCCAGCACCAGCAGCACCACGCCCAGGGTGGCGGAGATCAGATCCGTGATCAGCTTGCGGGCTTTCTGGGAAGCGGTGACGCCGTAGTCCCGGGTAACCAGCACTTCCACGGACTCCGGCAATGCCCGGTTTCGCAATAGCTCCAGACGCTCTTCTATAGCCGTGGTGATATTGATGGCGTTTTCGCCCGGCTTCTTGGCGATGGCCAGGGTGACCGCCGGGTAAATCTGACCGGGCAGGCCAGCCTTGCCGTCCTCATGGGCCGGTCCGAATCCGGTCATCACACTCTGATCCGCCACGGTGCCACCTCGGCTGACGTCCGCGACATCCTCCAGGTGCACCGCAGCGCCATTGTGCATACCCACCACCAGACGCCGGACATCCTCCACCGTTTCCAGAAGCGTTCCGGCCTGGACCGGTATCGACAGGTTGTCCCGGGTAATACGGGCCTCCTGGCTGCTGGTGTTGGCCGCAGCAAGCGCGTTACGGATATCGTCGATAGTCAGGTTGAAGCCGGCCAGCAACGCCGGATCGAACCGGATATCGACGCGATCCGGAATGCCGCCGGTGGTATAGACATCCCGGGTGCCGGGAACCCGCTTGAGGGCAACTTCCAGCATGTGCGCCAGGCGGGTCAATTCCTCACCGGTATGCCCGTTGACCGGATCGTAGAGGGTCAGTGTCATCACCGGAACATCATCGATGCCCTTGGGTTTGATCACCGGCTGGGTCGCGCCCAGATTAGCCGGCAGCCAGTCCTGGTTGGAATACACCTGGTTGTAGAGCCGGACCAGGGCTTCCTGCCGTGGAATCCCCACCTCAAACTGCACCGTGATCACTGCCTGGCCCTGGCGAGACACCGAATAGACGTGTTCCACGCCCTGGATCTCGCTCATCACCTGTTCGGCAGGCGTCGCAATCGCGCTTTCCACCTCTCGGGTGCTGGCGCCGGGAAACGCCACCATGATGTCGGCCATGGTGACATCAATCTGGGGTTCTTCCTCTTTCGGGGTGACCACCACGGCCAGCACGCCCAGAATGATCGCCAGAATGGCGAGCACGGGCGTGAGGTGATTGTTCTGGAAAACCCGGGCAATGGCCCCGGACGGGCCAACAGGCGGCAGTTCCCGACTCACGGGTTCGACTCCTCACCTGACTTATTGACCGGATTCAGGCGGTCACTGCCCACTAGCTCCGACGGGTTGGTGACCACCCGTTCGCCTTCACTGAGGCCGGCGAGGATCTCAAGCCGGCCATTGTCCCTGACGCCTGTGCGTACCTGCCGCAGCCGGGGCTGGTCCTGATCGTCCAGCACAAACACGGCCCTCAGCTCGCTGCGCTGAATCAGGCTGCTGGCCGGCACCCAGAGAGCCTCGCGGCTGGCAACCGGCACACCGACCTTGACCAGCATGCCGGGGAACAGGGAGCCGTTGGGTTCACTCAGGCGCATCCGCAATCGAAAGGTGTGGGTTTGCGGATCGGCATAGGGATAGAACGTCATCTCCCCGGTTTCCAGCACCCGGCCATCGGCAAGCGTGACCTTTGCCTGACGCTCGGTGCGTGCCAGTTCGGCGTACTTCTGGGGCAGGTCCACCACAATCCGAAGCTGCTCCAGGGAGAGCCCGCTGAGGAGGGGCTGGCCAGGATTTACCGATTCCCCCAGCTCCACGTGGCGCTCAGTGAGGATCCCGCCGTAAGGGGCCACCACACGGGTATAGGACAACTGTTCCCGGGCCTCGGAAACCGCACCTTTGGCTCGCTCCACCCTTGCGCGGGCCGCAGCCAGATTATTCCGGGCCTGATCGAACTCCTGACGGGATACCAGCCCCCGCTCGTGAACCGCTTCGATACGCTCAAACCGCTGCCTCGCATCCGCCAATGCCGCTTCAGCCTCTTCCAGCCCGGCCTGGGCCTGGCGCAAACGGGATCGCTGCTCACTGTCCTCCAACTGGACAATCAGGGCGCCGGCGGCAACGGAGTCGTCGACATCGTAGGGCAGGCTTTGAACCGTGCCGCTGGTCTGGGCAGAGACGGTGCTCTGCTGAACGGCTTCAATGACGCCATCGAGGTGCACGGTCTCCTGAAAGGAACGTCGCTCCACCGTTTCAAATAGGGGTTGCCCGGTTGCCAAGGCAGACAACAGCAGGGGAAAAAGCGAAGCAAAAAGGCGACCGGGAAGACGCATGCCAACCTCTACCATTGGAAGTTATAAGGTTATTCCGCAACTTAACCAAAGTTTAACAGCCCGTCGCTACGCTTACATTGAGCAGGGACAAAAAAAGCCCCAGGTGAAGGAGTTGCTTCCACCCGGGGCAAGATCGTCACCCGCCGACTATGGGAAGCGGGCAACCGCCATACAGAGACTTACCACCTGGCTGTCAGCGCAGCACGCAGGGTCCTGCCAGGCTCATTAACTCTTACGGCTTCCGGATGAAATGGATCAGTGTTGGCCCGGCTAACGTGAGGCGCCCAGGTGTTATCAAACAGGTTATCCACTGCCCAGCTGACACTCAGGTAGTCTGCGAGCGGGTGGCTTCCGGACAGGTTCAGCACACCGTAGCCCGGTGAAGTGCCGGGATCCTGCCCGGATTCCAGATCCACGCGGTCCTGGCGGCGGGCCAGCACCCACTCCAGTTCAAGGGCATGCCCCATATGCTGCCAGGCAAGAGTCTGAATAAACTGCACCGGCGGGATCTGCGGCAGGGGCTTATTATCGTCCCGGTTCTCGCCGCGCACAGATGCCAGACTGCTATCGGCACTCCAGGTGCCGTTGCTCCATCCAAGTTGCCCTTCAACACCCATCAGCCGCGCATCGATATTGCGGTAGATACTGACCTGATCCGCATTCCGGGTGCGCAGGACAAAGTCATCCACCTGATCCACCCACACGGCCGGGCGCCAGTGCCAGCCGTTGCTCCGGCCCGGCATCGCCAGTTCGAGCTTGCGGTGCGCCTCAGGGTTCAGAGCAGGGTTGCCGACCCAGCGGCTTGAAGGGTCCATGTTATTCCAGCTGGCAATGTAGCGTTCAGTCACTCCAGGGCTGCGGACACTATGGCTGCCGGTAACCACCAGCGACTGGACTGGAGAGAATCGCCAGTCGCTGGTGACAAAGCCACTGACATTATCATCGGCAACATCGGTGTTGGTGGTGCCGTAGATCGACTGGTAGGCGTCTGCCGCCGACATGGCCATCATGCCACTGCCGAACACTGTGTCAGCCGCGGCAGCAGACATTTCCACACGATCATAACGCACGCCACCGCCGACCTTTAACGCTGGGGTTACCCGGTAGAAGCGCTCAGCGAAAAGGCCGAAACGGTCGCGATCCACGTCGGGCCAGAGTACGGAGGTCAGCACATCGAGATTCGCTCCGCCAAACCGTTCGGCGTGCCAGTTATTGGTCTCGACATCAGCACCAATGGCCCAGTCGGTTCTGATATCCGGACTCTGATCCAGTGTCAGGCGCAGGCCCCGGGTTTCGGTTTCGGAATCCGTAAGCAGGTTCATCATGGACTCACGGAGGCTGAAGTTATCCATGATGTGATCAACATCAGCCTGCCAGACCAGCAGGTTCCACTCACCGTTGACCACTGGCGCACCAAGTTCCAGACGCAGGATGTCGGAATCGGTTTTTGGTGCGTCCATGCCCGAGCCGGCGTATTTCACATCCCGCTCTTCCTGGCGGCTCACCAACCCCTTGATATAGAAACCGTTGCCCGCTTTCCAGGCGGCATCCATCCGGGCCTCGGCATTCTTGTAAGCGCTGCGGATCTCATTTCCGTCACCATCCTCGTAGTCGTTGGCTTCACTGTAACCTCCCGCCAGCCGAAGCCACGCACTTTCACCGCCAACAGCAGCACTTCCATTGAGCAGTTTGCCGTTACCGTCGTCGGACCCGCCCACTGTCAGGTGGCCGGTGACGCCCTCCCTATCAAACACCGGTGCAGCGGTCGTCGCAATCACCTGACCACCGGCAATCGGTCCCCAGCGCAGAGTCTGATTGTCAGTGCGCACCTCCAATAGCGAGGCCAACGCGGCACTCAGACGGCTGGTGGGAGGGTCCATGCGATTAGGGCAGGCCCCTTCAACCCGGATACCATCCAACAGCACATCCACACGCTCCTGACTCTGGCCACGAACCACTGGCTCCAGTCCCCGGCCACCCATGCGGGAAAGTGATACTGAAGGGTTGGTGGACAGGCGCTCGACGGGCTCTGACGCCAGCGTTCGGGCAGCCTCCTCAGACCACTGGCCTTCGGTGATGCGAATCAACGAAAGCGGCTCGTCAACACTCTGTGCCCACACCGTCAATGGGGTAGCAACAATGCCTGCTGCACAAATGGCAAAAACACGGGGTCCAATTCTCGCAGTCATCCAACCTTTACCCTGACCAGCCCTAAGAGAGGTCACCATCATAAAGACCACTCAACCCCGGCGCCTGAGACCAAATGCCGCATCTCTCTGGAGGTATTCCCGCAGTACCTCCACTGAAAACCCGCTAGAATGCCGACTATGGAATGGCTGACCCACTCACAAACCGGATTTCAACAGGCCGCCCGTTATCTTCTGGGCATGCGGCTGACTATTGTTGCCATTCAGCTGGTTGCCATCGCAGTGGCCGAAACCATAGTCACGCTCTCGCACCGTGGCGAAGCCGTTATCCTGTGCCTGGTTTATGCCGTTATGGCGACACTCGGCTGGCTGTGGCTTACCCGACGACCGCCGGCATTTCCCGGCCCCGTGAGCATTTCCCTCGCCGGCGATCTGCTGCTGATCGGCGGCTGGCTCTATCTGACCGGCGGCTACACCAACCCGCTCACATCGTTGCTGCTGCTCCCCATCGCCGTCGCCATCATTCTAGTTCCGCTGCGCCAGAGCATCGCTCTCACTCTGTGTGGCATTCTGGTTTACACCTCACTGGTTCTCTGGCCCATGCACGGGTTACACGACCACGCAGAAAGCAATCTGGCGCAGCTTCATTTGGTCGGCATGTGGGTCACGTTTGCCGTGACCGCGGGCATTTTGCTGCTGGTGGTTGGCAACCTTGCCCGACGTCTACACCGGCAACAGTCCACACTGGCTGAGGTTCGCGAACGCCGGTTGCGGGATGAACAGATTATTGCTCTGGGGCTGTCCGCCGCTTCTGTTGCACACCGGCTGGGCACGCCCTTCAACACAATGAGCCTGCTAATCGAAGAGCTGAAACAGTCCAATGATCCTGTGGCCCGGCAGCAGGACCTGGAGATGATGGAACAACAACTGGGTTTGTGTGCCGACCACCTTAAGCAGTTGTCTGCGGCTGCCGGCCAGGCTCGTGCGGAGCAGCGGCAGATCTTGACGGTCAGCGACTGGCTCAATCGCCTGAGGGAGTCGGCCACGCTGCTCTGGCCTGCCTCATCTATTCAGTGGCAGCTGCCTTGGCCCGAGGGCCGTGTCACCGTGGATGCTACGCTGGATCAGGCGGTTCTTAACCTGCTTGCCAACGCCCTGACTGCCAGTCCGTCATGGGTATCGTTCAGCGCCCGCGCCGCCGGTCAGCAAATGTTGGAAATCGTGGTGGAAGATCGCGGCGGCGGGTTCGAGAATGCCCTGCATCCCAGGCCTGGCAGCGACGTTGCGGTATCTCCTAACGGCCTGGGGGTTGGTCTTTTTCTATCCAATGCCACCATTCAGCGCCTTGGTGGCCAGCTGCGCGCCCACGCCTCGGATAAGGGCACCACCATGATCATCTCTTTGCCGGAGGTGAGGGATGACAACTAAAACGCAGTGGCTGCTGATTGACGATGACGAGGCCTTCCTGACTATCCTGCAGCGTTCGCTGGCCCGTCATGGAATCGATAGCGGTGTCGCCAACAATAGTGCCGAGGCACTGGCGAAGCTGCAGGAAGATCAACCCCAACGATGCGTGCTCGACCTGAATCTCGCCGGTGAAAGCGGGCTACAGTTATTACCTGTCCTGCTTTCCGAGAATCCGGATCTGGAGGTTCTGATTCTGACCGGGTATGGAAGCATTGCCACCGCCGTAGACGCCATGAGACGGGGAGCCGTCAATTACCTGTGCAAACCGGTAACAGCCAACCAGCTGATCACTGCATTCGACAACCCCGACCACACGCCTGATTTGCGCCCGGCACCACCCACGGTTGAGGAGATGGAGTGGGAACATATTCAGCGGGTTTTGAATGAACACGATGGTAACGTGTCGGCAACCGCACGGGCGCTGAATATGCACCGGCGAACGCTGCAGCGAAAACTGCAAAAACACTCCCGTTGGCGCAACTAGCCTTGCCGACCTGACATACAGCCAAGCGCGACACACGACAAAAATATCATTGACTTTTTTTTGGAACCTTTCCTTTCAAACAGTCGTTTAGTCTAGCAAGGGTCGACACACCCTCACGACAATAACAATCGGAAAGGTACAGACAGACATGGTCAATATTAAAAAAACATCGCTCCTGGCGGTTGTTGCAGGAAGTACCGCGCTTGCGGGATGCCTCGACAGTGGCGGCCAGACCAATAAAAACGCCAATCCGATCTACGAGATCGACAACCCGAATCACCCTAGCGACGGCACCAAACCCATTTTCCGGCCGCTGGACACCGCATTCCCGCTGCCCAGTGATCCACTGTTTTTCCTGAACCCGGAAAACGACGGTACCATGTTGAACGGTACCGATCCCGCGAACCCGGTTACTACCGGTCTTGGCTTTGTCGATGGCAACTCCATCCTCGCGCCATTCGACGTTAAAATCAGTGACAGCCTGGATCCGAACCAGACACTGGACGCCCGCGCCTTTGTTGAAATAGACGGCGAAGTGGTTCCAAATCCGGACCAGAACGTGTTCGTGCTGGAACTCGAGTACCCCACAGGCGACAGCGTCTTCCAACAACAGCGTGAAGTGGGTGGCGTTGTCGACGCCGAGAAGTATCGCCACGCCAAACGCCTGGAGGAACAGGGTGATACGGCAGGCGCCGATGCGCTCTACCAGGAACTGCTGGAGCAGCGCTTCCGCATCGAGATTATTACCGTTGACGCAAACGGCCCAGCCGGTGCCGCGGGCGGTTCAGCCAACAACGCTATCCGCATCCTGCCGATTAAACCTCTGAATCCGAAAACCAAGTACGCCGTGGTTCTGAGTAACGACATCGTGGACAAGGATGGCGAGCCGCTGGTACAGGAGCTGCGTTTCGAAACCGCCTCCAACCCGGAGTATGTTCTCAGCAACCCGGCCCTGCAGCCATTCCGGGATTCCCTGCTGCCGGCGCGGGCTTTCGGCTCAGACTTTTTTGACTTCAAACGCGAGGCCCTCACTGACCTGGGTCGGAGTGCCGCCGGCATTCCCACGTTTGATGACGTCACGTTCGCCATCAGCTTCACCACCACAGCAGTGGAAGACGTGCTCCTGGCCAATGCCGCACCAGCCGCCTGGTTCCGCAACCACCTGCTCATTGATCGCAAGCAGACCGTCCTGAACGCTCTGATTGCCGGAGACTTCAACCTCTCCGACCAGCCGATTGGTGATGCATCCAGCGAAGACCAGCAGATTAACTCGCGCATCTTCGAGTTGCTGACCGACGAATCCTACCGCCTGTATGACGCAGGTCTCGCCGGCATACTGACTGAGGCCAACGCAAACGGCATGGCTGTTGCGTATGGCGATCTGGTGGCCTCCGAGGACGATGACCGCAGGCTGGCGTTTATTCTGCAGGATACTGCGACCCAGGCTGTGGAAGATGTGGTTGATGTTTCCGCCCAGGCAGATCAACTGGCCGCTGATGCATCGAGCATACTGGACATTCCGGCGGCCTATGATCCGGCGTCCGGCGAGCCTTCCCCGGTGCGGTTTTTCAGCCAGAAGGACGGTGTCGAAGTTAACCCCGCGCTGCAACAAACTGCAGTTGACCTCGGGATAACAGAGCTTAATGTAAACGTACAGATCTACGAGGGCGAAATTTCACTGCCGTATTACCAGCAATTGCCGGACGGCACTGATGGCAGTCCGCTGCAGAGCGGCTCCTGGCTCCCGGCGGATTTCAGCGCAAATCCGGATCTGCCCCAGGCCAAATCCGACCGGGTAAGTTACCGCTTCCCGTTCATCCAGAAACAGGCCGACACCAAAATCCCCATTATCGTCGGTACGCCAGACGAGGATTTTGGCCCTCCCCCTCAGGATGAGGGATACCCTGTCATCATCTATCAGCACGCTGCCACTCAGGATCGTTCCGCGACCCTGCCCATGGCGACTGCGGCGGCACTACTCTGCCTCGCCGATAGTGAAACACCTACAAACAGCAATAACTGCTTCATCACTGTGGGCATCGACATGCCCCTGAACGGTGTATTCGGCGAAGCTGCCACCAGCGCGCGGGACGAAAATGATCCTGAAACCACCCCCGGCATGGTGGAAATTTCCCAGCAGCCAGGCGCCTCCGATGATGCCACCGAAAGGCACTTTGGTTTCACCGCCAATGACGACATGGAGGCGGTGACCAGAGATCAGGTGGAGGCCCCGGAATCCGGCAGCCTGTTCCTGAACTTCACCAACTACGCCAACACCCGGGACAACATGCGCCAGGGCGCACTGGACCTGTTGAACATCAACGCCTTGCTCCCGGCCATTGAAGACGCTATCAACCAGTGTCAGACCAATGGTGACTGCGCTAACGGCATTGAAATGAACACCGACCGGGTATACTTCATCAGCCATTCCCTGAGTGGCATGGGCGGTGTGCCTTATCCGGTCATCAACAACCTGGCCGCACAGGATAACCCGGATCTGAACCCGATCCTGGCATCCGTGATGTTCAACACCGGTGGTCAGTTCTCCCGTCTGGCGGAGAATTCCCGCGAGACCATTACCCCAGCGCTCCTGCCAGGGCTTGACGCTGCTTCTGACGGCCTGCTTGCCCAAGGCCGGACCGAACTGAACATTTATTTCAATGTGTTCCAGGCTCTGCTGGATTCCACTGACCCGGTGGCTTTCGCACCGCTGTTTGAGGAAAGCGGCAATGAAGCCACGCTGCTGACCTCCATCGTCGGAATCGAAGGTGATGCTGATCGTCCATCCGACGGCACCATCCCCAACGCAGCTGACGACCAACTGTACGACCAGGGACCGCTGCAACTGGTCACGGATACCGGCTTTGAGATCAACAGCCTGCCTGCGCCTCTGGCTGGCACCGACCCCATGGCCCGTTTCATGGGTGCAGTCAGCATTGATAACGGCGACGGCACCGATGACGGCACCCGTCCTGTGATCACCCGCTACCTCGAAGGCTCACACGGTAACCCGATCTCCGCCGGCCAGAAGGGGGTTGACCCGTTCAGCTCCAGTGCAGTGTTTGACGAAATGGCCGCGCAAATGGTGGCGCTGTTCCGCAGCCGTATTGATGCAAACACCGCATTCATTGTGGATGTGACTAACCCCTGCGTGGTCAAAGACGTTGGCAATCGTCCCGGCGATCCCGAGTGCGACGGCGCCACTGACGGTGGTGCCGCGCCTGACAGCGGCGACGGATCCGGTGGTGGCGACGGCGGCGGTGGCGGCCTCCTTGATGGTGGCCTCGGAGGCCTGCTGTAACCGGTCACACCGCAACGTCTACTCCGGGACCCGCAAGACAGTTATTGCGGGTCCCCAAGAACAAAAGAATTGGAGCAGTAGAAATGACAACAACAAATACTTCCAGGTTTTCCCGAACACGGTTATCGCTGGCAACAGCCGCACTGTCCGTAATGGCCTCAGCCCCGGCCTCTGCCTTCAACTTCGATGTCTACGGCATCGATGCTTCTTTCAGCACAAAGCTGACCGCGGGCATTGGCGTCCGTCTGGAGGATCAGGACCCGGATCTGATCTCACAGGGCAACCTGGGACCGGAATTCGCCTACAGCGACACCGGCGCTTCGTCCAACAACTTTGACGACGGCAACCTGAATTTCGAAAAAGGCGATCCCTACTCGCAAATCCTGCGTGGCCGATCCGAGCTGTTTCTCGACTACAGTCCCGACAGTGACTACCTGACCCGTATCGGCGCTCTTGTACGCGGCAGCTATTACTACGACTTTGAGCTCAAGGACAACGAGCGTGCAGTGGACCCGGTAGGCCAACAACGCACACTCAACCCGGAAGCAAAAGACAATGCTGCTGGCGCAGACCTTCTGGACGCCTACATCTTCTCCGACTGGTACGCGGGAAATACTCCGGTATCAGTGCGCTACGGCCGACAGGTGGTGAGCTGGGGTGAGAGCACGTTTATCCTCGGCGGCATCAATGCCACCAACCCCATTGACGTGCCCGCGTTCCGGACCCCGGGCGCAGAGCTGAAAGACGTTCTGTTACCGGTCAATATGCTCTATACCTCTGTCGGCCTCACGCCCGAGATCAACGTGGAAGCCTACGTACAGACCGAGTGGGAGCCGTTCAAGATTGATGACTGCGGCACCTTCTTCTCTTCCGCTGACGTGGCGGCCGACGGCTGTGGCCCAGTGCTCCTGGCAGGTCAGGTACCCGACTCACAAGCCTTCGAAGAAGGCTTCCTGGCACCCCGCCGGGGTGACGTAGAGCCCGGCGACAAGGATCAGTTCGGTGCTGCGGTTCGCTGGTTCGTGCCCGCACTCGATTCTGAACTGGGTTTCTATTACATCCGCTACCATAGCCGCTTGCCCTACATCAGCGGTGTGGTTAACAATCCGGAAAGCCCGGAAGCAAACCAGATCAATGATCCCGATGAACCGTTCACCCGGTTCCCGAGCTATTTCATTGATTACCCCAAGGGCATCGACCTGTACGGCATCAGCATCAATACGACGCTGCCAACCGGCACCTCACTGGGCGCCGAGTACAGCTTCCGCCCCAACATGCCCATCCAGTGGAATACCTTTGAGCTGATCTACGGTGGACTGCAACAGCGTGGTCCGGATGGTCAGGTCGTTAGCAAGCTGGAACAGCGTGTGCAGGATAACAGCCCCGGGTTCAACTACGCCGGCAAGGCGATTGATGGTTACGACCGCTACAACGTGTCCCAGGCTCAGGCAACCCTCATCCACTTCATTGACCGGGTACTGGGTGCGGCGCGGTTCATCATCGTCGCTGAGGCTGGCGCCACCTATGTACACGAACTGCCCGACAAGAGCGAAGCCCGCTATGGTCGGTCCGGTATTTACGGGGTAGGCCCGGTACCGCTGGATGGTGATTCCTTCTCCGGCGACTTCTGTAGCGAAGGCCCGGGGGATGAGACCACAAGGCTGAACATCAATCCGACCAACTGCGGCGCGGATGGTTTCACCACGTCCTTTTCCTGGGGCTATCGCGCACTGTTCGCGCTGGATTACTCCAACGCAATTGCCGGCATCAACCTGCTGCCCAAGCTGTTCATTACCCATGACGTGAAGGGCTATGCCCCGGACCCCGGCGGCAACTTCAACGAGGGTAACAAGTCGGTCAGCCTTGGTCTGGACGCCAACTACCAGAACAAATACTCCGGCTCGATCAGCTACACGAACTATTTCGGTGGTGACTACAACGTCATTGAAGACCGGGATTTCGTTTCAGCCAGTATTTCCTACTCATTCTGATTCATAAACGACAATCACAAAGGAGTCACTTGTGAACGCATATAGAAAGCACCTCATCGGTAGCGCCATCGCCGTCTCGATGTTTTCTTCCGGAGCAGCCCTCGCGGCTGTCTCCGCAGAGGAAGCGGCGAAACTTGGCAACGAACTGACACCTATCGGCGCCGAAAAAGCCGGTAACGGAGATGAAATCCCTGCATGGACGGGTGGACTCACGTCACCTCCGGTCGAGCAGCCACAGGAAGGCATCTATCCGGATCCGTTCCCGGAAGACGAGCGCCTGTTCGTCATCGACCAGAGTAACGTGGACGAGTACGAGGATCGGCTCTCCCCGGGTCAGGTGGCTACCATAAAGGCCTACAGCGATTACTTTATTCCGGTTTACCAGACTCGCCGTACCGGTGCCTATCCGGATTTCATGATGGAAAAGGCTGCGGAGAATGCCACCAAGGTGTCCCTGACGCCCGATGGCAACGGCCTTCAGAACTATCAGACCGGCGTACCCTTTCCGATTCCGAAAAAAGGGGTCGAGGTCATTTTCAATCACATTACCCGTTACCGCGGTGGTTCCATTATCCGTAATGTTGCCCAGGTAACCCCTCAGGCCAATGGCGACTACAGCCCGGTCAAATTCACCGAACATCTGACCGACCGAGTGGCACTGGCAGACTACGAGCCGGGCATGGACGAGAATGTGCTGTTCTACTTCAAGCAGGTCATTACCGCCCCATCACGCCTCGCCGGTAACGTGTTGCTGGTTCACGAAACTCTGAACCAGGTCAAGGAGCCACGCCGTGCCTGGATCTACAATTCCGGCCAGCGCCGTGTTCGCCGGGCACCCCAGGTAGCCTACGACGGACCGGGTACCGCCGCCGACGGTCAGCGTACGTCTGACAACCTTGACCTTTATAACGGTGCACCGGACCGCTACAACTGGGAGCTGGTTGGCAAAAAGGAAATGTACATCCCGTACAACTCCTACAGACTTGGCGATCAAAGCCTGAGCTACGATGACATCATCCAGCCAGGCCACATCAACCCGGAGCTGACCCGCTACGAACTGCATCGTGTCTGGCATGTGCGTGCCACCTTGAAGGACGGCGAGCGCCATATTTACGCCCAGCGTGATTTCTACGTGGATGAGGATTCCTGGCAGATCTCCGTGGTTGACCACTACGATGGCAGGAGTCAGCTCTGGCGTGTTGCCGAGGCGCACATGGTTCAGGGATATGACATTGGCGTGCCCAGCTACGCCGCTGAAACCCTGTACGACCTGCTCTCCGGCCGCTACCTGGTTATGGGCCTGACCAACGAAGAGGACGACCCTTACACCTTTGGTGTAAAAGCCCGCTCCAATGAGTTCACACCCGCTGCGCTGCGCCGGGCCGGGGTTCGTTAACCGCAAAGCTCTCGGGATTTCCCGACCGCGGTAAGTAGAAAACCCGCTTCGAACCGAAGCGGGTTTTCTGTATTCTGAACCTGGTTCGGATAATAAGCCGCGTTCAGGATAGCTCCATGGGTTTCATATGACAGACAAATCCAGCAATGAACAGGATATCGTCGGCAATCAAGATTCCAGGCTGGCTCTGCTTGCCCGCTATACACCGAATATGGTGATGATCACGGATGAAGCTGGGTGTTTTGACTGGGTCAACCCGAGTTTCGAGAACTACACCGGCTATATGCTCCAGGACATTCGGGGCAAGCGTGTCGGTGACGTGCTTTTTGGCGACGATACCGATCCCGAGACCATAAAACGCATCCGACAGAAGCTGTATGAAAACGAGGCGTTTGAAGCGGACCTGCTTCAATATACTCGTTCCGGATCCCCCTACTGGGTACACAGCCATTGTTTTCCGGTTGGACCTGAGCAGGGCGTCAAGCCTGGCTTCATCGCAATCCAGAACAACATTTCAGACCGCAAAAACAGCGAACGTGGCCTGAGAATTGCCGCAAGCGTGTTTGATCGTAGCCACGAAGCCATTCTGATTACAGATCACAACAATCGTATCCTGGACGTCAATCCTGCCTTCTCCCGCATTACCGGTTACAGCCGCAACGAGGTTCTAGGATTGAATCCGTCCATTCTCAGCTCAGGGCGCCATACCCCCGCTTACTATCGATCCATGTGGCACACGATAGAGCGAACAGACCACTGGCGTGGTGAAATCTGGAACCGTCGTAAAAACGGGGAAGAGTATGCAGAGCTACTCTCCATCAGCCGGGTGCACCTGGATCACCCTGGCCAGTTCTACCATGTGGCCGCGTTCTCAGATATCACCGCCCTCAAGAACCACGCGAAGGAACTGAATCGCGCAGCCAATTACGATGTCCTCACCGGCCTTCCCAACCGGCAGCTGCTTGAGGAACGATTAAGGGCGGCACGATCACACGCAGACCGGCTCCGCCGAGGGCTGTCAATCTGTTATCTGGACCTGGATGGATTCAATACCATCAATGAACGCTTCGGCCATGCCGCCGGGGATGAGGCCCTGAAGACCCTGGCTGAACGCCTAACCCAAACGCTGAGAAGCGGCGATATCATTGCACGCATAGGTGGCGACGAATTTGCCATATTGCTCCATAGTAACGCGAGCGATCATGTCTTTCAGCGCATTCTGGGCACCGTTGGCGACACACTGACACTGGCAGGGGAATCTATCACCCTGACCGGCAGCCTTGGTGTCACCCATTATCCGGATGACAACAGCGATGCCGAGGGGTTGATTCGTCACGCAGACCAGGCCATGTACTCAGCCAAGGAAAAAGGCCGCAATCAAATCCATTTCTTTGACCCACGCCTGGACGAACATCGCCGCAAACGCAGAAGCCAACTGATGGACATCGACCGGGCGCTTGAGAATGAAGAGCTGGAGCTTTACTTTCAACCGCAGGTTAACTTGCATGACGGTACCATTACCGGTTACGAAGCACTGATCCGCTGGAACCACCCGGAGCTGGGCCTAGTTGCTCCCAAATCGTTCCTGCCGGCCGTGGAGAACAGCCACCTCGAAGTACCGATGGGTCAGTGGGTCGTCAAAGAGGCCATCCATCAACTCAATCATTGGAGAGAAGCCGGAACAACGCTGTCGGTAAGCATCAATATCAGCGCCCAGCATCTGATGGATAGGAGTTTCGCGGATTTCATTGAAACCTATCTGCGACTCCACCCCGATCTCGACCCGGGGTTGATCACACTCGAGGTTCTGGAATCGACAGCCCTGGAGGACACTCAGCGGGCCAGCAACGTGCTCAGTAAATGCCGTTGTCTTGGCCTGCAAGTCGCACTGGACGACTTCGGAACCGGATTCTCGTCGCTGACCTACCTGCGAACCCTCCCGGTGGACATGATCAAGATTGACCAGAGCTTTGTCTTTAACATGCTGGAAGATGCCAGTGACCGGGCCATTGTGGAAAGCGTGATCTTCCTTGCCCAGCGCTTTGCCCATCCAGTGCTGGCGGAAGGCGTTGAAACCATGGCCCACGCCGATGCCCTGAAGCACATGGGTTGTAACTTTGTTCAGGGATACGGCATTGCCCGGCCCATGCCAGCCGGCGAAGTTCTGGATTGGACCCGGCAATGGCAGCAACTCCTGGACGAAGAAGGGCCCGACGCCCAGCACAATCCAGCCTCTAGCTTTGTTCAGCGGTAGCGTTGCTGCTCCAGGGTGGTTAGCCGGTCTGGGTGAAACACCATCAGCCCGGTCACGAAGACGCCGTTCACGAAGCCTTCCGGCAACATAATCAGTGGCAGGTACCGGATGTACTCGTGGACCAACTCACGAACCTCATAAACGCCAGCGGTCCACAACATCAGACACATCACCAGGCCGGCACAAGCCACAGCGATACCCGCACCGAAAAAACCACAGAAAAAGATGTAGGCAAAGAAGTTCCGGAAATTCCGCTGTCGTTCCCACAACATAATGCCGTGGCTGACCAGCGCCGGCACCATTACTGTCACCAGCCCATTGGCTGCGAACATAGCCAGTGGCTCTCGCCCCGTGATCACCGTGATAACCAGGGCCATCAGGCCCGCCAGCACCGCCAGCCCCCAACCGAGCATCAGGGTAACGACCGTCATGCCAAATATATGGATAGATAATCCCGGCGAGATACCCGCGCGCAGTTGCCAGATAAAACCCAGCACCACCGCCGCACCAAAAAACGAATGTTGCAGCGCATTATCCTTGCGGAAACCCCGCCAATCCACATGACGGATGGCCAGCCCCAGCAACACAATAAACAGAAGACCGGTGATGATTAGCTGAGTAGTCGACAGCAGATTGTCCGTCATGCCCATCGGAGGCCTGCCTCTTACGTACGATAAGTCCCTGATTCGTTGACGAAGCAATCCCTACCCGCCTGCTTCGCCAGGTAGAGACGGCGATCCGCCATACCAATCACGGGGTCCGGACTATTAGGGATTTTTGGAAGATCGGAAACAGCGGCAACCCCGGCACTGACAGTGACATCTATGGGAGAGCCTTCAAATACAAAGTCATGATCCCGAACCGCCTGCAAGATCCTGGCAACCATACGGCCGACGTCATCGGATTGCTCCAGTGAATACGCCACCACGAATTCCTCACCACCAAAACGGGCAACCACGTCCATTCCACGGGTGTGTTGTTCCAGAATGCCGGCAATCTCAGTCAATACATAATCGCCGCCGAGGTGTCCGAGAGAATCATTTATCTGCTTGAAATGGTCGATATCAAACATCGCCACCGCAAACGTATCCTGGTGCCGGGAAGCCCGCCCGAGCATTTCGTACAACCGGGGCATCAGGTATCGGCGGTTATGCAGTCCGGTCAGTGGATCGCGAATCGACTGGCTCAGCAGCTTTTGCTCAAGGGTATGCCGTTCAAGCGCCCCGGACAACAGCCCGGAGACAATAATCAACAAATCGCCCTGATCCTCCCGCCAGTGCCGCTGCCGCAGCGAATCCACCCCGAAAAAACCAGTCACTCGCCCGCGAACTTTTACCGGTACGGCGAACATGGAGCAGACCCCCCGGCGTTCCAGCAACTCCCTCTCACCGCTTGCACTGTCCGGCAATTCAGACGCGTCCGGGATAAAGACAACCTTATTGCTACTTACCATCCCGTTAATCTGCTGCTGCCACCACTGAAAACATCCAATGAAGACATTCTGCTGCCGCTTGATCAGTGCGGAAACCCCCGGCCTCACCCACTCATGGGTGTTGACCATAAACTGGTAGTTGTCCGAGAAGGTAAACAGATAGGCGCGATCAACCTCAAAGAACTGACCAATGCTTTTCAGCAGTTCGTTGATGCACTCATCAATGGTTCCAAAATGCAGGTTAATGAATTCCTTGGAAAGGTCGGCTATCAGCTTCTGAAAACCCGCCTGATATGATTGTTCGGCTTCGCTTTCGCGCAGGGTCTGTTCCAGTTCCTTGTATTGCTGAATGTTGTGAAACTGGCCGTACCACAACGTGCTGCCATCGCTCAGGCGCTCTGGCTCGGAATAGCCTTCAAACCACTGGTACTCTCCGGATGTGGTTTTCAGCCTGGCACAGTGCTTCCACGTCGTCAGATTAAGGGCGGAGGTCTGGATACCTTCCACCACTCCGGAAAGATCATCCGTGTGTACGATGCCAAACAGGCCATCCGCACTTTTCTGCAAGTCCTCCGGCTTCAGTCCGAACCATTCGTTCACTCGCCGGCTCACATAGGGAAAACGCTGATCGCTGCCGTCAGCGCTAACCCAGAATGTATACAGAATGCCGGGCACGCTGGTGATCAGTTTGGTATAAAACGCCTGCGAATCCTGGCCTGGGCCATCGCTGTCCTGTTGATCATGCATAAAACTGCGGGACTCCAATCAAAGGAGCCGTTTCCGGCAACCCACAAAAAAAGTGTAGAGTATGGCAACAAATCCCGCGAGCATGCCCCCGGAGCATCACTTGAGTCCCAATACGCCCCCAACGGTCCGTGAATGGCAGGCCTTCTGGCTGGCGATCGGCTTCCTCACACGGATACCGATGCTGATCCAGATTGATTATTCTCAACGGCTGATGAACCAGAGCAGTCTTTATTTCCCACTTGTCGGCCTGTTACTCGGCGTATGCTATGCCGGTGCTTACACCTTACTGACGCTCGCCTTCAGTCCAATCATCTCCATTATATTGGTAGTCATTCTGCACCTGTGGATGACAGGGGCCTTCCATGAAGATGGCCTGGCGGACAGTGTGGATGCGCTTGGGGGTGGGTATACGATCGAAAAGCGCCTGGAGATCATGAAGGACAGCCGGATCGGCACCTACGGTACTGTGGCGCTAGTATCAGCCCTGGCACTGAAAGTTGCCCTCCTGGCAGAGGTGAGGAGCGTCTGGCTGGCGCTTTTGGCCGCACCCATGGTGGCACGCCTGACGCCATTGCTGATCATGGGCTACCTGCCCTACGTGACCGACCCGGACAAGAGCAAGAGCAAACCGGTCGCCGACGGTTTTTCGCGAGCCCGCCTGGCGGTTGCCGCAGCGTTTACCCTTTGCGCATCCCTGGCACTGACTCTATATGAACCCTGGATTTTGCTGTGGGGCCTGTGCTCCACGCTCGGCGTTGCGCTGATTTGGGGAGGCTATCTGCGCAGCCAGCTAGATGGCTATACAGGCGACACCCTGGGAGCCAGTGTGGTGTTTTCCGAACTGGTCCTGCTGTTGGGGCTGACCATCTGATTGCACGACCTGACTGCTCGACCATGAGGCAAACAACCTGAAGACTGCTTAATTGAACGGGGCTGGGCATTTACGTCGATAACGGCCACAATCACCTCACGGATGTACCTTGTAAAGATCAGGAGCCCAGCCGCAAATGCCACCACACACGCCCCACGCCCAGCCCCCGGGCGCGCAGGAAGACAAACGCGCACTCTGGTCCTGGGCTTTTTACGATTGGGCCAACAGCGCCTTCTTTACCATCATTCTCACCTTTGTCTTTGCTCAGTATTTCAGCGTTTCGGTGATGCAGGACGAAGTCGCGGGCACCAACGCCTGGGGCAACATCGTGGGCATATCCGGGGTCTTTATCGCGATCCTGGCACCGATTCTGGGGGCCATTGCGGATCAGTCAGGGCGTCGTAAACCCTGGCTTATCAGCTTTACCCTGCTGTGCGTACTTTCATCCGCCATGTTGTGGACTGTGACACCGAATCAGGACCAGTTCTGGAACGCCGCACTGTGGGTGGGACTGGGCACCCTCGGCGCCGAGTTTGCGTTTATTTTCTACAACTCCATGCTGCCGGACCTGGCCAGTCAGGAGCGCACCGGTCGCTGGTCCGGCTGGGCCTGGGGGCTGGGCTATGCAGGCGGAGTTACAAGTCTGGTGATCGCGCTGTACGGCTTTATAGAGGCCGACGCCAGTCTCTTCAACCTGGACCGGGATGAGGCCGAACACGTCCGCGCCACCTTCGTTCTTGTGGCGGTCTGGTATCTGGTGTTCGCCCTGCCGGCCTTTTTCTTCATCCCGGACCGGCCATCCACGGGCCTCGGTCTGGCAGCCGCCACCCGCGCCGGCTTTGTGCAACTGAAGGAATCCATCGCTCACGTCCGCCAGTACAAGGACATTGTGCGCTTCCTGATCGCCCGCATGCTGTACACCGATGGCCTGGCCACCATCTTTACCTTCGGGGGCGTGTATGCCGCCGGTACGTTCAACATGAGCCCTACCGAAGTCCTGCAATTCGCCATCGCCCTGAACGTGACGGCAGGGCTGGGCGCTCTGGGCTTTGCCTGGATTGACGATGCCCTTGGCGGCCGAAACACCATTCTGCTCGCGCTGATCGGGTTGGGCAGCAGTGCGCTGGCCATTATGCTGGTGGACAGTGCCACCGCCTTCTGGGTCTGGGGCATGATCCTGGGTATTTTCGTGGGGCCACTGCAGTCCGCTAGCCGTTCACACCTGGCCCGCGTCGCCCCACCCCACCTTCAGACCCAGATGTTTGGCCTGTTCGCGTTCTCCGGCAAGGCAACAGCGTTCGCCGGCCCCCTGCTGGTGGGCTGGGTCACAGCCCTCACCGACAGTCAGCGTTGGGGCATGAGTACCATCCTGCTGTTCCTGTTGGTCGGCTTCCTGCTGATGCTGACGGTACCTAAAACCGAGACCAAAGACATCGAAGATACCGTCTAACGCCCGCCGTTTTCCGGCGGAGCCCACAAGGGCACTTCCTCTCGGCTGGGTGGCTGCCAGTCCTGCTTCATCACATCGCTGAGGGTGTCTTCCAGCTTCATGAACAGCTCGCCGTAGCGTGGGCTGAAGCTGATTCCCGACTCGATATCTTTCCAGGCCTCGCGCAACTCGGCCTCATGGGCTTTCTCGTTGTTCACAAAGGCCCAGGTCATCTGGCGGGCCCGCAAGGGATGCACACCAAACGCCGTCAGAGCCTGACCGCCCAGTTCCAGGGCAGAGTGGTAAGTTTCGCTGACCACTTCATCGGCGCCCGCGTCCCGCAGATCGTATCCGTGGCCCCGATCGAAGGCCCGCGCCAGAATCCAGACACCCGGGAAATGGTGTTTGACGTGATGCACCAGTGACACGGCCCGTTCGCGGTCATCAATAGCCACCACCAGCAGGCGGGCATTGGCGATACCGGCGGTTTCCAGCAGGTCCAACCGGCTGGCGTCGCCAAAGTAACTCTTGATGTTGATGCGACGCAGATTCTCGATCTGGTCCAGCGCCAGATCCAGAGCCACAATCGGAATGTTGTTGGCGCGCAGCAAGCGGCAGACGATCTGGCCGAAACGTCCCACACCGGCCACAACCACTGGCGCCTGTTCCTCAATGGTGTCTGCTTCCCGCTGCTCATTCCGGGCCTCTCGGTACCGCGGCAGGATCAGGCGGTCATAGGCGATGAACAGTAAGGGCGTGAGAAACATGGACAGCGCCACCACCAATGAAAGGATCTGCGCAATGTCCGCGGGGACCACCCGGTTCTGCAGACTGTAGGTCAGCAGCACAAATCCGAATTCACCGGCCTGGGCCAGCCCCAGGGTAAACAGCCAGCCATCGCGGCCACGCAAGCCGAACAACTGAGCCAGCAGTAGCAACACGGCGGCCTTGACCACAATCACCAATAACCCCAGTGTCAGCACCGTACCCCACTGCGCTGACAACACATCGAAATTGATGCCGGCACCGACGGTGATAAAGAACAGGCCGAGCAACAGGCCTTTGAACGGCTCAATGTTGGCTTCAAGCTCATGACGAAATTCACTGTTTGCCAGAACCACGCCGGCCAGGAAAGCACCAAGAGCAGGTGACAGATTCACCACACTCATCAATGCGGCAATGCCGATCACCAGCATCAGCGCCATGGCGGTAAACACCTCCCGCATGCCGGACTGCACCACATAGCGGAACAGTGGCCGGCTCAGGTAGTGGCCGCCTACGATCACGGCTGCCACCGCACCAATCACCACCAACCCATGAGCCCAGCCGGGCAGGTCCGCCACCAGATTGAAACTGCCATGGTGGTCCGCATCTGCCGAACCAACCGCCGCCAGCCCCGACACCGCCAGCAACGGAATCACGGCAAGCATGGGGATGACGGCGATATCCTGGAACAGCAACACCGAGAAGGCGCCACGTCCACCCTCGGTCTTGCTCAGACCTTTCTCGTTCAGGGTTTGCAGAACAATGGCCGTGGATGACAGGGAAAAGATCAAGCCCACGGTGACTGCGGTCTGCCAGGGGAGCCCCAGCCACCAGGCGATGGCCGTACCTGCCACGGAGGTCAGCACTACCTGAAGCCCCCCGAGGCCCAGTAAGCGGACCCGCATGGCCCACAGGGACTTCGGGTCCAGTTCCATGCCCACCAGGAACAACATCATCACCACGCCAAATTCGGCGAAGTGCTGGATCGTGGTAGTTTCCTGGCCCACCAGGCCGGTCATCGGTCCGATCACCACCCCGGCCACCAGATACCCGAGCACCGACCCCAGCCCCAGGCGCTTGGCCAACGGTACCGCGACGACCGCCGCCAGTAGGTAGATAAACGCCTGGATAAAGTATTCCGTCATGAGCTGTTCCGTTTGATCAGTTGGGAAAGGCCTGCCTGCACGCGTGCCTATCTTTCGTGCCCGTCAGATTAGCGAAGGATCAAACTTTCGGAAACCGTTCTTTCCGGAATTCTTGACTGAATACATGGCCTTGTCAGCCTGGACCATCAGTGAACAGACATCGTCAGCGGTACAGGGAAACGTTGAAATGCCGATGCTGCAACCAACGGTGACCGCCCCGTTGCTCATTTCTACAGGCTCGCGGACCTCCGCGATAATACGTTCCGCAAGAGGCTCAAAGGGGTAACTGCCGGAACCTTCCGTGGTGCCGTCCACCAGAAAGGCAAATTCATCCCCGCCCACTCTCGCCACCATTTCACCTGCGCGCTGGATCTGCCGGAACCGCTTTGAGAGCACCTGCAGTAAATGGTCACCGGCCATATGTCCGTACTGGTCGTTCACGTCCTTGAAACCGTCAATATCAACCAGGTAAAGCACTACCTCACCTTTCTGATTTCGGCGTTGCAGAGCTATGGCATCCTCGAGGCTTTCTTCAAACGCGGCTCTGTTGTATAGCCCCGTCAATGAGTCGTGAGAGGCCCTGTAAAGGATTTCAGCTTCCTTGCGGCGGTCTTCGGTGATATCGCGGGCAATTGCAAACAGTTTGGTTGTGGCATTGGTAATGGCAGGGCAGTACCAGGCAATCCAGCGCCAGCTTCCGTCCTTGGCAAGATAACGGTTTTCAAAACTGATGCTGTCGCGGCCAGCCCCCAAGCCCTCGAGCTCCCGGGCGGTTTTGTCCACATCGTCGGGATGGACAAAATCCACAAAAGGACGTGACAGCAATTCTTCTTTCGAATAACCCAGGGTCTTGGCGAACGCCGAATTCACGCGCTTGAAGTAACCGTCCAATCCCGCAATGCATAGCATCTGGACGGAATGCTCGAAGAACCACTCCCACTCCTGAAGACATCTGTGGTAATTTTCCAGCTCATTGGACAACCGCTTTTTACTGTCCAGCAAGTCTTCACGTTCCCGCTCCAACACCCTGAGTTTGCTCTCAAGGCGCTCCAATCGCTCTGCCTTTTCACGGAGCCTGACGATAATCTTGTTATCTGGATCGCCCGCTTTACCCATAAGCGCCAGCTCCATACCGCAACTTTTACCCGCCAGGGAGTCATCACCGGGCACAAACACGTAAAAGCTCTTACTTTCAAAATAGCACCCACGGCTGGAGCTGTGAACAAATGTTCAGATATTGGGATGGGTAACAGCGGGTCATTGGCAGTGAGTGTGGCGAACAGGCCCACACACTATGCGCGCTCAGCCTTTAGGTACGTACTGTCGTACATCCCAGCAGAAATAGCGTTTCAGGACACTGTTCGCCTCGTGTTCTTTCTGGCGCCAGCCGTAGATCTTGGGCTTGCTGGTCTCAATGGCGAGGGTGCCGAATACCAGCCAGTCATAAATCGCCAGGGTGGAGGTCACATTCCTGGCTGAATTGGGGCCGCGGGCATGGTGATGATGGTGCTGGGTCGGGAAGACCAGGATATGAGCCAGCGCCCACATGGTCTTGCGCACCCAGGCCCAGCGGTGGTTGTGGAAATACAGGTCGTAATTCCAGTTAACGTGGGTATGAGCCGCCCAGAAGCCCTTGAACGCGGTGGCGACCAGAAAGACATCCACCAGTCCCAGATACAGGCACAACAGCTGGAAAGTGTAGTTGGGCATGATCAACCACCAGGCCCACCCGTTGACGAACGTCTGGGTCACCGAGAGTTGCCCCTTGTTATCCACGCCACCGGACATGTGATGCGGACGGTGGCTCATCTTGTAGAACGCCTGGACCCACTGAAGAATTCGGTTGTTGGGTCGGCGCCGGTGAGCGAACAGGTGGAAACTGCCGTGGATAAACTCCTCCACGCAGAAAAAGACAATCAGCGTCGGCCAGAAATACGCCTGCTCAAGCCAGGCCAGTGAACCGGCGCTGCCCGGAATCAGCGTCGAGAGCCCCAGGGTCAGTACCAACAGCACCAGCGGACGCTGAACCGCCACCATCATAAAGGTGGCGAGAAACGCCATCCGCCAGTCCTGCTTGTTTTTCCGCCCGTCGCGGGTACGGCCACTGACCACCTCCCAAAGGGCGGTCACTACGATAAAAGACGTTACCAGCATCGTCAGTTTTTGATCGTCCATTTTTGTTCTCCCAGACAATAGGTGCAGGTGTGTCTTTTGACCTTAATGACGCTTGGTATATTTTCCTATTCAATATTTGGTATAAATAATATCCATGAAGCTGAATTTACGAAGTGTCGACCTCAACCTGCTGCCGGTGTTCGACGCCATCATGGAGGCCGGTCAGCTCTCCCGCGCTGCCGAGAACCTGGGCATGAGCCAGCCGGCGATCAGCGCTGCCCTGCAGCGCCTGCGCCATACTCTGGGCGACCCCCTGTTCGTGCGCACTCGTCAGGGCATGCTACCCACCCCCCGGGCTCGAGAGCTTCATGGCAGCCTCAACCAGCAACTGGCCGCCATGCGTGACACCCTGGACCCGGCCAATCGCTTCGTGCCGGCAACCAGCCAGCGTCACTTTCGTGTGCTCAGTAATGACTATTTCGAAATGGTGGTGTTACCCACGCTGCTGGCGCGCCTGCGGAGGGAGGCACCCAACGTGGTGGTGGAAGTGACATTGGCTGGCGACGATATACCGCAAACACTCTGCACTGCCCAGGCTGATCTGGCCGTGGATGCCTTTGGCACCGAAAACGATCAGCTGCACCGGCAGGTACTGATGGGGGAACGACTCGCCGTGGTGGCTCGACTGGGGCATCCCACCCTGCAAGGCAGTTGCAGCAAACAACAGTTCCTGGAGGCTGAACACGTCGTGCTGCCGGAGCGGAACCGCCGCCTGCCGCTGGATCAGATCCTCAATGAACCGGGCTGGCAACGCCGTACCGGCGCGCGGGTCACGCAGTTCGCCAGCATGCTGGCCACCTGCAGCCGGTCCGACATGGTTGCCACCGTGCCGGAGCGCCTGGCGCAACAATACGCCCACGCGCTGGGGCTTCAGACCCTGCCTTTTCCTGCCAATATTCCGCCATTGCCCGTCTACCTGATGTGGGCACCCTTGCTGGACAACGACCCTGCCCATCAATGGTTTCGTCAATGTTTGATTGAGTGTGTCGCCTGATTGCTTGAGGTCACTTTCAACAGCCCGGAATCTGGGCCATAGTTAATGTATGCAATCTAAAACCGCGCGAGGCGAGGAGGACAGTCATGAGTGAAGACGAGCACAAAAAGCTTCACCCCATACTCAATGAGGTCACCAAGACCTACGTGGATCTCTATACCAATCGTCCCAACGAGAAAAACCGCGAGAAGCTGATCAAGCTGGAGAAGCTTCTGCATGAACAATTGGAGAAAATTCAGGCGGCAACCAAAGAAAATGAATGAAGGTCATCGGAAGTGACCAGGAACGATGGTGTGAGTTTGTCCGGTCGTTCCTGGTCCTGTTTCCGATAATCCCGCTGATCACGCCGCCAGCAATTCGGCAATCCTGTCATTCGCCGCAGCAAGGCTCTTGTCGCGAGTCTCATCACCGATATTCAGCCCTTCGGCATGAACGATTTCCACATCGGTGATACCCACGAATCCAAGGTACTGACGCACCAGGGCAGTCTGGGCATGGTCATCACCGTAAAAGCCACCGCGGGTGATAAAGACATAAGCCTTCTTGCCCTGCAGTAAACCCTCAGGCCCCTCCTTGGTGTACCGGAAAGTGACCCCGGCCCGGGCAACGTAATCCATCCAGGCCTTGAGCACGGAAGGAATACTGAAGTTATACATGGGAATACCCAACACCAGCACATCCGCTTCCTGAACCTCGGCAATCTGCCTGTCGGCAAATGCCACCATCGCGTGCTGCTCTTCGGTGCGCTCAGCCTCGGGCGTCATCAGCGCCTGGAGCCGCGCCTGATCCAGGTGGGGGATGTTCTCTGTCGCCAGGTCACGGCTGATCACGTTGGCATCCGCCTGCTGCGCCTGCCAGCGCTCCACAAACTGCTGTGCCAACAGTGATGACTGGCCAGCATCCTCAAACAGACTGCTCTGGATTTTCAATAATGTTGTCATCGTTTCTCTCCTGCCTCTCTTCATATTTGGAACGGCGATGAGAGAATTAAAACATTGATCAGTTAGATTCTATAGTTCAAAATTTGGCACAATTCTATCGAATATTTAGATGCTTAATGGAACGCCTTCCCTCTCCTCATATCAGCCTGGAACAGTGGCGCTGCCTGGTGGCCGTCGTGGAAGCCGGTGGCTATGCCCAGGCAGCAGAAAAGCTGCACAAGAGCCAGTCCTCAGTGACCTATGCCGTACAAAAGCTGGAACGTCTGCTGGATATCAAAGCGTTCCAGATGGCAGGTCGTCGCGCCATTCTGACGCCGGCAGGTGACATGCTCTACCGTCGGGCCCGACAATTACTGGAGGATTCAGCCAACCTGGAAAGGGCGGCAGGCAAGGTGTCCGCTGGCTGGGAAAGTGAAATCAATATTGCGGTGGAGGCCCTGTATCCCACCTGGCTGCTACTGGAGAGTTTCGAACGATTTGGCAGGGACAGCCCCCACACCCGCATCAACCTGTACGAAACCATCTTCCAGGGCGGCCCGGACTTGCTGATGTCCGGTCAGGTGGAGCTGGCCATTCTGCCCGAGGTGCCAGCGGGCTCCAATGGCAAAGCCCTGCCCCACACCTCCCGCATTATCCCAGTCGCCCATGCCGACCACCCTCTGCATCAGTTGGGGCGCCAACTCAGCCTGTCCGACCTGCGCAAACATCGCCACCTGGTGGTCCGTGATACATCACACCAGCGCGATAGCCGCACCTCTACCGTAGACGTCGCGCAGCGCTGGACCGTCTCCAGTATGGCCACCTCCATCGGTGCTGTGTGCCGCGGTTATGGTTTTGCCTGGCTGCCGGAAGACAAAATCCGCCATGAACTGACGTCCGGTCTGCTGAAGCCCTTACCTCTGGGCGATGGTGATGCCCGCTTTGCGCAGCTCTATCTGATTTTTCACGACCCTGAGCAGATCGGCCCCGGCGTCAGACGCCTGGCGCAAATTATCGAAGAGGATATGCTGCAGGCGGGCCTCAACCTTTAGCTTCGCCCCGGGAACTCCGGGCATTCATGGTTGTTCGCTTGTTGGAGCTGGACTCAGCCCCATGTCGGCCTGGATCAGCCATTGCCGCATATTTTCGCCAAGGTGGGACTGGGGATAGGACCAGAGGTCTTCCGCCATACCGATTTCTTCTTCCCAGTCTCTGATCTGCGTGTTGATCTGCTCGAACATGCTCTCGGGATCGGTGAGTGACAGGCCCACGCTCTGATACACCGCCTTGGTGAACCAGGTCATTTCCGAGTCGTCCCCGCAGCCAAAGGACGTGCGATCTGCTCTTGCGGAAGTCAGGATCAGCGTATCGCTGTCTTTGAGTTGATTGAGCCAGTGGCCGGAGTAGCATGCTGACACCACCAGCAGTTTCCGGCGGGCGTCCAGTGGCTCCAGCATTTCCGCAAAGGCCTGGGGCGTCAGGTCCGGCAGTTCGATACCAGGTTGCTGCAATAACAGTTGTCCATCTTTCCGGCCATGACTGACAAGATGGATGACAAGCAAATCCTCCTCCGGGTTCATGTGCTCATCCAACGCTTCCAGGGCCGTTGCGATGGAGGGGCGGGTGGCCAGAGGGAAGGTTTCATAATCCCGGTGATTCAGCAGCATGACGGCACGATTCTCCACATCGAACTGTGCCTGCAGGGCCGTTCTTGCAACCTGGATGTCACGCATGAAAACCGACTCGGTGCCGTCTCCCCCCACGGCGAGGAAATAGGCGTCCGTCTCGCCTGGCCGCTCAGGTTCCAGGCTTTCGATCTGGTTATTCAGACGTTTGTGGTCCTCGGCGAGGATCTTCTCGGTATGGGGCGTCGGCGATTCTTCCGGGATGTATTCTTCCCCATCAAGGAATTCACCGTATTCCCAGGTGCCCGAGAGGATGTCCAACTCCGCCGATTCACCGGTGAAGGAGTAAGTGCCTTCACCATGGTAATACCAGTCGCGAAATTCTCCCTCATAGGTGCCATAGTCGGTAACGTGCTTTCCCTGTACGGGCGCGCCACCTTCGAATTCGGCGATATAGACGCTGCCATTGATTTCGTAGCGACCTTTCCCATGAAAGTCATTGTTCCGGAAAGCCCCCTCATAACGGCTTTCCTCGTCCTCAAGCACACCCTGCCCCGCCATCAGGCCTTCCCGGAACTCGCCTTCGTATCGCCAACCCGCCGGGGATTCGAGTTCGCCCTGGCCATGCCAGTACCCCTCCCAGAACTGGCCGCGGTAGACCGCGCCACTGGCATATTCCTGAACGCCCTCACCGTGGAAGAAGCCATTCCGGACATCGCCGGTATAGGTACTGCCATCCGGCAGGCGAGCATCGGGCGACAGTAACTGCGGCGTGTCACAGCCCGCGAGTAAAAAAACTGCGATCAGTGACAGGGTCATTCGCAAGGGGCGCGGTAAAACAGTGGTCATCGGGTGCTTTGTCCTGTGAGGTGTATGGGTGAAGGGCGCCAGCGCCTTTGCTGTTTGAGGGCGGCGATCCTATTTTTGTTGTTTCGAACTTAAGAGGCGCGAGAATTTAGGCACTACAAACAATACGATCCAGGCCAGAAGAGTGCACAGAATTGCCGTCTGCTCCCGCCCCAGACCAACCGCGATGCCTATCGCGGCAGTGAACCAGATGCCCGCCGCCGTGGTGAGCCCGGATGCACTTTGCTCGTCACTGCCGTTGATGATCGTTCCCGCGCACAGAAAGCCGATGCCGGTAATCACGCCCTGGATAACACGGCTCATTTCCACGTCAGAGATGCCTGCCTGTTGAGGAATCAGGATGAACAACGCCGCTCCCATGCAAACCAGCATATGAGTGCGCACACCGGCGGCCTTGCCTCGTTGCTCCCGTTCAAGCCCCAGCACTCCTCCCAGCAGCACAGCCAGCAGGAGCCTGATCAAAACAATAAGCATTTCACCCAGATCGGTGAGGCCTGAAAACTCGGAAACAACAGTATTGCCGATGAGCGTTATTTCGTCGTTCATGGACGTCTCTTTTGTGTGAAAAGATGTGGCACCCATCCCCTGACAACGCCGGGATCAATCAAGCCCGAACAGTGCCTGCAGGGGAAAACTTACCTAAGTTTAGACCAAGCCGCCCCCGGTTCCCCTGTGTGTTCCGTCTTCTCAGCTTCAGGTCAGTCAGTAAGCTAAGAGGGTAAACCGTTAATAGAAACCTTCACGATATCTCCTTGTGTGCCATTCCTGCACTTACCATTTGCATAGGAGTCTTCATGATCGCCTTTCCATTTGTGAGACAGATCACAAAACACAAATTCTAAGCATATCCATCATTAGGAAAGACTCACACTCATGGTGATGAAACAATGGTAGTACAGCCTTCAACGCCGGGGTTTGCTGCGGCCAGGCCCAGCCATTGCCACATATCAATCTCCCAAACTGGGATTAGCTAACTATTTATTTACCGACTATATTCGCTGGGTCGGATGCAAATCTGACTTAAGGAAAAACAAGAAAATCCAGTGTTCAAAACAACAAAAGCGCATCCTGAATTCCGCCTCAAGGCAATCCCGGATGCATAAATTGACACACTGCATGCACTTACATCCCTCTTCAAGGGAATCCAGAATGCAAATCCCCTGCAGGACGCAGTTGAGCTGATACCCAGGATCGTCTCGGATTGGCACATCTGGGTGTGTGCGGAGCAGACATAAAAGGCTGCAAAATGAAAAACAAAACCAATAAACAAATCTTTTTCAAAGCCAAAACCTTCCTGATAGCCGCGTCCCTCGCGGTTGGCGCACTATTCAGTATCAATACAGCTCACGCAGGTGCTGACAGGACCACCCACCCAGTCGTCATGGTTCATGGCATGGGGGGATTCGACGACATTCTCGGCTATCATTACTTCAGCGATACCTACGGGCGAAAGCTCTACCGGAACTGCTACTGGTACAGCAGCTGCAACAAGTATCTGGACTCGGGCCAGATCGGCGCTGCGGCCTCGATGTCGCCGTTCCATTCTTCCGACCACCGCGGACTGCAGCTGGCCAATGCCGTTGAGTCCTGGATGATCGCCAACGACTTTCAGCACGTCAATCTGGTTGGCCATTCCCAGGGTGGCATGGACCTGCGCAAAGCCGCCAGGATTCTCCACGATCGCTTTGGCTACCAGGTCGTGAAAGTGGCCTACAGCATTTCCTCTCCCCATCGGGGCTCCCCCATTGCCAAACATGTGCTCGACCTGGGTGAGGGTGTCTCCAACATTGTCGAAGCGCTGGCAGAAACCTATGGCGATATTGTTTACGGCTCGGATAACGACGCCAACGCCGCACTGAAACAGCTGATCTACGATGACTACGATCCCAATGACGGCACCCTGACCGGGGCCAAGCAGTTCAACCAGAACTATCCGGTCAGCGATACCTATGCCAAGCGCTACGCTTCCACTGTGAATTCACAGCAAGGTTCAAACGTGAATCCCGCACTGTGGATTACCCAGAACAACTATTTCAATATCGATGGTGACGGCTGGTGCACCGATGACTGCAGCGGCGATGGCGCAGCGGGCAAGGGTGATGGAGAAAAGAAAGACACTGATGACGACGGCCTGGTAGGGGTCAATTCCCAGCAAATGGGCTGGCGCACCCAGTTCCATTACAACGCCTGGGGCATGGACTACCTGACCAGTTACACCGATACCGACTATGTAGGCGACATCAACTATCCCACGCCTACCCAGATGACCTCCATGGGCGCAGTAATCAACCAGGATCATCTGGACATGATCGGTATTCCCAATACCACGTTCCGAATCCGTAATTTCTACGGTGCCATCTTCCATTACATCGCACACTACGACTGAAGAACGCGCGTTTTTCCTTAAAAGGCCACAACGAGCCTGTTCCGTTTTTTTCCGGAACAGGCTCGCTGGAGAGCCTTCACCGGCACTCACAACAATGAAAACCAGAGCCATCAGATTATGAGATCCCGCAACCTCGCCACTTCGAAATATTTCATCATCAGCCTAGCGGCAACAGCAGGCATTGCCTTTGTCTACAGCTTTGTTTCAGAACCACCAGCGGCAGAGGCTGAAACACCCCGGAACGCCCAACACATTGAGGAGACCGCGCCGCCAGCGCCCTCCCCTCAGCAACAGCCAGAATCTCCGGCACCTCTTGCCAACCTGGATCGCCAGAACATGGGTGAAGGCGCATCGGTGGTGATGGGGGATCTGAGCTTTGAGCAGGTCGTCGCACTGATGCAAAAACACCATGGCGCTGATCTGGATACAGCTCTGGGACAGATCGACCTGATTAATGCCCTGCTCAGCTATGTGCGCCACCAGTACCCCGACAATTGGCGGGAAATGATGACAGAGTTTCTGGAGGCAGCGTTTCCCGGCATGGCAACAGAATTAGTACAGCTCGCAGACAACCACCTGGAATACGAAGAATGGCGACGTCTGGGAGCAAGCGACCTTCTTCAGCTCGACCCTGAAGAGCGAATGGAGGTGCTGATGAAGCACCGTGCCGAGATTTTCGGCAAAGAGGTAGCCGAAGAGCTTTGGCAACATCAGATACGCGATTACAAGACGCAAAAGGCCATTGATAACCTCGCCGCGGAGTCCAACCGCCCCCTTGATGAACGCCTGGAGGAATTCAGCACCCTGGTGCACCAGGAATACCCCGAAGATGTCATGCGGAACCAGAGCATGGCCCTGGGCGATTCCTTTGCCAACAAGTTTCTCGCGGCGACTCAGGACGAGTTACGGGACATGTCCCCCCATGAGCGGCGGGAAACAATCGCCAGAACGCGGCGCAGCCTTGGTTACAATGAACGCGCGATAGAAAACCTTGCCCGCCTGGATCGCACTCGGGACAGGCGCTGGGAAGCCGGTGAAACGTACATGCAAACCCGCCAGGAAATCACCTCGAACTATGAAGGCGAAGAACGCCAACGCCGCCTGAATGAAGCCCGCAGGAACCTGCTTGGCGCGGAAGCCGACATCATTCGCCAGGAGGAAGAGGCGGGCTATTTCCGTTATCAACAGGAACGGACATACGGGCTGCATTGACCCGGAAGGCGCCGGTGGCGTTTCATTCGATTGCACCGGTTTTAACGCCCGGGCTCAGCGGCCGATTTGGAGGCGCACCGCGCCGGAAAAGCGATCCGCTGCAGCCCCCGGTTACGTTGCATTTGCCACCATATTCTCGAATTGGGACTGGTATTTTTCCAGTTTTTTGGGGTTACAAGCCGGGCATACAAACGGCTTGCGTTTACCTATGACCATTGCCTGACCAGCACCGCAGTTGCTGCACTTTAGGCCGCTGTAGATATAGGGCGCAAGATGGGTACATTTAACGTCACCACATTTGGCTTTTAAAGCTGCATATTCTTCCGTTGGAAATTGGTTTGATACCTGTAGTTCCTTGAGACTGCCCAGATGTTCTACGAAAGCGAGACTTTCATCTGCAACTTTCAAATTAGTGATATGCAGCAATTCAAGCTGTTTCAAGTTACCAAGCGGTGAAAGCGTATCCAGCTTTAAAGCTGTATCCATACTCCCGGTCAAGCAGAGCATTTCCAGCCCCTCAAGCGATGCTATCTCATCTATGGTTCTGACCTTAGGAAAATGCTCTAGCCCCAGAACACGAAGTGATTTCAGAGCAGATAATTCCGTCAGCTTGCTCGCCTTAGTATTCCCCCAGATTAGAAGCGTTCGGAGGTTCGGAAAGTTACTCAGTATTGCAAGCGTTGGCGTACGAAGGTCATGAATGACTAAGGTCTCGACTCTATCCATCTTTGGTACAAGGGCTGCTTGCTTTTCATTGACCCCAGAAAGCCAGAGACTCTTCAGCGCAGTGAATTTCTCTAAGGCTGCTATATTTTTGGACTTGCCAAAACAGGCAATATATCTCGAATCCAGCGGTAGCTCAGATAAATCATTTGATACGGCAGTTTCTGATTTCGTAAGCTCAAAAGGGAACTGCATTATTTTCCTTGCAACTGGTCCTACCCACGAAAAATAGACACTCGTTATGCGCATCTGCGCTCGTATTCCACCGGGCTGAGATAGCCCAAAGCGGAGTGTCTTCTCTTCCGGTTATAAAACACTTCGATGTACTCGAAGATAG